>CBDBOU010000003.1:402500-3972991 GCA_965208535.1 Vicinamibacterales bacterium | reverse complement strand
CGCGGGTCGGCGTAGCCGCGGTCGAGCGCGTGCATGGTCAGGAACATGGCGTTGCCGCCGCGGTAGTCGCGCCCGCTGCCGAAGTTGTGGGGCAGGATGCGCACGCCGGGCTTCCACGGTTTCTGCCAGGGGGCGGCGCCTTGCTTGAGCGCCTGGATGATGCGCTCGGCGAACTGCTGGTGGTACTCGTCGGCCCTCTCGCGCCCCCTGGCCATCACCGGTCCTCCTCGATGCCGCCCTCGTCGTCTTCGAGGTCGACGTCCCACCCGGCCAGGGCGTCCAGCGACGGCGCCTCGATGGGCCGGCCCGTGCGGAACAGCGCTCCGAGCGCCTCGTCGAACTGCTCCCGCGTGTTCACGCTGACCGGCGACCCGGTGTCGTTCCGGCCGTCCTCGCTGTGCTTGCTCATGCGGTCCTCCCTTCGGGCTCTGCCTCGCCGACGCGCTCGGCACCCAGGTCACCGTCGCCGCCGCCTCCGTCGCCGTGCGGGGCGCCCGGCCTTCGCGGGGTTGCCGGCGACGGACACGGTGTCCGCTCCCGCCGGCCAGACGGTGTCGACGACCCAGCGGTTCTCGGCGGCGTCGTAGTCGCGGAGGCGGACCATCTGTTCGACGCGGCGGACGCCTTCGGGCGTGCGGGTCTGGTGAATGACGGCCTCGATGCCGTCGACCACGCCGCGCCAGACGACCGCCCACGGCAGCGCGTCGGAGGCCTGCATGGCGCAGGTGGCCAGGCGCGAGAGCGCGGCTTCGGCGTGGTTCGCGTGGACGGTGGCGAGCGAGCCGCCGTGGCCGGTGTTGAGCGCCTGGAGCAGGTCGGCGGCCTCGGCCCCGCGGACCTCGCCGACGACGATGTGGTCGGGCCGGTGGCGCAGGGCGTGGCGCACGAGGTCGCGGATCGTGACGCCCTGGCCGCCGAGCCCGCGCGCCTCGAAGCGGACGCAGTTGGCGCGCCGCAGCCGCAGCTCCAGCGTGTCCTCGATGGAGACGACGCGGCCGGCGGCCGGCAGCAGAGACACCAGTGCGTTGAGCAGCGTCGTCTTGCCCGAGCCGGTGCCGCCGGAGATCAGGACGTTGCGCCCGCGCCGGAGCACGCTTGCGGTCTCGTCGGCCACCGACGCCGGCAGCGAGCCGCTCGCGGTCAGCTCGCCGACGGTGAAGGCCCGGCCGCCGAAGCGGCGGATGGTGATGGCGGCCGTCGGCGCGACCGGCGGGCCGCAGATGGCGACCCGCGAGCCGTCCGCCAGACGGGCGTCGATGACCGGCTCGGTATGCGGGTCCCTGCCGAGCGGCCGGGCGATCTGGACGGCGGCCCGCGCCACCGCCTCGGCCGTCAGCGCCGGCGCGTCGAGCGCCGCCATGCGGCCGGCCCGCTCGACGAAGGCCGTGCCGGGCTCGTTGATCATGATCTCGGAGACGGTCTCGTCGTCGAGCGCGGCTTCGAGTCCCGGCAGGAACGGCTTGAGGTCCGTGACGGTCAGCTCCATCTACAGGTCTCCGTCCTCGCGGGCGCGCCAGTAGGAACGGTCGGGCGGGAGGAAGTCGGGCTTGAGGTAGCAGCGCCGGGCATCGAGCGCGCGCCTGCCGTCGTAGGGCAGGACGATGGCCTGGCAGTTGCCGAGCAGGGCGAAGTCGCGCGGATGGAACAGCGGCTCGCGGCGTTCGCTGAACGACTTGCTTGCGCTGAGGCTGCCGGTCCCGCCGCCGGGCGCGCCGGAGAGCAAGGACGCGGTAGCCTGCGAGGTCTGTTCCGAGACGCTGTAGGAAGCCTTCATCTTCGGCACCTGCCCGCACAACGCGCTCGCGATCTGGATCGACGAGTCGTCGGCCAGCGAGAGGAAGATGCGGGTGCGCAGGGTCTGGAGCAGCGCCCGCCACGCCTCGGACTGGCCCAGCACGGCGCGCAGCGACGAGATCGACTGCGTGGCGACGATGGGGATCAGGCGCGACTGGCGGGTGAGGGCGAAGGCCTTCTCGTCGCCGGCCGGGTCGTCCTCGCCGACGGTGGCGAAGGTCTGGTACTCGTCGCACAGGAAGACGGCGGGGCGGAAGCTGCGCCCGGGCCGGCGGGCCATCTCGGCGGGGCGGCGCAGCAGGGTCTGGAGCCACGCCTGCTTGAGCAGGACGCCGACGGCGCGGGAGAGCGCCGGGTTGGTGCCGGCCGGCATGTTCAGGCACAGGACCTTGCCGGCGTCGATCACCTCGTCGAGCGGCGGCAGGGGCCGGACGACCGGGGCCAGCTCGGCGGCCGGCGCGTCGGGCGGCGCCTCACGCTCCGGGTCGGGCGGCCTGGGCGGGCAGAAGACCGCGGCCACCTCCGGCAGGTCGAAGACGGAGAGGAAGACGCTGAGGCCCTCGATGATGCTGGAGCGCGGCTTCGGGTCGAGCGCCTGCCAGTCCTGGACGTGCCAGCGCCGGATGGCGTCGAGCCGCTCGCGGCGGGCCGGGTCGCCGGCGGCGGGCGGCTCGACCTCGAACGCCACCCCGAGCTTGCCGAGCTGCTGGCGCAGCGCCGCATCGTCCGGCGCGCGGGCCGCGCCGCCGGCCGTCTTCCAGGCGCAGGCCGCCAGCTCGTCGCCGTGCGAGGCCAGCGCGGCCATCGGGACGCGGACCGCCCCCGGCGGCTCGACGCGCGATGCGACCTCGGCGATCTTGCGCTCGATGCGCTTCGGGTCGAGTGCGCACTGGTACACGTCGCGGAGCGTCACCCAGCGGGCCGGCGACATGCGGTGCAGCTCGATGATCCAGCGCACGAGGTTGACGTAGGCCTGTTGCCAGAACGGCTCCTTCGAGCGGCCGAAGAGCTGGTTGATGAGGCTGGCGACGGTGTAGGCGAGCGAGTAGGAGTCCAGCTCGCCGTCGCCCAGCGGGTTCCACTGCCAGCGCCCGCCGAGGCCCAGCTCGATGTAGTCGCCGCCGCGCCCGGCGTCTTCGAGGATGCTGCGCACCTGGTGGCAGAAGTCGCCCTTGACTTCGAGCACGAGGCCCGCGATGCGCCAGCGCGGGTCGTCCGCCTGCCAGCCGAGGAGCTGGCGGGCGAACGGGCGCATGCAGGCCGATGTCTTGCCCGAGCCGACGGCGCCGCAGATGAGGATGCCGGTGTAGAGGCCCAGCTCCGGGATGACGAGCCAGTCGGGCGCGGCGACCTCCCGCTCGGCGACCGGATGGTGCAGCTCGCCGACCACCAGCGCCGGAGCCGGATCGGCCGCCTTGATCGGCCACGCGGGGAGTGTGCCGACGACCCGGCCGCGCCGAGCACCGGCGAGCCAGACGCGGCCGACCGCGACCGCGACCGAGCCGGCCATGACGACGGCGACGGCGGGCGCGAGGTAGTGCCAGACGTGCATGGCGGCGTGCAGGCGCGGCGAGTGCAGCGCGATCAGGTCGGCGACCGGGTCGGCGCCCGGTGCCGGGAAGGGCCACCAGAGGCGGGCGGCGGCGGCGGCGGCGAGCGCGGCCAGCAGGCGCATCATTCCGGCACTCTCCGCGAGCGCCACGTCCGGCCGCTGGCGACCGCCGGCGCGGCGCGTCCGGCCCCGGCCGTGCGGGCCAGCTCGCGCATCCGGGCCAGGGCGCCGTTGAGGCCGCCCCAGCGGTCGAGCTTGGCGAGGTCGCCGGCCGTGACGGCCTGGCGGATCGTCTCGAGCTCGGCATCCGCGTCCGTTTCCGTGCCGGCCGTCCGCGGCGCGCGCACCCAGCCGTCGAGCACCCGTCCGGCGGCGTCGAGCGGCACCGGGTCGCGGCCGACGACGACGATCTCGACGGCGCGTCCGGCGGCCCCGAGCGCCGCCCACACCCCGGCGTGCTGCGCGCCCCACGTCCGCACCCCGGCCTCGGTCGCGTCCTCGGCCTGGACGAAGACGAACGTCGCCCGCCGATTGTCGAGGGCGACCGGGAGCTTGTGGACGAAGTGCCGCCGCCGCGAGCTGTCCGCGCCCACGTACAAGCGGCCCGGCAGCACGTGGCGCGGGACGCCCGCCGCGGTCAGCGCCGCGACCTTCTCCGTCTCGGTCGGCAGCCACGGCTCCCCGAGGTGGTCGAGCACGTAGTCGAGCGACAGCAGTCGCCGCAGCGCCACCTCCGGCGTCGCCTCGCGCCGGTGCCGGACGTGCTCGGCCCCCAGCGTCCGGTAGAGGCGGCGGGAGCCGATCCGGCACAGCCGCCATTGGGTGCCGTTCCAGGTCTCCTCGACCGCCGCGGCGCCGCAGCGCCGGACGAAGCGGCGGGCCAGCTCGGGATGCGAGCGGCCGAGGAAGGCGAGGTACTGCGCGCGCGGAGGAACAGCTCGCTGTGCAGGCAGACCAGCGCGAGCCACTCGGCGTCGCGGCCCCGCCAGCCGAGCGCCCCCAGCGCCGCCGCGCGGTCCGACAGGTGCGGGATCATCGTTCGCCCTCCGCGCTCGTGACGATGCGGTCGCCCTGCAGGAACGAGATCACGATCCCCATCGGGTTGCGGACGACCAGCTCGGCCGGTATCTGCGGCAGGAACGAGAAGCGCATCGAGACCGACCAGGACTCGCGGGCCAGCTCCTCGCCGCCGCGCATCCGCACCAGGTCGAAGGTCGCCGCCGCGCCGTGCGGCTCGGCCGGCTGCGGGAGGATGCGCACCGACACGTCCTCGACGTGCCGCTCCTCGCCGGCCAGCCCGACGGCGGTCGCGGCCACCTGCTCGGCCTGCTCGGCGTAGGCGGCGTTGGCGACCTCCGGCGTCAGGAACCACAGCGACCGCTCCCAGTACTCGCGGACCGTGCCCTGCCGGCGCGAGTAGTGGTCGACGACGAAGCGGTGCAGGAAGAACCCCGTGGTCGGGTCCAGCGGGTCGGCCTGCGCCTCCATCGCCTCGTAGGCGTCGAGACGCTGCGGACCGTTTGGCATGAACGGCCGGCGACGGCGCGGAGGGTCCGCCAACGTATCAGCACGGTCATGGAGTACGCCGTCGCGCTGAACTACCGCGACGACAACCCGTGCAGCCGCATCGGGCCGGTGCTCGGCCCGCAGCAGGATCTCGTCCAGCACATGCGGGCGCTGCCGCACCGGGACACGGCGGCGGCCGTCGCGAAGGTCCGAGCGTCGAAGGTGATCCCGGCCGTCAAGTTGGCATTCGAGTTTCTGGTGCTCACCGCGGCACGGTCGGGCGAGGTGCGCGGCGCACGATGGGACGAGATGGACACGGCGGACCACGTGTGGACCGTCCCGGCCACGCGGACCAAGGCGAAGCGCGAGCACCGGGTGCCGCTGACGCGCCGCGCCGAACAGATCCTCGACGCGGCGCGGGCGGCCGGCAACGGCGGGCCGCTGGTGTTCCCGAGCGCCCGCGGCAAGCGGATCAACGACACGGCCCTGTCGGGACTGCTCAGGACGCTGGAGATCCCCGCCGTTCCTCACGGCTTCCGCTCCACCTTCCGGGACTGGGCTGCCGAGGAGACGAACCATCCGCGCGAGGTCGTCGAGGCGGCGCTGGCCCATGTCGTCCAGAACAAGGTCGAGGCGGCCTATGCACGGTCGGACCTGTTCGAGCGTCGCCGGCAGTTGATGGACGACTGGACCGCCTACGTCGTCGACGGTACTGGGGAGCACCGACTGATGGTCGCCCATCTTCGGGACCGGGCGGACGCTCTCGTTCGGGTCGGCTGGACCCGGCGCGAGGCCGAGTGGCTGGCGCTGGTCTGCCTGCACAGCGGCGTGTTCCTCCGCTCCCAGTACCTCGCCTTCATCGGCCGGATGAATCCGGCCCTCGCCCACCGCTTCGTCCGCCGGTGCCGCAAGTACGCGGTCGAGGAGCCGTGGAACGGGTCCCGGCTCCGAGTCTGCCGGATCGCGGCGCGGAGACTCTACGGCGTGATCGACGCCGAGCACGTCCGGCATCGCCGGCCCGCCGCGTTCGAGGTCGTCCTGCGCCGTCTGCTGTCGCTCGACTACGTGCTCGAACACGCGCACGCGCCGTGGCTCCCGACCGAGGACGAGAAGGTGAACGCGCTGACCGCGGCGGGGATCGCCAAGGAGTTGCTGCCGCGCCGTCTCTACCGGGGGGCGCTCGGCGGACGGTTCCGGTAATTCCCGCACAACCTGCCGGTGGCGGTCGAGCGCGAGCGGGCGGCGTTCGTCTTCGTCCAAGTGTGGGAGGATACCGAGCGCGCGGTCCGCACGTGGGGCGCGCAGCATGCGGCGCTGTGGACGGCGCTGGCCGCGGCCGGCCGCTCGGTCGAGGTCGTTGTCGTCGGACGCGACCCGGTTCGTCTGGCGGCGGCGGGCCGGGTGCTCGACCGCTGGACGCGGGAGCCGCTGGCGTCGGTGGCGGACCGGGACGAGACAGCCGCGCGGGTGTGCGAGCAGGCGCGTCACGAGGAAGAGGTCGAGTCGATCCGGGCGGCCATCACGAAGGTCGACCACGCGGCGCTGGCCGCCTATGGCGGCCTGAACGGAGCCATCGCCCGCTGCGCCGCCCTGAAGACCGGCGCGGCCGAGGCTCGCGGGCCGAAGCCGCTGATCACGACCGGACGGACGTGGCGGTCTTCGAGAGTGCCGGAAGATTGGCTGACCCGGGCCGGTTGACGAGGCGGCTGGCCGCGGTCGTCAGCGAGCGACGGGGAACCACGCCGAGGGCCGGCACGTCAAGCCGCTCGCGCGGCTCCTCCACGTTCGTTCCGGCCCTGCGGGTGACGCACCAGCCCCCGGCGTGGTCTGTGCACTTGTTGCCGGAAGCGAGCTTCCGGCCTGACCAAGGCCGGGACCTTGACTGCCGGCGAGCCCATGCCGAGGACACCGGCGCTGACCGCCATGCCGTCGAACCCACGCGGACCGAGGCGGCGTCGAGCGGGATGCGGACTTGATCGGGTGCGGGGCTGCGGACCAAAATCTACAGGCGGGGAGACGGAGAGGCGCTGAACGGGGACTGTGATCCACCCGGCCGCCTGATCACACCGGGACGATGGCGAAGATTACACCAGTTGGGGCCGCGATCGGGGGTAACTGGAACTCCGTGATCAAGTTACAGCCCCAGTCACACCGCCAGTCACACCCCGGATCACACCTTGTCTCCTCGAAACCCCTGATTCCATTGACCAAAGTCCACATCCACGAGACGCACATGGGGTCAGGAAAGGGGTCAGGGATGAGACGGGGAGCGACCCACCGCAAAACTGCCGTTTTGCGATCCCGCCGGGTGTTCCTCCGTCACACCTGCCGCGCCGGGTCGCTCCCCTTGAATTCTTCCATCCTGGAAGGGGCAGCACCGTGGGTGGTACTACGCACGACCCTGCCGACTCTGGTTCGGCACCTCGGTGGCGTCTCGTTGATCCTCGTGACATTGCTCTCTTTGCTTTCCGGATGCGCGGCTCGACCTTGGGAAGAATTGCGGACCGCCGCTGGAATCGGTGACACCGCCAAGGTCGCTGCGCTGATGGCGTCGGATGTAGATCCCTCTTCCCGCACGGCAGAGGACGTGTTGCGTACTGCAGCCGGGAATGGCCAGACCCAGATCGTGCTCGCCCTGCTGGATGCTGGAGTCAACCCCGATGCCGGGTGGCGGACAAGAGCTCTTGACTTGGCTTCAGCGAATGGCCATACCGAGGTGGTGTTCGCTCTTGTCAAGGCCGGGGCCGACTCCTCGGCGATCCTGGCGGCTGCGGCCGAAAACCGGGACACCGAGATGGTGGTTCGCCTGCTGGAAGCCGGCGCAGACCCCACCAGGGGTTCTCTTTCTGTGGCCTCGGTGCATGGCGACACGGAGATGGTGGTGGCCCTACTAGAAGCCGGCGCAGACCCTAACATTCGGTTGGGAGACACCGTTCTTCACGTGGCTTCGGCGAATGGTCACACCGATGTGGTGCTGGTTCTACTGGAAGCCGGCGCAGACCCCAACGCCGGTTGGCGGCAAGAAGACCGCGCTCTCCGCGCAGCTTCGGCGAATGGTCATGCCGATGTAGTGATGGCCCTCATCGACGCCGGAGCTGACCCCTCGGACGGGCTAGTGGCCGCCGCCAGGGCTGGCCATGTCGGCGTGGTGGTCGCTCTGCTGGAAGCCGGCGCAGACCCCAACGCCGGTTGGCGGCAAGAAGACCGCGCTCTCCGCGCAGCTTCGGCGAATGGTCATGCCGATGTGGTGATGGCCCTCATCGACGCCGGAGTTGACCCCTCGGATGGGCTAGCGGCCGCCGCGAGGGCTGGCCATGTCGGCGTGGTGGTCGCTCTGCTGGAAGCCGGCGCAGACCCCAACGCCGGTCGGCTAGCGGCCGCCGCCCGGGGTGGCCACGTCGGCGTGGTGGTCGCCCTGCTAGACGCCGGAGCGGACCCCAACGCCGGTCGGCAGCACGACCGCGCTCTTTTCACGGCTGCGGCGAGAGGTCATGCCGATGTGGTGGCAGCCCTCGTCAAGGCCGGGGCTAACCCCTCGGACGGGCTGGCGGCCGCCGCCCGGGGTGGCCACGTCGGCGTGGTGGTCGCCCTGCTAGACGCCGGAGCCGATCCAAACGCCCGCGCCCGTTTCTATGATACGGACCCATCGCGACAGGACAGCGCTCTCGGCGTGGCAGCGGGAAGAGGTCATGCTGATGTGGTGGTTGCGTTGCTGGAAGCGGGAGCCGACAGCAGAGGCGTCCTTCATGAAGCCACTCGAAACGGTCACATCAAGCTGATGACAGCCCTGCTCCGAGCCGGAGCGGACCCGAACATGCGACGGTACTATCCCTGGACGACGACCGACGGCCTGTACCTGTCTCCTTTGCACGTGGCCGCGCGAGTAGGGCACGCGGGAGCCGTGATGGTGTTGATAGAGGCCGGTGCCGACTTGAATTCACGCGCAGACTACGATGTATCGGGGTCGGGTGTGCTCGCCGAACTGATCACGTTTTTCATGACGTTGGGCGTCTCCGCACTAGCGGGAGAGCGGCAATGGAACGCGGATTTGAACCTCGATCGGGATCAGGACGGCTGGTCCCCATTGCAGTTCGCCGCGTCGGCGGGCCACCGGGAGGTTGTTGCTGTCCTGATCCAAGCCGGCACCGATGACCGCGTACGCAGCGGCTCTGACTTTCCCGATGAACCTTAGAGATGCCCTTGGTGTGAGGCGAACACGCCTTTCGTTCGGACCAGCCCAAACTGGGAACCTGGGAACTTGGGAAACGGTGCAATTTGTCCGCGTCGGGTCCGTTTCGAGACGAGGGGTACGGCGAGGGGAACGACCTTCGCATGAAGCCGTAAGAGACTTTATTTTCAACAGGTTATAGGTGGCTTTCATCGGAAGCCCTGGAAGCTCAGCGGCTGGTCGGACGTTGACGAATCCTCTACAACGCTCAGCCGCAGTGGCTCGCCGATGGGCACGGCCCTTGCAGCCCGTGGAAGAAGTGTGTTCGCTGAGCCCTGCTGTTCAGGCAGCTTGGCGATGAGCAATTGAGCCGACGAGCGCCGTCGGTGTCGATCTGAACCCCCCAAGCGCGCCTCAGACGCCCCCAGCGGTCGATCAGACGGCCGATCAGGCGAAAAATCGCCGAAAGAGCCCGCCCCTGCAGGCTCCGGGGCGTACCGATGCCGGTCTGGTGGCGCAGCAGCAGCCCGATGTTGCAGGCGGCCGCCTGAATCAGCACCCGCTTGCGAACATTCTCGTGACCGCGCACCCACACGCGACGCATGCCCCCCGTCTCGTACATGTGCGCGAACGTTCGCTCCACCACCTCGCCCCGGCAGCGTTGCAGGCGACGACCCCGCCGCCCGCGAACGCGACGGCGGTTGGCATACAACGCCTTCTGCGCAGCGCGCTTCTCCGGCGGCGTCTCGCCCGTCTTCTTGTCTTGCCAGCAGCGCCGGCCGCGCTCCGGCTCCGATACGTGACTCCGAACCCCAACCTCGCCGAGCCCCACCAGCATCGCGTCGCTGTGGTACCCCTTGTCGGCCACCACCTCTTCGACCCCCGGACCTTCCGGCTGCACCAACTCCACCTGCTCGGCCGCCATGGTCAGCGTCGCCGGCAGCGTCGCCGTATCGCCCTCGCAGGCATCCTGCACCGTCACCGACACGATGGCCCCCGTGTCCATGTCGACCCCGTGCTCGGCCTTGTACGCCAAGTGCGTCCGGCCGTCCTTCATCTTCGCGATCTTCGCGTCCGGGTCGTGCGGCGATTTCCAGTCCTTGTTCGACGTCTTCTTGTCCTTCCGCGACCGGTCGAACCGAGCCAACTCGGCACGCGTCGGCGTCTCCATCCCCGACGCGTCCGCCAAACGCCGAATGAACGCTTCGTGGGATTCGCCCGTGTCCCGACGCTCGATGCTCCGCATCGCCGCGTTCGCTTCCAGCGTCGTCGCATCGACCCCGACCGTCTTCCCACGCACCAGACCCGCCGCCGACACCCGCTCGAGAACCCACGTGAAGACCGCCTCGTGCGTCTCCACGTCGATCAGACGACGCGTCCGCGACAGCGTCGAGTGGTCCGGCGACGACTCGGTCACATCCAGGTCCAGGAATGACCGCAGGCTCAGAGAGTCAGCCACCCGCCACGCGATCCCGCGCTCCGAAGAGATGCCCTCGAAGTAGCCGATCAACAGCATCCGGAAATACCGCCCAGGACGCAGGCTTGGCCGCCCCATCCGCGCCGCGTAGAACTCCGCGCACAGCTCTTCGACGTAGGCGTCGAAGCCGGCCTCGTCCAGGACCCGATTCAGATGCTCGAAGAAGGGATGGCCCGCGTTCGTCGGCAGATCCGCCGTCGTCACCCAGAGCGGCGCCCCCGGTCGTGCTGTCGGTCTCTTGCCCATCGCCATGGGTCTTCAGTGTACGGGAATCGATCGCCCCCGGACCAGGCTGGATCCCTGACTTTCGCCACGGGCTGCTTGACGCCGCTATAGCTGCTGCGTACGGTTGGTCGGCGGACATCCCAGACGACGAGGCTCCCGGGGTGTTGCTGGTACTGAACGGCGGTGGGTCGGCGAATGGTTGACTTGCTTGATTCGTGGCCTGTCTTGCTCTTCTGGCCGGCGGTGGGGCTGAGCGTGCTGGCGGCCTCGTTCGGGCTCGCCCGCGGACATCCAAGGCCGCTCCTGGTGGCTGCGGCTCTAGTCGGCCCGACTTCGGTGTACCTCGCGTTGACACCGCGCTTTTTCGTGTGGGGTTTGTTTCCGGTCGGTGTGTATCTCGTGGCCGCAGCTGCAACCCGACGGAACTACAGGGAGTTGGGCATGGTGCTGTTGGCGGTCAACGCCGCGTTCTTCGGGTGGCTGGCTGTCACGATATTCGGCTGAGACCGGTTCGCTCCGTCGGGATATCCGCGCTCACGGCACACGAGAGGATGTGTGGGTTGCCGGCCGGTGGCGCGGGGCCGATGTTTCGGCATTCGTCGGGCAAGGGCCCTCTGTGGACCGCGCGGGGAGGCCAGAGTCAAGGCCCCTCACGGAGGCGGGCCGCCGGCAACTCGTGCGGGAAGCGACGAAGTGGGAGCGCATGGTCGAGGCGGTGGAGCGTGTCTTGCGGCCGGCCGAAGCGGGGAAGTGAACGAGGTGGCGCCATGAAGTGGCCGTTGTGGCTGTACAGGGTGGTGTCGTACCTCGGCCGCCGCCAAGCGGAGGCGGACCTCCAGGAAGAGTTCCTGGAGCTGGAACGGGAGCGGCAGCGTGACGTCGGCGTGCCGCCAGCCGACGCCCTACGCGCGGCGCGGCGCAAGCTGGGCAACGGGACGCTGATCCGCGAAAGGACGCGCGACGTCTGGGGCTGGCGCTGGCTCGACGAGTTGGGTCGGGACGTGCGCCATGCCGTCCGTGGGCTGAGACGGAGTCCTGGCTTCACGGCCACGGTGATGGTCGTGCTCGCGCTGGGAATCGGCGCCAACACGGCGATGTTCGGCATCGTCTACGGGATGCTGATCCGTCCCCTGCCGTACCCGGACGGCGAGCGCATCGTACGCGTCGGCCAAGAGCCCCGACAGATGCCGGGAGCGCCCGTGTACCTCAGCGTCCGCGCGATGGCGCAGGTGGAGGACGAGGCCGAGTCGTTCGAGCAGCTCGCCGCGCATGAGGGCGCCATCTTTCGATGGACGAGCCCGGATGACGCAAGACCATGGGGCATGGCGGTCTCGCCGGCGCTGTTGCGGCTGCTCGGGGCGACCCCGCGGCTCGGCCGGCTCTTCACCGACGAGGAAGCGCAACGGGGCGCCGACGGGGTCGTGCTGCTGAGCCACGGCGCCTGGACCCGGCGCTTCGGCGCGAACCCGGACGTCGTCGGCACGGTCGTGGATGTCCACGGCGAGCGTCGCACCGTGGTGGGCGTGCTTGCGGAGGGTTTCTACTTTCCGAGCCCCCGGGAGGAGGTCTGGACACCCTTCGTGCTGCCTCCCGACGCGGCAACCGTCGTCGTGCTGGGACGGCTCCGTGAGGGAGTCTCGGCGGGGCAGGCCGCCACCGAGGTCCGCGCCATCCTGCAGCGCATGGAAGGCGCCGCCGACCGGCTCGCGACCGGGGGCGCGAGTGGACGCCCTTCCGGCGATTCGCAGAACCGCGTCCGGGTGATCCCGCTCCGGGAGGAGATGGTCGGCGACTACCGTCCCGCCCTGGCCGCGCTGACCGCGGCCACCGCGCTCGTCCTGCTGATCGCCTGCATCAACGTGGCCGGATTGCTGCTGGCACGCGGAGTGAGTCGCCAACGCACGTTGGCGGTCTGCGCGGCGCTGGGCGCCGGCCGAGGCCGGCTCGTGCGCCAGCTCCTGACCGAGAGCATGGTGCTGAGCCTGGGCGGCGGCGCGCTGGGGCTCGCGGCCGCGGTCGTCGTGTTCCGCGGTGTGCCGGCGCTGGTGCCGGGCGACATCGTGCGGCTCGACGAGGCGAGCCTCGACGGCGTGGTGCTCGCCTTCACGTTCGGGCTGTCGATGGTGGTCGGGCTGGCGTCCGGCGCCGTGCCGGCCTTCCAGTGGTCCGGGAGCCGACTGCTCCGCACCCTCGTGGAGAGCGGCGCGCGGTCCACCGGCGGCTTCGGGCTGCTGCGCGCCAACCGGGCGCGTGCGGTGCTGGCGGCGTCGCAGGTGGCGCTGGCGCTGGTGCTGCTGATAGGCGCGGTCCTGCTACTGCGCAGCTTCGTCACGCTCGTGACGGTCGATCGCGGTTACGACCCGACCAACGTGATTACGGCCAGCGCGCGTCGCCCGTCCACCTTCAGTGCGGGATGGGCGACCGCGGAGGACCGCGTCGAGGAGGAAGCATCAAGAAGGCGCTTCTACACCGAACTCGACGAGACAATGGACGGGTTGGCGCGACTTCCGGACGTCGAGGCGGTCGGGGTGACGTCACACCTTCCGCTCGCCAGTAGCGGCTCCGTGCAGCAACGGGTGCATGTACCCGGCCGCTCGGTTCCCGACGATCCGAGCGAGTCGCTCGGGACTCTGCTGCACATCGTCACCCCCGGCTACTTCGACGTGCTGCGGCTGCGGCTCGTGAGCGGACGCCTGTTCACGCGCCGAGACGGGGCCGGCGCTCCGCGGGTTCTCGTGGTCAACGAGACGTTCGCGCGCGAGGTGCTGGGCGGTGCGCCGGCCGTCGGCCAGCGGGTGCGCTTCGTCGGTGCGGGCTCGATCGATTCCGGTGGTGACGACGTACCGTGGGAGGTCATCGGCGTCGTGGCGGACGTCACGTACTGGTGCCTTTCGGTCACGGGACAGGGTGCCGAGGCGTTCGCGCCCGTGCGGCAGATCGGCGCAGCGCCGCAATTCGCCCTCAATTTTCCGCTCGTTGCGGTGCGGACCAGGGGCGATCCGGCCGCGGCGGCCCCGTTCCTGTGCGAGGCGGTGGCTGGGACGCGCCCCGGCGTAGCGGCCGAGTACGTGATGACCATGGACGCGCTGCTGTCGTCCCGGATCGCCGAGCCCCGCTTCTACGCCGTGCTGGTCGGGTGTTTCGCTGCGCTCGCCTTCTTCCTGGCCGCGTTCGGCGTCTACGGCTTGCTCAACTACAACGTCGCGCAGAGACGGGGAGAGATCGCGATCCGGATGGCGCTCGGCGCGCAGCGCGGCGACGTCCTGGTGCTGGTGATCCGGCAGGGTGCGGCGCTGGTGTCCGCTGGCACTGTCATCGGCCTCGCCGCGGCCGCTGCGTCCAGCCGCATCCTGGAGAGCTTCCTGTACGGCATAGCCACCGACGACCTCGTGACGTTCATCGCGGCGCCGTTCGCGCTGGTCGCCGCGGCCCTTTTGGCCGGCTACGTGCCGGCGCGCCGGGCGACGCGGATCCCTCCTATGGAGGTCCTGCGCGCCGAGTAGCGCTGGCGGTGATGGACTTGAACAAGAGAGAACCGACGACCCGTCGAGCGTGGCTGCATCGCCTCGTGCCATACTTGGGCCGCCGCGCGGCAGCGGCGTCCGCACCGAACTCCCAATCGAAGCCCATCGCCGAAGGCCTTCGCCGTCCGGGACGTGGCCGCTCGGAGGATGACGAGCGCGCCATCGACCGGGTCCCGCCTCTAGCTGGTAGAAGACGACGCCTTTCACGGCGCCCGTAAACGAATACTCCGACAGCTCAATAGAGCCACCCGAAACGGCGGTTTGTCTCGTTTTTGTAGGTCGAGTACGTGTCCCCAAACAGATTCTCCAAGTGAGCCTCTTCTGTGCTGGCCCGCATATAGTTCTGCCAGCAAACTAGAAGCGCAAACACAGCGAACGGCCAAGCCTGAAATGCAAGGGCTGTTGCCCACGCAAGGTGCATTTGGCCGCCATATATGGGGTGCATACAGCGTGAGTACGGTCCAGTTTTCACAAGCTCATACTCAGAAGAATCGTCTTTGGCTGCATATAGGTCTATACCCCAGCATCCATTCAGGTAGACTCTAGCCCTTACCGCCTTCCAGACCCCAAGCATAGCCCAGGAAAAACAGAAGAGGCCAAAAAGAAAATAAAGGAATCCGTAGTCTGTAGTTTTTGTAGACGCGAAAAAATTGGGCCACCCGGCGATTGCAACGATTCGTTCGTACTCTTCGGAGTCAACCAACAACCTTGCCTCATGCGGCACAGTCACGTGTGACAACAAGACTGGAATGTAGTGTAGCACGAGAGGAAGTAGAATCCAATAGAGCACATACGGATAGTTATTGCCGACTGATACTAGTTCCCCCTTGGTTACCTTATTCAGGGAATTAACATTCTCATAAGCCAAGAGAATGCCGTATGCGGACGAGAAAACAAGCCATGGCAAGAACATAAACCTCTCGAGCAGTGGTATACTCTTGTAAACCATCGGGACGGTGAGTGCCAGAGGAATCGCTAGTAACAGGATGGCGCGTATCGGAAATGGCAGCCTAAACCCCGGCACTTCCAGCGAAACTGAGAACAACGAAACATTCATATGTCACCTTCGTGGCCCTGTACTTGACGGCCTCCAGGGCGCTTTGAAAACGCACTATGTCCGCTCCGAGCAATTCTGTCAAGAGGGTTTTTAGTTGCAGGTCGCGGTGTTGGCGCCGGACGCGGCCGAGACCACGATCTGGACGGTGCGTAACGAGGCCCGACTGGGGGTGGACCGCTTGCGGGGAGGCTTCTCGTTGAGCCCGGCGATCTGAACGAACAACAGCGCGCCCAGCCCCCGAACCGCCTTCGCGCGCCCGCTCACGCAGGTTTCTCTCCAGCTCCGCGAGCCGCAGCGCCGAGGCAGCGGCAAAGCTGTTCGGCAACCTGGCACCCGAGACGGCGATCGTCTGCGACCGCTACAGCGCCTACAAGCGGCTGGCGCGGCTGCTCGGGGGCACGGTCGTGCTCGCTTTTGCTGGGCGCATCTCAGGCGCGATTTCCTCCAGTGCGCCGCCGCGCAGGTCCGCCTGACCGGCTGGTGCGAGGCACGGCTTGCGCGGATCGCCGCGATCTACCACCTGAACGAGGCGCGGCTGGACTGCTACGACCCCGGCATCGAGCGCCAGAGCGCGGCGTTCGACGCGGCGCAGGGCGCGCTCGCGGCGGCGCTCGACGGCCTGTTCGCGACGGCGCAACGGGAACTGGCCGACCTGCCGGAGCACGCGCGCGAGGGCAAGCCGCTGCGCTCGCTCGTCAACCATCGCGAGGGGCTCAGCGTGTTCGCCGACCGTCCCCGGGTGCCGCTCGACAACAAATCGCGCCGAGCGGCTGCTGCGGGGGCCGGCCATCGGACGGCGCCTGTCGTTCGGCTCCGACAGCGGGACCGGCGCGCGGTTCACGACGCTGATGTACTCGGTAGTCGGCACTCTGGTGCTGAACCGGATCGATGTCCTGCGCTGGCTCGAAGGGTGGCTGGCGGCCTGCGCTCACAACGGCGGCCGGCCGCCGGACGACACTTCGCCGTGGCTGCCCTGGTCGATGGACGCGGCGCGCCGGCGCGAACTGACGGCGCCGGCATGACCACTCCGGTCGAGTGCCGCTACTACGGGCCGCGACTTCACGACCGCGGAGATGGCGCTGCTGCGCGCGCTGATCGCCGGGCCGCCGGCGCTCAACCGCCACGCCCTGTCGAAGGAGTTCTGCCGCCGCATCGGCTGGTAACAAGGCCGACGGCGGGGATCAAGGACATGATGGCCCGCGTCGTCATGCTGACCATGTACCGGGACGGCCGCATCGAATTGCCGCCGCCGAAGTGGCGCCAGAACCGGCCCGCGCCGATCACCTTCGGGCCCGACACCGAACCGCCCCTCTTGCCGCCGCCGACCACGCTCGACGCCGTCCGCCCGCTCGAGATGCGCACCGTCGTGCGCGGCGACCGCGGGGGAAAGCTGTGGAACGAGTACGTCGCCCGCTACCACTACCTCGGCTACAAGACCCTGGTCGGCGCCCAGATGCGCTACGCCGTGCACGCGAGCGACGGCAGGCCGCTGGCCATGCTCGGCTTCTCGACCGCCGCCTGGACGCTCGCCCCGCGCGACCGCTTCATCGGCTGGTCGCGGCGACACCGCGAAAAGAACCTGCCGCTCGTCGTCGACAACCCGCGCTTCCTGATCCTGCCCTGGATCCGCATCCCCAACCTCGGCTCGCACATCCTCGCCCTCGTCCGCCGCCAGCCTGCCGGCCGACTGGATCGCGCGCTACAAGACGACCCCCGTGCTCATCGAGACCTTCGTGGAGACTCCCGCTACACCGGCGCCGTCTACCGGGCCTCCGGCTGGATCCGCGTCGGCGCCAGCCAGGGGCGCGGTCGCTACAACATGAACAACCGCTCCGATAAGCCCAAGGAGGACATCTGGCTGCGGCCCCTCCGCAAGGACTGGAAGCGCACCCTCAACCGGTAGAAGCAAGCCAGATACCGGCTTGGCCGAACGCCTACCCCCGCCCGACCGCCCGACGGGCCCGACGCTGTGCACAACCCGAAGCCCGACGCCCGACGTAACCGTTCGGTCATCCCGGTATTTGGCGGTTTCCTCGGGGACGCTGGCCGAATGCGTGTCCCGCTTCGAGCTGCTTGATCGAGCCGCTCGCCGGGGCGGTCCCGCGCACCGGCACGCGGCGGGTCGACGCCACGCCGACGAGGCTACGTGGCACGTGCGGCCGTTGCGCGCGCTCGCCAAAACACCGCGAGGGCTCGGTATCGATGGTCTGCTCCGCTGGCTCGAAGCGTGCCTGGCGGCGTGCGTTCACAACGGCGGCTGGCCGCAAGACAACACCGCGACGTGGCCGTCCCGATCGATGGACGTCGGCGCGCCGGCGAAAACTGGCCCGTGCCGACATGACCACGCCGGTCGAGTGCCGTTACCACGGCCGCGACTCACGACAGCGGATGGCGTTGCTGCGCTCGCTGAGCGCCGGCCCGTCGGCGCTGAGCCGTCGCCCCGCACCGGGATGACCGAACGGTTACCGCCCGACGGCCCGACGCCCGACGGTAACCGTTCGGTGCAGCCGGTATGGACAGCGCGGCTGGCCCCAGCCAGACGCGCTGTCGGCGTCCGGAGGACATCCGTGCAGACTGACCAGTTCGGCCTGCGGGGCCAGTGCGTTATGGGTCCCATCCCACATCAGGCACCACGGCCATGTATACCAGCAGGGAAGCCAGCATGATCCCCCACCCTGTCCACGCCGCGCGCACTCGACGTTGCTCGGCCCGCTTCTTGTAGCCGTGGGTGAAGCACTCCAGAGCTTGGGGCGGAACGAACGTCAGAGCCTCTTCCGGCGGTTCACGATCGATGTGCGACAGGAGAGGGACGACCGGCAGAACGTAGACGGCGTTGACCGCCGAAGTGGAGAACCAGACAGCCGGCCAACGTTCTTCGTTCGCCGCCGTCTCGCCCTCGGTCGCTGCGGCTTCGCACGGCGACCTCGGCGCCTTCTGGAGTGCCGCATCCAGGAGCGGCCCGGCGGCGCAGGGAGTCACCGACGCCAGCAACAGCACAACGAGGGTGATGCCGAGAGATCGGCAGGTCCACTCATACAACAGGCGATCTCCCGGCATGCGGCTGGCCCAGCCGGACCCGACGTCGGCGTCTGGAGAAATCCATGCAGACCGGCCAGTTCGGCCTGCGGGGCCAGTGCGTTCTTCGCCGCACGGCGCGTTTCCTGGCTCCACCCACTTCAGCTCGTCCGCGCTCTCTCGGCTGCGCGGGTTCACGCGTCGACCGCCCAGTTGTCGGGCCGCCATACCGGCATGGCCGAACGCTTACGCCCGACGATCCGATTACCCCACAGCCTTGGCGATCCTGACATCGTGGTAATTCAAGTGGTAAACGTCGTTACTGTAGTTCCTTAAACCATTGATGTACAAGCCGGTTATGCTGCTTTCAGTTCTGTAGCGCGAACACGAACAGGTTGTTCCCCGCGCTTGGTCGCAGGTCCGGCGTCAACCCCGAGACTCGGGTGCTCGTGCTGGCCACGATGTACTGGCGTCCGTCGACCGCGTAGGTGATCGGAAAGCCGCTGACCGGCGATCCCAGGTTGATCTCCCAGAGTACCTCCCCCGATTCCTGATCGAACGCCCGGAACCGGCCGTTCCCGTCGCCGCCGAAGACGAGTCCGCCGCCGGTGGCGACCAGGGCGTAGGTGGCGGCCCGCTGTTCGTGCAGCCAGGCGGTCTCGCCTGTCTCCGCGGAGACCGCCCGCACGGTACCGAGGTCGTCCGTGCCCGGCGTCAGTTGGGACCGGGCGGCCAGACGATAGATGGTCAAGCCGCCTTCCATCGTCGACAGCAGCCGCGCGCAAGTGTTCTGCAGCGGGAAGTACATGGTGTTGGTCAAGGGGCTGTACGCGCCGGCCGGCCAGTTCTTGCCGCCGCCCAAGGAAGGACACGACAGCACCTCCTGGCCCAGGGCGGTGAAGACGAGCTCGGCGTTCTCGGTGACCGCGCCGGTGGCGCCGTCGATGCCGCTGATGACGTTCTGCGCGACGGTCGGCGTCGCCCAGAGGAACTCGCCGGTCTCGCGGTCGAGCGTGTACACCACGCCGGTCTTTCCGGGAATCCCGGTCACGATCCTGCGCACGTCCCCCGGCTGGAGCCGCGGATTCACCCAGGAGACCGCGTCCGCGTCCGGCGCGACCGCCGTGTCGACGAGGATGCGCTCGTAGGGGTGATCGAGATCCCAGTGGTCGTTCAAGTGCTGGTAGTACCAGCGGATCTCGCCGGTCTCACCATCGAGCGCGAGGGTCGAGTTGTGGTACAGGTGCTTGTTGTCGACGCCGCCGAGCATGAACTTCGGCGCCGGCGACGTGACGGAGGTGCCGACATAGATCAGGTCGAGGTCGGGGTCGTAGCTGGGGACCATCCACGAGCCGACATGCACCCGTTCCTCGTACGGGACGCCGCCCCAGGTCTCGTCGCCCGGCTCGCCCGGCGCCGGCACGAGGCCCGTCCGCCACAGCTCCTCGCCGGTGGCGGCGTCGTGCGCGACGATGACGCACGACACCGGCCCGGCCCGAGGACGGCAGCTCCGCCCGGAGACGACCTTGCCGTTGGCGATGATGGGACCGGAGGAATGCCGGGCCGGGTGCACTTGGTAGTCGAAAATCTGCGTCTCCCAGACCAGCTCGCCGGTGACGGCGTCGAGGGCGTAGACATAGTCGTCGTTGCCGGTGTCGATGATCGTCCTGTCGTAGATGGCCACGTTCCGGTTGTTGTCGGTGAGGCCCCCCATGATCTCGGGGACGTCCTCCGGAATGTCGCGGCGGTACTCCCACAGCAGGTCGCCGGTGACGGCGTCGAGCGCCTGCAGGTGGTCCTTCGGGTTCGGCATGAAGAGGATGCCGCCGTAGGCCAGCGGCGTCCCCTCCTGTGCGCCGGGCGCCAGCGCCCGAGTCCAGACCAGCCGCAGATCGCCGACGTTGTCGCGATTCACCTGGTCGAGCGGGCTGTAGCCCCAGCCGTTCTGCGTGCGGCGCCACATCAGCCAGTCGCCCGGGGCGGGATCCTCGAGCATGGCGTCGGTGACGGGAACGAAACCGGCGTCTTCTTCATCGGACTGCGCCGCCGCCGCGGCGACCGACGTGAGAATGACGATCGCCGGCAGTGCGACAGATGGACCGAAACGCCGCAGGAACATCGCATACCTCCAGGGACGTGGCGCGCCCCACGGTCACGTCCGGATTCGACCGTTCGTCTCACTCCGGCAACGTCAGCATGACTTCCGCTGCAAACGACTGAATCTTCACAGGCTTACGCGGATTCCAGAAGAGACCATCCCACGATGTACCCCACAACGTCGGGAAGGCTCTGGCTGCCTCCGGCATGTGCCCATGTGCCCATGCGGCCCATGATACGCCGAGTCCCACGGTCGCGATGCCCCGGGATTGAACCCCCAGCGGGTCAGCGGTACTGCCACGACCCGTCTTCCGTCTGCCGGAACCCGGCAAGCACGGGCCGTCCGCTCGCCAGCGAAAGTGGGCGGCCCGGCAACCTTCACACGAAAGCACGCCGCGGCGACCGCCACCGAGGCGCGCGGGGTACAGGCTGGTTGAGGAGGCCCGGTTCGAGTGAACTGACGGTCGATCCCCGCGCGTGCGGGGTCTGTTCTACGGGACCCGAGCCCAGGACCCGCGCCGTCAGCTGCACGACACTGTGTAGGCGGCAACAACCCCTCCGAGGATCCCCGCGACTACCAATGTTCGCCAACGACCGGCTTCCATGTGGGCGCGCGCTGCGGCGACCAGCAGGATCGACGTCTTCGGCACCGCCATCGACTCGCGGACCGGTTTGAGGTCTCTCGTCAGCACCGCGCGCGCGGTGTTATAGAGGCGCTGCAGCGCTTCGGTGATGGCGTTCTGCTTGTTGGCGTCGGTCATGCGCGGTCCTCAGTCACTCGCAGGCGTGGCCGTCCCGGTCCCGATCCCGGGAAGTGTTCAACTCGTAGGTCCGCATCTCGGCATCGTTCCAGGAGTTCCTGTACGTCCCGCCATCCCGGTTGACGCCACGGTTCCAGCCGGCCTCCCTCATCAGCGTGCAGTTCCGGTACGTCTGCACCGGCGGGTGATCCGCCGCCGTGCCGCCGCCACCGCTACACGTGATCTTGTCCGGGCCTGAGCCGAGCAGCCGCTCAAGCCAGTCGCGTTCCGCCTCATCGACGCTCAGATCGTACTCCCGCTTGACCTCTACAACGCGGTTCGCCATCCAGGCGCCGTTGTGCTCCGGACGCCATTCGGCAGCGTCCCTGGCGCCCTTGCTCCGGTTCGCGCTCGCCGTCGCCAGCGTCAGGTTGTCGTGGTCCTCCGCAATCCGCCGCAGCGTCGCCTGATCGAATCCCGCCGGCCGGCTGTCCCATGCCTCGGCCAGAGCTACGATGTGCTCGCGGTCCAGGCCGTCGCCGGTGCCGACAGTCGTAATTGGCGTCTGCGTGTACGCCGTGCAGTCCGGCGAGCCGTCCTCCCTGTAGATGTCCGTGTCCCGCACGTTCCAGGACGGCCTGACGTACCCGCTTCGACCCACCTCCGGTTCGACCCGGATCCCTCGCCACCGCGCGCTCGCGGGCTGCTCCACCGTCATGCGGTGCGTCAGGCGGCGCTCGCCCTCGTACTCGACGCGTATCTCCGCATGGCCAGCACCGACGCCGGTGTACCGGTAGCGATCGCCTTCCGGATCGAGTATTACGACGGACTCCGCGGACGACGTCACCCCGTCGGTCAATCGTTCCCGGTTTCCGTCTCTTGTGATGTTGACCCGGAAGTGGCCCGTATCGCCCCTGGTGATCGTGGCCGGCGGGACGGGCTCGAACGCGAACCCCAGGGTCAGCTCGTCCATTTCGACCCTGAAGTCGATTGCGACATCCAAGGTCTCGAATCCGGCTTGCACGCTGGCTTCACCGACGCCCGCTGCCGTCACGAGCCCGGCCGTCACGGTTGCCACCTGCTCGTTTGACGACGTCCAGACCGCCTCCTCGGTGACCCGCTTCGTCGACCCGTCGCTGTAGTCGGCGTCGAGGTTCAACTGGACCGTCTCGCCCACAACGAGCACGGGGTTATCGGTGAACCCGGCCGGCGCGAGCAGCGACACGCCGCTCACCGTCGGCGCTGCCGGTGTGACCGGCATCGTCGGTGTGGTCGGAGCGGTCGGGCTTGGAGATTCGTCGTCTCCGCAGGCTGCCCCGAACCCAATCAGACTGGCGAACAGGACTATCAGGATCTGTCGGTGCATCGTGTGCATCGTGGTCGTGCTTTTCTCCCGAGGGTGCCGAAGCAGGCGAGCAATACTACCAATCCGGCGTGGAATCCGGCCGCGCAGCACTGCCCCACGCAGGGCGCTCCAATGGCCCCGGATCTGCAGAATCGGACGGCGCCCCTTCTTTTGCGCCATCGTCACGGACTCCGGCGGCGTCGAGGCGCACTTGTCCAACACCCGTCGGTCGCCGCCAGACGTTCCGGGCGCCGGCCCACGATGCTCACTTCGACGGCGCGGCCGACCGCGGCAACCGCCGTCACTGCACGGCATGCTGCGAGCCCCATGATTCCACGAGCCATTCCAGGTCCTGCGCAGCTATCCGTCGGCCAGCCGCACGGCCTGCTCCCACTTGCCGGCGACGCGCCAGTTGCGCAGCAGGTCAGCCGGCATCTTCGCCACCTCACAGGCTTCGGCGGCTATGTGTCCCCAGGGTGGGCGCACACGCGAAAATGGTTGGTGGCTACGAACCGCCCCGCGACGTCGTAGCGATGTTAGTCGCCGGGTCCGCGGGACCCTCCGGCACCTGATCGACATCGGCGTCCGCTACCTGTCGCTCAACCACGGCGTACCGACGCTGTCTGGCGGCGAGCGCCAGCGGGTGAGGAGATGGC
Organism: Vicinamibacterales bacterium; assembly: GCA_965208535.1. Classification (GTDB taxonomy): domain Bacteria; phylum Acidobacteriota; class Vicinamibacteria; order Vicinamibacterales; family UBA8438; genus WTFV01. The sequence goes on along the minus strand of CBDBOU010000003.1, from coordinate 3,949,835 downwards.
CCGGCAGCTCGATTGCGACCTCTGGCCGCGCTCGCCTCCGGCGGCGGCCGCGCCGGCAGGCAACCTGGATGTGCTTTACGTCCGCGAAGCTCCGATCGCGCCGCCGCGGGTGCCAGAGCACGCCGCCGTCGGCCCGACCCGCGCGTTGCTGCGGTGGATGGAAACGACGCCATGAACGCTGAAACGAAGCGGGCCCTGGGTATGCACGCCACGTCGCTCTCGCCCGGCGTGCTGCGGATGGTGGGACTGGCGGCCTCGGGCTTCAGCCTCGCCGCGGCCAGCAACCTGTTGTGGGAACTGGCCGCGGTGCGCGTCGAGACCAAGCAGGTCGAGCGCTGTGCCGAAGCCTTGGGACGTGCGGTCGCCGCCGATGCACGCGCTGTGGCCGAAACCGTCCCCAGCTCCGCGCCGACGATGTACCTGGGACTGGACGGCAGCGGTGTGCCGGTGCGCCCCGCCGAGGTCGAAGGCCGCCGTGGCAAGCAGCCGGACGGTTTCGGCCAAGACCCGTGAGGTCAAGCTGGCCACCGTGTGGACGGCCGAAGGACGCGACAAGGCGGGTCGGCCCAGCCGCGACCACGGGTCGGTCAGCTACAGCGCCGCCGTCGAGAGCGCGGCCAGCCGCGACACCGACCCGCAGCCATCCGCCTTCGCACAACGTGCCTATCGCGAGGCAATATGGCGCGGCTTTGACACCGCGGACCGTCAGGTCGTCATCGGCAACGGCGCTGCGTGGATTGGAACGTCGCCGCCGAGCAGTTTCCGGGCGCCATCGAGATCGTTGACATCTACCATGCCAAGCGTGCCAAGCAGCACCTGTGCGACGTGGCCAAGGTCATCTACGGCCCCGGGGCCGACTTGGCCGACCAATGGGCCAAGCAGCCCGTGGAAGAAGTCTGTTCGCTGAGCCCTGCTGTTCAGGCAGCTTGGCGATGAGCAATTGAGCGGACGAGCGCCGTCGGTGTCCATTTGAACCCCCAGGCGCGCGTCAGACGCCCCCAGAGGTCGAGCAGACGGCCGATCAGGCGGCAAATTGCCGAAAGAGCCCGCCCCTGCAGGCTCCGGGGCGTACCGATGCCGGTCTGCTGGCGCAGCAGCAGCCCGATGTTGCAGGCGGCCGCCTGGATCAGCACCCGCTTGCGGACATTGTCGTGACCGCGCACCCACACCCGGCGCATGCCCCCCGTCTCATACATGTGCGCGAAGGTACGCTCCACCACCTCGCCCCGGCAGCGTTGCAGCCGACGACCCCGCCGCCCGCCCACACGCCGGCGGTTGGCATACAACGCCTTCTGAGCAGCACACTTCGCTGGCGGCGTCTCGCCCGTCTTCTTGTCCTGCCAGCAGCGCCGACCCCGCTCCGGCTCCGATACGTAACTGCGAACCCCTACCTCGCCGAGAGCCACCAGCGTCGCGTCGCTGTGGTACCCCTTGTCGGCGACCACCTCTTCGACCCCCGCACCGTCCGGCTGCACCAACTCCACCTGCTCGGCCGCCGTGATCAGCGTCGCCGGCAACGTGGCCGTATCGCCGTCGGAGGCATCCTGCACCGTCACCGACACAATGGCCCCCGTGTCCATGTCGACCCCGTGCTCGACCTTGTGAGCCAAGTGCGTCCGGCCGTCCTTCATCTTCGCGATCTTCGCGTCCGGGTCCTGCGGCGATTGCCAGTCCTTGTTCGACGTCTTCTTGTTCTTCCGGGACCGGTCGAACCGAGCCAACTCGGCACGCGTCGGCGTCTCAATCCCCGAGGCTTGCGCCAACCGCCGAATGAACGCCTCGTGGGATTCTCCCGTGTCCCGACGCTCGATGCTCCGCATCGCCGCGTTCGCTTCCAGCGTCGTCGCATCCACGCCGACCGTCTTCCCCTTCACCAGACCCGCCGCCGACAGCCGCTCGAGAACCCACGTGAAGACCGCCTCGTGCGTCTCCACGTCGATCAGACGACGCGTCCGCGACAGCGTCGAGTGGTCCGGAGACGCCTCGGTCACATCCAGGTCCAGGAATGATGGGGTGGACGCCTCCTCTCAATCTCAACGGCATCGGAATGTGCCAAGGTGGAGCTGTTGTGAAGCATCACCTGGAAGAGGAGGCATCCTGTGGAGCACGCTACCATCATCGGCATCGATCTGGCGAAGCGGAGTTTTCAGATGCACGGCGCCCGCGCGGACGGGTCGGTTGCGTTCCGCAAGAAGCTGAGTCGGGACAAAGTGCTGGGCTTCATGGCGTCGCAGCCGCGATGCGTCGTAGCGATGGAGGCCTGTGCGAGCTCGCACCACTGGGGCCGAGAGTTCGGGAAGCTCGGTCATGAGGTGAAGCTGGTCCCGCCGATCTACGTCAAGCCGTTCGTGAAGCGCCAGAAGAACGACGCCGCCGACGCCGAGGCGATCTGCGAGGCGGCCTCGCGGCCGACGATGCGCTTCGTGGCGGTGAAGACGCAGGAGCAGCAGTCCCAAGGCATGCTGTTCCGCACGCGCGATCTGCTGGTTCGCCAGCGCACGCAGACGATCAACGCGTTGCGGGGACACTTCGCCGAGTTCGGCGTCGTCGCGCCGCAAGGTCCTGCGCACGTGGAGCGGCTGGCGGAGGCGATTGAAGATGCCGATTCGCCACTCCCGGGCCCGGTTCGGGAGCTGGGCGCGCTGTTGTTCGTTCAGATCGGCGACCTCGACGAGAAGATCGCGGAGCTGGAAAGGGACCTGCGGGAGCGGGCGCGCGAAGACGAACAGACGGAACGGCTGATGAGTATCCCGGGAATCGGACCGCTGTGCGCGATGGCGATCCAGGCCTTCGCGCCGCCGCTGGAGAGCTTCCGGTGCGGCCGGGACTTCGCGGCCTGGCTGGGTCTGGTTCCCCGGCAGAGCTCGACCGGCGGGAAGGCGAAGCTGGGGAGGATATCGAAGATGGGTCAGCGCGATCTCCGGCGGCTGTTGGTCGCCGGCGCGATGGCGACAGTCGGTTGGGCGGCGCGGCGTGGCACGAAGGACCCTTGGCTGGCCCGGATGCTGGCGCGCAAGCCGCGCATGCTGGTCGCGGTGGCGCTGGCCAACCGGACGGCGCGCATCGCTTGGGCGTTGATGACGAAGAACGAGTACTACCGCGCGCCGCTGCCGACCGGCTGAGAAGCAAGAGCCGGGGTCCGGCGCCGTCGGGAATGCGAGCAGGTCGGAAGATGGTAAGGGCAAACGGTCAACGAGACGGGGTCGGGAAAACCAGCCTGCGGTGCAGTGCCTTCGAGCACACAGGAACGCTTTTGGACTCGACCCGCGTATCTCCATACGGGCCCGCGGCGCGTGATATGCCGCAAGCAATGAGGCCGGACACACGACAGCACCTGACCGCATGCACCGAACCATCCGACGAAATGGAGCTTCCTGAAACGGCGCTGCACGGCTTCGGACGTGCCCAAAGGCCCTCGCTTCGCTCGGAAGCGTCTACCTCGCGCACGGTCGCCCGCGGCTGTCAAGCCGCTGCGCGGCTCCTCCACTCTGTTGCGGCCCTCCGGGTGACAGCCGCGGCCGACCGTGCGGGAAGCCCTTGCGGGCCAGCCAGAAGGCTGGCCCGCGTTCCACGGAAACAATCGCGGCGACGGGGAGCCGCTCCGCTGTCGCGAAGAACCACAGGAGCAGACTGAGCGCAGAAGGAGAGACTTAGAAAAGGCTTGCATTTTCGGAGGCGTCCACACACGACCGCAGGCTCAGAGAGTCGGCCACCCGCCACGCAATCCCGCGCTCCGAGGACAGCCCCTCGAAGTAGCCGATCAACAGCATCCGGAAATACCGCCCAGGACGCAGGCTCGGTCGGCCCATCCGCGCCGCGTAGAACACCGCGCACAGCTCCTCGACGTAGGCGTCGAAGCCGGCCGCTTCCAGGACCCGGTTCAGATGCTCGAAGAAGGGATGGCCGGCGTTCGTCGGCAAATCCGCCGTCGTCACCCATAGCGGCGAACCCTGCCGTGCTTTCGGTCTCTTGCCCATCGCCATGGGCCTTCAGTGTACGGGATGAGATCGCTTCGGGACCAAGCCGGATCCGCGACTTTCACCACGGGCTGCTAACAGCCCGAGGTAGAAGTCTCCACGTTCACACGCATGAACGGAAGCGGTGATGGCGCGGTGACGAGGCGGTTTTGGCCGAAATCGGGATGGAGAGCGTCGTGAGACGCCTCAGATAGCCCCACAGGCCATCCCACCACCTGAATAGAGCACAGAATACCGCTGCGGCCCGGCCCTGAAGGCTCCGCGGCGTGCCCACACCGATCAGCTGCCGCAGCAGCAGCCCAAGGTTGCAGCCGGCAAACTGCACGAGCAGCCGCTTGAGGATGTTCGGATGGTCTCGTAGATGGACCCGCCGCATCCCGCCGGTCTCGCACACGTGCGCGAAGGGGCGCTCCAGCAGTTCTCCCCGACAGCGCAGTAGCCGACGACCCCGCGCACCGCGTATTCGCCGCCGGTTGCCATATACCGCATCGCGGGCCTTTGAACGGCCCTTCCAGCACCGACGGCCGCGGTCCGGCTCCGAGATGTAGCTGCGCAGGCCCAGCGCCTTCAGGTCAGTCAGGGTCCGGTTGCTGTGGTAGCCTTTGTCGCCCACCACTTCTTTGAGGCCAGCTCCATCCGGCTGGACCGCCTCGAGCTGCTCGGCCGCCATGATCAGCGTCTCGATCATCGACGTCGTGTCGCCCGTGTCAGCCGCCTGCACCGTAACGCCCACGACCGCCCCCGTTTCCAGGTCCGCGGCGTGCTCGGCCTTGTGGGCCAGGTGCGTCCGACCGTCCTTCATCTTCGTGACCCGCGCATCCGGATCATGCGGGTGGGTCCAGTCGGCGTTCGACGTCTTCTTCTTGCTCTTGCGCGACTTGTCGAAGCGCGCCAGCTCGGCACGAGTCGGTGTCGAGATGCCCGACGCCTCGGCCAGCCGCGTCAGGAATGCCGTGTAGTCCTCGCCCGTGTCGCGGCGAACGATGCTGCGCAACGCCGCGTTCGCCTCCAGCGTCGTCGCGTCGACCCCCACCGTCTTGCCCCGGACCAAACCCGCGTCGGCAAGCTGCTGCAGCACCCAGGTGAAGACCGCCTCGTGCGTTTCGAGACTCAGCAGTCGCCGCGTCCGCGAGATCGTCGAATGGTCGGGCGGCGACGCCGGCGGCGCCAGACGCAGAAACGACCGCAGACTCAGCGAATCGGCGGCCCGCCACGCGATCGCCCGCTCCGAATCCAGGCCCTCGAAGTAGCCGACCAAGAGCAGCCGAAAGTAGCGGCCGGGGCGCCAGACTCGGTCGCCCCATCCGCGCGTAGAACGGAGCGCAGAGCTTCTCGACGAAAGCATCGAAGCCGGCCGCGCCGAGGATCTGGTTCAAACGCTCGTAGAACGGGTGGCCGCCGCCCTGTGGCAGGTCAGTCGTGGCCACCCACATCGACTGTTGGGACCCATCGTCGCGGGTCGTGCCCATCGCCATTCCGGCCAGTGTAGGGCACGGGAACGGCCGTGTCGATCTCCGCTGGACGGACTTTCACCACGGCCTGCTAAGAGTGGTGTTCACGTCGTCACGTACCTGCACTACAGGCCGAGAACCGAACCGTGTGGGAAGCAGTCTACATGGACGTATATTGGGCTTTAATCGCTCCCAATCCGGTAGCCGAGGAACGTCATCGACTCCTCCGGAGCGGATGAGCCTGCAAGGGCCGCGCCCGTTGCCGTGCTGGGACCAACCGTAGCAGGCCCACCTTCTGGCTTGTTGACCGTTCGGTGTGTACTCATCCTCAAGGTTACTCTCAGGAACAACCCTCTGGCTAAGCTTAGTTACCTCGAAAACTACGACTGCTCAGTCATTCACGATTTGGTAAAGCACCCTCCGCATCCCATCAGGTTGATATCCAGCGTTGCTCATCACGCTAATTATAAGGTCGCGAAAGTACTCGTACCTCATCCCCTTCGCGTACCTTCCGGCAAATTCTCTCAACACGTCCCTGCCCTTGAATTCCTTCTTCCACTCGTCTTTCGCGAGAGACTCGTTGAGAACGCTTCGCTCTCGTTCCACCCTCTCCCGTATTGATTCCATGTTCAAAACCGTTGCCGCTCGGTCCTGAATCCGTTCCACCGACTTCATGATGGACCTGTGCATTTCTGCCCCCACGTCCGCAGAGGTTGGGTCCACTCTCAACTGCAACCCTTCGACCAACTCTTTGTTGGCTTGGGCTCGAACTCTATGGCTGACGAGTTGGCTGATCTGCTCCTGAGCGATGTCCTTCAAGCGGCATTCTACCGTTTCCGACGTCGCAACGCTATCCTCGTATATGCCTAGTTGCTTCAGTGCCTCGCAAATACAATCGGCATTTAGCAGATAGTTTTCAATATGGTAAACGTCCCACGAATAATGCCGCCGAAACTCTGCATCGATGGTGGTATCACTCCCTGAGTCCCGATCCACCACCGAATAGATCTTGACCGGTATACTCCCTGCTTGAATGCTATGGTCCAAAGTGCGATGAAGCATCTCTACACGATATCTACTCCCACCAGAAATAAAGTTCAGTTTCTTCTCGACGTCCGGAAAAAGTCGAGACACCATCTTCATGTCAAAATCAGAATTCTCTCCTTCAAAAAATACGACCTTCGCTCCAGGCCTGTACGCGGCGAGGTCGCCTACGAGTTCAAGTATTATTGCCTCGACCTCTTCACCCGGTTTAATCTCATGCACTTGATTATCTACCGGATCGCCCGCCGCCGCGTACTGCATGTGTAGAACGCGCAGGCCTGCGCTGCCAACGGCTTCACGCAGGAACGCGTCTGAATGTGTAACGAGCCAGATCTGATTATTCAGTTCCAAGCCGAGGTTCTTGTGATAAAACTGAGGAAGACCGCGAATTAAGGCGGGGTTCAAATGCAGTTCCGGTTCGTCAAGCAAGATAACGGAGTGTTTCGGGGCAGAATTCCGTAGACGGAGATACCCAAAGAGAACTTCCTTCTCTCCAGACGACAAGTCGTTGATGTCATGCGTCGCTCCGCCATCGATCTCAACTGGAAAATTTAGGTTGCCGTCGTCGGTTGGCACAGGCCCTAGGAACTTCTTGCCTGGGAAGAATATCTTAAAGAGATCCTGAAGAGTTTCCGACAGATCTTTTGTCTCTCTTGAGCCGCTCTTGACACCCTTCTTTTCTCTCAATGCCTGCCGCACATAGTCGGCGGCCATTTCGCTCTTTATATTGGCGTACTTGTTCGCATAGTTGTACAGCGACGACGTGCGAAACCTATCCTCTTCCTGATCTAGGCTAAGGTTGATTCCTCCGAGTTCTTCGCGGCCGTAGTTTCGATGAGATCCATGGTAGTCTATCACGCCAATGTGTTTTGGGTGAAAGGAGGAGAACACGAGTTCCAACAGGACATTATTGTGTGTTGTCGCCTCACCCACGGGGCTTATTTCCAGCCGCCCACGATGGGCACCAGCCTTGAGTTGCTGAGCAACAATCGGGGTTAGTGCCTTGACCTTTTCATCCACGGCAGGTTTGTGGGCGCGGAGTTCAGCGGCCAGAGCACCTCGCGCATGTAGCCACGGGTCATTCAGACCGGGAACTACTGTCTTCCACGCCAATTCCTCTAGCATGCGTCGAATTCTCCCTCGAATAAAGTCTATTTCTTCCCCGGATAACTCGATGTCAGCTTGGATCACGGATGGCCTGGAGCGATCTCTCAACAACGACGCCATTTGCTGGGGGTTTCGCTGAAAATTAATCTGAAACTCGCCAAGCCATTGTTGCCATTCGTTTGGCTGGTATCCCCCATAAACGGATTTGAAGAGCCGAATGGAGTCTAGAACACAGGACTTACCACATCCATTCGGTCCCGCGATCACAATCATATCCTTGAGGTCGACAAATTCGACCTTCTTAATCGCTCGGAAATTCTCAACTATCAGATTCACGATCTTCATGGAGTCACAATCCTTGGACGAGTTGAAGAAACACGGCGAGACGTGCCTCGTGCCGGGTACGAGGGGAGAGAGCGGTGGACGTATCCTGGTGGCTGCACGGCGAGGGTCCCGCGTCCTGCGGAGTTGTCCCGAGAGGACAGTAAAGCTGCCAAGTTGCGGCCGCCTCTCGTGCTTTGGCGGAGATGAGCAGGTTCGACATCAGTTGCACGACGTGAGGCCTTGCTTCGGTCGGCACGATCCACGGGTACGGGCATGTTACCACTACCAGTATTGAGGAGGACGGCTGGAGACGCAGCCGAAGGCAGGGAACCTCTGGGGAAGGGGGCCAGGATGTGGGAAGAGGGTGCGGAGGAGGGGCGGAGCGTCGTCTTCGGGAGGCGAAAGGATTGTACACGCGCGAACGTCACGACGAGTCGGAAGGGGAGAGAGTTGGGGCTCGGCGATCGTTTTGCGGGCTTCGTGGGGCGACGGGTGGTAGCCGGCGCAGCGTTTTTTGTTCCTGGATGTCGGCGCGAGCGAGAACGTCTGCCCCGCTGCGCGGGGCGCGCCGCCGCCACGGTTTCTCGATGCTCGCAGACGCCGTCGCTAGATGGGCTCCCGGCAGCTGTCGCGCGCTCGGCGCGTCTCCGCCGTCAGAGCCCGGACATCGGCCGTTCCCGAAGCCACCGGCACGTTCACGTTGAGGAGGTCCGCGACGATCTGGAGACGCTGGTGCTCGACGCCGACGTACTGGACGACGTGCTCGGGACGGACGGACCCGGAGAAGAAGTCGAAGGAGATCAGGGTCGTCGAGCGTCTCCTTCGACACCTGCACGACCCGCGCTTTCGTCCCCTCGGTGAGCGGCTGGAAGAGCTGCGACGGAAGCACGAGCAGGGATTGCTGGTCAGCGTCGAGTTCCTGAGGTCCCTGCTCAAGCTGACTCGCGACGTGGTCGAGGCAGAGCGGACTTGTCGAGCCTGCGACGCCCGAGGAACACGGCAAGGCGGCGGTGACCGAGCTGTTCGAAGAGGCCCGCAACGACCGCACCGGCCTTGGACGCGTACTGCGAGTTCGTGGACCGTTGGTTTCCGCGCTTTCGTGACGATTTGGAGCTGAGCGCTCAGCGTCCATGCAGGTTGGTGGGCATAGTTCAGCCGGCGCCAGATCCTGATCCCGAGGGTAGGGGCCCGGGCATCTGCTGGTACTTGGAGCCGACAGCCGCCGGACATAGGATTGACGTGGACTTGCGTCTTGGCAGCGAGGAGGAGCAGGCGGGATTTGTTGAGCACGCGGAGGGCAAGCTGGGTAGTCGTTTCAGAAGCTACACGGTGTCGAGTCTTCGCGTGTTCCTGGTGGACGCGGCAGAGGAATTGGCGTATTCATGGCTTCGGAAGGACCTTACGGACGTGCACTGGGCATGATGTAGCCTGCGAGATATCATGAGTGATGAGATGGTGAGGGACCACGATTGGCTCAGCCTGTAACAGCTATGGGTAAGGAAGTCTACAGCAACCTGCTTGGCGTTCCATAGCTCAGGACCAGAAGCTCCTTCTTTGCCCGCGTGGCAGCGACGTAGACGAGCGCCCGTTCCTCGGTCTGCGCCGATTCCCGCTCCACGGCGTCGCCACGTGCGTCGATCGCGACAGGCAGAGGCACAAGGTCCGCGTTGATGCTGGCCATGATGACGCGGTCGAACTCCAGCCCCTTGACCCGATGCATGGTCGCGAGTCGGACGCCTTCCGTCTCTGCTGCGTCGACAGCCCCGGCTTCGAGTGCGACGTGCGTCAGACCATGCTCCGTCAGCGTGGCCGCGATGGCGTCGCGCTCCCGCCGCGTGCGTGCGACGACACAGAGGCCCCGGAGCGAAGCGTCCTCGGCCTGGATCTGCTTCAGGTAGGCGACGATGAACGCGGACTGCTCCTCACGGTTCTCGAAGTGCTTTAGCAGGGGTTCGGGCCCGCGGGTCAGCGATCTGATTCCCTTGTCGACGTCGAGGCCACCGTCCAGGTCGTCGATCGCACGGCCGGCCAGGAGGCGAGCGGCCCACGAGCGGGTTTGTTCGGTGGTGCGGTAGTTCAGGCGCAGCTTGCGGGAACGACCGCGGACGTCGATGCCGCAGCGGCCGAGCACGACCTTGTTGCGGCCGTAGATGCGCTGGTGGCCGTCGCCGACGACGAAGAGATCGTTGGCGCCGGCGGGCACGATGTGGCGGACCAACCGGTACGCCTGGGCACCCATGTCCTGCGCTTCGTCCACGATCACCGCCACGTAATCCAGTGCGCGCCGGTCGTTCTGGAGGAGAGCGGCGGCATCCCGGTACGCGTCGTCCACCTCCTTCACGCCCCGCTCGGCAAGCTGCGTACGGTACTCCTCGAACACGCGCCAGGCCTCGACGCGGGCGGCCCGGTTCAGCCGGGCGCCGCGCCCCACGCGCGAGACGTGCAGGTACTCGTCCCTGGTCGTGACGGCGTGGGCCTGGACGACCTGCTCCCACTCGTCGTCATAGAAGGCGTCCGGAACGTCTAGCTGACCTGACTTCAAGTCCAGTGCCCGCTGCCACGCTTCCCGGTTACGGCCGAAGCCGATGCGGAACTCGTAGCGCCGGCCTTGCAGGAAGCGCGTCACCCAGCGGTCGAGATTCGTGACCTCGATGCGCGCGGACTCCTCCGGCTTGCAGATCGCGCCCAGGTTGTGCTCGATGTCGGCCGCGAGATTCCTGGTGAAGGTGATGAACAGAATGCGGCCGCGCCCGGGCAGGGTCCGCGCAAGCCATCGTGCGCGGTGCATGGCGACGACCGTCTTGCCGGTGCCGGCCGCACCCAGCACCCGCGTCGGACCGTTCCATTGCCGTTCCACCAGCCGGCGCTGCGACGGGTGGAGGAACACCCGCCAGCGCTCCAGCGGTGCGTTGAGCATCGCCTCGAGCTCCAGCTCGTCGTCGACGACCACGAAGCGGCCGCGCGAGTCGTCCCGCGCCAGCGCCGCCGCGAAGTCCCTGGTGTCGATCGGTCTCTGCGGCGCTTCCCGCTCGCGAACGAGATCCTCATAGCCCTCTCCGGCCAAGTAGAGGAAGAGCGACTCATACGCCTCCAGGGGCAAGCGGGACTGCATGGCGTCCAGTTCGGCATCGTCGCGTACCGTCCGCACCTCGGCCAGCATGGCGGCCGGGACGCCGAGTCGGGCCAGCTCGCGGTCCCGCAGGTTGCGAAAGGCCAACGGTGGGCCGGCAGCTTCGGCCGGCGCCGCTGCCGCAGCCGGTTCCGTTTGGGGCTCGTACACCTGTAATGCGCCGGTCTCGGCGTTGATACGGCACTCGTGCCGCTCCGCCCACGTGTAGGCGTCGTCGTGCTTGTCGGCCCACAACAGCATGTGTACGTTGCCGTGCTCGGGCTTGAGCACGATCGCCCGGTAGCCCTGATCGATGCGCAGCGACCGCATAGCTGGATCGCGGGCCGCGTGGATCCGCTCGTAGTTGAGGCCACTAGCGGTCGAGTCGGCGTTGAAGCGGGAGATGAGGGTCCGCACCCCGCGCTGTTGCGGCTTCGGTAGCTTCGCGAAGGCGTCCAGGAAATCGCTGGACATCGCCATCTTCGGTCTTCCGGCCATCAACGCGCTCCTCGCTCTCGATCGGGTCGATCAACTCTTACCGGCAAGCGTGGTGGCGACTGACTCGGCAAGGTCCTCGGCCCCTGACGTGAACACCCGCCACCTCGCCCGTTCGAAGGCCGTAGCGTGCACCTTCTGATCGGGGAGCAAGACCGCGACCTCGTAGGCCGGCCACCCGAGCTCAGCCTCTGCAAGCACTGCGCCGCGTGTGTCGAGCAGTTCGAAGCCGACCTCCGGCACGGGCGCGCCGCGTGTGGACAGCTCCCCCAACAGGGCATGAACTTCGGGAGCCGCGAGTTCGACGGCATTCTTCCAGTCCTCTGCGGATAGCTCTTCCGCCGGTCCTGCCGCGGCTGGGGCCTCGGGTGCCGGCGGGAACTCCGGATAGACGTCTCGCTCCACGCCGACACGTGTCATCCACCATGCACCAGGCAGGAACTGTAGCAGCGTGAAGAGCCGCAGCACGCCGTTCCAGACGCGGCGGTAGCCATCGCTTTCGCGGCTCGCCTTGTCATCATGGAGGTGTACGACGACCGAGGCGGCGTCCGGGTCTCCCTGCTGGACGGCAGCCAGTGGGAAAGCCGCGCACAGGTCGAAGAACGCCGGGGCGGTTCCGTGCCAGGCTCCGATGCCAGCCATTGCGACCGGTGGCGGCAGATCGCCCAACGCCTCACGCACCTGGCCGGGCAGCGCTTCCGCCGTCGCGCGGTCGATGCTGGCGCGTAGCGCGCCACTCAACATCGTTTGCCGATCGAACAGGTCGAACAGCGCCGTGAACACGGCCTGCTTCCAGCGGGCTGGCTCCGGCGCCCGCAGGTAGTTCACCAGCAACAGCAACGTCGGTTCGGCGAGCCGGGAACGAAGACCCGCGGTGTCCCAGCGGGCGTCCAGCTTCTGCTGCAGCGGCACCATGTCGTCACCCGCTTTCACGCCGGCGAGGAGATCCGGAACGTCCGCCGCCTTGCTGAAGACGAACTCCAGGTCGTGCCAGGTGAGCGACCAGACGAGGAATCCGGCCCGGATCAGTGCCATGCGCTTGAGCGAGTCGGCGTCCGTCGTGTCGCGATGGAACTCGAAACCATCCGTGAAGACCGCCACCGGGGGTTGGGCGGCCGTGGGCCGCGCGGGCCGGATGAGGAAGTCCGGGCGGCTGGGCTCGACCACGCCATCGGAGGTACCCAGCTCGGCCTGCGTCTCCATGTAGTAGGTGTGGTTGCCGACCTTCAGCACGTAGCCGGGCTTGCCGTGCACGAGATCCGCGCGCACCGCCACGGCCCGCGCGCCGTCGATCTCGACCCGGCGCAGCGCCTCGATGAAGCGCACCTCGAGCTCGCTGTCGAACGTGGCGTTGATGGTCAGACCGCCCAAGCTCGGCACCTCCTCCAGCTCGTCCTTGCGGGCCAGGATCCGGTCGAGCATCTCGATGGCCGTGTCCCTGGAAGTCTCGGCCATCCCGCGGCTGCGGCGGAAGGCGAACACGCAGCGGTAGCAGCCGTCCTTCAGCGGATCCTGGTTGCAGACGCAGGACTTCAGCGCGTCGCGCGCCTTCTCGAAGACCGACAGCAGCTTCTCCGGCTGCGTCATCAGCTCCTTGAGGTAGCCCGTGCCGCTCGGCACGGTGTCGTAGAGCAGCAGGTACTGGTGGGCCGCTCTGCCGTCGTCGGGCGCTTCTTCCACCGAGTTGCCCGTCGTACCCGCCTGCCGGGGGCTCCGGCGGGTGGTGGCGCGGAGGTGGTCGATGCGTCCGCTGAAGTGGCGTCGGAGACCGAGCTCCAGCGCCGCAACGAAGGAGCTGATGCGGCGCTCCGACCCCGGCGTGTCGAGCACCGGCAGCAGCATCTGCACCGCCTCGGAGCGGAACTCGCGGTACAGGTAGAGGCAGTCGGCGATGTCGGCCTTCTGCTTTGCGTTGCGGGCGCTGCAGGTCGAGGTGTGCTCATCGTCGTCGCTGCTCTTCTGCACGCTGCCGCAACGCCGGCAGACGCGGAACCCGTCGCGCGGCAGCGCCAGCCCGGCGAACGCCGTCGGCTGCCCGCCGCTGCCCAGGCGCCCGAAGTTCATCTCGCGGAACGTCGCCGACTCGATGTACTCGAAGCCGAACGGCGTGTCCGATCCCGTCATGGCGTAGGCGCGCTTGACGGCCGAAGGCTCGAAGTCCGCGGCGAGCTGACGCGTATGGAACACCGGTTCCCGGTCGTCGCGGTCGTCCAGGATGCGGGCGCGCCGGTCCGGCGTCGCGGCGTGCACCATCCGCAGCGGCAGCATCTCGCGGCGCTGGCCCGAGTCCGACCACATGACGTCGCCGCAGCGCGGGCAGACGATGTGGTCGTCCCTGGTGTCGACCCGGGCGCAGTGGTCGCACGAGGGGCAGAGCCGCCACGTCTCGATCGGCGACATGCGCAGATCGATGCGGTCGACGCTCACGCGGTTCCCGCCGGCGTAGAACTCGTTCTCCGGAGCGAGTTCGCTGAGCGCTGAGGCGGCCGGCCGCACGTACTCGTAGACATTGCGCTTGTCGTCGTGCTCCTCGGGGCCGGCATCTTCCTCGTCCCGCTCGCGCGACCGGTAGATCACCGACTTCAGCGTCACCCCCGCCTCCGGGAAGGCGTAGTTCGGAATGAGTCCCTCGTCGGTCAGGAAGTTGAAGGTCTCGCGTCCGTTCAGCTTGCGCAGGAGTCCCTGCAGGCCGCCGCGCTCCCGCGTGAGCCGTTTGATGTCCGTCGTCGTCGCTTCGTCTTCCGGCGCACGCTTCAGGGCCTGGATGCGCCGCCCCAGCGCGTCGACGTCGGCGCGCAGGGCCTTGCGCTCTTTCGCCATCTCGAGGAAGCGATTCACCATCCGAAACCGAAGCGACAGCCGCGACTCGTCATCGCCATGGAAAAACGTGGTCAGGTAGTCCTGGGAGGCGTCGGACAACTCGCCGGCCAGCGCGTCGAAGAACGTCTCGAGCAGTTCGTCGCCGCCGCGTTGCACGAAGTCGAGGAACGGATACGGAAAGCCGGTCAGCCTGCCCTGCTCCACGTTGTCGAGCACGTGCCGGATGGTCCGCGGCACGGCGTCGTCCGGCAGGCCGGTCGCGGCCCAGCCGTCGAGACAGAAAGCGGTGAGCTGGCGTTCGAGCACGGCCGGCGCGTTCAGGAAGACACCCGGCGGCTCGATGGAGCCGGCGAGCATCGCTAGCGGCTCGGCGTAGAAGTAGAGGTCGTGGGGCTGGCCCGTCGCAACAGTGGCGGTGAACGCGTTGCCGTCCCGGCGGCCGGCGCGCCCGATGCGCTGCAGGTAGTTCGCCTGACCGGGCGGCACCGAGCAGAGAACTACCGTAGAGAGATCGCCGATGTCGATGCCGAGCTCCAGGGTGGGCGTCGCCGACAGCAGATTCGGCTCCCAGGGGCGCGGGTTGGGAGCGGAGAAGCGCTGCTGCAGGCGGTCGCGCTCGTCGCGTGTGAGCAGCGCGGTGTGCTCGGCCGCGATCAGGCGCCGGATGACGGTCTCGCGATACAGACGCCCGAACCAGGTCGGAGCCTGCGCGGCGGGGCGCTCGTAGACCGCCTGCACGCCCAGGTCCAGGCAGGGTACGCCTAGCCACAGGTCCGCCTCCTGCTCCGGTACGACGAGGGTCCGGTTCGATCCGGCGCAGTGCATCACCGCGGTGCGCGGGGTCACGTAGAAGCGCGCCGGGTCGAGCGCCCAGGCGCGGCTCTCCTGCCCAGCCGCCAGGCGGCATACGAGGCCTGCGTCCTCGAGGGCCTGCAGCAACGCGAGAAGGACTTCCGTTGCGTCGTGCGTCGCGGCGAACGGATCGACAGGCGTGAGGACTTTCTCGACCCATACCTGGTACCACGACTTCCGCGCACCGGACCCCGAAACCAGCGATTCGAGACCTTCGCCATTGCCGCTTCCGTCAACCGGGAAGATGGGCCGGGCCGACCGCCGCCCGAAGTCCTGCAATGCGAGATTGTCGTTCAGCCACCAGAGCCTGGCGCCCTTCGCCAGCCACGCGCTCGTGACGTCGCTCCGGATGGCGCCGCGATCCTTCATGCGCCGCAGGACGCCGAGGGCCAGGGCACGCACCACCGCCGGCTCCAGATCGCGTAGCGTCCCGAACTGCTCCCGGATGCGCAGATGGGCGTCGCGGCACGCCCTTTCCAGGGCGTCGCGGTCCACGCCGACCGCCGCGGCACGCGTCCGTTCCAGGGTGCGGCCGATGGCCGACCGGTAGCCGAGCTCGGCCAGGGTGTCCCAGCGGAGCCGTTGCGCGACGAGCGGCGGCAGCCGGGAGCCGGCCGGCAACCGGCCCTCCTCTCGTAGCGTCACGAAATCGCGCAGCCACAATCGGTCGGGGGCGATGAACTCGCTGACGAACCGCTCGGTGTCGAAAGCGTCGGGGTTGACCGCCGTGTCACGCCACCAGGTCTCCACTTGCGCGGGGAGCTCGGCCAGCGCGATGCCGTCGTGGCGTTCGACGACCTGCGCGACCGCCGCGCGGACGCCGACGCCGGCGGTTCGCGCCGCGAAGAATCCGGCGCGATGGGCTGCGTCCTGGACGTTGTCGGAGAAGGCGATCACTTTGCGATCGTCGTTGTAGCGCGATCCCTGGGCCTGTCCGAGCGCAACGCTCAGCAGGCTTGCGGCGCGCGCGCCGACGATGATCAGGCCCTCCCGCGCCCCGCAGTACGGACAGTCCCGGCTCAGCCTCTTCGATTGGGACCTGCCGCGGCCTCGGGGCTCGACCGAGTCGGGCCGGAAGACGCGGACGAGGCGATCGGACTGGCACCCGTTGCACGCTGCGGCGTCCGCGGCCAGGACCATGCCGCAGGCCCCGCAGACGCCGACGTCGAAACCGCGGACTCCACGCGGCGCGTCGGCCGGGAAGAGGTACACCACGTCGACGTCCCGGAGGAAGAAACGGTTGTAGAAGACCCGCACGTCCCGTTCGAGCCGCAGCTCGGCCGCACGCTTCACGGCGCCCCAGCCGGTGACGTGACACTCCCGGCACTGGATGAGCGGCAGGTGGATCGACGGCTCGTCCGGTTTGAGATCGTCGACGAACCGCAGCCGGCGCGGTATCGTCGCCCCGTTCGTTGGCGTCGGTGGCGTCCTGGACGCCGGGTTCGTCTCGTGTCCCTGTCCCGCCGCGCGGTCAGCCACGTCGTCCGTCCCGCCCGCCCGCCGATCCGCCGATTCCTCCGCCGACCCCGCGGTGGGTTCCTCGTGCAGGCTGCACACCATGCGCCGGAGCTCGCGGACCCACAGATGCGAGCCGACCTGGAGAAACGGCCGCAACTTGTCCGCATCGCCGGCCTTCTGCTCGCGCTGGCGCGCCACGGAGATGAGGGCGCAGAGCCCGTTCAGCACGCCCAACGCTTCCTTATCGCTCGTCACCGGGAGGCTGTGGCGGAGCCGCGCGACGATCGCGGACATCTGTGTCGGTCGGCCGTCGAGCACCCGGAGGAGATTCACGAATGCCGAGTGTTCCCGCAGGCGATCCGCGAGCGTCAGGCGCCACGCGTCGGAAGCGAAGTCGCCCTCGATGGGCGCGCTGAAGAAGAGCGCGTGCTGTTCCCGGACGTAGGCTTCCGGTGTCGCGTACCGCGCCGGGTCCACGCGGATCGCCAGATCGTCGGCCGGATGCAGGTGGCGGCTGATGACCGCATCGCCGAGGAACGCATCGATGCTCTGTCTGGTCTCGCCGACGATTTGCCCCGGCTCGAAGCCCTGGCCGAAGATCCGTGACACGTAGTCGAGCAGTTCCGTTTCGTCAGCCCCGGCACCGAGGGTGGCCGATGTCCCGGCGCAGATCAGCTTGTCGCTCGCAACGCCCAGCCGCACCCGCAGACGGCGGATGAGGCACGCGAGGTCGGTTCCCTGGGCGCCGTCGAACGTGTGCAGCTCGTCGACCACTAGGTAACGCAGCGTGTCCGGTTGGTTGTGTCGCCAGAGCCGGAAATCGAACGGCCGGACCAGCAGGTAGTCCAGCATCTTGTAGTTCGTCAGCAGGACGTCCGGCGGATGGTCGCGCAGCGTGTCCCGGTCCGTGATGACGTGATCCTGGCCCATCGCCTTGTGGGCCGACCGCTGCGGCTGGTTGTCGCGGCCGACGAAGACTCCCGCGGTCACCTTCCCGCGCAGGGCGGGCGTGCGGTCGATGATCTCCGCAATGCGCCGCGCCTGATCCACGGCCAGTGCATTCATCGGGTAGATGACGATAGCCTTGATCCCCCGCGTCCCGGCTTGCTCCCGGCAGTGGTCCAGGATCGGGTAGAGGAAGCACTCGGTCTTGCCGGAACCCGTGCTCGTGGCGACGACCGTCGACCGCCCGGTGCCGGCGGCCAGACGTGAGAACGCGGTCCGCTGATGGCGGTACGGCGTGAACCCGAGCGGCACGTCCGGAAACGGTTCGCCTCCGTCTGGCGCCTGCTGGAACGGCAGCGCGACGGAGAGGTACGGGCCCTTCGCGAGGTTCTCGGCATCGGCCAGGAAGTCGTCGATGACGTGCGCGAGTGCAGGATTGGACGGGCCGAATCCCGTGTTCAGGAAATCGCGCAACGCGCCGATGACCTCATTGGCGACGAGGGAAGGGATCATGGCGACTGTCGCTCGGCCTCTGTTGTGTCCACGAACCGCAGGACTTCGGCCGGTAGGAGAATTCGAATCCCCTGCCACGGATCGAGCCTCAGCAGATCTCCATCGCCCGTTGCGATCACGTCCGCTCGTGCCGCCGACGCCGCCGCGATCACGTGATCGTCGTCCGCGTCGGTCGGCACGGTCCGAGTGATCCGTGTCGGTCTAACCAGCGTTGCAAGCATCCCGTACCGCCGCATCAAGAACGCCGGCGTGATATCGCGCGACGCCAGGAATGCGGCAAACTTGTCGCGTTCCAGCACGCTCGCCAGTTCGTCGAGAAGAACACCGCTGGAGAACAAGACGACCCGACCCATTCGTGCCAAGTCCAGCAGTTGTCTCGGCGGGCCGCTCCAAATCAGCCCCGACACCACGACATTCGTGTCAAGCACCAGACGCACGTTGCGGTCTCTCCAGACGTACTGCGTTCACCTCTTCCTGAATCTCCGCCAGCGTCATCGGAGGAAACTTGGCGGCAGCCAGCTTGTCCGCCGCCTCGAAGAGATCTCCCACGGCACCCCGGCGCAGCGCATCGCGAATCATCGCCTCTATCGCACTCGAAGCTAGCAACCCCCTGGTTCTCGCTTCTTCCGCCAACTCGTCGGGCAGTTCGATGGTAAGCGTTGTCATGCGTCCCTCCACTCCAGAAATCCGGTCACTTCATCAGGTCTCCTGAGCCCTGGGCCATCGGAATCACCGCAACGAGCCGTCAACGACGATCGCGCGAACGCATATCCCCCTCTCCCTCGACAAGCGGTCCGCTTCCTCCCGCAATTCTTGCCGAGCTGACTCTATGGATTGCCACTTCGGTCGATGGTGCGTCTGAAGTTCTTCAGGTCGAGGGAGGCTCATCCAGACGACGACGTAGACGCCATGGGTGGTGCCAAGCTGGGGAAGGTACCGATCGACAAGCTGTGCCCCGATTCCCGTCCTCGCCTCGTCGTTGGACGACAGCTTGACTTCTATCGGCACGCGGATCGCGTCGCCCGAAACCGTGCCGCAAGCGGCGACCTGGGCCAGAATGTCCACCTCGGACCCCGGTTCACCACCGGCATCACGCGCAACGCTTCGTCGGTGGACCTCCACTTCGCGATCTGCCGTGACCGCGTACTCCCGAAAGTACGCTCGCACCGCGGCGCACAGCTTGCTCGATACGTGCTTTTCGGCTTTCGGCGTCGGGGCATCACCTCGCGCCGTGTTCCACAGGTCCTCGACACTATCCCCCGCATCTCCTCTCAGTGCCGCTGCGTACTTCTCCAATGCATACTCGATTCCATCAACGACATCATCCTCGGAACGAACCAACCGCCGCGTATCGGTGCCGAGAACGCTGGCAACTACATCCACCGGAAACGGAGGCCACCGCGAAAGCCGCAAAGCGCGCTCCGCCTCGGATCGCGGCCGCCGCAGCCACGGATGGCGCGCGCCGAAACGGCGTTCAAGCTCCCGCATTGCCGCGACTGCCTCTTCATCCTCCAGGTTACCGAGGTAGGAAATCAAGCGACTCCTCAACGTGCGTGCAGACTCATCCGGTGTGACCACGTGGGCGCCCTGCAAATCCGGATCGGTGTCCGGCGGAAACAGTTCAATCAGAATGCCTGTCAGTTCGCCCAGTTGGCGGGTCGAGGCCGAATCGAACAGAGTCGAGTTCTTTTCATGAGCGAACGTCTTCAGGACTCTACGTGCTCGCTCTTCTGCCGAAGATAGGAATGTTCTCAGCCCATGCCAACTCTCTCCCGCGCGTACACTCAATAACGATACCGCAACCTGCTCAACTGCTGTCTCGCCGATCTCTTCTACTGAGCAGTCGAGGATATCCAGACACGCAGGAATCGATATCTCTGGCGCGCGCTGCAGTACGAACTCACCAACGGCGCCGGTATCGTGCTCGACAACCGCGCCCTTTCGCATCATGTTACACAAGCCCTCGTCAAGCTCCGCGTTCGGCTCGTTCACCAATAGCGTCAACAAGCTGCGCAGAAGGCCTTCATGCCCGTTGTCTTGCCCGGATGCAAGAGCCAGTACTTCCTGACACACTGTGGTAGGACTACTGCCATTAACTAGTCTCAGGATCTCCTGTTTCGGTTCGTTGGGTTCGCCGGATAGATTCGGTACTAGTTCACGGAAAATGTACCAACACCAATCCGTCCACCACGCCTCGGGACGCGACTTCAGCCAGCGCGGCTCGCACTCCAGAACCAGCCACATTGCCCCGAGAACGTCCACATGGAACGAGTTTGGCGACACGTCCCTAGAAGCTTCCGTGGCAATGCCCTCTATAGACAAGTACTCCTTTGCAACTTCGACGATTCGAAGCCGGGTTTCCTCGCCCGCTTCCTGCCAACCGGGCGTCTTTGTCAAGAAACGCTCGCCGCCGCCGTAGTGAGTGTTGGTCGGTTCAAGCGTGAGCTCCCTGCATACGGTACGGAAATGTTTTATTTCCTTTGTCTCGGCCAGCCGGAGCGCGTGCAGAACACGTTCACTTGGTGACGGATCTAGCGGGAGCGACTCGCGCTGGCGTGAGCGGTCGACGCGCAACCTCCAAGCGTTCCGAAGCTCCTTTGCTTCGTCGGAAGCCAGTTCGACAGACCTCTGGTTTCCAAGAATCGATTTCACGGGCTCATCATCACACACCCGGAGCCAAGCGCTGAAGTTGTCTGGACTGTCCCACCAGCGAAGTAACGATGCCAGATGCAGGTAGTTTTGCCGCGTGGCCATCCGTCGCTGACCGTCGAACGCTTTGCGCAAGAGCCACAAGAAGTCTCCGTCGTTGCGCAGACCTGGTGTCCAATGTTCGAATTCCCAAAGTTCGTCCCGGGTCTTGGCAGCCCCCACTAGCAAATCGATCAACCGCCGTCGGGCATCAACGTTTATCCGCAGGGGTGCTTTTTCTTCCAATTCAGCCTTCGTTCGCAGTTCAAGTCGATTCTCCGGTAACCAGGCGAGTGGGCTCGCGTAGTGTTTGGCCCAATGACTCAGCAACGCCGTCAACTCTCGTGCAACTAACGGATCATCGAGTTCCTGCAAGGCGTTCTGTGCGATCCGCATTGCGATCCGATGTAGCACATCGGTGTCACCTAGTTCCGACACTTGCGCCTTCGCCCAACGTAGCGCCGCGGGGAAAGGACCAGCAGCAACGAAGTCCTCTCTATCCAACGTCGTAAGGAAGCTCTCGTAGGCTCCGTACAGCGATGGCCGACGTCTGGCAGTCAGTGCCTTCAGCAACTCAGGGGTAGAGAGTTGATCGGGCCAAATGCAACTCAAGGCGATGCCTTTCAACTCATCTGCGTCGTCTTCCGGCAAACCGGCAATCAGTGGTTTGAGGCGGCCCCGGGCCATCGGTGTGCCGCAGTCGCGGAGCGCGTAGCCGGCTGCGACCCGCATCGGAACCGGCGCGGCGGGGTCAAGAGCGAGACCAGCCAGGTCGTCGCTCAACGAGGAGAGCTCCCAACTGCGGGCGAGATCGATGGCGCACTCGAGTAGGTCGTCGCAACCGTCACCTCGGCCGATGAGCACGGGTCGGAGGTCCGCGTCCGCATCGTCGTACCGAAGTCCCCTGAAGTCAAGGACGCCGGGCCGGAGTTGGGCGTCAGTCATCTCTCCGCGCCGAAATCGCTCCAGCAGCGCGAGAGTCGCCGCGCGTCGAAGATTGGAGTCCGCGACGTCTGAGAGGCCAATCAATTCGGGGTCGTGAGTCGCGATCCAGTCAGCCACGTCGGCACTGAACATGGCAGTGAATGCCGCTGTCTCTCGGAGCGGCCCGGCAACGCCGTTGTTCCAACCACCTGGACCCGCGAGGAACGCCCTCGCCTGATGTGTCGGTAGCCGGGCGAGCCGACGTCCGGTCAGGTACTCCGCGAACTGTCGATGGCCGAAACGGAACGATGCCGGGGAAGTGGAATCAGAGATCCCGGACAGCCCTATGGCGCGGAGCTCTTCCGGGGTGACCTTGTCTGACAGGTCGTGACGATTCAATTGATTCGGCGGTGGCTCGTCAGCGAGGTGCACCGTCTCCCGGCCGGAAAGCACCATGTGGCAGGCGAGACGCTCCGCGGCGTCGAGCAATTCAGGTGGCGGGATCGGATTCTGCGTGTCGATTTCGTGGCGTTCCTGTGGGTCGACCACGAGCAGTTCGAGCCCCTTCTCGAACAGGTCTTTCAGGGACGTAGGTAGTCCTTGGCTGGATTGATGCAGCCGTATCAGCATTCGAAGCGAAAGGGGCTGTCCGGCCAGACTTCGGGCACCGGAAGCGTGAATCCGCTCAAGGAAGGCAACGGAATCGATCGCATGCGCCTGGGCGGCCGCCAGGATGTCTTCATCGCTAAGAGGCTGGAGAAGCACCGTGGCGAACGATTGTTTCCCGGCGAACTCGCGGATGACCTGCGTCAGCTCGCGAGGCCAGACTGCTGATCGGCAGGTGACCCTGATCGACGCGCCGGTGCCTCGCAGCTCGCCCGAGAACCAACGCTTGATCGCGAGCCAGCGCCGGCGTGCAGGTATCATCGCCTCGTCCAATGCATCGAGGTAGAAGACCGTTCTCTCGTTGGCGTCCTTGGAGAGGCTGGCGAGGTGTTCAGTTAATTCTGTGGTCGTTTCGGCAAACTCGGCCAATCTGCACTCTTGCACGGACGCGCCCGAAGCACGTTCTTGATCAGCGAGTCGCGCGGCTTCCGTAGTCTTGCCGGCGCCCGCGGCGCCGAGCATGACGACGGCACGAAAGCGAGACAGCTCGAGAGTGCGGAACTGCTCTGTCTTGTCCTCGGTCGTGGCAGACCAGACCCGCTCGATATTCCAGGTCGTCGATTCTGTCGTCATGACCTGTCGGGTTGGTTCTCTGAGCTTCTACGGGTGAACGCTTGCCATGCGGCGCGGTAGTCCTGCTCGCGGTCGCAGCGGTCGAAGGGTGCGTGGTACTCGATCAAGCGCTCGACGGGACCGCCGGGGAGCGTGTCGTCCATGATGCGGCGGGTGACGACTCCCTCGCGCAGGCCACGCACGTCCTCCCAGCCGAGCGGGGTGTCCTCCTGCACGTCGCCGCCGGGGCGGCGCAGCGTCCAGACGGCGTCGCCTTTCACGGCCTTGCGCGGCAGTCCGACGCCGGGTAGGCCCTTCGAGGCGGTGAAGGTGATGCGGCCGTTGGCGTCGTACCAGGTGTCGGCCTCGTACTGGCGCATGACCGGAAACTGCACGCGGTAGATGGTGACCAGCTCATCGAGGGTCAGCCCGAGGGCGATGGCGGTCAGCACGTCGACCTCCACGAGCGTCTGCCGGCGGGCTAAGTCCGTTCGCAGGGCGACGTCGCGGCGCCAGTCGGGTGGCAGGGCGCTCCAGTCGTCCGCCAGGCGCGGGTCGCGCCGCGTCCAGCCGTCGGCGCGGAAGGCGTCCAATGCAAGTACCGCCGGCCGTGCCGACCCGGCACCTGCGGCGCGCGGCAGGCCGGCGGCGGACATCCCGGACCACAGGTCGGCGTAATGCGAGGTCAGACAGCAGAGGCGAAGCGCTCGCAGACGCAGCGCACTGCGCAGGCTAGGTTGGCAGTCGTCGGTGAGGATCGGGAAGAGGCTAAGCGCAGCGCGGCGGACGTGGCCGATGCCGGTGGTCTTTATGAAGAAATCGAGGACGAGGGACATCGACAGAGCAGCGAAATCGAGACACGCGCCCGTGTCACGGAAGACGCTAGCGACGGCGGTGGCATGGGCGACCTCCTTGGGGATCAAGGTGGCGATTAGCGTGCGCTCTGCCGAGGGACCGACCATTTCCCGATTCACCACGCGGTAGTAGTCCGTCACCCGCCGTGGTTCGGCTTCGCCGTCCTGCACCCACGACACCGCCGGGATGCGTCGTTCGTATTCCGCTGAATCGCATGCCGGGACATAGTTGGTGCGGGGCCAATAGTCGTTCGGCAATGCGGTGAGGTCCAGGACGTCGTAGCTCTTGTTTGTCGTGCACTCGCGTCGCGGCGTTTTGTTGAGCGGATTGCCGACGAAGAAGTGCGGGCCGGACAGAATCAACTCTGGCGCCGACGCAGGAAACCGCGTCTCTCGGCGGATTGTCCCTTCGCGCTGCGCTATCGTTTCGTTCCAGTCTTGCGTGACGTGGAATTCACCCTGCAAATCGCCGAGACGCTTCGGGTACGCGGCCAACTTGCGCAGCACGGCGACCAGCGTGGCGGCGTGTAGCGCCGGGAGACGCGCCTGAGAAGGCGGCGTGCCGGGCGCATCGTACAGACGCACGAAGCTGTTAAGTGCTTCCGCATCGATCCGGACGATCCGGTCGGCGTGGCCGGCCATGTTCCAGTGGTTGGCATCGTCCTTGATACCGGGCGTGCGGCCGCGGCCGTCGTGCGCCATCGAGGCGCCCACCGTTGCCGGAGCGAACAGGTTCGCCATGTGCCGGAATGCGACGTCCGAACGCGGCGCGCCGTAGATGTTGACACTGAAAGATGTTTCGTTGTGCACGTCCGCAAACAGCTTCTTCTCGTTCTGGAACTGGAAGTGCGCCCGCAGCCGGCGGTACAGCGCTGCGCGGAATACGCCGCCCTTGGGATCATCGTACACGCCCTCTGGGTGGAGTAATCCGGCAGCACCGTGCGCATTTCCGATCATCCACGCCTGCGGCACGAAGCACTTGTACAGATTCGCCTTTTGCCCCGCCAGCAACGGGTAGTTCCGGCCAGCATTTAGGAACGTCTGCGTCGCTTCCGCCGCTTCCAACTCTTCGATCCACGCGCCGCGTAGCGAGGAACTGCGGTCGAAGGCGGCGGCACGCAGATCGGTGAGCTGCTTCGCCGAAAGGCGGCGCAACACGAAGCGCGGGTTGTAGTCCCCCAGCACGCCGGCTTCCTCCCACTCCACCTTGATCCACGGCGGGTTCCCCAGCACGAGATCGAACCCGCCCCACACCGAGCCGTCCGCCCGCTCCCCGTAGAACAGATCTGCGAATGCCAGCTCCCAGTGGTGGAACCGGTGCCGCTGCGCGAGCTCATCGACGAATCGGAGTCGCGGGAACCGTTCGAACAGCTTATCGAGATCGAGCATGCCGATCTCGTTGGCGATGCGTCTCGCGATCTCGTCGGCGTGCTCAGCGTACTCCGTGCCGAACAGGTCGGCGGTCTGGTTGGGACCGACGCCGGGCTGGTAGATGGAGCCGGTCAGGACCAAGGAAATCTCGTTGAGGAACTCGTCGCGGTCCGGCAGCTTGTCGGCTTCCCGGATGGGCCAGAACCACAGCGCACACCAGTAGTCCATCACGAGCTTCAGCCGACGGTAGGGGCTTGCCGTGCGCGTGTCGGCGCTGAAGACGCCCTGGGCGCGGATGCGGTCTTTCCAGGTGTTCGAGGTGCGATGCTCATCCCCGGCGCCGCGCCGGCCCCACACGGGCAGGGTGTCCTCCGTCTCCCGGCGATCGCGGGCGAGCTGTTCGGCGTGCAGCGTCCAGAGCGCGTCGACGCGATCCGACAGCGCTTCGAGCTCGGCGATCTGTTCGTCGGCTAACGGCTTGAAGAAGGTCTTGCGCCATTTCCGGATCCGCTCGAAGTTCTCGGGTTCCAGGGCCTTGGCCGCCTTGTCACCGTAGGCGACCATGCCGGGATCCGGCAGCAGGAAGTGATAGACGCTCCCGGCAGGACGCTGCACGGCGTGGGTGCGGGCGTCTCCCGGCGCGGGACCGTGATCCCGCCTGCGGCTCGGCGCGGCCGGTGGCGCGACCCGCGCCGGCGCGTGGTTGAACCACAGCTCGGACTTGCGGTTCTGCTTGCCGAGCATCGTCGTCGTGTACACCTGCCGCCGCGCGCCCACCAGCGAGTTGCCGCAGACGAGCTGATAGCCGAACCACGGGACGTGCCCACCGCGATTGATGCAGTTGAGCCACAGTGAAACTTCGGCCAGTTCGCAGGCGACGGGATTGAGGTCCACCCCATAGACGTTCCGGTCGGCGATGTAGTGCTTCACCTGCTGCAGCTCGTCCGCGTACTCCGCATGCGGGATCCGTTTGCTGCGTTCGCGCTGCTTGCGCTCCAGGTACTTCTCCGCGAGCTGGTTCACCGCCTCGTTCAGGAACGCCGCCGAGCCCATGGCAGGCTCGCAGACGGTGAGATCGAGGATGTGGTCGGCCGGCATCTCGTCCGGGATCAGCTCGCGCAGGGCGTACTTGACGACGCAGCGGGTGAGCGATTCCGGTGTGTAGTAGCTCGCCGATTTCTGCCGGTCGCGGCCCGCGAGCCGGTAGATGAATCGGCCCCTTGGATGGACGCGCAGCTTTCGGCGGCCCTCTTCGTCGCGGTCGTAGACTCGCTCCTCTTCCTTGTAATCGTCCAGATCGCACGCCCGCACGAACCAGGCGTTCTTGAGCGGGTCGTCGGCCTCCCCCGCCTTCTTCACCTCGTAGAGGTCCTCTTCGGCGAAGAACCCGCGGTACGAGAGCAACGCTTCGTAGACCGCGCCGAGCTGGTTGATGCCGAGCTGCGCGTAGGAGATGCGCCCAGGCCGGTCGCGCCGGCCCTTGGCGGGGCGGGTGAATGACATCAGGCGAATCACCTGCTGCAGCACGCGGTTGCGCAGCTTCACCCGATCCAGCAACGGCGTCGAACCCTCCCGGAACAGGGCGCTGTCGAGAGCACGGATGCGGAAGCCGTGCTGCAGGTGCGTTCCCTCGGCCGTCGCCAGCAGGTCGGTGGTGCCGCCCCGCCGGGCGCCGTCGAAGCCGCCCCGGATCAAGCGGAACAGCACCTGGACGGCGTGGTGCAAGTAGTAGCCGTCCAGCGACTCCTCGCTGGTCAGACGCACCAGCTCGAGGTCGCGCAGGTGTTCGAGGCTGTAGCCCTTGCGGTAGGTCTCGGAGTCGAGCGGCGCGTAGCCGAGGTCCGGACGCGCCTCGATGTAGAAGAGGAACAGCAGCCGGTACATGTAGCGCAGGCATTCCAACCCGAGCTGTCCGGCGAGAGCGTCGTCGGTGCGTTCGTAGAGCTTGTCCTTGAGCACCTCGCGCAGGTAGCGGATGGCCTCGTTGCCGATCAGCTCGATCGATTCGCGTAGCGCGTACTTCAGGTTCTCGGAGACGGCGAAGGCGTGCTTGTGGCTGTTCTCGTCCAGGCTGTCGAGCAGGCTCTGGCCGTCCGGCGGCAGCAGGCAGTCGCGATGCAACAGCGCGGCGGCAGCCTTCATCGTGGCTTCCTCGCGGCGGCCGAAGATCTCGTCGAGGTCGAAGCGCAGCAGCCGGTTGTGCGTCCATTTGCCGCGCTCGATGAGGAGGACGCGGCTGAACGAGAGCACCAGCAGCCAGCGCGGCGGGTGATCCTGGCCGAGGACACGGCGGGTGATGACGTCGTTCCAGGTCTCCTGCAGCAGCGTCTCCGGCGGCGGCGCCTCGCCGTGGAACTGCAGCCGGTGCGGCTTGAGCGCAAGCGGGTCCTCCCCCTCGGCCTCCGCGTCGTACGCGCCGAGCGCGACCAGTGCCGGCGCGCCGGCCTTGCCGCCCAGGGCGCAGAGCACGGGCACCTCGTCGCCGTCGTCGAGCGGATGATTGACCGGATTCCACTCGTAGCCGAGCGCCGGGAGGAACTGCCGGAACCAGTTGCGTTGCAGGGTCAGTCGTTGTGCGCCACGGCGCTCACGCTCGAAGTCACGGCGGAACTTCACGTAGTCGCCGGCCAGGGCGTGCAGCGCGGCGTACGGCGTCCTTCCGCCCTCGGCCTCCGCGGATTCCCGCCAGCGGTCCACCGTCGCCCGAATATCGCCGCTGAAGATCTCGGACAGATAGTGGTGGCTGTAGAACTCGTTCTCGTTGCGGATTCCGGTGAAGGCGGCGGCCGTCGCGGGGGGCATCGATTCTACGCCGTTACGCCAATGGCATGGCCGGGTTTCCGGGCGAGCCCGTCGAGGTCGATCTGGGCATCGGACAACTCGATTCTAACCGTCATGCCCATCAGTCGAGCACCTACCCCGCCGGTTCCCCCGTCATGATGCAGACCACCTTGATCCACGGCTGCGGCTCGGTGGTCATCGTTTCCTGAACCCAGTCGAAATACTCCTCGAAGATCGTCTCGATGTCGTGCCGGCCGCGCTCCTCCCGGGTGCGCTTGCACGTCTCGGGCTGGTCGGACCGTTCCAGCCGCAGCTCAAGCTGGCGAAGCTGGCGTACCTTCAGTTTTTCCAATCCTTCCAGCTCGCGGTTCAGCTTCTCGTTGATGCGCTCCTCGAAGTCCCGCCGGCGTGCGACCACCCACTCGCGTGCCTTCGCTACGGCGTCCGGGAGCAGGCGCTGGAGGGCGTCGGTGTCCGCTTGCCGGCCCCGGTTCGCAATCTCCGTGCGACCGAGTCCGGTGCGGTCGACCAGCGCTTGGACCGGAACCAAGCTGTCGTAGCGCGCCTCGCGGTACGACACGGCGATCCACTCGTACAGCAACGGGTGGCTCCGTCGGTTCGGGACGAGTCCGGAGAGGACGAACACGGTCTCGTCCGCCGCCAGGTTGGGCATGCCGGCCAGCACCGGCGCCTCGTGGCGGCCGAACATGGCGAGCATCCGGTCGTTCAGCCACCCGACCACCGGGTTCAGACGCCAGAGGTAGTGCAACTTCGGCCACGCCGTTTCGTCGCGGCGGCTTTCGGCGATCGCGTCGCGCATCCGGTTCCGGTCCGCGGTCAGCGCGAGGCGGCCGTCCTCCGGGAACACCTCCCGCGGGAAGTAGCCGTATCGCCGCCGCAGATCGTCGGGCGTGTCCAGGGTCAGCACGCTGGCGGTCACATCGGTTTCGAACCGCAACGCGCGGTCCTTCTCCCGCAGGCGGTGCAGGGCCGTCTCGCAGTAGGCGATGTCGCTCTCGAACAGCGACATCGGCGCCGGGGACAGCTCCGGCGTCTCGGCCGGCGGGTCGTCCTCCGGAGGCTTCGTGCCGAGAAACAGCGCCAGCAGGTCGTCTGCTTCGCTGGACGCCGGGGTGAGACGCGCGTCGAAGCGGTCCACCTGCTCGCCGGCGGCGATGGCGTCTCGCGTGATCTCCTCTTCGTCCTCGATGTCGTAGACGCGCATGAACGCGGACGGATCACCGATATTGCGGTGGGCCTGTTCGTCCTTGTCTGCCAGCACTTCCAGGATGCGGGTGTCGCCGCGGATCGTCTCGTTCGCGCTCTCGGTCACCAAGTAGACGATGTGTGGCGTCCGCTTCTGCCCGTAGCGGTCCACACGCCCGTTGCGCTGCTGGAAGACCATCAGCGACCACGGCATGTCGAAGTGAATGAGCCGGTGGCATTGGTAGTGCAGGTTGATCCCCTCCGACGCGACGTCGGAGCAGATCAGCAGGCGCAGCGGGCGCGCCGCATTGCCGAAGTCCTCGACCACGCGCTGCTGATCCACGTCGCTGAGGCGGCCGTGGAGGACTTTGATCTGGTTGCCACGGAGCCGCAGGTCCCTCGCGAGCCGATCGTGCAGCCACTCCAGGGTGTCGATCCGCTCGGTGAAGACGACCAGCCGGTCTCTCGGGTCGCTCGCGTTCCAGTCGAACGGCCTCTTGTCGCGGATCGCGGCGAGCAGCGCCCGGTACTTCGCGTAGTTGTCCGGCCCGATGGCCGCGAGGGCCTTGCGCAGGAACTGCAACGATTCGACTTCCGTCGCTACCTGCGCGTTGGGCGCCGCGTCGAGCTCCCGTTCTCTACGGCGGATGCGCTGATCGACGCTCGCGATGCAAGCGGCGGGACTGGAGAACAGCGCCTTCTCCAGCGTGACGAGGAAGAGGTCGCGACGTTTAGACACCGGACTCGTCGCCGCGGACCTGGACGGCGCCACCTTCACGGCGAGCAGCGCTTCGTAGGCGGCTTCCTCCGCCGCGGAGGCGGGAAACCAGCGCCGGACGATCTCCCGCTCGCGGAAGGCGTCGCGAACCTGGTTCCGGATGTCCTTCTTGAAACGCCGGATGACGAGCCCCTTCTCGCTGAAGTCCTCCTTCGTGTAGTTGTCGGGGTCCGCGATGGCCGTCGCGTCCAGCATGTTCATCAGGCTCGCGAAGCTGCGCGCCCGGCCGTCGTGCGGCGTCGCCGAGAGCATGATGAGCGTGTCGGACCGGGGCGCGAGGAGTCTCGCGAGGCGGCTGCGAAGCGAAGTCCTTCCGTGCGAGATGCCCCCCTTAGCTCCGCCGGCACCTCGATCCGCGACGTTGTGCGCCTCGTCGATGACGATGACGTCCCAGTAGGCCTGTTCCAGGTAGGTGCGGTACTCGGCGTCCTGCTTCAGGGTGTCGATCGAGATGATCGCCTTGTCGTAGTAGTGGAACGGGTTGTGGCTGGTCGGGATGCGGCTGCGCACCCGCTGTATTCCGATCGAGTCGAGCCTGGTCAGCGGGATCGTGAACCGGTTCCAGAACTCCTTCTGGAACTGCGTGAGCATGCTCTTGACGGCCAGCACCAGGATCCGCCGGCCCCGCCCGCGAGCGATGAGCTCGCTGACGAGGATGCCGGCCTCCAGCGTCTTCCCCAGCCCCACGGCGTCGGCGATCAGGATGCGCTGGCGCGGCTGGCGCAGCGCCTGTCGAGCCGGTTCGAACTGGTAAGGCACTGGATCCATTGCCGCCCCCTGGGCGACGTGGATGCGCTCGTCGTTCGGGACCGCCTGCCGGAACTGGCTCTCCAGGAACAGCCGGCTGTCCGCGAAGCCGGGCGACGGATCCGGGACGAGCCGGGTCTCGGCGGGATCCAGCACCTGGATGTCGTGCTCGATATTCGTGAGGAAGATCGCCTCGCGCTCTCGGACGAGTTCCGACACGCCGTCGCAGACGAGCTGGTACCCGCCGTCCGGTAAGCCGTCGACGCGCCGGATCACCCACTCGGCGTCGCGGATCACGACGCGGGCGCCGGGCGCGAGGACCGGCCCCGTACCAACGTTGACTACGTCAGGCACGACGTTTGGGAAGAGGGGACCCGTTGCGAACCCGTTCGGCGTGTCCAGGCTGGCCCGGTGACACCATGATTGCCGCGGTTGTACGTCGCCAACCCGCATCACAGTGATCCTGATGGCGAGGTCGGCGTGCCCGCATCGGGTGCGTCGTCACACTCACTGGGGAGATTGTATCGGGCACTCGGGTGTGAAGAGATGCCGACCGTGACGATGGTCATCGCCACGGTCGGCTAGCGAGCTAGCAGTCGCTGGACCTGCAGCACGACGGGCTACGTGACGTCGGCGTCGACCAGGCGGAACTCGATCACGACCTCGCCTCCAGCGTGCGCGACGACGGTTTCACGGCGGCTGAGAGAATCTGGAGGATAGGCTGTCCGAAGATGGGCTCATGCCCGGTCGGGAGGCCGGGCGGGCCCTCTCGGCAGAGCTGCCTGGCCCAGGGTGATATCCGGCCCGTCGCCGGACGCGGCGCGGACGCCGCGCGCAGTCCGCCCGGCGAGACAGGGTCCAGCCTGGGATACCGACGGCCATCAGGCGCCCGCTGGATCCTTCGAGTCGTTACCTCCGTTCCCTGGTAGATGTTCTACATGACCGGGCCTATGAATTCCTTCGGCCTGGCCGTCGGGCGCCGCTCCGAGATCGCGGCTGCGGCCGTACACAGGCCGTGTCGCCGGTGGGGCGCTGGCGCCGGTGGCGGCGCTTGAACCGCTCCTTTTGCATTCCTGCAGTGACCGTGCACTGCACCGTGACACGCGAAACGCGCAAGAAGCCTTCCCGCAGGGAAAAACATTGGGGTGAGCGACCCGGAACCGGGGTCGCTCACCCTCTGAACGATCGATTTTGAGCCTTCAAAACGCTCCTTCAGGCCATCTACTGGACAACTCAGTGTTTCCGGGCTAGAATTGCCGGCCCCGGCACAGAGAGGCAAGCCTCTCGGTACCCCCAGTCGGAGCGCATCGCCCAGCGTCCCGTTACTGGGCCCACCAACAAACCATATTCCGACCCCAGTTCATTTTGGACGTATGCGCTGCATTATCTTGCTCCGCCTTCGAGCCGTCGTCTGAGCGGCTTGGTCCGCTCACGCTCGAGTCCGGGCGCGGTCGTCAGGGGCGTCCGTCCGATCCGCGGGGGTTCCATGCGGTGGTTGACGACGGGCGTCGACCTCCCGGCGTGCGCGTGCCTATGCTCTCCCTATGGGTAATGCTGGGCGCAAGGCACCGGATCCGGCTGTGCTGCTGCGGCTTCCAAACGAAACGGCGGAACTGCTCGACCGGCTCATCGCGTCGATGGGCGCCATCGTCGGCAGGAACCGGGCCGCGATTATCCATGCGTTGGCTGTTTCGCACCCGAGCGGGGCCGCGGCGTTGGGCTGCCTGGCCCGGAGCCTGACGACAGGCCATGCCGGCGACTTGCAAGGGCTCTCGGATCAAGCGCTGGAGCGGGTCCGGGCGGCGCATGCGGTTGAATCGGCCGAAGTGGCGCGGGCGCATGAAGCGTCGGTTTCGGCCGTGCGGGCCGAGCGGGAGCACGAGGTTGCCGCGGCGGAGGATCGCGGGCGGCTGGCAGGGTATCGTGAAGCTCGGCTGGGCCTGTCGCACGAGGCGGCCGCCGTACTGGTCCGGGCCTGGCCCGAAACATGCCGCGGCGGTGCTCGCGCGGGCCGGCATCCGCGTCGTGACGGAGGAGGGCAGCGACGAGGTTGCGTTCGAGAAGTTGTACCGGAATTCCGGAGGGTGAGCATGCGGGGTTGGCTGGTGTGGCGGTCTTGGTGGAAGCTATGAGGACGTAAAGACCCGCAGTGTTGATGCGCCTCCCTCTCGATACGGCTGCGCTGGTCCCCAGGTACGGGCCGCCGTCGATGTCGACGCCGATCACGGTGTTCGCTTTGAGGCGGGCGGCGGTGTCCATCAGGTCGATCAACGCCAGCCTGCGGGGTCTGGTTCATGGCCCTCCGGCAGGCGGCGGAGCGCCCGCCGCTTGGGTCGGGTATCGATGCGAAGCAGTCCCTGAAGATGTTGGCGCCGACGATGGCCTCGCCGCTCACGATGTCGTGGTGCTGCAGGATCCGCATGCCCTCGATACGGCTCGTCGTTGTCAGGATTATGCCGGGCAGCGAACGGCTCGGCAGGCGCGGGCGGCTCGGTGCGTGGGGGTCTCGTGCCCTGCGGGTGCGTCTCTCCACTCGGTGGGCGCGATCAGTGCACTGGTTCCGGCGGTTCGAGGATCTCGATGGATGCGGCCAGCCGGTCGATGGTCGCCTTGTCGACGTCTCCTCGGTGGGTCCGTCGCGCTCGTCGTCGGGCGCCGGCATGCCGGCCAGCTGCTGCATGCGCAGGGTCAGCGCCCGGCAGACGGTCCTCGGCCCGCCGGGGAAGTCGGTCTCCGAGAACGGGTAGGTGCAGCTGGTGGAACGGCTCCCCCTTGTCGATGGTGCGCTCGGTGCGCACGACGGGCATGCCGTCGATCCGGACGCGGCTGATGGCGTGCATGATCTCGTCGTCGGCGCCGCTCGGTGTCGGCGCCTTCGAGTTCATCTCGTCCAGGTCGAGGCGATCGAAGGTGGAATAGCGTTCCAGCAGGGCGAACAGCGTCAGCTTCAGCGCACGGTTCGGGCTGCCGCGGGATTTCAAAGCCGGCCAGGCGGTGGACCGTCGCCGGGCCGGCGCCTCTGGCCTGCAAGGCTCCGCAACCATTCGTCCAGCTTGGACCATCGCCTGCGTCCGGCGGCGTTGCGGACCGCGATGGCGATGGCCTTCTTCTGCCCGACGAGCACGACCAAGCGCTTGCCTCGCGTCACCCCGGTGTAGAGCAGGTTCCGCTGCAGCATCGCGTAGTGCTGGGTGAGCATCGGGATGACCACGGCCGGATACTCCGAGCCCTGGCTCTTGTGCACCGTCGCGGCATAGGCCGGTGTCAGCGCGTCCAGCTCGCCGAAGCCGTAGACGTGTTCCTGTCCGTGGAACCGCGCGGTCAGCTCTCCGGTGTCGGGGTCGACGTCGGCCACCTGCCCGGTGTCGCCGTTGTAGACGTCCTTGCCGTAGTCGTTCACGACCTGCATGACCTTGTCGCCCGGCGCGAAGGTCCAGCCGAAGCGTTCCACCTTGCGCTCGCGGGCCGGATTCAGCGCGGCCTGCAGCTCGATGTTCAGCGCACGGGCTCCGGCACCGCCCCGGTTCATCGGGCACAGGACCTGGATGTCGCGGACGGCGTCGAAGCCGAAGCGTCTCGGTATCCGCGTCTTCACCAGGTCGATGATCCGGACGGCGGCCGTCTCGGGGTCTGCGGCCTGCACGAAGTAGAAGTCGCTCTTGCCGTCCGGCGGGGACAGGTCGGGGATCACCCCGCGATTGATCCCGTGCGCGCTGGTCACGATGCGGCTGCGCGCCGCCTGGCGGAAGACCTCGGTCAACCGCACGACCGGGACGATGCCCGAGGCGATGATGTCGGCCAGCACCTGCCCCGGCCCCACCGAGGGGAGTTGATCGATGTCGCCCACGATCAGCAGGCCGGCCCTGTCGGGGGCTGCGGCGAGCAGCGCCCGCATCAGCATGACGTCGACCATGGAGGCTTCGTCGACGACCAGCAGACCGCAGTCGAGCGGATTGTCCGCGTCACGCCTGAAGCCGCCGGTGGCGGGGTCGACCTCGAGCAGCCGGTGGATCGTCCGGGCTTCCAGCCCGGTGGCCTCGCTCATTCTTCGGGCGGCGCGGCCGGTCGGCGCGCACAGCACGAGCTCGACGCCCTTGGCGGCCAGGATGCGCAGGATGGCGTCGACCAACGTTGTCTTGCCCACGCCCGGTCCTCCGGTGACGATGGTGGCCTTCGACCTCAGCGCCAACCGCACCGCCTCGGCCTGACCCGGCGCCAGCGACAGGCCGCTCTGCTTCTCGACCCAGGGCAGCGCCCGCTCCACGTCGATGTCCGGCCAGGGGAGCTTGCCCGCCACGAGGTCGACGAGCCGCTCGGCGATCGCCCGCTCGGCGCGGTACAAGCCACCGAGGAACACGCACGGCGTGTCGGCGACCGTGTCTGCGACGACGGCGCCTTCGGCCAGCTCCAGATCGAGAGCGGTTCGGACCGCATCGTCGGGCACGTCGAGCAGGCGGGCCGCCAGCGGGCCGAGCTCGTCGGCCGGCAGTCCGCAGTGGCCGTCGTCCATCGCTTCGGTCAGCGCGTAGCCGATGCCGGCGCGCACCCGGGTCATCGCCGTCCTGGTGATGCCCAGCTTCATCGCGATCGCGTCGGCGACCTTGAACCCGATACCGCGAATGTCGCGCGTGAGGCGGTAGGGGTTGTTCGTGATGACCTCGACCGCGTCGCTCCCGTAGGTCTTGAAGACCCGCACCGCCCGCGCCGTGCCCACGCCGTGGCTGTGCAGGAAGACCATGATCTCGCGGACGGCCTTCTGCTCGGCCCACGCGCCGGTGATGCGCCGGGCGCGCACCGGGCCGATGCCGGCGACCTCGCGAAGCCGTTCGGGTTCGGTCTCGATGACGTCGAGCACCTTGTCGCCGAACGCCTGCACCAGCTTGCGGGCGTAGACCTGGCCGATGCCGCGTATCAGGCCCGAGCGCAGGTACTTCTCGATGCCCTCGGTCGACGACGGCGCCGAGTTGCGCAGGAAGTGCGCCTTGAACTGGTGGCCGTGGGTCCGGTGGTTGACCCATTGCCCCGATGCGGTGATCCACTCCCCGGCCGCGACCGCGGCGGCGCGGCCGACGACGGTGACCGGATCGCGATGGCCCCTCGCCTTGACCCTGAGCACGCAGAACCCGTTGTCCGGGTCGTGGTAGCCGACCTGTTCGACCAGCCCGGCCAGGACCTCCCGGTCCGCCGGCTCCGGCGGTCGCGTGCGGCGTAGGTTCATGACGTGTGCTCGGTGCGGCGGCGGTTGGCGGTTGTCCGGCAAGCCTCGCTCGGTGCATGCGGGTTGCGTGCCGCTCGGTGCGTGTTTCCGTCCTGCGCCTGCGGTCAGCGCGCCGTATCCGGCGCTTCCACGCTCTCGATGGTAGCGGCCAGACGCTTCGACCGTCGCCGGGTCGACGTCCTCCGGGACTTTCTCCTTGGGACCGGCGGCAGTCCGAGGAGCTGTCTCGGGCGTGCGAACGGCGCCTGGCAGACGGTCTGGGCTTCGCCGGCCAGGTGCGTGTCCTCGAGCGGGTAGTCGAACTCGTGGGCGTCTTTCCCTTCGTGGCCGTCCGTTACGTTCGCACGACGGGTTGCCCGTCCACGCGGCGGCGGTCGATGGCGTCCATCGGCTCGTTGGTGGGCCACGGGCTGGTTGGAGCAGCGCGGTGTCCGGTGCGTCGCTGCCATCGGCGGGTTCGATGCTGCCCTGGATTCCGGGGCCGCTTCACTCGGTGGGTGCCGGATTCCTGGGCGCGCGTCACTCGGCGGGTACCTGGAGGTGGGCTTCCTGGTGCGAGCGGGCGCTGGGGGCCGTCGTGGCGTAGCGTCTGCAAATCGCGCGGTACTCGGTGGGTTCACGAGGAATGTGTCGCTCGGCGTGGACTGCGTCCCTGATCGGGACCGGGTCGGTTCCTGTTCCTGCTCCCACGGTGACCGAGCGCCCTGATCGAAACCAGCAGCATCGATCCCCGCCTGGTGATCGTCAGGATCATGCCGGGTGGCGTACCGCTCGGTGGCCGCGGCGGACTCGGTGCGTGCGGGCGGTTGCGTTGTGTTCGATGCGAGGACCGCCTGGTGCGCAGGCGTTCGGGGGCATCGCACTCGGCGCGTACTCGCAGCCCTTGAAGTCGCTGTACTCGGCGCGTTCCTGAACCTCGGCGTCTGTGCGCGTGCAGGCGCTGTCGGTGGTTCTGGCGTAGCGTCTTGAAACGGCGCCGCACCGGGTGCGTCGACGAAAGTGTCCTGCTCGGTGTGGACTCGGTCCTGATCGGCGTGCTGCTCGGTGCGGTCGCCCGAGAAGCGTACCGCTTGGTGGCCCGGGGCCGTTGCTCGGGCGTGCGGACGGCGCGTCGGCCCGGATCTTCGCTGGATGCGGGCCGCCGTGTGCGCGCTCGCCGGCACTATCGGCGCGCCGCTGGGTGCGCCTCTTGAGGCGGGTATCCGGTTGCGTGCCGCCTCGCTCCCGAGCGGCGTTCAGTTCGGTGCGGACAACCTCGGGCGGCTGTGTGCGGAGGAGCTCGTCCTGCTCGGTGCGGCCCGCCTTGCTGGCCGGCGTGGTGCTCGATGCGGTTGCTCGAGGACGTTCGCGCCGATGATGGCCTCGCCGGTCACCAGGTGATGCTGCAGGATCGCGATCCCCTCGATGCGGCTGGTGGCCGTCAGGATCATGCCGGGTCGCCTCCGGCTCGATGGCCCGCGGTTGCTGCTCGGCGCCTGTGGGCCTTGCGTTCCTCACGGTGCAGGGTCACTCGGGGGACCGGCCGCGCGCTGCGTGTCGACGACGTCACAGTTGATGCGGGCACCGATGTGCGCGAGGAGATTGACGAGACCGTCGTCGATGACCATGCCGAGCGCCTCGGCGAGGGCGTCCGGTTTCCTGCTGTGGTCGTCTCGGCGACGGCTCCCGCTACCGCCTTGCCGACATCTCGACCGGCTCGGCCACGCTGCAGCGGTCACGCTTCGCAGCCCTCGGCGCCTGCGGCGGTCAACCGAAGAGGCGCCGTTGCGCCGGCCGGCGCGTTGGTCAACCGGACGTCTCCGGCGGAATTGCAGAATTGCTGACCCGCGGGTCAGTAATTGTTGGGGGCCGATGCGATCAGCCCGTTCGGGGCCCCCGGCGTGCGGGCCGAGCGGCTGGCGCGCCGGGCCGGGGCGCCTCGTCTGCCGGCGGGACACGCCACGGCCCGGCCGCGCTGCCCGAAACCCCGGGCGCGTTGGACGTGCCTCCCCGGGACCGGCCCGACACGAACGCGGGATTGCGCACAGCAGCCAGGGGCCCGTGCGCCTCGTCTGTCTCGCCGAATCCCCGCACGCCGATGGCGGCGTACGGCTGGTGGTACGCCAGGACGGGAATTACCTGGAATTCGAGCGGGAGGACGCGCCCGGTTCCGGTCGCTCCCGCGGTCGGTCTTTCGGCGCTCTCCTCGGTACGTTCGCGACAGCGTGCTGCTCGGCGCCGGGACAGCTCTCTATGCGTGCAGGGACCGCGCCGGCTCCTGTCGCTGGTCCGACACCGAGCGCCGTGCCGGTGATCGAGACCGGCATCGACCCGCGCCGGGTTATCACCTCGTAGTCGATATCGACGTCGATCAGGGCGCATGTTCCGAGGCGGGCAGTTTCCATCAGGTCGCTGAACGCCAGCCAGCGGGCTTGGCGCCTAGCCTTCCGGCAGGCAGCCGAGCGTCGCGGGTCGACGCGCGTCCGGCGGCGCTGATGCCCGCCAACCCACCCGGCGGTCCCCGGCAGCCGGTCGGGAAACCTGACGGTCAGCTGGCAGGTTTCCGGCGCGGCGAAACCTGGCCGCGTGCAGGCGGCTGCGATGCCCGTCCAGACGTCCGGCGGTCCCCGGCAGCCGGTCGGGAAACCCGACGGCCGCTGGAGGAGGCCAACGTGAAGCTGACGCGGGTGGTCACCGACATCCCGGGCGCCGGCGGCCGGGCGATGCTCGCGGCGCTGATCGTCGGCGAGACCGATCCCGAGCGGCTGGCCGAATGCACGACGTGCGCCTGAAGGCCAGCCGCGCGGACATCGTCGCCGCGGTGCACGGGCGGGTGACGGCCCATCGTCGTTTCCTCCTGCAACGGTTGGCGAGCTCGAGGAAGTGACGGGTATGTCCAGGATGGACGTACACCGGGTTGTTCGCAGGCGTGCCGGCGCCGGCCCGACAGCCAGCGCCGCGCGAGGAGCGACGACGTGGTCCGGCGCCGCGGTCATCTTGTGGCCGGTATAGCCACGGCGCCACCGCGCAACGCCTTGTCGTCTCACCGCCGGGCCCGGCGATGTCGTGACGGCGAGCAGCGCCGGGCCGGAACCGGCCGGCGGAAAATGCGGCCCACAGTTTGTCAGCCGGCGTGCGCGCCCCTCGACCGGCCTGCTCGAGCCGCCGCGCGGGTGGGTGGATGGATGGGTGACATCGGTCCCCGCGCGACGACCACCTCGACCGGCGCCGCGGCGGGCCGAATCGACCGCCATGCGGCGTTCGGCCGCCGCGTGCGACCCGACGATGGCTACGGTCGACCGGGCCAATGGCCCTCGTCCCCCAGACTTGTTGCACAACCACCTTTCCGGGAGCAAGCCATGGACGATGACCACTACAACCAGGCCCCACCAACGAACGCAATCTTGACCCCGGTTCGGTTTTCGGGGTTTTCGCCGGACTCGGATTTTGCGCGATCAGTGCGCTGTTTTCGGCCGGCCGTGCACTGTGTTGTGGGTTCGGGCCGATCCTGACCGCGGTCTGTCTGGAGGTTCTCATGCAGATGAAGCGCGTGGTGGTGTTCCTGCCGCCGGCGGCCGTCAAGGCCTGCGACTCGTTGGCTGACCGGTATGGCTCCAATCGTTCCGAGGTCGTGCGCCTGGCGGTAGCCGAGGGCATGCCGGCCGCGGTCGAGGCGCTGGAACGGCTGCGGGACCTGCGGCTGGTGGAGGCGGCCGGCGCCGGCGCGTCGCCGCTGTGGCGCGAGCGGGGGACGCGGAAGCGCCCGGGGCGTGGCCCTCGGCGCAAGGTGCTGGATCCGGACCGGGCGGTTTCCGTGTTGCTGGACTACGGGCGCGATGCGCGTGCGGCGCAGCCCTGGATGCGCAAGGCGGAGCTCGCGGCGGCTCTTCGCCTGCGCGCCCTGGTGCTCGGCGTGGCGCCCGATGACATCACGGACGTCGTGGCCCACGCGCTCGCCCAGGTGTTCGGCAAGCCGCGGGTCGAAGCGGTTGCCGACCCGTCGCAGCCGCCGGAGTAGAGGCTGGCGTATCCGTGCGCGGGGAGGACCATGCCCCGTCTGGCGGGTGCTCCCGGCGCATGCGGAGAGGAGGTGGATTGTGCCGTTGTCTCCCATCCGGGAACCGGACGTGGAAGAGTTGGATCGGACACTGAAGCTGCGGGTCTCGACGCGCCAGCTCGAGCAGCTCGACCTGGCGGTGGCCGAATTCAAGATGGCCCGCTCGTGGATTATTCGCGAGTGCGTTGCGCTCGGCTTCCCGCTGTTCGTCGAGCAGGTGCGCCAGCGGCGCCGTGCGGGGTTGATTACGCGCGGGGAGTACCAGAATCCGAATGCGGCCGGTCCGCGGCGTGGCCCTCGCTCGGATGGCCGGCGTACCGATCGGTGGGTCAGTGCTCCGGTTCGACGTCGTTGAGGAAGCGGTGGAAGGATGTCGAATCGAGGCGGATCGGTTGCCGGCATCAAGAGGCGTACTTCTTTGGTGCCGCACGTGCGTATTTCGGCGATGTGGATCACCGATTGGACCAAACCGCTGCGCGGTAGACGCTCAATCTAGCTGCCGCCACTGAGTCGTCCGGCCAGATCGTCCCACCACCGAGACCCGTCGTGAGCCCCCCCGTACGCTGCTCGGCGAGCGCCTGGAATCCCCCAGGCCCTTCGCAGAGGAGCGTCTGATGACATCCCTTCGTCAACGCATGCTCGAAGACATGCGGGTGCGATTCCTGTCGCCTTCCACCCAGGAGCGGTACGTGCAGGTGGTGGCGCGGTTCGCCCGCCACTTCGGCCGCTCGCCGGCACACCTGGGTCCTGAGCAGATCCGGGCCTACCAGGTTCACTTGACCACCGAACGGCGTCTGGCGCCGAGTTCGCTGGTCGTCATCGTGTCGGCGCTCCGGTTCCTCTATCACGTCACGCTCAAGAAGGGCTGGACCTTCGACGAGGTGATCCCCCAGCCGAAACGGCCCCGCTCGCTGCCGGTCGTGCTCAGCCCCGAAGAAGTGGTCCGGTTCCTCGACGCGGTCAAGGCTGTCAAACATCGCGCCATCCTGACCACCTGCTACGCCGCCGGGCTGCGCATCTCCGAGGCGCTGCGCCTCACAGTGTCCGACATCGACAGCCGACGGATGGTGCTGCGAGTCGCCAACGGCAAAGGGCAGAAGGACCGCTACGTGATGCTCTCGCCGAAGCTGCTGGCCGTCCTTCGCCACTGGTGGTTGGTGGAACGACCCCGGCACTGGCTGTTCCCCGGCGCCCGCCCGCAGAGGCCGATCACGCGCAGGCCAGTCTTCCTTGCCTGCCGCTGGGCTGCGAGCCGCGCGGGACTGGACAAGCCCATCTCGCCACACCTGCTTCGTCACACGTTTGCGGTCCATCTGCTCGAGGCCGGCACGGACCTGCGCACCATTCAACTCCTGCTCGGGCATCGGAGTCTGCAGACCACGGCGCAGTACCTGCGGGTCGCGACCACCACGGTCTGCTCGACCACGAGTCCGTTGGACCTGCTCCCGCGGCCTTCCTCCCGACGCACCCAGTCCGACTGAGCGACCGGCCGTGCCGCGCCCCGCGCTGTCGGTGGCGGAAGTCTTCCGCCGCTACGGCGATGCCTTTCGGACCGAGATCGGCGCCGCCCTCTCGACGGCGCAACGCCGTGTGATGACGGCGATCGAGCAGTGCCGGACCGCCGCGCTCGGCGGCCACGTCGAGCAGTGCGACCGCTGCGGTCATCGCCGCGTCTGGTACAACTCCTGCCGCAACCGCCACTGCCCGGCCTGCCAGTCGCTGGCCCGCGCCGAATGGCTCGAACGACGCCGGGCCGACCTGCTGCCCACCGAGTACTTCCACGTCGTCTTCACCGTGCCCCCCGCCGTTGCCGAGGTCGCCGCCCAAAACAAGGCCGTCGTCTACGGCCTGCTCTTCCGGGCCGTCGCCGACACACTGCGCACCATTGCCGCCGACCCCCGCCACCTCGGCGCCGAGCTCGGCTTCTTCGCCGTCCTCCACACCTGGGGCCAGACGCTCGTCCATCATCCGCATCTGCACTGCGTCATTCCCGGTGGGGGCCTCGCCAAAGACGGCAGCGGCTGGGTCGCCTGCCGCCCGGGGTTCTTCCTGCCGGTGCGAGTCCTCTCACGCTACTTCCGTCGCGTGCTACTCGCCGCGCTGCACGACGCCTTCGAGGCCGGACGACTGCACTTCGCCGGCCGGCTGCAGTCCCTCAGCGACCCGCGGCGCTTCGCCGAGCATCTCCAACCGGCACGCAAGACCGAGTGGGTCGTCTATGCAAAGCGACCCTTCGCCGGCCCCGGACAGGTCCTCGACTACCTCGGCCGCTACACCCACCGCATCGCCATCAGCAACCAGCGCCTCTGCAGTCTCGACGACGGCTCGGTGTGCTTCCGCTACACCGACTATCGCCAAAACGGCGCCTCCCGCAAGAAGACGATGACGCTCACGGCGACCGAGTTCATCCGGCGCATGCTGCTGCACGTGCTTCCGCCCGGATTCCACCGTATCCGCCACTACGGCTTCCTCGCCAATCGCGTCCGGCAGCAGAAGCTCGCCGAGTGTCGGCGGTTGCTGGACGCGCCGCCGTCAACAGCACTCGCCGAGGACGCCCCCGACTACAGGGACCGCCATGAGGCGCTGACCGGCCGCTCCTTGCGGCACTGTCCCCGGTGCCACCAAGGGAACATGCAACTCGTCGACCATCTCGACGCCGGGGTGTGCCCGGCCATTCTGGACTCGTCGTGACAATCGCATCGACGCCCGCCAGGCACCCCTTCACAACTCCCGCAGTCGCCGGGCCGGGAGAACTGCGCCTGCGACCTCTTCCGAAGGCTGCGGGACGGCTTCGCCGCCATGCCCACCGCCCGCCGGCGGGCGGCAACCTCGATGCACTGTCCCCGTCGGAGCGCCGCAAGCCCCGTCTGTCCACATTGCAACGCCCATAGAGTCCAACGGCGGGGTGGCGGTTCAGTCCAATCCAGTTTTTCGGTCACCGGCGCGGCCACACGCCTTGCCATTGCCGCCCGCTCGCCGCCGCGCCGCCAACCAAAAAATGCTCTGCATTCCGAACGATGTGGATCGCCGATTTCGGGGATGTGGATCACCCGGTCCCGGCGCGGTGGCGCGCTCGTCGGAGCGTAGCGACGATGCTCTGTCAGTTCCCTCCCTTCTGTGTCGTAACGGGTCCTTGAGATCCTACTCTCGACCTCCTGGTCGAGAGGTCGAAGAAAACGTTCCGAGCGCAGCGAGGGCCTTTTCTGGTCCGGTCTCCCAGGAGGGTTCCGAGCCGGACGTCGGTGTTGGTCATGCCCGGCCGGGGTACCCTCGCGAGACGCAACGGCCTGGCTGGGCCGGACGGTGTGGTCGTCGACGACGAATCGGCAAGGGCGTTGCGTCGAGCGACCACCCGAGTGCCGCGGAAGGCTCGTCTGGCGCACGGGGCGACGGTGG
Source organism: Vicinamibacterales bacterium (assembly GCA_965208535.1). Lineage (GTDB taxonomy): Bacteria > Acidobacteriota > Vicinamibacteria > Vicinamibacterales > UBA8438 > WTFV01. The sequence continues at coordinate 3,906,523 of CBDBOU010000003.1, read as the reverse complement.
GGACGGGCGGTGTCGGTTCTTGCGCCAGGCGCGCCTGGAGGCGGTGCTCTCGCGCGCGCGGACCACGTCCGGATGGGCGTTGACGCTCGCCGCGCGCGAATCCTCCGATCCGCTCCGCAACGCCGGGGCCAAGCGCCGCGGGCGCGGGTGTCGCCGACGGGATGCTCATGTCGTCTCCTTCTGGTCGTTGGCTGGCGCGTCGTGCGTCCGCCGCATCGAGCGGCCCTTGAGCTCGATGCGGTGCGCGTCGTGGAGCAGGCGGTCGCAGATGGCGTCGGCCTGGTTAGGGTCTCCGATGACGGCGTGCCAGTCGGTCACCGGCAACTGGCTGGCGATCAGCGTCGAGGCGCGCTCGGCGCGGTCCTCGATCACCTCGGTCAGGTCACGCCGCTCGGTGTCGCGCAGCGGCGCGAGCATCCAGTCGTCGATCGCCAGCAGGTCGAGCTTGGCCAGACGGGCGAGCAGTCGCGTATAGGAGCCGTCGCCGCGTCCGACGGCCAGCTCGTGCAGCAGGCGCGGCATGCGGAGGTAGCGCGCGGTGAAGCCGCGGCGGCACGCCCGCTCGACGAACGCGCACGCCAGGAAACTCTTTCCGATCCCGCACGGCCCGGTGAGGACCAAGTTGTGGCGCTCGGCGACCCACGCGCAGGTTCCAAGGGTCAGGACCTGCTGGCGGTTGAGCCGGCGGGGGTGGGTGAAGTCGACGGCTTCGAGCGACGCCGGGTAGCGCAGCTTCGCGGAGTGGAGGCGGCGCTGCAGCTTGCGCTGCTCGCGGGCGGTCCACTCGGCGTCGACGAGCAGCCCGAAGCGCTCCTCGAAGCCGAGCGCGGCGGCCTCGTCGGTCTGCAGTTGTTGCTGGAAGGCGTCGGCCATCGCGCCCAGCTTCATGGCGTTGAGCTTGTCGAGCGTCTGTTCGATCAGCATCGGTCCTCCTCGGTGGTCGTGTCCGCGGCGTAGTAGTCGGCGCCGCGGATGTTGGCGTGCGTCGGCGTCGGGTCCGTCTCGGCCGGCGGCTCGATGGGCAAACGGTCCTGGCCGGCGGTGAGGATGTTCCTGACGGTGTGATAGCGGCAGGAGCCGAGCGCGAGGGCGCGGGCGCAGGCCGCCTCGAGCCGGATGTTTCCGTGACGCCGGCCCAGGTGCATGATCCCCAGACAGGGGCGATAGCCCTGCTCGGGGTGCGGGCGGCTCTCGAGGATCCGGGTGACGAGTTGCCCGGTCGCCGGTCCGACCTTGTTGGCCCAGCGGATCAGGCGCGACGGCGACCACTCGGCATGCGCGCGGTGGGCGCTGGGCATGTGCTCGGCGATGGTCGACGGCTGGCGATCGTAGCGGCGCCGGTGCGACGCGATGCGCTTGTCGCGGCGGAAGATCTCGACCGTGTTCGTCGTGTAGCGGACTTCGACCTGCTCGCGCAGGAGTTGGTACGGGACGCTGTAGAAGTGGTGCTCGACCTCGACGTGGTAATCGATGTTGACGCGGCACCGCTTCCACTGCGCGAGGACGTAGCGCGCGGCGGGCAGGGGTCGCAGCGCCGGGCGGTCGAGCTGCTCGTACAGCGCGCGGCGGCTGACGCCCAGCTTCTTCATCGGCCGGTCGTTCAGCTTGTCGAGCAGGATGCGGATCGCGGCGTTGAGTGCATTGAGCTCGAAGAAGGTCTGGTCGCGAAGACGCGCAAGAATCCAGCGCTGGGCGATGAGTACGCAATTTTCGACTGCAGCTTTATCCCGAGGTTTCCTCGGCCGCGCGGGGATGACGACCGCGCCGTAGTGGGCGGCCAGGTCCTCGTAGATGCGGTTGACGCCGGCCTCGTAGCGGCAGGGGCGGGTGATGGCGCTCTTCAGCTGGTCGGGCACCCACATCGTCGTGGAGCCGCCGAAGTACTCCGCCATGTGAATGTGCGCATCGACCCAGTCGGGCAACTGCTGGGTCCGGGTTGCCTCGGCGTAGGTGAGGTTGCTGGTACCGAGCACCGAGACGAACAGCTCGACCGGCCGCAGCTCACCCGTGCGCCGGTCGACCAGGCTGGGCCGCTTGCCCGAGAAGTCGATGAAGGTCTTCTCGCCGGCGCGGTGGACCTGTCGCATCGACGGCCGCAGCCGCTTGACCCAGTGCCGGTACAGCTCGCAAAACTGGGTGTAGCGGTAGCCGTCCGGATAGACCTGGACGTACTCCTCCCAGAGCAGTTGCAGCGTGACGCCGTCGCGTTTCAGCTCGCGGTGGATGTAGGCGCAGTCGGGCCGCGCTCGGAGGCGGTGCCGCACCGGCTCGCGGCGACCAAACAACCCGGCCTCGAGCGCCGCGTCGTCGAGCTCGGCCGGCAACGGCCAACCGAGCCCGCTCGCGGCCGTCTTCTGTAGATACCGAGAAACCGTACCTGCACTGATGACGCAGGCTTGGGCTATCTCCCGGTGGGACAGTCCCTGCTCATACTTGAGCCGCAGAATTTCCCGAATCTTCCTCATCAGCAGCCTCCGTGCCGGCATCGCCTCGCCCCTCCTGTCGAAAAGGGCGAAGGATGCCGCGGTCAGGCTACCGACGAGCGCTCACTCCCCAAACGGGGTGATCCACTTCAGCCGGAACCGATCCACTTCGGCCGAAAGTGATCCACTTCAACCGAAATCGGCGATCCACTTCGGCCGAAACCGGCGATCCACTTCGGCCGAAATACGCAGCACGGGCTGTTAGACGCCACACAGGCGTGTTTTGTGCCCGGGTGGCGCAACTTTTTCGGCTGTCGGATTCCCTTCCGGCGCAGCCGGCAGCCGTGAGTTCCCGCTCGTGGAAACGACACGGTCTCCGGTGCGTTTGCCCTCGTGTCAGGTTGCACCCCGCCACCCGGTTCCTGGCGGCCCTCGCTCGCTGCCTGGCGGCGCTTCCTCCGGGCCGCTTCACTCGGTGCGTAACGGGTCGGTTCCCGGGGCCGTTGCGCTCGGCGGGTACTGGCAGGTTCGCGGGAGCGCCACACTCGGCGCCTGTCCGGAGATGGCCGTCTCGGTGGGATGCCGGAGGGCGTACCGGTCGCTGGCCGCGGCGGACTCGGTGCGGGCTGTACGTTGTGCTCGGCGCGAGGACCGCTCGGTGCGCAGGCGTTCGGGGGCATCGCACTCGGCGCGTACTGGCAGCCCTTGAAGTCGCTGTACTCGGCAGGTGGCCCGGATTTCGATGGATGCGCGCCGCCGTGCGCGCGCTCGCCGGCGTTGACGGCGCGCCGCTGGGTGCGCCCCTTGAGGCGGGTATCCGGTTGCGCGCCGCCTCGCTCCCGAGAGGCGTTCGGTTCAGTGCGGGCAACCTCGGGCGGCTGGGTGCGGAGGAGGTCGTCCGGCTCGATGCGGTCGACCGTGCTGACCGGCGTGGCGCTCGATGCCGCTGCTCAAGGAGGTTCGGGCCGACGATGGCCTCGCCGGTCACCAGGTCGTGATGCTGCAGGCTCGCGATCCCCTCGATGCGGCTGGTGGCCGTCGGGATCATGCGGGCAGCCTCCGGCTCGATGGCCTGCGGTTCCTGCTCGGGGCCTGTGGGCCTGGCGTTCTGCTCGGTACCGGTCAGTTGGGGCACAGCTTGATATCTGGACAGTGTCCATGCGTGCAGGATCCTGTCGGCTCCTGTTCCCGGTTCGACGGCCTGCGGGTCTGGTTCGTCGCCTCGTCGCCGACGGCGGAGCGCGCGACGACCACGTCGCGGATCGAGGCGAAGCAGCCGCGGAAGCTGTTCGCGCCGACGATTTCCTCGCCGAATCACGATGTCGTGCAGATGCGCATTTCCCCGAGCTCGTCGTCGTCAGGGTCATGTGGCCGCGGCCTGCCCGGTGCGTGCGGAGCGTACGTCGTGAGCCGCCGATCCGCATCTGCGATCCCTGCGTTTCGGCGGCCTGCGATCCGGTGGCGCGGTCCCTTCGCCGCGACCGGCCGTTCTTGATCTTCGTAACCCCGGGAGGCTGCCGGGGCGCTACTCGTTGGCCACCGTCGGTCCACCCTCCCCGCCGCCCCGTGGGAAGCGGACGATACGCGCCGGCGCCACCGCCGACGGCTGCCCGGCAAGGAAGTACGGGATGGCGGAGACCGGCGCTCAGAGGCAGCAGGTGCAAGCGGGGCACGCGCCAACCGGTGACGGCCGGCGACAGGCCGGTGCCGCTTCCCGACGAGCAGGCGGCGCCGGCGCGTATCGAGGGCCTGCCCGAGGGCGGCTTGCCGGCGGTGTTGGCGCACGTCCACGCCACGATCGCGGCGCTTGCGGACACGGTCCATGCGCTGGCGCTGCGTGTCGGCTACCAGGCGCTGCGCAATGCGGCGCTGGCGATGAAGCGGCACGACATCGCGGTGGCGGCGGGCTGGGCGGTATGCGAGGTCGACCAGCCGGCGCGATGAGCGCGACGGGGCCGTCGATTTCCCGGTCACGCCGGATCGGCTGGCGGACTCGGATTTGCGCGTGGTAGCGGGCTCCCGCTGGAGACCAGACTGTCGGGAAACCGCTGCCGGCGGTCCACAAGCCCGGTTGGCCATTGCCCAGTCCCGGGCCGGGCCGAGGGGCACGCGCGGGCGTTCCACCAGTGGCAGCGCCGTGTGCTTCGTCGTCCTCGCCAACCTCAGGGAACAGCATCCGCAGCCCGGACATCTACGACCCGAACGCTGAATCCGTTCTGCCGCCTCTCCGGGCGCGGGTCGAGCCGCTACGCGCGCAGTACGGCCGGGGATTCGGTCGGTCGGAGAGCGGAACCGACCTGCCCGCCATCCTGGTTCCGACTCGCCGCCTGCTGCATGCCGCGCGGTGACAGTCGCCTCGCAGTCTGCTTCCAGGCGAGCGGGCGGCCTTCCGCTGCGCGGCCGCGCCGCGTCCGCACGCAGCCCGCCGATGGAACCTGGTTTGCGGTTCGTCAACGAGGCGCTCCGGTCGAACCTCCGCCCAACCCTGACCGTCGTCGGACGCCGTACCCGGCAACCTCTTCTCGTTGAGGCATCGAAGGCCGCGTGCCTCCCGTACGCGGCCCGTGTTGGGTCAAACCATCCCCTGCGACAAAATCGAAAAATTTTTTCTCCTTGCGCATCAACAACTTGGCAGGATTTTCGGCAACTCGCGCGACCTCCGTCCCCTAACGCTCCTTCCACACCGATCCAGAGGAAGGAGAGACCAACCCATGAACCATCGAACTCACCCGGTTGCCGTCGTACGGCTTCGAGCTGGCGGCGACGATTCTCGCCTCCACGGCATTGGTCGTGCGGCGCGGAGCAGCGTCGGGCGCGTCGAGCGCAATCAGTGTTCGTCTTGCGGCCGGGTCATGCGCCGCAGGCTGAGCGTTATCGGAGCGGCGTCATGGCTGTAAAGCGCCGTGCGGCGAAACGTGGTCGTCGGCGCCGGTCGGCAGCCGACATGGAAACCCTCGATTCCGCGCTGGTCAAACTCGCTCTGAAGCACAGGCCGGCCACCATTCGGCAGCTGTACTACCAGGCGGTCGTCGACGGCCTGATCCCCAAGAACGAAGCCGCGTACCGAACGATTTCCGAGCGGTACGTCGTATTGCGGGAACAAGAACGGGTTCCCTGGAGCGCCATCGCTGACCGCACGCGCTGGATGCGGGTGCCACCCACTTGGCCAAACATCCGTTCCGCAGTCGAGGACGTACGGCAATTCTACCGCCGTCAGGTTTGGCGCGGTTTGCCCGACCGGGTGTTCGTGGCGTTGGAGAAAGAGGCGCTGGCCGGCATCGTCACCGACGTGACGGCCGAGTACGCCGTGCCGCTTCTCGTCTTGAGAGGCTTTTCCTCCGTCACGTTTGTGCAGGATGTGGCGTCGAGCATCCTCGCGTACCGGAAATACGACCTGCGGTCGCACGTCCTGGTGCTGACCGATCTCGATCCGAGTGGCGTCGTCTCGGAACGGAGCTTTCGCACCAGATTGGCCCGCTACTGCGGCATTCCTCTCACCAAGGACAAGCGGGCGCCGGACGAGCTGCCCGAGTGGCTGACGTTCACTCGTATTGCCGTGACTCGCCAACAGGTCGAGGAGTACGACCTGCCGACTCGGCCGACGAAGACCGAGCGCAACACGCACGCGCAGTCACCTGACTGGGACGGCGGGCCAAGCATCGAACTCGATGCGTTTGCCCCCGCCGCCTTGCGGCAGATCGTGCGCGACGCGATCCTCGCGTACATACCGCCCGGCCATATGGAGAAGCTGCGCGCGGCCGAGGAATCCGAGCGCGAAGGGCTCAAGCGGCTCGAGGAACTGTTGCCCAACCCAGAAGATGCAGAAGACGAGAATCCGGACTGAACCGGACCGACCGAGACACTGCCTGCCGACGCGCTGGAACGCGACAACGTGATGCCCAAGCGTACATGTCCGCTTAGTGGAGCAAACTCCTGTTTCGCAATTACTTACGGACGTACGGCGGGCCAAGCATCGAACTCGATGCGTTTGCCCCCGCCGCCTTGCGGCAGATCGTGCGCGACGCGATCCTCGCGTACATACCCGCCCGGCCATATGGAGAAGCTGCGCGCGGCCGAGGAATCCGAGCGCGAAGGGCTCAAGCGACTCGAGGAACTGTTGCCGAACCCGGAAGACGCAGAAGACGAGAATCCGGACTGAACCGGACCGACCGAGACACTGCCTGCCGACGCGCTGGAACGCGACAACGTGATGCCCAAGCGTACATGTCCGCTTAGTGGAGCAAACTCCTGTTTCGCAATTACTTGCGGACGTTTTGGTGCACGGCGCGCGGTGCAGGGCCTGAAGGCTGCAAGGCAACGTCGGGGGAGGGTGGATGCCCTGGTGGAGGATGCCCCTGGTGAGGGGCGCCGCGGCGCCCGGCTCCTTGCAGCGTCGCCCCGCGTGTACAAACCGTCCGTCAACCGGGCGTCGCCTGCGGCCGGGTCCGGCGTCCGAACGCGAGGGTTCCGACGGCCGAGGGCCCGGGCCGGAGGCGAAGACGAACCGGGTGCGGCAAAGCCGAGCACACACGTCCTCGTCGACCTGCCGACGGGGCTGCCCCGCGTGCTGGCCGACCGGCGTCGCGTCGTGCAGGTGCTCAACAACCTCTTCGCCAACGCCGCGCGGCACGCGCCGGAGTTGTTCCCCATCCGGGTCGCCGCCGCAAGCGAGAACGGGCACGTCGCGGTTTCGGTTTCCTACGTAGGGCGGGGGGTGGCGCTGGAGCTGCCGCACGTTTCGCAAGGGGTCGGCGGCGGGGAGCAGGGGATGGCGGCGGACCACGGCCTGGGGCTCGCGATCTGCAAGGGGCTTGTCGAGGCGCATGGCGACCGCATCCGGGCGGAGAGCAGCGGGGCCGGTCGCGGTCACTTTGACGCTTCCGGCCGACAAGCCCTTCTCGGCGACCGAGCTTGGTGGTGCGGGTCCGGGCGGCCGGCCTGGACGAGAAGTGGGCGCAAGCGCTGCTGCGCAGCCCCTGGCTGAGTGGCCTGGCGGTCGAGACCGAGCCGACCGAGTACGAGGTCGAGGGCGCCGAACCGGCGCTGTCTCCCGGGATGGCGCTGTTCGTGTTCGGCGTGGACCGCACGACGCTCTACGAGGCCTTCGACCGGTGGGACAGGGTGTTGTGCGTGGCCAAGGACCGCTAGCAGCCAGGACGAAGGCGGGTTCGGCGAACCGGCCGGAAAAATGCCGGTCGGCCACTGCGCGGCATCGGCTGCGCGCGGGACGACACGGGGGGCGTGTGCGCGGAATGGCGCGGTCCGCCTTGGCGGTTCGGTTCTTCGGCGCTACCAGCGCAGGCAGGGATCGGAGAGTGCGGACAGGTCGTCGAGCAGGGGGACGTCCTGGCCGATTTCCTCGTGCTCGTCGGCGTCGTGCTCGTCGGCGTCGGTCTCGTCGACGCCATCGAGCAGCGCGGCCAGGACGGCCTCGACGGGGTTGAGCGCGTGCGTGAGGAGCCAGTGGCGCCGCTTGCGGCAGGCGGCGCAGCGGGTGCTCTCGGGCCAGATCAGGCGGCCGCAGGTGCCGGCCTCGAGCGGCAGGTCGACGCCGGGACACAACTGCATGTAGTTGATGTCGTTGCGGTAGCGGCGCATGTTCTCGCGGTTGGCGATGCGCTTGCGCAGGCGCCGCAGCGCGGCGCGCTGGTCGGGGCGCAGCAGGTCGATGAGCGGCATCAGGTTGTCCTCCGGAGAAAGGGGGAATGGCCCGAAGGGGCCGGTGAAGCGGGCCGGCAGGCCCGGAGTGGTGCGGATGCGGGGGTCGGAGACGGTCGGCGTGGACGGGGCGCAGAATGCCTCAGCGTTGCCTTGTCCGCCCGCGTTCTGCCTGTCCGGCCGCGTCCGCTCTGCTTGATTGTCGCCCGCTGCCGCTCTCCTCCCGGGTCCCGTGGCTGCTGCGCGCCGACTCGGGGAGGCGCGCCGGCCCGGCAGCGGCCGAGGCGTTGTGCGGGTGGCGGCGGCTTGCGCCGGCCCGATGCTGCATGGGCCCGGTCGCGGTCATGGTGGCTTCAGAGGCACGGGCGGCGGCGAGGCGCAGGCTGACGGCGGCCTTCGTGCTCTGTGGGGTTGCCTGTCGGCGACTGCCGGCATGTTGGCCGGCCGCGCCCGTTCGCCCGGTGCGTGGGACGTGGGCGTCGATGCCGTGCGCCGGTGTCGCTACGCTCACGCCTCCCGGCCCGGCGGGTGTTCGGCCGCCGAAACCGGTGCGCGCCGCGGCGCCGCGGCGTCCCGGCCCCCGGCCGGGGCACGCAGCGCCAGCTCGAGAAGTTCGTCGAGCCGCGTCACGTAGTCGACTTCGACGGCGCGCCGCAGCTCGTCGCCCAGCTCCTCGTCGACCTGTTTGCGGTTGGGTTGCGGCAGCAGGATGCGGGTCAGCCCGCCACGGTGCGCGGCCAGCACCTTCGCGGCGATGCCGCCGACGGGAAGCACCTGCCCGGCGAGGGTGATCTCGCCGCTCATCGCCACGCCGGCGCGGACGGGGCGCCCGGTGAAGGCGGACACCAGCGCGGCGGCCATCGTCACGCCGGCCGAGGCGCCCTCCTTGGCGACCGCGGCCGACTGCACGTGCAGATGGACATCGGTGTGGCGATGGAAGTGCAGGTCGAGGCCGTAGCGTGCGGCGTTGGCGCGCAGCCACGCCAGCGCGGTGCGCGCCGACTCCCGCATGACCTCGCCCTGGCGCCCGGTCAGGGTCAGCGCCCCCGAGCCGGGCAGGCAGCTGGCTTCGACGACGATCACCGCGCCGCCGCCGACCGCCGTGCGGCACAGCCCGGCGGCGACGCCCGGCCGCCCGGCGCGAAGACCGGTGATCGCGACGTCCGGCCCGGCCGGCCCGCCGAGCAGCTCGGCGAGGGTCCGCGGCGTGACCTCGACCGGGGCGCCGCCGTTTTCGGCGCGCCGGCGTACGAGCCTGGCGCACAACTCGCCGAGCGCCCCGGCCAGGTCCCACACGCCGGCCTCGCGGGTGTAGCCGCCGATGAGGGCCCCGACCGCCTCGCCGGTGACGTGGACCTGCGCGGCCGTCAGCCCGTGGCGCGCCAACTGTAGCGGCAACAGGTGCCGGGTCGCGATGACCCGCTTCTCCGCATCGGTGTATCCGGGCAGTTCGATTGCGCTCAGCCGTTCGCGCAGCATCGCCGGCACGGCGGCGGGAATGGTGGCCGTGGCGACGAAGAGGATCTCGGACAGATCGAGCGGAAAGTCGAGATAGCGGTCGCGGAAGGGGGTGGCGGGGTCCGGGTCGAGCGCCGCGAGCAGCGCCGCGGCGGCCCCGCCGGCTTCGTCGAGCCGGTCGACCTCGTCGAGGACGAAGACCGGGTTGCGGACGCCGGCGCGCCGCAACTCCTCGACGATGCGTCCGGGCGCGGCGGAGCGGACGCCGTGCACCGCGGCCGAGTCCAGCCCGCCGCAGGACAGCCAGGCGCAGGGGCGGCGCAGCGCCGCGGCGACGAGCCGCGCCAGCGCCGACTTGCCCACCCCGGGCGGGCCGCTCAGGCACAGCGCCGGGAACCCGGCGCCGGGGTTCGACAGGCGCACGGCGAGCTGGTCGAGCAGGCGCTGCCTGGCCGCCTCGTGGCCGGCATGCCCGGCGTCGAGGACCGCGTGCGCGCGCGCCAGGTCGAGCGGCGCCTCGGCGCGGGCCGTCCATGGCACGCTCAACAGGCGGTCGAGGTACTCGCGCGCCCGCTGATGCTCGGGGTCGGTGGGCGCGCAGGCGGACAGCTGCGCGAGGACCCGCCGCCCCCGCACGCGCACGGGCCGCGGCAGCGCAGCGGCGTCGAGCCGCTGACGGAGGCGGCCGAGCCCGTCCGAGTGCGCCGCGTCCGGCTCGCCGAGGAACGTACGCACCTGCGCCGCGGTGATGCGGTAGCGGACCAGCGCCGCGTCGCCGGTCTCGAGCCCCAGCGCCACCTTGCGGCAGATCGCCTGCAGGCAGCGGGAGAGCTGGCGCACCCCCTGCTCGCTGGTGTAGTCGCGGATGATGCGCCGGCAGGCGCCGTCGGTGACCCGCAGCGGCGTGGCCTCGAGGCCGGCGGCCCGCTTCTGCGCGTCGATCAGGTGCGTCCGGGCGATGGCGACCTTCTCGGCCTCGGCGTAGCCGGGCAGGTCGATGACCTCGAGCCGGTCGCGCAGCGCCGGCCGGATGCGGTCCGGGTCGTTGGCGGTGGTGATGAAGAGGACCTCGGACAGGTCGAAGGGCAGCTCGACGAAGGCGTCGCGGAAGCGGTGGTGCTGGGCCGGGTCGAGCACCTCGAGCAGGACGGCGGCCGGCTCTCTGCCGAGCTTGTCGAGCTCGTCGAGCACGAAGACCGGGTCCTTGCGGCCGATGCGGCGCAGCTCGCGCAGGATGGAGCCGGGCTGCGCCCCCTTCCAGGTGCGGTTGTGGCCGCGCAGGTCCGTCTCGTCGCGCAACCCGCCGCAGGACAGCTTGGCGAACCCGCGCCCGAGGGCGGTTGCGACGCACTGGGCCAGCGAAGTCTTTCCGACCCCGGGCGGCCCGCTGAAACAGATCACCGCACCGGGGCCGCGCGGGTTGCGGCGGCGCACGGCCAGGTGCTCGACGATGCGCGTCTTGGCTTGGTCGAGGCCCGCGTGCCCGGCATCGAGCGCGGTGCGGGCCCGGGCCAGGTCCGTCGGCGCGTCGCTGCGCCGGTTCCACGGCAGCTGCTCGAGCCATTCGATCCAGGCGTTCGACGGCGCGGCGTCGCCATCGGACGACTTCGCCAGGCGCCGCCGTTCACTCTCGATGGCGGCCCGCACGGCCGGGGGCAGCGCGTCGCCGTCGCCGTCGCCGAGCACCTCCCGCACGGTGGCCTCCGTGATCACCTCCGGTCCCCGGCTCCGCGGCGGCCGGCGGCGCACCACGTGGCGGCAGACCGCCGCCAGCTTGCGGTTCAGCTCGGCCACGCCCGCTTCGTTGGTGTGGTCGCGGATCAGGCGCACGATGGCCTCGGTCTCGAAGCGGACCTCGCCGTCGCACGCCGCGGTGCGCCACGCCTCGACGCCGCCGGGCGGCGGCGGTTGCGCCGCGATCGCCTCCAGCTCCCGTACCGACGTGACCTCCCGCTCGGCGACGACGGCCGGACCGTCCGGTGCGGCGGCCGGCTCGATGAGCACGGGCGGGACCGGCGACTCCGGCGGCAGCCATGCGTCGGCGGCGGGTGCGGGCGTGTCGAAGGGGCGGGTCAGCAGGTGCTGTTGCGCGATGGCCAGCTTCTCCTCCTCGGTGCACACCGGCAGCTCGACCACCGCGAGGTGCTCGCGCACCGGCTCGGGGATCGCGCTCGGATCGGTCGCCGTGACGATCCACAGGACCGCGGACAGGTCGAACGCGACATCGAGGTACGCATCGCGGAAGGCGTTCCGGCGCGCGGGGTCGAGCAGGTAGAGCAGCGCCCCGGCGGCGTCGACTACGACGCGGTCGACGGCCTCGAGGATGAAGACCGGGTTGTTGACGCCGGCCTCGCACAGGCCCTCGACGATGCGCCCGGCGGCGCCGTATTCCGACCCGCGGACGAGGCGCTCGACGTTGGCGCCATCCAGGGTGACGCGCACGTGGGTGCGGCCGAGGGCGCGGGCGGCGGCCTCGGCCAACGACGACTTTCCCGTGCCGGCCGGCCCGGCCAGGCAGAGGACCGACCCCGGCGCCTCGGGCGGTCCCGGGCGCACGGCCAGGGCAAGCGGCGGGCCGGCCGCCGCCGTCGGGCCGCGGCGGGGTCGTTCGACGGTGAGCAGGGCGTGGGTCTGCGGGCAGGCGGCCAGCACGTCGCGGATGCGTGTCTTGACCCGCGCGAGCGCACCGTGGGAGTGGTCCAGCGCCCGCTGCAGTTGTAGCGGGTCGAAGCCCTGCGGCTCGGATGTCCGCCACGGCAGGGCGAGGGTCTTCTCGGCCCGGTCCAGCGCCTCGCGGACCGCGTAGGACCGGGAGGCGAGCGCCTCGCGGACCCGCCGCCGCAGCGTCTGGCGGACAGCGGCGGGCAGGCCGGCGCCGTCGAGGGTGGCCAGCGCCTGGTCCACTTGCGCGCCGGGGGCGGCGAGCGCGCGGACGGCCGCCAGGGCCGGGCCGCCGTCCCGGCCGGACCGTGGGGGCGCGGCCTCGGTGGCGGGACCGGCAGATGGCTCGCACGACGTCTCGGGCTCGGCCGGGCCGGCCAGCAGAGCGAACGCCTGCGCCGAGTCGACGAGCGGCGCCCGGCCGGAGGCGGCCAGGTCGGGCAGCTCCCACCGGGCGCGCTGCTCGGCGGTCGTGACCACGCCGCAGCCGGCCGCCGGACGGCGCTCCGCGCGGCCGAGCGTGTCCAGCGCCCCGGCGTATTCATCGAGCGTCGTGGGATGGACGAGCAGCACGGTGGCCTCGTCGTCTCCCCGCAGCAGCTTTATGCGCATGCTGTGCACTTCCTTTCCACGATCGTTCTCCTGTTTCCGCGGCCGTCCCGCTCGTTCCACGGCCGCCGCGCTTCTTCCGCGGCCGGACCGGGACGGCTCCCCGGGCATCGGCGCAACGGCGCCGCCGCAACGGTTCGGGGTTCGAGCCTGGGCGTAGTGGGCTTGGCGGCCACGCCGCCAGCCGCTACCAATGCAGGCGGGGATCGCCGAGCGCGGGCAACTCGTCGAGCAGCGGGACGGGGTTCTGCGTGTCGGCGGGCGGGTTCGCCGCCTCGGGTGCGTCGTCTCCCAGCGCGGCGGTCTCGAGCAGCGCGGCGCTGGCGGCCTCGGCGTTGTCGACGGCGTAGTTGAGCAGCCACCTGTGGCGGTTGTGGCAGCGGCTGCAGCGGCTGCTCTGGCGCGGGATGAGGCGTCCGCACGTGCCGACATCGATCGGCAGGTCGACGCCGGGACACAGGAGCTTGCCGTCGACGTCGGCGCGGGTGCTGCACATCAGCTCGCGGTTGACGATGCGGCGGCGGAGCCTGCGCAGCCGGGCGCGCTCTTCGGGACGCAGCAGCGCGATGAGGGGCATGGGTTCCTCCTCCCGGGGAAGGGGAATGGCCCGGCAGGGCCGGGTGGAACGGGCCGATGGCCCGGGGGCGTGCCGTCTGGTGGCGGCCTGCCGCAAACGGCGTGGACGCGGGCGGGTAAGCGGAAGGCGTGGAGAAAGAGAGCAAGGCCGGGCGCGGCCTTGCCCGCCGGCGCCGTTGCCGTGTGCTGCTACGCGCGTTGCTGTTCCATTGTCGTCCGCCCCCCCGCTCCCGCCGTGGTCCGTTTCCGCGCCGACTCGGGGAGGCGCGGCGGCCGTGCCGGCGGGCGGTTGGTCAAGGGCTGGTCGCCAGTGGCGGCGAGCGTCGTGCGCGGGCGGCCGTTGCGGACAACTGCGTCGTTGACAAGACACCCCGCGACTGTCGCGCTACGGCGCGCCGAAGTGTCTGTGCGCGAGAGCATCGATTCGCTCGGCCGCCGGCCGATACTCGAGGCCGCGAGCATGGTGTCGCGCGTCACCGTCGGCCGCCGCTTCAGGACGCGACCTCGGCCGTTACGGCGTCCCGTCGCCTGCTCGTGCGGCGGCCATCAGTCTCGGCACACACGGCAGTGGGCGAGCGCACTCCAAACCCTTGGACACATCTTCTCGTCGCTCAGTGGATCGCGCCGTCGTCGTCGCCCTCTGGTGGCGGCGAGGCGAGGATCCGCGTGGCGATCCGCGCGACGATCGAGGCCGTCGCGCTGATTGCCTGCAGGCCGGTCTGGCGGGTGTCGCGCGCCGCTTTCAGAGCCTGCCGGTCTTCGGGCGTCGCCGGGGCCGGTGTGCCCACCGACGTCTCGGCGACGACCGCCGCGGCGAGTCGGAGCGCTTCGAACGCAACGTCGATGAACACGATGACGTCGCGGGCGTCGAGCCGCTCGATGACGCCCCAGCGCCGGTTGCTCGGCCCCCGCGACATCTCGTCGAGGCTGAGCAGTGCCATCCGCGTGTGGTGCCGCATCCGCAGCAGCGCCGCCGAGAGTAAGCGTTCGGCCAAGCCGGTATTTTGTGCTGGTAACGCGAATCGATATTCGCTATGGTCTCGGCCATGGCGAGTCGGGACACGGAAGCTCGACCGGTTCCCGAAGGGGCTTCGCTGCCCGGGCAGCCGTGCTGGCGGCGGCTGTATGAGCAGGCGCTCGATCGTGCCGAGGCGGCCGAAGCACGGTCGGAAGCGCTGCAGCGGGCGGAGGTGTCCGCGCGTTGCGAAGCGGGCTATTGGAAGTGGCAGTTCGAGTCGTCGCGGCGCAAGCGGCTGGCGGCGGTCGAGCAGTCGAAGGAAGCCCGCCGCGCGGCGAAGGACGCGTTGGCGCTGCAGTCGGAGGTAGCCCGTCTCGGCAAGCTGCTTGCGGATGCCGGCGTCGAGTCGGGTCGGTACAGCGAGACGTCGTTGCGCCGGGAGATTTCCCGGCTGCGCAAGGCGGCGCCGGCGGCGGAGGTCCAGGCGGCCCAGATTCGCCGGCTGCACAAGGTTCTGTGCAAGGAGCGCGACGACAAGGCGTCGTTGCGCCGGCTGCTGCACGAGACCGTCCGGCTCTACGATGGGACGCGGCGGCTTCGCGACCAGCACGACCGGGTTGTGTCGCTGTCGGACGAGGTCGGGCGGCTGCGGTATGCGTTGCAGCGGTCCGAGGCGGTGAAGGAGCGCCTGAAGGTCCGACTGCAACGCAGGGCGGAGTCGGCGCGGGCGCTGTCGCCGGCTGCGTCGGACGTGGCTCTGCGCCAGGCTCTGGCGAAGTCGCGTCGCCGGAAGGCCGCGCTCGTCCGGCTGCGGAAGGAGAACGCGCGGTTGCGGCGGACGGAGGAGGCGCTGCAGCGGCGGGTCGGGACGCAGGAGGCGGAGCTTGTGAAGCTGCGTGCGACCCGGGCGGTGCTGTCGAGGGCGTTGCGCGGGCGCAAGAGCGAGAAGCGGGAGCGGCCGGGCACCGGTCGCCCGCGCGGCCAACAGAGCGGCGCTCCCGGCCACGGTCGCACGCCGCGTTGCGGCCTGGAGGAACGCATCGAGGAGCGCACTCTGCCGGCCGCTGCGCGCCGATGTTCCGGTTGCGGGAAGCCCTACGCGGCGGTCGGCGTGGAGGAGTCGGCCCTGGTCGAGATCGAGGTCCGTGCCCACCGGCGGGTGATCCGCCGTCGACGCTGGCGCCGATCCTGCGCGTGCGCCTCGTCGCCGGCGGAGGTTTTGGCGCCGCCGGCGCCGCGGCTGTTCGACAAGACGCCCTACGGCACCAGCGTCTGGTCGCGAGTGCTGTATGAGCGCTACGCGTGCCTGCGCCCGCTGCAGCGGGTCGGCGCCTGGCTGGGCGACCAGGGGCTGCCGGTCTCGTCGGGGACACTGGCCGACAGCGTGCCCCGCTTCGTGCCGCTGTTCGAGCCGGTTGCCGGGGCGATCCTCGCGCACCAGGACGCGGCGGCGTTGCGCCACGCCGACGAGACCACGTGGCGCGTGCAGGCGCTGCGCGGGGAGGGCCACTCGGGCCGGGCCTGGCTGTGGACCGCGGTCGGCAACGACGCGGTGCGCTTCCACATCGACGCGAGCCGTAGCGCCGAGGCGGCGGCGAAGCTGTTCGGCGACCTGGCGCCCGAGACGGTGATCGTCTGCGACCGCTACAGCGCCTACAAGCGGCTGGCGCGGCTGCTCGGCGGCACGGTCGTGCTCGCGTACTGCTGGGCGCACCTCCGACGAGATTTCCTCCAGTGCGCCGCCGCCCAGGTCCACCTGACCGGCTGGTGCGAGGCATGGCTTGCGCGGATTGCCGCGATCTACCGCCTGAACGAGGCGCGGCTGGACTGCTACGACCCCGACATCGAGCGCCAGAACGCGGCGTTCGACGCGGCGCAGGGCGCGCTCGCGGCGGCGCTCGACGGCCTGTTCGCGACGGCGGAACGGGAACTGGCCGACCTGCCGGAGCACGCGCGCGAGGGCAAGCCGCTGCGCTCGCTCGTCAACCACCGCGAGGGACTCAGCGTGTTCGCCGACCGTCCCCGGGTGCCGCTCGACAACAATCTCGCCGAGCGGCTGCTGCGGGGGCCGGCCATCGGACGGCGCTTGTCGTTCGGCTCCGACAGCGGAACCGGCGCGCAGTTCACGGCGCTGATGTACTCGGTGGTCGGCACCCTGGTGCTGAACCGGATCGATGTCCTGCGCTGGCTCGAAGCGTGGCTGGCGGCCTGCGCCGACAACGGCGGCCGGCCGCCGGACGACACTTCGCCGTGGCTGCCCTGGTCGATGGACGCGGCGCGCCGGCGCGAACTGACGGCGCCGGCATGACCACTCCGGTCGAGTGCCGCTACTACGGCCGCGACTTCACGACCGCAGAGATGGCGCTGCTGCGCGCGCTGATCGCCGGGCCGCCGGCGCTCAACCGCCACGCCCTGTCGAAGGAGTTCTGCCGCCGCATCGGCTGGTACAAGGCCGACGGCGGGTGCAAGGACATGATGGCCCGCGTCGTCATGCTGGCCATGCACCGTGACGGCCGCATCGAACTGCCGCCGCCGAAGTGGCGCCAGAACCGGCCCGGGCCGATCACCTTCGGGCCCGACACCGAACCGCCCCTCTTGCCGCCGCCGACCACGCTCGACGCCGTCCGCCCGCTCGAGATGCGCACCGTCGTGCGCGGCGACCGCGGGGGGAAGCTGTGGAACGAGTACGTCGCCCGCTACCACTACCTCGGCTACAAGACCCTGGTCGGCGCCCAGATGCGCTACGCCGTGCACGCCAGCGACGGCACGCCGCTGGCCATGCTCGGCTTCTCGACCGCCGCCTGGACGCTCGCCCCCCGCGACCGCTTCATCGGCTGGTCGCGGCGACACCGCGAGAAGAACCTGCCGCTCGTCGTCGACAACCCGCGCTTCCTGATCCTGCCCTGGATCCGCATCCACAACCTCGGCTCGCACATCCTCGCCCTCGTCCGCCGCCAACTGCCGGCCGACTGGACCGCGCGCTACAAGACGACCCCCGTGCTCATCGAGACCTTCGTGGAGACTCCCCGCTACACCGGCGCCGTCTACCGGGCCTCCGGCTGGACCCGCGTCGGTACCACCCAGGGGCGCGGTCGCTACGACATGAACAACCGCTCCGACAAGCCCAAGAAGGACATCTGGCTGCGGCCCCTCCGCAAGGACTGGAAGCGCACCCTCAACCGGTAGAAGCACCCAGATACCGGCTTGGCCGAACGCTTACCGCCGAGAGTCCGGGGGCCGTGGGCTGGCCCTCGGCCATCCCACGGCCCGGAGGCGGCTTCCCCTGCTGGTTGTCCTCATACCACTGCTCCATCGCGCGGTCCAGCCGCTCGATGGCCTCGCGCCGCGCCGCGTCGGTGGTCTCGATCGGCACTGCCGGGTTGATGGCCGCGGCGTCCTCGAGCATCGCCGCCGCTACCGCCAGGGCGTCCGGTTCGTTGTAGATCGCGATGCGTTCGGCGTAGTCGCCCGCACTCTCGCCGGCGCGCGGCTTGACGACCGTGGCGTGGCGCACCTGCTGGATGTTGAAGCCGACCCCGGTCAGCGTGGTCTCGTCGACCCGGTCGGCTCCCAGTGACGCGCTCAGCCAGCGGACCTCCTTCTCCCAGTACATCGGGAGTCGCTCGCTCAGCCGCTCGGCGTGGTGGAGCAAGCTGCGGCCGTGCGCGTCCTGCTGTCCGGCCAGGACCAGCCGGGCGAAGCACTCGGCCCGTCCGGCGGCTCGTTCGTCGTCGTTCCTCGACATTCCGGTTCCTGTCTGGCGCCTGTCAGTCGCCCGTGGCGTCCGGATCAGCGGCGGCGCACTGTAGTGGCGTGCGCGCGTTGCCGGACGCGGGTGGTGGCCGGCGACGGATGCGAGCCGGCGTGAAGCTCGGCTTCCCTGCGGAAGAAGCGCGGATACCAGTGCACTCTCGGAACCTGTTCCACCTTCCGGCGAGTTCCACACGCACGGATGCGTCGCCGGCGGCGGAGTGCAAGACCATTCCAGTGGCTCCGGCCGGGGCCGCTGGCGGTAGCCGATGCATCGTCTTCCGCTTGTATCGGCCTGCTGATGCTGCCGACATGCAGGAGACCACATCGTCGGATGTCGCTGGGCGACCGTCGAAGGGCCCGATGCTAGTGCACGGCCGGCCATTCCCGCGTCCTCGGGTCCTTCCAGGGCGCCATCGGCTCGCCGCTGCGGTCGGTGCGCGGCTTGATGATCTCGCGTGACAGCGTCGACTCGATGCCGCTGCGCACCGCCCGTTCCCGGTCCAGGATGCGTCCTCTGGCGTGGAAGTCGTTCTCCCACAGCAGTTCCTGCCGGCATTCGATGACCGCCGCTCGCTCGGCCATCACCCGGGGATGCGTGTGCAGCCACCGCAGGAACTCGAGCGCGTCCGCGGTCCAGCGCCACAATTCGCCATACTCGCCGACATACTCCCTGGCGGTCTCCGCCCCATGCCAGTTGCTGCCCTCCCGGATTCGAAGCGGCATCGGCTCTGGATTGCCGCACAGGACTTCCGCGATGTACGGATTGTCGACGAAGCCGTGGCGCAGGCTGGTCGCCGCTTCGGCCCACTTCTGTTTCTGCAGATGGAACAGGCCGAGCTCGTAGCGGTACGGCGGGTACTCGTCGGCGTGTTCCCTGAGAACCTTGCCGGCCCTGGCCCGGTCTCCGGCACGCAGGTACTCCGAACCGATGATCAGGCGAATGCCCTGGTTGTCGTTCGGGTTCCACTGCAGCACCCGCTCCATCAGGCGTATGGCTGCGGGCCGTTTCCCCGTTTTCAGTCGCACGAGGGCCAACCCGTACGCTGCTCGCAGGAACGGCCGGTTGTCGAGCCGGATCCACTCGATCCGCCCGTCGAAGTCGCCTGGCAGGGCCCTGCTGCCCATCTCGAAGGCTCTCTCGTACTCGGCGGCGGCCTCTTGCAGCCGCTCGCACTTCATCAGCACGCTCCCGAGATGGGCGCGGGCGTCGATGTGCTCGGGCGCCGCCGCCGTCAGCTCTCCGAGGCGTCGTGCCAGCTCGATCAAGGTCATCCGGCCTGCGCCTGCTTCCTCGAGCAGGTCGCACAGCGCGAGCGTGACGTGCGGGTCGGCTTCCTCGAACTCCGCTTCGTTGTCCTCGACGATTGCGCTCACTGGCATCTTCGTTCTCCGACGTTGACTGGTGGAACGCTCCGGCCGCCCGGGTTCGAGCAGGTCGTACCGGCGCTGCCGCTGTAGTAGGGGCCATCCGTCACACACGTCTTCGCGGTCCTTTGGCCGCCTCGGCGGCGGCAGGCCGGGCCCCTGCTCTCGGTGGCTTCGATGCGCGCTTTCCTCATCCATTCGGATTGACCGGCGGGCACGGGAAGGTGGCCCGATTCCAGGGAGAGAGTAACTGACACTGTTGTCGCTGTCAGTCTCGCACCCGTTCATCGCGTCGTGTGCGCGTTCGAGTTGAAAGTCCTGCGCCTGCCCACGGCGGCGCCATGCCGTGCCGGCTATTCGAAGGCGTAGACGAGCGGTCCCGAGGGAGCGTCATCGAGCAGCAGCACGACTTCGCCCGGCCCCCAGCTGTACGCCTCACCATACCGGTCCCGGATGACACGCAGATCGAAGCGGTAGTCTTCGGTCAGCCACGCCTCGCACGCGCGTCGCCGTTCGCGTCGTGGGCGAGCAGCACCGCCAGGTGCACGGGAAACGACTCCATGAAGGTCTCGGAGGCGACGAGGGTGAAGCGGTGGGTCGCGCATCCGCCGCCGTACGACACGTTCAGCGTCAACGCGTCGCCAGCGATCGCGGCGGCGTCGAGCACGTAATCGTCGTCGCCCCAGCTTCCCGGTGCGTTCGACACCACCACGGTCCCCGAGCGCACGCCGCTCGACGTCGCCCCGTCCGGCGTGACGGCGACGGCAGTGTCGAGCGCGCCGGGCGCCGCCGGAGGCTGATCCTGCCGGCAACCGGTCGAAGCGAGCAGGCCGAGAACCAGCATGCACGCGGCGACGTTCGCCCGTGCCACGCCGTTGCACGTCGATTACGGCCGCGCTGCGAAGCAACATGCCGCGTGCTTGTCCACCGAAGCACCCCGCCGGTCCCGACACCAGGGGACGAGCACTGCGGCACCGTTGTCACCCGGTGGCGATCAGGGCGTCCGCCAGCGAGGACACGCCCCGGTCGAACGCGAGCTTGCCAGTTTGATGCCAACCCCGGAGCGGACCGATCGCCTGGACCCGGGACCGTTCGAGCGCATGCCTCCCGCCACCGGCTCCTGCGTGCGCCCGGCGGCTGCCGGCAGCGATCGAGACCGCGCAGCACCAC
The DNA here is from genome assembly GCA_965208535.1 of Vicinamibacterales bacterium. Classification (GTDB taxonomy): domain Bacteria; phylum Acidobacteriota; class Vicinamibacteria; order Vicinamibacterales; family UBA8438; genus WTFV01. The sequence goes on along the minus strand of CBDBOU010000003.1, from coordinate 3,885,892 downwards.
GCTGTTGCCGAACGCGGGAGGGTCCTCGAGCCTCTTGCGGATTATGACCCACCGGGACAGTAAGTGTCGGGACCGGGGCCGCCGGCACGAACGCTGGAGCACGCGTCCCGGCGACCACGGGTCTGCATACTTGCTCCGCCGCCGACTCGGTTGCGGACCGGCGGGCATCACAGGGAGGTGTGCATGGCCAGACGCGTGATCCGGCTCAAGGAGGTCATGGCCCAGACCGGGCTGTCGCGCTCGACGATCTTCGCGTTGCAGAAACAGGGGATCTTCCCACAGTCGATCAAGATCGGACCCAGGGCCACGGCATGGTACGAGGACGAGGTGCAGCACTACATCAAGACGCGGCCACGCTTCGGCGCCGGACGGCTCGACAGGTAGCCGTCATGGTGGCCCATGCCCCCGACGGTCGTCTCGGCATCGATGTGGATCCGCTCCGGCAGATCCCTGACGCGACCCGGGCATCGTGCCCCACCGTGTCGGTCAGGTCGGTTCTGGTACGCTGAGCCTCGGAGCGCGCCGTACGGGCGAAGCGCCGCAGGTGCAAGCTGCGGGGCTTCCGATGGGCGGCGCAGGGCGTCGGGGAACGCTCATCGCCGGGACGTGTGACGAGCCCGTTCCAGCACTCGCCACGGCAACCGAGCTGGGAAGGATTGCTTGATGCCGCCGCATCGCTGGGCGCGCGGGTTGCGCTTCAACGTCTGGAGGTGCGAGCGCTGCGGCGCGCGCGCGATGGCACCAGCAGCGCCGGCGCCATCACGGCGTGATCGCTGTCCCGGCCGGCCGGAGGCTGGCCGCCGCCCCCGCGTCAAGGCGCCCGCGAATCAGCCGGGCATCACGGCCCCCGACGGTGGCCGACGCCGGGACTGACGGCGATGGTTCTCGACTGCACCGGCACCCACGGCCACACCGGGATCAGCGTAGCCGCGTTCGTCATCGTCGGCATGCGCTTCAATGACGCCTGCCGGCCGGAGGCCGCTGCCTTCCAGCCGCTTCCCACATGCCCGAAGTGTCTCTGCGTACGGCCGCGTCGCGCTCGGCGGCGGCACTGACCGGGCACGCGCGCAATCCCCTGCTCGGTCCCGCCGTCGGGCCACGCGACCGTATTCGGGAATCTCGCCTGCTGCCACGTCACTTGCGACCGAGACGGCGCGCGGCCAGCATGCCGTCCCGCCCGCGGCATCGGTAGCTTTCGAACTCCCGGGACCGCGGACCCCGACGTCGGCGTGGCCCCGGCAGGGTCAGGAACTTCGTCCCTGATGCGCCCGGCTCTCCCGGTACAGCGCCCGCAAGGCCTCCCGGGGAAAGGCATGCAGGTTCAGACGTCCGGGCGTGGTTTCCCAGCGGCGCACCGTCGTCGGCGTGACCTGGATCAGATCCGCGAACTCGGCCACCGTGCACCCGCACCGCTCGCGTAAGTCGGCCACCATGGCGCCTGTGGGTGCGAATCCGGCGGCCTCGCCGGCGAGGTCGCTCGGCCTGGGGCGCCGGCGGGCGTCGGTCGGGCTGGGCGGTCGGTAGGTGAGCGTCTTCTTGACCGGGCGGGATGGCATGGCCGAGCCGGCCGGTGGCGGGGCCGACAGTGACGCGGTCGACTCCGCAGGTCGGGGTGCGTTCAGTGGCCTCGAGTCTGCCGACTTCGACGCGACCGCGCCCCGTGTCGAGCCCGATTCGAGACCGCCGGCCGTCACCGGGTCGCGTGAGAGGACAGCTTCGGTGGCAATCAACTCGTTCTCGTCGACGCCGCGCAGCAGGAAGAGCGACTCCGGGCGCTCGTCCAGCCGGCTGCCGATGCCCCAGAGCACGGCCGCCGCATGCTTGCACAGCGTGGTTCCGTCCCCGCAGTCGCAAGACGCCACGATGTCACCGGGTTGCGGGAACAGACCGCTGCCGCGATCGGTGACCACCTCGGCGATCTCGTCGGTCAGGCGGCCCTCGCGCAACTCGAGCAGCGACCCGACCCGGCCGGCGCACGCCGTGCGCATCGTCATCCAGGCCGCCGTTTCGAGTCGCCGTACGCGGATCGTGACATGGTGGAGCGCCGAGCCGATCACCATCGCGTCGACGCCGCCCGGCTCTATGGATAGATGACAAACGCTGCCGTTGCGCAGGCAGGCACGGCCCTGCGCCAGACGAGCCGCGTATTCGGAGAACGACTCGACGTGCTCGCACCAGCGCCGGCCCCAGAAGCTCCTGGCGAGCGTTCGCCCCCGCAACTCCACCGGTTGCACCTTCACGCCGCTTGCGACCAGACGGTTCATCTCCGAGACCGTCCGCGCGCGCTGTGCATCGACGGGTACGTAGCGGGGATACCAGTGCACTCTCAGAACCTGTTTCACCTTCCGGCACGTTTCCACACGCGCGGATGCATTGCCGTTGGCCGACACGAAGGTGATGTTGTTTGTCGTGGTCAACGCGCCCGGCTATCGCTTCCAGCTCGCTCTATCGAACTCTGGTCAAGGGACGAGTTCAACGCCGTCGACACGAACTGCGTACAGTCCGTCCGAATCGTTGACGAACGTAACCGTGCCGGTCAGTCCTCCAGGGGCGAAAGGGTCAGGCCACGAGCCCTACGAGCAGACACGCGGCGTGTGGATTCGGTCATAACTCTTCGCGCAAACGCCCTTCCTCTCCCATCCCAAGGAGAGCGTTTGCGGGATCGTATAGCACAATGGTCCAGACAACATGAACACGGACTGGGAAGCGGCCATCCCCCAAGACTGTCGAAGCCCTGTTGAAGACGTTACCGAACGCCCCGCCGTCCTGCCCCTGCGGCGCTCTCAAACCGGTTTGCACCACCGCGGGGCGGGAGCCTTGTCTCTCGCCGTACGGCCCGGTGCCGAATGACGGCCTGCTCCTCGAATTTGGTGCCCGTCACCGACGTCATGCTCAAGGATCCGGCGCCTGGCCCTTGGTTGAGCAGGCGCCGCACGCCCAACGGCCGGGCTACAGCCCACTCGACCAGATCGACCGCGACAGCGTCGGCGAAGCTTGGGTATGGTCTGGTCGCGCGCCCTGACCGACGGCAGCCAGGAACGCACGCCACTGGCCTGCGGAGCGTGCTCTACATACCCAATCCCGGGGACGTCAGGTGACAGATCCGAGTGGATCTCGCTAGTGATCGGAAACGGATCAAGAATCTGGAACGGCAGGTTGCCAGCCTCAAGAGTGAGGTCGACAAACTGAGACAACGGCTTGAAACGATAGAGGGTCAAGAGGAATGAGGCCAGACCTGAAACAGCAAGCACCCGGAGTATGGCTCTGGGCGCTGTCCGTGTAGCGCGGCCGGCGAGATGAGCAACCGTAGTGGTGTAGTTCGTCGTGCTCCTGGTGGCTCGGGGTAGCGCACATCGAAGGCGAGCGTGGACGGTGACGGGCACCGGTTTGGGTTCGGAACGACGGGGTGGGTAGCGATTCGCCACGTCAAGATCGCAGTGTTCGGTTCGTCTGCATTCTGACCGTGGGGACCCCTGAGAGGCGCCCCGTCCCCGGCTGTTGCGGTTGGTCGCGGCAAGGCCGGCGGTGGACCCGTGCCAGAAGATCGCTGTGCGTCTGGCGGCCGGTGGCTTGGCGCGGGTCGTCGCTCCCGAGGCTCCTGCCGCTGATGACACTGCTGCGCCTGCGGGCTAGCTGAGCCGGCCAGCGTCGCATCAGCGCCCGGCAGCTTGCTTCGTCACATACTCCGCCCACCCGTCCATCAGGCCACGGCGCTTGTCGAACAGGTCCGACCGGGCGTACGAGCGCTCGACCGCGCTGCCTACCTGGTGTGCCAGCGCCGCCTCGGCAACCGCATGCGGCACGCTGGTCTGCTCGCTCGCCCAGTCGCGGAACGACGAGCGGAAGCCGTGCACCGTGCACCGGTCCCCATACAGCCGCCGCACGGTCTGCGCCAGCGTCGTCGCGTGCATCTGACGGCTGGCGCGCGTCGGGGCCGGGAAGCACCAGCCGGCAGGACTGTGCAGGCCCCTGACACGCTCGAGCGTCTCCATCGCCGCAGGCGACAACGGCACTCTGTGCTCGCGCCCGCCCTTCATGCGCTCGGCCGGTATGCGCCACTCCGCCGCCTGCAGGTCCATCTCGCTCCACCTCGCGCCGCGCGCCTCACCCGAGCGAACCGCAGTCAGGATGATGAACCGGAGACAACTCCTCAGCGTCTCGCTCGCCGTGCAGACCGCAATCGCTTCCAGTGCCGCCCGCACCTCTGAGTAGGGCAGTGCCGCATGGTGCTTCTTCGCCGTTCGAACCGCGGGCAGCGCCGCGCCGATGCCGTCGGCAACGTTGAACTCGATGTGCTCGCGGGCCACGCCCCACGCCAGCGCCCCGCGGATCCAGCCGTGCAGCTTCGCCCCCATCGCCCGCTTCCCGACCATGACCGGGGCCAGGATGGCGATCACGTCGGCCCGCCGGATCTGGTCGAGCCGTCGCTCCAGGATCGAACCGCAGTACCGCTCCAGAGCACGCCGCCGGTCCGCCGCTCCCTGGCCCTTCCACGTCGCCGCCGCGTCGACCTGCTCGCACGCCCTGCGGAACGTCGGGACCCTCGACGCCCGAAGGGCCGCCGTCGGGTCCCCGCCGCGGCGCGCCAGCTGCCGGTTGGTGAACGCCGCAGCGCGCGCCTCGGCGAGCCCGACATACGGATAACCGCCGAGCCCGAGGTCGCGGCGCTTGCCGTCGACGGTCAATCGCTGCACCCAGTGGCGGCTGCGGCCGCCGGGCTCGACGACGAGATAGAGGGTGCCGCCGTCGCCGTGGCGTCCTGGGCGCAGGGTCGTGATCTGCTTGGCTCTGAGGCGTCCTGCCATGGGGACTTGCCTTGCGGCTGCGTCCCACGACTATACCACGTCAGGAGCTGGAACTGGCGGGCCGAGGTCAGATGTTACTGGACGGATTCCGAAGAATTAGCCAGGAAATTAGGGCTATTTTGGCTGTCTAGGGACTATTACGGACTGTCATTATGCTCTGGCAACGCGAAGACGAACAGGTTGTTCCCGGCGCTCGGCCGGATCTCCGGCGTCAGCCGGCCGAACAGGGAGGCGGTGCTCGCCGTGCCGGTGCCGACGGCGATGTACTGCCTGCCGTCCACCGCGTAGCTGATCGGGAAGCTGGTCACCGCCGAGCCGAGATTGATCTCCCAGAGGACCTCGCCGGTCTCCTGATCCCAGGCCTTGAAGCGGCCGTTGTTGTCGCCGCCGAAGACCAGGCCGCCGCCGGTGGCGACCAGCGACATCGTGGCCGCGCGCTGCTCGTGCAGCCAGACCGTCTCGCCGGTCTCGGCGGAGATGGCGTGGACGGTGCCTACCTGGTCGGTGCCCGGCGCGATCTGGTTGCGGACGGCGAGGGCGTAGTGCGAGGTTCCCGGCGCGGTGGTCGCCAGCATGCGCGCGCAGGCGTTGCGCAGCGGCATGTACATGGTGTTGGTCAGCGGGCTGTAGGCGCCGGCCTCCCAGTCCTTGCCGCCGTTCCAGGTGGGGCAGGCGAGCACCTCCTGGCCCTCCGCGCTGAAGACCAGCTCGGCGTTCTCGGTGACCGCGCCGGTGGCCCCGTCGATGTCGCTGATCACGTTCTGGGTGACGGTGTTCCTGGCCCAGAGGAACTCGCCGGTCTCCCGGTCGAGCGTATAGACGACGCCGGTCTTGCCGGGCACCCCGGTCACGACCCGGCGGATCTCTCCGGGCTGGATGCGCGGGTTGATCCACGTCACCTCGCTCGCATCCGGCGCGACGGCGGTGTCGACCAAGAGCCGCTCGAACGGATGGTCGAGGTCCCAACTGTCGTTCAGGTGCTGGTAATACCAGACGATCTCGCCGGTGTCGGCGTCGAGGGCCAGCGTGGAGTTGTGGTAGAGGTGCTTGTTGTCGACGCCGCCCAGCATGAACTTGGGCGCGGGCGAGGTGACCGAGGTCCCGACGTAGACCAGGTTCAGCTCGGGATCGAAGCTCGGCACCATCCACGAACCGACGTGCGCCCGCTCCTCGTAGGGCACGCCGCCCCACGACTCGTCGCCCGGCTCGCCGGGGGCGGGAATCAGGCGCCGCCGCCAGAGCTCCTCGCCCGTCCGGGCGTCGTGGGCCATGATGACGCACGCCTCGGGGCCGCGTTGCGGGCGGCAGCTCCGGCCGGAGATCACCTTGCCGTCGGCGACGATGGGGCCGGCCGAGTGCCGGGCCGGGTTCTGCGTGTAGTCGAAGAGTTGCGTCTCCCAGACGAGCTCGCCGGTGATGGCGTTCAGCGCGAAGGCATAGTCGTCGTTGGCGGTGTCGATGATCATGTCGTCCCAGATCGCGATGTTGCGATTGACGCTGATCAGCCCGCCCAGGTAGTCGTTGACGTCGTCGGGGATGTCGCGGCGGTACTCCCACTGCAGGTCGCCGGTGACCGCGTCGATGGCCTGGATGATGTCGTTCGGGTTCGGCATGTACAGCGTGCCGCCGTAGGCGATCGGCGTGCCCTGCTGCGCGCCCGGGGCCAGTGCCCGCGTCCAGACCATGCGCAGGTCGCCGACGTTGTCGCGGTCGATCTGATCGAGCGGGCTGTAGCCCCAGCCGTCCAGCGTCCGGCGCCACATCAGCCAGTCGCCGTCCGCCGGGCTCTGGAGCATGGCGTCGGTGACCGGAACGAAATCGGTATCCGCGGGACTTTGAGCCGCCACGGGGCCAGCGGTCGCCAGGAAGAGCATGGCGGCCAGCAGGGAAGCGCAGCGGCCGACCGGAAACGAATGGTGCATGTCGGAACTCCTTCGTTGCGCACGGTACCACACGAGCCGAGCGTCTGTTCCGCCGGCGATCGGACTATGCTTGACTTCCTGCCGGGAATGCGCCGCCGGCGCGCCGTCGCCGCGCGGCCGACCGGCGACCAGCGGGAGCAACGGGAGGGAACGATGCGAGTTTCCGCGACCGGCATGCGGTCGGCAGCGCTCGTCGCACTCGCCCTGACGCAGACGCCGGCGGCAGGCGGGAGCCAGGAGCCCCCATTGGCTACCGTGCTGACCCGGGCGACCCACTACGTCGACGAGCTGCACCGGAAGCTGGCCGGCGTGGTGATGGAAGAACGGTACGAGCAGCGCTCGCGGGTACCGCCCCAGTACGCCAGGCAGATTCCGCGCATCGGCCGAGCGACGCTGCTTTCGGACTACCTCCTCGTGCAGCCCCGGGGATCCGATCGTCATTACGGCTTTCGGGATGTCTTCGCAGTCAACGGCCGCGCCGTCCGCGACCGCGAGCAACGCCTGACGGAGCTCTTTCTCGACCGCTCCGCATCGGTGGATCGGCGCATCGAGGGAATCGTGGCCGACAGCGCCCGCTACAACGTCGGCGACGTCGAGCGCAACATCAACACGCCCACCATGGCGTTGCTCTTTCTCGGCTCCGGGTACAGGGACGGATTCGACTTCCGCCGCGGAACGGACGCTGCGACCAGCCTGGGAATCGATGTACCCGGACGCGGCCTGGGGCTGTGGGTGGTCGACTACGAGGAAACCGGATCGACCACGGTGATTCGCGGGCGGGACGATGAGCGTCTGCCTGTCCGGGGGCGCTACTGGATCGACCCGGCGACCGGCCGCGTGTTCCTCAGCGAGCTCGTCCTGGATGCCGACAGCCTCGAAGCTCTCATCACCGTCCGCTACGAGGCGAACGACGCCTTCGGCCACTTCGTACCGGTCGAGATGCGCGAGCGCTACCGCAATCATCTGTCAGGGTCTCTCATCGAGGGCACGGCCACGTATACGCGCTTTCGCCGGTTCCAGGTGCTCGTCGAAGAGTCTGCGCCGTTCCGCAACTGACGCCGAGCCAGCGAGGCGTTTCGGGGCGCTGGCTCGCTCGGCCCGACGGCGGTATAGTCGACTGGAGACCATGAGCCGACGCTGGACCGGGGCGAGCATCGTCTCCTGCGAGGTGCGCCGGCGGACGCGCCTGATATCGGCGGTGCGCGTGGTGCCGGCGGCGGTCACGGCCGTGGCATTGGCCCTCGCGCCGGCACTCCCCGGTGGGGCGCAGGAGCCGTCGCTGCCGCAGGTGCTCGCCCGCGCCACCGAGTACGTGGAGGAGCTGCACGCGCAACTCTCCGGCGTGGTGATGGAGGAGCGCTACCAGCAGCGGGCGTCGTCGCCGCGCTTCGGTCGATTCGGTACCGGCTCCTACGAGCGTGTCACGCTCCGCTCCGACTACCTTCTCGTGCGGCCGGAGGGCTCGGAACGTTACTTCGGATTCCGGGATGTCTTCGAGGCCAACGGCAGTCGCGTGCGCGACCGCGAGGAACGGCTGGTCCAGCTCTTTCTCGACGGTGCGACCACCGTGAACGAGCAGGTGCAGGGCATCCTGACCGACAGTGCGCGCTACAACGTCGGCGACATTCAGCGCAACACGAACACGCCGACGCTGGCGCTGCTTTTTCTGCGCCAGTCCTACAAGCCGCGGTTCGAGTTCGAACGCGTCGGCGACCGCTCGCCGAGCCTGGGCATCGACGAGCCGGACCGCCGTACCGTCGTCTGGGTGGTCGGCTACCGGGAGACTTGGCCCACCTCCGTGATCCGCCGTCGCCGTGGCGGCAACCTGCCCGCGCGGGGCCGCTACTGGATCGAGCCGGCCAGCGGTCGCGTGCTGGTCACCGAGCTCGTCCTGGAAGACGATACGGTCGAGTCGCTCGTGACCGTCCGTTACGAGCAGCCCGAGGAACTGGACCACCTGGTTCCGATCGAGATGCGGGAGCGGTACAACAACCGCAGTAGCGGATCGCGCGTCGAGGGCACGGCCACCTACAGCGACTTTCGCCGCTTCCGGGTGGTCGTCGAGGAGTCGGAGCCGTTCCGGGACTGAACCGTCCCGGCGGCGCTTCCACTGCCGTGAGGCGTTCGCGTAATGCAGAGCACCAGGCCTCGGGAACGCCCGCCGTCGCAGTCCGGGAGCCCGTGGTGGCATGCCGCGGCGTTGGCCCTGGTCCTCGCGTGGACGCTGCCGGCTCCGGCGCAGGAACACACGCTCTGGAGCGTGCTCGTCCGGGCGACCCTGTACGTGGAGGAGCTCCACGATCGGCTTTCCGGCGTGGTGATGGAGGAGCGGTACCAGCAGCGGGCCACCCTGCCCGGCGCGTTCCGGCGGAACGAGAGCGCCGCCCTCCAACGCACCACCCTGCGGTCGGACTACCTGCTGGTGCGGCCGGAGGGAGCGGAGCGTCACTTCGGTTTCCGCGACGTCTTCGAAGCGAACGGCAGCCGGGTGCGTGACCGCGAGGAACGGCTGGCGCAGCTCTTTCTCGACGGCGCGACGTCGGTGGACCGGCAGGTCCAGGGCATCCTGGCCGACAGCGCCCGCTACAACGTCGGCGACGTCCAGCGCAACATGAACACACCGACGTTGCCGCTGCTGTTCCTGCGTCGCTCGTACAAGGCGCGGTTCGATTTCGAACGCGTCTCGGATCGCGCCCCGAACCTGGAAATGAACGGGCCGGATCCGCAGCCGGACGTCTGGGTGATCGCGTACACGGAGAGGGGCCCGGACACGGTGATCCGCCGGCGCAGCGGCGTCAATCTGCCGGCCAGGGGCCGGTACTGGATCGAGCCCGAGACCGGCCGGGTGCTGATCACCGAGCTCATCATCGAGGACGAGAACGTCGATGCGGCCATCACCGTCCGCTATGAGCAACCCGCGGAGCTGGACCATCCCGCGCCGGTCGAGATGCGCGAGCTGTACCTCAACCATTTGAGCGGCTCGCGCGTCGAAGGCACCGCGACCTACAGCCGCTTCCGGCGCTTCCGTGTGGTGGTCGAAGAGTCCGAGCCGTTCCGCGACTGAGCAGTGCCTCGCCCGGTCTGCCCGCACCGTTCCCGCGCCGCATCCGTCGCGGAGACTTCGTGCCGGGAGTCTGCGCCGTAGAACGGCGTAGACTCCCGGTCAGGCTTGGTCGGGCAGCAACCGGAGCCGCCGGCGACGATTGTCGGGCGACGCTGCCGCGCAGGAGACGATTCTGCAGCAAGGAGAGACGGATGACGAAAGCGCAGACCGCTTTGCTGACGGTGTCGGTCATGGCACTCGCGAGTGCGCTCGGCCTCCCGGCGCCGGCCCGCGCGCAGGGCGACGCCGCCCTCCCGACGATCGAGTCGCACACGGCCGGCTTCGAACGTCTGGACGGCTTCTTCCCGCTCTACTGGGACGATAATGCCGGCACGCTCTGGCTGGAGATCGGCCGCCTCGGCGTCGAGGTGTTGTATGTGAACGCGCTGGCGGCCGGGGTGGGCTCGAACGACATCGGCCTCGATCGCGGCCAGCTCGGCGGTACGCGCATCGTGCGCTTTGAGCGGGTCGGCCGCAAGATCCTGATGGTGCAGCCGAACCGCGCCTACCGCGCCACCACGTCCAACCCCGACGAGCGGCGGGCGGTGGACGACGCCTTCGCCACATCTGTCCTGTTCGGCTTCAGGGTGGCGGCCCGCACCGGCGAGCGTTTCCTCGTCGACGCCACGCCGTTCCTGCTGCGCGATGTCCACGGGGTCGCCGACAGCCTGCCGGGGACCTACCGGCTCGACGGGCAGCGCAGCGCCGTGTACCTCCCCCGCACCAGGGCGTTTCCCGAGAACACCGAGATGGAGGCCATGCTGACGTTCGGACGCGACCGCCGGGGAGATGGACCCGGTTTCGGCCGCGGGTCGATCGAGGCCGTCGCCCCGAGCGCAGAGGCGGTCACCGTGCGCCAGCGTCAGTCGCTCATTGCATTGCCGGACGACGGCTACACGCCGCGTCCCTACGATCCGCGTGCCGGCTACGGCGCCGTCTCCTACGTCGACTACGCCGCGCCGTTGGGCGAGCCGATGACCCGCCGCTATCTGCGCCGGCACCGCCTGGAGAAGCGCGACCCGTCAGCCGCCGTCAGCGAGGCGGTCGAACCGATCGTCTACTACCTGGACCGGGGCACACCGGAGCCGATCCGCTCCGCGCTGCTCGACGGCGCGCGCTGGTGGAACCAGGCGTTCGAGGCGGCCGGGTACCGGGATGCCTTCCGGGTCGAGCTGATGCCCGAGGGCGCCGATCCGCTCGACGTGCGCTACAACGTCATCCAGTGGGTGCACCGGTCCACACGGGGCTGGAGCTACGGCAGCTCGGTGACCGACCCGCGCACCGGCGAGATCGTCAAGGGGCACGTCACGCTCGGCTCCCTGCGCGTCCGGCAGGACTACCTCATCGCCGAGGGGCTGCTCTCGCCCTATCTCCGCGGCGACGAAGAAGTGCCCGAGCTGGAGGAGCTGGCGCTGGCGCGGATCCGCCAGTTGTCCGCGCACGAGGTAGGGCACACCCTGGGCCTCGGACACAACTACTACGCAAGCCGACAGGGGCGCATCTCGGTCATGGACTACCCGCACCCGCTCGTGACGCTGGGACCCGACGCGCAGATCGACCTGTCGGACGCCTACGACGTCGGCATCGGCGAATGGGACGAGGTGGCTATCGCCTACGGCTACCAGGACTATCCGGACGGGACCGACACGGCGCCCGCGCTGCAGCGGCTGCTCGACGAGGCGTGGGACGAGGACCTGCGCTACCTGACGAATCAGGACACGACCGCGCACCCGCGGGTCCACCTGTGGGCCAACGGCACCGATCCCGCCGGCGAGCTCGAGCGGATGCTGCAGGTGCGCCGGGTCGCGCTCGACCGCTTCGGCGAGAGCGCGATTCCCGCCGGACGCCCGCTGGCGACGCTGGAGGAAGCGCTCGTTCCGCTCTATCTCCACCACCGTTACCAGATAGACGCCGCGGCATCTGCTCTCGGCGGCATCGACTACGTCTACGCGATGCGGGGCGACGGCCGCGTGCCGGTGACGCCGGTTCAGGGCGACCAGCAGCGCGCGGCGCTGGCCGCTCTGCTGCGCACCCTCGACCCGGTAGAGCTGATCTTGCCGGAAAGCGTACTGCGTTTAATCCCGCCACGGCCGCCGGGTCACGGCCTGCACCGGGAGCTGTTCCCTCGCCGCACGGGTCCGGTCTTCGATGCGCTGACACCGGCCATGGTCGCGACGGACCTGACCGTTTCGCAGATGCTCGTCCCGTCGCGGGCGGCGCGTCTCGTCGAGCAGGCCATGCTCGACGAGACGTTGCCGGACCTGGAAGAGGTATTGGAGGCCCTTGTGGACAAGGTCTTCGATCGTCCGGCCGAGCCCGCCTACGAGTGGGCTGTGCGGCGAGCCGTGCAGCGAGTCGTGGTCGAACGGTTGATGGGACTCGCAGAGGGCGCTCCCATGGCGGAGGTGCGCGCTCACGCTACGGAAGCGTTGGAGCGCATCCATTCTCGACTCCCGACGCTCGGCGATAGCCATAGTCGATTGCTGCGGCGCGAGATCGAACGCTTCCTCGAGCGCCCGGGCAGTCCCATTCCGAGTCCGGCCGCACCCATGCCTGTCGCGCCTCCGGGCAGCCCGATCGGCACACCGGCGCTGGACTGGCTGGGCGGGTGGACACAAGTTTGCGCCCGGGAATGGCGGCCGGGCTTCTGATGTTCAGTTGTTCGTACCAATCCGGTATGCTTGAGGTGTCTCTGCTTCCGAACCCCCACCAGGAAGGGCAGAGAACCCGTGAGTCATCTCGTGACCGAGGTCTACGACGCGTTCCGCGCGGCGGGAGTCGACGACTCCACTGCCAAGGCGGCGGCGGGTGCGATCCCGCTGGCGCACGATGTCGCCACCCGCAGCGACATCGAGTGTGTGCGGCGCGAGATAGCCGAGTTCAAGGCCGACATCTACCGTGCACTCTATCGTGCACTGTGGCTACAGGGCCTTGGAATCGTAACCCTGACCGTGGCCCTGCTCCGGATTCTCCCGTAGCGGCACAGTCGCTTCGACTCCGTGCGAGCCGCTTCGACCGGGGTACCATTCCGTCCGGGAACCGAGCGGTCCCGGAACGGAGCCGCTCGACGGCATGAAGCAAGTCGGACATCGTTGAGGAGCACGAACCATGAAGAGATCACGGCTGGTCCACGTCGTAGCGCTGGTCGCGGTTGCGGTTGCCTATGGATACCCCTCCGTCGGCGCGGCGCCCGCGGCGGCGCAACAGGCCGACGTGCCGGCGCTTCCGGCCCCCGACCTGTACGCCGGTTCGCCTTATCTGCGCGAGCTGCGAAACGCGCTGGTCTACGGCGAGATCTGGGAGCGTCCCTACCTGTCGAAGCGGGATCGCAGCCTGATCACCATCGCGGTCCTGCAGGCCCTGGCCCGCGAGGAGCTGGCGATACACATCCCGCGCGGCCTCGACAACGGGCTGTCGCCGGAAGAGATCTCCGAGATCATCTTGCACGTTACCTTCTACGCGGGATGGCCGACCGGGGTGCAGGCGTCGCTGACGGCGGCCGAGACTTTCGAGGAACGGGGGCTGACCCTGGGCGACCTGCCGCGCGCCCCCGAGCTCGAGGCAGCGGTGACAACGCCCGGCGGCCTGAGCGACGCCTACGCGGCGGTGCCCCGACTCGGAGCGTTGCGGAACAGCCTGCTGTACGGCGACATCTGGGAGCGGCCAACGCTGTCGAAGCGCGACCGCAGTCTCGTCACAGTGGCGGTCAACCAGGCGCTCTACGTCACGAACGAGCTGCGGCTGCACATCGATCGCGCCCTGGACCAGAACGGCGTGACGCCGCAGGAGCTGTCCGAGGTGGTGCTGCACGTCACGTTCTACGCCGGTTGGCCGGCCGCGGTGAACGCGGGTCGCCTGCTGACGGCGGCGTTCCGGGCCCGCGACGTGGAGTTCGCCGATCTCAAGTAGCCCGCGGGCGCGGCGCCGCTCGGCGCCCCGGGCGGTGGGCGGCCTGCACGTCGTCGCCAGTAATCGAGCAATCGAAGGGAGCGGGCGTCGCAATGAGACGGCACAAGACGGCTCCGGTCGGAGCATTCCTGGCAGCGTGGCTGACGGCGGCACCGGCCATTGCCCAGCAGGGCGCCAGCGGCGGCGAGTGGCGCTCCTACACGGCCGACGCGTGGGGCACGAAGTACTCGCCGCTCGACCAGATCGACGGTGACAACTTCCGCGATCTCGAGCTGGCGTGGCGCTGGCGCAGCGCCGATTCCCATCTGCCGATCGAGGACGAGAACGGCATCTCCCTCGTTGCCGCCGAGGCCGTCTTCGCACATCTGGAAGCCGAGAATCCGGACCTCTGGGTGACGCGGCCGGCCATCGCCCGCCTGTCGGCGACGCCGCTGATGGTCGACGGCGTGCTCTATCTGGCCACCCCGTTGTACCAGGCAGCCGCGATCGACGCCCGGACGGGGGAGACGCTCTGGGTCCACAATCCACGCGTCTACGAGTCCGGCAGCCCGCCGCTGCCGTCGCCCTGGAACCACCGCGGCGTGGCCTACTGGGAAGATGGCGAGGACGCACGGATCATCTGGGGGACCGGCGACGGCTACCTGACCGCGGTCGACGCCCGCACCGGGCTGCTCGCCGCGGACTTCGGCGACAATGGGCGCGTCAGCCTGGAGGAGGGCATCCCGCGGGCGCGCGAGAACCCGAGCCGGCTGCCGCCGCCGTCCCGTTCGCCGCCCCTGGTGGTGGGGGACACCATCATCGTCGGCTCGTCGGTGCACGACTTTCTCCTCATGAAGGAGAACGCGCCTGGCTTCGCGCGGGCCTACGACGCGCGGACGGGCCGGCACAAGTGGGATTTCCATACCGTGCCGCAGAGCGCCGACGAGTTCGGGTCCGATACCTGGCTCAACGAGGCGTGGCGCTACTCCGGGAATACCAACGTCTGGGGCAACATCGCGGCGGACCCGGAGCTTGGTTACGTCTATCTGCCGACCAGCACGCCGACGTCGGACTACTACGGCGGACACCGGATCGGCGACAACCTCTTCGCCGAGAGCCTGATCTGCGTCGATCTGGAGACCGGCCAGCGCGTCTGGCACTTCCAGATGGTGCACCACGGGGTCTGGGACTACGACAATCCGACCGGACCCAACCTGCTCGACATCACGGTGAACGGCCGCCAGGTGAAGGCGCTGGCCCAGGTCACGAAACAGGGCTTCGTCTACGTGTTCGACCGGGTGACGGGAGAACCCATCTGGCCGATCGAGGAGCGGCCGGTGGCGACCGACACGGACCTGGAGGGCGAGGTGCTGGCGCCGACCCAGCCCTTCCCGACCCGGCCGGCGCCGTTCGAGTACCAGGGAGCCACCCTCGACGACCTGATCGACTTCACGCCGGAGGTCCGCCGCATGGCGCTGGAGGCGGTGGAGGGGTTCCGGCTCGGCCCGCTGTACACGCCGCTTTCTCTCAACGGCACGATCTTCCGCCCGAGCGCGGGAGGCGGCGCGAGCTGGGGCGGCGGCGCCGTCGATCCGGAGACGGGCATTCTGTACATCCCGTCGCGCAACGCCCACTCCGTCATGCGGTTCCGCGAGCGGGAGCCGGGCGAGGAATCCACCCTGCGTTACATCCTGAGCCGTGGCGGGGCGGCGTTCATCGACGGCGGCAACCCGCGGCGGACACCGGTGATGCCGCAGGGGCTACCCCTGTGGAAGCCGCCGTACTCGCGCATGACCGCCATCGACATGAACACCGGGGAGCACGTCTGGATGACGCCCCTCGGCAACGGCGACCGCATCCGCAACCATCCGCTCCTGCGCCACCTCGACCTGCCGCCGCTGGGAGGAGACAGCGGCCGCAACGGACCGCTGGTGACGAAGACGCTGCTCGTGCAGTCGCTGACCGCCGGAGGCACGGACGACGGGCCGCGGCTTGTCGCCTACGACAAGGCGTCCGGCGAGATGCTGGCGGCGATCGACCTGCCGGGCGGGGCTATCGGAACGCCGATGACGTACATGCTCGACGGCAGGCAGTACATCGCCGTGACGGTCGGCGGCGAGGCGCCGGCGCTGGTTGCGTTCAGGCTGCCGTGAGCCCCCCGAGGGGCTCGCCGGGCTCGCCGTTCAGGCCCCAGGGACTGCCGCGCACTTGTCGTCGAGTCGTATACTGCGACTATGCCGCTGCCGGACGATCTGACGCGGTCGTTGCGGTCGGTCGTGGAGCGTGACCGCGATGTGTGCGCGCTGTACGTGTTCGGATCGCGCGTCGACGGCACGGCGCGTCCTGACTCGGATCTGGATGTCGGCGTGCTCCATGGTGTTCGCCAGTCAATCGAGAAGACCCTCGTGCTGGAAGAAGCACTGCGCCGCGCGACGGGCTCGCCGGTCGACCTGGTCGATGCGGCGCGAGCCAACCCGTTTCTGGCGCTGGCGATCGTGCGAGGCAACCGGATCTTCACACGGCGCGAGGTCGAGGCGGATCTCTTCGATCTGTACGTGCTACGCCGCGCCGGCGACCTGCTGCCGTACGAGCGCGCTCGCCGCGCGATGCTGCTTGCGCCCGCGACATGACTGCCGGGCGCGTCAGTCGCGCGGTTGTCGCCGACCGGGTCGCCCTCATCCGCCGCCTGCTGGACGAGAGCGGCATGCTGCCGCTGGACGACCTCGACGATTTCACTCGCGATCCGCGGATGGTGGCCGCCGGCGAGTCGTACCTGCGTCGTGCGCTCGAGGCGTTGCTGGACATCGCTCGGCATGTGCTGGCCAAGGGATTCGCTCGCGGCCCGTCGGAGTACGCGGAGGTGGCGTGGCAGCTCGGCGAGGTGGGCGTCGTCTCGCGCGGGCAGTCCGAACGGCTGGTGCTGATGGCCCGTTATCGCAATCGTCTCGTGCACGGGTACGAGGAGGTCACGGCGCGTGAGCTTTACGACCTGCTCGCGGGGCGGCTGGGTGACATCGAGGAGATGGTGACCGCAGTCACGACCTGGATGGCGGAGCATCCGGACCGGGTGTCCGAAGGAGACTGAAACGCTTGCGTTTCCAATCGCTCGCGTCTACTGTGAACGGTCGAGTGTGCGCCGCAAGTGGACGGCGCGGGGAGGCTGGAAAATGCTCAGGAAGTTCCTTGCGGCGTTCGTCGTGCTGACCGTCGCAATCACGCTAGCGCCGCCGCCGGCCGCGGCGCAGTCGGGAGACCGCACGATGCCGATGCGGACCCCGGACGGCCAGCCGGACGTGTCCGGCACCTTCACGTTCCGCACCCTGACGCCGTTCCAGCGTCCCGCTCAGTTCGAGGGGCGCGAGCGGCTGGACCTGGAAGAGGCAGCCGCGTTCGAGGCGTCCGAGCGCGTGCGCCTGAACCGCGACCTATTCGATCCCGAGAAGGGCGCCGCCGGCTACCGGCCGCGCTCGGAGGGAGGCGTGCTCTCCTACAACGAGTTCTGGTACGAGCGGGGCATCGAGCTGACCTCCGACAAGCGAACCTCGCTGATCGTCGACCCGCCCGACGGCCGGCTGCCTCCGATGACCGAGGCCGCGGTCCAGGCCGCGGCGGAGCGCCGCGCCTACCGGGAGGTGCACCGCTACGATTCGTACGAGAACCGCAGCCTGGCGGATCGCTGCATCATGGGCTTCAACTCCGGTCCACCCATGCGATCGAGCGCCTACAACAACAACGTTATGGTCTTCCAGACGCCGGGCTACGTGACCATCCTCAACGAGATGGTGCACAACGCGCGCGTCATCCCGATCGAGAGCGACATCGCGAAGCCGCCTTTCCCGCAGTTCGCCGGCGTGTCCCGCGCGCACTGGGAAGGGGAGACCCTGGTCATCGAGACCACGCAGTTCCGGGGCGGCCAGAGCGGCGGCACGGGACCCAACATGCACCTGATCGAGCGCCTGACGCGCCTCGATCCGGACACTGTCGCCTACGAGTTCACCGTGACGGACCCGACCGTCTACACGGCGCCGTACACGGTGATGATGCCGTTCCGCCGGACCGACCAGGACCTCTTCGAGTACGCCTGTCACGAGGGCAACTACGGGCTGACCGGCATTCTGGCCGGGGCGCGGCGGCTGGAAAGCCTCGGCCGCGAGCTGCGGCCGTGACACCGGAGGGTTACGACGTGACGACGATGCGAACGCTTGCCGGCGCCATCACCGTGGCCATGGCGCTCGGGGCGGCCGCGGCCGGCGCCCAGACGACGGATCCCGGTGTGCGCGTCGAGCGCCTGCTGGACGGACCCATCATCACCGCCGACCTGCACCCGAGCATCGGCGTGAACATTCAGGGCCCGTCCCTCATAGAGGTTCCCGATTGGGTGGAGGACCGGCTGGGCAGGTACTACCTGTACTTCGCCGACCACAAGGGCCTCTACATACGGCTGGCCTACGCCGACGACCTGCTCGGACCGTGGACCGTCCATCCGCCGGGCAGCCTGCAGATCGCCGATTCGTACTTCCTGACCGAGCCCCCGGAGGTGGCACCGGACGTGGCGGCGCGGCTCCGGGCGTCGCAGGAGCGCCGAGGCGTGCCGATGTCGCACGACGGGCTGTTCGAGGCGACGACGCCGCACATCGCCTCGCCCGACGTGCACGTGGACGACGCCAACCGCCGCATCGTCATGTACTTCCACGGCCTCGACGACGTCAGCACGCAGACGACGCGGGTGGCGACCTCCGCCGACGGTATCGATTTCGAGACGCGGCCGGAGCGCCTCGGCCGGACCTACATGCGCGTGTTCGAGCACGACGGCTACACCTACGCATTGTCGATGCCGGGGCAGTTCTACCGATCGCGGGACCCACTCGGCGGCTTCGAGCAGGGACCGCTGCTGTTCAATCCGGACATGCGCCACCTGGCGCTGCTGAAGCGGGACGACACGCTGTACGTCTTCTGGACGCAGGTGGGGGAGGCGCCCGAACACATCAAGCTGAGCACGATCGAGCTGGCGGGCGACTGGACGGCCTGGAAGGAGACCCCGGGCGTCGAGGTGCTGCGGCCGGAGTTCGACTGGGAAGGGGCCGACGCGCCGCTCGAGCCTTCGGTGCGGAGCACGGCCTACGGGCACGTGAACCAGCTTCGGGATCCGGCAATCTTCGAGGACGCCGACAGCGGCCGCATCTTCCTGCTCTACGCCGTGGCCGGCGAGAGCGGAATCGCGATCGCGGAGGTCCACCTCGACGAATAGCGCCGCGACCGGTGAGCGTCATCGGGCACTGGTGACCACGCCGTCACAGTGCGTGATCAAGGAGCGGACCGCCGCCGCCTTCCGGGCGCACGGCTGCGTCCTACTTCCGCCGCTGCGCGGCGGGGGCGTCCATTTCCGTTGCGACTCGGATTGCGCCCCTTCGGGCGCTGTGATTGGCGGCGTCGCCCGGGCGACGCCGCATCGAGCGTAGCGCCGAACCCCGCCACCGTCTCACGCGGGATCGAGTTCCCCACCAGGCGCTCGATGGCCGCCAGTTGCACGCACTCCTCCGGCGCCGCCAGCGAGACCGCGTGTCCGCTGCACCCGGCTCGCGCGGTGCGGCCGATGCGGTGCACGTAGTCTTCGGGGACGTGCGGCAGGTCGAAGTTGATGACGTGGCTGATCCCCTCGACATCGATGCCCCGGGCGGCGATGTCGGTGGCGATCAGCGTGTCGATCCTGCCGTCGCGAAAGCCCGCGAGCGCGCGGGTCCGTGCGCTCTGGCTCTTGTTTCCATGGATGGCGGCCACCTGCCGGCCGGACTTCTCGAGCCGCCGGACCAGTTGGTTGGCGCGGGCCTTCGTGCGGGTGAAGACCAGCGTTGGTCCCATCTCCGCGCGGTCGAGCAGCTTCGTGAGCAGGTCCTTCTTGCGGGTCATGGCGACCGGGTGAATCACCTGCCTGATGGCGCTGACCGGCGTCGCCCGGCGGGTCGCTTCGATCACGGCGGGATTCCTGGCGGTGCGCCGGATGAGCGCTTCGATCTCCGCCGGCATGGTCGCCGAAAAGAACAGGTTCTGGCGACTCGCGGGCAGGTGCTTGAGAATGCGGCGTATGTCGGGCAGGAATCCCATGTCGAGCATGCGATCGGCTTCGTCGAGGACCAGCGTCTCGACGCGTTGGAGTTGCGCGTGCCCCCGCCCGAGATGATCGAGCAGCCGTCCGGGAGTGGCGACGAGCAGATCCAAACCGGCGCGCAGCCGGCGCTCCTGCGGTTCCATGCCGACCCCGCCGAAGATGGCGGTGCTGCGCACGCGCAGGTGCCGGCCGTACCCGCGGGCCGCCTCGGCAATCTGGGCGGCCAGCTCCCGCGTGGGGGTGATCACCAGTGCACGCGGTGGGCGCGCCGGCCGGCCGCCGGCCAAACGCTGCAGGATCGGCAGCAGGAAAGCTGCCGTCTTGCCCGTGCCGGTCTGCGCGCAGGCGATCAGATCCTGGCCATCGAGGGCGGCCGGAATGGACCGCGCCTGGATCGGCGTGGCGGCTTCGTAACCCGCGCGGTTGACCGCGCGAAGGATTTCCGGGCGCAGGCCCAGTTCGGCGAACTTCATGCAGGTTCGTGCTCCAGGTTCCGCGTTCACCCGGGCGCGGACCGCTAGCGGTGATGGCCCGCCGTGTCGGCGACCTTCGCGGAAAGAATCGGGGAGGAGGGAAAGGCCGGAAACCGTGCCCGGCGACGCCCGCTACTCTGAGCGGGCTTCCGGGTGTGAAGAAACCTGCTCGCGATTCGAGATTCGACATCGATTTTAGCACGGATCGGATCGCGCCCAGGAATGCCGACCCTGTGTAGTAGAGTGGCGGGGCAGTGGACTTCGCGCTCGCGGGTCCGAGCCGCCGGCAGACCGGCTGTATTGTTGGAGTCCGGGCTGGATCGCTGGAAGGAGAATCGTCATGCATCACCGCGCTCTCGTCCTGGTCGGGATCGTGACCCTCATCGCCGCTGTCCCGGTCGTGGGGCAGGAACCTTCGGGTGCCGCGAACGAGGCTGTCGAACAGGCAGCCTACAGCGTGCCACGGACCCCGGACGGCCAGCCGGACCTGCAGGGCTTCTGGACGAACCAGACGTACACCCCCCTGGAACGGCCCGATTCGGTGGACAAGGCGTTCTACACGCCGGAAGAAGCGGCCGCGATCGAGCAGGGGAGAGCCGTGCGCGAGTCGTCGCAGACCACTCCGGGCACGATCCCGGACGTGCACTACGACTTCACCCAGTTCGGTCTCGACCGCAGCCAGTCGCCCTTCGCGCGCAACCTGCGCACGTCGCTGATCGTGGACCCGCCGGACGGGAGGATCCCACCGCTGAACGCCCAGGGGGAGCAGCGCGCGGCGGAGCGCAGCGCGGCGCGCGAGGCGCGCGGCGGACAGTACGACCGGGCGGAGAACCTTCCGCTCGGCGCCCGCTGCATCGTCATGCGCGGCGCCGGCCCGCCGCTGATGAACGCGGGCTACAACGCCAACTACCACATCGTCCAGAACCGGGACCACGTCATGATCCTCACGGAGATGATTCATGACGCGCGCATCATCCCGCTCGGCGGCCGACCGGCGGCGCCGGCCGGCGCACGCGGATGGATGGGCCAGTCGCGCGGGCGCTGGGAGGGCGACACGCTCGTCGTCGAAACCACCAACTACAACGGCAAGAATCCGTTCCGCGGCTCCGGCCCCGCCCTCAAGGTGACCGAGCGGTTCACCCGCGTGGCCGATGACACCATCATCTACCGCTTCACGGTGCAGGATCCCGAAACGTGGGACGCGCCCTGGACGGCCGAGATGCCGATGAAGCAGACCATCGGGCCGATCTTCGAGCACGCCTGCCACGAGGGCAACTACGGCCTGACGAACATCCTGGCCGGCGCGCGAGAAGAAGAGCGTCGGGCAGCGGAGGAAGCCGCCCAGGGACGCTGACGGCCTGGGCCGAGGGAGCATCTACGCGCGCCCACACAGTCCCGGTGCGCTCGGCGGCAAATGCGAAAGGCGGCGGTTCAGGGCGCGACCCGAGCCGCCGCCGTCACATCCACACCTGTTCGTCGTCCAGGTCACCGTCCGTTACGCGCACCGCCGCCACCTTGAGGATGACGTCTCCGGACACTACCGGAATGCTGTCGGCGTGCGGCTTGTAGCCGGCCTTGCGCACGTAGAGGTCGTAGCTTCCCGGGTGCACCGCGACGTGAGCCTGTCCGCTCGCGTCGGTCGTCCCCCGGTAGACGCCCACCCGCACCTCGGCGCCGGCGACGCGCGTCTCGGTGTCCCGGTCGACGACCGTCACCGTGACGCGATGTTCCGGCGGAGCCGTCGTGCGGAAGCCGAACGTCGCCGTGGCGTTCGCGTGCCCGGGCGCCGAGTCCTGCACCGGAACCGCGTCGTGCGGCGCGCACGAATCCGGTCCCGCTCCGTCGAACGCCGCGGTCCAGGCGTGGACGCCTTCGTCGGCGGGCGCCTCCAGCGTCACCTTCGCCGCGTACAGGGCGCTGGTGCCCGGCTCCGGCGTCTCGCCGACCCGGGCATGTCCGACCTCGGTGCCCGCCGCGTTGCGGATCACGACCCGCCGCCCCCCCAGCGAACATCCCGCCGAGCACTTCACGCCGACCGCCGCCGCGAACCGGCGGCTCACCACGACCGGCGACGGGACGCCCCACACGGCGATGCTCGTCGGATGCGACTCTTTCGTCGGCTCGCCGCGTCCGGGGTCGAGGGCCGTGCCGCCGGGCGCTGCCGGCGGCGTTACCTTGTCGGTCAATGCTGTTTCGTCCCGACTCGGCGTCACCCAATCCGCCTCCGGGTTGCCGGTTGCGGGACCGGCTACGCCATCCCCCCGTTCAGCGCCGCGTCGCGGCCCGCAATGCGGCCGAAAACGAGGCAACGGCCGAGACCGTGCTGGGCGAAGCCCCCCTGCGACTCGCCGGCGCAGTACAGGCCCGGGATGACGTGGCCCCGCATGTCTATGACCTGCGCCTTCGTGTTCGTGCGTAGTCCGGTCAGCGAGTCGTGGAGGATCGGTGTGGACCACGCCGCGTAGAAAGGCGGCCGCTGGATCTTGTAGCGGGGCGTCGGCTTGTCGAAGTCCTCGTCCTCGCCGAGGTCCACGAAGGAGTTGTAGCGGGCGACCGTCTCCTCCAGCGTGGCGCCCGACATCGACAGCGTCTGGTACGGGTTCTTGATCGCGGCGGCCAGCTCCGCCAGTGTGTCGGCCCGGAAGAAGTAGTCCGGATCGACGTTTGGCGGACGCGGATCCCATTCCTCCCGCTCCACCCCGTCCTGGTCGAAGATGGCCCAGATGGGACCACCGCCGTTCAGCTTGCTCTCGTCGCCGCTCCAGGCCATGGCGGCGGCGAAGAAGTCGTAACGGGCGTCCACCTCGTTCCAGAACCGGCGGCCGGTCTGGTTGACCAGGATCAGATCCTGCCAGTCGATCACGGTCAGGCCCGACGCCCGCGCGAGATCGAAGATGCGGCTGTCGGTCTGCCAGATCAGGCTCGAATAGCCCCACTGGCACCCGATGTGGCGTGTCTTGGAGATGGCGATCCCCTGCTCGCAGGTCTGGTTGGCGGTGCCCCAGAGCGACGCCCCGACCGCCATCGCGGCCAGCTCGCCGTCTCCGCTCTGCCGCGACCAGGGCTCACCCGCCACCTGGTACTCCTCGGTCAGCCGCGGGTCGAACGTGCGGCGCAGGGTCACGTTGCTGGTGCTGCCGCCGGTGGCCACCAGGACGCCCTTGTTGGCCCGGATGTTCACGGTGCGGCCGTCGTGGGTGGCGGTGATGCCGAGCACGCGGCCGGACGACGGGCTCTCGCGCACGATGCTGGTCATCTTGTGGCGCACCAGCACCTCCGCGCCCTTCGCCCGCGCGCTCTTCTCGAGCGCCCGGATGAGGCCGGAGCCCACGCGCGTCGGATGATGCGTCACCCGCTCGCTGGCCACCGGCCACTGGATGGTGCGCTGCTGCCGCCGCACCCGCGACGCTTGGGTGGGCCCGACCAAGTGGTCCTGGAACTTGACCCCGTTCTCGATCAGGAACTCGAAGGTGGGGGCGTTTTCGTCCGCGAACGCGCGCACCAGGTCCCGGTCGCTGTAGCGGCTCTGCATGTGGTCGTGGCGGATCCAGTCGATGAACACCTGGTCCGCCGAGTCCTCGACCCCGTGCTTCTTCTGGTTGCTGGTGCCGCCCCCGAGGTGCACGTTGCCGCCGGAGCACAGGCCATGGCCGCCGATGTCGGTGTTCTCCTCCACCATGATCACGGAGGCGCCGTGATCGAGGGCGGAAACGGCCGCCGCGAGTCCCGCCGTGCCGGCGCCGATCGTCACGAGATCCGCCGACATGTCCCAGAAGTTCTGCGCCTCCGCCTCGCTGGTTCGTCCGCCGAGACCGGCCAGCGCGGTGGCGCCGACGCCGGCGGTCGCGCCCTTCCTGAGAAAGGCTCTCCGACTGACGCTCGCATCCTTCCGTGTCGACTTGGGCATGGCTCTCCTCCCCGTACGATCTCGCACTCTATAGGGCGGATCGTGGACGCGCAAGGCGTTTCGTCGCGAGTCGGATCGAGGGCCTGCGGACGGTCTCCCCGCGATGTGGCCCGCTACCGCGCACGTCTGCATCGCGAACCCGCGAGGCGCCCGCAAATACTTGACGAAACAGGGTGCCGACGGCCTATACTGCGCCGATACAGCACGCTGGGAACTCCGACGACCTTCCCGGAAGGCCGCTCGTCCGCGCACCGTCCGGCTCGGCGGAGGAGGAGGGCAGGATGTTCAGGTTGTCACGCGCCGTTCCGTCGGGGTGCATCGTCGTCCTGGCGGCGTACTCCCTGACCGCCGCACCGCTGCATGCCGCGGAGGCCGGGCCGGCCCCGGAGCAAGCTCCCTCCGTGCAGGCCGCCTCCACCGCCGCTTCATCGCCCGCGGCCGACGCGCGCGCCTTCCTCGACCGCCACTGCGTCGCCTGCCACAACGACCGGCTGCGGACCGCCAATCTGCTGCTCGACGAGGCCGACGTAGCTCACATCGGCGCCGGCGCTGCGACCTGGGAGAAGGTGGTCGGCAAGCTGCGGAGCGGCGCGATGCCGCCGGCCGGCCGGCGGCGGCCGGAGCCGGCCGCGCTCGACTCGTTCGTAACCTGGCTCGAGACCGAGCTCGACAGCTACGCCGACGCGCATCCGAATCCGGGCCGCGTCGCCGATCATCGCCTGAACCGCTACGAGTACGGCAACGCCATCCGCGACCTGCTGGCGCTGGAGATCGACACCGACGAGCTGCTGCCGGCCGACGAGTCGGACCAGGGCTTCGACAACATCGCCGAGGTGCTGTCGATGTCGCCGACGCTGCTCGGCCGCTACATGTTCGCGGCGCGCCGCATCAGCCAGCTTGCGGTCGGCGATCCGACCATCGGGCCGGCGGTCGAGACGTTCAACCTGTCGCGCGGGCTGCGACAGGACCAGCGGATGAACGAGGGCCTGCCGTACGGCACGCGCGGCGGCACGCTCATTCGCCACTACTTCCCGCTGGACGGCGAGTACCTGGTGAAGATCCGGCTCGGCCGCAACTTCACGAACTCGCGCATCCGCGCCATCAGGACGCGCGAAGAGATCGACGTGCTGCTCGACGGGGCGCTCGTCACCCGGTTCACGATCGGCGGCGAGTGCAACGACGCCGACTCCGACTCGCCGCTGTGCACGGGGTCCGGGATATACCGCACGTCCCCGTATCACCTGACGGCGGACGACACCCTGGAGGTGCGGTTCTCGGCGTCTGCGGGCATGCACGACCTGGGGGTGGCGTTCGTCCGCAAGAGCGTGCTGACCGAGGGCATGGCGCCGACGCTGCTGCCGCCGCGGCACACCAGCTCCACCTACGAAGCGCCGCGCATGGACGTCGACACCGTGCGGCTGGAGGGCCCGTTCGACCCGACGGGGCCGGGCGACACACCCAGCCGTCAGCGCATCTTCGTCTGCCGTCCCGCGGTAGAGGCCGACGCGGAGCCGTGTGCGCGGGAGATTCTCGGCACGCTGGCGCGGCGGGCCTATCGCCGCCCGGTGACCGACGCGGACATCGATACGCTGTTGCAGTTCTACCGGTCCGGATACGGCGAGGGCGGATTCGAACGGGGCATTCAGGAGGGGCTGGCGCGGCTGCTGGTCTCGCCGCAGTTCCTGTTCCGCATCGAGCGCGACCCGGCGCAGCTGGCCGCCGGGGGCGTATACGCGATCAGCGACCTGGAGCTGGCCTCGCGGTTGTCCTTCTTCCTGTGGAGCAGTATCCCCGACGACGAGTTGCTCGCTATCGCCGCGGACGGCGAGCTCCGCGACCCCGGTGTCCTGGGCGGCCAGGTGCGCCGCATGCTGGCCGATCCGCGGGCGGCGGCCCTGGCCCGCAACTTCGGCGGCCAGTGGCTGTACATCCGCAACCTGCAGGCCGTCGATCCCGACGCCAGCGCCTATCCGGAGTTCGACGACAACCTGCGCGAGGCGTTCCAGCGCGAGACCGAGCTGTTCATCGAGAGCCAGATGCGCGACGACCGTCCGCTGACGGAGCTGTTGACGGCCGAATACTCGTATCTGAACGAGCGCCTGGCGCGGTTCTACGGCGTGCGCAACGTGTATGGGGCGCATTTCCGCCGCGTGCCGTTGCGCGATCCCAACCGGGCCGGGCTGCTGGGCCACGGCAGCGTGCTGACGGTCACGTCCTATGCAACGCGGACGTCGCCGGTGGTGCGCGGGAAGTACCTGCTCGACAACATCCTGGGCGCGCCGCCGCCGCCGCCGCCGCCGAACGTGCCGGCGCTCGAGGACGCCGCCGGCGACGGGCACGAGCCCGCTTCGATTCGCGAGCTCATGGCGACGCATCGCCGGAGCCCGGCCTGCGCCACCTGCCACCTGCGGATGGACCCGCTGGGGTTCGCGCTCGAGAACTTCGACGGCATCGGCCGGTGGCGGGACATGGACGGCCCGACACCGATCGACGCCTCGGGCGTGCTGCCCGACGGAACGGCGTTCGACGGTCCCGTCGAGTTCCGTGAGGCGCTGCTGGACCGGAGCGGGGAATTCGTGCGCACGTTCGCGGAAAAGCTCCTGACCTACGCCCTCGGCCGGCCCGTCCAGCACTACGACATCCCGGCGGTCCGTTCCATCCTGCGCGACGCGGCCGCCGAGGACCACCGCTGGTCGTCGCTGGTTCTCGGTATCGTGGAGAGTCCGCCGTTCCAGATGCGCAGGGTGCGCGAGGAGCCGGTGGCCGTCGCACAACAACAATAGCCCGTGACGCAGACCTTGCTCTGACCCGGCAATGAGGAGTCCCTGATGGTAATCACGAAGAAGTCGCTGTCACGCCGAACGATGCTGCGGGGCCTCGGGGCCAGCATCGCGCTCCCGTTGCTCGACGGCATGGTGCCGGCGTTCGCCGCCATCCGGAACACCGCGGCGAGGCCGGTCAAGCGGCTCGGCGCCATCTACGTGCCGAACGGCATGAGCATGGCCCGCTGGCTGCCGCCCGCCGAAGGCCACCTTGAGATGAGCCAGGTCCTCTCGCCGCTGACCCCTGTGAAGGACCAGTTGCTGGTGCTGAGCGGCATGGCCAACAAGGAGGCCAAGCAGCGGCTGGACGAGGGCGACGGCGACCATTCGCGGTGCCAGGCGGCCTATCTGACGGGCGCGCACGCGGTGAAGGCGTCCGGGACCAACAGCACCCTCGAAGTGGGCGTGTCGATGGATCAGCTCGCGGCGCGCGAGCTCCGCGAGGACACGCAGCTCGCCTCGCTGGAGCTGTCGCTGGAGGCCAACGAGCTGGTGGGGCAGTGCGAGGACGGCTACGGCTGCGCCTACAGCGCCACCATCGCCTGGCGCGACGCCAACACGCCGATGCCGATGCAGACGAACCCGCGCGCGGTGTTCGAGCACCTGTTCGGGGCCGTCGACAGCACGGAGCCGGCCGCGCGGGCGCGGGCCCTGCGCCGGGACAAGAGCATCCTCGACTCGGTGAACGCCGAGATCTCCGACCTGCAGCGGCAGCTCGGCCGCGGCGACCGCTCGAAGCTCGCCGGCTATCTCGATTCCGTCCGCGACATCGAGCGGCGCATCCAGATCGCCGAGTCGCAGAGCGATCGCGCACTTCCGGAGGTGGAGCAGCCGGCCGGCATCCCCGGCGACTTCGAGGAGTACGCCGACCTGATGTTCGACCTGATGCTGGTCGCTTTCCAGGCCGACCTGACCCGCGTTTCCACCTTCCTGGTGGGTCGCGAGAAGAGCGTGCGCACCTACCCCGAGATCGGGGTCGCCGAGCCGCACCACCCCGTCTCGCACCACCGGTTCCGGGAGGAGCAGTTGGTCAAGCTGGCCAAGATCAACACGTTCCACATGTCGATCTTCGGGCGCTTCCTGGAGAAGATGCGGGCGACGACCGACGGCGACGGAACGCTGCTCGATCAGTCGATGGTCGTCTACGGGGCCGGGATGGGCAACAGCAACGCGCACGACCCGCTCGACCTGCCGATGGTGGTCGCGGGCGGCGGAGCAGGCACGCTGAAGGGCAACCGCCACGTCCGGCTGCCGGAAGGCACGCCGCTGGCCAACATGCACCTGACGCTGCTGGAGAAGATGGGCATGCCGGCGGAGCGTCTCGGCGACAGCACCGGCGAGCTGCCGATCCTGTCGGGTGTGTAGGAGACGGCAACGCCGGGTCGACGACAGGCCCGGCTGCCGGGTGTGTAGTTCGGCGGGGTCGAGCGCTCGCTACGATGTGTATGCGCCGCGAGCGCCGGTCCCGCGGGGTTCGGATTCGAAGGACGGACATCAGATGCG
The DNA here is from genome assembly GCA_965208535.1 of Vicinamibacterales bacterium. Taxonomy (GTDB): domain Bacteria; phylum Acidobacteriota; class Vicinamibacteria; order Vicinamibacterales; family UBA8438; genus WTFV01. The sequence goes on along the minus strand of CBDBOU010000003.1, from coordinate 3,857,363 downwards.
CACAATCATCCGACTCATGAGCGTCGCGGCCGTCGTTCTGTTGTCATCCGCCATTGCCGTCGCAGCCCCGCCCGATCCGCGGGTGGCCGACGCGGCGAGGAGCCAGAGCGTGGAGGCGGTCCGTGCGCTGCTCGAGGCCGGGGCCGCGGTGGACGGCGTCCAGGCCGACGGCTTCACCGCGCTGCACTGGGCGGCGCAATGGGACCGCACGGACCTCGCCGACCTGCTCATCGGCGCCGGCGCGGACGTGGATGCGGCCGACCGCTATGGAGTCACCCCGCTGGTGCTGGCCTGCACGAACGCCAGTCCCGGCATGGTCGAGCGGCTGCTGGAAGCCGGAGCGGATCCGCACGGTGGCCAGGCGACGGGCGAGACCGTGCTGATGACCTGCGCGCGCGGCGGCGTGCTGGATACCGTGACCTCGTTGCTCGACCGCGGCGCCGACGTGAACGCGGGCGAAGCCACGAACGGCCAGACGGCGCTGATGTGGGCCGCGTGGGAAGGGCACACGGACGTGGTCCGTACGCTGCTCGCGCACGGGGCCGAGGTGGATGCGCGCACGACGACGGGGTACACGGCGCTCGTGCTCGCGGCTCGCGAGGGCTACCGCGAGATTACAGAGGCGCTGCTGGAGGCAGGCGCGGACGTGAACGCCTCGGCGGTGGACGGCACCACCGCCCTTGTCGTCGCCACGGTTCGCCGGCACCTCGACCACGCGGAGTTCCTGCTGGACCAGGGGGCGAACCCGAACCTCGGGCCCGGTTTCTCGCCGCTGCACTGGGCCGCGGGGAAGTGGGACACGGAGCTGAACGACCTCTCCAACGGCGTCGCCGAGGGCAACCAGTGGAGCCCGTTCGGCGGGCTGCACGCGGCCGACCGGCTGCGCATGGTCAGCGCGTTCCTCGAGCACGGCGCCGACCCGGACCGCCAGACGGCGCGGACCCCCGGGTTCCACATCCAGGTGAAGGGCCACCTGGGGAACATGCGCGGGGCGACCGCGTTCGCGATTGCGGCCAAGGCGAATGACCTGCCGGTGATGCGGGCGCTGCTCGACGCCGGCGCCGATCCGTTCGTCCCCACCGTCGACGGGACGACGCCGCTGATGCACGCGGCCGGCATCGGTCACGAGCCGGGCATCACCCGGTCCACCGAAGTCGAAGCGCTCGACGCCATCCACCTGATCGTGGAGGTGGGCGGCGACGTGAACGCGGCGAACGAGAGGGGCAACACCGCCCTGCACGGCGCCGCGTGGCGGGAGCGCGCGGACACGATCGTGCAGTTCCTGGTGGACCGCGGGGCCGACATCGACGCGAAGAACTACCGGCAGTGGACCCCGCTGGTCATCGCCGAGGGCATCCACACGGGCGGCAACTACGCGAAGTCCGACACGACGGCCGCGCTGCTGCGATCGCTGGGCGCCGAGCCGAGTCCGCCTGACATCGTGCGGGAGCCGGACGCGCGGTAGCTCTCCCGGCCGGACTTCTTACCGGGCGCCCTGCGAGGTCGGCCTCGGCGGGGCGCTCGGACCCATCAGATCTCGCAGCAACGCCGCGGTCTCGTCGTGCGCCCGGAAGTAGGGACCCGCGACGACGCCGTCGGCGATCGTGACCGGCATGCGCCCCAGCTCATCCTCGATGTCCAGTCTGGCGCCGCGATCGATCAGGTACAACGCGATGGAGTTCGCGCCCCGATAAGCGGCGCCGTGCAGCGCCGTTTCGTTCTTGTCGTTGGTCGTGTTGACGTCCTCGCCCCGCTCGACCAGCATGCGGACCGCCTCGAACGCCCTCTCCTCCGACGCGATGATCTGGCCTTCGATGTAGCCGATCCCGGCCGCCACGAGCAGCGGCGTCGTGTTCTCGTCGTTCCCGATCGCCGGATCCGCACCGTGATCGAGCAGCAGGCGCGTCATCGCGGTGTCCGACGCCTTGACCGCGAGGAAGAGCGGCGTCGCGCCGACGTGACTCATGTAGGTGTAGTCGTAGGTCCCGTTCTTCGGTGGATCGGCGCTCATCCGCGCGTTGACATCGGCGCCGTGGGCAAGCAGCAGCTCGGCCAGCGCAAGGCTGTCCAGCGGGCCGGAGCGCACCGGGCAGGGGAGGGCGGTCCGCTCGCAGTTGCGCGTCCGCACCAGGCCGTGCAGCGCGGTACCGCGCGGGCCGTCCGCGTTCAGGTCGGCACCCTCTGCAACCAGCCAGGCCGCCAGATCGTAGTGGGCGTTCTCGATGGCCGTGGCCAGGACACTGGATCCCAGCCGCGGCGGCAAGTCCCCGGCCGTGTTCTCCGCCCGGCCCCGCAACGGGACGGCGTCCCTGGCCGTCTCGTCGATGCTCGCCCCGCCGTCCAACAGCGCCTGGACAGTGTGCAGGTCGCCGCTGCGCGCCGCGAACAACAGCGCCGTCATTCGCCGGGAAGAGCGGGCGTCCACGTCGGCTCCCGCCTCGACCAGCACGCGAGCGGCCTCCGCGTTGCCTTCCGCCGCCGCCCACATCAGCGCTGTCTGCCCGCGCCAGGTTTCGCTCTCGTCCACCCGGGCACCGTGGGTCAGCAACAGGCGCAGCACGTCCGGGTCCCCGGTACGCGCCGCGGTCATCAGCGGCGTCTCGCCCTCCGGCGTGGAGAGGTTCGGGTCTGCCCCTGCGTCGAGCAACAGCGCAACGGTCTCGGGGTTTCCGTTCGTGCCGGCCAGCGACAGGGGAGTCATGCCGTAGCGATTCGCCGCGTTGGCGTCGGCTCCCGCCCGAAGCAGCAGCTTCGCGATCCCGGCCCGGTCCTGTCGCACCGCCCAGTGCAGGGCGGTCGTACCGTCGGGCCCGGGCGCGTCGACGTCGTCCCCTGCTTCCACGAACGCACGGACGGCGGCGTGGTCGCCGTTCCGCACCGCCTCGGCCAGGCGTTCGTCGGCGGTCGCGGCGGCGGGACCGCCTGACGAGAGCAGGAGCACAAACAACCCGTACAGGCAGGTGACGCGCATGTCGATGCCCTCCGATGAGGATGAACGGACGGCGGTGACGGAACGAACAGCCGCAGTATAGCGCCGCCAAACCCGTCGCAAGGCCCCGTGTTCGGCCCCAGCCCCCACCGTCCCACGAGTTGCACCGCAGAACCCACTCCGTTGCGTTCTGCGGCGTAGACTCATAGACTACGGGAACTCGCTTCCACAGCTTGATTCGGGTCGACGAACGTCGGAAGTCTCGCGGCGTCTCGCAGCAAGGTGATGCACCGCAATCTGTCCGGGCCGTGTCGATCGCAGCGTGGGTCCCGGAGGGCTCGGGCACTCCGCGTGAGCGTCCTGGGCGCCTGCTGGCTCGCGTTCCTGCCGTCCGGTTCGGACCTCCACGCCGCCAACCGTTTGCAGCCGGAAGCCGGCGGTCCCCGACAGGAGGCACTCGTCCCGCAACAGGAGAGTGGAGCGGCCCATGGCGATGCCGCTCCGTCGCGCGAGCTCCTAGATCGCTACTGTGTGGCGTGCCACAACGAGCGCATCGTTCAAGGCCGCGGCGGCGCGGCCTCGCCACTCGCGGCTCAACTCCGCGCGGTCGGGCTGACCCTGGATACGCTCGATCTGTCGAACGTGGGCCGCGACCCCGAGACCTGGGAGAGGGTGGCGCGCAAGCTCCGTGCCGGGGCCATGCCGCCCGCCGGCCGCCCGCGTCCGGACGCGGAGATGCGCGACGCGTTCCTGGGGCGACTCGAAGCCGACCTGGACGCCGCGTGGGCCAAGCGATCCGAGCTCCCGCGGACTGCCGTCTTCCATCGACTCAACCGCGCCGAGTACGCCAACGTCATCCGGGATCTGCTGGCTCTGGACGTCCACGTCGCGTCCCTGCTGCCGCCGGACGACGCGAGCTACGGGTTCGACAACATCGCCGACGCGCTGGGCGTGTCGCCGCTACTGCTGGAGCGGTACCTCGGGGCGGCGCGCCGCATCAGCCGTCTGGCCGTCGGCAGCACGGCGATCAGCCCGGCCATCTCGACCTACCTCGTGCCGACGGTACTGACCCAGAACGACCATCTCGACGGCCTGCCGCTCGGCACGCGGGGCGGCATCGCCGTGCGCCACCGGTTTTCCCTCGACGGGGAGTACGTCATCCGCGTGCGGCTGCTGCGAACGGTTATCGACACGATTCGGGGATTGGGGGAGCCACACCAGTTGGAGGTCAGTCTGGACGGCGAGCGAGTGCGACTGTTCACCATCGGGGGCGCCCAGCCACGGACGGACGCGTTCGAGGTGGACGACGACGCGGACGAGGCGACGCGGGAGGCGGCGCGGCGGGCGGCGCGGGAGGCGGCGCTCGCGTACTCGATGAACGCGGACGCGGCGTTGGAGGTGCGCCTGCCGGTCAAGGCGGGAACACGGACGGTTGCCGTGGCATTCCTGAGGAAGACGTCCGCGCAGGTCGCCAGCATCCGGCAACCGCTGCTGCGCAGCAACATCGACCCGGCCGACACGTCCGGGCCGCCCCACGTACGCAGCGTGGCCATCGGCGGACCGTATGGCGCGTCCGGACCGGGAGACACCCCGAGCCGCCGCCGCCTGTTCGTCTGCCTTCCGGATGGCGCGACCGAAGAGCTCGCCTGCGCCCGGCGGATCATGGCGACGGTCGCCCGCCGCGCCTATCGCCGGCCGGTGACCGAGGCGGATCTGCAGGTACTGATCGAGTTCTACGAGGCGGGCCGCCGCGGCGGCACTTTCGAGGACGGCATTGGGCGGGCGCTGCAGCGCGTTCTCGTGAGCCCGGAGTTCCTGTTCCGCATCGAGCGCGACGCCCCGACAGACAGCGCCGGCACGGCGAGGCCCCTCCGCGACCTGGAGCTGGCGTCGCGCCTGTCGTTCTTCCTGTGGAGCAGCATTCCCGACGACGAGTTGCTCGACGTGGCCGAGGCCGGGCGGCTCGGCGATCCCGGCGTGCTCCACGGGCAGGTGCGCCGCATGCTGTGGGACCCGCGCTCGCAGGCGCTCGTGGACAACTTCGGGGGGCAATGGCTGTACCTGCGCAACCTGGCCGGCACGGCACCGGATCCCATCCAGTTTCCGGATTTCGACGAGAACCTGCGGCAGGCGATGCAGCGGGAGACGGAGCTGTTCTTCGAGCGGGTGATCCGCGAGGATCGCAGCGCGCTGGAGTTCCTGACGTCGCGCACGACGTTCCTCAACGAACGGCTGGCCCGGCACTACGGAGTTCCGCGCGTCTACGGCAGCCATTTCCGGCCCGTCACCCTGACGGACGGCAACCGGGCGGGCGTGCTGGGGCATGCGAGCCTGCTGACGGCGACTTCCTACGCGAACCGGACGTCACCGGTGACCCGCGGCAAGTGGATCCTGGAGAACATCATCGGCGCGCCGCCCCCGCCTCCACCACCGGACATCCCGGAACTCGAAGAGGAAACCGCCGACGGCCGGGTGCTGTCGATGCGCGAGCGCATGGAGCAGCATCGCAAGAATCCGAGTTGCGCCGTCTGCCACACGCAGATGGATCCGCTGGGGCTGTCGCTGGAGAACTTCGACGCGGTTGGCCGCTGGCGGGAGCGCAGCGAGTCCGACGCGCCGATCGATGCCTCCGGGGTGTTGCCGGACGGCACCCGGTTCGACGGTCCGGAGGGACTGCGAACCGTCCTGGAGAGCCGTGCGGAGGAGTTCATCACGACGTTGACCGAGAAGCTGCTGACCTACGCCGTCGGCCGGGGCATGGAGCTCGCCGACGCGCCGGTCGTGCGGCAGATCGTCCGCGACGCCGTGCGCGACGACTATCGCTTCTCGTCGCTGATCCGGGGCGTCGTCGACAGCGAGCCGTTTCGGATGCGGAGAGTACAGCCATGATCATCACGAAGAAGGCCTTGCCTCGGCGGACGGTGCTGCGGGGAATGGGAGCCGCGGTGGCGCTGCCGTTGCTGGACGCCATGGTGCCGGCGTTGACGGCCATGACCCGCACGCCCGCGCACCCCGCACGCCGGCTCGCCTTCATCTACATCCCCAACGGCGCCTACCACGCGGCCTGGACTCCGGAGGGCACGGGGCGCGAGTTCGAGTGGTCGCCTTCGTTGCAGGCGCTCGCGCCGTTCCGCGAGCAGGTGGTGGTGGTGACGAATCTGGCCCATCGCCAGCTCGAGTCGCTCGGCGACGGCGGGGGAGACCACTCCCGCGCGAGCGCAGGGTGGCTGAGCGGCGTGCATGCCAAGCGGACCGAGGGCGCCGACGTCGAGGTGGGCACCACGGCGGACCAGATCGCGGCCCGGGAAATCGGAACCGAGACGCCCCTGTCGTCGCTCGAGCTCGCGCTCGATGCGGCGGACATCGTCGGCCACTGCGACGCCGGCTACAGTTGCGCCTACATGAACACCATCTCGTGGCGGACGCCGACGACGCCCAACCCGATGGAGCGCAACCCGCGCGCCGTGTTCGAGCGCCTGTTCGGCGACGGGGACAGCACCGCCGACCGGCTGCGCGAGATGGAGATGGACCGCAGCCTGCTCGACTCGGTCACGGCGGAGATCGGACGGTTGCACACGGATCTCGGCGCACAGGACAAGCGGCGGGTGGACGAGTACCTCGAAGCGATTCGCGAGACCGAGCGGCGCATTCGCAGGACCGAGCAGTACAACCGCGCGCAGGAGTTCCCGGTGCCGGACCGGCCCATCGGCGTGCCGGAGGACTTCGAGACGCACGCCGGGTTGATGATCGACCTGCAGGTGCTGGCCTATCAGGCGGATCTCACGCGTGTGATCACGTTCGCCTTCGGCCGCGAGGCGAGCTACCGGACCTTCCCGGCCATCGGCATCAACGATCCGCACCACGCCCTGTCGCATCACCAGAACGACGACGAGAAGCTCGCCAAGCTGGGGAAGGTCAACGCGCATCACGTCGCCACCTTCGCGTCGTACCTGGAGAAGCTGCAGGCCACGCCGGACGGCGACGGCACGCTGCTCGACCACACGCTGCTTCTCTACGGAAGCGGCATGAGCGACGGCAACCTGCACAACCACTCGCCGTTGCCCATCGTGCTGGCGGGCGGGGCGGCGGGCAGGTTCCACGGCGGCCGGCACCTGCGCGCCAAGCCCGAGACGCCGATGACGAACCTGCTGCTGAGCATGCTCGACATGGCCGGGGTGCGGCCCGAGCGCCTCGGCGACAGCACGGGGCGGCTGACCGATCTCTGATCCAGCGGAGCGGCTCGGCGGCGTCGATGCGGCGGGCGTTCCGCGCGCCGGTTGGCTCAGTGAGGAATCCGACGCCCCAAAACGCTGAGGGCCGCGGCCGCGGCCGTCTTGTGGTCCTTGCGCCACGGCGTTCCCGCCAGTTGGCCGAACCGGGCGATGAGTGCGGTGACTTCGGGCACGGCGACACCCATTGCTTCAGCCGCCAGTATCACCGGGTCAGTCTTGCGAGGGTAGCGCCGGACCTCCATGCCCAGCTCGGCCGCGGCTTCGGCCAGGGACTCGCGGTACAGCATGCCGTCCGCGGCCAGCGTCAAGGAACGTGAGTTCAGAACCTCCTCCAGCGAGTCCGGCAGGCTGTCGTACGGACTCGCGGGCAGAATCAGCACCCGGGCACGATAGGTCGCCAGCATGGTCGAGATCGCCGCATGCGCGTGTCCGGCCACCGATCGTCTCACCCGGTTCACGAGGTCGATTGCCGCTCCGATATCCAGTTCCAGGGCCTCATGATGGTAGGGTGCGCTCGGGAGATCCTTGTCGATCAGCTCGATGCGCCGCCGATCGAGGAAGACGGGAGCGGCGTCTTCTGCCGCAAGGGTGACCAGTTCGGCCCGCGCGTAGTGGTCCGAAGCTCCGATGACGGCTTCGGCTGGACTCATCGTTTTGCAGAACTCTGCGCCAGGAAGACCTTGCGAGCAAGTGACTGCCTCTGCAGAGAAACGGGAGGCAGCCGACCGGCGCGGTGCGGGACCGGCGACGGGCGGGTCGCAGGTTACCTACTCGTCGGCGTCCGGTCCGGGAAGGACGACGCGCTCGATGGTCAGCAGGCGCCGGTCGACCTTGCCGAGTTCCACTTCTACGGCGTCCAGACGGGTGTCGAAGCGGGCGTGACCCGCTACTCGGCGCCGCCGAGGGAGCGGAGCAGGTTCGCGGTGGGCGTCTGTCCGCGGCTGGCCAACCACGCGGCGTAGACCTCGCGATACCGCCCGAGGGCGGCGCCGCCGATGGCCGATCCGTCGGGGGCCTCGGGCGGCGCGAGTGCGACTGTCAGCGGCGTCTGTCCCATCCGGTTCCGCGGGTTCACGAGCGCGCCGCGATCGGCGAGGAGCCGAATGACGCTGTCGAACTTGCTGCCGGCCGCCACATGCAGGGCGGTATCGCCGGACAGGCTGGCGGCGTTCGGGTCCACGCCGAGGTCGAGTGCCGACCGGACCGTTTCCAGGATCTGCCATTCCGCGATCCTGAGTCGACGAAGCCCCGTGTTCTTCCCACCTGCCGCAACCATGACAGCCGTCCGGCCGTCCTGCAGCGGCAGCGACGTGTCGGCGCCGCCGTCTCCCAGCAGACGCATGATCTCCGTATCGGCTCGCCGCGCGGCCAGCACGAACGGCGTCGCGCCGACCAGGAACTTGTCGAAGGCGAACGCGCGCCTGTCGTGCTTGAGGAAGGAGCCTTGCGTGAGCCGCACGTCCGGATCGGCGCCGTGGGCCAGCAATATCTCCACCATCTCGCGATCGCCCTTGAGCGCGGCCCAATGCAGGGCTGCCTGCCCGGCGCCGGCCGCGTCGGGATCCGCGCCCCTCTCCAGCAGCACCGCGGCGACGTCATGCAAACCGTGCTGGGCCGCGACGACCAGCGGGGTAGTGCCGGCCGCGGCTGTATCGTCGATGGGCGCGCCGGCGTCCACCAGCAGTGCAGCCGAGGCCGCGGCGCCGTGCCGCGCGGCAAAAAGCAGCGGCGTGAAACCGCCCTGTTCGACCCACACGGCACCCTCGGTCTTGCCGAGGCTCTTCTGGCAGCACAACAGCACATGACGGCGTGACGACTTCGTCCGAGCGTGAAGATCCGCTCCGGTTTCCAGCAGGACACGCACGACATCAGGGTTTCGCTGGGCAACGGCCCACATGAGCGCGGTCTGGCCCTGCGCGCCTTCCTTCGCATTCATGTCGGCGCCGTGGACAAGCAGCGACCGTACCGCGGCGAGATTGCCCTGGCGGGCGGCGATCATGAGCGGTGAGCCGCCGGTGTCCGGCGCGATGTTCGGGTCGCCGCGCGCCGCCAGCAGTTTCGCGACCATTGCCGCGTTACCGGCAGTGGTAGCCACCCAGAGCGGCGTGACGCCCAGATCGTTCGTCGCGTTCACGGCCGCGCCGGCGCGGATCAACAGGTCCGCCGCCTCGAGGTCATTCAGGTGGGCAGCCCAGTGCAGGGCGGTCGCGCCGTCGCCCTGCCGCGCATTCACGTCGGCGTCATGCTCGAGGAGCGCGTGCACCGCGGTCGCATCGCCGTTCTTGACGGCTTGAACCAGCTCGACGTCAGCGGCGTTCGCTCCGGTGGCGACGCTCGTCCCGAGTGCGGCGACAAGAACCAGCGGCCCGATGGGTCGCCCGCGAAGCGGTCTCGTCGAGATGCCCATGTGTGCCCTCCCTGTACCGCGACTCGACACGTACGCGACCGTGAAACCCGGCTGTCTGGCGAGTCTAGGAGATTGCGCCGCGGAACGCAACGCAGTGAGTTGCGAGGCGCAGGCTCCCGGGGCGGTGGCGAATGGCGCCCAAAACGGAGCCCCGCGACGGGTTTGGCGGCGCTACCACGCGCTGAACGATGGCCTGTCCTCGAAAACGCTGAGCTTTCCCGGGCCGCGATGTTATTATCCGAACTGCTTCAATTTGCTGGGAGGCAAGGACATGTCGCGCTGGCGCTCCGTTGGCGGGCTCGTGGCGGCGGCGTGGTTCGTTTTGCTGTCTCCGCTGTCGGCCAGTCAGACGGCATCTTCAGGACCGCAGGTCTCGCCGGAGACACCCTCTCCGCTGCGTCCCGTACTGAACCGCTACTGCGTCGGTTGCCACAACGACAGGCTGCGGACCGCCGACCTGTCGTTCGAGGCGATGGATGCGGTCCACGTCGCCGAAGGCGCGGAGGTCTGGGAACGGGTCATCCGCAAGCTCAGGAGCGGCGCGATGCCGCCGCCGGGGCGGCCGCGGCCCGAGCCGACGGTCGTGGAGAACGTGCTCGCGTGGCTCGAAACGGAGCTGGACGGCGCGGCCGCGCTCGCCCCCAACCCGGGCCGCACGGACAGCATCCATAGGCTCAATCGCGCCGAGTACCAGAACGCGATTCGCGATCTGCTGGCGCTTGACGTCGATGTCTCAGCCCTGTTGCCGGCCGACAGCGCGGACGAACACGGTTTCGACAACATCGCCAGCATGCTGTCGGTCTCGCCGACCCTGCTGGACCGGTATCTGTCGGCGGCGCGGAGGCTGAGCCGGCTTGCGGTCGGACTTCCGCCGGGGGCCCCCGCCATCGAGGAATACCGGGTCCGGCTGGATCAGGACGACTATCTGGGCGAGGACCTGCCGTTCGGCTCGCGGGGAGGCGCCGCCATTCGCCATCGCTTTCCGGTCGATGGCGAGTACGCCATCGAGGTCCGCCTGTACCGCCAGTTGTTCGACGTGGTCGTCGGACTCGGCTCGCCGCACGAGGTCGAGATCCGGGTGGATGGCGAGCGGGTCCTTTCTTCGGTTGTCGGTGGCGAAGAGACCGGCGGAGCCCCGCCGGCCGGATTCGTCGGCGATATTTTCGGCAGTCCGGAGTGGGAGCGGTACGCGCGGAACGCCGACGCCGGCCTCGCAGTGCGGTTCCCGGCGAAGGCCGGCTGGCATCTCGTGAGCGTTTCGTTCCTGGGGCGTCCGACCGAGGTCGAGGACGGCGTTCCCCACCCGCCGAGATATCCCGAGCGCGACGAGTCGCTCGAAAGCAACCCGTGGGTTCACACGGTCGCCATCCGCGGCCCGTACGAGGTATTGGGCCCCGGGGATACCCCGAGCCGCCGCAAGATTTTCATCTGCCGACCGACGGAGCCGCGCGAGGAGGAACCCTGCGCGGAGCGGATTCTCACGGCGCTCGCCAGTGAGGCGTATCGCCGGCCCGCGACCGAACGCGAGGTGCGGACGCTCTTGCGGTTCTACGGGGAGGGCCGCCGCGAGGGCACCTTCGATGACGGCGTCCAGTTCGCTCTGGAGCGGCTCCTGGCCGACCCGAAGTTCCTGTTCCGCATCGAAAGGGAGCCGATCGACATCGCTCCGGAAACCGTGTATGCCGTCAGCGACCTGGAGCTCGCGTCGCGTCTCTCGTTCTTCCTGTGGAGCAGCATTCCCGACGCCGAGCTGCTCCGTGCGGCTGTCCGCGGGGAGCTCCGCGCTCCCGACGGGATCGAGCAGCAGGTGCGGCGCATGTTGGCCGACGGCCGCTCGCGGGCTCTCGTGGACAACTTCGTCGGCCAGTGGCTGACGTTGCGCAATCTGCCGAGCGCGGCGCCCGACCTGAACGCCTTTCCGGACTTCGACGAGAACCTGCGCGAGGCGTTCGATCGCGAGACGCGGTTGTTCGTGGAAAGCGTGTTCCGGGAGGATCGGAGCGTGGTCGACCTCCTGCGCGCGAACTACACGTTCATGAACGAGCGGCTGGCGCGGCACTACGGCGTGCCGAACGTGTACGGCAGCCACTTCCGGCGCGTCACGTTCGGCGACGACGAGCCGCGCGGCGGGGTGCTCGGCCAGGGGAGCTTTCTGACGGTGACGTCGTATCCGAATCGAACCTCTCCGGTGCTGAGAGGCCGCTGGGTCCTCGAGAGCCTCCTGGGCACGCCGCCGCCCTCGCCGCCGGCCGACGTGCCGGGTCTCCCGGACCGCGGCGAGGATGGCCGGCCCGCGTCGGTGCGCGAGCGGCTGGAACGGCACCGCGAGAGCCCCGCCTGCGCCACCTGTCACGCGCCGATGGATCCGTTCGGGTTCGCGCTGGAGAACTTCGATGCCGTGGGCGGCTGGCGGGACGCTGAGGACGGCACGCCCGTGGACAGCTCGGCCGTCTTGCCGGATGGAACGCGGTTTCGGGGCCCGGCCGGACTCCGATCATTCCTGGTGGGCCAGCACCGTCAGTTCGTTGAAGCGATGACCGAGAAGCTGCTGGCGTATGCCCTGGGCCGCCGGCTCGAGTACTACGATCGCCCGGCGGTGCGCGGCATCGTGCGGGAAGCCGCGGCAAGCGATTATCGCCTGTCCGATATCATTCTGGGGATAGTCGGGAGCCCGGCGTTCCAGATGCGACGCGCGGCCATGGATCCTGCACCGACGCGGTCAGCGGCTGCGGCCAACCCCTGAGGGATGCCGGCCGCCATGCGGATGATCCTTGTTCAACCGGCGCGGAGAGCGGTTCAAGCGAAGCGGAGAGCCCTACCATGATGATCACGAAGACGGCGTTGCCGCGGCGTACTTTCCTGCGCGGCACAGGCGCCGCGGTGGCGTTGCCGCTGCTGGACGCGATGGCGCCCGCGCTCACCGCGTTCGCGAAGACGCCGGCGGCGCCGGTCCGGCGCCTTGGCGTGGTCTACGTCCCGAACGGGATGACCATGCCCGCCTGGACGCCGCCCGCCGAGGGCCCGCTCGACCTGTCGCAGGTGCTCCAACCGCTGGCGCCCTTCAAGGACCGCATGCTCGTGTTCTCCGGGCTGGATGGCGTGCAGAACCGCGGCGGCACCCATACGACCGCGGCGACGAGGTTTCTGACCGGCGTGGTCGGGAGACGGACCGCCCAGGGAATCGAGGCGGGCACGTCGATCGATCAGATCGCGGCCCGCCAGTTCGGCCAACACACGCAGTTGGCCTCGCTCGAGCTTGCGCTCGACCGCCTCGACCTCGTCGGCACGTGCGACAACACCACGTGCGCTTTCATCAACTCGCTCTCGTGGACCAGCGCGACGACGCAGGCGCCGGCCGAGGACAACCCCCGCGTGGTGTTCGAGCGGCTCTTCGGCGACAGCGGGACGACCGACCCGGCCGAGCGCAGGGTGCGCTTGCGGCGGAGCCGCAGCATTCTCGACTCGCTGCTGGATTCCCTCTCGGACTTGGAGCAGGAGCTCGGCTCCGGGGACCGCTCCCGGCTCGACGAGTACCTGACGGCCGTTCGCGACGTGGAGCGGCGCATACAGAACGCCGAGGAGCAGAGCGCGATGGATCTGCCGCTCGTGGAGCAGCCCGGCGGGATCCCGGCGGACTACGAAGAGTACTGCGCGCTGATGTGCGACCTGCAGGTGCTGGCCTACCAGTGCGATCTGACGCGGGTCGTGACGTTCATGCTGGGCCGCGAGTACAGCGGGCGGACGTACCCGCAGATCGGCATCGCCGAGGCCCACCATCCGCTGTCGCATCACCAGGACGATGCCGAGAAGATAGCGCTGCTCGCGAAGCTGAACACGTACCACGCCTCGCTGTTCGCGTCATACCTGGAGAAGCTGCATCGGACACCCGACGGCGACGGGTCGCTGCTGGACCATACGCTGCTCCTGTACGGGGCGGGCATGGCGGACGGCAACAGTCACGACTCCCAGAATCTTCCGCTGATGCTCATCGGCTCGCGCGAGCAGTTCCACTTCAAGGGCGGGCGTCACCTGCGGTACGAGCACGAGCCGGCGGCGTCGCTGCTGGTCACCGTGCTGGACAAGCTCGGCGTGCCCGTCGAGCGGATTGCCAACAGCCGCGGCCCGCTCGACCTCGATGCGCCGCCGAGCCCGCTGGCGGGGATCTGAACAGGGCGGTACAGACCGGCAAGACCGGCGTGGGCTGAAACGGGACCGCTGGCGGATTGGCCTTGGCAGCTTCCGCCCGCCCGGCAGTCAGGGTCGGGCGCCCGGCCAGGTGGCGCTCACCTCGCCTCCACGTTCAGCAGCCGAAACGCCGGCGTGCCGAACGTCTCCCTGAACGTCTCCACCGCCAGCCCGCCGTCCGGGTTCAATTGAAGTCTGGCCGCCACGATCAGCACGCCCTCGCCACTGCCGTTGTGGTCGAGATGGAGCTCGATCATGCCGAAGGGATACTCGCGGCTCCGGGTCTGACGCACCGATTCGTCAAAACCGAGGTGGCGCACGGTGAACACGCGGACCACGCGCCCGCTCTCGGTCGGTGTGGAACGCGCCAGTGCGATGTCGTAACCCAGGCTGTTGATGACGATCCGCCCCTTTCGTGACCTGAGGAACGCATCCTCCAGCCGCCTCGGACCCCCGCCGGCCAGGATTTCCAGAAACTCGATGAACTCCTCGTCGCTCGTGTACTCGTCGACCTGGATGCTGAAGAAGTTGCTGCCGGCGTTGCCGAAGGTGCCCGTGTTCGCGATGCGTCCCTCGAAACGCTCGGGCCCGGCAGCCCGGCCCTGCGCGAAGACCGGAGCAGGGGAGGCCAGGGTGCCGGCCACCAGTACGCCGGCGAGCATTACGCTAACGGCCGGTTCGGCGGCCCGCTTCCTTCCATTCATCGAGACTTCTCCCTGCTCCTGAAACACAAGGGGCCGCGCCTAGGTAGAGACGCGGCCCCCTGCGCCAAACGCCGCGACTGCCGCCGCCAAACTCGTCGCAAGGCTCCGTGTTCGGCCTAGACGGAAGTTTCCAGGCCGATCGCGCATAAGTCACTGTTGGTGGCGGAGTTACAGGTTTCGAAGGTGTTGGGTGCTGGCTACATTTTCGGGGTGACTCCCAGCAGCTCGAAGCTGCGTTGCTGCACGGGTGTGGGCTTGGTGAGCATGGTGAAGGTGGCGTCGCCGTCGGCCACCCGCATGGTGTTGGCGGTCAGGGTGCCGAGGTCGGCGAGCAAGGTTCGGAAGCTGTGCACGGGCAGGTCGTCTTCGGTGCGCTTTCCGGCGGCCTTGGCGCGTGCGGCGGGCGAGCGCCTGGCCTTCTGGACCACCGAGGCGCGCTGTCGTTCGGCGGCGGCCGGGTCGTGGTCGTCGAACAGGAGCGGCTTGAGGGCCTGGCGCATGTGCCACTCGATGTAATAGGCGAGCATGCACAACAGGACGTGGGCGCGCACCCGGTCGGCGCGGCGGTGGTGGATCGGCCGTACCTTCAGGTCGACGGTCTTGAGGGACCGAAAGGCGCGCTCGACCTTCGCCAGGTCCTTGTAGGCGCGCACGGTCTGGGCGGCATCGAAGTGTTCGGGCTCGACGTTGGAACGGACGATGTAGAGCCCGTCGAGTTGCTGCTCGTCCGCGATCCCGGCTTCGTCGCGCTGGAACGAGAAGGACTCGTCGGTGATGTTGGTGACGAAGTGCTTGGCGACCTTGTAGCGGTTGATGACCTTGCCGACGCGCATGCCGATGGCGGCGGCCCCGCGTAGGGGGGTCTTCGGTCGCCGGGTGGCGGCGACAATCGGTTCGAGTTCCTTCTCGGTGGCGGCGAGCAGTTCGTGTCGCTTGCGCTGCCGCTCGGCGGCGAGCAGCGGATTGCGGCAGACGATCAGACGCTCACCGGGGAACTCCTCGCTGGTGACCTCGGCGAGGTCACGTTGGTCGAACAGCGACGCGCTGACGGTTCCTGCCGCCAGCAGCTTGCGGATGGTCGGTGCGCGCAGTGTAGTGATCCAGCGCAGCCCGTCGACCTCGGCGAGGTCCTCTCGGATGCGGGCCGCGGTCAGCATCCCGCGGTCGCCGACGAGCACCACGCGGTGGAGGCCGAAACGGGTGCGGATCTTGTCGACCTGCGCGGCGACGGTGTTGGGGTCGCTGGTCGAGCCTTCGAAGACCTCGACGGCGACCGGACACCCGGTGGCGGTGCAGAGCAGACCGAAGACGATCTGGAGCGTGCCCTTCTTGCGGTCGCGGCTGTGTCCGCGCTGGGCGAGTTCGCAGTGCGTCCCCTCGACGTAGCTGGAGGTCAGGTCGTAGAGCACGAGGGTGTGTTCCTGGAGGTGGCGCTTGGCGAGGCGCTGCTCGATGACCGCCTGCCGCTCGACGAGCCAGTCCATCGCGGCGTACAGCTCCTTCGGGTCGACGGCGCCGAGGTCGAGCATCTGGCCGAGCGTGGAGACGGCGCTTTCGGGCGTCAGAGCGCGGGCGGTGGCGAGCTTCGACTGCGCGTCGATGACGCGGGCGACGAGCAGTGCGAGGACGAGGTCGCGGAGGCGGCCGGGACTGCGGGCGAGGATGGCCGCCAGTCCGAGCTTGCGGACGGTGGCGAGCACGGCGGCGACGTGGCCGTGTGGGAGGCTTCGGAGGCAGGTGAAGGCGTCATCGGGACTGACGAGTCGCTCGCCGCGGAGGGTGCGGCGCAGGGCGTTGATGGCGACGTCGGGGAGCTTGGAGAGGTTGGCGAGGGTACGCTTCTTGACGCGGCCGCGGTCGCGGAAGGACTCTCGGAGGAGGATGGCGGGGGGCGAGGAGCGGTTGGGGACGCTCTCGATATACATGGATACCATTATCCCGCGTTAAGGCATCTATTGCAAGGGAATACAAGACGTTCATCCCTGCCATTACATGGCTACATTTCACCGGATACGACCCGCAAAAAACCCCGTAAAGCCTTTAGAATCTATGGGTTCCGGGACAATGACCGCGGAAACTTCCGCCTAGAAGTCGTAGACCGCGCTGAACCGCGCGATCCGCGGCGGGATGTTCTCCAGAACGTTGCCGAACGTCGGGCCCGAAACCGTCCGGACGCGCAGGATGTCGTTCGCGTTGAGCAGGTTGAACACCTCGGCCGCGAGCTGGAACCGGCCGGGACCGAGGTCGAAGAATTTCGACAAGCGGACGTTCCAGACGTGCTGGGCGGTGAGCTTCGTCGCGCCGTACGGCTCCACCCGGATCGTCTGCGTGCCCTGGTTACGGAAGTGGAACAGCCCGTCGGGGTCGTTGCGCAGGAACCGCACGGTCCGCTGCAGCGGGAAGCCGCTCAGGGCCTGGTAGAACACGCCGAGCTGGATGTCACCGGGGAACATGTAGCTGCCGTGCGCCTTCATGCCCCATTCCCAGGTCTCGTCGAGACCGTTGAGGGCGACCTGCGGGGGGACGAAGTCGGTCAGGGCGGCGTTCGGGAGCCAGCGGTGGTTCTGCGTGCCGATGAACGACACGAGTCCCTGCCATCCGTCCCGCAACCGCCTCTCCAGCGTGAACTCGTAGCTGTGGTAGAAGTCCGGCTCGGGATAGTTGATCCGCTGGGTCCCGACGAACTCGGCGCCCCGGTACTCGTCGCCGTAGTCGGCGAAGTGGATCATGTTGCCCGTGTCGTCGGCGGTGTCCAGGACCCCGTCAGGTCCCGGATCCCGACGGCTGACCGGGATGGTGTAGGCGCTGAGCGGGCGGAGAATGTTCGGCCCGCCCGCCGTCCCGGAGGTCGTCGACCCCCGCGTGTCGAACAGCCCGGCCTCGCGCTTGTAGACGTACACGGCGCGCGCCGCCACCGAGGGCATCAGCTCGTGCTGGATGCCGAACGACATCTCCTGCGTGTTCGACTGGTACAGCTCCCGGCCGAATCGCGGGTCGTTCGGCAGGATGGAGTACCTGGCCCCGGTAATGCTGACGAAGTCCGGGCCGTTGAGGTCGAGGTTCACCTCTCCCGGCGTGTAGGTGTTGTCGGCGATCGAGTCCGTCCAGACGTACGTCGCCGAGGCGATCGCGTTGAGGTTGAAGTTCGCGGCGAAGCTGTCGCCGAGCGATTGCTGGAAGTAGTTGTACGCCCCTCGGATCACCGTCCTGCCGTCCCCGCGGAGGTCGTATGCAAGTCCTATGCGCGGCGCAAGACCCTTCCAGTCCACCACGTCCAGCCTGTCGACCTGCCCGGTGAAGAAGATTCCGTGGTCGTCGGGGCCCTTGAATTGCTCGGGCACATAGGAGGCGTAGTGGTCGAACCGCAGGCCGATGTTCGCGGTCAGCCGACGGGTCACGCGCCATTCATCCGTGACGTAGGCGGAGTTAACGTCCACCCGGTTGGTGGGATCGATGGGGTAGTTGAACAACCTGACCCGGTACGGATTCCCCACCATCCCCGTATCGAACAGGGTCGCTCCCTCGTACTCCAGGATGAAGTTGCCGCCGGCGTGGCTGGCCTGTCCGGTGCCGTGCGTTTCCCGATAGATCTGGACGCCGGTCTTGATGGCGTGAGCACCGCCCGGATAGTAGGTAGCGCTTCCGATGTATTGCCACCGATTGCGGGGGCGTCTGTCGGCGCGGGCCGCCGAGCCCGTCCACAGGCCGGAGACACGATCGAACCGTGTGGGAGTGTCGACGCCCGCGCGCGGCTGGTAGTCGGCGAGGTAGTAGTGGCGGCCCAACGTGAGGGTGTACACGAACCGGTTGCTGGGCGTGCCGTTGAGCTCGATCTTGCCTGTCTGCGGGTTGAAGAGGTAGTCGTTCGTCGTTTCGAGGGGCCGGAACTGGGTGCCGTACCGCTCGGGCATGACCTTGCCGCTGCGGTGATAGAACGCGTCCGCCCGGTAGTTCCGGGAGAGCTGGAACGTGGTCTTGATGGTCTGGCTGTTGAGCTCGCGCCGGCCGTCCCCGCGCCCGTCCTCCGTCGTGTCGTCCGGGGTCAAGTAGATGCCGTCGGGGCCGCCGTCGAGCGCGAAGTTAACCTCGTTCTGCGCCTTGCGCTGCCGCTTGTAGTCGCCGTAGAACCAGATCCGGTTTCTCCAGATGGGGCCGCCCAGCGACGCCGAGAGGTCGCTGTAGTCCTTGAACGAGCTGCCCTGCGTGACACCCCGTTCCATCAGCGCCGCATCCAGGTTGTCCGACTGCATCCGCCGGTTCTGGTACGCGCCGAAATAGCGCCCGTGGAACTCGTTGGTGCCGGACTTGATGATGGCGGCGAAATTCATGCCCGCCGTCGCGACTTCCGCGGTGTTGCCGACGGCCGTGATGGTGACCTCGTCGAGTGATGCGTAGTCGTAGTACGAGCCCATCGAGGACGTGTACTGCCGCGTGTTGATCCCGTCGAGGGTCGGCGTGATCTGACCCCGCTGGCCGTAGGCGCGCGCGGACTGGTAGTTGGCCATCGTGCTGCCGCCGACATCGATCCGGCCGACGCGCATGCCGGGCGCCATCGCCATCAGCTCGAACTGGCTGCCCGAGTTGGGAACCGACTCGATCACTTCTCGCGTCAGGGTCTGCACGGTGGCCGCGCTCGTCACGTCGACGACGGGGCTCTGCCCGCTCACGGTGATGGTTTCCTGAACCGTCGACAGCTCCATCTCGATGTCTATCCGCGCCGTGAACCGATCGGTGAGCCGGAGCCCATCACGGATGACCGTCGAGAAGCCGGGAAGCTCGAACCTGACCGTATACGTGCCGATGCCCAGGTCGGTGAACCGATAAGCGCCCTCGCCATCGGTTATCCGAGTGACCTGCGGCACGGTCAACTGCGGGCTCTCGAGCGTCGCCGTCACGCCCGGCAGCACGCCGCCGGTCGCGTCCGTCACGATCCCTTCGATGCCGGACGCGTTGACGACCTGAGCGCTCGCGTCCGATGCGCCGCCGAGGGAGAGCGTCAGCCCGAGACAGATCGCCAGACCTGTTCGAACCGTTAGGAACCTGCGATGCGGCATCTGAACACCTCCAAACCGAACCGTGTGGCCTGCTACGCGTGTGGCAATCCAAGAGCGCGCCGGTATTCGTTCGCCGGGTCGTGGTCGGGAAGCAGCCCACCGGGCTGCAGGTTCGGGACGTCCATGCCGATGCAGAGGAGATGGAGCCGCAGGACACGCGGCTGCGGGAGGAGGCGATCGCGGGAGGCGCCGCAGCGACCGTACCGAGGCGATACTGTCGAAACGGCTCGCCGCCGCGACGTTGGCCGTGCAGGCCAGCTTCTCGGCAAGAACCGCTTGGCAGCCCGGGTGGCAGGTCGCGAGACTCGGCTCCCCACAGGCACCTCGTTGCCGCACCGGCCCTCGACCCTCGTGCGTCTTGAGGGCCTCGACTCCGGGCGACAGCCGCACAAGCATCCTACTCTTGCGACCGGAGAAGCGCAACGAGGCATGGAATCCGGGGAACAGAACAGGCTGTGGTATCGTGCCGGGAGCCACGCACGTGCTCCGTGGCTACCAAGGCTCAGCAGCCCATGGGTCAACCTCGAGCGCGCCACCTCTTTCTCCTCATCTACTTCCTGTCGGGTGCCGCAGCCCTTGTCTACGAGGTCGTCTGGTCGCGGCTCCTGGTGCTTCACATGGGGAACACGGTCGCCGCCATCGGGACCGTGCTGGCGGCGTTCATGGGGGGGCTGGCCGGAGGCGCGGCGCTTGGTGGCCGGTTCGCGTTCAAGCTCTCGCGCCAGCAGGCCCTGCGCCTCTATGCCTTGCTGGAATGCGCGATCGCGGCGTGCGCGCTGCTTGTTCCCGTGGCTCTCACAGGACTCCAACCGTTGCTCGCCGCTGCGTACGCCGACGGCGACGGGGGTGCCTGGTTCGGCTTGAGCCGCCTGCTGTCGAGCTCGACGGTGCTGCTGGTGCCGACCGCGGCGATGGGGGCGACGTTTCCACTGGCCGTGCGGTGGTTCGCCGGCCGGGCCGAGGACGCGGGCACCGAGACGGGCGCGCTCTACGCGCTGAACACGCTGGGTGCGGCTCTCGGCGCGGGTCTGACGGGTTTCGTCCTGTTGCCCTGGCTCGGGCTTCAAGGCGCCACGCTCGTCGGCGTGGCGGCAAACGTGGTCGCCGGCGCAGGAGCGCTGGGGCTGGCCCTGCAAACTGTGGAGCCAAGTCGGGCGTTGCCGGCTACAACGCCCACCGTCCCAACGACTTCAGGCCCGCGAGTCGCCCGTCGACGACAACGGCGACGCGCCAAAGCGGGTGATGGCGCGGTCGTCGGCCGCCCAACCGATCCGGCGCCGCCCGTCGGAAGGATAGGGCTCGCCGCTTCCGCGCTCGGCCTGTCCGGGTTCGTCGCCCTCGCCTACCAGGTCGCCTGGACCCGCATCCTCGCCCTCGTCATCGGGCCGACGACCTACGCGTTCAGCGCCATGCTGACCGCGTTCATCGGCGGCCTGGCCTGCGGCGCGGCAATGGGTGCGCGGCTCACGCATTGGTCGCGACATCGCATTGTCTGGCTGGCCCTGACATTGATTCTGGCTGCGCTGGGGGCACTCGGAGCGTTGTGGCTGATCGTTCCCCTGTCGCTCACCATGGCCCGTGCGGCGGCCGGCCCCGACGCACTGTTCGGCTCGGTGATGGCCGTTCAGGTCACGCTCGCGGCGGGGCTGCTGCTGCCGATGACCATCGCGCTCGGCGCGGCGTTCCCCCTGGCGGTCGCGGTGGCGGCCCGGCGGGAGGAAACCGTCTCGCTCGATGCCGGCATCGTGTACGCGGTGAACACCCTCGGTGCGATCGCCGGCGCGTTGCTGGGAAGTTTCGTGCTCATCCCGTTCCTCGGCCTGCAGCAGACGGTCCTGGCAGCGGGTGCGCTGGGTATCGCCGGCGGCAGTCTCCTGCTGCTGGCGGCCGACGCCGGTTGGAGAGCGAGGGTCACGGTGGCGGCCGTCGCGCTGATTGGCTGCGGCGCGGGGGCGGCACTTCCGGACTGGAATCGCGCGTTGATCTCGAGCGGTGCGTACTGGAACGTGCCCAACGTTCCGACGCAGGACCTGCAAGCAGCCCTGGAGGCGGGCGAGGTGCTGTACTACGAGGAGGGCGCGGCCGGCGCCGTCTCGGTACGCCGGACCGCCGGCAGCCTGGCGCTCGCGATCGATGGCAAGGTCGATGCCTCGAACGCCTTCGACATGCTGACCCAGAGCCTGCTGGCTCACTTGCCGCTCCTGCTGCATCCCGATCCGCAGGATGTCGCCGTCATCGGGCTCGGAAGCGGCGTCACGCTCGGCGCGGCCCTGCGGCACCCCGTCAGGCGGGCGGACATGCTGGAGATCTCGCCGCAAGTCGTCGAGGCGTCCGCGTACTTCTTGGCCGAGAACGAGGCAGCTCTCGGGGATCCCCGCACCCGTTTGATCCTGACGGATGGCCGTTCCCACCTGCTGCTGTCATCGCAGCGCTACGACGTGATCATCTCCGAGCCGTCGAACCCCTGGATGGCCGGCGTCGCGACACTCTTCACGCGCGAGTTCTTTCAGGCGGCGCGCGACAGGCTGAAGCCCCGGGGAATCCTGTGCCAGTGGGCACATACGTACGGCATCAGCGACGAGGACCTGCGCTCGATCACCGGCACGTTTCTGTCGGTATTCCCGGAGGGGACCATGTGGCTGGTCGGCGACGGCGATCTGCTCCTCATCGGCAGCGTGGATCCGCTGGAGCCCCGCCTGGGTCAGATCGCCACGACGTGGGAGCGACCCGGCGTTACAGCCGCCCTCGCCGCCGTGGGCGTGCGAGACCCGTTCAGCGTGCTTTCGCTCTTCGTCGGAAGCGGAAGGGCTCTGGAGCACTACAGCGCCCACGCTCCGCTCCAGACGGACAACCACAACCGGCTGGAGTTCTCCGCCCCCCGCGGTCTCTACAAAGGGCGCAGCTCGACGAACGAGAATGCCCGCGGCCTGCGGGCCCTCGCAAATCAGTTCACTTCACCCCCGGCAGTCCGATCGGCGGTGGAGTCGGCAACGGCTCGAGAGTGGCGCAACCGGGGCTTGATGCAGTTGAACGCCGCCGCGTACGCCACCGCCTATGACGACCTGGCGAAAGCGGTCCGACTTGCCCCGGCCGACCGGGAGGGACTGACGGGCCTCGTGGACGCGGCGGCACGGAGTGGACGCGAGCGGGACGCCACCCGGCTGCTGGAGCAGCTCGCGTCCGAACACCCTGCGAACGTCTCGCTCCAACTGGAGCTGTCGCGTGTGCACGCCTTGCAGGGAGCGTTCGATGCCGCCGTTGCCGCGGCAAGGGAAGCCCTGTCGATCGAGCCCTCCAGCCCGGCCGCGCGGGAACAGCTCGCATCGCTGTTCGGAGACCTGGGGGACGCCGCGAGCCTGGAGCCGATCGTTCGACTGATGGCAGGCGTGGGTCCCGACAGCTCGGAGACCCTCTACCACACCGCGGCCCTCCACTTCCTGCGTCAGGAATACACGGAAGCGGCAGTGCTCGGAGAACGAGCCATCGCCGGCGACCCGAATGACGCCCGCACATACAATCTGCTCGGCGCGGCCTACGGCAGCCTCGGGCAAACGGAGCGGGCCCGACGTTCGCTACGGGCCTCGCTGCGCGCAGACCCGCGGGACGCGGTGACGTACGTGAACCTCGGATTCCTCGAGCTGCAGGCGGCGAACTGGGCTGCAGCAGCCGGGCATTTCGCCGAGGCGCTCACGCTCGACTCGAGCTCCGCGGCCGCTCTGAGCGGTCTGGCCGACGCTCTCGAGGGCCAGGGCGAGGCGGAGCGCGCCGCGAATCTCCGGCGCGGCCTGCTCAATCGAACGGGATTCAGGTAGCGCGCAGCAGAGAAGTACTGCTTCCCGACGTGGCGCCGGTCAGCGTAGCCGCCGGTACCGATGTCCTTCCGTGTACAGGTCCAACAACTGGCGGATCGTCGTAGCAAGCTCGCTCTCGTTGTCCCGCAGCAACGCGAGGGCCCCGCGGGCCGTTGCCGTAGCCTCGTCCAAGCGGCCCGCCGCCGCATAGGCCGCGGCGAGCGTGTTGAGCACGCGCGCGTCCTGGCGGCTGGTGAGCCGTGCCGCGTGCTCCGCAAGTCCGATCGCTTCCTGCACCTCGCGAGGCGTGGGGTCGGCATGGGTCGCAAGCAGCCACCCGAGCTCCGCGAACGGCTCCGGCGAGTCGGGCAGCAGCTCGAGCACTCGCCGGTAGAGCGTGATTGCCTCGGTGAATTCGCCCCGCAGCGTCAACGTGCTCGCCAGGTTGTAGAGCGCGTCCTCGTCATCGGGCCGGGCTCGCACCGCCTCGCGGAAGCGACGGATCGCCTCCTCCAGCTTGCCCTGCGATCGCAGTGCCGCGCCCAGGTTGTTGTGCACCGGGGCGTACTCGGGATCGAGCCGCAGCGCGCGCTCGAAGCGGGCAATGGCCTCGTCGAGCTGTCCCACTTGCAGCAACGTCGTCCCCACGTTGTACTGCGCGGCGGGAGAATCCGGCTCCAGGCGTGCCGATTCCCGAAAGTGGGCGAGGGCTTCCTCGACCTTCCCGAACAGCAGGTAGAGGCGCGCCACATCGTCGTGCACCGTCACCTGGTCGGGATCGGCTGCGAGGACCATCTCGAATCCCACGATGTCCTCGGCCATCTCCAGCGGCCGGCGGTCCCCGGCGAGGACTTCACGATCGGCGGCGCTGCGCGCGAGGACCTGGATGGACAGATCGCCCATCGTGTTCGACGATCTGGGGCCCCACGTGACCCGCCGTGGGGGAAAGTGCGGGTTGCGCGGGTTGCGAGCGGAGTTGTCGAACCTGAACTCCATTGCCAGCTCGGTACCCCGGGGAAGCAGGAACGGTTCGGAGTAGAAGTAGTAGTCCTGCCAGGAGGCGTCCCAGTCCCTGATGTAGAGGAGCCACCGGTTCGTCCCGTCGGGTAGCGTTGCCCGCGCCTTCACTTCCCTGGCCAGGTAGTGCGCATGCGGATGAATGCCGTACACCTCGACGTCGACCGGAAGCACGTACCGGTCCACGCTCAGGTGGTCCGTCGCTCCCGGCGGTATGTCGAGGTCCTGTTTTCCCAGCCGGATCGTGAACGGGATCTTCGTCGGCGGATCATCGGTGAAGTAGAACCCGATGCGAGACTGCACGATCTCCCGTTGCCCGCTCGGCATCAGGTGCAGCTCGAGGAGCATGTCCGTGCCCGCGTCCAGGCGCCAGGCCATGCCTTCGGCAACCAGCGGCCGATCCTGCCCCGGCGTCCAGCCGAGCAGGTGTCCGAAGGGAAACTGCGCGTCGAACGGCGTGACGTCGTCGAAGCCGGGTTCGGGGTCTCTTGCATCCAGGGTTCGGGAGGCGGGTGTGGGATCGAGCCGCATGTTGGCGTGGTGGATGACCCTGGCGTTCGATGTCCAGGTGGAATCGACGCCGCGGACCGCCGGTTGGAACTCCAGGCCCTCCACGAATCGCGTCTCGGCAATCGGGATCGGGATCGCGAACTTGCGAAAGACATCTTCCCCGTCGGCCCGCAGCACGAAGGGCTCGGGCATTTCGATGACGAGGTCCGGCTCGCCGAGCCGCCAGCCGCCGATTCCCTCCGGTAGCGGCGGAAGGTCGGCGGGGTCTCCGGCGGGCGCTCCGGTATCGACCCACCTGGCGATGAGATCGATCTGGGCCTCGCTCAACCGCCGGTCGCCGATGAACGGACCGCCATGGCCCGCCTCCGGCTTCCATGGCGGCATCGACCGGGTCAAGGTCGCTTGCTTGATGGCGCGGGCCCATGGCCTGGCGTCGCCGTAGGTCAGGAGGCTGAACGGAGCAGCCGTGCCGGGGCGGTGACAGGTGGAGCAGTGCTCGAAGAAGAGCGGTGCTATGTCCCTGTTGAAGGTGACGGCAGGGGGCGCCCCTGGCGCTGGGGGAAGGGTCGCAGGCTTCTGAGCCGACACCGGCCCTGCGAGTGTTGCCGAACTCGTTGCCACGACCAGTCCGACTACCGCACCCGTCAAGGCGAGAGCCTGCCGCGCTCCGCCGCCAATCGGACCGTTGGACAGCCCAGTCAGCATCGGAAGCCAGTTACGGCAGTATAGCAATGCAGGGCGACGCCACGGCCGGACGCCTCAACGAACCCGTGGCCCGCACCGCAACGGGCCCCGTCAGGGTGACCCGTCGCCCGCGGCGGCCTCCCGCGCCTCCATCGCCCGCGCGCCCGAGAGCGAGCTGGGCATCGAGTAGTTGCCCTCGTGGCAGGCGTACTCGTAGAGCGGCTCGTCCGTGCGCGCCATCAGCACCTGGGCGGTCCAGGGGCGCGTCCAGCTCGTCGGATCGTTGACCGTGAACTCGTAGATCAGCGTGTCGGGGCCTGCGCGCCGGAAGCGCTCGACCAGGTGCAGGTTGGCGCTCGATCCCCGCAGGGAGGTCTCGCCCAGGAAGTTCCGGGTCTCGATCACCAGCGTGTCGCCGTCCCAACTCGCCCGCGAGTTCCCTACCCACTGCTTCAGATGGGCCGGCAGGTGCGGGCGGCCGTCGAGCGGGACGATGCGCGCGTTGTGCACCATCTCGTTGAGGATGACCACGTGGTCGGCGGTCTGGAAGAGCTGCACGTTGTTGTTGTAGGCGCTCGGCGTCATCGGCGGTCCGGAGTTGAAGCCGAGGAGGCAGCGTTCCGAGGCGCCGCGATCTTCCGGGCCGTGGGCGTGCCGCCCGCGCAGCAGGCTCCGCAGTTCCGCGCGCGCCGCCACCTCCGGCCGCACCGGCGGGATGCGCCCGTCGGGCGGATCGATCACCAGCGAGGTCCGCTGGTCGGAGAGCGTGTGCCCGTGCTCGAACCAGATGCGGACCGAGTAGCCGAGCCGCGCCCCCAGCGGGGCGTCCTCGCGCTCCGATTCGTTGGCGGCGCGCCGCTCGGCGAGCTGCTGCTCCCACGCGGCCGCTTCCTCCGCTGTCAGCGTCGTCTGACCCGCCAGGTCCTCCGGCCGTTCCATCGGCGTGGCGGTCGAGAAGTTCCAGACGCCCTGCAAGTCCGGGTGACCGTAGGGTGTGAGGAACGGGCCGTCCTGTCCGACGGCGCCCGCGGGCAGGAACGCGACGAGGGCGACCGTCAGCGCGGCGGCGGAGTGCGGGAATCGACAGGTCATGAGCAACCTCCTGGTCTGGACGGCGGCCGTCGCGAACGGGAGGGGGCCTCCCGAAGAGAGTTCATTGTAGCAAGGCGGCGACGGTACGGATGGGCCTCCAGGGAGGGCGCCGGCGTATGGGTGCGGTCTAGCGGGCGGCGGTGGAGTTGGTCTGTGTTGTCGGGGAATCTCCTGGAAGGGCGCCGGCGTACGGGTGCGGTTCAGGGTCGCACTACCAGGACGCCCCCGCGGGACACAACCCACGCACTACAATGGGGCCGCTGGAGAGTGGGGCCGCTGCCGGCCATCCGGCATTGCCGCGGAGGGGGAGATCATGAGCACGCCATGGCCTGTCGATCGTCGGAGATTCCTCGCCGGGAGCGCCGGCGCCCTGGGCGCCGCCGTCTTCGGACGGTTGCCCCTGGACCTGCTGGCCGAGCAGGGCGCGCCGCCGCCGGCCCAGGGCTGGGATGCCGGACGCGTGCGTCACCTGCTGCCTGCCGTCAACGACTCGCGCGTCCTGCTGAAGGCGTCGTTCGACGGGCCGCTCGCGGCCGCACCGACGCTGCGGATCGGCAGCGCCAGCGTGACGGGCCGGATGAACGACACGGCAGGGGAGTACTGGCAGTTCTACGCCACGGGCCTCGAGCCGGCCCGCCGCTACGAGCTGTCCCTGACCGGGACCGACGGCCGTGCGCTGTGCGAGCCGTGGCCGCTGTCGACTTTTCCGGCGCCGGACGCGCGTCCCGAGCGGTTCCGGATGCTGTTCTTCACCTGCGCCGGCGGTCCCGGGGGCACCTACTCGGGCATCGGCGACCGGAGCGGTTTCCTGCCGACGGCGATCCGCAACCGCCTGCTGCGGCGGGCACTGTCGTTCGCGCCGGACGCGGCTGTCGCCAACGGCGATCACATCTACTGGGATCTGCACACCTGGCAGGGGGAGAACGCCGGCCAGCTCAGCCCGAGCGGCCGGCAATCGAACTTCGATTTCTCGGCATCGGTCTTCGGCGCCGGCAACGAGGCGGCGATGAAGGCGGCGGCCGGCCCGCAGATCGTCCCGGTCTACGGCACCGACTTCCGGTCCACGCCCATCTTCTTCCTGCAGGACGATCATGACCACTGGGAGAACGACGCGGTTACCGACGAAATCGCCAACTTCCCGATCCCCTGGTTCCAGCTCCAGTTGGCGCGCGCCACGCAGCAGCTCTACTACCCCGAGTTCCTGCCCGACGCCCGGCGCCCGCCCGGCCTGCCCTGGTCGGGTACGAGCGACCGGGGCGACCTCTCGGAGAGCTTCGGCACGCTGCGCTACGGCAACCTGACCGAGATCCTGCTCTATGACGTGCGCCGGACGGTGAGCCTGTCCGGACCGAACGCGGTCTTCATCGACCGGCAGGTCGAGAGCTGGCTGATCGAGCGCACCCGCGCGACCGATACCCGCCACCTCGTCCACGCCCCGTCGAACCCGTTCGGCTGGAGCGCCGGCAAGTGGGGCGAGTGGTACCCCGACGTGCTGGACCGCGAGACGGGGGAGCTGACGACCGCCATCGAGAAGGGCTACTGGCAGGAGGGCTGGCTGCGGCAGCACGACCGGCTCGTGCAAGCGATTGGCGGCCAGCGGGAGCGCGTGCCGCTGGTGGTGAGCGGCGACCTGCACGCCATCGGCATGGGGCGAATGCACCGGGCGGGCGGCCTGAATCTCAACGCGCGGCCGGTCACGGCGGTGCTGAGCGGCCCGATCGGCACGTCAGTTCGCGGCTTTCCGTCCGTGGTCCGGGGCGTCGGCGCGACGCCCCCCGAACACCTCGACATGGAGGAGTCGGTGGCGCCGATCGAGGACCACGGGTTCACCATCGCCGATTTCCTGCCGGACCGGATCGTGCTGCGCCAGTTCCGCTGGGACGTCGACCGGCAGCCGCTCGAGGCCATCGACACGATCGAGGCGTTCCATACGGTCGAGCTGCCGGTGCCGGCTTAGCGCGCCGACGCTCGTTTTCGACGCCGGAGGAGAGGTACGGCCGGGAGCTTGCGCCGCAGAACGCAGCGAAGCGCAGTGCTGCGGCGCAAGTTCATGGAGTGGTGGGGGATGGGCCGAAACACCGAGCCTGCGAGGCGTTTCGGGGCGCTCGTCGTGCGTAACCGGTCATCGTCGCTGCTGCGTCTCGCCGCACTCCTGCTCGCGGGGATTTCCGCAACGTATGCCGCCAACTGGGCGCTCGCCCAGAACTGGGTCCAGGAACGCCTGGACTCGACAGTGCTTCTCCTCTGGGTCGGCTCGAGCCCGATCATCTTTCTGCTGGTCGCCTTCGGGGTCCTGTTCCAGCGACTGCAAGATCGCAATGCGTGGCTGATGGCGCTCATGTTCTGCGGCTTCATCAGCCTGTTCAATCCGGAAACCGCCGCGAGCGGCTCGCTGGTCCATCCCGGATTCGTGATCGGGTATCGCATGACGCTCCTGCTCATGGCGCCGGGGTTGTTCGGCTTCTTCTTTCTCGTGTTTCCCGCGCGCTCGCCGCTCGACAGACGTGCTCCCTGGCTGAAGTGGCTCCTCCTCGGGCTCGGTGTGCTCCTCGTGCTGACGGGCGGTCCCTGGCGGCCGCTGCTCGGTCAGCCGGTCTCGATCAACCTGGCCAGCGAATCGATTCTGGCCGGGTGGCCGGCTGTCGCGCGAGGCTATGGCATATTCGGCTATCTGTT
Source organism: Vicinamibacterales bacterium (assembly GCA_965208535.1). Taxonomy (GTDB): domain Bacteria; phylum Acidobacteriota; class Vicinamibacteria; order Vicinamibacterales; family UBA8438; genus WTFV01. The sequence goes on along the minus strand of CBDBOU010000003.1, from coordinate 3,828,082 downwards.
CCTCGGTCTGGGGGTCGGTCTCGGAGCGCTGATAGGGCATGCCGCCCGCTCCGGGTCCTCCGAGGTTCGACGCAAGGCGCGGGTACTGGCGTGGGGAACGGTTGCGGGAATGGCGCCCGTACTGCTTGTCGCGTTGAGCGAGGCGCTCGGCCGCGGTGTGCCGGTCTGGCTCGCGGTGTGCGCGCTGCTCACGTTTCCGTTGCTGCCGCTCTCCTTCGCGTACGCGGTCGTCAGGCATCGCGTGATGACGGTGCCGGTGCTGGTGCAGCGCGGTGCGCGGTATCTGCTGGTGCAGCGGGGGCTGACCATGGCCAGCGTGGGGCTGAGCGTTGCGGTGGCGGTAGCGCTGGCGATCCTCGCCCAGCGGTGGCTCCCCGCCGGATCCGATGTGGGCCTGCCGGTCGCCGTCATCGCGGCGGGTCTCCTGGGCGTAGGCGTGGCGCGAACGGGCGCGCGCGTGGAGCGGCGGGTCACCGACCGGATCGACCGGGCCTTCTTCCCCGAGCGGTACGAAGCCCGGCGGGCGCTCGAGGAACTTGCGGCCCGCACCCGGACAGCGGAGGACCGTGGAGCGCTCGGCTCGATGCTCCGGACGATGCTCCGGTCCGCGTTTCGCCCGGTGTCTTTGGCCGTCTATCTGGAAGATCCCGAGGGACGGCTGGTGGATGCGAATCTGACGGAAGGCCCCGGCACTCTGTCTCGAGCGGCCGCGGGACTCGCTGAACTCGCCAGTGAGGCGCGGCCCGCGATCCTGCCGCCGCCGGGCTCGGACCGGACGGCTGACAATCTGCACGGCCTGCTCGCTCCTCTGCGGCCGGAGTGCATCGCGCCGCTGATCGATCGGAACGAACGTCTGGTGGGCCTGGTGGTGCTGGGAGGGCGGCAGTCGGAAGAGCCGTACTCCGGCGAGGACATGAGGCTGCTGGCAGTCGTATCGCTGCAGTCCGCCCTGACGGTCCAGACCATCTGTCTGGGCGAGGAGATGGCGGCCCGTATCGAGGCCGAGCGGCGGGCCGAGCACGAGGTGGAGATAGCGAAGGAGGTGCAGCGGCAACTGTTGCCGGCGCGCGCACCGGACTTGGCGGGATTCGCCTGCGCGGGGGAGTGCATACAGGCGAAGTCGGTCGGAGGCGACTACTACGACTTCATCGAATTGGAGGCGGATCGCGTCGCGTTCGTGCTGGCCGATGTCTCCGGCAAGGGCATCGCGGCGGCTCTCCTCATGGCGAATCTGCAGGCGACGCTGCGCAGTCAGTACGCAGGGGCGCACGATGATCCCGCCCGCCTTCTGGAGCGCGCCAACAGGCTCTTTTTCGCGTCGACTCCCGGGAACCGCTACGCGACGCTTTTTCTGGCCGAGTTCAATCCTGCGAGCCGGGAGCTGCGTTACGCCAACTGCGGCCACGTGCCGCCTGTAATGGCCCGCTCCGACGGCGCCATCGAGACGCTGGCGCCGACCGGCACCGTGATCGGTCTCTTCGAGGAATGGATCGGCGAGTCCGCCGCGATCCTCCTGGAGCCGGGCGATACCCTGGTTGTCTGCAGCGACGGGGTGACCGAGGCCTTCGACGACGACAACGAGGAATTCGGCGAGGATCGCCTGCGGGACGCGGTTGCCGCGCACCGCCATTTGCCGGTCCCGCAGTTGCTGGCCACGCTGCAGGCCGCGGTGCAGCACTTCGCCGGGGCCGTTCAGAGTGACGACCTGACGCTGCTGGTCGCGCGGGCAATGCCGGCATCGACTCCGCCGCCGGGGGCCGCTGCCGCGGACGCGCGCACCGCAACACCGCTGTAGCGTCAGTCGCGCGCGTCCACCGTGCTTGCACTCGTACTCATCTCGCGGGCCAGACGGCGGAACGCCTCCGCGAGCGTCCGCGTCACCGATCCCGGCCGGCCGTCGCCGACGGGGCGTCGATCGACGCGCGTGACTGCGAGCACCTCGCGGGTCGTGCTGGTTACGAAGAGCTCGTCGGCGGTGGCGAGATCGGCGGGACGCAGGGTCTCTTCCCGGACCGGAATGCCGGCCGACGCTCCCACCTCGAAGACGAAGTTGCGCGTCACGCCCTCCAGGATCCCCGCCTCGACGGGCGGCGTCAGGGCGGTGCCGCCGCGTACCAGGAAGAAGTTCGACTGCGCGCACTCGGCCAGCTCTCCCCGGTGATTGCACATCAGTGCTTCGGCCGCCCCTGCGTGCAACGCCTCCTGCATCGCGAGGGCGTTGTTGAGCAGGTTGTTCGACTTGATCCGCGGGTTCAGGGCCTGCGGGTGGTTGCGCATGACCGACGACTGCACGATGCCGACGCCGCGCGCGACGACGTCGGCCGGCGTTTCCGCGTGCGGCCGGACGATGATGACGACGGTGGGCGGCGGACAGTTGGTGAGGTTGTAGCTCAATTCGCCGACGCCGCGGGTCAGGAGCAGGCGGATGCTGCGCTCGCCGGGCGCATCGACGGCACGCATGGTGGCCCGGATGCGGGCCGCGAATGCCGTGTCGTCGAGCGGTGGTTCCAGCGCGATGCGCTCGGCCGATGCCCGCAGCCGCGCGAGGTGGCGGTCGAGCAGGAACGGCTGCCGGTCGTAGGTGCGCAGGGTCTCGTAGACTCCTTCGCCGAAAAGGAACCCACGATCCAGTACAGGGACGCTGGCGCTCGTTGCGTCGCCGAGGCGGCCGTTCACGTCGATGGCTGTCTGCATGCTCGATTCTCCAACCTCCCATTATGTCCTGTCCGTGAGGCCGTTCTCCGCGGGGTCGACTCGGCTTCCGGCGGGGCCCGGCACGCGGCGCGGCGCACACCGGGTAGGATTCTCCGATGCGCGTCCTTACCCCGGCGCAGATGCGCGAGGCCGAGCGCCGCACGATAGAAGAACGTGGCGTGCCATCCTTGCGCCTCATGGAGCGTGCCGGCGAGGAGGTCGTCGCGGCCATCGAGGCGCACGTGGAGAGCCGGCCCGGACCGGTGACCGTTCTGTGCGGCCGCGGAAACAACGGGGGCGATGGGTGGGTGGTCGCGCGGCTGTTGCGCGAACGAGGATGGGACGTCCACGGCGTCCTGTTCGGGCGAGCCAACGATGTGAGCGGCGATGCGCGGAAGAACATGGAGCGGGCGCGGCAGGTGGGGATCCCTGCCGCGGAAGTGCAGGACGACGACGACTGGGACCGCTGCCGGTCACGGCTCGCCGCCGGCTGTCTGATCGTGGATGCGCTGTTCGGGACCGGGCTGACGCGGCCGCTGACCGGCCTGTTGGCCACGGTGGCGCGTGACGTCAACGCGGCAGGAGGCTCCGTCGTGGCAATAGACCTGCCGACAGGGCTCCTGAGCGACCTGTCTCGCCGCGACGACCCGTGTCTTCGGGCCGCGCTGACGGTCACGTTCGCCGCCCCGAAGCTGGCGCTGGCTCTGCGTCCGGCGCCCGCCGGCCGGGTGATCGTGGCGGACATCGGGGTTCCCGCCGCCGTCGTCGCGGAACTGGCCGCCCCGCGCATACGGTTGCTCGCAGCCGAGACGATTCGCCCGCTCGTGCCGGTCCGTCCAACGGAAGCGCACAAGGGCGATTTCGGGCGCGTCGTGATCGCGGCGGGGTCGCGCGGCAGGACCGGCGCGGCGCGGCTGGCCGGCCTGGGGGCCCTGCGGGCGGGTGCGGGCCTGGTGACGGTGGCCACCCCCGCATCGTGCCTGGGACTGGTGGCCCAGGAGCCGGAGTACATGACGCTGGGCCTGCCGGACGAGGAGGGGGTCGCTACCGGCGACGGTCTCGAGGAGCTGCTCGCGAGGCAGTGGGACGTCGTGGCTGCCGGTCCGGGACTGGGCACCGGCGCCGGATGCCGGAAAATCGTGCGGGCGTTGCTCGATCGTCCGGACCGCGGCCCCCTCGTACTCGACGCGGACGCACTGACTGTCTGTGGGGAACATCGCGATCTCCTGCGGGGCCGAGTGCGGGGCCGACCGGCGGCGCCGGTCGTAATCACCCCCCACCCCGGCGAGATGGCGAGACTCTCCGGAACCACGGTCGCCGACGTGCAGCGGGATCGGGTCGCCGCCGCGCACTCGTTCGCGACGGAACACGGCGTTCACGTCGTCCTGAAAGGCGCCCGCACCGTCATCGCCGCCCCGGACGGCGCGGTTGCCATCAACACCACCGGCAACCCGGGCCTGGCCAAGGGCGGCAGCGGCGACGTGCTGACGGGCGTCGTCGCGGCGTGGCTGGGACAGGTTCGGGACGTGGACGCGGCGGTTGCGCTGGCCGTTCATCTCCATGGTCTCGCCGGCGACCTCGCCGCGCGGGAGATGGGGGAGAGCGGCGTGTTGGCGCGCGACATCGCCCGCTGCCTGGGGCCGGCGACCGCGCGGATGAACGGTCGGAGCAAGGACTCGTGACGACGACACAGGTGAGCCGTTCCGAAGCGGATACGATGCGGATTGCCCGCGATCTCGCCGGGGCCCTGGCCGGGGCACGGGCCGCGGTGCTGTTGTACGGCGAGCTCGGGGCGGGCAAGACCGCCTTCGTGCGAGGACTCGTCGAAGGGGCCGGGGGTTGCCTCGAGGACGTCAGCAGTCCGACCTTCGTGCTGATGCAGGAGTACCCGGGGCGACGGCTCGTCCATCACGTCGACCTGTACCGACTGGGCAGCGACGAGGTCGACGATCTGGAGCCGCTGCTGGACGAAATGCTGGCCGGTGACGCGATCGTCGCCATCGAATGGGCGGATCGGCTGCCGAGCCTGCCCGACCGGGCGGTGCGGGTCCGCATTGCGGACCGGGGCGGGGACGATCGCGAAATCACGATCGAGGAGCCGTGACCTCACGCTGTAACGCCAAGCCTACTCGCTCTGATAGTTCGGTGCTTCCTTCGTAATCACCACGTCGTGCACGTGACTCTCACGCACGCCGGCCGGCGTGATCCGGACGAGCTCGGCATCGCGCCGCAGCGCATCGAGGTCCGGCGCCCCGCAGTATCCCATGCCGGCCCGCAGTCCGCCTTCCAGTTGGTGGATCATCGTGGCTACGCTGCCCTTGTAGGGAACGCGGCCCTCGATGCCTTCGGGCACGAGCTTCTGCTGGTTGTCGTCGGCGGCCGACAGATCGAACTCCTCCTGGAAGTAGCGATCCGTGCTGCCGCTGCGCATCGCCCCGATCGAACCCATCCCGCGGTAATCCTTGAAGCTGCGTCCCTGGTAAAGGATGAGCTCGCCCGGACTCTCGTCGGTGCCGGCGAACAGGCTGCCCATCATGACGGCGCTGGCGCCGACCGCCAGCGCCTTGGTGATGTCCCCGGAGAAGCGGATCCCGCCGTCGGCGATGACCGGTATGTCGTACTCGGCGGCGGCGGACGCACACTCGGCGACGGCCGTGACCATCGGGACCCCGATGCCGGCGATGATCCGGGTGGTGCAGATGGAACCGGATCCGATGCCGACCTTGACGGCATCTACGCCCGCCTCGGCGAGTGCCCGCACGCCGCTGGCGGTGGCGACGTTCCCGGCGACGAGGTCCACCGACGAAAAAGCCTGTCGGAGCCGGACCGCGGTGTCGATGACGTTCTGCGAGTGCCCGTGGGCGCTGTCGAGCACGAGAACGTCGACATTGGCCGCCACGAGAGCCTCGGCCCGCTCGAGCGCATCCGCGGCGATGCCGACGGCCGCGCCGACCCGCAGGCGCCCGAGTGAATCCTTGCACGCTTTGGGGTACTTGATCGCCTTCTGGATGTCTTTGACCGTGATCAGGCCCCGCAGGTTGAACTGCCCGTCCACGACGAGCAGCTTCTCGACACGGTGCTTATGGAGAATCTCCTTCGCCTGGGTCAGGGTCGTGCCCACCGGTACCGTGATCAGGTTGTCGCGCGTCATGACCTCGGCGATGGAGCGCTGCACGTCACCGTGGAACCGCAGGTCCCGATTGGTCAGGATCCCGACGAGACGTCCCTCGTTGCGGCCGTCGGCGGTGATCGGCACGCCCGAGATCCGGTACTTCTTCATCAGCTCGAGTGCCTGATACACGCGCGCCTCGGGGGAGAGCGTGATCGGATTCACGATCATGCCGCTCTCCGACCGCTTGACCCGATCCACCTCGGATGCCTGCGCCTGGATGTCTAGGTTCTTGTGCACGATCCCGATGCCGCCGAGCTGCGCCATGGCAATCGCCATGCCCGATTCGGTCACGGTGTCCATGGCGGCGCTGAGCAGCGGCAGGTTCAGCGGAATGCGCCGCGTCAGCCGCGTGCCGACGTCGACCTCCCGCGGCAGGACGGCGGAGTGACGCGGGCGGAGCAGCACGTCGTCGAACGTCAAGGCGGTGTCGACGGTGGCGCTGGTGAGTCGTTCGGTGGACGTCCCGGTCTTGACTGTCATGCTGCACCCACCGTTCATGCCCCGCAGCACTTCTTGTACTTCTTGCCGCTGCCGCAGGGGCACGGCTGATTGCGTCCGACCTTCGGCACGTCCCGGCGGACGGTCTTCACCGCGGCGTCGTCGCCGCCGGTGCGCGCAGGCCGCGGACCTGCGCCGCCCGGTGTCGCGGCGCCGAAGGCCGGTGCCTGCTGCCCCGGATCGTTGAACGAGAGCGGCGTGGATTGTCGAGCCGGGACCGGAGGTTGCCGACCGCCGTCGCCGTCACCGTCCCGCACCACGGGTCGCAGGCGCCAGAGATAGCGCAGCGTGTCCTCGTCGATCCGCTGCTTCATCGCCTGGAACATCGTGAAGCTCTCGCGCTTGTACTCGACGAGGGGGTTGCGCTGGCCATAGCCCCGCAGACCGATGCCCTCCCGGAGGTGGTCGAGTCCGTACAGGTGGTCCTTCCACTGCGCGTCGACCACCTGGAGCATGAGGTCACGCTCCACCCGTCGCAGCAACTCCCCGTCGATCGCGGACGTCCGCTCCGCGTAGCGGTCCCGGGCCAGCGACCAGAGCGCATCGTGCATCTCGTCGGGGCTCTTCTCGTCGAGGTCGATCTCGTCGAGCTCCCCGGCGTCGAGGCCGAACAACTCCTCGACGTTTTGCCGCAACGCCGTCAGATCCCACTCGTCGGGATCCAGGTCACGCGAGCAATGCGTCTGGACGGCTTCGTCTATCGCGCCTTCGGCAAGCGTCAGGACGTACTCGTGCGTATTGATCTCCTCTTCGTCCTCGATGACGATCGTCCCTTCGAGCAGCTCCCGGCGCAGCGCGTAGACACCTTCGCGCTGCTTGTTCATCACGTCGTCGTACTCGAGCAGATGCTTGCGCGCGGAGAAATGCTGGGCCTCCACCTGCTTCTGCGCGCGCTCGATGGCCTTGGTCACCATGCCGTGCTCGATCGGCACGCCCTCTTCCATGCCCAGGCGGTCCATCAACCCCTGGATGCGATCCGACCCGAAGATGCGCATCAGGTCGTCCTCGAGCGAGAGATAGAACCGCGAGGAGCCCGGGTCTCCCTGCCGTCCGGCGCGTCCGCGGAGCTGGTTGTCGATGCGCCGCGCCTCGTGGCGCTCGGTTCCGATGATGTGCAATCCGCCGGCGTCGACGACCGCTTCGTGGTCCGCATCGGTCCGGGCCCGGTAGTCGCCGAGGATCCGCTCCCAGGCCTGACGGGGAACGCGATAGAACCCGTCGTGGGCGAAGTAGACGTACGCCTCGTCGTCGACGAACTTCGCCTCGCTCTCGGGCAGACGCTCGGCAACCTCGTCGGCCAGGGACTGGCGGCGCGCCATGTGGTCGGGATTGCCCCCGAGCAGGATGTCGGTCCCGCGACCCGCCATGTTCGTGGCGATGGTCACGGTGCCGGTCCGCCCGGCCTGAGCCACGATCTCGGCCTCCTTGTCGTGGTACTTCGCGTTGAGGACGACGTGCTTGATGCCCCGGCGCTTCAATAGGCCGGACAGGCGCTCGGACTTCTCGATCGAGACCGTGCCGACGAGCACCGGCCGGCCCACTTCCTGCTGCTCGATGATGTCGTCGACGATGGCCGCGTACTTCTCCCTCTCGGTGCGGTAGACGAGATCGGGTTCCTCGAGGCGGATGAGGTCGCGATTGGTCGGCACCGAGAAGACGTCGAGCTCGTAGATCTTTGCGAACTCGGTAGCTTCGGTCTCGGCCGTCCCGGTCATCCCGGAGATCTTGTCGTACTTGCGGAAGTAGTTCTGGAAGGTGACGGTGGCCAGCGTCTGGTTCTCCCGCTCGATCTTGACCTTCTCCTTCGCCTCGACCGCCTGGTGCAATCCGTCGCTCCAACGGCGTCCGGGCATGAGGCGGCCCGTGAACTCGTCGACGATCACCACCTTGCCGTCCTTGACCATGTAGTCGACGTCGCGCTCGAAGAGGCTGTGGGCGCGCAACGCCTGGTTGATGTGGTGCAGCAGCGGCATGTTGGCCGGGTCGTACAACCCGCCGGGCTGCAGGCGATGCTTGAGCAGCTTCTCGCAGATGGCCATGCCGCTCTCGGTCAGCGTGACGGTCTTGTGCTTTTCGTCCTTGAGGAAATCGCCGGTGTCCTCCAGCTCCGCGCGCCGCTCGGCCGGCACGTTTCCCTGCGTGACCGCGCCCGGCTTCAGGCGGGGAATGATCCGATCTACTTCGTAGTAGAGCTCGGTCGACTGCTGCGCCGGCCCCGAGATGATCAACGGGGTGCGCGCCTCGTCGATCAGGATGCTGTCCACCTCGTCCACGATTGCGAAGTGATGACCGCGCTGCACGAACTGCGCCACGTCGAACTTCATGTTGTCGCGCAGGTAGTCGAAGCCGAACTCGTTGTTGGTGCCGTAGGTGATGTCGCAGCGGTAGGCCGCGTGGCGTTCCGCGTCGCGCAGGTCGTGCTGGATCACGCCCACCGTCATCCCGAGGAAGCGATAGATGCGCCCCATCCAGTCGGCGTCGCGGCGCGCCAGATAGTCGTTGACGGTGACGACGTGCACGCCCTCGCCGGACAGCGCGTTCAGGTAGGCGGCGAGGGTGGCCACCAGCGTTTTCCCCTCGCCGGTCTTCATCTCGGCAATCTTGCCGCGGTGCAGCATGATGCCGCCGATGAGCTGCACGTCGAAGTGCCGCATGCCGAGCATGCGCCGGCCCGCCTCGCGGACGACGGCGAAGGCGTCGACCAGCAGCTCGTCGAGCTCGGCGCCCTGGTCGTGCCGCTGGCGAAGCTCCGCCGTCCGGGCACGAAGATCGTCGTCCGCAAGCGCGCGAACATCGTCCTCCCGCTCTCCGATAGCGGCGACGAGTGGCTGAACTCGCTTGAGATCGCGCTGATTCTGGGTGCCGAAGACCTTGGCCAGTAAGGTGTCCAGCATTGTCGTGGCGCCGACCCCGTCTAGTTCGCGGCCAGCGTGTCGGTCGGGCTGATCAGCCGCAATGGGTTGATCGTCCGCCCGTTCACCCAGATTTCGTAGTGGACATGGTTGCCGGTCGCGCGGCCGGTCGCGCCCGCGCGACCGATCAGGGCGCCGCGCTCCACGGTCTCGCCCGGCTCCACGGCGAACGTCGAGAGGTGGCCGTAGCGCGTTACCAGGCCGAACCCGTGGTTGATCTCCACGAGATTGCCGTAGGCACCGTTGCGTTTGGCCTCGACGACCAGCCCCGTGGCCGTCGCATAGACCGGCTCGCCGGGGCGGGTGGAAATGTCGATCGCGGGATGATGGTCGCGCCCCCCGGTGAAGGGATCGCGGCGATAACCGTAGCCGGCCGATACCCAGCCGTCCACGGGCCACAGGCTGGGAGTCGCTTCCACAAGGGCTTCGCGCAGCGCCACCCCCCTCCGCACGACCTGGAGCTCCCGGTTCAGCGAGTCCAGCAGGTGCCGGAGATTGCCGAACGTCTGGCCGGCGACCGGAACCGAGGCGTTCGGACGCAGGGAAGCTGCCACCGCGGCCGGCAGTCGCTCGACGGAAGCGCGCACCCGCATCACGTCGAGCGGCGTGCGGGCAGCCAAGTCATCGATGACCGTCTGCAGCGATGCGATGTTCGCGACCAGATTCGTCGCCGTCCCGCGGTACCCCGCGTTCTCTATTTGCAGACGGGCGTTGCTCAACCGCAGACGTACGAGCTCCGCGTGGGCATCCCAGCCGGCATGGTATACCCAGCCGAGGGGAGCGCCGACCGCGACGGTCATGAGGAGCAAGGCCAAACCGACCGACATCGTGAAGCGGCGCGTTGCGCCGGTCGCCCGATCGGCGACGATGAAAGCATAGCGCCGTCGAATCATGAAGGATGCACTCCTGGCTTCCCACGAAACACGGCGAGCCCAACGTGCGCCTGCCGACTCCTGGGATGATCCGTGCCGGACGCCCCTAGTGTATCACGCGGTACTGGATCGCTTCCGCAACATGCGATCTGCGGATCGTCGGGGAATCGTCCAGATCGGCGATCGTGCGCGCCACGCGGCGGATGCGATCGAAGCCACGCCCCGTGAGTCCCAGCCGCAGCATCGCGCGCTCGACCAGGGCCAGCGACTGCGGATCGAGCCGAGCATGCTTCCGGAGCCGTTGTCCGGAGAGGTCGGCATTCGTACTCGACCTGTCGCCGCGATAGCGGGCGGCCTGGTGCTCGCGCGCGCGTCCCACCCTCTCGCGGACCGTCGCCGAGCCCTCGGCAGGGGCGTCGTCGGCCAGGACCTGGAACGGCACCCGCTCCACCCGAACCGTGAGGTCCATCCGGTCGCGCAGGGGACCGGACAGCCGATCGTGGTAGCGCCGGATGTCCGTCCGGCTGCAGCGGCAGCGTCCCGAAGGCTCACCGGCATACCCGCACGCACATGGGTTCATGGCGCCGACCAACAGGAAGCGCGAGGGAAACCGTACCGTGCGCAACGCCCGCGCAATCCGCACGGCGCCTTCCTCCATGGGCTCGCGAAGGGCCTCGAGAGCGCGGCGGTCGAACTCGACGATCTCATCGAGGAAGAGGACGCCGTTGTGAGCCAGACTCGCCTCTCCCGGGCGCGGATCGCGACCGCCTCCGATCAAGGCCACATCGGAAGCGCTGTGATGCGGCGCGCGAAACGGACGGACGGCAAGCAGGCCGGTGGCCGGATCCAGCAAGCCGGCGACCGAATGGATGGCGGTCGAGGCCACCGCCTCCTCGAAGGAGGGCGGCGGCAGGATGCTCGGAAGCCGCCGGGCGAGCAGAGTCTTCCCGGCGCCGGGGGGACCGACCAGGAGCAGATTGTGACGTCCGGCGGCGGCGATCTCGATGGCCCGCCGGGCGCCGTGCTGACCCCGGACGTCGGCGAGATCGAGCGCAGCGCCGGCCGGTCGGGGTGCGCTCTCCGCCTTGACGGGCGGCGCGGCCGCGGCGCCGTCGATCAACTCGGCCGCTATCTGGGCCAGCGAGACCGCGGGATGCAGGCCAACCTCCTCGACGATGCGCCCCTCCCTGAGATTGGCCGCGGGAAGCAACAGGCGTTGCCCATGCCGGGCGGCGAGCAGCGCAACCGGCAACACGCCGCGCACCGCCTGCACACGGCCATCCAGCGACAACGCACCGACGACGACCAGCTCGGCGAGCCGGTCCGGCGGCAGAACGCCGACCGCCGCGAGCAGGCCGAGCGCAATCGGCAGATCGTAGGATGCCCCGCTCTTGCGCACGTCCGCCGGCGCAAGGTTGACGGTGATCCGCCGTTCGGGAAACTGGTAACCGGAATGTTGAATGGCGCTCCGGACACGGTCGCGGCTCTCCCGCACCGTCGAATCCGGAAGGCCGACGACCGAGAAGGCCGGGAGGCCTCCCGACACGTCGATTTCGACGTCGACGAGTGATGCCTCGACTCCGATGACGGCCGCCGACCGGAGCTTTCCGAGCACCCGATTCTCCGTAATTGCAAATCCCGATCCACTGTGGGGCGCCAGTCTTGTCGCCCGCTCGACGAAGGCGCCTGGCAGATTCTGGGGTCCGGAAGCCGCCGGCGATGAACGAAACCGCCGTGCCGAACCTGACCCTATAATCCGTCCACGACTTGCCATGCGACTTTCCATCATCATTCCGGTATTCAACGAGCGTGCGACGGTGCTGGCCCTTCTCGACCGTGTGGAGGGAGCCGGGGCGGACGCGGAAATCATCGTGGTCGACGACGGGTCGACCGACGGTTCACGGGAGATCGTCGCCGAGCGCGCCCGAGAGGCCGGAGACCGGATCACGTTGGTGGAGCACCGGATCAATCGAGGCAAGGGGGCAGCGCTGGTTACCGGCATGGCTCGCGCAAGCGGCGACTACGTGCTCTTTCAGGATGCGGATCTGGAGTACGACCCCGCTGACTACGGCCTCCTGCTGGAAGTGGTGGACAGCCGCGGGGCAGCCGCCGTGTACGGGTCCCGTTTCGGTGCCGGCCGGCCGAGGATGTCGGTGCGGCACGTGGTCGGGAACCGGTTGCTCACCGGCCTGACGAATCTCCTGTACGGATCGGACCTCACCGACATGGAGACCTGCTACAAGCTGATCCGCAGAGATCTGTTGCAGGAGCTCGGGGTTGCCTGCAACCGGTTCGACATCGAGCCCGAGATCACCGCCAAGCTGTTGAAGCGGGGCGTAACGATTCACGAGGTGCCGATCAGCTACCAGGGAAGGAGCTTTGCCGCCGGCAAGAAGATCTCGTGGTTCGACTTCGTGTCGGCGGTGTGGACACTCGTGCGACTGCGCCTTGTCGGCTGAGACGAACGCTCGGCAGGCGGGGAGCCCGGCGGCAATCCAGGAGTCTGCGCCGCAGAACGCCAGGGAGCGGAGTGCCGAGGCACAGACTCCTGGAGCGGAGGGATGGGCCGAAAACGCCGAGCCAGCGAGGGGCTAGCGCCTGAGGAAAACTCCGTGCGGCTCAGCAAGATCGCGCGCCGCGGGGGTGACTATCGTCCGTTCCCCGATCACGATCGGCCGGGACTCGCGGATGGCGGCGCGAACGTCGTCCTCGCACACGAAGGGAACCGGCGACTCCGCACCGGTATCCGGCGCGGGAGCCCCTGCCCCCGGAGGCGAAGCATCCGGGGCAGGTGTCCCGCGCGGCGCGTCCAGCAGCGTGGCCACGCGCTCGGCCACGACTCCTGCATCGAGACCGGTCGGATGCGCCTGCGGGCCCGCGGCCCGGTCGCGCGCCTCGCCGGCGCCCCGCGCGGCGAGATCCGCCGCGGCCTGGGAGGCCGTCCGAGTCTCGTACGCCAACCGCTTGACGTTGAGCAGGTGCCGTGGCGAGATGTTGTCCGAAGTGACGTTGCCGCCGTAGCCACCGCAGCCCAGCGTCATCGACGGCTCGAGTCCGGTCGTCATACCGATGGAGCCGAGGGTCGCCGGCGTGTTGACGACGATGCGGAACGCGGGCTTGCCGAGCGCGAACTCCTGGATCACCGCCTCGTCCCGGGAATGAATCGCCATCGTGTGGCCCAGGCCGCCGTACCGCAGGACCTGCCGGCAGCGCTCGCAGCCCTCCCGCCAATCCTCGACCACGTAGTACGACAGGACCGGACAGAGCTTCTCGATCGAGAGCGGATAGTCCCGGCCGACGCCGTCGAGAGGCGCAATCAGGGCGCGAGTCCCGTCGGGCACCTGCAATCCGGCCCGCTCGGCAATCTCGACCGCGCCGCGGCCGACCAGGTCCGGATGGGGAAGCCGTTGCGGCGTGATCAGAACCCTGGCGAGCGCATCCGTACCCTGTCGATCCAGGAAGCACGCGCCCTGGGCCTCGAACTCTCGGCGGACCTCCTCGGCGATCGACGCGTCCACCACCACGGAGTTCTCCGACGAGCAGAGCAGACCGTTGTCGAAGGTCTTGCCGGCGAGAATATCGCGCACGGCCTTCGCGACGTCGGCCGAGCGTTCCACGTACGCCGGCGCGTTGCCCGGCCCGACGCCGTACGCCGGCTTGCCGGCCGAATAGGCGGCGCGCACGAGCCCCATGCCTCCGGTCGCCAGAATCACCGCGACCCGCGGATGACGCATCAGTTCCTGTGTGCCGGCGATCGTCACCGAACGCATGCAGGAAATAGCGCCGGCTGGCGCGCCGGCGGCCCGGGCCGCGGTCTCCAGCAACCGCACGGTGCGGTCGATGCAATCGGCCGCCGCCGGGTGAGGGCTGATCACGATCGCGCAACGCGCCTTCATCGCGATCAACAGCTTGTAGATTGCGGTGGAGGTGGGATTGGTCGATGGCACGACGGCGGCTACCACCCCGAACGGTTCGGCGATCTCCACGACCCGCCGATCCTGGATCCGCCGCAGCACGCCGACGGTCTTCATGGGCCGGATGAACTCGTACACCCGGCGGGCCGCGAAGAGGTTCTTGCTGACCTTGTCCGCAAGCACCCCGAAGCCGGTCTCGGCAACGGCGGCGGCGGCGAGCTCCTCGGCGTGGTGCGCGGCCGTGTCCGCCATGGCCGCGACGATTCGGTCGATCCGTTCCTGACCCAGCTCGGCCAGGGATGACTGGGCGTCGTGCGCCCGCGCCGCGAGACGGCGCGCTTCCGCGGCGGCGCGTCGATCGAGGTCGGACAGCGAGGCGGACTCGGCCATGGCAGAGGAAATGTCGCCTGCTGCGCGAAGAGAAGCCGCCGGCCAAGCGGGCGCCTCGCCGCTCTCGGTGCCGCGCGGCGCTTCACTACGGGCTGCCTAGCGCGCGCCTTCGGACGCCGGCAGGATCTTCTCGACTTCGTGGTGGGGTCGCGGGATGACGTGCACCGCGACCAGCTCTCCAACGCGACGGGCCGCCGCCGCGCCGGCGTCGGTCGCCGCCTTGACCGCCCCCACGTCGCCGCGCACCATTACCGTCACGTAACCGGCGCCGATGTACTCCTTGCCGACAAGGAGAACATTCGCCGCCTTGACCATCGCGTCGGCCGCCTCGATGGATCCGACGAGGCCCTTGGTTTCGACCATGCCGAGCGCTTCGAGCGTCATGCGGTTCATTCCCGAACGAGTCTAGGAGCTTGCGGCGTAGAACGCAACGAAGTGCGTTCCGAGGCGCAAGCTCCCGGCAATCGTCGCCCTGCGGCTCCGGTTGCCGCCCCAACCGGCCCGCCTGGAAGGCTACCCGTTTCAACGGCGCAGACTCCCGGCACGTTGCCGGAGGGAGCCGCAACAAGTTAGCATGAGCCGCCATGATTCGAGCGAGACTGTCTGCACGCCGGACTACCGGCACCCGAGCAGCCCGTGGAGAAACCCCGCGTAGCACCGGGAGCGGCGAGGCGCCCGCGTGGCAGGGTGCGACGAGGGAGCATATCGGGCATGTTCGACCGAGTAGCAACGCAGTTCACGCGGGATGTATCGCCGCTCGAATGCAGCGGGGATTTCGCCATGGGCTGCTGGCATTGCTGCTCGTCGCCTTCGGTTGCGCGGAGTCCCAGCCGCCCGTGGCGACCGTCACGCTGGGCGTGGACCGGGCGGACGTGCCGCTCGGTGCCCCGCTGAATCTGCGGTTCCGCTTCGATGTAGCGCCGGATCCGGGGGAGGCACTGGCCGAGGACTACCGCGTCTTCGTTCACTTTCTGGACGACCGCGAGGAAGTGCTGTGGACCGAGGATCACGATCCGCCCGTACCGACGTCGCAGTGGAAGCCGGGCCAGTCGGTGGAGTACGACCGGCGCGTGAAGATCCCGATGTATCCCTACATCGGCGAATCCTCGATCGCGGTGGGGCTGTATTCCGCGGTTGACGGCACGCGTGTTCCTCTGGCCGGTGCGGATCTGGGCCAGACCTCCTATCGCGTGGCAAGCATCCGACTCGATCCGCAGCACGAGAGCAGCTTCATCACGTACGGGGAAGGCTGGCACCCGGCGGAGTTCAGCGGCGACGGCCGGTTGCAGTGGCGCTGGACGACCGGCCGCGGCGTCGTTTCGTTCAGGAACCCGAACCGCGACGCGCGTCTCGTGCTGGAAGTCGACGGCCGTCCGGACCTGTTCGACTCTCCGCAACGGTTGTCGCTCGCGGTCGGGGACCGTGTCTTGCGGGAGCTGGAGATCGATACGAACCAGATCGTCTACCTCGTCGACGAGATTTCCGCGGCCGATCTCGGGCCAGAGAGCTTCGTCGAGTTGGAGCTGCGGGTGGATCCGACGTTCGTACCCGCGGAATTGAACAGCGAGGCCCGTGACACCCGAGAGCTGGGCCTCCGCGTCTTCTACATTTACTTCGAGCCGCTGTGATTGGAACCGCGGCCGATGGCCCGTCGTAGCCCCTGCGAAGAGGGCCGGGCCGACAGGGCCCGGTTTCGACGCTGGACTGGGAAGTACGATACATGGTGCTCAAACGGGCAGCGGCGCTGTTTTTTGGCGCAGCGATGTTGATGTTTGCCTGGATGCCGGTCGCATTCATCGTCAACAGCGGTTTCGACGGCGCACACCGGCGAATGTCGTCCATCCTCGAGCAGGGTAGCGGGAGTGTATCGTCGCTGCCGGCGTCCCGGCTCGATGCAGCGGACTTCCTGTACCCGCGGCTGGTTCCGACTCTGGAACCCGAGGCGCTCGCGCGGGTCGATGCTGCGTCGAGCCCCGGGCGCGCGGCCGAGGCACCTGCGGTGCGTCTCGATCAACCCCGGACCCGGGCCTTCCCGTCCGACGGGTCGCGGCGTCCGTACGCTCGTCTGATCGAGCGCGCCGCCGACCGGCACGGCGTCGACCCGAGTCTCGTGCACGCGCTGATCGAGGTCGAGTCCAGCTACCGCCCCGATGCCGTCTCCACCGCCGGCGCAATGGGCCTGATGCAGTTGATGCCGCATACGGCGAGACGCTACGGCGTTGGCGACCCGCTGGATCCGGAGGCCAACATAGAGGCGGGCACACGGCACCTGCGCGTGCTGCTGGACGAGTTCGGTCCCCTGTTCGCCCTCAATGCGCTGGCTGCGTACCACGCGGGGGAGGAGGTCGTCAGACGGCATGGCGGGATTCCGCCCTATCCGCAGACCCAGATGTTCGTGCGCCGGGTTCTGGACGCCCTGCTGTCGCAAACCGGTTGGAGCGGTGGCGACTGACCGATGCTCCGATGGAGTTTCGCTGCCGACTCGGAACCGACTCGGGCGAGATTCTGGAGCGCGTCCGAGTCGCTGACAGCGAGGTCAGCCTGCGGCGGGAGCTGGAACAGGAAGGCTTCTTCCTCCTGTCGTTCCGGCGGCAGAGTCGGCTCGCGTGGCCGGGTCCCCGGCTCCAGAGGAAGCGGCGACCCGGCGTCCGCGAATTCACCGTCTTCAACCAGGAGCTGGCGGCCCTCCTCAAGGCGGGCATGCCGTTGCTGCAGGCGCTCGACATCCTTCGGCGGCGAACCGAGCAATCGGCTCTGAAGGGGATCCTGGACGACGTCCACGAGCAGGTGCGTGGCGGGGCATCGCTGTCCGACGCGTTCGGCAGTCACGCGGATCTGGTCTCGGGGGTCTACACCGCCTCGCTCCTTGCGGGCGAGAAGAGCGGTAACCTGGAGGAGATGCTCCGCCGCTACGTCAGCTACGCCAAGATCATCAGCGACGTGCGCCGGCGGACGTTGTCGGCACTGATCTACCCGGCGATCCTGCTGGCGTTGTCCGGCGTAGTGGTCGCGATAATCGTCGTGCGCGTCGTGCCGGAGTTCAGCAACTTCTACGAATCGATGGGCGCGACGCTGCCGCTGGCCACGCGCGTTCTGACCGGCGTTTCCGCCGTCGTCACCGGGTACTTCTGGTTGATCGCGCTGGCCGTGGCGACCCTCGCGGGCGCCGTGTGGGCCTGGGGCCGCCAGCCGGGACGGGGCGCGCAGCTCGATCGCCTGTTGCTGAGGCTGCCGTTCATCGGGGACGTGGCCAACCGTTTTTCGACGTCGCAACTGTCGCGGACGCTGGCGACCCTGCTGAGTGGAGGCATTCCGCTCGTGAGCGCGCTCGACGTCGCCGCCCGCTCGGTCGGAAACCGATACGTCTCGCGTCATCTCTCGACCATCGCGGGGGAGGTGCGCGAGGGCGGTTCACTCTCCATGTCGATGCGCGACTGCGGGCTCTTTCCGCCCGTAGCCGTAAAGATGATCGAGGTCGGCGAATCCACGGGAGCTCTGCAGGACATGCTGAACGCGGTTGCCGACTTCTTCGACGAGGAAATCGAGACCACGCTCGGGCGGTTCATGACCCTCATCGAGCCGCTCCTGCTGGTGATCATGGGCATCGTGATCGCCGCGTTGCTCCTGGCGTTGTACTGGCCGCTCCTGCAACTCGGCGCCATCGCGTCATGACCGACCAGCGCGCGCCGGCCACCGAACCGGCGGACACGGGGCAGCCCGCCGCGGGCGATGCCCCCGCCGCGACCGTCGACGTCCATGCGGAGGTCGCACGTGCCCGGGCTCTCGCCCGGCGGTACCGGCTGGAGTACGTCGACATGGAGCGGTACTACGTCGACCAGGATCTCCTCCGGTCGATTCCCGCCGACCTGATGCTCCGCTACCGCTTCGTCCCCCGGCGGCGTAGCGGCGAGGCGCTGGAGATCATCGTCTCGGATCCGACGAACCTGCCGCTGATCGACGAGCTCGCGCTGCTGCTCGGAGCGCCGGTGACCGTCACCGTCGGGACGCCGTCCGCCATCGAGTCGATCCTCACGCGGAGCGAGAGCTCGCAGCGGGTGCTCGACGAAGCGACCGAGAGCTTCCAGTTGCAGCTTCTGCACGAGGAGGAGACGGGCGAGGACAGCCTGACGGTCGAGCGCCTGACCAGCGACATCAGCCCCGTAATCAAGCTCGTCGACTCGATGATCTACACGGCCATCCAGCGGCGGGCGAGCGACATCCACGTGGAGACGCAGGACGACGCCCTGCACGTCAAGTACCGCATCGACGGCGTCCTGCAGGCGGCGATGCGGCCGATCGACAGGCAGTTCCACGCCGCGGTCCTCTCCCGCATCAAGGTGATGGCGGAGCTGGACATCGCCGAGAAGAGAGTGCCGCAGGACGGGCGGTTCAAACTGCGGATGCCCGGCAAGACCATCGACTTCCGGGTCTCGATCATGCCGAGCATCCACGGAGAGGACGCGGTCATCCGCATCCTCGACAAGGAATCGATCAGCGAGCAGTTCCGCGAGCTGCGGCTCGACATCCTGGGATTCCCCGCGGACGAGCTCAGGCGTTTTCGCGGCGCCATCGCGGAGCCCTACGGCATGGTGCTGGTTACCGGCCCGACCGGGAGCGGCAAGACCACGACGCTGTACGCCGCCCTGGCCGAGATCGCATCGTCGGAAGACAAGATCGTCACCATCGAGGATCCGGTCGAGTACCAGCTCAAGGGGATCACGCAGATTCCGATAAACGAACGCAAGGGGCTGACTTTCGCTCGCGGCCTCCGTTCGATTCTCCGCCACGATCCCGACAAGATCATGGTAGGGGAGATCCGCGATCCGGAGACGGCGCAGATCGCGATTCAGTCTGCGCTCACGGGGCACCTGGTCTTCACCACCGTGCACGCGAACAACGTGATCGACGTGCTGGGGCGTTTCTTGAACATGGGCGTGGAGGCCTACCAGTTCGTCTCGGCTCTCAACTGCGTGCTCGCGCAGCGCCTGGTCCGCACCATTTGCCGGGAGTGCCGGCACCCGGTGGAGATTGGGGAAGACGAGCTGCGGGAAGCGCGGATCGACCCGCACGTCGCAGCCCGGCACACCCTGTACGCAGGGGGCGGCTGCATGGAGTGCGGCGGAACGGGCTATCGCGGCCGGACCGCGATTTGCGAGCTCCTCGACCTCGGCGATCACCTGCGGGAGCTGATCCTCGCCCGTCGACCCGCATCCGAAATAAAGCAGGCCGCACGCGACGCCGGGATGCGATTTCTCCGGGAGTCGGCCGTCGAGCAGGTGCTGCAGGGACGGACGACCCTGCACGAGATCAACAAGGTCACCATCGTTGCCTAGAAGCCTGTTGCGCTCGCTTTTCACGACGCCGGGTCCGGCGGTGGCGGTGTCCGTCGCTCCCGGGCACGTGACCGCGGTACAGACCAGGACCCACCGTGGCGAGACGATGGTGTGCGGTCACGCGCGGGCGGCCCTGCCGGCGGGGGCCGTGACGCCGGCCGTGCAGGGCGCCAACCTGGCCGACCCGCCCGCGGTAGCGGCCGCCATCGACGACGTGCTGGGCCGGCTGCCGCGCCGCCCGCGACGCATCGCGCTTCTGTTGCCGGACGATGCCGCAAAGGTATCCATGACACGGTTCGCCAGGGTACCGGCGCGGGAGGCGGAGCTGCACGAGATGATCCGCTGGCAGGTGCGCAAGACCGTGCCGTTCCGCGTGGAAGACGCGCAACTGGACTACGCCCGCGGTCGTCTGACGGCCGACGGCGAACAGGAGTTCGTGGTGGTCCTGGCCCAGCGAGCGGTGGTCGAGGAATACGAGCAGGCCTGCGCGGCGGCCCGCGCGCACGCGGGCCGTGTCGAACCGTTGAGCTTCAGCCTGTTGTACACGGCGCTGGCGCGTGGCGCGGGCGAGGGTGGAACGGACTGGCTGCTCGTGCGCATGGGATCCGGCTCCGCGACCCTGGCCGTCGTGCGAGGACGGCATCCGCTGTTGTTCCGAACCGTCGCGACGGACGGCGAGGCGTTGGGCGATCTCGTGCACCAGACGGCGATGTACTACGAGGATCGCCTCGGAGGCCGCGGCTTGTCCTGTGCGCTGGTCGCTGGGGATACGGCGGACGGCGTGCGTGCGATCGAGGGGATCGTCTCGAATCGTCTCGGCATCACGGTCGAACCGATTGCGGAGCGCGTCGCTGCCCTGGTGTGGGAGCAGGCCGACCTGCAGGCGGACGCTCTCGACGAGCTGGCCGCGCCCCTGGGAGTGCTGCTCCCCGGGTCCGCGGCGGCCTGGACGTAACGTGCCGAGCATGAACCTGGCCACGCGCCCGTTCTACAACGACCGTGCGGTCCACCTGGCGCTCGCGGCGGTCGGGCTCGTGGCCGTCTCCGTATTCGTGCTGGGCGGCACGCGCCTCGTCGATCTGTCGCGCACGCACCGGGCGCTGACCGTGCAGGCCGAGGCGGCGGAACGTGAGACCGCGACCGTCTCGGCGCAGGCGGCCCGGCACGAACGCGCCGCTCCCGCCGAAGCCGTGGAGGCGTTGAGCCGCGCGGCCGAGGAGGTCAACCGGCTCATAGAACGGCGGCTGTTCTCCTGGACCGCCTTCTTCAACCTCATCGAGCAGACCCTGCCTTCCGACGTGATGCTCACCGCCGTGCGTCCGGATACCGACGATCGGGGGACGAGCATCGACCTGGCGGTGATCGGACGTACCGTGGCCGACATCGAGGAGTTCATCCGACGCCTGGAGGAGACCGGCGCCTTTGCGGACGTGCTGGCCCGCCAGGGCGAGCTCAACGACGAGGGAATGTACCGCGCACAGTTGCGAGGGAGGCTGGTGCGCGTCGACCGCATCGAGGCCGGCGCGGACGAGCCGGCGGGGGAGTCATGACCCCGAGGCCGCTGGTGTTCCTGCGCAGGATTGTATCGGAGAAGCGCATGCTGGCCGGACTCGTGGCGGTCAGTGTGATAGCGAATGCAGGGCTGTACGGCCTGGCGATCTACCCGTGGAACCGCAAGGTGGAGGTTGCGGACCGGCGCGCGAGCACGGCGGAGGCCAACCTGGAGGTCGCGCGGCGGCGCTTCGAGTCGGTGCGGCTCGCGGCTGACGACAGGAACCGGGCGGAGATGGAGCTGCGTGCTTTCCACGAGGAGACCCTGCCTCGGGATCTGGCGGGAGCGCGCTCCCTCACGCTCTCCCGACTTGCGGCGCTTGCCGATGATCACGACCTGTCGATGGAACGGCGCGCATCGGTACCGGACCGGGAGGACGACAGTCTTCTGGCCCGTCTTCAGGTCACCATGCTGCTGCGCGGCGCCTATCGGGACATCCGCGGCTTCATACACGCGATCGAGACGGCGCCGGAGTTTCTCATCATCGACGAGGTCGCCCTGCGCCAGGGCGACGAGGCGGAAGCGGGCGAGGTCCTTGGCCTGGGTCTGTCCACCTACTATTGGCAGGGTGACGATGGCGAGCGAGAAGCACCATAGTCGCGCCCGCGGGTACTCCTTCGTCGAATTGCTCGTGGTCAGCGCGATCCTGCTGATCCTGGCTTCGGCCGTCGCGCCTCTCGCGCAGGTGACGATGCAAAGACAGCGGGAAACGGAGCTGCGAAGAGCGCTGCGCGAGATGCGGACCGCGATCGACCGCTACAAGGACGCCGTGGACCTCGGGACGATCGGCGGCCCAGACATCGATGCCGACAACCAGGGCTATCCGCCGAGCCTGGATGTGCTGGTGGAAGGCGTCGAGACGGTCGACGAGAACGCGGGCGGCGTGGTGCGCTTCCTGCGCCGGATCCCGATCGATCCGATGACGCGGACCACGGACTGGGGCTTGCGCTCGTACCAGGACGATCCCGACACTGCGCGCTGGGGTGGCGATAATGTGTATGACGTCTACACAACATCGCGCGGAACGGCGCTCGACGGAACCCGGTACCGGGACTGGTAGAGAGATGTGCAACTGCGACCGTCAGCGGGGCTGGACACTGATCGAGTTGACCATCGTGATCTCGCTCATCACGGTGTTGTCGACGATCGCCCTGGTCGGTTACGGCAACGCCGTCACCCGCTCGCGGGAGGCCGTGCTGAAGGAAGACCTCTTCCGCATGCGCGACGCCATCGACCAGTACTACGCCGACCTCGGGGAGTACCCGCCCGATCTGTACGCGTTGGTGAGCGCCGGCTACCTGCGCTCCGTGCCGGAGGATCCGATGACACGCTCGTCGGAGACGTGGGTCGTCGTGCCGGCGGAACCGGATCCGGCGGATCCCTTCGTCCAGGGCGTCTACGACGTCCGGAGCGGGTCCGAGGGACTGGCCCTCGACGGCACCGCCCATGCAGCCTGGTAGGCTCCGGTGACCATGCGACGGCGCGTGCGCGGACAACAGGGCTTCGCCATGGCGGCCCTGCTCGTCGTCCTCGCGGTCATGAGCCTCATGCTGTCGATGGCGCTGCCGGCCTGGCACCACGCGGCCCGGCGCGAGCGGGAGGCGGAGCTGATCTTCCGCGGCGAGCAGTATGCCCGGGCCATCATGCTCTACCAGAGGCAGACCCCCGGCGCCTATCCGCCCGATGTCGAGACTCTTGTCGAAGGCCGGTTCCTGCGCCGCGCCTATCGCGATCCGATGACCGCCGACGGTGAGTTCCGGCTCATCCTGCAATCGGAGTTGGCCGGCGTTGCGGGCCAGGGCGCCTCGGACCCGGCGGCGGATGGTCCGTCCGCGGGGGCGGACGACGAGAGTGGGCGGCGGGGTGGCGGAGCAGGGGACCGAGCCGGATTCCTCCAGGGCGTCCGGCCGTTCGGCGCGCGGGACGAGAACACCCCCGGCGGCGTGGACGGCAACATCGTCGGCGTCGTGAGCCGTAGCGAGCGGACGTCAATCGCGCTCTACGACGGAAAGTCGAAGTACAGCGAGTGGGTCTTCACCAGTACAGGGCCGGCGGCCGGAACGGCGGGGGGCGAACCGGACCCGCCGCAGCCGGGCCGGCCGGGTTCGGCCGGACCTCCTCGATCACGGAGCAGCGCGAGCCGGGCAGCGGGATTGCCGTAGCGGATCGCGAACGAAGGGTCAGGTGTCCACGGTCAGGCTTCTGATCAGCCACACCGCCAGCCCCGTGGCGCAGACCAGCAGCAGGACGGCTCCGGCGGCCGAACCGAACAGCGCGGCGTGGGCGGCGGCAAGCGTCAGGTAGACGACCGCGCAGCCTGCCGCCCAGCGGCGAAGCTCCGGTGCCAGAGCTGCCGGCGCGGGCTCGCCGGCAGCCTCGGCGATGCGTCTCCAGCCCGGGCCCCCAGGCTGCGTACGCCGATAGAAGGCGACCAGGTGCGGCAGCGGCTCGGCGCGCGTCGCCAGGGTCGCGGCGAGCCAGCAGGCGGTGGTCCACGGCACGAGATAGAGCAGGGAGTCCGGAAACGGAACCGCGGTAAAGAACCGCACGAACAGGAATCCGGCGGCGGCCGCGGCCAGTGCCGCAAGCTCCGAGATCGCGGTCACCCGCCACCAGTACCAGCGCAGGATCAGCACCAGCCCCACGCCCGCACCCGACTCGAGCACGAACTCCCACGCCTGGCGGACCGAGTCGAGAGCGAAGGTGAGCGCTCCGCTCGCCGCCATCACGAGGATCGTGATGGCGCGGGAAGCACGCACCAAGTGCGCCTCGTCGGCGGCGGGCCGCACGAAGCGCTTGTAGACGTCGTTGACGAGATACGACGTCCCCCAGTTGAGCTGCGTGGAGACGGTGGACATGTAGGCGGCGAAGAAGGAGCCGACCAGCAGACCCCGCCATCCCGCCGGCAGGTGGTCGCGCAGGACGAGGACGTACCCCGCCTCCCGGTCCGACAGGTCCGGGTAGAGCACGAGGGCGGCGAGCGCCACCAGCACCCACGGCCACGGACGCAGGCAGTAATGCGCCACCGTGAACCAGAGCGTTGCCAGGACCGCATCGCGTTCGCTGCGGGCCGACATCATGCGCTGTGCCACGTAGCCGCCGCCGCCCGGCTCCTGCCCCGGGTACCAGCTTGCCCACCATTGAATCCCCAGGTAGGCGATGAACGACACGATCGGCAGGGCCAGCATCGTGGAAGCGTCCGCGATGCTTCCGCCCGTCGCCCCGACCGCCGGCCACAGCCGGAACGTCGAGTCGGGAAGCGCGGCCAGCAGACCGTCGAGGCCGCCCACTCCGGGCGCGCCCAAGGCGAAACATGCCAGGGCGACCGCACCGGCCATGGCCACCGAGAACTGCACGAGATCGGCCGCGACAACCCCGCGGAGCCCGGCCAGGGCCGCGTAGCCGCCCGTGGCCGCGAGCCCCAGCAGGACGCCGGACAGCCGATCCCAGCCGAGCGCAATCGAGAGGACCTTGGCAAGGGCCAGATTCACCCAGCCGATCACGAGACAGTTGACCGGCAGTCCGAGGTAGAGCGCACGCACCGCCCGGAGCACGCTCGCGGCGCGTCCCGTATAGCGCAGCTCGACGAACTCGACGTCGGTCAGGATGCCCGCCCTCCGCCACAGCCGGGCGAACAGGACCACGGTGAGCATGCTGCCGAGGGCCGCGTTCCACCACAGCCAGTTTCCCGCGATGCCGCTGGCGGCCACGATGCCGGTGACGGCGAGCGGGGTGTCCGCGGCGAACGTCGTCGCCACCATGGATGTACCGGTGAGCCACCACGGCAGCTCGCGGCCCGAGAGAAAGAACTGGGAGAGGCTGCGTCCGGAACGCCGGCCGTAGGCGATCCCGACCGCGACCGGCGTCACGAGCACGAGTGCGAGCACCAGCCAGTCGGCAGCGGTCAGGGTCATCGTCTTTCAGCCCGACGCGGCCACCGCATCGTGGAATGCGGGTCGCACGGGGAGAATAGCCTCGTTGGACCGCGATGGATGCACCCGGTTGGTCAGCAGCACGAAATAGCGATCCGCTGCCGGATCGATCCAGAGCGACGTGCCGGTGAACCCGGTATGTCCTATCGACTCCGGGGACAGCCTGGTTCCGCACGATGACGTCGGGAGCATGGTGTCCCAGCCGAGGGCACGCGAGCTTCCCGGCACGTTCGTCCGTCTCCGGAAGCTGTCGAACGTTGCGCGCGCGGCCAACGGGCCGTCACCGAGAGCGTTGGCGAGCACGTCGCGCGCGAAGCGCCCGACCGCGGCGGCGGTACCGAACAACCCCGCGTGGCCCGCCGCCCCGCCGAGGGCCCACGCGTTCTCGTCGTGGACCTCCCCGACGAGAGTCCGGCCCCGCCAGGGATCCTGTTCCGTCGGCGCGATGCGCGGGCGCCATCCGGCCGGCGGATGGTACCTCAGGTCCCCCCAGCCGCGCCGCGCCGCGAGCGCATCGAACTGCGCCGGCAGTTCGTTTCCTGCCGGGTTGCGGTCTGCCAGGACGAACCCGAGCAGAATGAACCCGAGATCGCTGTAGACCGACTGGCTGCGCGGCTCGTATTCGAGCGGCAGGCGGCAAATGGCGGGTTCGAACTCCGCGCGGCCGACGTGATCGCGGTAGAAGGGCAGGTGGGCCGTCAGACCCGACGCGTGCTCGAGCAGGTCGCGTACCGACACCCGGTCACGATCCGTCCCGCGCCACGTGCGGAGCCCGGCCGCGACCGGCAGCTCGAGCGGGGTCAGTCCGGCGTCGATGTGGCGCATCGCCAGCGTCGTGGTCGCGATGACTTTCGTCAGCGACGCCAGATCGAAGACCGTGTCCACCGTCGCCGGCGGACTGTCGGCGGCGTAGGTCAGCCGCCCGGTCGCGTGCTGCCACAGGCAGTCTGAAGCCGTGCCGACTTCCGCCACCGCGGCAGGGGAGACGCCGGCGTCCACCGCGTTGTCCAGGATCCGCGCTGCCGCCGCGAAACCGCTCATCCCCGGACTCCGAGTCCCGCCCACCGCATGCGGTGCCCCGCGCAGCCCGCGCCCAGGGTCGCGGCCGAGCCGACGAGCACGTACCATTGCCAGGACAAGTCGGTCAGCAGACTCACCGTCACAATCGTAATCAGACCGCCGGCGAGGCCGGCGATTCCGGCGCCCGGTGTCGGCCGAGCGAGCAGCACGCTGAGCAGGAAGACGCCGAGCATCAAACCGCCACTGAAGAACTGCACCGCCAGCACGTCGTCGATGACCCGCTGCGATATGCCCATGGCCGCGATCGCCACGCCCACCTGCACCGCGGCCCACGCACCGGTCGCCCACCGCGAAGCGCGCAGCGCCTGCTTCTCGGAGCGCGCGCGGCCCGCCAGGAAGAAGTCGCCGACGGTGGACGCCGCCGAGGAGTTCAGCGACGACGACAGCGTCGACATCGCGGCCGCGACCACCGCCGCCAGCAGAAGACCTCGCAGCCCCGCCGGCAGGTGGGTCATCAGAAAGAGCGGGAACACGCGATCGGACTGCACCGCGCCATCGACGGTGATTACGGCGAGCGCCTGCGACTCGCCGGCTGCGTAGAAGGACCAGAGCAGTACGCCGATTCCCAGAAACGCCGCGAACTGGAAGAACACGAAGACGCCGCTGGCGATCAGCGCGAGACGGGCGTCGGCCAGCGAGCGGGTACACAGATACCGTTGCACGAACATCTGATCCGTGCCGTGAATGGCGGCAATGGAGACCGCTCCGCCGAAGACGCCGGACCAGAACGTGTAGTCCCGCCGCAGATCCCAGGCGAAATCGAACATGTCCAGCTTGCCCGCCGCCTGCGCCGCCGCCACCGCTTCCCGCCCGCCGTCCGGGAGGCCGCCGAGCAGCATTGCGCCGGCGGCGAGTGCGCCGCACAGATAGATCCCGAGCTGGATTACATCCATCCAGACGACCGCGGCCATGCCGCCGACCCAGGTGTAGGCAAGCGTGACCGCGGCGATGATCAGGATGGCCGCGACCACGGCTGTCCCCTGGGCCAGACCGGCGAGCCCGACCGTATCCGCCGCGGTGGCCAGCATTGCGGCCAGTACGAGCGCCGTCGCGAACAGGCGGAGTCCGTCGGCGACGTTGCGGGTCAATAGGAACACCACCGCCGCACACTGGCCGAACGCGCGGCCGAGTCTCGCCGCGAGCAACTGGTACGCCGTAAGGAGATCGCGGCTGAAGTACGCCGGCAGCAGAACGACGGCGACGAAGACGCGGCCGACGACGTAGCCGAGGGCGAGTTGCAGGAACGTCAGATCGCCCCCGAAGGCATAGCCCGGAACACTGATCACAGTGATGGTGCTCGTCTCCGTCGCGACGATCGAGCCCATGACGGCCCACCACGGCAGGCGCCGGCCGGTCAGGTAGTAGTCGCGCAGCGTCGACCGGCCGTGCGCGAGCCGGCGTCCTCCCCAGATTGCCAGCGAGAGGTACGCGGCGACGACAATCAGGTCGACGAGCATCCGTCACCGCGGATCGATCGAGCCGTGCGGCCGCAGGTCGACCCCCTCGCCGATCGCCGCTCGCACCGAGTCGTTCGCCTGCTTCAGACGTCCCAGGGCTTCGGGGTAGCTGATACCGGCGTGCGTCATGACGATGGCCGCCTTCACGTTCCAGCGGGCCCGCTTGAGCAACTCGCCGGCCTCCTCGTGGTCGAGCCCCGTCACGGTCGTGATGATGCGGCGCGCGCGGTCGCGCGCCTTCTCGGAACCCACGTCCACGTCGACCATGAGATTTCCGTAGGTCTTGCCCAGGTGCACCATGGCCACCGTGGTCAGCATGTTCAGCACCATCTTGGTAGCCGTGCCGGCCTTCAGGCGCGTGGATCCCGCGATGACCTCCGGTCCCACCGCGGGGGAGATGACGATGTCCACGAAAGTCTGCAGCTCGGTTCCCGGCCAGCACGTCACGAAGATGATCCTGACGCCGTTGCGGCGCGCGCGCGTCAGGGCGCCGCGAACGAACTGGGTCATCCCGCTCGCCGAGATCCCCACCAGTACGTCCTTGCGTGTCGGATGCAGACGGGAGACGGCCCGCGCACCCTCCTCGAAGTTATCCTCGACTCCCCCCTGCGAGCGAAAGAAAGCGGACCTGCCGCCGGCCATGATGGCCTGCACCAGGTGTTCCGGGGTGCTGAACGTCGGTCCCATCTCGGCGGCTTCGAGCACACCGAGCCGGCCGCTCGTTCCGGCGCCGACGAAGATCAGGCGTCCACCCTTCTGCAACGAGCTCGTGATGAGGTCCGAAGCGGTCGCGATGCGGGCCTTCTCGCGCGCCACCGCCGAGAGGATCTTGCGATCCTCGCGCATCATGAGCGTGATCATCTCCTCGGTGGACGCCTGGTCCAGCGCCAAGCTGGCGGGATTGATGGCTTCGGTGGGGAGGTCCTTCCACTTGGACGGCATGCGAAGACTCACCTGTGATCGTCACGGACTCGCCGGGCACAGGACACGGCCGGAGCCGCGACGGTCCGGGCATCTGTTGACGGTTCTGAGAGGGACGGAGTATAAAGATCGATTGCTTCGTGACCAGCGGTCCGTCATGTGGAACGTCAACGCCATGCCGACCGGTAGCGCATCCACAATACCTGCCCGGACCGCGCCGGCGGATGGGGGCTCGAGGAGCGGATGAACCAGCCGGCACATTGTAGTGATCCCAGGGCCATCATCCGCAAGCAAGGGTGATGGCCTTTTTCATGAACGGCAACAACTCCTTGGTCAGAGTCGCCCTGGTCGGGTTCGGAACGGTGGGGCGGTCGGTGGCGCGCTCCCTGTGCGATAGAGGTCCGCGGCCACTCGCTCTGTCGCACGTCTGCAACCGGCGCGTCGAACGCAAGATCGTCGATTGGGTGCCCCCGACGGTTACCTGGACATCGGACTTCGACGAGGTTCTGCGCTCCGACGCGGACGTCGTGGTCGAGGTAATTGGCGGTCTGGAACCGGCTGGTGACTGGATTCGCAGGTCGCTCGAGGCCGGCAAATCGGTCGTGACCGCCAACAAGCAGGTGATGGCGCAGGCGGGAGCCGAGTTGATGCAGGTTGCCGCCGAGCGGGAGCGCCATCTCCTCTTCGAGGCGGCGGTGGCCGGGGGCATCCCCATCATCCGCGCGGTGCGGGAGGGCCTGGCGGGCGACCGGCTGCAGCGGGTGCTCGGGGTGCTCAACGGTACCTGCAACTACATGCTGACGCGCATGGAAGCCGACCGTGTGTCTTTCGACGAAGCGCTCGGCGAGGCGCAGGAGCGAGGGTACGCCGAGGCGGATCCTACAGCGGACGTCGACGGCGGAGACGCCCAGGCCAAGTTGGCGATTCTCTCCGCGGTCGGCCTCGAACGGCGCATCGCCGCCGACACCATTCCATTGCGCTCGATCCGGCCGGTCGAACCCGTGGACTTCACCTATGCGCGACGACTCGGTTGCACGATACGCCAAGTGTCGCGCGCCGAAATCCTCGACGGCGGCGCGACGGTGACCGCTTCCGTCCAGCCTATGCTGGTTTCGCTGCACTCCCCGCTTGCGCGGGCGGAGGGAAGTCAGAACGTCGTGGTCGTCAACGGCGCCTACGGAGGCGAGACCGCGTTTCGCGGATTCGGCGCGGGCGGCGATCCCACCGCGGTGGCCGTCGTCTCCGACCTCGAGGCGATCGCGCGGGCGGGCGTGACCGCGACTCGCTGCTGGCGGGGGGGCGCGGACGCACGGGTGGCGGCCCACTTCGAGGCCCCGCAGTACCTGCGCTTCGTCATCGTGGATCGCCCCGGTATCATTGCTTCGCTCGCCGGTGTTTTCGTGCGGCACGGACTCAACATCGACTCGGTACTGCAGGAGCCCGACTGGCCGAAGTCGGCTTTGCCCTTCGTCGTGACCCTCGAGCCCTGCAGTTCAAGAGCCGTGCAGGCGGCCCTGGCGGAGATCGAGGCGTTCGACTTCCATGCGCGGCCACCGGTCTGGATGCCGATTCTGCCGCGCGGAGAACGCTGTCCATGAGCTATCTCACCGGCCTTCGATGCTCCCTGTGCCAGGCTCCGTTTCCGGCCGAGGCGCTGTACGTCTGCGACCAGTGCCTGGGACCGCTGGAGGTGACCTACGACCGCGACGCGATTCGACGCGCGGTCTCGCGCGAGGTCATCGGCTCGCGGCCGCCGAATCTGTGGCGCTACCGGGAGTTCCTGCCGATCGACGGCGAGCCGCGCACGGGGCTGACCTCGGGCTTCACGCCGCTGGTCCGTGCGCATCGACTGGCCGCGGAGCTCGGAATGCGCGAGCTGTACCTGAAGGACGACTCGGTCAATCACCCCACACTCTCGTACAAGGATCGCGTCGTGCCGGTCGCGGCAACCCGCGCCTGCGAGCTGGGATTCGGCGTCTTCGGGTGTGCCTCCACCGGGAACCTCGCCAACAGCGTGGCCGCCCACGCTGCGCGGCTGGGTCTCGACTGCTACGTCTTCATTCCACAGACCCTCGAGCCGGGCAAGATCCTGGGCTCCGCCGTGAGCGGCCCCCATGTAGTGGCCATCGACGGGAACTACGATGACGTCAACCGCCTCTGCACCCAGGTCGGCGACCGCTACGGGTGGGGGTTCGCGAACATCAACCTGCGCGCCTACTACGCCGAGGGGGCGAAGACCCACGGGTTCGAGATCGTCGAGCAACTCGGCTGGCGGTTTCCGCGGCATCTCGTCTGCCCGGTCGCCGGCGGGACGCTGCTTCCGCGCATCGGACGAGGCTTTCACGATCTGCTCGATGCTGGTCTGGTGGAGGGCCGCCCGCCCCGCATACACGCCGCGCAGGCGGCCGGATGCGCGCCGGTGATACACGCGCTGGACGAAGGCCTCGACTATCCCGAACCGGTCCGTCCGGACACGATCGCCAAGTCGATCGCCATCGGCAACCCCGCCGACGGGTTCCACGTGCTGCGAACGGTGCGGCAGTCCGGCGGCAGCGGGGCAGCGGCGACGGACGCGGAGATCATCGACGCCATCGGACTTCTCGCGCGGACGGAGGGCATCTTCACCGAACCGGCCGGCGGTACGACCCTCGCGGTCACCCGCAAGCTGGTGGAGCAGGAGGTCATTCCCCGTGACGAGAGCGTGGTGGTCTGCATCACCGGGAACGGCTACAAGACCGCCGACGTGATGGCGCCGTCTCTCGCCACGCCGACCGCCCTCGGCCGCTCGCTGGCTGAGTTCGAGGCCTTCATGGCCGCCCGTCAATCGCCTCCTGCGGGCCGCCCGGCGGCGGATTCCGGGGCGGCGCACCAGCACTCCGTCTCCGGCTGACAATGTCTCGACCCACTCTCAGCGAGATCGTGGAGGCGGAAGGCCATCTGGTCGATTCGCACCTGCTGAACGCGATATTCGACAAGGTCATCGAGCGCCGGGCGCGCTTCGACGTCCTGCGTTTCGATATCGGCCGGACCAACGACGAGTACTCGCATCTGAAGTTGAAGGTGACCGCCCCGGACGAGACCGCGCTGGCCGAGTTGCTCGAAGATCTGATGCCGCTCGGCTGTCATCCGACGCCGGAGCGTGACGCCCTGGTGAAGCGGTCCGACCAGGACGGGTGCGTGCCGGACGACTTCTATTCGACGACGAACCACCGCACCTACGTGCGACACGGCGGGCAGTGGATCGAGGTCGAGCGCCAACGCATGGACGCGGTGATCGTGATCGCGGAAGGCCGCGCGGCGTGCCGCAAGCTGCGCGACGTGTCGGCCGGCGACGCGGTCGTCTGCGGCGTCGACGGCATCCGGGTCTCGCCCGAGTTCCGGGAACGCGACCGGCTGGGCTTCGCCTTCATGGTGAACGACGTCTCGACGGAGCGGCGCGTGGAGGTCAGCGTGGCCCGCGTGCTGGCGATGATGCAGGAGGTCAAGCGGGACGGCGGACGCATCGCGTTCGTAGCGGGCCCGGTAGTGGTCCACAGCGGCGGTGTCGCCTACTTCTGCGACCTCATACGCCGCGGGTTCGTCGACGTGCTGCTGGCCGGCAACGCGCTCGCCGTGCACGACGCCGAGCACGCGCTGTTCGGAACGTCGCTCGGCATCGATCTGAACGCCGGAACGGCGGTCGAGGAAGGCCACCGCAACCACATGCGGGCCATCAACGCCGTCAATCGCGCCGGCGGTCTGCGGGCGGCCGTGGAACGGGGATTGCTGGGTTCGGGAATCCTGTACGAGGCGATTCGGCACGATGTGGACTACGTGCTCGCGGGAAGCATCCGCGATGACGGTCCGTTGCGGGACACGATCATGGACCTGATCGCGGCGCAGGATCGCTATGCCGAGGCGCTCCGGGACGTGAGCATGGTCGTCATGCTGTCCACGATGCTGCACAGCATCGGGGTCGGCAACATGCTGCCGTCGCATGTGCGGGTAGTGTGTGTCGACATCAATCCCGCCGTGGTGACCAAGCTCGCCGACCGCGGCTCGTCCCAGACGGCCGGGATCGTGACCGATGTCGGTTTGTTCCTGCACCAGTTGACGGCACAGCTCGGCGCGGCGGCCGGGGTGCGGGCGGCGCCGCCGACCGAGGCCCGGCGATGACGGCTCCGGCAAGCGCGGCGCCGACCGTCGTCCAGAAGTACGGCGGCACCTCCGTCGCCACGGCCGAGCGAATTCGCGCGATCGCCGAGCGCGTGGCGCGCACCCGCCGCGATAGCCCGCGGCTGGTCGTCGTGCTGTCGGCCATGGGCAAGACGACCGACGGGCTCGTGGCGCTGGCGCACGAGGTGTCGGACAATCCATCCGGCCGCGAAATGGACCTGTTGCTGGCGACGGGCGAGCAGGTCTCCGTCTCTCTGCTCGGCCTGGCGCTGCAGCACAAGGGCGTCCCGACGATCTCCCTGACCGCTTCGCAGTGCGGGATCCGGACCGACGACGCGTTCAACATCGCCCGCATAGAGTCAATCGAGACCCGGCGGATTCTGGCCGAGCTGGATCGGGGCCGCGTGGTGATCATCACGGGATTCCAGGGCATCACCCGGGATCACGAGGTGACGACGCTCGGCCGCGGCGGCAGCGACATCACCGGGGCGGCCGTGGCGGCAGCCCTCGGCGCGAGCGTCTGCGAGATCTGCACCGACGTCGACGGTGTCCTGTCGGCCGATCCGCGCGCCGTGCCGCACGCGACGCGGTGGCGCGAAATCAGTTACGAGGAAGCGATCGAGATGGCGTCGAGCGGCGCCAAGGTTCTGCATCCACGCGCCGGCGAGGTGTGCATGGCCTACGGAATCCCGATTCACGTGCGCTCCAGCTTCCACGACGGCGAGGGCACATGGATCCGCGGAGGCGACGAGATGGTGATGGAGCAGGCGGCGGTGGTCGGGGTCAGCAGCGATAGGAAGATCGCCAAGGTCACCCTGGTCGACGTGCCGGATCGTCCGGGCCTGGCGGCCGAGGTCTTCCAGGATCTGGCAGCGCAGTCGATCAACGTGCGGCTCATCATTCAGGGAGCCACCGCCGCAGGCCTGGGACGCATCACGTTCGTGCTCGACGACGAGTACGTCGAGGGAGCCATGCGCCTGGTCGAGGACTGGAAGTCGCGCGGCCTGGCGGTGGCGGGAGCGGTCGATCGCGACGTCGCCAAGATCTCCATCGTCGGCTCGCGTCTCGCGTCGACCCCCGGCCTCGCCGCCCGCATGTTCGCGGTCCTCGCGCGCGAGGGCATCAACATCGACTGCATCAGCTCCTCGGAGATGAAAATCGCCTGCGTGATTGCCGACACGCACGTGGACAAGGCGGTCCGCGCCGTCCACGACGAGTTCTTCCCGGAAGGCGCGGCGCCGCCGCCGAGCGGAGGTAGCCGCTGAGAACGGCATGTCCGCGCGACCGCCGGCGGCACGAACGCCGATCCGGCGAGGCGTTTCGGGGCGCTAGTTTGCCAGGGCGGCGTCGGCCGCGTAGTCGACCACGAGCCTGATCGGCGCCGCGGAATCCGCCCCGAAGAGAGAGCGTCCCTGCGACTGGTCGGCCCCGGGGTGCAGGACCGCATCGACCTCGATCGTCGATCCGGCCGGCAGATCGATAGGCGCATCGAACCAGTAGCGGGTCGGCCACGCGGTGTCCGGCTCGCGGAGGAAGAGCATCGGCACCCGGGTCCCGTCCGGCATCACCGCCACGACCCGCACGTCCCTGGCCTCGATCGCGACCTCGGGCAGGATGGCGAGCGCGCTGACTGCCTGCTCCAGCCGTTGACCGAACGCAAGCCGCAGACCGTTCTCGCGCTCGGGCGCCGACAGGAGCAGCGAGTCGATCGTCCGGTCGCTCTCGTTGCCCAGGTAGAGGCCGACGCGGCTCTGGTCGACGAACTCTTCGTATTCCGTGATCCAGGTCTTCTTGTAGTGCACCCGCGCCACGACGTCGGCCCCCGCCGGCAGACGGCGGGCGGCGTCGTCCTGCCGCACGCTCTGCCGGCCCGGCGACCAGAGCGCCAGCGGTGCCGTAGCGGGGAAGTCCCGGTCCTCCGCTTCCGCGAATCCCGGTTCGTCGTCCTCGGCATCGAGTGCGCGCGCCGTGCCGGTCGTGTCGATGTAGAGCGCGACGTCGCGGACGACCGCACCCGCGCCCGGCATCACGTCGGCGCCCGTCACGAAACGTTCCTCGGCGGTGCCCGCGGGCAGGACGAAGTAGCGGACGAGCTCGTTCGTGCCGGCATCGAGCGTAAACGGCTCCACCATTTCGAGCTCCAGGTCGGGGACGCCCAGCGACCACTCGCCGGGAGCGGCGACGGGATCGGGACGCAATGCGCGCGGCCCCTGCGGATAGCCGCCGCTCGACCACTCCAGGATCATGTCCATTTCGTGCGCCGGCAGAGCGTGCCCGTTGCGGAAGTCTCCGAAACCGTCCTCCGCCTTCCAGGGAGGCATCCGCAGCCCCAGCACTTCCTCCCGGATCGACTGCGCCCAGGGGTAGGCGCTCTGATACGAGACGAGTGACATCGGCGCGATGCCGCCTTCGCGATGACAGGATCCGCAGTTGTCGCGGAAGATCGGGAACAGGTGCTCGTTGTAGTTCCACCTCGAGGCGATCGGCGTATGGGTCCGGGTCTCTTCGACCTGACCGCTCACCGCGACGAGCGCCACCGCGGCGCCCAGGCACCAGCGACCGTATCGCGTTGTCATCGCTCCCTCTCCCTGCCGTCGCGCCGGTTTACCGCGGCGCCGGATCCGGCCACGGAGCGCGCGGCCGATTCCGCGCTGTCCCTCTGCCAGTCGCGCCGGCTTACCGCGCCACCGGATCCTCGTAGACCCGGTTGATCCCCCGCACGGCCTCGTCGAACACGTCGTGCGCCTCGCTCACCTGCTGCTTGTTCCCGAGGTCGCCGTACCAGTCGAGCAACCACGCGGCGCGGACCAGGCTGCGCACCGCGATGCGCACCTCGTTCCGGCCCTCGGCCGGCAGCACCTCGGCGCGCTGGTCGAGCGCCAGCGCGAGCTCCTTCGACTGCAGCGCGGGAATGAAGATCTCCGTAAAACGACCCTCCGCGATGAGCTGGGCGATCTCGTCGTTCCGGTCGTCGATGCCGCTGACGATGTCGAGAGTGCGCTCTGGAATGCGCGGGCGAATGCGTTCGGCGAGCGGCAGCGTCGCCGGCACGTCGGTCGGCGCGGGCACGGTCAGGACGGGCGCGTCCGACGTCAACTCCGTGAAGATGAAGTCGAACCGATCCTCCGGATAGTCCTCGACCATACGGATCTTGGCGATGAAGTCGGTCGGCAGCGGCCGGTCGCCGACCTCCGCTTCCAGATACGCGCCATCGGGAGAGGGAAGCAGATACGCTGCATCGAGCTCGACGAACTCGTCGGTCGCCGCGTCGTAGTCTTCTTCCAGTACGACGCGCCCCATCCACATGGTCACGTCCACCGGCTCGCGGAAATTGTCGGTCGCGTAGAGCCGGAAGACGCCGGACTCGGGGTAGGTGCCTTCGATATGGTGGAAGCCGTCGGGGGCCATGAACACCCGTCCGCCGTGCCGCGGGCTGTGATCCATGTGCGCGCCGGGCGCCGCGTCGACGACGCCGCAGGTCAACATCATCGAGCCGTAGTACGGGTTGCGGACCGGCCCGTCGACCTGCACCCAGTTCGACCCGCCGTCGTACATCGGACAGTACGCGCGGGCGTAGCCGGCCGGCAGATCCATGCCCGCGAGAAGCTCGGACAACGGCTTGAATGCGCTGCGCATCGACTCGATGTCGGCGGCGCCCGCCGCCGCCTCGGCGAGCGGTCCGACGACGCTGTCCGCTATCGCGATCAGAGCGGCCAGCGCGCTCCGTGCACCCTCGAAGTCGTCGGCCGCGAGCGCCTCCTGCGCGCGGACGTACTCGCTGACCTGCGCGGCGAAGTCCGTCTGGCCGGCGGCGGCCGATGCATGCACCGCGTGGCGGGCGGCAGGGAAGAGGAGCACGGCCAGCGTGCCGGCGACGACGGCAAGGTGCTTCACTGGATGAGACATGGAACCGATCCTCGATGAGTGCGACGAGCTTCCGAAGTCATTCCCCGTTCCAGGGTTGCCCGAACCGGCATTATACAACCAGGCGTGCCCCGCTGCAATCTCTCTCCGGCTGTAACTTGTTGCGCAAATTGAAGTAGTGCGCACACACGCCCGCCGCGGACGCCGTCCGTGCGGCCCGTCGCGCGGCACCCGGTTGTCGGGCTCGCATCCGGCAGCCGATACACCGCAGGTGAGCGACGGGTTCGTCGATGCGTACCTGAACGACTTGAAGGCGGGGCGCCGTCTGGCCGCCAATACCGTGAGCAGCTATGCCCGGGACCTCGTGCTGCTGGCGCGCTTCGCCGAGGCGCGCCAGATCTGCCTCGAAAGACTTGACCGGCGCGACCTCGAGGCGTTCGTGCGGGAGCTGATGGCCTCAGGTCTCGCGCCGCGCTCGGTCGCGCGCGTCGTAGCCTGCGTCCGCGGCTTCTACCGTTTCCTGCAGATCGACCAGCACCTCCCGGCGAACCCGGCCGACGACCTGCGGGCGCCGCGCTCATGGCCGTCGCTCCCGAAGTTCCTCTCCATGGACGAGGTCGACGCCCTCATCCGGCAGCCGGATACCGCGACAGCGATAGGTACCCGGGACCGGGCGTTGATCGAGCTGCTCTATGCCACCGGACTCCGGGTCTCCGAGCTCGTAGCGCTGCAACCCCGCGATCTGCATCTCGACGCCGGCTACCTGACTTGTCTCGGCAAGGGCAACAAGGAACGCCTGGTCCCGATCGGCGACGCGGCCGTCGAGTGGATGCGCCGCTACCTGGGGACGGCCCGACCCGCGCTGCTCGGCTCGCGGACATCTCGCCGCATCTTCGTGAACGCGCGCGGCGGCGTCCGGCTCACTCGTGTCGGCTTCTGGAAGCGACTCAAGCACTACGCGCGCCAGGCAGGACTGCCCCGGGACGTGAGCCCCCACGTGCTGCGACATTCCTTCGCGACGCATCTGCTCGAGCGGGGAGCGGACCTGCGCTCGATTCAGACCCTGCTCGGACACGCCGACCTCTCCACGACCCAGATCTACACCCACATCCTCGCGGCCCGGCTCCGGGCGGTGTACGACGAGTGCCATCCGCGTTCCTGATTGACCGGGAAGTCGTTCCTTGGTTAGGCTATGCGGTTGGCGTGGGCGGGTCGCTACGTACCGCAATCGACCGCCCGCGGATTCACCGCCCCGCGGGCAACGCCGCCGGACTGACATCACCGCGAAGGGAGACTTACCCCACATGCGCCGGACAGGCCGTTACCTCTTCACCTCCGAATCGGTCACGGAAGGCCATCCGGACAAGATTGCCGACCAGGTTTCCGACGCTGTCCTCGACGCCGTCCTGACGGAGGATCCGACTGGGCGCGTGGCTTGCGAGACGCTGCTCACGACCGGCCTGATAGTGCTGGCGGGGGAGATCACCACGACCGCGCGGATCGAGTTCGCCGACGTGGCGCGCCAGGCGGTGCGGGACGTCGGGTACACCCGGGCGAAGTTCGGTTTCGATGCCGATACGTGCGCGGTGCTCTCGTCGCTGCACGGGCAGTCGCCCGACATCGCTATGGGGGTCGATCCCGGCGGAGCGGGCGACCAGGGGCTGATGTTCGGATACGCCTGCAACGAGACTCCCGAGTTGATGCCGCTGCCGCTGATGTTGGCGCACCACCTGGTTCGCGCGCTGTCCAACGTGCGCCGCGAGGGCCGCCTGGACTATCTTCGCCCCGACGGCAAGTCGCAGGTCACCATCGAGTACGACGGGGATCGGCCACAGCGGATAGACGCCGTGGTCGTGTCGAGCCAGCACAGCGATCAGGTCTCGACGGAGCAGTTGCGCGAAGACATCACCCGCGAGGTGATCCGCGCCACCGTGCCGGAGGCGATGCTCGACGATGCGACCAGGATCTACGTGAATCCGACCGGGCGTTTCGTCACTGGCGGACCGCACGGCGACTCCGGCGTGACCGGCCGCAAGATCATCGTCGACACCTACGGCGGCATGGCGCCGCACGGCGGCGGCGCGTTCTCCGGCAAGGACCCGACCAAGGTCGACCGCTCGGCCTCGTACATGGCCCGGTACATCGCGAAGAACTGCGTGGCGGCGGGTCTCGCCGACCGCGTGCAGGTTCAGCTCGCCTACGCGATCGGCGTCGCGGACCCGGTCTCGGTCCTGGTCGATACGTTCGGGACCGGCAAGCTCGACGAGACCCGGCTCAGTGGGCTCGTGCGCGAGCATTTCTCGCTGACGCCGAAGGGCATCATCGACACGCTGGCGTTGCGGCAGCCGATCTACCGCCGGACGGCGGCGTTCGGCCACTTCGGTCGGACCGGCTCGGAATTCACCTGGGAAAGGACCGACCGGGCCGCGGCGTTGCGCTCCGCCGCGGGGATTTAGGAGTGTCGACAGGGAACCGCTGAGCCCCGACCTGCGCGCGATTCGCGGCGTTTCAGGTGCGGACAGAAAAGAGGAAGTAGCCGGCCGAGGCGCCGAAGATGAGGTTCGGAGTCCAGGCCGCGGCCGCCGGCATGAGCACGCCGGCGCTGCCGAGGGCGCCGAACACGCTCAGCACCAGCCAGTAGGTGAAACCGAGCACGATACCGGCCCCGATGCCGTAGAGGGCGCCGCGCGGCCCGATCGTGACGGCGAAGGGCACTGCGATCAGCGTGAGGATGAACGTCACGAGGGGAAACGACACCTTGCGGTGCAGCTCGACGACGAGGGTGACGACGTCGAAGCCGAGTGCCCGCAACTCGACGATGTGCCGCTCGAGCTCGCGATAGCTCATCAGCTCCGCTTCCGGCAACTCCGACGAGAACACCTCCGGTGGAGCCACCGCCGGCAAGGCCCGCTCCGCATCGTGCTCGTAGGCGGGCACATCTCCCGCGGTCGTGGTGAAGCCGCGGGACCAGACGTCGTGTCCTGTCCAGACCTCCTCGAACGCCGCGTGGGCGGCGTAGGTCCGGCGCGCCAGCGACCAGGGACGCCCGCTGAACTCGTAGACGGAGAGTCCTCCTATCTCGCGTCTGTCGGCGTCGAAGTGGAGATAGTGGTAGATGTCGCCGCTCTCGTTGACGAGCCATCTCCGATCGGCGGTGCCGAACGGCTCCGCCCGACCCGTGCGTATCTCGTTGTTGAGCGCCTCCGCGCGCCGGTTCGCCTGCGCCAGGATGCCCTCGCCGAGCGCGAACAGCACAACGCTCCACAACAGGCTGAAGCCGAGAATCGGCACGGCCATCCGGTACAGGCTGATGCCGCACGCCTTCATGACGGTCAGCTCGCTGGTCCGCGTCAGCAGGCCGATGGTGACGAGGGTGCTCACCAGCGCGGCGATGGGGAGCACGTAGGAAACGTACTGCGGCGTGGCGTACCAGAAGTACGTCAGCAGCTTCAGGAGCGTCGTCTCCTCCTTGAAGAGCTTGTCGGCGAGATCGAGGAAGGTGCCGATGTAGAAGATCCCGAGCAGGCCGACGAACGCGAGCGCCATCCAGTGGAGGTAGATCCTCGTCACGTACCGGTCCAGCAGGTTGATGCCCCACCGGGCGACAGGGGAGACCGCCACGACGGCCTGCGGGTCACCGGACCGGCCCGCCGTAACGGTCTCGGCCGGACGGGTTCGCGGTACAAGCCACGACAGCGTCGTGCGCCGTTCGATCGTGCCCGAACGCCACCGGACCAGGACGATGCCGGCCAGGCCGAGCACCACGTTCGGGATCCACCTGACGAGGTGCGGCGACAGCCACTCTCCCTTGGCCATTGCCGTGCCCAGATACATCATCACGTAGTACGCGAAGATGACCGCAATGCCGAGAGCGAAGCTGGCCAGCCGTCCTTCCTTGCGGTGGCTGACCCCCAGACCGACGGCTAGCAGCACGAAGACGAGGCACGCCACGGGAATGGAGAACTTCTCGTGCAACGACATGATCGGCTGATGCGGCGAGATGCCCGCCGCGCGCATCTCGGCGATCTCGTCCCGCAGCTCGCCGACCGACAGCTCGTTGAATCCCCGCGCAGGTCCTCCCTCGGGAAACAGCGCCGAACCGTCGAGCTGGATGGTCAACTGGTCGAAATCGTGGACCTCGTACCCGCCGGGATCCGCCGGATCCACGCGATGCCGTTGCCCCCCCCGCAGCACCACCGAGGCGGTCCTGCGCTCGGC
Source organism: Vicinamibacterales bacterium (assembly GCA_965208535.1). Lineage (GTDB taxonomy): Bacteria > Acidobacteriota > Vicinamibacteria > Vicinamibacterales > UBA8438 > WTFV01. The sequence continues at coordinate 3,787,118 of CBDBOU010000003.1, read as the reverse complement.
ATCGACCGCAACGCGCCCCCACTCGGCAACATAAGCGTCAGGCTCGCCCGGCCGGTCGACGTCCGCGAAGAACACGTCCCTCCAGCCGTCCGCCGCAACCTCCCGCACGTACAGCACCGCGCGCGGGAACCGATCCACCTCGAACACCCGCGGCCGTACCTCGCCCTCCGCCCGGTTCGCCGCCACCCGAGTCACGATCTCGCGAAAGCGCTGGTTGGCGTTCGGCACCACCGTCGACAGGACGTAGCAGTCGACCGCGGCGACGCCCGTCGCAAGCAGAAGCAGCGGCGTCAGGATGCGGCCGATGCTGATGCCGCAGGCCTGCATCGCCACGAATTCCCGGTCGCCCGACAGGCGTCCGAGCGCCATGAGCACGCCGACGAGGAGCGACATCGGGAGCGTGATGCCGATCGCGTAAGGCAGAAGCGTCACCAGGATCGCAACGATGTCGCCGCCGTCGACGCCGACGCCGATGAGCCGCTCCGCCTGCTTCCTGATCGGATCCAGCATCAGCAGGAAGGTGAAGACCACCTGCGTGAGGCAGAGCGGCGGGATGACCTCCCGCAGGATGTACCGACCAGTGATACCGAGCATGGACTCCTGTTCCGGACGCACCTGCGTCCGTGGCGCGACCTGACGCGCCCCCTCCAACCGATCCTATCGGTCGCGCGCCGCCCGCGCCAGAGCGCCGGCGCAGGTTCCTGTGTTACGAACGTCCCGGTCATCCGTGGGGGCAGCGCACGTGCTTCGCCGCCCGGGCATCGCGGGGCAGCTGCGCCACCGCGGGCCTATTCGGCTGCGGGATCCGGTGCGTCCGATAAGGGGTGTTATGTTAACTTGCGCCCATCGGAACCCGTTTCGGAGAGGCTGACGCAGGCGTCAATCGTCGGTCCCCCGGCCCTCTTCCGACCGCAGATCGTCGATGATGCCCTCGAGCGCCGCGATCAACTGATCCCGCGGCACGCTTGCCTTCCGGAATGCCAGGCGCATGCTGAACGTCCGGTTCGGCGACGCGTAGCGGTACACGAACGGCCTGGCGCGGCCCCCGGCCGCGCGGCGGCTCGCTGCCGCCTCCCGGGCTCGCCGGCGCGTCGCGCCGCCGTCCCGCGTGATCTGCTCGATGAACGCGGCCATCGCTTCCGGGCTCCGCTGACGGACTATCTCCAGGAGAACCGACTTCGATGCAATGCCGGCCAGGCGGCACAGATGCTCGACGTCTTCCGGCATCGCGTTCAGGCTCAGCGACTCGGTGATCGAGGTCCGGGATCGTCCGAGCCGCTTCGCGAGTTGTTCGTGCGTGTACGCGAACCGTTCCACGAGCGCCTGCAGCGCGTGCGCCTCCTCGAATGCCGTCAGGTCCTTCCTCTGGAGGTTCTCGATGAGCGCCAGCTCGATGCTCTCGGATTCGTCCGCGGGCCGGACGACGACCGGCAGATCGGCCATCCCCAGTTGAACCGCGGCCTGGTAGCGCCGCTCGCCGGAGATGATCCCGTATCGCTCGCCACGCGGGCGGACGATCAACGGCTCGAGGATTCCCTTTTCGGCGATCGACGCCTTGAGCTCCGTCAGGTCCCCCATCAACTGGCGTGGCTGATCCGGGTTCGGGTCGACCCTGTCGATGGGTACCATGCGCCCTATGGGTCGGCCCGCGGAGGCGGGCAGCGTCTCCACGTAGTGCGCCTCGTGACGCATGCGCACGGTCTCGGGCAGACCCCGCTTAGGCACGGTCCATGACCTCCTCGCACAGGCTGTAGTAGTCCGTGGCGCCGGTCGAGTTCGGCGCGAAGGCGAAGATGGATTCACGGTACGCCGGCCCTTCTTCGAGCCGGACGTTCTTGGCGATCACGGTGCGGAAAACCTTGGGCCCGAACGCCTCGCGAATGCGGTTGTTGATGTCGCGCCCCAGCGTCGTCCGGCGGTCGTGCATGGTGATCAGCACGCCGAGAATATCGAGTCCGGGATTGGCGCGCGACTGTACGCGCTGCACGGTTTCCAGCAGGTCGTCCGTGCCTTCGAGAGCGAAGTACGACGACTGGATGGGGATGAGCAGGTGCGTGGCGGCGACGAGTGCGTTGACGGTCAGCAGGCCGAGCGCCGGCGGGCAGTCGATGACGATTACGGAGAAGCGTTCGCCCAGGGCGCCGAGGCGTTCCTTGAGGCGGAAATGCGCGTCGAGCTCCCCCACCAGGCGGGCCTCCAGCTTCGCCAGGTTGATGCGCGCGGGCGCCACCCAGAGATTCTCCTGGGACGACGGATGAATCACGTCCGAGAACGGGCAGCCGTCATCCACCATCGCCTCGTACACGGACCGGTAGTCCTGGTCCCGCGGCAAGAAGGAAATCGTGCTGTTCCCCTGGGGGTCGAGGTCGATGAGGAGGGTCGGCTTGCCGCGAAGGGCGAGCGCCGAGGCCAGGTTGATGGCCGTGGTGGTCTTGCCTACGCCGCCCTTCTGGTTGGCGATCGCGACGATCATCGGTATGCCGTCGACCGGAAGAGACGATGGCGGTACGAGACGGAACGTACCGGAGAAATGAAGGCGGCCAGAATGCCGGGATTCTAGGAACGGCCCGCTGGCGTGTCAAGGCACGGTGGCCGGAAGCTGGCCGTTAAGTGTCTGCGCAATCAGGAAGTTGCAGAGGATGTCAGCCGGCCGACAATTTTCGCGCCGCTACATCTTGTACTTGCCGAGGTCTTCAGGGTCCAGGTTCTCCAGCCACTTGGCGAGCCGCTCCGAGTCGGCCTTGTCGGGCGCGAAGTCCAGGTTCTTGGCGTTGCGCACGACGGTGTCCTCCACGTAGATGGGCGCGCTCACCCGCAGCGCCAGAGCGATGGCATCGCTGGGACGCGCGTCCACGGCCACGACCTCTTCCCGTATGCGGACGTAGATCAGGGCGTAGAAGGTGTTCTCCTTGAGGTCGCAGACGACTATCTTCTCCACCGCTCCGTTGAGATCGCTGATGACGTTCCTCAGCAAGTCGTGCGTCATCGGTCGCGGCGTGCTCACGTTCTCGATCTGCAGCGCGATCGCGTTGGCCTCGAAGATGCCTACCCAGATCGGGAGAACGTGCTCGCCTGCCTGATCGCGCAGGATGACGATCGGCATGTTCGTGATCGGATCGACCATCAGTCCCTTGATCGTCATCTCGATCTGCATCAGACCACTCCGTCGTCGCAACCACCGGGCCGTCGCTCGAGTGTCGGGGACAAGGTGCCCCACAGGCTGTTCGGGCCGGCACGTTCGATCCGGACGTCGACGAGCCGGCCGACGCAGGTCGAATCGCCCGGGAAGTTCACGACCGTGTTGCCGCTGGTCCGTCCCGCGTACTCGCCGGCGCGCCGGCGGCTCGCTGCGTCGGCCAGCACGGTGACCGTTCGTCCAATCATCGAGTCGTGCAACTCCTGCTGAATCCGCTGCTGCAGCGCCTGCAGAATCGTCAGGCGGCGGGCCTTCTCAGACTCGGGCACGTCGTCCGGCATGCGTGCGCGAGCCAGCGTATTCGGTCGCTCCGAGTACTTGAAGGAGAACATGCCGTGGTAGCGGACCGTCTCCGTCAGGCTCAACGTCTCCTCGAAATCCTGCGGGGTCTCCCCGGGAAACCCAACAATCATATCGGTCGACAGAGTCACGCCCGTTACCTGCGCCCGCATCTCCTCGATCAGCGCGAGATACCGCTCGCGGGTGTGCCGCCGCCGCATCCGGGCCAGCATTCGGGTCGAGCCCGACTGCACCGGCAGGTGAAGATGCTTGCACACCTTGGGCAGGTCGCGGATTGCCTGGATCATCCGCCCCGTCACGTGGCGCGGGTGGGGGCTGGCGAACCGGATGCGGTCTATGCCGTCGACGGCGTGGACGCGATCGAGCAGCCCTGCGAAGTCGCATTCCGGTGCATCCGGCGCCTGGTAGTGATTCACTATCTGGCCGAGCAGGTGCACTTCACGGTGGCCCGCGGCGGCCACGGCCGAGACCTCGGCAACGATCTCCGCAACCGGCCGCATCCGTTCATGGCCACGGGTATAGGGCACCACGCAGAAGGAGCAGAAATCGTTGCAGCCCTCGATGACCGTGACGTAGGCCTTGACCGGATCCTCGCGGATCGCGACGCCGAGAGGGAACGAAACGTTGTCGTAGGGGTTCGTATCGACCTGCGGGCGGCCGGTCCGCTCCGCTTCGTCGATGGCCTGCGGAAGCATCGCCAGCGCCTGCGTGCCGATGACGACGTCCACCATGGGCGCGCGGTCCACGATCCGCGCTCCCTCCTGCTGGGCCACGCAGCCCGTGACGGCGACCAGCGGACGCTCCTCGCGGGGGCGGCGCCGAAACCGGTCGAGGCGCGCGAACAGCTTTTCCGCGGCCTTCTCCCGCACGCTGCAGGTGTTGACGACGATCAGATCGGCCTCCTCCGCCGAGCGGGCCCGCGCATAGCCCGCCTGCTGCAGAAGGCCGCCAAGCCGCTCGCTGTCGTGCACGTTCATCTGACAGCCGAACGTTTCGACCGCGTACCGCCTTGCCATCGCTTTCCCCGAATGCTCCATCGAAACTACTCTTCGCCCATGCCGGCGGCGGGGGCCGCGGCCACCGGCGTGCGCCGGGACCCGAGAAGCTCGGCCGCGCTCGCAAGAGCGGTGGAACTGTCCGACCCGGTCATCAACCGGGCGAGCTCCGTGACGCGTTCGGCCTGCGTGAGCCTTTCGACCGCGGTCCGTGTCCGTCCACCGTCCACCCGCTTCGAGACGCGGTAATGCGCCGTGGCATGCGCGGCCAACTGCGGCGCATGCGTCACGCAGAGTACCTGATAGCGTGTACCGAGCGCACGGAGGCGTTCTCCCACCCGGTCCGCGGCGCGGCCGCCGATGCCCGCGTCGATCTCGTCGAACACGAGGGTCTTGCCGGCCGCGTCGGTGGCTGCCAGGGTCTTCAGGGCGAGCATGACTCGCGACAACTCGCCGCCCGACGCGACTTTCGCCAGAGGTCGCGCATCCTCGCCGGGATTGGCGGACAGGAACAGCTCGACCCGGTCCGTTCCGAGCGGGCCCCAGCGCCCTTCCGGAAGACCGGTCTCGACCCGCACTTCCACGTGTCCGGCAGGCATGGCCAGGTGCCTCAACTCGCGTTCGAGCGCCGGGGCAAGCTCCCGGGCCCCGGCGACGCGCCTAACGGACAACGCTCGAGCGGCGGAGAGGTACGCCTCCCGCGCTTCGATCGCGTCCTCCTCCAGCGCCGCGCGCCGCTCCTTGCTGCCGGTCAGATCCTCGACCTCCGCAGCCATCGCCCGGCGCCGTTCGAGCACCGCGTCGAGACTACCGCCGTGGTTCCGCGCGAGTCGCTCGATGTCCGCGAGCCGTGCCTCCGCCGCGGCGAGCCGGTCCGGCGACACCTCGACCGCCGCTGCGTAGGACCTGAGTGTATGCGCAAGGTCCTCGAGCAGCGGGACAACCGCGTCCCGGACCGCCGCCTGCTCGGCCAATCCGGAATCGAGCGCCGCCAGCTCGTCGAGCTGCCGCCACACCGCGCCGAGGGACGACAGCACCGAGTCGTCCCGCTCGTACAACGCCGCGTAGGCGCCCCCGGCGAGCGCCAGCAACCTGTCGGCGTTGGCGAGGCGGCTGCGCTCGTCGCGCAGGAGCTCGTCCTCTCCCGGTCGCGGAGCGACGCGATCGATCTCCCCGATCCGGAACTCCAGGAACTCGACGCGCGCCGCAAGCTCCCGCGCATCCACCCGCGCCGCCTCGAGCCGGCTCCTCGCGTCCTGCCAGCGCGAGTAGGCGGCCGCGACCTCCGCGGCCGCGGGCTCGAGTCCGGCGTAGGCATCCAGGAATCCGACGTGCGACCTCGGATCCAGCAGTGCCTGGTGCTCATGCTGGCCGTGGATGTCGACGAGCCGCCTGCCCAGCGTCCGCAGCGCCGCCGCGGTCGAGAGTGCGTCGTTCAGGAACATCCGGCCGCGGCCCTGGGCCGGGATTTCGCGGCGGACGATGGTCTCGTCTCTCTCCGGGTCCTCGAATGTCGCCTGGACGAGGGCCCTGGCCGTGCCGGTGCGAACCAGGTCCCCGCTTCCCCGCTCGCCGACCAGCAGGCCGAGCGCGCCGATGATGATCGACTTGCCGGCGCCGGTCTCGCCGGTCAGCACGTTGAAGCCGTGGTCGAGCTCGATGTCGACGGCATCGACGATGGCGAGGTCGCGAATGCTGAGGAAACGGATCATGACCAACGACCGCCCGTCTCTCCGCGCTCCGGGCACCGGCTGGGTCGAGCCGAGGCCGGACGGTCGGGGAAGGAGCGCCATGTTAGCACACGATTGACAGCGATCCGGAGGCATGGTACCCTCACGCAACTAGCGCCTTCCCAGCGGCGCGCCATTGTCAGAATTGACGGAGGAACCGAGGTGCGTATCCTTGGATACTATGCCTTTGCCTTCCTTCAGGCGCCCGTGGCGAGCGAGCCTGCGGAAGGTTTCGGCGACCTGTTCGGACTCATTGCGCGTCAGTCGCTGATCGGCCATGTCGTTCTGGCGTCTCTGCTTGCATTTTCCGTCGTTTCCTGGGCCATCATCCTCTTCAAGCTCTGGCAGTTCCGGCAGGTCGACGCACAAACGTCGACGTTCGTCAGCATATTCCGCAAGAGCCGGAAGTTCTCCGAGGTGCAGTCCGTCTGCAAGTCGCTCGCCTCGAGCCCGCTGACCGGGGTGTTCCAGGCCGGCTACGTGGAGCTCAACTCGCAACTGCGCGACACCGAGTCCCCGCGGAGCGATCCGGTTCCGGGCGGTGCTCCGCGGCCGTCCCTGCGGAGCTTCGAGGCGCTCGACCGTTCCCTGCTGCGGGCCTCGAACGTCGAGGTCAACAAGCTGGAGCGTCACGTGGCGATTCTCGCCACGACCGCGAGCATCACGCCGTTCATCGGGCTGTTCGGAACGGTGGTCGGCATCATCATCGCGTTTCAGGACATCGGCGCGACCGGCTCGACCAACCTCGCGGTCGTGGCGCCGGGAATCGCCGAGGCGCTGATCGCAACCGCGGCCGGCCTGTTCGCGGCGATTCCGGCGGTGTACTTCTACAACCACCTCATGCATCGCGTGAAGCTCGCGGCGTCGACGATCGACGACTTCTCGCTCGAGTTCCTCAATATCGCCGAGCGGTACTTCTCCGGGTGAGGTCCGGTTCACGATGCCGACGATTCAGTCCATCGAGAGTGGCGCAGGGAGCGGCCGGCGGCGTGGACGTCGGGCGAGCACGTCGCTGTCGGAGATCAACGTCGTGCCGCTGGTCGACGTCATGCTCGTCATGCTGGTCATCTTCATGGTGACCGCTCCGATGATGCAGCGCGGACTCGACGTGCAGCTTCCCGAAGCCCGCCGCGCGGAGCCGCTCGTATCGGAGCGGATCTTCGTCACCGTGCCGCTCGCCTACCGCACGGACGGCATCGTGCAGGTGGGCGAGGACACGGTCGGCATCGACGTATTGCCGACGCGTCTGCAGGCCGAGCTCGATGGTCGCGACGACCGGTCGGTTTTCCTCCGCGGCGACAGCGAGATCACGTACGGGGAGTTGGTCTCGGTGATGGATCAGCTCAAGGAAGGGGGCGTCGAGGACGTCGGGTTGGTGCTCGACCTGCCCCGTCAGCGGTGACGGTGTCCGGTGCAGGAAGCAGCTTCTGAGATCCTGACGGCGCGTTCGGGCGAGCACGACGGCCTCCGTCGTACGGGGTTGGTGTCGCTGACCGCGCACGCCGTCCTTATCACCGCCGTACTGGCGGCGCCCGGGGACTGGCTGGCCGGACCGTCGAGCGAGCCGGGGCTCGACGTCATGAGAATCCAGCTCGGGGGCCCGGAAGGGCCCGGTCAGGGCGGACGCACCGCACTCGGCGGTCGTCCCATACAGGACGTCGTCCCCCTGCCCGAGATCCGTCGCCCGCAGTGGATTCAGCCCCCCACCGCCGCCCCGCCGAGGATGATCCTTCCGGTGCCGGAGGCCGTGCCCGCCCGTCGGCCAGAGCCGGAGGTCGAAGTCGAAACCGCCCCGGCGGAGGCCCGCGGACGCACGCCGACGCGCGGCCCCGAGGCGCGGGAGGGATCGACCATGGCCGACACCGGCGTCCAGGGAACCGGCGTCGGGCTGTCGGGCGGCGGACTCGGCGGAGAGGGAGCCGAGATCGACGTCGGCGATTTCTGTTGCCCGAGCTACCTGTCGCTCATGCTCGAGGCAATCCGCAGGCGCTGGGACAGGAACCAGCGCGTCACCGGTTCGGTCGTGGTGCGCTTCACCGTCGGCCGGAGCGGCGAAATCGACGACGTGGGGGTGGACCGCTCCAGCGGCTATCTCGCCCTAGACACGAGCGCGCAGCGCGCCGTTCTGCTCACGCGCGCCCTGCCACCACTTCCTCCGGCCCATCCGGAAGACGACTTGCCGGTGCGTCTCACGTTCGAGTATCAACCATGACCAGACCAGTTCTTCGTTGCCTGACCTTGGCCGTGGCGGTCACGGCCGCCGGTTCGCTGCTCTTCGCGCAGCAGTCGCCGCCACCCGATCCGCCGTCGCGGACCGGGGTCGACCTCATCATCGGCGACCGCATCGGCGCGCAACCCCGTCTGGCCGTGCCCGACTGCCTCGCCCTGACGAACGATCCCGAGACCGTGGACGCGGCCTCCACCATTGCTCAGGTGCTGTACGACGATCTCGAGTTCGAGCGGGAGTTCCGCCTGCTGGCGCGCGACACCTACCGCACGATTCCGCGCGCCCGCAGCCTGACGGACCTTCCGCTCAACGCCTGGCAGGAGCTCGGCGCCGACGGTGTCGTCAGTTGCTCGGTGAGCCGGCAGGCGGACGGACAACTCCTCGTGCGCGCGAGCCTGTTCAATGTCAGTTCGCTGGAGTCGGCGCTGGGGGTCGAATACGCCGGGTCCTACCGCAACGTCAGGCTCTACGCGCATGAGCTGGCGAACCAGATCCACCGGCAGCAACGCGGCCTGGAGGGTGTCGCGCGCAGTCACCTCGCGTTCGTGTCCGACCGCGACAGCGAGTCGGTGCTCGGCCTCGTGCCCAACCGGCAGACGAAGGAGATCTACATCGCCGACTACGACGGGGCCAACGTGCGGCGGGTAACCGTCAGCCGATCGCTCAACGTCACGCCCACGTGGACGCCGGACAGCCGCGCCGTGGCGTACACCTCCTACCGCTACGGCCAGCAGGACATCGTCGTTTCGCACATCTACGAGGGACGGCTCGAAACGCCCGCCGGCGGTACCGAGCGCGTGCACAACTGGCTCCCGTCGTACTCGCCGGACGGACGCCAGATCGCATTCAACTCGAATCGCGACGGCAATCCCGAGCTGTACGTGATGAACGTGGACGGGACGAATCTCCGGCGCCTGACGAACCACCCCGCCATCGATACGAGTCCCACCTGGTCGCCCCTGGGGCACCAGATTGCGTTCACGTCGGACCGCACCGGCTCCCCGCAGATTTACGTCATCGGGGTCGACGGAGCCGGACTTCGCCGCATCACGTTCGAGTCCTACTGCGATCGGCCGACCTGGTCGCCGAGCCCGTACAACGAGATCGCCTACGCCTCTCTCACCGGTCCGGGGTACGACATCAAGGTCGTCGACCTCGCCACGAACGAGGTGCGTCAACTCACGTTCGGGCAGGGAACGAACGAGAGTCCGAGCTACTCCGCGAACGGCCGGCACCTCGTGTTCTCGTCGACCCGGGGCAGCGGCAACAAGCAGATCTACGTGATTGGACGAGACGGCCGCGGGCTCCGCCAGATCACCTACATGGGAAACAACGAAATGCCGAGCTGGTCACGATGATCAAGCCGTCGGCCCTACGACGCTGCGGCCGGACACGTCCCGGTGGCAGCTTGGCGCGAGGAAAGTCCAGATGAGCGTACACGAACGACCGCACCCCCACTGCCTGCTGCTCGGTTTCGTCTTCCTCGGGCTCCTTGCCTCATCCTGCTCGCGCAACCCGCCGGCCGTCGAACCGGAACCTCCGCAGCCGCCGCCGGGGGCCGCGCAGGTAACGCCGGTAACCCCGTCCGCCCCCGCAGCGCGCCAGACCCCTTCTCCCGTACCGGAGCCTCCGGCACCGCTGCCGGAAGAGGAATTCGTGTCGCGCCCGCTCGAGGAGATCAACCGCGAGGCTCCCCTGCAGCCGGTGTTCTTCGGCTATGACAGCAGCGAGATCAACACCGCCGCAAGAGGCGTCATCGCGACCAATGCCGACGTCCTGTCGCAGAATCCGACATGGGTGATCGCGATTGAGGGCCACTGCGACTCTCGCGGCACACCCGAGTACAACCTGTCCCTCGGCGAGCGTCGCGCCTACGCCGTGCGGGACCATCTTGTCGGTCTCGGAATCGCGGCCGACCGGATGCAGACGATCAGCTACGGCGAGGAGTTCCCGTTCGTCCCCGGCGAAACCGAGGACGCCTGGGCCTCGAACCGGCGGGCGCATTTCGTGATCACCGGGCAGTGAAGCACACGCTTCGGTCTGGCGCTCGCCAGGGCCGCGGAGTACAGTATCGGGAGGCCTCACAAGCACCTGCGCGGCGTCTGCGGCGCCTTTGTCGAGGCGTCCGGCGTGGGTCAACCTACCAGGGGGAGACAGGCTCATGACACGCATGGTGGTCGGGCTGTTGCTTGTGCTCGTGTCCACGACGCCGGTCGTCGCCGCGGACCGGGAGCACGAGCAACTGATGGCGGACATCCGGATGCTGCACGAGCACACGATGCGTCTGCACCTGATGATCAACGGCATCATGGAGACGATGGAGACGCTCTCGGCCAACCAGGAAGAGCTCGGGACGGCGATGCGGAGAGCGTTCGCCGATCAGCGCCTGACGATCGACAACGTGGGTTCCACTGCCCGCGTGCTGCGCGAGAAGCTGGACGAATCCAACGTCCGCATCGCGGCGCTCTCGCAGGAAATCGAAGCGTTGCGGGTCTCGATTCCTCCTCCGCCACCGATCCAGACCACCGAATCACAGCCAGCCCCGCAGGCGGAACAGCCTGCCGCGGCGGCATCTGCCCCGGCGCCTCCCGCAGCGGTGGCACCCACGGTTGCCGGAACCTCGCCGCAGCGGCTGTACGACACGGCCTGGGCCGACTACGCCGCGGGTCAGTGGGCCCTGGCGATCACCGGATTCGACGCGTACATCTCCACCTATCCACGTTCGGAGATGGCGGATGACGCGGCGTTCTACGTGGCCGAAACCTACTTCCTGCAGGGCGACTTCCAGGGTGCGGTCGAGGCGTACGAGCAGGTCGTCCTGGAGTATCCGGACGGCGACAAGGTACCCGAGGCCGCGTACAAGCGCGGCGTTGCGTTCGACCGGCTCGGAGAACGGGAGCGCGCCCGCGAATCGTTCGAGTTCGTCGTAACGGACTATCCCGACAGTCGCATGGCCGCCCTGGCACGGCAATTGCTGGAACGACTCGATCAGTGAAGCGGACGGTGAGGCGAAACAAGAGGCGGTGACGGCACCATGGGCAGCGTGAACAAGGTCATTCTCGTCGGCAACCTCGGGCGCGACATCGAGATGCGCTACACCCCGGGCGGAGCCGCGGTCGGAAAGCTCCGAATTGCCACGACCGACACATGGACCGACAAGAACAGCGGACAGCGCCAGGAACGTACCGAGTGGCACAGCGTGGATCTGTGGGGACGGCAGGCCGAAACGCTGCAGGAGTACTTGCTGAAGGGACGGCAGATCTACGTCGAGGGCAGCCTCCGGACACGCCAGTGGGAGGACCGGGACGGCAACAAGCGTTACTCCACGGATGTCCGGGCTGATCGTGTGGTGCTGCTCGGCAGAGGCGAAGGCGGCGGACGTCGTTTCGACGGCGAAGGTCGGAGTCAGTCCCCCGCGCCGAGCCCGGGCGCGCCGCGCCCGGATGCGCCGGACCCGAGCGAGCCGGGCGGCGGTCCCGATCTGACGGAGGACGACATCCCGTTCTGAGTCACGACATCTTGTCGAGGGCCTGCGGCTGCCACGGGCTTCTATGCTTCCGTGGTGCCCTCGCGACCGTAGCGATCCTCGATTCGGACCACGTCGTCGAGCTCGGGGGTCGATACCTCGAACACGTCGCAGTCCTCGATGGCGGTCATCCGATGGACAGCCCCCGGTCGGACGTGAACATGGTCGCCGGAGGTCATCTCCCAGCAACGGGCGTTACCGTTCTCGCGCAACTCGAATCGCAGTCGACCGCGCCACAGCAGGAGCGTCTCTTCCTTTCGGTTGTGGTACTGCAGGCTCAGCGCGTGCCCGGCCCGAACGTGAATCACCTTGCCGACGTAGCGGGTGGTTCTGGCCCAGATCAGCTCGTACCCCCACGGCTTCTCCACCCGCACCGGGCGTTCTTCGGTGGTCACTCGACATCCTCGGATCTGCTTCAGTAGTGCACCCGGCGCCGGCTCGACGTCGGGATCTTCAACTCTTCGCGGTACTTGGCGATCGTCCTGCGCGCGAGCACCAGACCCTCGTCCTGCAGCAGGCGCACGATCTTCGAGTCGCTCAAGGGCTTCCGGGCGTCCTCCTCGGCAACTATCTTGCGGATGCGCTCCTTGACCTTGACCGACGAGACGTTCTCCCCGTACGCGCTGCTGATGCCGCTGTGGAAGAAGTACTTCATCTCGAACACACCTTGCGGCGTATGCATGTACTTGTTCGTCACCACCCGGCTCACCGTCGATTCGTGCATTCCGATGTCGTTCGCGACGTCGCGCAACACCAGCGGCCGAAGCTGAGAGATTCCATGGTCGAGAAATCCCCGCTGGAAGCCGATTATGCTCGTGGCAACCTTGTGAATCGTCCGCTGGCGCTGATCGACCGACTTGATCAGCCACTTGGCGGACTCCAGCTTCTTCTTCACGTACGCCCGCGTCTCCTCCGAGCTCTGGCTGGCCTTGCTCATCATGCGGCGGTAGACGGGACTGATGCGCAACTGCGGCACCCGCTCGTCGTTCAGCACGGCCACATAGTCGTCCTCTACCTTGATGACGGAAACGTCGGGAATCACGTACTGTGACCGCTCCGCGTTCAGCCGGCTTCCCGGTTTCGGATCCAGTTGCCGCACGATATCGACGTGCATCCTGAGGTCGCTGATGGTCACCCCCAGCAGCCGTGCGAGCTCCGGCAACTTCGGGTTCTGCAGAAGCGGGTAGTGCTCCCGGACCAGCGTCTCGCACGTCTCGCAGGGCAGGTGCTCTCGAAAGATGGACTCCCCGGTCTCGCTTCTTGCGCCGACCCGTCCCCAGTGCCGCAACTGGAGCAGCAGGCACTCCGGCGGGTTGCGCGCCGCGACTCCAATCGGATCCAGCGTCTGCACGATCCGGATCGCCCGCTCGACGTCGGCCGATCGCCAGCCTCCCAACGCCGCGACTTCTTCGACGGACGCCACGAGACGCCCGTCGTCGTCGAGGTTGCCGACAATGGCCGTTCCTATGTCGTACGTGAGCTCCTCATCGGCCTGCATGCGGAGTTGCCAAAGCAGGTGATCCGCAAGGGACGTGCCGGTGGACAGCGTATTCTCGATCGGGGGCAGCTCCTTGTACTCGGTCGGCGCGCGTGACCGATAGCCCTCATCCAGGTAGTCGCCGAAGAAGTACTCGTAGTCGGCGTCGTCCCAGGCGTCCTGTCCTTCGGCCGGCGCGGCGCTTTCGGCTCCGTCCTTCGCGCTCTGTTCCGCGGACTCCGCCGGCGGTCCGTCGTCCGGGACCTCCTCGAGCAGCGGGTTCTCGACGACCTCCTGGTTCAGCAGATCGACGAGCTCGACCGTCGACATCGGCAGCAGCTTGATGGCCTGCTGTAACGACGGCGTGAGGACGAGCTTCTGGGACAGGCGGGTCTGTAGTTTCTGTTGGATGGCCATCGATGCGTGAACGGAGGGAACCCCTTCCAGAAGCTTAGTCCAAACGGAATTCCGCGCCCAGATAGATGCGCTTGACGTCCTCGTCTCCGGCCAACTCGTCCGGCGTCCCGCTCCGGAACACGTCGCCGTCATGGATGATGTACGCGCGGTCGGTGATCCGCAGCGTCTCGCGCACATTGTGGTCGGTCATCAGGACGCCGATTCCGCGCTCCTTGAGGTGAAAGATGATCTCCTGAATGTCGCTCACGGCTATCGGGTCGATTCCCGCGAAGGGCTCGTCGAGCAGCATGAAAGCCGGCGACATCACCAGCGCCCGGGTAATCTCCACGCGCCGGCGCTCGCCTCCCGAGAGCGAGTGCGCCCGCGCCGAGGCGAGCGGCGTCAGGTTCAATTCGGCCAGCAACTCGTCCGCCCTGCGCCTGCGTTCCGCTCGCTTCAGTTTCAGCGTCTCGAGGATGGCCAGGATGTTCTGCTCCACGGTGAGACCGCGGAAGACCGAGGGCTCCTGCGGCAGGTAGCCGATTCCCTTCTTCGCACGAACGTACATCGGATCCGCGGAGATGTCCTGTCCATCCAGTACGACCCGGCCCGAGTCCGGCGACGTGAGTCCCACGACCATATGGAACGTCGTGGTCTTGCCAGCGCCATTGGGTCCCAGCAGACCCACGACTTCGCCCGGACGCACGTCCAGGCTCACCCCGCGCACGACCGTGCGCCTCCCGTACGACTTCGTCAATGCGAGCGTCTTGAGGAGAGCCATTGTGCGAACGGTGGTCTCGAGCGGTACTGGTGGGTCTCGGCTCAGCAACCCCCGCCGGCGGACGCGGTCCGCTCGGCAGACTGCCCGTCGGCCGAAATCGAGTCGCCGGTCTCATGGAACGTGACGGTTCGGCCCGTCGTCTCCCGGCACCCGCCCACCCGCTGCTCGATGACGCTCACGGGCTCCCCGGTCAGATCGTAGCGACCCTCGAGATCGTCGTAGATCAGACTCTCCGCGGTCACTCTGCGGGTCTCGAGCTCCAGCGTGACGTCTTCTTCGGCGTGAATCCGATTGAGCGTCCGGGCATCATCGTGCAACAGCAACTCGATCTTCTCGCTGCCGAGCCCGAAACCCGGGATCTCCAGCCTGGCGCCGGTCGTGTACGTGGCATGGCGGCGCTGGTTGTCGTAGAACAACGTAGCGCCGCTTCCGGCGGCTGCGGTCTCCACTGCCTGATCGAGCTCTTCGTCCTGTTGCAGCATCGTGGTCCGTGTCTGCACCGACCCTTCGGCGGAAATGTTCCCGGTCGCCTCGTCGATGGCGATCTTCCCGCCGCGGAACTCGGTGCTTCCCTGCCACAGCCTGGCCCCGCCGTCGTACGTCGCCAGCGACTGTCCGGCCTCGTACGAAAAGGTCCCGGCGACGAAATGAATCGGGGCTTCCTCGGCGAACAGCCCGGGCCGCACCGCGGAGGTCTCGGTGGTAGCCGTCTCCCGCAGCACTCCCCGGACATCCTGCGTCGCCGAGATATTCGGTCCGTCGAGATCGATGGCCAGCGTCTCCGCCTGCACGAAGCCGCGTTCATCGTCCATGCGCGGCGCCGCGCCCGCCGCATCGGCCATCACCAGGGTGAACAGTCCCTCGTCGGGCGCATACGTCGCCTGGTCGGCCTGCGCGGAGAGCCCTGCGGCTTCGAGCGTGACGCTGTCGATGAACCGCGCTCCGGTCAATCGCGCAAGCCCCTCCGCCAGAGTCGCTTCGAGGCGATCCGCCCGCATCACGCGGTCGTCCCGGGCGGTAGCGGCTTCTCCCGTACCCGACTCGCGCATCTCGACGTTCCCATCGAATACGGCGGACAGACTCGATGATTCGAGCTGGTCTGCCGATTCCGGTGACGCGACGTCAGGCTCGCCGGACACCTGATTGCCGGTCTCCGCTGTCTGGTCTCCGGCAGCCGATCCGGGTGACGCGACGTCAGGCTCGATCGACGGGTCTGTTGCCTGCTCGGTCATGGCGACGCCGCCGATGTCGAGCGTCCGCGCCCGGATACGACGCGGCGCACCCGTGTACGCCGGGAACGCCAGGGCTACCCGATCCTCCGCGTGGAGCTCGTCGATGCCCGCACCGCCAATCTCCAAAGCGATTTCGACGATCCTGCCGTCTATCGTCAGTCCCGCCGCGCCCGCGCGATCGCCGAAGAGCTCGACCCGCGCTCCCCCGCTCATCGTTACGTGCTCCGGCGCACCGTCCCGGTAGGACAGCTCGATCGTCGGAGCCCCAAGCTCTCGCAGCCGGCCGGGCCCCGCGTCCCTGCCCTGGATGCGGGCGTCGCCCGTGAGCGTTGCGCCCTCCAACCCGGCCTCGCCGTAGAGGACGGAGATTCTCTGCGCGGACAGCTCCCTGCCGCCGGTGTCCCCGGCCGGCCCGCCAAGCACGCGTGCTCCGCCCGCCAGCTCGATGGCATCGATCCGGGACGCGTCGGGGTCGAAGCGAACGACGACCTGCTCGGCCCGCATCCCTCTGCGGGCCCCCTCGATGGTGACTCCTCCGGCGAAACGCATCACGCCGGCGAGACGGTCGACCGCGGCGGTCTCCGCCGCAATCCGCGTGCGCGCCCCGCTTCCCTCTGCCGCCGGGAGCAATTCGACGACCGCGCGCCGGTCCAGATGCACCAGCCCGCGACGGCGGTCGTAGCGCGCGGCATCGCCGGCAAGTCGCATCCAGCCCTGCTCGAAGCGGGCGGGCTCGGGCATGGTGACGGTGCCCGTTGCATCAGCGTACGACGCCTCGGAGGTGCTGCCGAAAAGGCCGTCCCCCGTCTCGATGCTCACCGAGTCGTCCAGCCGCGACTCTCCCGTTTCCTGGACCACGGTCGCTTCACCGCTGCGGATCCGGAAGTCGGTTCGGTCCTCGCCGGCGGGGACGATGATCTCCACCCCCAGCAATCGTGCGGATCCGTCGTCATAGGCGAACTGCCGCTCCGCGACGATTACCGACCCGTCACCCAGGGTGATGCGCGTACCACGGCTTTCGACCACGGCCGCCGGATCGGCCGGAACCGGAACCTCGATCGACGCAGCGGGCGGCCCACCGCGGTCGTACACGCCGTACAGCAGCGCGCCGGCGAGGGTCAGGGCGAACGATGCGAGTCCGACCCGGGCGGGGCGTTGCCAGACGGCCATCTTTCCACTCTAGGACCTTGCGCCGCAGAACGCAACGAAGTGCGTTCCGAGGCGCAAGGTCCTGGGGCGGTGGGGGATGGGGCCGAACACGGAGCCCCGCGACGGGTTCGGCGGCGCCATGAGCTTGCGCCGCAGAACGCAACGCTGCGAAGTGCTGTGGCGCAGGGTCCCGGCGCGGGGGAATGGGCCGAAACACCGAGCCGGCGAGGCGTTTCGGGCGCTAGCGCTGTGCAACGGCGTCGGCAACGATCAGTTGCAGGAAGCGGTTGCCCTTGTACGAGTCCTCTCCGAGAGAGAACGCGACGTGCAAGGCACCGGGTTGCTCGAAGATCGCCGACCGCTCGGCGGCGCGCCAGGCGACGGCCGGAAATGCCGCGCGCCCCTGCCGTAGCGTCATGCGGAGGTGGCGCCGGCCCATCGTGCGTGGCCCCTGGGACACCTCGACCGGGGCGGCGTGGAAGACGGGACGCAGGTTGCCCCTTCCGAAGGGTTCCAGTGCCGACAGACCGCGCAGCAGGTCTTCCCGCACCTCGCCGAGCGGCAGAGGGGCATCCACCGTCAGTCGCGGCACCAGATCCTGCGGCTCGAGGCGCTCGTTGGCGTAGGCCGCCAGGCGGCGGCGCAGTTCCTTCAGGCGTCCGGCGTCGACCAGCATGCCGGCGGCCTGCCTGTGCCCCCCGAAACGAAGGAACAGGTCCGCGTTTCGCTCCAGCGCGCCCAGCAGGTCGAATCCCGGAATGCTCCTCCCCGAACCATGTGCCTCATCCCCATCGACGGACAGCACGATCGCCGGGCGCGCGAACGTCTCGACCAGCTTCGACGCCACGATTCCGATGACGCCTCGATGCCAGCCCTCGGCCCATACCACCAGGAGGTTCTGGGCGCCGATGTCGGGATCCCGCTCGATGACCTTGCGCGCCTCGGCGACGATATCCGCCTCTTCTTTCCGCCGCCGGACGTTCTCGGCGTTCAGCGATTCCGCCAGGGCCTTCGCCTCGGCCGCGGCCGAGGCGCCTGTCGAGAGCAGCAGCTTCGTCGCCAAGTCCGCGGAGCTCATGCGGCCGGCCGCGTTTATCCGCGGGGCCACCTGGAACGCCACGTCGTCACTGGCGATCCTGCGCCCGGTCAACCCGCTGACATCCAGCAACGCCTGCAAGCCGACGGTGTTGGGGCCCGCGGACAGCCGGTCCAGCCCCACCTTGGCGAGGACGCGGTTCTCGCCCTTCAGGGGCACTGCGTCGGCCAGGGTTCCGATGGCGGCCAGCTTGGCGAATCCCTGCAGCCAGGCGCTGTGGCCGGCCCGCTGACAAAGTGCCTGCACCAGCTTGAACGCCACGCCGACGCCCGCCAGGTCCTTGTCCGGATATGTGCAGTCGGGGCGCCGCGGATTGAGCACCGCGAAGGCCGGCGGAAGCGCCGCGTCGGGCTCGTGGTGATCCGTGACGATGAGATCGACGCCCAGCTCGCGCGCCCGCGCCGCCGCATCCACGCTCCGAATGCCGCAATCGACCGACACGATCACCCGGATGCCCCGGGCATGCAGCCGCTCGATCGTCCCGGCCTGCAAACCGTAGCCATCCTGCAGCCGCACCGGAATGAAGTGGGTGACGTCTCCCTCCAGCAACTCCAGCACACGGCGCAGCATCACGGTGGAGCTGACCCCGTCCGCGTCGTAGTCGCCGTGCACGGCGATCGGTTCGCGGCGAGCGACGGCGCCGAGAAGCCTCTCCGCGGCCCGATCGAGATCGGTGAGACGTGATGGATCGTGCAGATCGTCGAGGCTCGGGTTCAGGAACTGCCGGGCGGCCGCCGGCTCACCGAAGCCACGCTGGACCAGAAGGCGCGCCACGGTGGGGTGGAGCGCCAACTCATGCCGCAACCGTTCGACCGACGGGCCATCGCAAGCCAGGTGGTTCCAGACCGCCCCGCGCAGCGTCGCCGCCTTGCCGGCGGGGGTTACCACGACACGGCGCCCTTTCCGCACACCTTCTCGATGTCCTCCAGCAGCCGCTCCGATGGCTGCACGCGGACCCGGTTCAGCCCCGCGCGCACTCTCAGCGGCGGAACCTGCCGCCGCAACTCGATCTCGAGCACGACCCGTCCGTCGCCGTAGTGGCGGCCGAGAACTTCCTTCAGCGCTTCGAGCGTCGCGCGATCCGCCGGCGGCGAGGCGAACCGGATGGTCAGAGGCCGGCCGGCGGCGCTCAGCAGCGCGTCCACCCGCCGTACTTCGCTCGCGACGAGGCGCGCGGTCTCGTCGTCTATCTCCAGCTTGCCGGTGACGGCTACGAGGGCTTCCTTCTCCAGGAACCGGCCGTACTTGCGGAAGGTCTCCGGAAACACCACGACCTCCAGCCGGCCTTCGCGATCCTCGACGGTGACCACCGCCATGGGATCACCCTTCCTCGTCTTCAGGCTTCGGACGTCGCTGACGATGCCCCCCACGGTCACGGAAGGGGCCGGCTCGGCGAGCGCCGCCATGGGCTGCGCGCCGGCGCGGGCGAGCTCCTTGCGGAACCGGTCTATCGGATGGCCGCTCAGATACAGGCCGAGCGCCTCCTTCTCGAACTTGAGCTGCTCGTCCTCCGTCCACGCCGGCACGTCCGGCAGCCGCACGGCGGCGCCTTCCGGATCGAGCGCATCGGATTCCCCGAACAGCTCTTCCTGGCCGCTGCTGCGGCTGCGCTGCCGCCGGCTGCCGTGATCGAGAGCGCTGTCCACCAGCGCCAGCAACTGCGCGGAGCGCAGCCGCCGCCCGGCGCCGTTGCCCTCCGGTCCGCCCGAGCGGAGGCTGTCGAAAGCGCCCGCCTTCACCAGGCTCTCCAGCACGCGCTTGTTGACCACCTGCAGGTCGACGTTCTCGCACAGCCGGTTCAGCGAGGTGAGCCGGTCGGCCTCCCGGCGCACCGCGAGGATCGACTCGATTGCCTTGTCGCCGACGTTCTTGACCGCGCCGAGCCCGAACCGGACGCCGGCCGGCGTCACCGTGAAGGCCCTCTCGCTCTCGTTAACGTCCGGGGGCAGGACGGTCACCCCGAGATCCCGGCACTCGCCCAGATATCTGGCGACCTTGTCGGTGTTCTGCCGCTCTATCGTCAGCAGCGCCGCCATGAAGCAGGCCGGGTAGTTGGCCTTGAGATACGCCGTCTGGTAGGCGAGCAGCGCGTACGCCGCCGAATGGCTCTTGTTGAACCCGTAGCCGGCGAAGTACTCCATCAGGTCCCAGATCTTCCTGGCGACGGCTGCGTCGAGACCTCGCTCGACCGCGCCGGTCAGGAACTTCTCGCGCTGCGCCTCCATCACCGACGCGATCTTCTTGCCCATTGCCTTGCGCAGCACGTCCGCCTCGCCCAGCGTGAAGCCGGCGAGGTCGCTGGCGATGCGCATGACCTGCTCCTGGTAGGCGATTACGCCGTACGTGCCGTGCAGGATCGGCTCGAGCTTCGGCGTGTCGTACGCGATCTCCTCCTTGCCGTCCTTGCGGGCGATGAAGGTGTCGATGACGCCCGCGCCGAGCGGGCCCGGACGGTAGAGCGCGTTCAGGGCGATGAGGTCCTCGAACCGCTGCGGCTTGGCCTTGCGCAGCGTCTCGCGCATGCCGGAGCTCTCGAACTGGAAGATGCCCAGCGTCTGTCCGGCGCCGAACAACCGGTAGGTCTTCTCGTCGTCGAGGGGAATCGCTTCCAGCCGCAGCGTCTCCCCGGTCGAGCGCCGGATGTGGTCCACCGCGTCGTGCAGCAGCGTGAGCGTGCTCAGCCCGAGAAAGTCCATCTTGAGAAGGCCGACCCGCTCGACCTCGTTCATGGCCCACTGCGTGGTTACGATGTCGTCCTTCTTGTAGAGCGGCGCGAACTCGGTGATCGCCGCAGGCGCGATCACCACCCCGGCGGCATGCACCGAGGCGTGCCGCGTCACCCCTTCGAGCCGCTGGGCGACGTCGAGCAGCTCCTTCACCTGCGGCAGCGTGCGCTGCATCTCCCCGAGCGCCGGGTTCTCCTTGAGCGCCGTGTCGAGGGTCATGTCCAGCGTCTGGGGGATCTGCTTGGCCACCCGGTCGACTTCCGCGTAGGACATCCCGAGTGTCCGCCCGACGTCGCGCACGACCGCCCGCGCCTTCATCGTGCCGAACGTGATGATCTGGGCCACGTTCTCGCGCCCGTACTTGCGCGTCACGTACTCGATCACCTCGCCGCGCCGCCGCTCGCAGAAGTCGATGTCGATGTCGGGAAGGGAAACCCGTTCCGGATTCAGGAACCGCTCGAAGATCAGGTCGAAATCCAGCGGATCGACGTCCGTGATCCGCAGGCAGTACGCAACGAGGCTGCCGGCGGCCGATCCGCGCCCGGGACCGACCGGGATGCCCTTCTCCCGGGCGTAGCGGATGAAGTCCCAGACGATCAGGAAGTACCCCGCGTAACCCATCTTCTGGATCATCTCGATCTCGTACGACAGCCGGCGCTCGTACTCCTCGATCTCGTCCCGCAGCACTCCGCGATCCCGCAGCGCCTTCAGGCGCGGCAGCCTGTCCGCAAACCCCTCCCGCGCGACGCTGGCGAAATATTCGTCCGGCGATTCGAACGGCGGCGGCACGTCGAAGTTCGGCAGGCGATGCACCGTGCCGGACAGGTCGACATCGCAGCGCTCGGCGATCGCCACCGTGTTTCGCAGAGCCTCCGGATAGTCGCCGAAGACCGCAGCCATCTCGGCCGGGCTCTTCAGGTAGAACTGATCGCCGTGGTAGCGCAACCGCTTCTCGTCCGTCACGTTCTTGCCGGTGCCGATGCACAGCAGCACGTCGTGCGGGCGATGGTCTCCCTCCCGCAGGTAGTGCACGTCGTTCGTGCAGACGAGTGGGAGGCCGAGGTCGTCGGCGATCGGCTGCAGGCCCCGATTGACCACCCGCTGGTCGTCGATGCCCTGATACTGCATCTCCAGAAAGAACCCGTCCGGGCCGAGAATGTCCCGGAACGACGCGGCGGCCTCCCGGGCCGCCGCCGCCCTGTCGCGGCAGAGGTTGGTGGCGACTTCCCCCTTCAGGCAACTGCTGAGTCCGATGATGCCGTCGGCATGGGCGGCCAGCAACTCCTTGTCGATGCGCGGCTTGTAGTAGAACCCCTCGGTGTAGCCCGCCGACACCAGCTTGATCAGGTTGTGGTAACCGGCTAGATCCGATGCGAGCAGCACCAGGTGGTTGGCCGTCTCGCCGGGGGTGCCGCTGTGGTTGCGACGGTCGCCGTTGGCGACGTACACCTCGCAGCCGATGATCGGCTTGACTCCGCGCTTGCGCGCCTCGTCGTGGAACTTGATGGCGGAGAAGAGATTGCCGTGCTCGGTCACGGCCACCGCGGGCATCTCGAGCCCGGTCACCGCATCGAGCATCTCTCCGATCCGGCAGGCGCCGTCCAGCAGCGAATACTCCGTGTGCAGATGCAGATGCACGAAGTCGGCCATGGTCGGCGAGCCCTACTCCCACTCGATGGTGGACGGCGGCTTCGAGCTGATGTCGTAGACCACCCGGTTGATGCCATGCACCTCGTTGACGACGCGGGACGACACCGTGGCGAGCAGATCGTGCGGCAGCCGGGCCCAGTCCGCCGTCATCCCGTCGCGGCTCTCGACGGCGCGGATTGCAATCGTGTGCTCGTACGTCCGCTCGTCGCCCATCACGCCGACGCTGCGGACCGGCAGGAGCACGGCGAACGACTGCCAGAGCTTGCGGTAGAGCCCCGCCCGCCGGATCTCCTCCGCCACCACCGCGTCCGCCCGGCGGAGGAGATCGAGACGCTCCGGCGTCACCTCGCCCAGGATTCGTACTGCAAGGCCGGGACCCGGAAACGGCTGGCGCCAGACGAGCGCCTCGTCTATACCGAGCTCCAGACCGAGACGTCTCACCTCGTCCTTGAAGAGCTCGCGCAACGGCTCGATGAGCGAGAACCGGAGCCGCTCGGGCAACCCCCCCACGTTGTGGTGGCTCTTGATGGCGGCCGACGGTCCGACCACCGACACGCTCTCGATGACGTCGGGATACAAGGTTCCTTGCGCGAGAAAGTCGAACCCGCCCAGACGGGAAGCAACCGCCTCGAAGACGTCGATGAACGTGGCACCGATGATCTTGCGCTTGCGTTCCGGGTCGGTCACGCCCGCGAGCGCCCGCACGAACCGTTCGGATGCGTCCTCGCAGACCAGCGGCAGGCGCATGCGACTCGAGAAGCGTTCTTCCACCTGAACGGCTTCGTCCAGGCGCAGCAGCCCGTTATCGACGAAAATGCAGGTCAGGCGATCTCCGACAGCGCGATGGATGAGCAGCGCCGCCACCGTCGAATCGACGCCGCCGCTCAACCCGCACACCACGCGTCCGTTCGGACCCAACTGCGCCCGAATGCGCGCGGTCGCCTCCTCCACGAAGGAAGCCATCGTCCAGTCGCCGCTGCATCCGCATATCCCGCCGGCGAAGTTCGAAAGGATCCGGGAGCCGTGCTCGGTATGCGCGACCTCGGGGTGGAAGAGCAGGGCGTACAGGCGGCGCGCCGGATCCGCCATGCCCGCCACCGGCGCATTGGCGCTGGTGGCCAGAACATCGAAGCCGCGAGGAGCCTCTCCGACGACGTCCCCGTGACTGGCCCATACCCTGATGGAGTCCGGCAACCCTTCGAGCAGGCCGCCGCGCTCCCCTATCGCCACCGCGGCATGTCCGTACTCCCGTTCCGGCGCGTGACCGACCCGCCCCCCCAGGGCCGCGGTCATCGCCTGCATGCCGTAGCAGATTCCCAGTACCGGCACCCCGCACGCGAAGATGGCCGGATCGCAGCGGGGAGCTCCCGGGTCGGAGAGGCTCGCCGGCCCTCCCGACAGAATCACGCCGGCCGCACGCCGCGCCCGGATGTCTTCCGCGGACGTCGTGAACGGCACGATCTCGGAGTACACGCACGACTCTCGAAGCCTGCGCGCAATGAGCTGCGTGTACTGGGAACCGAAATCGAGAACCAGAATGGCCTGATGGGTCACGAGCACATGATGCAAGCGCCGATGGCGGGAAGGAGTCCGGCTCGGGCCACTCGACTGCCGCTATTATAGCGGGGTGACCGTCCGGCGCACCACATCGACGGCGGCGATCGTCGCGATGCTGTGGGCCCTCACGGGTGCGGTTCCGTCGAGAGCGCAGCCGGACACACGCTTTCCTCCGTCTTATCTTCTACCGACCGATCCCGGCTGGACGACCGCCCTGGCCGGCAGCCCGCGTCATGGCCCGGCATTCGACAGGGAACGAGCCTTCGTCGCACTGCGCGGCGACGAACTCGTCGCGTTGGATCTGTTCACCGGCGAACAGGTCTGGACCGTCGACCAGCGGGTCGATCACCCGCCCGTGGCGGGTGACGGCATCGTCGTCACCGCGAGTGGCAACCTCCTCGGAGGCCGGCGCGCCTCGGACGGAAGCCCGTTGTGGAGCGCCGAGGTAGATTCGACGATTGTCGCTCCTCCCCTCTGGAACACCGGTTGGCTGGTGGTGGGCACCGAAGCCGGGAACATCGTCGCGTTGCGGGGATTCGACGGCAGGGAGCTGTGGCGCCGCCCCATGCACGTCGCGCCGACGGCGCGGCCCGCGATCGCGGGCGACCGCCTCTTCGTTTCGCTCGCGGACGGCCGTGTGGTCGTGATGGCCCTGGACAGCGGAGCCCTCGTCTGGGAACGTGAACTGCCCGGCGAGCCGCAGGGCATCCTGGTACTGGATGCCCTCTACGTCGGCTCGACCGACAACCATCTCTACCGCCTCGAGCTGGCCGACGGCGACATCGACTGGTACTGGCGCACGGGAGGCGATATCGTCGGTACGCCCGCGGCCGACGCCGAACGGGTCTACTTCACTTCACGGGACAACGTGCTGCGGGCGCTGGATCGGCGCAACGGCGCGCGACGCTGGCGCCGTCCCCTCGCCGGGCGGCCCGCGAGCGGTCCGCTCCGGGTCGGCTCGATCGTCCTCGTGGCGGGAATCTCACCCAGCATCGAGCTCTTCGATGCCGAGACCGGGCTCGCCCGCGGACGGTACGTGGCGTCGAGCGAGCTCGCCGCGAGGCCGCACGTCATGGCGGACGCCCGCTCGCCGCGGCCGCACATCATCCTGCTCACCGGAGCGGGCGAGGTGACGGGCCTGACGCGTGGCGCCGGGCCGCCGCAGCTCGCCCCTGGACTGCCTCCCGAACCGTTCCTGCCGCAGCCGACCGTATTGTCGTTGTCCGCACTGATCGACGGGTTCCCCGCGCGCAGGCCGGGCGAGCGGATGTCACCGCCCCCCATCCCGCCGCCGGCCGGTGTCGTCGACCGGTTCCCACCACAGGAACCTGCGGTGCTCCCGGATCCGCCGCGCTAGCAGCCCGTGGCGAGCCCCTGGATACGATGCGCCCTATATCGTGGATCGGAATCGCCCTTGTCGCCGCCGCCGCGGCGGCCGTCGCCGCCACCCTGGGCGCCCTGATCGAGCCGTTGTGGTTCGGAGCCACGCGTGACGCGGGCTTCGAACGGGTCGAGCGGCATGTGGTGCGACGGTTCGACGACCTGGCGCGAACCCTCCGGCGAACCGCGGTCTCGCTGGCCACGAATCCCGCCCTCCCGGACGGATTGACCGGCAACCGCACCGCGCTCGTCCGCCTGTTCGATTTGACGCGGGATGCCGTCCCGGTGGGTGCCGACGATCTTGCGGTGACCGTGTACGACGCAATGGCGGTCCCCAGAGCGTGGACAGGACGTCCGTCGGAGCTGTCACGCGAGTACGTTGTGTCCGCGTCCGAATTTCACGTCGTTTCCGACGCCCTCGGCCTGCGCCTCGTGTATGTCGAGCCGATCATGGCCATCGCCCGCGGATCCGCTCGCCGCAGCAGGGTCGGTTCGGTTTCCACCGAGCTCGTTCTTTCGGCGGGCACGGGCCTGGCGGTGGAAGACGGTCCGTCGGCGCTCGCCTCACCGCTGGCGCCACTCGGCCTGCGGGCCTTCACCGACAGCCTCGACCCGGAACCGGGCCGGCGGCGTTTCACGCTCGTGGCGCCGAACGGCGAGCCGTTGCTCGAAGCTTCGGTGGCCGACGACGACATGGACCGGGCACGCGCGGACTGGCACAGATCCGTGCGCGACCTGGCCCTGATCCTCGCGGCTCTCGTCCTCGGCCTGACCGCGTTGCCCGAGCTGGTGCGCGCTCCCCGCGGACCGGACGCCGGGACTGTCCTGCGAAACACCGCATCCGCCGGGTGCGCGCTCTCTGCCGCCTGCGCCCTGCTGTGGACCGCCGCGACTCCGGGACCGCCACGAGCCGCACTGTTCTCCCATGCCATCTACACATCCACCCTCCTCCCAGGTCTGCTGCGCTCGCCGGCGGATCTGCTGCTGCTGGGACTGACGCTCACCGCGGTCGCGACCACCGCTGCGCGATTCGCCGACATGGTCCGCACCGCGTGGCGTCACCACCGCTGGCGGACGACGGGCGGCGACGTGATCAAGGCGCATGCCGCCGGCGGGCTTCTGGCGGCGCTGCTGCTCGTCGGATACCAGGTACTGCTGGCGGACACGGTAGCCGGGTCGGCCGTGGACCTGCTTCAGTGGTCCAGCAACCCGCTGGATTCGTCGCGCATCGGTCTGCTGCTCGGCCTGTTTCTCGCGGCCGCGGCTGCCGTGTGGCTGGGAGCCTCCCTGCTGCTCGCGGTCGACGCCCGCTGGAATCGTCGGCTGCACGGCGTAACGCTCGCCGCCCTCGGCAGCGCGGTAGCCCCCGGATTGCTCGTGGCGGCATTGTCCGTCGTGCCGACCGCGCCGTACGTCGCTCTGCTCGCCGGCGTCGTCGGTACCTCGCTCGCCGCCGCGCGCCTGCGCCCGTGGTTTCGGCATGCATCGGAGTCCGGACGACTCGCAGCCATTCTCGGAGCACTGACCGTTCCCGCCGTGCTCGCCTATCCCATGGTCACCGACCAGGGACTGGCGGCCAAGCGCCGCCTCATCGAGGATTCGATTGCCCCGGCAACGGCGGGGCATCCGGAGATGATTCTCGCGAATCTCTCACAGGCGCAACGCGAGATCGACGCGCTGCTCGCTCGGACGCCCACCGGGCCCGACGTTTTTCGCCCCGCAGCCGGGGCGGTGACGCCCGACGCCGCGTTCTCCGTCTGGCGACAGACCGCGCTGGCCCGACTCCGGCTGACCTCTGCCGTCGAGCTGTACGGTCCGGACCGCTCGCTGGTCAGCAGGTTCGCACTCAATTTCCCGGACGCGCCGGCCGTCCCGTCGTTCCAGGGCACGAGCTGCGACTGGGAAGTCTATGGGGAGGTCTTTCCTTCCGGCGCGGAAGAACGCCGCGTGCTGCATGCCGAACGAGGCATCTGCCTGCCGTGGCCGGGCGACATGGCGGCAGCGGACGCTGTCGCGGGCGCCGTCGTCGTCCATGTTCCCCTGGACTACCGGGCCCTCCCCTTCATCCCGTCGCTGAACCCCTACGGCGACGTGCTCCGCGCGGTGTCCCTTCCGCCGGACACTCCCCCGCTGGACGCCGACCTGGAGCTGGCGGTCTACGGCTGGGGACTCAGTCCCCTCTTCACGTACGGATCCGCGGGGTGGACGATCGACGATGCGCTGTTCGAGCGCATCTACGCGTCGCGGGAACCGTTCTGGACCACGCTGCGCGCCGGCGACCGCACCTCCGCCGTGTACATCTCCAACAACCGCGGCGGGATATACGCTCTCGGCTACCCTCTGCTCGCGCCGTTCGATCACCTGATCAGACTCGCCGAGATCGTCTCCCTGACCGGCGCGGCATTCGGCTTGTGGGTCATCGCGTTTGCGCTGGTAGGGCCGTTCACCGCCGGCCGGTATCGCCTCGGGCGGGAACTGGTCCGCGAGCTCCGCGTCAGCTTCTACCGGCGCCTTTTTCTGGCGTTTGTTGCGGTCGCGGCCGTCCCCGTGCTGGGCCTGGCCGTTCTCATTCGAAACTACTCGACCGCGCAACTGCGGGCCGACGTGGAGGCCGGCGCGGAACGCACGGCGGTCGTGGCCCAACGTGTGATCGCCGAGTTGCAGCAGGCGGCGGACCCGCCGGCGACCGTCGTGACCGACGATCTGCTGGTCTTCGTCAGCCAGATCATCGAGCAGGACGTGAACATCTTTCAGGGTTCGCGCCTCATCGCCACCAGCGAGCGCGACCTGTTTGCCTCCGGTCTGCTTCCGGCCCGCACGCCGGCGGCCGTGTACAACGCGATCGCGCTGGCGCAGGCCCCGACCTTCGTAACCGAGGACACGTTCGGGTCGCAGGACTATCTGGTCGCGGCGGCGCCCATTCGGTCCGTCGGACCCGAGGCGATCCTGACGGTGCCGTTGGCGTCGCGTCAGCGTGACATCGAGCGCCAGATCCGCGATCTCGATCGCGGGATCCTTCTCGGCGTTACCCTGCTCGTCCTTCTCGGAGCCGGTAGCGGCTTCTATATTGCCGAACGCATCGCCGACCCGGTGCAGCGACTGACCCGCGCGACGCGGCGCATCGCGCGAGGCGACTTCGACGCGCGTGTGACGACCCGGTCCGCCGACGAGATCGAGAGACTCATGACTGCCTTCAACCGCATGGCCGGCGACCTTGCGGTACAGCGCCGGCGTCTCGAGAGAACGCACCGCCTCGAGGCCTGGGCGGAGATGGCGCGACAGGTTGCGCACGAGATAAAGAATCCGCTGACGCCGGTACAGCTCTCTGCCGAGCATCTGCTGCGGGTCCATCGGGATCGTGGCGAACCGCTGGGACCGGTCCTCCGAGACTGCGTCGATTCGATACTGGCGCAGGTCCGGCTGTTGCGGCAGATCGCCTCGGAGTTCTCCAGCTTCGCTTCTTCGCCTCCGGTCAAGCGGGAATCGACGGCTCTCGCCGACGTGATCCGGGACGTGCTCGACCCGTACCGTACCGGGCTGGCCGGCCGGATCGACCTGCGGGTCGACGTGCCGGCCACGTTGCCGCGCGTCGCAATCGACCGGACACTCATGGGCCGCGCCATCACGAACGTGGTCGAGAACGCGCTGCACGCGATGCCGGGCGAGGGCCGACTCGGCGTATCGGCGACCGTCGATGCGCGGGAGATCGTACTCATGGTCCAGGATACCGGGGTGGGTCTCGACGAGGCGTCGCTGGCTCACGTGTTCGAGCCGTATTTCTCGACGAAGGTCTCCGGCACGGGCCTCGGCATGGCGATCGCCAAACGCAACGTAGAGTTGAACGGAGGCACCATCGGGATAGACAGCCGCAAGGGAATGGGAGCGACCGTCACCCTGCGACTCCCCGCGGCAGGCGCCGCCGGATCCGGTGCGGAAGCGTCGCCGCCCGCGTAGGAGCCCCGCGGCGAGACGCGCACGTCGAAGGGCAATTCCCTCTCGGCGCGCGAAGCGTCGCCGCCCGCGTGGGAGCCCGCGGCGAGAGCCCGCCTCGCTGCCCTTCGACGCCACGCGGCGTTTCCGCCACGGGCTTCCGGCGGCCCTGATCATGCAACCGGAGAGACGGAGGGAGACGGTTGGGTCAGGCGGAACGCTCCGCCGCCGAAACGTCCGCATCGTCCGCCGCCGTCACGCGGACGGGACGACGCTGGCCCCGGTTCATCGCTGCGCCGATGAGCCCCGACGACAGGTACGAGTATGCCATCACGACGAGTACGGCCTCGGGCTGTGCCGCAATCGCCGCGATGACGGCGGCGATGACCAGCGGTGTGAGATAGGAACGGCGCCGTCCCGGAATCAGGGCGCCGAAGCTCCGGAACCGCAGGCGACTGACCATCAGGGCCGCGGGCACCAGCACGACGGGCAACGCGACGAGCGCGGCGCCCGGATCGGCGAACCCCAACGGATACGCGAACACCGTCGAGGCGGGAACGCCTGCCGCGGCCGGGCTCGGCAAGCCGATGAAGTAGCGCTTGTCGCCTTCCTTGCCCTGAATGTTGAACCGTGCCAGACGGACCGCCACCGCGGCCAGCCAAAGGAAGGCCACGGCCCATCCCACACGGCCGAGGGGCTCCAGCCCCCAGGCGAAGATCAGTGTCGCGGGCGCCACGCCGAACGAGATTACGTCCGCCAGCGAATCGAACTCCACGCCGAAGTCGCTCGTGGCGCCGGTAGCGCGAGCCACCCGGCCGTCCAGCCCGTCGAGCACGATGGCAAATCCGACGAACGGTGCGGCCGTAACGTAGTCGCCCCGCATCGCGAACACGATGCAGGCCCAGCCGCAGAACATGTTCGCCACGGTGAACAGGCTCGGGAGCAGGTACGTCCCCCTGCGAAAACGTCGGGGGCGAGGGGCCTTGTCGCGGAACATCGACAGTACTTTGCTCATGACCTCGGTTCCCGCCGTCCGGAGAGTCGTGCGACCACGGTCTCCCCACCCCGAACCGACTCTCCCACCGTTACGGCCAGCGCGGCAGATTCCGGCAGGAAGACGTCCATGCGCGATCCGAACTTCATGATACCGAACCGCTGCCCGCGCGCCACGTTCATGCCCGGCGCCAGGCGACAGACCACGCGCCGCGCGAGCACGCCGACGACCTGTCTGAAAACCACCATCTGGCCCGCGTGATCGAGGCGCACCTCGCTGCGCTCGTTCTCGGTTCCCGATCGGCGATCGTAGGCGGGCAGGAATCGGCCGGGCCGGTGGGTCACCTCCAGCACGCGGCCGCCGATCGGGGTCCGGTTGACGTGCACGTCGAGCGGCGACAGGAAAATGCTCACCTGCTGCCAACTCCCCTCCGGCGCCGTCGCGCCGTCGGACGGACCGGCATGCAGAACCCGGCCATCGGCCGGCGCCAGTACCGCATCGAGTCCCGCGTCCGCCGGTTCCCGCCGTTCCGGATCGCGAAAGAACAAGGCGAACGCCAACGCCAGCAGCCAGGAAGCGGCGCCCGGCATCCAGATGTCGAACCATGAGAACAGCCCGCCGAGCGCGGCGGCGCCCGCGATGAACGGAATCCCGGCCCGATCGATCTTCATGTTCACTTCGCAGGGCCGTCTCGGAAAGGCTGCGCGATCTCTTATGGCGGCGCCCGCTGCCGGGACTCCGGCGGCTACGAATCGAATCGAGCGTCGCCCGCTACCGATCGAGGAGGGGTTCGCCGCCTTCCATCCGAGGTGTCAGATGACGCTGCAGGATGTGCTCCATGCGGTCCTTGATGTGCAGCTTCTTCTTCTTCAGCGTCGCTTCTTCGATCTGTTCGGCGCCGGACCTGTACGAGTGGCCGAGCAACTCTCGGAGGCGGCCTTCGATCGCCCGGTGCTGCTCGGCCAAATCACGGTACTCGTCGTCTTGCTCCAGCAACACCTCGCGCGCGTGTTGCTCCTGGTTCATGTCCCCTCCCGGTTCGCGCTCCCCTGCTCCCGGCGTGCGGGCCGGACGGCTTCATGGCAGCCGCAACCTATCACACGCTCGAAGAGTGTATCAAGAGCGTTTCAGGAGCGGCGCGCGCGGGCGATCACGGCGTCGGGACGCCGAACGTACAGCGGTTGCGCGGCATGCGGGGCGATGGCGCTGTCGCGGCGCTCGAAAGCGATGCGGGCAATGATCGGTGCAAGCGGCGGCGGGTCGTCCACCATCCCGGCCGCGGGACCGAGACGCTCGGCGATGAGCGTCCGCGTAAGGTGCACTCCGTCACCCACGACGTCCACGCGTCGTCCGGCGACGTGCCCGGTCCAGGAATCGAGAATCGACGCCGGTTCGCCGACGCTGGGACCGGCCACGCATGCTGCGCCGGCGCGGTCGTACAGCGCCGCGAACACGTCACGGCGGTGTCCGTCCATCCAGGCCAGGACCAGTTCCCCGGCGCCGGGCGTGCGGGCCAGCGCCTCGAGCGTGGACACCTGGACCACGTTGCGGCGGTGGACGAGCGCCAGCGCCTGAACGCTCGCCAGTCCCACCCGCAGCCCGGTGAACGACCCGGGACCCGACGAGACCGCGAACAGATCGATGCCGGACAGCGCCACCCCGGCCTCACCGGCGACGGACAGCAGATCCGAAGGCAGCCGCTCGCCGTGCGTGCGGGAGGGATCTCCGTTGGCCGACGCTACGAGGTCGCCGTCCCGCGCCAGCGCGGCGCTTCCCCCCGGCGAGCTGGTATCCAGAGCCAGAATCCACATCGGCCGTCGTGGCGGACGCTCCATCGCGCGATGCTACCATCGGGCGGATGACGTCCGCCGTCAAGGCCGCCGCGGCCAAGGGAGCCACCCCGGCCATGCGCCAGTATCTGGAGGCCAAGAGGCAGCATCCCGATGCGCTGGTCTTCTTTCGCATGGGTGACTTCTACGAGCTCTTCTACGAGGACGCCGTCACCGCGGCCGAAGCGTTGGAGCTGACCCTCACTTCGCGTTCCAAGGACCGCGGCGGACGCGAGATACCGATGTGCGGGGTACCGTGGCATGCGGCCGACACCTATCTTGCCCGGCTGGTCAGGCAGGGCTTTCGCGTCGCGCTGTGCGAGCAGGTGGAGGATCCGCGCAAGGCACGCGGGCTCGTGCGTCGCGAAGTCGTGCGGGTGGTCTCTCCCGGTACGTTCACCGACGCCGGCTCCCTGGAGGCGAACGAACCGGCCTTGCTGGCCGCGGTTGCACGCTGCGGCGGCCCAACGGACGCCGTCTTCGGCCTCGCGACCGTCGACCTGTCCACCGGACAGCTTCAAGTCACGGAGCACGGTGGGGACTCCGCGGCCGTCGCGACCGCGGACGAACTGCTCGCCGTCCGCCCCCGGGAAATCCTGTTGCCCAGGGACCTCGACGCGGCCTCTCTCCCCGGGATCGAGCAGGTCGCGGTACCGATCACCGGCGCTGAACCATCGCTCTTCGATCTCGACCGGGCCCTGCCCACTCTGATCGAGCAGCTCGGCACGACGTCTCTCGACGGCTTCGGCCTGAGCCCGGTCCAACACCCGGCCGCCATCCGGGCAGCGGGTGGGCTCGTGCAGCACCTGCGGGACACGCAGAAGACCGATCTGCAACATCTCGGAGCGCTCGAGTTCCGGACCCGGGCCGACCACCTGGTCGTCGATGCCGCCACCTTCGATCACCTGGAGATACTCGAGGGCGCGGAGGGCCGGCGCGGCGGATCCCTGCTCGCGGAGATCGACCGCACCCGCACCTCGATGGGCGGCCGCCTGCTACGTTCGTGGCTGCAACGGCCCCTGGTGAAGCAGGTTGCGATCGTCGAACGCCTGGACGCGGTCGAGGATCTGCTGCATCAGGTGCCGATCCGCGGGCGCATGCGGGCCGACCTCGACCGCGTCCAGGACATCGAACGGCTGATCGCGCGCGTGTCGCTCGGAACCGCCGGACCACGCGACCTGGCAGTGCTCGGCCGCTCCGCCGGGGTCGTTCCGGCGATCCGCGGACATGCTGCGGATCTGCCGGCACCGCTCATCGGAAAGCTGCTCGAAGGGTTCGATGACCTGCACGACGTCCACGACCGGATCGCCGCGACACTGGTGGACGACCCGCCCGCGCTCGCGCGCGACGGGGGTGCGATCCGGGACGGGGTCGACGCCAACCTCGACAAGCTGCGGGCAATCGGCCGCGACGCCCGCCACGCGATTGCGGCCATGGAGACGGCGGAGCGTGCGCGAACCGGGATCGGATCGCTCAAGATCCGCTTCAATCGGGTCTTCGGGTACTACATCGAGGTATCGGCCGCCAATCTCCACGCGGTCCCGGACGACTACGAGCGCAGGCAGACCATCGCCAACGGGGAACGCTACATCACGCCCGCGCTCAAGGAGTACGAGGAGCAGGCGCTCGGCGCGGACGAGCGCCTGCTGAACCGGGAGCAGGAGCTCTTCGACGAGTTGCGGCGCGCCGTACTGGCAGAGGCGGACCGGATCCAGCGCTGCGCGCGAGCCCTGGCCACTCTGGACGTTCTCTCGTCATTGGCCGAGGTCGCGGCGCAACACGACTACGTCAAGCCCCGCCTGGTGGACGACGGAGAGCTCCTGCTCGGCGACGCGCGGCATCCGGTGGTCGAACGCCGGACCGAGTCCTTCGTGCCGAACGATGTACGGCTCAATGGGACGGACCATCAGGTCGTGGTGCTGACCGGCCCCAACATGGGCGGCAAGTCCACGTACCTGCGGCAGACCGCGCTGATTGTCCTGCTGGCGCAGGCCGGGTCCTTCGTGCCCGCCCGCGAAGCCGCGCTGCCGATCGTCGACCGGATATTCGCCCGCGTAGGGGCCGCCGACAACCTCGCCCGGGGCCAGTCGACCTTCATGGTGGAGATGCAGGAAACGGCAAGAATCCTCCACCAGGCCACCTCCCGAAGTCTGGTGCTGCTGGACGAGATCGGCAGAGGCACCGCCACCTACGACGGCCTGAGCATCGCCTGGGCGGTAACGGAACACCTGGCGACGAATCCCGGAGCGCGCCCCAGGACCCTGTTCGCCACGCACTATCACGAACTCACCGATCTGGCCGATCTCCATGACGGCATCGTCAACTACCACGTCGCCGCCCGGGAATGGCGGGACGACATCGTCTTTCTCCGCAGGGTCGAGCCCGGGCGCTCGGACCGCAGCTACGGCATCCAGGTCGCGCGGCTCGCCGGGCTGCCGCCCGCGACCGTTGCCCGCGCCCGCACCATCCTGGCCGGCCTGGAGCGGGACGAGTTGTCGCGCGGCGGCCGGCCTTCCTTCAGCGGCGCACCCGGCGAAGGCCCGGGCCAGCTCGGTCTCTTCCAGCCCGAGACGCCGTCCGTTCACCGCGACGTCGCCGGACGGATAGCGGCCCTCGATCTGGACAGTCTCACCCCGCTGGAGGCGCTCGTGCTCCTCGGAGAGCTCAAGGAGACGCTGGCCGACTGACGCCCGCCGGAGGTCTTCCCCGATCGATGCCCAAGTCATCCCCCCCGCCCGACAAGTCGCGCTTCCTCGACGTGCCGGTCGAGCCGTTCGAAATCGCACCGGGCGCCGCGGCTGACGAGCTGCTCCGGCGGATGGAGCGGATCTCATTCCAGGGGCGGAACCTCGCCACCGCCCACCGGATCTGGCAACGGATGCTCGCCGACGACGTGGTGATCTTCCTCGGCGTCGCCGGCGCCTTGACCGCGGGGGGGCTGCGGCTGGCAATCGCCCGGCTCATCCGGGAACGCGCCGTGGACTGCGTCGTCTCCACCGGCGCCAACCTGTACCACGACCTGCACGAGACGCGCGGGCGCAGGCACTTCGTCGGTTCGCCCCGGGCGGACGACGGCGCGCTCCAAGCGGCGCGCATCGATCGCGTGTACGACACCTACGTCGACGAGGACGAGTTCGTGGACAACGACAACTGGATCGCCGACTTCACGGTAGAGCTCGAAGCACGGCCGTACACCACCCGCGAGTACCTCTACCAGCTCGGGCGCCACCTTTGGAACGAGACGCGCGGCGACGGCATCCTCACCGCGGCATACCGGGCCTCGGTGCCCCTGTTCTGTCCCGCGATAGCGGATTCCTCCATCGGCATGGGCCTGGCCCAGGCCCGCCACACGCATCCGCGGTGCGGGTGGATCGACGTGATCGGCGACATCATGGAGTCGACGAACCTCGTCATTCGACGCCCGCGCACGGCCTCCATCGTCCTGGGCGGAGGCACGCCCAAGAACTTCATCAACCAGGCAAGCGTGCAGGCGGACTTCTGCCGTCCCGGCGCCGGCGGGCACCGCTACGCGCTGCAGATCATCACCGACGCTCCGTACTTCGGCGGCGCCTCGGGATCCACGCTCGACGAGGCCCGGAGCTGGGGCAAGCTGGCGACCGACGCCGACCAGGTCACCGTGCACGCCGACGCGACGCTGGCCTTTCCGGTGCTGACCAGCGCCCTGGCCGCGTCCGCGCGGCAGTTGCTCGACGACCGGCGCCCGCCGCGGTTCGAGGCGAGCGGCAGGGCGCTGGCGGTCGACGGAACGCCGGTACCGGTCGACCGTTTCGATGGGCTCGACGATCCCCCCGCGTAGGCGGCGGTGCGCAGGCAACGGCGACGAGGCGTTTCACCGCGGGCTGCCAGTCCGATCCGGCGCGGCATGTCGGCCGCGAGGTTGCTGCTGCGTGACGCAATGCACCGCTCCGAGGCCGAGAACGAGATCCGCGGCGTGGATGCCGACCACCTCACGGGTCGGAAACATATCTTCCAGGATGGTCAGGGCCCTCCGATCGGCGGGATCGTTGAAGGTCGGCACGAGCACCACGCGGTTGCCGATGTAGAAGTTCAGGTAGCTTGCCGGCAAACGGTCTCCGTCGAAACACAGCGGCCGCGGCATCGGAACGGTCACGACGCGCAACGGGCGGCCGCGCTGATCCCGCATCGCCCGCAGGCGGCGGAGGTTGTCGGCCAACGGCGCGTGGTTGTCATCGTTCACGTCGGGCTCGACCGCGGCCACGACGGTGTCCGGCCGCACGAAACGGGCCACGTCGTCGACGTGGCCGTGGGTGTCGTCGCCGGCGATGCCTCCGCCGAGCCACAGGACTCGCTCGATTCCGAGCCCCTGCTGCAGCACGCACTCGAGATGCCGGCGCGAGAGACCGGGATTCCGCGCCTGCTTCCGATCCAACAGGCACTCCTCGGTGGTCAGCAGCAGGCCCTCTCCGTTCACGTCGATGCTGCCGCCCTCCAGGACCACCCGCCCCGGACCGCCGTCGGCCGCCATGCCGATCTCGAACCGCCGCATGCCGAGTCGGCCGGCAATCGCTCGCGGCAGCGCGTCGTCCCGGCGCCAGTTGCGGTAGCGGGCCCAGCCGTTGAAGCCCCAGTCGGTCGCGGCGACGGTGCGCGCGTCACCCGCGCCGCGGACGACGAAGATCGGGCCACTATCCCGAATCCACGAACGGTCCGTCGGCAGGACGTGCGCGTCTATCCCACGGGGGTCGACGCCCGTCTGCCGCAGGCGGCGTTCCGCCCGCCGGCGCACGGCAGCGTCGTTGCAGACGATCGCCACTCGCTCGCCGCGAACGAGATGTCGCACGATCTCGGTGTAGCACCATTCGACCGCCCCGGTCTTGACCTCCCAGTCGGCGCGCGCGTGGGGCCAGACGAGCCAGGTGGCGCGATGCGGCTCCCACTCGGCAGGCATCCTGAAACCGTCGCGGCCGGGCGCCGAGATCAGCGTCACGTCCTCGCCGACCGGGGTCGGACGTCGGGCGCTCATCCCGTAGGCGGGAGTTCCTGCGACGGCTCATCGAGGTACCGCCGCGTGATGGGACCGTAGGTATCGATGCGTCGATCGCGCAGAAAGGGCCAGGTTCTTCGATGCCGCTCCAGGCTCCGCCGGTCGCACCGCGCGACCAGGACGCGGGGAGTTTCGCCGGCCGCGCGGGCTACGATCCTGCCCCCCGGATCGCATACGAACGACTCGCCCCAGAACCTGAGCTCCCCGGCATCCGACTGCTCGATTCCGACACGATTCACCGCGACGACATAGACGCCGTTTGCAATGGCGTGACCCCGTTGCACCGTGATCCAGGCGTCACGCTCGGCGAGCCCCTCCGCGCTCGGCGGCCTGGCGCCGGACCAACCGATCGCCGTCGGATAGAAGATCACCTCCGCTCCGCCGAGCGCCGTTAGGCGCGCCGCCTCCGGGTACCACTGATCCCAGCAGATGAGCACGCCGATGCGGGCGTAGCGGGTCCGGAAGACGCGGTATCCGAGGTCTCCAGGCGTGAAGTAGAACTTCTCGAGGAACTGCGGATCGTCGGGCACGTGCACCTTGCGGTAGACGCCGGCCAACTCACCCGACGCATCGATCACCGCCGCGGAATTGTGATAGAGGCCCGCGGCGCGCCGCTCGAACAGCGGCACGACCAGCACGACCTCCAGCGCGCGTGCAAGCTGCGCGAAGCGCGCGGTGCACGGACCGGGAATGCCTTCCGCCAGATCGAAGCACGCCTCGTCCTGCCGCTGGCAGAAGTACCGCGTCGCAAAGAGCTCCTGCAGGCAGACGATCCGGGCGCCAAGACCAGCCGCCTCGCGGATGCCGTCCTCGGCCGTCCGCTGGTTCACCTCTGCCTGCGGAGAGCACGCCATCTGCACGAGGCCGACGGTGAACTCGCCTGCCGCGGGCGCCGCCCCCTTCGTCATGACGTCGTCCGCGGCCAGCCGGCCGGCTATTGGCCGGCGCCCAGCCTGTCGAGCTCGCGCTCGGCATCGAAGCGATAGCCCGAGGCGGGAAACTCGTCGACCAGACGCTGAAACGCCAGCGTCGCCTCCGCCGGCTGCTCCGCGAGCCGATAGGACTGGCCGAGCCGCATGAGCACCGCATCGATGGGGAACTCGGTAGCCTCCACACGCGACTCCGTTTCAAGCAGGGCGATGGCGTCCGCGTACTCTCCGGCCTCCAGGTGCGTCTCGGCACGGCCCAGGCGCGCCATCCTCCCGTAGATCCCGCCGCCGGCGAGATCGATCAGCAGGCGGTACTGCTCGGCTGCTTCCGCCGTACGGCCCAGCGTGCCGAGTGCGACCGCCGCCTGGTAGCGAGCCGCGATGCCCTGCGGCAGGCTCGGATAGGCGTCCGCCGCCTCGATCAGACGGGGGACGGCGGTCTCCAGCTTGGCAGCCTCCGAGGGATAGGCGCCCGGCGGCGCTCCGGCCGCTGCATCGCCGGCATCGGCGGGAACGACCGGTGCGTCCACGACCGTCATCGCCGCGGCCAGCAACTCGCTGGCCCGCGAATCGCGCCACTGCTGCCAGCCGAGGAAGGCTCCGCCGATGACGAGCCCGACGACGGCCGCCGCGGCTACGACTGCCCAACGGCCGCCGCTCGTGGAGTACTGCAGGGCCCGCAGCCTGACGGCCAACGGGTCTTCCTTGAGGTGGTGTCTCTCCGCTCTCTTCATGGCTTCCTTGCCGTCAACTGACGAATTGTACCAAATGCCCTCCGGGCGAGAGTGCAGCACTCGACCGGCGAGTCGCTATGCTAGACTAGCGCGCTGCGGCTGGCGTAGCGCGCTGGTCCCAAAGCGTGTGCGCGTCATCGCCCGGCGGCCGCAGGATCCCGTTTCTTGTCTGATGAGGCGATCGAATCCGGGGGCGTCGCACCCGTCGAGACGACGGTTTCTCCGTTCCACTGCGATGTCTGTCGCGGCCGGCGCGGTCGCGACCTCGATTCGAGGACAGGAGCCGCCCATACTCCTCGCGCCGTACGTGACGGACGTCGACGGCAGCGGCTTCATCGACAACGTCGACGAAGAGATCGTGAGTACCGCCCTGTACGCGAACCGCGGGTTCGGCCTCGTGCCGCGCTCCGGGTTCGACTATCGGGCCGACGTGCTCGGCCGGGCCGCGATCGATCCGCAGGTCGTCGATTCGGTCAGCCACTCCATCCAGCAGTACACCGAAGCCCGGGAACCGACGCCCAGCCGGCCGATCACCGTCGCCTGGCACTACGGCTGGTACAACACGCTGGACCGGCCGCCCGGCACGCAGACCGTCCGGTTCAAGGGAGGAGACTACCGCTCCTTCGATCCGGAGGTGGAGACGACCTTCAACGACCTGAAGAACGAGTTCGGCATCACCGTCGACGCCCTGAGCTGGATTCCGCGCCACGCCAACAACAACAACAACACCAACTACTACAAGGGATACCTGCGCGCGTCGAATGCGGACACCCGCCACGCCTGTCTGCTCTACGAAAGCACGCTGGCTCTGCCGATCTCATTGGGGCGGATCAGCTTCTACTCGACGCAGGTGCAGACGCGCTTCGACGCCGACTTTCGCGAGATGGCGCGTTTCCTGGTGCGCGTTCGGGACCATAGCACGGTCCGGGTCTTCACGCTGCAGGGACGTCCGGTGATGTTCATCTTCGGGACGCATACCTGGGGAAGACTGCCGCTCGACATGGCTCAGGTGGGCGCCATGGAAGCGGTCATCGGCAACGCGATGCAGGCATTCGCGGACATCTACGGGGCGCCACCTTTCCTGATCGGCGAGGAGATGCAGCTCTCCGCGACCGGACAGTTCTCGGACGACCGCCGCATCCGCAGCACCTTCTTCGACGCCCTCTTCATCTATCACCATGCGTCCAACCTCAAGCGCGGCAGCGAGCAGCGGCTGCGCATGTCCCCCGCCTACATCCAGAACCAGATCGAGATACTCCGCAGCACGTACGACGACACCAGGTACCTGCAGAGCCGCTTCACCGGGAACCGGCTCCTGGTCATTCCCAATCTGGCCCCGGGGTTCGCCAAGCCGGGACATCCGACGCTGGAGATCGATCGCGGCGGCTACGCCGACTTCATGAAGCTCATCAAGCGGGTGCACACCGAGGGGCACGTCCAGCCGCACCGGTCGTGGGAACTCGGACAGGCCGCGCTGCCGGCACCGCTCTATGTGGTCGGTTCGTGGAACGAGGAGTTCGAGGGACACTGCCTGTTTCCCTTCGATTTCAATCTGTCCGTGCCGCACGTCGAACAGCACGGCTTCGACGCCGCGATGGCGCTCAAGGAAGTGTTCGGCTGGAATCACTACGCGTTCCGCGACATAGCCACGGCCGAAGGCGAGCCGGTTGCCGAACCCTGAGGGGAGTACCGAACTGGAAGCGAGGCTGGCGCGCGTGCCCGGATTCGAACACTACACGTAAAGTATTGATTCTAATGGGTTATATTACGGTAGGATTCGAACGGGTCCCACGACAGAACCCACGCGACTACTCACCCTCCCGCGTCTGCACCCCTGCGGCGTAGGGTGCCCGGCTGGTGGCCTGAACCACGCCTTCAAGGTGGGATATGCGTTCGGCCAATCGGCCCACTTGCGCCATCAGGTCGCTCATCTGGTTGGTCAGGCGCTTGTCCAGGTTCGACAGGTGGCGCCACAGCGCAACACCCAATGCCACCACTACTGCGATCGTCGCCCAATCCACGCTCATCGTCAGTGCCATGCACCAATGATAGACCGGCTCCGGCCAAGCGTCGGTCGGTCATGGAACGTCGGCCGGTTCCACGTGGAGCGGGGGAGCGTTCCACGGTACAAGACGACGCCTCGACGTATACCGCCGGGGCGTGTCTTGCCGGCTTGGCCCGCCCGCTCCGGGCCGGCACGGTGACGGGCCGCGGGTCTGACGCGGAGTCACCCTACGCCGTGGCGTGGAACTGCAGAACCCGCCGTGGCGATTGGCCCGTCTCCGCTCCCTGTAGGCGATTCTACGATCTGCGCGATGGTGGTCATGAGTCGAGACGCCAGCCGACCAGCTCGCGCGCCTCGTCAACCGGGACGCCGGATTCGACCAGCACGTGCACGGCGCGCGCCCTGGACGCAACGTCCGCCGCCGCCAGCCGGTGATGGCGCAGGGACACCGGCCGTTCGAGTACGCGAGTCGCTTCCGCCTCGATGAGCGCCGCCAGAGGCTGCACCGTGCCGACCAGGAACGCCCGCCACGACTCGCGCTGTCCCGGTCCGGCCGCCCCGGGGTCCGCCAGGGCGGGCGGGATGCCGCACGCCGCCAGCACGGCCGCCGTGACCGCCTGATACACCGCGGCGTCGTTCGACTGATACTCGGGTCCGGAACGCCGAACAGGCCAGTCCGACTGTGGTGCGTTCGTCACTCCGGCGCCGAATCCTCGCGCGGTCGTCGGGGGGAACGCGATCCGGCCGGGCAACCGTCCGTCGTTGATCTTCGACCGGAGGTCGGTCAACATCGCCTCGCTGACTCCGTCCGGGAACGGCACGATGCGCGAAACCAGTACTTCGGATTCCTTCCCGAGCGCGTCCTCGAGACTTGCGGAGAGGCGGCCCGTCAGCCGGGCGACTTCCAGCGGGGACCGTCCGCGCCAGGGCGCCGACGGGTCCGTGTTGATCCGGATGTGCAGCACCGACTCGGCGCCGGCGTAGACGGTGCGGGTCGTCGCCGGCCCGGTCAACGTCAACGTGTAGCGCCAGGACCGCGGGTCCGGGCCGCCCGCGACGGCCGCGCCAGCCGAGTAGCTGGCGCGCAGCAACACCGGGCCGGCGTCTTCGACCGCGAAGCGCCAGATCGACTGACCGTGACGAACGAGGTCGTACCCGATATCGCCAAGCACGGAAGGCGTCAGCAGCCCCATGTCGCCGCGCGGCGCCGCACTCGACAGCGCACGGGCAGTCAGGCCGGCGGCCGCCTGCAGCGCGCCGGTGGCCGCGCTGCCCGCCAGGGCGCCGTGCGCTTGCGCTTCGAAGCGATCCAGGATGACCGACTCGTACGATCGGAACTCCCGCGCACGGGCCTCTGGCGCAGGGCGCCACGATTCGAACGAGATCACGTCCAGAACTCCAGGTCGTCGGCGCGCCGCACCTCGACGCCCGTGTGTGGCGCATACGAGGCCTCGGGAACGAGCGCCGCCGCGTCGACCATCGCGGACACGACCTCACGGACGCCTTGCGTGCGGGTCTCGCGCAGCGCCGTGAACTCCACGGACAGCCCGCGCAGCTCGCCGGCACGCACCCGCCGCGCCGCTTCCCTGCCGACCTCCGTATCCGGCAGCACGTGGTCGACGTGGACGCCGCGCGCGTCGACGGTGGGGATCACGCGGTCCACCTGGCGCCCGCGATGCTCCAGGAGCAGCCTGATACCGTTCGCCGGCATGGTGATCGAGTCGGGCCGGAAGACTTCCCGCCGGTCGGACGCGACCGCGCCGAACGGTACGATCGTCCCCTGCAGGCGGCCGGGGCCTCGACGGCTCCGATCCTCGACGACAGCGACGGCGGAACGGATCTCACGCATTCGCCAGCTCCGATTGGGAGTACCAGCGGCGCAGCGCTTCCTCGCACTCGGGGTCGAGCTCGCCGGTCTCGGGGTCCACCAGCCGCGCCCGCGCCACCGCGGGGCCAGGGTCGACGGTCTCGACGTCGAACGCGGCGCCCGCCTCACGCGCGACGTCACGCCAGCGGTCGACCTCCTCGTCCCCGCCGGTCGACGTGGTGACGAGGATGCGCAGGCCGCGCTGCACGGCCTCACGCGCCACGACGGCCTTGAGGTAGCTGACCATCGGGACGGACGGATCGTCCGCCGTGCGGGTCGGGTACTTGCCGTCGGGGCCGCGGTCGACCGCGCGCGTGGCCGCCCACAACGCCGTGTAATCGGCCTGCACGTCGGCGGCGCCGTCTTCGATGAGCCTCTTGGCCCGCTGGGACTTGCCGCCGCCGGCCGGCCCGCGAAGTAACCGAATGGCGCCGGGCATCGGGGGGTTCCCCTTACGTCGCCACCTTAGTATTCGACAAGCCCGTACGCGTCGGGCTGCACGAGCAGCAGCTTGTCCCCGATCAGCGTGTGGACCGTGAAGTGACGCTCGCCCTTCGCGGAGTCCGTGTAGATGTCATCGACGGAGATCGTGCCCCACGTCGGCAGGCAGGCCGTCCGCATGCCCGGCCGCCCGGTGCGATGGACGATGCCGCGCGCGATGGTCGATACGGTCGCCGGCATCCGCCGGTTGGTCCGGAAGCCGCCCGTCATCATCTCGGCGTAGTCCGCGAACGTCGTCGCCGGGCCACCGTTGGCGGCCGTGCCTCGGAACGTCCGCGCCGCCAGCTTGTAGGCGTCGACGTTGGCGAGGATCGCTACGTCCTTCATAACCGATGCCCACAGCCCGTCGATCTGGTCCGCGAACGACGTCACGAGCGCGTCGAACGTGGCGACGGCCGTCGGCTCCGTCGGGTCCGTCAACTGGTTGATCAACCCGTTGATGTTGGGCGACGTCCCGTTCCCGTTGATGATCTGGTTGTCGACGCTGTTCGACAGCGCCATCGAAACGTGGGCGCGCAGCGCGGCCTCGAAGTTGGCTTGCCCGACTTGGGCGATGTCTTCGAGCGAGAGCGACAGCCGCGCCGAGACCCGCCGCGGGCCGGCGCTCGTCGCCGTCAACGCCCCGGCCGTCCCGTCGGCCGCGTCGCCCTTCCCCTCCGGATTGACCGTCAGGGCCGTCGAGATCGTCATCTCGGAATAGCTGCCAGACGGCACGGACGGCATGTCGATGCCGAGCATTGGCGCGATGGACGGCGCGAACACGAACGGTTGCACGGGGGCAACCGTTACGCCCGTCCCGCTGGACGGGGCGGGGGTCACGGCCCGGGCCTCTGCGGGGGGCGGGGCAGGACGGTCGACTTCGAAGAGGTCGATCGGCAGTCCCGGCCGGTTGACCTTGCAGGCCGCCCGGTACTCGGCAAGCGCGCCGAGGTCGAGCCCGGACTTCTCGCCCAGCTGCGCCGCGAGCCAGCCGCCAAGCGACAGCTTGTCGCGCAACTCCTGCCGTTCGCGGGTCTCGGGGTCCGTGGCGCCGGTCGCGGTCTCGGTCGACTGCGCGCCCTCGGCCGCCAACGCCGCCCGTAGTTCGGGTTCGAGCGCCTGAATCTCGCCGGTCAGCCGGTCCCGGGCGGCGTTCTGTTCGTCCGTCCGGTCGGCGGGAGCGACCGCGAGAATCG
The DNA here is from genome assembly GCA_965208535.1 of Vicinamibacterales bacterium. Classification (GTDB taxonomy): domain Bacteria; phylum Acidobacteriota; class Vicinamibacteria; order Vicinamibacterales; family UBA8438; genus WTFV01. Next base: position 3,742,710 of record CBDBOU010000003.1, on the reverse strand, counting down.
CGTTCAGCTTCTCGCGCTTCTCGCTCATCGCGAGCATCGTGCGCTGTGAATCGGTCATAACAACAGATTATCACAAACGCGCAACCATGCGTCCGCCTTATACGCTGCTCAGAATGCCGCTCACGGCGCTTGAGGCGGGCCGGATGCCAGGGTCCGGGCCGGGGGTCGTGCTCGCATGCTGGCGGGCAACGTCGCGAGGATCAGGCGTGGTTTCCGAAAGCCGCGGTCTGCATCCGCCGGTAGCAGTCCGAGCGGGCGCGGCGCTTGTCATCACACGCCGCGTGGGCGCAGTCGGCCGAACAGTAGGCGAGCCGGCCGGACCGGGACCGCAGGAACGGCGCGCCGCAGCGCAGGCAGTCGTATTCGACCTCGGGGGCGGGAGGCGCCGCCGCGGGGCGGGGCGAAGTCAGCCCGAGCCGGACCGCGCGAGCCCGGACCGCGGCATGCGTCCGGCCGAAGTCCTCCGCGAGCCGTTGCCGGGCCACCGCCGACCGTGAGCCGCGCGGATGGCGGCGTCTTCCTCCGGAGTCCAGGATCGCCCGCGGGCCACGGGGCCATTGTGGCACGAATTAGGTGCGTCCAAGGGCAAAGGGACGGTCCGGGCAATGTTTCCGGGAGGCTGGCAGGGTTCTCTACGCCGATCAGAACACCCGAGACGTCGCGCGCCGCCGCCACGTCGACGGTCTGAACCACCGCCACGCATCGTGGTATGCGATCTCGGCCTCGAGGCGCGCCAGTCGCTCGCGCGCCTCGTCGCGCTCGGTGATGACACCTTGTAGATAGGTGGGTTCAGCAACCGCGTCGAGCGTTTGCTGGTAGCCGGCGATGCGGCGTTGCAGGTCGCCGCGTTCGGCGCGCAGGGCTGGCACGGTCATCTTGCGAACGTCGGTCATTGGTCGCACTCCTGATGCAGCCGCTCCGGGCCGCGCTTGGTCCAATGGTAGACGACGGCCGCACCCACCGGGTCGACGGGCCGGCCGCACTTCGAGCACGTCACGCCGCCCACCGGGGCCGGGCCTCGCGCATCGCCGCCAGGAAGACGGCATCCGCCAGCAGCTTGTCATCGGCCGGCACGGGTTGACCGGGCAGTATGCACGCCCGGAGCGTATCAAGCGCCGACAGGATGCGCGGGTCGTCGGTCGCGGGCGGGGCCGGTATCGAGCCGTTCTGTGCCATCGTGTCCTCCTGTGCGTGATCGCACGGTTCGCCCATCGCGGTCTTGCTGGTCCCGAGACACCGCGGGCAGTTGAGCGTCGGACCTTCCGCCACGAGCGCCGGGTCCGGCACAGGTTCTTCCGAGTCCGCCCGGAAGTCTTCCGCCCCTTCCTCCCCAGGGACTACGTCCCTGGCGGAAGGTCTGGCGGAAGAAGCTTCCACACCTTCCGCCGCATTGTCCGGGACAAAGGTGGACAAAGGTGGCGGAAGCTTCCAGAGGCGATACGGTCGCCCCCCGGATCGACGCTCCGACGGGTCCCGGTCGGCGCCGATTTCGCCGCGAGCGTAGAGGCGATCCACGGCCGCCCGGAACGGCTGCCACCATCGTCCCGTCTTGCTCCCAGCACGGCCGAGCTTGGCGCCGATCTCCCGCTCCAACTGGCCCATGAGCCACGGCGCATCTTCGGTCCCGTCGAGCGTGTCGAGCACGGTCTGTTCCGCTGCGCTGTCCGTTGGTCCGGCATCCGCGCCGCCATCGTCCGCGGTGTCGCCCAGGTCGGCCGCGTCGAGCACTTCGACGCAGTAGGGCCAGCAGCCCTTGTCGAGCCGGTATCCGGTGACTACGGGGCAGCCGTCGCGCCCTACCCACGTCAACCGCGCAACCCCATCCTCGCCGCGCCGGAACTCCGCTTCCGCGTCGACGGCCGCGCGCCAGTCGCGCGAGCCGGCGCCACGGCTGGCGTCCCGGTCTCGCACCTTCGGGTCTCGCCCGGCGTTGACGTTGTGGCGAATCAGGACCACCGGCACGCCCAGGGCGCGCAGCTCGTCAATCGTGGTTCGGACGTCTTCTACGGCGTTCTCGTTCCGGTGCAGCGCCGCCATGAGCGACGCTGTCGAGTCGACCACCACAGCCCCTATCCCGGAGTCCGGAAGGTGGCGAGCCACGCCCGCGAGCGACGCGGGCGGAAGCATGCCGGCGACGTTCCGCGGGTCGTCGCCCAACGAGGCGATCAGCCGCGCGTAGTCGGCCCACCCGAGCGGCCCGCGTTCTGACGGGCCGACGATAGCGAGCACCTTGTGTTCGCGCGTGAACGGCGCCAGGTCCGCCCAGGCCGCGGTCGATTTCCCCTGCTTGCTGGCGGCCGTGATGCTCACAACGGCGCCCTCGAACGCCACCAGCCCCCGCCCGATGCCGCGCCACGGTTCCACGTGGTCGTCTTCCGCAACGTCGAGCATCGCCCAGGGCGGCGAGTCGTCGTCAGCCTCGAGCCCGGTGCCGTCGGTCAGCCGCGAGACGATGGCCGCGATCTCCGCGATCGACGCTCCCCGGTTGACCGCGATCGCCAATCGGCGCTTGGCGGCCGATTCGACAACGAGCGCCGCATACGCCCGGACGTTCGTGGACCTCGGTACGCCGTCCGTGAGCGCCGCGACGTAGGCGGGGCCACCGACCGAATCGAGCGCATCGATACGGGCCAGCTCGTCACGAATGGTCACCAGGTCGACCGCGCGGCCGGCATCATCCAGGCGCCGGATGGCCCGCCAGATGTCCGCGTGCGCCTGCCGGAAGAAATCATCGGCCCCGAGCGTGCCGGCGACTTCGCCGACCGCGGCCTGCCGAATCAGGCACGCCCCGAGCACGGCGCGTTCCGCTTCCAGGTTGTGCGGCAGGGCGTCGGGGTCAGCCACGCTCACCCCGCCGCCTTGGCCGCCCGGTGGATGCCGTCCCCGCTTGAACGAGGGAGCGCCGCGGCCCACGCCTCCACCTCGGCCAGACTCCAGCGAACAGCCTTCGCGCTGATGCGGTACGGCTCGGGGAACTCGCCGCGGCGCATCAACCTGTAGAGCGACGATCTGCCCAGGGCGGTGCGCTGCTCGACCTCGGTGCGGGTCAGCAGTCGATCACTCACCACCACCCTCCGCATCGCTGCGTTCCTGCGCGAGCCGGATCACTTCGAGTATGAGCAGCCCGTCGTTCTCGCCCTCGACAATCCACTGGTCGACGGGCGTCCCGGCGGCCTCCAGGCCATCAAGGATGACCGGCGCCAGCTCCTTTGCTTCCGCAACGCGCTTGGCGTGCTCGACGCGGCGGCGTTCCGCTTCGCGTTCCTCGTCTGCTGCCGTCGCGGCCGTCATGATGTCGGCGAGGTGACGCGGTTCCGCGTGGCTCAGCAGGTCGATCAGATCGCTCACGCTGCGCCCGCCGGGCGCCCGTTCGGCCAGCGCCTGAAGCCGCATTCGAGCCCCGAGAGTGATTCTTATTTGCGTCATTATTGCCCCCTTTAAGGGGCAACTATACCACACTACCCACGCAACCGCACGACCTTCGCCCCGGCGTCGGTCAGGAACGCCGCCCACATCTCCATCAACTGCGCGCGCTTCTCGTATAGGTCGCTGCGGGCGTAGGACCGCTCCACGTCGGACCCGACCCGGTGCGCCAGCGCCATTTCGCAGACGGCGTGCGGAAGGCTGGTCTTCTCGCTGCTCCATGTCCTCATCGCCGAGCGGAAGCCGTGTACCGTCGCGCGGTCCGCCAGCCCGGTATCCCGCAGTACCTTCGTCAACGTCATGTCGCTGAGCGGCTTACCCGGCCTCGACGGCGACGGGAATACCAGGTCCGACCGATCGCGCAACGGCCGAACGGACTCCAGCACGTCGAGCACGGCATCGGCGAGCGGGACGCGATGCTCGACGCCGGTCTTCATCCGGGCGGCCGGGATTCGCCACTCGCGGGCCTCCAGGTCGATGTCGCTCCACGTCGCAAGGCGGGCCTCACCGGAGTGGCACGCGGTCAGCACGACGAACCGCAAACACGCCCGCGCCGACACCGATGCCCGCGACTCTGCGATGGTCTCCAGTGCCGCGGAGACCTCGGGATACGGCAGCGCCCGGAAGTGCGTCTTGAGCGCCGTTGTCGCCGGCAGCGCCGCGTTGATGTCCTCGCCCGCCGGGTTGCTGTCGATGAAGTTGTGAGCCTGACACCAGCTCAGCGTCTGGCGGATGCGCGTCCGGACCTTGCGGCCGATCTCGGGCTTGGTCGACCAGATCGGTGTGAGCACCCGCAGCACGTCTTCCCGGCCGATCTGGTCGACGCGCCGGTCACCGAAGACGGGAAAGGCGTATCGCTCCATCGTGGCGATCCAGTTGTCGACGGACTTGCGGTTCCGCCAGCGCCCCCGGTTCGCCTCCAGGGCGCGCCGGCCGGCCTCCCGGAACGTCGGCGTAGCGGCCTTGCGCTTCTCGCCGAGCGGGTTGCCGCCCTGGCGCACGAGGCGGCGATTCATGAACGCCACGTCCCGCGCCTCGGCGAGCCTCACGAGCGGCCATCCGCCGAGCCCGATGTCATGGCGCCGGCCGTCGATGGTGAGCCGCTGTACCCAGCTCTTCGTCCCTCCCGGAGCGATCCGGAGATACAGCGTCGGTCCGGCGGCGTAGCGACCCGGCGTGGAGAGAGAACGCACCTTCGCGACGGTCATTCGTTCCATAGTCAATCCCACGTGTGTCCCACGTTCTATCTGGGAGTCTATGGGATTCCCGAACGGAACCGTCAAGACGGATAACGCCCGTATTCTCAGTGTTTTAGCGGTCTTTCCGGGTGTGTATGGGAACAGGCGAGACGTGTAGGTGGCGCGCGTGCCCGGATTCGAACCGGGGGCCTGCCGCTTAGGAGGCGGCTGCTCTATCCAGCTGAGCTACACGCGCACGTCTTTCCGATCCTTGAGTGCGGTCAGCCCGTTGCCGACCCGGACGTACTCCTCGTACCGCTGCTGGTAGGCTTGCAGCTTCTCGTCCTCGAGAGCCGCCAGCCGGGCGCGCCCCGCGGGCGTGGAACCGCCTCCATCTCCATCCCGCAGCTCCGCTTCGAGTGCGCTCGTCCGCTGCTTGAACTCGATGTCGTGACGGCGCTCCCATGCCAGCCACTCCGCGGTCCAGCGCGCGTGCGCATCGTCGATCGCGTCATGCGAAAACGGAAATGCTTCGCCGGTCCGCCGCTCGATGTCGCGCACCGCATCCGGGAACATCCTGCGGGCCGCATCGGCCGTCGGACGCCACGCGAGCAGATCACGCGGCTCGCCGCGCGCCGCGTTCGGCGCCAGGCTCGCAAGCAACACCACGGCCAGACCCTCCTGGTGCTGACGCCGCCGGTCGCGGCGAGCGCGTTCTGCAACCACGACCAGGGCGCCGACCAACGCGATGATGAGAAACTCGGTCATGCCCGTCGGGCCGCCGTGCCTAGCAGCCCGTGGCAAAAGCCCCGCTGCATTCGAGCGGCGATGCATCCCGCGTGGACTGCGTTGCTCCTCGGTCGAATATGCCCAATATGGTCCCTCGTCGCGCCTTGCCACGCGGGCGCCTCGCCGCTCTCGATGCGACGCGGGGTTTCGCCACGGACTGCTGGCACCTCGATCCACTCGATCTAGTAGTGCACTGCCGCGAAGATGTCGTGCCCGGCCAACCGCTCCCGTCCCCGCAGCGCGTCGAGCTCGACGAGAAACGCGAACGCATGCACCAGGGCGCCGCGCATGGCGATGAGATCGGCGGCAGCGCGGGCGGTGCCGCCGGTCGCGAGCAGGTCGTCCACGACGAGCACCCGCTCGCCGTCGCCGACCGCGTCCTCGTGCATCTCCAGCGCATCGGTACCGTACTCGAGCGCGTAGTCGACGCGCACGGTGTCCGCGGGCAGCTTCCCGGGCTTGCGGGCCGGCACGAATCCGGCGCCGAGGCGCTCGGCCACGGCCGCGCCGAAGATGAAGCCGCGGCTCTCGATTCCCACGACCTTGTCGATCCCGGCTTCCCGGAACGGCTCCGCCAGACAGGCGACCGCCCGGCGCAATCCGTCGGCGTCGCCGACCAGAGGCGTGATGTCCTTGAACAATATGCCCGGTTTCGGAAAATCGGGTACCTCTCGTATCAGGCTCTTCAGCTCTTCCATTGTCTCCGGCGCGGGCGCCGTCACGTGCGCACCACGAACCCTCCTGCTTCCCCCAGAGGCGCCACATCCTCCACCGTAATCCCGCGCACCTTGGACAGCGGCGGTCCCTTCCGCAGCGCGCGCTGGAATCGGTCCATTGCCTCGAGATCGCCCTCGCCGACCGCTTCGACACGGCCGTCTTCGAGATTGCGCACGAAGCCGCGCACGCCCTCCCGGCGGGCCGCCCCGGCCGCGAACGCGCGAAACCCCACCCGTTGCACGCGACCGCTTACCAGCACGCGTCTCGTAACCATCATGAACGGATCCGGCTTTCGGGCGCCGTGATTATAGCTGACCGTCCGGCGCCTTCCGGATTCCGCAAGCCCGGCCGCCGGCGCCTGTGCTACGCTCCGGTCGATGGAGGTTGTCATGAGATCTCTCGTACTTCTGCTGGTCGCCACGCTGATCGCCATGCCCGCCGCCGCGCAGTTCGCCGAGGTCGGGTCGCTTGATTTTTCGACGTCCGCGCGTTCCGAGGACGCGCAGAGCCATTTTCTGCGAGGTGTCGCCATCCTGCACAGCTTCGGCTGGAAGCAGGCGATAGAACAGTTTCAGGCGGCGCAGGCCATCGAGCCCGACTTCGCCCTGGCTTACTGGGGCGAGACCCTGAGCTACAACCACCCGCTCTTCGGCGGCGGCCCGAACCTGGACGAGGAGAACCCCCGCGCGGTGCTCGCGCGTCTCGGACCGACGCCGGCGGCGCGCGCCGCCAAGGCCCCGAGCGACCGGGAGAAGGGCTTTCTCGAAGCGGTCGAGGTGCTGTGGGGACCGGAAGGCACCTACGGCGAACGGCGGGTCGGCTACATGGAGGCGATGGGGCGGCTCTACGATCGCTACCCTGACGATCACGAGGTGGCCACCTTCTATGCGCTGTCGATGCTGGCCGGCTCGCGCGCCCTGGGCGATCAGTCGCTGCGGCTGGAGGTCCGGGCGGGCACCATCGCGATGAAGGTGTTCCACCAGAATCCCGACCATCCGGGAGCACCGCACTACACGATTCACGCCTTCGACGATCCGATCCACGCGCCGCTGGCGCTCGACGCCGCACGCCGCTATGCCGAGATCGCGCCGGCCGTGTCGCACGCGCGCCACATGCCCACCCACATCTTCATCCAGCACGGCATGTGGGACCTCGTCTCGAATCACAACCAGTCCGCCCACGAGGCCGCCCGCGCGTTGTGGGAGCCCGGCGACAGTGTCGGTGACGCCGTGCACTCCCTCGACTGGGGCCAGTACGGGGATCTGCAACGGGGCGATTACGCGAAGGCCAGGGTCTGGATAGAGCGCCTCGAACGGGTAATCGCCGAGAGCGACGGGCAGGCGCGCGCGGTCAGCACGCTGCCGCTCGTCAACGCCCGCTACGTGGTGGAGACCGAACAGTGGCGCACCGAGCCCGTAACGGAAGATTCGTCCCTGCACGAGCTTCTGGCCACCGGCCTCAGCGCCGTCCGCACCGGGAATCTGGCCACCGCGCGCGAGGCGGAAGCGGCGCTGGCGGCACGGGCCGAGGACGGCGGCGCGCAGGACCGGATCGCGCACAGGGAAGTAGCCGCCTCGATCGAGGCCGCCGAAGGCAACGCGGACGCGGCGGTCGGGCTGATGGACGAGGCCATCGCCATCGTCGAGACGCTGCGGCCGCCCAACGGAGCGGCCAGCCCCGTCAAGCCGCCGTACGAGCTCTACGGTGAGATTCTGCTGCAACTGGGCCAGCCCGGCGACGCGCTGGAGAAGTTCGAGACATCCCTCCTCCGGATGCCCAACAGGATGCGCTCGCTGCTCGGCGCGGCGCGCGCCGCCGCCGCGAGCGGAGATCGCCCGACGGCGCGGGAGCGCTACGCCACCCTGGCCGACTTCTGGATCGGCGCGGCGGATGATCCCGGCTACGCGGAAGCGCGCGAGTTCATCGCTTCGACGAACGAGAACTGACCCGTTTCCCGCATCCCACGGTTGCCGGTTCCCGCTTTGCCGATGGCGCGCGAACCGGCAACCGTGCGCCCAAGCCCGGCTTTAGCCGGTACGCATCGGGATTCGCCGCGCGGGTGCCGGTACTGTCACACGCCCATGCCCAACATGCTCCCTCCTCGCGTCCTGGCACGCGTGCGCCTCACCGCTCTCGGTGTTACGCGGGAGTTCACCACGGACTGCTGCAACTCGACAATGGGAAACCGGGTATCCGGAGGCTGCCGAGGGTACGACGTGCGGGAGAAACGAATTGGTCGGGGCGAGAGGATTTGAACCTCCGACCCCTCGGTCCCGAACCGAGTGCTCTACCAGGCTGAGCCACGCCCCGACACAAGAGGTTCATTCTACCATGTCTCGCGACGCTTCGCCGTTCGATGCCGTGCTGCTCATCGCCTTCGGTGGTCCCACGCGCCGCGCCGATATCCGGCCCTTCCTGCAGAACGTCGTGCGCGGACGGCGCATCCCGCCCGCACGCCTGGAGGCGGTGGCGCGGCACTACGAGCTCTTCGATGGGGTGTCGCCGATTACCGCCATCACCCGCCACCAGGCTGACGGGCTGCGCGAGCGACTGGCCGCGGACGGACCCGGCCTTCCGGTGTTCGTGGGGATGCGGAACTGGCACCCGTTCCTCGACGACACGCTGGCCGAGATGGCGGCCGCGGGCATCGAACGCGCACTGGGGATCGTGCTGGCGGCGCACCACAGCTATTCGAGTTGCGGACAGTATCGCCAGAACGTCGCGCAGGCGAGGCGGACGTTGCGCGAGAAGGGCACGGCCGACGTCGAGGTGCTGTTCGCGCCCGGGTGGCATGCGCACGAGGGCTTCATCGAAGCCAATGCCCGGCAGATTGCCTCCGCTTGCCGCGATCTGCCCGAGGGCGTGCGGGAGAGCGCACGGGTCCTCTTCACGGCGCACAGCATTCCCGCGTCGATGGCGGCGGACTGCCGCTACGAGGCGGAGTTGCAGGAAACGGCGGCCCTGGTGGCGAAGCGCCTGCAGACTGACGACTGGACCCTGGTGTTCCAGAGCCGGAGCGGGCGCCCCGAAGATCCGTGGCTGGGACCGGATGTATGCGACTACCTACGTACCGCTGGCGCACGCGGACTGCGGGCCGCGGTCATCGCCCCGATCGGGTTCGTATCCGACCACATCGAGGTGCTGTACGACCTCGACACCGAAGCGGCCGAGGTGTGCCGGACGCTGGGTATCCCGATGCGCCGTGCGTCCGCGGTCAACGATCACCCCGCATTCATCGAGACGCTCGCCGACGTCACGCGCCGCGCCTGCTCGCCGGCACGGCGGGGACGGCCGCTGACGCTCGTTCCGGAGGCGCCCCCCGCGCGCCTGGAGCCGCCGCCGCCCGCACGCTGACCCCGGACTCGTCGCCGCGCGTCCCGCCCGCGGCGGGCCTCGCCGCCCCCTGCGCCCTGCCCCGCGCTGTCTACGCGACGCTCGCCGGCGCGCAGTACTTGTCGAAGGCGGCGGTCAAATCGCGAGCGATGACGTCCGCTTCCCGGTTCTCGATCTGGTGCCGCTCCATCATGTAGACCAGCTTGCCGTCCCGGAGAATGGCGATGGACGGCGAAGACGGCGGATAGCCCGTGAAGTAGTCCCGCGCGCGCTGGGTCGCATCGACGTCAGCGCCCGCGAAGACCGTGGCGAGGGCATCGGGCCTGGTTCCGTGCTGCAGCGCAAGGGCCACGCCGGGCCGCGCCTTTCCGGCCGCGCAGCCGCAGACGGAGTTGACCACCAGCATCAAGGTCCCGGACCGCCCGGTCACCGCATCGTCCACGTCCTGCGCGGTCCGCAGTTCCTTGACGCCGAGCCGTGTCAACTCCTCTCGCATCGGGGCGACGAAAAACTCTGGATACACGCTTGCGCTCCTTTCGCGTCCTGTGCGCGCCGGCGGGCGCGCACCCTGATCGTCAACCTGAAAGCGTAGCATGGTCCGCGGCGCTGCGGGCGGCGAGGCGCCGGTTGAAGGCAGCCAGAACCGCCAGCGCAATCCCCCACTGCAACACGCAGGTGCCGACGCTGTACACGCGCAGAGGATTCCACCAGCCATCCGGGTCGTACACCGTCGCCGCCTGGTACATCCACCACGCGAACATCGCGGCGAACTCGACCGGAACGAGGTACTTGAGGATCCAGGCCCAGATCGGCCCGACGCGTCGGCCGTCCGGGTGCGTGTTCACGAAATCGTCGCGGAACCGGTCGACCCCGTACCGGATCGTCGCGATGGCGATGAACAGGCCGCTCACCATCAGGGCCAGGCCCCAGACCCAGTCCTGGTTCTCGAAGACCGCCATGCTCACGGCCGAAGGGGCTCCGCAGATCACCGCCGCGCCGACCACGAGCCGGACCGCCGGTGCGCGGTTCACGCCGGCGTCGATCAGCACGCGCGTGCCCAGCTCGACCATGGCGATCAGGGACGACAGCGCGGCACAGAACATCGCCAGGAAGAAGAGCGGCAGGAACAGGCCGCCGGCCGGCATGCGCGCGAACACCTGGGGAATCCAGATGAAGGTCAGACCCGTGTTGCCCGCCGCCAGCGCCTCGGTCGCTTCGCCCTGCGGCAGGATGGCGAAGGCAGCCGGCAGGATCGCCATTGCGGCCAGCAGGGAGGCCGCGTTGTTCCCCAATCCGATCGTCGCGGCGTTCGTGACGACGTCCTCGCGCTCCCGCACGTATATGGCGTAGCAGAGAATCAGTCCCCATCCGGCGCCGGTCGACCACGCCGACTGCGTCAACGCCTCCAACCACGTCCGGTAGTTCGCCAGGGCGCCGAGATCCGGGGTGAACAGATAGGCCAGTCCCTGGCCGGCGCCCGGCAGGGTGACGGCCCGCGCCACGGCGAACAGCAGCAGCACGAACAGCAACGGGATGAGGATGCGGTTGGCCCGCTCGATGCCTCCCGTCACGCCGCGGGCGACCACGAGACCCGCCCCGGCCACCGCCGCGACATGAAACAGCACGGGCTGCCATACGGACGTGCTGTACGCATCCCAGTAGCTCGCCGCGTCGGCCGCCGCGAGGTCGCCGCTCAGCGCCGCCGCGAAGTACTTGAGCATCCACCCGGTGACGACCGAGTAGTAGAACATGATCATCACGCTGGTCACCGCGACGAAGCCGCCCATCCAGGCGGTCCGCCCGCCGGTCAGCTTCGCGAACGCGCCGATGGGACCCCGGCGAGCGCCCCGGCCGAGTCCGAACTCGGCAATCAGCAACGGGATGGACCAGGCGAACAGGAAAAGCAGCCACGGGATGAGGAACGCGCCGCCGCCGTTCTGCGCCGCGATGCGCGGGAAGCGCCACAGGTTGCCTGTACCGACGGCCATCCCGAGGCCAGCCAGGACGATTCCCCATCGCGACGAAAAAAAAGAATCGGCCGTCTTCATGGGTGCTCCAGATGTTCCGCACGTCCGCCGCAGGTTTCTAGAGTGTAGGCTCTTCGCGCCTTCGCCGCTACGTCGGCGGCAGGCAAAGCGGAGCGTGTCCTGCGCGGCTCGCATGTGTTATCAATGGATGGAACCGTTCTTCAACAGCTCGATGGGAGAAGACCCGTGACGTCACACGGCTCGGTCCAGGCAACGCTGCGATTGCTCGCGTGTGCGGCCGTGGTCGCAATGCTGCCCGCCGGCGCGCCGGTGAACGCCCAACCGCCGCGCGACCGCGTACTCCGTCCGCCGGCCGAGCGGGTCATGATTCGCGGCCGGGTCATCGCCGCGGACACCGGCGGGCCGCTGGCGCGAGCCCAGGTCAGGGTGCTTCCGCGTCCCGGCACTTCCGAAGGAACGACGATGACGGACGCCGCCGGCCGGTACGAGTTGCTCGTGCCACCCGGGCGCTACACGGTCCAGGCGAGCAAGCCGGCGTACATGTCGCTCAGCTACGGCCAGCGGCGGGCGTTCGAGCAGGGCACGTTCGTCGAGGCGCGTGCCGGCGGCGCGCTCGATGACGTCAGCTTCACGCTCCCGCGCGGGGCGGTCGTCACCGGCACCGTCTTCGAGCCGTTCGGAGAGCCCGCGGTCGGTGTGGGAGTCAGAGTCCTGCGCTACGAGTACGCCGACGGCGGGTGGCGGCTCGCCGGCACCGGGCGCGGATTCCCGACGACAACCGACGACCGCGGCATCTTTCGCGTCTTCGGTCTACCGCCCGGCTCGTACTACGTCGAGGCGTCCCCCTCGACGTTTTTTTCCCGCCGAGGATCGGCCGCACGCGAGTACGCCCCGACCTTCTACCCGGGCACGACGAGCATAGAGGCCGCGCAATTGGTGGACGTCGACATCGGCGAGGAGGTGACCATCGACTTCCCTCTGACCACCGTGCTGACGGCCACCGTGTCGGGCCACGTCGTCGACGAGTACAGCCGGCCGGTGACGAACGTACCCTCGGTGAGCCTGATTCGGGAGGGTCCGAGCGGTGCGCGAGGCAGCCGCTCTTCGGGTCGCCTGGAGGCCGACGGCCGCTTCGTCATCAACGCGGTGGCGCCCGGCCGCTACATCGCGTACGCAACCGAGACCGGCGCGCCCGGTCGCACCCGTTTCGCCACCGCCGAGGTTACGGTGTCCGGTGAGCGCACGGACGGCGTCTGGCTGGCCCTTACGTCAGGCGCCTCGGCGCGGGGCCGGATCCACTTCGATTCGCAGGTAACGCCGGACTTCACGCCCGACGCGCTCCAGCCGTTCACCATGCCGCGGGGCAGCGGACTCCAGCTTCCCGTCGGGCGCGGCATAGGTCACGTCAACGACGACTGGAGCTTCGAGATCCGCGGCATGTCCGGGCCGCAACTGGTCAGGCTTGCCGGACTGCCGGAAGGCTGGACGTTGCGAACGGTGGCGCTCGCCGGCCGGGATATCACGGATACGCCCATCGTCTTCTCCCGCCGGATGCCGACCACCGGGCTGCAGGTTCTCCTCACCGACCGCCTCACGACGGTAACCGGAAGCGCGCGGGACACGGCGGGCCGACCCACGACCGACTACACCGTGGTGATCTTCCCGGAAGAGGTCGCGCTGCGGGTCTTTCCTTCCCGGTTCGTCCGGTCCGCCCGGCCCAACCAGGACGGCGAGTTCACCTTGTCCGGCCTTCCTCCGTCGCGCTATCTCGCCTACGCGGCGCAGGCGCTGCCACGGGGCGCGTCGACGAACCTGGAGTTTCTCGCCGGGCTCGCCCCCGCAGCGGAGCGCTTCTCTCTCCGCGACGGCGAGGCTCGCAACATCTCGCTGCCGTTGCGGCCCGCGCCTTAGAAGCCGGGGATGCATCCCGCGTGGACGGCGCTGCTCTGCCGGGCTTGCCGTCACGGCCCGTAACTGCGACACTGGATGCATGCGGGTCGCGGTAGTGGGCGCCTCCGAGGATCGCGCCAAGTTCGGCAACAAGGCGGTCAGGGCGTTTCGCCGGGCCGGGCACGACGTCGTACCGATCAATCCTCATTGCGCCGGCGGCGCGCGGCCCATCGAGGGGCTGGAGACCTACCGCTCGGTCGCCGACGTGCCGGGTCCGCTGGACGTGGCCACGCTGTACGTTCACCCGCTGGTGGGCGAGCAGGTCCTGGAGGAAATTGCGGCCAAGGGCATCCCGGAGCTGTGGGTCAACCCGGGCGCCGAGAGCGACGCCCTGCTGCGCCGGGCCCGGGCTCTGGGGCTCGACGCGCGCCTGCAGTGCAGCATCCTCGCGATCGACGAATCGCCGGCAAGCTACTGATCGCCGAAGCCGCCTCGTCGGGGTTGACAGGTCTCAGCCGGCTTTCTATGCTAGTGAGCACGACGTTGAAGGCGGTCCTCCATGCTGGCCGTTGCATCACAACGCTTGCGTCTTCAGACGGCCCCGTGTTTCGGCATTCTGCAATGAGAGCGTCACGCCCGGTCGATCCGGGTGGGCCGGATCCTGACCAGCGCGCGACGAGAACCGACACCGGGAACCTGTGATTCGTGCTCCGGGCGGCGCCCGGAGAATATCCCTCCCATCCGCAACCTTGGCCGTCACGGCCCGACGTCAACCTGTAACCGAGAGTTCTAGCCAAGACATGCCGACCAACAACAAACGCTCATCCTCGCGACCTCCCCAGGGTGGCGCCGCAACGGAAGCCGCGCCCGCCGAGGCGCCCCGCCCGGCCCGCCGCGGCAAGGACACGCTGAACATCGGCGAGCTCAAGGAAATGAGCATCGGCGACCTCACCCAGGTGGCGAAGGACCTCAACGTCGCCGGCGCGACCGGAATGCGCAAGCAGGAGCTGATCTTCCAGATACTGAAGGCGCAGACCGAACAGAGCGGGTTCATTTTCTCCGAGGGAGTGCTCGAGGTCTTGCCGGATGGTTTCGGCTTCCTGCGCGCGCCCGACTACAACTACCTGCCGGGTCCCGACGACATCTACGTTTCGCCGTCGCAGATCCGCAAGTTCGACCTGCAGACCGGTGACACGGTCTCCGGCCAGATCCGGCCGCCGAAAGAAGGCGAACGCTACTTCGCATTGATCAAGGTGGAGGCGGTCAACTTCGAATCTCCGGATCAGGCGCGCGACAAGATCTTCTTCGAGAACCTCACGCCCCTCTATCCGCAGGAGCGGGCGCAACTCGAGACCGCATCGGACAACCTGTCGGCGCGCGTCATGGACCTGATGACCCCTATCGGCAAGGGGCAACGGGGCCTGATCGTCGCGGCCCCGCGCACCGGCAAGACGATGCTGCTGCAGAACATCGCGCAGTCGATCGCCCGCAATCACGCCGAGGTCTACCTCATCGTCCTGCTCATCGACGAACGTCCCGAAGAGGTGACCGACATGCAGCGTTCGGTGGATGGCGAGGTCATCTCGTCGACCTTCGACGAGCCTGCGCAGCGCCACGTCCAGGTAGCGGAAATGGTCATCGAGAAGGCCAAGCGGCTCGTGGAGCATCGCAAGGACGTCTTCATCCTTCTCGACTCCATAACGCGGCTCGCGCGCGCCTACAACACCGTGATCCCGCCCTCCGGCAAGGTGCTCTCCGGAGGTCTCGACTCGAATGCCCTGCAGAAGCCGAAGCGGTTCTTCGGCGCGGCCCGCAATATCGAGGAGGGCGGGTCGCTGACCATCATGGCCACGGCGCTCGTGGATACCGGGTCCCGGATGGACGACGTCATCTTCGAGGAGTTCAAGGGCACCGGCAACATGGAGATTCACCTCGACCGGAAGCTGGTGGACAAGCGCGTGTTTCCTGCCATCGACATCCAGAAGAGCGGCACCCGCAAGGAGGAGCTGCTCCTAGGCAAGGAGGATCTCAACCGCGTGTGGGTCCTGCGGAAGGTCCTCAACCCGCTGTCGTCGGTCGAGGCGATGGAGCTGCTGCTGGACAAGATGGGCAAGACGCGATCGAACGCCGACTTTCTGGCGTCGATGCAGAAGATGGGATGACCATGGCGACGATTCGAATCAGAGACAACGGCCCCTGCCTGGTCGACGGCGACGACGTGCGCGTCGTCGATGCCGAGGGCAACGAGCTTCCGATAGCGCGCCGTCCGTTCACGCTCTGCCGCTGCGGGTACTCCGGCAACAAGCCGTTCTGCGACGGCTCGCACAACCGCGAAGGCTTCGAGTCGACCGTCCGCGCGGAGGGCTGAACGCTTCCTATGCCTCGACCGTGGGCTTCGGGTGCTCCGGGGCCGCGGCACGGGGACGCCGGCGGAACGCCAGCCCGTCGGCGTCGAGATCGACCACCACCGCATCGCCGTCGGCCAGGTTCCCGCGCAGGATCTCCATGGCGAGGGGATCGAGGACCCGGCGCTGGATCGTGCGCCGCAGGGGGCGTGCTCCGTACGCCGCGTCGTACCCCTCGTCTATGAGCCGGCGCAGCGCGGCGTCGGTCGCCTCGATCGTCACGCGCCGGTCGGCGAGGCGGCGCCCGAGGGCGTCGAGCTGGACCGCCGCGATGGTCTCCAGGTGGCGTCGTTCGAGCGCGTGGAAGACGATGATCTCGTCGACGCGGTTGAGGAACTCGGGCCGGAAGTGCCGGCGCACCACGTCGTCGATCCGATGTCGCGTGCTCTCGTCCAGATCGCGGTCTTCGGCGGCGCACGCGGCGATGATCTCGCTCCCCAGGTTCGAGGTCATGATGACGACGACGTTCCGGAAATCGACGGTCCGCCCCTTGCCGTCGGTCAGTCGGCCGTCGTCCAGAAGCTGCAGCATGACGTTCAGCACGTCGGGGTGTGCCTTCTCGACCTCGTCGAAGAGCAAGACCGAGTAGGGGCGCCTGCGCACCGCCTCGGTGAGCTGACCCGCCTCGTCGTAGCCCACATAACCGGGCGGGGCGCCGACGAGGCGCGCGATGGCGTGCTTCTCCTGGTACTCCGACATGTCGATGCGCACCATGGCGCGTTCGTCATCGAAGAGGAACTCGGCCAGCGCGCGGGCCAGCTCGGTCTTCCCGACCCCGGTCGGGCCGAGGAAGATGAAGCTGCCGAGCGGCCGGTTCGGATCCTGGAGGCCGGCGCGGGCGCGCCGCACCGCGTTCGAGACCGCGGCGACGGCATCGTCCTGGCCGACCACCCGGCGGCGGAGCCGATCCTCCATCCGGACGAGCTTCTCGATCTCGCCCTCGACGAGCTTGCTGACGGGGATGTGGGTCCACTTGCTCACGACCACCGCGATGTCCTGCTCGTCGACTTCCTCCTTCAGCATGCGCGAGTCGGACGCGGTCGTGTCGCGGCTCCGGCGGAGCTGCCGTTCCAGCTCCGGAAGCCGTCCGTACTGCAGTTCCGAGGCGCGGGCGTAGTCGCCCTCGCGTTGCGCCCGCTCGACCTCGTGCCGCAGCGTTTCGAGCTCGCCCTGGATACGGCGGGTCCCCTGAATTCCGGCCTTCTCGTGCTCCCACTGCGAGCGCAGCCGGCTGCGCTCCTCCCGCAGTTCGGCGAGCTCCTTCTCCAGGCGGTCGAGTCGGCTGCGCGAAGCGTCGTCGGTCTCCTTGCGCAGCGCCTCGCGCTCGATCTCGAGCTGCATGATGCGCCGCTCGGTTTCGTCGAGCTCGACCGGCAACGAGTCGATCTCGGTGCGCAGCTTGGAGGCCGCCTCGTCGATCAGATCGATGGCCTTGTCGGGCAGAAACCGGTCGCTGATGTACCGGTTCGCGAACACCGCGGCGGCCACCAGGGCCGCGTCCTTGAACTTGACCCCGTGGTGGATCTCGTACCTTTCCCGCAGGCCGCGCAGGACGCTGATCGTGTCTTCCACGGACGGCTCGGCGACGAGCACGGGCTGGAAGCGGCGCTCGAGGGCGGCGTCCTTCTCGATGTACTTGCGGTATTCGTCGAGGGTCGTCGCGCCCACGGTGTGCAGCTCGCCGCGGGCAAGCAGCGGTTTCAGCATGTTCGACGCGTCGATCGCACCCTCGGCCGCACCCGCACCGACCACCGTGTGCAGCTCGTCGATGAAGAGCACGATGCGTCCGTCGGCGTCGGTGATCTCCTTCAGCACGGCTTTCAGCCGTTCTTCGAACTCGCCGCGGTACTTGGCGCCCGCGACGAGCGCACCCATGTCGAGGGCGACGAGCCGTTTGTCGGCAAGGCCTTCCGGAACGTCGCCGCGCACGATGCGCTGGGCCAGGCCTTCGACGATCGCGGTCTTTCCGACGCCGGGCTCGCCGATCAGGACCGGGTTGTTCTTGGTTCGGCGCGACAGCACCTGGATGACGCGGCGGATCTCCTCGTCGCGGCCGATAACCGGGTCGAGCGTGGCGCCCCGCGCCAGCGCCGTCAGGTCGCGGGCATAGCGTTCGAGCGCCTGGTACTTCCCTTCGGGATGCTGGTCCGTCACCCGGTGCGACCCGCGGACCGAGGTCAACGCGTCGTAGAGGCGCGTCCGGGTGAGCCCGGCCTCCGACAGGAGACGGGACGCCGCGGCGTTTCCGGTCTCCGCGGCCAGCGCCAGGAAGAGGTGCTCCGTGCTGATGTACTCGTCGGTCAGCCGTTCGGCTTCGCCCGCCGCCGCGGCGAGCACGTCGCGCAGGCGGGAGGAAGGCGCCGGGGAAGCACCGCCCGTCGCGGACGGCAGTCGGTCCAGGGCGGCGCGCGTGCCCGCCGCCAGCGATGCAGGATCGACTTCGACCTTGTGCAACAGCGCGGGCACGACGCCTTCGCTCTGCTCCACGAGCGTCAGCAGCAGGTGCTCCGGCTCGATTTCGGGATGTCCCGTACGCTCGGCGATCTGCTGCGCCGCGACGACGGCCTCCTGGGCCTTCTGTGTCAGTCGACTGATGTTCATGGCTGTCTCACGTAGTCAGGCGTCATTTGGTGGCCGCTCGCGTCAGGACAGTCCGACGACCTCGCTCAAGTTCTCCAGCTCTCGCAGCAGGCGGCGATGCCCGCCGCGCCGGTTCAGTGCATCTCCCGCGGCGAGCGGACGGAGCCGCCGTACCGCGTCGGCCACCGCGAGCAGATGCCGCACGCCGGCGAGGTTGATCCCGCGCTCGTCGACGAGATGCTTGATGAACCGCAGCCGCTCGATCTGTTCCGGCGAGTAGAGCCGCATGCTGCCGACGGTGCGGTCGGGCCGCACGAGCCCGAGCCGTTCGTACTTGCGCAGCGTCTGCGGGTGCATGCCGAGCCGGCGCGACGCCGTGCTGATGAACAGGATTTCGGTCATGGTGCGTCGACACGACTATATACATTGATATGAGACGTATAAAGTCTGGCGCTGGTTCCCGGCCCGGTTGTCCGGTGCGGAAGCGATGGATGTCGGCATCGAGGCCGAGCGGCACGCTGTGCCCGCGGCCTCCGTGGACCGTCCGACGTTCCGCGTGGAGCCGGCGACGTTCCGCGTCTCGCTCGTTCCGCACGGCACGACGCGCCATGGCTGGGCCTGACGGGGCTTGGGTTGTACAATCCGGTGCGGTGTCACGTCACGCGTTCGCTCTCGTCGGCATCTGCGCGCTGACGTTCTTCGTGGGGCTCGACAGGCCGGCCCTGACCGATTCGGACGAGGCCTTCTACGCCGAGAGCGCCCGCGAGATGATCGAGCGGGGCGATTGGCTCACCCCCTACTACAACGGCGAGCCCCGTTTCGACAAGCCGGTGCTGTATTACTGGCTCGTCGCTGCTTCGTACGCGGCGGCCGGGTCCTCGCCCGGTGCGGCGCGCTTCCCCGCCGCGCTGGCGGGCGTCGGTCTCGTGCTCGTCACGTTCTTCTGCGCGCGGCGCTGGTACGACGAACCCACGGCGTTGCTCGCGGGCCTGATCGCCGCCACGAGCGCGGGAATCGTCGCCATGGCCCGCCAGGCCCTGCCCGACCTGCCCCTCGCGTTCTTCGTCACGCTCTCCACGTGGGCGGCGCTCGTCGCGCTGCTCGACGACCCGCGGCGGCAACCCGGCCCCGGCGAGCGGCGCTTCTGGCTGCTGCTGGCGGGTCTGGCCGCGGGCGGCGCCTTTCTCGTGAAGGGTCCGGTCGGTCCGGCGCTGGCCGCCGTCGTCGTGCTGCCGCTGCTCGCCATCGAATGGAGGCGGTCCGGCGGCTTGTTCCTGCGCGTAACGACGGTCGACCTGGCTCTGGCCGCCGCGGTCTTCCTGCTGGCCGCGCTGCCCTGGTACGTCGCGATGGCGGCCGAGCATGGCGCCGGCTACCTCGAACGCTTCTTCCTCGCGGAGAACCTGGAGCGCTTCGCCACGGACCGCTACAACGCGCCCCGACCCGCCTGGTACTACCTGCCCATCGTGGCTGGAGGACTGCTCCCGTGGACTCCGTTCATGGTCCTCTGGGTGCCGGCGCTGCGCCGCGCGTGGCGCCGCCGGGCGCTCGATTCCTGCGCCCTGCGGCTCGCGGTCTGGACAGGTGCGCCGCTGGCGTTCTACACCCTTTCGGTCGGGAAGCAACCCCGCTACATCCTGCCTCTGCTGACCCCGTTGGTCATACTCCTCGCGCGCGCCATGGTCCGCGCGCTCGGCGACTCTCCCGCGTTTCGCAAGACCTTCGTGGCGGGCGGCGTCGCCGCCGGCGCTCTCGTTCTGCTGATCGGCGGACTCATCTACCGCGCCCGGCCCCTGCTGTTCGAATGGAGTCCTGCCGTCACCCTCGGCGTGCCCGCGGTCATTCTCCTTGCCGGCAGCGCCATACTGGCGGCCTCGCTCGCCGCCTGGCGGGATGCCTCACGCGCCGCGGGCATTCCCGCGCTGGTCGCCGCGGCCGCGGTAGTGCTGGCGGTCGGCGCGCACCTCGTGGTGCTGGCCTCCCCGGGTCCCGCCCCGGTCGAGCGGATCGCCGCCATGCTCGACGCGGCGCGCGACGTGGACGACCCCTACGGCCGCCACCGCGTTTTCGACCGCAATCTGGTCTACTACACGCGTACGCCGCACGTCGAACTGCCCGTTCCGCAGGCGGTCCGCGATTTCCTGCGGTCATCAGGCCGCGTCCTGTGCGTCCTGCGAGCGGAGGACGCCGCGCGCTTCCAGCGAGACGGCCTGCGGCTGCAGCGCCTTGGCGAGGTCCGCTACCTGAATACGGGCAGCCTCAACCTGCGCACCCTTCTCGATCCCGACCCGGAGCTCCACCTGCAGCGGGTCGTGCTGGTCGCCAACCGGTAGGGTGCGCGCGGCCCTGTCACGCGCCGTGTGCAAGAGCGAAGAGATCAGACCTGAAGACCCGGGGCGCGCGCTCCCGCCTTCTGTCGAAGCCGTTTCTCCACGACCTCGGGCACCAGGCCTGCGAGCGATCCCCCGAGGGCGAAGACCTCCTTGGCCAACCGCGAGCTGAGATACGTGTACCGTTCGTCCGGCATCATGAACACGGTCTCTATGGACTGGCTGAGCCGACGGTTCATGAGCGCCATCTGCATCTCGTACTCGAAGTCGGAGATCGCGCGCAGGCCGCGAACGATTACGTCGGCGCCGCGGCGGGCCGCGTAGTCGACGAGCAGGCCGTGGAACGTCTCAACCTCCACGTTGGAATCCTCCCGGAAAACCTCCCGGGTAATCTCGACGCGTTCGCTTTCCGAGAACAGCGGGGCCTTGTCCATGTTGACCAGGATCGCGATGACGATCCGGTCGAACAACAAGGCGCCACGCCGGATGATGTCGACGTGCCCGTTGGTCAGCGGGTCGAACGATCCCGGATAGACGGCCAGCCTACTCCTCGGACCTGACATGGAAATCGAGAATGCTGTTGCCGGCTCGCACGCGACGGGTGTGACGCAACGGCGCACCGCTTACCGCTTCCGCGCTCCGCGTCCTCTCCACCACCACCTGACCGCCGGGCGCCGTACGCGGGCCGACCGCCGACAGTATGGCACGCATGGCGTGGTCATCATACTCGTACGGCGGATCCAGCAACACGAGATCGAAAGTCCCGGCAGCTTCCACGAAGCGCAGCGCGCCGGGCAGGGCGCCGCGGATCACGGTACCCCGACCGGCCACCCGGCACCGCTCGAGGTTGGCCTCGATCAGGGCGACGGCCCGCACGTCGCGGTCGATGAACGTCACGTGCGCAGCGCCGCGGCTCAGCGCTTCCAGCCCCAGCGCGCCGGTCCCCGCGCAGCCGTCGAGCACCCTCGCGCCCGTCACCGCGTCGCCGAGGATGTTGAACAGCGTCTCCCGGAGCCGGTCCGCCGTCGGCCGCAGGCCGGACCAGGTCGGCGACGGAAGGCGCCGTCCCCGCAGGCTGCCGCCGATGATGCGCATCGCGCCTCACCCCACGCCGGCCAACCCGAAGCGCCGGATCCACGCGCTCCGCACCGCGGCGAGTCGCGCCTCGGTGGCCTCGGGACCCGCGAGCCACTCCGCCGCCGTGCGTCGCGCTTCCTCCATCAACCTGTGATCCCGCAGCAGATCGCCGACCCGAAACAACGGCACGCCGGACTGCCGCGTTCCGAAGAAGTCGCCCGGGCCCCGCAGCTCCAGGTCTCGCTCCGCTATCTCGAACCCGTCGGTCGTTTCCGCCAGCGCCCGCAGGCGGGCGCGCGCGGCGTCCGAGAGCCGCGCGGCATGCACCAGGACGCAGTGAGACTGCACCGCGCCCCGCCCCACGCGGCCGCGCAACTGGTGCAACTGCGCCAGCCCGAACCGCTCGGCCTGCTCGATGACCATCACCGTCGCGTTCGGCACGTCGATGCCGACCTCGATCACCGTCGTCGCCACCAGGATGTCGACAGCGCCGGCCGCGAAGGCCGCCATCGTCCGCTCGCGCTCGGCGGGCGGGACCCGGCCGTGGACGAGACCGACACGGGCGTCGGGGAAATCCCGGGCCTGAAGCTCCGCCGCCATTTCGGTCGCCGCCTTCAGATCCAGCTTCTCGGACTCCTCGACGAGCGGATAGACGACGAACGCCTGCCGCCCGGCCCGGAGCTCGGAACGGATGAGGTCATGGGCCCTTGCCCGCCGCGACTCGCTCAGGACCGTCGTCCTGACCGGCTGCCGGCCGGGAAGCCGCTCCCGAATCTCGGAGGCGTCGAGATCGCCGTACGCGGTGAGGGCCAACGTACGCGGAATCGGGGTGGCGGTCATCACGAGCACGTCCGGATCGAGACCCTTGTCGCGCAGGGTCGCGCGCTGCACCACGCCGAAGCGATGCTGCTCGTCGATGACGGCAAGCCCCAGCGCCTTGAAGCGGACCTCGCCCTGCACCAGGGCGTGCGTGCCGACCGCGAGCTGCGACGCCCCGTTCGCGATGCGGCTGGCGGCCTCGCGGCGCGTCCGGGCGGGGAGCGTCCCGGTCAACAGGGCCGTGGCGAACCGCGAACGGGCGAGGACACGCGCGACATTGGCGTAGTGCTGCTCGGCCAGAATCTCGGTCGGCGCCATGAACGCAACCTGCAGTCCGTTCTCCATGGCGACGAGCGCCGCCAGCAGGGCCACGATGGTCTTGCCGGACCCCACGTCACCCTGCAGCAGACGGTTCATCGGGCGCGGACTTCGCAGGTCGTCGACGATCTCCTTCAGGGCGCGCCGCTGGTGGCTCGTGAGACGGAACGGCAGGACCTCTCGCGCCGCCTGCCGGATCCGATCGTCGACGACGATGCGGCGCGGCTTGACGCGCGTGTCGGCTTCGCGGCGCCGCAGCAGAAGACCGAGCTGGAAGAAGAAGAACTCCTCGAATATCAGCCGCTGCTGCGCCGCCGTACGGAACCCGTTGAGCGCCTCGACGGACGTGCCGGCGGGCGGGAAATGCGCCTCCGCAAGCGCCTGCCGGCGCGGCGGGACGCCGAGTCCGCGGCGGACGACGGCAGGCAGCGTGTCGTCGACCTCCCCCGGCAGGCGCTGCAGCGCGTCGTGGACGACGCGGCGGTGAGACTTCGGCGTCAGCGAAGCGAGCTTCTCGTACACGGGCACGATCCGGCCGCTGTGAATCAGCGTGCCGTCGTCGTCCTGCCCGTCGGACGCCACCTCGTAGTCGGGATTCGTGATCTGCAGGCCGCCGGCAGGCCGCCGGTCGACCCTTCCGTGCAGCACGACACGCTGTTGCGCCCCGAAAACGTCCTTGAGAAACGCCTGATTGAGGAACGCGACCCGCACGCGGCCCGACTCGTCCTGCACGACCATCTCGAAGATGCGGAATCCCGGCCGCCGCGTGCTGCGCAGTCCGCAACTGAGCACCGTGCCGCTGACCGAGGTCGTCTCGCCGGCCCGCAGGTCGCCGATCGGTTGCAGGCAGGCGCGGTCCTCGTAGCGGTGCGGCAGGGTGAGAAGCAGATCCTCGACCGTCTGCACACCCGCCGCGGCCAGTTCGACGGCGCGCCGGGGACCGACGCCTCTGAGGTATTGAACGGAAACCTGCAGAATGTCGGCAGCGTCAGGCGCCGGCATCGCTCACTGTACGACCACCGCCCGCTGCGCCTCGACGTGCACCGCGTCGATGCCACTCGGCAGCGGAATCGGCTCGCTCACGTCGATTCCGTCGGGATAGCGATCGGAACGCGTGTAGATCTGCACCAGCTCCGCGACAAGGGTCGTCGGCACGGACAGGGACCCGATCTGCGCCGACTCGATGTCGATGGTGAGCGCCCGGCCGGCGGAGCGCACGATTCCGACCGCCGTCACCGGCAGCCGTCCGCCGAGGAGACGGAGCGGGTTGAACCGGCCTGGCGACTGCTGCGCGCGCACCGAGTCCAGATCCACCGTGGCGCTGATGGTCAGGCGCCCGCCCGCCTCCATGCGCAGCTCCGGCTCGGTCAGACCCGGCGGCAACTGGTCCGCTCCCTGAAACCGCAGGAATCCGTTGACCGCCCGCTCGGTGATGACGACGCGTCGCGCTCTCGCGCCGCGAGGAGTGGCGGCGTTCAGCAGAATGCGCCCCAGCGCGGCTTCCAGTTGCCGGCCGTCGGCGGCGGTCGGCGGACCGTCCGCCTGGGGCGGGACCAGCGATGCGAACATTGCCACGACAGCGAGAATCGAGGTCACCCGCAGACTGTAGCATGCGAACACGCCGCCGCCGGGCGGCCGTGCTCGATTGCAGCAATCGCCTTGATATTCGCCTTTTTTTTGCTGTAAGGTCTATTCCGCCGCGTTCACGGGGAGACAGTCGGCGGGAGGCAACGTGCAACCGCTCACCAGGCGCCAGCGAGAGATTCTCGACTACCTGGCGGAGTTCATCGAGCGCCACGGCTACAGTCCGAGCCTGGAGGAGATCGGCCGGCGCTTCGGACTCTCCTCGCTCGCCACGGTGCACAAGCACCTGACCAATCTGCAGGAGAAGGGCTTCATCAAGCGCGCCTGGAACCGCAGTCGTTCCGTCGAGCTCGTGCCTGCGGGAGCCGTGGGACGGGTCATGGAGATCCCCTTGCAGGGCTACGTCGCCGCGGGCGACCCCATCGAAGCGGTGGTCTCGCCGGAGACCGTAGCCGTTCCCGAGGACCTGACCGGAACGCGCACGACCTACGCATTGCGCGTCCGGGGGCAGTCGATGATCGACGAGCAGATCCGAGACGGGGACATCGTCATCGTCGAGGATCGCAAGACCGCGGAGAACGGCGAGATGGTCATCGCCCTGCTCGACGCGTCGGAGGCGACCCTGAAGACCTTCCATCGCGAGAAGGGGCGCATACGGCTGCAACCGGCGAATCCCGCGATGCAGCCCCTCGTCGTGGACGCAGACCGCGTCCAGGTGCAGGGCGTCGTCATCGGGCTCATGAGAAGATACTGAAGGGCCCGGCCGCCGACGGCGGGCAGACGACGCCTCCTTCGAAACGGGCGTCGAAGCAGACCGACCAAGGACGAGACATGCCCGAACGCAAGCAGATCAACTTCACGATCGTTCCGGATGAGCCGAGCGACGTTGGCCGTACCTACGCGAACTTCTGCGCGATTTCGCATACGCCCTTCGACTTCACGCTGACCTTCTGCGAGGTGCTGCCGCCCTCCGAGACCGAGGTGCGCGCCGCGGACAAGGACGAGACGCAGTCCAGTCCGGTGCGGCAGCTCCGGGCGCCCGTGCGCGCCCGCATCGTCGTGCCCGCGCAGTTCATTCCCAGCCTCATCACCGCGTTGCAGGAGCATGCGCGCGCCTTCAGCGAAGCGCCTCCCAAGGTGTCCTCGCCCGAGGACGCGGTGCATTAGTCGAACGCGGTGACGGACGAACGGTTCGAGGAGCTCGTGGCGGAAGCCATGGATCGCATCCCGCGGTTTTTCCAGCGGGAGATGCCCGAGTTTTTCGTCGACCGCATCTGGGACGCCAACATCGCCGTGGTGATCGAGGAAGAGCCCTCGCCGGAGACGCTCGCCGAACTGGGTATGGAGCCGCCGGACACGTTGTACGGACTCTACGAAGGGACGCCGCGAACCGAGCGCGAGTGGAGCCCGTCCGCGGCGCTTCCGGATCGCATCACCATCTTTCGCGGTCCCATTATCGAGGACGCGGAGGATGAGAACGACGTGTTTCGCACCGTCGGCGAGACAATCATCCACGAGTACGGCCACTATTTCGGGCTCAGCGAGGAGGAGATCGACGAGGCGGAAGCAATCTGGGCCGAGAATTTCGACGCCGACGAGAGCGACTGATCCGCAGCGTCCCCTCAAGGCACGGCGCCGGCTCGGCCAGCACTTCCTCGAGCCGGCGTGGGTGCGGAAGGTCGTCGCGGCCATCGCCCCTGCCTCCGACGAGCTCATCCTGGAAATCGGACCGGGGCACGGTGCCCTGACGCTGGCCCTGGCAGAGCGTGCCCGGCGTCTGCGGGCGATCGAGCTGGACATGGAGCTTGCCCGCCGGCTCGCGCCCCGCGTCCCCGCCAACGTGGATGTCGAGCAGGCCGACTTCCTGCGCGTCGACCTGGCCGAGGCGGCGGCGGCCCTGCGCGCCGGCGCCGACCGGCCGACCGCTCCCCTGCGCATCGCGGGAAATCTGCCCTACGTCGTGTCGGCGCCCATTCTGCTGCGGCTACTGCGCGGGGCCGCTGCCGCGGGAATACGCGACGCGGTGGTAATGCTGCAGCGCGAGGTGGCCGAGCGGGTCGTCGCGGACGCCGGATCGCGGGCATACGGCCCGCTGGCGGTCATGACGGCCCTGCGCGCCGACACCCGCTGGATGCTCGACGTGCCGCCCGGGGCCTTCCGGCCGGTCCCGAAGGTCCAGTCGGCCGTCATTTCGCTCCGGTTTCGCGATCCGGTTCGTTCTCCCGCCGACCCGGCCGTGTTCGAATTGCTGGTGCGTCGTCTGTTCACCCGGCGCCGCAAGCAACTGGTCAACGCCCTCGCCGCGTTCGCTCCTGCCCGCCGCCTCGATCCGCGAACCGTCTGCCGCAGCGCCCGCCTGCCGCCGAGCCGGCGGCCGGACACCCTCGAACTGCCGGAACTTATTGACCTCGCGGATGTTCTGGCCGAAATGATGCGCTGACCCGCGTGCTATACTGCGTACCGTTCCTGCCATTCGCGGGCCTCCCCAGTGGCTCGCAGACAGATCGTGGCGCCGGGAACCCCGCCCGGCCACGTGGCTTGCTCCTGTCCGCGCGAGGCGCGCACGCCACGGTCGCTAACCGGATCGGGATTGCCCCGAACGTTCTCCGAAAATGACCCGCAACCGTTCACCAGCCGTCGAGGTTCTGTTGCTCGGCGGCGTCGGCGAATTCGGAATGAACATGATGGCCGTCCGCTGCGGGGCCACCAGCGTGCTCGTCGATGCCGGCGTGATGTTCCCGGATCCGGAGCATTTCGGAGTCGACCTCATCATCCCGGACCTGCGCGCCGTGGCCCGCGAGGTCGGCCCCTTGTCGGCGTTGCTGCTGACCCACGGCCACGAGGACCACATCGGCGCCGTTCCCTATATCTGGGATCTCCTCGAGGGTCCCGTCTACGGCACTCGGCTCACGCTCGCCCTGCTCGAGCGCAAGCTCACCGAGCACGGCTGCGATTGGTCCGGACGTCTGTCGGCCGTTTCCGCGTCGGAGACGATTGCGGTCGGCGACATGGAAGTGGAGTTCATCCACGTCGCCCACAGCATTCCCGACGCGGCCGCGCTGGCCATACACACGCCGGCCGGCACGCTGCTGCACAGCGGAGACTTCAAGTTCGATCAGACACCGCCGGACGGCCGCCCCACCGACGTCCATCGCCTGGCCGATCTCGGCCGAGCGGGCGTGCTGGCCCTCTTCTCGGACAGCACGAACGCCACGCGGCCCGGCCATTCCGCAGCGGAGCGCGACGTGACGCCCGCCTTCGAGGAGATCTTCGCCGCCTCTGGGCGCCGGCTTTTCGTCACGACCTTCTCTTCCAGCGTGCACCGCATGCAGACGCTGGTCGACCTGGCCGAGCGCTTCGGCCGGCAGGTCGCGTACGTCGGCCGCGGCATTGCCGAGAACGCGGAGCTCGCCGCCAGACTCGGCTATCTGCGCCTGCCGGCCGGCCTGCAGGTTGCCGAAACAGATATCGAGAAGCTTCCTCCGGAGAGAGTGCTCTGCATCGTGACGGGCTCGCAGGGAGAGCCGCTCGCCGCACTCTCGCGCATTGCCGTCGGCGCTCACCGCCACGCGCGACTGGAGGCGGACGACGTGGTGGTCTTCTCGGCACGCGCGATCCCCGGCAATCAGCGGGCCATCGAACGGCTGATGAACCACATCGCCCGGCGGGGCGCACGAATCGTCGACGACAGAGACAAGCGGGTGCACGTTTCCGGTCATGGCAGCGAGGAAGATCTGAAACTGATGCTCTCGCTGATCAGTCCGCGCTGCTTCGTGCCGATACATGGAGAGTACCGTCAACTGGCGCATCACGCACGGCTCGCCGAGCAGGTGTCCCGCGGGAACACGACGGTGCTTCCGGCGGAAAACGGAGACCGTCTCTGCTTCGACGAATCCGGAGGGTGGATCGGCGAACCGGTGCAGGCCGGGCGGGTGTTGATCGACGGCACGCGGACAGGCGAGGTCGCCGACGAGGTTCTGCGCGACCGCCGGCACCTGGCCGGTGACGGCGTGGTCGTCGCGGTCATCGGCTGGAACGCTCGGACCGGGCGCATCGAGCAGGACCCGGAGCTGATCACCCGCGGGTTCGTCATCGACGCGACCAGCGAAGCGCTGCTCGGGGCGGCGTCGGTCAGGCTACGGGCGCTGACGGCGGAGGCCAGCGTCGAGGAACGCCTCGATCGAGGCGTCATGCGAGAACAGATACGCGTGGAGTTGCAGCGGTTCTTTCGTAAACGGAGCGGCCGGCGTCCGCTGGTGCTGCCGGTCGTCATGGAGATCTGATCCGTGGTTGCCACCACCCTGTCCCGTCGCGTGAGCGAGATCGTCGGCGTCGGTTTCTTCGCTGCCGCCCTGGTCTGGCTCGTTTCCCTGACCACGTACGACACCGCCGACGCCGTCTGGTTCTTCCATCCGGACGGCGCGGCGCCACCCATGAACATGGTCGGCCGCGTCGGCGCGTTTCTGGCGGAGATCTCCTATCAACTGGTCGGCCTGACCGCATTCCTCATTCCCGTCCAGCTCACCGTGCTCGGATGGCACGCCTTCTGGTGCAGGTCGGTCGGCACGGCCTACACGAAGCTGCTCGGCCTGGGCGTGATCGTCGGATGCGGTGCGGGCGTTCTGAGCCTCGCCTTCGGCCACATCGCGGAATCGCCCCGCCCCATCGATGCCGGCGGCTACCTCGGCGCCGTCCTGACCAGCCTGCTGGCCGAGTACTTCAACCGCATCGGGTCCATCATCGTCATCCTGACCGTGATGTTCCTGGCGGTGATGCTGTCGACGCAGTTCTCGCTCGGCCAGCTCTTCTCCGCCGTCTGGAGCGGGGTCCGCGCCCTGACCCGGGCGATGCGGACGATGGTCAGCGGCTGGTGGAGCAGGCGCCAGCGCGAACGGCAGCGGCGCGACGTCGTGAACAAGCATCTGGCCAAGACCGGCGCGTCGTCCGCGCGTACCGAGATCCTCGCTCGGAGCCAGGGACCTCAACGCGCGCGCCGCAACGAGTCGCCGCGGTCGAAGACGAAGAGCGAACCGAAGAAGACAGGAAAGAAGACGCCGACGCCGGAACCCGCATCGGCGCCCGACGATCCCGCCGGGAACATCGATCTCGAGCCGCCCCCCGCCACCCTGTCCGCGCCCACGCCGCCCTCCATCTCGGCGCCTCCCGAGGCGGTCGAACCCGCTCTGCCCCTGGCCCCCGACCTGTCGATGCAGGAACGGCGGAGCCGCTACACGTCCCCTCCCATCTCGCTGCTCGACTCGCCGAAGGCGATGCAGACCTTCGACGAGCGACAGTTGATGGACCGCGCGCACCTGCTCGAAGAGAAATGCCGCGAGTTCTCGGTGGAAGGCTCGGTGGTCCAGATCCACCCCGGTCCCGTCGTCACGACCTTCGAGTTCAAGCCGGACGCCGGCGTGAAGTACAGCCGGGTAACCGGCCTCGCGGACGATCTCTGTCTCGCGATGCAGGCCGAGTCCGTGCTCATCGAGCGCATTCCTGGCAAGTCGACCGTCGGCATGCAGATTCCCAACGCGGTGCGAGACCAGATCTCGCTGCGGGAGCTGCTGCAGTCGGAGCCGTACACGCAGTCGTCCTCGAAACTCACGCTGGCGCTCGGCAAGACCATCCACGGCGAACCGGTCGTGGCCGACCTGGCCACCATGCCCCACCTGCTGATCGCCGGCGCAACCGGGACCGGCAAGTCCGTGTCGCTGAACGCGATGCTGACCAGCATCCTGTACCGGGCGACGCCGGAGGAGATCCGCCTGATCCTGATCGACCCGAAGCGGCTGGAGCTCGGGATGTACGCCGACATCCCGCACCTGCTGACACCGGTGGTCGTCGATCCAAAGCAGGCGAACAACGCGCTGCGCTGGGCCGTCCGCGAGATGGAGGAACGCTACAAGCTGCTCGCCGCCGAGGGCGTGCGCAACATCGGTCAGTACAACCGCAACGTGCAGCGGCAGATGGACGAGCAGGGCGCCGCCGGCAACCAAGCTGTCAAGGAAGGCGACGCGGAAAATGCCGACAGCCCCGCGCCGCTACCCTACGTCATTCTGGCAATCGACGAGCTGGCCGACCTGATGATGGTGGCGAGCAAGGATGTCGAGGAGTCCATCGCCCGCCTCGCCCAGATGGCCCGCGCGGTCGGCATTCACCTGATCCTGGCGACGCAACGGCCCTCGGTCGACGTGATCACGGGGCTCATCAAGGCGAATCTGCCCTCGCGGATCGCCTTTCGCGTCTCCTCGAAGGTGGACTCGAGGACGATTCTCGACGGCAACGGCGCCGAGCAACTGCTCGGGAAGGGAGACCTGCTCTACCTGCCGCCGGCCTCGTCCCGCTGCGTCCGTCTGCACGGTCCCTACATCTCGGAGCGCGAGACGGCCCGCCTCTGCAGCTACCTGCGCAAGCAGGGCGCGCCCGGCTACGACGAGTCGATTACCGCCGACGAGAAGGCGCCCGAAGCCGCACCGGCGGAGCATGACGACCTGTACGACCAGGCCGCGCGAATCATCGTCACCAGCGGTCAGGCCTCCATCTCCTATCTGCAGCGGCGTCTCCGCATCGGCTTCAGCCGCGCCGCCCGGCTCGTCGACATGATGGAAGCGGACGGACTGGTGTCGGCGGGAACGTCGGGCAAGCCGCGGGAGGTCCTGGTCAAGCCGGACTACTTCGACCAGGTCGATCTGCAGTTGCGCTGAGGCCGAGCCGGGTGGCGCTGCTGCCGGCCGTTGCCTCGACACCGGCGCCGCGCAGCTTGCGCAAGCCGATCAGGAGACCGGCGAGGGACAGTCCGAGCAGAACCGCGACCAGGCCGAGCACGCCCACAACGGAGAAGGCGCCTAGCACCACGTCGATGACGCTCGTCTGCTCGGTGGTCGGCTCGACCACCTCGTAGACGAGAGGCGTCACCGGTTGAGGCTGGACGGCCACTGAAGACAGCCTACCAATTCCGGTCATCGAACGCCAATTCGGTCAGCGTGCGCACCATGACGCCGGTGGCCCCGGCGGCGGCGTCCTCCCGCGGCTTTTCGATCCAGGCGGTGCCGGCGATATCCAGGTGCGCCCAGGGGAGGCCCCCGGTGAAGGCCTCCAGGAACGCCGCCGCCGTGCACGCCCCTCCCTCGCGCCCCCCGATGTTCTTCATGTCCGCCAGCTCCGAGCGCAACTGTTCGCGGTACTCTTCGTAGAGAGGCATCGGCCACGCCCGCTCGCCGGCCCGCGCGGCGGCCGCCTGCAGGGCCTCGGTCCACTCCGGCGGCCGGGCGAACAGCCCGCTGGCGGCACCGCCGAGGGCGATCACGCAAGCGCCGGTCAGGGTGGCCACGTCGACCAGGTGGGTCGCCCCGCATTCGCGCGCATACCAGAGCGCGTCGCCGAGAATCAGTCGGCCCTCGGCATCCGTGTTGAGCACTTCGACCGTGGTCCCCCCGGCGCCGGTCAGGATGTCGCCGGGGCGCGTCGCGCGTCCTCCCGGCATGTTCTCCGCCATCGGCACGATGCCGATGACGCGCCGGGGCGCACCCAACGCCCCGATCGCGCGCATGGCGCCGACGACGGCGGCGCCGCCGGCCATGTCGCTCTTCATCCACTCCATTCCCGCGGCCGGCTTGATGGAGATACCGCCGCTGTCAAAGGTCACTCCCTTGCCGATCAGACCCAGCACGGGATCGGCGGGCGCCCCCGGCGGTTCGTGGCGCATGACCAGCAATCGCGGCGGCGCTTCGCTCCCCTGGCCGACACCCAGGAGCAGCCCCATGCCCAACCTGCCGATATCGGCTTCGTCCAGGACATTCGCGGCGACACCGACCTCACGGACAGCCTGCGACGCGCTTTCGGCGAACGCCGCGGGCCGCAGGAGATTCGACGGCTGGTTGGCCAGCTCGCGGGCCAGATTCGTGGCGGCGCCGATCGTGACGCCCCGTTCGACGGCCTCCGCTACCGCGCGTCCTCCTTCGCCTTCCGGCCAGACGACGTCGCACGCGGGCGGCCTGCCGTCGGCATCGGCCTCGCTCTTGTACCGGGTGTCGGCAAAGCCGCCGGTGACGACCCCTTCCCCCACCGCGCGCGCCAGCTCCGCCGGCTCCGCGGCGCCGCGGCAGGCGAACGCGAACCGCGGGACGCGCCGTGCGCGGGCCGCCCTGGCCGCCACCGCCGCCGCTTCGCGCAGGCGGCCGGCGAGCCCGTCCGGCCCCGGCGGCGCGCCCACCAGGAGGACCCGCGATGCGCGCCACCCATCGCCGCCGAGCGCGGTCTCGAACGTCTCTCGCCGCTTGCCCCGGAACGCACCGGTCGACCGGGCATCGGCTATCGCGCCGGACGCGGCGGCATCCAGACCGGGAAGGTCGGAAAGCGTGTCACTGGCCGCGTCGCCCAGCACGGGTACGGCCAGCAGCGGGACATCGGCTGCCGCCGCCCGCGCGCCGCTGGCGCCGGCGGGATCGGAATTCCGGATCGGCATCAGGCGATTATACGGTCTACAATACGGGGAACTCCCGCTGAGAGGTCCAGCATGAAGCCTGCATCAATCTGGCGTCGCCGCGCACTCCCCGCCGCCGCAATCGGTATCGTCTCGCTCCTGCTCGCCGCCGGGCAGGCGGCGGACCCACACGCCGCGTCCCAGCGACGGGGCCCGGACGACGACCCCCAACTGCGCCTCCGGGCGACCCCGCGCGTCGCGTTCGCCGGGCAGAGCTTTCTCTTCGTCGGATCCCTGCGGGGCGGTCCCGACGACAACGAGGAGCTGTACTGCGCGACCCTCGAGTGGGACTGGGGCGACGACACCTACTCGGAGAGCACCCCGGACTGCGATCCGTTCGAACCGGGCAGGAGCGAGATTCGGCGGCGCTTCTCGGTGCGACACACGTTCGACTACGCCGGGCGGTACGAGGTGCGCCTCAATCTGAAGCGCCAGGACGACATTCTCATTTCGGCCCGGACGCGGATTGAGGTGCGCGGCAACCGGTTCCGGTTCGAGTAGGCGCCTCTCACTCGCCCCGCGGTGCGCGCCGGCGCGCGGCCAGTGCGGCCCGCCATCTGGCCGCCGAGTCGAAGATCCCGTCGATGGCCGGACCGTCCGTCAGACTGTCCCGGACCGCGCCCAGCTCGGCGATCAACGCGTCGAGCGCTGCGCCGACCTCGTCGGCGTTCGTGGCGCAGATGTCCCGCCAGATGTCGGCCGGGCTCGACGCGAGGCGGGTCGTATCGGCCAGTCCCCGCCCGCTCAGCGCCAGGCCGTCCTCGCCGATGGCATCGCCCACCACGTGCATCAGCGTGCTCGCCGCAAGCTGCGGCAGGTGACTCAGAAACGCGAGCAGCCGGTCGTGGGCATCC
Source organism: Vicinamibacterales bacterium (assembly GCA_965208535.1). Taxonomy (GTDB): domain Bacteria; phylum Acidobacteriota; class Vicinamibacteria; order Vicinamibacterales; family UBA8438; genus WTFV01. Next base: position 3,708,943 of record CBDBOU010000003.1, on the reverse strand, counting down.
GGCGCGAGCACGTGGGGAACGGCTCCGAACCCGGTCACGAACCGACGCAGCCGCTCGAGCACTTCACCCTGGCGATCGTCGGACGGCGTGAACAGCCAGGGCCGGTCGCGGAACAGGTCGGGCCGCGCATGGTCGATGCCGCTGCGCGGCGCGCCGCCGAGGGGATGGCCGCCGATGAAGGTCAGCCGGCCCGGGAGAGCGCGGGCCGCCTCGACGACGTCGCGCTTCGTGCTGCCGACGTCCGTCACGACCGCGGCGCCCCGAACATGCTGCTCCAGTTCCGCCAGCAGCGCCAGATTGGTGCGGACCGGGGCGGCGAGCACCACGAGGTCCGCCTCCGCCATGACCACCGGGTCGTCGGCCGCGACGTCGATGGCATGCCGCAGCATCGCGCGTTCCAGCACCGGCTTATCGTCGACGCCGATTACCATTCCGCCGGGCCACGTCTCCCGCAGGGCCAGGGCCAGCGATCCGCCGATCAGACCGAGTCCGACGATCCCCACGCGCTCGAATACCGGCGGCGACGAGGCCGCCGATCCCGGCTGTATTACGGGCAGGCGGCGAGGTGTGTCCGTCATGGGCGCGGTTCCACAACGGACTGCTGGACGTGGGACACCGCCGCGCGGAGGGCCGCCGGCTCCACGCAGATGCTGCGGCCGATGGCCGGCGCAATGATGCGCAACTCGGCCATCAGCCGTTCGAACTGCTCGGGGAACATCGACTGCGCACCGTCGCTCCGGGCCCGGTCCGGATCGGGATGCACCTCGATGAGCAGTCCGTCGGCGCCCGCCGCCACGGCCGCGCGGGCCATCGGGGCCACCTTGTCGCGGAGGCCGGTCCCGTGGCTCGGGTCGACCACGATCGGCAGGTGGCTCAGCTTGTGGATCACCGGAATCGCGGAAATGTCGAGCGTGTTGCGGGTGTACGACTCGAAGGTGCGAATGCCCCGCTCGCAGAGCACGACGTCCGTGTTGCCGCCGGCAAGCACGTACTCCGACGACAGAAGCCACTCCTCGATCGTCGCCGAGATGCCTCGTTTCAACAGGACAGGCGTCCTCGACCGCCCGATCTCCCGCAGGAGGGTGTAGTTCTGCATGTTGCGCGCACCCACCTGCAACATATCGGCGTAGCGGCCCACCAGATCCAACTGGGCGACATCCATCACCTCCGTCACCAGCGCGAGCCGGTGGCGGTCGCAGGCCCCGCGCAGCATCCGCAACCCCTCCTCGCCGAGCCCCTGGAAGCTGTACGGCGAGCTTCGCGGCTTGAATGCCCCGCCCCGCAGCATCTTCGCTCCCGCGCCGGCGACGCTCGCGGCGGCGGCCTCGACCTGCTCCTCGGTCTCCGCGGAACAGGGTCCCGCCATGACGATGACTTCGTCGCCGCCGATACGGAAGGACCCCAGCGACACTACCGTGGGCGTCGGCTTGAACGTACGGCTGGCCAGCTTGTAGGGCTCGGTGATGCGCAGCACCTGCTGCACGCCGTCCATGACCTCGATGAGGCCGGCATCGAACTCGCGGTTTCCCCCTACCGCCCCGAGCACTGTCTTGAGTGCGCCCGTCGAGCGATGCACGTCGAAGTTCCGCTCGACGAGCGTGGCGATGACGTGCTGAATCTGGCTCTCGGAAGCCCGTTCCTGCATGACGACGACCATGGCACCCACTCCTGTCCCGTTCTACGACCCGGATTCCCGGCCGTTTCCGGGATCTCTTCCTTCCCGAAGCCGCTCCAGACGGCGTGATTCGTCAATTATTCGCTCGAACACCCGGATCACCGCCACGTCGGGCAACGGGCCTGCGTTCATCCCTCGCACATGGTCCAGCACGGTGCGTTCCCGGCCGGGCTGGTAGACTTCCATTCCCACCTGTTCCTTCAGCCGACCGATTTCGTTCGCGCACGCGGCCCGGGCGTTCAGGAGACGGACGAGCTGCTCGTCCAGCTCGTCGATACGCCGTCTGTACCGGTCCAGGTCCGTGGCGATGCGCTCCGGGATCGGCTCATCGTGCGGCGGCCTGCCTTCCGCCATTTCACCGTTCCCCCGCCGGCGACGCCGTTACGGTCGGGACGGCCGCGCCGGCTTCACCGCGCAGCCACCTGACGTAGCGCTCCACGTCGTCAGGCAAACGGTCCGGCGCAGCGCGCGCGATGACCTCGATCAGGGCGCTGCCTACGACGGCGGCGTCGGCCCACCTTCCCACCTCGGCCACGTGCTCCGGCCTGGAGATGCCGAAGCCGAGGGCGATCGGCAGATCGGTCGCGGACCGTATGCGACCGACGAGCACCTCGGCGCCGGTCGCGATCGCATCCCGTGCCCCGGTCACGCCGAGACGCGAGATGCCGTAAAGGAAACCGCGACCCAGCTCGGCAGCCCGGCGAATGCGCGCGTCGGTCGTGGTCGGGCTGAGCAGGAAGATCGGATCGATTCCCGCTTCGATTGTCCGGTCCCGAAAGCCGTCCGCCTCTTCTATTGGCAGGTCGAGAACCAGGACCCCGTCGACTCCTGCCGCCGCCGCTCGTTCGACGAACGGCTCCATTCCCATGCGAACGATCGGGTTCGCATAGGTGAACAGAACGATGCCGGCGGTTATGTCCGACCGGACCGCAGCCACGAGATCGAGCACGCGGGCGAGCGTGGCCCCGGCGCGCAGGGCCCGCTCCGACGCCCGCTGAATCACCGGTCCGTCGGCCAGCGGATCGGAGAACGGCACCCCCACTTCCAGCACGTCCGCGCCGGCGCGGTCCAGCGCCCGAAGAACCTCCGCGGACCGCGGGAGATCGGGGTCGCCGGCCGTGGTGAACGTCACCAGGCCGGATCGGCCGCGGCGGCGCAGGGTCTCGAACGTACGCTCCAGACGCGACATGCTGCTCCCTACCCCTCCGCCGTCTCACGCGTCCTGATGGCATCCACGTCCTTGTCGCCGCGGCCGGACAGGTTCACGACGAGGATGCGGTCGCGGCCGAGCTCGCGCGCCACCCGGCAGGCATGCGACACCGCGTGCGCCGACTCCAGAGCCGGCAGAATGCCCTCGGTGCGGGCCAGCTGACGGAACGCCGCGAGCGCATCGTCGTCGGACGCCGAGGCGTACTCGGCACGGCCGAGGTCGCGCAGCCAGGCATGCTCGGGCCCCACCGCGGCGTAGTCGAGCCCGGCCGACACGGAGTGCGTCGGCTCGATGTTTCCGTCGAGATCCTGGAGCAGAAAGCTGCGCGTCCCCTGCAGCACGCCGGCGACGCCGGTCGCGAAGCGCGCCGCGTGGCGTCCCGCCACGAGCGCCTCACCGCCGGCCTCGACGCCGATCAGGCGTACGTTCGCGTCTTCGACGAAGCCGTCGAAGATGCCGAGCGCATTGCTTCCCCCTCCCACGCACGCCACCACCGCATCCGGAGCCCGACCCGCCAGCTCGTCCATCTGCGTGCGCGCCTCCCGGCCGATCACCGACTGGAACTCGCGCACCATCAGCGGATACGGATGCGGGCCGAGGACCGAGCCGAGCAGGTAATAGGTGTCCTCGACGTTGGTCACCCAGTCGCGCATCGCCTCGTTGATGGCGTCCTTGAGGGTCCGGCTGCCGGCGTCGACCTGCGAGACCGTCGCCCCGAGCAGCCGCATCCGGTAGACGTTGAGCGCCTGCCGCCGCATGTCGTCGGCGCCCATGTAGACCTCGCATCCGAGCCCCAGCAGGGCACAGGCCGTGGCGGTCGCCACGCCGTGCTGTCCGGCGCCGGTCTCCGCCACGACGCGCCGCTTCCCCATCCGGCCCGCCAGCAACGCCTGACCGAGCGCGTTGTTGATCTTGTGCGCGCCCGTATGCGCCAGATCCTCCCGCTTCAGGAAGATCCTCGCCACCCCGCCCCGTCCCGCCTCCGGCTCGAGCGCAGCCCGCAGCCGGCTCGCCTCGTAGATCGGCGTGGGCCGCCCGACGTACCGCCGCAGCAGGACCTCCAGTTCCGCTGAGAACGCCGGGTCCTTGCGCGCCTCCCGGTAGGCCTGCTCCAGCTCCTCCACCGGCGCGACGAGGGTCTCCGGAACGAACCGGCCACCGTACTCCCCGAAATACCCGCGCGCATCCGGATCGCGCCGCCCGAAGCTCGGAGCCGTCATGCGCGCGCCACCTCCTCGAAGAAATGCCGCAGCCTCCCCGCGTCCTTGCGGCCAGGCTGCGACTCGATCCCGCTCGAGACGTCGATGCCGTACGGCCGGACCGTGCGTAGCGCCTCGCCCACGTTCTCGGGACGCAGGCCGCCGGCCAGAAACACCCGCCGGCGCGCCGCCACGTCGGCGGCCAGGGTCCAGTCGACGGTGCGGCCGGTACCTCCCTTGCGCACAGGGTCCCGCGCGTCCAGCAGCAGGGTGACGCGGGTCGGCACGCGATCGACGGCGTGGTGCGTGGCGCTGCCTGCGACCGGCACCGCCTTCAGCACGCGGTACGGCAAGCCGTCACACAACGTGGCCGGCTCGTTCCCGTGGAGTTGGACCGCGGCCAACCCCACCCGCGCCGCGATCCGCTGCACCTCGCTCGCCGTCGGATCCACGAAGACGCCAACCGGCGCAACATCGGCCGGCAGATCGAGCGCGATCGCCGCCGCCGCCGCCGGCTCTATGTACCGCGGGCTGCGCGGCCAGAAGACAAACCCGACGGCAGACGCACCCAGGTCGGCGGCGAGTAGCGCGTCGTCCCACCGTGTGATGCCGCAGACCTTCACCTTTGCACTGCTCATCAAGCCTGCTCTCGGTGCCACGCGGCGTTTCACCACGGGCTCCTGGTGCGCCCCCGCACGCCGCGGGCGACCGGCTCGACGCCGCCGAGCAGGCGCGCGAGGGCCGTGGCGGGCGCCGGGCGGCTCATCAGCGACTCGCCCATCAGGAATGCGTCGTATCCCGCGGATCGCAGTTCCTGCAGGTCCGCCGGCGTGCGCAGCCCGCTCTCCGCCACCGCCACCGTACCCTCCGGAATCTCCTCGATCAGGGTCCGGGAAGCATCCAGATCGACGTCCAGCGTCCTCAGGTTCCGGTTGTTGACGCCGACTACCGCCATCCCGGCCGCGAGTACGCGGTCGAGCTCGCTCCGGTCGTGGACCTCCGCCAGCACCGCCAGCCCGAGTGCCGCGGCCGCCGCGGCCAGACGACGGAGCGTCTCGTCGTCGAGTGCGGCCGCGATCAGGAGTGCGGCGTCCGCGCCGGCCTCCCGCCCCTCCATCAACTGGTACTCGGACACGATGAAGTCCTTCTGCAGCAGAGGGACATCCACGCACCGGCGCACGGCCCGAAGATGGTCGAGCGCACCGTCGAAGAAGGCGGGCTCCGTCAGGACGGATATCGCGGCGGCGCCGGCCGCGGCGTAACCGGCCGCGATTTCCACCGGCTCGTAGTCGACGCGGATGACGCCTCGCGAAGGCGAACGGCGCTTGCACTCGGCAATCACGCTGTAGCGGCCGGGGTCGGCCAGCGCAGCCACGAACCGATCGCCCCGCGGCTGCCGTTGCGCCGCGGCCCGCTCCACGTCGCGCAACGGGCGCCGTGCCGCCCGTTCCGCCACCGCGCATCGTGTCGCGGCGACGATCGTCTCCAGCAGGTCTGCCGGCGGCGCCGGCGCAGTGCTGCTCACGCGTCTCCCTCCGGCTGCTGCGAGCATTGCGCCATGCGCTCCAACGTGGCCGCCGCGCGGCCGCTCCGCAGCGCGTCGAGCGCCATCCGCACGCCGTCGGCGAGCGACTCGACCCGGCCCGCCACCAGCAATCCGGCCGCCGCGTTGGCGAGCACGAAGTCGCGCGAAGGCCCCTCCTCGCCGTCCAGTACGCTGCGCGCGATACGGACACTGTCTTCCAGACCGCCTACGCGAAGACGGTCGAGCGTGGTCGGCGCCAGACCGAAGTCGGCAGGGTGGACATAGAACGTCGAGACGGTCCCGCGCTGCACCTCGCACACCCTGGTGTGCCCTGCTACCGATATCTCGTCGAGCCCTTCCGCCCCGTGCACCACCCAGGCGCGCTCGGTCCCGAGCTCGGCCAGCGCGCGCGCCACCAGATCGGCCAGTTCGGGACGCGGCACGCCCACGACCTGCCGCGGGGCGCCGGCCGGGTTGGTGAGCGGCCCCAGCACGTTGAACGCCGTGCGGATGCCCAGCTCGCGTCGGACCGGACCGGCGTGGCGCATCGATGGATGAAAGGTGGGGGCGAAGAGAAAGGCTATGCCGGCCTCGTCGAGGCAGCGTTCGACCTGCGCCGGCGAAGCGGCGATGTCGACGCCCAGCGCCTCGAAAAGATCCGCGCTTCCGCAGCGGCTCGACACGGACCGGTTGCCGTGCTTGGCGACCTCCACGCCGCACGCGGCCAGGACGACCGCCGCGAGCGACGAGACGTTGAAGGTATGCGACCGATCCCCTCCGGTGCCGCAGGTGTCGAAGCACGCTTTCCGGGGCCGCGACAGCGGCACGGCGTGCGCCCGCATCGTACGCGCGAGGCCGACGATCTCGACGGGGCGCTCGCCCTTCATCGCCAGGGCGACGAGAAAGGCGGCGATCTGCGCCGGGGTGGCGGCGCCCGTCATCACCTGCTCCATCGCCGCGGCGGCCTGCTCCGCGGTCAGATCTTCGCGCCGCAACAGCGTGTCCAGCGTGTCACGCATGACGTTCTCTCGCCTCGTCCGTCAATCGTCGCCCACGGCTCCGCTTGCCGCCCGACCAACCCTCACCAGGAGTCTGCACCGTTCTACGGCACGGCCCCCTGGCACGCGAGAAAGTTGCCCAGGATGCAGCGTCCCTCTCCGGTCAGCACCGACTCGGGATGAAACTGCACCCCGTGGACCGGCCATTGCCGATGCCGAACGGCCATGATGGTCCCGTCCTCCCGCGCGGTCGCCGCCACCTCGAGCTCGCCGGGCACGGACTCGCCGTCGATGGCCAGCGAGTGGTAGCGGCCGGCGGGAAACGACTCCGGCAGCCCGTCGAACACGCCCCGGCCGTCGTGCTCGACGGTGGACGTCTTGCCGTGCAACAGCGCCGGGGCGGCGACCACCGCCGCGCCGAACGCCATACCTATCGCCTGGTGCCCGAGACAGACCCCCAGAATCGGCACGCGCGGCGCCCAGGCGCGGATCAGGTCGACGGTGATGCCGGCCTGTTCGGGGCGCCCCGGCCCCGGCGAGATGACGATCCGCTCCACCGCGAGCCGCTCGACGTCCGCCAGGGTCACGGCGTCGTTGCGAACCACGTGCAGTGCGGCCCCCAGCTCGCCCAGGTACTGCACGAGGTTGTAGGTGAACGAGTCGTAGTTGTCGATGACGAGCACCATCAGCCGTTCCTCGTGCCGCTGGCCGACGGGCCGCGCCCGCTCTCGGCCATCCGCAGCGCTCCGAACAGCGCGGACGCCTTGGCCCGCGTCTCCTCGTACTCGGCCGCCGGATCCGAGTCGGCCACGATCCCGGCTCCGGCCTGCACCCACGCGCGCCCGTTCCGGATCACGATGGTGCGGATCGTAATGCAGCAATCGAGATGGCCGGCGAAGTCGAGATAGCCGACCGCCCCCGCATAGATGCCGCGCCGCGTCGGCTCCAGCTCGTCGATGATCTCCATCGCGCGGATCTTGGGAGCACCGGATACCGTGCCCGCGGGGAAACACGCGGCCAGTGCGTCCAGCCGGTCGTGCTCGTCGGTGAGCTCGCCGACCACCCGCGAGACCAGGTGCATCACGTGCGAGTACCGCTCGAGGGCCATGTACTGCGGCACGCGGACCGTGCCGTAGGCCGAGACCCGGCCGAGGTCGTTCCGGCCGAGGTCGACCAGCATCACGTGCTCGGCTCTTTCCTTCTCGTTCGCCTTCAGCTCCTCGGCCAGCTTCGCATCCGCTTCGGCAGTCACCCCGCGCGGCCGCGTGCCCGCGATCGGATGCGTCTCGGCTTGACGGCCCTCGACACGGACGAGCATCTCCGGCGACGACCCCACGATGGATACGCCACCGAGGCGGATGAAGTACATGTATGGTGATGGATTCACGTAACGCAGAGCACGGTAGACCGTGAACGGGTCGCTGGCGATCTCCGCCTCGAACCGCTGCGACAGGACCACCTGGAATATGTCCCCGGCCGTAATGTAGTCCTTCGCGCGACGCACCGCGCTCTCGAACGCCGTCCGCGTGGTGTTCGAGCGGAACGCGACCTCGCCCGGCCCGGCGCGCGGCGCCTCCGAGAGCTGCCGGCCGAGCTCCGCCTCGAGAAAGCGGATCCGGGCCAGTGCAAGGCGATAGCACGCCTCGAGGTCGCAGCCCGCTTCCACCGCGGCGTTGGCGATGATGAGGATGCGCTGCTTGACATGATCGAACGCCAGCACCGTATCGAACAACATGAACGCCGCGTCGTCGCCCTCTTCGGACGGCTTCGGGAAGGCGGCGCGCGCCCGTTCCAGCGTCGGCTCGAACCACGCGGCGGTGTCGTAGCCCAGAAAGCCCACCGCGCCGCCGGCGAAACGCGGCAGCCCCGGCACCCGCGGCGACCGGTAGCGCGCCAGCAGCTCACGCAGCGCCTCCAGGAACGGCTCGTCGAGTTTCTCCGTCCGCCCTCCCTGCTCGCGGAGCGTGGCGCCTCCCGAGGATCGGAGCACGAGGAACGGATCCCGGCCAAGGAACGAGTAGCGTGCGAGATGCTCCCCACCCGCCACGCTCTCCAGAAGAAAGGCATGGTCGGCGCCGTCGGCCACCTTGAGGAACGCCGACACGGGCGTCAGGAGATCGGCCAGCACCTCGCGGCAGACCGGCACGAACGTCGCATCGCGGGCCAGCTCGCGGAACTCGTCGAACGTCGTTGCAGTCATCTTCTCCCCGACGGCACTTCCTCAGGCCGGACGCGGCGCGGCCAGCGGCGACCGCGCTGCCTGCCGCGCGAGATCGTCCTCGGCCGCACGCCTGAACAGGTCGGCGGAAGGCGTCTCGCCGGTCCACCACGCGAACTGCAGCACCGCCTGCGCCACCAGCATGTCGAGCCCGCCGATGGTGACGCATCCCTCCCGTGCCGCGTCCCCCAGCAGGCGGGTCTCCCGCGGGTTGTAGACCAGGTCGTACACGAGCCGCCCGTCGAACGGCCCGTCCGGAAGCGGGCTCCGCTCGACCTCGGGCCATGTGCCGAGCGGCGTAGTGTTGACGAGCAAATCCCACGACCCGGGCCTCGGCGGCGTCGGCGCCGTCAGGACGCCGGGCGCGACTTCCGCCACCGCCGCCGCGCGCTCCGGACGACGCGCGCACACGGTCACGGCGGCTCCCTCGCCCCGCAGGGCGAACGCCGCGGCGCGCGCCGCGCCGCCGGCCCCGAGAACCGTCGCCCTCGTCCCGTTCAGGTTCATGCGGCCGGCAAGCGGCGCGAGGAGTCCGGGCACGTCGGTATTGTTGCCCTCCCATTCACCGTCGCTACGCCGGCGCAGCGTGTTCGTCGCGCCGACCGCACGGCTGGTGGCGTCCTGGTCGACCACGCACGCCGCGACCCGTTCCTTGAACGGCGCCGTGACGCTTGCACCGCGCAAGCCCACGGCTCGAGCGAAGCGCAGGAAGTCGTCCACATCGGCGGCTTCGAGCGGCAGGTAGACGGCATCGATGCCCGCCTCCCGGAAGCCGGCGTTGTGCATCGCGGGGGACAGGGAGTGACCGATGGGCGCCCCCAGCACACCGTAGACGGCCGTGCTGTCCGAGAGCTCCGGAAAACGGTACAGCCGCTGCATGCGGTCGAGCTCGATCTGGCCCGGCGCGACTCCCTCGCCCGCGTACGTCCAGCAGGAACCGAAGCGACCGGCCAGCACGCGGGAAGGAATCCCTGCCGTTCCCATGCCGATGAGCACCCGGTGCTCGTCCCCGCTCCCGAGCGTCATTATCCGCAACGACTCCGACAGGCTGCCCACCGCCGCGGCGATCTTGACCACCTCGGCCCCGGTGCCGCGCATCGCCCGATACCGCTCCTCGAGGTCCGCGGGAACGCCCTCGAAGTCATGGAAGGACAGGACCACACCGCGGCCGTGGCGCGCCGCGAGCACGTCGTCCGCAAATTCGGACCGGTGCTCCACATCGACGTATTCGGCGCCGAGGCGGCACGCCTCCAACAGTATGCGCCGCCGCTCCGCCTCGCTGCCCGCGAACCCACCGCCCTCCCAGGCCGGACGGCAGGTAGCCACCACGGGGCGCCGCCGGTCGGCCAGGGCGCCGGCCACGTCGACGCCGGACACGCCGTCCAGGCGCAACTCCACCAGATCGGCACCGGCCTGCGCATCCCGCCGCAGGCGCAGATCGGACATCGTCCTCGCGGCAACCGTCGCGCACAACCGGGATCCGCCTTCGACCATCCGCTCTCAACCCACAAAAAAAGCCTCTTCACCCCGGGGGGTTGAAGAGGCTGCTCCGTTCTTGCCTGTCGTCGTTCGGCCCGTCAGCCAGCCCCTCCATCCAGCGTGGGAAACATGTAACGCCACCAGTACGCGCGCCCTGCGGCAGGTTCGCAGGCGCTAACGGTCTTGTTTGCGTTCTGCGTCGTCATAATTCACCAACTGCACGGCCGAGCTTTTTAAGCTAACAGACGGCGAATCGGAGTGTCAATGGAAGGCTCGCGCAAAGGGTGGCTCCCCGTGGCCTGCGCGGGCGGGGTTTCTGCGGCGCAGCCTCCCAGACGTTATGATGGTCCGTGACGGAACGAAGTTCGCAGGGATGACATCGATTCCAGCCCGTCTGTCCGCGCTCGCCGCGGGCCTCGCGCTCGCCGTCCTGATGCTGGTCCCGTTACCGGCCGCCACGGCGCGGATGCCGGTCGACGAGATCGAGGCCGGCATGCAGGGGACCGGTGTCACCGTGTTCGACGGGACGGCACGCGAGCAGTTCGACGTGCATGTTCTCGGTGTCCTGACCAACGTCCTCGGTCCCCGTCGATCCCTCGTCGTGGCCCGGCTCGAGGGCGGCCCCCTGGCGCGGACCGGCGTCATTCAGGGGATGAGCGGAAGCCCCGTCTACATCGACGACCGTCTCGTGGGCGCCGTCTCGTACGCCCTCGGGTCCTTCTCGCGCGAAGCGATCGCGGGCATTACGCCGATCGAGGAAATGGCCGCGACCGACGCGACCCCGATGCGCGCGGCGCGCCGTTGGCCTGCAAGGCCGCCGGAGGCACGCGAGGTCACGCACGACGTGCTCGTCGACGTGGTCGCGAGCGCGTTTCCACCGGCCGAGCCGTTCGCCCGGCGGCCCGGCGACGTGCAGGGAGCCGGCCTGGCTGCGGTCGATGCGGGGCGGTTCGGCGCGCTGTTGCGCCCGATTGCGACGCCGTTGATTCTGAGCGGGTTCACCCCGCAGATCCACGATCTCTGGGCCGCGGCGCTCGACGCCAGTTTCGTCCCCACCGTCGGCGCAGCGGCGGGCCGCGCCTTCTCCCGGCAGGACGACGCACCGCCCCTGGCCCCGGGCGACCCTGTCGGCGCGAGTCTGATCCAGGGGGACCTGGCGATGGCGGGCACCGGTACCGTGACCCTGGTGGAAGAGGGTCGGGTATATGCCTTCGGTCATCCGTTCTATAACCTCGGCCGCGCGCAGTTGCCGATGACGAGAGCGCGGGTCACCACCCTGCTGCCGAGCCTCGCGATCTCCTCCCGACTCGCCAGCATCGGACCCGTGCTCGGAACGTTCGATCAGGATCGGTCGACCGGCATTTTCGGGAGCCTGGGCCCCGGGCCGGAACTGATCCCGGTCAGCCTCTCGATCACCGCCGCCGACCGGCGCCTGCGCGAGCGCTTCGAGTTCAGCATTATCGACGACCCGTTGTTCACGCCGATTCTCACTCTGACCGGAGTGCTCAACACGTTCCTTTCGTGGACGCGGGACGTGGCGCCCGCCAGCACCTACGAGGTGACCGGAACCGCCACCCTCGGCGGCGGGCACGGCGACGTCACGTTCGGCAACGTGTTCACGGGACCCTCGGCCGCCCTCGGCGCGGCGTTGTCGGCGACCACCCCGCTGATGTCGCTCCTCGGCAACCCCTTCGAGCCGGTCGAGGTCGAGCGCATCGACGTCACCATCGGCACGCACGAGCGCCCCCGCACGGCAACGCTGGAACGCGTACAGGTCGATGCCGCGCGTATCCGGCCCGGCGATGCCGTTCCCGTCCGCATCGTCGCGCGCACGCTCGAGGGCGACCCGCTGGAGAACACTGTCCGGGTCACCGTGCCGCGGGATGCGAGCGGCCCCCTGCGGCTCCTCGTCGCCGACGCCCTGACGCTCGACCGCCGCGAGACGCAGATCGGACGGCAACCGCACCAGGCACGTTCGCTGCCGCAACTGATTCGGGCACTGAACGCGGGCCGGCAGCGGGATCGCCTCTACGTGCAATTGTTGGCCTCGCGTCCCGGCGCCGTGGTTCGGGGCCAGGCGCGCACGGCGCTCCCACCGTCGGTGCTGGCCGTGCTCGACGGCGACCGCGCCGGCGGCGACGTGACCCGGTTGCGCGAAGCGACCCTGGGCGAATGGGAAGTGCCGATCGGCTACGTCACATCCGGCTCGCGCCTGCTTACTCTCCTGGTCGAAGCCGGATGAGAGACCACTCTCCCCGGTTCACGGCGGGACTCGTCGCGCTGTCGATGGGGACAGTCCTGCTCGTCCACCTGACCGCGGCCGCACCGGTGTTCTGGCGCGTCTCCACGCAGCAGGAACTTCTCCGCGGAACCGCCGACAACGTCTCCATCGACAGCGACGGGCGGTTGCTGCTGGGACCGAACGCCGAGGAGGTCCTGGCGACCGGCGTCCCGTTTCTCTGGTCGCTCGTGCGCGCGGGGGATGCGCTGTGGGTGGGGGGCGGCCCTCCGGGCATGGTGTACCGCGTAACTCCGGCGGGCGGTGCGACCACGGTTCTCGACGGAGCGGGCGGCGATGTCCAGGCCCTCGCCGCCGGCCCGCGCGGCGAGGTCTTCGCGGCGACATCGCCGGACGGGCGGATCGTCGCTCTCGACCCCCGGGGCGGCCGACGGGACGTCTTCGACCCGGACGAACCCCATATCTGGGCTTTGGCGACGGCGGCCGACGGGACGGTCTACGCCGGCACCGGGAATCCCGGCCGCATCTACCGGATCCCGCCGGGCGGCGCCGCAAACCTGCTGTACGACACCGGCGCCGCGCACGTGCGGGCGCTCGCCGTGGATGCCGGCGGGCGCCTGGTCGCCGGCACCGGATCGCCCGGCAGGGTGATGCGCATCGACCCGGCCGGGCGCGCCTTCGTGGTCCTGGACACCAGTCACGACGAGATCACTTCGATCCGTCTGGCCCCCGACGGGGCGATTCTGGCCACGGCGGCCGGGGGCGCACCGGCGCCCGTCTCCGCCGGCCAGCCGGCGGCGGCAGCTTCCACCGCGACGCCGGTCGTGACGACGAGCGTTTCGGTAACCGTGACGGCCAGCGCCACCGCCGCTCCGAGCACCACCCCCGCAGTCCCGAGCACCGGCGCCGCCGCACCCTCCACTGCCGCCGGGGGGGCCGTGTACCGAATAGCGCCGGACGGAATCTGGGACGTGCTCTGGCAATCGACGGCGGACACGCCCTACGACGCCGCGATCGACGCCGCCGGAAGAGCAATCATCGGCACGGGTCCGGAGGGCAAGATCTACCGTGTCGAGGGGCTGCCCCGAACGACGGTGCTCCTGGCTCGCGCGCCGGCCCGACAGGTCACGCGCCTGGCCACAGCCCCGGACGGTCAGCTCCACTACGCGACCGCGAACCCGGGCAGCCTCTTTCGCCTCGCCACGAATCGCGCGGGCAGCGGCACCTACCTGTCCGAGGTCCACGACGCGCGCACCGTGGCGACCTGGGGCACCATTCGCTGGCGCGCCGACACGCCGGGCAACAGCTCCGTCCGCCTGCGGACGCGGGCTGGCAACACCGCGGTGCCCAGCGACACCTGGAGTCCGTGGTCGGCGCCGTACGCCAGCTCGGCCGGCACGCCCATCAGCAGCCCCAACGCGCGCTATCTGCAGTGGCAGGCGGAGCTTGCCGGCGGCGGGGCCACGCCCGCGCTCTTCTCGGTCACCGCCGCCTACCTGCCCCGCAATCTCGCGCCGGAGATCACGCAGGTCACGGTCCATCCGCCTGGACGGGTCAATCTGCGGGCCTTCCCCACCGACCCGCCGATCGCCGGACTCGACGCTGCACGCGATCCGGCGGCGCCGCCGCCCGCGGCCGGCGCCGCGCAGACGCCGACCCTCGGCCGTCAGGTGTACCGCAAGGGGTTGCAGTCCTTCGCCTGGGAGGCGCGCGATCCGAACGAGGATCCGCTCGAGTTCGAGATCCGCTATCGCGAGGAGACGGCTGCCGAATGGCGCGTGCTGACGCGGGAGCTGGCCACGCGCCTCTTCACCTGGGACACGACATCGACCCCGGACGGAACCTACGTCGTGCGCATCGTCGCCTCCGACGCCGGCGCCAACGCGCCGGGCCAGGGCCTGACGGCCGTGCGGGACACGCCGCCGTTCGACGTGGACAACACTCCGCCCCGCGTCGTGGTGGAGAACGTCGCTTCATCCGGAAACCAATCCGTGGTGCGGCTCCTCGTGTCCGACGGGCAGTCGACCCTGGTGCGGGTCGAATACACGGTGGATGCGGAGCGTTGGCAGGCGGCCTACCCGTCCGACGGCATCGCCGACGAGCGCGAGGAACGCTTCGCGGTGACCGTCCCGACCGCGGATCTGGAGCGGCTGGTGCTGCGTGTCACCGATGCCATGAAGAACACCGCGACCGTAGGGGTCCGGTGACTCGAGCCCGCCGGCGGCACGCGGCCCGGCCGCTCATGCGAGTGGCCCCAGCGCGGCGCCGCGGAAGTCGGACATGGCCGCGTCGGCGAGAATCGTCACCTGCTCGACGACCCAGACCATATTGACCGCCACGGGCGCGCCGCGGTACTCCGCCGGCAGGAACCGCGCACCCGATGCCGAATCGAGCAGGTCGGGCCAGCTCCCCGGCGCGGGTCCGCTCGATCCCAGCACCTCCAGACCGGAGACCGTGCCCTCGCGGGTGACGACCACGGCGAAGGTCACCCCGGTCGGACTGCCCGGCAGGGGCATCGGTTCCGGCAGGGTCAGCAGCACGGCATCGGGACTCAATTGCGGCGCGACCATCCCGGTCCGAAGCTGCACGGGGTTCTCGTTCGAGCCGGGGTTGGACAGGGCCTCCATCATCGCCGCGAGCGAATCCGGGCTCCGCACGGTGCTGATGACGCTGGCCGCGAAGACCGCGCACGCGGCAGTAGCCACGCAGGCCGCACCGGCCAGCCAGACCCGGTGCATGTTGTTCGCCAGTCCGCGCATGCCCGTCGTCCGCGCCACCTCGCGCTCGGCCGCGATGCGGCTCAACACCATGCCGCCGGCCACGCGCAGGCGCTCGACGAGCTCGTCGTCGAGACGGTCGCCGGCCACCAGACGCACCGCCCGGCTCAGCTCCCGCCCCTCGTCCACCATCCGAACGCAGGCCGCACACTCCTCGAGATGCCCGTCGACCGCAATCCGATCGTCGACCGAGAGCTCGTCGTCGAGGTAGGCGGCCAGTCGCCGCCGGATCCATCTGCAGGTCACCTTGGCCAGAGCTCCTTCATCGATTCGCGAAGCGCCGCGCGCCCGCGCGCGAGTCTCGACTTGACCGTCCCCACCGTCAAGCCGAGCGAGAACGCGATTTCCTGGTAGCGCATGCCGTGGAACTCCCGCAGCACCAGCGCCGAACGCTGTTCGAACGGCAACGCGCCGATGGCCCCTCGCAAACGCGCCGCGAGTTGCCGTCGTTCGAGCCGGACGTCGGCGCGGATCTGGCGCGTGGCCCTCGGCTCGCCGTGGGCGGCGGCGTAGTCGTCGAGCGAGATCTGGTCATCGCGCCGCCGTCGCATCCAGGAACGTTGCCGGTTGCGGGCCTGATTGATGACGATGCGATAGATCCAGGTTCGCAGCGTCGCGTCGCCCCTGAAACCGCCCAGGGTCCGGAAGACGCGCAGGAAGACCTCCTGCGACACGTCGAGGGCCTCCTCGCGATCTCCGAGGAGGGCGAAGGCGAGCTGGAACACCATCGCCTGGTGCGACTCGACCAGTTGCCGGCAGGCGACCTCGTCCCCTTCCACGCAACGGTCGATCAGCGACGTGTCGGTCGCGGGAACCGCCGACCAGTCGACAGCGGATGCGGATCTCAACAGTTCTACCAGCGGCCCCGTTCGTGGCCTTCGCCGTCGCACCAAGGGTCGCGTACCAACCGGTCGAGCGCAAGTCGCGAAGCGCTGTCCGCGCCCGGCCTCCTGTACTGTTGGACACCGTCAGCGTCCGTATGTTCCGACCTTCCTGCTACGATCACGCCTGCGGCCGCAAACGCGGCCCGCCGCGATGCTGAACGGTCTGTTCGTCACGGTCGCCCTTTCGTCCATCCTCCTCGCCGCGGCCACCGGCCGCATGGAGGAGCTCACGGGATCGATCCTCACATCGGCCCGCAGCGCAGTCGACCTCGCGATAGGGCTCGTAGGCGTCATGGCCTTCTTCCTGGGCCTGATGCGCGTCGCCGAGAACGGCGGCCTGATGGCGGTCCTCGCGCGGCTCGTGCGGCCGGTCATGCGCCGGCTCTTTCCCGCCGTTCCGGCCGACAGCCCCGCGATCAGCGCGATGATTCTCAACATCGCCGCCAACATGATGGGGCTCGGCAACGCCGCCACCCCGTTCGGCATCAAGGCGATCCAGGAGCTGGACAAGCTCAACAGCCGGCCGGGCACGGCCACCAACGCGATGGCCCTGTTCCTCGCCATCAACACGGCGGGGCTCGCGGTGCTGCCGAGCGGGATGATCGGCGTGCGCGCCTCGCTCGGCTCGCAGGACGCCGCCGGCATCTTCTTCCCGACCTGGTTCGCCAGCGGGTCGGCGACGATCGTCGGCATCACCGCCGCGATTCTCCTGTCGCGGGTCGGCCGCTGGCGCCGTACGGAGCCTCCGCCGGTCGAGGCCGCGACGGCGCAGGCGACGGAGCCCGCAGGAACGCCGGCAACGTCGGACCCCGACGAGGGCGCGGCGGGCCCGGGAGAAGCGCCGGAACCCTCCCCGCAGCGGCTCTGGGTTGCCAGGGCGTTCTGGATCGGCCTGCTGGCGCTGGCGGTCCGCGACTTCCTCGCCCGGCTCGCTTCCGAACCTGCGTTGGACGCATTCCGCGGCATGACCTCGTTCTGGATGCTGCCGGCCCTGGTTTCGGGACTGGTTCTATATGGCTGGGTCCGGCGGGTCCGCGTTTACGATTCCGTGGTTGAGGGAGCCAAGCAGGGCTTCGACGTGGCCTTGCGGATCATCCCCTTCCTGGTCGCGATACTCGTGGCGATTGGCATGTTTCGCGCCGCCGGCGGCATCGACGCGCTCGTGACGGTGCTCGGGCCTATCACCGGCCTCATCGGCATGCCGGCCGAGGTATTGCCGGTGGCGGTGCTCCGCCCGCTGTCCGGCTCCGGCTCACTCGGCGTGGCGGCCGAGATCATCCAGACCTATGGCCCCGATTCGCTGATCGGCTATCTGGCGAGCACCGTCTACGGCAGCACCGAAACCACCTTCTACACGCTGGCGGTGTACTTCGGGGCCATCGGCATCCGCAACACCCGGCACACACTGCCGGCCTGCCTGATGGCCGATGTCGCCGGGATCCTCGCGGCGACGTTCATCGTGAACCTGCTGTTCGGGTAAGGAGACGGCGTCAACTGTGGCGTCGGCACGGCCGATCACAGCCCAGGGGGATCAGGGGTCGAAGGGAATCGCGTTCAGCGTTTCCTCGTCGTCGGGAAGCGCTGTCACGCCGGCGGGCAGGCGGTTGCCGCGCAGGATGTGCGCCATGATCTCGGCCGTCTGAGCGGCCGTCAATGTTCCCGGCCCGTCCTGCGGCATCGTCTCGCGGATGTACCCGAACATCTCGCCGAGCGACCGGCCGCGCCAGTAGTTCCGAAAGTTGTGATCGCCGAGCAGGGCCGCCATCTCGGGGACGAACTGGCGGATCGCGCCGTGGCACACGGCGCACTGGTCGTCGTACAGGACCTCGCCGCGATCAGCCTGCTCGGCGGTGTAGACGCCGTCCCGCACGGAGGGCGCAGCCGCGTCCTGCGCCGAGGCGGCTGCGACGACCCCGGTCACCAGGACCAGGGCCGCCGCGCCAGCAAGACGAAGAGCAGCGCGCATGCCTACTGATCGAGTATCAGCGTAGCGTTGCGCTTCGGAACGTTGCCGCCCGTCACGATCTCGGTGACCTTCTTCACCGATTCGATCTCCACCACGGCGACGCTGCTGGTGTCGGCCAGCGACACGTAGGCGTACTTGCTGTCCGGCGTAATCGTGATCCAGTTCGGCGACTCGCCGACGACCACGCCGCCGACCAGCTCGAGCTCCGGCAGCTTGTAGACGTAGACGCTGCTGTTCAGGCTGCTGTTGGCGACCAGGTACTGGTTGTCCGGTGTCACGCCGATGCCGTGGGCGGTGTTACCGCTGTGACCGGGCAACTGCTCATCCTCCGGAACCTCGGGGTACTCGATGCGCCGTACTTCCTTGCGCGTCGAGAAATCGATGACGCCGAAGCCGTTGAAGTTGGAGAGTTGCGCGTAGACGTGGCGCGTCGAGCCGTCCTCGTGGCGGTCGAAGGCCATCGGGCGGATGCCGCGGTCGAAGTAGGTGGTCCACACCGGCTGGTCGGTCGCCGTGTCCACCACGGTGAGGTTGCGCGCGCCGATCATGCCGGCGACGGCGTACTTGCCGTCGGGGGTGACGTAGGTGTTGTGCACGCCGCCGTGCACCGAGATCGTCGCGATGATCTCCTCGGACTCGGTATCGAGCACGTCGAGGGCGCCGGGGGCCTCCGCGATGGCCGTGTAGACCTTCTTGCCGTCCGGCGTGATCGCGATGTTGTTGGGATGTCCGCTGAGCGGGACCTTCTTGACCACCTCCAGCGCCTTCACGTCGACGATGTCGATCGTGTTGTCGGACTCGTTGGCGATGTATACCTTGCTGCCGTCGGGGGCCGGAGCGGCGCCGTGGGCCAGCGAGATGCCGCCAATCTCCGCGACCACCTCGTTGGTGGAGGGATCGATGAAGTGCAGGTTGTCGCCGCGGCTGTTGGTCTGGATGATCCAGAACTTGTCCTGCGCCACCGCCGCGAGGGGCAGCACGAGAATCGCCGCCACCACCAGATAACAGATTGCGCGGTGTCTCATCGCCATCGTTGAAGCTCCTGTCTGGTTGCCGTGTGCTCGGTTCGATGCAAGGCCGCCGAGCGATTTTAGCACCTGCCGGTGCGTCCCGGAACGGTTAGAATCGCGTCGATCCGGGTGCGGCTCATCTCAGGAGGTGCAGCGATGACACTCTCGCGACGCAAGGTGCTTTCGATCTCCGGCTCCACCCTGGCCGGACTGTCCCTCGGCGTAGTAAGACCCGGCGGTCCAGCGGTCGCCCAGGCTCAGGAAACGCAGGACTGGCCGGACAGCCTCGTCGAGCGACCGCTCCGCGAGGGGTTCCCCGCCCCGCTGCCCCTCAACCCGGACGGGTCCGCCCCCGACCACCCCGAGAGCGCGGCCGGGTCGATCACCGATCCGCTCATGTGGCGTACCCCGGGCCGGCGGACGCCCGAGATCGAGTTCGATTACCGGCGGATGGCGATTCGGGTGGATACGCGCGGCATGGCAAGACTCGGCGGCACGCTCCGCTTCGCGGATCTCGAGCAGCTTCCGGTCGTGTCCGGCACCTGGTTGCTGCAGTGCGGCGCTCCCAATCCGCGCGGCATCGTCAAGTGGACCGGCGTACGGTTCAGCGACTTCGCCGACATGCTCGGCGTCATCCCCGGGGTGCACTACTGCCGCTTCGTCGGCTCCGATCGCTTCTATGCCGACGAGCCGATGACGACGCTGCGGCGTCCGCAGGTGCTGCTGGCCTGGCTGATGAACGACGAGCCGATCCCGCCGCGCCACGGCGCTCCGTTGCGGTTGATCGTTCCCTTCCGCTACGGAAACCGGAGCGTGAAGGCAATCACCGAGATGACGTTCAGCACGCCGGGGCCGCGGATGCCCCCGCTGCCGGCGTAGGGTCGCCTTCGCCACCCGGACGGGCGGTGTCGCTGCCCTCGTCCGAGACTGGAGGTGACGCCGTGACGGGAGCCGTTGCAACCGACGCGGCTGCCGTCGCGCGGTGACGGCGCTCGCTGTGGATCAGCCGCTCACCCGCGTGAACTTCTGGTGGCGCCGGCCGCCGACCGTCTCGGCGGCGTAGAGGTTGCCTCGCGAGTCGACGACGATGGTGTGGGGGAAGGTGAACTCCCCCGCCATGTGCCCGGACCCGCCGATGCTGCCAACGATCTCGCCGCTCTCGCGCTCGAGGATCCAGATGCGGTTGCTGCCGAGATCGACCACGAACAGGTACCGCTGCCCGGGGTCGCGAGAGAGCTCGATGTCGGTGGCCCGCAGCGTCGCCTGACCGTAGGCCGCCGGGTCCACCGGAATGATCCGCTGCAGGTTGCCCTCCCGGTCGAACACCTGGATGCGGTTCTGGCCGCGGTCGCAGGCGTAGACGAGCCCGTCGTTGCCGAGCACGACGCAGTGGGGATGTCCGCCTCCCCCTTCGACGAACTGCCCGTCGCCGCTCCCGGCCGAGCCCCACTGCCGCAGGTAGTTGCCTTCGCTGTCGAAAACCACGATGCGGTGGTTGCCGTAGCCGTCGGCGATGTACACCGATCCGCGCTCCCCGGTCACCGGATCGGGGTTCGGGTCGACGGCGATGTCGGCCGGGGCGTTCAGCAGGGTCCGGCTGCTGTTGTAGCCCGGCTCGCCGCAAGTAGGATGCGGAGAATTCGGATTCAGCGTCGGCGGTCCGTCGCAGACGCCCTTGGTGCCGATCTGCAGCAGCAGCTCGGACCCGTCGTGCGTCCACTTCTGGACGACGCCGTCCGAGTTGCCGGCTATCCAGATGTTGTCCATCTCGTCGACGAAGCAGCCGTGGATGCCGTGCGGCAGCACCGCCGCCGCACCGTTCTCGGTGAGCGACGGATCGCCCCAGCTCCCGGCGACGTCGCCGGCGGTGTCGTACACGATCACGGGCGGCGACGGGATCGACTGCGAGCCTTCCTGCGGCAACAGGCCGTTGGGCAGAAAGCCGCGGTTGACGGTGATGACGCGATCGTGCGAGTCGATGCAGCTCGCGCCCACCATCCCGGTAACCCACTGCCGCGCCAGGCCGTCATCGTCCAGCGTGGTCGGCAGCGGCTTCGGCCAGAACGGGTCGACCCGGTACGTCGGCGCGGGGATGGCGTCCTGGGCCGTTGGAAGGGCGATCCAGAGCATGCCCCCGAGGATCGCGAGCAACCCGGCCGCCGACCGGCACCGGCGGAGACAGATGGAACGGGTCGTTCGTTGCTTCATGGTTGCACTCCATGTCGCCGCGCCCTCCGCCAGCCGCCACCGAGGAGCAGCAACGCCAGTCCCAGGACCAACGGCAGCGGGAGCGCCGGCACGGCGGCAGCGCAGTCGCCCCGAAATTCGTCCAGCGTCAGCAACCACGCCCGGAAACGGGAATCCGCCGGCGCGCAGAGCCCCGCATTGTCCTCGATCCGCAGCCGCCTGAGGTTCGTCAGCTCCCGAAGTTCCGCCGGAAGGTCACCGGTCAGGCGGTTCCGATGGAGCCGCAGCTCCTCCAGATTGGTGAGGTCCGCCAACTCCGTGGGCACGGGACCGCTCAGGGCGTTGTTGGAGAGGCGCAGCACCTCGAGATTGGTCAGCCTGCCGAGCGTGGAGGGGATCGGGCCGGTCAGGAAGTTGTTGGAAAGACGCAACTCCTCGAGTGCTGTCAGGTTGCCGAGAGCGGCCGGAATCGAGCCGCGCAGGTTGTTGCCGCCCGGGCCGCAGAGGTCGAGATAGACGACTCGCCCGCCCGCCGTCCGCACCCCGTACCACGTCCCGAGCGGTTCGTCGCTGAGCCAGTTCGTGCGGTCGAACCAGTCGTCGCCCCCGGCCGCGTTGTACAGGGCGACCAGGGCCGCGCGATCCTGCGCGCTGTCCGTCTCGGCCTGTGCCGCATGCAGCACGGCGAACATCGACATCGACAGCACCGGACCAGCCGAGCAGGGCTCGGCGGCCCTGGTCTGTGCAGGATCGACGAGATTCCAACTCAGAGCGACCGCCAGCGCGGCGACGAACGCCTCCCGAGTCACAGGCATGCACCGTGCAGTCCACTGCGTTCTTCGTGTACGCATGTTGGATCTCCGCAAGCCCAATCTAGCACACGCACGCGCGCTGCCCGCATCTGCGACGACTCCCGCCGGGCGCGCACGGAAGAACCGCAGTCCATGCGGCATGCATCACCGCTCGAATGCAGCGGGGCTCTTGCCGCAGGCTGCCAGCGCCGCCGAAACCCGCCGCCAGGGGCGCCGGGTTCGACCCCAGCCCCACCGCCCCGGGAGTTTGCGCCGCAGAACTCACTCCGTTGCGTTCTACGGCGCAGACTCCTAGAGTAAGACCGCACACAAGGAGGTGCCATGCACGCAAACGACGTCACATTCCGTCATTCGACGTGGACCCGCCGCCTGATCGCCGGCACGGCGCTGGCCGCGCTGGCAGCGGCCACGGGAGTCGCCGTTCCCGATGCGCAAGCGCAGGAGCGGACACGTCTCAACAAGGTCATCGAAGCGATCGAGGATGGCCGGCCCGCCATCGCCAATCAGGACTGGCGCTTCGTCGACATGGAGCACTCGCCCTTCTCGGCCCAGGGCATCGTGGATGCCTTCGCCGAGGCCGACCAGGACCGCGACGAACAGGGCCGCATGCGGCTGACACCGATGGTGCGCATCCCGCAGGAGGGCGACGAGGACTTCAAGTGGGCCATCAAGCAGGTCCTCGACCTTGGCGGCCTCGGCGTCATCGTGCCCCACGTGGACACCGGCGACGAAGCCGTCCGGCTGGTGCAGGCGGCGCGCTATCCCCCGATGCAGAACGACGCGCAGCCCACTCCGCGCGGCGAGCGGGGCTGGGGACCCGGGCGGGCCACCCGCCTCTGGGGCGTGGATACGGCGGAATACCACGCTCGGGCCGACGTGTGGCCGCTCGACCCCGACGGCGAGCTCTTCGTGGTCGCCATGGTCGAATCGGCCGAGGCGGTCGCCAACATCGACGCCATCCTGGCCGCGCCGGTCAGCGCGATCATGGTCGTGCCGGGCGACATGAGCATCGATCTCGGGCTCGGCCCCGCACCCGGGCCGGAGAACCATCCGGAAGTCGACGCCATGTACGACAAGGTCCTCGCCGCGTGCCAGGCGCAGGACCGGGTGATCTGCGGCTGCGGAGACGGTGCCGTCCGGCTGCAGCAGCGCATCGACGAGGGCTGGCAGTTCATCCTGCCGCTCGGCGGATAGCGGCAGCGTCGTCAGCACCCGTGCCTTTCTCAGCGGCGCGGACTTCCGTTACGCGGAAAGTCGCGGCGAGGGCCCGGAAGCCCCCGCCGCGACTTCTCTTCGCAGTTCTTGGCAGCGGCTACGCCTGTCGCACTACTTCGCGAGCGGATGCGGCCGGACCTGGAACTTCACTGCCTTCTGCAGGGTGCCGGGTCCGCCCTCCAGGTGCCACGCAGCGTAGTTCGAGTAGCTCGACCAGAGCCCCTTCCCCTTCCAGCCGGTCGTCGGGTCGTCGATGCGGCCGACCGACGAGCGCGAGAAGAAGCCCATTGGATACGGGATGCGCAGCGTCACGTACTCCTGCGTGGATGGGACGAACACCTCCAGCGAGTCGGTGTTGACCACGCCGTAGACCGGCGTCTCGGGGCCGAACCCGAGCACGTCGTGATGATCGATCTGCGTCAGGTAGCTTTCGTCCGAGTTGATCGGCATCTCGGCGTTCGAGTACGTCGGCTTGTCCATGCGGTAGAACGTCCAGCCCTCCGGACAGCTCTGCCCCGTCGCGGTCGGACCGTTCCTGACGGTGCAGACGCTGTGGTCGAACGAGGCGAAATGGCCGCTGCCGCGCCAGTCCTGCCAGATGATGCCGTCGCGGGTGACGTGCAGGCCTCCGCTGCCGTAGGCCGGCGGGTCCATGACGCTCGGCGGCGGCATGTAGACCTCGGCGATGCAGGTCTCCGGCGGGTTGTCGCCGAGCTCGAGGCGCACCAGGGTGTTGTCGTCGCGCCCGTTGTCCGAGCACCACACGCTGTCGTCCGCGGCGTTCGCGGCCGGCGAGTAGCAGCCGTAGGCGATGCGGGCGTCGCGGGTCGGATCGATCGCCTCGCCCGGCTCGGTCCAGCCGGGGGTGATCACGCCATCGCCGTTGGTGTCGATGACCGTCGGGCACCAGCCCTGCGAGGCCTCGGCGTCGCCGGTCTCGTCCCACAGCTCTACGTCGACCCAGCCGACCCCGTCGCGGAAGCCGTAGTAGAAGCGCTCGTCGTGGCCGAGCTGATTGTGGTCGGACGAGAAGCAGGTGTCGATCTCGCTGAACTCCTCGCTGGCGGGGTCGTACAGGAAGACCTGCCGGGTGGCGACCTCCAGGGGGAAGTAGTCGGCGAACGCGTTCTCGCTGTCGGTACAGAAGTCGGGCTGCTCGTCCGGCGCGCGGATGCGGCCGGTCAGCCAGACGCGTCCCTCCCCGTCCATGGCGACGCTGCGCGGATCGGAGCGGCGCGCCCAGATCGGATCGTCGCCGTAATAGGGCGAGGTCGGCGTGTCGGTCAGAATCGGCGGGGCGTTCGACGGAATGGGAATGTTGAACGCCCGGTGCTCCACCGGATCGATCACGGCGAGGATGTCGCTCGGCTGCACCACGCCGTAGACCAGGCCGTTGGCGTTGACCGTGCCGTCACGCACGTCGGAGGGCGTGCTGTCGGTCCGTCCGTCGTACTCCGTGCCCCAGTCCCAGAGGGTGACGACGACGTTGCGCTCCGCGCCGGTCGGCCGCGGCGGAGTCTGGGTCGGCGCTTCACCGGACGCGATGCGGTCGGTCCAGTCCGCGAACATCGCCCGCTGCGGACCGAGCCGCCGGAACGCCCCGGCCATCGAAGCGCCCATCGGCCCCATCGCGACACGCCGGTCCCACGCCTCCAGGTGCGAGTCGACGCCGCTCAGGATGCTGTCCGGGATCGCGCGGGTCGCCTCGTTGCCGATCTGGTGGCAGTTCAGGCAGCCGGTCACCGAGCTGCCCAACTCCTGTTGCGAGTGCTCTCCTTCGGGCAGCTCCATCATCGAGAGCCACCAGGCGGCGGGATAGATCTGCGCGGCGGCCAGCACATCGGGCGCCACCACCGCATCGAGATCCAGCGCCTGCCCCGGCGTCGCCGACACGCGCTCCGAGTCGACGAGACCGTAGCCGCGCACGAAGACCTGGTAGGTCGCATCCGGAAGATCGGGCAGCACGTAGCGGCCCTCGTCGTCGGTTGCCACGATGCGAATGAAGCGCGTCGGCAGATCGGTCGTCTCGGCAACCACCCATACACCCGCCTCGGGGCCTTCGGCACTGGTCACCACACCGCCGATGTCGTCGGCGTCGAGCTCGATCCCGGCGGACTGGGCCAACCCTTCTCCACCGATCAGGCCCGCACCCAGGGCAATCGCCACCGCGGCCGTCGCGGCCGCCGCACCCGACGCCAGAGTCGATTGCATACGTCTCCTCATCGATGCCTCCTGGTCTAGTACTCCATTGCGACGATTCCGCCGTCCGCCGTCCACTGGAACCGCATGGCCGGCAAGTGTCCGCCCTCGCCCTCACCCGCCGCATAGACGTAGATGAGCGCCTCGGCGTAGCGGCTCTCGAGCGGCGCCATCAGCTCCCGCGCGACAGCCGACGCCGTTTCCAGATCGGCAACCTCCACCTCGAGCGTGATCACGTCGTGCGCGGTCGCCATCTTGACGATGCGCCACGCCTCGTTGACGACGCCCTGCTCGTCGAAGGCCGGCGGCAGGGGTTCCGCGGGAGCTTCTTCCCACGCGCATCCGGCCACGAAGGCTAGCAGCACCGCACAGGCCATTGACAGCCCGCGGAAATGGCCTCGCTGCATTCGAGCGACGATGCATCCCGCATGGCCGCCACGCCGGCCGTTCTCCACGTCCCCTCCCGGTGCCCCCGGTGGGCTCGTGTCGTCGTTATCCCAGGCTCGCGAGGAACGCGTCGATCCCGGCCTGCGCCACTACCTCGTCCTGGTCGGGGGTGCCGGAGCTGCAGCCGACGCCGCCGACGATCTGCTCGTCGACGAACAGCGGCAGCCCGCCCGCCACGATCATGAACCGCCCCTGGTTGCTCACGTGGATCCCGAACGCCGGTCCGCCGGGACCGCTCACCTCGCCGTAGGCGCGCGTCGAGCGTCGCGCCGCCGACGCCGTGAACGCCTTGCTGATCGCGACGTCGATGCTGGTGATGCGGCCGTTGTCCATGCGCTGGAACATCAGCAGGCTGCCGTTGTCGTCCGTGATCGCGATATCCATGTCGACGCCGATCTCCCGCGCCTTGGCCTCGGCGCCGGCCATGATGACACGGGCGTCGTCGAGCGTCAGCTTCTGTACCGTCTTCATAGCGACTGTCCTCCTCCGCGTGCGAGCATAGCACCGCACCGGCCGCGCACGGCCGGCACCGCAGATTTGCTGCGACCTTTCGACCGACGCGGCCTCCGATTGGGCAAGGCTGTCCGGAGATCGGCGATTCAGGTGGAGCAGGCGGACCACCCTAGCAGTCCGTGGTTAAACCCCGCGTCGCACCGAGAGCGGCGAGGCGCCCGCGTGGCAAGGCGCGACGAGGGACCATATTGGGCATATTCGACCGAGGAGCAACGCAGTCCACGCGGGATGCATCGCCGCTCGAATGCAGCGGGGATTTTGCCACGGGCTGCTAGGGGCTGGACAGGAATCCGGTGGCCGGAGTGCGGGCCTTAGCGGCTAATCGGTCGCGCCTAGGGCCCGCAGCAGGTCCGCGGTGCTGGTGTCGCTGTAGTCGGTCAGACTGCGGGTCAGCCGCGCCGGCGCCCGCGCGGCCAGCGCCCGATCGAGCGGGGTCTCGCCGCGAAGGTTGGTCGCGTCGAGTCTGGCCCCGAGACCCACCAGGTAGCGCACCACGGTCTTGAAGCCGTGGAAAGCGGCCATGTGCAGGGCGGTGTCGCCGGTAGCGCTGGTCTGGTTGACGTCGGCGCCCAACTCGACCGCCGCCCTTACGGCATCGATACCGCTCGCCATCACGCTCCGTCGATCCGGATCCTGCGTGAGGGCGACTTCCATCTCGGCCGAGTCCATTTCGCGCCCCAGGCGGTCCTTGCCGGCCCGCCCGAACCCCCGGGTGAGCATGCCGGCGGCGGCCATCAGCGGCGTCACCCCGCCATCCAGACCGGCGTGCGGATCCGCTCCGCTCTCCGCGAGCCGGCGCATGATGTCGCCCCGACCGAACTTGGCCGCGAGAAAGAACGGAGTCGCGCCGGTCCAGCCCGTGTCCAGGGAAAACAGCTTGCCCTGACGGGCGTAGCGGGTGCCGCTCAGCAGACGAGCACTCGGATCCGCGCCGTGGGCCAGCAGAGTTCGGACCAGCGTCGCGTCGCCGCGCAGGATCGCCGCGTGCAAGGGGGTGTATCCGGCGCCGGC
Organism: Vicinamibacterales bacterium; assembly: GCA_965208535.1. Taxonomy (GTDB): domain Bacteria; phylum Acidobacteriota; class Vicinamibacteria; order Vicinamibacterales; family UBA8438; genus WTFV01. Next base: position 3,681,379 of record CBDBOU010000003.1, on the reverse strand, counting down.
GGCGTTCGGATCCGCGCCCGCGTCTAGCAGCAGTGCGGCCAGCGCGCCGTGACCGCTGTGGGCCGCCACGACGAGCGCGCTCGTGCCTGCCGGCGCGGTATCGTCCGGGTCGGCGCCCGCGGCCAGGAGGTGTTCTGCAGACGCCGCGTCGCCGCTCCGCGCTGCGAACAGCAGTGGCGTAAAGCCGCCTTCCTCGACCACCACCACGGCGCCCTCGCTGCTCGTGCGGGGGGAGTGTGCCGTCACCACGGGCCGGACCCGCGAACGCGCGTGGACGTCCGCCCCTGCATCCAGCAGGGCTTCGACGACGCCGGCGTGCCGCTGCGAGGCAGCCCACATCAGGGCGGTCTGCTCCTCCATCGCCTCCCGCGCCTGGGGGTCGGCGCCGTGAGCGAGCAACGCCCGCACCGCGCCGACGCTGCCGGCGCGCGCCGCGGTCATCAGGGCGGTCTCGCCGCTGGGCAGCACCGCGTGCGGCGTGGCTCCGGCCGCAAGCAGCACCCGCACCACCGCCGCGTTTCCGTTCTCGCACGCCAGATAGAGCGGCGTCACGCCCAGCTCGTTCGACGCATCCGGCACCGCGCCCGCCGCGACGAGCAGCTCGGCTGTCTCGATGTCGTTCAGGTAGACGGCCCAGTGCAGCGCGGTGGCTCCGTCCGGCTGACGTGCGTTCACGTCGACCGGCTCTTCCAGCAACGCCCCCACGGCGTGCCGATCGCTGTCCCGAATCGCCTCCACAAGGCGCAGGTCCGGCTGCGCCGCGGCGGAAACAGCCACGAGCACGCCAAGGAACGCTCCGACCAGGCTCCCGCTCATCCTGCTGCCGCGCATGTTGGACTCCTCTGTCCAGTGGCTCGGCGTCGGTGCATCAGCACAATTGGGGCGGCCCGGGCTCCCAGCGCCCCGAAACGCCTCGCCAGCTCGGCGTTTCGGCCCATCCCCCCGGCTCCAGGAGCCTACGCCGCAGAACGCACTTCGTTGCGTTCTACGGCGCAGACTCCTAGACGCCCGAAAGCTCCTGAATCTCTCCGGTGCTCGTCCCGAACTGCTCGACGGGTACACCCAGCTTGTCCATCAGCGTCACGTGCAGGTTGGACATCGGCGTCGGGTTCGGACACTGTAGATAGCGCCCACCGTGGAGCGTTCCCGCGCCGCCGCCCGCGAGCAGGATGGGCAGGTTCTCCGACGAGTGCCGGTTGCCGTCGCTCAGGCCCGCGCCGTAGAGCACCGCCACGTGGTCGAGCAGGTTGCCGTCGCCGTCCGGCGTGGCGCGCAACCTGTCCAGGTAGTACGCCAGCAGCGACGTGTGGTACGTATTGATCCGGGTCAGCTTCTCCAGCTTGTCGGGATCCTGCTGGTGGTGCGAGGTCGGGTGGTGCGCCTCCGGCACGCCGATCTGCGGGTACGTGCGGCCGCTGTACTCGCGGCTGATCATGAAGCTGACCACGCGGGTCAGGTCGGTCTGGTAGGCCAGCACCTGCAGATCGAACATCAGCTTCGCATGCTCGTCGAAGGCGGCGGGAACCCCGAGCGGCGGCGCGATGTCGGGCAGTTCCTGATCGACCTGCGCCTCGGCCTTCTGGATACGGCGCTCGATGTCGCGCACCGCCTCTAGGTACTCGCCGAGCTTCAGCCGGTCGCGCGGTCCCAGATCGCGGCGCAGCGCGGCCACCTTGTCCGTCACCGCGTCGAGGAGGCTGCGGTTCTGCTCGATGCGCGCTAGACGGGCCGCAGGATCCGTGCCGCCGGTGTCGCCCAGCAATCGCTCGAAGACCGTCCGCGGATTGGTCTCCATCGGCAAGGGCGTCGTCGCGCTCAGCCAGGAGATCGTATTGGTGTATGCACAGGTGTATCCACCGCCACAGGTGCCCACATCGTCGCCCGACTCGAGGGCCAGTTCCAGCGACGCGAGTTGCGTGTGCCGGCCGGCCTCCCTCGCCACCTGCTGGTCCATCGACACGCCCGCCCCGAGCTGGGAACCCTGCGTCCGCTTGGGCGGCACACCCGTCAGGAAGCTGGTGGCGCCGGTCTCGTGAATGTTGTCCGGCCCCTTGTTGCTGAGTCCGGACACGACCAGCAAGCGGTCCCGGAAACGCTCCAACGGCTTCAGGATCGGCGTGATCTCGAACTCCGCGCCCGCCGTCGCGGGGATCCACTGTTCCATCACGATGCCATTCGGCACATAGACGACGCCCAATCGCTTGACCGGCTTCGCAGCGGTCCGGCTGAGGGCGGTCAACGCCGGCACCATGCCGTCGAGCAGCGGCAGCGCCAGCGTGGCGCCGATCCCGCGGAGAACCGTACGGCGAGGGAGAGCCTTCCTGCTGATCATCATGATTCTGATCTCCGCATCTGAAACTGTGTGCTCTCGACGATCCCGAGCACCAGGGAGGACCACTGGTAGTCGTCGGCAGCCGCGCCGCGAATGATCTCGCGAAGGGCCGGCATGTCGTAGTACTCCAGGCCGCGCCCGAGGGCGTAGGTGGCCAGCTTCTCGGTCACGGTCCACACGAACTGCTCGCGGCGCTCCAGCAGCATCGCCTTGAGTCCCGCCAACCCCTCGAACCCGGTTCCATCCGGGAAAATGCCCGAGGCGTCGATCGGGTCGCCGCCCTCGCCGGTCGCCCGCCACTTGCCGATCGCATCGAAGTGCTCGAGGGCGAAGCCGAGCGGATCCATCGGGGCGTGGCAGTTGGCGCACACCGGGTTCTCGCGGTGCTGCTCCAGTCGCTCGCGTACCGAGGCGGGCCGGCCGCCCTCTCCCCGGTCCGGCAGCGCCGGCACGTCCGGCGGCGGCGGCGGCGGCGGCGCGCCGAGCATGTGCGAGAGCAGCCAGTGCCCCCGTAGCACCGGCGACGTCCGCGTCGGATAGGAGGTGACGGTCAGGATGCTGCCGTGTCCCAGCAGGCCGCCGCGCACGCCGCCGGGAAACGTCACGCGCCGGAACCGGCTTCCATAGACGTTGGGGATGCCGTAGTGCTGGGCCAGCCGCTCGTTGGCGAACGTGTAGTCGGCCCGCACGAGATCCAGGACGCTGCGATCCTCGCGGATCTGGCTGGCCACGAACAGCTCCGTCTCGCGCGCGAACGCCTCGCGCAGGTTGTCGTCCCACTCCGGGAAGAGCTCCGGCGTCGGCACCACGTTCGACAGGGTGCGCAGGGCCAGCCACTGCAGGGCGAAGCCGTCGACGAGGGCCTGCGAGCGGGAATCGGCCAGCATGCGCCGCACCTGCCGTCGCAGCACGTCCGTATCCCGCAGCTCGCCGCGCGCGGCGACGGCCAGCAGCTCATCGTCCGGGATGCTGCTCCAGAGGAAGAACGAGAGCCGCGAGGCCAGCTCCAGATCACTGACCGGGTGGATCGTGCCGGGCCTCGTGTCCACCGGGTCGCGTTCGACCCGGAACAGGAACTCCGGATCGACCAGGATGCTCTCCAGGGCCCGCTGGATCCCGGCCTCGAAGCCGCCCGCTTCCCGCCCCGCCGCGAAGAACCCCAGCAGGGTGGCCAGGTCGGTCTCGGTCACCGGCCGGCGGAAGGCCCGCCGTGCGATGCCTCCGAGAATCTCCCGCGCGCACGCTTCTTCCGCGTTACCGGGCGCGGGGCGGCACACGAGCAGCCGTTCCCGACTCGGGGTCTCGCCGGGGCCGGTGGCATCGAACGGACCGGCGATGCTCACCTGGTCGACCGCCGCCTCGGGCGCTTCCGACGTCGAGCTCCAACGCTCGGCGATGGCCAGCACCTTACCGGTCGCCCGCGGCTGCAGCACCCCGTCACGCTCCGACCGGCCCTGGACGAAGGAGATGCCGAGCACGCGCGGCCCCGCCTTCGCCGAAACACGGACGGTGAGGTTATCGTCGGCGTGCAGCGCGTACTCCTCCCACGCACGGTCCCCGAGCACGGCGCCCGCGAAAGTCCGCGGCGGCGGCGTCCCCGGCGCGCCGCCGACGTGGAACAGCGCCACCCGCTCGCCGTCCAGGCGCACCTCGAGCTGCTGCCTGTTCTGCAGCCCGCGCACGTAGTCGTAGAGCTGCCGTTGCAGCCGGATGCGGACGTCGTACTCCCCGTCCAACGGGAAGTTGTGGCGTATCGCGATGCCGCCCCGCGACCCGAACGGCAGGTCCTCGCTCATGCGCAGGTCCTGAAACCGCATCGAGGGAACGACGTAGGTCTCGGACGTCGGTTCTATCGTCGGATCCCCGACCGCCAGACGGCTGATCCTGCGCGCCGCGAAGATGTAGCGGTCGAGCAGCGCCGGGGACACCGACAGGATGTCCGCCATGTTGTCGAAGCCGAGGTCCGCGTTGTCGGCGGGCAGCAGCGCGCTTGCGTCGATGTCCAGTGCAAGCAGGTCGCGCACCGCGTTCGCGTACTCCCGCCGGTTCAAGCGGTGAACGGTGGTTCGACCCGGATTGGGAGCCGCTGCCGCGGCCTGGTCCAGGGCGTTCTCCAGCGCAGAGGCAACGGTTTCGTACGTGGCCGCGTCAGGCCGGCGCCGGCCGACTGGCGGCATGGAGCCGGTCCGCAACTTGCGCACGACCTTCTCCCACGCATCCGGATGGTCGCCCACGCGTGCGGGGTCCATCTCATCCAGGGCGAGTCCTGCCGTCCGCAGCCGCTCGTTGTGACAGCCGACGCAATAGCGGTTCAGGACCGGGCGCACCGACTCGCCGGTCGACACCACCGCAGAACCGGGGGCCTGCGTCTGCGACGTGACTGCGGGTGGGCGCGCCGCGGACGGGTTCGCGGCGGGCTGGGGCAGGGCCGTATCCTGTGGCCCGGCAGCCGACAGATCGAGCGACCCCGACACGACCGCGGCAATGCCGAATCCGACGACGCAGGCGGTCAGGAGTTTCGACATCGTCCTACCCTCGGTTGTCGACGCGGTCGCTACCGATCCGCATTCTCTCGAAAGCGCATGTCACCGCCGGCGAACGAATAGCGTAGTCTACTCCCCTCCCAGGCGCTCGGGCGAGCGAATTTCGCGACCTGCAGGGACGTTGCCTGCTCGGCGCTACCGCCGCGTTCCGGTCACGTCGGTGCGGATGCTGAACAGCGTCTTGCCGGCCGTGATGTACAACGTGCGCAGGTCGTCGCCGCCGAAGGCGACGTTCGTAATCGTGTCCTCCCAGATCGGGATGTGCTCGATCAGCTCGCCTGAGGGCGAGAAGACGTACACGCCGGTCACCGTGTCGAGCGTTTCGCTCGTGCCGCGCAGTCGGTTCAGTCCGGCCGCGACATAGAGGTTGCCCTCGCTGTCGATGGTCATGCCGTCGCCGCTCCGGCCGGGATAGAAGTCGTGAAAGACGCGCATGTTGCTCGCGGTGCCGTCCTCCGCGAGGTCGTAGGCCCGGATCATCCTGGCGCCCCCCTCCTGCTGGGCGGTCTCGATCAGGTAGAGCGTGGAATCGTCGGGGGAAATCACGATACCGTTCGGCCGCTCGATGTCCGGCTCGGTGAGAATGCGAGCGATGGAGCCGTCCGGATCGATGCGGTAGACACCATGCACGCCGGTCTGCTCGGGCGTCACGTTCGGACCCGGGCGATCGGTGAAATAGACGCGCCCCTGTCCGTCGATGGTCAGATCGTTCGGTTGGTGGAGCTGCCTGCCCTCGAAGCTGTCGGCCAGCACCTCGACCTCGCCGGTCTCGACGTTCGTCCGCGTGATGCGCGGCAGGACGTCGTCGCCGTTGCCCCCCTCGCAGGCCAGCAGCCGCCACTCGTTGTCGAAAATGAGCCCGTTGGCCCGGTAGCTCGGCTCGCGGTAGGTGCTGACGGTTCCGTCGGTGTCCATCTTCAGGATCCGTCCGACCCCGCGCAGATCAGTGAAGTACACCGCGCCATCCTCGTCCACCGTCGGGCCCTCGGTGAAGGAGATGTCCGCCTCGACCGCGACGGGGCGGCCTGTCGTTTGAGCGCCGGCTACAGCCGCCCCGGCAAGGGCCGCCAGGGTCACAGCCAGGAGCGGCACTCCGCGTCCGCGCCATTCCACCAGTTTCATTTTCGGCCTCCGTCTGTCGTCAGGTTTCGCGTTCCCGCATCGCCGTCATCCCTCGCTGCATCACGGTAGAGCCATGGCTTCCTCCCTGGGGACCATCACGTCCAGCCCCAGCGACCGGTATCGGTGTCCCACAGGGCCCAGCAATCCTGGGCGATGCCGGCGTTGAGGAACGCATCGGGAAGGCGGGACATCGAACCCAGGGGCTCGATCAGCTCGCCGTCGGCGTACCACGACGAGATGACGTGCCCCTGTGTCGGAGCTCCCTCGACCGCCGGCTCCTCGACCACCGCCGAACCGATCGTCACGCGCCACTGCACCTCGGTGCCGTCCGCCTGCGTTTCGGTGAACGTCAGGGTGTCACCGGTCTGCTCGACGCCGCTGACCGATTCGACGCTCTCGATCTGGGCGGCGAACGACGCCCTCAGGTTGTCGGGGCCAGGTTCGACGGCCGCGGCACATCCCGCCACCACCGCCGCGACCGCCAAGACCCGAGCCCCACGCAACGGAATTCCTCCCGGCAGGTTGTTCCCCCGAACCGGCCCTTCCCCGCGGTGCTGCCCTTTCATGGCGTTACTCCAGTTCGTCGAAGATTACCTGCACGTACGCCCCTCCAGCCGCTCGGGGCCGCCGCCGCGCAGCACGTAGAGGTTCTCCTTCAGCCGCTCGACCCGCTTCACCTCACGCCCCACTTCGTCGACCTCACCTCGCTCATGCCATGCCGCCCGACAGGAAGACCCTTTCCACGAACCAGAACGCGCCGGCCGCGATCACCGCGATCGAACCGGCCACCGCGATTCGCTGGCCGGCCACCGCGCTGTAGGTCCGGATCCGCCACAGGATCGCCGCAACGACCAGGACGACAGCCAACTGTCCGATCTCCACCCCGAAGTTGAACGAGAACAGCGACCAGCCGAGCGCCCCGCTCGGCAGTCCCATGTCCCGCAGCACGCTCGCGAACCCGAAGCCGTGAATCAGTCCGAACACCAGCGCGATCCAGATCCGCATGTCCCGCCCGCCGCGGGCCAGCAGGTTGTCGAGGCCGACGTAGACGATGCTCAGCGCGATGATCGGCTCGACCAGCCGCGCCGGGGGCGTCACCACGTTCAGCACCGCCAGCGACAGCGTGATGCTGTGGGCGACGGTGAAAGCGGTGACCACGAACAGCAGTTGCCGCACGCTTCCGCCGAGCAGCAGCAGACCGATCAGGAACAGCAGGTGATCGGGACCGATCAGGATGTGGTGCACGCCCGACGGCACGAACCTCTGCAGCACCGCCCAGACGCCCTGCCGGGTACCGAGGAAGTACTCGTACTCGGTCTCGCTTCCGCCGAGGATCGCCTGCGTCGTCAGCTCGGCGTCCTCGTAGACATTGAGGAACGTCTGGTGGTTCGGGTCGTACGGAAAGAGCTCGGCCGAGACCACGACCGCGCCCACCCCCGCGTCGAGCGGACGTTGGGCCCGCAGCCGCACCGACTGCCGCTCGGCCAGGATCTCCGGTTCGGACCAGCGGCCGAGCTCGATGGGTTGCCCGTCGGCCGTCAATCGCAGCCGCTGGCCGATCAGTGCCCCGAGCCGTTCGCCCCGTGGCCGCAGGATGTCCGGGTCGAGCACCAGGGCCGGGTCTTCGATGCCAAACTCGTGGGCCACGTCCCAGACGTGCGCCACCACGGTCAGGTCCAGCGTTCCGGTGCCGAGCCGCACGTCGACGAAGCTGAAGGGCGCGGGATGGGCCGCCACGCTTGCGGGAGCCGCGGCAAGCGAGGCCGCGGCGATCAGGAGGCACCGGCCCATTCGCGTCATCGCGCCAATGTTAACCGATGGGATCGCTTCACAGCGCCTCTTCGCCGAAGCGCTCGATGGCCTCCAGGGTCTCGCGGACATCGTCCCACGTCGTCGTGTGGTTGATGACGCACAGTCTGAGCGCGAAACGCTTGTGCAGCAGCGTCGACGACATGAACGCGCGATCCTCCCAGAACACGCGGGCGAGTACCCTCCGGTTGAGGCGATGGAGCGCCCTCTCATCGGCCTCGCCCGGGTTGACCCGAAAGCAGAGAATCCCCAGCGAGGCAGGCGTCATGAGCTCCAGAGTAGTACTATCCTCCACGTACCGCGCCGCGCGCTCGGCCAGCTCGATCCCCTGCCGTATCGCGTCGCGAAACGCCGCCATGCCGAAAATCTGCACCGACATCCAGATCTTCAGGGCGCGGTCGCGGCGGCTCAGTTGCAGGCCACGATCCGCCTGATTCGGATGGTTGGCGCCCCACACCGAGTCCTGCAGGACGTCATGGTGGATCGCGAACGCCCTCTCGAGCGACGCTATGTCCCGCACCAGCAGGCAACCCGTGTCGTACGGCTGGAAAAACCACTTGTGCGGGTCGAGGCCGATGGAATCGGCCCGCTCGATTCCTCGGAGCAGGCGCGCCCCGGGCTCGGTGACGGCCGCGAAACCGCCGTACGCCGCATCTACATGCAGCCAGATCCCGTGCGCCTGGCAGTAATCCGCGATGGCGTCCAGGGGATCGACGGCTCCGGTGCTCGTGGACCCGGCGTCGGCGCAGACGGCGACGGGCGTACAGCCGGCGTCCCCGTCGGCCTCGACGGCGGATGCCAGGGTGTCGACCGAAAGACGGAAGTCCGTGCCTGTCGGCAGCACGCGGACCCGATCCGGCCGTATGCCTATGATTCGCGCTGATCGCATCTGGGCGCTGTGGCTCTGGTCGCTCATGTAGACAGTTGCCCGTGCAGGATTCCCAGCCGCCTCACGCGCGGCCACGAAGGCGTCCAGGGCCGATACGGAGCCGCCGCTGGTCAACACGCCGCCGGCGGTCTCCGGGTACCCCAGCCAGCGCCGGAACCAGTCGATGACGACGGCTTCGAGCTGACTCGGCCCGCTCGCCGACAGCCACGTGGCCGCGTTGATGTTGAAGCCGGTCACGAGGTAGTCCGCGAGCACGCCCGGCCACGTCGGCGCCGACGGCACGAACCCGAAGGCCCTCGGGTGCTCGTGCCGCATCGTCGGCGACAGGACGTCCCGGACGGCGCGGTCGATCACCCCGCGCGGAGCGCGGCCGCGTTCCGGAGGATCCTCTTGCAGCCGGGCCGAGAGCTCCTGCGTGAACTCGCCGTCCCAGGCCGGCTCCTCGGGCAATCGCCGGCTCCGCTCGACCAGAATCTCGGTGACGTACCCCGCCAGCTCCCGCATGAGGTCGGGAGGCATCCGCAGACCGCGCGTCATGGCGTGCGCTCCGAACGGGCGCTACGGGCTTCGCCGCCTGTGCCCTGCACCGTGTGGATCGCGGGAATGAGCTTCATGGACGAACCTCCGCGACGCATAACCCTCATGAGACGCGCAATCCCATTGTGGAATTCGGCCGTAATGTACACAGGAAACCCGAATACTGGATAATTCGTGCATGCGCGAATGCAGGGACCCTCCCACGGCCAATCGTGACGGCGCAGCCGTATCCGGGATTCCGGGCGTCCGGCGCACGGAACACGGACTCGGCAAGCCTGGCCGGAGGATTCGACCCGTCGCCCTCGTGCTGGCAATGCTCGCGACGACAGCGTCGGTTCACGCCCAGGAGACCGGCACGGTACGCGGTACCGTAACCCTTGCGGAGAACGGCGGTCCGGTCGACGGCGCGCTGATTCTCATCATCGGAACGGGAGCCTTCACGTTCACCGACGACGGCGCCTTCGAGTTCACGAACGTGCCGGCCGGCACGTACGACGTCCTCGCCCAGCGCGAGCAACTCACCGCCGGCTTTCGGAGCGTCACCGTCGACACCGGCGAAACGGCCGCCGTGGACTTCGAGCTCAGCCTCTCGCTGTTGCGCGAGGAAGTGACCGTCACCGCGTCCGCGGCGGTGGGCGCCGCGGCGACGCTCCGCACGTTCAACGCGGTCTCCACCGTAGATTCGCTCGAGATCGCGAGGGAGGCCCCCAGCACCATCGGCGAAGCCCTCGAGAACGAGCCGGGCATCGCCAACCGCAGCTTCGGTCCCGGCGCGAGCCGGCCGGTCATCCGCGGCTTCGGCGGCGATCGGGTGCTCATCATAGAGGACGGGCTCCCCACCGGCGATCTCTCCGCCACCTCGGATCACCACGGGATGACCGTCGACCCGAACAGCGCCGAGCGGATCGAGATCGTGCGCGGGCCGGCCACGCTGCTCTACGGCTCCAGCGTCGTGGGGGGCCTCATCAACATCATCACCCCGCATGCGGCCTACCGGAACCTGCTCACGCCCCCCGAGAGCTACGGCGAGTCGCTCGTCGACGGCACGCGGGCGCAGCTCGGCGCGGACACCGGAAGCGCGAACCGGCAGGCCGGAACGTACGCCAACCTGCAGCACGCGCAGGGCAACATGCTGTACTGGGCCAGCGGCGCCAAACGCCGGACGGGCGACTACGACACGCCGGAAGGCCCCGTCTTCAACACCGCCGCCGAGCTCGCCAACGCGCGCACCGGGCTCGGCTATTTCGGCGACCGGGCCTTCGCCAGCCTCTCGCTCACGTTTGAGGACAGCCGCTTCGGGCTTCCGTTCGAGGAGATATTCCATTCGCACGGGCAGGAGGACAGCGGCCACGGTCACGATCACGGGCACCACGAGGAGGAGGAAGCCGGAAACGAGGACGATGCGGCGATCGATCTCACCTCGCGACGCCGCGTCGGCCGTTTCGACCTCGGCCTGCGCAACCTGGACAACGACTTCCTGCAGGGCGTGCGCACCGGTTTCCACGTCATCGACGTCACCGACGATCATGTCGACACCACAGGCGGCGCGGACGGCCTCGATTCGCGGATCGGCAACCGCAACTTCATCAAGCGCACCCTGTTCTACCAGCGGCAACTCGGGCGCTTCACCGGCCGGTTCGGCACGGAGTTGAAGTTCCGCGACTTCCAGGCGACCGGCGCCGAGGCGCTGGCGCCCCGTACCGATCAGAGTACCTTGTCGGCTTTCGGCTACGAGGAAGTGAGCTTCGGGCGCTTCCGCCTGCAGTTCGCCGGCCGCGCCGAGCGCAACGACTACAAGACCGCCGGCCGCGTCTCCCTGCCCGGCCAGGTGGACGAGGACGCCCACCAGGACGACGACCACGGCCACGACCATGACGACGGCCGGGACGACGAGGAGGCCGAGGAAGAGCACCACCTGGGGCCACCCGACCCGCGCGACCGGCAATTCCTGGGCGTGTCGGCCTCGGTCGGGCTGAACGCCGACATCGGCCCCGCCACCGCGTTCGTGGCCAACCTGATGCGGTCGCATCGCGTCCCGGCCCTCCAGGAGCTCTACAACTTCGGCCCGCACCTGGGCAACTTCGAGGTCGGCGACCCGGACCTGGACGCGGAGACGACACTCGGCCTCGACCTCGGCCTCCGGCACCAGTCCGGCCGCGTCGGGGCCGATCTGAACTTCTACGTCTACGACATCGAGAACTTCATCTTCGGGAATCACACCACCGAGGTGGTGAACAATCTGCGGGTGCTGGACATCATCCAGGGCGACAGCCGGTTCGTCGGCTTCGACGCCCGCGGCAGCGTGCGGCTGGGCGGCCAGATCTGGGCGTCGCTCGGCATCGGGTACGTCAACGCGACGCTGACGTCGACCAACGAGGCGGTGCCGCGCATCCCGCCGCTGCGCGCCACGCTCGGCGTCGACATCCCCTACGGGGCCTTCACCGTGAGCCCGGAGCTGATGCTCGCGGCGCGGCAGGACCGCGTGTTCGGCGACGAGACCGCGACGCCCGGCTACGCCGTCCTGAACCTGGACGGGTCCTACATCTGGCCGCGGCAGCACATGGCCCACATGCTGTCTTTCACCGGCTACAACCTCACCAACGCGCTCTTCCGGAACCACATGTCGTTCATCAAGGACCTCGCCCCCGAGATGGGCCGCGGGTTCAAGGTCGCGTACTCCCTGCGGTTCTTCTAGCGCCCCGAAACCCCTCGCAGGTTCGGCGTTTCAGCCATCCCCCCGCTCCACGACCTTGCCCCGCAGAACTCCGTTTCGCTGCGTTCTGCGGGGCAAGGTCCTGGCCGGCGACTCGTGGTTCGCCACGGGCTTCCGGAGCCCGTGATGTATCGTTCGGCGCATGAAGACCCACGCAGCGATGTTCTGCCTCGGCGTCTGGGTGATGGGGACGGTGTGCGTCAGCATCGCGGCGATGCAGAACTTCTACACCATCGATCGGTTGCTCGACGGCCCGAGCCACCCCGCGTTCACGGCGTTCGTCGAGGGCACCGGGCGGGAGGACGCCCGCAACGTCCTGCGCTACCTGTCGTCGGAGCTGAACCGGCTGTTCTTTCAGCTCTGGAACGTGGCGCAACTCGCCCTCGGGGGCGGCGCACTCTGGCTGGTATGGCGCCTGCGCGCTCCCGGCGCCGCGCGCCTGCGCCGGCTCGTCCTGGCGATGCTGGCCGTAGTGGTCATCCTGGCGGTCGGAATCACGCCGCAGATTCTCGCCATCGGCCGCGGCATCGATTTCGTCCCGCGCGATCCGCCGCCCCCGGAGGTAGCCGCGTTCGGCGTCCTGCACGCCGCGTACACGCTGCTGGAGCTCGCCAAGTGCGGTGCGGCGTTGACCGCCGCGTTCTGGCTGGCACGCCTGGGACGCGGGGAAGGGGCCTGACTTCTCGCCGCCCGTTCCTCACTCGGCATCCAGGACGCTCACCGTCACCGTGGCTCGCGACGTCCGGCCGCCCGCGCCGACCACCGTGCAGGTGAAGCTATCGCGGCCCCGGTAGCCCGGCTCCGGCACATACCGCACCACGCTATCGGCCACGGGCTGTCGGGCATCCGGCACCAGCGGCATAGTGAGCGCACGAACACAGGATACCCAGGTTGCCATCGAGTGCAGGCGGCGGGCCGGAACCCGACCGATGTCGGCCGGCCGACATGCCGGCCGATGCCCGCCATCAATAGCCGTCGACGATGCGTGCCGCGCGCAACAGCCCGTCGGCCGCCTGCAGCGCCTTGGCGCGCAGCCGCGGCGCAAGATCGGGGCGATCCGCCAGGTACTGCTCGACGATGGCGGCGGCGGTGGCCGTCTGATGGCCGTCGAGGGTGGTCTGGAGCCAGCTCAGGGGGAAGAAGATGTCGCCGGTGCGCTGGATCTCCTCCAGCAGGTCGAGGCCGGGCCGTATGTAGGCCTCCGACTCCCGCGCCCGCAGCGGATGATGCAGGAGCCGGAGAGCGGTCAGGACCCACGGTTCGCGCGCCCGGTTGCCGGGATCCCGGAGCGAATCGAAGAACGCGTCGCGCACCGCCCGGTCGGACGACAGCGCCGGCATGACGAACTCGAACGCGGCGCGCCGGTCAGGATTGTCGATGCGTCCGAGCTGCTCGGCGAGGATCTCCTCACCGCCCGCTACTCCGCGAACGGCAAGAGCCTGGGCGAGCGCCGTGAAGTCCCGCTCGGCGAGCGGTACGCCCGGCACCTGTTCCTCTTCCCGCCAGATGCGCTCGAGGCGTGCGGTCGCCTCGGCCGACAGCGCAACGTTCCGGTAGGCACCGAACCAGGCGGCTGCGAGGCTACGACTGTCGGCCGCACCCGTTGCGCTCCACAGCAGGTCCTCGATGTCCGACGCCAGGGCCTCTCGACGTTCCGGCGGCAGGTAGCGCCAGTACGTCGAGGTCAGGTAGCCGAGGATGCGCGAGACGTTCTGCTCGTCCGTCTCCGCGGGAAGCGCCTGGCGCGCCAGGTCGATCAGTGCTTCGGGGGCCACCTCGCCCTCGAGTAGCGACTCCCACAGCGACACCCAGCCCACGGCCCGCGTCAGGGGCTCGTCCATGGCCGGCAACTCCGCGAGGAGGTAGTCGCGCGTGCGGGGATCGAGCGCCATCAGCCCGTAGCCGAGGCCGGCGCCGTTGGCGAGCACGTACTCGGGCGCGGGCAGACCCGCGGCTGCGGCGACGACCTCCTCCGCATCCCGGAGGTGGACGGCCAGGGTGTTCGATTCAGCGCCGTCGTACCCCAGCCGCACGTCGAGCCGCTGGTTCCAGATGCGCCCCGCCTCCGCCGGATCGGACTGGCGCACCGACAGCCGGCGTATCGTCTCCCCGTCGGTCTCCAGCGCGACCTCCACCCGCGGCCGGCCGCTCTCCTCCACCCACGTCCGGCTCCAGGCGGCCAGGTCCTCGGCCGTCCGGTCGTCGAGGATCGCGATCAGGTCCGCCCAGCTCGCGTTCGCGTAGGCGTGCGCGGCCAGGTACTCGCGCAAGCCGTCGCGCAGCGTCTCCTCCCCGATCAATCGCTCCAGGTGGGCGAAGACGATGGGCGCCTTCTGATAGATGATGGCCCCGTAGAGCGTGCCCGCCTCGTTCAGGTTGTCGAGCGGCTGCCGGATGGGGTTGGCGCCCGCGGTGCGGTCGACCCCGTATGCCGCCGGGTGGTGCGCCAGCAGGAAGCGCAGGTCGTGGTCGACCTCGGGGAACGTGGGATTGACGATCTTGGCCGCCATGAAGTTGGCGAACGTCTCCTTCATCCACACGTCGCTGAACCAGGTCATGGTGACGAGGTCGCCGAACCACTGGTGGGCGGTCTCGTGCGCGATCAGGCTGGCCCGGCCGAGCTGCGCGTTCTGGGTGGCGCTCTCGTCGAGCAGCAGCGCCTCGGCGCGGTAGAAGATCGCCCCCGGGTGCTCCATCCCCCCGTACTGAAACGCCGGCACGAGCACGAAGTCGAACTTCTCGAACGGGAACGCGATGCCGGTGTACTGCTCCAGCCACGCCAGGGCCGACGCGTGCAGGTCGAAGATGTCGCCAGCGTTGCGCTCCACCCTGTCGCGATCCGTCTCGCGGTGGTACATCGCCATGCGACGGCCGTCGCGCTCGGCGTCCTCCACCTGGAACTCGCCCGCCGCGAAGGCGAACAGATAGCTGCTTATCGCGTGTGTCTCGGTGAACGTCAGCACCGCCCGGTCGCCGCGCTCTTCCCGCGAGGCGAGGGAACCGTTGGCCACGGCGCGCCATGCGGCCGGCACGTCGAGCTGCAGCCGGAACCGCCCCTTCAGGCTCGGCTGATCGAAGAGCGGAAAGGCCACGCGCGCCCGGTCGGGCACGAACAGCGTGTAGAGGAAGTCGTCCTGCCGGTTGAGCGACCCGTCCCCCGCCGTGAACTCGATGTCCACGACGTTGTGTCCTGGCGACATCGCCGCGGACGGCACGATGATGTGCTCGTCGCGCGCCTCGTAATCGACGGGCTCACCGGCCACCCGTACCGCGTGGACGTGCTCGGCGGGCTGGGCGAAATCGAAGACCAGGGGACCGACCTCGGTGAGGGTGAACGACGTGGTCACGCTGCCGTCGATCGGCTCGGTACGCACCGCCGGAATCGACAGCCGGACGTCGTAGTGGACGTTGAAGATCGTGGCCGCCCGCCGGTCGGCCAGCTCCAGCGCCACGCCCGGGTCGACGTCGACGGCGGTCTCGCCGCCGCACCCGCTCGTCACGCCCGCCAGGATGGCACAAACACCCGCCAGCCGCCCTGCCCGCGCCTTATGCATATTCATGTGTATTCGTGCCCACGACAGGCGTTTCGCGTCGACCGTCGCCGGCGACCCGCGTCGTCACGGACATCCCTCCCGCCTCTCGGCGGACAATCCACCGCGATACGCGTGCTCGTTGCCGGTCGGTCTGGCAGGATAGCACCTTGGATCTCGCGCAGACGAATCTCGCCTGGGCCCGCTTTCCGCTCGACGACCCGCGGATGGTGGAGTTCGTGGAGGCCATCGACCGGATAAACGCAGTCGGCGACCACTCTCCCGGCTGCCTCTGGCGCTTCCGGACCGAAGGAGGCGATGCGACGGGCGTGCGGATCCTCGACGACCCGCGCATCCTGTTCAACCTGACCACTTGGCGCTCGGTGGAGGATCTGCGCAACTACGCCTACAGAACCGCCCACGCGGACTTCTTCAGGCGGCGGCGCGAGTGGTTCCTCCCTCCACCGAAGCCCCCGCTCGCCATGTGGTGGGTGCCCGAGGGATACCGGCCGACGGTCGAGGAATCGGTATGCCGGCTCGAGCGGCTCTGGCGCGACGGCTCCACTCCCGACGCGTTCACGCTGAAGACCGCCTTCGGCCCCGACGGCGCCCGGCTGCCGGCGCGGTCCGGCTTGCAGACCGCCGGCCCCGGCGTTTGAGGGCGGCCGTCGAGGCTTGGCGCCGTCCGCGCGGGCGCTATCTCCTGCAGCGCCGAGTTCGGGAGCGCCGGCTGTCGACACGCCGCGCCTGGTACGGCATAGTGTCGCCGTGACCGACTCAATCCGCACGACCGTCATCCTGTGTGCCCTGCTCGCGCTACCCGGCTCCCCTGCCAACGCGCAGAACGTCGACTGGGACACCTATCTCGGCGACGTGGCCCGCCGGCACTACTCGCCGCTGGACCAGATTACGCGCGACAACGTCGCCGACCTGGACGTGGCCTGGACCTACGATTCCGGCGAGCTGCGGCCGGGCAACTCCACCATGTACACGAGCCCGCTGGTGGTCGACGGGGTGCTCTACGGGCTGTCGCCGCAGCTCGTCGCCTTTGCCCTGAACGCCGCCACCGGCGAGGAGCTGTGGCGCTACGACCCCGGCATCGAGGGAGCCCCCCAGCGTGGCCTGATGTGGTGGGAGCGAGAGACCGACAGCGGCACGGCGGCGCGACTCTTCTTCACCGGCAACGACGCGCTCGTCGCGCTCGATCCTTCCGTGGGCCAACCGGTCATCGACTTCGGGCAGGATGGCGTCGTCGACCTGTCGGAGACCATTGAAGGGGACGGTCCGCTCCGCGTGACGGTGCCCGGCATCGTCTTCGAGGATCTGATCGTGATGGGGTTCTCGACGAGCGAGGCCGCCGGCGCGCTGCCGGGCGCCATCTCGGCCTACAGCGCCGTCGACGGCTCGCTGGTCTGGCGGCACCAGAACGTCCCACGTCCGGGAGAGCCGGGCTCGGAGACCTGGACCGAGGGCGCCCTGGAAGTAGCCGGCGGCGCCAACACCTGGACCGGCATGGCGCTCGACGCCGAGCGGGGCCTGCTGTTCGCGCCGACCGGATCGGCGACACCCGACTTCTACGGCGCCTCGCGCGTCGGCGACAACCTCTTCGCCAACAGCCTGCTGGCCATCGACGTCCGGACCGGCGAGCGCCGCTGGCATTACCAGACGATCCGGCACGACGTCTGGGATCGCGACCTGCCGTCGCCCCCGACCCTGGTGCAGCTCGAACGCGACGGCCGGACCCTCGACGCGGTGGCGCTCACCTCCAAATCGGGCCACCTGTTCCTGTTCGACCGCGAGACCGGCGAGTCGCTCTACGAGATCAACGAGGTGACGGCCCACCCGAGCGACATACCGGGCGAGGTGGTGGTGACGACGCAGCCGGAGTCGTCCATCGCGCTGACGCGGCAACGCTTCGAGATGACGACGCGCAGCCAGGAATCGATCGACTTCGTGAGCGCCATCTGGGACCGCCTCGACCAGCGGCCGTGGGCGCCGCCCAGCCTGCAGGGGACGATGATGTATCCCGGCTACGACGGCGGCCAGGAATGGGGCGGCTCGGCGTTCGACCCGGCGACGAACCGGCTGATCGTCAACTCGTCGGAGATCGGGGCCATTCTGCAGCTCTACGAGGTTCCGGTCGGCTTCAGCGCGCGCGCCGTCTACGCCGAGCAGTGCGGTACCTGCCACGGCGCCGATCGCGTGGGCAACGCGGTCGGCCCCAGCCTGATCGACGTCGACGAGCGCTTGACGGCGCGGGAGATCAACGACGTGGTACGCAACGGGCGGGGTCGGATGACCGGCTTCGCGCACCTGGACGAGATCGAAATCCGCGCCGCCATCCGCTACATCCGAAACCCGGAGGAAGAGGAGGACCTGCCGCCGTCGACCGAGGTGGACTACGCGTTCGGCGGCTACACGTGGCTCCGCGATCAGGATGGGCTGCCGGGCAACCGGACGCCCTGGGGGACGCTGACGTCGGTGGATCTCGCGACCGGCGACCTCGACTGGCAGGTGCCCTTCGGCGACTACCCGCAGACCGTGGGTCAGGGTCTCGGCTCGGAGAGCTACGGCGGGCCGGTGGTCACCGCCTCGGGACTGATCTTCATCGCGGCGACGCCGGACCGGAAGTTCCGGGCCCACGACACGAGGGACGGCGCGGAGCTGTGGCAGGCGGACTTGCCCGCCGCCGGCTTCTCGACCCCCGCAGTCTACGCGGTGGATGGCCGGCAGTACGTGGTGATAGCGGCCGGCGGCGGCCGCATGGGACCGCCCTCCGGCTCGGAGTACATCGCGTTCGCTCTGCCGGAGTCGCCGGACTGACGAACCCGCTGCGAAGTCGCGACTGCATGTTGCGCTGTCAGCCGCGAACGCTCGCCACGCCCAGGGGCCGCAACGCTCCCCGGGCTCAAGGTGCGACGACACCAGCGACGTGATGACGCTGGAGCGACGCCGACCGGCGGGTGAGGATCCGGCCGGTCGGCATCAACTACGCCCTCCCTACTGCCCGAGTTCTTCGTAGATCGCCGCGATGGCCGCGGCCATCCGCTCGGTGCGGTAACCCTCGTACTGTCCGGTCAGATCGATCGACGCGGCGGCCTCCTCCGCGCTCTGCCCCGCCTCGATGGCGCCGCGCACGGCCGCCAGCAGGTCGGCGGTGAAGCGCTGGTACTCCTGTAGCGACTCCGGCGTGGTCACCGGGATGTGGCCCGGAACGACGGTGTCGTAGCCGTCCACGTTGTCGATCAGCGCCTGCAACGTCTCGGGGAACGAGACGCCGCTGCCGCCGTTGCTCCGGTCGAGGAACGGCGCGTCCCGCCACGGGAACATGTCGCCCATCTGCAGGACCCGCAGGCCCGGATACAGGATGAACGTGTCGCCGTTGGTGTGGCCGGGACCGAAGTGGTAGAGCTCGATACGGTCGTCCCCGGAGCCGAGCGTCAGCCGGTCCGTGTAGGTCGTGTCCGGCATGCCGTGGGCAGTCGCGCCCTCGAACATGCCGAGCCGGCCCATGTTCGCTTCGGTGTTCTCCTGCACGGCGATCTGCACCGACTCGGGGAAGAACGCATTGCTGCCGACATGGTCTCCGTGCGTGTGCGTGTTGATGATCGTCGTCACCGGCTTGTCGGTGACCGTGCGGATGCGGTCCATCAGCGCCTGTCCCCAGCCGGGCAGCTTGGTGTCGACCAGCGTGATGCCCTCCTCGCCGATGTAGACGCCGGTGTTGCCCCCGCTGAACGCCGATCGGTCGAGCGGACTCGAGCCGGTGATGACGTACAGGTTGTCGCGGACCTGCTCGATGACCGTGGCGTCGAGCGCCGCCTGCGACAACTGCTGTTCCGAGCTGACCACCGCCGACAGCCCGCCGACCACGAGAACCGTGCCCAGCACGAGAACGCGTTTCATGACATCC
This sequence comes from Vicinamibacterales bacterium, assembly GCA_965208535.1. Lineage (GTDB taxonomy): Bacteria > Acidobacteriota > Vicinamibacteria > Vicinamibacterales > UBA8438 > WTFV01. The sequence continues at coordinate 3,661,991 of CBDBOU010000003.1, read as the reverse complement.
CTCCTGGTGAATGGACCGCAAGTGGAACCGCACGCGCGCGGCGCCGGCCGTCGGTCGCGTCATGCGCCTTCCACCGTGACCACGCGCACGTCCACGACAAGTCACGGCTGCCGCGCAGCCGGCGGCCACGCCGCCGCCCGTCCATTCTACGGCCGTCCTATTGGAGCGTGAGCCGGAGGCGCCGCCGGAAGTCCTCGATATCGGAGCATGCCATCGCCGCGGCGATCGCCGTGTCGACGGAACATCCAGCCAACAGGGTCGCGTCGGCCGCGATGTCCGAGGGCACGTCGATGCCGCGCGCCCGCAGCGCCGAGACGACGGCCTTCGCAAGGGCCCTCGCCTCGCCCCTCGTCTCGGCTGTCGCCAGCAGGGAACGAGTCAACGGGTCGTCTTCGGGACTTGTGCCGTCGCGCTCTCCCAGCGCCCGCCCCACGCGTTCAAGCACCCGCCACACCGCCCCCGACAACGGCTCCTGGGTCAGCGCGCGGAAGATTTCCGCCGCCGTCCAGCCCGGAAACGCCGCGCTTTCGGCAGCTTGCCGATAGCCGTCGGCGGCGTCTTGCAGGTGAATCGCGAGTCCCGGCGCGCGTACCGATCGCGTCGACGGCACCAGCACCCAGATCTCCGGGAACCCCCACTGCTGGTACTTGCCCAGCTTCCAGCGGCGCACGTCGGTCGTGTGATCCACCTCCAGCACCACGTCCGGCAGCGGACCCTCGTCCACGTTCACGCGCCCCCGCGTCTTCCACCGCGCCGGCTGCAGATACACGACGTTGTCGGCCTGCAGGATCTGGCGCGGGCGCCCCGCCGCGTCCAGCCGCGCCAGACTCGTCGAGCCGAAGCACTCGACGGCCTCGCCGCGCACCGACGCCATCCGGGCCGCCAGCATGGCCAGCCGCTGCCCCGGCTGCTCGTGCCACGAGGAGACGTCGCGAACCCGCCAAGCCATCCCCGCGCGCGCGCTCCAGTACTCGATGCGATCGTCGTGGCGTTCGATCTCGTCCACGGCCAACGGAAACGATTCGCAGCCGGGCAGGTCCGGCACGTCGGCAACCGGCGTGCGGGCCGGCTCGGGCAGACGCGATTCGGCAGCCTTGGTAAACGGGGGAGGATGCGCCATGCATCCATTGTGGCACGGAGGCGATCCTCCCGGAGCCGGCTACTGCACGGCGGTCGACAATCGGGATCGAGGCGGACCCGCTCGCGACGGACGAAGCACTCGCCGCCGCGCGGATCGCCCCCGGGCGAGCCGCGCAGTGCGAATCGACGGGCGAGAAGCGCAGCTACGCAGTGGATCTCACGGATCCGACAGAGTTCATCGGCGCTTCTGTTCCCCGTGAGATTGACACCACTGCACCAGTGCACCACAATGACAGGAATGCGACTGACCGTCAACCTCGAGCCGGACCTCTACGCGGTCGCCGTTTCGCTCGCCAAGGCGGAAGACTGCAGCATCAGCGCCGCTGTCAACCGGCTGCTGCGGCGTGGCCTACCAAGCGATGAGGGCCAGCGTGAAGGGCCCGTCGGACGGACCAGGAGACGCAACGGCATCCTCGTCTCGGTAGGGGGGGCGCCGATAACGCCAGACACGATTCGCCGGGTCGAGGAAGAAGACGACGCCTCGTGACGTGGCTTCTCGACGGCAATGCGCTCGTCGCGCTGGCGATGAGTTCCCACATGCATCACGATCGCGTCCACTGTTGGTTCTCCCGGTTGGGCCGGGACCACTTCGCCACCTGCCCCACGACGCAGGGCACACTGCTCCGCGTCCACATGAAGTCGTATCTCGACCACAGCGCAGCCGCAGCCTGGCGCGCGTTGCGCGAGGTGTCCGCGCATCCGAAGCACGAATGGTGGGAAGACGGCCTGAGTTTCCTCGACGTGCCGCACCGACACCTGCAAGGGCACGGGCAGGTGACTGACGCCTGGCTCGCCGAGCTGGCCCGCCGGCGCGGCGGCCGCGTCGCGACACTCGATTCCGGTTTCGCTCTGCTGCACGCCGATGTGGCCACTCTGCTTCCACGCATGGACTCGTAGCAGCCCGCCCAGCGACGTGAGGCGCTGTTTACCCATCGCGAGCGCCGATGGTGACGGCTACAACCTGTTCCTGAGCGTAGTCACGAGTCGATTTGCGTGCGGTGACGCGGCAATGACCCTGTTGGGATCGAGTCTCCGGAGGATCTTGAACGAGTCTCGCCCTTTGTCGTAGCCGCGCGTTCTGCAACGTCGCGCTGCGTTATGAAGACCCGTGATGACGTCCTGCTTCGGGATTCGTGCAGTGTCCGTCGCCTGACCGGGGAGCGCGTTTGGTCTGAAATCGTTTCCGAAGTATGCGGAAACCGTCTCGCGGTCCGCCAGAAAACACGTCTCCATGCATTGCACCATCAGGTGAGCATGTTCGTCTGTAGCACCCTCCGGCCTGCCCCAGCTGCCATCCTGCCGATTCCGAAGGTGCGCCCACGCGCCGACGTCCTCCGCGATCGGATCCTCGCTGTCGATGAGTAGCACCGTGAAGGCGTCGTTCTTCGGATCGCCAAAGGCGACGCAGAAATCGTCGTAGGTCTGTTGCCGGCCCCCTCCGGCGATGACGCGTGGCATCCGGCCGGCCAACCCGGCCTTACGGAAGAACTCCGAGAACGCTTCGCGACAACGCGCCGCCAACGCCCTGTTGTTGTTGCCGCCACCCTCCACGTAGACTCTGGCACTCACCAGCGGTTTCCCCCCAGCTCTCCCTTCCTCCAGAGTTCGCCGACGCTGTAGCGGGCGAGCCACTGGCCCAAGTCCTTCTTGTTCAGCCGCCGAAGTTGCGTCCGTCCTTCGTGCTTCTCGCAGACCACCACACTCTCGGGCTCCTCGGTCAGCGCGTCCACGAGAACGTCCGAATGCGTCGTGACGATCAACTGGCACCGAGTGGACGCCTCTCGCAGCAACTCGGCGAGCGTGGGCATCATGTCCGGATGCAGGCCCAGTTCGGGCTCCTCGATGCATACCAGCGGCGGCGGGTCGTCGTGACAGAGGATCGCCAGGAGGCACAGATAGCGGAGCGTGCCGTCCGACAGGCGAGCGGCGGGCACGGTAATGCCTTTTTCTTCGAGCATCACTTGAACCATGCCTCCCTCCACGATCACATCAAAATCGGTGACGCCGTCGTACAGCTTGCGAGCAGCCTCCAGCAAGCGCTTCTTGGCCGAGGGCATCCGACGCAACCGGTTTAGCACGAGCCCGAGGTTTCTCGTGTCGTCGGCCAAGGAATGATTCGGAAGATCGGATGGCTGTGGCTGTCGCGGCGGGACTTGGCGACCGAACGCCCACTCCCGGTAGATCCGGATTCGGTCGAACTGCTTGCCGAGATAGGTGATTTCCGGGTACGTGTGAGGGTCCTTCAATTGCGAGAGTACTGACTGTTCGAGATCGAGTTCTGTTTGTGGAAACCTCCGCCTGCCATCCTTGCCCGCGGTAACGACCGTTGCGCCTGTGTTGCTGAAATACCGGTTGGGAGGCCGCGGGACGTCGTCGGCCACGTCATCCTCGATGATCTCGCGGCGTACATGCAGACGATGCTGTCGAGCTCCGATCGTGAGACGGTAGCGTAGATCGTCTCCAACCGTCGGATTCTCAACGACAGCTTGCAGGGTCCCACTAGAGGGACGCGAGACGCGCAAGTCGCTCTTGTGAAGCCACTCGCCAATGCCTCCGGTATCAGCAATCGGCTCCGTCAGATCTCTTGGCGTTGCCCGCAGTAGCCCAATCGCTGCGATGAGGTTGGACTTCCCCGACCCGTTCGGCCCGATCAGCACGTTGAGCGGTCTCAGTTCAAGGTTGGTCTCGTCTGGGCCGAACGACAGGAGATTCTGCAGTGTGATGCGATGCAGCAACACCTCCGCGCCATCTCTTGGCTTGGTCTCAGATGCCGGGGTCATGGCGGCGCATCATATTCGACCGTGCATGCACCTGTCGACACCGGATGGAAGGTCCCGCTGGAGTCTGGGGCCAGCCCCTACTCGTCGCGCACCACGACCGCCGTACCGTAGGCCAGCAGCTCGGCGGCTCCCTGCATCACCATCGACGTCTCGAACCGCACACCGATGATCGCGTTGGTGCCAGAGGCTGCGCGCCTCGTCGACCATCCGGTCGCGGGCCTGCTCGCGAGATTCGCCGAGCAGCTTGGTGTACTCCGAGACCTCGCCGCCGACCAAGTGGCGCAGGCCGGCCAGGATGTCCTGTCACGATTCCCTACGGATCGCGGGCGGGATTCGTTCGCGTGCAGCCATAGGCCCGAGGGAGCGGCTTCGGAACGGTCCGTGTAAACACTCCGGACGCAAGAAGGAAGGGCCCCTCAGAGGAACGGCCCGAGCTGCCGTGGGCAGCCCGTTTCCGCGCGTCGACGACTCCCCTACTCGAACGTGACGCGCTCGAAGCTCGGCGGATCGTCGTCGGCGAAGTGCGGATGGACCACGTAGACGTCGTCGCCGACGACAGCGGCGGTCGTCGCCTGCTCCTCGTAGCTCGCGACCCCGGCCACGCTGGCGGTGGTCCAGTCGTCGTCGCTCGTCAGCGCGACAACACGGTTCGCCGAGTTGCTGACGATGGCAAGGCGGCCCGCCGTCCAGACCATGCCGTCCTGCCCCGGCACTTCCTCGGGCAGGGTCACCTCCGCCGCGGCGCCGGGATCGTCGAGCGGTACTCTCCACAGCGCGGCGCCGCGCGCGACGAGCAGATACCCGCCGGGGTGATGCACGATGCCGTTGGGTCCGGCCCCGCCGTCGTCGAAGGCATGGAACACGCTGGCGACGTGGTCGGCGTCGACGCTGTAGATGACGTTCATCCGCGTGTCGGTGACGTAGGCCGTGCCGTTGTCGGTGACCGCGACGTCGTTGGCGAAGTGCATGGCGTCACCGCCGGCGTCGACGGTCGCGGCCAGGTCGATCATCGCGATCCGCTCGCCGGTGGTGAGGTTGTAGATGCCGAGCTTGGCCTGACCCACTCCCCCGCTCTGGAAGACCGAGCGGTCGGCGTTGGCCACCAGCAGCCGATCCCGCGGCTCGTCCGCCTCGATGCCGACCGAAGAAACCAGCTCCTCGTCCTCCACCAGCGCCTCGACGCGGCCGTCGGCATGGATCCGGAAGACGGAACCCTCGGTGAGCGACCCGGTCAGCAACCGGCCGTTCATCATGTCGTACTCGACGCCTTCCGGGATGAACCCGCCGCGCTCGGCGACGATCACGTCGGGCAGCATCTCGGCCGCGGCCGGCGCCGCCGGCGGCTCGGTTTCCGGAATGGCGGCCGCCGGTTCCAGCGCCGGCTCGCTACCGCAGCCGGCGGCAAAGGCAACTGCACAGGCCATCGCACTCACGAGTATCTGGTTGCGCATCTGGCACTCCACGCTGGACAGGTCTTCGCTGCGTTCGTGCTCTGGCGGAGCATCCGGGCCGCAATGCGATGCTGACGCACCCGGCGCCCGCCGGACAGTCCGCGCTGCAAGAAGTGCTGACGCGGACGACGCTCTCTAGTATAGGATGGCGCGACCGGCCCCTGACATCCCCGGCGCCCACGAGAGACCGACCCATGCGCGATTTCCTGGCCCAGACCCTCGCCGAGAGCCCGACCCGCGAGTGGATGGTGTACCTGCTCGGCAACGTGCCCGGCCTGCCGCCCATCGCCCAGTCGTTCCACATCATGGGGATCGCGACGGTGGTCGGGTCCGTCATGATGGTGGACCTGAAGCTCCTGGGTCTCGCGCTGCCGAACCAGAACGTCAGCGAGATGATCCGGCGGCTGCTGCCCTGGACCTGGTACGCCCTGGCGGTCAACTTCGTCACCGGGATCATCTTCGTCCTGGCGCGGCCGATCCGCTATTTCTACAACCCGGTCGCCACCTTCAAGTTCTCGTGCCTGCTGCTGGCCGTCGGGCTGGCGTTCGCCGTCTACTGGATGAACCGGAAGCAGCACGGCTACTGGGAGCATTCGTCCGAGCGGCTGTGGGCGGCGCGGATCATCGCCGGGGTGTCGCTGCTGCTCTGGATCGGCGTCCTGCTCGGCGGCCGCTGGATCGCCTACTCCGAGTACATCACCGATCCCTTCGAGTTGCCGTTCGTCTGGGAAGACCTGGCCGCGTATCCTTCCATCTGGCAGTGGATGCAGGACCACCCGCTCTCGCAGCACATCGGCTTCACCTGGTGGTTCCCGCTGCTGGAGTCGATCCACGTGATCGGCATCGGCCTGGTGGTCGGCTCGATCATGACGGTGGACCTGCGCCTGCTCGGCCTCGCCGCCCTCCGCTACCCGGTGAGCCGGATGGCGCGCACGCTGCTCCCCTGGACCTGGGCGGCGTTCGTGGTGGCGGCGATCACCGGCTTCGGCATGTTCGTCACCCGCGCGCCGGCGTACGTCGAGAACCCGGCCTTCCAGATCAAGTTCCTGCTGCTGCCGCTGGCGTTCGTGAACATGGCCATTTTCCATCTCTGGACGTACCGCGACATCGCCGCGTGGGACACGGCGCAGGAGCTGCCCCCGGCCGCGCGGGTGGCCGGCGGCGCGTCGCTGGCGCTATGGGCCGGAATCATCATCGCCGGCCGCTGGACCGGCCACATCATCTGACCGGCTCCGACCCCACGCCCCGCCGCCGGGCCCGTGCCACCGTCCGGCGGCCGGTTCCTGCGGGCCTGCTCCGGTCCCGGCGCGCTGCCTGCGCGGCCCCGCTCCGCGAGCCGCCGCGCATACAATCGCTCCGAGAACCGACACCGTCGCATCCTGGGAGGACGCCATGCCACGACGCTGCCTTCTCGTCGCGCTCATCGCCGCACTCGCACTCGTTCCGGCCGGCGCCTCGGCGCAGGATGCACGCGATGACTTCCACCACCTGGGTCAGATCAACAAGGCCTCGATCGTGATGCTGACCGAGGCCGGGCTGGTGCCCGAGCCGCTCGGGGCGACGATAGCCGGGGGCATCGCGCAGGTGGTTGCGGAGCAGGACGAACCGGGATCGCGGCGGTCGTCCGACTACCTCGTCTTCGAGGAGCGGCTGGTCGAGGTGGCCGGCCGCGATGCGTCACGCCTGCACACCGGACGGAGCCGGCAGGACATCGGCTCGACGTTCCGGCGGCTCGCGCTGCGGGAGGCGCTGCTCACGACCTACGAGTCGCTCCTCGCGCCCCGCGACGCGCTGCTGGCGCTGGCCGGGCAGCACACGGGCACGATCATTCCCGGCTACACGCATGGCGTGCAGGCCCAACCCACCTCCCTCGCCCACTACCTGCTGGCGTTCGCCGCGGCGCTTGAAAGGGATGCGCAGCGGCTCGAGGAAGCCTACGCACGGGTCAACCGGAGCCCGCTCGGCGCCGCCGCGCTCGGCACCTCCGGCTTCCCGATCGACCGCGAGCGGCTTGCCGCCCTGCTGGGCTTCGACGGCGTCCTGGAGAACTCGTACGACGCCAACCACGTCTCGTCGGTGGACTCCAAGACGGAGCTCGCCTCGGCGCTGGCCATCTCGGCGATCGCCGTCGGACAGTTCAGCGAGGACGTGCAGGTCCAGTACCACGATCCCGCGCCGTGGCTCCTGCTCGACCGCTCGCTGACCGGCATCAGCAGCATCATGCCGCAGAAGCGCAACCCGATCGCGCTGGAGCGGCTCCGGCAGATTGCCAGCACCGTACTCGGCGACGCCCAGACCGTGTTCCTTACCGCCCACAACACGTCGACCGGCATGATCGACTACCGCGGTGCGGACCAGATCCTGGAGACCGCGGAGAAGGCACGTGAGATGTACGGACTCTACGCAGCCGTTGTCGGCGGCCTCGAGGTGGATCCCGAGCGGTCGCTGGCCGAGGTGGACGCGGACTACGCCACCATGACGGAGGTCGCCGATACCCTGCTGCGCCACGCCGACATCCCGTTCCGCGTGGGCCACCACTACGCGTCGGAGCTGACCGAGTACGGCCGCACCCGGGACAAGCGTCCCAAGGAGCTGACCGCCGAGCAGCTGCTGCACGTCTACGAGGAGACCTACGGCGAGCCGTTGCCGGTCAGCGTCGACCGGATTCGGGAGGCGCTCGATCCCGAGCAGATGGTGGCCGGACGGCGCGGGCTCGGCGGTCCGCAGCCGGCGGAGACCGGGCGCATGCTGCAAGAAGGCAGCGAGCGGCTGGATGACAGCCGCGGCTGGCTCGCAGCGGCGCGCGAGGCGCTTCTGGAGGCCGAGTCGGCACTCGAAGCCTCGTTCACGGCGCTGGCCGCGGCGAAGTAGCGCTGCGGCGGCCCGTTCACGCAACGCTGCCGCCGGGGACCCGCCCAAGGTCGGAACTTGACACAATATGACCAGTCAAGAAGACTAGTACATGGAGACGATCAACGCATCGGACTTCAAGGCCCGCTGCCTGGCCATTCTCGACCGGGTGCACACGACCGGCGAGCGCGTCGTCATTCTGAAGCACGGCCGCCCCGTCGCGGAGCTGTCCCCCGCTTCCCGAACCGAAGCCGAGTACCCGCAGTTGGAGTTGCGGGGAACCGTTACCGTGAAGGGCGATATCGTCGCACCTGCAGTCCCTGCGGAGCATTGGGACAGTCTTCGGCAATGAGAGCGCTTCTCGATACGCACGTACTGATCTGGTGGCTGAACGACCCCGACAGACTCTCGCCACGGCAGCGCGCGATCGTCGCCGCGGCCAGTCGCGATTCACCGTTGTTGGTTTCGGATATCTCGCTCTGGGAAGTCGCCACGCTGCACACGCTCGACCGCATCGCCTTGACGATCCCGTTGCGGGAATGGCTAGACAAGGCGGCGGCTCCACCACTGGTGCGACGACAGGGCATTTCCCCGGCCATCGCGGCGGAGCTGGCCGCGTTGCCGGACTCGTTTCACCGCGATCCGGTGGATCGAATCCTGGTGGCGACCGCCCGTGTTCTCGGCGCGACGCTCCTCACCCAGGACCGCAGGATTCTCGATGCGGCGTTGGCCGACACGCTCAACTGAGCGACACCACACCAAGCGGATACCTGTCATCGTCGTTCAACCCGGTCCTTTACACATTCGGACGCATATTCGGCATACCTCAAGATACATTCGACCGGAATCTCAAACATCTCCGGTGGTGTATCGTCAGAGTCTCGCGCCGGACCGACAGTACTTCGTCACCTGCAGGAGGTTCTGATGGCGTCCGCTCGACTTCCGCTGGCAATCGCGACCGTTCTGCTGCTCCTGTTCTGCTGGGCTTCCCCCGAGGTCTCGCTTGCGCAGAATCCTGCACCGTCGGAGCCGGAACCCGAACAGACGACCGAGACCGACGAAGCGAACCCGGATGACGGCACCGACCGCGGCCCGCGCGCGCGTCGTAACCGCGACGGGATCAAGCCGTACGACGAGGTGATCACCGACGAGGCCGAAACCGACGACGGTGTGTTCACGGTCCACCAGCTCGACGACAAGGTGTTCTACGAGATCCCGGAGGCCGAGCTCGGCAAGGAATTCCTCTGGGTCAGCCAGATCGCCCGCACGACCGAGGGGGTCGGCTTCGGCGGTCAGGCGCTTGGCAACCGCGTCGTCAAGTGGGAGCGGCACGGCGACCGAATCCTGCTGAAGAGCGTCTCCTACGCCATCGTGGCCGATGCGGAGCGTCCCATCGCCCGCGCGGTCGAAGCCGCGAACAACGACACGATCATCAGGGCATTCGGCATCGAGACGCTGTCGGAGGCGGGAGCGCCGGTTATCGACGTGACGACCCTGTTCAACCGGGAAGTGCCGGAATTCAGCGCCCGGTCGCGGCTGCAAGCGCGCGGGTTCGCGCGGGCTCGGTCGTTCGTCGAGAGTGTGAAGGCCTTCCCCGAGAACATCGAGGTGAAGACGACGCACACGTACACTGCCCCGCCACCGTCTTCCAGCCAGAACCGGCCGCGGACCCCGTTCCGGCGGCGCGGCATGCGCCCCGGCAGCGCCACCGTGCTGCTGCACTACAGCATGGTGAAGCTTCCCGAAGAACCGATGCAGCCGCGGCTGTTCGACGAGCGTGTCGGCTACTTCTCCGTCCGGCAGATCGACTACGGACGCGACGAGCACCGCTCGCCGCGCCGCCGCTACATTACGCGCTGGCGCCTGGAGAAGCAGGACGTGAACGCCGCGGTCTCCGATCCCGTGAAGCCGATCATCTACTGGATCGACGCCGCTACCCCGACCAAATGGGTGCCCTACATCAAGAAAGGTGTCGAGGCGTGGCAGCCGGCGTTCGAGGCGGCGGGGTTCAGCAACGCCGTTGTCGCCCGCGAGGCGCCGACGCCGGAGGAGGACCCGGACTGGAGCCCCGAGGACGCACGCCACTCGGTGATCCGCTGGCTGCCGTCGACGGTCGAGAACGCCTCCGGACCGCACGTCCACGACCCGCGCACCGGCGAGATCCTGGAGGCCGACATCCAGTTTCACCACAACGTCATGAACCTGGTGCGCGACTGGTACTTCGTGCAGGCGGGACCGCTCGATCCCCGGGCGCGGACCCTGCCGCTCCCCGACGAGCTGATGGGCGACCTGCTGGCCTACGTGGCGGCGCACGAGGTGGGACACACGCTCGGCTTCCAGCACAACATGAAGGCCAGCTCGCTCTATCCGCCCGAGAAGGTGCGCGATCCCGACTGGGTCCGGACCATGGGCCACACGCCCACGCTGATGGACTACTCGCGGTTCAACTACGTGGCGCAACCCGAGGACGGTATCGCGGTCGAGGACCTGATCCCGAAGATCGGCCCGTACGACGTCTGGGCCACGAAGTGGGGCTACGCGCCCATCCCGAATGCCGCGAGCCCGGACGACGAGACGCCGACGCTGGACGCGTGGGCGCGCGAGCAGGACGACACGCCGTGGTACCGCTTCTCCACCCCAGGAGCGCAGAACGCCGATCCGGGCCAGTTGACCGAGGCGGTGGGCGATGCCGACGCGGTGGAGTCGACCGCGCTCGGCCTGAAGAACCTGGAGCGCGTGGCGGCCATGCTGCTGGACGCGATCGCCACCGACGCGGCGGCCGGCGATCCCTATGACGACCTCGACGAGCTGTACGGGCGGCTCGTGGGACAGTGGGCGTTGGAGATGAACCACGTCGCCGCGGTCATCGGCGGCGTCCGCTCGCAGCAGAAACACGTCGGACAGGACGGCGTCCGCTTCACGACGATCCCGCGCGAGACCCAGGCCGAGGCGCTCGCGTTCCTGAACGACCACGCGTTGACGACGCCGATGTTCCTGGTCGACCCTGAGATACTGCGGCGCATCGAGCCGGCCGGCGCCCTCGAACGGATCCGCGCCAGCCAGGCCCGCGTCCTCCGCTCGCTCCTCAACGCGGGGCGTATCCGGAGACTCGTCGAGCAGGAGGCGATCGACGGTGACGCCGCCTATGCGGCTACCGATTTCCTCGCCGAGTTGCGGGTGGGCCTGTGGGCGGAGCTCGACGCTCCCGACGTGCGCATCGATGCCTGGCGGCGCAACGTACAGCGGGTCTATCTCGAGCTGATCGACGGCCAGCTCAACGGGCGGCAGGCAGCCCGCGGCGACGTGCGGCCGTTCCTCCGCGGGGAGCTGCGGGCGCTCGACCGCGCCATCGACGCGTCGTTCGCCCGCGTCTCCGATCGGGCGACGCGGCTGCACCTGGAAGACGTCCAGGACGAGATCGCACGCTCGCTCGACCCGCCGGCGCTGGCCCCGACGACGACCGGCGCACGGGCTGTCGCGGCATTCGAGGGCCAGCTGGCGTACGACCCGTTCGGCGGCTGGACCGGTGGCCGGCCGCACGATGGCCCGGCTTGCTGGCCCGACTACGCCGTGCGCCTCGCGCCCGCTCCGACGGATTGGTAAGAGATTGACGCGCCGCCGTGTAAAACATAGTTTTACGGCATGACTAAGACCATCACCCGTATCGGCAACTCGCAGGGCATCATCTTCGACGCGGCCCTGATGGACCTGGCCCGCCTGAAGGTTGGAGATCAGGTGACCGTCAGTCTGCACGAAGGCGGCGCGATCGTATTGACGCCGGTGCGCCCCGTGATCGGTTCCGAAGAAGCCGCCGCGACGGCGAAGCGCCTTATCGACAAGAACGCCGAGCTGTTCCGGCGGCTGTCTTGACCCCCCCGCTGCGACACCCGACCGTGGCGGCGGTAAAGGCGATCCACGCCGAGGTGCTGGCCGCTCATGGAGGGGCGGCCGGCTTACAGAACGAAGGGCTGCTGGAATCCGCGGTCGCCGCGCCACAGGCCACGATGATGGGCGAACCGCTGATCTCCGACCCGGTGGAAATCGCGGCGGCGTACCTCTTCTACCTGTGCCGGAATCATCCGTTCGTCGACGGCAACAAGCGCGTGGCGCTGGCTACCTGTCTGGTCTTTCTCAGTGAGAACGGCTTGCTGCCGAACGAACATCTCGATCCGCACGCCTGGGAAACCCTGACGCTCGACGTGGCCGCCAGCCGCCTGGACAGAGCCGGGACCACGACGCACCTGCGGCAGATCCTCGCGGAGGCTACCTGACCGGCCCTCGCAACGGTTCACCATGAGACTCGGAACAGGCTACGGCCGCGAGACATCCGGACCGGGCGCGAACCGCGCCCGCAGATAGTCGGCAAACCGCGCGTCGAACGCCGCCGGCGTCAGCCCCAGGACATCCTGGTAGGGGCCTGCGGTCCGATCGCCGGCCGTTCCGAGCGTGCGCAGGAAGGCCGTGACCGCTTCCCGACCCCATTCGGCTTCGATGAAGTCGAACGCGGCATGGCCGAGCGCGTACACCACGCGCGGGTTGTCGAAGCCGCCGTGGCCCTCCACGGTGGAGACCGACGGAATGTCGCCGGAAGCGACGAGGCCGCGCAGAAGACCTTCGTCCGCTTCCGACCAGGTACCCACCCCGTAGTCGGCGAGACCTTCGTCGATCCAGAGCGGCACGCCGGGACCGGAATATGAGCGCGGCACGATTTCGAAGGCGAATACATGCGTCAACTCGTGGGAGATCCGGGCGACGAGCTCATCGCCCCACTCCTCGACGAGCACCGCGATCCGGTTGCGGGTCGGCTCCGAGAACGAAGCGATTCCGCTGAGGTTCGCTCCGGGCGCGATGTCCTGCCGCTCGAACTCCGCGCGCGTGGCGAAGAGCATGAGCGGCGTTCTCGACCCGAGCTCCTCCGCCAGCCGCTCGCTCACCCGCCGGTAGGCTCTCTCTGCCGCCGCCTCGACCCGATCGATGTCATCCTCGAGCGCGGCGCCGTAGCGGATTTCGAAATGCTCCGTCCGCGAGGTCTGCCAACCGGTCGCCGACGCCGGACGAGGAGCCTGTGCGGTCTGTCCCGCACTGGTTGCCGCGGCCTGCGTGGCGTCGCTCGCACCACGCCGCGGCCACCCCGCGGCGCCGATCCCCGCGCACAGCACCAGCGCCACGGCCCAGGCTGCCATCCGGCCGCGCGAGCGAGGCCGAGGCTCGGGCGGTCGCTCCAGAATCCGCCGCACGCGTCCGCTGAGCGGGCCGTCGGTGGCGGCCACCACGGGCGCCGTTTCACGGCCGCGCCACTCCTCCAGGGCGGTGAGGGCCGAGGCGTAGCCGACGCGATCGCTGCATATCACCAGCGCGACATCGTCGCAGCAGTTCTCCCGTTCGGTCCGGATACGACCCGACAGCCACCAGACAGCGGGGTGATAGAAGAGGATGGTCTCCCCCAGCGACTGCAGCAGGTTGACGAGGTAGTCGTGTCGTCGGATGTGTGCCAGCTCGTGCGCGAGGATCGCCTCGATCTGCGCCGGCGTGAGATTGGCGAGGGCGGCGACCGGCAGCAGGACGATCGGCCGCATCCAGCCGACGACGGTAGGCGTGCCGATCAGCCGCGACTCCACCACACGTATGGCGTCCAGCAGACCGAGGCGTGAGGCCAAACGCGCCGCAACTTCCTGCCAGCGCGAGACCGGAGCGGCCAGTCCGGCCCCGTGGAGACGGTGCACCCGCCAGAGTCCGCCCCCCATCCGTACCAGCAGCAGCGAGACCCCGGCGAGCCAGACGGCCACGACCCCCGGCAGCGCCGCGGCGAGACGTGCGTGGACGACCTCCATCGAGTCGCGGGCGATGAGTGCGTGGCCAGCCGTCGGACCGCTGCCCAGCTCGCGACCGGCCGCCCGATGCGCGCCTCCCGTGGGCTCGACAGCGCGCGCCGCCTGCCAAAGGACGACCGCCGTCACGGCGGGAGCCGCGAGCAGCGCAACCAGGCCCCCTGAAGCGACGGCGTAACGTGCATTCGCCGACCGTCGCCGGCAGAGCCACAGCACGCCGGCGACGGCGAGGCCGAGGAGGGTTCCCTGCCACACGAAGTGCAGCAGCGTCCAACCGGTGATGTCGATCCAGTCCCTCATCACGCTCCCTCCCGCTTCCCTTCCTGTTCCGCCAGCCACTCGCGGATCTCGGCGAGCTCCGCGGGCGAGGCCTTCTTTGCCGCCAGCGCCTGCATCACCAGCCGAGCCGCCGAGCCGCCGAAGGCCCGGTCGGCCAGATCCCGCACGAGCTGCCGCTGGGTCACCCGCTCGGATCGCGCCGCGCGGTAGACGTGCGTGCGCGCCGACTCGTCGCGGCGCACCAGGCCCTTGTCCGTCATGATCTGCAGCAGCTTCAGCACCGTGGTGTACGCGCTCTGGCGCCCCATCTCCTCCGCGACCTCCCGTACCGTGCTGGGGCCCTGCGCCCACAGGACGCGCAGGATGGCGAGCTCGGCGTCGGTTGGCCGTCGGCGGGGCGTCATGGTTCAACCTACGAAGCAGTTCGTAGAATCGACTATACGAAAGATTTCGTAGAGATGTCAATACGAAGATTCTCGTATATCACCACCGGCGCGTTGGCAGCGTTAGTGCCCGTAGAGGCTGCCGGTTCAGCGACAGCACGCGATGCTCGTGGGACTGCGCGACCGGTCGTGCGAGCGAACGCTCACTCGCCGGTCGACTCCAGCGCCTGACGGGCGATCCGTTCGAGCCGCGGCTGGATGGACGACATCACGGCCGCGAACACGACCAGCGCCCAGCCCACCATCAGAATTGCCTGAACGCCGACGAGCAGCCACGCACCGGACGACACTGGCACGATGCCGGGATAGTCCTGGGCCAGTGCTTGAAAGAACGCAAAGGCGATCCACTCGCCGATGCCGGCATCCTCGGCCCCTGCAAACGCACCAGCACTGAACCGTGCCAGCATGCCGCCGAATCCCGCGAACACGATGATGATGGCCAGGTACCCGATTGCGAAACCGCCGATCGGAATCCACATCACGCGCAGATACTCGACGAGCTGCCGGTAGACCTGAAGGCGCGGCTGCATCCACACCGCGGCGGCGCGGGCGACCAGAAACAGGACAATCGGAACCGCGAGCATCGCCGTGGGAACGCTGACCGCGGCGTTCACGAGCGCCTCGCCGCCGGGCTGGCCGTTACGAAGCCCCTCGCGCGTGACGCGATCGATCGCGAATCCCAGCACGGCGACCGATCCGAACGTCAACGGAAGGGGCGGCCACCCGACAGGGTGCCCCGCCGGGCGGGCGGCAAGGACGCCCACGATGAGCGCGGTGGGCGGCGTGACGAGGAAACACGACAGGAGGCCTCCGACTCCCAGCGCCGGCAACAGTCCGGCGCCGATCAGCCCCGACATCGTCAGCGTCTCCACGACGGCGTGCCGGTAGCCCCGCGCACCTGATGTTCGGAGGCCATCGACGAGCCCGACGGATAGCGCCACCAGCGGCGGCACGATCCACATGACGCCGTTGCCCGGCACCAGTCCGGCGAGCAGGGCCGCTGCACAGCCCGCCAATGCGCCGACGAGGATGCCCGCCGAACGTCCGATCCCCGCGCGCATCCGCGAGTTGAGTCCGACGCCGACGGCAAGGCCGCAGCCGCCCGCCAGCAGCACGTCGTTGTGCACCGCGGTAACCGCGTAGGCGAACGGAATGACGACGACACCAACCGGCACGGCGACCCACGCTGCGCGCAGTACCAGGCGCGCGACCATCGCGGCCCGCGCCTGGACACGCGATTGTGTTATTTGCAACATGGCGCCGGTGCAAATGGTAGCAAGGATTCGTCTACGTCCGATGCAGGTCTCAGTCGGCGTCGCGGGATGCGTTGCGACGCGCAATCCTTTCGAGCTGCGGCTGTATCGCGGACATGACGGCCGCAAAGACGACCAGCGCCCAGCCGACCGAGAGCACCAGCCTGGCGCCCACCAGAAACCCCGCGGCAACCGAGACCGGCGTGATGCCGGTGTAGTTCTGGGCGAGGGCCGAGAAGAACGAGAACGAGATCCAGTCGCCGATGCCGGCATCGGCGGCACCCGCGAACGATCCGGGGCTGAAGCGCTCGAGCATGCCGCAGAACCCGGCAAACACGAGGATGATCGCCAGGTAGCCGGCCGCGAACCCACCAATCGGTATCCACATCACACGGAGATAGTCGGCGAGCTGCAGGTAGACCCGGAGTCGGGGCCGCAGCCACGCCGCGGCCGCGCGGGCAGACAGGAAGGCCACGACCGGCACGACCAGAAACATCGTCGGCAGCAGCAGGAGCGTGGTCTGCAGATTCGTCCCTTCGAGCAGTCCTACACCCGTCGCCGCCCCCATCTCGGCGAGGACGGCGGCGACCAGCATCACGGGCGGCCGGGCGCGGCGCCCCTCCCGATCGGGACTGAAGAAGCCCGCCACGAGCACCGTCGTGGGCACGCAGACCAGGGCAATCACGATTGCCGCCCCACCGACAGGACCGGGAAACAGCCCCAGACCCAGCAGCGCGGCGATCGTGAGTGATTCCAGGGTCGCCTCACGATACCCTCCGGCGCGCGAGGCCCCGAGCCCGTCGCACAGGCCGACGGTGAGAGGCAGCGATGGCCCGATCAAGAACAGAAAACCCAGTCCTTGCGCCAGAAGCCCGGCCAGGAATGTGATGACGATGCCTACGACCGAACCGATGAGAATGCCGGCCAGCCGGCCGCCCCGGTCGCCCATCCGCAGGCTGAGACCGACGCCGACGGCAAAGCCCGCGCCCGCCGCCATCATGACCGAGTCGTGCACCGGCGTGATGGCATAGCCGAACGGCACGACGACGAGGAGGATGCCAGCCGCCACCTGCAACGATCGCCACAGAACGTGCTTTACCGCCGACACCCGCGAACGATTCGGATCGACCTGAATGGCGGACACCGATGCTCCCCGCACTGGATTGATGTAACGATCACCATGGTACCCGCGTTCCCGGCCCGGCCCAGAACGTCGGTCAATTCCTCGAATCGGAGATGATCACCATCCGACCCGCTGTCGCGGCGGACCTGCCCTTCATCGCGGCGGTGATGAACCACTACATCGAGACGTCGACCTGCACGTTCCATCTCGAGCCGCGCACGCCCGACGACTACGCGGCGTGGTTCCGCGACCGGACTGGCGCCCATCCGGTGACCCTGGCGGAGCTCGACGGCCACCCCGCCGGGTTCGCGTACCTGTCGCCGTGGCGACCGCGGGAGGCGTATCGTCGATCGGTGGAGGGTTCGGTCTACGTTCGCCCCGATGCTCACCGCCGGGGAGTCGGGCGGGCGCTGCTCAGCGACCTGATCGAACGGGCGCGATCACTAGGCCACCGCACCTTGATCGGCGGGACCTGCACCGAGTGTTGTCGAGCTCGAGGAAGTGATCATTTCTGAAGTGCCGTCGACTGGTTGAGGACGACCCTGCTGATCGCGTCATTCGGTTTCTTCGTCGCGAGGCGGACGCTGGCGGTTGCGCTCCTGCTGGCTGAGTTCAGCCTCCCGGCGACGAAAGCTGCGTCCTTCGATGCGAAGGATCTCGACGTGGTGGGTCAGCCGGTCGATCAGGGCGACGGCGCACGAGGCGTTGGGAAAGACGGTGTCCCAGTTCTTGAAAGGCAGGTTGGTGGTGATGAGCAGGGAGCGGTGCTCGTAGCGTCGGCTGACGAGCTGGAAGATCAGGTCCGCGGCGCGGGCGTCGTAGGCGAGGTAGCCCAGTTCGTCGACGCACAAGATCGCCGGGCGGGTGTAGTGGCGCAGGCGGCGTTCGAGTGCGCGTGCGGTCTCCTGTCCGTTGAGGTCGAGCAGCAAGTCGGCGGCGGTGGTGAAGAGTGCGGAGTGTCCGGCGAGGACAGCCTGGTGGGCAATGTTCTTCGCCAGCATTGTCTTTCCGAGGCCTTGCGCGCCGAGAATCACGACGTTGTCGCCGCGGTTGAGGAAGTCGAGCGAGAGGATGCGTTCGAGGGCGGTCCGGTCCAGCGCGGTGGGCCAGTCCCAGTCCCAGTCGGCGAGCGGCTTGAAGCGTCCGAGTCGGGCGCGCTTGAGTCGGCTCTCGACGCTGCGGCGCTGTTTTTCCTCGAGTTCGGCAGCGACGATGTGTTCGAGCAGCACGGTATGGCTCCAGCGCTTTCGGGTGGCCAGGGCGATGAGGTCATTGAGCTGGTCGGCGGTGTAGTTGAGCCCGAGTCGCCGGAGGTCAGTCTGCAGCGTCGTCGTGGTCGTGTCGTCCGAGGGCATCGTAGGTCTCCAGGTCGTGAGGCTGGACATCGAGGTCACGCAGTCCGGGCCGGTCGGGCAGGGTGAGTCGGAGCGGGGGCTTGAGTCCGCGCTGCCGGCGTCGGGTTTCGAGGATGTGGGTGATCGAGCCGGCGCCGAGGGCGTCGCGTTCGAGGGCGATGTCGACGGCGTTGGCCAGTTCCTCGGGTCCGTAGTCGTCGAGCAGTGCGAGCAGCCGGGTGGCGTGCGGCCGCAGGGCCTCTCCACGCTGTGCGAGTCGTTCGAAGAGCGTGGTGGTGGCGGGAACGGCGGCGCGCAGCCGGTCGCGGGTGGTGTGGACGTTGGCCTGGCGGGTAGCCGCCAGCAGGCCTTCCAGATGGTCGGAGTCCTCGACGGTCAGTCCGGTGTCGTAGGTGCGGTGATGGTTGGCCAGCTCGGTCTGTCCGTCGAGGATGCGGATGCGGGTGGCTGAGGCGACCAGGGTCAGCGGCTTGCGGACGTGGGTGTGGGGGATCGAGTAGAGATTGCGGTCGAAGCGGACGTAGGGGGTCTTTCCGGAGCGGACGGCGCGCACCAGGTCGGTCTCGAAGGGATTGGCGGGCAGCGGCAGCAGGCGGGGCTTCTCCTCGGCCCAGACCTCGGCGACACTGCGATTGGGCTGATCGGGATGCGGCCGCCGGTGGGCGACCTCGTCGCGCCAGCGCCGGAACTGGGCGTTGATGTCATCGAGGTCGCGGAAGGGACGGGCGGCGAAGTAGGCGTGGCGTAGATATTGAATTTTCCTCTCGATTTTCCCCTTCTCATTTGGCCGTCCCGGCGTGCAGGGGTGGGGCGCGAAGTGGTAGTGGCCGGCGAGCTCGAGCAGGCGGGGATGAAACTGCACGGCGGCGCCGCGGCGGTCGAGCACGGCGCTGCGCAGGTTGTCGTACACGAGGTTTCTCGCGACACCGCCCAGCGCGTCGAAGGCGTGGACGTGCCCGCGGAGGAAGCTCTCCAGCGTCTGGTCGAGGGTGAACAGCGCGGCCAGCGCCCGGGAGTAGCCGAGGACCATGACAAATCCGGAGACCGTGCGCGTGCCGGCGCCGATGCGGACCTTGCCGAACGAGCCCCAGTCGACCTGTGCGGACTCGCCGGCCAGGGTGACGACCCGGCGGTAGACGGCGCGGCTGGTCTCGGGCCGCAGGCGCCGCACGAGTTTGCGTACGGGGAAAACGGAACCCGCATAGCCACGCTGGCGCACCATCTCGTAGATCCGCGTGGCGCGCAGATTCGGGTACTGCGTCAGGGTGTCGCGGATGAACGGCAGATACGGGTCGATGATGCTGGGCCGCCACACGCTGGGAGGGACACCTGGCGACTCGCGCTCGACCGCGGCGCGGACCGTCTCACGGTGGAGGCCGAGCTGGGCCGCGATGGTCCCGACCTTCCAGTGCTCGGCGTAGTACAGGCGCCGGATCTCGGCGCGCTGCGCGGGCGTGATCATCCTTCCTCCTTGTCCCCGCGATGCGCGGCTCGCGCATCGGCACCAGCCACCGGCTCGCCCGCCCGCAAACCACGCATCGGGTGGCGACGGGGGGCTGAACCGGGGCGGCGTCAGGGACGGGGAGTCTGGTAGATCGCAGCGCTGCGGGGGAAGACTGATCCATCACGCGGCGGCGGTCGCGGTAGGCGCGCTGCTGGTCGCGATGGTCGAGACGGCCCTCGGGACTGCGCTGGTGTCGCGCCCGGGCAGCCCGCGCCGAACGGCGACGGCCGGCCGCCCGGCAGCGCGGCGAGCAGTAGGCGTGGCCGCGGTCGCACGCCACGCAGATGGCGAACAAACGGTTGCAGTGTCGGCAGGTCTTCTGGCGTAACGGCTGGTCCACGGCGTCGGAGCGCGCGGGTGAACTCCGACTGGACAGCGCCGCGCCGGCCGTGGCACAACAATGGCGACCCGCTCGACCTGTCGGAGCTCGGGGCGGTCA
Organism: Vicinamibacterales bacterium; assembly: GCA_965208535.1. Taxonomy (GTDB): domain Bacteria; phylum Acidobacteriota; class Vicinamibacteria; order Vicinamibacterales; family UBA8438; genus WTFV01. The sequence continues at coordinate 3,641,546 of CBDBOU010000003.1, read as the reverse complement.
CGAGGGTCCGGCCTATTCCCGGGCCCTCACCCCCACGCTTGAGCCCGCTTTCAACGCTACCCGACTGCAGTCGAACCTCGCCAGCCCGAAGGTCGTCCCGGACTCCCTGCGGTCAGGCACGCGCGCCCAGTGGCCCCGGCCTTGCGGAGCCGAGTATCCATGTGTCAAGTGGACCGAAATCTGGGCACCCGTCGTCCAAGAGCCTGCTGTTGACGAGCGTGCGCGGAGCCGGCGTCAAGGCCGACAGCCGCCCGCAGCGCGGTCGGAGCGGAGCGACGCGCCTGGTCAGGGGCGAGCCACACGCTGATGCTGGGGCTCTACGGTGGCCGTCGGCGACCCGCTGGCGCTCAAACGACGGCACGGGCTCGATCACTGGCTCGATCACCTCCTCGCGTTAGGCAACGTCAACGGCGTGACCACAGACGCACGCTACGCGTGTGAGAAGTCTCCAGCCTGTCCTGCCGTGACGGATGCGCTTCCGCCCGGGGCCGGCCTGCCGCGGCCAGGCGGGTCGGGCGACCAAGTGCGGTCCTGTCCCAGCAGCGCGTTGGCCAGCACCAGAAGCTTGCGCATGACGGCGACCACGGCGACCTTCCCCGGCTTCCCCTGGGCGACGAGCTGACGGTGCTTGGCACGAAGGTCGGGGTTGTAGCAGATCGACGCCAAGGCCGGCATGTAGAGCTGCCGCCGCACCCGCGACCGGCCGCCCTGAATGTGGCTTTGGCCCTGCCAGATGCCGGACTGACGAGTGACGGGGGCGAGCCCCGCCAAGCTGGCGATCGCCTTGGCGTCGACGCAGCCGAGTTCCGGCATCAGGGACAACAGGGCTGCCGCGGTAACGCGAGACACGCCAGGAATCGACATCAGGATCTCTGCCCGGCGGGCAAGCACCTCGTCTTCGGCCAGCCGCTTGGCAATCTCGGCATCAATGGCCGCCAGATGGCGATCGACTTGCGACAGCCGAGTCTTGTTCTGGCGCTTGAGCAGCCGGTTCTGAAGGTGCTTCTCACGGTTCAACGCGGCCGTGCGGTCCCGGACCAGCGCTTCGCGGGCCACCTGGAGTTCCTCAAGGGCACGCCGCGCCGGCGATGACACCTCGGTCGGCCGCAAATCCACGGCCGCTCCCATCTGCGCCAGCATCCTTGCGTCCACCGCATCCGTCTTCGCCCGCTGCCCGATGGCCTCCGCGAAGCGCCGAGCCTGCAACGGGTTGACCCGCACCAGCGGTATCTCGGCGCTCAGCAGCGCTTCCTCGAACGCGCGGTGAAACTGCCCGGTCGGCTCGTACACGACGGCCCGAACTGGCGACTCGATCCATGCGATCAGCGCCTTGAATCCAGCGGCGTCGTTGGAGAATCGCGCCGCCTTGCCGCACGGACACTGGTAGGCGTCGAGATGCGCCTTCGAGATGTCGACGCCGACGCAGTTACGAGTATCATGGGTCATCTTCCCTGTGCTCCTGTGCTTGTCATGCGAGCCTCGACGCTCGAGTATCCATTCAGGACTTGGGGAAGACGGTGGCGACCAAACTCCGCTACGGCCCGCGACGGTCCGCGGAGGACACGGTCCGACCACCGCCCACCCAGCGGCGCCTCGCTACAAGGTGCCGCTGGGGAATGGGCCATCCCCCATGACCCATCGGGCTAAATGCTAAAACGTCCGCCTGACAACCCCAGCCGGGAGACCGGAACGGAAAAGGCCCTCGCTGCGCTCGGAACACTTACCTCGATCGCTCGGTCGACCGCTTTCCCCTGCTCCGTTACGTAACCGTGCACAATAGGCTGTCGAGCTGCCCAGGGGCTTCGGGCGTGACGTGCTTCGTGCGCCAGTCGACGCGGCGCTCGTCCCCTCCCCCGGACCCCCTCCCGGGGCTCAAGGCCGCGCTTCGCGGACTCACTCAGACAACATGGGGAAGACGGTGGCGACCACACTCCGCTACGGCCCGCGACGGTCCGCGGAGGATACGGTCCGACCACCGCCCCACCCAGGGGCGCCTCGCTACAAGGTGCTACTGGGGAATGGGCCATCCCCAAGGCCCATCGGCCAAATGCTAAACAGACAAGCGGAGGATTCGCGCGCGGCCAACGTCAACGCCCATCCGGACGTGGTCCGCGCGCGCGAGAGCACCGCCTCCAGGCTCGCCTGGCGCAAGAACCGACACCGATCAGCCCCACCGTCGCCGCATGCGCCAAACGAGCCTTCCGCGGCACTCGGGTTGTCGCTCGACGCAACGTCCTCTCCGATTCGTCGTCGGTCACACCGTCCGGCCCAGCTCGGTCGGCCGTTCCGTCTCGCGAGGGTACCCCGGACGGGCATGGCCGACACCAACGTCCGGCTCGGAACCCACCGTCCGCAGACCGACCTTCGCTCCGCTGGATCTGCTTCTTCAGAAGGCGGTCTTTGAACCGATCCGGCTTCAATTTCCGTCACTTCTCGAGGCTCCTTGACAACCGAGGCCGAGGCCAGCCTGGCCCTGCAGCGCGCGCTCGGGTTCCGAACGGTCGGCGTCCTGAAGAACGTCGGCTACAAGTTCGGCCGCTGGCTCGATGTCGAGCACACGCAGTTGATTCTGTGAGGCGAGACTGGTTCGAGCTGGTGGACGCAGAGTCCCCCTTGCCGTCCGCTGATGACGGGGTCGTCCGTGACGTCGTGAGAGCCCACGAGGACCGCGAGCAAACGGTGCGCGTCCTTCCTGCTCGACCTCAACGGCTGGTGAGGCGTTGATCCACGGGCGCTGGTCTCCGCGGTTCCACCTCGAGTCTGATGAAGTCCGCGTGCCGTTGATTGAACAGCACGTTCGATTCATACGGCGACACCACGGAAGGCACCCACAGCACCGCCGTCCGTCCCCGGTCGTACCAGCGGTTGCCCAGTGCGCGCGTCGCCATGAAGTCGTCCGCAGCCAGTGCGGCGGAATAGAGATCGTCGATTCGCTCCTGATCGAGGCCTCGCGGAATCGTCACCCGTACGCAGACGAGGCTCGGCGGAAGAGCGACCGTCTGCCAATGCACGAGATTCTCGAGGACAGCGAGGGCAAAGGTCTCGGCCGCGTGGACCACCCAGCGGCCGGAACCTGTCCAACGACTTCCCCAGCGGAAGGCGCCGCCCCCATCGAATGGCGGGTACCGGTCCCGGACGATACGGTAGGCGGGCTTCGCGGCGTCAGACCGGTAGACCATGCAGACCCCGATCGATGATCTCCTCGACTTCGCGCCCGCCCACCTCTGTAAGGGCGGCGTCGAACGGTGTCCGGTCATGCAGCTCCGGATGCCGGCGCATCATGAAACGCGCTGCGGCGTCGGAATCCTGAAAGGCGGAGAGCCATGGCGTAGAGCCGGGCGATCCGTTCGGTGGTTTCACTGACCTGCAGATTGAAGCGTTCCACGCGCTGATAAGTCGCTCGCGGGACAATCCGGTTCCGCAACCGTCGCACGCTCGTCCCACCGGTGCCGCGAGGCGAGGCGAGCGTCCGAAGCAGGCAATCCAGCGCCGGTTTGGGAATCCCGGCGCGCACCGCATCATCGAGACCACGGATGCTCGTGATCGGCCGGCCGAAGACGGCAGGCCCGCCCAGGACCTCCGCGATTGCGGTTGCATCTACGTTCAATGTCGGCCTCCGATGGCGCGGGTACCCAGACGAGGCAATCCTATGACTCGTATGGGCAAACTGACAACGAATCGCCGTCAGGGTCCGGCCAGCGACCGTCGGGGAGCAACTCGCACTGCGCGTGCTACTTGCACGCGGCGGAGCATCGACCTGCGGCAACTGCGGGCGTGTTCGCGCGACCGGTCACAACGGGTTCCGCCACCGGAGGCCGGGGAACCGGCTGAAGTCCGTATCGTTCGAGTGAACCTCCGCCTGGTATTCCATGGCCAGCGCGGCGATATGGGCGTCGGTCACGAGATAGGCGCCGACGCCGGCGGCGTCGAGATTTCGTTGGAGATGCGTCAGGTGCTCGGCGCCTGGATGATGGGCGAGACGTGAGCGTACCGGAACCAGTCCCTGACGAGCGAGATCGCTTCGGTCGGCGAGACGGGCGCCGTCAACGCCCGCGGATGCGTCATCAGTCGTACGAAGCCGGTTGCGACAATCCAGGGCACACCGACTCGCTCCGCGCCGTTCACCAGGTCTTCCCACCAGCGCCTGGCCGCTTCGTGGTCCGGTGCGCCGTCGTTGTAGGCATAGACCAGCAGATTGATGTCCGGCACGATCACCGCCCGCTCTCCGCAGCGAAGTCGTCGGCTTCGAGTTGATCGTTGAGCTGGTTGAGCTTCAGTGGATCGACGCCCGGGACGAGCCTGCTGTGATTGGGAACAACCTGGAATCTCGGCTGTTCCGCCTCCCGTGGTCCGGGCGCCATGCCTCGCCGCAGGATCTCGTTCACTACCTGCTTGAACGGCTTGTCCTGCAGGCGGCTTTCTGCCTTCAGGAAGTCCGCCACATCCTCGTCCAGGGTCAGTGTGGTCCTCATGAGCACATCGTGATGTGCCTTGAATCTGACGTCAAAATGACACAGGCCATGCTGGACTCGCGATCCAATCCGACCGGGATCGAGTTGGACTACGGACATGTGCGAAGGGTTGCAGCCGTGCGGGCCGTCGAGTCCGCGGGGGCGACTTCACTCACCATCCCGCTCCGCGTCGCGCCGCGCGATCCGTTCGAGATGCGGCTGGACGTACGCCATTACGGCCGCGAACACCACCAACGCCCAGCCGATGGAGGGGATCAACTGTGCGCCGACAAGCGCCTGCGCGCCGCCTGAGACCGGGACGATGCCCGAGTAGTCACGTCCTACACCGGTGAAGAACGCGAACGACACCCAGGTCATGATGTCGTTATCTTCGCCGACCCCGGTGAAGGCGCCGGGGCTGAAGTGCGCCAGCATGCCGTAGAACCCGGCGAAGAGCAGGATGATCACCAGGTAGCCGATCGCGAAGCCGCCGATGGGGACCCACATCACGCGCAGATAGGCGGCGAGCTGACTGTAGACCAGTAGCCGCGGGTGGAGCCAGACGGCGACGGCGCGCGCAACGAGAAAGACGGCGACCGGGACGGCGATGGTGTCCCTCAACACGGTCTGCGCGGCGGCTCCCATGCTGGGCTGTTCATCGAGCATCAGCAGCAGGCCGAGCAGGACCATCATCACCAGAGTCAGGAGAATCAGCCAGACGGGGGGCCGGACGGTGCGCCTCCCGGCTGCGGTCCCGCTGAAGAACCCGGCAATCAGAGCGGTCGACGGCATCAGGAACCAGGGCGCTACGAACAACGCACTGTTTCCGGGCAGGAACGCCAGCCCGGTGAACAGCAAGCTCACGATGCACGATTCTCGAAGCGCGTCGCGATAGCCCTGCAGGCGCGGTTCGCCGAAACCGTCGATCAGGGCCATCGTCAGGGCCATGGCCGTCGGCAGGGTCCGGGCCGGGCCCTGGAAGGTGGGAGGCAGGCCAGCGAGGAGCTGAACCGTGACCATTCCGGTGATGGACCCGACCAGGAGCCCGAGCCACGTCGTTGTGGCCCCTCCGGCGTAAAACGCTAACCCGACACCAACGACGAGGCCGTAGCCCGCGCCCCGCACCACGTGGACGTACTCGCCGGAAGCCGCGTACCCGAAGGGAACGACGACGACGAGGACGCCCGCTCCGATCAACACGCACCGCCAAAGTGCCTGCACGGCTGCGGAAAACCACGCGCGACCCGCATCGAACTGACGGACCGACATGACTGTCCGCAAACCGGACTGATCCACTGACAACCATGGTAGCCTCTCAGGCCGACGACGGGCGACCGCCCCGGCGACCCCGTGAGTCCTGCAGAGGATCGGAGCACCGCCACTGGACGTTGACAGGTGCCCCGGATCTCGAAACATGCCACTGGAAGTCGGAACCATCGAGACCGTCGCCATCCGCGACGTCTGGCCGAAAGAGGATGCCGACTTCACACCTTGGCTCCGATCTCACATCGATGAACTCGACAAGATCCTCGGTCTCGGCTTGACCAACGCGCGGAGCGAGGTGGGCGCCGGCGACTTCAGCATCGACATCGTGGCGGAGACCAACTTCGGCGACATTGTCATCGAGAACCAGTTCGGAAGGAGTGACCATAGCCATCTCGGCCAACTCGTGACCTACCTCTCGCACCGGGAGGTCCAGCGAGCCATCTGGATCGTGGAAGACGGCAGGCCGGAGCACGTCAATGGCAGTGGAGGTATTGAACGAGCGGGGCATCGGCCAGATCTGGATGCTGACGGTGCGCGCCATCAAGATCGGCAGCTCTGCACCCGCGGCGCTCTTCACGATCCTCGCCGAGCCCTCCGGAATCGAGGGACTCGATGAGACGACGCAACAGGAACTCACGCCGACCCAGATCAAGAGGCGTGAGTTCATGGCCGCGCTCTTCGCCCAGGCGCGGGATGAAGGGATCGACTCGCCGTTCAAGAACCTGTCGCCGAGCATCCACGGAAGACTCCATACACCTGCGCGAGGCCAGGGATTGCTCTATCGGGTCGCGGTCAACCGGAGGGAATCGCGAGTCGTCATCACCAATGCGAGTGGCAGATGGCAGGGCGCGCTTGCGGCGCTCAAAGAGAAGCGACCGCAGATCGATGCCGACTTTGGCGCCGCCGATTTGCCGAAGGCGCTCGAGTGGCCGCAGCAGACGACAGCGGGGCGCTGGGCAAGCCGCTACACGGTCGAAGCCAACTATCTGGACGGCACCGACCCGGACGCGATGCGTGAACTTAACCAAGCTTCCGCCGCAATGAGACGCGTGTTCGAGCCACACCTCATGGAACTGGATCCAGGGCTCGAAGAAGAGTCCTCGAACTCTTCCGACGATGTCCTCGGAACGGACTGACGGATCGAATCTCACGCCGGGCGCGGAGCCACGCCCGGCGCGCGGCTCCGGCACCTCGGAAGAGGCTAACCTGCTCTCATTCCACCAACTCCGGAAGTCTGGGCCCGAACACTCGCTTGAAAGCGAGCAGCCTGTCGATTATCCACTGACGGATTTCTTCCAGCGTTTCCTGGTTATCGTCAATGGAGCCCGGGCGACGAATCGAGATGCGGCTCGCCCGGCGACTCTCCAGGCGTTGCCATTCCAGCGGCGCCCCCAGTTCGGATTCGAACAGCTCCTTCTCTTGCTCCAACCGGTCGAACGCCCGCTTGTTCCGTTCCCGATCGGTGGAGTCGATATAGAGCTCCACCCAGACCCGTCCGCGGGCGGCGAAATTTGCGCCATAGGTAAGCCAACTGATGCCGGATGAGAAGGAATACCAGCCCTGCGGCTGTGCCTTGCGTGCCTTCGTAAACTGATGATCTTCCCTCAGTGCGTCCATGAGCGCCTGGAAGAACAGTCGGTATTTCTCGTTTCTCTCGGACGGGCCACGTTCCCGTGACGTGATGGCGGTTCGCTTGCGCCATTCGTTCGGAGTCACGACAAGATCGAAATTGACGGCGGCGCGGGATCCCTCGATCCTCCACAACTCCACCGCGACGCCGAAGAACTCCGTGTCCTCGCCGGTGCGAGAGTTGAGGAAGTCCAGAGCCGCCCGGTGCTCGTCGCGGAACTCCTTCGCAATCCAGACGATCACGCTGGCGTTGTGACCGGCCGCGTAGGTGAGAATCTGACCGAGATGGACATGGTCGGTTGTCCCCAGTTGGTTTTCGATGATGACGTGGCGTCCGCTGCCGTCACGGACCAACAAATCCAGTGAGAACGCGCCGACCGAAGCCTCTCGTTCTTCGACTTTGAGATCCATCCCCAGGGCATCGCCGAGCTGATCGATGTTCTCCTGCAACCATGGAGTGAAGTCGGCCGCCTCGTTCGACCAGGCTTCCCGAAGATCGACCTTCTCGATTCGCGCCAGTTCCACCATTGCTCCGCCCTTCTCCGTATTCCCGAGAGGGGTTCGATGACAGGCCGTTCGTAGGGAGGCCCCGCTACCGCGGGGGCTCGGGAGCTGTGGGAGACGTGGCGCCGAGCCCGACCAGCAGCGCCTCCATGTCCGGCCAGCGCCGCCCGAGGTTGGCGTAGAAGATCCCCTGCGCGATGGTGAGGGGCGTCCAACCCCGCGCGTTGACCGGATCGAGCGCCGCGCCCTTTTCCAGCAGGTAGAGGACCAGATCCGGCGAGCCCCGCATGACGGCGCCGTGGAGTGCCGCATCGCCGTTGTCGTCGACGGTGGTGACCAAGTCGCCGAGCTCGACCATCAGCTTCACCGCCTCGAGCGCCTCCGCGGCGCTGCCCGGGCTTTCGCTCGACGACCAGATGCCGACGCCCGCCGCCACGAGCAGCGCGGTGGTGCCGTCCTCGTTCGCCAGCAGCGGATCGGCACCCAGCTCCAGCAGCAGGCGCATCATCTCCAGGTCGACCGCCTTGGCGGCGAGCAGGAACGGCGTGGCGCCGCTGCGGTTCAGCATGTTGCGGTAGCCGTCCCGCGGCTCGGCCGTCTGGCGGGCATTCACGTCGGCACCGTGCGCGACGAGCGCGCGCGCCAGCTCCACGTCGGTGACGGTCCCCGTCGGAAACGCGGCCGGGTTGTTGTAGTGCCGGTTCGGCCGGCGGGTCCAGACGAGCTGGTGCAGCGGCGTCCAGCCCGGCTCGGCCGCGGCCGGCTCGGCGCCGTGCTCCAGAAGTTGCAGCGCCACGTCGTACTGCGCGTTGATGACCGCGAGGTGCAGCGGGCTGGTGCCGTCCGGCAGCGCAAGGTCGATGTCGGCCCCGGCCTTCACCAGCGCCTCGACGGTGCCGCCGTGGCCCGCACGGACCGCGAACGCAAGCGGGGTGAATCCCGCGTCGGAGCGGACGTCGACCGCCGCTCCCGCCGCCACGAGCGGCGCGACGACCGCCGCATGGCCCTCGGCCGCCGCCCACATCAACGCGGTCTGCCCGCGCCACCCTTCGCGCGCGTCGACCCCGTCGTCGGCCCCGTGCCGCAGTAGGGCGGTCACGCTGTCGACGACGCCGGCTCGGGCCGCGACCATCAGCGGCGTCTCGCCCCGCGGTGATGGCCGGTTGGGACTCGCTCCGCCATCCAGCAGGGTCTCCACCACGGCCGCATGGCCGCTGGCGGACGCCAGGGCCAGTGGTGTCACCCCGTGGCGCGTCGCGGCATCGACATCCCCGCCGGCATTCAGCAACCGTCCGACCGCCGCCGCATCGCCCTCGTGGGCCGCCCGGTGCAACGGTGTGGCATCGTCCGCCGGCTGCCCCGCGGCAATTGCCGGCACACAGACGCCGGCGGCTAGAACGACCGCGGCGACCACGCCAAGGCCTGGGAGCGCGTGGGCAGAGCCACGCTGCCTTCCAGCCGCACTGCCCCCCGGCCGAACCGCATTGCTGCGGGGTCGAGTATCCCGGAACAGTGTCTTGCACATCAGCGCAGAGCTCATCAAGTGTGGATATGAACGCGTCGGCAACACGCCTATCTACACATCCGCCAGCCGGGCCAACTCCTTGAGGCGCCCCGTGCTGTCGCCGAGCCCGTCGTCGAGCCGCACCCCTGCCTTGTCGAGCTGGCTGACGAGCAGGTTCGTCATCGGCGTGTCCCGCGGATACTGCAGGTGGCGCCTGCCCTTCAGGTGCCCGCCGCTGCCGCCGACCAGCATCAGCGGCAGGTCGTAGTGCAGGTGCTTGTTGCTGTCGCTAAGCGACGCGCCGTAGAGCAGCAGCGAATGGTCGAGCAGCGACCCGTCACCGTCGGGCGTCGATACCAGCGTTTCCAGGAAACCCCGGAAGAGCGTCACGTGGTAGGTGTTGATCTTCGCGAGCTGGGCCAGCTTCAGCGGGTCGTAGCGGTGATGCGAGATCCCGTGGTGCGACTCAGGAATGCCGATCTCCGGATAGGCGCGCCCGTTCAGCTCGCGGCCCAGCATGAAGGTGAACACGCGGGTGATGTCCGCCTGCCAAGCGAGGGCCGTCAGGTCGAACATCAGCCCGACGTGCTCGGGGTAGGACTCGGGAATGCCCACCGGGCGCGCGAGCTCCGGCAGCTCGGTGTCGCTCTTCTCGGAAAGCTGGATGCGGCGCTCGATGGCGCGCACCGCGTCGAGGTACTGCGTCACGCGCGCCCGATCGCCCGCCCCGACCTCCCGCTGCAGTCGCGCCAGGTCGTCGGTGATGGCGTCCAGGATGCTGCGGTCCTTGCGGAACTGCGCGCGCCGCTCCGCCGTCGAGCCGCCCTCCCCGAAGAGGCGCTCGAAGACGACGCGCGGGTTGTTCTCCATCGGCAGCGGCGTCGTCGGGTCCCGCCACGCGATGGTGTTCATGTAGATGCAGCTGTAGCCGTTCTCGCAGTTGCCCACGAGGAAGTCCCGGTCGATGGCCAGCTCCAGCGACGGCAGCGGCGTTGTCCGGCCGAGCTGGGCGGCGGCGACCTGGTCGGCGGTCATGCCGGACCGCACGTCGGCCCCCTCGGTCTCCTTCGGGTGGACGCCGTTCAACCAGGTCGCGGTGGCGCGCGTGTGCTCGCCGTTGCCGTCGCCGAGCGCCTCGGCCTGCCCCTGGGCGAGCCCGCTGAGCACCACCATCCGGTCGCGGTATGCGCTGAGGGGGCTGAGCGTCGGTGACAACTCCAGGGCGGTCTTCGCCGGCGGCGTCCACGACTCCATCGCCATGCCGTTCGGCAGGTAGACCCACCCGAGCCGGCGCACCGGCTCGGCCGCGCGCACCGCGCCGATCCCGGTAAGCGCGGGGGTCATCGCATCCAGCATCGGGAGCGCCAGCGCCGCCCCCACGCCGCGGAGGAACGTGCGCCGCGGCAGCGTCTTCCTGGTGATGATCATGATTCCGCTCTCCTCATCCTGAACGGCATGCTCTTGACGATCCCGACGACGAGCGAAGAGAACCGGTAGTCGTTCGCGGCGGCCTCGCGCGTGATGGCGCGGATCGCCGGCGCGTCGTAGTGCTCCAGGCCGCGCCCGAGCGCGTAGGTCATCAGCTTCTCGGTCAGCGTGCCGACGAAGCGTTCCGGCTTGCTCACCAACGCCTCGCGCAACCCCGCCGCGCCGTCGAAGCGAGTCCCGTCGGGCAACTCGCCCGAGGCGTCGATGGGCGTGTTCGCGGCGGTGCGGGTCCGGAAGCGGCCGACCGCGTCGAACTGCTCCAGCGCGAACCCCGGCGGGTCCATCAGCCGGTGGCAGCTCGCGCAGACCGGGTTCGCGCGGTGGCGCTCGGTCGCCTCGCGCATCGACAGCGCTTCCCCGCTGTCGGTCGTCTCCTCCAGCGCCGGCACGTCGGGCGGCGGCAGCGCGGGTGGTGTCCCGAGCAGGTTCTCCAACACCCACTTGCCCCGCAACACCGGTGACGTACGGTTCGGGTAAGACGTGACCGCGAGGATGCTGGCGTGGCCCAACAGTCCCCGCCGCGCCTCGCTCGCCACCGGCACCCGGCGAAAATGGCTGCCGTAGATGCGCGGCATGCCGTAGTGGCGCGCCAGCCGCTCGTTGACGAAGGTGTAGTCGGCGGTCAGCAGATCGAGCACGTTGCTATCTTCGCGGAAGACGCTCTCGACGAGAAGCTCGGTCTCGCGCCGCATCGCCTGCCGGAGGCCCTCGCCGACGTCGGGAAAGCGGTCCTCGTCGGGCACGACCGCGGGAACATTCCGCAGGTAGAGCCACTGGCTTGCGAAGCTCGTCACGAGCGCCCGCGCGCGCTCGTCGGCCAGCATGCGACGCGTCTGCTGCTCCAGCACCTCCGGATCGCGCAAGCGCCGGGCCGCGGCAAGGTCGAGCAGCTCGTCATCCGGGATGCTGCTCCACAGGAAGAACGACAGCCGGGACGCCAGCTCCAGGTCGCTGATCGCGTAGTTGGTCCCGGACGCCACGCCGGCGGGGTCCCGCTCGACGCGCAGCACGAACTCCGGGCTGGCAAGGAGCCAGCGCAGGGCCATCTCGACGCCCGCTTCGAAACCGCCCTCCCGGCGTCCTTCTTCGAAGAACCCGAGCAGAACGTCCAGGTCGGCAGCCGTAACCGGCCGGCGGTAGGCGCGGCGCGCCAGGCTCGACAGGATCTGACCCGCGCATGCGGACTGATCGGCGTCCGCCGCGCTGGCCGGACGGCAGACGAAGATGCGCCGGCGGCTCGGCGTCTCCTCCACCGGCGGCCTGCCGCTCGCGGCGAACGGGCCGGTGACGGTGACGCTGCCGAGGTACGGCTGCACCCGCGTATCGCCGCCGGTGATGCTGGTGTACGGCCGCAGGAAGGGCTGGCGCAGCGTCTCCGGGTAGGCCGCGGTCTGCCGCACGAACGCCGCGCGCAGCTCGTGCGGTCCCGCCTTGACCGGCAGACGGAACTCCCAGTCGTCGTCTATGGACCGCTGCCGGTCGCGCCAGGCGCGGTACTCGTCGCTGTCGCGCGGCGCGTCCACGGGCGGCGGTCCGCCGACGGTGAACGTCCGGACCAGCGCGCCGTCCAGGCTCACCTCCAGCGTGTGCGGCACCTCGAAGACGGCCAGGTTGTCGCCCGCGTTGCGGGCCAGGCGGACGCGGAGCAGGTAGTCGGCGTCCTCCGGGAACACGTGGCGAAACGCGCCGCCGCCGCGCGTGCCGAAGGGCATCCCCGCCACCCAGTCGTCCTGCGGGAGGTCGCTCGCCAGACGAAAGACCTCGGCGGTGGCCGACGGCGCCGGCCGTCCGACCGCCACCCGGCTGATCTTGCGCGCCGCAGCGAGATAGCGCTCCAGCAGCGTCGGCGAAATGCCGAGCACGCCGGCGATGTTGTCGAACCCGTAGCTGGCGCCGTCGGCCGGCAGCAACTCCGCGACGTCGATCTGCAGGTTGAGGAGATCGCGGACTGCGTGGTGGTATTCCGTCCGATTGAGACGGTGGAACGCCTCGGTGCGTCCGGGGTTCGGAGCGGCCACCGCCTCCCGGTCGAGCTCGGCCTCCAGCCAGCCGATGAAGCGGTCGTAGGTCGCCGCGTCCGGCCGCGGGCGCGGCTGCGGCGGCATCGCGCCGGCTCGCAGCTTGCGGACCACGGTCTCCCAGACATCCGGCGCGTCGGCGATCCGGGTCACGTCGTGGGTGTCCAGCGCAAGGTCGGCGGTACGCAGCCGTTCGTTGTGGCAGGCGACGCAGTAGCGGTCGAGAAGCGCGCGCTGCCAACCGTCCGCGCGGACGCCCTGCTGCTGCGCGACATTCGCGGAACCGCGCGGCGTGGGCTCGGCCGCCAGGACCGGACGCGTGGCGGGAATGGCGTCCATTGCGCCGCACAGCAGCAGCGCGATACACCCGGAAACAGGGGCCAGCGTTCGTGGTGAGGGCATGAAACCCAACGAGAACCTCCGTAGTATCCGGGGAACGTCCGGAGGGTGTCAATCGACCGAGGTTCGTGTCCTATTCCGGCCTTGGCCAAACCAGCATCGCTGTGAGCGCGATGAGGGCGAGCGTGCACGCCAAGAGCGCCACGGTCAGGCGGATTAGCCACCTCGTCTGATGCGCAGATTGGGTGCTGAATGCATTGATGCTCTCGGTCAGCTTTCCTTCGTCAGGTCTCAACTCCCATCGCAGCACGCGGCCCGACGCCCGACACCGGCCACCTGGTGACTGCAACCCGGCGCTCGCCAGGAACCGCAGGCCGTGCTACCACGCTTCGGCCGCGCGAGTGGTCACCGCATCGCGCGTGTCGCCGCGTGCCTCAGCTCCGGGGGGTGCTGTCGCTCCGGCAGCAGACGAAACATGGATCAATGATACACTCCAGTATCATTGTTGATTGAATACTTCATTGCACAGGGCAAGCAGAATCCGAGGCATGAAGGAGATCACTACAACGCTCACGCAGCGGAGTCAGGTCACCGTCCCCGCCGAGGTGCGGCGTCTGCTCGGCCTGAAGCCCAGAGACAAGGTCACCTTCGCGATCGCCGAGGGTGAAGTGCGCCTCAAGCCGGTGGCCTACAGCCTGGAATCGGCCTATGGATCCGTGAAGCCCTCCCGAAAACCGGAAGACTTCGACGAGCTGTCGCGTGTCGCTCGGGACGCCAAGGCTGAGCGGACCCGGCGGCAGATGGGCGAAGTGTGAGATTCCTCGACACGAACGTCATCCTCCGCTACCTGACCCGGGATGACGAGGCCAGGGCGGAGGCCTGCTACGAGCTCTTCCAGCGCGTGCAGCGGCAAGAAGAAGAACTGGCGACCTGCGAGGCCATTGTCGCCGAGGTGGTCTACGTGCTCTCGTCTCCCCGCCTGCCCTATCGGCTGAACGCCGATCAGATTCGAGCCCGGCTTCTGCCGATACTCATGCTCCGTGGTCTGAAGCTCTCCCACAAGCGGGTCTGCCTCCGGGCACTGGACGTCTATGCATCCTCACCGCCCCTGGACTTCGAGGACGCGCTGGCCGTCGCCCACATGGAACAACTGGGAATCACCAGGATCGTCAGCTACGACCGGGATTTCGATCGTGTGGCCGGCCTTCACAGAATCGAGCCGTGACGACGGGAACGGACAGCGTCCGACGACAGAGGAGCTCGGCCGTCAGCGAACGGGCAACAGGTCCACGCCCGCCGTGATCGCTCGATGCCATGACGGGTGATCGTGCCGCACCTGCTCGAGTTCCTCCACCGTGTAGGGAAACAGATCCAGCCCCACGGGAAACCCCAGTGGCAGGTAGTCGCCGGCCCGCTCCCGAAACGGCTTGTCGGACCGCGCCAGAACCAGGCAGACGTCGACATCGCTCCCGGGAGACGGAATCCCGTTGACGCGCGACCCGAACCAGACGATGCGACGCACCTCGGACCGCTCGGCGCCTATCCGCGCCGCCCAATCGCGAACCGCTCGCTCAACGGCCGCCTGGTTGTTCCACTTCACTACGAGCGAAGCCGAGGAGTCGTTCTGCGCACGCGATGGCATCATCGGAGTCCTTGCGGGTGTAGAAGTCCGTCGGCGCGCCTGCATCCAGGCCATTCGGGTACCGCGTGGGAATGTAGTGCTTGTCGAGCGTCTTGGCGCACACGACCAGCTCCTCCGCGACATCGTCCCCCGCAACGACGCCGAGAAGCGCGGTCACCGTGTGTCCCCAGGCGTCCGCCCCGCGACGCATGAGGACGGCCTTGAGCGCCTTCTCCGCGGCCTGCTGGGCGGCGAAGCACGCCCAGTCGTGCGCCGCGCCGTCCCGCGCATGCCGCGAGAGCCGCAAGTCCGCTTCCGCCTGCCGGAGCCAGTCGAAGTGCCTCGAAGCCACCCCAGCATTCTAGCGACAGGTCCGGGTGCGGGACTCATCTTGCCGGCCGCCGCCATCGCACGGGTGGCGCAGGCTCCTCCTTGAGCTCGACCTTCTCCGTCTCCAGCAGCCGCAACGCCTCGTGGACGGCCGCCTCCAGTTGCGGGTCGCCTCCCGCAATCACCGGGGCCGGGTCGTTCCGGACTTCTATATCCGGCGCGACGCCCTCGCCCTCCACTGCCCACTCCCCGTTCACGTCGAAGAAGCCGCCGCGGGGCGCGACAAAGAACCCGTCGTCGATCAGCGGCGGCGTGTCCCACGAACCGACCAGCCCGCCCCACGTCCTGGTCCCGACGAGCGGACCGATGCCCCGGAAGCGGAAGAGGTACGGCAGCAGATCTCCCCCGGAGCCGGCGCTCTCGTTGATGATCATGACCTTCGGCCCGAATAGTCCCGCCATCGGCTGGGTCCACGGCTTGCGGCCGGCCCCGGGTGAGTTGAAATAGCCGGTAAGCTCGCGATCCAGCATGTCGACGATGTAGTCGGCGGCCGAGCCGCCGCCGTTGTTGCGCTCGTCGATGACCGCGCCCTCGCGGTCCTTCTGCGCGTAGTACATGCGGTTGAAGAACTCGTAGCCGTTGCGGGACGTATTCGGGAGCCAGACGTAGGCCAACCGCCCCCCGCTCAACTCGTCGACGCGCGCCTGATTCGCCGCGACCCATGCCCACATGCGCTGGAAGCCCTCGTTCGCAATCGGCTCAACGAGGATGTCCCGTGCCTCGTCCGCGGACGGCGATGACGAGACGGTCAACGAGATGGCTCGTCCCACCGTACCCTCCAGCAGGCGGTAGGGATTCGCGGGCGGCCGCAGGTCGACTCCATCGATGGCCAGCAGGTAGTCGCCCGCGGCGACCTCGAGCCCCGGCATGGACAGCGGTCCGGTCGTGCCCGGCCACCACGCGTCGCCCGCGTAGATGCGCGACAGGCGATAGAACCCGTCGGCTTCCTCCAGGTCCGCGCCGAGCAATCCGGTGCGCGGATTCTCCAGATCCGGATAGTCGCCGCCGAACACGTAGGAATGGCCGACCGCAATCTCTCCCGAGAGCATGTCCAGGAGGTGGTTGAAGTCCGCGCGGTGGCGCACGTCGGGAAGCCACGCCGAGTACCACTCCCACACGTCGTCCCAGGGCGCCCCGTGCTGGTTGTCGACGTACAGGAAGTCGCGCATGAAGCGCCAGCCGTCGCGCAGCATCTGCGCGTACTCGGCCCTCGGCTCCACTCGCATGCGCATGCCGCCCAGCTCCAGTTGTCCGTCACCGTTCCCCGGCGGCTGTTCCGTGCCGACGATGTGCCAATTGGCGCCCGAACGGTAGAGCAGCTGCTTGCGATCGTGAGAAACCGCAATGTCGCTGCCGGGAGGAAGGCGCGAAGCGCCGGCGCGAACCTGCGCGAGGAAGTCCTCCGCCTCGCGCTCCTCGACGCTGTACTTCAGCAGCGTCGCATCGCCCTCGTCACCATCCACCAAGGTCACGAAGACCGAGCCGCGCGGGCCGGGAACGAGCCCTCTGTAGTCCTTCGCCGGCAGTCCCGGTGCACTCACCATGCGCCGCTCGATTCCATCGAAGTCGATCTCCACGTCCGCGGGCGCCTCCCCGTCGGACGTCTCTCCCTCCTCAGCCCCCTGCGCCTCGTCCTCGTCCCCTTCCGCGTCGCCCTCCTCCTCGTCGCTGCGGGGCAGGAACGGCGAAGGCTCCCCGGCGGGCAGCAGGGCCAGGTATAGAGCCCTGGTCACCGGACGGTCGTAGGACGTCATGTCGAGCCAGCCGGTATTCAGACCGTAGTCGGCCGACGCCAGGAAATAGAGGTACTTCCCCGACTCGTCCCACACCGGCGCGATCGCGTCCACCGTGCCGTCGGTGAGCTGGTGCGTCTCGCCCGATTCGGTGTCGTGGATGAAGATGGCCCGCAACTGGTTGTCGAGCCGGCGCGCGTACGCGAGCCACCTCGAGTCGGAAGACCAGACCGGGTTCAGCGAGCGTTGCGGGTGGGCGTAGCGGTCGGTGTCGACGTGCTCCACGCCCCCGGACTCGACATCCAGGACGAGCACGCGGTAGTGCGTGTCGGTGAACGCCAGCTTCGTGCCGTCGGGCGACCACTCGGGCCGGAAGTAGAACGACGGATCGGAAATATCGATGCGGCGCGGGTTCGACCCGTCCTGCTCGGCGATGACCAGGCCGTACTCGCCGCCGGCGTCGCTGAACCAGGCGATGCGCGAGCCATCGGGCGACCACGCCGGATGGCGTTCAGCCACCCCCGGCGTCCGCGTGAGGTTGCGCCACGAACCCTCCTTCGCGGGCACGCTGAAGAGCTCTCCGCGCCATTCGAACAGCGCGCGCTTCCCGGTCGGCGACAGGTCGATGTTCCGGAACCGCGTCGGCGGGACCTCCTCCCACCGCGCCCGCGACCAGTTCATGTCTCCGGCGACACGAATCTCCAGCTTCCGGGCGCGGCCCGACGCCGGCTCGAGCGCGTGCAGGTACCCCGCCTGCTCGTAGACGACGACGCCGGCGCCCGCGCCCAGCGACTTCACGTCGAAATCCGCGTGACGGGTGAGCTGCCGCTCCGTCCCCGTGCGCGGGTCGAACGCCCAGACGTTGCTGGCCCAGTCGCGCTCGGACAGGTAATAGACGACCCCGTCCATCCACACGGGATCCATGTGCCGCTCACCCTCCCACGGCGTTGTCGCGCGTTCCCAGGTGGACGTGGACACGATGCTGACCGGCTGCGCCTGGCCGCCGCGGTAGTTGCGCCACTCGGGGTCGTAGTACATCGTCTCCTGGTAGGCGATGTGACCGCCGTCCGCGGACATCTGTCCGAGGTGCGCCTGCGGCAGGGCGAGCGGCGCCGGCAGCCCGCCGGAGCGTGGAACGGTATAGAACTTCGAGAGCATCGTCGGCAGCGCATCCCGGCCGGACTGGAAGAGGATGGCTCCCTCCGGGGTCCAGCCCTGAACGATGTCCGGGGCCGGGTGCCAGGTGAGCCGTTCGGGCTGCCCGCCCGCGGCGGGCATCACGTAGACGTCGGTGTTGCCGCCGTACTGCGCCGAGAAGGCGATCCACCGCCCATCGGCGCTGAACGCCGGATCCGTCTCGGCCCCCTCGGAGCTGGTGAGCCGGGCGGCGTTGCCGCCGTCACGCTCCACGATCCACAGGTCGTTGGCGTGCACGAAGACGATGTGCGACGCGCTCACGTCCGGCTGACGCAGGAAGCGGGCGCCCTGGGCCTGCGCGGCGTGCGTTGCAACGTTGGCTACGCTCAGAAAGACAAGGAAAGCCGCCAGGCGGCCGGGAAACGTGGTGTCGCAGTGGGACATCGGTCGACTCCGTCTCTCTCGCAGGATTGTCGATGGACTCCGGCGCATGGATCCGTGAACACGGGCCGGGCGCCGTTATTCCCTATACGACCACGGCTGTCGCGGTGTTGCAACCCGAAGACCAAGTCGCGGCCGATCCGACGCCCATTCACGACCCTGCCCGCCGCGGTACTCCGCGCGCCGGGCACGTGCCGTCCCCGGAGTCGAAACAACGGAACGATGAAGGTTCCGCGCACACAGCCCCTCTGCTAGCATGGCGCCCTCACCACATTCACGAGGAGGGATAACATGAAACGCAGCATCGTTCTGGCCGTCGTGCTCGCCGTCGGCGCCCTGTCGCTCGCGATCGTCGAGGCGCAGGACGCGATGGTCATCGACGTCGAGCAGCTCGAGGACAACCTCTACGTCCTGCGCGGGCAGGGGGGCGGCGGTAACACGGCGGTCTTCGTCACCAGCGGCGGGGTCGTCGTCGTCGACTCCAAGAACCCGGGCTGGGGCCAGTCGATCCTGGACGCGATCGGCGAGCTCACCAGCAACCCGGTGACGACCCTCGTCAACACGCACAGCCACCACGACCACGTGAGCGGCAACGTCGCGTTCCCCGCCAACGTCGACATCGTCACCCACGAGGTCACGGCGGCGAACATGCAGGTGATGCGCGCATACAGCGGCCGCACCGAGCCGCCGGCCAACGTCTTCGCCGACTCGATGGGCCGCGGGCTGCCGACGCAGACCTTCTCGGAGCGCATGTCGATCGGCACCGGCGACGACCGGGTCGACCTCTACCACTTCGGGCGGGGGCACACCGGCGGCGACGCCTGGATAGTCTTCCCGGTGCACGGGACGCTCCACTCGGGCGACATCTTCCCGGGCAAGAACCTGCCCTTCCTCGACGCCAACAACGGCGGCAGCGGCGTCGACATTGCGGACAGCCTGCAGAAGGCGCACGACAACATCAAGGGCGTCGACACGATCATCACCGGGCACAGCACGCAGATGACATGGGGCGACCTGCACGAGTACGCGGCGTTCAACCGCGACTTCCTGGCCTCGGTGCGGGCCGGGCACGCCGCGGGCAAGAGCGTGGAGGAGATCGTGAACGGCTGGACGATGCCGGACGGCTACGAGGGCTACCGGGCCCCGGCGCCGGGCGGCCTCACGAACAGCGTGCAGGTGATCGTCGACGAGCTCGAAGGGAACTGAATCGGAGCAAGCGCGGCGAGGGGGCTGTCCGGCGCGCGCCGGGCGGCCCCGCTCCGTCGAAGCCACCGGGACGCTCATTCGGGTCCAAGGCCGCGCCAGGGGAGGGAGTGCTCCTACTCCCCGGCCAGCACAGCCAGGAACTCCCGTACGCGACGCGCATTCGCCCCCAGGTCTCCGACACCCACGCGCGACAGCGAGCGAACGTCGACGCGGCTGCCGCTTTCCCCGGACGTCGTGATCCGGATCACGACGTCGTCGTCGAAGCCGAACCAGAACGACCGATCCGTCGCCTCGATGCGATAGGTATCCGGATCGGCCGCCAGGAGTTCCCAACCCAACCGCCGCACTGTCGCGAGCGCCTGACCGAACGCGTCGGCCGGCTCGACCGGAAGGAGCGCCGGTCGAAGATCGGGATAGGCGGCGCGCTGCCACTCGGCGAGCGCCGGACCACCGTAGTCCGTGCGACCCGGGGTGTTGAGCGGGACCGCCGCGACGAACGCCGGCGGATTCTCGGTGTCGGTCGTGATGTCGTGGATCGGCGGTGCGCTCCAGACCCAGGCCAACGTCCTCAGCGGGACGACGCCCACGGCGACGGCCACCACCAGCGCGGCAAGCGCCGCCTTGTCCGGCAGGCCTGCCCCGCGCGCTATCCGTGCGCCGAGCACTCCGGCGCTGACGGCGATAAGCAACAGGCCGCCCACCAGCAACAGAAACGCCAGCCCCAGCGGTGCGATGCCGATGCGGTACCCGAACGGCGCGGCGAAGACGGCGGCGCAGCCTGCCGCCGCACCCCATGTCGCCCAGCGTGCCACCTTCATCGGGGTCCCCTCTCACTCGTCGCCGCCGGTACGTTCCGCGACCGGTCGTCGCGCGTGCCAGCGACGCAGCGACGATACGCTTCCCGCTCTCGCTGCACGACTCACGTAGCGTTCGTCCGCGGTAACGAACACGCCGCCGAGAACAAGCGCCACGGCATGGTACGCGGCGTCGTAGAAAGCGACTTCGTACGTCACGGCGAGAGACACGGTACGCGTTCTCCACCTGGAATCCAGTCGCGCCTCCGTGAGGCCGAAATCGGCGAGCGACGCGAGCAGCTCGTCGGTCTGATCGGCGAAACGTCTCGCCAGCGTGTTGCCCACCTCGTAGATCCAGAGTTGCGGCACGACCAGCTCGATGGCGCCGGCAACGGCTTCGTCGCGCAACGAGAGCGCCGCCTTCGTGTCCCGCTCGTCATCTCCGGGAAGAACCCACTTGAGCAGGACGGATGCGTCGGGCGTGACGATCACGACGCCCGTCGCTCCCGTTCTTCCCGTATCCAGCGGACCACCTCGTCCGTGCCGACCGCGGGCAACCGCGCGCGCAGAGCATCCATGCGGGCAGAGGCGTCCCGGCGGGCGGCCGCGCCCGACCAGTCCAGGATCGCGGCATTGACGGCACGGCTTCGAGCGCCGCGCGGCAGATTCCCGATGACGCGCCATGCGTCATCGTTCAGCATGATGTTGACGCGTCGAGACATGTGGTCCTGCTCCCGTGCGGCTGCGTAGTATGTAACCATTACACACCAACGGCCACTCGGCAAGGCCCCGATTTCATGTTGGCCGTCGACGGGTTCGCTCGGGCCCGCGACCCCGTAAACGAATACGAACTCCCTCGCCCGACAATCGTCGCCTGCGGCTCCGATTGCCGCCCAGCCGGGCCTGACCAGGAGTCTGCACCGTTCTACGGCGCAGACTCCTGGCGGGCGCGCGCGTCGAAGGTGGCCGGCATGAGCGAGCGGACCTGGATGCCCCAGTGGTCTCCCGCGCGAGTCACGATCCACAACGCAGGGACGGTCCAGTAGCGGGTACCGTCGGGACGCCAACGGGTGAAGGTCAGCTCGAAGTGCACCTTGTTGCGCGTGACGATGCTCGCCTCCAGGGCGTCGATGGTGCTCATGTGCCAGTGTTCGTCGGCGCGCATCCGGTCGAAGTTCGGACGCGGGCCGTCGCCGGGCGACTCGGCCACCGCGAAGCCGCCGCCGGCGGTCATGAACAGGTGCGGGTGGTTGAGCGTCGCGACGGTGCCGTCGACGTCGCCGGTGTTGAAGGCGGTGAAGAAGTCCAACACCGCCCGGCGGGCCGCAGCGACGATCTCCGCCCGCTCGTCGCCGCCCAGATCCTCGGGCTCGGCGGCCGGGGTCCGAAGCTGGATGGCCCAGCGCTCGTCCTGCCGGGTGACGATGTAGAACACCCGCGAGGTGCGATAGGCGGTGCCGTCGGCCCCATAGCGGCTGAAGCCGATCGAGGCATGGACCTTGTCGGCCGAGGACTTGACCACCGCGAACGAGTCGAAGTCGAACGATCCGGGCTCCCCCGCGCGGCGCTGTGCCCCTTCGCATCGGTCCGGTGGGCGATTGACGATGCAGGTCGCGCGCCGCAACCCGGACCCGCCGATGGACGCCGTGGGCGCACGGCGGCCATAATCTCACCGTGTTCGTCAAGTCACGCCTTTCCTGCTCCCTGCTCCTGTTCGTCCTGGCCGTGTTGTCAGCACCCGGCGGCGCCTCGTCGCCCACGTCCGGTGCCGGGCCCGAGGCCGCCGCCGCGACGTCTTGCGCCCTGGAGCAGGCGCCTGCGGCGGAGGCACCCGGTTCCGGAAGGGCGATGCCTTTCCTCGCAACCGAGTACGCCGCCATGTGCGAGCCGGAACTTGGCCGGGTCCCGAGGGTCGCCTGCGACGACGGCGTCCTCATTCCGATCACCGTCGGCGGCATCGAGGTGTTCGAGGACCCCGGCAACCATGCCTGCGATCACCCGGACGGGCTGCGCGGCGGCTGCGCGCCGGGCTCGCGCCTCGGGCACGTGGCGGGACGCGACGCCGGCGGCAATCCCCTGCCGCAGGTCTCGTGGGTGTACTTCTGCCGCTCCGTGGGCCCGGAGAACCTCGAACGGCACGGCTGGGGCTCGGTGCAGCTCATCGGCTACAACCGCCGGTCCGGGGCGACCTGCTTCTTCGAGGCCGCCGACGGCCGGAAGTCGCTGCCCGAGGATCATCCCGCGAACGCCGAGATCCAGGATCAGAGGCCTTGGGTCTCGTTCGACGGGCACCGCATGGTGGGCCAGATGCCCGGGCCCGACGACCCCGATTTCAACGACGCGTTCATGCCGCCCCCGCCGGCCGACATGAACGGGGACGGCGAGCCCGACGTCGTGCAGTGCGTGCAGTGCCATCAGTCGGGCCCGTTCATCCACGACCCCTACATGGACAGCGCGCGGGACCCCGACGACCCGAGCCGTCCCGTCATGCCCGAGATCACGGGCCGGGACGTGCCCTACTACGTGGTCGGCGGCTCCGGCTGGGACATGCGCACCATCCACATCGAGGGCAACCGCTGCCTCGGCTGCCACAGCGCCCCGATGGAGATCTCGCAGATCTTCGAGGCGGCGCAGCTCGAGGTGAACAGCTTCATGCCCCCGCACGCGCCGGGCAGCATGGCCGACGACTACCAGGAGCTCGTCGACTGCTGGCTCGCGGGGCCGGAGAACACGCCGGGCTGCGACTGGGTCGTGCCGGCGGCGCAGGGGCGCGAAGGCGGCGTGGTGGGCGACGAGTATCCGCACAAGAGCGACTACTTCAATCAGTCAGGCGGCAAGTAGAGAAGACGACCAGGACAAGGACAACGGACGGTAGTCGATTCAGGGCAGGCCACGCAGCCTGCGAGATGGAACGCGCCATTCGAGCCGCACGTCGTCGCGAAAAGATTCACGTTACGGCCAACAAGGCAGGCGCCACGGTCCGACGGCCGTATGGTGGGTTACCGCCGCAGAGGATGTCACGGACGAGCGCCTCGACCGTGTTCGACTCGGTGAAGGTCATGCTTGCAACCTCACGAATGGAGATCCGTTCAAGATCCCCAACCTCCTGAGAGGTGTCGAGCGTAGACCGATGACACTCTGTACCGAGCGGCGCGGGCATGGTCATCCTCAATCCGTATGCATCGGCGCGCGGATTGCTTCGGGCTGCGGCGGATGAACCGTCCTGTCACCCTTCCAGACGGTCTGCGGCCTCGGCTCAGAACAACGACGCGTTCTGGCGGCGGCGAGTCTGCGACCTTGTTTGTCCGTGCTGGAACAGTCGGATCTGCTCGACCGCGCGCTCCAGGCCAGGTCGTGAACGGAAGAACGACCGGTCCGTTCACTGGTTCTCCGGCAGCGCGAAGACAGATAATTGATTCCGAGCCGGTCCGACTCGGTCCCATGCGGTCCACAAAAGCCAGCGTTTACTGGCCTGTATTCTGAAATCACAGTCCCAGACGGGCCAAGCGCGTCCGACCCAATCCAGTGCAAAATGTGGTATCTGCGTGGTAAGCTGTTTTCGCGGGGGACGCTCATGACGAGGTTGACGGCTCGACAGGTTCAGACGCTGCGCAAGCCGGGCAGGTACTCGGACGGGCACGGGCTGCATCTGTTCGTGCAGCGTAGCGGTACGCGCTCCTGGGTGCAACGGCTCACCGTGCCGGGCCGGGGCAGAGTCGACCGCGGGCTCGGCTCGGTGGACGTCGTGAGTCTGGCGCAGGCTCGCGCGTGGGCGCTCGACAACAAGCTCGCGGTCAAGCGGGGCGAAGACCCGTTCGCGGGGCCGCAACGGTCCAGTGTGCCGACGCTGCGGAGGATCGCCGGCAAGGTGGCCGACTCGAACCGCGCGGTGCTGTCCTCGGGCGAACAGAAGGCGCGGGCGGCGACGCTGGAGCGGCACGCGGCCGAGCTGCTCGACCTGCCGGTCGACCGGGTCGGCAAGCCGGAAGTGCTGCGGGCCCTCGAACGGGTGTGGACATCGCAGCCGGGCACCGGCCGGAAGCTGCGGACGGCGCTCGGGGCGATCTTCCGCCATGCGCGCGCGGCGGGTCTGATCGAGGTCGATCCGGTCGCGGCGGTGGCCGGCGCGCTCGTCCCCCAGCCGACCGTTCGGCAGCACATGCGCAGCGTGCCGTACGCGGACGCGCCGTCGGCGATGCAGCGGATCGAGACGTGCCGCGCGACGCGGTCGGCGAAGGCGTGCCTGCGGTTCCAGATCCTGACGGCGGCGCGCCCGTCGGAAGCACGGCTTGCGAGGTGGGGCGAGATTGCCGAGGACGCGCGCGAGTGGCGTATCCCGGCTTGCCGGATGAAGCGTGGCCGCGAGCACGTGGTACCGCTGGTCCCTGCGGCGGTGGCGTTGCTCGACTCGGTGCGGTCGTTGCGCCGGCACGACGGCGACGACGCGTTGGTCTTCCCGAGTCCGCAGGCGGGGGCCGGCTCGTTGGCGGCGGCAACCGTGGCCGGCGTGATGAAGTCGGCCGGTCTCGCCGGGGCGGGGTCGCCTCACGGCTGGCGCTCGACGTTCCGCACGTGGGCATCGGAGCGCGCGGACGCCGATTACGCGGTGATGGAAACGAGTCTGTCGCATGCGGTCGGCTCGGCGGTCGAGCGGAGCTATTCGCGGTCGACGTTTCTGGACAAGCGCCGGGCACTGCTCGACGCCTGGTCGGCGTTCCTTGCCGGCGACGTCGTGGTCATCGCCGAGGGCGGCCTCAGCTTGCGTCAGACGAACCATCATGCGTGACGAGCGCAATGTTCCGCAACGAGTGCTGCAACCTGTAGTCGAGCACTCCCAAGACCTGTTCGGCCCCGCACGTCGAGATGGCATCGATGGCAAGCAGCTCGATGTGCATCGGCAGGATCCGAATCCCGGTCCCGATGGCGCAGAGGGCCATGGCGCTCTACGACAGATACCCGGAAATGCGACACGTGTCGCATTTCGACAGTGTCAAGGCGGCGATGCAGCCGCTACCACGGTACGGACGTTTGCCAACCAGGACAAGCGCGAGAGCATCGCCACCGGGGAGACAATCTCGGTGAAGCCCATGTCGGAGACGAGCAGTGCGGCGCAACCGACGCAGGGAGTGCGCCTGCGAGACGGACGTCCAAGCGCCGAAACCCGGCCAACTGGCCGGGTTTCGGCAAGGCCGTCAACGAACCAGGAGCTGGCTGAGGAGGCCAACGGTCTGGGAGCGGACCATCCGTCGCGCCAAGGCGCGGGTTCGTGCACAGGAGCAGCACAACGAGGCGTCGGCCGCCGTTCAGCCGGCGGCTGCGCCCGCGGGTGAGGAGATTCAGGTCCCGGCCGTCGATGCCGGACCCGTCGCCGTCGCTGCCGAACCGTCCTGGGCGGAGGCAGCGCCGGACCCCGTGGGCGGCGACACGGCCCCACCGGCGGAGGGAATCGAGAATGGTCAACGGCCTCCCCACGCCGGCGGGAAAATGGTTCGCCCGGCGGAACGATTGCAGTCGATGGCCCGAGGTCCACGACTGGCGTCCTGCCGCGGGCGGCGCGCAGCGCCTGCCGCAAGGATGCCGAAGCGCTCACCGACGCGGACTTCGAGCGCATCAGCGCGACCGTGCGTGCAGCGGTGGAGGCTGCCGGTGGGCGACCCGGGCGACCTGCAGGTGGTCGAGGCGAAGTCGTCCTGACGGCTCCATTTCCTGCATGAGCAGGATGTCGGGTCGAGACCCAGCTCGACCTCGACATCCTGGCGGCCCAGGAGCCGAACGGCCATGCCTTCGGTCGCGATCTCGACTTGCCGACGACGACCGGCTGGCCTGCGGTCGGGACGGTTACGCAGACTCTGTGATCGGGACGCTGTAGGACCGTTCCCGAACTGCCCCGCGCTTGACCGTGGCCGCCCGCGCAGGTTTGCGCCGGCTCGAGCCGCCACCAACAACACACCACGCTGACGCCGCTGCCGGGCCGGCGCGCCTCCCCGAGTCGGCGCGCAGCAGCCACGGGACCCGGGAGGAGAGCGGCGGCGGGCGACAATCAAGCAGAGCGGACGCGGCCGAACAGGCGAAAGGCGGGCGGGCAAGGCAACGCTCCGGCATGTTGCGCCCCGCCCCACGCCGTCCGTCGCCGACCCCGCGTCCGTAACGCCTCGGGCCTGCCGGCCCGCTTCACCCGGCCCCCCCTCGGGGCCATTCCCTTTTTTTCGGAGGACAACCTGATGCCTCTCATCGACCTGCTGCGCCCGGACCAGCGCGCCGCGCTGCGGCGCCTGCGCAAGCGCATCGCCAACCGCGAGAACATGCGCCGCTACCGCAGCGACCTCAACTACATGCAGCTGTGTCCCGGCGTCGACCTGCCGCTGGAGGCGGGCACCTGCGGCCGCCTGATCTGGCCCGAGAGCAGCCGCTGCACGGCCTGCCGCAAGCGGCGCGACTGGCTCCTCACGCACGCGCTCAACCCCGCGGAAGTCGCGCTGTGCACGCTGCTCGACGGCGTCGAGGCCGACGACACCGAACACGACGCCGGCGCGCGCGAGGACCAGGCCGTCGCCCTGCTCGACGACCTGTCGGCACTCGGCGATCCCTGTCTGCGCTGGTAGCGCCGAAGACGCAAACCGCCAAGGCGGACAACGCCGCCGGCAGGCGGCGCCTCTCCCCCGTGCTGTCCTGCCCGCGGTCACGGCCACGCCCATCGAGCGACACGTCCGCACCCATCGACTACGTTCAATTCCCGCGCACGCCGCCCTGCTGCACCTGTTGCTGCGGGACCGCGGTGCGGGGGCGCCGGAAAGGCGGTCAGGTGGCCGCCTTTCGCGGGCCGTGCGCCGCTACCGCCACTCGACGTACAGGATGGGCGTGCCCTTCCCGCCCTTCCGGACGTGCCCGCCGGCTCTGGCGGCAGCCGCCCCAGCGCGGCGAGGCATGGCCGCGGCCGAGCGCCTGCATGGTCAGACTGCACGGCGTCGCCGCCGCCGTCGTCGCGTCCGCTGCCGAAGTCGTGCGCCAGGCTGCGCTCGCCCGGCTTCCCCCGCATCTACGCTTCGACCACGTCCTTGAGCTGCTTGGCGATGCGCGCCTTGACCACCTGCCGGGCCGGGATCTCGACCCTCGCCCCCGTCGCCGGGTTGCGGCCCATGCGCTTGTCACGCTGCTGCACCACCAGCTTCGCGACCCCCGGCAGCACGAACTCGCCACACCGCAGCAACTCCTGCCCGGTCAACTGCTGCAGCTCTTCGAAGAACGCGCCGGCCTGCGCACGCTCGATGCCCAAGCGCTCGGCGAAATGCGCGTACAGCTCGCTCTTGTTCATTCTGCGCGATTCAGCCATCCGCTGCTCCCTTCTGCTCTCGTGTCCCCGCGTCACCAGGCCGCCCCTGGTCCGCCCCGATCGGTCCGCAGCACCCGAGCTCTCCTCACGGCGGCGTCGTCTCCAGTGGCGATCATCCACCTTCCCTGCGCAGGCCCGGCCGTCGTCGTCGCGGTCCATGCGCCGTATGCGCCGTTGATGCGCACAATCACCACGCCGTTGCGATGGTCGCACCACCGCGCCATGCAGTCGCGGCACGGTTATCACCTGGCGCCGGACGCGCCCGGCGACGCCGGCGGACTGGTCGGGGACCCGCGCCGGCTGCCGGATTCGCACACCACGCCGGCGCCGCCACAGGTCGTGCAAGTCTTCCGGACCGGGCATCCGCCTCGATGTGCCGAACGGGGCGCCGGGATCGGTGTTGCAAGACTTCCTGACAGCCTCGTCGGCGTTTCGGGGGATGCGCGCGGGTCGACGCCGCACGCCGCCGCCATCGACGCCGCCCCGGCGTGCGAACGCGCAACTATACGGCACGAGCTCGACGAGGTGGGTGAAGCTGATTCGGGCGCGCGCAGACCGCCGCCGGCAGCGACTGCTCGGCGCCGCCGGCGGCCATCGCCGAGCCCGCCCCGCGCGGGGTCCAACCTGCAGGTGTCGACAGCCGGCGCCCGGGACTCGAGTCGCGACCACAGGACACCGGATCGGATAACGTCAACGGCCATGAACCAAACAAGAATCCCCGGCCGCGGCCGTCAGCCCGGAGGCTTGCGAACGAGGCCGCGACTCGCGTCAGGCGGCCCCGGCGCAGTGCGCGGCGGCATCGGCCGCCACCAGGCCCCGCGGCCATGGGAAAGGACGCGCCATGATGGACACCGGTCCGCGCGAAGAGGAAGTGCGAGCGGCGAACGAGATCTTCACCCTGCTGTCCGAGGGGCACGGCCTGGCAGTAATACTCGATGCGCTCGCCAGCCGGGACGGGGTGGGCGAGGAGACCCGCAGCGAACTGTCCGCCCGCGTCCGCAAGCTGCGCATCAAGGGGTTCCGCGACGCCAACCGCGCGCCGCACGACCGGCTGGTCGAGACGATCCTCGACGCGATCGCCGAAGGCGACCACCGGCTCGCGGCGGCCATCCTCGGCGCCTGGATGGAGACCCATTCGGCGCTGTGGGAGAGGGCCGCCGCGCACCTGCGGGGACGAGGCATCGAGGTCGTCGACGCGCCGCCGGTGCGGTTCACCAGCTGCTGGGACACCGACGAGTGGCTGCTCGAACGCGACCGGATGCTGCGGGACAGCGACGGCGCCCGCGTGCACCGCGACGATGCCGCGCTGATGCTGAGCCTTCTGTCCGGCCGGTTTCCCGGCCCCCCGCCGGTCGAATCCGAGCTCTTCAGGACCTGGATCGACACGCTGTGGGACCTGCCCGCGTCGGCGCCGGAATGG
This sequence comes from Vicinamibacterales bacterium, assembly GCA_965208535.1. GTDB lineage: Bacteria > Acidobacteriota > Vicinamibacteria > Vicinamibacterales > UBA8438 > WTFV01. Next base: position 3,612,275 of record CBDBOU010000003.1, on the reverse strand, counting down.
CCCGACGACGCGGCCAACCTGGGCAAATGGGTCCGCTACATCCTGCGGGAGAAGGAACGCGAGCTCATCGAAGGCGTCGTCCGCAACATCGCCAGCCAGTGGGACGGGATCGACAACGAGTTCCACGACGACCTGGACTACCTGGGGATCGGCTCGCTCACGTTGCAGGCCCCGCCCGTCGGACCGCAGGTTCTGATCGGCACGCTCGAGTTCCTGACGACGCTGCGGGTCCAGCTGGAGGCGTACCGGCCGTTGCGGCCGCAGGCGGCCTCGCGCCAGGAAGAGCTCGAACGGTCGGAAGCGCGCCGGGCGGCGGAGGACGGGATCCTGAAGCTGACGGCCGAGTGGCGGGAGCGCATGGCGCGCGCCAGGCAGGCGCAGGAGGCGGCGACAACGGCACACGGAGCCGAGCCCGCTGCCGCGGAGGACGAACCACCGACCGGGACGCAGGCCGACGCGGACCCTGCGGCGGTCGAGGCGCTGACGGCCGAACGCGATCGTCTGCAGGCCGAGCTGCACACGCTGCGCAAGGAGAACGGCCGGCTCCGCGACAGCAACGCGGAGCTGCGCGCCGAGAGCGGGCGGCGGGACGACGAGACCCGGAAGCTGAACGAGCTGATCGCCCGTAGCCGCAGGATCGAAGAGCAGTGGCGGCAGGCGTATGTCGAGAGCAGGAAAGGCCATCGGCCCGACGACACGCCGGTTCGCATCGACAGCGTCGGCGAGGCGGTGGCGCTGGCGCGCGAGGCCTTCGGCGACCGGTTGCTGATCAAGCTCAACTCGCGCTCGAACGAGAACACGCCGTTCGCGCACCCGACGGAGGTGTACGACGCGCTGGCCTGGCTGGCCACGGCGCACTGCGACGGAAACGACCATCGCATAGGCGAAGCCTGCTCCGGGTGGACGTACAAGACGAGCCAGCGGGAGGAATCGATCGCGAAGTACCGCGAGTGGTACGAGACGCTGGCCGACGGGAAGACCTGGTACCTGGGCGCACACATCGGGAAGGGCACCCGCCGCGACCCGCGGCACACGATCCGGATCGGGTTCGTGCGCGACGAGGAAGGCAACCGCGTGATCGTCGGGTTCATCGGCCTGCACCAGCGAAACCGGCAGTCGTGAAGAACGGGAAGGAAGCTGCGGGACCGGAGTGCACCGCGGAGGCAGCCCGGATGTGGTGGACGGCGCGGGTCGGGCGCGATTGTCGCCGTGGCGGCCCGCCGGGTGGTGGTGCGGATTGCGCTGGATGCCCGAATGCGGCAAGGTACGACCATCTATCGGGCCTGCCCCACATACAGGCGTACCGGCTGTCCGGCGACAAGCGAACACCGCAGGCGTTGTGGGAACGACGACCGCCGGTCGCCGAGCCGTGGCCGGAGGCGATGGCTGTGTCGTCGGTCTTCCTCTTCGTCTCCCGCCCGCCATCGGGCTTCCCGCGCGATCACGAATCGAGGGTGATGCCAGGCAGGCGGCCGATGCCGGCTGGAGGCAGTGGTCTCCGGCGCAGCGACAGCGATGCCGCGATGCTCGCATACTGCACCAGCGAAACCGGTGACCGCCGGGGGCGGCCCGGATGGGTGGACGGCGCGGGTCGGGCGCGATTGTCGCCGTGGTGGCCCGCCGGGTGGTGGTGCGGATTGCGCTGGATGCTCGGCCGCGACCCCGCCCGTCGGGCCGGCGGCGCCGCGGCGTCGCCCTCAGGCGCGAAGCGTTTCGCACGGCTGGATCGAGGACGGCGTCCCCGGATCGCCTCCGGGTCCGGTTACGATGGTGTGGCGAGAAGACGACCGCCGGGACGCGCAACGCAGCGGCGGCGCGGCGCCGGGGCCGGTGAGGGGTCGCCTGTCGGCGGGTCCAGCCGGATGGCAGGATGCGCTGCACGCATGGGCGCGCGAACCGGGCCGTGGCCGGCGAGGCGGTGCGGGACTGGGGACGCCCGCCGCTTGCGGGTGGTGCGGCTGCAGGCCGCCCGGCGGGCGGCGCGGCCTGCGGACCCCGGGCAGGTCAGGCCCGGCAGCAACTTCGCGGCCTGACTCGAGTGCGGGGACCGGCCCTGCAAGGCCGGGCCGCTGATGCAGGCTGACGAGCCGGACACCGGCATGCGACACGACGACACGTTGCCGTCCGTCGAGACGACGATGCTCTTCCTGGCCCTGTGCGAGCGGTACGGTTCGGAAGCGTCGGCGGTGGCCGCTGTGGTGCGGGGCCAGCGCGCGGGCGTACCGGGGTTGCCCTGCCGCGACGACTGGCCGGCGTGGAACGCGGCCGAGATGCGTGCGGCGGTCGACTACCTCGAGCAGGCCGGCGCCGCGGCGACCGAACCCGGCGCGTCGGGTCGGTAGCGGCCCGGTCGTTTTCGGCGGCGGCCGGCGGTGGACGTTCGCGCATTTCGGCGGCCGGCGCGATGCGGCGGCGGGTCGCCCTGGAGGGAGCAGTTCACGATGTCGACGACGGGAATTCTGGACGCGTTGCGCAACGAGGAACGCTCGCTCAAGAGCCAGCTCGTCGCCATCCAGCGCGCCATCGAGGCGATTGAAGGAGCTGGCGCGCCGACCGCGCGGCGCGGGAGGAAGAAGGCGGTCAAGACGGTCGGGAGGCGCAAGCGCACGATGACTGAGGAGCAGCGCCGGGCCGTGGCCGAGCGGATGCGGAAGTACTGGGCCGCACGGCGGGCGGAGAAGGCCGAGGGGAACTGACCGGGGCAGGTGACGCGAACCGTGCGCCTCGGTTCTCCAGGCCGGGGCGTCGCCCGTGTGCACTCACCGCACGCATCAAGCGGGGAACCGCACGCGGCGGCGCCGCGGTCAGCGTCGCAGAGGGAACAGGAACTGACGCGGTCCTGCACGGACAGGCATCTGTCCGCGCGCTGAGCAGCACGCTGTCACGCGCAGGCCCCGGCCGTCGGCGTCGGAGCACCGGTGCGGGGTGCTGGCGTCGCCCCCAACCAGCAGTCTGTGCATGGCGGCTGCGCGGGAATCCGCGCGCAGGCGGCCGCGGTCTGGATGCCGGGCCCCGGAATCGCCCGGTCCGCAATGCGGGGCGGGAAGCCCCCTTTCGAACGCCGCACGGAAATTGTGGGCGGCGGCCCACATTTTCCCGTGGTGGATCCGGTCTGGTGGCGCACGCCGTCTCGCCGTGGCCGCGCATGTCTCGGTCAGCCCAAGGGCGCCCCGTGCCACCGTGCAGGGACGCGGGAACACGCCCGACTACGGGCGGCGGACCAAGGAAGATCGCCCGCATGCACAGCGACCCCGGCAGCGCCGGGACGGAATGCGGAGCACGCCCGGCTCGACCGCGTGCGCCAGGGCAATAGCGCCGCCCGCGCCGCGGACCAAGGTCATGCAGGCGTCGGCGCGCACGGCGCTGTCGTGGGTGCGCGCCGACGCCGACGCCGAACGGTTCGGCCTCAACCGGTAGACGCGCCCTTCGGGTCCGGGCAGCGACGCCCAAGCCGTGGCCTTGGACTGCGAAGGGTCACGCCCGGAACGAGACCGCGGCCGGTCGCCGGTAGTCCCGGACAAAGGTGATCGGGCCGGTCCAGCACTTACTGACCCGCGGGTCGGTAATTCACAAGGGGCCGCAAGGAACGCTCGCCAACGACAGCCAGCCAGCACTTACTGACCCGCGGGTCAGTAATTCGCAAGGGGGAAGGCCATCCGGTGACACAACGCGCCGGACCGACCGAGGCAGCGGCCGGAACCGGGCGCATCCTCCCTCATTCGAACGCCGGATTCCCGTCCTGGCGTACAACCAACCGCACGGCAGCATCGTGCCGAGATTCGGCGTGGCGGACGAGGCGCAAGGGACCTGACCGCTGCGCGCGGTCCCGCGTGCCTGCCGGGCCGGACCGGCAGGCACGCCGAACGCGCCCGGGGTCCGGGCGGCGCCGCCCAGGCCATCGGGTGTCCCGCCAGCAGACCAGGCGGCCGGCCCGACCCCAGCCGCTCGGCCCTCACGCCGGGTGCTCCCGGACGGGGCTGAGCGCACCGGCGACCAGCAATTGCTGACCCGCGGGTCAGTAATTCAGCAACCCGCCAGAGACGTCCGGTCGGGCGACAGCCGCAGGCGCCGCGGGCTGCGACGAGTGACCGCTGCAGCGTGGCCGAGACGGTCGAGATGTCCCCGGCATCGTCGAACAACCGGCCCCTCCCAGCGGCCGGCGCCGGGCGGGCCGATGGCACCGGTCCCGAATACTCGACCGTCACCGGGGTCAGTAATTCGGAAACCGCACACACGGAGGTAGCCATCATGTCCATCGACACGCCGGCAACGCGCAGGGGGCGGCCCAAGACCGAACGCATGCTCCAGATCGCACGGCAGATTCTCGCCGTCCTCACCCAGGACCATCCGCAGAGCGTGCGGCACGTCTTCTATCGCCTGCTCGACCCCACGCTGCCGCTGCCGCTGCCGAAGACCGAAGCCGGGTACAAGTGCGTCCAGCGCGCGCTCGTCGACCTGCGCCGCTCCGGCCAGGTCCCCTACTCCTGGATCAGCGACGCCACGCGGTGGGGCTACTACGTCAGCGCCTACCAGCATGCCGCCGACGCGCTGCAGGCCGCCGCCTACGCCTACCGCGTCGACCTGTGGTCGCAGGCCGACACCTACGTCGAGGTGTGGACCGAGAGCCGCAGCATGGTCGGCGTCATCCGCAGCGTGATCGACGAACTGGCGGTGCCGCTCTACGCCGCCGGAGGATTCTCGTCGCTGACGCTCGCCAACAACGCCGCCGAGCACATCGGCAGACTCGCCAACGGCCGGCCGGTGCGGATCCTCTACATCGGCGACTGGGACCCCGCCGGTGTTCTGATCGACGAGAAAGTCCTCGATGAGTTGCGGGGACACCTGCCCCACCTCGACATCGCGGAACGCCGCCTGGCGATCACCGCCGAACAGGCCGCCGAGTTGCCGTCGAAGCCCCGCAAGCGCGGCGAGAAGCGGCGGCCCGACATCCTCCGCACGGTCGAAGCCGAGGCGATGCCGGCCGACGCGCTGCGGGCGCTGCTGCGCCGCACGGCCGAAGAATATCTGCCGCCCCGCGCGCTGGAGATCACCCGGATGGTCGAAGCGCAGGAGCAGCAGTCGATCCTGCAGATGGCCGCGGCGGTCCGGCGATTGGGCGTGCAGGGCGCCGTCGAAGCGCTGGCCGGCTGAGGTCCCGGTTCCTGGCGTCGGCGGCGCCTGCGGGCGCCGTCGGCGCACGACCGCAAGGTCGATGTCGACCCGCAGACTGGTGTGACGGCGCCAACCACGGCGCGGCCGGTCAAGCGGTTCCGACTGGAAGCACTCCCGGCCACATCGCCGACGACCGCGACGACGAGCCGACCCAAGGGGGACGACAACGAGACGCTCTACACTTACGGCTGCAGCTTGTCCGCGTCCATCGAGATCCCCCGACGCTCGACACGGTGCACGGGCCGCCACATGCAGCCGAAGGGTGACCGCGCACCGAGCCGAAGGGACGGTCCGCGCGCACCGGGCAGGAACACGGGCCCACCTCACACCGCGCAGTGCGCTACCCGTCATGATCCTGACGACGAGCCGCATCCAGTTGGACAAGCCTGGCTGGGAATTCGCATCCTGCGGTCCGGACGGCCGTCGCGGTGAGTCCACGTGGCATCGGCCGCTGCCGACGAGCTGTCGCTCGCCACGCTGGTCACCGCCTGCGCGCCGCGATGCCGGCGACCCGGCTCGGCGGAGCCGGCGCCGACGCCGCGATGAGCCGCCGAGGACGAACCGGCCCGGTCGAGGTCACGCCGCAGACCGTCCGCCGACCTGCTCGGCGTACCGGACCGCCGCCAGCCGCACCGCCCAGCCGCTCGGCCTCGACCAGCAGACGCGCGTCTCGAGCCGGTCCATGCGCTCTCGCAGCGCCTGCTTGTCGGCCGGGTCCGGGTGCGCGGCGCGGATGTCGCGCAGGGTGCGCGCCGACGGGAGTGGCACGCAGTCAGGTTGTCCGACATCGGAACCTGCCAGTTGACCGTCAGGTTTCCCGGCCGACTGCGACGACCCGCCAGACGTCTCGGCGGGCCTCGCCGCCGAGGGCGCGCGGTCGGGTGCTCCGGCATCGAAACCTGCCAGTTGACCGTCAGGTTTTCCGACCGGCTGCGACGACCCGCCGGACGTCTCGGCGGGCCTCGCCGCCGAGGGTGCGCGGTCAGGTTGTCCGGCATCGAAACCTGCCAGTTGACCGTCAGGTTTCCCGGCCAGCTGCGGGGGACGACCGGGCGGGTTGGCAGGCATCAGCGCCGCCAGACGCGCCTCGATCAGCGCCAGCGCCCGGTCCGTAACCCGGCGCAGGTTCCGCGCCTGCATCGCGACCGCCACCGCGTTGACGGCAACCACCTGCTGGCGCGCAACTGCGGCGTCGAAAGCGCCCGGCAACGCCTCGGCGCCGGAGACGATGCGCTGACCGCAGGCGCAGAACGGAAACACGGACCGAGCGGCACGGCAACCCGCATGCATCGAGCGAGGCTTGCCGGACAACCGCCGGCCGCCGCCGCGCCGAGCACACGTCATGAACGTACGCCGCACGCGGTCGCCGGAGCCGGCGGACCGCGAGGTCCTGGCCGGACTGGTCGAGCAGGTCAGCTACCACGACCCGGACAACGGGTTCTGCGTGCTCAGGGTCAATGCGAGGGGCCATCGCGACCCGGTCACCGTCGTCGGCCGCGCCGCCGCGGTCGCGGCCGGAGAGTGGATCACCGCATCCGGGCAATGGGTCAACCACCGCACCCACGGCCACCAGTTCAAGGCGCACTTCCTGCGCAACTCGGCGCCGTCGTCGACCGAGGGCATCGAGAAGTACCTGCGCTCGGGCCTGATACGCGGCATCGGCCAGGTCTACGCCCGCAAGCTGGTGCGGGCGTTCGGCGACAAGGTGCTCGACGTCATCGAGACCGAGCCCGAACGGCTTCGCGAGGTCACCGGCATCGGCCAGGTTCGCGCCGGGCGCATCACCGACGCGTGGGCCGAGCAGAAAGCGGTTCGCGAGATCATGGTCTTCCTGCACAGCCACGGCGTGGGCACGGCACGGGCGGTGCGGGTCTTCAAGACCTACGGGAGCGACGCGGTGGAGGTGATCACGAACAACCCTTACCGCCTCACCCGCGACATTCGCGGTATCGGGTTCAGGATCGCCGACGCGATCGCGATGAAGCTGGGCATCACCAGGACGGCGATGACCCGGGTGCGCGCCGGCATCGGCTACGCGCTGACCGAGGCGATGGACGACGGCCACTGCGGGCTGCCGGCCGACGAGCTCGGCCCGCTGGCGGCCCGCCTGCTCGACGTGCCCGACGATGCGGTCCGAACCGCTCTCGAGCTGGAGCTGGCCGAAGGCGCCGTCGTCGCAGACACGGTCGCCGACACGCCGTGCGTGTTCCTCGGCGGCTTGTACCAGGCCGAGCGGGCGATCGCCGAGCGGCTCGTCGACCTCGTGGCGGGCAAGCTCGCTGACGCCGGCCTATGCCGCGACGGTGCACAAGAGCCAGGGCTCGGAGTATCCGGCCGTGGTCATCCCGATGCTCACCCAGCACTACGCGATGCTGCAGCGGAACCTGCTCTACACCGGAGTAACGCGAGGCAAGCGCCTGGTGGTGCTCGTCGGGCAAAAGAAGGCCATCGCCATCGCGGTCCGCAACGCCGCCGGACGCAGGCGATGGTCCAGGCTGGACGAATGGTTGCGGCACCTTGCAGGCCAGAGGCGCCGGCCCGGCGACGGTCCACCGCCTGGCCGGCTTTGAAATCCTGCCGCAGCCTGAACCGTGCGCTGGCGCGGACCGAAAGGAGACCACATGCCCCGAGCACTCACCGAGCACGATGCTCACGTCGACACCACCCGGTCCGGCCGACGAGATCATGGACGCGATCAACCGCGTCCGGGTCGACGGCAAAGCGGTCGTGCGCACCGAGCGCACGATGGACAAGGAGAAGCCGTTCTACCAGCTGCACTACCCGTTCCGAAGCAAACGACTGCCCCGGCGGGGCCAGGACGATCTGCCTGGCACTGACGATGCACATGCAGCAGCTGGCCGGCATGCCCGTGCCCGACGACGAGCGGGACGGACCCACCGAGGAGGGCGTCGACGAGAAGACCATCGACCGGCTGGCCGCGTCCATCGAGGTCCTCGAGCCCGCCGAGATGGTGCACTGACCGCAGGCGCCGAGCGGAAACACGCACCGCCGAACAACTCCGCTCAGTCGGATCTACCCGACACCTCCGCTCCATGGACATAGAGCAGCGGATCACCCAGACCCACTGATCTCGACGTCCTGACAGCCGCAACGAGTTCGGCCGTCACAGCCACACCAGGAGCGGGACCGGACGCGGTCCTGCATACGTAGAGAGCCCGTCCAGGCGCCGAGAGGCACGCGTTCACGCAGGCGCCGAGCAGCAGCATCGAGAAGACTCGAAGCAGTCGCCGAGCGGCAGACCACCACGAAGGCGCCGAGCAGCGACGCCCCGCAACGCGTTCACCGCCGAGCGCCAGAGGCAGCACGAACACCTTCCGGGAGTTCTCCACGACGTGGAGGGCGAAGCGAACCGCCCGGCGAATCCGCACCTGGCGCCGAGCGGTACAGACCAACCGACAGCGCCGAGAAGAGCGCGACGAATCCGGGAACGCGCCGAGCAGAACAGGTCATCAGCGGCCTACCGCCAGGGCCGGCTGCGAACGCAACCCGCGGACCACCGCGCCGAGCAGAACGCCGACCACCACCGAGTCCGCGCCGAGCAGTACATCTCGGCCCGAAAGACACTGAGCGCAACGCGATTCGGAAACGGTACGCCGGAGCGCCGGCAGCCCACCGAGACGAACACCTCGACGAGCCCACCGAGCGGGCTTCACGCATACAGACCGGTCAACGCGCCCAGCGGCACGCGGTCACGTACGCGCCGAGCGGGAGCCTCGACAGGACAACCCGGAGTCACGCGCCGAGCAGCAGGCCATCACGGAGTCACCGAGCAGCAGCGCCCCACGACGTCTCAACAGACGGCGCCGAGACAGGCGCAACGGTCCGCGGACCACCGCGCCGAGCAGAACGCCGACCACCACCGAGTCCGCCCCCGAACAGTACATCTCGGCCCGAAGACACCGAGCGCAGCGCAATTCGGAGACGGTACGCCAGAGCGCCGGCAGTGCTCCGCGACCCACCGAGACGAACACCTCGACGAGCCCACCGAGCGTACCGGCCCCAGGATCCTCGGGACCAACCAGGTGGAGGGTACTCGCTCACCACCACGCACCGAGTGTCCCCCGTACAGACCCGGCGCCGAGTGCTGCGCACGCGGAAATCCACTGGTCTCGATCACGAGCACAGCCGTCACGGTCGCACCACAACGGGACCAGACGCGGTCCTTCACGCATGCAGACCCGGTCAACGCGCCCCCAGCGGCACGCTGTCACGTACGCGCCGAGTGGGAACATCGTGAAGACAACCCGACTCACGCGCCGAGCAGCAGGCCACCACGGAGAGACCGCGCAGCAGCGCCCCGACAACGCCTTCCACCGAAAGACCGCCGAAGGCGCACGAACAACCTCCGACGAGTTCTCCACCAAGTGGAGGGCGGATGCCAACCGCCGCAGGAGTTCGGTACCTGGCGCCGAGCGGCACGTTTCGACAGACGGCGCCGAGACAGGCGTAAACGGGTCCGATGACGCACCGAGCAGAACACGTCCGCGGCCGCTGCCGCCAGGGCCGGCTGCGAACGCGGCCCGCGGACCACCGCGCCGAGCAGAACGCCGACCGCCACCGAGTCCGGGCCGAGCAGTACATCGCAACCTGATCGCAGTCAGGCAGAATCCCGCTCCACCGTCAGCTCGCCAATCCTCGCGTGCAGGTCTCGGATCGTTACCTCGTGCTCGGAGTCGCGCGACGCTGTGCCGCCCGCGAAGACCTCCTCCAACCCGTCGATTGCCTGGCGCTTCCAGGCCCCACCTGGTTCGGATGGATTTCGTGCTTGCCGGCGACCGCCTGCCCAACCCCGCATGCTCACCCGCGGGAATTCTGGTACAACTTCTCGAACGCAACCTCGTCGCTGTCCTCCTCCGTCACGATGCGGATGCCGGCCCGCGCGAGCACGGCCGCGGCATGTTCGGGCCAGGCCCGGACCAGTACGGCGGCCGCCTCATGCGACAGGCCCAGCCGAGCTTCACGAAACCCTGCCAGCCGCCCGCGGTCCTGCGCCGCGGCAACCGCGTGCTCCCGCTCGGCCCGCACCGCCGAGACCGACGCTTCATGCGCCCGCGCCACTTCGGCGGATTCGACCGCATGCGCCGCCCGGACCCGCTCCAGCGCTTGATCCGAGAGCCCTTGCAAGTCGCCGGCATTGCCTGTGGTCAGGCTCCGGGCCAGGCAGCCCAACGCCGCGGCGCCGCTCGGGTGCGAAACAGCCAACGCATGGATGATCGCGGCCCGGTTCCTGCCGACGATGGCGCCCATCGACGCGATGAGCCGGTCCAGCAATTCCGCCGTTTCGTTTGGAAGCCGCAGCAGCACAGCCGGGTCGGGTGTCTTGCGCCGAACATTACCCATAGGGAGAGCATAGGCACGCGCGCGCCGGGAGGTCGACGCCCGTCATCAACCGCCGCATCGAACCCCGCGGATCGGACAAACGCCCCTGACGACCGCGCCCGGACTCGAGCGTGAGCGGACCAAGCCGCTCAGACGAGCGCTCGAACGCCGCAGAGAGAGAATGCAGCGCATACGTCCAAAATGAACTGGGGTCGGAATATGGTTCGTTGGTGGGCCCGGTAACGGTGCGCTGACCGCTGCGCCCCGACTGGGAGTACCGAGAGGTTTGCCTCTCTGCGCCGGGCGAATTGATTCTAGCCCGGAAACACTGAGTTGTCCAGTAGATGGTCTGAAGGAGCGTTTTGAACGCTCAAAATCGATCGTTCAGAGGGTGAGCGACCCCGGTTCCGGCGTCGCTCACCCAATGTTTTTCCCTGCGGGAAGGCTTCTTGCGCGTTTCGCGTGTCACGGTGCAGTGCACGGTCACTGTAGGAATGCAAAAGGAGCGGTTCAAGCGCCGCCACCGGCGCCAGCGCCCCCATCGGCGCGACACGGCCTGTGTACGGCCGCGGCCGCGATCTCGGAGCGGCGCCCGACGGCCAGGCCGAGGGAATTCATAGGCCGGTCATGTAGAACATCTACCAGGGAACGGAGGTCACGACTCGAAGGATCCAGCGGGCGTCTGATGGCCGTCGGTATCCCAGGGCTGGACCCTGTCTCGCCGGGCGGACTGCGCCCGGCGTCCGTGCCGCCGGCGACGGGCCGGATATCACCTTGGGCTAGGCAGCTCTGCCGAGAGGGCCCGCCCGGTCTCCCGACCGGGCATGAGCCCATCGTCGGACAGCTATCCTCCAGATACTCTCAGCCGTCGCGAAAACCGTCAGGGGCAGCCACGGTCACCGCCACGAACCACACCGTGTTCGACTATTTTTCCGTCACCCGTCTCAACTGCTGCTCACTATCGGTGCACGGCGGTCTGAAGGAGATCATCGAAGCTCACTCGCCCTCCAGCGGCAACTTTGGGTTCGGGGGAGTGCCGCGTCCGGCGCAGCAACGAAGAGGCCTCGCCGCGAGAATCCCCATGCGCGTCGAAACAGAAGTGCGTGTGAGAGAATCGCGTTTGCGCGGGCGACCTCGTGGCGAAGAGCGGCGCAAGCGGCTGGAAGCGCCGTCAGGCAGCCCATCAGACCTTGCCGCCTTTGAGGCGCCCGCGCACTATATGTCTCCGCCTGTCAGAGGTCGGCAACATGCCGTTGTCAATTGCCGGCTCTGGCGAGTGCCCTTAGCAGCCCGTGGTGAAAGTCGCGGATCCGGCTTGGTCCCGAAGCGATCTCATCCCGTACACTGAAGGCCCATGGCGATGGGCAAGAGACCGAAAGCACGGCAGGGTTCGCCGCTATGGGTGACGACGGCGGATTTGCCGACGAACGCCGGCCATCCCTTCTTCGAGCATCTGAACCGGGTCCTGGAAGCGGCCGGCTTCGACGCCTACGTCGAGGAGCTGTGCGCGGTGTTCTACGCGGCGCGGATGGGCCGACCGAGCCTGCGTCCTGGGCGGTATTTCCGGATGCTGTTGATCGGCTACTTCGAGGGGCTGTCCTCGGAGCGCGGGATTGCGTGGCGGGTGGCCGACTCTCTGAGCCTGCGGTCGTTCCTGGACCTGGATGTGACCGAGGCGTCTCCGGACCACTCGACGCTGTCGCGGACGCGTCGTCTGATCGACGTGGAGACGCACGAGGCGGTCTTCACGTGGGTTCTCGAGCGGCTGTCGGCGGCGGGTCTGGTGAAGGGGAAGACGGTCGGCGTGGATGCGACGACGCTGGAAGCGAACGCGGCGATGCGGAGCATCGAGCGTCGGGACACGGGAGAATCCCACGAGGCGTTCATTCGGCGGTTGGCGCAAGCCTCGGGGATTGAGACGCCGACGCGTGCCGAGTTGGCTCGGTTCGACCGGTCCCGGAAGAACAAGAAGACGTCGAACAAGGACTGGCAATCGCCGCAGGACCCGGACGCGAAGATCGCGAAGATGAAGGACGGCCGGACGCACTTGGCTCACAAGGTCGAGCACGGGGTCGACATGGACACGGGGGCCATTGTGTCGGTGACGGTGCAGGATGCCTCCGACGGCGATACGGCCACGTTGCCGGCGACGCTGATCACGGCGGCCGAGCAGGTGGAGTTGGTGCAGCCGGAGTGCGCCAGGCTAACTGGCGGAGGATGGCCGGTGAGAGTCCGGCAGGAGGAAGGAGTAACCAACCACCTTCACCCCGAGTCATGCGCCGGTCGCCGCGAGGCGGCAGGTGAAGCGTTGACAGGGGCGCGGATGGGCGGGGCTATTGAGCACCGAAACCAACTGAATCTGGAGCGCCGAGGCCATTCTGGCGGTCGAAGGCCATGCCGACATCACCGCGACGGGTGAGGGGATGGAGGGCTCCACGGTGTCGAAGAACCCACGCACGTTCGTACGTCCTCCGTCGGGACCTGGGAGGTCTTCATTCCGCCCCGGCAGTCGAACCGGGGCCGCAGAGGGAAGGAGGATTCCGTAGCCGATGATGCACGGAATGAAGAAGTCGGATGAGGCAATAGTACCGTTGATGGCGGCGAACAAGGGAGCGGGAGCGCCCGCGGAGTCGCCGGAGGGAAGGGCCTCAACCAAGGGGAATCCGCGAGACCAAACCACGCTCCGGACGCAGGGCCGGGATGGCGTGTCACAAGCGGTCGAGCGGGTACGGCAAGCTGCAACGAGAAAGCCGCAGGAGAAACTGACTGCGCTCATGCACCACATCACGACGGACGCGCTGCGGTGCGCGTTCTACGACCTGAAGCGGACGGCATCGGCTGGCGTGGACGGTCTGGTGTGGAAGGAGTACGAGGACGGAGTGGACGAGCGTCTGCTCGACCTGCACGGCCGCGTACATTCGGGAGCGTATCGGGCGCTGCCGTCGCGACGGGTCGAAATACCCAAACCGGACGGCGGGACGCGACCGCTCGGCATTGCTGCCATCGAAGACAAGATCGTCCAGAAGGTGGTGGTGGATGTTATCCTAACGCCGATCTACGAGCCGGCATTTCTCGGGTTCAACTACGGGTTCCGACCGGGACGTGGGGCGCATGATGCGCTCGACGCTCTGGCTTTCGGGATACAGCGGCGCAAGGTCAACTGGATAGTCGACGCGGACATCCGGGCGTTCTTCGACCGGCTCTCGCGAGACCAGCTACTACGGTTTCTTGAGCACCGAATCGGAGACAAACGGGTATTACGTCTGATTACCAAATGGCTGAACGCTGGCGTCATGGAAGGCGCCGAGTGGAAAGACGACCTGCAGGGGACTCCGCAAGGCGCGGTGGTTACTCCCCGAACGCAAAAGGTAACTTCGAGGATCCACGGCGTTGTCGGTGTCGTCGTTCGGTCCGCCGTCGTTCGTTGGCGGCGGCCCCGAGGGCACCGGAATGCAGTGGCGGATCACGATCGTGTCGTCCTTGACGAGGACCTCCTTGACGACGAGGCGCACGATTCGTTGCCGCTCCGCGATGTCGAGCGTCTCGGCTGCTGCGCGCAGGCGCGTGAGAAACGCCGACAGGGTCTCGGCCAGGCGCAGATGGGCGGCGCGCTCGCGAGTCTGCTCGACCAAGGCGTTCAACTCGTCCCGTAGCGTCTGCTCGCGTTGACGCAGCAACGGCATCCGTTCCCGCAGCTGCTCCAGCGACAGCAGATCCTCCTGGTAGGCGGTGAGCAGCCGTTCCATGCTCTTGCCGACTCGCGCGAGGTCCCGCTCCGCTGCCTGCGTACGCTTCTTCGTGGGATCGGCAGCCTGGGCGGCGGCCAGCCGGCGATCCAGTTCCTGCTGAATCAGTGCCGGATCCTCAAGCAACCGTATCACTTCGGTCCAGACGACCTCGTCCAACAGATCCTGCCGCACGGGGCGCGTGTCGCACCGCGGGCCCCCGAGGTGCCGCCACCCGTCCGATCCGATGCACCGGTAGTAGTGGATTCTCCGGGCGCTTGACCGGGTCGATGCACGCGAGAACGCGTAGCCGCACTTCTGGCAACTGACCAGTCCCTGCACGAGGCTCGGTTCGACCGTGCGCCGCCGGGCGTGCACCTTGTTCTCGTGCAGCAACTCCTGGGCGCGGGCGAAGGTCGACTCGTCGACGATCGCCGGCACCGGGATCTCGATCCACTCCTCGCGGGGCCGTTCGTGGCTCGCGCTGTCGCGACTGGCGACGCCGCCGCGCAGCCGTAGCGGCCGCGTCACGCGCTGCCGCCGAGCGCGCCGCGTCTTCCCGAAACAAGCCGTACCGCGGTAGGCCGGGTTGCGCAGCATCGCCCATACCATGGAGCGTTCCCACCGGGTGCCGACCTTGCGCGTGCGCACTCCTTGCTCATTGAGCCAGCGGGTGATGGCCGCGATGCTCCACCCCGTGACGATGTAATGCTCGTAGACGTCGCGGACAACGCGCGCTTCGGCGTCGATGATGACGTACGCCGCGGGGTTGTCCTCACGCTTGCGGACGTAACGGTATCCGTAGGGAGCGCCGCTCAGGACGCTGATCTCACCGGCTCGCGCGCGGTGCCGCTTGCCTCGACGCGACCGTTCGAGAATCTGAGCGCGTTCGTACTCGGCGATCATGCCCTGAAACTGCACCAGCAACTGATCCTCGGCCGTGGCGTTCGACGGGCCGTTGAGGAAGCGGGTCTCGACACCGTGACGTCCGAACTCTTCGGTCAACAGGACCTGGTAGGCGTACTTCCGACTCAGCCGGTCCGGACTATGGACGAGCACCACCTGGATGTCGCCGGCGGCGGCCAGGTCGCGTACCTGTTCCAGTCCCGGCCGTTCCAGAGTCGCCCCGCTATAGCCCTCGTCTTCGAAGACCCACTGCTGGGGCACCTCCAGATCGAGCGTCGTGGCCCACTCGACCAGCGCCGCCGTCTGGCTCGCGATCGTGTGCGCTTCGCGCTGTTGATTCGAGGACACGCGCGTGTAAATCGCCGCCATCTGCATGTGGACGCTCCATTCCGTGGGCTGCAACCGGACGCATGCGGGCCGGCACCAGCAGCGAGTAGGCCTGGCGAGCTTGCTGTCGCGAAGCCGATCGAACGTGCAATCGAGCTGCACCTGCCGCGGAGCATTCCGTGGCCGTCGTTCACCCACGTGGCTGACGGAAGGTGTCCAGCAACGCCGACACCGCCTGGGTGACGACTTGTCCGAGCGAGAGTCCGCTACGTCGGGCGTAGGCGCGGATTGCACGTACGGTGCTGACCGGCAGCTTGAAGGTGATCGCGACGGTCGGCTCGACCGCCGGCACCGGAGCGCTCAGCCCGGCCGCCTTCTGGAGATAGCGGTACGCCTGCCGACGCGACAACGCGAAGTCGCGACCGAGCTGCCGGGCCGCCTCGGCGCGCTCCATCTGCTGTTCCAGCAGGCGGTACGCGGCGTTGAGCAAGCGCGCCTTGTCGGCCTTGGTGGCCCGCGCCATGAGGCATCAACATATTACCTCTTGAGACGCAGATCAAGTACCGGCCGGTCCCGCCAGCCGGTGATCATGCGATCGAACTGGAAGTTACCTTTTGCGTTCGGTGAGTAGTTTCGCCCATCCTCGCCAACGTTTACCTGCACTATGTTCTTGACCTCTGGTTCCAAAAGAAGTGGCGCACCCGAAAGGCTACGGGGGACACTATTATCGTGCGGTACGCCGATGACTGTGCGCCACGAAGGCCGCAGAAGGGAGGCCGTGATGGCCGCCTAGCTGCAGCCATGCTGCACGAGGGATGAGGGCAGGCCCCTCGGAGCCGCCCGGCAGGGGGAGGCTCCAAACCGCCGTGCGCTGCCTCGGTCAAGAGCCGAGGTGGTAAGCGTCACGGAAACGGCGCGGCAAGACCGCGTCAGGTAGGGCGCAGGGAGACGAAGTGAATGAACCACCGGCAACGTGTCGAAAGCGTAGGGACGGTGTCGAAACCGGGGCGAGTCGTTAACCCGGGACAAGTCCAGCGGGAGCCTGCAGCTTGGCTGGTCGGCACCCGGCATAAAGGTGGCGTGACCCTGCACCAGGCCCTTGTGTGGAACGTGGGAACCTGTCGCCTCGATGCGAAGGGAGAAATCCAAGGGGCCGACCCCCAAGGATGAGAAGCCCGATGCGAGGCACAGGGGCGGAGCGACCCGTACGAGCGACGAAGTCGAGGAAACTCGATGGAGCAAAGGGGTCGCGTCATCCAGCGTGTCCTGACGGTCAACCGCGCGAGCGGGAGGAGCCGTCGAGCCACGCGAAGCCGTTTTGTATTTCCAAGTGGGTGGTTTGGGAGGCCTACACTCGGGTCAAGGCGAACCACGGAGCGGCTGGCGTCGATGCCGAGTCGGTCGAGATGTTCGAGCAGGACCTGAAGAACAATCTCTACCGGATTTGGAATCGGATGTCGTCGGGCACGTACTTCCCGCCTCCGGTCCGGACGGTCGGCATACCGAAGAAGGACGGAAGCGAGCGCCGCTTGGGCATACCCACAGTCATCGCGAACTGCACATCGTCCCAACAAGCCGTCGGGATGGGCTGAGATCACCCACCCGTTCCATCCACTCCGCGGGCAGCGATTTCCGGTCCTGAACAAGCGGCGCGTCTCTGGGATCGACGGGCTCATCCTGCGCGGTACGACCGGCGGTACGTTCTGCGTGCCCCGCGAGTGGACTGATCGAGATGACCCACCCGCGTGGGCGGATCTTCCGGTCGGCCCACAGGTCCTGGACATCGTGAAGCTCGTCTCCCTCGCGGAGCTGTTGGCAGACGTGGAGCAGCCCCGTGACGGAGGGCTTCACAAATGAGGTCGAGAGGTGTAATATCGGACCCGTTGTATGACTGGTCCGGAAGTCAAGACGAGCACGTTGCGCAGGCGCCGGGCAGCGCTGCTGAGGAAGCTCCCGCCCCTGAAAGCCATTCTGCGCGGCTCGCTCATCAAACGCTTCAAGCGGTGCGGACGGCCCGGGTGCAAGTGTGCGCGCGGTGTCGGCCATGGCCCGAAGGTCTACCTGTCGGTCAGCATGCCGAAGGCGCGGCCGGTCATGGTCTACGTGCCGCAGGAGCTTCGCAGCGAGATCGAGCAGTTCGTCGCCGACTACCGCCAGACCCGGCAACTTCTCGACGAGGTCGCCGCGATCAACCTCGAGCTGCTGCGACGCCGCGAGCCGATCGACTGAAAGCCCATGGCGAGCGCCGTGCCCGTCGACATCCAGACCGCCGGCCTGCTGGCCGCGAACATGCTGCAGTGCTGGGTCGCTTCCGAGCGCGCGGCCTCTGCGCACGGCGCAGATGTCGTTGTGTCGGCCACCCGTCAGGAACTGAGCGAGGGCGGCGCTGATGTCGAAAGTGCAGAGCCACCACCTGGAGAGGCCGGCCTACGTCTATGTCCGGCAGTCGACGATGGGGCAGGTGCGCCATCATCACGAGAGTACGGAGCGGCAGTACGACCTGCGGAACCGGGCCGTGGAGATGATGTGGGCGCCGGGGCGAATCCGGATCCTCGACCAGGACCTCGGGCAGTCGGGAGCGCAGACGACCACCCGGGAGGACTTCAAGACGCTGGTCGCCGACGTGTCGCTGGGGCGCGTCGGGGCGATCTTCGCGCTGGAAGCGTCGCGGTTGGCGCGTTCCAACCTCGAATGGCATCGGCTGATCGAGATCTGCGCGCTGACCCGGACGCTGGTCATCGACGAGGACGGCTGCTACGACCCGGCGGACTTCAACGACGCGCTGTTGTTGGGGATCAAGGCCACCATCGCCCAGGCCGAGCTGCACGTCATTCGCGCGCGCCTCCAGGGCGGCAAGCTTCACAAGGCACAGAAGGGTGAGCTGCGTTTCCCGTTGCCGGTTGGCCTGTGCTACGCCGACGAGGGGCGGATCGTGCTCGATCCGGACCAGGAGGTCCAGGGCGCGGTGCGGCTCGTCTTCGACCTCTTCCGCCAGACCGGCAGCGCCTACGCGGTCGTGCACCACTTCGGCCGGCAGCAACTGCAGTTTCCGAAGCGCGCCTACGGCGGGGCGTGGGACGGCAGACTCATCTGGGGACGGCTGAACCACAACCGAGTGCTCGGCATCCTCAAGAACCCCTCGTATGCCGGCACGTATGTCTTCGGGCGCTCCCGCACCGCCAAGGAGATCGCTCCCGACGGCGGCGTCCGCACGCGCACCCATTGCGTCCCGCTGGACGCCTGGCCCGTGCGGATCGAGAATCACCACGATGGCTACATCTGCTGGCCGGAGTTCGAGCAGAACCAACAGCTGCTGGCGAACAACCGCACCAACGCCGAGCACATGCTCTTGAGCGGCGCCGCGCGCGAAGGGCTCGCGATGCTCCAGGGCCTGTTGCTGTGCGGGCGGTGCGGTCGCCGGCTGAGCGTCCGTTATAAGGGCAACGGCGGCATCTACCCGACCTACGACTGCAGTGCGCAGCGACGCGAAGGGACGGGGACCAGCAGCTGCATGAGCCTGCGCTGCGACCTCTTGGACTCGGCCGTCTCGGCGCGAGTGCTGGCGGTGGTCCAACCCGCTGAACTCGAAGTCGCGGCCGAAGCGTTGCGGCAGCTCGAGCACCGGGACAAGGCGGCGTCCACCCAGTGGCGCATGCGCCTCGAACGAGCCGAGTACGAGGCCCAGTTGGCCCAGCGCCGCTACGAGGAGGTGGACCCGTCGAATCGCCTCGTGGCCGCGACGCTCGAGCAGCGCTGGAACGACGCCCTTGTGCGGCTCGACGAGCTCCGGACGCAGTTTGCTGACTTCCAGAGCACGGAAGCGCTCGTGGTCACGCCGGAGCAGCGAGCCCGCGTGGCGGCGCTCGCCCAGGACTTCCCTCGCCTGTGGAACGCACCCACGACCAAGGCGAAGGACAAGAAGCGCATCCTCCGGCTCTTGATCAAGGACATCACGGTCGAGCGATTCGGCGAACGCAAGACCGCCGTCCTGCATGTCCGATGGCAAGGTGGAGTTTGCGAAGACCTCGAAGTCACGCTGCCCGCCAACATCGCCGATCGCCTCCGGTATCCCGACGAGGTGGTCGACCGGGTGCGCGAGCTGGCTCGCGAGCGCTGTGACGAGGACGTCGCAGCGGCGCTGAACCAGGAAGGACGCCGTAGCGCCACAGGCGAGGCATTCAACGTCTCGATGGTCCGATGGATCCGCTACAAGCACCGGATTCCCGCGCCGGACTTCCAGCGTCCCGGCGAGCGCAGCGTCCTTCAGGTCGCCGACGAACTCGGCGTCAGTCGCAGTGTGGTCTACTACTGGATCGATCGCGGCGTGATCACGGCTCGACGACGCAACCACGGCTCGCCGTACTGGATCACCTTCGACGATGACACCAAGGAGGCATTGCGCACCTGGGTCCGGAACTCCTCACGAATCTGAAGACCGCACGAGAATCCTGAAGCCGCCTTGCAGGAGGTGCAATATGAAGCCGGCGTGCCCACTGTCGCTGACAGAGTTGCCCAGACGGTGGTCAAGATGTACCTGGAACCGGAGGTGGAGCCGCAATTCCACCCCGATTCGTACGGGTATCGCCCGCGGAAGTCAGCGATCGACGCACTCACGGCAACCCGGCAGCGATGCTGGCGTTACGACTGGGTGATCGATCTTGACGTCCGCGGCTTCTTCGACAACCTGGACCACTCGCTCGTCATGCGAGCGGTCCGGAAGTACACGCGGTGCCGGTGGATTCTGCTCTATGTGCAGCGGTGGCTGACCGCTCCGATGCAACAGGACGACGGAACCCTGGTGCCGCGCACGACGGGGACGCCCCAAGGGGGCGTCGCGAGCCCGCTCCTGGCCAATATCTTCTTGCACCTCGCGTTCGACGACTGGATGCGGACCACGCACCCGGACGTTCCGTTCGAGAGGTACGCGGATGATATCGTCGCGCACTGTCGGACGGAGACGCAGGCGCAGCAGGTCCTGTCGCACATCAAGCGACGTCTGGCGCAATGCCGGCTGGAGGTACATCCGGAGAAGACGCGTATCGTCTACTGCAAGGATGACGACCGGCCGGGGCAGTATCCCACGGAGCAGTTCACCTTCTTGGGGTACACGTTCCGCCCTCGGCGGGCGAAGAATCGATGGGGTCGGTACTTCATCAGCTTCATCCCGGCGGTGAGCAATGCGGCAGCGAAGCGGATGCGGCAGACGATGCGGCGTTGGCACCTCCCTCGGCGCAGCGACAAGGCCATCGACGACCTGGCCCGCATGTGGAATCCCGTCCTTCGCGGCTGGATTCAGTACTACGGCCGTTTCTACAAGTCGGCCCTGTACTCGGCCTTTCGCCACTTCAACGACCTGTTGATCCGATGGGCCATGCGGAAATACAAGAGGCTCCGGCGCCATCGCCGCCGCGCCACGTACTGGCTCGGGGGTCTTGCGCGTCGCGCGCCCCGGTTGTTCGCTCACTGGCATCTGCTGGGGCTGACGCCGGCGGCTGGATGATGGGAGCTGTATGAGCGGAGACGTTCACGTACAGTTCTGCGAGCGCCTGGGGGTGCGATTCCCCCGGGCGACTCACCTCGTCGTTGGGTTCCAACGCAAGGCTGATGCGGAGCAGTTTCTCGACGACCTCAGGGAGAGGCTGAGCCAATTCGCGCTCGACCTGCACCCCGACAAGACACGCCTCATCGAGTTCGGCCGGTTCGCGATGGCACACCGCCGGGCACGGGGGGAGCGTCGACCGGAGACGTTCGACTTCCTCGGGTTCACGCATTACTGCACGAAGACGAGGAACGGACACTTCGGGCTGGGGCGCAAGCCGATAGCGAAACGGGTCATGCGAACCCTGAAACGGCTCAAGGAGCGACTCCGCGCGCGGATGCACGAAGACGTCCACGAGACAGCGCAATGGTTAGGGAGGGTGGTCAACGGCTGGCTGAACTACTACGCCGTGCCGACCAGCACCCGAGCCATACGCGGCTTCGTACGACGACTTGCGTGGATTTGGCTCCAGACCTTGCGTCGGCGGTCCCAGAAGACCTGGACGACGATGACCCATGTGGTACGCCTCACGGCGACATACTGGCCCTCCGTGACGGTTCGGCACCCTTGGCCTGATGCGCGGTTTGCCGTCAACCACCCGAGGTAGGAGCCGTATGCGTCAACGCGCACGTACGGATCTGAGCGGGGGGACCGGGGCAACCCGGCTCCCTACCGCGAACGGTGCGGGGGTCGAAGAGGTGGTCGCCGACAAGGGGTACCACAGCGACGCGACGCTGGTGGCTCTCGGCGAGGTAGGGGTTCGCAGTTACGTATCGGAGCCGGAGCGGGGTCGGCGCTGCTGGCAGGACAAGAAGACGGGCGAGACGCCGCCAGCGAAGTGTGCTGCTCAGAAGGCGTTGTATGCCAACCGCCGGCGTGTGGGCGGGCGGCGGGGTCGTCGGCTGCAACGCTGCCGGGGCGAGGTGGTCGAGCGTACCTTCGCGCACATGTATGAGACGGGGGGCATGCGCCGGGTGTGGGTGCGCGGTCACGACAATGTCCGCAAGCGGGTGCTGATCCAGGCGGCCGCCTGCAACATCGGGCTGCTGCTGCGCCAGCAGACCGGCATCGGTACGCCCCGGAGCCTGCAGGGGCGGGCTCTTTCGGCAATTTGCCGCCTGATCGGCCGTCTGCTCGACCTCTGGGGGCGTCTGACGCGCGCCTGGGGGTTCAAATGGACACCGACGGCGCTCGTCCGCTCAATTGCTCATCGCCAAGCTGCCTGAACAGCAGGGCTCAGCGAACAGACTTCTTCCACGGGCTGTTAGCGTCAGAGCAACTCGTCAATCCCGAAGACACCTTCACCTGCATCCGCAGCCTGCCCTACGGCCATGTCGCCGCCGTGCTCGGCACCCTCAAGCAGCTCGGGCTGCACACCCTCATCGCCCGCGGCGCCAACCGTCTCCGCGGCCTCGTCGTGGCCCTCATCGTCGCCCGCGTCATCGACCCGCGGTCGAAGCTGGCCACCGCCCGTGCGCTGACCGCCGAGAGCGCCGTGTCCACCTTGGGTGAACTGCTCAGACTCGGCGACATCGATCAGCACGAGCTCTACGCGGCGATGGACTGGCTGGTCGAGCGGCAAGCCGGCATCGAGCAACGCCTCGCCGCGCGGCATCTGCAGGAGCACACGCTGGTGCTCTACGACCTGACCTCCAGCTACGTGGAGGGCGCCCGCTGCCCGCTGGCCCAGCGCGGGCACAGCCGCGACGGCAAGTCAAGCAAGCTGCAGATCGTCTTCGGGCTGTTGTGCACGGCCGCGGGTTGTCCGGTCGCCGTCGAGGTCTTCGAGGGCTCGACGGCCGACCCGATGACGGTGGCCAGCCAGGTGGCGAAGATCCGCGAGCGGTTCGGCTTGCAGCAGGTCGTGCTGGTGGGTGACCGCGGCACGCTGACGGCGGCGCGCATCGGCGAGGACCTAGCGGGCGTCGAGGGGCTGCGCTGGATCACCATGCTGCGCGCACCGACCATCCGCAAGCTCGTCAACGCCGGCGCGGTGACGGCGTCGTTGTTCGACCAACGGGACTTGGCCGAGATCACCAGCGACGAATTTCCCGGCGAGTGGCTCATCGTATGCCGCAATCCGCTGCTGGCCGCCGAGCGGCAGCGCAAGCGCGATGAGCTGCTGGCGGCCACCGACAAGGAGCTCGACCCCATCGTGGCCGCGACCCGGCGCAACAACCAGCCGCTACGCGGCGCGGCGGACATCGGCATCCGCGTCGGAACGGCGATCAACCGCTACAAGATGGCGAAGCACTTCGTGACCGACACTACCGACGAGCGCTTCACCTATCGCCGCAACGAGGAGAAGACCGCGGTCGAGGAACAGCTCGACGGCATCTACATCGTCCGCTCCAACGTACCGACCCGGCAGACGTCGCCCTTCGAGCGCAACCACACGAGCATGGCGCGATAGCCGGAGCGGGTCGTCGAGAAGGCCTCGGTGCCGAGCACGTGTCCCGTGTGGTCCACGACCGCGGCCCCAGTGCAGGTCTTGATGGGTGTCGATACCGCCAACGACAGCATCGGTTTCCAAGGGCGTGATGGTCATATCGGCTCCTTCGGTAAAATGGGAGTCGGTACCGATCTCGCCCGAACTCGGACACGACAGTGACGGGACGCTTTGGGCACGCTCTCATCAGGTCACGAGGGCGGTCGAGGTCGGAACCTCGACCGGCTGCTCCCAATGGCCGACAGGTCCAGGGAATGACACTAGGTCGGTCAGTGTTCGGGTCAGGCCACCGGAGCGGCCGGTCCTCACGAGTCTGACCGGCTCGATCGCTGTGGGGGTCAGGCCATCAGAGAGCAACCGGCTGCATCATTCTCACTGTCGCTGTGATGCACGACCGCTTCGGGCCGGCGTTGCTCGATGGCCATCTCCAGCGCTTCGATCACCAGTTCGGTGCGCTGGTGCGCCGCCATCGCCCAGCCGATGATGCGCCGGCTGAAAACATCCAGGACGATGGCCAGGTACAGGAAGCCCGCCGCCAGGGTCGGAATGTAGGTTATGTCGGCCACCCACAAGCGGTTCGGCTCGTCGGCCTCGAAGCGGCGCTCGACGCGGTCCGGCGCCGGCCGCGCTTGCACATCGCGGCGCGTCGTGCGGGGGCCGCGGCGCCGGCTCACCCCGGCGATGCCCGCGGTGCGCATCAACCGCGCGACCCGCTTGCGGCCGACCGCCACGCCGTCTTCGGCCAATTCGGCGTGGATCCGCGGCGCGCCGTACGTACCCCGGCTGCGGGCATGAATCTCCTGCACGCGGTCCGTCAGCTCCGCATCGGCCTGCGCCCGAGCCGACGGTGGACGTTGCCGCCACGCGTAGTACCCGCTCGGGGAGACACCGAGCACGCGGGCCATCGTGGCGACGCGGAAACGACCCTGATTCGCGCTCATGAACCGGTAGTCCTCCCGGGTCCGGTCTCCCGCGCGAACCAGGCGGTTGCTTTCGCCAATATTTTGCGTTCTTCACGCAGCCGCCGGTTCTCCCGGCGCAGCCGACGAATCTCCTCCTGTTCGTCAGTGGTCAGTCCGTCGGTGCGCTTGCCAGCGTCGCGATCAGCCTGCGCGACCCACTTGCGTATCGCCTCGGCCGACGGCTCGAACTCCCGAGCCAGCTCTCCCGGTTTACGTCCGGATCGAACCAGTTCGACCATCTGCTGTCGGAATGCCGCCGGGTACGGCGGTCTCGTTTTCGGCATCGTGGACTCCTCCTCCTCGCCAAGAGTTGTACACCCGGCGGTGCCGGACCCACGTATTCATGAAACAGGGATACCGTATGGGGCTGACGCTGGCACAGAGGTCGGTTCCTATGAATGGTGCTGAGAGCCCGTCCAAGAGTTGGACCCGGAGTCCCGCGAGCACCCCGTATTGCGACACCGGATCGTCCGGCGAGCGCGTCTTCTAGATTTCGCCCTGCGGACTCCACGCGAGCGTCTTGCGATCAGGAGGTGACCGATGGAAGTCCTGTATCCCCGGTGCGCCGGGTTGGATGTGCACTCGCGGCGCGTGAACGGGTGCGTCCGAGTAGCGGGCGGTCGCAAGGCCACGACCGAGCATCGGGAGTTTGCGACTACGACTGCGGGCCTGCTCGAGCTGGCGGCGTGGCTGACCGAGGCAGGCTGCACGCACGTGGCGATGGAGGCGACCGGCGTGTATTGGAAGCCGGTGTGGCACATCCTCGAAGAGTCGTTCACGCTGGTGCTCGCCAATGCCCAACACGTCCGGAACGTTCCCGGCCGCAAGAGCGACCGCAGCGACGCGGCCTGGATCGCCGACTTGTTGGCGCACGGGCTGATCCGCGGGAGCTTCGTGCCGCCGACTCCGATTCAAGAACTGCGCGACCTGACGCGAACCCGCAAGCAACTGGTCGGTGAGATCGCGCGGCACACGCTGCGGCTGCAGAAGACGCTCGAAGACGCGAACGTGAAGCTGACGCGCGTGGTCAGCGACATCCTGGGCGTCAGCGGCCGAGCGATCCTGGCGGCGCTCATCGCGGGGGAAACCGACCCCGAGCGATTGGCCGACTGCAGCAACGGGCGCCTGAAGGCTGGTCGTGCGGAGATCGTCGCCGCGGTACACGGCCGTGTGACGTCGCATCATCGCTTCTTGCTGAAGCTGCACCTGGCGCAGATCGACGCGCTGACCGCCGTCGTGCAGCAAGTCGAATACCAAGCCGACGAGGTCTTGCGCCCTTTTCGCGAGGCCGCCGACCGACTGACGACGATGCCCGGGGTCAGTGAGACGGTCGCGCGGGTGATCATCTCCGAGATCGGTGTGGACATGACCCGGTTCCCCAGTGCGGGCCATCTGGTCTCGTGGGCGGGTCTGTGCCCGCGCCTCGACGAGAGTGCGGGGAACCGTCACCGCGCTGTCGGCGGGCTGGTCGATCAGCCGGTAATGGCCCTTGACCAGGGCGCGCGCGCCGTTTGCGGCGCCGGTGATGGCGCGCATCGGAGACTCTGCCATATGCTGCGCGCTCTGCACCAGGCGCGCGCTCAGCCGCGCATCGCCCAGCCGCGCCCCGCCGAACTCGTGACCCGCCCACGACGCGGCGTCGAGCCCGTCGCCAGCCGCCAGCGGCGCGATGCCCGCTGCGGGCGCCGCGAGGCGTGCGCGCCACGCCGGCTCCAAGGCGTACATATACACTGCCTTGCGCGTTTCGGCCGCCGCGTGCGTGCGGTCCCCGCGCCCGCGCCCGCAGGTCTCACCCACCCGAATCCAGTTGGCCGCGCGCACGCTCGCCCCGGTCTGTTCGGTCTCGTCGACGAACGTCTCCAGCAGCCAGGGGCGATAGCCGTGCAGACGCTCGCAGTCGTCGCCGACCGCGCGGGCGGCCCGGCCCAACACGTGAGAGGCCAGGTTGCGGCACCCGATGCCGGGGCGCACCAGCAACCGGCACAGTCCCAGCACCCGGTGCAGGTGGGTGCGCCGGCCCAAATCGTCCCAGCCGATCCAAGCGTCGCGCGCCTGCAGCCGCAACGCACACGACGCGAACCCGACGCCGCCCAGCCAGCCATGCGCCGAGTCCACCAGATACCGCAGTTGCCATCCGCCCGGCGGTGGTCACCCGCAAGGTTTGCGGCGGCAACCGCACGCGCAAGGGCGCCGACACGCAGCAGGTGCTGGCCAGCGTCGTGCGCACCGCCCGCCAGCGCAAGCTCGACCTGCCGGACCTGATCGCAACGATGCTGTGTTCGCCGAGGCCGATTGTTCCGGAAGCACTCGCCCTGCCCCCGCCGCCCTGCTGAGCAGGCTCTCCCGACGGGACTCTGCTGACGCAGGCCGTCGTCCCGGTTCACCTTGCCACGACACGTTCCGTGCAGGAAGCGACCTTTTTGTCTCGTTAGTGTCCCTGTACGTGGTGGAAATTCGGTAGGCCGCCGCGGCTCGACAGCGGAGCGGCCATCACGCATCGTTCCGTGAGTTCTTCGGGGAGAAGGACACACACGGAGGGAGATGACGGGATGGCCAAGTCGAGGATGGATCTGCCGGCGTTCATTGGCAAGTTGCTCGAGGAGCAGGACGGCGATGTCCTGCGTGAAGGAGTCCGGGTGCTGGCCCAGGCGTTGATGGAAGCGGAGGTGACCGAGTTGGTCGGCGCCGAGCGGCACGAGCGCAGCGACGAGCGGACGACGTACCGCAACGGAAGCCGGAGCCGGAGCTGGGATACCCGGGTCGGGACGATCGAGCTGGAGGTGCCGAAGGTGCGGACCGGCAGCTACTACCCGTCGCTGCTGCAGCCGCGGCGGCGTGCCGAACAGGCATTGCGGGCCGTCGTGCAGGAGGCCTACGTCCACGGGGTGTCGACGCGGAAGGTCGACGACCTGGTCAAGGCGTTGGGGCTCGACGGGATCTCGAAGTCGCAGGTGTCGCGGATGTGCCAGGAACTGGACACGGTGGTCGAGCCGTTTCGTACGCGGCCGCTGAGTGACGAGTATCCGTACCTGTGGCTGGACGCGACGTACCACAAGGTGCGGGTCGACGGGCGTGTGGTCAGTCAGGCGACGGCGGTGGCGATTGGGGTGACCGCCGACGGGGAGCGGCAGGTGCTGGGCGTCGATGCGGGCGCCTCGGAGGACGGCGCTTTCTGGACGGCCTTCCTGCGCAGTCTGGTTCGGCGCGGCCTGCGGGGCGTGCGGCTGGTGATCTCGGACGCGCACGAGGGTCTCAAGCATGCGGTGGGCAAGGTGCTGGGCGGGGCGAGCTGGCAGCGGTGCCGCGTGCACTTCATGCGGAACCTGCTGGCCCTGGTGCCGCACGGGGCCCGCGAGGCGGTCGCGGCGGTGGTCCGTACCATCTTCGCGCAACCGGACCACGCCAGCGCGATGGCGCAGTTGGAGAAGGTCGTCGACGGCCTGCGGCCGCGCTTCGCGCAGGCGGCGGCGCTACTGGCCGAGGCGGCCGAGGACCTGTTGGCTCACAAGCACTTTCCGGAAGAACATCGGACGCGCTTGCACAGTACGAATCCGCTGGAACGGCTGAACAAGGAGATCAAGCGCCGGTCGAACGTGGTGGGGATCTTCCCGAATTCGCCGGCGCTGCTGCGGCTGGTCGGGGCGATCCTGATGGAGCAGGACGACGAGTGGGCGGTGGCTGACCGGCGCTACTTCAGCGCCGAGTCGATGCGCCAGCTCACGCGGCCTCTGCCCCCGACGACGGCGCAGGAGTTGCTCACGGCGATTGCGTAAGGAGGAGGAGGAAGCGTGGGGGCTGTGGGAAACCGCGGAGCGGTTTTCCAAGGAGATCGAAGAACTCCGTCAGCGTCCACGCCATCGACGAACGGGGAACTCCGGAGCGGTGCGATTTACACCACTTGACGGGGCACTACCCCTGTCTCAGTTCTTGTCCGTCCGGTCATGGCCCGCCATGCCAGTGCCCGGCGGCCAGCCCGCACCGGCGACCCTTCGACCGCCAAGCCCCGGCGCGGCCCCGTGTACACTGGAGTTGAGGCGCTAAACAAATACTCGTGCACTTCTCGCCCGCCCTTGACACGCACCGCCGTGTCCCTTACCCTCCCACCCCGAACCCGTTACCCGTGGCCCCAACCGAAAGAGGTGCTCAAGCAGATGTCAGATCGTCGACTTCACGTCTTGGTTACAGATGACGGCGGGTTCCTGCTGGACGCAGTCAACGAGACATGCTATAGCCTGAATCCCCTCGGTGCCCGCACTTGGCAGATGCTCCAGGATGGACACACGATTTCCGCCGTTGCACAACGACTTGGCGCGACCTTTCCGTCGGTTTCTCGCGACGTTCTGCGTCGAGACGTCGAGGCCTTTGTGAACGAATTGCGGCACCAGAATCTGCTGCCTGAGGGATTGCGCCCGAACGGGCCCAACAGTAACTGATTCCGCGTTTAGCCAGTTGTCCTTGTCATGGAAACGCGCCAAGATTACAGCCGTCAGGTCCATTGTGTCTAGCTTTACTCAGAGAGCCTTAGTGCTCGCGGCCTTCCTCTCGTTCCTCTTTACCTCGCTTCTGCTCCGATTTGGAGGTTTTCGGAGAATGCACTCCCTCGCGTCAACTTGGGAGGGGTCGCATGATCGACACGCGTCGACCGATCTCACCGTTGCGGCCGTTCTGTCTGCCGTAGATGCAGCTTCCAAATGGTACTACCCCCGTCCTCTTTGTTTGAAGAAATCGTATGCAACTGCACTGTTGTTGCGGTTATCTGGGATAAGATCCACGGTTGTAATTGGCGTCCAGCAGTTCCCTCTCCGAGGGCACGCATGGGTGGAAGTCAACGGCCAGGCAATCGGCAACGACACTCGCGATCCTATACATCTGTACCGGGCCCTGTCCGTCGTTGACGCGTCAACCCCAGATACGATGAAGTGATGGGTACTCAAGCCGGCATTTGGAAACCAACCGGCTTCCCGATTGAGCCGGAGACAGAGTTTCTCCTCGCCGCCTCGCTCGCACCCAGGGCGAGCGGACGGTTACGCAACAGGAAAGCCAGATCCTTGTTCGTTGCCGCCGAAGACGTCACACTGTCCGGCGAGTCCATGTCTTCGTCAGAAGGCGACGGTGTATTTGTGACGTGGGATGGTCGAATCGACAACCGCGACGAACTTGTCCGGGCACTGAAACTGGATGACATGGACTGCGCAGGGTCCGCGCCGGAGCTGGTTCGTAGCTGTTATCTCCGGTGGGGGCGAGGGGTCTTTGAGCGCCTGATCGGTGACTGGGCTATCGCAATTTATGATCAGTCCAACGGGCGTTTACTGCTTGCGAGAGACTATATGGGCATTAGACCCCTCTACTACCGCAATCAGTCAGACGCGTTGATGTGGTCGTCTGAGCTCTATTCGTTTACTCTTTTGGGTGACGTGTCTCAGGAAATGGATGACGATTATCTTTTCGGTTTCCTTTCCGGACAGCTGGACGAAACTCGTACGCCGTATCTCGGCGTCAGCGCGGTTCCTCCGGGGCACTACGTTGAACTGGCCCCGGGGCACACCAGTGTGCAGCGATTCTGGCGCCCCGATCTTGTCGACAGTCTAAATTACTTGAAGGACGACGATTACGATGACCACTTTGTCGAACTCTTCCAAGCCGCGGTTCAGGCGCGGCTTCAACCGAACAGGGGCGCGTGGGCTGAACTGAGTGGCGGCTTGGATTCCTCTTCGGTTGTATGCACTGCGCACCGACTGAAAGCCGCCGGCGTGTTGTCATCATTGAACCTGACGACTCTGTCGTACGTGTTTTCGGAGTCGGCATCCTCGAATGAGCGCGACTTTCAGGCGCTGGTGGAGGCGAAGTGCAACTTCCCCCATGTTCATCTGGACGAGGATCAGTTTTCGTGGTTTTTTTATGACGGGTGTACCGTCCCTATCGAACATCCTCGGGTGTGTCCGGGTAGAGCAATTGCTGTCGAAAATCTAATGGATGAGAGCACGACACTGCTCACAGGCAGAGGTGGAGATGCGATAATGTGGAGCATGGAGCGTCCACTGTTGGACTTGGCGGATTTCTTCTCTCAAGGCCGTTATCGGAAGTTGTTGCGGCGGGCAGCTGAGTACCGCCGCACACTGTCCCTCAGCGTCATTACGCTAATGAAGGAAGTGGGTGGTCCCGGCAAGGACGAATGGCCTTGGCGCCGCGGCGTTGAAACGAGTGCGAGTTGTCTCAATTGGAGTCACGCGGCGTCTAGTTCCGTGCTGTCTTCGGCTCGACGTGATGCTGAACAGACGAAGCGACTGACCGTGCTACCAAGTCGGCGCGTTGCCGAAAAGGTCGTTCTTGACTGTATCCGTCTGTACTCCGTCAACTACTTTCGAAGCTGCAGTCGCGTTCAACCGGAGTATCCGTACCTTGACCGTCGTCTGGTTGAGTTTATGCTATCTGTCCCGTTTGAGCAGAAGGTAAGGCCCGGAAGGAGTAGAGTGCTACACCGGCGAGCGTTGACGAGTGTGTTGCCAGTCGAAATAGCGGAGCGTCGTTCAAAAGCCGGTGCCGATGAACCGATCTGCCGGGCATTGAGGCGTGAATGGCCTCGAGTGCGGGAGTTGTTGTACTCCAGCGTTCCGTTGGTTGTGGAGCGCGGGCTGGTCAATTGGGAGAGATGCCGAGGTGCCGTTGAAAACGCTCGGCATGGCGTAGTTCTTGATCCGACTGAGATTGTTCGGGTTCTAGGGCTTGAGGCTTGGATGCGGCAGGTCAAGTCGCTCAAGTCCAAGCCGCACACGTCTGGGCTCTTGGGGAAAGGAGGTGGTAAGTCACATGAGATATGAAGCACCGACCGTTTTGTACGTAGGGCGTGTCCAGGATGTGATTCTTGGCAACATGTCCAAGTGTTGCGATGCAGACGGCGAGACGCCTCTTCATTAGTTGGAGGGCGGCATGAGTTCGAAGGCTGGTGTCGGGCGACTGAGAATTTTCTGTTGCTCGACGCCAGCCTTCATTCAGCTTGTGTGATGGGTCGACGTCCGATAGAGGTTGACGCGAGCGTGGGAGACTAAGCCGTTGTAGCCGGGCGTACGGTGCATGAGCGATCCGGCTCACGGCCGTGTCGATTACTGGGGTGAGCGTGTGCAGTACCGGCCCGATGCTGACCAGCAGTTCGTCGGAGTCGACGCCCGGGGCGGGTCGAGCCACGGATCCCACAGGACGGCGAGGATCGCCGGAATTTCGTCGGACTCATGAGCGGCAAATCGTCGGTGGGCCTTGAAGCGTCGGTGGCTTGCCGGTCAATCGACCGAGGGGCCCGAGCTGGGTGGGTGCCAGGACTTGGCAGGCGGAAGGGCAGATGAGGGGCAGGTTGCGGTGCGGCTTCCAACTTGTCTACCTCAACAGACTCAGCGGGGGGGGCGACTTCCATGTCCCGCTGCCACGGGAAACAGATGTCCCACGACGGTCTACTAGCGCACCGCATCGGCGAAACGGCGAGACGGACCGCATCCGTTGCCCAGCAGTACGCTCGCGACGCCGGCCCTGTGTCACCCACTAGGGAGAGTGCGGATCAGTGGTTCCGACCCCGCAATGAAAGCAAACGCTAATGTTTACGACGGTGCGAGACACACTGCACGGCTATTTTTCCAGCGCACGATTCTCGATGCGGGTGGCCGGACGCAACCCGGGCCTCGTCGGCGCAACAGTTCTCGCTGCTGCCATGGGAGTCGGCGTCAGCACGGCCATATTCACAGTCGCGGATGCCGTACTGTTTCAGCCACTTCCCGGCATCGACGCCAGCGACGAGTTGTTCGCACTCTATACGGACGACGTGGAAACGCCACAAGTTGACTATCAAGGGGTGTCTTTGCCCGACGTCATGGAATACGGAGAGGAGGTGGCCGGTATCGCGCTTGCGGCGTTTTTGCGGGTGCCGATGACGATCACGGACTCGTCGTTTCCGGTGCGTGTCGTCGGCGATTTGGTTACAGCGGACTACTTTATGGTGCTTGGAACAGCGCCGGCCGCCGGTCGGCTGCTCGCCGCGCAGACTGACGACGGTTTCAGCATCGTCATCAGTCATCGCCTCTGGCGGGAGCGGTTTGGCGAGCGCGCCGACGCGATTGGGAGGACGTTGGTCGTCAACGGGTTTGCGTTTACCATCGCGGGCGTGGCCCCGCGTGGTTTTCGAGGCTCCCTACTCGATTGGTACGGGGACGAATCTATCGATTTATTCGTACCGATTGAAATGTTCGACAGGTGGAGCCCCGAGAGAGACCCGCTATTGATCACCCGAACTTTTGCGTCGCCGCAGGTGGTCGGGCGGCTGGAGCAAGGCACGACGCTAGAGGCGGCGCGGATCGCTTTGCGTCTCCACTCAGAACGGTTGCGGAACGACTATCCGGACTCTAATGGAAGCCGCGAATTGATCGTGCTGCGGGCGTCCAACGCAAGGTTTTGGCCTGGGCGGTATCTTGACAATGTACGGTTGCTTGCCCTTGTGGGGGCGGGCAGTTTCTTGATTCTTCTGTTGGTGTGCGGCAATTTGATTGGACTCTGGCTACCGCGGATCATCGTGGGGCGGAAAGAACTAGCAATTCGAGTCGCCGTCGGTGGGAGCCGCACCGCAATTGCACAATCCGTGACGCTTGAGGTTCTTCTGCTTGCAGCTGCAATCGCCGCCGTCGGCAGCGGCTTGGCATGGGGAATCTTGCAGCTAGTGGCAGCTTATCCTTCACCGTTCGGTGTTGCGCTGTATCGGGAACTCGAGTTGGACACACGGTCCTGGCTTTTCGCGTTCGGCGTCGCGGCGTGCGCCATGACCGCAATCGCGGTGGCACGATTGGTCGGCGCGACGTACCGCCGGCCAATTGATGCGCTTCGCGCCGCGCCGGGCGATTCCGGTGGCCGCTCCTCGACGCGTGGTAGACAGATCATGATCGCGGTACAAATCGCGCTGTCTTTCGTCTTGCTGACGACCGCCGGATCATTGGCGCGCAGCCTGCAGTATCTCTCACAAATCGACCCCGGTTATGATGCCGAGCAGGTGGTTGTCGTACCGTTCGAAATCCTTGGCCGGACCGAGGACTTGGCGAACGGGAGAGTGTTTCTCGACCTCCTCGAACGTATCGGACGGGTTCCGGATGTGGCTTCGGCGAGTATAAGTAACGTTGGGCCTCTTTCTCGATTTCGGGGTACGGTTGACGTAAGCCCAACGGACGAGAGTAGAAGCCTCTCCGTTTCGGTGGTTTTCAGGGACGTTGGCCCAGACTACTTCGAGACAATCGGATTGAGACTACTGTGGGGAAACACTTTTCGTCGTGGCGTTACGGATTCGGAGTCCGTAGTAATCAACGAAAACCTTGCGAACCGGCTGTGGCCTGCCGCCAACGCCGTGGGACGTTTCTTGAGAGTCGCGGGAGAAGAAGGTGCCCCTCAGCGCGTGATAGGCGTCGTCGGCAACGCTGCGCACAGGGATCTTCGGGACGTTGACGAACCGTACCTGTATCGCCCGATCCTGAAACGCACGGTGACTAGGGGAACGATACTGATCCGTACCCGGTCCATCGAGAATCGCGTGACTAGCTCGATACGCCCGGTTGTGGGCGGCATGTCTAATCGAATCGTCGTGCTGGACGTCAGGCCGTTGGTGCACGATGTCCGGGCACATCTGTCACGTCAATATTTGGCCGCCACGGTAGGGATCACTCTGAGCGTCGTGTCGATTGTGCTAGTCATCGTTGGAGTCTTCGGACTAATTTCGACGACCGCCGCACAGAGGAGAGCGGAAATCGGGATCCGTCTGGCGTTCGGGGCGACTTGGGAGCATATTGCATTGCTCCTCGTTCGCGGTGCGTTTCTGCCGTCGCTAGCCGGTATAGTAGCGGGCTCCATAGCTTGGTGGCTGTGGGCGAGTCCGGTCTTGGCAAGTGAAGTGTACGGAATCGGTTCCGAAACTCCTTTGATCATGGCATCGGTCGCTGCCGGATTGATGGCAGTTACGCTAGTGGCTGCGCTCCAGCCGGCGTGCTGTGCAGCAGGTGCCGAGCCGCTTGCGGTGTTGAGAACGGATTGATTCCATTGAGACGCGGGAGCCAAGATCAAACGGTCTTCGGTTAGCGGGTGGCCACACAAGATCCAAAGTTTTGGATTGTACTTTTTCGCGGAATATGGCATAAATCTTGTGTGTTCAACGAGTACGGGCTGTCCGGCGACGAACGGATAGGACGCCTGCGCGACGAGGTGGAGCGGCTTCGCGAAGAGTTGAGGCGGCGCGAGGGCGACGCCAACAAGTTGGAACAGGAGAACGACCGCCAGAAGCGCCAGATCGACGGCTTGCGACGTCAGGACGAACGTCAGAAGCGGGAGATCGAGGACCTGAAGCGTCAACTGGCCGCGGCGCGCCAGGCGGGGTGCCGACAAGCCGCCCCCTTCGCCAAGAAACGACCACAAGGGCGCGGCCGGGGCCCCGGCCGTCGGGCGGGTGCACTCTACGGCCGGCATGCGCGCCGGCGGCGGCCGGAACGAGTTGACCAGACCCTGGAAGCGCCGGTGCCGACGGCGTGTCCGGACTGCGGCGGGACGGTCGAAGTGACCCACGTCGCGTCGCAGTATCAGGAAGAGATCCCCGCGGTGCGTCCGGTCGTGCGCCGCTTCGACATCGAGGTGGGACGCTGCTCACAGTGTCAGCGGCGGGTGCAGGGCCGCCACGCGCTACAGACATCGGATGCGCTGGGCGCGGCCGGCGTGCAACTGGGCCCCGGCGTTGTCGCGCTGGTCGTCGAATTGCACACCGAGATGGGCGTACCGCTGGCGAAGGTCGCCCGGGTGCTGCGGACCACGTTCGG
Source organism: Vicinamibacterales bacterium (assembly GCA_965208535.1). Classification (GTDB taxonomy): domain Bacteria; phylum Acidobacteriota; class Vicinamibacteria; order Vicinamibacterales; family UBA8438; genus WTFV01. The sequence continues at coordinate 3,577,032 of CBDBOU010000003.1, read as the reverse complement.
CCTGCAGGTGACGCCGGGCGGCCTCGCGCACCTGCTGCATCGGGTGGCCCGCGACGCGGCGCCGACCTACACGGCGCTGTGCGAGCAGGTCTGCAACGCGCCGGTGGTCACGCCGGATGAAACCGGGTGGCGCGTCGGCGCCCTCAGCCACTGGCTGTGGGCGTTCGTTACCCCGGAGACGACGGTCTACGCCATTTGCCCCGGCCGCGGGTTCGCTGATGCCACCACGGTTCTCGGGGCCGACTTCGCCGGTGTGCTCGTGCGCGACGGGTGGGTGTCGTATCGCTGCTACCGCGGCGCGCTGCACCAAACGTGTCTGAATCACCTGCTCCAACGCTGCAAGGAACTACAGGAAGATCATCCCCACAGTCTCTGGGCCGAGCAGGTGCAAGCGGTCTTGCAGACGGGCCTTGCCGTGCGTGACCGCTGTAACGCCGGCGAGTTGAGCGAGCACGGTCTGGCATCGGTTCGCGGCCGACTCGTGGCCCGGCTCGGTCGGCTGGTCGACGCACCACCACCGCTGGACGACGCCGAGCGCTTCGCCGGGCACCTGGCCACTGAATTCGATGCCGTGTTCCTCTTCTTGCGGGACCTGACGGTCGACGCCACGAACTGGCGCGCCGAACAGGCCATCCGGCCCGCCGTCGTCACCCGCAAGGTGTGTGGTGGCAACCGCACCCGCCACGGGGCCGACACCCAGCAGGTGCTGGCCAGCGTCGTGCGCACCGCCCGCCAGCGCGACCTCGCTCTGCCTCCGCTGATCGCCACGATGTTGCGCGCCACCGACCCCGTCGTCCCCGACGCATTCGGGCTCCCCCCGCCGCCCGCCTGAGGGTGGCATCGCCGCTACACCGGCGAGACAACAAGACCAGCACCCCGAGGCGGTCGCTTCAACCTACGCCCGACCGCCGTAGGTATCGTCACGCGCAGGGGTGAAGCGCCCATAGCACCGATGCCCTTCACAGAATCGTCGCCGTTCGGGCCTCAAGAGCCCGCAGCCCACTTGTGCCCGTGTTTGTTGAATGAATCACCCGCTAAATGAATACGATCAAACGTTCAGCAAAGAATGACCTTTGCCAGACTGTCGGTGGCAAAGTGCCATCGCTTTCTTTCATGGTGAGCCGCATAGCCAAGTTCTTGATTGCGCCGTATCATTCTGTCAGCGGTCGAGGAATTAACACCGCGAATCCACCGAAGCGTTGGTTTCTCGTTTAGAAGTGTGTCAACGAGCGCGGCTTTCATGGACATGGCGATACCACGTGACCTGTAGGGTGGGAGAACAGCAATGCTCGTATGGTTACATACTTTCGGTTGGCTTGGGTCCCAATTGGCGTCAGTGTAACCGACAACCGCACCTGTTGCAGTAGAGAAAGCTCGGAGAACCCAATGTTCTATCCCGTCTCTTCTCATTGCGGCGCTTGCGCTATGTATCTGTCGCTTCAGGTCAGTGAGGCGAGGCTCGAATCCGTAGGTTGCAGAAATTGTCATCCGAAGCTCTAGTAGCGATTCCGCATGCCCGGAATCGGGGTTACATACTATGTCGACTTCAAATCTGTTGTTTTCCGCTGCACTCTTCCATTTCCGGAGAGCCACGAGATCGAGCCCGGTTCTTTCTGTTTGCATGGACCACTCGCGGTTGGTCACATGGCCCTGGAATAAGTCTGCGAAGTTGTCGCCGCGCGGAATAGACGATCTGGTCCAGGAAACGACCAAGCCGATCTCGATTCGTCGTACAAACTGAATGGCCGCCCGCAGAAGAGACCGCCCAAGGCCATTGCCACGGGCCCATGGAGACACATAGAGAACTATCGACGCGTCCTCTCTGCCCCGCGGGGTAACCCGCACCATTCCGGCGCTTTCATGGTTGTGGCAATCCACGGCAAGCCAAATCGCCCCACCAGGAGGGATACCAGCACGTTGCAGCCTCGCGGCGCGGACGGCTCTGTCGACACGATCTGTGTTTGGCCATTCTTCGATATAACTGACACAGTGTAAAGTCGCCAGTCGCAGCCAGTCCAGGGTGTCGCTATCATCAAGGCGGCGAATGAGGAACATCCCGCTCGACGAGACATCATTCCGTTGTTTTGTCATGGTTTGAAGTAGTCCCGGTCTTCGTTCGGGCAAGGTTGGAACGTTCCCATGGTCGAGGAGACGCAAGGTCGGCCCGGTCGGCGTGCCGTTCGCCTTCGTCGTAATCGTTCGGATAGATTTGCACTGAATTGGAGAGTACACCTGCTACACCACTGTACGCAAGTGACGTTTGGAACACTGTCCGAAACGGTCATGGCTTCGCGTTGCCTGACCACCCCGAAAAGGATGGAACTTGAGCGACGCCGCGCTGCTGGTGGGGAAGGCGCGGCTCTTCTCTTCTTTGTCGACGCCGAACAGGGGCCTCTGGGGCTCTGGAGCGCTCTGGAGGGCTTCTGAGAGCGGCACTCGGAAGAGGTGTCTGAACCCCTCGAAGGCGTCGTGGGGAGGGGTGGCGAGGCGGATGCTGACCGGTATCAGCACCCGTTGATGGCGCATTCGCTCCAGGAGAGCCCGTCATGTCAACGGTCATTCAAAATTCCCCCACCTGCGGTCATCGAAAATTCCCCCACCCCCTGGTTGTAAGGACAGTGATCGATATAAAGTCTTCAACTTCATCGGGGTAGCAGTTTGTAATTCCATTCCCCGTGAAATGCATCGGGAACCAGCGCGAGTGCGTCCATCTGCTCCTTGGTCACCGTAATGCCCGTCGGATACTCCCCGGCGTCGAGTTCGGCGCGGACCTGGAGCCCGGTGTCCGTCCGGACGTTCCCGATGCGGTCGACGATGGTCTCATACGTCGTCAGCGGGGTGCCGCGCCAATTCGCCGTGATGTGGCAGAAGAGCCGGTGCTCGATCTTGTTCCACTTGCTGGTGCCCGGTGGGAAATGACTCACCTCGATGGTCAGTCCGGTCTCGTCGGCCAACTGTTGAAGCTCGTGCTTCCAGGCGCGAGACCGGTACCCGTTGCTCCCGCCCGCATCGGCCGTGATGAACAGGGTCGTGGCCTCGGGGTAGGCGTCGCAACCCATCTGCTGCCACCAGTGGCGAATCGACGCCACCGCGAACGCCGGTGTGTCGTGGTCCCAGCCCACGCTGACCCAGGCTTCGTTGCGCGCCATGTCGTAGACGCCGTACGGAATCGCCTTGCCCTCGGCGTCGGTCGGGAAATCATGCACCAGCACCGCTGGCGGCGTGCCCTTCGGCTGCCATTCCCGCCCGCCATTCTTGAAGTTTCCGACCAGCTCCTTCTTCTTCGTGTCGACCGAGATCACCGGTTCGCCAGCGGTCAGATGCTCGTCGGCAGTCCGGTTGATGTGCTCGAACTGCGCGTTGCGGTCCGGATGCGTGGCGCCTTCCTGCCGTTTGCGCGGCGATTGCAGCCGGTAGCCCAGGCGGTGCAGCAGCCGGCCCACCGTGGTCGAACTCACCCGCCACCCCTGCTCGGTCAGCGCCGCCGCCAGCTTCGCGCGACTCTTGCACGTCCAGCGCAGCGGCGAGGTCGGGTCGCCGCGCGTGAGCGGATCCACCAGCGCTTCGAGCGCGGCCTGGATGCCGGGTTGATCCTGCTGGATGCGCGGCCGGCCGCCCCCAGGGCGCCGGATGCGGTCCGTCGGTGCCTCGTCGCGGGCAATCTCCCGACGTCCCTTGCGAATCGTCTCCCGAGCCAGACCCGTGGCCGACGAAACCACCGCGTCGCCGCCGTAACCGATAGCGAGCGACTCGGCCGCCGCCCACCGGCGCCGACTGCGCTCGTCCAACACCGGCGCGATCACGGCATACTTCGCAACCAGGGTCGCTTCCAACTCGATGTCTCGCTTCATGCCTCCAGTATGGCCAGAAAACCAGAAGGTAGCAAACTAGTTTAGGGCAGTGTCCTAAAGAACGATGAGACGAGTGCGTGTGGGGGCTGTGGGCAGGCCGTCTGCGGCCTGTCCAACGCGTTGTGGGCGCGTCTGCGCGTCCACATAGCCGGCAGCGTCCACAGGCTCCCATCGCTCACGCTCCCGCTGTGGTCGGCTTGACCACCCCCGACTTCAACTTGTCCTTCAGCCGATACGAATCGCCCCGGATGCTGATCGTCGTCGCGTGATGCAGGATCCGGTCGAGGATCGCGCTGGCGATCACGCGGTCGCCGAAGACGTCGCCCCAACTGCCGAAGCTCTGGTTGCTGGTCAGGATCATCGGACCGCGCTCGTAGCGCCGGCTGATGAGCTGGAAGAACAGCGTCGCCGCCTGCCGGTCGGATCGGCAGATATTATTTTATAGTGAACGCGACAAAGCACGAGGCGGCCGGCGCACCTTCAGGAGCCGCCGCACGACGATCGGGCGATGCCTGTGTGCCGTCGCGGACTGTCGCGGACGCCAGTCGGCAGGCGTGGTAGCCTGACAGGGCATGACCAGCAGCGACGTGTTCTCGCGCAACTCTGCCATCGACGCAGCGATCAAGGAAATGCTCCCGCATTTCAGCGAAATGTCTCAACGCCGCATGAAGAAGGCGATCCGTGATGCCGGGCGCGCCATCGCCAAGCACCGCGACGAAAACACTGATGCCGGAGCGCGACACATCTTCCGTGAGTTCATTCCTGCCTACGTTCTGAACCGTTGCGGATACTCGCTCGAATACAACAGCCGGGTTGGTGGCAAGACGCCCGACTGGTTCGATGCGAAGTCTGGTCTCCTCATGGACTCGTACACCTACGAACGAGGCGGAACCTCTCCGTACGTTGACCGCGTTGCATCCGCCGTCCGCGACAAATGCCGCAAGTACCACGGTGTCGTCGAGGACTTGTCGGTCAAGTTTGTCGTGGCCGTCTACGTTGACTTCTTGACGTGCGTAACGCTTGATGAGTGCTACGAGGATCGCAAGGAGTTCCGCACGGCGTTCGACGATTGGGAAACGCTCTGGGCAGTCGTTTTCTTCGCGGAGGACAATAGAACGACCGTGAACATCGCTGGGCAACCGTACGGCTTCCTGTCGCTGACCGCCGACGAAACATTCCGGCAGATGCCGTATTGGGGTCTGCCATCCGTCTGCGTTCGCGCCTAGTTTCCCCCGCCGGTCCCGGCGGTACGCAGGTGCGTGCGGTCTCAGTGCATCCGTGGAGGGCGCGTGCGCCGTCGGCGCTTCGCTTGGGGCTTGACACCTGCTTCGGCTGCGAGTGGGGGCTTGCGTCCGCTCGTACAGCGCGAACAGGTACTCGACGCGTTCACGCTCCGACGCGAAGCGCTTCCGTCGGTACAGACGATCGACAGCTCGATCCAGCGCCTGATGCGCCTTGCGAAGATCCGGCGGCATCAGGTCCGGGTCGTACATGTCGGCCAGCGTTGCGCCGGCATGGACAGCACGAGCGTCGAGCACGGCCTGCGCGAGCGGGTCGAGTAGCGCCGACGTGTCCGCCTCCGCGAATCCGGGCGGCAGCGGAAACGTGTTGTAGACGTGGCCGATGGAGTAGCGGTAGTCGCTCTTCAGCCGCCCGCCGATGTGGCGCAGCCACGCCATGTGCATCGCCGACGTGAGCAAGGCGAAGGTCGGTTTGGTCCCGCCTTCCAGGACGCGTACGAGATTGCTCGGGACGACTGGCGGTTCGGGCCAGCCGATCGGGACGTACTCGCGGCGCTCGGAGCTGACCTCCGGCACGACCAGGAACGGGGCGTTGGGAATCACGTTGACGTGTGTGAAACAGGGTGGGCGTCGTCGCGAGGGTCCGCGTTGGTGCGCTCGTGCTCCGCTGCCGGAATTCGCGGACGGCCGCCACTCGCTGGCGCAGCGCGGGTTCCCGTCTCAGCAACTCGGGCGGCGCGTCGTGCAGGCAGAGGATGTAGCGTTCCCCGCCGTTCAAGTACTCCCACGACCCGACGTACGGGCGGACGAACGGTGCGACCTCGGGGCACGCGGCGAGCAGTTCCGCCCGGCCAGCGGCGTCGAGGACGTAATGTCCACCGTCGATTGGTTTCGAGCCGATGATGAGCCGCGGCAAGCTGTTGATTGGGCGGCCCTCCTCTCGCACGACGACGTGCGGATCGGCCAGCGCACCGCCGTCGAGCAGGTACGGCGTGATCACGGCGTGGTGGCCTTCGAGCGGTTCCCCATTGATGTCGTCGTAGGCGAACAGGCGCCGGTCCCGTAGCGTTCGGTCGGCCGTGTCCAGCCCGACGATGACCACGTGCACGTGCGCTTTGCCGCGAGCGTCCGATCCCCAAGCGAACGTGCGATGAGCGAATGCGATCTCCAGCTTCCGATGGTCCAGTAGCAGCGGCCAAAGTTGCGCTACTTGCTCGCCCTGCGTGATCGAGTTGGTCGCCACGAAGCCGATCCGGGGTGGTCTCGCCCCGTTCTCCTTCTGCGCTCGCCGCACGTAGTCTCCGGCCAGGATGAACCACGCGGTCACGTAGTCGAGCGTCCCGGCGCGTCCTTCGAGTGCGGCCACGCGCCGCACCTGTTCCCGTTGCTCTGGCGACTGGTACTTGGCGCCGCCGAACGGCGGATTGCCGAAGACGTACGAGCACTCGTCCGGCGGCAGGAGGTCGGTCCAGTCGATCTCCAGCGCGTCGGCGTTTCGGATGTGCGGCGACTTCTCGATGGGGATCCGCGCGTACGTCTGGCCGAACTCCAGGCTCAGCCGGTTGTTCATGATGTGGTCCATCATCCACAGCGCGGTCGCGGCGATCCGGACCGGGAACTCGCCGATCTCGATGCCGTAGAACTGGTCCACGTCGACGAAGGACTGGACGGCGAGGGCCAATGGCGTGGCTGTAGACCTGTCCACCATATACGGAGAGCCTACCCGATCCACTATCGTCCAGAGAAGCGTGTAAAGTACTGAATAATAAATGAGTACCACCCCGTAACGGGCTTGACGCGGGGCCGTTGACGTTCTGTACGATCCCACCAGTATCCGCCATTAGGTGAGGGGAATACTGGTAGGTTATGGAACTCCCGACACGACCCCGGACCATCAAGCCGAGCGGCCGGCAGCCCCGCCACGCGCTCTCGACCGCCTTCGTCCGCAACGCAGCACAGGCCGGCAGGTACTGTGACGGCGACGGCTTGTACCTCGACGTGCAGCCGTCCGGCACCCGCAGTTGGGTGCAACGGCTCGTCATCCGCGGGCGCCGCCGCGAACTCGGACTCGGTGGCTTCCCGCTCGTACCGCTCAAGGACGCCCGCGCCCAGGCCCTCACCAACCGCCGTCTGGCTCGTGCCGGCGGCGATCCGCTCGCCGAGAAGCGCCGCCTCAAGAGCATGCCGACCTTCGCCGCCGCGGCCGAGGCGGTCCTGGCGCAGATGCGGCCCGGATGGCGCAACCCCAAGCACGGCAAGGACTGGCTGTCGAGCATGGAGCGCTTCGCCTTCCCCCGGCTCGGCAAGCTGCCCGTCTCCGAGGTGACGAGCGCCGACGTGGTCGACGCGCTGCGGGCCGTCTGGCGCGAGCGGCCGGCGACGGCGCGGCGGGTCCGCCAGCGCATCAGCACCGTCATGGAGTGGCCGTCGCATTGAACTACCGCGACGACAACCCGTGCAGCCGGATCGGCCCGGTGCTCGGCCCGCAGCAGGATCTCGTCCAGCACATGCGGGCGCTGCCCCATCGGGACGTGGCTGCGTGGTCGAGAAGGTGCGGGCATCGAAGGCGACCGCCACCGCCAAGCTGGCGTTCGAGTTTCTGGTGCTCACCGCGGCGAGGTCCGGCGAGGTGCGCGGGGCGCTGTGGGCCGAGATCGACACCGACGACCACGTGTGGACTGTCCCGGCGACGCGGACCAAGGCGAAGCGCGAGCACCGGGTGCCGCTGACGCGCCGTGCCGAAGCGGTCCTCGACGCTGCGCGGATGCTCAGCAACGGGAACGCGCTCGTGTTCCCGAGCCCGCGCGGCAAGCGGTTCAACGACATGGCCCTGTCGGCACTGCTCAGGACGCTGGAGGTCCCCGCCGTGCCTCACGGCTTCCGCTCGACGTTCCGGGACTGGGCGGCCGAGGAGACGAACCACCCGCGCGAGGTGGTCGAGGCCGCGCTCGCCCACGTGATCCAGAACAAGGTCGAGGCGGCCTACGCGCGGTCGGACCTGTTCGAGCGGCGGCGCCGCCTGATGGACGACTGGTCCGCCTACCTCGGCCGCGGCGCGGGAACGCCGGCCGATGATCGCCCATCTTGAGGACCGGTCGGCGGCCCTGATGGCGCACGGCTGGACCCGGCGCGAATCCGAGTGGCTGGCCCTGGTCTGCCTGCACGGCGGCGTGTTCCTCCGCTCCCAGTACCTCGCCCAATCCGGCCGTCGCCCACCGCTTCATGCGCCGGTGCCGCAAGTACGCCGTCGAGCAGCCGTGGAACGGCTCCCGGCTCCGGGTCTGCCGCATCGCGTCCCGGCGGATCTACCGGGTGCTCGAGGTCGAGCACAGCCGGCACCGCCGGCCCGCCGCGCCGGAGGTCGTTGTGCGGCGGCTTCTGTCGCTCGACTTCCTGCTCGAACGTCCGCGCACGACGTGCTCGTGACCGAGGCCGGGAAGGTGGACGCGCTGACCGCGGCGGGGATCGCCAGGGACGTGCTGCCGCGCAGGCTCTACCAGGGCGCGGTCGGCGTGCAGCACGGGTGCTTCCCCCACAAGATGCCGGTCGGGCTCAACGGCTGGGGGGCGACGTTCGTCTTTGCCCAGGCTGGGGACGAGACGCCGAGCGCGGTACGGACATGGGGCTCGCAGCATGCCGCGCTGTGGGCGGCGCTCGCCGCGGCCGGTCGCGGCGTCGAGGTGCTCGTCGTCGACCGGGACCCGGAGCGTCTGGCCGCCGCGGAGCGAGTGCTCGACAAATGGGCGGCGACGCCTCCCGAGTCCGTGACGATGTCCCACCAGAAGGCCGCGGCCGAGATGGCCGCGATCAGAACGGCGATCGCGACGAGCGACGTGGCCGCTCTGGAGGCATGGGGCGGCCTGAACCCAGCGCTGCGGCACGCGCGTCCTCAACGCCGCCTGTGCCGGAAGCCGCCGATCCACGGCTGCGATCACGGTGGGCCGGACGTGGCGCTCGACGCGGGTGCCGTCTGACTTCCCCCGGCCGTGAACCTCGGCAACGCCAGCCGAGCTTTTACACCCGAAGTGCCGCACCAGGGGGGTAAGAAAACCCTCGCCCCCAAATTCACGCCCGGAATCACGCGGCCAGTTACAGTGACGCCGCCCGCAAGTCCCGTGCTCTCAAAGCGATCCACCATCCCGCGCGCCCCAACGGTGCCGCATAAAGCGCCATGGGGCGTGTCGGGGAGCGACCCACCGGAACCCGGCGGTTTCCGGCCCCGGCAGGTGTTCCTCCGTCACGCCCGCCGGGTCGGGTCGCTCCCCTACGAAAGTGTCCCTCCGGGAAGAGTGTCGCGGTCTTGAGCCCGCCGAGCCGGCCCGCAACTCGCGTGCAGCGTCAAGTTCAGCCCTATTGCCGCTAGTCCGGCGATCGCAGGGCCATCGCCAGAATCGATGCGGACGTCGTGGAGGGCAGCCCCCCGGCGGGACCTCCACCGTGAACTCGACCGTCTTCCCGCGACGAGGCCACGGCGGCAAGCTTCGACGGCCAGCGAGCGCGTGAGCGATATCGTCGTCGCCGCCACCCTTGGCGCGGCGCGGTCGACGAGAGCGGGTGAATTCGACTATCGTCTCGTCCCTTGTTCAATGCAGGCCGACAGCCTCGGTCATCTTGCAGAACTGCTTGACCTTCCCCGCCGTTAGCTCCTCCGCCTTCTCGAACTCCTCTGTCACGTGGTCCTGAATCGCCTTGTCGAGACACTCTCCAAGGGTGGCGCGCAACGCCAACCTCGCCGCTGAGTCCTCCGGCTCGCGTTCTGCGGCTACCGCGCCGAGCACCTTCTCCCTCCAGTCGATGAACTCGCGCGACTCGTTCTGGGGATTGGCAAACACGCTCTGAAGGTCCGAAGGCAACTGAACTTCCGCGTTCTCCGCCTCGGGGCTCAGGCCGTGAAGGGCGGCAAGCGCGACGATCAGCGGCTCGCTCAACCGGGCTGTCGGGACAGGTCTTCGACGAGTCTTCGGTATCGGTGCGGAGGACGGTGTCATCGAAAGATATCGAACCCGATTGATGAATCGCTTTACCTGCCTCGGTGAATCGGCTCGCGCCCGCACCACTGGGTGCCAGATCTGGAGAGCCTTCTTGAAATCGGCTGAATCCCGCGTGTGATACTCCTCGGGCCGCCAGGCGTGCCGAATCAACGCCCCGACCCCGACGAGCATAAGCAATCCAAACGGTAGAAACGAGCTCCACCAAGGAGCCCCCGAAGCGCCCCCTGGACTGAAACGCGTGAGTCCATCAACCGAAGCCGCTGTCTCTTCACGTCCCGTGCCTCCTCCGGCGGGGACCCCTCCAGGGATCCCGCCAGCGGAATCATCGGTTGCGTTCGACTCCTCATCAGTTGACTGCAGGGTTTGCTGAGAGGCACTGTCGAGTAGCCGCTCGCCGACGTAGATCCCTGCCCCAAGAACCGGAATTGTCACCATCCAGATCGCAAGGATCTTGGCGACGTGGCGAAGCGCGTGACCTAACTGTGGCTCGCTGCTCGTCGTCGGTTCGCCAAGCGCCAGCGCTCCTCTGTCGGTCAGCTTGGGAACGGGCACCTCGATGTTGATCAGCTTCCTGAGGTATTCCCGCGCGTAACGGGACCGTCTCTGTCTCTGTTTCTGCTCTTCGTCGACACTGTCGTCTCCCGCAGAGAAGAAAGGCATCTCCTGAGCGATGTCCTTGTATCCGAGACCAACGCAGCTGACGACCTGCGGCCGGGCGAACCCCATGACGACGTAGCACGGTCCGGCGTGAGCCAGGAAGTCGATAGCCTCTAGCGTCTCCACCACCTGCTCTGGTTTGCAGCGGTCGAGGTCGTCGATGAGGATCAAGGGCGTGTGCGGCCGCAGTGCCTCGGTGACCTCCTTGAAGGCTTCCATGAACCGGTAGCGGAATGCGAGCTGATCTCCAAGTTGCTTGACTCGAAACACATTGGAGGCCGCGGCCATCAGACGACCAGCGTTTGCCGCAGAACTCTCCAAGTCGGCGACAATCGCCTTCCAGCCCAGAAAGATGGGCAAGAGGATAACCAGAGGGGAGGTCCACTTGAGTGCTCCGAGATCCGAACGCGTTGCCAAGAGCGCACCGACCATCAGGCCCGGGAGAAGCAGAGCCAGCACGGGATGGGCGCGTGCTCGCAACCGAACAAGGCGCCATCGAAACCGCGCGCCGCGGTGCGTCCAGAATGGCGGAATTGCCTGCTCGCGGACCGCCTGCAATAGGGCAGCAAACAAGTGACGTTCTCTTCGATGGTGCCAAGCATTGAACGACACTACGGTGGTGTGATGCCGCTTTAGGTCTGCTCCCACGAGGTTCATGAGCGAGCTCTTCCCCTGCCCCCAATCGCCCGTCACTGCGATTGTGAGAGGTGCTTCTGTGTTCTCGTTTCGCAGAAACCTTGACAGCGTGTCCGCTCGCTCCATGTACCCGAGCCGGTCTGCGTCAGCGTCAGGGATAGGGCGATCGGACAGGAACTCGTCTGCGACATTGACGCCGCGCTCCTCTATTGGTATCGCTGATTTGAACGCCGGTCGCAGCGTTAGGAAAGAGAATACGAAGCATAGCCAGATCCAAGGCGCGGGCAACTTCCGGTAGGCTATTGGTGCCCAGTTGGCGCCGCCATCTGTCGAGCGCAGGGTGGCACCGAAGTCTCCGACGGTCACGACCGTCTGCCCGTCATCCGACATGGTGACCGCTTCGAGCAACCCAGCAATGGTGCCGTCCACGGGTTCCCAACTCACGCCGCCATCGGTAGAGCGGAGGATGGCGGTGGGTACGCGCCCGACGGCCACAACGGTTTGTCCGTTCGCTGACATCGTGACCGAATCGAGAGATTCAGTGGTGGTGCCCTCCACCGATGCCCAGTTGGCGCCGCCATCCGTCGAGCGGAGGATGGTGCCACCCCCGACCGCCACGACGGTTTGCCCATCATCCGACATCGTGACCGATCGCAGCAACGCGTCTGTGGTGATCTCGGTCCAGTCGTCGCCGCGATTGGTTGAGCGGAGGATGGTGCCGCCCCCGACCGCCACGATGGTTTGCCCATTCCCTGACATCGTGACCGAACGGAGAGTCCCGGCAGTGAGGGTCGCCACGGGAGTCCATCCGGTGGCGCCATCGGTCGAGCGGAGGATGCTACGGACTTGGACGGTGACAACGGTTTGCCCGTCATCCGACATCGTGACGGAATCGAGGGACACCGCAGCGTCGGTCGCCACGAGCGTCCAAGTCACGCCACCATCTATCGAGCGGAGGATGGTGCTGCCCCCGACGGCCACGACGGTTTGCCCGTTCGCCGACATCGTGACGGAATCGAGGGACGCGGGAGTGCGGGCAAACGCGGTTGCCCAACTGGCGCCGCCATCTGTCGAGCGGAGGATGTTGTTGGCACCGACGGCGACCGCTTGCCCGTTCACGGACATCGTGACCGAGTACAGGGAATCTGCGCGAAACTCCTGCGGGATCTGGGGGTCGTTCGCAGCCAGCCGCCGCAGGTGAGCGTTGCGTTCGATCGGATGCCAGAATCGCGTGAGGACGGACCGCGGACCAGCGGCGTACGCGTCCAGGTACGGTCTCTGCAGCACGCAGCCCAAGACTGCCGCGAACGCCAGCACAAGCGACAAGACAATCCAAGGCAGCTGCAAATAGAGGAATCGAGGGTCGCCTAGCCGTTTCAGCCTTTGATCCATTTGGGCACTTTCCTCCCAAGTCTTGCAGATTCGAAGCGTTGGGAGCGGCGCGTCTCGCGGGATTCGGCAGGCCCCGTCCCCCTTCGCCGAGGGCCGGCGGCAGGGCCCCGGCGGACGTCCCGGCCGCCAACAGGATCGATCGGATCTTGGCGGCAAACGATCCATTCGTGTCGGTGCGCATGCCGGAAGCGTACGACGGTCAGGTGCAGCATTCCAGTGGGGCGGGCGAGGGGCAGATTCTCCTGACCGCGGCGAGTGTCCCGAAATCGTCCTGGCACTCCGGCCGGCCCGCGTGCACATCTCCGGATCGCGTACAACGTTTCCAGCGAAGGCTGCCGCGGACCGAGGCAGTCCGATTCGCGACGAGGGGTGCAGCGGGGGGAATGGCCGCTGTGGAGGGGCGTAAACCTAATGGTATCAATACTATGCCGGCAGATTGAATCGGAAGCCCTGACAGCGCTGCGCCGCGAGATCGAACAGCAGGGAGACTGAAGGCCCCTTGTTCTTGATGTCTTGATGATCGTGTCGTCGGTGATCGCTGGCACGCGGCTCGACTGCGTGCAACGAGCACTCCACCGATGGTTCCGCGCCTCCGACGGCGGACCTCTGAAACAAGGGGCCGAGCCGGAATCCGACATTTGACGCGACATCGCCTCCGACCTTGTCGTCGGCCCTGGGTTCGGCCGGCCGACCCGGGTCGCGTCGTGCACAAGGTCCAGTCGCCCCTCGATGCCCCTCAGCCGCGGCTGCGGCGTCGACGCTGCCGAAAGTGCCCCAACTGCACGGGATCCCCGCTGTTGCCCACGGCTTCCGCTCCTCGTTTCGGGATTGGGCGGCGGAGCGTACCGACCACCCGCGGGAGATCATCGAGGCGGCGCTCGCACACGTGGTGCCGAACAAGGTGGAGGCGGCGTATGCGAGGTCGGACCTGTTCGAGCAGCGGCGGCTCCTGATGGACGACTGGGCGGAGCATCTGAACGGCGAGGTTTCGACGCGACGACGCGACGACGCGACGAGCGGCCGACGCAGCCGACTGGAACTCAAGCGTGCCGGTTCCGACTCACTGATCGACTACGATCGCGGCGTAGCGGGCGCTACCGAGCGGTCGTGAGACGGCCCCAGGACCGAAGGGAGGCAGACGGCCCATGCCCGTCCAGCAGGATTTGTGGAAGATCGGCGTGTCCCCGGAGCGCCTGCTCACTGGCCTGCTCGACAGCGAGAAGCAACTCGAGGACATGATCGTGGCCGCACCCGAAATCCTGTCGAGCGACTGGATGCTGGTCGGCCGTCAAGAGAAGACTTCGTACGGCAAGATCGTCGACTTGCTAGCCGTGGCGCCGGATGGATCATTGGTGCTGATTGAGCTGAAGCGAGGGCAAACGCCTTGGGAGGTCGTTGCCCAGGCGCTGGACTACGCCTCGTGGGTAGAGCGGCTTGAGGCGGCCGACATCGCCGATATCTACCGAAGGTTCACATCCGGGCGCGATCTGGCCGAAGACTTCAAGGACCGTTCTGGTATCGAACTGGACGAAGACCAATTGAACCAGACTCACCAGATCGTCATCGTCGCCGCGGAGTTGGATGATTCGACGGAGCGGATCACCCGCTACCTGAGTGAACGAGGTGTACCCATCAACGTCCTGTTCTTCCGCGTGTTCAAGAACGGGGACGAGAAGCTACTGAGCCGAGCATGGCTCATGGATTCGGACGACGCACAGGCGGACGTGGCCGACGTCGGCAAGGTCAAGGCGGTCAGTCAGCAACCCTGGAACGGCGAGTACTACGTGTCGTACGACGGCCCGTGGTCAGATGGGTGCGGCTCTTCTGCGTAGACCGTTTTCGCCCCTGTTCATAGGGGTTTTCGCTCGCAGAGGGTGCCTTTTCGGGTCATTTTGCGGGGGGCAGGCGTAGGGCCAGGCGTCCATCGGCTCCCTTTCGCGCAGGCAGCCCGACGGAATCCGCCTGAGCGCTTCGGGACCGCCCCGCCGAACACGCCGGTCTGGACATTCGCCAGGCGTTCTGGTAGCGTGTCTTGGGAAGGGAGGTTCTGCGATGGCTGTGGTGGGATCAGGCGCTCGGGGTGTTCCCGTTCCGTCGTATGCGGCGGCTGACGCCACCTTCGCCGAGGCCGTGGCCTACCTGTCATCGCGCGAAGCCCAGCAGATGAGCGAAAGCGACCTGGAACGGGAACTGCACCGACTGGGTCAGGAGTTGATGGACAAGCTCCTGCAGGGACACCGCGAGCAACGCGACAGCCCGGCGGAGGCCGCCGATCCGGTCGAGAGAACCGACGAAGTCGATGTCATCGAACTCTCGCAGCGGCGCGTGCCTGAAGGTCCCCCGCAGACGACGACCTGTGCGACTGTGCAGGTTGCGCGCCGGACGCAATCGTCAGTGGCGCCGAGACGCCGCTCGACCTCGCGACCGCCGCCGTGTGCGACGGCGACGTCACGGCGTGGTACTGCACATCATCGTCCAACTGGCCGACGCCGTGATGGGCGACGCGTGTGTCCGACCGCCGCCGGTGGCATCGGCGTGATTCGTGATTCGGATGCAGTTGAACAGCGTACGCTGGCATCTGGTTGGAGCCGGGCGGTTCAGAAGCTTCCGCTGCAAGCCAGTCGCGATCTTGATGCGTGCTGGCACTCCCACGAACCGCGGAGCATCGGCACGTCCGCACGCCCAGCGATGTGCTGATCGGGTAGTACTGCCGGTCAGCATCCGCCTCGCCCCCCCCACGCCTTCGAGGGGCTCAGACACCTCTTCCGAGTGCCGCTCCCAGAAGCCCCAGAGGCCCCAGAGGCCCCTGTTCGGCGTCGACGAAGAAGAGCCGCACCCTGGTCAGATGCGCGCAGGTACGGATTCATCAGCGGCGGTGGTGGCCAATGGTACAGCAAGACTCTCAAGCGCCTCTCCGCGGGCGATCGTATCTGGGTCAATTCTCCCAGAAAGGGCTACGTGGGCGTCGGTCGGGTCACGGACGAGCGGCAACGGATCACCGAATTCGAAGTGGACTCAGACGACGGCAGGCGGCCCGTGTTGGACGTATTGAGCAACGCCGATGAGTACAGACGGTTGGCTGACGACCCAGACAAGGTTGAGTACTGCGTTCGCGTTCAATGGCTCGACACCAAGCCGGAGTCCGAGGCCGTCCACGAGGTGGGATTCTTCGGCAACCAGAACACCGTCTGCCGCCCTAGGACGCCGAAGTGGGGGCGCACGGTCGAACGACTGAAGACACACTTTCCGAAGTGGAACGACGATGTAGTGCCACGGTGACGAACGACTTGCCGCCGCGCTCTGCGACGATGCTCGAACGACGAGTGCGGCGTCGGTGAGGTGTGCGACGACGGGCGGAGCGGGTCGGGCGGTCGGCGACAAGCCGCACCACCACCGGGAGCGCCGGCAGGGCGCGATCCGTCGGCAAGGGCGACGGGAGCGCAGCCTCACCCGCCACCCCCAATGTGCACACATTGCCAAGGGTCAGGGGGCACTTCACGCCCACCAGCGCGTCGTTGCTCAACCTCGTCGAGAGTTGGTTCAGCAAGCTGACGCAGCAACGCCTTCGCCGCGGCGTCTTCTGCAGCGTGCAGGCATTGGTAGCGGCCATCCAGGACTACTTGACCCACCACCATGCAGACCCGAAGCCGTTCGTGTGGAGCACCACCGTCGGTGCCATCCTCGACAAGGTCAGCAAGTGTAAGGTCATTCTTGGGACACACTAGTTCCGTGCTGCGCTGCAGTGCTCGCATCTCTCTATCCGCCAGCTCGGATATCTGGTGCGCGCGTGCGCTAGGGCCTCCTGGAAACTCCCGTGCAGCCCTACTTGAACTTCTGCGTCCCCTCGCAGGCGGTACGAACACGACTCCGTGTGTAGTAGGTGGTCTGTTCCGATGACTACTGCGCGATCTACGTAGAAGATCCACTTAGTCGGTGGCATTACTTCGTTGCGCCGTTTGAGCTCCTCGTTCTTTCGCAGCACCATTTCCGCCGTGTTGGTTGCCTCTTTCAGGCTCTGTGCCGTTGGGTTAATCAGTTGTGCGGGTACCCCCGGGCTCCATGGTACAAAGTGCGCACCGTCTTTTGGGTAGAACTGCTCTGGTGTCACAGGAACCTCCGCGTAGATGTTGTGATATATCCTTACCCTGAACAGTTCTCCTGGCTTCGGCGTTATCGCGAGTGTAGCTATGGCGCTTAGCTGCCTGTTGTGCTTCTGCGTTGTTGTTCTACCGTCGCCGAAGTGGCTTTCGCCTGTCGAGTAAACTACATGCCTTCCGTACATCGCTGACATGACCTCCCGCTCGTCGATATACCCTCGGTGGAAACGCGTGTCGTCCATCAGCATTACGACGCATGCTCTGCCTCCTGCTACCTCTGGTCGGAATTGTTTCCGTGCCCGCCGGATCTTCTTTCGTATGCCATCTCCACCCGTACGTCCCCTTACCAGTGTTACTCCTGTCTTGTTCTCCTCCTCTTGCTTCCGGACCTGTTCCTGCCTGCTGTCCTCTAGTCTCTTTACTTCAACGAGTACCTCTGGGGTACTCCGTGTCCGTCTAACAACGAAGTCCGGCCGGGTGCCACCATCGCTGACATCTGCTTCTGTTATCCGTTTTACTTCGGTAAAGTTATCCTCTGCCCAATCCGCAAATATGAGTTCGCTCTCATTGTCGTACAAGTGTTCCTTCAACTGCGTCTTGTACCGTCTCTTCATGTCCCGGTAATAGCCTGTTGCGTTCTGGTACAGACCGACGAACTCATCTCTTGCCATCTCCGTTTTCTCCTGCTCCGTCCTGCTTCTTGGTCCTTTCTGGCTCTTCCCCGCTGTTCCGCTCGAGTTCGGCGATACCCATCCGTCTTGACTGGTCGTTTGGCGTTGCGCCTTGTGTCAGGCGCGCGGCCCGGCTTCTTGCCCTCTCGGCTCGCCGTTGGTTCCCCGATGTGGAAGTTTTCCGTCCGCTCCGGGCCCGTCTCTGGCGCGATCCAGCGGTCGGGCCGACCAGCCGCTTACGCCGATAGTACTATTTGTGGCACGTATCCTGCCGAGTCGCAGGAAGTGATACGCAGTCGCTCGACACGGCCGCGCTGTCGCCGTTTCGGTGTCTAGCAGCCCGTGGCGAAAGTCGCGGATCCGGCTTGGCCCGGCGCGATCCAATCCCGTACACTGAACGCCCATGGCGATGGGCAAGAGACCGACCGCACGACAGGGATTCCGTTCCACCATCCACCCGCCGCCCGGTCCACTCCGGCAGCGTGCCTCCCACGGTTGCACACGACCAGCGGATTCCGCACCGAACACCAACGCACTCTCGGGCGTCCCGTGCCGTCGACTCTCCGGCTCCCTGCCAACAGGTAGAGCGTCGACCACGAAGTGCGATTCAGGGTGACCGTGCTCGTGATCGCTTCACACACGGCGACGTGGTGGTCTCGGTGCAGCACTGATGTCCTCCGGCCAGCGAGCCCGCGCGTCGCATGCGGTCGGCCGACCGACTGGCCGCGCTAACAGAGCGCGCAGCCGCATACAATCGCCAAGCTGGCGCCTTTGCGCGAAGCGGGTCGTGGATGGTCACACATCCACGCTGGGCTTTTGGGTCGCTCCCCGTACCTTGCCCGTGGAAGCACGGCACCTGACGGCCCGGACGGCCGACGCTGACAGCGCGTGGCAACCCGTCGGCCAGCACGCCCGACCCGGCGTGCGACAGCGAACGACGAGTGGTCGGTCGCCCCGGGGGCGCGTTGAGGCAGGCAGACGACCGGTTGTACTCTCTTCGGGTGACGGTGGCAGGATGTAGACCTGGATGTAGACCCCGCGGTCTGGATTCGCGGGACGGAGACATCTCCATGGTGCGACGACGCCCGAGGAGGCGGCAGGCGACTTGGGGTTGGCCCCGCGCGACGGGGCTACCATCAGCCACGAGGCCGGGCTTGGCGGGCGATGGCCGCCGAGGACCGGCGAGCGTATCGTAAGGACGACGAGATGGCCGAACAGACAATCCAAAGCCAGGACATCAAGGTGGCCGACGTTTTTCAGGCCTTCTACGTGGTGCCCGACTATCAACGCGAGTACGTCTGGGAGACGGAGCAGGTCGAGCAGCTCCTGAACGACATCAATGCCGAGCTCGGCAACGACCCGGCAGCAGCGCCCGAGTACTTTATTGGGAGCGTAGTGGTCTGCCCCGGCACGGCCGGCGTCCTCGAGCTGATCGATGGCCAGCAGCGCATGACCACGCTGTTCCTGACCCTGTGCGCCATCCGCGACCGCATCAAGGAACTCGGAGAAGAGCCGCCTGGTGCACTTGGGCCCCAAATCGCAGCCACATCCACTGACCCCACCGGCCGCGATCACTTCCGTTACCGGCTCGACCTCCAGTACGAAGACAGCGGCGACATCATCGTCCGCATCGCCAAGGGCAGCCTCGATGGGGCCGAGGGAAAGAGCACTCGTTCGATTACCAACATCCGCAACGCCTACAAGGTGACGCTCGACTTTCTGAAAGGCGAGTTCGGAGACAATACGGACCCGCTCAGGGCATTCTACGGCTACCTGAGCAACAAGGTGAAGCTGATCCGCATCCAGACCGAGGACGTCACCAAGGCGCTCAAGATCTTCGAGACCATCAACGATCGCGGGATCAGCCTGGACTCGATGGACCTCTTGAAGAACCTCCTATTCATGAAGGCGAGCCGCGACCAGTTCGACAGGCTCAAGGTCCACTGGAAGGAGCTGCAAGACGCCATCTTCGCCATGCGCGAGAAGCCGCTTCGATTCCTCCGGTACTTCATCTTCAGCCACTACGATGTCGATGTCCTGCGCGAGGACGAGATCTACGGGTGGTTTGCGAAGAACGACGACGTATGCGGCTACGCCGACGATCCCATCCGTTTCGCCAGGCAACTCCTGCGGTCAGCCCAAGCGTACCGGAACTACCTGGAGGGCCAAGACCAAACTGGAGTCAAGAACCGCCACCTGGAAGGCCTCCGGCTGTTGGGCGGCAGGGCAGCTCGCCAACACCTGATCCTGCTGCTCGCCGGTCGCCATCTTCAGGAAGACTTGTTCGACCAGCTCGCTCGCGAGGTCGAGGATCTGTTCTTTGTCTACGTCATCACGCGCGAACCGACCCGCAACTTCGAACGGAACTTCGCTCGGTGGGCGCCAGAGTTGAGGAGGATCACCGACAAGGTCGATTTGGACGTGTTCATCGCTCAGCGCTTCGAGTCTGCCAAGGCCGAACTCGCGGCGCGTTTCGATGACGCACTCCGACGCCTCCACGTGGGCTCGGTACAACAGTATCGATTGCGGTACGTCTTGGCGAAACTCGCTCAGTACATTGAACTCCAGGCCTACGGCGAGACGGAGGGAACGAAGTGGCTGAGGCGCTATACGGGAGGTGGCTACGAAATCGAACACATCTTCCCACAGCAGCCCAGTTCCCAGGCCAAGGCCGAGTTCGGTACATTCGAGGACGCAAACGTCGCCGATCGCCTTGGCAACCTAGTCCTTGTAGAGAGATCGATCAACGCATCGCTTGGCAACCGTCCCTTTTCGACGAAACGGGACGTGTACCCCCAGTCGCAGCTTCTTTTGACGAAGGCTCTCGCGGAGCGGCCCAAGGTTGGGGTTCACACCAGGATCGACGTCGCGGTCGCAAACCTCGATCCCTTTACTGACTGGAATGAAGCCGCAGTGGCCAAGCGTCAAGACATGCTCACGACGCTGGCGAGGTCCGTGTGGCGTGTCCGGCCGCTCCCGCAGAGTGTAGCAGGATGAATCCAGTGCGGTCCGCCCGGGCGGCTCGGATGGTTCCGTGGATTCCCGCCCACGGCTTGCGCGATGTGAACGGCCGGCCAACACTTTGCGCGTGCCCTGTCAGAGCGCCCAGTCCGCCCGTCAGGTATCAGCAACTGGCGGTGTGCCCTCGCTCGGTCGGTTCGGCAGCCGAAGCGAGTGCCGGTTCAATCATCAGAACTCGACCGTGTAGTCGGGGTCGTTCCACTTCTCGCGAAACTTGCCCAGATCCTCCAAAGGATTCTCTTTCAGGATGCCCAGAATGCCCGACAGGGCCGCGTGCATCTGCTCCGTGTCGCGGTTCTCCATCGCGCCGTCCAACATGATGTAGAACTTGCTGAGCACGTCGCGCCGCTCGGCGAACCGCGCAGCGAAATAGGCCAACAGGATGTCCCGGTGATTGTCCAGCGCGTGAATAAGGACGTTCCGACGCTCCCTGATGTACTCGCGCTGCGTCTCTGCCTGATCACGAGCCTTGAGGTAATCCACGGCCGCTTCGAGAGCACGAAACGCTGCCTCTGCCGCCAGCGGCCTAACCATGACAGTCTTTGGCCTGCAAGGGCGCGTCGAGCAACTGCCCTAGCGCCTGGGCTGTAACCACCACCCGATGCAGCGCTGCCACGGGCGGATTCGCGAAGCCGTGCAGCAGTTCGCCGAGGCGCTGCGGTAGTAGCGGAACTATCCACCGACAGTACCGCAAAACGACACGTGCCAACGACGTGTACAGGCGATACGGCATCCGCGAGGAGCGGTCTTCCGCGATCCGCCCTTGTCGGAGGGCGGTCTTGAGTGCCTGTTCTGCCTCGCGCAATGCCGTCAACATCTCCTGTACACGATCGTGGAGGGCACTCAACTCGACTTCGTGCGCCGCCATTTGGGCGATGGACTCGTGCAACTCGCGAGTCTTCTCGTCGAGGTTCGGCCGCGTCAGATACCATCCGAGACCGATTCCTGCGACGACTGGTAAAGCGAAGACGCCGGACAGCAAGGCGACGCCCGCGGCCATGCCGCCACCGCCCGCAGCCAACGCCCCGCCTCCGAGAAACGCTAGCGTCGCGTTGTGAGCAGCAATACCGGTCAGGCTCGAGATCGCCGCCCCGGTCGAGGCCGTGCCTAGTGCGCCTGCGGATGCAAATGTTGCAGCGGCTGCCGCGCTACCTACCGCACCTCCACCGACGGCTGCGGCGCCGATCGCGGCTGCGCGATGGGCACGACCACCAACGGCCTCCGCGGCAGCCGGCTCCGCGGCGACGTCAGAAACCCGGAACTCCCGCTCCTTGACGCTGGCACGGGCCAGGAAAGCCTTGGCGTCTTTGAGTGTGTCCAGCGCAGCGGTGTGCTGACGGCGTAGGTCGGCGAGCAACTGATTGACAAGTTCCAGGAACGCCTCGTAGCCCCTGCGCCGTTCTTCGTAGTCCTTCCGGGCAGCGTCGTAGGTTTCCCTGTCGTTCGGCATCTTCCGTGTCACACGATATGCTGAACGCACTCAACCGAGCAATGCATGGTAGCAAGCGCCGAGCAAGCCGTGCGGTCGCTCCCGGGACAGCGCGAACTTGGCGGTTGACGAGGGTTTGTCGCGGAGCCCGGCGAGCGACACGAGCGCCGCGGCGCCGAGTCAGACTCTCGACGGCGTCCGGCGGTGACGAGGCCTCCACCGCGGGATCGGTTCGTACGCCGCTTCCATGCTCCATCAACCGCCGTCGCCAGCCGCCCGCATGTGCTAGTCTCCGGGGCGGTGATCCTCGACAACGAGCCGTCAGCCCCCAGCGCTCAGCCGTTCCCAGTCAAGCCATCGATAGTGAGGAAGCTGACCAACGGCGCCGTTGTGTTGGGTTGTGCGGTCCTTGTATATCGTAGCTGTCCAGCCTTCCGGGAGCTTGTTGCCGATCCATGGCTCATGCTCCAGATCTCCGCCGCAGTGACGCTCTTGCCGGAGTGGTGGAAGCGGACGTGGCCATCCGACACTCCGAAGGCTTCCGAAACACCAGGTAAACCGTATCGGTCATGGTGGCGAATCCTGCCACGGAGATCATGGCCGTATGATGCGCCGAGGGACTATGAACTGGTCGGTTGACTACGACTGCTTCTGGACTACCACGACGAGGGCGGACAAGGGCTCTCGCCGGCATTAATTGCCGCGAAGCACGTCGACGGGTCTGATGCGGGTGACCCTCAGGGCCGCGGCGAAGGCCGCTCCGGTGGCAACCGTCAGCAGGACCGCGAGCGCAGCCGTGAACGACACGAGGTCGCCGGGGCGGACGCTGTACAGCACGGCATCGAGCGCGGCACCCAGAACCATCGCGGCAGCACAGCCGCCGATCGCGCCCAGGGCGACGGTGAGCAGCGTCCAGGACGTCACGGCAATTCGTACCCGGCCCGGGGCGGCCCCCAGGGCGAGGCGGATGCCGATCTCCCGCGTGCGGTGCGCGATGCCCTGGGACACGGTGCCGTAGACGCCGATCGCCGCCAGCACGAGGCTCACGAGAGCAAACCACCCCAGCAGCCACATGCGGAACGCCGGTTGCCTGAGGGCAGTCGCGACCACGTCGGTTGCCGGTCGTGTCTCGGTGACCGCCACCCGGGCGTTCAAGTCCGCCACGGCGCGTTGAACATCGGCGATCGACAACGCTGCGTCCGATTCGATCTGCAGGTGGAGCGCGAAGCTGCGGATCGTCGGATCCCGGATCGCGTCGAAGGCCTGCCGCGCCGGGAGATAGACCACCGGGTTGGTCACCCACTCCAAGGTGTTGAAGAACGCCGAGCGGGTGTCACCCACGACGCCCGCCACGTCCCGCCAGGTGTCATCGGCGACGCGGATCCGGCGGCCGAGCGCCTCCGTAGGCGAGCCGAAGAGCAGGCGCGCCGCGCTCTCGTTGAGGATCGCCACCGGCGGGGCATCCGGTCCGTCGCGGACGTCGAACAATCGACCGGCGGACAACGGAATACCGAGGGTGGCGACGTAACCGAGGGTCACGTCCTGAACCGGGACACGCAACGCCGTCTCGTCATCGCTGGCGCGCGTCTGGACAAGCGCCGGCGCGCCGCTCGACAGTAACGGCGCGGTCGAGGCCGTGGTCCGCCGCACGCCGGGAAGGGTGCCGAGTCGCTCGGCCAGCCGCTCGAAGAACGCATGGCGGTCGTCCCCAGAATCGAACTCCGCGGTCGGCAGGGCCAGGCTCGCGACGGTGATGTTCGAGACATCGACGCCTAGCGGCTCGTCCTGCAGGCGCCCGAACGAACGGACAAGCAGGACCACGGCGACGAGCAGCACGACGGACGCCGCCACCTGGGCCGCGAGCATCCCGGTCTGGCTCCAGCGCCCGAACGCGGTCGACGACCCGCGATCGCCGCCGGTCCGCAACGCTTCGTTGGGATCCGTCGCCGCCGCGCGCAAGGCGGGCGCGATACCGCACGTCAGGGCCGCCGCACCCGTCACCACGCCGGCGAAGACCAGCGACCGCACGTCGATTCCGATCGGCGCGGCCGGCAGCACGCCGAGCGGATTCCACGCCGTGAACAGACGGACGGCAACCATTGCCAACCCGAGGCCGCAGGCCCCGCCGATGCATGCCAGAAGCAGGCTCTCCGCGAGAGACTGTCCGACCAGGCGCATGCGGCCGGCCCCGAGAGCTACCCGAACCGCCGCCTCACGCGTCCGGCCTGGCGCGCGTCCCAGCCACAACGCGGCGATGTTCATGCAGGCGATCAGTAGCAGGCATCCCACCGCGCCGGCCACGATGATGAGCGTCAGCCGGACGGTTCGCGTGTTGTCCGCCTGCAGCGACGCGACCAGCACGTCGAAGTCCGCGGCGTTGCGCGCGTAGACCGATTCGCTGTCCCGGTGTATCCCGGTCAGCTCCCGCTGCGCGGCCGCGATCGACGTTCCGAAACGAAGGCGACCGAGCACGGCCACACCGCCCGTCCCTCCGGGGGTGTAACCCGGCTCTCCGGGACGGAACAGCGTCCACAGCTCGAACCCGGTCGCCTGGTCCAGCATCCGCAACTCGAACTCGGGCGGCATCACGCCGATGACTTCATGCGGCACGTCGTTGAGCGTGACCGACGTCCCGATGACCGTTTCGGACGCCCCGAACCGGCGCTCCCACAGTCCGTGGCTCAACACCGTGACCGCCGCACCAGTCTCGTCCCCGTGGGAGAACGTCCGGCCCAGCCGAGGTGACCCGCCCAGCGTCCAGAAGAACTCCCCGGTCACCACCAGGCCCTCGGCGGTGCCGATTTCAGCGACATCGCCCATGAGATACGTGCGGGGAAACACGGCGGCCATCGATTCGAACGAACGGCTGCGCTCCTTCCAGCTCAAGTAGTCGCGGTAGAGCACGAACACGGCCGGCTCGGACGGCCGTTCCCTGGTAGCGTAGACGCTGATGGTGAGACGGTCGGGCTCCGGGAAGTTCAGGGGTCGGAACAGCCACGCATCGATGAGGCTAAACACCAGCACCGTGGCCCCGATGCTCAGTCCGAGCGTCGCGATCGCGACTCCGGCGAATCCGGGGTTGCGGCGCAGGAAGCGACCGGCGTGCTTCATGTCACGCGCGATTTCGTCGGCCAGCCGCAGGCCGCGCGCCTGCCGGCAGTCGTCCTTCATTCCCTCGACGCTGCCGAAGTGGATCCGGGCGCGCCGCAACGCCTCCCGCCTGGGCAGCCCGGATCGAATCAGGTCCTCGGCGTAAGCATCGAGATGAAAACGCACCTCTTCGTCGAGGGAATCCTCGAAACGCTCCCGCCGGGTCCAGGCGGTCAGGAACGAGCGGAGGCGCGAGAACATATCCAAACTCAGCGGCGCGCTACCGGTGGCGGAGCGCGGCCATCGGGTTGACACGGGATGCCCGGTGCGCAGGGACGAACCCGGCGCCCAGCGCAACAGCGGCCAGCGCCAACACCGCTGCGGCGACCACCGGCGGCGTCAGGCCATCGATTTCGTAGAGCAGCGACCGCGCCAGACGGCCGACCCCGAACGCTACGACCAGCCCGACCGCACCGCCGACAACCGTCATTCGCCCGACCTGCCCCAGCACCATCGCCCGCAGGCGCGCCGCGTCCGCGCCGAGCGCCATCCGCAACCCCAGCTCCCGTGTGCGCTGTGCCACCGTATAGGCCAGCACGCCGTAGAGACCCACCGCCGCCAACAGGGTTGCGAGAGCTGCGAAGGCCGCCGCCAATAGCGTGATGGTGCGGTCTTCGAACACGCTTTCCTCCACCTGCCGGGCGAGCGTCGTCAGACGCGTGACGGGCAGGTTGGGGTCCAGGCCGGCCACCAGCGCAGGGATCGTGCGGAGCATGCCCTCCGGCGGCAGCGAGCTCCGGGCATAGAACGCGAGCGACCCGACCCGGTCCTCCTGGCGATACGGAACATAGAGGAGCGGCGGGACGGGATCCTTGACGTTGTGGTACGGGGTATCCGCAACGAGGCCGACGATCTCCGTATCCAGCTCCACATCGAGCCCGCCGCGCCCGAGGCGCCTGCCCACCGCATCGCGCCCGAGACTGAACTTGCGCGCGAAGGCTTCGTTGACGATGGCGACCGGAGGCGCCGCGCGCACGTCCGCCTCCTCGAACGGCCGGCCCGCCAGCAGCGGGATGCCGAGAGTCCGGAAATAGTCGGTGCCGATCCGATTGAAGCGCGTGGTGCGATTCGTATCCGGGCCGGCCTCGAATCCCTCCACCATGACGCGGGCACCCCAACTGTCCCCGGAGAGAACCGCGATCGAGGCAGCCGTCACCGAGGCCACGCCCGCCTGCGCAGCCAACTCCGCTTCGACGCGCTCGTAGAGGGCGCGCGTCTGCGCATCCCCGGAGCCGATGAGTCCGGGCGACAAACGAAACGTCACGACGTCGTTCGTTCGGATGCCGAGGTCGACGCCGCTCACGTTCCGCAGGCTCTGGATGAAGAGCCCGGCCACCAGCAGCAGCATCGTCGCCAGGGCGAACTGCGCCATGACCAGTCCGCGCCGGAAACCGGCGGCCGAGCGGGCGCCGGCCGGCTGGCCGGCGTCGTCCTTGAGAGTCGCGATCAAGGCCGCCCGCGTTCCATGGAATGCCGGAAAGATCCCGAAGAGCAGGCCTGTGGCGAGCGAGACCGCACCGGTGAACGGAACCGCGTACGAATCCAGGGTCAACTGCAGCAGATCCGCGATCAGGGGCGGCAGGAGCGAGCCAATGAAGCCGATCGTCCAATGGGCCACGAGCAGCCCGGCCGCACCGCCGAGAACGGCCAGGAGGCACGACTCGGTCAAAAGCTGCGTCACGAGGTGCCGTTGCGTCGCGCCGAGCGAGAGCCGCACCGCCATCTCGGACGCGCGAGCGGCGGAACGCGCCAGCAGCAGGTTCGCGATGTTGGCGCACGCGATCAGGAGAACGGCGCCCGTGACGCCGAGAAGGAGAAGGAGGGGCACGCCGACGAAGTCGTGCATGCTGCTCTGTCCGCGCCGTCCGTCCTCGATCGGCAGGGGCTTGGCGACGAAGCGCGCCAGGGTCTCGTCGCTCATGTCCGACTGGAGGGGAGCCTCCACGTCGGTCAGGATGTTCCGGTAGAGGGGCGCGGTTGCCGCCCTGGCCTGATCGATGGAAACCTCCGGCTTCAGACGGGCGAAGAGATAGAACCAGTATTGCCGGCGGTCTTCGAAGCGGCCCTCGCCGACGTCGGGAGCGAGTCTGGCATGCATCGTGATCGGTACGAAGATCATGGACGGCATGTTGAGCGCCGTGCCCCGGAATCCCGCCGGGGCCACACCGACGACCGTCAGCGCCTGGCCGTTGACGATCAACGCATCGCCGAGCACGTCGCGCGCCCCGCCCAGGTCGTCCTGCCAGAACTCGTGGCTCAGGACGGCGACCGGGTGCCCGCCGATCGGCTCGTCGACCTCCGGACCGAACAGTCGTCCCAACGCGGGCACGGAGCCCAGGGTCGGAAAGTACGAGCCGGACACCTCCATGCCCTGGACCTCGCCGAAGGTCCTGCCCCGCCAGGCGACGCTCGCGCCGAAGCCGCGGTGCGCGACGAGGTCCGTGAAGACCGTCTGCTCCCGCTGCAGGTCACGGAACATCGGGTAGCTGAACACCTCGTCGCACCCACCCGCCCCGTTGCAACTGGTCAGGCCGGGCTTCGGCCCCGGCGCCTCGAGATTCACCAGGCGTTCCGGCTCGACGACCGGCAACGGACGCAGCAGGAACTGGCTGTAGAGGGAGAAGATCGCCGCGTTGGCCCCGATGCCGAGCGCCAGCGACACGACCGCGACGGTCGTGACGATTGGGGTCTTGGAGAGCATGCGCGCCGCCAGACGGACGTGGGCCATCAGTCGCTCGAGTTCATCGGCGAGCCGCAGCCCGCGTGCCTGCCGGCAGTCGTCCTTCATACTTTCGACGCTGCCGAAGTGGATCCGGGCCCGCCGCAATGCCTCCCGCCGGGGCATCCCCGAGCGCACCAGGTCCTCGGCGTAGGCGTCGAGGTGGAACCGCAGCTCCTCATCGAGGGAGTCCTCGAAGCGCTCCCGGCGGGTCCAGGCGGTCAGGAATGAATGCAGGCGTGAGAACACGGCCACTCTCCTAGCATTTCTAGGAGTCTAGCAGCCTCTCTCCCAGTCCCGCAAGGGGGCGCGGCCGGGCCAACGACCGAGTTTCCCGGCGATGGCTCCGTCTGGACGGCGTTACCAGGCCGCCTCGTCCAGGCTTCCATATACCGAACAGCCCAGCCCAGTCGTCCGCACGATACCACCCGCCCGTCAGCCTCCGAGGTAGCCAAGCTCCAACGCCTTCAACACGGCGCGGGTACGGTCGCGGACGCCCAGCTTTCGACATCACGCTGGACGCATGGTTCTTGACCGTGCCCTCGGCAATGCCCAGGGCTTCCGAGATCTCACGGTTGCTGTATCCGCCAGCCATCAATCTCAGGACTTCGAGCTCGCGCGCTGTGAGCGGATCCGGTGGATCGAGGGCATCGAACGTCTGGCGCACGTGCTCGAGACCGCGGAGCACACGCTCCGTGATCGCCGGACGAATCAACGTTTCTCCCCGCGAGACGGTTCTGATCGCGTCAGCGAGCTGCTCGAGCGACACATCCTTCAGCAGGTAGCCGCGGGCGCCCGCCCTGATGCCGTCGAGCAGCGCCTCGTCGTCGTCGAACGTCGTGAGAAAAATCGTGGGAGGAAGCTCGTCGGTCCGCCGCAGCTCGGTCAGCAGATCAGTCCCGGCACGACAACCGAAACCCCAACTTCTTGTACAGGCCGGGTGCCGACCGCTCCAGTTCCTCATCGAACGTCCGCAGGCTGCTGGTCCGCAAGAAAGACGCGCCCTGCAGCCCTCCCAGCACCAACATCTCGAATGCAGCAGACTTCAGCCAATCGACGTCTTTCTTGAAGCCACAGACAGCCAGCACGCCGGTGCGAGTGCAGAACTCCTTCAGCTGACGATCGGGCACATTGACAGTCCCGCAGGATCCGAGATGAACTACGCGTCCTCTGCAGGCGCTACCGAGCCGATCCGCGAGGTCTTCGAGTGTCAGCGACCTGTTGCGTCCCTCCCCAACATGCAGCTCACCGGGAGCACCGTGGAAGCCGAGATAGAGAATGGGGAAATCGTCGAACGATGCACCGTGCCACTTCTTCAGATAAAAGTCCAACTCCTCGCGCGTTCCTACATCATAGTGGCGGTACGGTGCCCTGCAGTCGGCCTGAGTTTCCAGAAGCCGCAGCATCGGCTCGATGGAAGTCTTGCCCTTGACACCCCACCAATGGCCCTCCAGGCAGAAAATCCCCTTCCTCTGGTCCTTCGTCTTCGCCATCTACGGCTCCTCGGTTCCGTTCAACGCTGGCGATTCACGGAGAGCGTCGTCGTCGGAAATGTCCGCCAACCAGCCGTACACGGCGACCACGGTCGCGTCAAGAACGGAGGGCACGTCGCCGAGCCACTGCGAGCGGGCGTTGCAGAAGTTCGGCGGCATCGTCGGGCCGGCAGTGTCTGCGTGTGCTCGCCGACATCCAACTCTCCGCTTGCGCTCCGACCCCGTTCCGCGGGGTTGCGGCCTGTACGCCGGCTCCGCTTCCGACCGGGCCTCGCGCTCGACATCCGAGCCTGTCCAGGCAACCGGGTCCTCGTGCTCGGGAACGACCGACCTGAACCGCGAGGACCGGCGCGAGGCGGGGTTGCGACGGAGTACTCGCTGGCGCTGCGCGCCTGCGCGCCACCGACGCGCCCGTGAGCCCGTGAGCCCGACGCCGCTGGAGCCCGACAGCCCGACAGCCCGTACCGCCCGACCGCCCGGGGCGCTCGCCGAGCGCCTGCGCCTACGCGCCCTACGCGCCACGCGCCTGGGCGCCTGGGCGCCTGGAAGAACTGTGCCCCCGCTTGGCGATCCAGACATCGTGGTAACCTACGTGGTAAGTTACATTCCAGGCTTCTGGTAAACTATTGATAACAAAGCGTGGTATGGCAAAGTCAGTTCTGTAGCGCGAACACGAAGACGGCGTTCGACCGGCCGCCCCCGACCGGCGCCGCCAGGTACTGCCGGCCGTCGACTGCGTAGGTGATAGGGAACCCTTGCACCGAGCCGGGCAGGCGCGTCCGGAACAGCACCTCTCCCGTCTCCACATCATGGATGAACAGGTTGCGGTCCGTGTCGGCGCTCACCACCAGGCCGCCCGCTGTGGTCAGCGCCGCCGCGCCGGGCCGCGTGGCCATCGAGTGGCGCCAGATGATCTCGCCCGTGTCGATGTCCATGGCGATGAGATGACCGGCATGCTCCCCGCTGTCGGGATGTACCCGGCTCCCGCGCGAGAACCAGCCGCGGTCGGCGTAGTAGTCGTTCCCCTCGACCTGCTCCAGCTCGGTGAACATGCCGGTCACGCAGGTCGGATGGATGGGAATGTAGAGCGCCTGGGTCTCCGGGTGGTAGGCGCTCGCGCGCCAGTTGCGAACGCCGCCGAAGTCGGGACAGAAATCGAGCTCGACGCCGGCGATCGGGATCATCTCGGGCCGGTAGATCACCTCGCCGGTCTGCGGGTCGACGTCCAGGACGTTCTGATAGCCGAGGTCGTGCGCGGCCACGAACGCGCCGGTCGCGCGGTCGAGCTCCCACAGGATGCCGTGCTTGCCCATCTTGAACAGCGACTTCCGCCCGCGATGGTCGATGAGCACGCTCTCGAAGACGTCGTCGAGGTCGTGGGTCTCCCCCGGCACGAACTGGAAGTACCACGCCAGCTCGCCGGTCGCCGGGTCCAGCGCCAGGACGCTGTTCGTGTACAGCGCGTCGCCGTCGGTCTTGCGCGACACGCGGGCCCACGGCTTGGCCTGCGAGGTCGACCAGTAGGTCAGGTTGGTCTCCGGATCGTAGCTGCCCGGAATCCAGGAGTCGGCACCGGCGCGGAACGTCAGCGGCAGGTCGCCCCAGGTGTCGCCGCCCGGCTCCCCGGGGCGCGCGATGGTCGACGTGCGCCACACCTGCTCACCGGTGTCCGGGTCATGGGCGGAGATGAAGCAGACATCATTCTTGTAGTTCTGGCAGCCGGTCATGCCAGAGACGATGTTGCCGTTCACGACGATAGGGCCGCTCGTGTAGCGATACCCCAGGCGGTAGTCGGCGACGGTATGGTCCCAGACCACCTCGCCGGTGGCCGCGTCGAGGGCCACGATATGGGCGTCCGAGGTGTTGACGAAGATCTTGTCGCCGTAGATCGCGATCGAGCGCGTCCGCATGCCGGCGCCGACCGAATCCAGGAAGTCCGTCGACGCGTCGAACTCCCGGCTGTACTCCCAGATGCGGTCCCCGGTCACCGCGTCGACCGCCTGCACGATGTTGCGGGGGCTGGGGATGAACATCACGCCGTCGTGCACCAGCGGCGCCGCCTGGCTGAGTCCGGGCCCGAGCTGCCAGCCCCAGACGAGCTGCAACTGGTCGACGTTCTCCCGATCGATCTGAGCGAGCGGGCTGTAACCCCAGCCGTCCAGCGTACGCCGCCAGTTCAGCCAGTCGGCCGGGTCGGGGTTCTGCAGCATCTCGTCGGTGACCGGCGAGAGGTCGCGGCTCTGCGCGCCGGCCCCGACAGTGCCGAGGAGCACGATGAGCATCGCTCCGGCGGCGCGTTCGATCCGCTTCGCCAACAGACTCCGAGTCCGTCCCTCCATCGCGGTCATCGGCGGCCCTCCCCTGTTGCGTTTCCCGACTATAGCCGACACGGTCGCTCGTGGCCGCGGAGTTCGACCACGCGTGGACGGTTACAGTACCGGTACGCAGGTTGGCGGGAAATTCGAAGCAGGCCATGGAGCTGCCGGCCTTCTTGGCAGATCCATGGTTGCACCGGGCCGCGCGTCAACTACGACGACCTGCTCGCGACGCCGGCGGTCACCGCGAAACCCGGGCTCAGCCTGCGGGAAGCGTCAGCCGACCGACGACTCGGCGTACTCCTCCACCGGGGGACACGAACAGACGAGGTTCCGGTCCCCGTGCGCGTCGTCGATGCGGCCCACCGCCGGCCACACCTTGTTCTCGGCAACGAACGTTCGGGGAAACGCCGCCGCCTGCCGGCTGTAGGGATGCGTCCATTCGTCGCCGGCCACTTCCTCCATGGTGTGCGGGGCGTTCTTCAGAACGTTGTCGGCCGGATCCGCCCGGCCCGCCGCAATGTCCTCGATCTCGTCGCGGATGGCCAGCATCGCGTCGCAGAAGCGGTCGAGCTCCTCGCGCGGCTCGCTCTCGGTCGGCTCGACCATCAGCGTGCCGGGCACCGGAAACGATACCGTCGGTGCATGGAATCCGTAGTCCATCAAGCGTTTGGCAACGTCCTGGGCAGTCACGTCCGCACGCGCCTTCAACGGGCGCAGGTCGAAGATCAGCTCGTGCGCCACACGGCCGTTCCCGCGCGCGTACAGCACGTCGAAGCGGGACTCGAGCCGCGCCTTGACGTAGTTGGCGTTGAGGATGGCGTACCGGGTGGCGGCGGTCACGCCGCGGGCCCCGAGCAGGCGAATGTAGGCGTAGGAGATGAGCAGGATGCTCGCACTGCCCCACGGCGCGGCCGCTATGGGAGCAATCGCGGCGGTCGAGCCGGGCTCGGCGAGCGGATGGCGCGGGAGGTACGGTGAAAGGTGGCTGGCGACGGCGATGGGTCCCATGCCGGGCCCGCCCCCGCCGTGCGGGATGGCGAAGGTCTTGTGCAGGTTGAGGTGGCAGACGTCCGCCCCGATGCGCGCCGGCGACGTCAACCCCACCTGGGCGTTCAGGTTGGCGCCGTCCATGTACACCTGCCCGCCCTGCTCGTGGATTGCACGGCAGATGTCCCGGATCGCGTCCTCGAAGACGCCGTGGGTCGACGGATAGGTGATCATCAGCGCGCTCAACCGCCGTCCGTGCTGCGCCGCCTTCGCCCGCAGATCCGCGAGATCCACGTTGCCGTTCTCGTCGCACTCCACGACGACGGGCCGCAAGCCGGCCATCACCGCGCTGGCCGGATTGGTGCCGTGCGCCGAGGCGGGGATCAGCACCACGTCGCGGTCGAACTCGCCGCGCGCGTGATGGTACGCACGGATGACCAGCAGTCCGGCGAACTCGCCCTGCGCGCCGGAGTTCGGCTGCAGCGACACGGCCTCGAACCCCGTGATCGCGCACAGGAACCCCTCCAGCTCCTCGATGATCCGCCGGTAGCCGCCCGCCTGCGCCGGCGGCGCGAAGGGATGGACGTCGCCGAACTCCGGCCAGGTGACCGGCTCCATCTCCACCGCCGCGTTCAGCTTCATGGTGCACGAGCCGAGGGGAATCATCGACGTGTCGAGCCCGATGTCCCTGCGCTCGAGCCGCTTCAGATACCGCATCATCTGCAGCTCCGAACGATGGCGGTGGAAGACAGGGTGCGTGAGGAAGGGCGTGCTCCGTTGCAGTCCCGCCGGCCAGGCCGGGGCGGACAGCGGGCGCTCCGGCGCACGGTCGGGTTCCGTTCGGCCGGTGGCGCGGGCGAAGACTGCGACGATCGTCTCGATGTCGGCCGGGGTCGTCGTCTCGTCGAGCGCGATGCCGACGTCGCCGCCGGCGTGGTATCGGAAGTTGATCCGCGCGGTCTCCGCCGCCGATCGCACCGCGGCCGTCGTCGCGGCACCGCCCGGGTCAACGCGCAGCGTGTCGAAGAAGGCGGCGTGGCGCGCGGCGATGCCGAGCGCCTGCAGCCGGCCGGCCAGCTCCCGCGCCAGCCCGTGCACACTGCGGGCAATCCCCCGCAGCCCGTCGGGACCGTGATATGCCGCGTACATGCCGGCGACGTTGGCCAGCAGCGCCTGCGCCGTGCAGATGTTCGACGTGGCCCGCTCGCGGCGGATGTGCTGCTCGCGGGTCTGCAGCGCCATCCGGTAGGCCGGGCGGCCGCGGGCATCGATGGAGACGCCGATCATCCGTCCCGGCATCTGGCGGGCATACGCGCCGCGGGCGGCGAAGAACGCCGCGTGCGGTCCGCCGTAGCCCAGCGGGACGCCGAAGCGCTGCGCGTTGCCCACCGCTACGTCGGCTCCCATCTCGCCCGGCGGCGTCACCAACGTCAGCGCGAGCAGGTCCGACGCCACGACGACCAACGCCCCCGCTCCGTGGGCCCAAGCCGTAACCGGGGAAAGATCGTGCAGACGGCCGGAGGCGTCGGGCGATTGCACGAGCACCCCGATCAGATCGTCGGGCCGCTCGTCGTTTCGCGCCGCCGCACCGACGTCGGCCACGTCGACCCGGATGCCGAGCGGCTCGGCGCGTCCTCTCACCACCGCGACGGTCTGGGGAAAGCAGTCGGCCGCGACCAGGAAGCGCCGCGCAGCGGGGCGCCGCCGCGCCTGCAGCCGGAACACCATCGTCATCGCCTCGGCCGCCGCGGTGGCTTCGTCGAGCAGCGAGGCGTTGGCGATCTCCATCCCCGTCAGGTCGGCGACGACGGTCTGGAAGTTCAGCAGCGCCTCCAGCCGTCCCTGCGCCACCTCGGCCTGGTACGGCGTGTACGGGGTGTACCAGCCCGGGTTCTCCAGCAGGTTGCGGAGAATAACGGGAGGCGTCACGCAACCGTAGTAGCCGAGGCCGACGAACGACCGCCAGCTCTCGTTGCGGGCGGCCAGCGCGCGCATCCGCGCCAAAAAGGCCGCTTCCGATTCGGCGTCGGGCAGGTCGAGAGGCGCCGCCAGGCGGATGCTGGCCGGGATCGCCTCGTCCACCAGGGCGTCGAGCGACGGCGCCCCGACGACGTCCAGCATGGGGTCGAGATCCGCCGCGCGCGGCCCGATGTGACGGTCCGCGAATCCGGTGGTCGCCTCAGCCATGCGGGACTCAGCCGGCGCCGCCTACGAGCTCGCCGTAGGCCTCCGCATCCAGCAGCGCGCCGGCGTCGTCGGGGTTCTCCACGACCAGTTCGATCATCCAGGTTGCGTGCGGATCCTGGTTGACGGCCTCGGGGGTGTCCGCCAGCGCCGCGTTGACTTCGACCACGGTGCCGCCCACGGGACAGTAGAGATCGGATACGGCCTTCACCGACTCGATGGATCCGAACTGCTCGCCCGGCCGGAACGAGCTTCCCACCTCCGGCAACTCCACGTAGACGACGTCGCCGAGCTGCTCCTGGGCGTAGTGGGTAACCCCGACCCGGCCGCGACCGTCCTCGATCCGGATCCACTCGTGGTCCTTCGTGTACTTCAGCTCTTGCGGATACATCTCTCGCCTCGCCCGTCAATCGCCACTTGCGGCTCCGCTCGCCGCCCGGCCGGCCTGCCCAGGAGTCTGCGCCGTTCTACGTCGCAACTCCCTGGCTCGAACGCCTGTAGAACGGCATCCGCACGACCCGCGCGCGCAGGCGCCGGCCACGGACGTCGATGGAAAGCTCGGTGTCGCGCGCCGCCAGCTCGACCGGCACGTACGCCATGCCGACGGCCTTCCGCAGGTGCGGCGTCACGGTCCCGCTGGTGACGCGCCCCACGCGGTCGGCGCCAGCATAGATCGCGTGGTCGTGCCTCGCAATCCCGCGATCGAGCATCTCGAAGCCGACCAGCTTGCGTCTGGGTCCGCTCTGCTTCTGTGCGAGCAGCGCGTCCCGGCCGATGAACGAGTCCTTGTCCCAACCGATGGTCCAGCCGAGACCCGCCTCGATCAGGGTCGTGGTCTCGTCCATGTCGTTGCCGTACAGGCGCATTCCGGCTTCGAGGCGCAGCGTGTCCCGAGCGCCCAGCCCGGCGGGCAGCAACCCGTGCGGCCCGCCGGCGTCGAGCAGCGCGCACCACACCGTCTCGGCCTGCCGCGGCGGCACGAACAGCTCGAAGCCGTCCTCCCCCGTATAGCCGGTGCGTGAGATCGTCGCCCGCACGCCCGCCACCTCGCCGTTCGCGAACGTGTAGTACCCGATGCCGTCGAGCTCCACGGCGGTGAGAAGCTGGAGGATCTCCACCGACCGGGGCCCCTGCAGGGCGATCAACGCGTAGCGGCTGCTCGCGTTCACGGCCACCGCATCGCCCGCCGCGCCGATCTGCTTGCGGATCCAGGCGACGTCCTTCGCGATGTTGGCGGCGTTGATGACCAGCAGATAGTGACAGGCGGCGAGCTGGTAGACGAGCAGGTCGTCGACGACCGTACCCTCCGGCGTGGTCAGGGCCGAGTACTGCGCGCGCCCCGGCTCGAGCCGGCGCGCGTCGTTCGACGTGACGTGCTGCACCGCCGCGAGCGCATCGTCGCCGGCGATCTCCACCTCCCCCATGTGGCTGACGTCGAACAGCCCGGCCGCGGTGCGCACCGCCTGGTGCTCCTCGCCGATGCCGCTGTACTGGACCGGCATTTCCCAGCCCCCGAAGGCGGTCATGCGCGCCCCCTGGGCGACATGCCGGGCGCGCAGGGGAGTAGTTTGCAGGGAATCGGCCGGAGTGGAGGCCATCGTGTGACGGAGGGTCGCCGAGGTCTGGCTAGCCGGCCGTATTGCCGGAACTCCTGAACCGTACTACGCGGTCCCGGAGAGGGTCAAGAATGCGGCCGGATCACGAACGCGCACCGCCGTCGGAACCCGAAGTCCCTCTCCCCCGCGCCCGGTCGTACCGCGGGAGTGACGATTGCCCGGGCCGGTCGGTCGCCGTGTCTCCGTAGCGCAGGTAGGCCTGCAGCGTGTGGTAGCTGATGCCCAGGATGCGACACGCCTGCCGCTTGTTGTTGCCGCAGCGATCGAGGACGATTCGCGCGTAGCGGCTTCCCCACGCCCGCATCGATTCGTCCCGCACCAGCGACGGCTGCAGGTTCCGCGCGTAGTCGCCCGTTATCGTCGCCGGCAGGTCCTGGACCCGAATGTGGCGGCTCCCCGAGAAGGCCAGCACATGCTCGATGACCCGGCGCAGCTCGCGCACATTGCCCGGCCAGTCGTAGGACATCAGCGCATCCACCGCGCACGGCGCCAGGGAGCGCCCCGGCGAGTCTTCATGCTGCCGCAGAAAATGGTCGGCCAATAGCGGGATGTCGGTCCGGCGTTCGCGCAGGGGCGGCACGTGAATCTCGACCCCGCTCAACCGGTAGAACAGGTCCGAGCGGAAACTGCGCTTGTCGACCATGCTCCTCAACCTCCGGTTGGTCGCCACGATCAATCGCACGTCGAGGGCTCGCGTGCAGTGGGACCCGACACGCTCGACCGCCAGTTCCTGAACGACGCGCAGCAGCTTCGCCTGGGCCGCTGAGGAAAGGTCGCCGACTTCGTCGAGAAACACGGTCCCCTCGTTCGCCAGCTCGAACTTCCCGGCCCGCCCGCGCACACCCGTGGCCGTCCGGTCCTCGATGCCGAACAACTCGGCCTCGACCAGCGTATCGACGATGGCGGCACAGTTGACTGCAACGAACGGGCCGCCGCGCCTTGCACTCTGTTCGTGAATCTGACAGGCAACGAGCTCCTTGCCCGAACCGCTCTCCCCCTCGATCAGGACCGCGAAGTCGGTCGTCGCCACCCGTGCAATCTGGTCGCGCAGCCTGGCCATCCGGGATGCGCGACCGATCAGCGGCGACGGCGAATCGGATACCTGCATGCTCCCCCTGTCCCTCCGGGATTCGACTCCTGTCAGCGCTAAACAACATCGGTGCCATGTCGCGAAAACCCCGTATTCGGCGCATCCGACGCCGTCGACGGGCATGTCGTTTCGCACCGATGGGTAGCTGCTTGCGACCGGAATCGGCACGGAGACCAGGCAGTCTCGGGAAAGGGAACCAGTTGCTCCGCACGATCACCGCGTGCGCCACTCTCCTGCGTGGAAGTCGTACAGAAGGATGCGGGCACGAGCGGTCGCGCCGAGAATCCTCACGGCGGCCTGGTGTCCTTCCCGGCTTCTGAGATACAGGGTACCGGAGGTCGCGGTTCCCAGGGGCGTCACGGCAAGAATGTCGCTTGCGCCGAAACGGATCGGGTCCGCGCCGCTCCCCGCCGGCGCCGCGGCGCCGATGGCCGGCGTCGCGGCGCCCAGCTCGAAACGCACACCGTTGAAGCGGTCGCCAAGGCGGGTCTCTTCCCCGATCGGCAGGTCGACACCACCGTTGATGTCCGAGGTTCGAACGCCGTTTCCGTTTCCGTCGACATAGGTTCGAAACCGTACGCCGCGGGCGTCGGCCTCGAACCGTATGCCCACCGAGGCGCCCCGCCGGGCGGCGACGGCGCGCGCGAGCATGAACCGCCCGCTGAGGAACCGGGCGGCGTCGACTACCCGCTGCTCGTGCCGGCCCGCGATCACCAACGGCACCGAGATGCCGACCACGGCGACGACAATGCCGGTTGCGACAGCGGTCTCGACCAACGTGGCGCCCCGTTCGAACACCGCGTGCCTCCTTCGGGCCGCGAGGCAAGGTCCCGACGCCGGAACCTTGCCCCTTTGGACTAGCCCGACAATCGTCGCCTGCCGCTCCGATTGCCGCCCAACCGGGCCTGACTAGAAGGTCTGCGCCGTAGAAACGGCGCAGACCTTCTAGCGGCTCTCGGGCGTGTCCACGCGAATCAGCGGCTTCAAACGCAGGAACGTCCTCTCGCCGATCCCGCGAACGTTCATCAGATCCTCGATCTTCTCGAACCCGCCGTGTTCCTCCCGGTACTCGATGATGCGTTCGGCAGTCCGCTCCCCGACCCTCGGCAGGGTCCGCAGCTCCGCCGCCGTCGCGGTATTCAACTCCACGGTCTGCTGCGCTTCCGCCTCGGAGTTCTGGTGTACCGGGACACCGGGTTCCGCAAAAACATGACCGTGAAGCGTCATGGCGAGGAACCCGGCGCAAGCCGCCGCGACTACGAACGTACGTTGCATGGTCAACCTCCCGTTGCGTCGTGCTGGCGGCCGGCGGGCGCCTGTTCCGACCCCGCATCCGGCCCCGCCTGGAGCAGCGTTCGATATTGGGGAATCGGGTCGCGCCGGCCTCTCTCGGCAGGGGCGTCCTTCATTCAAGCAAGATGCGCGCCGTACGGGCGCGAATCCGTACTTCGGGTGACCTGTCTGCCGTACGGCAGCGCTGTCGGCGCACGGGAGAGCGCCGCTGCCGGTCACCGGGGCCGAGAGTATCGTGGCGGCGTTTCGCCACGGGCTCGTCGATCTTGCAGGGTCGCACGCCCCGAACCGTCACCCCGCGTTACCGGGTTCGATGGACGTTGCGACCGATACGAGCGCGACGGGTCGGCCGGACCGCGCGGGAATCGCCCAACGCGGAGGCCGCGCGCGTGCCGCAGGGTTACGCGCAGCGCTACGGCAACCACCGGAGACACCGGCGGCGACTCGCCGTTCTGCTATCATCGAACGTTTGGCCGGATGCCGATGAGCGCCACAGACAACCTCGCCGTGCTCGGCGCGCAGTGGGGCGACGAGGGCAAGGGGAAGATCGTCGACCTCCTCAGCCCCGCCTTCGCCGTCGTCGCCCGTTCGCAGGGTGGGCACAACGCCGGCCACACGGTGAGCGTCGACGGCGACGAGTTCATTCTGCACCTGATCCCGTCCGGCATCCTGCACCCCGGCGTCACCTGCGTCATCGGCAACGGGGTCGTCGTCGATCCCGTCGCGTTCTTCTCCGAAATCGACCAGCTCCGGGCCCGCGGCATCGACACCGCCGGCCGCTTGCTCGTGAGCAGCCGCGCACACGTCATCCTGCCGTATCACCGCGATCTCGAGGCCGCCTCCGAGGACCGTCTCGGCCCGCAGCGCATCGGGACGACCTCGCGCGGCATAGGACCGAGCTACGAGCACAAGGCCGGCCGCTGCGGCGTACGGATCGGCGACCTGGCGGACGCGCGCCCGGACGGCCGCCTGGCAGCGCTGATCGAGACCAACGTCGCGGCAAGGAATCGAGCCGTGCCCGGGTCCGCGCTGGACTGGCGGCAGGTCCTCGAGGAAGCGGCCGGCGTCTGGGAGCGGCTGCGTCCGATGGTCGCCGACACGTCGCGCTACCTGAACGACGCGCTGGACGCCGGTCGGCCGGTGCTCTTCGAAGGCGCCCAGGGCACGATGCTCGATATCGACCATGGAACGTATCCGTACGTGACCTCGTCGAACGCCACGATCGGGGGCGTGTGCACCGGCCTCGGGGTCGGACCGCGGGCGATCGACGGCGTGCTGGGCATCGTCAAGGCCTATACGACGCGGGTCGGCGAGGGTCCCTTCCCGACGGAGCTGGACGAGCCGCAGGCAGAGCGCCTGCGCGAGTGGGGCCGCGAATACGGCGCCTCTACCGGCCGGCCGCGGCGCTGCGGCTGGTTCGATGCCGTCGGCGTGCGCTATGCGGTGCGGGTGAACGGCATGACCGCGTTGGCCATGACGAAGCTCGACG
Organism: Vicinamibacterales bacterium; assembly: GCA_965208535.1. Lineage (GTDB taxonomy): Bacteria > Acidobacteriota > Vicinamibacteria > Vicinamibacterales > UBA8438 > WTFV01. Next base: position 3,536,707 of record CBDBOU010000003.1, on the reverse strand, counting down.
TGCTCGACAACCTGGACGAGCTGCGGATCTGCACCGGCTATCGCCGCGGCGGCGAGGTGCTGACCGAACCGCCCCCAACCATCGGCGAGCTCGCCTCCTGCGAGCCGGTGTACGAAGCCATGCCGGGATGGCGCGGCGCCGGGCGCACGGCCGGGGTACGGGACGAGCGGGACCTGCCGGAAGCGGCGAGAGAGTACCTGGCGCGGCTCGAGACGCTCAGCGGCGCCCCGGTCGCCATCATCTCCACCGGTTCGGATCGCGGCGACACCATCGTACGGCACGACTCCCCCGCCGTCCGCTGGCTGGGGCAGTGCGCGGTCGCGGGCGCCCGCGACCGCTGATCGTAGAGGTCGCCAGAGTCCGATGCGCAGCGTGCGGGTGCGGCGGTGGACCAGAACTCCGGCGGTGCTGTCGGCGAGCCTGCTGGCGGCCGTGCTTGCCTGCGCGCCGGAAGCGGATCCCGGCCCGACCGTGGCCGACGCCGAGGCATTCGTCACCGCGGCCGAAGCGCGCCTGCTCGCCTTGCGGCGGGACGCGATGCGCACCGCCTGGCTTCGGGAGACCTCCCTCGACGGCGCGACCCGCGAAGCGGCGGCGTCCGCGGATGCCGCGTGGACAGCCGCCGCGGCGGAGCTCGCCCACGGGGCGGCGCGGTTCGACGGGCTCGACCTGCCGGAAGCGACCGCACGCAAGCTCGCGCTCCTGAGAGCGACGCCGCGGACCGTGGCGCCCGACCATCCCGCGTTCCAGGCCGAGCTGGCCGATATCCTCGTCTCGCTGGAGCGCATGCACGACGCCGGCGCGTACTGTTCCGGGGCCGGCGAGGCCTGCCTGGAGCGCGACGCGCTGGCACGAACGGTCGCGGAACTGCGCGATACCGATCGGCTGCTCGATCTCTGGCACGAGGGGCGGGCCATGGCGTCCTCGATGCGATCCGGCTACGCACGCCTAGTCGAGATTGCGAACGCCGGGGCCGTCGAGCTCGGCCATGCGGACGCCGGCGACCGCTGGCGATCGGCCTTCGGCCCGCTTCCCGATGCACTGCCGGCCGAGCTGGAACGCCTCTGGAACCAGGTCCGGCCGCTCTACGAATCGCTGCACTGCCACGTGCGCGCCACGTTGGGAGAGGAATACGGAACCGCGATCGCGCCCCCCGGGGAGCCGATTCCCGCCCACCTGCTCGGCGACATCGGAGACGGGCGCTGGTCCAGCGTGTACGACCTGGTCGCCCCCCGGGCGGGCCGCGGCGCGTACGACCCGACCCGCCAACTCGAGCGCAACCGCCTGGGCCCCCTGGACATGGTGCGTCTCGGCGAGCGCTTTTTCGGCTCGCTCGGCTTCGATCCGTTGCCCGCCACCTTCTGGGAGCGTTCCCTGTTCGTGCGGCCGGCCGACCGCGAGGCTCTCTGCCGCGCCCGCGCGTGGAACCTCGACGGCGACAACGACGTCCGTCTGGCGATGTGTCTCGACGTCACCGGCGACGACTTCGTCGCGGTCCATCGAGAGCTGGCCGGGACCTACTTCCGGTGGGCATTGCGGTCACGGGACCCGCTGCTCCGAGCCGCCGACGCCGACGCCTTCCCGGAAGCCGTCGGCGAAGCGGTCGCGCTCGCGGTCACGCCCGCGTACCTGGTCGAGCTGGACCTGCTGAATCAGGCCCCGGGCGCGGCCTGGGACATCCGTTTCCTGCTCCGCAAGGCGCTCGACGAGATTGCCGCTCTCCCGTTCACGCTGCTGCTCGATCGCTGGCGCTGGCAGGTGTTCGCCGGCGAAGTACCGCGTGGCCGTTACAACCGGGCCTGGTGGGACCTCAGGGAGGCGTACCAGGGTATCCGGGCCCCCGCGCCGCGGAGCGAGGCGGATTTCGACCCCGGCTCGACACTGCGTGTAACGGCCAACGTGCCGTCGGCTCCCGACTTCCTCTCCGGGGTCGCGCGGTTCCAGATCCACGGCGCGCTCTGCGCCGCCGCCGGCGACGACGCTCCGCTCCATCGCTGCTCGATCTTCGGGAGTCCCGAAGCGGGCGCACGGTTGCAGGCCATGCTGGAGGCGGGAGTCGGCCGACCCTGGCCCGACGCGCTCGAGGTTGCCACCGGCGCGCGGCAACTGAACGCCTCGGCCCTGCTGGACTACTTCGCGCCGCTGGCCGCGTGGCTGGACGAGCAGAACGCCGGGCGCTCCTGCGGCTGGTAACGGCCCGCAACGCTCAGGCGCCGCCGGCGTACTCGGCGTCGGTCACGGCGTCCAGCCAAGTCGTGACCGATTCGATGTTCACGGCCAGATGCGTCATCGGGCCGCCCGCCCACGCGCCGTGCCAGTGCCGCTCGCCGGCCGCGATGCAGGCGACGTCCCCCGTTCCGATCTCCCGCACCGGCTGTCCCTCGCACTGCAGGCGGCACCAGCCGTCGAGCACGATCAGAAGCTGCGGTCCGCTGTGCACGTGCCAGTGCGTGCGCGCAGCCGGCTCGAACACGACGCGGAAGGCCTTGACCGCGGGAGCATCCGACAGGCCGGGCATGCGCGTCATCCGCGCACGCCCGGTGAAGGTGTTCGGATCGGCTGCCTCCGACGCAAGCGCCGCGAGCTCGGCAATCCGCATCGGTCCGCTCACGCCGCCGTCGCCGGCCGACCGCCGTGGCGCATGATCATGTAGACGGCTCCGGCTCCGATGAGCGCGATGATCAGCGTGCCCAGATTGATCAGACCGGTCGATACCGCCAGATAACCCACCGAGCCGGGCAGCAGGGCGTAGTAGACGAACGGGAAGACCGTCATCCGAATGACGGAGCCCTCGCGTCCGAGCAGGCCGACGACCGCGGAGGCGGCCACGACGTTGTGGACGCAGATCATGTTGCCGGCCGCGCCGCCGATCGCCTGCAGGGCAACGATCCAGGTCGGATCCACGCCGATACGCTCGCCCATCCCGAACTGGAAGAGCGAGAACATCATGTTGCTGACCGTATTGCTGCCGGCCACCGCCGCACCGATCCCGCCGATGAACGGCGCGAATATCGGCCAGACCCCGCCGACCAGCGCCGCCACGCCGTCCGCCAGCACGATCGGCATCTGGTCGTAGCCTGCACCGCCCCCGCCACTGTTCAGGAACACCTGCACCATCGGTACGGTGAAGACCAGAGCGACCGAGGCGGCCGCGGAAACCTTCAGCGAGGTCCCCCAGGCCTTGGCGTAGCGATCGCCGGGAATCTTGTGCAACCCCATCGTGATGAGCGACGCGACGATGAAGAGCGTGCCCGGCAGGTAGAGCGGTTGGAAGCTGGCGGTGATCGACGTGCCGAAAATCTCGGGCCAGCTCACCACCCAGGCCTGGAGGAAGACGCGAAACGGATCGACGAGCCGCGACGACAGCAGCAGCAGCGCGACGACGGCATAGGGCAACCACGCCTTGAACAGGCTCATCGAGCCGCCGTGGGCCACGTCCTTCACCTCGACCGTCCCCGTCCACTCGGCCGGCCAGTTCTCCTTCTTGTCGAAATCCCACGCCTCGTCCGGCTTGGGGATGAGGAAGCCGGCGCGCGCCGCGCTCACGACGATGATCAGGCCGGCCATGCTGCCCATCAGCGCCGGGAACTCCGGCCCGAGGAAGTAGGCGGCGGCGAAGTACGGCACGGTCATGGCCAGGGCCGCGAAGATGGCGAAGGGCCAGACCTGCAACCCCTCGGCCAGCGAGCGGCTCTTGCCGAAGAAGCGCGTCATGAAGGAGACGAGAATGAGCGGGATCAGGGTGCCGGCGATGGCGTGCAGGATGGCGACCTTCAGTCCGATGTACGCCAGGAAGTCGGTCCACTCCGCGTACCCCGCCTCGGCGGCGAAGGCGACGATCTCGGGGTTGGTTCCCTGACCCAGGCCGGTATTGACGCCGACGAGAATCGGCGTGCCGAGCGCCCCGAAGCTGACCGGGGTGCTCTGGATGATCATTCCCGCCGTCACCGCGGCCATCCCGGGGAATCCGAGACCGACGAGCAGCGGCACGGCGACCGCCGCCGGGGTGCCGAACCCGGCCGACCCTTCGATGAAGGCGCCGAACAGCCAAGCGATGATGATGACCTGCACGCGCCGGTCGGGCGTGATGTCCGTGAAGCCCTGGCGGATCGTCTTGATGGCGCCGCTCTCCTGCAGCGTGTTGAGCAACAGGATGGCGCCGAAGATGATGTAGAGCAGCGTGAAGGCGATCACGAGCCCGTTGATGGTGGCCGCGGCGACCTGCAGGCCGGGCACCTGCCAGACGAACAGGGCGAGCACGGCGGCCACCGCGTAGGACAGCGGCATGGCCCGGCTCGCCGGCCACCTGAGGCCCACGAGAAAGACCGCGACGGTGATGATCGGCAACAGCGAGACAATTGTCAGCATCGACGGGGTTCCTCCTCAGTGGCGGCCTATGGTATCGGAAGACGGATCAACACACAACGACGGGATCGGAGCAGCGCGTGGTACGATCCCCGCATGCCGCGCGTGGTGACGGTGGCAAGGGCGGAGAGCTTCGGACCGGGCGCTCGGAAAAAGGTGTTCGCCGGCGACCGGCGGATCGCGGTCTTCAACGACGGCGGCACGCTGCACGCAGTGGACGACACCTGCACGCATTCCGGCGGCTCTCTGTCGGAAGGGCCGTGCGAGAACGGGATCGTCACCTGCGCTTGGCACGGGGCGCAGTTCCGTCTCAGCGACGGCAAGGGTCTGGGCCCACCGGCCTACCGCGGAGTGGCAGTGTACCCCGTCGCGGTAGCCGACGGGGTCGTCGTCGTGACCATCGACGACGCCTAGCAGTCCGTGGTGAGACCCCGCCTGTTCATCCCCGGAACGCGGCTCCGCGCGAGACGAAGTTGATTCACGAACGCCCCGCGCTCGAACGCCGGGTGCTCTCGGCTCTCGAGGCCGAACCCGCCCGCATCCCGGTCCTCGTCGGCGGCTGCGGCAGCGGTCGCACGTCGTTGCTGACCCGTGTGGCCGCGCGCCTCGGCGATCAGCACGGCCGATACATCGACTTCGAGCGCCTCTGCTCGACACCCGAGCGCATCCTGGCCGCCGTCGCGCGGGCCACCGCGTCCGGTGCGCGTGGCCTCTCATCGACGCTGCCGCCGGGACGGCCGGCCGCGCGCGCGGCCTTCGAGGCGCTGCTCGCGTTTCTCGAAAGGCCCGAAGACCCTTTGCGGATCCTGCTGCTCGACGAGTGGCTGGAGCTGCGGACGTTGGAGAGCTTCCCCGGACTTCGAGGTGCCGTGCGGGAGCTCGTCGAGGCGCTCGCGAGAAGCCCGGGACGCTTCGTCCTCGCAAGCCGGTTCGACCACCGCACGCGGCGGCTCCTGGATGGCCACTCCGCACATTTCGAGCTCGTCCGCATGCCGCCGTTGAGCCCGGACGAGGTAGCCGCGGCGCTGCCCGGTCCGGCACGCCTCGGCAACTCGGGACGGATCGAGCTCGGCCGTCTCGTGCATGCGCTCGCCGCGGGCCGGCCGAGCTACGTGGGAGCGCTGGCCGCGAATCTCTCCGCCCGGGAGCGTTGGGGGGAAGACCCGGTCCGCGTACTGGCCGCACAGATGGCGGCGGGAGCGCCGCTGAGCAACCTCTGCCGCTTCTCGTACGAACTGCGGTTGCACCGGGCGCGCGGATACGGCGCGCTCAAGGCGATTCTCGGCGTCCTGGCCGACGTCGAGCCGCTCACGCTGACGGAAATCGCCCGCCATCTCGGCCGCACCCCCGGGTCGACGAAGGACTACCTCTCCTGGCTCGAGGACGTCGACCTGATCGAGCCGCAAGAGAAGCGCTATCGCTTCAGCGACCCGCTGCTGCGCCTGTGGGTGCGGCTCCACACCCGGCCAACCGCACCCGGCGACCGGGAACGAGCACTCGCGGTGCAGGAGTACGCGAGCGCACGCCTCGCGTCCGGGGAAACAGCGCCCGCGGCGGCCTCTCCCCAGTTGGACGCACGGCCGCGCAGACCGCAGGACCTCATCGAGATCGATTGACGTCTTCCGGTACCGCGCCGGCTCCCAGTGCCGCCAACGCGTGCCGGGCGGCCTCGCGCTCGGCTTCCTTCTTGCTCTGGCCGGACCCGGTGGCGACGAGTCGCTCCCCGACGACCACCTCGACCGCGAATTCCTTCCGGTGATCCGGGCCGGTGGTGTGCGCCAGACGGTATTGCGGCAGCGGCTGCGCCCGCGCCTGGAGCCATTCCTGCAGTGCCGACTTGTGGTCACGCGCGCCCGCGGTCACGCCGTCCCGCCGGAGACGCTCGAGCAGGGGCCGGAACGCCCGCTCGAGGAACGCCGCGGCCGCTTCGTAGCCCCCGTCGAGATAGATCGCGCCGACCACCGCCTCGAACGCGTCCGCGATCAGCGATCGCTTGCGGCGACCGCCGGTCTTCTCCTCGCCGCGGCCGAGCAGCAGGTGGTCGCCGAGCTGCAACCCGTCACCGAGCTCCGCAAGAGTGGCGGCCGACACCAGTTGGGCGCGCGCCTTCGACTTGCGGCCCTCGTCGTAGTCCGGAAACTCCCGGAACAGGCGATCCGCCATTACCAGCCCGAGCACGGCATCCCCGAGAAACTCGAGCGATTCGTTGTCCTCCACGGCCCCGATCTCGTCCTCGTGGGCGCGCGAGCGGTGCGTCAACGCCCGCTCGATGAGGTCGGGGTCGGAGAACGCGTAGCCGAGTCGCCGCTCGAGCTGGGGACGTGCATTCCGAAGCTCCTCGACGCAGGTACGCGCGCCGGCCCGGTAGTCGTCGAGCAGAAGCGTCGCGCGTTCCGCCTCGTCCGCGCGGACCGACACCCGCACTTCACCGAGCCCGTCGATCGCCAGCGGGAACACCGCATGAGACACGTCCGACGCGATGACCGCGCGTATCCCGTGCGTCTCCAGAAGCGCTCGGGCGACGTTGGCCTCGACGTCCGACTGCGTGCGCAACACCACCGCCAGCGTGGTCACGACTGCACTCCCGACTCCACCGCGGCGGCGGGCCCGCCGGAATCGCCAGCCGGCCCGATTGCTTCGACCCGCAGGAGCACCATCGTCATGTCGTCGTGCTGATCGGCGGTCCCGACGAAGGCGTCGACGTCACGCAGGATGCGTTCGTGCAGCGTCTCCGAACCGGCGGCCGCGTCGTCCTCGAGCAGGCGTGCGAGCCTCGCCTCACCGAACAGATCGTCCTCCTCGTTCATCGCCTCGGTCACGCCGTCGGTGAACAGCACGGCGACGTCGCCAGGACGCAGCGTCAGGTGATGCTCCTCGAGCAACTCGACGAATTGCCGCTCGAAGCCATGGAGGCCGAGCACGAGACCGTCGGGTGCGAGCATGCGCACGACACGCCGCCCACCGTTCTGCGAGGCGTGCAGCAGCGGCGTGTGCCCTGCCCGCGCATAGGTCAGCGTGCCGGCATCGAGGTCGACGACGGCGTACAGCATCGTGATGAAGCTGCGGCTGTCGAGCGCGCCGGCCATGATCCGATTGGCCTCGATGAGCAACTGCCGCGGCGATTCGTAGGTCTGTCCCAGGCTGAGCATGAGCCCCTTGAGCTCGGCCATGTACAGGGCGGCCGAAGTCCCCTTGCCCGAAACGTCGGCCACCAGCAGGCCCATCCGCCGCTCCCCGAGCCGAATGAAGTCGTAGTAGTCCCCTCCCACCTCCCGGGCCGGCCGGCACACCGCGGTCACCGACAACCCCGGAATCGACGTCGGATCGCGCGGTAACAGCGACATCTGGATCTGCCGGGCGAGACGCAGCTCGTTCTCGAGACGCTTCTTCTCCGCCGCCTGGTGCAGCAGTCCCTCCACGCTGGCCGTCATCGCGTTGAACGACTCGGCCAGATCGCCCAACTGGTCTCCGGAGGCGACGCGGATGCGCTGCGTGAAGTCGCCGCGGCGGATTCTGTCGGTACCGATGGACAGCGCGTGAATCGACCCGGTAATCGACCTCGCCAGGGCCAGCCCCATCACGAACGCCGCCAGCTCGATGACCAGGAACAGGACACCCAGGACGGCCAGCAGCACCAGGAAGAGGTAGCGGACGCCCAACTCCTCCGTTCCGGCTCCGGCCCCGAGAAACCGGTCCACGAACGCGGCGGGGGGAACGCGGATGAAGAGGTTGCCCGACGCCTCGGCGCCGGTGGCCCAAGCGACGGAATCCAGGAACACCACCCATGCCAGCCCCGCCGCCGACGCGAGACGCGACGGATCCAGGGCGTTGTCCGTCGTCGGCGCACCCAACGGCTCCAGATCGACACCGGTGGCCGCCTGGATCCGATGCTGAACGGCCGCATCCAGAGGTACGTCGATAACGATGGCGCCGGCGTCGGCCGCGGGCAACCGCACGACGGCGCGAATCGCGAGAGGCCACTGCGATCCGACCGTAACGAGCCCCGCGAACTCCCGCCCGCGGATCCATTCCGGCGTCCGGTCCGGCCGCGGTCCGCTGTTCCACGGACCGAAATCCGCCGCGATGCGCCCGGGGACCGGGCCGAGCACGATTGCAGAGACACCCGGATATTCGTCAGCCAGAGCGGCGAGCAGCGGTTCGATCGCCGCGGAGGTCTCCATGCCGCTCGACAGATGTGCCCCGATTGCCGTTGCGGCCACCCGCACGTCGGCAACGACGCGATCGAGCTCGCGGCGCACGCTCTCCGAGCTCGCGGAGAGCACCGCAATCGCTCCCGCCACCGCAAAGAAAGCGAACACGAGCAGAACCGGCACGAATCCGATGAACACGTACGAGAGGATCAGCTTGCGCCGGACACGCCAGAGAAGGCGTCGCCTGAGCCGCGCGGCCGAGTCCAGCAGCATGCGGCCCAGTCCGACGGCTACCGCGAGCGACGCGCACACGTCCAGCCACGCAAGAAGAGAGTCGCCGTCCGCAACGAAGGGGAAAAGGAGAATCTTCAGGGCCGCGCCGGCCAGCAACAGCCGTCCCGACCACGATCGCGGCAGGGCCGAAGGAAACGCTCGCAGCCGGTCTCGAGCCATCCGCGCTCTCTTCGAATCGTATCAGATGCCGCCGATCTCCGCCGGCTCGACGGCCAATGGGCGCCTCGCCGCACCAGTCCACGCGGGTTGCATCGCCGCTCGAATGCGACAGGGCTCTCGCCTCGGGCTGCCGGGCGCCACGCGGCCATCTCACCGCGGGCTGGTAGAATGATCGGGCTCGCAATCCGTCGCCCGCCGGCTTCCATGTCGCACGGCCCCTCGAACCCGAACTCCCCGGCCCCGGCCCCGCTGCGCGGAGGCTCTCTCGTCGCACGCAGTATCGCGGGAGGCGCGCTCATGGGACTCGCCAACCTCGTGCCCGGTATCTCGGGAGGCACGATGCTGCTGGCCGTGGGGGTGTACCCGCAGTTCATCGGCGCCGTCGCCGAGGTCACGACCCTGCGGTTCGGGACGCCGGCAGTTCGCTTGCTGGCCTGCGTCGGCGCGGGCGCCGCCGGCGCCGTCGCAGTCGCGGCCGGGGCGATCGGGAGCCTGCTGGACCTGTATCCATCCGGCATGTACTGCCTGTTCATCGGCCTGACGCTCGGAGGCGTGCCGCTGCTGTGGCGGCTTCTTCGTCCGGCCGATCGGACGGTGGTGTGCAGCGCCGCGGTCGCGGTTGCACTGATGGGCCTGCTCGCTGCCTACGAGCCGGACCGCGTCGGGAACGGAGCACGGAACGCTGCCGCCGCGTATGCGATGCTCGCGGTTGCGGGGTTCTCCGGCGGCGCCGCGATGATTCTGCCCGGGGTTTCCGGCGCGTATCTGTTGCTCGTCCTCGGCCAGTACCGGCCCATCGTCGATGCCCTTGCGTCGGCCGTGGCCGGGGCGCGGACGGGCGATGCCGGCGCCGTCACGGCCGCCTTGCCGGTTCTGCTGCCCGTCACCGCCGGGGCGGGACTGGGCGTGGTCGGGGTGAGCAACCTCGTCAGGCTGCTGCTCGAGCGGTACCGCAGTGCGACTCTCGGTTTCCTGCTCGGGCTGTTGCTCGGCTCCGTGATCGGCTTGTGGCCTTTCGCGACCGTTCCGTCCCCCGCCGAGGCGGTCACCGGCGTAGCGCTCGCCGGAACCGGGTTCCTGATCTCCCGTGCGATCGCGCGACTCGACCGCGGCTGAGCCCTCACGTCTGCGCGGTTGTCTCCTCGATCCACGCGAGATATGCGGGATTGCCGTCGACCACCGGCAGCACGACGAGCTCCGGGACCTCCGCAGGATGGAGTTGACCCATCCGCGTGCGGAGCGCGGCGATGCGGTTCGCGGTGGTCTTGATCATCAGGAGCTGCTCTTCGTCCTCCTCCATGACTCCTTGCCAGCTATACACGGACCGGACCCGCGGATGGACCGTGACGCACGCCGCAAGGCGCTCGTCGACCAGCGTCCTGGCAAACCCGGATACGTCCGCGCCGGCCGGCCACGTCGTCCAGGCGACCACTGTCCTGGCAGAGTCGTTCGTCATCCGCTCACGATACTCCAGACGCCGCCCCTCACACGTTCTCCCGCCCGCGTGGAACGGCGTGCCGCGCCCTGAATTTCATTGACGAACCGGCCTTCGGGTGCTAAAGTTTCCGATACTGGTTCTGGCGCGGGGTGGAGCAGTCCGGTAGCTCGTTGGGCTCATAACCCAAAGGTCGGGGGTTCAAATCCCCCCCCCGCTACCAACTCTCGGATCGCAGGCGCCTCACGGTCTTCCTATTCGCTCGCTCGTTTCCCTTTTCGCCTTGAGACATGGCGGGAGGGCTCCATCGGCCGGTAGCAGCCACTCACGACATTTCGTGTGCCTCGACCTGCACCCGTAATGTATAGTGGGCACCGCCCCGCCGGCGCGCGGCAGGTCTGCGCCGTCCACGACTCTGGACGGCCCGAGGAAGGAGTCCCCGAATGAAGCTGGTCACCGCGATCATCAGACCCCATGTAGTCGACGAGGTGCGCGACACATTGTCCCGGCTTGGCGTAACCGGCCTGACCGCAACCGAGGTGAAGGGATTCGGGCGCCAGAAGGGACACACCGAGATGTACCGCGGTGCGGAGTACTCCATCGACTTCGTTCCGAAGGCGAAGCTCGAGGTGGTCGTCAACGACGACAAGCTGGACGCCGTTGTCGAAGCCGTCAAGACGGCAGGCCGCAGCGGTCAGATCGGGGACGGCAAGATCTTCGTGAGCGACATCCAGCAGGCGGTTCGCATTCGAACCGGCGAGGTGGATTCCGACGCGCTCTGACGCCGTCCACACCGATCCGGTGGGGCCTTCCGTTCCGGGACCGCGGCCCCGCCGGGCCGCGACATTCGTGTTTCCGGCGCCAGCTTTCGAAGGATCAGACCATGACCCACTACCTGTCGAGAATCGCCTTGCTCGTCGCCGCGGCCGTCGTGCTGGCGCCACGCCTCGCGTGGGCACAGGACGGCATCGATTCCGGGGACACGGCGTGGATGCTCACCGCGAGCGTGCTCGTGCTGTTCATGACCATTCCCGGCCTGTCCCTGTTCTACGCCGGCCTGGTCCGCTCGAAGAACGTGCTGTCGGTGATGATGCAGTGTTTCGCGATCACGTGCATGGTCACGATTCTCTGGACCGCCTACGCCTACGGGCTGGCGTTCGGTGACGGAGGCGGCCTCAACGCCTTCATCGGAGGCGGCAAGTTCTTCCTGTCGGACGTCGGCGTCGAGACGGTATCCGGCTCGATTCCCGAGTCCGTATTCCAGATGTTCCAGTTGACGTTCGCCATCATCACGCCGGCCCTGATCGTCGGCGCCTTCGCCGAGCGCATGAAGTTCTCGGCGATGATGGTCTTCATGGCCCTCTGGCTCACGATCGTCTACGCGCCTGTCGCCCACTGGGTATGGGGCGGCGGGTGGCTCGGCGAGATGGGCGTGCTCGACTTCGCGGGCGGCACCGTCGTCCATATCAACGCCGGTGTCGCCGCTCTCGTGCTGTGCCTCGTCATCGGGCGCCGCAAGGGCCATCCGGGCACGCCGATGCCCCCCAACAGCCTCGTGCTCACCGTGGTGGGCGCCTCGATGCTCTGGGTCGGGTGGTTCGGCTTCAATGCCGGCAGCGAGCTCGCCGCCGACGGCGTGGCCGGGATGGCGATGGCGGTCACGCACATCGCCACCGCCACCGCCGGCTTCACCTGGATGATGGTGGAGTGGCGTATCCACGGCAAGCCGAGCGTGCTCGGAATCGCCACCGGCGCGGTCGGCGGGCTCGTAGCGATTACGCCCGCGTCCGGGACGGTGGGCCCGATCGGCGCCCTCGCCATCGGCGCCGCGTCGGGAGTCTTCTGCTACATCGGCGCCGGCAGCCTGAAACGGTATTTCGGCTACGACGATTCGCTGGACGTCTTCGGCGTGCACGGCGTGGGCGGTTTCGTGGGCGCCATGCTGACGGGTGTCTTCACGGCGGAGATGTTCGGCGGCGCGGGTCTGGAGAACGGCATCGGCACGCAGGTCTGGCTGCAGTTCGTCGGCGCGGCGGCCACCATCGCCTACTGCGGCGTGCTCACCTTCGTCCTGGCGAAGGCGCTCGACGCCACGATGGGACTGCGAGTCACCGCCGCCGAGGAGACCGAGGGTCTCGACATCGCGCTCCACAACGAGACCGGCTACAACATCCTCAATCTGTAGCCCGGCCAGGCGCGGGGTTCCCGCCACGGGAACCCCGCAACCGCCCTATCCTCCCTGCTCGACACGCCGGGCCAGCGCCTCGGCGACGGCATCGGTCGTCGCATCCCCGCCGAGATCGCGGGTGACGAGCGTGCGCTCCGTCAGTTGCGCTTCTATCGCTCCCACCAGCGCCGCGGCCGCCTCCTTCTGTTTCAGGTGGTCGAGCATCATCGCGGCCGTCCACACCTGCGCAATGGGGTTCGCGATCCCCTGCCCCGCGATGTCCGGTGCGGATCCGTGCACCGGTTCGAACATCGACGGCGCGGTCCGCTCCGGGTTCAGGTTGGCGCCCGGCGCCAGTCCGATGGAGCCGGCGATGGCGGGGCCGATGTCGGAAAGGATGTCGCCGAACAGGTTGCTCGCCACAACCACGTCGAACCAGTCCGGATGCTGCACGAAGTGCGCCGACAGAATGTCGATGTGGTACTGGTCGGTGGTGACGTCGGGATACTCCGGCGACAGCGCCGCAAAGCGCTCGTCCCAGAACGGCATGCTGTGAATGATGCCGTTCGACTTGGTCGCGGAGGTCAGATGCCGCGCCGGGCGGCTGCGGGCCAGCTCGAACGCATAGCGCAGCACCCGATCGACGCCGCGGCGCGTGAACACCGCCTGCTGGACCGCCATCTCGTCGTCGGTGCTGCGATAGAGCCGACCGCCGATCTCGGAATACTCCCCCTCGTTGTTCTCACGGACGACGACAAAGTCGATGTCCTCCGGCCCGCGGTCCGCCAGCGGGGAGCGGACACCCGGCAGCAGCCGCACCGGACGCAGGTTGATGTACTGCTCGAACGTCCGCCGTATCGGGATGAGCAGGCCCCACAACGACACATGGTCCGGAACGCCCGGATAGCCGACGGCGCCGAGGAAGATGGCGTCGTGCCGGCGCAACTGCTCGAGGCCGTCGTCCGGCATCATCTTCCCCGTACGGGCATAGCGTTCGCAGCCCCAGTCGAAGGAGGCCCACCGGCAATCGAAACCGAAGCGCCGGCCGGCCGCGTCGACGACCTTCATCGCCGCGGGCACCACCTCCTGCCCGATTCCGTCCCCGGGAATGACCGCAATCGAATAGCTCGCCATCAGGAACCCTCACCTCTCTTCGTGCATTCGTTCGTCATCGTACGACCTCCGCGGCGCGCAGGGCCGCGACCTCGTCCTCCCCGTAGCCGGCCGCCGCCAGTACCTCGTCCGTATGCTGGCCGAGCAGCGGCGCCGGACGTCCGGGGGTCAGCGGCGTGCCCGAGAGCTTGATCGGCGTGCCCAGGGTCGACAGCGTGCCCAGGGTCGGGTGCCGTGTCTCGACCACCATCTCCCGCGCCCGGACCTGCGGATCCTGCATCACCTCGCGGTAGTCGTTGATCGGACCGCACGGGATGTCGTGCGCCTCGAGTCGTTCCAGCCAGTACTGCCGCGATTGCCGCGACGTGACGTCCTCGATGAGTTCCGCGAGCGTCGCCCGGTTCTCCACGCGGCCGGAATCGCTTTCGAAACGGGCATCGTCCAACCACTCGGGGCGGCCGAGCAGCTCTGCCAGACGGCGGAAGATCCGGTCGTTGGCGGCGCCCAGAGTGATGTAGCCGTCCGCGCAGCGAACCGCCTGATAAGGGGCGCTCATGCGGTGGGCGGAACCCAGCGGTCCCGGTACGGCACCGCGGGAGAACAGCTCGGTCGCCTCCCATACCGACAGCGCCACGCCGGCGTCGACGAGCGATGTGTCGACGCATTGTCCCTCGCCGGTCCGCTCGCGTGCGTGGAGCGCGGCCAGGATGCCGCAGGCGGCGAAGAGACCGGCGCCCAGGTCCGTCAGCGGCACTCCAACCTTCACGGGCGGACGGTCCGGCTCCCCGGTCACGGACATCAACCCCGACACGCCCTGGGCGACGAGGTCGAACCCGCCCTTGTGCGCCGCCGGACCGGTCTGGCCGTATCCCGAGATCGAGGCATAGACGAGCCGGGGGTTCACCTTCCGCAGTGCGTCGTAGTCGAGCCCGAGCCGGCCCAGGACGCCGGGGCGGTAGTTCTCGATGAACACGTCCGCGTGCGTCGCCAGGCGACGCAGCACGTCGGCGCCGCCGCGCGCCTTCAGGTCGACGACGATGCCGCGCTTCCCGCGGTTGACCGCGTTGAACGAGGCGCTGTCGCTGCCGCGCGCGCCGGCCATCCGCCGGGAGGAGTCGCCCGCCGGCGACTCGACCTTGATCACGTCGGCGCCCATGTCGCAAAGTAGCATTGCGCAGAACGGCCCCGCCATGACCTGCGTGACGTCGAGCACGCGGACGTCCTGCAAAGCGCGTGTCATCGGTCCATCACCCGCCGCGCTGCGCGGCCTCGGAGGTGCTCACCTTGTCGACCCCGCACGTCGTCCTCGATCGGGACGGACCCATAGCAACCATCACGTTCAACCGGCCGGAGGCGCGCAACGCCATGACCTGGCCGATGTACGACGCCCTCGCCGAGTTGTGCGACACCCTCGAAGGCGACGCCTCCGTACGGGTCGTCGTGCTGCGCGGGGCCGGCGGCAAGGCGTTCATCGCCGGCACCGACATCGGACAGTTCCGGACCTTCCGCACCGAGGAGGACGGCATCGAGTACGAACGCCGCCTCGACGCGGTCGTGAACCGGCTCGAGGCCGTGGCGAAGCCCACCATCGCGGCGATAGACGGTGCGACGACCGGTGGCGGCTGCGCCATCGCCGCCGCCTGCGACCTTCGCGTCTGCACTACGCGGTCGCGCTTCGGGGTACCCATCGCCCGCACCGTCGGCAACTGTCTCTCGGCCGCCAAGCATGCCCTCTTCCTCGATCTCATCGGCCCCACGCGCCTGAAGGAGATGCTCTACACGGGCCGGCTCTTCAGCGCCGACGAAGCGGCCGCGGCCGGGCTCGTGAACCGCGTCGTCGAACCGGACGACCTCGACGCGGTCGTGGCAGAATACGCCGAGACGATGGCCGCCAACGCCCCGCTGACCATCCGGGCCAGCAAGGAGATGATCCGCCGCGTGCAGGCCCACCGGCGGATCGAGGCGTCGCTCGGCCGCGACCTGATCGTGAGCTGCTACACGAGCGCCGACTTCCGCGAAGGTGTCCAGGCCTTCCTCGACAAGCGCCCGCCCCGCTGGACGGGCCAGTAGATTCTACCGTGAGGCACGACATGACCCTGTCCACGACCA
The DNA here is from genome assembly GCA_965208535.1 of Vicinamibacterales bacterium. GTDB lineage: Bacteria > Acidobacteriota > Vicinamibacteria > Vicinamibacterales > UBA8438 > WTFV01. Next base: position 3,520,914 of record CBDBOU010000003.1, on the reverse strand, counting down.
GACACCGCGGAACTCGTGACGGCCTGACCCGCAAGGCGTTTCTCGAAGGGGCGGGGGCGGCCGCGATGGCCGTGCTGTGGCCGGGCAGGCACGCACGTGCCCAGGGACCGCCGGCCCGGGACGCCCGCGAGCGCGTCGCCCGCATCGTCCGCGAGTACGACAGCCAGGGCGACCATCGGACCGGCTCGCCCGTGGACGCCCAGAGCGGCCGCTGGCTGGCCGACCGCGTGGACGATGCCGGCATCGTCCCCGAGATCGAGTGGATGGGCTTCTCCCGCATCGACATCCAGGTCGCCTACGTCGAGATCGGCGACCGGCGGGCCGAGGGAGTGCCGCTGTTCGACGGCGGCTTCACGGACGCCGCGGGCGTGACCGGCACGCTGGGCGCGCTCGACGGCGCCGGCACGATCGGCCTGGGCCAATTCGGCCCCCGCGCGGGCGCGGACTTTCACGCCTATCGCCGGACCACTTCCCACCGGGCGGCGGTTACCGTGACCGGCGGCCCGGCCAACGGCGTACCGGAAGGACTCGCCCTGCTGAACGCGCCGGATTTCAAGGCGCCGTTCGGTCCGCCGGTGCTGCAGATCGCGAGCCGGCACGGAGACTGGCTCGCCGCTGCCGCCGCGACCGGCGCGGCCGCACGGGTGGTGGCCCACGTCATCAGACGGCCGGAAGAGGTGTTCAACGTCACGGCGACGTTGCGCGGCACCGAGCCTTCCCTGGCGCCGGTCTTCGTCATGACGCCGCGCAGCGGATGGTGGACCTGCGCTTCGGAACGGGGTGGCGGAATTGCCGTCTGGCTCGAGATGGTCCGCACCATGGCGGCGGCGGCGACGCCGCGCCGCACCACTGTCTTCCTGGCATCGACCGGTCACGAGCTCGGGCATTACGGCCTGGCGGAATTCCTGCGTACCCGATCGCGCCTCGTCCGCGGCGCCCACGCCTGGATTCACCTCGGCGCCAACTTCGGCGCGGCCGTCGGCGGGGCGCCCCTGTTGCAGGCATCGAGTCTGGAACTGCAGGACCGTGCAACGGAAGCGCTCGGGCGCGCCGGAGAGGCTCCCGCCCGCCGGCGTCCGGTCGGAGAGCCACCCGCCGGCGAGGCCCGCCACATTCACGCCGGGGGTGGAACGTACCTCTCGGTCGTCGGCGACAACGGGCTGTTCCACCACCCCCGGGATCGCTGGCCCGATGCGGTCGACGTCGACCGCATCGCACGCTACGCAACGGCCTTCACCGAGGTGGGGCTGTGGTTGGCCAACGGCTGACCGGGCCGACGGGCCGCACGTTGTCGGGTCCCCTCACCGCGCTGCCCGCCGCGGCCGGGCTCGCGCCCCAGCGGCCAGCGCGTCCGACACGACCGAGGCGACCGTTGCGAGACCGCTCCCGACGTCGCCGTCGAGGTGCAGCCGCAGCCAGCGGCGCCGCCGTGCGGCAAGTACCGTACAGTCTCCGGCCGCCTGTGCATCCTCGACCGCGCCGAAGCTGAGCTCCTGCTGCGGCACGGGTACGTCCACGGCGTGGGCGCACGTGAGTATAAGGAACAACCCGTCCGCGGGGCCGCCCTTGTGGGCCTGGCCCGTCGAGTGCAGGAAGCGTGGTCCGAACCCTACCGTCGTCGCTGTCCCCGTCGCCGCCCGTACCCGGTGGCGCAGAGCGTCGAGAATCCGCCGATGGGGATCGCACATTTCCAGGTACGCCAGAACGGCGAAGTAGCCTCGCGGACGCAACCGGCGCAGGTGCGCGGCGACCCAATGCTCCAGCGGCGCCTCCGCGCCCACCGACCTGCGCAGTGCGCCGGAGTACTGCCGCGCCGCATAGGCGGAGATGACGCCGGCGTCGTAGGCAAGCTCGGCCACCGGACGTAGCGGCGCCGCACGCCCGCTTGCCGGCGACCGATTGGTAATCGCGCGCGTCGCGACCTTGCTCGCCTCCACATCGGGCTGATCGAACGGGTGCACGCCCAGCACGGCGCCCGCCACCGCCGTGGCGAACTCCCAACGGAAACACTCGGCCGCGATGTCGTACCGGTCGCGGACACGGATCCGGACCACCGGATGTCCGGCGCGAGCCAGCGCCTCGAGCGCGTCTTCGCGCCGCTCGTCCGACTCGTCGTGCAGCGTGGTCGCCACGAACACACGGTCGTCGCCGTAGACGGCCGGATTTTCCAGCGCCTCGCCGTCCACGGGCACGATCCCACGTCCGTCCTTCCCGGTCGACTCGGCCAGCAGTTGCTCGATCCAGGCGCCGAATCCATCCAACCCGGGAGAAGTGACGAGCGTTGCCTTGTCCCGCCCGTCGCGGGCGGCCAGCCCCAGCAGCAGGCCAAGCTGGACTCCGGGGTTTTCCGTCGCGGGCGATTCGGGAGCGCAGGCGTCCGCCATGCCCCTGGCCCGCGTGAGTAATCGCCGCACGTCGAGTCCGATGAGCGCGGCCGGCGCCAGGCCGAAGTACGACAGGGCGGAATAGCGCCCGCCGATGGTCGCTTCCCCGTGGAACACGGCCCGAAAACCGCGCTCGGTGGCCAGCTTGTCCAGCGCCGAACCCGGATCGGTCACGGCAACGAATCGCGTCCCCGCCGCCTCTCCTCCGGTGCGCGCCCTTGCTCGTTCGAAGAAGTGCGCATGCAACAGGCTCGTCTCCAGCGTCGTCCCCGACTTGCTCGAGACCACGAACAACGTGCGGTCGATGTCCAGGGCCGACTCGAACGCCCTTACCTGGGCCGGGTCCGTCGAGTCGAGGACCCGCAGCTCCATCCCGGCCGCCGATCCGAAGATCCGTTGCAGCATCTCGGGACACAGGCTGGAACCGCCCATGCCGAGCAGGGCCACGGAAACGAAACCGTCCCGGCGCACCCGATCCACGAACGCCTCCAGACGCCGAACCTCGGGGCCTTCCGGGCCCGGCACGTCCAGCCAGCCGAGCCAGCGCCCCTCGTCACCGCCCGTCCACACGCCGGGATCCCGCTGCCAGATTCGTCCCAGACGCCTCCCGGACGTCCACGCACCGGATTCCTTCTCCACGGCGCCATGGAGCGCCGGCGGCGCAAGAATCTCTCCCATCGAGTTCGTTTCGGCCACATCCGCTCCGTTGGTTCTCAGCCCGCGAGCGCGTGCGTGCGCCGCTGCAGGTCTCCGGTCAGACGTACGAGCCCTTCGCTGACCGCGACCCGATACCCGGCCGGCCCATCCAGCCGCAACACCTCCGCCGGCAACTGTCCGACCGCCTCGAGCGCATGCTCGCGAAGCTCCCGCATGGCCGGAGCCGGCCGTACGCGCCGGCCGCGCCGCATGACCCGGCCCAGCAGTGCCCGTCCGTGTCGCGGCGCCGGTTCGTGATCGCCGGCGAGAACGTCGTGGGCGGCCTTGCCGCCATGGGCGATCCGCCACACCTGCTTCACGCCGGGGTACGTTTCCTTGCCCGGGCTCAGCTTGAGCACGGGCTGCGCCAGTCCGGCCCGTTCCACCTCGACGAGCTTGTACACGCCCCCGAGCGCGGGCGCATCCGACGCCGTACTGAGAGCCGTGCCGACACCGAAGACGTCGATCGGCGCCCGCCGTTCCACCAGTCTCGCGATCCGCTGCTCGTCCAGATCGCCGCTCGCAAAGATCTTCGTGACCTGCAAGCCCGACGCGTCCAGCCGCGCCCGCACCCTCCGGGCCTCGGCCTCCGGATCGCCGCTGTCGATGCGAACCCCGAACGGAGCGAGCCGCGCCGCGGCGATGCGATCCACCGCCCGCTCGCTGTCGTAGGTGTCGATGAGGAGCACGGTCCGGTCGCCGTGCAGGTCCACGAAGCGGACGAACGCCTCGGTCTCCGTCTCGTGGCTCATGACCCACGAATGCGCCATCGTGCCTGCCAGAGGAACGCCGTATGCCAACCCCGCCTCGACGTCCGAGGTTCCGCTGCAACCGCCCACGAAAGCGGCTCGGCCGGCGAGAACGCCTGCCTCGGGGCCATGCGCCCGGCGCGCTCCGAACTCGTAGACCGGGCGCCCGGCCGCCGCGCGCACCATGCGTGACGCACGGCTCGCCACCGACGTCTGGAACAACACCAGGGACAGCAACGCCGTCTCCACGATCTGCGCCTCGATGACGGGAGCGGTCACCCGCACGAGAGGCTCGTCCGGAAACACCGGCTCCCCCTCCGTCATCGCCCAGACGTCGCCGCTGAAACGGAACGTGCGCAGGTAGTCGTCGAAGAACCGCGCCGGTACGCGCCCGAGTTGCGGCAACCCGCGCAGGTATTCGATCTCGGGCCTGGTGAAGCGGACCTCCTCCAGGCAGGCAAGCGCCGGCTCGATCCCCGCCGCCACGAGGTACCCGCGGTTCGGAGGCAGTCCTCGCACCGACAACTCGAACGTCGCCGATCGGTCCGTCCCCGCGTCGAAGTAGCCGGCCGCCATCGTCAGCTCGTAGAGGTCGGTGGACAACGCGGTCGGCATCACGGTGTAATGTACAGGCAAATGTCGTCGTTCACCGGCGCCGCTCTGCTCGTCGTGGACGTCCAGAACGACTTCTGCGCGGGCGGTGCACTGGCTGTTCCGCGGGGCGATCGCGTCGTCGAACCGATCAACCGCCTGCTCGCCGCCTACGCGGCGGCGGACGCGGCCGTTTTCGCCTCCCGGGACTGGCACCCGACCGGAACCTCCCACTTCATCGACCGGGGCGGACAATGGCCCGTCCATTGCGTGGCGGATACTCCCGGCGCCGCGTTTCATCCGCGATTGACCCTTCCGGACGGCACCGCCGTGGTCAGCAAAGGGCAGGTCCCCGACAGTGACGGATACTCGGCCTTCGACGGGACACTGTCGGCGGGTGAGACTCTCGAAGCCGCCCTCCGGGAGCGCAACGTAGGCCACCTGACCGTCTGCGGACTCGCCACGGACTACTGCGTGCGGGCATCCGTGCTGGACGCACGGGCACGGAATCTGACAGTCGCGGTGGTACGCGAGGCAATCGCCGCGGTCAACCTGAAGCCCGGGGACGAGACCGCCGCGCTCGACGACATGTGCGCCGCCGGCGCCGATATCGTCGCCCTCGACGACGCACTGGCCCTGGTCGGCGCCGGCGCGTGAACGCTCCGACGACGCGCCAGCCCTGGTCGAACACCGGCGCGTGAACGCTCCGACGACGCGCTGGCCCTGATCGAACACCGGCACGTGACCGCTCCCCTCTGCGGGAGCCGCACGGGCACGTCGGCGCAGGTCCAGACCGAACGACCCTTGCCGGGAAGAAACTCCGCCGAAACGAAGAAAAGGCGCGCCGCCCTGCATCGCTGCGGACGGCGCGCCTCGAAGACCGATTGCCGGGCCGTGCCGGGTCAGTTGCCCCGGATGGGCGACGGCCCGCCCTCGAACGTCAGCAGGTAGTCCCGAATCGCCTCCAGTTGCCGCGGTCCGTCCGCGTCCAGTTGCGGGTACGGGGACGCCGGGAAGTCCGTCCAGAACATCGGCATCCGCGTTCCCGGCTGGATCTCCAGCGGCGCCCGGAGCCAATCGACGATCCAGTCGGGCTGCAGCCGTTCGCGCGACATGCGGAGGTCGGGAGCGAGATTGTCCGTCGGCTGGTCGTCCGGGACCGTGTCCAGCACGTGACACTGCTGGCACCGCAGCAGCTCGAACAGCTCCTCCCCTTCCCGCGGTACCGCCGCCGCAGACAACGTCTCGTGTGTCCGGAACTCGCCGACCGTGTCCGAGATGGCGCCAAAGTAGTCGATCACGCCGTTCCAGTGCGCGTCGTCCAGCCCAAACGTGGGCATGCGAACGTCGAGCCACGGACGGATCGGAATCGGGCCCTGGAGAAAGGCGTACATCCAGTCCGGTTTCACCTTGGCGCCCTGCGGCGTAAGCATCGGCGGCGCCAGTGACGGGTCGTCCACGAGCGCCACGTAATCGCCTCCATCCGCCTCGATCTCGTGGCAACCGATGCAATTGCGCCGGCGGACCAGGTTTCGGCCCTCGCGCAACGCGTCGTTACGGGCCGAGCGCGACACCTTGGCGGCCAGCGGCTGCACGTCGCTCTGGAAGCTCATGATGGCGGTGGCAAAGAGCTTCGCTTCCTCCTCGCTCATCCCGAAATCGGGCATTCGCAGCTTCTCGAGCGGCTGCAGCACCCGGTTCCGGTCGAACGAGCGCGGATCGCGCATCTTCTGCTTGAACCACTCGACCTTGGTATGCGGGATGTCGTGCACGAAGGCAAAGTCGAGCCGCGGCAGAAGCTTCGATCCCTCCTCGGAAAGCTCGATCCCGATCGGTTGCGCGTCTTCGAACCCGGCGATCTCGTGACAACTGAAGCAGCCGTAACGGAGGATCACGCGCTGGCCGAGATCGAGACGCTGCTCGTCGATCGACATGCCGCCGACCAGCTCCTCCGCCTCGGCGGCAGGGAGAATGGACCTCACGTAGTCCAGCAGTACCGCGGTGACCTCGCTCTCCTCGTACGTCGCCTCCGCGCCCCGTCCGTCCGGTCCGGAGAGCGTGCTCAGGTAGGTCGCGATGTCCGCCGCCTCGCGATTCGTCAGCCGGAGATCCGGCATGTAGGTCTCGCTGCTGAAGTGCGTCGGATCGCGCACCCAGTCGAAGAGCCACTCGTAGCTGGTCTTGTTGCCGATGCTCTGCAGCGGCTGGCCGAACGTGCGCCGGGTTCCCGCGGCGAGGCGGTCCTGGTCCTCGGTGATGTGGCACGCGAGGCAGCCGACCGACTCGACGAGCGCGCGGCCGCCCTCGGCACTGCCGCGCGGCGGGAACATGACCGCGAAATCGTGACCCTCCGAGTTCGCGAACAGGTACGCCACCGCGGCATCTATCTCGACCTCGTTCCGGACCGCGTCCTCCGGACTGCTGGTATTCGAGTTGTACCAGACGCGCGGCATCCACGTGCTCGGCTTGACCGCCCGCGGATCGCGGATCCAGTTCGACACCCACTCCGGCGTGAGCTTGGCGCCGATCTTCGTCAGGTTCGGCCCCGGCTTGCGGAGATCGGCAAAGCCCCTGGTGGTATGGCACGCGTAGCAGCCGGCGCGCTCGTACAGGCCGTATGCCAGGTTCAGGTCCTCCGCCTCATCGACGTAGACGGTCTCCTGGTGGCACTTCGCACAGGACGCTTCGGTCATGTCCGTGGGCAGCATCGGGTAGTCCCAAAGATGCGGAACCGCCCATCCGTACTGCTCCTCCCAGGCGTGCATCTGCGCCTCGTCCCCCGGCGTGTGCGACGCGTGGACGAAGCCGATGGACTGCCCCATGCCCTCGTGACAGACCGTGCAACCGGTGGTCGCCAGCGGATGCGGCGACGCGCTCCCGACGTAGGTATCCAGATTCGGGTGCGTCGTGTACGGCTGCGGGTACGCCTCGTAGCCCTCGCGGTCGATCGCGATATGGCAGGTGCGGCAGCGATCCATCTTCTGGAACCGGATGAAGTTCAGCTCGTCGTGGACGTTGGGCGTGATCGTCTGCTGCACCGTCAGGCTCGGGGCCATGAAGTCGAGCAACGGGGCGTTCAGCAGGACGTCGCCGACGAAGTCGACCTGCAGGTCCTCGACGAGCTCGGCCAGCCGGGTCGCTTCCGCCGTCAGGTCGCGGATGGCATTGTCGGCATCCGTGACGCCACCGGTGTACTCGCCGATCTGAGCGCGCAAGTCGTCACGACGGGCCACCAGCTCCTCGACCTGCAGGCCGAGCTCGACCCAGCGGTCGTACATGGCGTCGATCTGCGGGCGCTCCTCCTCGGCCTCCTCCGGGTGCTCCTCCCGGAGCTCCTCGTACGAGTACCTGGCGACGTCGTAGTCGGCCTTCTGGAAGTTGAACTGCTGGTTCGCGAGGTAGTAGTCCGCCTCGACGTCGGCCAGCGCGTCCTCGAGCTGGGCCACCTGCTCCGCGTTGGCAGCGAGCCGATCCTCGGCCGCCGCGCGCTCCGCGTTCAACTCCTGCAGCCGCACCGGGTCGATGCCCGCCTGCGCGGCCTGCAGACTCAGGGAGGTGACATACCCCTCCAGCAGCACGAACTGCCGCTGGTAGCCCTTCCACTCCCGGTCGAAGTCGTCGAAGACCATCCAGATGGTCGTGAAGAAGAGGAAGAGGCTCGACGCCGCGAAGACGACGTTGAGGAAATCGATGTTGTAGGCGTGTCCTACGCTTTTCTTGTTGGCCATGGCGGGTTCAGATGTTGAAGAACCACTCAGGAATCGAGACGACGTACTTCAGGTTCACCACCCAGCGGCTGAACATCTTGATGGGCAGCGACAGCATCATCAGGAACAGGAACGCACCCACGTAGAAGCGCGTCGGCCCCATCTTCTCGTAGTACCGCTTGAACACCGTGCGGGCGAGGATGACCGGCACGATCGTGACGTACGCCAGGGACAGCAGGATGCCGACCCCTTCCCGCACGAGTATGTTGTCCGGGAGAGCGGTGCCCATGCCGCGCACCCAGAGGTACTCGGACAACTGAACGTTGTTCAGCGCCTCGAGCTTGTGGACGTCCCAGTACTCGAACGGCCCGAAGAAGTTCCAGTTGGGGCCCCGGAGGAACGTCCCGAGCACGATCAGCGACGACCAGAGAATCACGAAACCGAACAGGAAGATCGTGACCTCCGCCTTGCGCTCGTTGAAGGTGTAGTAGCCGTTACCCTTCGGGTTGGTGTCGATGTACGGAATGGCCATCAGGCCGACGATGATCAGGCTCGGCAGCACGACGCCCGCGAGCCAGGGATCGAAGTAGACGAGCATCTCCTGGAGGCCCAGGAAATACCACGGCGCCTTCGACGGGTTGGGAGTATTGGCCGGATTCGCCGGCTGCTCGATCGGAGCCTCCAGAGCGATCGACCAGACGACCAGGATGGCGCTGCAGAGCACCAGTGAGATCAGCTCCGTGTAGACGAGGTCCGGCCAGACCCAGACCCGATCCGACTCCTGCTTCTCGATGACGTCTTCACCGGCCGCCACGCGCTGATCGTTGAGCACGGCCTGACGCATCGAGTACCAGGTGAAGAAGATCACGAGGAAGATCAAGGCCACGATCGGCACGTTGTCCGGCTTGGCGATGATCAGCACGAAGTTCTCGTCGGTCAGGCCCAACAGGAAGAAGGCGGTCAGAAAGCCCATCAGGCCGTAGCCGACCGAGAGCTTCGCGAACGCCTCGCGCTTCCACACGATCAGCGCCAGCGCGGCGACCGAGAGCAGGAAGAACAGCCGCGGGTCGGAGACGAGGTTGAAGAATCCCTTTATCGCTTCCATGGTTCTCTCTACGCTGAGACGCGTGGCCGCCCTAGAGCGGTCCCGAGATGCCGCCGTCCTTGCGGACGCGCCAGAAGTGCACGGCCATCAGGAACCCGATCACCAGCGGCAGGGCGACGCAGTGCAGCACGTAGAAGCGCAGCAGCGCGCCCTCGCCGACGAACGTCCCGCCGAGCAGCGCGAACCGCGCGTCGTCGGCTGCGTGAATCAACTGCACGTCGCCGATCGCGAGCAGCGAGGCGCCGGGCCCCTCGTACCCGAGGAACGGCGTGGCGCGGGCCATGTTCGATCCGACCGTGATCGCCCAGATCGCCAACTGGTCCCATGGTAACAGGTAGCCGGTGAACGACAGCAGCAGCGTCAGCACCAGCATGATCACGCCGATGTTCCAGTTGAACTCCCGCGGCGGCTTGTACGATCCGGTCATGAAGACGCGGAACATGTGCAGCCATACCGTGATGACCATGGCGTGGGCGCCCCAGCGGTGCATCTCGCGCATGATGCCGAGCGGGACGTGCTCGCGGAGCCCCACGATATCCGAGTACGCGTACTCCAGCGTCGGCCGGTAGTAGAACATCAGCAGCACGCCGGTGAACGTGAGCACGAGGAACAGAAAGAAGCTCAGCCCTCCCATGCACCAGGTGTAGCGGAGCCGGACGCCGTGCTTCTTCAGCCGCACCGGATGCAGGTGCAGGAAGACGTTCGACAGCATGACCAGCACGCGGTTGCGATCGCTGATCGGCGCGTCGTGCCGGAAAATCGACGTCCAGACCTGCGTCTCGGTGAGCCAGTTCCAGGCGCGCTCCAGCGCACCCGCCTGCGGTTGGATTGATTTCGCCTTCGCCATGATTCAGCAGCTCTGATTGGGTCCTAGACGGAAAGGAACGCTTCCGGATCTGTCCACTGCCCCAGCTCCTGCTGGAACTTGCGCGCCTTGTCGACCAGGATCTGTCCATCCTCGGCCAGCACGATCCGCGCGCGCTCGAGCGGACGCGGCGCCGGACCTTCGAAGTTGATCCCCGTCGGCCTGAACCCGCTGCCGTGGCAGGGGCACTTGAACTTGCTCTCCGCCGACAGCCAGTTCGGCGTGCAGCCGAGGTGGGTGCAGGTCACCAGGAGCGCGTAGAAGCCGGACGTCTCGTGGTACTCGTCGAACGGGGTCCGCACGACCCAGACCCCGAACCGGTCCTTCCAGCGTTCGTCGACGCCCTCCCCGTACTCGTCCGGGAAGCCGATGGTGAACTGCTGCGGCGGCTCGTTGAGCACGTTCGGGAACATGAAGCGGCCGGTCGCGGCCAGACACCCCGCGGTCGCGGCGGTGAACGAGCCCCACGCAAGACCCATCCATCCACGGCGCCCCATCAACGGCGAGGCATCGTCCGCCGCTCGCGTTACCACGCGATCGGCCAGCTTGGCGGCTGCCCCGACAAGCGCCGCCGGCGCGGATGGCCTGACAGGCGCCTCCGCCTCCGCCGCAGGCTCCTCGGTCGCCGCGGGCTTCTCGCGAAACAGCAGGATCACCAGGATATGCGCGACGAACATCGCCACGCCGGTGATGATGACGGCTATCAGGGGATTCACGCGTCGTGCCTCCGTCGAAATCTCACGGTCCTCGGTACTTTCTGGAGCGGCATCGCTCAGAACTGCGTCAGCATCGTCGACTGGTTCAGCAGGTCGAGGGTCTTGATCGCGAGCTCGCGAACCCGGAGGTTCTCGTCCGTCTCGCTGAGCACCTCGATCGGCTGCCGCAACTCCGCCGCCCGCAGTGACGCGGCCGCCTGCAGGCCGCTGACGATAACCTCGCTGACCGGATCGAGGGGATCGTCGGCACTCGCCCGCCGCGTCACCATGCGCGTCACGTACTCGCGGTCGAGCATGCGGCGAATCACGGTCATTCCTTCGCTGCGGCCGTGCCGGGCCAGCGCTACCGCGGCGTTCCACTGCACATCGGCAGCCGGGTCGTCGAGGGCGTTCCGCAACGTCGCGTGGTCGCCCGACCCGGCCAGGGCGCCCAGCGCATAGACCGCCATCTTGCGAACCCCCGCGTCGTCCGAGCGGTACATCGTCTCGATGTCGTCCACGGTCGATTCGTCACCGAGCGATGCGAGAGCCCAGATGACACTGATGCGCGTCTCGGTGTCCGGATCGCCCAGCGCCGCCGTCAGCTCGTCGAGGGCCTCAGCCGGCGGCGTCGCCAGCCGGCCTATCGCCAGCGCCAGGTAGCGTCGTACCCGCGGATCATCTCCCTCCGAGTCGACGAACGCCTGCACGATGGCCGCCGCGAGCTGCGGATCCCGCGCTTCCGTCTGCGGATCGCCGAGCATCCGCGACAGCTCGTACGCGGCCGGCCAACGTCTCTCGCGACCGCCGGTGCGAACGTCGGAGAGCAACTCCGCCGGAGTGCGTTCGGTCGTGAGCAGCATGCGGAAGCCGCCGTACACCAGAACGATCACGCCGACGACGGCAAGCGGAATGAGGAAGAACTGAACGGCGAGCGCCGGCGCCGCGGCGAGGGGGCTCACACGAGGGGCAGTTTCGCGCTCGACCAGCTTCGGCATCGCAAGAGTGAGAGAGACAGTATGCCTGGCGGGTCGTGTGGCACACGCGCGCGGCGCTGCCTCCGTCAGGCGACAAATAGTACTACGACGCGCCGGCCCGGTCAAGGTCGGAGTGGCTCTGTGCCGCCCTTACTCTCACGTTGTCAATTACTTAGCCGGAAACTCGCCGGATCACGGCCGGCGGATCAGAGCCAGCACGAGCGTCAGCACCACGCTCAGCACGACGCACGTTGCGATGGGAATGTAGATGGTCGCATTCCCCCGCCGGAAGACGAAGTCGCCGGGCAGCCGCCCGAGCGGCAAGCCGAGCGTCATCAGCGCGCCGATGCCCGCGATCAACAGGCCCGCCGCGATGAGCACCTTGCCCATCGGGGCCCGCTTCACCCGAGCTCGACGCCGCGGAAGAAGTAGGCGAGCTCAGTCGCCGCGGTCTCCGGCGCATCGGACCCGTGCGTGGCATTGCGCTCGATGGATGTGCCGAACTCCCGCCGCAGGCTCCCGGGCGCCGCCTTCGCCGGGTCGGTGCTCCCCATCAGGTCGCGCCAGCGCCGGATCGCGTCGTCAGCTTCCAGGGCCAGGACGATGGCCGGCCCCGATGACATGAAGGCGGTCAGGCTGTCGAAGAACGGCCGCTCCCGGTGAACCGCGTAGAAACCCTCGGCCTCCGACCGCGTCAAGTGGATCAGACGCATGCCGCGCAGGGCGAACCCGCCGCTCTCGATCCGCTGCAGGATGGCGCCGGCATGCCGACTGGCCACGGCGTCCGGCTTGATGATGGCCAGCGTACGTTCCATGGCTATCGCAGGCTCTCCATGATGTCTTCCAGCACCGACTTCGGAGGCCGCACGCGCTCCTGCGGCAGCGTGGCCAGCGGTTCGTCCACGAGATTGAGCACGTCGAGGAAGTCGGGCTTGACCGGCTCCACGTAGATCAGACCCGTGGCGAACTCGCCGCGGCTGCGCGTCTCCTGCAGCACCCGCATCGCCTGGACCTTGTTCAGCGGGTCGTAGTCGGCTTCGAGCTTCTTCAGATAGAGCTTCGACCCGTCGTGCATCACGACCTCCTGGGTGGATCCAGGCTCATAGTCGACGCTGATGTCCTCGAAGAACGGTACGAAGTCGATTTCCTCGAGCGGATCGTCGTGCGTCTTCGCGTAGGCATAGCTCTTCGTCGAGCCCTCGTGATCGTTGAACGTCACGCAGGGCGACAGCACGTCGAGCATCGCCGTGCCGCGGTGGCTCAAGGCCGCCTTCAGAATCGCGGTCAACTGCTTCTTGTCTCCCGAGAACGAGCGGGCGACGAACGACGCCCCCAGCTCGATGGCCAGGGCACAGGTATCGATCGGCGGCAGATCGTTCACCACCCCGGTCTTGGCTCTGGATCCGAGGTCCGCGGTCGGAGAGAACTGTCCCTTCGTCAGGCCGTAGCAGCCGTTGTCCTCGATGATGTAGATGATCGGGAGATTGCGCCGCATCAGGTGCACGAACTGACCGATGCCGATGGCCCCCGTGTCGCCGTCGCCGCTGACCCCGATGGCCACCAGGTTGCGGTTGGCGAGCATGGCGCCCGTCCCGACCGAGGGCATCCGGCCGTGCACGGCGTTGAATCCATGCGCGGATCCGAGGAAATAGGCCGGGCTCTTGCTGGAGCAGCCTATTCCGGAGAGCTTGACGACCCGTTCGGGCTGAATGCCCATCTCGAAACAGGCTCCGATGATCCGCTCCGAGATCGCGTTGTGCCCGCACCCTGCGCAGAGCGTCGTCTTCGAACCACGGTACTCCCGGGACTCGAGCCCGACCCGGTTGACCTTCTTCCGCACCGGCGATGTTGCGACAGCCACGTGTCCTCTTCCCGCTGTTCCTGCCCGTTCCGTACCGACGTTCGGCCGCCGGCTCCGCTATTCCCCGCCCACGCCGGCCTCGCGCGGAACGCGCGACATGTCGGCGCCGGTCTTCTGCACGCGATACCCTTCCTGAATCAGGACGCTGTCGGTTATCGAGCGCGCGTCGATCGGCATCCCCGAGTAGTGCAGCACGCTCCGCAGCCGGCGTGCGAGGTCCGGCTCGAGATCCAGCTTCATGAGGCTGAGCATCTGACCGTCCCGGTTCTGCTCGATCACGTACACGCGCTCGTGGCGCTCGATGAAGGATGCCAGCGCGGGCCGGAACGGATAGCCGCACACCCGGTAGTACGACGTTTCCAGGTCGGCCTCCGTCTTGAGCTGATCCCGGCTCTCCACGACCGCCCAGTGGGTGGTGCCGTAGGCGATGACCCCGATCGACGCCTGCCGGTTGATCTCGACTACCGGGGCGGGCATCCAGTTTCTGGCGTTCTCGAACTTCTTAGCCAGGCGGTCTACGTTGCTCTGGTAGTCGTCGGGACGCTCGCTGTACTGCGCCCACTCGTTGTGCCCGGAGCCGCGGCAGAAGTAGGCCGGCATTTCGTCGCCCGGGACGCTGCGGTAGGGCACGCCGTCGCCGTCCACGTCCCGGTAGCGGCCGAACCGCCCGATCCTTTCCAGCGTCTCCTCGTCGAGCACCTTGCCCCGGTCGAGGGGCTTCTCGGGATAGGGGAACGGGTCGGACATCCAGGTGTTCATGCCCAGGTCCAGGTCGGTCATGACGAAGACCGGCGTCTGGAACCGCTCGGCCAAGTCGAACGCCTCCACCGCCATGGCGTAGCACTCGCCCACTGACGACGGGAAGAGCATCAGGTGCCGCGTGTCGCCGTGCGAGAGGAAGGCTGTCGAGAGCACGTCGCCCTGGGCGGTGCGCGTCGGCAGCCCGGTCGACGGACCGACCCGCTGCACGTCGAATATCACCGCGGGCACCTCGCCGTAGTAGCCCAGACCGGCAAACTCGCCCATCAGCGAGACCCCCGGGCCGGAGGTCGACGTCATCGCCCGCGCGCCCGCCCAGCCGGCGCCGACCGCCATGCCGAGCGCCGCGATCTCGTCCTCCGCCTGCACCACCGCAAAGGTGGCCTTGCCCGTCTTCTCGTCGATACGGTGCTTCTGCAGGTAATCGATGAGCGTCTCGCAGAGAGACGACGACGGCGTGATCGGATACCAGGCCACCACGGTGACTCCGGCCATCATCGCGCCGATGGCGGCCGCCGCGTTGCCTTCGATCAGGATCTTGCCGGCGGTTTCGTTCATCGGCTCGATCACGTACGGGTCGCGCTTCTCGAAGTGCTGCCCGGCATAGGCGAACCCCACCTCGAGCGCCTGCTGATTCAGCGCGACCGCCTTCGGCTTGCGTCCGAGCTGCTTCTGCAGCGCCTGCTCCATCTGCCGGAGATCGATCTCCAGCAGCTTCGCCAGCACGCCGTCGTAGATCATGTTGCGCACGAGACGCCGCAGCTTCGCGTCGGTGCAGACGCCCGCGATGAGCTTGTCGAACGGCACCGGATAGAAGGTGAGATCGTCGCGAACCGTATCGAGGGCCAACCCCTCGTCGTAAACGACGGCCGCCCCGGGCTCCAGCGACAGCACGTCTTCGCGTCCGGTCTCCGGATTCATCGCCACCAGGAAGTCGATTTCCTTCTTGCGGGCTATGTAGCCGTCCTTGTTGGCGCGGATCGTGAACCAGGTCGGCAGGCCGGCGATGTTCGACGGGAACAGGTTCTTGCCGGAAACCGGGACGCCCATGCGAAAGATGGAGCGCAGCAGCACGAGGTTGGCGGTCTGGCTGCCGGAGCCGTTGACGGTGGCCACCTGAATGCTGAAATCGTTGACGATCCGCCCGGTGCTGCGGGCGACGGGAGCTTCTTGAACCGCGACTTCAGCAGGCGCCATGCATCCTCAGCTCTGGAGAGCGGCAGCGCCCCGTAATAGCACTGCCCCGTTTCTCATCAGTTCAACCCCAAATGTTAACACGACGCGCCCGCTCGAAGCCCCACGCCAGCCGCTCTGTCGACGTGTTCCGCGCCTGGGAGCCCGTGCTGAAGGTTCCTGGTCACGCGGAGGCCTCGCCGCTGCCCGCGGCGGGCGGGTTTCCATCCCGGGACTGTCGGGCTCTGAGCCGGCGGGCCATCGCGGCGCCGATGTCCGCCGGGCTCTCCACCACGGTCACACCAGCGGACTCGAGGGCCGCCTGTTTCTGTGCTGCCGTTCCCGCGCCGCCGGCGATGATCGCGCCGGCGTGTCCCATCCGCCGGCCGGGTGGCGCGGTCTGCCCGGCGATGAACCCGACGACCGGCTTGCGGAAGCCGTCCGCGATGAACGCGGCCGCGTCTTCCTCGGCCGAGCCGCCGATCTCGCCAATCAGCACGACGGCTTCCGTAGCGTCGTCCGCCGCAAACAGCCGCAACGCGTCGACGAAGGTCGTGCCTATGAGCGGATCGCCGCCGATGCCGATGCAGGTGGTCTGTCCGAGACCGAGGCGGGTCAACTGGTGCATCGCCTCGTAGGTGAGCGTACCGCTCCTCGACACGACGCCGACGCTCCCCCGACTGCCTATGTGTCCCGGAATGATGCCCGCCTTCGCCTTGCCGGCCGACAGCACGCCCGGGCAGTTCGGCCCGACGAGACGTGTACGACGACCCTCGAGAAACGCAATCACGGGCAGCATGTCCCGCGTAGGGATGCCCTCGGTGATGCAGACGACGACATCGAGCTCGGCGTCGGCCGCTTCCAGGATGGCGTCGGCCGCGGCGGGCGGCGGGACGAAGATGACCGATGCGTTCGCTCCCGTCTCGGCAACGGCGTCCCGGACCGTATCGAAGACCGGCCACCCCTCGTGTATCGTTCCGCCCTTGCCGGGACTGACGCCGCCGGCCACGACGGTTCCGTAATGCGCCGCCTGCTGCGCGTGGAACGTCCCTTCCCGGCCCGTAAGCCCCTGCACCAGAAGGCGGGTCCGCTCGTCGACGAGCACTGCCATCGATCCGCGCCCCCTTGCACTCAACCGGCGGCGAGCGCCACCACGCGCTCCGCCGCCTCGCTCATCGTATCGGCGGTCGTGAAGTTCAGACCGCTCTCGCGCAACATCCGCTTGCCGGTCTCGACGTTGGTGCCCTCCATGCGAATGACCACCGGCAGCTCGATCTCCAGCTCCCGCACCGCCGCAATGACGCCCTCGGCCAGCACGTCGCAGCGCAGGATTCCGCCGAAGATGTTGATGAGCACCGCCGCCACGTTGGGGTCCGCCAGGAGAATCCGGAACGCGTTGCGGATCTGGTCCGCGTTCGCGCCGCCGCCGACGTCCAGGAAGTTGGCCGGTTCGCCGCCGGCCAGGTGGATGATGTCCATGGTGGCCATCGCCAGTCCTGCGCCGTTCACCATGCACCCGATACGTCCATCGAGACGGACGTAGCTCAGGGAATGCTTCGACGCTTCGACCTCCAGCGCCTCTTCCTCCGCCGTATCCCGCAGTTCCCGCAGCTCGGAATGGCGAAACAGGGCGTTGTCGTCCAGGCTCACCTTGGCGTCGAGCGCCCGCACGTCTCCGGCGGCCGTCACCACCAGCGGGTTGATCTCCACGAGCGAAGCATCGAGGTCTCGAAACGCGTTGGCGGCGGCCGACATCGCTCGGGCGGCCCGGCGCGCGACGTTTCCCTGCAGACCGAGACCGTACGCCAGCCGGCGGGCCTGGAAAGACAACAGCCCGGCCACCGGATCCAGGGCTTCCTTGACGATGAGCTCAGGCGATTCGGCGGCCACCTGCTCGATGTCCATGCCGCCCGCCCGGCTCGCCATCAGCACCGGACGCGCAAGCGCGCGGTCGATGACGAGGCCGACGTACAGCTCCCGATCGATGTCGAGGCCCTCCTCGATCAGCAGCCGTCCCACCTTGCGTCCCGAGGGACCGGTCTGCGCGGTGACCAGCGTCATGCCGAGCATGGCTTCCGCGACCCGCTCGGCCTCGGCAGCATCGGAAACCACCTTGACGCCGCCTCCCTTGCCGCGTCCGCCGGCGTGGATCTGCGCCTTGACGACGACGCGCCCGCCGAGCCGCTCGGCGACAGCCCGCGCTGCAGCCGCGCTGAACACGGCCTCGCCGCGCGGGACGGGCACTCCCGCTGCCGCCAGAAGGGCCTTGGCCTGGTATTCGTGGATCTTCACGAGCGTCGCAAGGGTTACCGGTCGGGCGCCGTCTGCGCCGGCGCGGCGCCGCAGACTCCCGTCACTAGAACATGTGGATGACCTGCACAAGCTCCTGCACCGCGGCCGCCGACTTCTTCAGCGCCGCGTCTTCCTCCGCCGTGAGCTCGATTTCGACGATCTGCTCCAGACCGTTCGCGCCGAGCTTGCACGGCACGCCGACGAAGAGTCCGTGAATACCGTACTCGCCCTGGAGGAAGATCGAGCAAGGCAGGATCTTCTTCTTGTCCTTCAGCACCGCCTCGACCATCTCGACCACCGCCGAACCGGGGGCGTAGTAGGCGCTGCCGGTCCCGAGCAGCTTGACGATCTCGGCGCCGCCGTGCGCCGTCCGCTGCACGATGGCGTCGACCGTCTCCTTGGACATCAATTCCGTCACCGGAATCCCGGCGACCGTGGAGTAACGCGGCAGCGGCACCATCGTGTCGCCGTGCCCGCCGAGGACGAACGCGTGCGTGTTCTCGACCGACACGTCAAGCTCCTGCGCGATGAAGGCGCGCATGCGCGCCGAGTCGAGCACGCCGGCCATGCCTATGACCCGCTCGCGCGGCAGTCCGCTCTTGCGGTACACGACCTGCGCCATCGCGTCCAGCGGATTCGTGACCGGCATGATGATGCATTCCGGGGAGTGCTTCATCACCTCCTCGGTCACGCTCGACACGATCGCGCAGTTCTTCGTCAGCAGGTCGTCGCGGCTCATGCCCGGCTTGCGAGCGAGTCCCGCCGTGATCACCACGACGTCCGATCCGGCCGTATCCGCGTAGTCGCTCGTGCCGAGCACGCGGGCGTCCGATCCCTCGACCGGGCACGCCTCGAGCATGTCGAGTCCCTTGCCCCGCGCCACCCCCTCCATCTGGGGGATGTCGAGGATCACGACGTCGGCGAGCTCCTTGTCCGCAATGCTGCGCGCGGCGGTCGATCCGACGTTGCCCGCACCGATAACCGAAACCTTGAGATTCATGCTGCTCCTGCTCCAACTCTTCTGCGTGTTCGCTACATGTTCGCGATGACCGCGTCGGCGAACTCCGAGGTCTTGAGCTTGGTGGCGCCCTCCATCAGACGCTCCAGATCGTACGTCACGGTCTTCTGCTGAATGGTGCGTTCGATGCCTTCCTCGATGCTCGACGCCACCTCGCGCCAACCCATGTAGCGGAACATCATCGCTCCCGACAGGATGACCGAGCTGGGGTTGATGACGTCCTTGTCGGCGTACTTCGGCGCGGTGCCGTGGGTCGCCTCGAAGAAGCCGACCTCGTCGCCGATATTGGCGCCGGGGGCCAGGCCGAGCCCGCCGACCTGCGCCGCGCAGGCGTCCGACAGGTAGTCGCCGTTGAGATTCGTCGTGGCGATGACGTCGTACTCGGCGGTGCGCGTCAGGATCTGCTGCAGCATGCTGTCGGCGATGCGGTCCTTCATGACGATGCGCCCGTTCGCCTCGCCGTCCCATTCGCCGACCGTGCGATCGCCGAACTCCTCCTTCGCCAGCTCGTAGCCCCAGTCGCGGAACGCCCCCTCGGTGAACTTCATGATGTTCCCCTTGTGAACGAGCGTCACGCTCTTGCGGCCGTTGTCGATAGCGTACCGGATCGCCATGCGCACCAGGCGCTTGCTGCCGGTGATGGAGATCGGCTTGATGCCGATGCCGGAATCGCGCCGGATCCGCTTGCCGAAGGATGTCGACAGGTAGTCCAGGAGTTGCGCGGCCTGCGGCGAACCCTGCTCCCACTCGATCCCCGCGTAGACGTCCTCCGTGTTCTCCCGGAAGATGACGACGTCCATCTGCTCCGGACGGCGCACCGGCGACGGCGTTCCGGCGAAATACCGTACCGGCCGTACGCACGCGTACAGGTCGAGCAGTTGCCGGATCGATACGTTCAGGCTGCGGATGCCGCCGCCGACCGGAGTGGTAAGCGGGCCCTTGATGGCGACCCTGTAGGCGCGGGCGGCTTCGAGCGTGTCCGCGGGGAGCCACTCGCCGGTCCGGTCCTTCGCCTTCTCGCCGGCCAGGACCTCGAACCAGACGACGCGCTTCCGGTCGCCGAACGCCTTCTTCACCGCGGCATCGAAAACCCGCACCGAGGCGCGCCAGATATCGCGGCCGATGCCGTCGCCCTCGATGAAGGGAATTATGGGATCGTCGGGAACGACGAGCGCGCCGTCGCTCCCGCGCGTGATGGCCGTGCCTTCGGTGGGGGGAACCAGATTCGTGAATTCGGGCATGATGCGCAGTCTTGACCATTGGCCACGGGACGTGCCCGTGGGAAGAACAGACCGGGGACGCCTTGGGTCATCTCCCTGCGGCCCGCTACAGGATCGTCAACAGAAACCGTGGAAACCTTGTGGAAGAATCGGTCATCGGGCGAGAGCGACCCGCGTCCTCCGGTCCGTTACAGCGACTTGCACCATTCTGGTGCGGATGCCCTCCCCGGCGGCGCTCGACTAGCCGCGCCGTCCGCCGCCATTATACTTAAGGTAGTCGCACGTTCGGTCCCAGCCTCGCCCAGATTCATGAAGATCGTGATTCCCGATCCGCTCCCCGCGGCCGCCGTGTCGCTGCTCGAGACCGAAGGATGGAAGGTGGACACGCGCACGGGCCGGTCTCCGGACGAGTTGCGGGCCGACCTGACCGATGCCGACGCCCTCATCGTACGCAGCGCGACGACGGTCACCGCCGAGCTGCTCGCCGGCGCGCCCCGGCTCCGGGTAGTCGCCCGCGCCGGCGCCGGCGTGGACAACGTCGACATCGCGGCCGCCAACGAACGCGGCATCGCCGTCCTGAACGCCCCCGGCGCAAACAGTGTCAGCGTCGCCGAGCACGTCTTCGCCCTGATGCTCGCCTCGGCCCGGTCGGTCGCCCTCGCGGACGCGCAGATGAAGGCCGGACGGTGGACCAAGAAGACCCTGCGGGGCGCCGAGCTGCGGGGCAAGACCCTCGGTGTGGTCGGACTCGGGCGCATCGGCCGCGAAGTGGCGCGGCGGGCGCTTGCGTTCGACATGGCGGTGGTCGCCCACGATCCGTTCATCGCCACGCAGATGGCGGACGACCTGGGCATCGAGCTGATGGCGTTGGACGCGCTGGTCGAACGGGCGGACTTCATCACCCTGCACCTGCCGTCGACCGCGGCGACACGGGGACTCCTGAACCGGGATCTTCTGTCGCGCTGCCGCCGCGGGGTGCGCATCGTCAACACCGCGCGGGGCGACCTGGTGGACGAAACGGCACTGGCCGAAGCGATCGGCGAAGGTCGGGTGGCCGGCGCGGCACTGGACGTCTTCCGGCAGGAACCCCCGCTCGACACCGCCCTGACCGGCTTGACTCAGGTGGTCGCGACGCCGCACATCGCCGGCGCGACCGCCGAGGCCCAGCAGCTCGTCGGCCTGGAGGCGGCCACCGGCGTTCGCGAGTATCTCCAGTCGGGATTCGCCCGCAACGCGGTCAACTATCCCTCCATCGCCCCTGACGAGCTCCGAGCGCTGCGCCCGTACCTCGTGCTGGCGGAACGTCTGGGCAGCCTGCTCGGTCAGCTTGCGCAGGGCCCGATCGGCGGCATCGGCCTCCGCTACTACGGCAAGCTTGCCGACCACCCGCACGAGATGCTCGTGAGCGCCACGCTCGTAGGTCTCCTCGGACACGTGCTGTCGCAATCCGTGACGCTCGTCAACGCCCGTACGGCAGCCGAGCAGCGCGGTCTGGAGATCGTCGAGTCGCGCAGCTCGCGGCCGCGCAACTTCACCAGTCTCGTGTCCTTGAAGCTGCACACCGGCGCGGGCGAGCTGTGGGCCGAGGGCGCCCTTTTCGAGCCGGAACAACCGCGCCTGGTGCGGCTCGACGGCGTCGAGGTCGAGGCACCGCTCGAGGGCACCTTGATCGTGATCCGCAATCGCGACCAGCCCGGAGTCATCGGCGAGGTGGGCTCCATCCTGGGCCGCCACGGCATCAACATCGCTACTTTCGCGCTCGGACGCGGCGCGGGAGGCGCGGTAGGCGTGGTGCGCGTCGGCTCGCAGGGCCCCGAGGATGCGACGGACCAGCCCGAACCGGATGCAGCCGACGACGTACTGGAGGAGATTCGCCGGATTGCGGCGGTCGAGTCGGCCGGCCTCGTCAGGCTCTGATCTGCTCTACGGCAGGACGAGACTGTAGCGCACCCCGGCGCCGTCCACCAGCGTCACGCTCGTCGGCCCGACCGCGTCGACCAGATACCCCCCGGGAACGTGGTCGCCGGCGCCCACCAGCAGCACCTCGCCGTCCGGCGCTTTCAGAATCCCGATTCGCTCCGGCCGTTCCTCGGCATTCCTGCTCGCCACACCGATGAGATCGTGCGCCGGTCCGACCCGCCTCGGCGGTCTGGAGACGTTCCCGCGGTCGACCCGCTCCGGGGCGGGAGCGAGTCTCGTCTCGCGGCGGGGCGGCAGCGGAGCGGCGAGCGAGAACGGATTGCGGGCACCCACCCGGAGCGGGGGCGCGTCCGCACCTCGCAGTCGCAGGCGCTCCCGATCGGCGCTCAAACCCACGGCAGCGCTCGAGGCCGGACCTTCCCGCTGGGCGGGAAGAGCGACCGAAGACGTCGCCGGCGTCGGTCCCGAGACGGCCTCGCGGGGCGCGGTGGTAGCTGCCGCGAGCCATGCCGCCAGCAGTGCGCTTCCGCCGGCCACCAGGGCGATGCGCAAGGGAGGAATCGACATCCCGTCTCCTCAAGCGAGCCTAGCGTACTTCGCCGACGGCGTGGCGGCCCGGGAGACCGCGGTATCGACTTGCCGTGCGCCGTGGTAACATTCGCCGTGCACCCCGCTGTGCAAGTCATGGCGCCCGCGCGCGCCGCTCTCCCCACTACGACGGTCGTCATCCCCGCTCGCTACGGTTCGACCCGACTTCCCGGCAAGCCCCTGCTCGATATCGCCGGGCTGCCGATGATCGAGCACGTGCACCGCTCCGCCACCAGGGTACCCGACTCGCATCGCGTCATCGTGGCCACCGACGACACCCGTATCGCCGAAGCCGTCGCCGCGTTCGGTGGAGAAGCGTGGCTCACCCGCTCCGACCATCCGACCGGCAGCGACCGGCTGGCCGAGGTCGCCCGCCGCCTGACCAGCGACATCATCGTCAACGTACAGGGCGACGAGCCGCTCATGCCGCCCTCTCTCATCCAGGGAGTCGTCGCCGCGCTCGCCGACGATCCCGCGCTCGGGATCGCCACGGCGCGCTGCCCGATCACCGACGCCGGCATGCTCGCGGATCCGCACGTTGTCAAGGTCGTCGTCGACGCTCGGGGAGACGCGCTGTACTTCTCGCGCGCACCGATACCCTTCGCTCGCGAGGCGGTGTCCGACCGCTCGACGCTCGGCGACCGCCACATCGGCCTGTACGCCTATCGTCGCACGTGTCTTCTCGAGCTGGCGGACATTCCGCCCACACGCCTCGAGCGCCTCGAGCGGCTCGAGCAACTCCGCGCCCTCGAATCGGGCTACCGGATTGGAACCATCGCCACGGCCGAGGCCCCAATCGGCGTCGACACGCCCGCCGACCTCGAGCGGGTTCGCCACCTGGTCGCCGCCAGAGCACGCGAATGATCGATCGCGCAAACTCGACCTCTCAGCCCGTCAAGTACATCTTCATCACCGGCGGTGTCGTCTCCTCGCTCGGCAAGGGACTGGCCGCCGCGTCCATCGGGGCGCTCCTCGAAGGCCACGGTTACCGCGTCACGTTGCAGAAGTTCGACCCCTACGTGAACGTGGATCCCGGCACGATGAGCCCGTACCAGCACGGCGAGGTGTACGTCACCACCGACGGGGCGGAAACGGATCTCGACCTCGGACACTACGAGCGCTTCACGAACACGGTGACGACCCGCAACCACAACTGGACCACCGGCAAGATCTACCTGTCGGTCATTCAGAAGGAACGGCGGGGAGACTACCTGGGCCGAACGGTGCAGGTCATTCCGCACATCACCAACGAAATCAAGGACAGCATGCAGATCGTCGCCCGGCAGGGCGGCATCGACATCGTGCTCATCGAGGTGGGCGGGACCGTCGGCGACATCGAGAGCCAGCCGTACCTGGAGGCCATCCGGCAGTTGCGCCAGGACCTCGGGCGCGAGAACACCCTCTACGTGCACCTGACGCTGGTTCCCTTCATCGGCGCCGCCGGCGAGCTCAAGACCAAACCCACGCAGCACAGCGTCCGCGACCTGCGCTCGGTCGGCATCCAACCCGACATCCTGCTGTGCCGCACCGACCGCGTGCTGCCGCAGGATCTCCGCCGCAAGATCGCTCTCTTCTGCGACGTCGACGAGGAGGCCGTCATCACGGCCAGGGACGTCGACAGCATCTACGAGGTGCCGCTCGTGCTTTCCGGCGAAGGCGTCGACCGCATCGTCCTCAAGCGGCTGGGACTCCCGTCCACCACGCAACGCCGGATGGAATCCTGGGAGGGACTGGTCGAGCGCATCCGCAACCCCACCGACGAGGTCACCGTGCACGTCGTAGGCAAGTACGTAGGCTACGAGGACTCCTACAAGAGCCTCAACGAAGCCTTGTCCCACGCCGGGTTTGCGCATCAGTTGCGGGTGCGGATCGAATGGGTCGAGGCCGAGGCGCTGGAATCCGGGGACGACGATCCGCTCCATGACGCGGACGGCATTCTCGTGCCCGGCGGTTTCGGAGACCGCGGCAGCCGCGGCATGCTGCGGGCCGCCGAGGCGGCTCGCCGGCGCCGCATCCCCTACTTCGGCATCTGCTACGGGTTCCAGTGGGCGGCCGTCGAGTTCGCGCGGCATGAATGCGGGCTCGAAGACGCGGACTCGACCGAGTGCAGCGCCGACACGCCGCACAAGATCATCTACAAGCTGCGCGACCTCCTCGGCGTGGACGACCTCGGAGGCACGATGCGGCTGGGCAGCTACCCGTGCGAACTGGTCCCCGGCACCGCGATGCACACTGCCTACGGGCAGACCTCCGTTTCGGAACGACACCGCCACCGGTACGAGTTCAACCGGGCCTACGAGGCCGCGTTGACGGAAAGAGGGCTGGTGATTTCCGGTCGCTCTCCCGACGGCAAGTTCGTCGAAGCAATCGAGATTCCGGACCATCCGTGGTTCCTCGCCGTCCAGTTTCATCCGGAGTTCCAGTCGAAACCGTTGGCGCCGCATCCGCTCTTCACCCGCTTCGTCGAAGCGGCCTACCGGCACCGGCTCTCCGCGAGTGCGACCGCCGAGTCGCTCGCCTGACTTCCGACACCCACGGCAGGTCCGGGCCGGCCGTGCGGCCGGGGGCGAGCGGTGCCGCCTCTATAATCAGCACGTGCGAACGGTCTCCGTCGGTGGGGTGCGGTTCGGCGGCGGTCACCCGCCGGCGCTGATAGCCGGCCCGTGCGTGATCGAGAGCGCCGGCCATGTCGTGGAGCTGGCCGAGGCCGTCCGCGAGATTGCGGCCCGGATCCCGGTGCCGTTCGTGTTCAAGGCGTCGTTCGACAAGGCGAACCGCACTTCCCTGTCGTCGTTTCGGGGTCCCGGGCTTGCACGCGGGCTGGACGCGCTGGCATCCGTCAAGCAGCGCATCGGATGCCCGATCCTGACCGACATCCACGAGCCCGCGCAGGCGGCCCCGGTCGCCGAAGTGGCCGACGTGCTCCAGATTCCGGCGTTCCTTTGCCGCCAGACCGATCTGATCGTCGCCGCCGCGGCGACCGGACGCGCGGTCAACCTCAAGAAGGGGCAGTTCCTTGCGCCGCAGGACATGCGGCACGCGATCGGCAAGGCGACGGCCGGCGGCAACCACCAGGTGCTCGTGACCGAACGGGGCAGCGCGTTCGGTTATCACAATCTGGTCGTCGACATGCGCGCGTTCCCGTTGCTGCGGTCGTTCGACTATCCGGTCATCTACGACGTCACCCACAGCCTGCAGTTGCCGGGGGCCGGCGAGGGCGTCTCGGCCGGGCAGGCCGAGTTCATCGAGCCGCTGGCCGCGGCCGGGGTAGCCGCCGGCGTCGACGGCCTGTTTCTGGAGGTGCACGAACGGCCGGCCACGGCCCGCAGCGACGCGCAGAACGCCCTGCCGCTGGGGCGGCTGGAGCCTCTGCTGCGCCGGCTCGCGGCCATTCAAGCCGTGGCGCATCCATCCATCGTCGAAGCGGAGGCCCGGTAGATGGAAGCCGGCCCGCAACCGGCCGCCGCCGGGCCCGGACGCGCCGGCAGCACGACCCTCGAGCTGGGCCGCCGCGTGCTGCGTATCGAAGCCCGGGCGGTGGGTGCGCTGGCCGACCGCCTCGACCACCGCTTCGATGCCGCCGTCGAACTGCTGCGGTCCTGCAATGGACGAGTGATCGCGACGGGCATGGGCAAGTCCGGCATCATCGCGCGCAAGCTGGCTGCGACGCTGTCGAGCACCGGCACGGCGTCCTACTTCATCCATCCCGCGGAAGCGGTCCACGGCGATCTCGGCGCCATACAGCCGAACGACGTGCTGGTGGTCATCTCGCAGAGCGGCGAAACCCCCGAAATCCTTCGGCTGCTCGAAACCATTCGCCGGCTGGGCGCACATCTGATCGCGTTGACCGGAGCCCGTGCCAGCACGCTGGGCGAGACCTCCGACGTCACCCTCGACTGCGGGGTATCCGCGGAAGCCTGCCCGCTCAATCTGGCCCCGACGGCCAGTACCACCGCCGCCCTCGCGCTCGGCGACGCACTGGCCATGGCCCTGCTCGTCGGCAAGGGGTTTCGGGAGGAGGACTTCGCACACCTGCATCCGGGCGGACAGCTCGGAAAGCGCCTCCTCCGCGTCGATCGGCTCATGCACGGCGGGCCGGACCTGCCTGTCGTGTCGCCGGCGTCCGACGACGACGACGTGGTCGCCACGATCGACTCCGGCGGCTTCGGCCTGGCGTGCGTGGTCGACGACGACGGGCGTGTCGCCGGCATCATCACCGACGGCGACCTGCGGCGCCATCTGGCCGACGCGGCGAGCCTGGCGGGAAAGAGCGCCGGCGATCTCATGACGCGCAACCCTGTCACCATCGGCCCGGCGACCCTGGCCGTGGAGGCCCTGAACAAGATGGAGAGCCGGCGTATCACGGCGCTCATCGTCGTCGACGACGATGGGCGCCTGCTCGGCATGGTCCACCTGCACGACCTCTGGCGCACCGAGCTCTTCTGACGGAAACGGATGACCGATACGCTGGTATTGCTGGCTGCTCTCGTCACCCTGCTCGCCGGTCTCGCCATCGGCAAGGCCTGGGAGCGCTACAAGCTGCAGGACGGACGCTGGATCGACCGCCGCAAGGTCCGCGAATCGCCGCACTACATCCTCGGCCTGAACTTCCTGGTGTCGAACCAGATCGATCTGGCGATCGAGGAGCTGACCAAGGCGATGGGACTCGATTCGACGGCGCTCGAGATCAACCTGATTCTGGGTAATCTCTACCGCGAGCGCGGGCAGGTCAGCAAGGCCATCCGGCTGCATCAACGCCTGTTGCAACGTCCGAAGCTGAGCACCATGGAGCAGGCGTACGTGCAGCTCTGCCTGGGGCTCGACTACAAGCGGGGCGGCTTCGTCGACCGCGCGTTCCAGTCGTTCTCCGAGGTGATTCGGCTCGATCCCGGAAATCAGTACGCCCTGCTCAATCTCGAGAAGATCCACGAGGAGCAACAGGAGTGGCAGGAGGCCCGCGCGATCCGGCAACGCATCACGAACAGCGCTCCCGCCGGCGAGAAACCACGCGACCAGGCAATCCTCGCCTTTCTGGAGAACGAACTCGGTCTGCAGTCCGTTCGCGACGGGGCCCCGGACCAGGCCATCCGGCACTTCGAGACGGCGCTCGATCTCGACAGCCGGACCGTGCCGGCGTCACTCAATCTCGGTGACGTCTACATGGCGCAGGGACGCACCAACGACGCGATCGCGATGTGGGAACAGATCAGCCGTACCGCGCCGGAGCGCTCGTACCTCGCCTTTACGCGACTCGAACAGGCCTACGGACACCTGGACGGTCCGGGGCGCTTCGTCGATCTGTGCCGGCGCCTCATCGACGCGAACCCGCAGGACTGGCGGGCGCGCCTGACCCTCGGACAGCATTTTGCGAATCAGGGCAACCCGACGCGGGCGCTCGACCTGTTCTTCGAGTCGCTCGTGCACAATCCCCATGCGCTGGCCGTCCACCAGGCGATATGGCGGGCGTTGACCACGCTCGACTTCGACCCGCTCCTCGTACGCCGCTACGTCGAGCTGACCCGCGACGCGGTCTTCTACCTCGATCCCCACGTCTGCATGCGGTGTCACTACCGCAGCACGGAGCTGCTCTGGCAGTGCCCGCAATGCCACGAGTGGAACACCTTCGTCGAGGAGCGGATCGCGCCGGCGGAAGAAGCCGAGGACGCACCGGCCTGAGCCGGGTTCCCACACATGCTGCGGGTCGCACTCACGGGTGGGATCGGCACCGGCAAGTCCCACGTGGTCCGGCTGCTCCGCCAACGTTCCGTGCCGACAGTCGATGCCGATCAACTCGCACGGGCCGCGGTCCAACCCGATCAGCCGGCCTTCGCCGGGCTGCGGGCACGGTTCGGAGCCGATGTCATCGCCGCCGACGGCACGCTCGACCGGGCTCGTCTCGGGCGGTTGATTTTCGCCGACCCGGCCGCGCGAGCCGTGCTCGAGGCCCTCGTCCATCCACCGGTCAGGGACGCGATAGACGCGTGGTTCCAGCGCTGTGGCGCCTTCGCCAGGGCACCGTACGCGGTCGCGGACATTCCGCTGCTGTTCGAGACCCGGCGCGCGAGTGCGTTCGACCGTGTCGTGGTCGTGGCCTGCGATCCCGGGATCCAGCTCCAGCGGGTCATGGCCCGCGACGGGCTCCCGGCGGCGGATGCGGGCCGCCGCATCGCGGCGCAGCTTCCCATCGCCGAGAAGGTCGAATGCGCCGACGCGGTGATAACCACCGACGGCTCGTACGCGGAGACCGACCGCCAGGTCGCTTCCCTCTGCCGTACCCTTGCCGCCGTCGACGGCTCGTGAGAGCGACGCCGGGCGGCCGGACGCCCCCGCCTCAGGACCGTCGCCGCAGCCGCTCCTCGGCCGCCCGCACGGTATTCGACAGCAGCATGGCGATGGTGAGCGGACCGACCCCTCCCGGAACCGGCGAGACGGCGCCCGCGATGCCCGCGACCTCGGGATGCACGTCGCCGCACAGGACCCGGCCTCTCCTGTCGAACGCCGCTAGCTTCTTCGAGCCGGCGCCGAAGATGGACACCACCCTGTCCCGGTCCGTCAGGGTGTTGGTGCCCACGTCGACCACGGTCGCCCCCGGCTTGACGAAGTCGGTCGTCACGATGGCCGGACGACCCACCGCCGCCACCAGCACGTCGGCCCGCGACGCGACCCGCGGGAGGTCGACGGTCCGGGAATGGCAGATCGTGACCGTGGCGTGGCGGTGCAGCAGCAACATTGCCAGCGGCTTGCCGACGATGTCGCTGCGGCCGATGACCACCGCTTGCCGGCCCTCGATCTCGACGCCGCTGCGGTCGAGCAGCTCCATCACGCCGGCCGGGGTGCACGGCACGAGCGCCGGCGTCTGCTGCACGAGGCGGCCGACGTTCTCCGGATGGAAGCCGTCGACGTCCTTCGCCGGGTCGATCGCCTCGAAGATGCGCCGCTCGGCGTCGGCTCCCATCCCGGCGGGCAGGGGTGACTGCACCAGAATGCCGTCTATTCCCGAGTCGGCGTTGAAGGCGTCGACGACGGCCAGCGCCTCGGCGAACGCGGCGGTCTCGGGCAGGCGCTCGAGCACGGTCCGCATTCCCAGCCCCTCGCTCTCCCGAATCTTGTTGCGAACGTAGATCTCGGAGCCGGGATCGCGACCCGCAAGCAACAGCCCCAGCGTCGGGGGACGCCCCGCCGAGCTCCGCACCTCGTGGATGCGCGCCCGCAACGACTCCCGAATCCCTGCGGCCACCGCGGCTCCGTCGAGCACGCGGGCCGGCGCCTGGACGGCGTTCATACGATCCTCCCGGCGGTTGTCGAATCGAACATTCCTTTCGAGTCTACCGCGGCTTCGTTACAATGCGAGCCGCCGGCGGACGCTGGCGACACCACGGGAGGCAGCAGCGAGATGAACACGAGTCCTTCGCGCGGCATGTGGAGCTCCCGCGCCGGTTTCATTCTGGCGGCGGCCGGATCGGCCGTCGGCCTCGGCAACATCTGGGGATTTCCGACCCAGGTGGGACAGGGGGGCGGCGCCGCGTTCGTGGTCATCTACCTCGCCTGCATCTTCCTGATCTGCGCGCCGATCATGGCCGGCGAGATCGCGCTAGGGCGTCGCACGCGGCTGAGCCCGGTCGGCTCGTTCGCCGCGCTCGCCCCGGGCGGCCGCTGGTGGCTCGTCGGCGCACTCGGCGTGCTGGCCGGCGTCGGCATCCTCTCGTTCTATTCCGTCATCGCCGGCTGGGCGGTCGCCTACGTCTGGTTCGTCGGGACGGGCGCCGTGACCGGCACGCCGGACGACATCGGCCGCTTCTTCGCCGACTTCACCGGCAACGGTCTCGTGAGCTCGCTGCTGGCCCTCTTCGTGATCGGAACGACGGCGGCGGTACTGCTCGGCGGGGTCCGGACCGGCATCGAGCGGGTCACCAAAGCGCTCATGCCCCTCCTCGTGCTGTTGCTGCTGGCCCTCGCCGTACGGGCGGTCACCCTGCCGGGCGCGGGAGCCGGCCTGGCCTATTACCTGAGCCCCGACCTGTCGCGGCTGGCCGACGTGCGGGTCTTCACCTCCGCGCTGGGCCAAGCGTTCTTCTCCCTGAGCCTCGGCATGGGGTGCATCCTCACTTATGGCAGCTACTTCAGTCGCCAGGACGGCATCGCCGCCTCCGCGCTCTGGATCGTGGCGCTCGACACGTCGATTGCGCTGCTTGCCGGCTTCATCATCTTCCCGGTCGGATTCTCCATCGCCGGATTCGATCCGACCGCCGGCGGGCCGGGACTGATCTTCACGGTCCTTCCGCGTCTCTTCGCGGAGTTGCCCGGCGGCCAGCTCTTCGGCACGGCCTTCTTCCTCCTGCTGAGCGTCGCGGCGTTGACCTCTACCATCTCGCTGCTGGAGGTTCCGGTGTCTCACTGCGTCGACGCCCTGGGCTGGTCGCGGACGAAGGCGGTCGGCGCGGTCACCGCGACCGTCTCCGTGCTGGCGATCCCGTCGGCGCTGGGCAACGGCGCGGTCGCGCTGTTCACCAGCGTCCCGGGAATCGGCATCGGGTTCCTCGACCTGATGGTGAACGCCTGGAACGAGTTCGCCCTTCCGGTCGGGGGCTGTCTCACGGCGATTTTCATCGGCCGCGTCTGGGGAGTCGGGCGCGCGCTCGAGGAGCTGCGCGCCGAAGGGGCGTGGTTCCCCGCCGCGGAGCTGTGGGCCTTTCTGATCCGCTGGATCTGTCCCGCCGCCATCGCCTCGATTCTCATCGCCACCCTCGCGTCGATGCTGTGACTCCGCCGGCGCCGACATTCGATTGGAGCGTGACGTGCAGACCCTGACCGACCAGGTAACGGCCCTCGATGGACTGGTGTGGCAACCGTTCGCGATGCCGCTCGTGCTCGTGCTCGTCGGCATTCTGATCACGATCCGGACGGGGTTCATCCAGGTTCGGCAGTTCCCCCTCGCCGTGCGGCGCACGCTGGGCAGCGCCCTGGCGAAGCCCGGCTCGGGACGCGGCGAGGGCGCCATCACCTCGTTTCAGGCGCTGTCGACGGCACTGGCCTCGACAGTGGGCAACGGCAATATCGGCGGGGTCGCCACCGCGATCCTCATCGGGGGTCCCGGAGCGATCTTCTGGATGTGGGTCACGGCCGCCGTGGGAATGGCGACCAAGTACGCCGAGGCGGTGCTCGGCGTGCACCACCGCGTCACGCGCGAGACCGGCGAGCTGGCCAGCGGGCCGATGTACTACATCACCCGCGGCGTGCCGCACGCGGCGGCCGGCAAGGCGCTGGCGTGCATGTTCGCCTTCTTCGGGGCCGCCACCGCGCTGTTCGGCACGGGCAACATGGCCCAGTCGAACACCGTCGCGCGCACCTTCACGGAAGCGGCCCGGGACCTGACGGGACTCGAGGTCCCGCTGGTCGTGCCCGGCCTGTTGATCAGCGCGGCGGTGGGCCTCGTTCTGCTCGGAGGGATTCGCCGCATCGCGGCGGTGGCCGAGCGTCTCGTCCCGTCCATGATCGTGCTGTACGTCGGCGCCGCGCTGGTCTACGTCCTGCTCAACGCCGCGCAGATACCCACCGTGCTCGGTCAGATCATCGCCGGCGCCCTGCAGCCGGCCGCCGCGTTCGGCGGGTTCGTCGGGGCATCGGTGGCGCAGGTCATCGCGGCCGGGGTTAGTCGCGGCGTGCTGTCGAACGAGGCCGGCATGGGCAGCGCCCCCATCGCGCACGGCATCGCCAAGGTCGAGCACCCGTCGGAACAGGGGGTCATCGGCATCTTCGAGGTCTTCATGGACACCATCGTCGTCTGCTCGATGACGGCGTTCATCATCCTGACCTCCGGACTCTGGACAGACCCGGCCTACCAGGGGGCCAGCGGAGACCTGACGGCGGCGGCGTTGAGCACGTCGGTACCCTTCGCCTCGCTGATAGTGGCCCTGTGCTCGTTCCTGTTCGGCTTCTCCACGCTGATCGGCTGGTCGTACTACGGCGAGAAGTGCATCGAGTTCCTGTTCGGATCGTCCGTCATCAAGCCGTATCGCGCGGTGTTCACGATCATGGTACTCGTGGGCTCACTCGTCTCCGTGCCGCTGGTGTGGGCCATCGGAACGATGCTCAACGGCCTCATGGCGTTCCCCAACCTGATAGGGATCGCGTTCCTGGTAGGAACCGTGCGCTCGCTCACGCTGGACTACTTCGCCAACCGGTCGACATAGGCCCGCACGCGGGCGGCCGGCGCCCCCCGGACGAGCAGGTCGCCGATCACCGCGACGGAGGCGGCGCCTGCCGCCAATACGTCCGTTGCCCGCTCCAGCGTGATCCCGCCGATGGCCACGACCGGGATGGCACCCGCCAGGGCCGCGGCCTCGCGAACCCGCGACAGGCCGACCGGCCGATAGCCCGTGTCCTTGGTGCCGGTCGCATGGACGGGACCGACCGCCACGTAGCTCACGGGTCTCGCCAACGCATTCCGAAGCTGATCGTGCGTGTGCGTCGAAAGTCCCACGACCGCGCCCTTCCCCACCACCTTCCGCGCATCTTCGACCGGCAGGTCCTGCTGCCCCAGATGCACCCCGGCCGCGTTGCAAACGCGGGCAACGTCGGCACGGTCATTGACCAGGATCGCCGCTCCGTAGCCCGCCGCGCGAGCGACGACGGCGTCGCACCATTCCTCGAGCACGCCGCTCGCGACACCCGGCGCTCTCAATTGCAGGAGCCGACCGCCCCCGTCGAGGTACGCCGCGGCGAGGTCCGGAACCGTCCAGCCGTGACGAGCGGCCACGCCCGCGTCGACGATCGCGTAGACCGGCGGCAGGTCGGCACCCATCACGATTCCGCGGAGACCGGCCGGTCCGTGTCGAGCAGTTCGCGATGCGCGGGTGTGAGCACTTCGATGCCCGCCCCGGTCATCAGCACGTCGTCCTCGATCCGCACCCCGCCGAGATCGGGCACGTAGACGCCGGGCTCGATCGTGAACACCATCCCCGGCTGCAGCGTCACGTCGTCCGGTCCTGCGGAACCCTCGCGGCGCTTCCCGACCCGCGGCAACTCATGCACGTCGATGCCGAGCCCATGCCCCGTGCCGTGCCCGAAACGGTCGCCGAGCCCGTGACGTTCCAGCACTGTTCTGGCAGCGGCGTCGACCTCGCTCGCGAGCACACCGGGCGCGCTCGCCGCCATCGCCGCCGCCTGTGCCTCCCGTACCGCACGATACAGCCGCAACGCCTCCGGCCCGGGTGGGCCGACCGTCACCGTCCGCGAGACGTCTACGCAATACCCCTGATGGACGCCGCCGAAGTCCAGAATGACGAGGTCTCCCCCGGCAAGCCTTCGCTCCGTGGGATGCGCATGGGGCAACGCCCCATTCGGACCGGAGGCGACGATGGATTCGAATGCGGGCCGCTCGAAACCGGCCTCTTCGATCAATCGCTCCATATCCTTCGCAACCTCGACCTCTCTGCGACCCCGCCGCGCGCAGCGACAGGCCGGCCCGACGATTGCGGCCAGCATCCGGCCGGCCTCCCGGAGCACCTGCGTCTCGTGCCGGTCCTTGATCATCCGCGCGCGCTCGACGAGCTCGACGGCCGGCGTCAGGTCCGCCGCCAACGTCTCCCGTAGCCAGTTCCATCGCCGCACCGTGAGATGATCGGCCTCTATCGCGACCCGCGCGGCCGGGCGGCGCCGCAGGAGTCGACACAGAGTCTCGTCGTAGGTGCTCTCCACCCGGACCACGTCCAGGTCCGGCGGCGCGATCCCCTGTCGCAGAAGGCGGTCGACCGCCTCGACGTAGCGGAAGTCGATGACGAGCCGCAGTCCCGGAGGGTCGCGTTCCACTACTGCGACACCGGCACTCGCGCGCAGGTTCAACAAGTAGAAGAGGTGCGGAAGGGCGGTAACGACCAGGGCGTCGAGCCCGCGATCCGCCAGCTCCCGCCGCAGCGCCGACGCTCGCGCAGCCAGCCGTTCCCGCGGGGCGAAGCGCATGCCGCGTCATTCTACGACGACCCGAACGGTGGCCCGGCCGCTGCGGTTCCCGCTGTCCGTCACCGTGAGGCTGACGATGAACTGGCCGGCCATGGCGTAAACGTGGCTCGCAGTAGCTCCCCCGTCGGATTGGCTCCCGTCGCCGAAATCCCAGCGATATCGCACGATTCGCCCTCCGCCGGCCAACGCGGAGACCTCCGCGCTGAAGAAGACGCGTTGCCCCGCTGCCGGCGCCTGCGGAGAGATGTCCACGACCACGATCGGAACGGGATCGACGACATCCACGGTCGTCGAAACCGTGCCGACGCTCCCCGCATTGTCCGTCGCGTTGAGGACAACGGTATAGGTGCTCGCCGACTCGTACACGTGGCTCGTGGTGACGCCGGTCCCCGTGCTTCCGTCCCCGAAGTTCCATGCATGGGACACGATGCGCCGCCCTTCCGTAGCGGTCGACGCGCTGGCATCGAAGAACACCTCCGCTCCGGCGACGGCCGGAATCGGTGAGACGGCAATCGAGGCATCCGGGGGAATTCCGGCCGCGATGGTCACCGTCCCCGTTGCGTCCGCGGAACGGCCGAACGAATCGTTCACGGTCAATCGCACCAGGTACGTGCCCGCCCTCGAATAGACATGGGCGAGCTGCTGTCCCGAAGCGTGTGCGCCGTCGCCGAAGTCCCAGCGATAGGCCGCGGCCAGTCCGGACGGATCGTGCGTGCATCCGTTGGGGGACAGCGCTCCCACCGGACAATCGGCAGCGCTGAATCGCACCTGATCGAGAACGCCGGGCGCTGCCGGCGTGACCTCGAAACCCGGCCGCACGTCGAACGGCGGCATGACCGCTCCGGCCGGGACCAGGCGAATCCGCACCCTGCGCTCGATTGCATCCGAGAAGTCGTCCATCACCGGCGTGACCACCAGCATGATGACGCGACCCGAATCGACCTCACCCGCAGGGTTGCCGGCCGGCGCGGGGGCGCGGTACGCAAGAGCGGCACGTCCGGCGGCATCGGTTACCACGGACCTTTGCGAGAGCCTCCCGAGGTCGTGCGCGGTGGAGCCTTCCACGATCCGGACCCTCAGCCGCAGGTTGCCGGTCGGCGCGCCGTCAGGACCCGACGCGGCGACAGCGATGATCGCCTCGGACATGCCGTCGGCGGGCAATACGTCGGGGGTGGCGCTCAGCCGAATCGACAGCGCCAGGGTGGACGGGCCGGCCAGCGCTCCCGGTCCCCCGCCATCCTGCAGGCACGCGGCCAGAAGGACGGAAAGGGCAACGCCTGCCGCTTGGCGGAATGCCGCGCCAGTACCGCGAACGTGCTCACCCGAGAATCGATCCACCATTCCTCCGGCTCACTCCATCGGTCCCGAGTCCGACCAGTCGGCGAACTCGATCGTGATCGCGCCTGTGGCCTCGATCCGGGCGCCGGCGTGATCTCGCCCGTAGAAGGTGACGTAGGCCAGCGCGTTGATGACGACATCCCCGCCGCCGCCACGCAGCTTTACGAGCGGAGGCTCGAGCTTGGCCGAAGGGCGCACGAGGACGAGGTCGCCGATCCGGCCCTCGATCGAGACCAGGAGCGTCAGCGCGCCATCCCAGGGATGCGGCACGTCGATTCCGGGCACATTGCGCCCGTCGCTGCGCACGTACCGCACGCGGTAGCGGTCTATGGTCGCGAAGACCGAAGTGGTAGGCGCCGCCGGGCCCGGCAGGATGGAAGGGTCCCTGGCGACGAGACGCAGGGTCGCCCGAACCGTATCCCGAACCACGCGCCCGGCCGTCAGGACGTCGGACTCGACGAAGGTTAGGTGCGCGCCGCCAGAGCCCGAGCCGGGTGCCTCGAGGCGCTCGACCACCAGCTCGAAGCTGGATCGCGGCGAGGTCGGATCGTCGGCGGCGCACGCGGCGGCCATCGCGAACCCGACAACGCCAAGCGCGTTGAGGACGAGTGCACGTTCCCGCTGCATCGGCTCCTCCATCCCGGGCCGCGCTCACCCCCTCACCGCACGATGCGGGGCGTGAGGAAGATCAGCAGCTCGTCGGTTCGGCGCCGCTCCGCCCGGCTGCGGAAAAACCAGCCGATGATCGGCACCCTGTGGATTCCCGGCACCCGCCTGCTCGCCCGCGTTCGGGCGCTCTCGTAGATGCCCCCGATGACCGTCGTGGCGCCATCCGCAACCTGCACGGTCGTGCTGGCGCTCTGCGTGACGATCGGCGGCACGCCGTTGACCTGGCGCGCAAAGTCGGCGAAGTCGTTGCCAATCTCGATCCGCATGATCACCGTGTCCGCGGTGGTGATCTGGGGAGTCACGGCGAGACGCAACGCCGCATCGCGGAAGGTCACCGTCACCGTGTTGTTCGCCACGGTCTGGATCGGAATCTGATCGCCCTGGGTGATGGTGGCCTGCACGTTGTTCTGCGTGGTGATCCGCGGATTCGACAGGATCCTCACGTGCCCGTCGCTCTCCGCCGCGGAGAGCACCACGTCGAGATTCAAGGAGCCGTCGATGGCGCCCAGGGCCACACCGAGCGCGGCGCTCGGCGAGGCCGCGCCGAGGTCGACCGCCGTGCCGCTGTTCTCCGCTTCGCCCGCACGTGGATCGGCGCCCGCAACCGCAGGCCCCTGGGCGCCTCCCGCACGCCCGCTGATTCCGCCTCGATTCGGAAAGGACAACGCAGTGGTGTTGCCGAGCTCCGGCGCCACCCTCCCGGCCACGCCCCACCGCACGCCGAGGTCGCGCAGATAGTCCTGGCTGGCCTGCACGATCCGCGCCTGAATCTGAACCTGGGGCTCCGGCCGATCGAGCTCGTCGATCAACGCCCGCGCGGCGTGAACGCGCTTCTCAAGGTCCGCGATGATGAGGGTGTTCGTCCGGCCGTCTATCTGGACCTGTCCGCGCGGCGACAGCACGGTCCGGGTAACCAGATCCGCCAGATCGCCCGCGCTGGCGTACCCCAGCGCACGGGTCAGGACGACCAGTTCTCCCGCCAGCGCCCGCTGCTCCGCCCGCGTGCGCCGTTGCTCGTTCTCGACCGCCAGCGTGACCAGCGGCGCGATGCGCACGACGGTGCCGTCGACCTCGTACCCCAGCCCGTTCGCGCGCAGGATGACGGCGAAAGCCTGGTCCCAGGGCACATCGACCAGAGCGACGTCGACGGTGCCCGCCACCTGGGGATCGATCACGAGGTTCAGTCCGCTGATTTCGGCGAACGTTCGCAGCACCGACCGCAGCTCCGCGTTCTGGAACTCCATCGAGACCGGTTCGCCGGCGTAGCCGGCGGCGGGGTCGGAATCCGCCAGCGGAGAGAGCTGCGCCAGCACGACACCGGCCGGCAGGGCCCGGCAGCCGCCCGCCTGCCCCGAGCTCCCCCCGAGCGTCAGAAGGAGCAGCAGGGGCGACACGAACCTCGGAACCGCCGGCCGGCTCATGGTTCCGCCTCCGGACCCGCGCGCAGCGTCAAACGCACCCGCCGCCCGTCGAGACCCGGCGCGGCGCCTGGCCTGCGCCGGACGATCACCACGCCCTGGGCGGTCACCAACCGCACCGACCCGTCGAACAACGTCTCTCCGCCGCGGACCAGGTGGCTCCTGCCTGCCTCGGACTCCAGTACCGCGACGTAGCTGCCGCCGATCCGCACAAGGCCCCGCAGGGTCAACTCGTCCACGTCCATTCCGGCAAGCCCGCGGGGTCTTGCCCTTGCGCGGCCGGAGCGTCGCCGTCGAGGAAGGGACGCAGGAACGGATCGCGGCGCCCCTGGGTACGAGTCACGCGGGCCGGCAGTGCGTTGCCGTCCACGGCCACCGCCGGCGACGCGGCACCTGCATCGGCGACGGTCTGCCCCGCCGCGGGCGGCGCGCCGCCGGCCAGCGTTCCGGCCAGCAGCAACGCAGGCGCTGCCTTGCGACGCATCGAAATCAGCCTCGCTCTCATTCCACCGCACCTTGTTCGAGACCCGGTTCGCTAAGCACGTAGGTCGTTGCCGTGCAGGTAACGGCAATCGTCGCCGTTGGCGTCCGGGGAGAGAGCGCGCGGATCGACACCTGGCCGACGGTCACGATTCGCCCCAGCCCGTTCACCTCGTCGAGAAACGCAGTGAGGCCGTGGAATCCACCGGTCAACTCCAGCCGCACGGGCCACGCTTCGAATTGCTCCCGCGGTTGCACCGGGGCGAGGGCAAACGCCTCCAGCGTCAGACCCGATTGCTCCGCGATCTCCTGGAGGCTCCGCAGGAGGGCCGCTGCGTCGCGCGGCGCCGGGAGTGCCTTTCCGAGCGCGTCCCATCGACGATCGAGCCGCTCGACCTCCGCCTCGAGTCCGGGCAACCGGCTCGCCGCGCGCCGCGCCCGCGCGGCCTGCACGCGAGTCTGCTCGAGCTCCGCCCGCCGGATCGCGAGCAGGTCGCGCTGCGGCCCCACCCACAGGATGCGAAACGCCAGTGCCGCCGCCAGCGACGCCAGAACGCCCGCCGCGAGCAGGCGCTTCCCTATTCCTCCCGACAGCCCGTACCTCATGGTGGGCCTCCCGCCGCCGGCAAGGACACCCGCAGCTCGAAATCGACGATCTCCCGGCCGCGCAACCGATCGCCGCGCTGCGAGTCGACCAGCTCCACCGCGGCGCCGAACGGGCGCGCGGATTCCAACGCCGCGACATAGTCGGAGACGGTTGCGAGAGTCGACGCCCGGCCGCGCACGGAGACGCCGTCCGGCTGTTCGCGCACCTCGCTGAGCCACAGACCGTCCGGCAGTCCACGACTCAGCCAGTCCAGCATCCGCAGGGTGGTCGTCCGTCCGGCGCGCAGTCGGTCGATGAGGCCCGCGCGTCCGAGGAGATCGGCCCGGCGGTCCTCCAGCTCGCGCACCCGCTCGACGGCCGGCGAGAGACTCCGGAGGGCTGCCTCCGCTTCCGCCAGCGCCCGCGAGACATCCGCGGCTTCCGCCCGGAGCGTCCAGGTCCACCACACCGACACGACCACCACGGCGATCAGCGTCGCGAGGCCGCCGACGACCGCCATCCGGAAGGACGGCCGCGCGACAAGGTACGCTCCACGGTCTCCCCGCGAAGCGAGCAGGTTGATGCGGATCACCGGTCCCCCACCCGCCGCAGGGCAAGGCCGGTGGCGACACCCGCCGCCGCCGCCACGTCGGCCGGGTCCTGACCCGCCGGCCCCAGATCGCGCACGGCCATCGTCCGAAAGGGATCGAACCGCTCGAGCGACGCGTCGAAGCGTTCCGCGATCGCGGCGGTCAGTTCCGGTCCGCGTGACGCGCCGCCGCTCACCACGATGCGATCGAGCCGGACGAAGGGTTGACTCGCAGCGAAGAAATCGAAGGTCTTCTCGATTTCCAGCAGCAGACTCTCGGTGACCTCCCGGACCACAGGTTCAGGGATCTCGACATTCGGACGATCGCCGCCACCCGCCTTCTTGAGCCTTTCGGCTTCCCGGAACGAGAGCGAGCGCGCGACCCGCAGCGCGTCGGAATATGCGTTGCCCCCGGCCGCAATGTCGCGGGTGAACACGGAGCGGCCGTCTCGGACGATGTTGACGTTGATCGTGCCCGCTCCCGCGTTGAGCAGAGCCACGGAACCTTCGCCGTCCCCGCCTCCGTATGCCGCATACGCGTTCTGCAAGGCGAAAGCCGCGATGTCCAGCACGACGGGGACGCAGCCCGCCTGCGCGGCCACGGCGGCGTACTCCGCGACAGTGCTCTTCCTCGCCGCCGCGAGCAGAACCGCCATGGTGGGAGAACCCTCGGCGTCCACCCCTCGACCGACCACCTGGTAATCCAGGTTGACGTCCCGCGCCTCGAACGGAATGTGCCGTTCGGCTTCCCAACCGATGGAGCCGGCGAGCTCGGCCCGACTCATGCTCGGCAACGAGATCTCCCTGACGACCACGGCGCTGCCCGGCAGCGACAGGGCCACCCTGCGGGCGCGAATGCCGGCCCCTTCAAGCAGACTGCGTATCGCGTCCGACACCATGGCGCGGTCGACGATGGTGCCGTCGGCGACACTCTCCGGCGGCGTCGGCTGCATGCCGGCGCGAACGACGACATCACCGGCCGCGGATCGCGCCAGCTCGACCGCCTTGATTGCGCAGGAACCGACGTCTATTCCGACGAGGGAAGCCGCTCGCGGCAGCCAGCGCGCCAGAATTCCCATCCGAGAGCCCACGGGGAAGTAGCGAAGCAAACCGCATGCCGCCCCTCCCGAGGGACTGCCGCGCGCCCCCCGTCGCGCGCGGTCGCCTTGACACGGACTCGTGAGCGTTTGTAGCATTTGCGGTTGTACCGATCAGGATTGGTGTGAATCCGTGTCCACTTACGCTCCCAGCCGGCAAGAGATCACGCGCAACTGGCACGTAATCGATGCCGACTCCCAAGTGCTCGGCCGGATCGCCACCGTGGCGGCCCGCCTCCTGCAAGGCAAGCATCGCCCGCAGTACGCGCCTTACCTCGATACCGGCGATCATGTCGTCATCGTCAACGCGGCGCGTGTGCGCATGACCGGGCGGAAGGAAACCCGCAAGCTCTACCGGTCCCACAGCGGCTACCTTGGGGGTCTGCGTTCCGAGCGCGCCGGCACGGTGCGCCGGACGCGTCCGGAACGGCTCGTCGAGTCCGCCGTGCGCGGCATGCTGCCGAAGACCAAGCTCGGCAAGGCGATGTACCGCAAGCTGAAGGTGTACGCCGGTCCCGAGCATCCCCATGCGGCCCAGAAACCGACCGCCTGCGAGGTATCGTGAGCGCAGAACCTGCCTTTTACGGAACCGGACGACGCAAGACATCGACTGCACGCGTCTTTCTGCGGCCCGGCACGGGAACCTTCACCGTCAACACGAGATCGCTCGAAGAGCGTTTTCCCACGGCCTCGCTCCGGACGCGAATCACCGAGCCTCTCGTGCTCACGGAATCGACCGACAGGTACGACATCTTCGCGACCGCGGGCGGCGGCGGCGTTTCCGGCCAGGCTGGCGCGTTGCGCCTCGGCATCGCGCGCGCCCTGGTCGAAGCGGCTCCCGAGCTGCGGGCTCCGCTCAAGAAGGCGGGAATGCTGACGCGCGACCCGCGCGGCAAGGAACGCAAGAAGTACGGACTGGCTGGCGCACGCAAGCGATTCCAGTTCAGCAAGCGGTAGGAACCCGAGCGGCCCGCCGCCATGGCGCGCGCGCCGAATGGAGGTAGCTTGACGCCGTTGACCATGCAGGAGCTACTGGAGGCCGGTGTTCATTTCGGCCACCAGACCAAGCGTTGGAACCCGAAGATGAAGCAGTACATCTTCGGCCAGCGCAACGGGATCTACCTGATCGACTTGAGCAAGACGTCCGAGTGCCTCCGGCAGGCGGAGGAATTCGTGATGCGCCTCGCCGCGGAAAATCGCACCATCCTCTTCGTCGGCACGAAGCGGCAGGCCCAGGATCTGATTGTCGAGGAAGCGCAGCGTTGCGGAATGTACTTCGTCAACGAGCGGTGGCTCGGCGGCCTGCTAACGAACTTCACCACCATTCAGCGCAGTCTCGACCGACTTCGCGAGCTGGAATCGATGGCGGAGGACGGTCGCTACGAGAGCCTCTCGAAGAAGGAAGTGGCGCGCCTCGAGAAGGAGAAGCGGAAGCTGCACCGCAACCTGGACGGCATCCGCCGGATGTCCAGGCTTCCGGACGCCGTGTTCGTGATCGACACGCGCCGCGAGAAGATCGCCGTCGACGAGGCCCGCAAGCTCCGGATTCCGGTCATCGGCCTGGTCGACACGAATTGCGATCCCGAGGATGTCGACTACGTCATCCCGGGCAATGACGATGCACTCCGTGCGATCCGGCTCTTCGTGAAGCGGATCGCGGACGCCGTCGTCAGCGGACGAGGCCTCAAGGAGGCTACGGAAGCAGCCGACGAGGCCCCGCAAGCAGCGTCGCCGTCCGCCGCCGCGCCGGCACCCGCGCCGGCATCCGTCTGACGCGCAGCAGTTCGTCGGTCCGTCGCCCCGGCGGACCGACGGCCTTCCCCCTTCAACGCAAGAGACCGAGGCGATGTCAATCAGCGCGGCGCAAGTAAAGGAACTACGGGACAGAACCGGCGTCGGCTTCATGGAGTGCAAGGCGGCACTCGCCGAGGCCGGCGGCGACATCGAACAGGCGGTGACGATCCTGCGGACGCGGGGTCAGGCCAAGGCAGCCAAGCGGGCGGGCCGCACGACGTCGCAGGGAATCGTCGGCCATTACATCCATCAGGGCGGTCAGGTCGGCGTCCTGGTCGAGGTCAACTGCGAGTCGGACTTCGTGGCGCGCACCGACGACTTCCAGACCCTGGTCCGCGAGATCGCCATGCACATCGCCGCCGCCGACCCGCAGTACGCCAGCCGTGACGAAGTGCCTTCCGCCGAGCTGGAGCGGGAGCGCTCCATCTACCGGGCGCAGTTCGAGGGCTCGAACAAGCCGCCGGCGATCATCGAGAAGATCGTCGAAGGCAAGCTCAACAGCTACTACGAACAGATAGTGCTGGTCGATCAACCGTCGATCCGGGATCCGAAGACGACCATCGGCGCCATGGTCACCGCCGCCATCGCCAAGCTCGGCGAGAACATCACGGTCGCGCGCTTCGCGCGGTTCAAGGTGGGCGAGGCGGGCGACTAGCGCCGCCGAACCCGTCGGAAGGTTCCGGGTTCGGCCCCCGCCCCTGCCGTCCCAGGAGTCGGCGCCACAGGGCAGCGTTCAGGCGCAAGCGACTCCTCGCCGGGCGGCCCGGCGCCTCCCCCGGCGGGAACGCTGCGCTATAATTGCATCCGGCCGCGCACCGTCTCCGGGGATTCCCGCTTTCGCACCGTACGGAACGGAGCCGGCTCGTTTGTGATGACCGGACGAGCCTGTCGGCGTGTCCTCCTCAAGCTCTCTGGCGAGGCGCTCGTCGGGGAGCAGTCCTCCGGTATCGACTCCGCCGTCGCCGACCGGCTCGCCCGTGAAATTGCGGCGGTACGGTCGCTCGACGTGGAAATCGCCATCGTGATCGGCGGGGGCAACATCTTCAGGGGCCTGGCCGCGAGCGCCCGCGGCATGGACCGCGCCACCGCCGACTACATGGGGATGCTGGCCACGGTGATGAACGCGCTCGCGCTCTCGGACGCTCTGGAGCGGAACGGAGCCTCCACGCGTGTCGTCACGGCGATAGAAATGCGCGAGGTCGCGGAACCCTACGTGCGGCGCCGCGCCGTGCGGCATCTCGAAAAGGGTCGCATCGTGCTCTTCGCGGCGGGTACGGGCAACCCCTATTTCACCACGGACACCGCGGCGGCGTTGCGCGCGATGGAGATCCGGGCCGATGTCCTGCTCAAGGGCACGAAGGTCGACGGCATCTTCACGTCCGACCCACTGACGGATCCGACGGCCACGCGTCTCGACCGTATCTCGCACCGGCAGGTGATCGAGCAGGGACTCAAGGTGATGGACGCGACGGCAATCTCGCTGTGCATGGACAACGGCATGCCGATCGTGGTCTTCAATCTGCGAACGTCGGGCAACATTCGGCGTGCCGTGCTGGGCGAACCGGTCGGCTCGCTCGTTACCGCGGCGCTGCCCGGCGACCGTTCGGAGGTAGCCACATCATGACCGTGACCGATCCCGAATCTGCCCGCGCCGACGCGGAACGGCGCATGGACGGCGCCGTGGAGCACGTACGGCGGGAGCTCGCCGGCGTACGCACCGGACGGGCCTCGGTGAACCTCCTCGACAGCGTGCGCGTGGAAGCCTACGGCACCCGGATGCCGCTGAACCAGGTGGCCAGCCTGTCGGTGCCGGAATCGACGCTGATCGTCGCCGCGCCGTTCGATCCGTCGCAGATAACGGCCGTCGAGAATGCGATCCGGAACGCCAACCTCGGACTGAACCCGAGCAACGACGGCAAGATAGTCCGAGTTCCCGTGCCCACCCTGACCGACGAACGCCGCAAGGAGATGTCGCGCCTCGTGCACAAGCTGGCCGAGGAGGGCCGGACCAGCGTGCGGCAGGTCCGGCGCGACGCCAACGACGCCCTCAAGCGATTGCTCAAGAACCACGAGCTCTCCGAGGACGACGAGCGCCGCGCGCTCGACGACATCCAGAAACTCACCGACGCGCACGTTCACAAGATCGACGATCTGCAGAAGGCCAAGGACGCCGAACTGCTCGACCGCTAGCCCGATCGTCGCTGGCCGTTTTCACCGCGGGCCCGCAGCTCGGGCGCCATATTCCGTTCATGTCGACGCTCACGCACCTCGAATGCTCGGCCGCCTGCGGCGCGCCTCCCCTGGA
Organism: Vicinamibacterales bacterium; assembly: GCA_965208535.1. GTDB lineage: Bacteria > Acidobacteriota > Vicinamibacteria > Vicinamibacterales > UBA8438 > WTFV01. The sequence continues at coordinate 3,476,080 of CBDBOU010000003.1, read as the reverse complement.
CCCCGGACAGGTGCAGCATCTCTGTGCCTGCGGCGCGCCGTTGCTGGCGCGTTACGATCTGGCGGCCGCAGCCGGCCGCTGGACACGCGATTCGCTTCGCGATCGCCCGGGCACGATGTGGCGCTATCGGGAGGCGCTGCCCCCGTTCGACGGTGACGGGCCCGTGACCCTGGGCGAGGGCTACACGCCGCTGGCTCACGCCCGCCGCCTCGGGGCGGCGGTGGGCATGGACCGTCTCTATATCAAGGACGAATCGGACAATCCGACCAATTCCTTCAAGGCCCGCGGCCTGTCCGCGGCGATCACGGTCGCCCGGCGCCTCGGGGCAACCACGGTTTCCGTCCCTTCGGCCGGCAACGCGGCCAACGCTGCCGCCGCGTACGCCGCTCGCGCGGGGCTGTCCGCGAAGGTCTTCATGCCGCGCGACGTAAAGGCTCCCTTCATCCGCGAGTGCGAGCTCTACGGGGCGGAGGTAACGCTGGTTGACGGCCTGATCACCGATGCGGGGCGAGTGGCCGCCGAAGCCGGCGCCGCGCGCGGATGGTACGACGTCTCGACGCTGAAGGAGCCGTACCGCGTCGAAGGCAAGAAGACCATGGCCTATGAGATTGCCGAGCAACTCGGCTGGGAGTGGCCGGACTGGATGATCTACCCCACCGGCGGCGGTACCGGCATCGTCGGCATGTGGAAGGCCTGCGCGGAACTGGAAGCGCTGGGATGGATGCCGGCCGGGGCCCGGCGGCCGCGCATGGTCTCGGTGCAGGCGGAAGGTTGCGCGCCGATCGTCCGCGCATTCCGCGACGGCGAGGAACGCGCGACGCCGTGGGAAGACGCCCGCACGAGTGCGGACGGGCTGCGCGTCCCGCGAGCCATCGGCGACTTCCTGATCCTGCGCGCTCTGCGCGAGAGCGGCGGCGCGGCCGTGGCCGTGACCGACTCGGACATGGTCGCGGCGATGCGCGAGATCGGGGCCGCCGAGGGCATCAGCGCGGCGCCGGAAGGGGGCGCCACGCTCGCAGCTCTGCGCGCGCTCCTCGACCGCGGCGTCATCGCACCGTCGGAGCGGGTCGTGCTGTTCAACACGGGCGGCGCGCTGAAGTACCTCGACTTGCTCGGTATATAATGAAAGATTGTGGTTGTCGGAATTGCCCGCGACCACGCATCCTGCCGTTGTAGACAGGAACGGGCCGCTAGCTCAGTTGGGAGAGCGCCGCGTTCGCAACGTGTTTCAGCGGGTACCGAAAACCCCTGAAAACACTGGATCCCCTGAAAACACTGCGAATCTTAAGTAGTCAGAAGTGGTCACTCTTACCCTCCCGTAGTCAGGAACGGCTGGCACAACGGCTGGCACAACGTGGCTAGTACGACACCATCCAGTGATCCAGCCCATAACGCCCCCCAAGCCAGAACGACTCGGCAGCCCCCGCCAGCCAGCAGCCACAGCCTTCGACCACGAGCAATCGACCCAAAGGATCGACCGCGGTCACCACGTACCGCGCCCGCGCGCATCGCAGCTCGGCGCCGGCACCGACACCGAACACCCGCGCAGCACGGCCTCGAACAGCCGCGCCTCCCAGGGCGACACGCTGAGACCGTAACGCCGGCGCACCCGCAATTGCGTTCCCACGTACCAGCACAGGTTCCAGCCCGGCAGCCACTCCCCGTCCCCACGCGCCACCGCCTCGTCCCGCGCCGCGTCAACCATCGCGGACAGGTACAGCCGGTTGTCCGGATCCCCGGCGAACGTCGCCCGAGCCTCCGGGCGACCGCACAGCCCGGCGTCATGCGCCGCCGCCGCCGAAACCACGCGTCCCGCTCGCACCGTCCGGTCGCCAGCGCCGAACAGCGAGCAGCCCAGCGGCTCGCGGAACCGGCCCCCCTCGTCCCGAAGACGGGGGACCGGCAGACCCGCAGCCGCATAGTCCGCCTCGTCGAACGCCGCGCAACGCGCCGGCTCGGCGACGGGCAGCCCGCGCCACTGCCGCGGCAGAGGCGCACCGGAAAGTTCCACGCCCCCCACCGAGCGCGACGCCGCCCGGTACCACTCCCAGGGCCTTCGGTCTACCGGACCTGAAGACTCCGTTCGCGCCTCCGGAGTGGACGCGGCATCCACCGGATCGCCGGGACCAGCGCCCGTTGGCGAAGACGCCGGCGCTTCAGGCAACGGGTTGCGCACGCAGGCCGACAGCGCGGCAACGAACAGGACGGCTACTACGACACGCGACATCAGGACCATTACCGCCCCGCCACCGCGACGTCCCCCGCAAGATCAGCCGCCGCACCGTCCCCGCCGATCGGAAATCGCGTATCGAACCACGCAAGCAGCTCGACCTCGAATGCACGCACGTCCGAGACCGCCCGGCGCAACGCCGCCGCCCAGATCACGTCCGGATCGAGCTCCCCGCCCCGCGGGTCGGCCGCCAGCTCGGCCGCCAGCCGCTGCTCGCGCTCGAGGATCGCGAGCACCACCGCCCGCGACCGCTCGCCGTACACGACCGAGAACGCGTCGAACGCTTCGCCGTCGACGAGGGGTCGGCACCACCGGCCGTACCGCGTCGCGACCGGCAGGACGTCAGAACCGACCGCCGTGTGCAGATCCAGTGCAGCGACGTCTTCGAGACACGCCGTCAGCGCGGGCACCGCCTCCGCCGCGGCTGCCGACGAACGGGCCGTCAGGACGGGCGGCTCACTGCCGACCGCGTCCGGCAGCGACACGCCGCCGAGTCGGCTCATCCCCCACAGGGCGAGTGAACCGGCCAGCACCGCAAGCCACGTGCGCGAGAACACCGCTGCCATCCTCACTGCCTGCCGGCGGTGACGAACACCTTGCCCCACGACTCGAACGCGGAGTACAGCTCCTTCTTCTCGATCCCGAACACGTAAAGCACCATCCGCGTGGGGGCCTTGACCTTCCCGCCACCCTCGACGTCGTACGATGTCCGCTCGGTCTCGTACACGATTCCGGTCAGCTGCGTGTTGCGCAGCAGCACCGCCTGGTCCTGATCGGACAGGTCGGACGGCGCAAGGAACAGCGCACGCCGCACGCGCCCGGCAAACATCTCGCCCGTCAGCTTCGAGGCGAAGCGCCCCGCGAACTTCGGCGGCGGAAACACGTAGACGTCGTCGGCGTTCCATGCCTGCTGAGGACCGTCATCGTCGCGGCTGAAGTACCGCAGCGCCCGGACCTTCCCGTTCGCGATCTCCGACGAGCACGGATCGAGGTGGATCACCGACATGACCTTGCGCACGCCCGCCAGCAGGAGCATCGGCGACATCGCCACGTCGGAGAGCGCCGGCCTGGACGGCTGCGGCGCCACGGCGTCACCGGCGGCGCCGGCTTGAACGACCGCGGGCGCAACCCCGGTACCTGCCGCATCCTTGCCGTCGGCGGCGCCGCCCACGCTCGGCAACGCCGGAAGACCCGAGCCGCCCTCGTCACCCTGCGCGCCCGCAACGCTCGGCTTCTTCTGCCGGGCACGCGCCTTCGGCGCGCGCCCGGTGCGCTTCTCGACTGCCTGCGCGCCGGTGCGGGCGCGGCCCTTGCGGACGTCCTCGACGGCCTGTCGGCGCACCTCCGGAGCTTCCTCGCTGATCGCGGCCGCATCGGAGACCGAGATCTCGCCCTCGGCGATCGGCTGCTGCAACTCCGGAGCCTTCTCGACAACCTTGTCGAACCTTTCGAGCGACGCACGCGACACGCCGGCGGCCTTCGCGGCCTTCTCCCGGCTCACGACGTCCGACTCTTCGTCGAGAGCCGAAACGGACTCCCCGGCCGTGCCCGCCTCCGCCTCGGCGTCGACGCCCGCGGCCGGAGCCGCCGCGTCACCGGCCGCCGAGACGTCAGGCTTGGGAGCCGAGTCACCCCGCCCGGAGCCGTCCTGTCCGGCACCCTCGGCCTGCGCGGCCGCGCGCTCCCTCTCACGCTTCTCGCGGGCGGCGCGGTCGTTCGCCTCGCGCCGCAGCGCGGCCAGCCGCAGGGCCAGCCGGCGCAGCGTCGACGCCAGGGCGACCCTCTGGTTGTGGTCTAGGTCCCGGCGGTTGATGTTCATGTCCATCACGACCGCGCAGGGATCCTCCCGCGGATCCATCTGCACGAACCTGATCTTCGCACCGCACTTCTTCGCCGCACGGAAGCGGTTGCGGCCGTCGACGATCTGGTCGCCGAGCAACACGATCGGATGGCGCATGCCGTGGTGCTTGATGCTGACGACGAGCGCGTCGAAATCGTCGCCCTCGATCAGCGGAAACAGACTCGCGGCCGGGTGCGCCGTGTACTTCTTGCCCTCGTACTCGTAGACATCCTTGCCCGCGTCGGCGATCGCCTTCTCGACCAGCTCGTCGTGGCCGTCGGCGCTGTCCTTGTCGAGCTTGCGCAGCCCTTCCGGGCTCAACGTCGTCCGCTCGTCCGCCATTCAGGCACCTCCGTGCAGTTTCACCGACCCAAACCCGCAAACGCGCCCAACGCACATTCGCATTTCCTTCGCCATGACGATACCACGCCCCACTCATGCGGGTCGAACCGGCGGCGGCGTGCCGGACCCGTCGTCGGCCGCGGGCGGCTGCTCGCCGGCCAGCCCCTCGGGCACCGCCCCGGCCGCATCCCCGGCGTCCGTGCGCCGCGCGAGCCGGCCGATGCGCGACTGCCCGAGCACCGGGGAGAACGCCTCGGCGTCGGTGGTCTCCGGGGGCAGCACCGGACCGGAACCACCGCTCTCGACGTAGCTCACCGTGTCGGCGGCCCAGACGACCAGACGCGCCTGCATGTGCGGCTTCGAGTACATCCACGCGTCGAAACGCGCGCGGATGACGAACCCCATCAGGAACGCGATCCCGTAATAGAGCAAGAACAGCAGCAGTCGCATCTGTCGCGAACCTCCCGTCCCCGGCCCGGCGGCCCCCCGGCCGTTGCCGTACGCTGCTAGCGTAAGAGACGCGTTCCGCCGACCCGAGGGGAGGAGCAGATGCCCGCCGACCGCCACGACGACCGGCGCGAGACACTCACCACCGAGCAGGCCCTGGCCCAGCCGCGGCACCACCACGTGCGCGAGTCCGTCGCCTCGAGCGTCGCCACGATCCACGCCCGCGCGGCCGCCGGCGCCCCGGGCGCGGGCTCTGGCGGCAGCATCGACGCGCACATGGACCGGATCGTGTCGCAGCATGCCAACCACACCCGCGACGCCCCGGGCCGGGCGAGCGACGGGGACGGCCGCACCAACGATCACCTGCGCTCGGTGCTCGAGGCCCACCGCCGCGAGATGGAGCTGGCCGGAGCCGGAGCGGCCGAACGCGCGGCGCGCAACGCGACCCGTTCGCACGGGGACCCACGCGAGGCGCCGACCGTCGACCGGCCGATGCGTCCCGAGGAGCTGCCACCGCGCCAGGCGGCGCTGCGCGACCCGCGCGACCCGCGCTCGCCCGGCCGGCCGTCGATCACGACCATGTCGCAGAAGAGCAGCTACGGCCCCCAGAACTTCTCGCGCACCGACGTCATCGACCGGCCGAAGAGCATGCCGACGTTCACGGCGGGCCATGTCAACACGGCCCCGCCGAAGGCGCCGACCCCTGCGCACAACGCCGCCGCCGCCGCACGCGACCGTCAGCGGAGCGGGCCGGCGCGCACGACATGAACCTCCGCGGCCGGCAGCCTCCGGCCGCCGCTCCGGATCCCGTCATGTCCACCACCGTCCCCGCAACGCTCCCGGAAGAGCACGAACGCCTGCTCGCCGGCCTGAACGACCGCCAGCGCGAGGCGGTGACCGCGCCCGACGGCCCGACGCTGGTGATCGCCGGCCCCGGCTCGGGCAAGACCCGGGTCATCTGCGCCCGCATCGCGCACCTGGTCCGCACCGGCCGCGCCGAACCCGACCGCATCGCCGCGATCACCTTCACGCGCAAGGCCGCCGACGAGATGGCGGCCCGCCTGCGTACGATGCTGCCGTCGTTCGAGTCGCACCGGGTCTGGATCTCGACGTTCCACCGCCTGTGCGGCCGCCTGCTGCGCGAGCACGGCACGGCGATCGAGGTGCCCGCCGACTTCCGGATCGTCGAGGGCGTCGAGCGTATCGGCGTCATGCGCCAGTGCATGTTCGACTCGAACGTCGACGTCCGCATCCACAAACCGCAGGCGCTGCTGCACCGCATCAGCACGCTGAAGAACCGGATGCGCACCCCGGCCGACCCCGACGAGTGGGAGGACGACGGTTACGCCGAGCGCAACGCAAGGCTGGCCGCCGCCTACCAGGCCGCGCTGGCCGGACAGGGCGGCCTCGACTTCGACGACATGCTCCTGGGCGCCGTCCGCCTGCTGCACGAGAGCCCCGACGCGCGGCGCGCCGCCGGCGAACGCTACCCGCGGGTGCTGGTCGACGAGTACCAGGACACGAACCTGCCGCAGTACGTGCTGGTGCGCCAGATCGCCGAGGGCCGCGACGACGTGTTCGTGGTCGGCGACCCCGACCAGGCGATCTACGGCTGGCGCGGGGCGGAGCTGCAGAACATCCTCGACTTCCATCACGATTTCCCGAAGGCCCGGCGCATCGACCTGCAGCTGGCCTACCGCTCGACCGCGCGGCTGCTCGAGGCCGCAGGCGCGATGATCCGCAGCAACGGCAAGCGGCTCGACCACACGCTTCGCTGCGCCAACCCGGCCGGGCAGCCCCCGGCCGTGCGCCACGTGGCCGACCCGACGGCCGAGGCCGGCTTCGCCGTCGAGCGCGCCGCCGCGCGCATCCGGCAGGACGACGGCGAGGTCGCCGTCCTCTACCGCACCAACGCGCAGTCGGGACCGCTGGAGAACGCCTTCCGGCGCGCGGGCATCCGCTACCGGATCACCGGCGGCGAGAGCTTCTACAACCGCCCGGAGATCCTCGACGCGCTCTGCTGCCTGCAGGCCGCGGCCGACCCCGACGACGACGAGGCGATACGCCGGTTCGTGGAGCTGCCCCCGCACCCGCGGACGGGGCGCAGGACCTGCGCGCTGATCGACTCGATGCCCGGCCGCAGCTTCCGGGAGCGCACCGAGCGGGCCACCCACGGCCGCACGCTGTCCACCTACCACGCCACGAACCTGCGCCTGCGACTCGATCTGGCCGCCACACTGCACGCCGCGGCCGGGCGGCTGGCGCTCGACGCGCTGGTCGGCGAAACGCTCGACTGCACCGGGTACCGAAGAGCCGTGGCCGAATCGGCGGACGGCGACGCCGCGGACCGGCTCGACAACCTCGCCGAGCTGGCCCACGACGCAAGCGTCTTCGCCGATGACGACGGCGGCGCCGACACCGACACCCCCGCAGGCCGGCGGCGGCTGCTGGACGCCTTCCTCGAGCACTGCCGGGCGATGCGAACCCCCGAACGGGACGGCGGAACCATACGGGTCACCCTGTCGACGCTGCACGGGGCGAAAGGACTCGAGTTCGACACGGTCGTCATCACCGGCTTCGACGCCGAGCACCTGCCCCACCGCCGCACGGTCGGTGCGGCGGCCGACACCGGCGCCGCCATCGAGGAGGAGCGTCGTCTCGCATACGTCGGAATGACCCGCGCACGCACGGAGTTGTACTTGAGCGTGCCGGCCGTCACCGGGCACGGCGACAAGCAGCGGCCCACTTCCCCGTCGCCCTTCCTGGCCGAGATTCCCGAGAACCTGCGGACCAGCGTCGCTCCCCGCGGGCCCCACACCGGGCCGCCGACCGACGTGACGATGGGTCCGCTCGGACCCGAACGCGCCCTGTAAACGGCATCGGCCGCGCCGCGGCCAACAAGGAAAAGCCTGCCACCGTTGCTCCGAACCGGCACACCTCCCCGAGTCGGCGCGCTGGGGGAACGACTCCACGGAGGGGAGACTGCGGCGTACGACAATGGGACAGATCGGGCGGGCGGATAGAGAGGGAGCCGGGCGGACAAGGCAACGCCCTTGCATTCCTGCTCCCCGGCTCACACGCCGCCGGTCGAAGACCCCGTACCGGACACGCCTCGGGGCCTGACGGCCCGCCTCACCCGGCCCGTTCCGGGCCATTCCCGCGTCGGAGAACGCCCATGCCCATCAGGGACCTGCTGAGCCCCGAACAGCTCGCCGCGCTGCGCCGCCTGCGCAAGCGCATCATGAGGCGCACGAACATGCGCCGCTACCGCGCGGATCCGCTCTACTACAAGCGGCTGTGCGCCGGTGTCGACCTGCCGATCGAATCCGGCACCTGCGGGCGTCTGGTCAACCGCTCGAGCGGCGAACGCTGCTACCGCTGCTGGCAGCGGCGCCGCTGGCTCCTCGAGCACGCGATGACTCCGTACGAGATCGCGATCGCTGGCATGCTCACCGACGACCTCGAGCGCGAGGTCGCCGACGACCTCGAGCACCACGTCACCTACAGCGAGCGCGAAGACGATCCGCACATCGGCGCCATCGTCCCCCTTCTGGACGCGGTCGACGACATGCTCGCGCCCGCCGACGCCTGCCTGCGCTGGTAGCGCCGGCGACACCGCACCCGCGGGAACGGCGCCCGCCGCATCCGAACGACGCTTCGCGAATCCCGCACGCACCGGCCCGTCACGGACGAAGCCGGCGGTTGTGCAGGAACACTCGACACCGCCGGGACGGCGAATCGGACCGACGCACCACCGAACGCGCGCAAACAACACGCCGCAGCGCCCACAGGGGCGCGGAAGGAGAAGGGCAATGATCGACGACCGCAAGCGCGAGCCGAAGCGCTCGGGCGGCTGGACGCCGCAGAACCTCGGACTCTCCACCGCCGCGCTGGCCATGGCCGGCGGGATCGGCAACCTCGCCGGACGCGTAATGGGCGCGCCGCGGGCGGACCGCTACCCGAGGCCCGTCCAGGGCAGCGCCGAGCAGCGCCGCAGGATGCGCCAGCAGGAGCGCCTCGCGCGCAAGCGCAACGCGCAGGGAGCCTGAGCGGTGCAGGAAGCACCGGCCAACGTCAGCTTCGCGACGGGCGACCTGCTCGAGACATCGGCCGAGGCGCTCTGCAATCCCGTAAACCTCGTCGGCGTGATGGGCCGCGGGCTGGCGCTGCAATTCCGCACGCGTTGGCCCGCAAGCTTCCGCGCCTACCGCGCCGCACTGCGCAGCCGCCATCTCGGCCGCGGCCTCGTCCACGCGCACCGGCTGCCCGACGGCCGGCACGTGCTGCACTGCCCCACCAAGAACCACTGGCGCGACCCGTCGCCCATCGCCCTGGTGCGGTCCACCATCAACGCCATCGGCCCCTGCTGCGCCGAGCACGGGATCGGTTCGGTCGCCGTCCCGCCGCTCGGCTGCGGCCTCGGCGGCCTCGACCGCAACGACGTGCGCGCGCTGCTGCTCGCCGCGGCCACACGCCACCTGCAGTTGCGCTGGCTCCTGTACATGCCGGCGCACTGAGAAGGACTGGACATCGATAATGGAACAAGCGATCCCGGCGCCATCGGCGACCCTGCGGCCACAGAGCCGGCGGGAGAACCCGATGCCGAAGACGAACCGGACCGGGCATCACTGGACGCGCTCGAGGCCGGGTCGCGGCGGCTTGAAACGGAAGAGCCGGTGACTGCCGCGCTTTTGGCCGCGGCGCCCGAGCTCGTCGAACGGGGCTGGTGTCACGGGGCGCCGGCGCGCAACGCGGCGGGAGTCAGGTGCGATCCGGCGTCTCGTCGTGCGGTGTCCTGGTGCGCCTGGGGCGCGATCCGGTGCGCCCAGATCCGGATGCGGGGCGCTCTCGACGATGCGGATGCGGCGGCCGATGCGGTGATCGAGCTTGTCGGGTCGCTGACGCAGTGGAACGACGCGCCGGGCCGAACAGCTCACGAGGTCGTCGCGACGTTGCGACGGGCGTCGTCTGGGGCGGCGCCGGCGGTCCGAGACGGGAAGGCGCGATGAACCAGCGGGCCGAAGTCGAGGTCGAGGATGCCGGCGGCGCCGGAAGCGTTCCGGTGGCGCCGGCGTTCGATCCCGCCGCGGCGTTCGGGTCGCGGTCGGATGCGGAGGCGGTCCGGGCCGATTACCTGCGGCGGCTGAACCGCCGGGTTGCCGGTTCGGGTTCGGGTCCGGGCCCGGAGGCGCGTGGATAACTCGGCGGGCCTGGCTCGATGTCGAGGTCGCGGTCCGGGGACGGGCCGGGCTGGCGCCGTGTCGAACGCGAGTGGCACGGGCCGTGTCCGATAACCGGGAGCGGACCCGCCCGGGCACCCGGCCGGCGTACAGTACCGGCCATGACGACGAACACCTCCAGCACAACCGGACGTGGATCGAACGCACGGGGCGACGCCACCGACTGGCGGATCGCCCGGCACGACTTCCACCTGGCAACCCCGCGCGACACCCGCGGCGAGCCCCGCCCCTACCCGGTGGCCCTCCCGCACGGCGGCCCCGGCCCGACCGAGCAGGCCGCCGCGCCGTTCCTGCCGCTGGCCGGCCCGCCGCCGGCCGTCGCCGAGCGGCTCTCGACCGCGATGGCGATCGAGATGTTCGGGTTCAACCGCCTGCAACAGGCTGTGCTGGCCTGCCAGCGCCGCGAGCGCGAGCACCCCCGGACCAGCGATGAAGACCGCCGCGCGGCCGAAGCCGCCGTCGTGCGGATCGAAAGGCTCGCCGCTTCGATGACCGGCACGATCGAGGTCTCGTTCGACAGCCCGCGCGGGATGGCGGTTGCACCCGCCGCCGGCGCTGCGGCGCGGATCCGCCTGCGCCTCGACGGCCTGCCCGGACACGGCGGAGACTCGCTCCCGCTGACGCTCGACGTCGACCCGGTCGACCCACTCGTCAACCCGAAGATCACCGCCGGGGACAAGCGCGTCGACATCGCGCCGCCGTGCCTGGGACGGCTGGCGCGGATCGCCGCCACCGACAACGCCGGGTTCCGGCCGCCGGCACCCACGCCGGGAATGCTGATAGCCGCGGCCCGCGCCTTCGCCGCGGACGCGGCGATTCGGGTAAGGACCCGCGCGGTCGACAACTCCGTGGAGCCGCGCGTCGAGACCTGCGAGCCCGAGACTCTGGCACGGCTGCTGCTCACACGCTGCTGGCCGCGGCTGACGCCCGGCGACCCAAAGAACGCCTGGGTGATCCACCTGTCGAAGCGACCGAAGGATCTGAACACGAAGCAGACGACGCTGGCCCGTTACGACCGTACGTCACACGCGATCCTGGTCGACGACCAGCCGCTGGAAACCGACGACGGCGAAGCAGTCGCGAGCCTGGTGACCGCGCTGCGCGCCGCCGGCCGCAACCCGGGCGACCGCTACTGGACGCACCACCGCACGCCCTATCCGGCCGGATTCGGCAAGACCGCGCCGTAGAAGCGCAGGCATGCGCACCTCCGCACGGATGCTATCCTCGTGACCTGTGCACCCATGCAGCCGAACACCACACGTCCACTGCGAATCTCGCCCCTGAACCTGCACGACTTCACCAACGCAATCAGGGCCGGATGGTCGGACGGCGACCTGAAACGAGCGATCCTTCACGACCTGCCCAGACGCTTCCACGGCCTCGACCGCCAGCGGCAGGACGACGTGCTGAGGCAACGTCCGGGACTCACCCGGACACCATGGGACGCGCTGCTCGCCGCCACCGTCGAGCACATCGCCGGCCTGCACGGCCTCGATGTCCCGGCATGGGTCAACGAACCCGAACGGTTCCTGAGGATCACCTGGATCACCTCGGACATTCCCTCGATCCGGCAGAACGCCATCGCCTACGCCCCGGGCGCCTTCATCCGGCACGGCGCGTTGCCCGAGCCTCGGGATCTCGACCACCGGGGAGGAGAACGGCACGAATGGTGCCCTGACCCGCGACGCAGGAACCGTCAAGATCCTTCACGGTAACAACCGACCAGAAGTCATACGTCACCCGACCGCACCATGCCGGGCATGCCCGGACGCGCGGCTGCAGGAAAACCATGCCCGAAGACAGTCCCGCACCGCCCCGCCACGCGCTCGCCGGCCTGACACGGCCGCTGTGCGTCATCGACACGGAGTGGACCGGCCCGTCGCCGACAGACGCCCGGCTCGTGAGTCTCGCCATCCACAAGCTGCTGCCCGGCGGCGCCGTCGAGGAGCGCGAGTGGTTCGTCAACCCGGAGACGCCCATCGACCCGGGCTCGAAGGCCGTGCACGGCATCACCGACGAAGAAGCCGCCTCGTGGCCGCCGTTCCGCGACGTGGCGGCCGAGGTCGCGGCCTTCCTCGACGGCGCCGACATCGGCGGCTACTCCGTCTCGTCCGACGTCCAGATCCTCGAGCGCGAGCTCGATGCAGCGAGCTGCGAGCTGCGCACCACGGACCTGCGCATCGTCGACCCGCTGCGGCTGTGGCAGAAGCGCGAGCCGCGCAAGCTGACCGACGCCTACGAGCGCTTCGTCGGGCGAGTCCCCGAGACGCTGCGCGCGCACGACGCCGGCGACGACGTGCGGATGACGATCGCCGTCATCGAGGCGATGGCCGGACAGGCCAGCGCAGACGAGCTGCACGCCGAGGGCAACCCGAAGATGGTAGACCTCGCCGGCAAGTTCCTGCGCGACGACCAGGGCCGGATCGTGTTCAACTTCGGCAAGCACCGGGGGGACCCGATCGCCGCGCACCACGACTTCCTGTTCTGGATGCTCGGGAAGGACTTCACACGGTCCACCCTCACCGTCGCCCACACCGAGCTCGAGCGCATCCCCGAACCGACGCCCAAAGCCGAAGACCCGAACGGCGAGGGCGAGAACGACGACATCCCCTTCTGATACGCGACACGGCCTGAACCGCCCTGCCGCCATCGGGAATCCCGTCCCGACAAGAAAAGCGCGCGACCCTGAACCAGAGTCACGCGCACAGCGGCCGCAGACGGCAGGCCAGTCACGCCCGCCGACCGCCTAACAGGTGGCCGTCAAACCGATCCAGGTCAGGAACTGCGGCGCGCCCAGCACCATGCCGGCGCCGAACACGAGACCCGCGATGGCCGACTTGCTGCCGCCCTCGCCGAACGCGAACATCAAACCCCCGATGATCACCGCAACCATCACGAGCCCCCGGCCGATCGGGCCGTCGAACGCATTGCACAGCGCGGCCACCGCCGTTACCCAGGGCCCGGTCCCTCCCACGGTCCCCGCGAACACCACGTCGGGCAGCAGCAGGAACACGAACAAGGCAGCCGCCGACAGCGCCCAGCGGCGACACCGGACCGGATCAACGGTCAGCAGCGCCAGTGCCGCCGAAAACGCCGCGACCGCCCTGCCCGCGCCCCGACGCATCCGGATCACGGCGCGGAACGCCCGCCGGCGCAACAGCCCCGACAACCGCGGCGCGTTGGCGAACAACGCCGCCACGCCGATCGCCAGCACCCCCAGGCCCATCCCGAGCGAACGCCCCGCGCAGGCAGCGAACAACGCCGCCCCGGTCAGCAGCAGCCCGCTTCCGAACACGAACGACAACCCCGCTTTCTGATACCACCGCATAGCCTCATCGCCTCCTTCCGGACGACCCCTCCGGTCCCGGACCACGAATCTCTCCGGACACGAACGTACGGGATCGGTGCCGCCGGACGACGGTCGGCCGAACGGCCCCCGGTTCCTACACTCCCCCGCGTGCAGCCATGCCTCGAAGAAACCAGCAGCCCGAGCTGCCCATCGACGAAACGCCGGGCGGCGTCCGGCGTGAACCCGGGCTGCCGCCCACGCGGCCCCGCCGCACGCCTCGCGGCCAGTGCACCGAGCGCTCTCCGATCTACGGCAACCGGTGTCAGCGCCCCAAGGGACACACCGGCAGGTGCGTCGGCAACGGCAGCCGCTGGTGGCCGCGGCGAGGGCGCTGAAACCGCGCTCGAAGACGGCGCCGGGCAGAGACCCGACAGAGGAAAGAAGAACTCATGGAGACGAGCACATTCGACACCGGAACGATCGTCATCCTCGCCGCCGTCCTCCTGGTCGGCTGCATGGCGATCAAGAGCTGGATCGGCAGCCAGAAGCTGCAGAGCGTCCCTCAAGGGGAGGAGCTCGTGCCCATGCGGGACGAGCTGCGCAATGCGAACGCGTCGCTGTCACAGCTGACGACGATCGTCCAGCAGCAGCAGGCAGCGATCGACAAGAACACGCAGACCCTCGAAGGGGTGCGCCGAGCCCTCGAGGACCAGGCCGACGCCGGCAGGACCGCCCTCGAGAGCGTCTCCGGCGCCATAGACACCGCCCGCAGCGAGGCGACCGCACGCAACGAGGCGATGCGCAAGCTGCTCGGCGACGTCCACGGCGTGGCCGCCGCAGCGAGCGAGAACGCGGAGAACGCGCTCCTGACCGCCGGGGGCCTGCGCAGAAAGCTCGACGAAGTGGGAGCGCAGGCCAAGAACATCCCGCCGCTGCGCAACGACATCCACCAGCTGCAGCAGAGCGTGACGGCGATCGCCGAGGCGATGCCGAAGAATGCGGAGCAACCGCCCACCCCGGGAAACGACGACCAGCCCAAGCCGGGACGGGAGCGGAAAACACCGACCAACGGGCGACGCACCAGGAAGACCGCCAGGAAGACCGCGACAAAGCAGACGCGCCGGGGCAGGGAAACACCCCCGGGCGAAGAAACGCCGACGGCGGCCGAGCCGCCGGAAACCGACGCGCCGGCAAGCGCGGACAGCGGCGCGCAGGACAGCGGGACGCCACCCGCGAAGCCGCCGACGGCAACCGCCGCTCCGGACCCGGACGCCATGAAACCGGCAACACCCGAAGGCGACAGCGCCCCGAGCAGTCAGACAGCCGCCGCGGACGCTGCGAGCGGGACGAACGGCAAGCCGGCTCCGGCAGCCCCGCCGGCGGCCGGGAACGCGACAGCCGAAGCCCGCAACACGGCCGACGAAAGCGCCGACGAGGCGGCCGACGCCGCCGGTAACGACACAACCGCCACAGGCGCCGGGGCGCTGGACACCGCCGCCGACGACGCCGGAGAGACTCCGCCCGCCGATACCGGCACGGCATGACGGACCAAGGGGCCACGCGATGACACGAGCAGAGTTCACCGCGGCCGCGGCCGAGAACAGGCAGGTCCGCCTGCTCGACGGCACCCGCGCCTTCTACGTCGACGAGTCGTACGACCCCATCGTCAACGACGACGGGTCGCTCTCGCTAGACACCCACAGCGGCGAGACGATCAACGTCGGCGACAAGCTGCTCACGCAGCTGACGACCGAACCCGCAATGCTTACCGTGGGCGAGCTGCGCGACCTGCTCGGCCGGTACCCGGAGGACTACCCGGCCGTACTGAAGAACGGATACAACAACTACGGGGGGATCCCGGCGGAGAGCATCGACCAGGTGCTGCTGCGCCCGCACCCCGAAGCCCGTCCTCGAGAGGCCCGCTACCGGGAAGGAACGTTCGCCGAGCGGACGGAGCCCGACACGTTCGAGGCCGTCCGGATCGGCCACGCCGCGCGGTGAGCACACCGGTACGGCCGCAGGCCGTCACCACCCGCGGCCGTAGCGCAGCACCCAGGCCGCCCGCGCCCGAGCGCCCGCCGCCGAAGGCCCGGCGGCCGGACACCGACATCCCGGCCGCCGTCTTTCCCAAGAGCAGAATTCGGTGGTCCGCCCGCGCACTCCCCTGCTAGGATTCGCCTTGGAGAGACATGAAATCCCCCGACAGGTACCGGTTCGTCATTCAGGAGGGAACGCCTGGAACACTCCCGATGGCGCGTTTGGCGGAGTACATGGGCAAGATGGCCATTCTCCTTGGAGAGAAATCACGCGTGCATTTCGTCAGGCTCGAGCGTGGGAGCGCAGTCATGGTTCAAGAGGTCGAACCGGAAGCGCAGCCCGCGGTACGAGAACGCATCCACGCCATACGCGAGAACGCCGCCCCCCCGGATGCAAGGCAGGCCTACGAAGCACTCAACGAACTACTCGGCGAGGATCGCACGTCCGGCTATCTGTCCGATGAGGACACTCCCCAAACGCCTGGCGCGCGGCTGCTGGAGTTTCCGGGTGCGGCAGCTCTGGATCACGACGTCGTCTATGGTCCCTTCACCGAGATTTCAGAGCTGCAAGGAGTGGTTATTCGCGTCGGTGGCGAACTGAACGAAGTGCCCGTTCACCTGAAAGACGGTGAAGTCGTGCATATTTGCCATGCGAAACGCGAGCTGGCACGAACGCTGGCCACGCACATCTTCGGTCAACCGCTACGAGTAGCCGGCAAAGGCCGCTGGACCCGGAACGTCGGTGGTCGGTGGTCGATGATCAGGTTTCTGATCTCCGATTTCAACCAACTAAAGCACGATGCGCTTGGCGGTGTCATCGCCGATCTGCAAAGAGTCGCGAGCAGTACGCCAACCCCGGCGAACGCGCTGGAGACGCTGCATACGCTGCGACAAGGCGAGGACTAGGTAGTGTCCGGCAGAAAACCCCTCAAGTTGTTGATTCTACGGGATATCTCGCGGATTTCAGGTGGCGAAGATCGCCCGAATCCCGTATTCTTTGGGGGTGATTCCCCAAGAATCGGCCCATTTCGGGCAGATCTTCGCGACATTGACATCATGAGAGAAGTTCACAGGTCACAGCTCCAGCTCGGTGAGGTGTCCATCGACAAGATCCGGATCAACCCGAAGTCGCGGGACGATATTCCCGCGGTGCTGAAAGGGCTGCAACACATCTGGTCTGACGAGGCATTGCGCGAGCAGTTGTATGCGCTGCTGGACGAGCATATTCTGCCGGAGGCCGACCGCACGGTCGGGCGTCCGGGAATGGACCTGTGGCAGATCCTTGTGTTGGGAGTCCTGAAGCAGGGGTTGGGCTGCGACTTCGACCGTCTTCATGAATTGACGAACCATCACGATACGATACGCGCATTCCTGGGCCACAGCGACTTCGGTGACGAGACGCATTACGAGTACCAGACGGTGGTTGACAACGTGTCGTTGTTGACGCCGGAGTTGTTGTCGGCGGTGGGGCGCCTGGTGGTGGAGAGTGGTCACAAGGTCGCTAAAAAAAAGCCTGGCGAGCCATTGCGCGGGCGGTGTGATTCGTTCGTGGTCGAAACCGACGTGCACTATCCCACGGATGTCAGCCTGTTGTGGGACGCGGTGCGTTGTCTGGTGCGGGAGACCGGACGGGCGGCTGCGCAGCACGGGGTGCGCGGTTGGCGTCAGTGGAGCCACCTGACGCGAGAGGTCAGGAACCTGTTCAACAGGGTGCGCTCGACGCGGCGAGCGAAGCGGCACCCGGAGCGGGTGGAGGCGTATGTGGAGCGCTGCCGGGGGCTGGTTGAGCGCGTGGATTCAACGCTGGACGCGTTGCGGGATCAGGGCGCGGCGGAAATCACCTGCTGCTCGATTGCCGGCTTTGTCGCGCATGCGCGCCGGCAGATGGATCAGGTGGAGCGGCGGCTTCTGCGTGACGAGACGATTCCTCACTCGGAGAAGGTCTTTTCGATTTTCCAGGAGCACACGCGATGGATTTCGAAAGGCAAGGCGGGGACGCCGGTTGAACTCGGAGTTCCTGTCGCCCTGATCGAAGACCAGTTTGGATTCATCCTTCACCATGAGGTTCTGTGGAAGGGCGAGGATGTGGACGTGGCGGTGCCGATGGTGCAGGAAGCGCAGGCGCGGTATCCGGAGTTGCGGGCGTGCAGTTTCGACCGGGGCTTTCACAGTCCTGACAACCGGGTCCGGCTCGATGGGCTGCTTGATGTCAACGCCTTGCCGGGCAAAGGATATCTTTCGAAGGCCAACCAGGAGCGGGAAGCGGAGGAGTCGTTTGTGGCGGCGCGGCGTGCGCATCCGGCGGTCGAGTCTGCCATCAATGGATTGGAGCATCGCGGACTCGACCGTGTTCGAAGCCATGGCGCGGATGGGTTTGCGCGCACGGTTTCCTTGTCGGTGCTGGCGGCCAACCTGCATCGCATCGGGTTGCTTCTGCAGAAGCGTGAGCGCAAACGACGACAACGCGTCGCCTGACTCAGCCGGTTCTTGCAAGTACCATCGGATTGCTGCCGCCGCAAGACGGCAGGGTGTTACTGTCCTTGGAATAGGGCATCCGGGCTGATCTCCTGCTCTTCGCTACCCGCAGTCTGGCCGGACTGCCTCCCTCGCGGCCGGATTCGCCCCCGAAATCACGTCCACGATCCACGAATTCGTCTCAGAATCTCGCTCGAAACGGGGGTTTTCTGGCTGCCACTAGGTAGCTCATGGTCGTGGCCTTCGATGCAGACATCCTGATCCTGCTGTTGCAGCCGTCCATTGACCCTCCCGAAGACCCTGGAACGAGGCGTCCGGTGCAATACGTGCACCAACGGCTCACTCAGCTGATCAAGAACCTGACACGACAGAATGCGAGAGTCATCGTACCCGCACCGGCACTCGCGGAAGTCTTGGTCGTACCCGGGACGGATGGAGCGGAGCTCCTCAAGGTGATCGAAAGGCAGGCCGTATTCCAAATCGAGCCCTTTCGCGCCGCTGACGCGGTCGAAGCCGCAGCATCAACACGAGCAGCACTCGATCGAGGAGACAAGAAAACCGGCTCCGACGCCCCGTGGCAGTGCGTAAAGGCCGACCGACAGATCGTGGCGGTGGCGAAGCGCTGCGGAGCGAAGAAGCTCTACTCCAACGACACCGGAATACGAAAGGTCGCTGGCGACCTTCCAGTGGTCTCAGTCTGGGAACTTCCCATTCCCGCCGAAGAGCTGAAGCTGCCATTCAATGGCAGACACGAATAACAGCGGTCCATGCTGGCCGGAACATCCGCGCCGCAGAACGCGCCACACCCAACGCCTTCGAAGCCGTACGCATCGGCCACGCCGCCCGCTGAGCACACCGGTACGGCCGCAGGCCGTCACCACCCGCGGCCGTACCGCAGCACCGCACCGAGACCGCGCGTCCCCGAGCGCCCCCCGCCGAACGCCTGCCGGCCCGCCACCGACACACGCCCGCCGCCGTCGAACCCGTAGCCAACCTCGGCGTCGACCATCGGCGCGACCTCGAACCCACCCAAGCCGCCGATGCGCGGGACCGCCCCGCTCCACCAGCCCGGCATCGCGGCCGACACGTGCCCGTAGGACGGGCGCAGCGACGCCGACCACCCCGCGCGCGACCCGGCCGCGCCCCACGCCACGCCGCCGCCGAGCCCCACCTGCCGGCGCGAGCCGAAACGCAGGTGCTGGCCGTCGACCAGCGGCTCCTCGCCACCCAGCTGCGCGCCGAGGGTCAACACCAGCGACACCGACGAGCGCTGGCGCCGGTAGCGCAGGTCCAGGAGCAGGTCCGTGGCCGACACCCGGCCCGCACCGTCCCACGACGCCGGCCGTCCGCCCGGCCCCCACAGCCAGTCGATATCGTTACCGACGTCCCACCGGCGCCCCAGCCGCACCGTCAGGCGCGAGGCCGCCGTCGCCGGGTCGCCGAGCGGGAAGCCCAGCCGGCCGGCCAGCCGCGCCCGCTGCGCGCGGCCCGAGAAAGCGTCGTCCAACGTCGCGAACCGCAGCTCCGATGCCGACGGCGTCCGGTCCGTGTCGACCTCGAACACGTCCGCCTCGAGGTCCACGCTGACCTCGCGCGACGAGTACACCGACAGCGACGCGCCGCTGACGACCATCCGCATCGTGGCGTCGAGGCCCTCGCCAAGAACCGTGGCGGCGCCGCCGCCGGTCACCCAGCCCGGCGACACCCACAGCCGGAACCGCCGGTGCGGCACCCAGCCGACGTACGGGGCGACCACGCGCCAGCTCGATCCGGCGGCCGGGTCGGCAACGGCAAAACCCTGCGCATACCCGTGCAGCTCGGTCTCCGACTGCGAGAACGCCTGCGTGTAGAGCACGCCCACCCGGAACCGGCCCACCTGCCGGTCCAGCCCGCCGGTCATCGACAGCATCGACGTGCGCAGGCGCCGCGCCGTGCTCGAGACGTCGTCGACCACGCCGTAGGAGCTGCGCGCCCAGAAGGTCCACGCTCGCGCACGGTGGTCGCCGCGAGCGATGTTCACCGCGCCGAGCCAGCGACCCGGGTCGCCCTGGTAGCGCAGCCCGTCGAGCGCCCGGCCGATGACCGCGAGCCGGTCCCCTTCAGGACCTCCCGCACCATGCGCCGCGTAGGAACCGGCACCTCGGCCGGGACCGAAGAGACCCGCGCCGCCGGCAGGACCGGCCATGCCGATGCCGGTCAACCCGGAGCCGCCCGGACCGGAACCGCGGTGCTGCGACAACGGCTGCACCAGGCTATCGGAAACGAACGACGGCGCCATCCCCGGCATCACGACCGACCCGGCCGACCATGCCAGCCGGCGCAACAGCGCCGCCGGCGTAAACGTGGGACCGGAACCCCCGCCCGGCCACAGCTGCCCCTGCGCGGGCGCGCCGGCCTCCGCACACGCCGAAGAGGCCGCGCAAGAGAAGCGGTCCGCCAGCACGTCGGAGACCTCCGAGGCGAGCACGCGGCCGATGCGCACCGCGCTGGCCGTGCGCGCCGAGATCACCTCGCCGGCAACCTCGGCGTCCTCGACCACCACGGTGAACTGCGCGACCCGGCCCGCACCGCCGAGAAGCGCCAGCGTGAAGGACTGCGCGCCCTCGAACTCGCCGTCCCCGACCACGTACAGCTCCAGCGCGGCCCGGCCGCCGACGAACCGGACATCGCCCCCGGGACCACCCGGATCGAGTACGTCGACGCCCACCTGGGCGCTGCCGGAGGCAAGCTGGTACCGGAACCACGCCTCCTGCCCGGAGAGGCTGCAGCCTGCGGGCTGCGCCGCGTCCGTACCGGGATCCGCGGCGGGAGCATCGGCGCCCGGAGCGGCCATCGCCAGCTCCAGGCGCACGGGCCGGAAGCCGCCGTCGAGAGGCTCGGCAACGCTCGCGTAATCCATCGGGTCGGGACACGACGCCAACCCCCGATCCAGGAGAACGGGATGGTCGGCGACGCCGAACCACAACGAGCCGGCCTCGCCCCCGGGACGGTCGTCGTCCTCGATCACGATGCGCTGGTACCAGCTGAACAGCGGGGACTCGCCACCCTGCATCATGTGCACCGCTAGCAGCAGGTCCTCGCGGGCCCGCTCGACGAGAAAGTCCTGGCGGACCTGCAGCATCAGCGGGTCGTTGACATCGAGCGTGCGCAGGTGCCCCGCCTCGAGCCGGACCTGCACGCCGTCGCGGAAACGATAGTCTTCGCCGGGGCGCGCCGAGCCCGCCACGGTATGGACCTCGTAGACGACGTCCTTGAACTGGCGCTCGCTGGTGAACTCGAGGATCAGGAAGACGCACTTCCACTCGCCCTGGCAGTCGCCGCCGCCGGTTCCGGAAGCCGGATCTCCCTCGGTGATCGTGCCGTCGGAGACACCCTCGCCTTCGAGGACGACGTTCAGGATCGTGTCCCCCGGCACGTCGTCGTTGGCGATGTTGACCGTGGCCCACTGCTTCGCGTTCTCCGAACCCTCGTCCACGGCCGCCCAGGCCCGGAAGTGCTCCACCGCCTCGATGCGGTCGTCGCCGATGATCGTCGCCACGTGCACACGGACCTGTATCTCACCGACGGCGACGCTGACCGACCGAGACGAAACGACCTCGACGTCCTGCCCGGGGGGAGCGCCGCGAGCCGTGCCGTCGGCCACCGAGCCGTAGCGCACCACGACCGGCTCGGTCAGGCGGCGGTCGAAGGTGACGATCAGATGCACCGATGAACGGTCTCCCGAGTCCCCCTCCGGGTGGTTGCCGTCCGGACCGGCGTCCTCCACCTCGATCGAGGCGATGCCGACCGGAACGTCGTCGTCGACGATCACGACGACGACGCTGAATACGGGAGCACCGGAGGGAGAACATGACTCCTCGCCCGGAAGACCCGGGGCGTACACGCTCAGGAGCAGCGTCTCGTCGCCCTCGATCAGGTCGTCACCGACGACGAGCAGGTTCGAGGAAACCGCGGTGCTCGCAGCCGGCTGCGCGACCAGGACGCCGAAGCCCGCCGGGGACCGACCGTCGGAACCAACCAGCCGCGCATCGGCCTCGTCGGCTGTCGACCTCGAGTACGAGATGCGGTACGGGTAGCAACGGACGCGGTCCGGAGCCTCGTCGAGCGGCAACGCCAGCAACGCGACGAAGTCGACGTCGGTCTCGGTCACCTCGAAATCGCCGTCGAGACCCGTGTCGCCACGCCCGGCATCCACGATCCGCACGATGTACTTGAACAGCACGATCGGGGCATCGAGCGTTCCGAACCACAAGGTGACCTGAAACTGCTCCGTCGGCTCGACCTCGGAATCCTGGCACAGGGTCCCGAAGGAGAACGCGAACGAGCGCTGCACCGTGGGCGGATCATCATCCCCCGCCGTGTACGAAGCCGGGACATAACCGGCGGCGGCCCCAGTGGACGACGCCCAGTCCGGGTCCTCGAGAAGAACGTCCACGTTCGCCGGTCGCGCAAACAGGGAACACCGCGCAGAACCCGTACCACCGGGAGACAGAGTCGCCGGATTCGATCCGATCGGCTCGGCTTTCAGGTAGAGGGAAGGACCACTCTCATAACCGTCATCCACCTCGTAGGAAACGGTGGCGTTGAGGATCTGATCCGCATCGTTCTCCTGGAGCACGGCGGGAGCCTGACCATTGATGGTCAGACCATTCACGGAAAAGCGGATCTGCGCGTGAGCTCCCGAACCGGCCAGGACGCAGACCGCGAATACCGCGCACGGCGCGAAGACGCGAAGACAGGCGGCGCGCGCGCCGACGAACGCCCCGAAGAAACCCGACTCGGATGCGGCCGCAACGCTCCGCCCAACGGCCGAAGCCGCCGACGCGCAAGCGCGATGACCACGGTCAGCACGACCCGGCGACCCCACCGAAGAAACCAACTGGAAAATCACAGCCGCCACCATCCGGTTGACCGACCCCGACGCCGGCGACCACCGCCGGCGCAGGCAAGCGTACGGACCGGCGGCCATCGAGCCGTCGAACGAGAAGGATCCACGGGGCCGCGGGCACTCGCCCGCCCCGAAACGGTGCTATCGTGAGGAGCGCATGACCGACAACCGCATGATCATCGCCACCATCGTCGGAACCGGGATCGCCATGACTACCGTCATCGTGGCGTTCGTCGGCATCGTCGCTGGCGGCATCAACAACCGGTTCGACGACGTCAACAGCCGGATCGACGACGTCAACGCCACCGTGAACAACCGGATCAGCGACCTCAACACGAGTGTCAATAACCGATTCGAAGACATGAAGACCAGCATCGACAGACGGTTCGACGAGATGAACGCGAGCATCGACAGACGGTTCGACGCCGTCAACCGTCGCATCGACGACCTGCAAGCGGAAATGCGCGAGCTCCGCGCGCTGGTGATCGACGCCATCCAGGGCGCCGCCCCCGCCGCCGACAACGACTAGCCGCCAACCTGCACACCGGCATCACCGGCCTCAATCGGCCGAGTCCTTCTCCCCGCCACGTGACGACGCCACGCTCTCTCCCTCCGACCAGGCGACCACCCGATCGGCGAGCCGGTTGACGAACCCCACCCGGCGACCGCCGCCCGAAGCTGCGGACACCGCCCTCGCCCCTTCACCCGCAGCCTTCTCAGGCACAGCCGGACCGGTCCGGCCGCCCCACGCGACCACCGACTCGATCAGCCGCGACACCGGCCCCATCCGCGCCGGCTTGCGCTCGGCCGCCTTCCTCGCCACCTCCGGGTCCGGCCGCCACTTGCGGCCTTCCCACGGACGCACCGGGGCCACCTCGGCCGTCTCCTCGTCCCAACGAGCCCGCACCACACCGACGGGAGCCGCGACGCGCCGCCCTCCCGAGCCGGAGCCGGCAGCCGCACCCTCACCCGCCGGTCCGGGGATGATCACCGCCAGCTCCACCAGCGAGTCATGCGGGAACCGCTGCTTCGGATCGAACCGGCGCGCAAGCGCGAGCAGCACCACCAGGTTCACGAAGAACACGCAGAAGACCACCGCGTCGGACCCGTCCATGTCCACGGCCGCCCCAGGCAGCAGCCCTCCGTACTGCCGCACCATCGTCAGCCAGAGCGCCAGGGCCGTCACCGCGAGGACCACCGCATCCAGGCACGCCCGCCGCGCCGCCACGCGCCAGAGCGCAGGCGGGAACCCCCCGCCGCCGACCACGCGCAGCCCCACCGCGCGCTTGCCCAGCGTCACGCCGTTGCACAGGCCCTCGCCGACGACCGTGTGCGCCCAGCCGGCGCCGAAGAACACCAGCACCGGCACCCATACCGGGACCGAGACCGCACCGTCGGAACGCAGCCACAGCAGCTCGGAGACCAGCAGGACCACGCCCGCGGCAACCAGGCTCAGGCCCGCGTCGAGCAACGCGGCGGCCGTCCGCCGCCAGACGCCGGCCCGCACGACCGGCTTGACGAGGGAAGCCAGACCCCACGCCGCCCGGTCCTCTACCAGGTCCTGGGCGAAAGCATCCCGCACCTCGCCCGGTTCACCCTCCTCGTCCAGCTCCGCACGCCCGTCGGCGCCCGCGGGCTCGCGCAGCGGCTCGTACTCGTGCTCGTCCTGCTCATCGGTCGGTACCGCGTCCTGATCGACCTCGTTCTCGCTCATCCCCACTACGGTACGGGACCACGGGCTGGACACGTCTCAGGGGACACACGGTCCACAACCGAGGAACGCATCAAATGCCGCAGACCAAGACTCCCACCAACCGCCACCGCTCCCGCTCGATAATCATGCAACCGGCGGACATCGTCGCACTGACAGCCGACGAAGCCATCGCCGACATCGAGAATTGCGTACGAGCACTCGAAGCGGAGAACCGCAACGGGACGGAGCCTGAGAAGTCCCGCAGCTGACCACGACTCCCAGACTCCAGTCCTTGCGCGCACCCCCACCGTCGGTGATCACCCCGACCACCTCCGCCTCCCCACTCCGGCGGATCACCCCGCACCACAGCCGCCCGAAGGGCCGCCCCGCCTCTCGAACGTCGGCGGGGAACGCGCCTCGCAGACGTCGGCGCGGGACCGGAGACGAGCCACGAGGGAGGGGGTCAGACAAGCGACAATGAGACAGATCGGGCGGGCGGATAGAGAGAGAGCCGGGCGGGCAAGGCAACGCCTCCGCCTGTTGGCTCGCGTCTCCACGCCCCGGCGCCACAGGCGCCGGCCGATCCACGCAACGGGGCCTTCCGGCCCCACCTGACGGGCCGGTTCCCGGCTTGTTTCCTCCAACACGCCGGCCCAGGCCGGCCGAGGTGCATCCCGATGCAGACGACAGACACCGTCCACACGTACGCCCCGATCGGCAACGAACGCCCCGAGCCGTACCCCGACGGGTTCGTGCCCGACCCGAGGCGCTGGAGCGGCCACGAGTACGCGCGCATCGCCACCCGGCCCGACGACGCGCCGTCGAATTACGGCGAGGACGCCCCGGCGGGAGAACCCGCCCCGGTGGACGCCGGCGTGACCAGCGCGCGCAACGCGACGATGGTGCGCTACATCGCCGCCGACCGCCTGCCGGCCCGCCAGCTCGTCGAGCTGCGCCACGTCACCGACGACCCAGGGCGGCTGGCCCTGCTCGGCGAGCGCCTCTTCGGCACGGTCCCGGTCACCCCCGGCGCCGCGACCGACGCGGACACGTGGACCTCGCCCGAGCCCCGGCTGTACGAGATCCGCGTCGGCGCCATCCTGGTCGCCATCGACCACGAACACACCAGCGACAGCATCCACGTCGGCGACCGCTTCGCCGGCTACTCCCACGGGCTGTCGACGCGCCACGTGCGCGCCTGGCGCGTCCCGCCGGCCGGCCCGCCGATGCTGGTCTACGAGACCGAGGACCCGCAGGGCGAAGAGCACCTGGTCAGGCTCTCCGAGTTGCTCGACGAGCCGCTCGAGACGGCGTTCCTCGCGCTGGCCGACCGCTACGCCTCGTCGCGGCCGGCGCCGCCGGACCACCGCGTGCTGCAAATGCGCTCGGCCATCGAGCGCTGGCGCTTCACCGACGAGATCGCGCGGCACAGCCGCCAGCCGAACGGTAGGAACCGACGCCGGCGCCGCGCCGGGCGCAAGCACCGCGCCGAGGCCCCGCAGCAGGCGGCCCGTCCCGCAAACCTCGTGCGCAGGCACGCGGCCGCGGCCTGACCCGTCCCGCCCGGGCGGAAGCGCGGCGCCCGCCGCCGCGCATACTCCGCCCGATGCCCGGCCCCCGCACCGGGGCGGCGCGCCCAGGCGGCCGCCCCGGCCCTTCCCTGCACGCGGTGCTGCACCTGCGCAAGTTCAGCCGCCACACGACCTCGGCGGTCGTCGTCGGGCCGTTCCACGCCGAGAACGAGGCCATCGACACGGCAGCGAAGCTCATCCGCACGGCCACGGCCGGCGACCGGATAGAACCGTTCGCCTGCGCCGGCGTCCTGCTGGGCGACAACCACGCGCAGCGTGCCGAGCGCACCGAGGAGCTCGCCTTCCGGTTACTGGAACGCATCCACACGAACGCGTCGGACTTCGATCCGTCCGCGGCAACCGCGAGGAGACCGCCGGGCTCGCTCTTCGCGCTCGCCACGATGGAAGCGCCCCGAGCCGCCCGCGGGCTCGCCCAGGCGCTGGGCAGCAGGCTGCAAGCCGAGCGGCGACCGCCGACCGCGCTGATCGGGCAGGTCCTGCTCGACGTACCCCACGACAAGGCCGCGCACCTGCACGCGGAGCACTGGCCCGCACACTGGTTTCCGGGCCGGGACCGAGGCCCGGGGCGACCGCGCACATCGCTCCCAGCCGACGCGCGCGCCGCCTGCGCGGTCCTGGCCCGGCGCCTGCGCCGCGGGGGATGGCCCGGCCCGAAGGTCAAGCTGTCCGAGTGGACTTGCTGACAACACACGCGAGCCGCCGGTGACCAGCCGCGACACCCAGCCGGACAGGGCCGAACGCGCCGCCGGGATCCCGCTCGGCTGCTACCGCCCACAGCCGTCGCAACGCTCCCCGCACCCACCCGACCGCGGGCGCGTGATCGCGCTGTCGAACGACGCCGCGCACGACCCACGGCGCCCGTTCTGGATCGTCGGCCGCGCCGCCGACGGCCCCGATGACGCCGGCCGGCCGTGGCACGGGACGGCAGAAACGCTCTGGGCCGGGGACCCGCCCGACGACGGCGCCACGCGCATACCGCACCCGGCGCTCCGCCAGCTCGCCGGACACGACGCCCGACTGCGCGAGGGCTCGGCGCCCGTCACCCCGCTCGCCGTGAGCTGGGACCGCGGCAAGGCCGCCGACAGAACCGGCGTCGTCTGGTTCAGCGACGGATCGACGCTGCCGCTCGCAAGCTACCTCGCGCTGCTGCACCGCGCCGGGGCCCGCGCCGACGGAACCCCGCCACGCGGGACCATCACCTGGACGGCCGCCCCGCGCTGGCCGCTGCTGCAGGCCGAGCTCGACGGGCGACGGATCGCCGCGCTGGTGCGCCTGAAGCGCTCGGCGGAGCGCGATGCCGAGGCCCGCGCGGCCATGGCGGCGATCGACGAATGGAATGCGGGGCGCAATGGTGACCGGCACGCGCCGGCGATCCGATAGAAGATGACGGCAAGAAGCCGGTTCACCAAGAACCGACTGGAAGTAAAGACGAGTAGCGCGCCAATCACGCAACCATGACCGGACAACCGACCAGCGCCGCCACCGGCCGCCTCCTGCCGAACGCGATCGCCTGCGGCGACGCCCGCGAGCAGACCGCGCGCATCCAGCCCGAAACCGTCGACCTGGCCCTGTGGTCGCCGCCGTACCTGATGGACAAGCCGTACGAGCGCGACCTGAACCTGCGGTCCTGGACCGAGCTGATGCACGCGCTGCTGGCCCTGCACGCCCGGGTCCTGCGCCCCGGCGCGTTCGCAGTGGTCAACATCGCGGACATACGGACCTGGCCCGACCCGGACCTGCCGCCCGGGCCGTACGCCGAGATCCGCAGCCGCCAGGGCGGAGTGACCGCCGCCGACGTCGCCGCCGCGCGCCGCGCGCACCCCGACGCCTCGGAGAAGGAGATCGCACGCCTCCTCGGCTGCAGCGACCAGACCGTCGCCCGACGCGAGAAGGGCTCGGCGCACCGCGCCGGACGGCGCGCACCGACCCGCGTGCTGCGCACCTCGGCCATCGTCGAGGAGGCCGCGTCGGCCGCCGGCCTCTACCTCTACGACCACCGCATCTGGAGCAAGACGCCCGCCTGGCGCAACAACGCCTGGACGGCCAGCTCCTACCGCGCGGTCGACGAGTGGGAGCACCTGCTGTTCTTCCACAAGCCGGGAACGTTCGTCCATGACCGCGACCGGCTCGACCACCACGAGTGGGCCGAGTGGGGCAGCCGCGGCATCTGGAGGATCCCATCGGTAGGCCGCAACTACGACAACGCCCCGCGCTTCCCCGCCGAGCTGGCCGCGCGCGTCATCCGCCTGCTGACCGAGCCGGGCCAGCTCGTCCTCGACCCGTTCGTGGGCACCGGCACCACCACCGCGACCGCGCACCTGCTCGAACGCCGCTGGATCGGCATCGACGTGAATCCCGAGAACGCGCAGGACGCGCTCGACCACACGCTGATGCAGCGCCCGGCCGAAGCGCCGCCCGCACCCGACGCGCAGGACGCCGGCAGCGTGATCCACTGACGAACACGCCAGAAACTCTACTGACTCGAATCCGGCACATGCACCGGCACGCCGAGTTCGGCCAGCCGAGAGCTGACCTTCGCCAGACGACTCTCCACGTCACGTAGACCGGCCAGAACCCGAGCGAAGTCCAGATGTCCCGGCAAGACGATGTCGACACCCGCCGAATCGACGAGCCGGCCATCAACGACACGCACCGGACAGGGCACGACGCCCAACTGAATACGAATATCGCCCAGTTGCTCGAGGTGTCTCTCGTGCTCCACACGCAGCGGGACAACCCTGGCTTGCAAGTCGCGGAATTGATGGATCAGATCCAGGAGCTGCCGATCCTCGTCTTTCCCGGTCATCCCGCAAGCCTATGCGCTCCACGCCAACGACTCTGCGGCCGTGGGCCCCTTCCCGGTTCCATCCGCACCTGACCGTCTCCGACACGCGGGAACACCCGCCGTCCCCGCGACACCGAGACCGAATCCACCGGCGGATCCGGACCGGTCCGCCCCATACTTGTCCCTGCCGAACGGGCCGAGAGGCACGCCGGCCACCCCGCAAGGAGTACCATGAAGACCACCACCGAAGCCGCCCCCGAGACCGCCCCCGGCGCCCCGCCGCCGCACCCGAGCGAGACCGTGCGCGACCTGCCGCTCTCGGCCCTGACCCTGTCCGAGCGCAACGTGCGCACGATCGACGACACGCCCGAGGAGATGGCGATCCTGAAGGCGTCCATCCTCGCGCACGGCCTGATCGAGAACCTGGCCGTCCGGCCCGTCGGCGACCGCTACGAGGTCATCGCCGGGCGCCGCCGCTTCCGCGCGATGCGCGAGCTGGTCGACGCCGGCGAGATCCATCCCGACATGATGGTCGCCTGCCGGATCCTCGACGAGTTCACCAACGACACCGAGATCAGCCTCGCCGAGAACGAGGCCCGCGTGGCGATGCACCCGGTCGACCAGGTGGCCGCCTTCCGCCGCCTCACCACCGAGGGCGTCGACCGCGACAGGATCGCCGAGCGCTTCGGCGTCTCCGCACGTGTCGTCGACCAGCGCCTCCGGCTCGGCGGACTGCCCGCCCCGATCCTCGACGCGGCGCGCGAGGGCGAGCTGAGTCTCGAGCACCTGCACGCCTTCGCCGCCACGGCCGACGCCGAGCGCCAGCTCGAGGTCTGGAACCGCGTCAAGGGCGAGAGCTACACGCCCGGCGCGTACTGGATCCGCACCGAGGTGACGCGCCGCAACGTCAGCGCCACCCACTCGCGCGCCCGCTTCGTCGGCATCGACGCCTACACGGCCGCCGGCGGCCGCATCGAGGCCGACCTGTTCTCCGACGGCGAGGACGAGCGCGCGATGCTCGTCGACGCGGACCTGCTCGACCGACTGGCGGCCGACAAGCTCCAGCAGGTCGCCGACGACCTGAAGTCCCAGGGCTGGAAGTGGGCCGAGCCGCACCTCGACCTCGAGTGGGACGCCGCCCAGTCCTACGGCCGCGTGCGCGGGACTCCCACCGGCCCGACCGAGAAGCAGGCCGCCGAGCTGAAGCACATCGAGAAGCGCATCGCCGAGATCGACGAAGAGATCGAGGGCATGCGGGACCAGCTCGACGAGCACGACGACGACCCGCCCGAGGACCACCCCTACTGGAAGCTGAGCGACGAGCGCGACCGCCTGATGAACGACGAGAACCACGTTCGCGTCGCGATCGACCGGAACGTCACGTGGTCTCCCGAGCAGATGGCCTGCGCCGGCTGCCTCGTCAGCCTCGACCAGTTCGAGGGACTGACCGTCCAGGCCGGGCTCGTGCGCAAGGAGGACGCCAGGGACGTGCCCCCCGCGGCCCCGCGCGCCGGCGAGGCGTCCGGAGAGGCCGGCGGCGAGCCGGACGGCCAGCCCGGCGACGCGCTTGCCGGCTACACGCCGCCGGTCAAGCGGACGACGAAGAACCCGGAGGTCGAGGCCGTCAAGTCGGCCGGGCTGAGCACCGCGCTGGCCGAGGACATGCGCCTGATCCGCAACGGGCTGGTCAAGGCACACCTGGCCCACGACTTCGACGCCGCGTTCGACCTGACCACCTACGAGATGTCGCTGCACGCCTTCAGCATCCACCTCTACGGGACGCGCCCGCTGGCGATGACGCTGAACGCGACATCCGACCAGCCGATGGGCAGCCCCGACGAGCGCGCCGCGTTCGAGGCCGCCAGCCCCGGCGTTGCGCTGCTCGAGCGCGACCGGGCCGAGTTGCCTCTCGACTGGATGGGCGAGACCGACCCGGCGCGGCGCTTCCTCGCCTTCACCGAGCTGCCGCTGAACGACCGCCAGCGGTTGTTCTCGGCCGCCACGGCCCGCGCGCTGAACAAGCAGCTGTCCTTCGACCACGGCTCGCACCCCGAGTTCGAGACCACCGTCGCCCGGCTCGAGATCCCGTTCGAAGCGGTCTGGCGTCCGGGGATCGAGCGCTTCTGGAGCAGGATGCGCAAGGGCGAGATGCTCGCCGTCGCGCGCCGCACGCTCGGGCAGGAGTGGGCCACCGCCCACGGTAAGGACAAGAAGGACGAGCTGGCCTCGGCCATGGCCGGCGCCTTCGGGCCCGACGGCGAGGCCGAGGCCCTCGGCCTGAGCGCCACCGCGCGCGCCGCCGCGCTCGGCTGGACCCCGTCCGGGTTCCGGGCGTTCGACCCGGCCCGCCCGCCGGAGGAGGACGCCCCCAAGGGCGACGGGACTACCCCGACCGCCCCGCCCGGGCCCAAGGCGGACGACGACGCCGCGAGGGAGAACGCCCGCACGCCGGCCGAGGCCGCCGGCGCCGCCGAGCCGGACGATACCGGGACCGCCGGAGCGGAGCCTGCCACCGACGACACGATCAACGGGAGGGTGCTCGGACACCCGCTCTCCGGAGCGAAGAACGGCAACGGCAACAGCGTGGCGCTCGACGAGAGCACCGGCGAGGACGAGCCGGCCGAGGCCTTCGACCACCAGCCGGCGGACGAGCTGCCGGCGTTCCTGCAGAAGTAGGCGCCAGTCCCGCCCCACACACGCGGATCTGCAGCGCCGTCGCCGGCACCCGCCGCCGCACACTAGCTAGCACCCGCCGGGCGGCTCCTCCGCGAGCCGCCTCCGGCAAGGCCGTCACCGCCGTTGCAACCGCACCGTACGACAACCACCCGCGAGAGGACTCCGCCGCATGTACCAGGCCACAGCCGAGACGACCACCGATCTGCTCGGGCCCCAACCGGCGCCGCCGCACGCGCCGGGCGGCGACGGCACGCCCCGGCGCGGACCGAGTACCGCCGTGCGCATCTTCCGCTCCGCCCTGCGCCTGCTGCCCGCCTTCGAGGCCGGCCACAGGATCGACCGCAGCCGCCTGCGCGAGGCGCTGACCGGCGTCTTCGGCGGCTCCGACGCCACCGGCGCCTGGCAGTGGAAGCACGCCTACGAGGCGGGCGAGACCGCCGTCGTGCTCCTGCTCGTCCGCTACGGCCGCGCGCTGCTGCGCAAGGCCGAGCACCCCGACGCGATGCTGCCGCTGCTCGACGCGATCGCCGAGCTGGAACCGCCGCAGACCCGCCGCAGCCACGAGCAGGTGCGCCTGCAGCAGTTTTCGACACCGCTGCAGATGGCCTGGGCGGCCAGCGTCGCCGCGGCCATCCGCGCCGACGACACCGTGCTCGAGCCGTCGGCCGGCACCGGCATGCTCGCCGCGCTGGCCGCGCTGCGCGTCGACGCGAACGCCGGCGGCAGGCTCCACCTGAACGAGATCGCCGCCACCCGGGCGGGGCTGCTGCACCACTGCTTCCCCGACACGGCGATCACGCGCCACGACGCCGAGCACATCCGGGACCTGCTGCCCGATCTGCACCCGAGCGTCGTACTGATGAACCCGCCGTTCTCGCGCAGCCCGCACCTCGACCGCATGCGCCACGACGCCGACGTGCGGCACATGCGCGCCGCCTACGCGGCCCTGCGCCCCGGCGGGCGGCTGGTCGCCGTCACCTCGAGCGGGGCCGTCCCCGGCAACGCGGACTGGCGGGAACTGTTCGCCGCCGCCGACCCGCAGCCCGACATCGTGTTCACCACCGCCATCGACGGCAGGCTCTACCAGAGCCGCGGCACCACCTACGAGACCCGCCTGACGGTCGTCGACAAGCCGCTCGACGGCGAGATGCGGCCTCCGGCCGCCGCCCGCTGCGCGATGACGCACCCGATGCCCACCGCGGACCACCTGCTCGGGGCCGTGCTCGACCGGGTGCCCCCGCGCCGGCAGGCCCGGATGCCCGTGCCGCGGCCGGCGCCGCCGAAGCCCGCCAGCCCACGGCGGACGGCCCGGCGCCGAAAGCCGGCGCTGCTCGAAGCGCTCCCGCGCGACTGGGGAACGACCGCCGAGCTCGCCTACCGCACCGAGCGGCCCACAGGCGACACGCGCGCCCCGGGCGACAAGCCGTACCACCCCTGGGCGGCGCAGGCCGTCGTCGTGGACGGCGCCGCCGCGCACCCGACGACCCTGGTCCAGTCGGCGGCGATGGCCGCCGTGCGCCACCCCGAGCCGTCGGCCAGGCCGCTGCTGCCCGCGCGACTGGTCACCGACAACGCCCTGTCGGACGCCCAGCTCGAGAGCGTCGTCCTCGCCGCCGAGGCCCACAGCGAGCACCTGCAAGCGACCTGCCGCGTCAGCGACGACCACGAACTGGTCCGCCGGGTCGACGACGACGGCGACTTCGTCGACGCGGACGACACGGTCGACATCGGCGACGGCCCGCGCTACGGCAGGGCGGTGCGCTTCCGCCAGGGCTGGATGCTCGGCGACGGCACCGGCTGCGGCAAGGGCCGCCAGGTGGCCGCCGTCATCCTCGACCGCTGGCTGCGCGGCTGCCGCCGCGCGCTCTGGCTGTCGCAGTCCGACAAGCTCATCGAGGACGCCCGCCGCGACTGGCAGGCGGTGGGCGGACTGCCCGACGACATCGTCCAGCTCGGCCGCTTCCGCCAGAAGGACAACATCCCGCACACCGAGGGGATCCTCTTCACCACCTACGCCACCCTGCGCTCGCCCGAGCGCAACGGCAACCGCTCGCGGCTCGACCAGATCGTCGAGTGGCTCGCCGGCGGCGACGCCGAGACCGACCGCCACGGCTTCGACGGCGTCATCGTCTTCGACGAGGCGCACGCGATGGCCAACGCCACCGGCGGCAAGGGCTCGCGCGGCGACATCGCGCCCAGCCAGCAGGGGCGCGCCGGCATGCGCCTGCAGAACGCGCTGCCCGACGCCCGCGTGCTCTACGTCTCGGCCACCGGCGCGAGCACCATCCAGGGACTCGGCTACGCCGTGCGGCTGGGACTCTGGGGCACGGACCGCACGCCGTTCGAGAAGAGGGAGAAGTTCGTCACCGCGATGGACGCCGGCGGCGTCGCCGCGCTCGAGATCGTCGCCCGCGACCTGAAGGCCCTGGGGCTCTACCAGGCGCGCGCGCTCAGCTACACCGGTGTCGAGATCGACATCCTCGAGCACCCCATCACGCCCGCGCAGCGCGAGATCTACGACGAGTACGCCGGCGCGTTCAAGATCATCCACGCCAACCTCGACGACGCGCTCGAGGCCGTCGGGGTAACCAGCCTCGGCGAGACGCGCAACGCGCAGGCGAAGTCCGCCGCCCGCAGCGCCTTCGAGAGCGCCAAGCAGCGCTTCTTCGGCCACCTGCTCACCTCGATGAAGTGCCCGACGCTGATACAGGCCGTCGAGAACGACATCGAGGAGGGCCGCTCGGTCGTCGTGCAGCTGGTGTCGACCGGCGAGGCGCTGACCGAGCGCCGGCTGGCCGAGATTCCCGCGAGCGAGTGGGACGACCTGTCGGTCGACGTCACCCCGCGCGAGTACGTCCTCGACTTCCTGCGCCACGCCTTCCCGACCACGCTGCACGAGGAGTACGAGGACGACACCGGGAAGCTCCGCTCCCGGCCGGTGCACGACAAGGACGGCAACCCCGTCCAGTCCGTCGAGGCCACCCGGATCCGCGACGACCTGATCCGCAGGCTCGGCCTGCTGCCGCCCGTCGGCTCCGCGCTCGACCAGATCGTGCAGCACTTCGGCGACGAGGCGGTGGCCGAGATCACGGGCCGCTCGCGGCGCATCGTGCGCATCCGCGACGAGCGCGGCGAGCGCCACGCGCTGCGCCCGCGGGCCGGGTCCGCCAACACCCACGAGACGCACGCGTTCATGAACCGCGAGAAGCGCATCCTCGTCTTCTCGATGGCCGGCAACACCGGCCGCAGCTACCACGCGGACCTGAGCGCGCCCAACACCGACCGGCGGGTCCACTACCTGCTCGAGCCGGGCTGGCGCGCCGACCAGGCCATCCAGGGCCTCGGGCGCACGCACCGCACGCACCAGAAGTCGGCGCCGCTGTTCCGGCCGGTCACCACCGACGTCAAGGGCGAGCGGCGCTTCATCTCCACCATCGCGCGCCGCCTCGACAGCCTCGGCGCCATCACCCGCGGCCAGCGCGACTCGCAGACCGCGATGGACGACGACGACAGCGCCCTGTTCCGGGCCACCGACAACTTCGAATCCACCTACGCGAAGACGGCCCTGCGCCAGTTCTTCATGGCGTTGTACGGCGGCAGCATCCCCGGCTGGTCCGCCGACCGGCTCGAAGAGACCACCGGCCTGAAGATTGTCAAGGAAGACGACGGCACGCTGCGCGACGACCTGCCGCCGATGCACACCTTCCTCAACCGGCTGCTGGCGCTGCCCATCGCCGAGCAGAACGAGCTGTTCGCCGAGCTGGAGACGCGGCTCGAGGCCAACGTCGACGCCGCCATCGAGGCCGGCCGATTCAACCAGGGGGTCGAGCGCATCAAGGCGAAGAGCCTGCGGGCGGCCAGCCGCGAGACCGCCGTCGTGCACGCCGGGGCGGCGACCGACACCGAGATCATCGAGATCGTGCGCCGCGACGCCACCGACCCCCTGAACAGCGAGGACGCGCTCGAGCGGTACCGCACCGAGCTGCGGTACGACCTCCCGGCCGAGCTGATGGTCAACAGGAAGTCGAAGCGCCCCGCCGTGCGGATACACGCGCCGGTGCACATCCTCGAGGACGGAGCAATCGAGCGCCGCGTGCGGCTGCTGCGCCCGCTCGGGCGGGAGACGATGTCGCTCGACGCGTTGCGCACCTCGAACTGGAAGCCGGCCACGCCGGAACACTGGCGGAGCCTGTGGGACCAGGAGACGGCAACCGCGCCGCGGTGGCGCGAGTCCCGCCTCTGGCTCGTCACGGGCCTGCTGCTGCCGGTCTGGAACCGGCTCGACGACAGCGACTGGAAGGTCTACCGCCTGACCACCGACGAGGGCGAGAACCTGATCGGCCGCGTGCTGACCACGGCCCAGGTAACGGCGCTTCGCAGCGCCCTCGGGCTCGACGCGCGCACCGGACCGAAGCTGAACGCCGAGGAGCTGTTCGACGAGGTCACCAGGCGCCGCGCCTGCTTCCAACTCGCTCCCGGATGGAAGCTGCGCGGCAGGCGCAACATGGACGTGATGCGCGCCGAGATCGCCGACGCCGGCTACAAGGACCTGGAGGCGCTCACGCGTCTCGGGTGCCTGTCGGAGATCGCCTCCTACCGCACCGTGATCTACGCGCCCAACGCCGACGTGCTCGGCAACGTCATCGAGCGCTACCCCGTCGTCGGCACGCTCTCGTAGCGACCGGCACGCAAGCCCGACAACCCGGATGCCCCGAGCGCACGCCGCGCCCGGGCGCAGAGGAGCACACCGATGCCCGAAGTCCCCTTCAGCAACGGCCTGAACGACGCCGAGACCGAACGGCTCGCCCTGCTCGGCGAGGAGTGCGCCGAGGTCAGCCAGAAGATCGGCAAGATCCTGCGGCACGGCCCCAAGAGCCGGAACCCGGACGTCGCCGGCAGCCCGACCAACCGCGAGGACCTCGAACACGAGATCGGCGACCTGCTCTGGGTCGTCGACCTGATGGCGCACTGCGGGGACGTCTCGATGCTGCGCACCCGCGCCGACAACGGACGCCACGCGCGCAAGCTGCGCTACCTGCACCACCAGCACCTCGAAGGGCTGGCGTAACGCCCGCCGCCACCGACGCCGCGCATCACCCGGAACGATGCCATGCACGACAACTCCACGCTGAACCTGATCTCCGCCCCCTGGCTCCCCGTGCGCCGGCGCAGCGGCCGCATCGAGACCATCGCCCCCTGGGCGGTCAACGACCGCGTCGACACCGACCCGATCACGTCCTTCGCCTGGCCGCGCCCGGAGCTGAACGCCGCCTCGCTCGAGCTCGTCATCGGCATGCTGGCGACGGGCCTGCCGCCAGCCGGCGACCCCGACGCCGCGTGGCAGTGGGGCTGGAGCGACCCGCCCGCCCCCGACGTGCTGCGCGCCCGGCTCGAACGCCTCACGCCCTTCTTCGACCTGGTCGGCGACAGCGCCCCGGCGTTCCTCCAGGACCTCGACCCGCTGGCCGAGGCGCGCGTGACGAACCCGGCGCGGCTGCTCTTCGACAACCCCGGCACGCAGACCGCGAAACTGAACACCGACCTGTTCCGGCGCCGCGCCGCCGACGACGCGGTGCTGTCGCTGCCCGCGGCGGCGATCGCGCTCTTCGCTCACATGAGCTGGTGCGCCTCGGACGGCGTCGGCTACCGCGTGGCGCTGCGCGGCGGCGGACCGCTCTCGACCCTGCCCGCGCTCGGGCACCGCCGCTTCGGAGAAACCCTGTGGGGACAGGTCTGGCCCGCCGTGCGGGTACTGCACGGCGACGAGCAGGACTGGACCGCGAGCCCCGAGAAGGTCTTCGCCTGGCTCGCTCCCACGCGGACCTCGCGGCGCGAGGACGAACACGAGCCGATCCGCCCAGAGGACATGCACCGGCTGCACGCCCACTGGGGCATGCCGCGCCGCATCCGCCTGCTAACCGGCCCGGCCGCGGGCCGTGCCTGCATCGTCACCGGCGAACGACCGAGCACCGCCGTGGTCGGGGTCCGGATGGTCAACTACGGCAACGACTACGCCTCCGGCTTCCCGCACCCGCACACGCCGACCTACCGTCAGAAGGAGGGATCCACGCGCCTGCCGGTGCTCGCCAACGCGCGCAGCGCCCGCGGCGAGCGGCTCGCCGGACTGCTGGCCACCTCGAAGGACCGGCTGCGCGAGCCCGCGGTAGCGATGTGGCGCCTGCCCGCCCGGGCGGCCGCACCCGACGCCGTCGACCCGCGCATGCGCTGCTTCGGCGTCGACACCGACAAGGCGAAGGTCGTCGGCTGGGTAGACCGCACCATCCGGCTGCCGCTGGCCGGCACCCTGGCCGGGGTCAACGCCGTGACCACCTGTCTGCACCCGCTGTGCGAAACGCTCGATGCGCTCGGCGGCATGGTGCGCAACGCCGTCAGGAACGCCAGCCGGCACGACGGCGTAGCCGACACGGCCCGGGCCCGGCTCGCCGACATCACCGAGCAGGCGGTCCTCACCGCATGGCGCGAGGCCGCCGAAAGCGAGGAAGCCACCCCGCGGGCCGCCGACACGCGGCCCGACCCCGGCCTCGGGCGGCCGCCCGAGCCGACCGACCCGAGCCGCAGCATTCGCGCCGCGTGCATGCGCAGGCTGCAGATGGCAGCACTTGGGCTGTTCGACGAACTGGCGCCTTCGGCCGGCGTCGAGCACCGCGACCCGTTCGCCCGCGCCGAAGCCCGCCACCGGCTCGTGCTCGACCTGAGCGGCCGCACCGCCCGCGGGCGCAAGGTCTTCACCGACACGCTCGGGCTGCCCGTCCCCGCCGACGGCCGCCAGCCAGCGCCGGTACGCATGGCGCCCCCGCCGCACCGGGACGACACATCGCTGCCCGCCACAGCCTGGCGCTGGCGCAAGGAGCTCGAAACCACCACGGCGGGAACACGGGACCGGGCGCTTCTCACCCACGCCCACACGGTGGAGCAGGCCCGCGACGTCGACGCCGCCAGGGCGCTGGCCGACAGCCTGGGCGAGCAGTGCGACGCCGACACGGCCGCGGTGATCGCCGTCGCTCTTGCGCTCACCCGGGACGACGGCGGGTTCACGGCCGCGCACCTGGTCGGGCGGCGCAGCAAGATGCAGGAACCGGCACTGCCGCGACCCGCGTTCCGTAGGATGCTGCAGACGCCGCGCCGCGGGCTCATCGAGCCGCTCCGGCGGCTGCTGACCGCCATCCCCGACCGGCGCACGGACCGGCGGGCTCTCGCCGCCGACATCGCCGCCTGGGACCCGCGGGTGCGCCTGCGGTGGACCGACGACTACCTGCGCTGCCGGACCGAGCCGGACCCGGCCGTCGCCTACGAGCGGGGAGGAGAAGAGGAGGAAGCGGCCTGAGCCGCACTCAACAGCCGCGGAAGAACACCGGCTCGAGAGCCGCCCGGCTCAGATCGGCCAAGCCCATCGGACACGCCCCGGGACCGCCGGAGCGGTCGACCTCGAACGGGCAGTCTGCGTCACCCAGGTGGAGACGAGCCACCAGCAGCGGCGCCACGCCCGCCCCGAACACCCGGATGGACGAGTCCTCACCGCACAACTCGAAAGTGCGTGTCGAACCGCGGACGTCGGTCCGCCCCGGAAACGGCACCGTAACGAGAAAACGCCCGGGCACCGGCTCGTCGACGACGATGTCCGGCGCCACGCGAACGCACGCCGAGCGCACGTTCGCATACACCACCTCGCGCAGCCGATCGAAGAGCACGTTCAGGTTCATCGCGGCCCGCGCCTCCACCCAGTCGAACCCGTCCTTCATGACGAAGGAAGCGTAGTCACCAACGGCCGCACCATCGGCCCTCTCATCGTCCCGACGGCCCGCCGCCGACACGGCCGGCCCCGCTTCCGGGAAGGAAACACCGACATGCGATTCCTGCAGCTGCACCTGCTGACGGCCCACGCGCCGTCGAACCTCAACCGTGACGACGCCAACCGGCCGAAGACCGCCGTCTTCGGCGGCGAGCCGCGCCTGCGCATCTCGTCGCAGTCGCTCAAGCGCGCCTGGCGCACCTCGGCCGCTTTCGCCGAGCACCTGGCCGGCAACCTGGCCGAGCGCACCCAGCGCCTCGGCCGGATGATCGTCGAACGGCTCGCCAACCAGGGCGTCGAGCCCGACCGCGCGATGGACATCGCGCGCCACATCGCGGGCTCGGTCGCCAAGATCAACCCGGAGACCGACCAGAACCCCGACTTCACCCGCCAGCTGGTGATGCTCTCGCCCACCGAGAAGGAGCGCGCCTTCGAGCTGGCCGACCGCTGGGCCAAGGGGGCGAGCCCCGGCACGCTCACCGCCGCCGACGTCGCCAACGCGCCCGAGTCGGCCGCCGACATCGGCATGTTCGGCCGGATGCTCGCCGATGCGGCGAGCCAGAACGTCGACGCGGCCGTGCAGGTCTCGCACGCGCTGACCACCCACCGGGCCGTCCCCGAGGACGACTACTACACCGCGGTCGACGACCACAAGCCGGACGACGAGGACGCCGGCGCCGGCTTCCTCGGAACGCTCGAGTTCGCCGCCGGCGTCTTCTACCTGTACGTATGCGTCGACCTCGACCTGCTGCTGCGCAACCTCGGCGGCAACGAGACGCTGCACCGCGCGGCCGTCTCCGCCCTGATCACCGCCGCGGCGACCGTCGCGCCGGACGGCAAGCAGAACGCCTTCGCCAGCCGCGCCCGCGCCTTCTACGTGCTCGCCGAGCGCGGCGCCCAGCAGCCTCGCAGCCTCGCCGGCGCGTTCCTCAGCCCCGTCGAGGACAACGGTAAGCACGGTCCCGACTCAATCACCGCACTGCAGGACTTCCGCACCCAGCTGGACACCGCCTACGGCGCGTGCGCCGACGACCACGCGGTAATGGACTGCCTCAGCGGGAAGGGAACGCTCCAGTCGCTGGTCGCGTTCGCCACGAAGTAAGCAACTCCGCGCGCGCGGATCACTCGCGGTTGTTGGTCGCGCACACCGGCGCCCCATCTCCTCCGCACACGCGCGGATCATCCGCCACCCGCTGGCGGTCGCCGTAACGGCCGTCGGCATCGACCCGACCGAGCTGCCGTACGAAGCAGCGGCGAGTCATGGCCCGACCCACGTACCGTTGCAAACCGAGTGCATCTGAGTTTCAGATGCACTACGCCCCGCCAACGGCAGCAGGACTTCCGTCGCCCGCCGGAGGCCCATCAGGCTGCGAGGCTCGAGACCTCGCAACGGGCGCGCATGGCGCACGATCCCTCCGGTCATGACGACGGCGACCACCCTGCAGCCAAGCCGCAGGGAGCCTCTGCACGAACGCCCTCTTGCCGACCGACGTACCGACGCACTCCACTGTGCGCGCCAGGGTCGGACGACCGTCAAGCAGGCGTTCGCCGAAACCGAGACCGCGACGTCCTATAACCAACGCCGCGGCATGATGCCGTCCCAGCCGGCAACGCCGTCGATACTTCAGACTCCCGAGCTCGCTCGTCCACGCCGGATCCACGTACCGGACCTCGATGCCGGCACGCCCAGCGTCACGCTCCACGGCATCACGGACTTGCCTCGAGCGGAAGATGGACAGGACTTCCGCGAAGCGCTTGCCGTACGAGCGCAGCCATGCCTTGTCGGACCGGAAGTCGAGATTCTCGAGGACGACGGGGCGGCCAGCCCGCCGCGCTCGCGCAACCACCGCCTTCGCGACCCGCCATACCGCGTCGGACCCGGCACGCAGCGCCAGGCGCACGGCGCCGGCGACACGACCGTCCGCAGCGACATCGACGACAGCCAGATGATCCCGGTTCAGATCGACGCCGACAACGCCGGCGGCAGGATCGGAGACCAGTTCGGGTTCCGGTTCGTCGAAGGTGACGCACAGTTGCACCTTGCCACGCGGCAGCAGCTTCACGCGCCAGGTGACGGGACTACGCGCATCGACGGCCGACTCGAGGAAAGACTGCCGAACAGCGGAGAACCGCACGTCCCGCAGCACCAGATGCGTACGGGAACACGCATCCGGCAGACGCAGCCGCAAGACGCCGTCCGCAGACCACTGCGCAACCTCGTTGCCGGCACGCTTCCCCGTCTCCCCGCAGAAGAGCGCCTGGGAATCCCGCCGCCGGCGCCACTCCCGCAACCGCCCGCGACACAGCAGTCGGCGACCACCGAAACACCAGCGCGGAGCGCCAGCGAGCTCCTTGCGCAGACGCGCAACGGCGACCTCCGCCTTCCGTCGGGCAACAGCGTTGCGACGCTTCTTCGCCGGATCCAGGGAATCCTTCAGCCAACGATCGTCCAACGCCCGAATCCGCTGATCGAGCATCCGCAAGCGCTCGGCCCCGCCCTCGCGCCACGACCGCGCGGCGGCCTGCGACGCCGCCCGGCAACCCGACCAGTGGCGGGCGAGGATTCCGAACCGCGCGCACACGGCGCGCTTGACCTCGGCCGCGCCGCGACCCTGCTGATACAGCCACGAGAACGTGGTGCGGGTCGCCCGAGCGAGAACACCGACAGCGGACGCAAGAACATCCAGATCCGCCTTCGACGGACGAACGACAACCACCAGAGTCGTCGTCATGACGCCGCTGCCTGCAACGCTCTCTCCGCCCGGCGCCGAGCCGAGCGGCGCCCGTACAGCCGCGCGCACATGCTGGTCAGCACTTCGGTCATGTCCCGAACCAGGTCGTCGTCGACCTCCCGGTCCTCAATCACCACGACGCCCCCGCCGCGGGCGCGCAACACGGCTTCGACCATCTCGAAGCCGAAACGCGCAAGCCGGTCCCGATGCTCGACAACGAGCCAACCCAGAGACGGATTCGCCAGGACCTTCAAGAGCTTCCGACGCGTGCCGTTCAGAGCGGAGCCGACCTCCTCGATGACCCCATCGAGCAGCCATCCCTCACGCTGCGCATGCTCGAACAGACGCAGCTTCTGGCGCGCGAGATCGCTCTTCTGATCCGAAGACGAAACACGAGCGTAGGCGACACGCTGCAGACGAAGCGAAACGTCGTCGATCTCCACGAACCAGAACCTGCCCATGCGGACCGGCCTCAACGACAACGGCAACGTGCCACGCTGCATCCGCTGCCACGCTTCGCGAGGCTGAAGCCCCTGGGAACGAGCCCAGTCCCCCATCCGCATACGCTTTACATGCATTTGTATGCAACTATCGTACACCCACGGGTCAACAGTTGCAACCCCTGAGCGCACGATAGAATCAGAGAGACAGATGAAGACAACGGCATCAAGGACCTACATGGCCCACGTCTCCGCGGGCGCAGACCCGGAGGCTGCCCTCGCAGCAGCCGAGGAAATGGGTGAGATCGCCAGCGACGTCCGAATCCTCAAATGGATGGTCGGCGTCGTCATCGGCCTGTTGCTCGCCGGCTTCACAGTAGTAGCCGGAGCATTGTTCCAAATCAGCCTCCGCCTACCGGGAAGTTAACGAGAGTCCCGCCCCAGCCGACGGACGAATAACCGAGAACGTCCGTCGCGATCCCTCCACGCGCACGGATCATCCGAACGCCACCGCTGGGCCCTGCGGTGGCCGCTCCGCGCGCGCGGATCACCCCGGCTGTGCCCGTACTCGGCTTGGAGCCGCCTCCGCGCGCGCGGATCCCCCCTGTCGCACCTCCGGCATCCATCGACTCCCCGGACCGCTTCCGCGCGCGCTGGTCAGCCCACTCCACTCGCCATGGACAACGAACAGACCGCAGCCACGCCACGCTTCCTCGTCTTCACCCTCTACGCGCCCGTCGCGGCTTTCGGGTCGACACCGATGGGCGCGGACCGCCCGAGCTGGCCGCGGCCCGGCCGCGCCGCCGTCCTGGGCCTGGTCGCAGGCGCTCTCGGCATCGTGCGCACCGATGAAGACGCACACCTCGGGCTGGACACGGGCCTGCACTACGCCGTGCGCACCGACGGCGCGGGCACGCCGCTGCGCGACTACCACACGACCCAGGCGCCCGGCCGCGTCCGCGACCCCCACTGGAAGAGCAGGAGCGAGCAGCTGCGCCTGTCCGGGCCGGACGCTTCGACCAGCGGCAACCGCGCGGTGCCGACCATCCTGTCCAACCGCGACTACCTGACCGACTGCCTGTTCACCGCGGTGCTCTGGCCGCGGCCCAACGCCGACGACACGGTCCTCGACGGCATCCGCAACGCGATGCGCGAGCCGGCCTTCACGCCGTTCCTCGGCCGCAAGGCCAGCCCGCTGGGACTGCCGCTCGACCCGCAGGTCATCGAGGCACCGTCGTTCCTGCACGCGCTGTCGATGTACCACCACGCCACACCGGCGCTGCGGATCCTCGAGCGGATCGGCGACCCGGACCACGCCGTGATCGCCGTCGACGCCGACGCGCCCGGCGTCCCCGACGACGCCGGGATCGACCGCCGCGCGGACCGGCTCGCCAGCCGCGCCCGCTGGCAGTACCTCGACCGCGACGAGGCGGTCTTCACGCTCCCGCACTGAGCAGGAGTCCCATGCGACAACATCCAAGCACGGCCGGCGCCGACGTGACGCCGCGCTTCCTCACGCACCTGCGCCTGCGGCACGACCCGGCCGCCGGGGCGCTCGCGCCGCTGCTCGCCGCAGACGGCGCAGGCGATGCGCCCAGGCGCGGACACCACCTGATCTGGTCGCTGTTCGCCGACCGCAAGAACCGGCAGCGCGACTTCCTCTGGACCACCACCGGGCCCGGCGCCTTCACCACCCTGTCGGCACGTCCACCCGACGACCGGCACAACCTGTTCCGGATCGAGAGCAGCGGGCCGTTCGTCCCCGCGATCGCCGCCGGCGA
The DNA here is from genome assembly GCA_965208535.1 of Vicinamibacterales bacterium. Lineage (GTDB taxonomy): Bacteria > Acidobacteriota > Vicinamibacteria > Vicinamibacterales > UBA8438 > WTFV01. The sequence continues at coordinate 3,431,784 of CBDBOU010000003.1, read as the reverse complement.
CCGCCTCTCCTTCCGCCTGCACGCCAACCCGGTCGTGAGCCAACCGCGCGAACGCAAGCCGCACCGGATGTGCAAGCACGACGTCGTCACAAACGCACTGCGGGCGCACCCCGAGGCCGAACGCCACCGGCTCTTCGACGAGACGGTGCGCACCCGCGGCTTCTCCTGGCTGCAGGCGCAGGCCCGGGCGAAGGGCTTCGCCGTCGAAACCGGCGAGGTCCGGATCCACAGCTACCGCCGCCACGAGATCAAGCGACCCGGCAGGCGCACGGACAACCCGCGGTACGCCACGCTCGACTTCGAGGGCGTGCTTACCGTCACGAGCCGGTCGACGCTGCTCCGCGCCATCGCCGCCGGCTTCGGCAGCTCACGCACCTGGGGCTGCGGCCTGATGCTCGTCGAGCCAGCCCCGGCGGCCGCCATCGCGGCCTGAACACCGCATCGACATCACCGATGCCCGCAACGCGCGGGCGCCGCCCGGACCGCAGACAGCCCCCGGGGCCGCGAGCCGGGCGTCTCCACCAGCCACCCGGAGAACACGCGCACCGCAAGGAGAAACGACATGCGCACCCGCACCATCCTCGCCGCCGTCCTCGTGACGGCCCTCTTCACGCTGAGCACGCTCGGCGCCACCCCCGCCGCCGCCCAGGCCCCCGGCCCCGTCGTCGGGGTCGGGTACGACCTGATGAATACCGGCGGCGTCAAGCTGCACGGGGCCGCGGTCGACTACGACAAGCCGATCTACGGCGACTACGTCCGCCTGGCCGCCGGCGGCGCCTTCGTCACCGGCTCGTTCAACAACAGAACGGTGAACCACCTGTTCGCCGGCGCGGGACCGGGCGTCCGCTACGACACGGGCACGTTGCAGATCTACGCGCACGCGCTGTTCGGATACCGCCGGGACGACGACCAGAACCGCCGGACGGGCAACGCGAGAGGATTCGACGGCCGCTTCGGCGGCGGCATCGACTACCCGTTCGGCGAAGACCGCAGCTTCCGCGCCGGCATCGCCTACGGAGGAAACGCCCACGTGACCGTGGGCATGTCGTTCCGGTTCTAGCAGACAGCGCGCCCCGCACCGGGCGCTCGCGTCCGGCGGGGCGGCCGACGGCGCCGCCCCGCCGGACACACGCACACACGGCCCCGACAACGGCTCCAGGGGGCGAAAGTCCCGCAAGCCCCCGCGGAAGCACGTGTCACCTGAAGAGGACGGCTTTCGCCGGTGTTTTCGTCTTTCGGCACTTGCTAAAAGCTTACTCAGAATTACCTCTGCAGACACAAGACTTCAGACAGTCTGAAGATGCTCCGACCAATGTTTTCAGTGTGTCAACATATTGACGGCCCACGAAACACGCCGATTATAGTGCATGCCTGATTGGTTTTTTCTTACTACATACGCCTTGTCTTCGCCCCCTTCGGACACTGACGCAAAAGGGCGAAAGTCCATCGGCGCGAGACCCGCGCGACACGGCTGACGGCGCAGTCCGAACGCCAAGAACAGGCTCCGGGAAGAGCCGCATGCGATCACCGCCGGCCCCGCCGGCCCCCTGCGACCCGCCCCGCCTCGAACACCACGCCGCCGCACGCCGGCCACGCCGCGCACAGATGGACGTAGCCGCCGGAGACCTTCCAGCGCTGCTGCGCACCCCCGCACGACCCGCAACGCGACTGCAGCCGCTGGTCGGCAGCGGCCTGCTCGGACGCCGCCTTCTCGGACGACTCCTTCTTCGCGGCCGGCCGCTTCGCCTTCTTCGGCGACCAGGCCAGCTCCTCCGGGTCCGGGCACGTGCGGCACGCCAGCACCAGCTGGCCGCCCTCGATCAGCACCGCGGTCGGCCCCCCGCAGCCCGGACACGGCCGGTCGACGAGCGCGGGCTTCGGCGGAACGAACGTGCGGTCGCTCTCGGCGTCGGACAGCTCGCCGCGCAGCTTCCCGTAGAAGCCGTCGAGCAACGGGTGCATGCCGGCGCGCCCGGACGCCACCTCGTCGAGCTGCTTCTCCAGCTCGGCCGTGAACCCCACGTCGGTGACCTTCGGGAAATGCCGCCGCAACCGCGCGCAGACCAGCCGCCCCAGCGGCGTGACGACGAACACGCGGCCGTCGAGCAGCACGTAACGGCGCTCGACCAGCGTCCTGAGCGTGTTCGCATAGGTCGAGGGGCGGCCGACGCCGGCCGACTCCAGCTCGGCCACCAGAGACGCCTCGGTGTAGCGCGGCGGCGGCTTCGTCCACGACGAGGACACCTCCGGCGCGGCACTCCCCGGCGCCCAGACCGTACCCGCGGCCAGGTCCGGCACCGCCGGCGGCTCGTCGGCCAGCGAGGCCGGCGGCAGCACCCGGTGGAAACCCGGGTCAATCACCACGCGCCCCTGCGCCACCAGACGCACCGGCTGGCCGGAAGGACCCGGCGCCGACAGCTTCCAGGTCGTACGGCGAATGCGCGCCGGCGTCATCTGCGAGGCCAGCAGCCGGCGGCGAATCAGGTCGTAGAGCGGCGCATGCTGGGGATCGATACCCTCTGCGCCTGCCGCCGGGTCGGTGGGCCGGATCGCCTCGTGCGCCTCCTGAGAGCCTTCCTTCGACTCGTAGCGCGGCGGCTCGGCGGGCACGGCTCCCTCGCCGAACGCGGCCGTCAGCCAGCTGCGCGCCGCCTCCTGGGCCTCGGGGGCGATCATCACCGCATCCGAGCGCATGTAGGTGATCTTCCCACCTTCATACAGCTTCTGCGCGATCGCCATCGTGTCCGACACCGACAGCTTCAGGCGCGACGAGGCCGCCTGCTGCATCGTCGACGTGGTGAACGGCGGCTTCGGCCGCTGCGACGCATCCTTCTGCGCCGTATCGTCCAGCGTCACGGAGACCGACGCCAGATGCGCCGCCAGGGCCTCGGCCTCACCGCGCTCGTCGAAACGGACGACCCCGCCGTCGGCATCGACCACCGACGCCTGCACCGGTTCGGCGCCGTCGACGGCCAGCAGCACGTCGACCCCGAAGAACTCCCGCGGAGAGAAGACCCGGATCTTCTCGTCGCGCGCGGCCAGGATCGCCAGCGCCGCCGACTGCACGCGCCCGGCGGACAGGCCCGCCCGCAGCCTGCGGCTGAGCAGCGGCGAGACCGTGAACCCCACGACCCGGTCGAGGAACCGCCGCGCCTGCTGGGCATGCACCAGGTCGTAGTCGATGGCTCGCGGACGCTGGAACGCCGACCTGACCGCCGCGGGCGTGATCTCCGAGAAGGTGACCCGCCGGAAGCGGGTCTCCGACCCGCCGAGCAGGTCGCGCAGGTGCCACGCGATGGCCTCCCCCTCCCGGTCGAGGTCGGTGGCGAGCCAGACCGTGCCGCTGCGGCCGAGGCTGCGCAGCTCGCGCACCACCTTCGCCTTCGAGTCGACGATCTCCCACTCCGGCTTCCAGCCGCCCGGAATATCCAGTCCCAGCGAGGTCTTCTGCCGCGGCCCGCGCGACGAGCCGTTGCGCTTCGGCTGCGGCAGGTCGCGCACATGCCCCAGGGACGCGCGCACGACGTACCCCGAACCGAGGATCTGGTTGATCTTGCGGGTCTTCCCGGGCGATTCCACGATTACGAGATCGGGCATGACGCCGACGAGCCTAACCGCTCGCGGCCACCGCGGCCACGCCGCGGAACTGACGGAAAAGACCACCCGGAAAGGCGAAAGTCCTGGACGGACCGAAAAAAGACCACTGTCACCGCACGAGGACGACTTTCGCCGGTTTGTTCGCCTTTCGGCACTTGCTAAATCCTTACTCAGAATTACCTCTGCAGACACAAGACTTCAGACAGTCTGAAGGTGCTCCGGCCAATGTTTCCAGTGTGTCAATATATTGACGGTCCGCGGAACACCCCCGTTATAGTGCATGACTGATTGGTTTTTTCTTACTACATACGCCTGTTCTTCGCCCTTTGAACGACCGTTCAGAACGAGGCGAAAGTCGATGCCGGAAACCGACGCCGAACCGGCGATTGCCCCGAATCTCATACGGTACCAGGACCGGCAGCCGCCGGCCAGCCCGACCGACGCCCGATCCGGACACGGGACAGCCCCGGTACCGCACACTCCCGACGACGCCGACCGCGTCCGGACGCCGGAACCGCACCCGCCGCGAAGGACACCATGACCCAGAGAACCTGCGTCCCCGGCGAAGCCGCGGAGACGACACACGCCCGCCTGAGCGCCACAGCGCTCGCCGAACATGCCAACGCCTGCGCCGTCGCCGACGCGTTCCTGCGCGACGACATGACCCCCGGCCCGGAGAGCATGCCGCCCGACCTGGTGCTGACACGAACGGGCGCCGGACGGAGCGCGACCATCGGCGCAGGAACGCCCGACGAACGCCGGTTCACCGACCACGAGGCGCTGCGCGTCTACGTGAAGACCTGCCTGGTCAGGAGCCTGACGGTGCGACGGGAGGGCTGGACACGGCCGAGCCCCGAAGACAGCCGGATCGAGCCCGACACGGCGCGACTGCTGCTGCATTCCGACAAGTCCGCCGGCAAGTGCGTGACCGACATCGTCGCCCGGATCGGCATGGACCGCTCGCTGGACGCGCCGCACCTGCGCTACCAGGACGGAACCGGCCGCATGCAGCCGTTCAACCACCGCGTGCACGGGATCGACGAACGCGGCGTCTGCTACGTCGCCGGACTCTTCACGGCATGAAGATGACCAATAAGCCATCGAAATCCGACGAGCAGACGGCAAGCTCCCCTGTCGGTGACCATCAACCCGCTACGCGCACACAATGCACCTTCGAATCCCGAGGACGCTCAGCAGGTCAGACACTCCGTAACCACGGATAGCCCATCGCGATAGATTGCCAAACGCGACACCAGGACAAGCCCGTACGCGACCTGCTTAACGCCCCCAGCACACCCGCCGCGGCCAGCACCCCCCACACTTGGATCACGATGAACTCGCAACCGCTCCCGACCCCGACCGAATCCACCCCGACGCCCGCGCCCCGGCCCGCCGCCCGAGCCCGCGCCCTGCGCCGCCGCCGCCACCCGCGCCTGCGCCCGACCGGCGACCCGAAGACGCTGTGGCGCAGCCGCGACACCGCCTGGACGACCCTGTCGCAGACCGCGCTCGAGGCCTCGCTGCCGCATGTGGCGACCGCGCCGCTTACCAACGTCGGCGGTGAGAAGCACCCGTTCGAGTACCTCGTCGCGCTCGACTGGCCGGCCAGCGGCGCGCTAAGCAACGCCGAGCGCCGCGCCTGGAACCTGTGGCCGGTCACCACCACCGACAACGAGAAGCTCATCGACCCGCAGGAGCTCGCCGTCGCCTTCCGGCGCACGCTCAAGGAGTCCACACTCGGAACCCCGGAGCACTGGGACGCCGGCGCGACGAAGCTCGGCGAGTGGTGGGCGCTGCGCGCGCGCTACCCCAGCCCGGAGAGCTGCCGCAGCAGCCGCGGACCGGTCGAGACCGCATTGACGCTGCGCCACGCGGTCGGCTCGCCGGCCGTCCATGTCCAGGCGGGACTGCGCCTGCCCGAGACCGGCGCGGAGATCATCACCGCGATGTACTACGCGGTCGTCGACGACGGACGCATCCGGCTGCGCAACGGCGCCTACGACCTGATGACGACCCTGGCGCACCACGCGCAGGCCACCGCGATACTGATCTCCTCGTGGACCGAGGAGGCGCTGCTGCGCCCCGCGCTGGCGTCCTGGGCGAACAGGGTCGCCCGCCCGAAGTTCGGCCACTCGGCCGCCGCCCGGCTGATGGCGATGCACGACAGCCGGCGCTTCTCGAACACCGAACCGGCCGAGAGCGGCGCCGCGCCGATGGACACCGCCCACGATGTCGCCTGGACGCTGGCCGACGACCTGCGCTCGGTCGCCGACATCGAGACGCGCACGCAGGCGCAGAACCTGATCATCAGGACGGTGAGCGAGCTCTGCTGGTGGAACGAGAACGACGAACAGGCCTTCACGGCCAGCGAGAGCGTCCACTGACCGGGCCCCGGGCCCCTAGACTCCGGCCGAGCGAGGAACGCCCCCAGATGCGAATCGACACGATGCCCGTGCACGCGCCGGTCGCCGAGCCGGCGACCGGGGAGCAGCGGCAGGTCGCCGCGGGCCTGCTGCTGATGGACCAGCCGCAGGACGACGGCCTGACAACCGGCTGGTACTGGACCGAGGTGCCGCGGAACCCCGAGCGGGAGGACCTCGTGTCCCGGCAGCGCTGGACCGCGGCGGTCGCCAACCAGCAGGGACCGTTCCGCGACGCGAACACGGCGTTCGCCGCCGCCGGGAACCACACCCCCGAGACCGCCGCGCTCGCCGCCCGCCTGACACAGGCCGCCGCGCTGCTGCGCGCCGGCGAGATCGACGCGACGCCCGAAACGGTCGCCGAATGGCTCGGCACCGACGGCGACACGCAGCCGATCGGGCCCGACCCGGACGCCGGGCGGACCCCGGACGACCCGGACGAAGCCCGCAGAATGCTCGCCGAGGGCGAGGTCGACGACTCCACCGAGGAAGAGGGGACGCCCGAGGACGCCCCGCTCGGCGTCAGGAGCCCCGAGCGAGGGAACTGACGAGCCGACGCTCTGCGCAGCAGGAGGAGCAGATGAAGCCGGACGCCGAACGCATCCGCTGGGTCGACGCCCTTCGCGGCGCCGCCGTGCTGGCGATCGTCCCGCTGAACGCCCGCTGGATCCTGCACCCGGCCGACGCCTACCACGACCCGTCGCTGCAGGGGCCACCCGGCGTGCTCGCGTGGCTGTGGTGGGCCATCCCCGAGCTGCTCTTCGACCACTCGACGCTGTTCGTGCTCGCCGCCGTGTTCGGCATCTCGCTGTCGGCCGCCCGGGCCGCCGACGCCGACCCGGGATGGACCCGCCGCCACCGCGCGCGGCTGTTCCTGCTCGCCGCGGCCGGCTTCGCCCACGGCGCGCTGATCTGGCCCGGCGACATCCTCTACCCCTACGCGCTCACGGCAATGCTGCTGACAGGCGCCGTCCGCCAGACCGGCGACGACACGGACACGCTGCTGCGGCTCGCGGTGGTCGCCGCGGCGGTGCCGCCGACGATCGGGCTCTGGGCGCTATATGCGACGCTCGGCGGCTACGAGGCCGCCGGCTTCGACCCGGCCACGTCGTACGTGCTGGCGACGCCGGAGTTCCGGGAATGGGAGACGGCGCTCTACGCCGGCCCGTTCCCCGACTCGCTCGAGGTCAAGTGGACGCAGTGGAGCATGCAGGCGACCGCGACGCTCGGCCTTTGGACGATGTGGCACGCCGCCGCGGGCATGCTCGCCGGGATCTGGTGGCACAGGCGCGGACAGGACAGATGCCGCAACAGCGCGCACCTGCCGACGGCGCTGGCCGCCACCGGGCTGGCGCTGACCGGCGGATCGTTGTGGAACGCCACCGCGAACGCCTACCACCCGATCACGCTGGCCTGGACCAACTGGGTCACCTACGCCGGCGGGGCGCTGCTCGCCGCCGCCGCGGTGGTCGCGTTCGCAAGGGTCGACGCGGATACCTGGGACACAGCCGCCGGACGGTCCCTGTGCGCCTGCGGACAGGCCAGCCTGTCGATCTACCTGTGGGCGAACGTCCTGCTCGCCGGCATCGCCCAGGGCTGGGGACTCGGCCTGCACGGCCGGCTGACCCCCGAGCAGACCGCGGCGGCGACGCTCGCCGTCATGGCGGTGCTCTTCTGGTGGGCGACCGGAAGCGCCGGCCCCGGCCCGCGGCGAGCACCCGCCGAACGGCTCTGGCGCTTCGTGACGAGACTCCTGAGCGGCGGACGCCCGCGGCGGCGCCGCGCCGCCTCGCCCGCCAGATGAACCAGGGGCCGCAAGGACGGCCCGCAAACCACGAGCGAACATGCGAGCAGAAGGGACAGGCGCCGAAACCTGGATCTGCCCCGGCCCCGAGTGGCCGCCCGACGACGAGACCTGCGGCCGCATCCTCGACCACGACGGCCGCTGCGAAGATTGCTCGCGCCGGCGCACGACGCTGCGCAAGCAGGCGGCACGCATCAAGCGCCACCTCGCCAGCCCCGGCGAGGCGACGGCGCACACCGCGGGACGCGGAGCAGCCTGAGCCCGGCATCCCCGGGAACAGGGACCGCAACCCGGCTGATTCCCGACGGCCCGGGAACCAAGCCCACGACAACTCCAGCGGCCACGCATGAACGGGCAGGCCCGCCGGCGGCGACGCGCGGTCCGTACACTCCCGCCGATGTGGAAGCCGCGACCGAGACGCCGAAGCGAGTGCGAGATCCAGCCCAGGCTGGACCTGACGGACCGGGCTCCCGCATTCGCGCCGGCCGACCCCGACGACTGGACCCGGAAAGCTGAGCCGGTCCCCCGGCAGCCGCTCAACGGCTACCAGCCCGAGCTGTTCCCGCGCAGCCCGCACGCCCGACACGCCTGAGCAGCCGCGGCGCGGCCGGCCCCCGACCCGGGAGAGATCCCGACGCATCGACACGCAAGACGCGGCGCACCCGCCGCCCTCGAGGACATCCGCCATGAACAACGAGATACCGACCAGCGAAACGCCGACCAACGGCTCTGCGGCCGAGCAGCCACCCGCGGCCATCGCGTTGACGGACGCCGACACCGGCGGGTCGCTGACCAACGCCGACATCACCGCGCTCTCGCGCGAGCGGCAGCAGACGCTGCTCTCGATCCTGCCGCCGGCGGTAGCCGCGATCCTGATCACGAACCGGCCGCCGATGCCGCCGCACGTCGAGTACGAAGCGCACAAGAGGCTCGTCGGCGCCCTGGCGAAGGCCAGGGGCGAGATCCCATCGGTCCCCATGGACAAGACCGTCGACTACGTCAGCAAACGGACCGGAGAGCGCGTCCACTACAGCTTCGCCTCGCTCGACTCGATCAGTAAGAGCATCACCGAACCGCTCGCCAAGCACGGGCTCGTACTCGAGTGCGTCTTCAACGACAAGACGATCGTGGTCCTGCTCAGCCACGAGGACGGCGGGATCCACCTGTCCTGGCTGCCGCTGCCCGACGAGGCCGACATCAAGGACCTGGCCACGCAGATCACGATGCGGCGCCGCTATCTGACGGTGCAGCTGATCGCCATCGTCGCCGACGAGGACACCGGCGAGCGCGACATCGAGGAACCGAAGAAGCCCGCGGGACAGCGCAGGGGCGCACAGGGCCAGCAGCGCCGCACCGCCGCCCCGGTCGGCGGCCGCGGCGGCGGAGCCGCCGGCAGGCGCCAGCCCCAGCCCGGAGCCGACCAGCTGAAGAACCGCACCGAGGCGCTGCTGGCGAAGCTGCCCAAAGACGTCGCCGACCAGCTGCGGGAGCAGTACACCGACCCGAACGAGCTGCTGCGGCGCACCACCGAGGAGCTGAACCGCCGCAACGCCGCGACGTCCGGCGGAGGCGGATCCGCGCAGGAAGCCGAAGCCCCCGAGGCCGCGGCGCCGGCCCAGGAGGGCGGAGACCAGAAACCACGGACGCTCAGCGACGAGCAGATCGAGAAGCACATCACCGAAGGCATGCGGCTGCTGAAGCTCAGCCCCGACGAGCAGACCATGATACTCAAGAAGTTCAACGGCAACCCCAGGGGCCTGCTCGAGCACATCAAGGCGCTCTACAACGCCAGGCAGGACGACAAGGGCGACGGCTAGACGTCCGGCGCTCCCGAAACCGGACATGACGCTCGAACAGCGGGTCGCCAGCTACCACCAGCGCGTACCGCATCCGCGGAGCCTGTTCCTCGGCGGCGACGGCCGGATCGTCGGCACATGGATCATGGGCCGGAACTACCGCACCGCGGCCCCCATGTACGGCGCCTATCCGAACGGGTAACTGAAGCGCGTCCGCGCCCTGTTCCCCGACAAGACCTCAGCGCTGCACCTGTTCGCAGGACGCGTCGACCTGACGGCGTGGCCCGGCGACACGCTCGACATCCGGCCGGGAATGGCGCCGACCTATGTGTGCGACGCCGAGCAGAGGCTCGACGGCGTGCCGCTCGACTCATACGACATCGTGCTGGCCGACCCGCCGTACTCCGTCGAGGACGCCGAACGGTATGAGACGACGATGGTCCGCCGGAACAAGGTCCTGCGCCGTCTGGCCGAAGGCTGCCGGCCGGGCACGCACGTCGTCTGGCTGGACCAGGTGCTGCCGATGTACCGCCGGACCGAGTGGTCCCTCGTCGGCGTGATCGGCATGGTGAAGAACACGTGCCACCGCTTCCGGGTGGTCACCATCTTCGAACGTCGGCGACGGCCGGACCGGTCCGGTCCGACTACGGCGAAACGGAAAGTCACCGCGCCGGGAACCCGGCCCGCAGCCGGATGAGAGCCAGCAGCACCGAACGCACGTACCCGCGCGTCTCCGGAAACGGCGGCACCCCACCGTGCTCGCGCACCGCGCCCGGCCCGGCGTTGTAGGCGGCCAGCGCGAGCACCGTCCCGAACTCGTCGACCAGACGCCGCAGGTAGGCGACACCACCCTCCACGTTGGCCCGCGGGTCGAACGGGTCGGCGACCCCCAGCATCCGGGCGGTGCCCGGCATCAGCTGCATCAGGCCCTGCGCCCCGGCCGGCGACACCGCGTCCGGGCGGTGCCGCGACTCGACCGCGATCACCGCGTGAACGAGCAGGGGATCGACACGGTGCCGAGACGCGGCATCCTCGACGAGCCGGCCGTACGGCAAGGCCGCAGCAGGGTCCTGGGCCAGGAGTGACGCAGGGTGAAAGACAGCGACACAGGCGCCGAGCGTCAGCAGAACGGCAACACGCAGCATGAGCACGGTAGGAGCTTGCACCAAACGCGCCACGCCGCACGATGTCCGAACGGGACGTGCAAGACGCCGAAACCGAACTACTCGAACAATTCGGGACCGACCCCCATCTGACGCAGATCACCGCGATGTAGCGCAATCCGCTCGCGAATCTCACGCTCGGCGCGCAGAGCGTCGCGAAGGTCATCATGCGTCGGCCAGGGCTCGACGCGAGACTGCCCGTCACTGAGTCGATGGCGGTCCGCCAGCACCAACTCCTGCGCCTGACCGCCAATACGCGCAAGGGCGTCGCGGTAAGCCCGAATCTGGCGAGACACGACAACCAACTCCTGCAACGCCCGACGCAGGTCGTCGACGATCTCCCGAATCTTGCGATCCAGCCGGCTGTCGGACAAAGCGATCACGACAGCACGCACCAGATTACGGCCCCGGAACCTGCAGACGCACGGGGCGAAGCATCCCCACAGGCGCCGAGCGCCGGCACAACGGCAACACGCAGCATGGGCAAGGTGAAAGCTTGTGCGAACCGGGCCATCGGCACCTCTCGGATCTCCAGCGATCACACGTGCAAGCGTCCATCGGCACAGGCATCTCCGCACCTTCGCGGATCTCCCGACTGCAACGCACGCGGCATCGACGGCAGCGACCGGACGGGCGGACACGCCCTTAGACTCGGAGCACGACATGGCGAGACCGACGACCTGGTTCACCCCGCTCGACCGCCCGCCGTTCGTGGCCGAACACCACGACCCGGCAGGCGCCCCTGCAGAACTGCGGGTCCTCGAAATCAGCAGCCGCGGCGATGAGCCGCTAGGCCGCAGCCTGAGCGCCATGCGCCTGCGCGCCGCGGACACCGACGACAACCGCGGCCTGCCAATCGGAAGCATCTACCAGGCGGCCAAGTGCTACGGGGACCGCGGCCCCGACCCGTCGCCGCTGCCGAACGGATTCGACGCGAAGCGCCGCGACCGCGAACGCGGGGCCGCCGGCCCGCTGAACGGGTTCGAACACAACGGCACGTTCTGGCCCGCCGCCTCCGGCAGCGCCTTCTACGACCGCCTCTGGATCAAGGCCGCCGGAGCCGCCGGAGCCCACCCGACGCAGAATCTGCACGGCTACGCCGCCTTCAGCGACCAGTTCCACCGCCCGGGACAATCGGTCGCCTGCCAGGCCCGCGCCGCCGCGATGCTGGTAGGACTCGACCGCGCCGGACGGCTCGGCACGGTCTTCGACATCGACAAGTGGGCGAGCACGCTCGGCCTGCCGCCGCACGCGCGGCCGGGGCCGGCCAACCGTACACGGCTTCCGGATACAACGATGCCCGAGAAGAACGCCGCCGCAGCGATGCCGGGACTCGAAGCCCGCGTGCTCGTGTGCGGCAGCCGCGACTTCGCCGACCGCGGCCTGCTGGACGCAAAGCTCGACGAGGTCCGCGAGCGGCTCGGGGACATCCCCATGCGGGTGATCTCGGGCGCGGCCCGCGGCGCCGACCGGATGGCCGCCGAGTGGGCCGCCAGCAACGACGTCCCCTGCGACGAGTACGCCGCCGAGTGGGACCGCTACGGCAAGTCCGCCGGCTACCGCCGCAACGAACGCATGCTGAACGAGGGCAGGCCGCACCTGGTCGTCGGCTTCCCGCAGGGAGAGTCGCGCGGCACCCGCATGATGATGGACATCGCCGCCAGGGCCCGGGTGGCCGTCGAGGAGGTCGACCCGGTCTCTCGCACTACGCTCACCGACACCGGCGAGCTCTACGACCTGCAGCGGATGGCTCGCCGCTGGATCACGCCCGGCAAGCCGGCAGGCCCCGTCCAGGCCCCCGGCGTAGGCGCGGTCGCCAAGCTCCCCAACAACGACCCGCGCACGCACGGCGAAGCGCGAATCGTCATCGGCGGCGTCAACGCGGGCGCCGAACAGCATCTGGTGCACGCCAAGCTCGACGAGCTGCTGAGCCGCGCGCACCCCGCGGCGCTGCGCATCGCGGTCGAGATGCAGCCTGGACGCGAGGGGCTGTCCACCGTCGCCGCCTCATGGGCGCGACGCCGCGGCGTCCACTGCGACCAGTACCGCACCGACGATCCCGCGCAGGCGAAACTCACCCGCCAGCGGATGCTCGGCGAGCAGAAGCCCCACGCGGTCGTGACCTTCCCGCGCGGCGACGACTCGGCCCGATGGCTCGCGGTGGCCGCGTTCAAGGCCAGGATCCCGGTTGAATTCGTCGACAAGGCCGGCAACAACCACACCGTGACGGGCACGCTGACCGACCTGCAGAAGGCGCGGCAGGGCCGCGAGCGCATCGAGCCCAACCCGGCCTGGGTGGTTCCCGTAGAGAGACGCACGGCCACCGAGACGAACAAGCGCCTCGGACAGCGCGCCGCCGATGCACCCTGGGCGAAGCCCGGTCACGAGCCGGCCAAGCCGCCCCCGACCCTGAACCTGCGCGACAGGAACGTCTGGATCGCCGTCCAGAAGGGCGAGGCCGTCCGCATCGACCGCAAGACCGACTGGGGCAACCCGTTCCCGCTCGGCGACAGCAACGACCCGGTCGAGCGCCGCGAGGTCCTCGAGCGGTACCGCAGCTACCTGGCCGACGCCATCGACTCCGGCAAGGTCGACGTCGACCGCCTCGCGCGGCTCGACGGCCGCAAGCTCGCCTGCCACTGCGCCCCGGCCGCCTGCCACGGCGACGTGCTGTCGCAGGCCGCCTCCTGGGCCGCCGGCATCGAGCGGGACAAATCCAGGACACAGCAGCAGGCGCAGGAACAACGGCAGGCGCGCGAGCAAGCGCAGACGCACAGGCGCGACGCCGATACCGCCATCGACACGAACGTGTTCGACCCGGGCGACGACGACTTCGACGAGATGCCCGCAGAGGACCAGCGCGCTGCGGCCGAGCGGCCCCCGCTCGACCAGCCCCACCTGCAACATCCCGACGACCTCGCGGCCGACCGTCTGGAGACGTACCGCGACAAGCTCGCCGAGGCGGGCGCGAACGAGAAGCAGCTCGAGGCGATCGACGCCGACGTGGCGGCGCTGCGCGCCAGCGCCCAGCACGCCCGCACCGAGAAACGGAACGACCCCGACACGCCGATGCCGGCCGACATGCGGCAGACGCTCGACGAGCACAACCGCACGGTCGAACGTTCCTACCACGCGCCGACTCCCGCCGTACCCCCGCCGCCGGCAAACGAGCCCACCCGCGAGGTCCGCGTGATGGTCACCGGCTCCCGGGAGCAGAACAACCCGGACGTGATCTACGCCAAGCTTGACGAGATACGCCAGCGCATCGACGGCGCCCCGATGCGCGTCGTCACGGGCGAAAGCCGCGGCGCACAGAAGCTCGCCCGTCAATGGGCACACGCCGCCGACGTGCCGTGCGACGTCCACCGAGCGGACTGGGACGGCGCCAAGGCGCAGTACGAGGCCGACGGCGCCCGCGCGAGGAACCACGACGCCGAACGCGCCGCCATCGACAAGCGGTACCCGCCCGGCGCCGACGGAACCGGTACCGAAGAACGACAGCAGGCGCTCGCCGAACTCGACACCGCCGTCGAGTGGCACGAGCGGGGACTGAAGGCATACCAGCGCCAGGCGGTCCAGTGCCGCGACGAGGACATGCTGAACAACGGCAAGCCACACACGGTCGTGCACTTCGAGACCGACACGGACCGCAACAGCGGCACGGCCACAATGGCACACGACCACGGAATCCCCTGCGAGCACGTCGACCAGAACGGCATGGACCTGACGTCGGAGAGCGAACGCGCCGACCTGCGGGCCATCGGGCGGCGCCCGTCCCCTAAGCTCCCGGAGACCCCGCCGAAGGCGCCGACGCCAGCCGTCGACAGTCTTCAGCGAAACGAGCAACGGTCCGCGGACCACACCCACGAGAAGCCGGCAAGATGAGCATCCAGCTGCTGGACCTGAACGACCACCCTCACACCGGCGCCGGGCGCACGGTCGACCCCGACACCCCGAAGTACGAGCAGCTGTGCGAGCTGCTGACCGACGACGGCCACCTGCTGGCCGAGCTCGGCGACCCGATCACCGGCAACCTGCTGTGGCTGTCGCCTGAGCGGGTGGACGAGTTCGGGCTGCCGCCCGACGCCGCGGCGGCGGTCTACTGGACGAACGGCTGCGACGACCCGAGCGCCGGCCAACCGCAGTGGCGGGTGCAAGCGCTCACGCCGCTCGAGGCCGTGCACGTGCTCACCGACACGATGAGCGTCGCGCTCGACCACGTGATCGCCCGCTGCGACCCGGAAACGTCGAAGGAACACCCGGTCCGCTACCTCCTGGCGCTCGACGCCACCCGCCGCAACGTGGTCAGCGTCCTGCGCACGCTCGGCGACCGGTAGACGTACCGGCGCCCGGCGCGCGCCCGATTCTCCCCGGAACCCGAAGCGCCGCAACGCCGCCCCGTCCGGGGCCGGCCCGCGTGCCGCACGCTCTCCCGCGGAGCACACCATGCCCAGGAACACCGCACGATGGCACACCAGCGACGAGGACCCGCCCGACACCGGCAGTAGCGGCAGGAGCCCGGGGCCGGCCTTCCTGCGCCCCGAGAGCAACGAGCCGACCGCGCAGGACGACCCCCTGCCGAACTGGACCCGCCCGCCTGACGACTGGCGCGAGGAGTACGACCTGGCCGCCGGCCGCATCCAGCTACGCGGGCTGGCGCCCCCCGGCGCACCCGGCCCCGACAACCCCTGCGCGCTGCGCCTGAAGCTGCCCGGCCCCGAGGCCGCCGCACGCCCCGTCGAACCGGGGGCGACCCACGACGACCGCGCCTGGGTCCTGGCGCCCTACCTGTTCACGCCGCGCGGCGACGGCGGCTGGAACGTGACCGTCCGCCACACGAACCGGCTGGCCGGGACCGTCACCGACACCGGCGCGCGAGTCGAGCTACGCCGGGCCGACCACTGGTCGACGCTTCTCGCCGTCGTCGACCACGCCGGCGAGCAGCTGCTGCTCGAACCGCCGCTGCTCGGCCGCACGCTGGGGCTCGCGAAGCTGGTCTTCGACGCGCACTGGCCGGCCGGACCGCCGATCGTGCGCCTGCCCGACGAGTACAGGAAGCCGAAGAAGGCAGCCCCGAAGCAACAACGCCCGGCGGCCGCCGGAGGAACACGGAGACGATGAACGCCACCCACGCACCCGCGACAGCGCGCTACCACACGCACGTCCACGCCCTCACCCGGCCCGACGGCACGGTCACCACGCGGCCAGAGGAACTGGAACCCACCGTCGTCGAAGCCGCCGACGAGGACACTGCCGCCAAGCTGGCGGCATGGGCCTTCATCGAAGCAGAGCTCCCCGGACGGCCCGTCGGATGGACGCTCCACGTCCAGGTGGTCGGACCCTGCTACGCCGACAAGCCGGCACGGGGCTGGACCATCGACATCCACATCGACGGCGTGGAACAAACGCTCCACTAGCGGCCGGAGCCGCTTGACCGCAAGAACGCCATGAACCTGACGACACCACCGCCCGAGAGGCTCTCCGAGCTGATCGACCTCGCCATCGCGGACGCCCGCAGGCTCGACCACGCCCGCTACACGCCGACATGGATGACCTGGCACCGCCGCCGTCCGCTCGACGGCAAGTGCATGGTCTGTCTCGCCGGCGCCGTCATCGCCGGCACGCTGGGCTGTGAAACCGAGACCGACATCGACATCGCCACCAGCGACTTCGCCGAGCCCCAGTCGACCACGATCACCGACAAACGGTGGCGCCGCGCGCTCTGGGCGCTCGACTCCGCCCGAGAGGGAGACTGGCTCGAGGCCTTCCGCGCCCTGCACGGCGCGTACCCCGACGGCAATCTGTACGACGCGGTTGAAGCGGTACCGACGCCAGCCGACACCGAGTTCGACGACTGGGACCAGCTCGACGCCCACCTGACATCGCTTGCCGTGTGTGCGAACGAGCTGCGCAAGCTCCGCCTGTAGACTCCGCACCGACGGACCTCCTGAAGGGACAGCCTCATGACGACGACCACCGACACGGCGGCCGGCGGGAAGAACGAGACGCTGCGCCGCGTGCGCTACATCACCAACGTCGACCGGATCGAGGGCCTCACGCCCGCCGAACGCGAAGCGCTCCGGCCGGTCGCCGACCGCTATGCCTTCCGCCTCAACGACTACTACCTCGATCTGATCGACTGGTCCGACCCCGACGACCCGATCCGTCAGCTGGTCATCCCGCGCAGCGAGGAGCTGAAGGACTACGGCGCGCTGGACGCCAGCGACGAGGCGGCGAACACCGTCGCCCGCGGCGTCCAGCACAAGTACTCCGACACGGCGCTGCTGTTGTGCAACGAGGTCTGCGGCGCCTACTGCCGCTACTGCTTCCGCAAGCGCCTGTTCATCGCCGACAACGACGAGGCGAACAACGACGTCTCCGCGGGGATCGACTACATCCGCGAGCACCCCGAGGTCAGCAACGTGCTGCTGACCGGCGGCGACCCGCTCCTGATGAGCACCCGGCGCATCTCGGAGATCCTCGATGCGCTGGCGGCGATCCCGCACGTGCGCATCGTGCGCATCGGCTCGAAGATGCCCGCCTTCGACCCGTGGCGGCTGCGCCGCGACCCCGAGCTGCAGCGGGTCCTGCGCAAGCATCCGCGCGACCGGCAGCGCATCTACCTGATGGCGCACTTCGACCACCCGCGCGAGCTGACCGCCGACGCACTGGCCGAGCTGCAGGCGTGGCACGCCGCCGGGGTCACCACCGTCAACCAGTGCCCGCTGATCCGCGGCATCAACGACCGGCCCGAGGTCCTGGCCGAGATGTGGAGCCGGCTGTCGTACGCCGGCTGCCCGCCCTACTACCTGTTCCAGGGACGGCCGACCGCCGGCAACGCCCCCTACGAGGTCCCCATCGTCGCCGGCTGGCGCATCTTCCAGCAGGCCCTCACCCAAGGCTCCGGGCTGGCGCGGCGCGCCCGCTTCGTCATGTCGCACGCGACCGGCAAGGTCGAGATCGTCGCCGTCGACCGCTCGCGGATCTACCTGCGCTACCACCAGGCGAAGGACCCAGCCGACCTGGGGCGCTTCCTCGTCGCCGAGCGCGACGACGCCGCCGGCTGGCTCGACGAGCTCCGGATCCGGGAGTGGACGAACGCGGGACTGCCACTGCCCACTCGGGTCGGCGCCACGGCCCCGATCCCGGCCGCACGCGAACCCGAACCGCTCCTGGCGGCGAACTCCCCGCTGCAGCTCACCGACGTCGGGCGCGACATCGCGGCCAGGATACAGGGGGAGACATGGGCGGCCGAGGTGGCCCCGAACCTGAAGGACCGGGCGGCAGTGCTGCCGCCGTACAAGGTCGACGCGCTGTGCGGGGACTACATCGACCAGTGCCTCGAGCTGCACATGCGCGACCGCGTGGCCGAGACCGCCTACCAGCACGGGATGGAACGCGCCGACGTCCTGGCCGTGCTGCGCGTGGTGCTGCGCAACCGGCTGCTCACCGACACCGGACGCGACCCCGGCGCGAAGAAGACCGACGAGAGCGGACAGGCCGCCCGCCCAACGACCGCCGCGGCCGCCGACACGCAGTAGAAACTACCCGCAAGCTTGGCGCATCCTGCGCCACGGGGGACGGCGCGCACTCGGTTCGAAGGCTTGGGCCAAGCTCCGGCAGCAGGCCGGACTCCACGGCCCGCCCGCCTGGCCGCTGGGAAGGCGCGCGCCGTCGCCTCGTCACGCGGACGAAGTCACACACGTGGCACGCGAGTAGAATCCGAAGAGCTGACGAACGAGCACCGTGACGAACCAGCACGAGCACGACGAGCACGACGGGCAGAAACGCGCAACGCAATGGCGCGCCAACTGGGAACGCCTGCGGCGGGCCGACAGAGACGCCGTACCCGACGTGCTGGGACCACCGGAAACATTCAGCGCACATCAGGGCAACGCCACCGAACGAACCACGTACGGTCACGTCGTGCCTGACGACCAGACGAAGGCCAACAGCAGGTGCGTCACCAGACGCCTGCGGAAGAGCTGCGCCGGATGGGCCAAGCCCCCGAACGCAGAGGAGTTCTACAACGCTGTCCACGCACCGAAGAATACAGACCGTGAAGCAGCGATCTTGCTGACGTGGTATCACGAAGCCGACATCGTCGAGCAACTCCACGCTCGTCTCGAAGAAGCATACAGCTGGCGAGACCTGGTGCAAGCACTGCACCGCGTGGGATTGACCCAGGGAGAGGGAGCACGTCAGATTAACTGGTTCGCAGAGCGATGAGCAAAAAAAAGGCGCAGGAAACGCTCACGACGAGAGGACAGGCAAGAGATATCCTCGCACGTATACGACCAGCGTTTCGAGACCACGTGCGACCACACACGAAGGACCAGCAAGGGGAACAACTGGGCGGAGGCAGCGTCCTGAACGCCCGCTGGGAACACCGGCTTAGCCGCGACGTCGACGTACACCTTCGACTTGACACGATGGAAGACGCGCGTACGGTACTCGACCGAGCAGCAACAGCAGCCGGAGGCTACCGCATCGAACACCCTCAATTCCGACGGATCGAATTCGAGCGAAACAAAGACAACCACGTGGACATATCCATTGGTCCGCCCAAGCCAGAACAGGGCGAAGAGACCGCCGTCGTCGATGGAGAGGAAATGATCGTGCTCAGCACGGCGCAGATCATGACCGGCAAGCTCGACGGACGCGGATCAACAAGCCCAATACGTGACCTCGTGGACATCGCCGTCTGCAGAATCGCCGACCCGGAAGCACTGGAAGTCGCGGTCAACAGCCTGGACGAGGGAAGGCTCAACGGAATCCTCCAAATCTACAAGGAAACGAGAGAGGTCTACGACAAGGCCACCAAGCAACTCGAAGGCGTACCGGCTACGCTCGAACCGATCAGGACCAACCCGACGGGATACGCAACGAACGCGATCCTCGAAAGCAAGTACCAGCGGTTCGAGATCCACACACGGGAGGGATCCGCCAGCATCACGACAACTGCAACAACCGGGAAGCGGACACGGATGTACACAACGGCGGAGGAACTCCGGGACGGCATGGAACGAGACGGAATCAACGGATTCCTCGCCGCCCAACAACGCGACAAGGACGCAGTGCTCAACGCAACAGTCGACTCGATGTGGGCTCAGCACAACACGAAGATCCTGCGGATCGATCCCGAGCAACTACAACACGAGAAGCAGGCGACCGAGGAGCTGACATGGACCCCGCCAGAACAACGAGAGAGCAACGCGATAAGGGTCCCGCAGGGTCCGCCAGAAGAGGCACCCAAGGCGCCGCCGTCACCGGTAGACGCCGCAAGAGCAGCCGACATGCGGAACAGGGAAGATAAACCGGGACGACGAAGGTGACGGCACCCGGAAGGACGAAACCCGCCTGAACGACATCTACGCGTTCAACAAGTCCGGCGAAACCGGACTCAGCCGACGTCCTCCGGCTGCTCGACCGCGCAATCGGCGTCGACGCCTGACCCACACCGCCTACACTCGCGGCGTCGAATCCTCAAGACGCTGCACCATGCCCTTCGCCGTCAGCCGTCCCGCACTCGAGATGATCTCGGAAACGTCGGCGATGTGAATCGCCGGGGCCATCGTGTTCCTCCTTTTCTGCATACTCACCGCCCACGGACTGCTGACCGCCCTGACCAGCCTCACAACCCGCATCGCCACCCGGCGCAAAGGAAAGCCAGACACGCTGAGCGTCAAGCAGCTGACAGCCACCAGCGACTACGCCGCCGCCACCGCGGAAGAACGCGCCGCGGTAGCCATGCTCCACCCGACCGTCAAGCTGGTCCGCGAGAACGAGTTCGCGCGGCACGCCGCAACCGTCGCCCGCGAGATCGTCGGCGAAGAACACTGCGGGGAATGGCCCTACCGCCACATCAACCTCGACGAGGCCGCCGAGGACCTGCGCGAGTCGTACACGCGCATCCGAATCGGACCGTCGACCTACTACCACGCGGCCCGTTGAGAACACTCCCATGATAGAAGATATCGGGCTGCAACTACTGGATGAAGCCGACTGGTCCCCCGACATCGAAAGAATCGTCGAAACGACCCGGGCGGGATGCCGCGACCTGCTCCGAGCCGAGGGTGACCGCAGCGCTTCGATCTCGGCCGAGGCAGCCGACACCATCCTCGGCCTCATCGGGATCCACGACATCCCCGTCATCGACGCCGGCGCGACCGACCTCGAACGCACCTGGCTGTGGGCCGACCTGCACCTGCGCGACGCCGCCTCGGTACGGCACCACCGCCGCCCCTTCTGGTGCCGGCTCACGCACGACCGCGCGCTGAAACGCAACTGGAGCCACACCGTCCGCCCGGCGGACCTGATGCTCCACATCGGCGACTTCGCGCCCGGATTCGTCGGCGAGCGCCACCGGCGCGCCCTGCTCGACGCGCTGCCCGGCTGCAAGGTCAACATCCTCGGCAACCACGACGTGGCGGCCGTCCACACCCCGCTCACCGACGGCTGGGACGCGACCCTCGGCGCACTGGTGGTCGCATCGAACCCACCGCTGGCAATCACCCACTGCCCGCTGCGCGACATCCCGCCAGGCGCCGTCAACGTCCACGGCCACATGCACCGCCGACGGGACCGCAGACACGATCCACGGATCAACGTCGCGGTCGAACAGACCGGCTACCACCCGGTACGGATGTCCACGCTCATCACCGAGGCCGCACGCCGCCTCGCCGGCGAGGCCCCAAGGCCGCTCTACAGCTACAGAACAGCCGCGCCGGGCCCCCGGTGACGCCACCACCCGCCGCGGCGACCCGACAGCCCGCCGGATTCAATCCGCAAGACTTGGGCATTCAGGAAAAGGAGACTCCGTTGATCGGCTGGATCATCCCGCTGAGCAACCCGAGGAGACCACAGGTCCGGGTCTGCGCCGCCTGCGAGCGCCGCGACCCCCACATGGTCGGCATCGAGGACCGCGACGCCGGCGTGCACGCGGCCCCCACCGACCGCTGGCGCCGGACCGGGATCGACGCCTGCGAGCATCCCGGCCACAAGGAAGACCGCCATGACTGAAGACTTCACCGCCGCCGAACGCGCCCGGCTCGAGCCGCGCTTCACCAACCTGGACCGGCGCTGCTTCGCGCTGCGCAACCTCCCCGAGACCGTCAAGGGCGCCCTGTTCGCCCGCTACTCGCGCTCGGCCAAATCGCTCCGGCGCCTCTACCTCGACGAGTTCGACGCCGACCTGCGGCAGGCGCCCGACACCGGCGCCGGCGAGGCCGCAGGACGCGCCGCCGCACTCTACGACCGCGTGCTCGGCCAGTACGGCGACGACTCGGTGGCCCAACTCGGCAGCGCGCACGTCGCCTGCGAGGGCGTCTCCAACGTGCTGACCAAGGTCCTCGAGCGCGGACGGCTGATGTCCTACCTGGAGCAGTCCACCCGCTACGTGCCCTACACCGAGCGGCCCGGGGGCCGCTGGAAGTACGTCACCCCGGCCGAGATCGGCAAGCCCGCCGACCGGCGACGCTACCGCGGCGTGCTCGACGACGCCTTCGAGACCTACGCCCGGTTCATCGGCTGCGCCGAGGCGCACTTCCGGCGGGTCCATCCGCGGACGGCGGACCACGAACCGGCCGCCTACCGGCGGGCGATCCGCGCAAGGGCGCTCGACACGGTGCGCGGCCTGCTTCCCGCGGCGACGAGCAGCAACCTCGGCATCCACGGCTCCGGCCAGGCCTTCGAGGCGCTGCTGCTGCGCCTCGGTGCCCACGAGCTGCAGGAAGCCAACAGCATCGGCGCCGCCATGCTCGCCGAGCTGCGGAAGGTGATCCCGGCCTTCGTGCAGCGCGTCGACCGCAAGGACCGCGGCCAACGGACGGTCGCCTACCTGCGCGAACGCACGCTGGCCGCCTGCCTGGCCACCCGCCACGTCGAAGAGGACGCGTGCGCCGGGCCGAAGCCGGACGGCAACCAGGTGCAGCTGATCGACTGGAAGGGCGACGGCGAGGCCGCCGTGCTCGCCGCGGCGCTGTACCCGCACACGCCGTTCACGCTGCCGAGCGTGCAGCGCGCCGTCGAGCAGATGCCGCCCGCGCGCCGCATCGACCTGATGCGCACGATCGTCGGCCAGCGGGAGAACCGGCGCCACCGTCCCGGCCGCGCGTTCGAGCACGCCGACTACACCTTCGAGGTCACCGCCGATTACGGCGCGTTCCGCGACCTGCAGCGCCACCGGATGCTCACCATCGACTGGCAGCCGCTGACCACGCTGCACGGAGCCGAGGAGCCGGCCGCGATCGACGAGATCCCGGGGTTCCGGGCCGCATGGTCCCGGGTCATCGACGACGCCGAGGCGCTGTACGACCAGCTGTTCCACGAGTACGGCCCGACCGTCGCGCAGTACGCCGTCCCGATGGCCTGCCGCATCCGCTTCACGATGCGGATGAACGCGCGCGAGGCGATGCACGTCATCGAGCTGCGCACCCAGCCGGCCGGGCACCCCTCGTACCGCCGCATCTGCCAGGGCATGCACCGGCTCATCCGCGAGCAGGCCGGCCACGAGGCGATCGCCGAGGCCATCCGCTTCGCCAACCACGACGACGCCGGACTCGGCCGGATCGACGCCGAGAACCGGCAGGAGCAAGCCGGCGCAGAGAAGGCGCCGACACCGGCGGCGTGACCCAGGAAAGCAACGCCATGTCCACCATCCTCACCGCAGCGCTGCTGAGCGTGCCGATCGTCGGCGGAGCCAGCTACCTGCTGCGGCGCCACCCGCACGAGACCGCCATCATCGCCGGCGAGGCCGCACTGTACGCGGTACCGGTGTTTTCCTACATGGCGCTCACGTTCGTCCTCGTACCGCTCACCGCCCCCGTCTGGCTGCAGGTCCTTTCACTCGCCTCCTTCGCGGCCCTGGCAACAGCCCTCGCACCCATCTGCGCCCGCAGGATGAGCAGGCGCCTCGACGCGGCACAAGACGCCAAACGGCGCACGAACAGCAAACGGCTGCGCCGGCCGGAAGACCCGGGACCACCTCCCTACACTCCCCCGCGCCCCCGGAAAGGACTCCGTCATGACAGCCCGTAATCCATCCGGCGCCGCCCTCTCGACTGGCTCCTCCCTGCTGCTGTTCGCCGTCACGCTGGTGATCCTCGCCCACCCGTCCGGCGCAGCCGCCCAGCCGGAGCCCGCCCCGACGCCCACGCTCGGTCCGGTCCAGACCCTCGACACTCCCGACGGAAAGGTCCTGGCCGTGGCCGCCCGGACATTCCTCGGCGAGCAGGTGCTTGGACTCGCGATCGACTGCGAGACTCCGTCACGTCCACGGCTCACCGTCTACCTCGGAGGCTTCCCGTCGCCGGCACAGGTGCTCCAGCTTGCAGTACGGCGCGCCGACGGCGCAATCGAGCGCTTCGGTCCAGTGTTCAGGGCGGGGTCGGAGAGCGGTTTCCATTCGCCGCAACTGACAGGTCCCGATCTCCGCCGCTTCCTTGCCGCAATCCGCGGGAACGGCGCCCTGGTGTCCAACGGCTTCAACTCGTACTTCGTGCGCTCCGGCGCCGCCGACCACGGGAGGCTGCAGCGGTTCGCGGATACCTGCCGCTGAAGACGGCCCCCCGATCGGCGGCGCGCCACAAACCGGAAGCGACACCGATCCCGGAAACCGATGGTCGACCACGCCGCCGCAGCTCCTTGGCGGGCACGGGGAGGCCACGAGCCAAGCCACGCGCCTGACGACGGTCAACCTCTACGCCGTGCTTGCAGACGGCCTCCACCGACCACGGAAGTCACCGGAATCGTCGCAAGGGCGCAGGACTTCCTCGCATGTGGCGCTCCCGCCGGACGACGCGCCGCAAGTGCTCACGCACCCGGGAACGGCCACGCTCCCGTACACCTGTAGACACCATGCGCAATCTCACGCGAAACGCCATCGTCATCGAGCATCCCACCGGTCAGCGCAAGCTCGTCGAGCGATCGGAACCGCAACTCGAGCACCCCGACCTGTACGAACAGCAGGAGACCGCAGTGCGGGTCAACCCGAGCCAGCACGCCGTTCCGGTCTGCAGACGCCGCCAGTGTCCCGTCGACGAGCGCCAGCGCTTCAACGCCGAGCTCCGCCGCCACGTGAACGAGGATCGCGACGAAACCGGCGACGGCGTCGTGCTCGTCGAAGAGGACCTCTTGCCCCTGATCGACCACGACCTGCGCGACAGCGTCTTCGCGCCGCAGCCGACGGTCAGCAGGCTCCAGGCCAGCACGCTCGTCCGCGGCCTGATCGGCGCAGGAGAACTCCCGTGACCACGCCACGCCACGACACCATCGAACGGCGCAACGCCGACCCCGGCTACCAGCGACTGGTCAACGAGGAAACCGTCATCCTCGACCTCACCGAGGCACTCGTCGAAGCGATGAACGAGACCGGCTTGACCCGCGAGGAGCTCGCCGCCCGGGCCGGCGTCCACCCGGGCGCGCTGCAGCGCGAGCTCGAAGGGGCCGCGCGCATTCCGCTGCGCGACCTCATCCGCATCGCCGCCGTCGTCGGCCTGAAGCCGAAGCTGGTCCACGTGCTCAGGCCGCGACGACCGCCGCGGCATCCGAACCCGTGACCGCAAGTGCGGCTCATCCCCGTGCCCACAACCGGTACGAGCGGAATGGATGCCAAATCGCAAGCGCGGACACCCAGCACGGGCGAGACCTCCACCCCTCCCCCGCTTCCGGACTTCTTTCCCTTGGAAGCTGAACATGGGAAGAAAACGGCAAGAACCCGGTCGACGACCTCACGACCCGGTGCGGAAGGACACGAAGCCCACGCGTGAAACGCATTTCGCCGACGAGCTCACGAGACACTCGTACCAGCTCGCGCTAGAAGAGATGGACGCACGGATCGGCGACGCGGGGCTGACCGCGGTCGTAACGCTGGAGAAGAGCGGAGAAGTGAAGACGGACGCCAGGGAGAGCGGACCCGAAGGCGTCCACAAGGTACGCAACGCCGCGAAACGCGCTGCCGCACGCACGGGCATGACGACCGACTGGCTGCGCCAGCTGGCGCGGATCACGCGGGGAGCAAAACGAGGATCGACCATCTACTCGGGCGCCAGCCTGACGGTGACGACAGGCCCCGGCAAGAAAACGGGCGCCGGAGTACCGCAGAACGGCAAGTAGAGTGATTCGCGCGACAGACCAGCCGGCAGGACCAGCGGCAACGCCCCCCGGGGAAGGAAGGCCCGCGGACACCAACAGCGATAAACCGGCGCCGCGCCGACGACGGCCACCGAAACGGACTCTCCAGCACGCAGTTCCGTAATCCGCCATCCGGGACCGAATCACGCCGCCACCGCTTGCATCCATGCAGCCCGACGACGGATGATCGACTCGTGAGGTTCGGGAGCACTGGACAATGCAAAGCGCGACCGTCTCGACAGACCGGCAGTTGCGGGCAGCACTCTTGAGACTCGCTGCTGAACAGCTTGGGCCACGGGCGCTGCCCGAACAGATACGGAAACTTGCGATCCAGTGGTACAACGGACCAACGAGACGGATACGCAGAGAGGAAACACCGGTACAGCGCTGGAAGCGTGAGGCGGAGTTCAGATCCACGCAAGACATGATCCGGAGGACCTCCGGATGACGATCCTGGTCGACACGAGCGAACTCAAACGCCCCATGCAACGCAAGCTCCACGCAGCGTGGCGCGAACTCCACAACCGCCAGGTGCTGGCGCCCCCGAGCGTCGCCGGCGAGCTCGCGCCGCTGGCCGCCGACACCATATGGAGCCGAAGGAAGAGTGCCGCCGAAACACTGCTCGACGACGCAGACCTGCCTGGTGAACGCCGGGCGGAACTCCTGCAGCAGGCCTGGTGGGCCCGGATGTGGCGCAACACATCCAGCCCGTACCGGATAGTTCCGTTGAACACCGAACAGCAAACGCTGGTTGCCGAACTGATCACCGAGATCGACCCCCGCTGCTTTCCCACGACGGACCCCGACGACATCGGCGACCACACCGACGCCAGGATCGTATGCGAGAGCATGGCTCTCGGAGGCAAGATGCTCCTGACGAGCAACATGCGGACCATCGATCACATCGAAGTCAACAACTGGGCAACAGAAAACGGCGAGAGGTTGGGCTTCAACCCTGAACCTGTACTCTTCCAGGCCGACGCAACGCTGGCCGAGTGGACCAGCAACCCAGCAGATCTGGAACGATGGATACAAGCGGGATTCCTCGCTTGCTGGCCACACGACGACAAGGCCTCCGCCAAGGAAGTGATCCAACGTACGCTCGACGGAATCTCGGCAATGGCCCGAGGCAGCGGCGGCAAGCTCACGATGACCAGCGCAAGGCTGATCAACGGACTGGAGAATCACCCCGATCCGATACGCCTGGTCGAACGAACAAGGGCACGCCTCCCCAGCCAGACCGTGCAGACCGATCGAGCCCACCCTTCATATCCGCTACGGCGCCACTCTCAACCGGAGACGCCCCCAAGAGCGCCAGATCCCGCCTCGGAGCATGGCCACGCGCCCGAAGAGGATCGACCTCGCCAACCAACGCGCTAGCTCTACCCGGCGCCCCGCAACGTTCAGTACCAAACTGCAACAGGCAGGAGGTCAGCCAGCCCGCCATCATCGAGCACCAGGGCACCAGCCAGGCTGCTCGCCATCCACCGCGTCGGCGACTGCACAACGCGAGCCTGAGCGGAACGAACGACCTGACCGCCATCCTCGACGACGCACGAGCACGCAACGCGGATGTGCTCGAGCGATCCCGACCTCGAGGAGGGAGTACTCCCCACTGCTGGGCAATGACCAGGGCAATGACCCGCCCCGCTGGAAGCCGCCGGACCACGGAATGGAGTGACATTTCCGGCGTCAATCCCCCACAGCACGCAAACCCGCCGCGGCAACGCCGCCGCCGCCAGAAGAACCAGCATGAAGAAACCGCGGCTGCGCTACAGCGCAGAAATCACCTACCGGCCGGTCGCACCGGAGCTGGTCGGCGACACGCCGGACACCCGCCCTGTCAACCGCCTGCCGTGGCTCTGCATCGCGCCCGAGGACACCGAAAACGAGCGCGAGCGTTCCCTCGCCCGCTCCTGCGGCAGTCTCGAGAGTCAGGGCTACCGCATCGAAAAGATCGAACGCATCGACGCGTGCGCGCGCTGCAGCGGCGCCGGCAGGATAAGCGTCAAGCCCCGCGGCTGGCGCCGGCGGACCGAACCGCCCTTGTACATGATGCGCACCGTCGACTGCCCCGACTGCGCCGGCGAACGGCGAGAGCGTACGGCAATTCAGCCAATGCTGACGGACGGGCTTGGCCAAGCGGTATAGGAGCCACCCGATGAAGACAACGACCGACCCAACGCCGTCCCCGCCCCTGGTACCCGACACGCTGACCGTCGTCCTGATCGACGGCACCCCGAACTACGTCGCCATCGTCCACGAGAACGAGTGGCGCCCCTACGCCCGCCGGACCGTCCAGATCCGGCTCACCGACGAGCAGCGCCGCCAGCTCGCCCCCCGCGAGACCGGCATGATCCGCGGCAAGCAGCAGCACGAGCAAGTGCTGCAGGCATGGCTCGAGCCGGCCACCCAGCCGCTCGGAAACGACACCGCATAAGCCATAATCGGCACGGACCCACATCGGTCCGCTAAACACCCGGCCCGCCCCGACCGCCGACGCGCCGATCCCGGAGCCACACCACGATGCTGTTCCACACCAGCGAGCTGAGACACCCGACCGCCCGCAGCCTCCACGCCGCATGGCTCGAGCTGGAAGACACGCGGCTGGGCATGCCGCCCACCGTCGCAGAGCAGCTCGCGCCGACCAGCGCGGGCGCCATCCACACCGGCACGAACCTGGCCGCGACCCTGCTCGAGCACCGCCGCGCGCACGGCCCGGTGCCCTCCGACAGCCGGCTCGCCGAGGAGGCGTGGTGGTGGACGGTGTGGAACGACCCGGACAGTCCCTACGTCGCACTCCCGCTACTACCGTCGCACGCCGACCGCGTCCGGGCGCTGCTCGACGAGATCGACCCGCGTGGGTTCCCCGGCTGCCGCCCGGACGAGATCGGGCGCAACCCCGAGGCGCGCATCCTCTGCGAGACCATCGCCGTCGACGAATGGCTCTGCCTGCAAACCGACATGCAGTTCGTGGACCACGTCGAGGTCAACCGCTGGGCGCTCGAGTGCGGACACATCCCCGCCGGCCGGCGGCTGGTCTACGACACCGACATGTCGCTAATCGAGTGGTCGTACAAGCGCGACGGGATCCACCGGCTGCTCCAGGCCGGCCTGCTCGCCTGCTGGCCCGAGGATGACAGCGCCCCGGCGGCCGAAGTCCTGCGGAGGACCCGCCACGAGATCGGCTCGATGATGCTGGCCGGAAGGCTCCCGCAGACCAGCCGGAGGCTGCTCAACTGCCTACGCACGCACCCGGACGCCATCGGTCTGGTCGACCAGACCCGGAAACTCCTCCCGAGCCGGACGGTCGAAGCCGAGCGCCGCCACCCGCGCCGGCATGCCGCACCGCCGGTCCCGGCACAGGCGCCAGAGCCCGAAGAGGAGCCGAACGAGCTGACCGACGACACCGCAACCCGCGAACACGGCAGCGACTGACGCCGCCCCGCGCCGCCCGGCGCAAGACACCCGCCAGGAGACAGGTATGCCCGAGAGACTGCTGCCCACGACCATCCGCGCCCGCGTCCACGAGGACGCCATCACCCGCGTCACCCGCTTCTTCGACGCCACGACCGTCGAGACGCTGAACGAACTGTTCCAGAACGCCCGCCGCGCCGCCGCCACCCGCGTCGACGTCGCCATCGCCGACGGCGAGGTGCGCGTCCGCGACGACGGCCGCGGCATCGACGACCCGGCGGCGCTGCTCGCCTTCGGCCGCACCGGCTGGGACCCGGAGACCGCCCGGCGGGAGGACCCCGCCGGGATGGGCGTCTACTCGCTGGCCCCGCGGCCGAAGGTCACCATTCGCTCACGACCGCGTCCGGTCGACGGAACCCGTCTGCCCGCCTGGCAGGTGCAGCTGAAGCCCGAACACTTCCTCGGAGAGTATCCGGCCGCCATCGAGATCCTCGACGGCGACGACCTCGGCTTCGGCACCGAGATCGTCTTCGACGACGACAAGGCCAACGAAGGTCACGTCAACATCGCCGCCTGGCACTTCCCGCTGCCGGTGAGCTGCAACGACGCCGAGGTCAAGCAAACCGACTTCCTGAAGGACGCGGTCCACATCGAGCAGTGGCGCGGGATCCGCCTGGGCGTGCACAGATCCCGGTACCACGGCGGGAGGAACCCGGAGATCAACTTCCACGGGATCGTCATCGAGAACGTGAACCTGCCGCACGTCAGCTGCATGACCGACAACTGGCACGTCCAGGCCGACGTGGTCGACTGCGCCGAGCTCGAGCTGGTGCTGCCCGCGCGCAAGGCGGTCGTCGAGACGCCCTTCGTCGAGCAGCTGCGCACCGCCTCCCGCACCGCGATCTACCGCGCGATGCTCGCCACCGAACCCGCGATCGACGTCTCCGCCACCGTGCGCGAGGATGCGCTGGCGCACGGCGTCCAGTTGCCGATCGCGCGAGCTGAGCTGGCCCCGTGGAGGCCGGCGGCCGCCAACGACTACTACACGCAGCCGGAGAAGCTGGACCGCGGGCCCCTGCCCGACGAGCCGGTCGTCATCGAAGCCGACATGCCCACCTGCGACCAGCAGGCGCTCTGGCGGGCGGCGCGGCGTGCCGGCATCTCGCACCGGCTGTGCGCCGAGGAACAGCGCTACAAGGGCTACCCCTGGTACGACAGGCTCGCCAGGGCCACGAAGATGACCACCACGGTGGTCCTCGACGGCAAGGAAGTGCAGATCGAGGCCCAGCGCCTCAAGACCGACCCGCTCGACACCGGCCGTCCCGAAGGCATCACGTTCACGTTGCACACCGTTGAACGCGACAGCGCGACTGGCCGCGTGTGCATCCCCGGCGATGTCGCCTTCCCCGACGACGAGAACGGCTGGGCCGACGACGTGACGATGCTCGTCACCACCGGCAGCGAGGTCACGCCGGCCGACCTCGCGGAGCTGCTGTACGACGCCTTCTTCTGCCCGTCGGACGACTGCGAGGCCGACAGCTACGACACCCAGAGGGACGACTACCGCCAGGCGGCGTTCGCCAAGGCGCTCGAGCTGCTGGCCTCGGCCGAGGAAGCGACGCTCTCGAACGTGCGGACCGCGGTCTCGCGAGCGGTCGTGCCCTGCCTGCCGCCGCGAAGCAACGCGACCATCCGCATTCACCGGAACAGACCCATCGAGGTCACGATCGAACCGGTCGAAGACGAAACCACGACAGGCTGAACGAAGAAGTTCCCTCCACGCCCACGTGGATCATCCGACGCCGTACGAGACCACCGTCGCGGAGCTGCGCTACCCTCCACACGCACGTGGATCACCCGATGAGCGGTTTACGCGTTTGGCTCCGAAGTCAGTCCCCTCCACGCGCGCGTGGATCACCCGATGTCCAGCATCAGGTCCTCCGGTTCCGACCAGTCCCCTCCACGCGCGCGTGGATCACCCAAATCGGCCAGCGACACGGAAGCTCCAGCCGCCGTCCCCTCCACGCGCGCGTGGATCACCCGGAGACGCGTCTGCCGATGGCCGCCACGCCACAGTCCCCTCCACGCGCGCGTGGATCACCCGCAGCCGAAGCCCTGGGTGTCAGTCTCACCACCGGTCCCCTCCACGCGCGCGTGGATCACCCCCGTTCGCACCAGTGCGACAACCGTTCGCAAATGTCCCCGCCGACGCGCCGGGTCCGTGCATCCATCTGCCCTTGTTCCCTCCGCACGCGCGCGGATCAACCGTCGAGCGATGCGCTTCTTGGCGGCCGCCCGCCGTTCCCTCCGCACGCGCGCGGATCAACCCTGCCAGCCGACGCTGTTCGGAGACAACTCCTTCAGAACCCGCGCCCCTGCCGCAACCGCCGCTCCTTCAACGCCACACGCCCCGCGAGGCGACCGACCCGCCGCCGATGGCGGGCGCGAACCAGCGGGGCTCGCGCCGATCCTCGTCATGACCGACAAACGAAACCGGCCAGCACTGGTCTTGGCCGGGTGGTAGCATGATCGGGTTATCGACACGGTGACGGCTTTGCCCGCCAGCTCACCCAGAGCGACCTGCTCATCCAAGCAGGTCGAGCACCGACCCCCGCCGGAAGGCGACCGAAGATGACCGACAACGCCACGAGCCTCGCGGCCGCGCTGACGACCACAAGCGAACAACACGAGCGACGGTACCGGAACGAGAGCAACGTCAAGGTCGACCTTGCGCAGCTGATCAGCGTGGTCGGGTACGGACCGGTCGAAACCGAGCACTCCATCCCGGGCGGGTCCATCGACATCTACGTCCCGCACCACCGCGTGATCATCGAGACCAAAGGCCGCGGGCTGGCGGCCGACCCCCACAAACCACAGAGCCCCGAGCGGGAAAGCCCGAAGGAACAGCTCGATCGGTACGTCCTGAGCGAGGTCAGGACCGAACTCTCAACGTTCGACTGGGATTCGGAGGACCAATCCAGGCGCCCGTGGGTCGGGGTCGTCACCGACGGAACCATCTGGCACAGCTGGCGATACCCGCACGAGGAGAACCCGGAGGTCGAGACCATACCGTCCGAAACGACGTCCAACGCCGCCGCGCTGATGAACGCGCTCACGGCAGCGTTCGGGACGGAACGGACCGGCAAGCCGTGGGTGCCAACCGACCCCGCTGACCTCTTCCGGGACCACGAGAAACGCCTGGAGAACCTGTACCGGCAGCTTCCACGAGCCGTGCAAACTCGCACCGAAACCAAGAAGCAGCTATGGCTCGACATGCTGCGTGTCTCGGGGATCGCGCCCCATGACGACAACGCGGACCGCCTATTCGTCACCCACTCCCTACTCATCGCGATAGCCCGCCTCGTCGCGCACGGACTGACCCGGAACCGAGGGGACTGGCTCGCCACCCTCAACGATGGGTTCGTGTCCTGGATCAGCGACTCCCACCCAGGCCGGGAATGGGCCAGCGGACTCCACAGGACCGTCGAAGAGCACGACTGGAAGCGCCGGCGTCACGATGTCATGCAGTCGCTGTACATGGACTTCGTGTCGCCCCGGGACCGGAAGGTCTTCGGCGAGTACTACACCCCAGACTGGCTAGCCGCCCTGATCGTCCAGGAAGCGCTCGACGAAGCCTGGTGCTCAAGAGCCATTGAGCACGCAGAGGCCAGCGCCCGCATGAGCACTCGCCTTGAGGGAGTTGGGGTCCTTGACCCGACCTGCGGGTCGGGCACGTTCCTCTACCACGCCGCCCTGCGAATCCTCGGGGCCCCCGAGATGGACCAGCTGAGCCCGGGTCAACAAGCCGACATCACCGCCAGCCTAGTGCACGGCATCGACGTTCACCCGGTTGCCGTCGAGATCGCGAAGACGAACATGATGCGGGTCCTGCCCACCACGCCGAGAGCCGGTGCGGGCGCCATCCAGATCCGGATGGGAGACTCGTTGATGGCCGACAACCAGTCGACGAGCATCTTCGACGTCGAGGGCACGATGCGCATCGTGACGCCCAAGGGACGGGAAATCTCGCTCCCAATGAGCTTCGTGAGGCGGGTTAGCTTTGCGGAGGACATGGGCCGCGTGGTCAGCGCCGCGGTCGACGATCAGTCGATCGCGCCCGCGGTCCTGATCGGGCTCGACACCGCCGATCGCAAGGACCTAAAGCAGGCTCGGGACGAATTGGCCGAAACCATCGACAACGAGGGGAACTCGGTCTGGACGTGGTACGCGGTCAACCTTGCCGGACCCCACCTACTCTCCGAGCAAAAGGTCGACCGGATCGTCGCCAACCCGCCCTGGGTGAAGCTCTCCGAGATTCAGCACGTACCCCGGAAACGAGCGATGGAGCAGTTCGGCCAGAACCTGGGCATCTACCAAGGCGGGAAGCAGGCACCGCACACCGACATCGCCGCCTTTTTCATCAGGCGAGCCCGCGAACTCTACCTCGAGAATCCGGGCAACAACCCTGCGATCTGGCTCGTGAAAAAATCCTCTCTCAGAGCGGGGCAGTGGGCCGCATTCCGCGAACTGCACCACGACACGCTCGCCCAGTCCGTCGACCTCGAAGACCTACAGCCGTTCGGGGGCGGGGACGCCACGCGATGCTGCCTGCTCCTGGAGCACCGGCCGATGGCCAGAACAGCGGCACCGGCGTTGAGGGCCGAAATGGCGGTCGACGATGCCACGAAACAACGCGCAGCCCGACCGCAACCGGACGAGACGTTTGAAACGGCCTTGAAGCGGATCCGCTTCATGCCGACACCGAAGCAGCCAGTTCAGCGGCCGTCGGCCTACTTCACGGACACCGGCGAAGCCGAGTTCCAACAAGGAGCTACCATCGTTCCACACGTGCTGACGATCGCCGAGGCGACGGCCCCAGCGGATCGACGAGACCGGGTTCGAGTGACTACACGAAAGTCGTCGAAAGCGCCATGGAACATCGTAGAACCGCGCACGATCGAGGTTCCGAAACACTGGCTGACCGACCTGTTCTCCTCCAGCACCGTCGCGAGCTTCGCGGCGCGCTCAAGCAGGAAAGCGATCATTCCGTTGGACGGCGACGGGAACCTCCTCAAGGAGGACGACATCACCGAAGAGGGCTGGCTGCTACTGAACGACTTGTACACAGCGCACGCGGGGGCGGGAAGAAACACGCCGCCGACCCTCCTGAAGCAGCTCGCCAACCGGCAGAAGCTAACGGCGCAGCTTCCGCTGCGACGAGGAAGGAGACGGAACCTCGTACTGTGCCCGAAGTCGGGCGACATCATGCGTGGGGCACGTACCCACGCCGGGAGCGCAGTCGCGGATGACACCCTGTACTGGTACCAAGCTCAGACGAGCGCAGAGGCCGCCTACCTGACGATCCTGCTAAACGCAAACTGCCTGCAGCACGCCTTCACGAGCGCCAAGGAAAGCGGACGCCACTTCGACCTGCATCCATGGCGGAAGGTGCCGATCCCCCGCTACGACGAGACCGACCCGCTCCACCGCGAGATCGCGGGGCTCTGCACACGGGCCGAGAAGATCGCCACGGCAACCGTGGACACGGAACTCAAGAGAGCACCAAATCGAGAACAACCCAGCCTCTCCAAGGCTGTCCGAGAGGCACTGACGGACAGCGGAATCAACGCCGAGATGGACCACTGTGCACGGCAACTGCTGCCGGACCAAGCAACAAGACATGCGCAGTGACCAAGGCGTAACCGTCGACACCGCAGGCCAAGACCATCAGCTCCACGAGCCACCTGCCGGTGCCACTGGCTACGCAGACTGCCGGGTCGCCCAAGGCCAGCGCGTGAACACCGAGGAGAACCACACGGTGAAGTCATCCGGTACACCGCTAAACGCAGTGGGCTCGTTCTGGCCGGTCAACCGGCCAGACAGACGTTTCGCCGGGCACCTCACGTTCAATCGGTAGTGATCAAGTTTTACGGCTCAAGCTGCGGTTGAGGCTTCCCGCTCTTCGAGCAGCGTCACAATGTTCCGGATGCTCCACAGCGTCTCGATCACGCGGCGGTACAGCCCGGTCGTGTGTCAGTCCTGCACCGTCCAAGAGATCCAGGTACGATCCCCTCGCTACATAGACCAGCGCACGCACCGGGCCGCTCGCCGAAGGGTGCGGCTCTTCTTCGTAGAGCAGTTTTCCCCTACCAACCCGTGGCGAAAGTCGGGGATCCGGCCTGGTCCGGAGGTGATCGATTCCCGTACACTGAAGACCCATGGCGATGGGCAAGAGACCGACAGCACGACAGGGTGCGCCGCTCTGGGTGACGACAGCGGATCTGCCGACGAACGCGGGCCATCCCTTCTTCGAGCATCTGAATCGGGTCCTGGACAAGGCCGGCTTCGACGCCTACGTCGAAGGGCTGTGCGCGGTGTTCTACGCGGCGCGGATGGGGCGGCCAAGCCTGCGTCCTGGGCGGTATTTCCGGATGCTGTTGATCGGCTACTTCGAGGGCATCTCTTCGGAGCGCGGGATCGCGTGGCGGGTGGCTGACTCTGTGAGCCTGCGGTCATGTGTGGACGCCTCCGAAAATGCAAGCCTTTTTTTGAGTCTCCTTCCGCGCTCAGTCTGCTCGAGTGGTTCTCCGCGACATCGGAGCGGCTCCCCAGCGCCGCGCTTGTTCCCGTGGAACGCGGGCCAGCTTTCCGGCTGGCCCGCAAGCGCTTCCCGCACGGTCGGCTGCGACTGTCACCCGCAGGGCCGTAGCGAAGCGAAGGAGCCGCGCAGCGGCTTGACAGCCGCGGGCGACCGTGCGCGAGGTAGACGCCTCCGAGCGCAGCGAGGGCCGAAGCCCGTTCTCCCGCGTTTCGGAAAGTTCCAGTCCTTCAGATGGTCCGGAGCATGCGGTCAGGTGCTGTCGTGTGTCCGGCCTCATTACATGCGGCATATCCTGCGCCGCGGGCCCGTATGGAGATACGCGGGTCGGGTCCAAATCGTCTAAATGTGCTCGAAGGCACTCGCCGAATCGCTGGTTTTCCCGACCCCGTCTCTTTTGACCGTTTGCCCTTACCATCTTCCGACCTGCTCGCATTCCCGACGGCGCCGCACCCGGCTCCTGTTTCTCAGACGGTCGGCAGCGGCGCCCGGTAGTACTCGTTCTTCGTCATCAGCGCCCAGGCGATGCGCGCCCTCCGGTTGGCCAGCGCCACCGCGACCAACATGCGCGGCTTGCGAGCCAGCATCCGGGCCAGCCACGGGTCCTTCGTGCCGCGGCGCGCCGCCCAGCCGACCGTCGCCATCGCGCCGACGACCAGCAGTCGCCGGAGATCGCGCTGACCCATCTTCGATATCCTCCCCAGCTTCGGCTTCCCGCCGGTCGAGCTCTGCCGGGGAACCAGACCCAGCCAGGCCGCGAAGTCCCGCCCGCGACGGAAGCTCTCCAGCGGCGGCGCGAAGGCCTGGATCGCCATCGCGCACAGCGGTCCGATGCCCGGGATGCTCATCAGCCGCACCGTTCGTTCGTCTTCGCGCGCCCGCTCACACAGGTCCCTCTCCAGCTCTGCGATCTTCTCGTTGAGCTCGGCGATGTGAACGACCAACAGCGCGCCCAGTTCCCGAACCGGGCCCGGCAGCCCCGAATCGGCATCTTCAATCGCGTCTGACAACCGACCCACGTGCGCAGGCCCTTGCGGCGCGACGACGCCGAACTCCGCGAAGTGTCCGCGCAACGCGTTGATCGTCTGCGTGCGCTGGCGAACCAGCAGGTCGCGCGTGCGGAACAGCATGCCTTGGGACTGCTGCTCCCGCGTCTTCACCGCCACGAAGCGCATCGTCGGCCGCGAGGTCGCCTCGCAGATCGCCTCGGCGTCGGCCGCGTCGTTCTTCTGCGTCTTCACGAACGGCTTCACGTAGATCGGCGGGACCAGCTTCACCTCATGACCGAGCTTCTCGAACTCTCGGCCCCAGTGGTGCGAGCTCGCACAGGCCTCCATCGCCACGATGCATCGCGGCTGCGACGCCACGAAGCCCACCACCTTGTCGCGGTTCAGCTTCTTACGGAACGCAACCGACCCGTCCTCACGGGCGCCGTGCAACTGAAAACTCCGCTTCGCCAGATCGATGCCGATGATGGTAGCCTGCTCCATAGGATGCCTCCTCTTCCAAGTGGTGCGTCACAGCAGCTCCACTTTGGCACATTCCGATGCCGTTGAGAGGAGGCGTCCACCCCATCATTCCTGGACCTGGATGTGACCGAGGCGTCGCCGGACCACTCGACGCTGTCGCGGACGCGTCGTCTGATCGACGTGGAGACGCACGAGGCGGTCTTCACGTGGGTTCTCGAGCGGGTGTCGGCGGCGGGTCTGGTGCAGGGGAAGACGGTCGGCGTCGATGCGACGACGCTGGAAGCGAACGCGGCGATGCGGAGCATCGAGCGTCGGGACACGGGCGAATCCCACGAAGCGTTCATTCGGCGGTTGGCGGAGGCGTCGGGGATGGAGACGCCGACGCGTGCCGAGTTGGCTCGGTTCGAATCCCCACCGCGATGCGATTCGACCTGACCGAACCATGCTCCCAGTGTCCGTTCCGCCGGGCAAGCTGCCCCGGCTGGACGGGCCCCTCGAGCGCGCCGAGCTGCTCGACGCCATCGGAGAGCACCCGTTCCCCTGCCACGTAACGATCGCGCACGACGACCAGCGAATAGTCGCGAACACGAACGCAGACGGATTCCAGATCGGCCGACGAAGGAACAGCACGGCGCCCGCAGTCCAGTTGCTGACACGGAAGGAAATCGTGGACCGCGGGGGGATCGTCGCGGTCTACGACACGACGCCGACCGGAGACCGGGCAGCACGACCCCGTCCGGCATGGAGACCGGACGCGGTCGAGAGACTGTGGCAGTGCATGATCGTTAACGACAGGCCAGAGCTCAAGGCATTCCTGAATACGGTACAGGACGCGATCCTCAAAGTAGCGGCAACGGGCTGCCTGCTAGTGGTGTGTCACTAGAACAAGTTTGCAGTTCAACACCCGTGGCGTTGCGGCACTGCCGCCCACAATCGCCCCGCAAATTGGGCGTTTCTGCGAGCCGTCGGCCGCGCGCGGCAAGTGTAAAGTCCTTCCTGGGACACACCACTAGCAAGCCTGAAGGCAGCCGGCATGATCTCGAAGACCGAGGCCGACCAGATCCCGACCGTGATCGAAACGCTCATGCGCCCGATCCCCGACACGATCCGGGAGGCGCTGCGCGAACCGACCCGCACGAACGACGAAGCGGCCAGAACCGCAAACCCGGAATACGGCCGAAAGACCGGCGCAACGAACAGCTCGAAGACCGCAACGAGCACGCCGACCTGAGCGCCTTGCACCGCCCCGGAAAAACAGCGACACGCGACTGCGGCCAGAGGCGGATCGACACGTTCGTCCACATGCACGTGGATGCACCGGGATGCACCCATGCCGAAGTGTTCGCGTCAGCCTGACCGAACTCCGCCGGAACGGATCCCCCGCACTTCGAGACCACGACGTCTGTCGCCGGCGACACACCACCTCCGCGCGCTCGCGGATCACCGCCGGCGAGCCGGTACGACAGCGGGGATCGGAAACCCGATCGCGAACAGGACCAGCGGGAACCACGCATTGCCGCCGCCAGCGGGCGGGACGCGGTCCGTACGCTCGAACCACGCACGAGAAGGCCGCAGGCAACACCGCCAGCGACCAGGGCGAGAACGCCCGAAGGCAAGCAATTAGACAGAAGCCATGGCGAAGACCACGACACACAGGAACCGCCGGACGAAGCCGACCACGCCCGCACCGGCGCCCGGACTCACCTTCCCCCGGTGGTTCACGAAGGAGATGCCCCCATTATGCACCGTCTTCGACGGACCCGGGTGGGAGACCCGCACCGCCGCGATCGAGAACACCAGCGGCGAGTCCGTCTTCCGGCAGGAAGGCATCGAGGTCCCGAAGAGCTGGTCGCAGCAGGCCACCAACATCGTCGCGGACAAGTACTTCCGCGGCAACCCGGGCACCGACGAGCGCGAACACAGCGTCCAGCAACTCATCTCGCGGGTCGTTGACACGATCACACGCTGGGGCGACAACGGCGGCTACTTCGCCGGCGCCGAGGACCGTGAGGCATTCCACGACGAGCTGACCCACCTGCTGGTCTACCAGATGGCGGCATTCAACAGCCCCGTCTGGTTCAACGTCGGCTGGGACGAACACCCCCAATGTTCGGCGTGCTTCATCAATTCCGTCGAGGACTCGATGGAATCGATCCTCGAGCTCGCGAAGACCGAGGGCATGCTGTTCAAGTACGGCTCCGGGACCGGGAGCAACCTGTCCCCAATCCGCTCGTCCCGCGAGACGATCACCGGGGGCGGCATCCCGTCCGGCCCGGTCTCGTTCATGAAGGGCTACGACGCCTTCGCCGGCGTCATCAAATCGGGCGGAGGCCGGCGTCGCGCAGCGAAGATGGTGATCCTCAACGCCGACCACCCCGACATCCTCGCCTTCATCGACTGCAAGGCCGAAGAGGAACGCAAGGCGTGGGCGCTCATCGACGCCGGCTACGACGGCTCGCTGACCGGCCCGGCATACGCGTCGATCTTCTTCCAGAACGCCAACAACAGCGTCCGCGTACCGGACGAGTTCATGCGCGCCGTGCTCGACGACGCCGAGTGGCACACCCGCGCGGTCACCGGCGACCGCCGCATCATCGACACGCTCCGCGCCCGCGAGCTGATGCGCCGGATCGCCGAGCGGGCGCACGCGTGCGGCGACCCCGGGATGCAGTTCGACACCACCATCAACGACTGGCACACCTGCCCCGAAACGGCCCGGATCAACGCTTCCAATCCGTGTTCGGAGTACATGTTCCTCGACGACTCGGCCTGCAACCTCGCCTCGCTGAACCTGCTCGCCTTCGTCAAGCCGGACAATCCCGCCGAGTTCGACGTCGACGCCTTCCGCGCCGGCGTGCGCACGATGATCACCGCGCAGGAGATCCTCGTCGGCAACGCGAGCTACCCGACCGAGGCGATCCGCGTCAACTCGCACGCCTACCGCCCCCTGGGCCTCGGCTACGCCAACCTCGGCGCGCTGCTGATGTCGCACGCCATCCCCTACGACAGCGACGCCGCCCGCAAGTGCGCCGCGGCCATCACGGCCGTGATGACCGGCGAGGCGTACGCGCAGTCGGCCAGGATCGCGCGCGACTGCGGCGGTCCGTTCTCCGGGTACGACAAGAACGCCGAGCCGTTCCTGCGCGTCATGCGCAAGCACCGCGACGCGCTCGACCACGCGGGCCTGCCCGAGGAGCAGTACCTCCAGATCCGGGAATTGTGGAACGAGGCGATCGGGATCGGGGAGAAGCACGGCTTCCGCAACGCTCAGGCAACCGTGCTGGCCCCCACCGGCACCATCGCGTTCATGATGGACTGCGACACCACCGGCATCGAGCCCGACATCGCCCTGGTCAAGTACAAGCACCTGGTCGGCGGCGGGACG
Organism: Vicinamibacterales bacterium; assembly: GCA_965208535.1. Lineage (GTDB taxonomy): Bacteria > Acidobacteriota > Vicinamibacteria > Vicinamibacterales > UBA8438 > WTFV01. The sequence goes on along the minus strand of CBDBOU010000003.1, from coordinate 3,391,003 downwards.
ATCCGCATCGTCAACCGGACGGTGCCCACGGCTCTTCGCAGCCTCGGCTACGACGACGAGCAGATCGAGCGGATCAGCGGCCACATCGAGAAGGAAGGCACCATCGAAGGCGCCGGGGACCTGAAGCCCGAACACCTGCCGGTGTTCGACTGCGCCTACAAGCCGGGCAACGGCGAGCGCTCGATCCACTACTCGGGCCACCTGAAGATGGTCGCGGCGGCGCAGCCCTTCATCTCAGGCGCGATCTCGAAGACCGTCAACCTCCCGAACGAGGCGACGGTCGACGACATGGAGCAGGCGTACATGGACGCCTGGCGCCTCGGGACCAAGTCGGTGTCCGTCTACCGCGACGGCAGCAAGCGCGCCCAGCCGCTCAACACGGGGCTGGACGACAAGACCGGCGGCGAGCAGCCGCGACCGGTACGGCGCAAGCTGCCGGACGAGCGGGATGCGGTCATCCACAAGTTCGACATCGCCGGCTACAAGGGCTACGTCACGGTCGGGCTCTTCGAGGACGGCAGCCCCGGGGAGATGTTCCTGGTCATGTCCAAGGAGGGCTCGACGATCTCCGGATTCGCCGACTCGTTCGCGCAGTCGGTCTCCTACAACCTGCAGTACGGCGTGCCGCTGCAGACGCTGGTCGACAAGTTCAGCCACACCCGGTTCGAGCCGGCCGGCCTGACGAAGAACCCGGAGGTCCGGATCGCCAAGTCGATCGTCGACTACATCTTCCGCTGGATGGCCACGCGGTTCCTCTCGCCCGAGGCGCAGATCCGCGTCGGCGTGAACAAGCCCCGCGAGGCCGTCGACGGCGCAGAGCAGCCCGAGACCGCCTACGCAACCGAGGCGCAGGCCGGCCCGGCGGCCGAGACGGCGCCGCCGACGCCGACGCCCACGAACGACGACCGGGACGCGCCGCCGTGCGTGATCTGCGGATCGATCATGATCCGCAACGGCGCCTGCTACAGCTGCACGAACTGCGGCGCGACGAGCGGTTGCGGATGAAACGCTCATACGCGCTGGCGCTGCCCGACACCACCGGCATCAAGCCGACCAGGGACGAAGTCCTGGCACGACTCGAAATCTTCGAGCGCACGGCGCACAAGCGCTGCACCGAGTGCGGACGATTCGTGCCGAAAGAGCGCTGGTCCCCGAAACTGAAGGAACAGCGAAAGGAGCCCAACGCGAGGATCGTCCAGCCGCTGTGCGACAGTTGCCACGCCGAGTGCGACCTGCCCGAGTGGTAGACAACCGCCGCCAGCGGCCCGAAAGTACTTCCATGCTCAAACCCGACCAGCCCGACCCGGCACGCGAGTTCCGCCATCACCTGTGCGCCGTCGGCGCCATCGCCGGCGTCGTGCTCGCACTCGGCGCAACCGATCCCACCGACCCGATAACACCGGCGCTGCTGCCGGTAGCAGCGATGACACGCTGGATCGAGACAACGTACAAACCGGCCTGGCACGTGGCCGACGTGATCCTCGACACGGCGCTCGGCCTGATGACGGCCGACATCATCAGCTCCTGGGCGTAGAGCAGCGCCCGGACACCGCCAGAAGACTCCTCACGAGGAGAACGCGTAATGGCGCACGAAGAGAAACGACCGGTCCAGGTCACCGTCACAACCGCCGGCTTCCGACGCCGCGTTCATCGGCGGCCGCGACTCCGCGCGTGCGGATCTCCCGAACGCCACGCGCCAGCGCGCCTCCGCACGCGGCTCTACCACACCAGGACATATTGAGACAGGACAGTTCCAGGTATTCCCCACCACGCGGATCAACCAGCCCGTTACTCTTCCAACACGCTGGCCGGACCGCCCCGGCCGGCAGAACGATCGCCGATGACACAGCTCCCAGCAGCACCACCACCCACCGCCGGCCGTCACGCACCCGAAGCGCTGCTCCACGGCCTCAACGAGCACCAGCAGGACGCCGTGCGCCACGCCGGCGGACCACTCCTGATCCTGGCCGGGCCCGGCTCGGGAAAGACCCGCGTCATCTGCCACCGCATTGCCTGGCTCGTGCGCGAGCGGAAGGTGCCCGCCACCAACATCCTCGGCATCACCTTCACCAACAAGGCCGCCAACGAGATGCGTGAACGGGTCGCGGCGCTCGTCGGCAACCGGGGAGCGAAGCCCACGCTGTGCACCTACCACTCGTTCTGCGCACGCATCCTGCGCGCCGACGGCCGGCACGTCGGCATCCCACCGGACTACGTCGTCTACGACGCCGCCGACCAGCTCAAGGCCGCCTCGCTCGCCCTCGACAACCTCAACTACGACAAGAACTCGATCACGCCGCGCTCGCTCGTGCGCCGCATCGGCGACTGGAAGAACCAGATGCGCACGCCGGAGAAGATCCGAGGGAACCCGACACCCGAGGAGTACCGCGACGCGATGCTGGTCGACGGCTACGAGGAGTACGAGAAGGTCCTGCAGAAGGCCAGCGCGCTCGACTTCGACGACCTGCTGCTGCGCACCGTCGGACTGCTGAAGGAACACGAGCCGGTACGCCGCCGGTACGCCGCCCGCTACCGCCACGTCCTCGTCGACGAGTACCAGGACACGAACACGGCCCAGTACCTGCTGACCCACCTGCTCGCCCGCGAGCACCGGAACGTGTGCGCCGTCGGCGACCCCGACCAGGCCATCTACGGCTGGCGCGGGGCCGACATCGAGAACATCCGGAAGTTCGAGAGCGACTTCGGCGAACGGACCGTCGTCAACCTCGAGCGCAACTACCGCTCGAGCGGAAAGATCGTCGCGGCCGCAGCCGCGCTCATCGGCCACAACTTCGAGCGCGCCAACAAGACGCTATGGACCGCGCGGGCCCCCGGCGCCGGGATCGAGTACCTGCGGACCGGGACCGACCTGGCCGAGGCCGCCGCCATCGCCGACATCGTGCGGACCGAACCGGCCGCGCCGCGGCAAACCGCGGTCCTCTACCGCACCAACGCACAGTCGCGGCTCGTCGAGGACCTGTTGCGCCGCGCCGAGATCCCCTACCACATCGTCGGCAACATCCGCTTCTACGAACGCAAGGAGATCAAGGACGCGCTCGCCTACCTGAAGGTGATCGTCAACCCGCACGACGACGTGAGCCTGCGCCGCATCATCAACGCTCCACCGCGGGGCATCGGTCCGCGCAGCATCGAGAAGGCCGCCGGAGCGGCGCCGCCGCAGGAGTTGGAAGAAACGCTCTTCACGCACGCGAAAGGACACGCCGGCGGGACGTCGCTGTGGTCGCGCCTGAACGACGGCTGCGCCACCGGAAGGCTGACCGGCCGCGCCCTGGAGAAGATGCAGACGTTCCTCGATCTCATCGACAGGATGCGCGCGAACGCCGGCAGCGAGGACGTCGCCGGGACCGTCCACGGCGCGATCGGACGCAGCGGCTACCTGCGGAAGCTGGAGAACGAGAACTCCGACGAGTCGGTCGATCGCATCGAGAACCTGATGGAGCTGGTCGCCGCCGCCGAGGACTACCAGGAGGCCGCCGAACGCCCGACGCTGGCCGACTTCGTCAACCGCCAGTCGCTGCTCTCCGAGGCCGACGAGGGAGACGGCCCCAACGACGCGCAGGTGTGGCTGATGACGCTGCACGCCGCCAAGGGGCTGGAGTTCCCCACCGTGGCGATCGCCGGCGTCGAGGAAGGGCTGCTGCCCCACCAGCGCAGCCTCGACGGCGACGCCGCCGCCCTAGAGGAGGAACGGCGCCTGTTCTACGTGGGGATCACCCGGGCCATGGACCGGCTCGTGGTCACGACGACGGAGCAGAGACGACAGTGGGGCAGCGTCAAGTCGCTGCCCGAATCACGCTTCCTTGACGAAGTCGGACTGATCGGGCCCTGGGACGCCGACACGCCGGACGACCAGATACCGTAGGGCACACGCCACACCGGCACACAGCAAGCAGTCCCGACAAGAACCCGGCCAACTCGGCTGCCGCCCACGCGCCGGGCCAACCGGCTGTTCACGGAACGCAACGGGCAACGCACCACTCCGCGCAACGCGGATCACCCGGACAGCCCGCGGTCCCACCGACCGGCGGTTTCATTCCCACTCCGCGACACGCGGATCGAATCGACCGGCGGCGCCGGTCCTCAAGACTCTCCCATCATGAGAATCATCACGACACGCGTTTTCGCCCTCGCGCTCCTCTCGGCCCCCGCCTGGGCGGCCGCCCAGCCACAGGCTTTCGTCTCCGGCAACGTCGAAGGGTACTTCGCTACGCCGGTCCCGGAAGCCTCCATCACCCTGGTGTCAACGTCAGGCTACCGGGTATCCGGCACGACCGATCCGGCCGGCCGCTTCCTGATCGGCCCGATCGTCGACGGTCTCTACGAGCTGCAGGTCCACGCCGGAGGCTATCTGTCCCGAGCGATCGGCATCGAGACGTCTCCGGACACGACCGTCCGGATCACGGTCCGTCTCGAGCCTGAGCGGGAATCCGCGCTCACCGGGTCCGTCCGCGACCCGCAGGGCCTCGCACTGCCGGGCGCAGTCGTTGAAGCCGCCGGACCGGCGGGCGAGGTCACCGAAACGGTCAGCGACGACACGGGCCGATTCCGGTTCGCGCCCGCGCGTCCCGGACCATGGTCGGTCACTGCCCGAATCGACGGCTTCGTCACCGGCACGCGGGAGACCGAAGTCGTCTTCGGACAGACGGCCGACGCCACCATCACGCTCGCACTCGACTACGACGTCGCCGAGACCGTCGTCGTCGTCGGGTCCCGCCGGGCCGATCAACAGCGTTCAGTGACCGAGTCGGCAGTCCCCATCGACGTGCTGTCCGCCGACGTGCTGAGCGCACAGCCGACCACCGACATCGTCGAGGTACTGCGGACGCTCGCGCCGTCGTTCAACGTCAACACGCAGCCAATCTCCGACGCTGCGACCGTCGTCAGGCCGACGAACCTGCGGAACCTGGCCCCGGACCACTTCCTGCTGCTCGTCAACGGCAAGCGGCGACACCGCGGCGCGGTCATCACCTGGCTCGGCAACGGCATCGCCGACGGTTCGCAGGGCCCCGACATCTCCGTCATCCCGACCATCGCCGTGCGCCAGGTCGAGCTGCTCCGCGACGGCGCGGCCGCGCAGTACGGCTCCGACGCCATCGCCGGCGTCGTCAACATGGAGCTCAAGGACGCGCGCCAGGGAGGAACCATCGAGATCCGCTCCGGATCCCACCGGGACATCAACGTCGGCGACCGCGCAACCTGCGGGCCGATGGCCTCGTGCATGGCCATCGGGAACCGGGCACCCAGGTACTCGGTGGCCGGCAACGTCGGGCTCCCCGTCGGCGCCGGAGGGTTCGCTAACCTCAGCCTCGAGTACGGCGAGGCTGGGCCCACGAACCGGGCAGTCCAGCGGCATGACGCGGCCCGGCTCGTGGCCGCCGGCGGATCGACCCCGCGCAACACGGCGCAGGTATGGGGCTCCCCGCGCATCGAGAACGACCTGAAGACGTTCGCGAACTTCGGGACCACGCTCGTCTCGGGCCTGCGGCCCTACGGCCATGCGAACTACGCCCGCCGCCGCGCGACCGGAGGGTTCTACTACAGGCATCCGCACACGCGGAGCGGAGTCTTCCGCGGACCCGTGATCGACGGCCTTCCGACGCTGCTGGTCGGCGATCGGCGCTGGGCCGAGACCGGCGTGCCGCAGGCAGGCGGCTGCCCCGCCATCCCGGTCGTCGACTCGGCGCCCGATCCGGTCGCGTTGAGGATGGTGGAAGACTCGCCGGACTGCTTCACGCTCTACAGCCGGTTCCCGGGCGGATTCACCCCGCAGTTCGGCGGCGACCTGCACGATCACTCGCTGGTGGCGGGTCTGCGATCGATCTCGCCCGACGGGCTCGCGTGGGACGGCTCGGTAACCGTCGGCCGTTCGCTGATCTCGCAGTTCATCCACGACACGGTCAACGCGTCGCTCGGCTACAACACGCCGACGTCCTTCAGTCCCGGCGAGTACCAGCAGGACGAGGTCAACTTCAACTTCGACGTCGCGATTCCCGTCAGCGAGCGCTTCCACTTCGCCGGCGGCGCCGAACGCCGAACGGAGACGTTCACGATTCACCCGGGGGACCGTCCCTCATGGGAGATCGGACCCTACGCCGAGCAGGGCTTCAGCTCCGGGTCGAACGGCTTCAACGGCTACCGCGCGGACACGACCGCCGGCCGCTGGGCAAGGTCCTCGATCGCACTCTACGCCGACGGCGAGATCGAATCGCCCCGAGACGACACCTGGTCGGCAGGCGCAGCGCTGCGCTACGAGCGGTTCGACGATTTCGGCGACACGCTCAACGGGAAGCTGTCGGCCCGCCGCAGTCTGGGCGGCGGCCTGTCGGCGCGAACGGCAATCAGTACCGGGTTCCGCGCACCGACACCCGGCCAGCAGAACACCTTCAACGTGACCACGGCCTTCATCGACGGCGAACTGGTCAACAACGGCGTGGTGCCGTCCACCTCGGCGGTGGCCCTGGCCCGGGGGGGCCGGCCGCTGCAGCCGGAGCGGTCGGTGAACTACTCGGCCGGACTCGTCTGGGAGCGGGGAGCGATGTCGGCCACGGCCGACTACTTCCGAATCGACGTCGAGGACCGGCTCGCCGTGTCGAACGAGATCCGCCTGCGGCCCGACGAGATCGAGACCCTCCTCGCCGAGGGCATCCCCGAGGCGCGCAACTTCCCCGTGTTCCGGTTCTTCCTGAACGACTTCTCGACCCGCACCGAAGGCCTCGACCTGCTCTGGTCCTGGGCGTCCGGGCCGGCCACGCTCACCGCGGCCTGGAACCACACCGTCACCGACGTCGGCGACCTGCGCACGTCGGTCATCGACCAGTTCCGGGTGCAGACGCTCGAACAGGGACTGCCCAAGACGCGCTGGAACGTCTCCGCGCAGTACGATCCCGGTCCCTGGTCCCTGCTGGGCCGCATCCACTGGTACGGGTCGTACTGGGACAGCGAGGACGGACGCAACGCCCATGCGCTCGGGCACTACCGGACACCCTGGAGCTATCCGGCGTACTCGGGCAAGGCGCTGGCCGACGTCGAGCTGTCGATTCCGCTTCGCGCCGACGCGACCCTCGCGGTCGGGGTCCAGAACCTCCTGAACCAGTACCCCGACGTCAACCCGTTCGCGGCCGAGACAGTCGGCAACCGGTACGGCCAGTTCTCGCCGTTCGGCTTCAACGGGTCGTACTACTACGGCCGCCTGACGTACCGCTGGGGCCTTTGAAACGGCCCCCATCGCTAACACTCTCCCGCATGCAAACCAGCACCGCCCACGGCCAGCCACCCGCCGCAGACGACTGCATCGACGAGATGCGCATGGAGCTGTCTCCCCGCCTATCGGCGATCTCCGGCCTCGTCGAGACGATCGAGGCGTTCGGGAAGGAACACAACATCCCCGACGCGCAGATCTACTTCGTCAACCTCGAGATCGACGAGCTGATGACCAACTACGTGGCCTACGCCTTCCGCAAGGTGGCGCGCCCCCGCATGAACGTCGTCCTGCGGACGTTCGCCAACAGACTCGTCCTCGTCGTCGAGGACAGCGGCCCGCCCTTCAACCCGCTCGAGGCGCCCGAGGCGGACCTGACCTCCGGCATCAACGAGCGCAGGCTCGGCGGCATGGGACTGCACCTGGTCCGCGAGTACGCGGACCGGATCGACTACCGGTGCGTCGACGAGCGGAACATCCTGACGCTGGAACACAAGTTAGGCGACCCGAAAGGCGAGTGATGCAACTGCAAATGCGAGAGCAACGACAGGGCGGAGTCGTCATCCTGGCGCCCGAGGGCCGCCTCGACTCCGGAAAGATCGACCAGCTCCAGAAGGCGCTCCAGGAGCGCATACGCACGGGACACCACCGGCTGCTGATCGACTGCACCAACCTGATCTTCGCCGCCAGCTCGGCGCTGCGCGTCCTGCTGGTCACCGTCCGCAAGCTCAACGAGGTCGGCGGCAAGCTCGTGCTGTGCAACATGAACCCGCACGTCTTCGGCATCTTCGAGACCAGCGGATTCACCAAGCTGATAAACATCCGCAACACCTTCGAAGAAGGCTTCGCCGAAGTGCGGCCGGCGCAGGGGGACAACGAGCCCGAGGCGCCGCCCGCGGAAGAGCCACCGCAGCAGCCGGCTGCCGCAAAGGAAACCGCGCAGCGGCGTGACGCAGCCCCGCGCACCGTCTTCGCCGGCATCTGGCCACGGGCCGCGGCCGCGGTGATCGACGCCGTGATGGTGCTGGGCGCAGCAGTGTTTCTGGACACCGCAAGGAATCTGGCCGGGATCGGATCCGGATGGCGCGAGGAAACCGTCCTGGGACTACTGGCGGTCCTGGTCTGGCTGTACTTCGCGGGGATGGAGGCATCCGGCGGCGCAACGTTCGGCAAGCGGGCACTGCAACTCAGAGTCGCAGGCAACGACGACGGAAACGCGATCGGCTTCGCCCGAGCCTCCGTGCGCCACTTCGGCAAGTTCCTGTCGGTGCTCACCGCGGGCATCGGATTCCTGATGATCGGGATCACCGAGCGTAGGCAGGGACTCCACGACAAGATCGCCGGCTGCGTCGTGATCGCGCGCCGTTAACCGAACAGTCGAAGGGTGCGGGCTCGCGCCTGCGCCACAGGACCGCGTGCGCCGGAAACGGCGCCGCGCCGCACCGGACCGCAAGACGGCGTAAGGCGCCAGGACTTCTCACATGAAGACTGCCGGTAACCGCCAACTGAGCACGACAGCGGCCCTGGGGCTGACCTCCCTGATCAGCGCAGCCATCGGCGGCACGACCGCCGGCGCGCTCTGGATAGCGGACAATGCGCTGCGCACGCAGGCCGAGGAGGCGGGACGCCAAGCAGCCGTAACCGCGGCAACCTCGTTCGCCATGCTCGCCGAGCCGTCGGCCGCCAACATCGCCCGCACGCTGGACATCGTCCTGCACAACCACCTGCAGGCGCAGGCCGCGGCCACCGCGCTGCTGGTCGAGACCGCCGAAAGCGCAGGTCGGGACGCCCGCTACATCGAAGACGCGCTGCGCCAGATCGCCTGGCGCTCCCCCATCCGCCGCATCGACGTGAGCGCCGCCGACGGCGCGAGCTACTCGACCGAAACGTCCCCAATGACGCTCACCGAGCTCGAGCCGGCGTTCGCCCCGCTGGCCGCGATGCCGGCGACGGGACGCACCGCCGCCGCCGCGGCCACCGAGACACCGGACGGGCTCACCAAGGCCGCCGCCGCCCAGCCGCTGCACCGGCCCGCCGCCGTACGGATCGAACAGCAGCTCGACAGCCTGTCGGCCGCACGCGCCTACGGCGGCGCCGACGACAACACCGCCCGGAACCTCGCCGGCCAGCAGGCCGCCGCCATCGCCCTCCTGATCACCCACGCGATCGAGCTCGCAGAGGACGCCGGCTGGACAGCCAGCCGCGTCGAAGACCGCCTCGACGCACTGGTGCGCAACACCGCCATCGAGCACGTCGCAGCCGCAACGGCCGACGGGACCACAGTGTACGAAGCCGGCGAGACGACCGGCGTCAGCGACGACGAAAGCACGGCATCGCTGGACACGAGAACAGACCGGGCCGTGGCGCTCGGAGGCCGCTACGACGCCCGCCGGCGGTGGCTGACCCGGGCCGCGGCGGCCAGGACCAACGGACGGCTGACCGCCACGGTCGACGTCGCCACCCGCAACGGCGAAGGCACGCTGGTCGAAAGCGCCTGGCAGACCGAGGCGAACCGCCTCGCCGCCGTCGAAGGCGTCACCGGCGTCTGGATCGCCGAGATCGCCACAGCCGCCGACGGCGGAGCGGACACAACCCGCCTCGCCGCGGCCGCGCCGAGCCCCGGACAGACCAACACGACACAAACGGATGCATGGAGCCGGTGGAACCGGCCCATAAGCAACATCGCCGAACACGCGGCCAGCCTCTCGGCAGCAACGGCCACCTCGACCATCGAGCTGTTGAGCCGCGCCGACGCCGTCCTGCTGAGCGCCGCTCCCATCGAGCACGCGGACGGCACACGCGCGGTTGCCATCGTTGTCGAAAGCCGCGCCGACGACGTCGTGAACCGCATGCGCCGGGAGGCGGCCACCGGACTCGTTACCGCCGCCGTACTGATCGCCGTGCTCGCGGCGATGACCACCTGGACGGCCCGGCGCTGGCTGACCCGGCCGGTCGAGGCGATGGCCGACGCCGCCCGCCACCTGCAGGCCGGCGAACGCCCGCCCGCGGAAGCGACCGCACCACTACAACTGCGCCGCGACGAGATCGGCGGGCTCGCCAGAAGCTTCAAAGAGATGACCGAGCAGGTGCTCGCCCGTCACGAGGAGCTGACGACGTTAGTCGCCGACAAGACACACTGGCTCCAGGACGCCAACCGGAAGCTGACCGAGACCCAGCAGCGCATCAGTTCCGAAATCGGACTGGCGAAGACCGTCCAGCACGCGCTGGTCCCGCAGGGGACCAGGACAGCCGGCAACCTCACCCTCTGCTCCCGCATGACCCCGGCGAAGGAACTCGGCGGCGACTTCATCAACATCGACGATCGCGAGGACGGCAGGCTGTTCCTGGCGGTCTGCGACGTCTCCGGCAAGGGCGTGGCGGCGGCGCTGTTCATGGCCGTGGCGCAGAGCGCCATCGGCGCGGCCGCCGTCCGGCACGACGACGTGCGCGAGATCGCAAACGCGGCGAACGCGGCGCTGAACGCCACCAACCCGCTGGGGATGTTCGTGACCGGCGTGATCGCCATGATCGACACCGAAGAGGGGCGCATCGAGTACGTCGACGCGGGACACGAGCCGCCACTGGCAGTCGCCCCCGGCAGGGACCTGCACCGACTGGGGAAGAGCGGCAACATCCCGCTCGGGCTCGACCCCGAGGAGCGGTACGACCTGCTCGCACACGAGATGGCCCCCGGCGAGACGATCGCCGCCTACACCGACGGCATCACCGACGCCTGCAATGCCGAGGAAAAGCTGTACGGGGAGCCCCGGCTCCACGAGCTGCTGCAGGCGAACGCAGGCGAAGCCCCCGAGAAGGTCATCCAGGAGCTGTGGACGGCCATCGACCTGTTCTCCGGACGCATGGCGGCGGCCGACGACAAGACCTGCACGGTTATCAGACGCCACGCTTGAGGACGGCACCAGCCGCCGGCACGATCCCGGATCCCACGCGGAAAACGGACTCACCGACAAAAGTCCCGGTTCCCTCCGCGGGCGCTCGAAGCCCCGCCCCGCCTCTCGAACATCGGCGGGGGACGCGCCTCGCAGACGTCGGCGCGGAACCGGAGACGAACCACGAGGGAGGGGTCCGGAGGGACGGCAATGGGGCAGACACGGAACGGGAAGGACGGCGCAAGCCGCCGCCACGCTGTACGACCTCGTCCCCACGCCCCCACGCAGGCACGGGCAGAGCCGCTCCACGGCGCCACGCGGCCGGGGCTGTCGCCCGCTCCGTCCAACCCACGCTCGGCCGGTATCCGGCCACGGGAAGGAGCCCGCCATGTAGCCCGCATCCCTCAGCGCACCGCTACGGCCGGCGTCCCCGCAACCGGCGGGACGCCGGCCCCAATGCGCCGGATCGGCCGTTTGACCAACAACCAGCAACGGAGCTACGCTCCCCGGAAAGGCGCTGCCAGTGGAAGACATCACGCTCAACTCGATCGCCCTCTTCATCGCGTTCCTGACACTGCTCGGCTCGCAGCTCGGCGGCCTCTTCCTGCTGCTGGCCCGCCTCAACGAGCAGAACAAGCGCATCGACGACCTGAACACGGACATGAACCGCCGGTTCGAGAATGTCGACAGACGCTTCGACACGATGAACGGGGAAATGAACCGCCGCTTCGACGACGTCAACAAGCGCTTCGACGCGATGAACCAGCGCTTCGACGAGACCACCCTGCTCATCGGCGAGTTGCGCGACCGCACCGGCAAGCTCGAAGGCACGATCGAGGGCTTCCTCGCCGGCCGCCGAGACCGCGACGCCGCGTAGACCGCGCACACGCACGCCGTACCGCCGGGACCCAACCGCGATAGAACACGGGTTCGACTCCGGACCCGCCCCACATAGACTTCAGCGTTGCAGGAACAACTGACCGTCGACAACGCGCGCCTGCCCGCGACAGACATCCTCTCCCGCATCCCCGGCGCAGCCGACGCCGCCGAGCGCATACGTGACGAGACGACGCGCGACGCCTTGCGGGAGCTGCTGCGCACGGCGGTCGGGCTGAAGCTGCACCCGCAACGGATCGACCTCGGCAAGGAGACCGGCTTCGGCTTCGGCCCGAAGCGGTACCCGCTCTGCCGCGTCAACGCCGGCAAGGGCATCGCCTTCCACGGCCGCCGCCACGCCGACGCCCTGATCATCCGCACCACGGAGGACCACTCGTTCCGATTGGCTACCGGCGTCCTGCGACGGCTGGCACTGGCGCTGGCGCTCGACGGCTGAGCGCGCATCCAGACGCGCTATGATGCGTTCAGCAACCATCACGACAGCGGGAGAAGCACCGATAGTGGCAACCACGCAACCCGTCGTCCGGCTCACCTACGAGGACTACCGCGCCACACCGGAAGACGAGCGCTGCGAGCTGCTGGACGGAGACCTGATCATGGTTGCCGCCCCGAACCTGAAGCACCAGAGGGTCCAGTTCCGCCTGGGGCGGGAACTGGGCAACTTCATCGTCGAACACGACCTGGGCGAGTTCTTCTTCGCCCCCTGCGACGTCGTCCTCTCCGACACCGACGTCGTGCAGCCCGACCTGCTGTTCGTCTCCCACCAACGCCAGCACCTGATGAGCGGCGGCGAGAACGTCCAAGGCGCTCCCGATCTGGTGATCGAGGTGCTCTCCCCGGCCACGGCCGAGCGCGACCGCGGCTACAAGCGCGAGCTCTACGGCAAGCACGGGGTAAGGGAGTACTGGCTCGTCGACCCGATGGCCGAGACGGTCACCATTCATCGGCAACACAACGGCGTGCTGGCAGCAGCCCAGACCTTCAACCGCGAACACACACTGCGGTCGGCGCTGCTCCCCGGACTCGATCTCCACCTGGAAGACATCTTCTCGTCCTGACGGCGAACGCCGCGCAAGCACCGTTTGCCGGCCCTCGACCATACACGCACGCCCGCTGCAGGCCCCGGGCGGCTCACCGGACGACCACCCCCGGCCCGTCGTCCACCGGAGACCATCCCATGCCCGAACGGATACCGCTGGCCGTCCGCCTGACCAGCGAGCGCAACATGCGCATCAACGAGCGCTTCGCCGCCCGGGCGCGCATGCGCAAGGTCCTGGGCGCCGAGATCGCCCCGATGCTGCGGACCGCGCAGGACGCGCTGGACGAACCGCTGTACATCCGCGTCGCCCGCGAGCGCATCAGCCGCGCGCTGGAGCTCATCGCCGACGAATGCACGGCGCTCGACCGCGAGGAGGCCGCCGACAGCCAGCCGCGGTAAACGGCCCACCACCCCGATACTCCCCCGAGGTGCGAGAATCATGGACCGAATCAGCTGGACCTGCGCGACCGCCACCGGCGGACGCAACCGCAACGAGGACACCTTCCGCTGGCGCCACGCGCCGAGCCTCGCCCTCGACGGCGACCACCCCGTCGCCGTTGTCTGCGACGGCCTCGGCGGGCACGCCCACGGCGAGATCGCCTCGAACACCGCTGCCGAGGCGTTCATGCAGGCGTACCTGACCGGCTGTCCCGCCGGCTCGACCGTGCCCCAGCGGATGCTCGCCGCGGTACACGCGGCGAACGACGCCATCGGCCTGCGCTGCGAACAGGACCCGAAGCTCTACGAAATGGGGACGACGCTGACCGCCGCCGCCGTCACCGCCCAGGGCCTCTGGCGCATCAGCGTCGGCGACTCCCCGCTTCGCGTCTGGTCGAAACGCAACGGCGAGCTGCGCCAGCTGAACAGGCTGCACAACGTCACCGGCAACCCGCACCGGCTGTCCTCGGCGCTCCTGGGCTCCGAGATCGCCGAGATCCACGCACCGATCCATGCGATGCCCTTGCGCGCGGGCGACGCAGTCATCGTCGCCAGCGACGGCCTCGACACGCTGACCGCCGAGACCATCTCCGCGATCGCCGCAATGGACGCGAGCCTTCCCGGCTCGAACCTGGCCTGGAGCCTCATCGAGGCGGTCATCGCCGCCGGCAAGGAGCGGCAGGACAACACGACCGCCGTCTGCCTGCGGATGCCCGAGGACACCGGCCGCGGACCGGATACGCTCTGCGCCATCCGCGGGGCCGACGACTCGATGGTGACCATCGGCGGAAAGCCGCTGGACTGGCAGGCCTCGCTGGCGGTGCGCAACCACAGCCCCACCGGCCCCGAGTGGGGCTACAACGGCAGCGGGCCGGCGCAGCTGGCCCTGGCCGTCCTGCTCGCCGTCACCGACCGCGAGACCGCCGAACGGCGCTACCACGAATTCAAGGACGACGTCATCGCCCGGATCGGCGACGCGAACTGGTCGCTGCCGTTGCGCGACGTGCGCAGCTGGCTGAAGCGCCCGGCCCGGGCCGAGGCGGAGGCCTGATGGACGGGAACGGCGCCGGCGTCCCGCCGCCGGACGCCGGCGCGGCCGAGAAGCTCCAGCACTTCGAGCGAACGGCCCACATCCGGTGCTGCGACTGCGGCCGGTTCGTGACGAAGGAGTACCGGGTCACGCCGCTCGCCGAACAGCGGAAGGACCCGAACGCGAGCATCGTGCGGCCGTAAGCCGCCCGCCCGGCTTCACCCGCGCCGACCTGCGCGCGGTGGCCGAGGACCACGTCAACCTCACGCTCGCCGACGCGGGAACCAACCGCAGCAAGAGCGCCCGGGACGCGGCGGAGTGGACGCCGCGGTACAACGGGGCCTGGATGGCCCACCGGATCGTCGAGGTCAAGCAGCGCCACGACCTGAGCGTCGACCAGGCCGAACGCGACGTCCTCGAACGGCTGCTCGCCAGCGGACCCGACCGAATCACCTGCACAGGAGCTACTCCGGCGGCAGCACCGCGACAGGATCCCGGCTCCACGGCCGCCGGGCATCCGCCGGTGCAGCGGTACCGCAACTGCGCGATGCTGCGCAACGCCGGCTGGAACCGCGGCGTGCAGCGCAACGACGGGAGCTACCAAGGCGACTGGAACGCCACCGAACGGCAGACCTACGCGCTGAACACCGGCCGGGACCGGGACGGCGACGGCCACACCTGCGGAGTAGGAGACCGCCACGACGGCGGCGACGGCGCTATGATCAACTTCCCGACGATCGCCGAATGAAGCGCCGCAACCAGCTTGTTCCCTGTGCACCACCCAAAGAACCTCGTCCCGGCGCCGGCACGCTGGCGGCAGCCACCACGGCCCCGGGTAACCGCAATCCGGACAACATGACTCAGCCCGCGAACAACGCCGACAACGCCCCCGACGACTCGTCGATGACGAACGCACTGCCCTCGGCCGCGATGACCGCCCGCTTCCTCGTTCTGTGCGACGCCTACGGCTCCCAACAGCTCGCCATCCACATCGTGGCCGCCGGCCGCACCAGTGGCGTCGCCGGACTCCCCGCGACGAACGACTGGCCGCAGTGGAACGCGAGCGAGATGCGGAGCGCCGTCGAACACCTCGAGCACAAGCGCGGCATGCGATAGCCA
Organism: Vicinamibacterales bacterium; assembly: GCA_965208535.1. GTDB lineage: Bacteria > Acidobacteriota > Vicinamibacteria > Vicinamibacterales > UBA8438 > WTFV01. The sequence continues at coordinate 3,375,371 of CBDBOU010000003.1, read as the reverse complement.
GCCGCTCGACCCGCTACGACGCGGACGCCCCCTCATCGGCGCCGCGACGCCGCAGGATTCCGCAACAACCCATGACACCCGAAGAGCTCGCCGAACGGCTGCGCACCGTGTACATCGAGGAGCTGGCGCGAAGTCTGAAACCGTCCGGCCTGCATGGAATGCACAGCATCCAGGCCCAGACCATGCTGGACCACGCGTACAACGGCGACCCGATCATCTACGAGGAACCCGACAAAACAACCTGGATCTGGTCCGACCTGCACCTGGGGCACGACTCCTCCATCGGCGCCTTCGGCCGCCCGTTTCACAACGCGTGGAGCGCCGACAAGGCGATGCACCACGCGTGGGCCGAACGCGTCGGCGACGACGACACCATCATCTGCCTGGGCGACGTCAGCCTGGACGCGTGCCTGCGCTCGCACCACATCTTCCGCTGGCGGCAGTCTCCCGGGTTCAAGGTCCTCGTGCTCGGCAACCACGACGTCGAACCCGTCAACGGCGTCAAGCAGCTCGACATCGAGCGCACGACGCTGATGCTGGCCGCGCCCGGCAACCCGCCGCTGCTTCTGACCCACATCCCGCTGGTCCAGGCGCCGCACGGTACCGTCAACGTCCACGGCCACATCCACGACAAGCCGGCGCCAACGCCGCACCGCCACATCAACATCAGCGTCGAACAATTGGGCTACGCGCCGGCGAACCTGAAGGACGTACGCCGCCTCGCGCGCCGGCTGCTCGAAGGCCGCTACGTGCCCACCGACGACAACACCAGAGCAATGCTCGACACCGTCAGAACGACGATGCCGTAAGGCACTTCCGATTTCTTCTCCCGAAACAAGAGGAAGCATCCAGAACACGCGCGCCCAGGCCGCGGACCGCGCCTGAGCTCGCTGCCCTGCCGGACATCCCCGTCCCTCCCCGCGCCGTCGAGCGCGACACCGGCGCACCCGACGCAGCGACCCGCGGGTGCCACGCCCATAAGCTACCAACCACGCCCGTAAATACGAACCGACTCGTCCTGCAACTCGCCCGGGCCGCCTGCCGCCGCGACCCCTGGGGAACCACCAACGCCGTCCGGGCGCTCGTCGAGCACGAGGAGAAGAAGAAGTCCGGCGGGATCGCCGAGCAGCTGCGCGCCCTGCTTCCGCATCCCGGCAAGGACCCGCAGAACCAGATGACGGCGCTGAAGCACCTCGACGAGGTGACCCCGCAGGTCAAGCTCGACGATCTGCAGCTTCACGACGAAGTCCGCGAGACAGTCGCCGAGCTCATCATCGAGCAGCGCCGGGCCGCCGTCCTCGCCGAGGCGGGCCTACGCCCCCGCAACCGCATCCTGCTCACCGGACCGCCCGGCAACGGCAAGACGTCGGTCGCCGAGGGCATCGCGAGCGCGCTCGGCCGCCGGTTCTATGTAGTCAGCTACGACACGCTGATCGGAAGCCACCTGGGCGAGACCGGCAGCCGCCTGCGGCAGGTCGCCGACTACATCGGCTCGCACGAGTGCGTCGCCCTGTTCGACGAATTCGAGGCGGTCGGCAAGGAACGGGACGACGGCGACGAGGTCGGCGAAATGAAGCGCGTCGTCGCCTCGCTGCTCGTCCACCTCGAGTGCATGCCCGCGTCGACGGTCGTCGTCGCCGCGACCAACCACCCCGGCATGCTCGACCGCGCCACCTGGCGCCGGTTCCAGATCCGGCTCGAGCTGGAAGCCCCCAACAAGGGCAACCTGGTCGCGTACCTGTCCCGGAACAGAAACTCGCCACACCTGTGGCGCAACTCTCCCACGATCGCGGAGGTGCTCAGCGGAGCAAGCTACGCCGAGACGGCCGAGTTCTGCAACGACATCCAGCGCCGGCTCGTGCTCTATCCCGAACAGGATCCGACCGAAGTGGTCAAGCAAGCACTGGACCGCTGGACCACCGGGCGGACGACCCGCAAAGCGGTGGTCCCTATCACGGTCGCCTGACCTGATGACCGAAAAGCCAATCAGCGCAGCCGAGCTGGTGCGCAAGACCCGGCGTCAGCTGGCGCGATACGCGAACCCAACCGGCACACTCGCCGAGCTGAGCGGCCTGCTCGACGACGTGCGGACGATCGACGGGAACGACGCATGGATCGTCGTCCGCCCGGTGGACGGACTCGACGACTACGTCATGGCCACCGCCACCATCCCCGAGCCGACGCCGGAAATCGACAGCCTGCTCGAACGGATCGGCCCGAACGGCCGGATCGAGCTCATCGGAATGGCCGTGGCGACCAAGGACGAGATCGCGAAGCTGCGGATGGTCGAAGTCCACACGGTCAACGGCACGCCGACGGCAACACCACGCCCTGCACGCCCGGCGCCCGAACCCGCACAACGCCGATGGTGGCAGCTGTGGCGCAACAACGAGACCGGACCGAATACAGATGCACAAGCGTGAGCAGCCGACCATCCGCGCCGCGGACCTGTTCTGCGGAGCAGGCGGCACCAGCCGGGGCCTGCGCCAGGCCTGCGACCGGCTCGGCCACCGTCTCGACCTGACCGCCATCAACCACTGGCCGACGGCCATCGACACCCACCGGGCGAACCAGCCCGACGCGCGCCACATCTGCGAGCGGCTCGAGCTGGTCGACCCCAGGCGCGTCGTCCCCGGCGGACGGCTCGACCTGCTGGTCGCAAGCCCCGAGTGCACGCACCACTCGAACGCGCGGGGCGGCAGGCCGGTCTCCGACCAGCAGCGCGCCTCGGCGTGGACCGTGCTGCGCTGGGCCGAGGCCCTCTACGTACGCAGCATCCTGATCGAGAACGTGCCCGAGTTCACCACCTGGGGACCGGTAGGCGCGAACGGCCGGCCGCTCAGGCACCGTGCCGGCGAGACCTACCGCGCCTTCCTCGCGGCGCTGCGCTCGCTCGGCTACCACGTCGACGCGCGCGTGCTGACCGCGGCCGACTACGGCGACCCGACGACCAGACGGCGCCTCTTCATCCTCGCGGACCGCCGCCGGCGGCCGCACTGGCCGGAGCCGACGCACGCGCCGGGGCCCGTGGCCGCCTCCCGGGGGCTGCAACCGTGGCGCAACGCGCGCCACATCATCGACTGGTCGCTCCCCGGCCAGAGCATCTTCACCCGGCGCCGCCCGCTCGCAGCCTTCACCCTGCGGCGCATCGAGGCGGGACTGCGCAAGTTCGGGGGCGCCGGCGCCGAGCCGTTCATCGTCATCCTCCGCAACCACTCGACCGCGCGCGGACTCGACGAGCCGGCCCCGACGGTGACCACCAGCGGCGGGCACCTGGCACTGTGCCAGCCGTTCCTGCTCGGACAACAGTCCGGCGCCACCCCGCGCGGCGTCGACGAACCGGCGCCGACGATAGCGACCGGCGGCGCAGTCAGCCTGATCGAGCCGTTCATCTTCGCCAACCGCACGAACAACGTGCCGAAGCGCCTCGACGAGCCGGTGCCGACGCTGTGCACGGCGAACCACGTGGGGCTGGTCGAACCGTTCATCTGCCCGATGCGCTTCGACAACCCACCGAAACGGATCGACGAACCGATGACGACGCTGTGCGCCAGAAACGAAATGGGGCTCGTCCAGCCGTTCCTGGTCAAGTTCTACGGCACCGCCGGCGCCGCGCGGCTGGACACGCCGCTCGACGCGGTGACGACCCGGGACCGGTTCGGGCTGGTCACCGTCGACGGCAAGCAGTACCGGCTCGACATCCGCTTCCGGATGCTGGCGCCGCACGAGCTCGCCCAGGCGCAGGGATTCCCACGCGACCACCACTTCTGCGGCAACAGGACCGAACAGGTACGCCAGATCGGCAACGCGGTACCGGTGCAAACCGCGCAGGCCCTGTGCGAGACGACGCTGCGTCGAACGAAGAAGCTGGCCGCCTGAAGCGAGCGGCGGAGACGCGCCCGCCCATGGCACGAGCTCGTCACGCTGAGGCGCCAACGCGCTGACCGCCGGCGCGAACCGAAGGATCCAATGAAGGAGATCGGCACGCACTGGCGACCGAGGTACTCGCAAGAGGCAGGACCGGAGTGCCGGGGAGAACCGCCTGATCCGGGAAGTCTGGATCAACAACGGCCGGTCCCGGAACGCCTCCCCGCCCAGAGTTGCCCCCAAAGCCGCGGCATGCGACCGACCATGAGATAGAGTCCCGATTGGGATGCTCACCAAGCAACAGCTCGCAGTTCTTCGCTCGGAACCTGGCGCCAACCGCGTGGCGAAAGCGATGTCGTTGACCGGAATCACGCAGACGGCATTGGCCGGAGCTCTGAGCTGGTCGCAGCCCTACGTCAGCGATGTCGTTCGACGGCGGTACCGGACAATCACAGTCAAGATGGCATGGAAGTTCGCGAAGTACTTCGGCTGCACCATCGAGGATCTGTTTCCGCCACCCGATCAGTAGTCTTCAGCAGCTATGCGCGCGCCCCGCCTGGTCGGGCGGCCCGCAGAGCACGGGCGAGGTAGTCGACAGTAGTCGACAATGGCCTGCAAGACGCCGTCGCCGGCATCGGCGGACACGCCGAGACCAGCGCGGGCGCTGGTGCAAGCAGTGAACGACTGCCGTCTCGGCCGACCATGTGCGGCCGCTTGACCGACACCGCGCCAGGTCTACGTGGGTACTGCAGACTGCTCCGCTACGGCGACGACGCACCGGGTGGGCTCCAGGACACGCTGCCCTGAGATGCCGGGTACGTGCGCGACCAACGGCGCGTCCTCGACACGATAACGCGGGCCGTGGGCTCAAGGGCAAGTCCGCGGGCAGGCACCAGAGCCCCGACGCGTAGACACACCGACTCTCCCACCGGCATCACCAGTCCGCCGTCCGTAGACTCCACCGCAGTAATGGGCAGAACCACGACGCCGATGGGCGACCTGCATACGACGCCAGAACGACGGCTCCGGTTCTGAGATCGAACAAGCCGGACCAACGGTAGTGTCTCAGTTTGACTGAGACACTACCGGACCAACAACACCAAACCCGCTCTGGCAAGCCCTACGCCACCCCGGAGCAGGCCCCCCCATTCTCCACGCCGATGCAATCTCCGAAGCTCTGCGACTACTGCCGCAAACGCCCCGCCGACCAGACGCTGTTCACGTCGTTCATGTGTTGCGGCGAGGGCGACGCGACCAAGCGCAACGCCCACCTGTGCGAGCGCTGCCGCCACCACGCGATGCTGGTTCTCGACCGGATCGGCATGACCATCGCCTTCGAGGGCGACGGCCGGCTCCGCTGGGACGCGCACGTCAAGCTGTCCGACAGCGCGACACGCTCGCTGGCCCGCCGCGCGATGCAACGCGAGGACCTGCTGCTGCGCCTCGACGACCCGTCGACCGCCGCCCGCGCGCCCGAACCCACCGAGCCCGAGAAGCTATCGCTCATCCACCAGCTCGCCGTCGAAGAGAGGCTGGTCGAGAGCGAGGTCGACCGCGGCCGCGAGTTCTGGCCGGAGGACCCCTGCAGGCTGACCGCGACCGGCCAGCAAGTCGCCGCCTTCATCCGCGGGCACCGCCGCGCCGAGGCCAACGGACTCTCCATCAAGGAGTGGAGCCCCCGGTACGTACCCGAGCAGGGAACCGACGAGGAGTTCAGGGAATACGCCACCCGCGTCGTCATCTCGCCGGACGGCGACCGGTACGACGGCAGCGACCACCTGATGCTGCGCCAGGACGGCGATCAGGCGCCGAGCTGCGGCGTCAGCAGCGAACCACAGACGCACCTGCTGTTCCAGCCGGACCTGTGGACCACCCGAAGGCTGCAGCCGATCGGCTACTTCTTCTTCGACGCCATCCCTGTCATCGCGTTCGACACCGACGACATGCAGGTCCTCGCCGAGCACTACGAGCTCGCCAGAGCCGTCGCCGGAGCCGACGTGCGCTGGACGCTCATCGAACCCACACCCGCCAACCCGATGTACCCGAACGGGGAAGCGGCCAGGATGATCCGGGCCGACGGCCCCGGCACGACGGCAGCCGCGTTCGCCTCCATCTTCCAACCGCCGGGAGAGCGGCCGGGGATCCGGATGCTGCGGAAACGCGCGCGGTAGCACGCCAACCGGAAGAACCACAGAGAGCCCGGACAGGGCTGCCCGGCCTCTCGGACATCGGCCGGGAGCGCGCCTCTCGGAAGTCGGCGCGGGAACGGGAACGAGCCACGAGGGAGGGGGTCGTACAAGCGACAATGAGACAGATCGGGCGGGCGGATAGAGAGAGAGCCGGGCGGGCAAGGCAACGCCTCTCGCCTGCTGGCTCGTCTCCGCACGCCCACGCGCCACAGGCGCCGGCGGATCCACGCAACGGGGCCTCCCGGCCCCACGGTCAGAGCCGGTTCCCGGCTCGTTTCCTGCAGGACCGCGCCAGCGCTCCCATAGCGACACGCGGCCGGTCCGACGCTCCTGACTGCCCGGCACACCTGCCGAACGCGCCTGCGCCCCGCTGACCAGCTCCAGCGCGGCCGTGTTCGAACCCGATCCGACCGGATCGAGGAAAGAGCCCGTACGCCATGTGCGACATCGCGACCGCCACCGCCACCCGAGAACCCGCAACTCCGCCGCCCACGACGTGCGCCTGCGGCACCAAGTTCGAGCTGTCGAACAACCCCCGGACCAGACGCCGCCTGTGCAACGACTGCCGCCGGCTCCACGCCTGGGCGAGCCGTCAGCGCTACCTGCTCGACCGGCCACAGAAAGAACGGCGCTGCGCATGCGGCGAACCGCTCGCGCCAGGGAAGCAACGCTGTCCCGACTGCCTGCGCGTACTGCGGTGGGCAAGGGAGCAGCGCCGCAGCGCCGCGAGCCGCGCCGACCGCTTCCACGGCCGCGGCCCGAAGAAGAAGGCGCACCGGACCGGCCCGGCCACGCCCCGCCGGCGGACGATGCGCGACCAGCTCGACCGACACGCCGCGTGGATGCGCGCGAAGCGGCACGCCGACCCGCTCTACGAGCACCACCTGTGCGCCGGCGTCGATCTCCCGCTGGACGCCGGCACCTGCGGCCGGCTGGTCAGCCGGAACTCCGAGCGCTGCCCGCGCTGCGAGGGCCGGCGCCGCCACCTGCTGTGGCTCACGGTCACGAGCAAGCGCGACTGGGATCTGGAGACCATGAGCGTTTCCGAGACGCTGCTCGAGCTCGACGACTGGTCCACCGGACGGCTGCTCGCCCCCCTCGACAGCGCGGCGTAGGCCCGATCAGCACGCTCTCGGGCTCTCAAGGCCGCCAACCGTCGAGTGGATGACGATCAAGAACCGGGTAGTGTCTCAGTTTGACTCTCCGAGTCAGACCGACGCACGTCCAGCCGGCTGAACCCAACAGTCAAGGAACAGCAGCAGTGGCATCGATCCATGAAACGCACGCCGGGGTAGCGAGGGTGACGCCTCACGGCCAGCTCCGGCCTCTGCATCCTGCGGCGGATGACGGCGCCGGGAACCACTCCCGGCGGACGACCGCCGCAGGCCCGGACCCCGGTCCGGTACGGTCGATCACACCCGGCGAGGCCGAGGACCCGGCAACGGGTCCGGGGTCAACAGGACCCGCGGCGCGTAAGCGCCAACACCCCCCGAGACGCGCCAACCGCGTCTTCGTCATCGGCAGCGACGGCAAGCCCCTGATGCCGTGCACCGTGCGACGCGCACGCCAGCTCATCGACGCCGGCCGCGTCCGACGGCGCGACTACCGCCCCTTCACTATCCACCTCAAGGACCGCTCCGCAGGCGACGGCAGGACGGCGGTACAGCCCGCCGAGGTGCGCTGCACACCCGGTCCCCGCCGCACCGGCATCGCCGTCGTCGCCACGCTCGACGACCACGACCGCGTGCTCTACCAGGAGGAGATCGAGCACCGCACCGACATCAGCCGCAGGCTCATCGAGCGCAAGGCGCACCGGCGCCGGCGCCGCGGGACGAAGTGGTTCCGAAAGCCGCGGTTCGACAACCGGCGGCCCGCCAGCTGGCTCCCGCCGAGCATCGAGAGCGTCGTCTCGAACCAGCAACACCGCATCGAGCGCCTCGCGCAACGCAGCGGCGCCTCCGCCGCCTGCATCCAGACCGGCAAGTTCGACACGCACAAGATCCTCGACCCGTCGGTCTCCGGCAAGGGCTACCAGCAGGGGCCGCTGTATCAGCGGCACCTGCGCGAGTACATCGCGACGCAGTACAACCACCGCTGCGTCTACTGCGGCAAGGGCGACTGGGAGAACGCGACACGGTTCAACCTCGACCACATCGTCCCCCGCAACGCCGGCGGCGCAACCAACATCCGCAACCTGGTCTGGAGCTGCCGGCCCTGCAACCAGCGCAAGGGCGACCGCCCGGTCCGCGAGTTCCTGCGCGAGAACCCGGAACGGCTCGACGCGGTCCTGCGGCAGCGGCCGGTCCCACTGGCGGCCGCAGGGCAGTACGCCGCCATCTGCGGGACACTGGTCCACAGACTCCGAAACCGCGGGCTGGAAACCAGCGAGACCACCGGCGCCGACACCGCACACGCACGAAGCGCAGCCGGGATCGTCAAGACGCACGCCAACAATGCGGCCTGCTGCGGCAGCAGCGACGGAATCGACGGCCTCCGCACCCCGACCACACTCAAGGCCGTGGGGCACGGCCGACGCAAGCAGATCAAGAGCTTGCCGGTCGGCCCGTACCTCGCCTGGAGGCACCAGAAGCCGGCCACCCGGCGGGCCACACCCTGCCCTGGACACGCTCGTCACCCGAATCACGTCCACCGGATCCGTACCGGAGATACCGTCCGGATCCTCACCACGGATGGCTGGAAAAAGGGCGAAGCCCAGGTCGAAGCCAGCCGCGGGCGAGTACACGTCCGAACCTCACAGGCCAGATGCAGCACATCAAAAGGTACCCACATCAGGCGAATCGCACCTGCCAACGGGTACCGGGAATCAAACTGAGACACTACCCCGCAACAACCCGCGAGGCGGCAAACCTGCTACGGTAGAACAACCCATGAACCTCACTCTGGCCGATACGGCTCAGCTAGTCGCGATCGCTGTCGCTGTCGTCCTGGTGTTCTGGCGCGGGGCTGCATTCAAGAGCCAGCTCACGCAGGAGATTCGGGACTCCGAGAACAGGATGCGCGCCGAGATTCGGGACTCCGAAAACAGGATGCGCAGCGAAAACAGGGAAGCACACGCCGGCATCACCCGCAACATCGACGACGTCAAGCAGGACGTGCGAGAGGTCAAGCAGGACGTCCGGATGGTCACCCAACACCTGCTGAACCGCTCCGCGCCCCCGGACGCCTGACAACGAAAGTCGGCGCGCCACGAAGGCAGACCCGTCGCGTACCGCCGCCCCCCCGGCAAACGACTGAAAGCCAGGCGCACAATACCGCGCGGTCCGCAGAGCCGCTCCGGAACCCAGGGCACTCAGCATTCGCCCGAAGAGCACCTGCGCCGCTCCCACTGCGAGCACCGCGACCGGCCGCACGAACGCCTGCGCTCGATCAAGATCACGCCCCGCACGGCTACTCGCTGTCCCGCCCGCTGTGCGGCAGGCTGGCCGAAGTTCCGCCTGCACTGGAGCTGCTCTCCATCAAGATCCAGCAACGAGCGCTGGCGCACCTGCCGTAAACAACGCCCCACCGCGACGGCCGGGCCCGAAGCCCGAGAGGACCCGGAAATGAGGACAACAGCACCCGAGCACCTCGCCGACGACGCCGAACTGGTCGACAACCTCGACCAGGCGGGCAACCACGAGGCCGACCGCGCAGCCGCCATCGACCACATCGCCTGCAGGCTGCTCGAGCACGCGACCGGCGTCGAGCAGGTCCCGACCTACCGCACCCGCGGCCCCCTGCCGCCCGAACGGCTCGAGGCGATAGAGAAACTCGCGCTCGGACACCGCGACCCCGGCAGTGTCGGACTCCGGAGCGTCACGCTCTCCCCGCAGCTGGCCGGCGCCATCGCCATCCAACTGGCCGACTTCGCCGAGGCGATCGACGACAACCAGCGCCGGGCGCGCAGACTCCACTGAAGGCCCGCACCCATGCCCGAGAAGAAGACCGGCCCCCACTGCCACTACTGCAACACCGACGGCAACACCACGCGCCTGCGGCTGCGCCACGCCTGCCCGGCGTGCGACAGGCGCATGAGCGAACACCGCCTGTACTTCCACATCCGGAAGCCGTTCACGCTCGCGGGACTGCGGACCCAGGCCCGCGGCTTCAGGCTGTTCCTGCAGGCGGCGTGCGCCTCGGCCGCCGGCCGCACCCCCGCCGCCCGCAGGCGCGGACGCCTCTTCTCGCTGAAGCTGGCCGCAACCGTCTGGATCGACCAGTGGTACGTGCTCGAGAGCGCCGGCTGGCGGCGGTAGGAGAAACGATGCGCATCAGGGACATCACCGCGCCCGGGTACTACGCGCGACGGCCCCGCACGGACGAGAACAGCAAGGCGGACGGGAGATTCGTGCTCCACTCGATCCACATGATCGACATCATGCCGGTGTTCATCGTGGGGCTGGCGCGGTTCTGCTTCGTCCCGTTGATGGATGCCGGAGATGGACACCCGCGGATCCCCGAGCCCGACATCCTCTTCGAGGACGACGACGATTGGCGCTTCCTGTGCGACGGCTCCGAACCGGACTTCGGACCGCACACCTTCCTCGTGAAGCTCCTGTAACTGGCCGGCTACGACGAGGACGAGGCGCGGCGGATCGCGCGCGACCGGCTCGTCGAGAGCCTCGACCAGCAGATCTACGGGTCCGCCGCCGTGGCCAAGGCAAACGGCAAGGGAGCGAACCGATGAAGTTCTACATGCTGCGGAACACCACGCTGGACACGGCCGACGTCTACGTCAACGGCGACGACTTCAACGAAGCCGTGAGCGCGGAGACCGACCAGGGTCTCGAAGGCGTCGGCAACGACGTCACCGCCCACGAAGTCGAACGGCAGGTCCACGCACGGACCCACACCTGCACGTCGCTGGCCGAGGTCGACGGCATGGTCGGGCGCAACGCGGCCGGCAGCCCGGACTGGCACGAAGCGGGACGCGGGCACAACGGGACCCCGGAACTCTGGCGGCAAGCCGATTACCGCCTCGGGAACGCGCAGCTCTACCGCCTCGCGGCCGAGTCCCTGCGGACCGCCGACGACGAGACGATGGGGTACGACCAGGGCAGGTTCCACGACCCAGGAATCGCCGAAGTGCTCTCCCTGCACCGGGTCCCGGTCAAAGAGCGAATCGTGACGGACGAGATGGCAGAGGGGATCGCACCGTGCGAGACCGCCGCGTGCGTGGCCGGCCACGTCTACGTCTGCGCCCGCGGCTGGCAGGACTACCTGGGCAGGTGCGTGCGGGCGACAGGAGACATCCCGGCGTCCGAGATCGCAAACACCGCGGCAGCCGAGCTCGGCATGTCCGACGAGCAGCACTGCACGCTATTCTCCGCCGAACCCATGCTGGACGAAGTCGTCGAGGCATTCGGAATCGCGCCGGAGGACTGGTCCTGCCCACCCGAGAGAACCGACCAGATCGAAAAGCGCTGGGAACAAGCTCCGGGCGACTACCGCGCAGCCGACATGGCCGTCGTGCTCGAGACGATCGCCCGGCGCTGCGACCGCGTCAATCCCTTCGCCGCGGCCATCGAGAACTGATTCGCCCACCGGCGCCGGAGCCCAGACCCGCACCCGTAGGCTCAACCAAGACGAACCGCCATGTCCACACTCCCCGCCCCGCTGCGCACCGAGCTGGCCGATACGGTCGAACGCATCCTCGCCCCGGACGTCGACCTCGAAGCGCTCGCCCGCGAGATGGACGACGCCACCGGCGCGATCCGCACGCGATCCTGGATCCGGCCCGCAGGCGCCAGCATCGACCAGGTGAACGGGATCAACCGGGCGCTCGAAGGCGTCACGGGATACGAGCCCGACCTGACGCTGCTGACCGCGAACGAAGGAAGCCCGGTCTACATGCGCCGCTGGTGGCTCCGGCGCGCGCTCGCCGACGACGGACACGGCCAGGACGGCCTCTACGTCCACCTCTTCGAGAACGACGACCCGGTCAGGTTCCACAACCACCCGTGGCCGTCGGCCTCGCTGCTGCTGCACGGCGGCCCCATCTTCGAGGACATGCGGCACGGGACCGCGGTAATCGAGAACCGCAGCATCGTGCTGCGCCCGGCCTCCCACCGGCACCGGATCCGGCTCCGGCCGGGACAGGTGCTGCACGACCAGACCGTCAGCCGAATCCCGGCGATGACGCTGTTCGGAACGGGAAAGCGCGTCCAGCGATGGGGCTTCGAACAGCCCGACGGCTCCATCAAGCCGGTCGCCAGCAAGAGCGGACAGGTACCGCGCCGCTGAGGAGCGAGCGCGTTGCGGCAAGCAGACGCAAGGAGTAGAGTCATCGTGATGAGCACGGACACGAAAGCGATCATCGGCACCATCCTCGCAACCGCAATCGCACTCGGCGGCCTCGTAGTCAACCGCATCGGCAACGTCGAGACCGAGATCCGCACCGTGCGGACCGGGCTCAACGACCGGATCGACCGCCTGGACACCGAACTGAACGGCCGGATCGACAGCCTGGGTAACCAGCTGAACGGCCGGATGGACCGCCTGCGGGACGAGATGCTCGAGAACTACCACCGCCTCGACGGCCGCATGCGCACCATCGAGCAGGGCTTCGCCCGCATCGATCAGCGGCTGGACACCCTCGAGCGCGCCATCATCCCGTCGGCCGAGCCCGCGCAGTAGCGTCACCCGCCCGAACCCACGCCCGGCGACCTGGGTGAGCCTGCTCGGCTCCACCCCGCGCCTCCGCGCCACCAGACCCGCAAGGTCCGACCACCGGACCCCCAGACTACCCGCTGAACCGCCGCCGCGGCCGCAAGCAGACCCGCAACGCACGAGGTCCCATCCAGATGAGTGCAACCGCAACCGCTCCCCGCCCGGCTGAAGCTCCACACCCGCTCGCCGACGCCCCCGTCGTGCAGCGCTACACGCGAACCGACGGCATCCGCGACGGTGTGCTCGTCGACGTCACCGAGACCGCCCGCGAGGCCGGGTTCGTGATCCCGGTCGCGATCACCGCGGCCGTCCAGGACCAGTGCGTCCGCTGGACCGAGGAAGACGCCCGGCGCAAGCCCCGGGTCTACCAGGACGAGAACGGCCGCCTGTGGGACCTGCTGTGGATGGCCGCCTGCAGGAGCCGCGAAATCGCCCGCAGCGGCCGCCACGCCTCGACCGCCCTGTTCCAGGTCATCGTCGTCCCGCGGCCCGGACACGGCCGCCGGCGCCTGCGCACGCTCAAGCTCGTCATCGGCCCGGGCGACGCCGGCGAGACGGTGGCCACCATCATGCTGCCCGACGAGAGCTGACCGCCTTGGAAGCCATCCACGCGACGCCCCTCTACAACGTCCTGCAACCGCCCGACGGCTCGTTCCTGATCGTCCCAAGCGACAAGAAGACCCGCCGGGTCCTGCGCGACATCCTCGCCGAGCTGGAGTTCGACACCGTAGCGGATCCGATCGGCGACGACGGCTCGTACCCGATCCGGCGCGACAACCCGTTCGGGCTGGTGCGCGTCATCGAGCGGTGCGAGGCCCGCATGGCGCTCGCCGAGGTCGAAGACCTGCTCGGATCCGGCGAGCGCGCCGCCGGATGAGGCCGGCCCGCCCGCATCCGCGACAACCCGTCACGCCGTAGCGGCCCGACAAGGCCCGCTCCGGAGGCCACACCGGGGAGACCACGACATGGAAGCAACCATCGTGCACGTAGGCGGCAACAGCACCGGACTGGTCAGGGCGACGTACGAAGCCGACGACGAGCACACGCTCGCCCGGCGCATCGACGCCGCGATCGACGAGGCGAGGGCCGAGGGCCGGGAGGTCCGGATCGAGGTCGCCAACGACGTCATGCTGCTGATGGAGAAACACGGCTACGCGTGCTTCGTCACGACCGCGTGACCGCCTCGCAACCGCACGGCGCACACCGCCAACCAGCGCCGCGCAACCTGCAACCTGCACCACCGAGAGACCGATCCAGATGGAGAACGAGACGACCGACGCGCCGGCGCGGTACGGACCGCCCGGCCGCGACCCCGCACAGCGCCCGAGAGGCGCGAAGCCGTGGCTCATCACCGAGGCGATGCCCGCGGCCTGGGGGCCGCTGTTCGCCGACGCGGACCCGTCCGGCCTCGAGAACGACGACGTCGAGGCAGCCGAACGGGCCGAAGCGCGGTACGCGGGCGAGGGCTACACCTTCAGCGGAACCGCCTACGGACCACACGACAGCATCGAGAACACCGACGCCGAGGGCAACCCGCTGGACGTCCACGAGTTCAGCGGGACGTACGAGGGCATGTTCGGGGACCTGCAGACCTTCGTCTGGGCCAACGCCGAGGTGCTCGCGAACGACCTCGCCGCCGGCAAGCGGCCCTGCCACGTCGAAGGAACCGAGTACCTGCTCGACGCCGACAACGAGGAAACCGTCTGGCTGCCGGCATGCTGGTGGCGCCTGATCGAGCACGGCGCCTGGAAGGCGAGCGACTTCGAGAACGACGAGGAAGAAGAACACTGGGGCGTCGACTGCGCCCGCGAGGTGCTCGTCACGCCGCTGCCGACCGGCTCGAGACCGGTCCGGCGCCTGGGCAACGGTTACCTCGAGCGCAACGAGCGCTTCCGCGGATACGAAGGCGCCCTCACGCTGTACGTGACCCGGGACAAGCAGGAACGGCTACAGGTGCCGGAGATCGAACGGGACGAGTGAGCGACGCCACGCCGGAAAGGAGGACCCGATGATCTGGACGGACCGCTACGGTCACGAATGGGACCTGGACAACTGCGGCCCCTGCCGCCGGTGCGGCCAGGACAGGCCCGGCAGGTTCGACTCGACCTGCATGGGAAAACGCGACGACGCCGAACCCGCGGTCCCGTTCAACCACGTCCCGACCAACGCGCGCGAGGAGCGATGAACACCACCGAACGCCTGCGCGCGCTGCATGCCGAAGCAGCCGGGAGACACGCCCGGTTCGAGAAGACGAAGGACCGGAGAAACGCCCTATCGAAGGCGATCAGCGCCGCGGTGGCGATCACCGCCCTGGCGACCGGCGTGACCGCCGTGGCCGAAACGTTGGCCGCGGTAACGGCCACGCTGGGAGCGATGCTGCTCGCGGCCACTGGGGTGAAGCTGGCCGCGACCGACACCGCGAGGGATCGCGACCTGTATCTGCTGAGCGACGCGTGGCGGCGCCACCGGGTGGCCGCCGGCCGGCTGCTCGCCCGGGACGCGGTGCGAAACGGGGGCGACGCCGCCAAAGGGGTCCGGCACGAGACCGTCGAACTCGAAGTCCGGATCGCGGAGACGCGGAGCGACTCGCTGCGGGTCGATCCCGAGCCGCACCCACCGCCCGGCGGGAACGGCTGACCGCCCGCACATGGACGTGCACGACAGATCGGAGAACCCAAGTGCCCGAACGACCCCGGACATGGGTAATCGCCGACACCCACTTCGGACACGCCAACATCATCCGCCACGGCGAACGGCCGTTCCGCACCCTCGGCGAGATGGACAAGGCGCTCGTCGCCAACTGGAACGACACCGTCGGTGACGACGACACCGTCTACCACTTGGGCGACTTCTCCGGCCCGCCGATGAACCGGCGCATCGAGGAGATCGCCGAGCGGCTGCGCGGTCGAATCGTGCTGATCGCGGGCAACCACGACCGCATCACCTCGTGAATGGCCGCGGCCTTCGCACGGGTGACCGGACCGCAGAGGCTGCGGACATCAGTGAACGGTATCCGCGGCGTCGCCCTCAGCCACGTGCCGCTGCACCAGGCGGCGACCGACGAGCCGGGAAAGGTCGCGGTCGCGGGGAACCTGCACGGCCACATCCACCAGCGGACCTCGCCAACGCCGCGCCACTGCAACGTGTGCGTGGAGCACACCGCCTACCGGCCGATCCGGATCGAGGAGGCCGTCGAACGCCTCGCCGAGCAGATCCGCACCGGCCGGCCGATGGCGCTCGACACCGACCGGGGAAACACGACATGACGGAACGCAACGAGCAACAGCGCGAGCGCTGGTCGCCGCACGGCCGCCGCGGCGCCACCGGGACGATGAGCATCGACGCGATCCTCGCGGGCGCCTGGCTCGACAACCCGGCCTTCGACACGCGGCCCGTGGACGTGTGCGCCGCCTACCGGGCCCTGGCCCGGGAAGGAATAGCCGACCGCCTGTTCGACGCAGGCACCAACGACCTCGCGGCCAGCCTCGCGCGGCACCCCGGCATCGAGCACCTGGCGGCGGTCCGCATCACGTTCAATGACCGCGGCGAGACCGTGAGGCTCGGCGAAGGGGATCCGCCACCGGCCGACAAGCGGCACGTCGCGCAGCTGCGCGCCGAGCTGACCCTGCGCAAGGGGAACGACCCGCCCCGGACGATGCACGTCGCCGCCGACATCGCGTTCATCGGCGACCGCGCCGAGGACGGATTCGTGCTGGAACAAAGCATGCGGATCACCGCGGCCGAGGCCGCCAACGCAGCGATGGAGGTCTTCGGGGACGAGCTGGAACTTCAAGCAGCGGCCAACTGCGAGGAGCAGCCGGAGCGCCATCGCCACGCGCTCGAGGAGGAGGCCGTGCGCATCCTCGAGGGGAACGAGGCGGCCACCCTGCGGCGCATCAGCAACGCCTTACGCAGGAACATCGAGCCGATCATG
This sequence comes from Vicinamibacterales bacterium, assembly GCA_965208535.1. Classification (GTDB taxonomy): domain Bacteria; phylum Acidobacteriota; class Vicinamibacteria; order Vicinamibacterales; family UBA8438; genus WTFV01. The sequence goes on along the minus strand of CBDBOU010000003.1, from coordinate 3,358,712 downwards.
CCCGCCGGCCGTAGCGCGTGGATCGAGATCAACGCCGACGGCGGGATCGACGTCGGGTTGCGGTAGCGGACGCCGGAGAACACGGGAGCAGACACATGCCGGGATACAGCCGAATCCGCAGGGTCGCAGAGCGCGTCTCCCGCGAGGAGTGCGAGCAGCGCGTGCTCGCCGCGCTCGACGACATGCGGCCGATGAACGCCGCCAGCGTCGCCAACCACATTTGGCCGCACCACCGGATGACCGCACAGGCCGCCGCACTGGCCGCCGGCGCGATCCTCTGCCGGATGCGCAACCGCGGACCGGTGACCCGCTACCGGAGCGGATGGGTGAAGGAATGACCGGCGCGGACAGACCGACCGCGACAGCGGCCGACCAAGCCGCCGCACGCGAACCAGAGAGGAATCCGCAGATGAGGGAAGGTGAACCGAGCCCGTGGGGCACTATCGACCACGTCACGAAAATGGGGCCCGAGGTGCACTTCATCAGCACGCCGAGCCACGGCGGACTGAGACTGACCGCCAAGGCGATGCACGTCGTGCCCGCAACGGTGAGACGCACGTTCATCAACGGCGGGGAATGGGCCGAAGAGGACCTGGAGGCGTCGATCGCGCTGCCGTTCCTGCACGCGGCCGGCCTGATCGACAACGACCCGTTCGCCAAGCCGTTCGACGAGTTGCTGGACGACGCCAAGCGCATAGCCAACGGCTTCGAGCGGTACCTGCCGGCGGCCAAGCACCTCGACGCGCTCAAGAGCCCTCTTGCCGTGCCAGCGTGACGGCAACCGAGGCTGATGGCCAGAGGCGGACGCGCCAGACTCGGCGGGAAGACAAAGGGAGCCCCCCACGCCTACCCGGCCGGCGGGAGGCGGGCCGGCAACGGCAGGGCTGCCGGCCAACGCGTAGAATCACGCCATGGACAGCAACTCTGGAACCACCGAGCCGCCGATGTTCGAACCGAGCCTGCGATGCATCGCACGGCACGCGATCCACTTCACGATCATGTTCATCGTCATTGGAACGATCGGCACGTGGATCACCGGCGCCGAACCGTGGGGGCCCGCTGACATCGGGTTCATGGTCCTCATGGTCCAGATACCGACGATGATCGTGAGCTTCGGGCCTGAAGGTCTCCGCAGGTGGGCCAACGACCTGTTCAGGTAGCCGCGGACCGCAACCCTGCACAACCACCCGGCCGACACGCACCGCACGCCGGTCCCCGGGGATCACGAGACCAGCAACAGGAATAGCGCCGCCGACACGAGCAAGCCCGGCACGAAGACCGCCGGCCTGCCCAGCACGCCCGCCGCCACGTCGAAGCGGTCCATGATCCAGACACCCGCGAACCCGCACAGGAACAGGACCGGAACGGCCAGGGCTGTCATCAGCAGCTCCCCGTTCGCTACCGCCCCCATCAGCAGACCGGCGCAGCCCACCACGCCAAGACCGAACATGCCGGACGCGGCGACCGCCGCCCCCCAGCCAACCGCCTGCCGCACCCCGTGCCGCAGACAAGCGCCAACCCACCGGCGAAGCCGGCCAACCGAATCGGACCCGGACACCGCCCAACCCGGGACAGGCTCGGCCGTCGTCGACCACGATGTCGACTCCGGCTCCCCCGCAGCCGCGGCGGGAGCGGACGACCCGGTCCACCCGACCGGCCGCACGCCGTCCCCGTGCAGCTCCCAGAAACCACGGGCGGCGCCGGCGGTCAGGAAATCAGCGTCGAGCACGCGCGCGAGACAGACTCGGACATCGTCGGCCGGCACGCCGCGAGCCTGCAGGTCGCGCCGGAGCGTTCGCAACAACTCGGCCAGGTCCAACGGACGGGCCAGCTGCTGCAAAATAACCCGCAGCCAACGCAGCAGGACGTCATCGAAAAGCTGTTCACAGCGCAAAGGCGGAGACGAAGCGGACGGCGCCTGCCGCCGTGGCGGCAACGGCGGCTTCACCGGCGCCAGCAGCACGTCGCGCGCCGCGGTCGCCTGCCGGGCGAGCCGGCCCGCCTCCGGCCCGCTGCACTTGTCCGGATGCACCGTGGAGATCAGGCGCCGGTGGGCGCTGACGACCTCCTTGCGGGACGGGTCCGCGGCCAGCCCGAGAAGACACTGCGCCTGTTCGCGGTTCATCCCACCCCTATCGCACGACCCCCGCCCTCCCGAACCGCGCCACGTCCCCGCCGGCCGCTGGCGGCCGGAACACGGCGACCACGCACGCCGGCGGCCGTCCCCCGCTCAGGGCGGCACAACGCCACACGGCGCCCCGCCAGCGGTCGACGACGTAGACCCCGTCGCCCCCGGCCGGGGCCACCTCATAGCGCCAGGAGACCGCCAGAGCGGCAATCGAGAACACGGCGACGAAGGCGACCGCCACCGCCGCGGCGGAGGCGCCCCGGACACGCGCGCGGCGGCCCAGGCGCCGCGACAGTCCGCGCACGGCACTCGGCCGAACCACGGCCGACCGCCGGCGCAGCGGCAGCAGCTCACGCCGATCCGACGACCCCGGATCCGGAACGGACCCGGAGACGGCATCCCCGCCGCCGGCGGGATCGGCCGGCTGCCCTCCAGCCGGGCCCGAGGAACGGCCCTCGTCCTCGACGGACCCGACATACGCAGCAGGGATCGCGGCCGGACCCGGCTCCTCGGCAGCGCCCGATCCCGTTTCGCCGGCGGCGCCCTCGACGTCCACGTCGGCCGCCGCCTGCGCGCCGACCGCCTTGCGGGCGACCTCCTCGAGCACGACGCGGCACAGCCCCTCGCGCGTCATCCCCAGCCGCCCGGCCTCGGCGTCGAGGGCCTCGCGGACCACCGGGCGCAGGCGCACGCGCTGGCGCACCGACCCGCCGGCCGGCGCGACGAACTCCCCCAGCGACCCGTCGTCGCTCACGACGGGCTGCGCTTCGGCCGCCACGCCGCCGGCGGCCGCAGCGGCGGTCTCGACACCGCGCTCCGGCGCCAGGACCCCGCGCCTGCCCCGGCCCGGCCGCCCCGGCCGCACCAGCGGACCCATGCCCCGGGCCGCCAGCTTCACCCTCGTCTTCGCCTTCACGCGCCCTCCTCGCTCCCGAACGTCCACAGCTCCACCGGCTTCGGTCTGCCGCCGACCTCGACGGCGTCGACCGACGCCACACGGCGGAGGCCGTCGGCAACATCGGACCAGCCGCCCACGACCGCCACCCGGAACCCCGGCGCGACGCCGCGGGCGAGCCACCGCGACAGCGCCGCTCCGGCGAACGGCAGCAGGTTCACGAACCCGGCCGTCATCCCCGACGGCGCCGTCCACCCGATCGGCTCGTTGAGAACCCGCCAACCGCCAGCGAGCCCGCCCGCCGCCGCGGCCGCCGCAAGGCGCTTGTGCGCCCGAAACGCCAGCTCCGGATCGAGCTCGACGCCGACCGCCAGCCGGACCGTGGCGCCGGCCGCCTCGACCACCGCGCCGTCGCCGCACCCGAGATCGACGAAGCAGTCGACCGCCTCCAGGCGCAGAAGCCCGAGGGCGACGGCCAGCACCGCGGGATCCACCCGCCGGAACGGCGCGTAGGACTGCACCGGATCGCCGTCACGCCCGCACGCCCAGCGGACCCGGTGCCCCGCCGGGGCCGTCAACCGCCGCCCGGACGCGTCCGGAACCACGTCATCCACGCCGGTACGATACGCGACCGCGGCCGGCGGTCGAGAGCGCCTGCGCACGGCCCCGGAAGCGACCGGAGGACGTCAACCGCGGCTGCGGCGTCCCCCGCCCCCTACGCTTGGAGAGACCATGCAGATCAAGGCCACCCTCGGCGGCTTCGACGCCCCCTGGGCCGTCGTCGTCCACCGCGTGCGCGGCGGCTTCGACCGCGACGCCTTCTCGGGCATCAACCTCGGCAAGAACGCACGCGCCATCGACGCCGGAGCCGTCGTCGTGACCGGCAGCCCCGGCGAGGCCGGCGCCGAGCAGCTCGCGCTGCACGTCGCCGCCGCGACCCCGGACGGCGCGGCCGTCCCGGTGCGCCTGCCGGCGCTCAGCGTCGACACCCCGGTCGACCTGCTGGAACAGGTCGAGCGCTACGTGCAGGCCGAGCCGGCCCTGCGGCTGCGCATGGCGCTCGGCGAGACCCCGCCGACGCACCCCGAGCGCATCGCCGACATCGAGCGCGAGCTGGCGCTGTTCGCCGAATACGCCAAGAAGCACCGCCCCCGACCCGACTGCACGGTAGCGCCGACCTGGGACGCCGCCCGGGCGGAGCTGGCCGAGCTGGTCCGCCGCCGCAACGCGCAGGCCGCACTCGACTACACGCTGGCGATGGTCCTGCGGGAAACCGGCCGGAACAGGCGCTGCGAGCGGGCGCTGCTCTTCGAGCGCGCCGCCGCCGAGAACATGGCAGGAGACCTGTCGACCGAGACCCGCAAGAACCTGCTCTCGCTGCTGGACGCGCCGGGAAAGGCGGAGCCGGTGGCCGCGCCGCCGCCCCGGCGACGGCGCGAGACGGCCGCCGGCGTGATGAGCGCCCAAGAACCGGAGCTGTCATCCGGGCACCCCAACGTGCGGCTGCGCCACCCGGCCGCCGCCTGGGCGAAGGTGGTCCACTCCATCGACCCGCACAACGGGCGCGGCAGCTACGCGTTCGAGGGACCGTTCCTGCAGCACCGGGCGCAGAACGACGTGCCGATCGGCGCGATCCTGATAACCGCCCACGAAGTCGGCTCGCGCCGGCACCCGCGAAGCGAGCGCATGGCGTCGCTGGTCTGCATCGACCCCGACGGCCACCCGCTGCGGGTCCCGATGGGCACCGACGCCAACCGCACCGACCTCGACTTCCGCGACCACGTCGCCGGCTATCTCGAGATGCCGGCGATACAGCGGGCGACGCGGCTGCTCGACTCGCTGTGGTCCGGAGAGCCGGGGCCGCACGCGGCCATCAAGTCGCGGCCCGACCGCGAGCGGCTGCTCGTCACCCAGTACATCGGCGCGATCCAGAACACCATCGAGGTGCTGGAAACCGCCGGCGCGACCGGCGCAGCGCCCGACGGCGATCCGCTCGCGATCGCCGGCGCCGAAGCCGCAACCGCCTGAGCGCAACCGATGGCGAACAGAGAACGCGCCCCCAGGCGCGGCCATACCTGGGATCCGTGGCCATGCTGCCATGCGGAGGTCGACGAGAGCGAGTGGTACCGCGGACGACCGAAGCGCGAGGCCGTATGTGCAGACTGCACGGAGCTGATCCGGCTCGGCAAGGACGCGCGGCGCCGTAGCAGCGACGCAGGAGAAGCCACGTTCCGGTGGACCGGAAAGAACTACCAGTGGCCGGGGTACCACGGCCGGTACCAATTCGGTCACATACCCAACGCGCGGCCCGGGGAGCACTGGAACGCGGGCGAGAAGCTGCGCAACCGGATGTTCGAGCTGGTCGAGGCGCTGGCGCACCCGGCGCCGGGTCACGCCTGGAGCAACCGCGCGCCGTTCGTTCTCGATTGCGACAATACGAGTAGGGGGATATCACAGTACCAGGACACGGTACTCGTGACCATGGATCCGACGACGCAAGCCGCGCTCAACGTGCTCGACAGCGCCGTGCGCGAAGCCCTTGAGAGCACCTACCACGAGGGCAAGCGCCGTGGCCAGAGCATCCTGCTCAACCTCGCCGGCGACGAGATGACCATCGGCGACTTCAACCGCAGTGCAGCCGAGGGCGTCGAGTGAGCCACGGCGGCAACCGGACAGGAGAGCAAACAACATGGACCAGCAACCAACGACCCAAGCGGACCTCGCCATCGAGCGCGTGCTCGAGCGCGCCGCGCAGTACGACCGCCACCGGCCCGCGCAGCACACGCTGATCATGGGCGGAAGCGCCAAGGAACGCCGCGGCGTCCTCGACCGGGTGGAACAGCGGCTGATGTCCGACTCGTTACGAACGAAGCCGCGGATCGGCCGCCCGTTCACGCCCTGCGACGCCGCCCCCGCGGACGCGAAGGGACTGTGGTTCGGAACCGCCAACGCGGCCGGTCTGCCGCGTGAGGACGACAACCACGACAACGGCCTCGTTCGCATCCAGAACGCGGCCGGCAAAGACCTGTTCGTCGCCGTCATCGACGACCTCGACCACGTGCTTCGCAACTGGGAGGACCCGGGCGAAGCGCTCAACCTGCGCTGGGCGCTGCAGAACGTCAACGGCCTGATGGTCGTCGCCGCGAGCGAAGGACCGATCAGCACGGCCGACCGGCACGAGCACACCATACTGGCGATGACCTTCGCAACGCAGATGGTCGCACCGATGGCAGGCGTACCCTGACGACTCGGCAGAAAGGGGCCGACGGCTGGACGGGAAGGTGTGGACGGGCCTGCTGATCGCGACCGAAGTCACCGCTCTGGGAGGACTCCAGCTCTGGACCGAAGCACCAGTACTGCTCTGGCTCGCGAGCCCGGCCATGCAGATGACGGCGTTACTCGGCACCGTCATCACGGGACTCTTCTACAGCTACGGAGAGAGGGAACAGGCACTGTGGTCCGCGCTGGTCTTCACCGCATTAGCCCTGGCGGTGGCCATCATCCAGATCGTAGCCATAACAACGGTGTTGCGCTGAAGAACGCCCAATAAACACGGCACAAAGACCGATGACCCTGCACGAAGCGCCCGTCGGAGCCGTGCTCCAGCGCCCCGGCGCCACGGACATGACGGACACCGTCACCATCCTGTCCCACTTCTCCAACCTCTTCAGCGCCGGCACCACCTACCGGCGCTACGGCTCGTTCACCGCGCTCACGCTCGACGAGGGCGCCGACCCACGGACCCACCCGGAAGCCGCCGACGACTGGATCCGCATCGACACCGCCGAGACCGACTGAACGGCACCGCCGCACGGCGCGCCCGCCGCGCAACGGCAGCCCCAAAGCCCGCGACCGCGACGCGCTCGCCCCCGCGCTGGTCGCCGTCCCCGCGGGTGCGGCCGCCACCGCGGCGCCAAGGCTGCAGCGAAGCAAAGGCAGCCGACTACCAGATGCCCACCCAGGACTCGCTGTTCGACCTACTCGAAGACCCGACCAAGCAGCCCGCGCCCGAGGAAGAGCCCGAACCGCCCACCGCGAATCCCCCGGACGTCCAGCGCCGGATCGACGCGCTGGTGGCATGCCGCGCCTGCACGCGAAGGACCGGCCCGGAATGGGCCGCATTCTCCGGCGGCCTGTGCATGGTCTGCGCCCCGGTCGACTCCGACGACTGGATGGCCGAACGCCGGGAGGCACGAAGGAAGGCAACCGCCCGATGACGACGCAACGACGGATCGACGACTTCGGCGAGCACATCCCCGGAGCGCGCAAGGACCTGTTCGGCGCCAGCATCATCGACGCCGCACTCGGCGGCGACCTGCCGAAGAAGCTCAGCGAAGCGTGGCCCACGCCGCCCTGGGAGAAGCTCGCCGAAGCGCACGCGGCCGACAACCGCAACCCGGAAGAGCTCGCCTTCCTCCGGGCCGTGCGCGACTACCTGCGCACGCGCCGCGGCTGGCGGAACGAGCACTGGCTCAGCCGCCCGGGCCAGGACGAAGGCGGGGTGCTCCGCATCGCCCTCGACTGCATGGAGCAGAGGACGACCACCGAACTCGGACTCGCACGCATCAAGGTCCTGACCAACAGCGACGTCGCGAACCTCATCTCGAACACGGCCGCGCTCTACCGCCACGCCGGACACGCCCGCGACCTCGGCACGCTGCGCTGCTTCGAGCGGTACGGCAAGTGCAAAATCGGCAAGCCGGTCACCGGCAAGAGCGGCCTGTACCGCAGCATCGTCACCGCGGACTCGCTCGCCGAAGCGGCGGCCGAGCTGCCCGAGGTGCTCGCGCGCCTCGACGCCAGAACCGCCGAGCGGAAGGAGAACGGGTCCGGCCCCTCCCCGTACCACATCCGCTGGTTCCGCGAGGACGGACAGGCGCGAAAGGTCTACCGCATCTGCCGGCAGCACGCCGGCCGCTGGGTCCGCGTCTACGAGTGCGCGGCGCGCAGCAAGAGCGAAGCGGTCGCCGAGGCCCTCGACCGCATCCGCAACCACCGCGATGAGCTCGACGCCTGGTTCGAGCGCTGGCACACGCTTCCCGAAGCCCGCAACGGCCACAACGAGCCGCGCAAGCCCGCCGGCGACGCCGGGACCGACGATCCGGACGAATTCACGCGCCGCTTCGCCTTCCGCGGCGTGCAGTTCGGCAACTGGGTCTCGGCCGGCCGCCGCCTGACCGACCTGACCGACGCCTCGCAGGGACTCGAGGACCTCGCCGCAGTGCTCGGCTGGCCCGCCCGCGCGATGTCGCTGGGCAACGCCCTGGGACTCGCCTTCGGCGCCCGCGGGCACGGCGGACCGCAGCGCACCAAGGCGCACTACGAACCGGCACTGCGCGTCATCGCGATCTCGAAGCCGGCGGGACCGGGGTCGCTCACCCACGAGTGGTTCCACGCCCTCGACGACGAGGCGTCGCGCCTGACGACCCGCCACCGCCACGGCTACGCCACCGAGAACTGGCCCGACGCCGAACACTCCCCGACGGCCGCCGGCCGGCTCGCCAGAGCCTTGCACGACTACGGCTGCCTGCTCCGGAGCCTGGGGCTGTCGAAGCGCTCGGCGAAGCTCGACCAGCGCAGGCCGAAAAGCAAGCCGTACTGGTCGACCACCCGCGAGCTGGCCGCCCGGGCCTTCGAGGCGTGGGTCCGCTGGCGCCTCGCGCAGATGGGAATCCGCAACGACTACCTCGTCAACATCGCGCCCGCCTCGCGCTGGAACGCGCCCGACGAGCTGGGAATCGGCTACCCGTACCCGACTCCGGACGAGCTGCGCGCGATCGACCCGAAGCTGTCCGCGATCGCCGACGCCGGACGCCAGCTCGTGCCCCAGTGGACCGACGCACGGCACGACGAACGGCGGCACGGCCCCGCGCCTGCGCGCACGGCGGCGCGGCGCCCGCTGGCCGCGGGACGCCGCCACTGAGCCGCACGCGGCCCGGCGCCCGGCGGCGGCGGAAGCATGGCGCCGCCGGACGGGTGGCAACCTGGAGACCGTATTTTCTCTGCAAGTCGTTGAAACGAGATGGTTCAGGGGTGGCAACCTCGCCGCCCGAGCACCAGCCCCCGCACCACTGCAACCACCGCAGCGAGACCACGCGACAAGATCTGCCGATGACCGACCAGAACCCACGACAGACACCGCTTCCCGGCGACGACCGAACCGGCTGGATGATGTTCCGCTTCGGCGGACCGCTGAACCTGATCGAGCTGACCGCCGGGCAGGTCGACATCCGCGACATCGTTCACGGGCTGTGCCACATCAACCGGTTCAACGGCCAGAGCGCGCAACCCATGCCGGTGCTCTGGCACTCGCTGATGGTGATGCAGCTGTGCGCCGCCGAAGACCGCGCCACCAGGCTCGAGGCGCTCTTCCACGACGCCGGCGAGACCTACGTCGGCGACTGGATCCGGCCGCTCCACAGCGTCTGTGGAGAGCGGCTCATGCACCTGCGCGAGACCGTCCAGGAGACCGTCTTCGAGGCCGTCGGCCTGCCCGGCCGCTCCGCGAAGCTGTCCGGGCCGGTGCACCGCGCCGACGACCTGATGCTGCGCTGGGAGATGGAATCGCCCTGGGGCTACGGTCGCATCGTCAGCTGGTACGAACGCCCGCCCAGGAGCGAAGCAATGGCGGCGCAACGCGCGGTCGTCGAGATCGGCTATCCGCCACGGGTCGCTATCGAGCGCAACCGGCTCCGCGAGCTGTTCCTGGAACACGCCAACGCGCTGATCGACGCCGGGGCGCCGATACGTGCGTCCATTGACAGCGCCCTGAAAGAACTCCGGAGAATCGACTATCGGAACCGACTATCGAGATGCAGTGAGTAGTCGACTCCCCAGGGGAAACGCCTACCCGGAATCGTTAACGAGTCGAGAGACCCAAGAATGACAAAGACCGGCATACCGGAACCTCACCTCGAGCTGATCCACGTCCACCACACCGAGACCGGACTCGGCGCCACCCACGCAACGCTGACTGCCCTGGCAGGCTGGATCCAGAAGGAGGTCGACGCGTGCAACGCCACCGCGAAGCCGGCGCCCGGAGAGCTCGACGCGGTGGAGAACCCGTTGCGCCACCTGCTCGACGACGAGCGCACCCAGATGGTCCGCCCCGCCGGCAGGATGGAGCTCGTCAAGCTGCTCTACGCGATGAGCAGGACCAGAATAGCCGGACCCGCCGGAGCCGCCGAAGCCGACGCCAGCCTCCTGCGGCGGCTCGCCGGCGAGCTCGCAACCACGATCCGGTGCCTGCACCACATCCGCGAGAACGACTACATCCTGTTCGTCATCGAGTAGACACCGTGCGGCGGCCGCTGGCCGCGGCGCAACCACCACCGAAGGCAGCGATGCGAATCGAGATACACCGGCACCGCATGGCGATGCCCCCCGCCGACGACGGCACGATCGCCGTCGGCTACGACGTGCTCGTACCCGAGGAGGACGTCCTGCCCGGCGCGCAGGGAATGATCCGACTCATGGGTCCCGAACTGCGGGAGTACCGCCGCTACGAAGACGCCACCTGGGTCACCGACCTGCCCCGCGGATTCGACCGCTACGAGAAGTGGCTCGACCACGAGAAGGCCGCCCAGCGCGAGATGCTGGCAATGGTGCAGGAACGCTGCCCGGAAGCACGGGAGTGGACCCGCTGGCCGTTCCTCTGGGCCCACGTCGATCCCGGCGCCAGCCACAAGACCATCCGGTTCACCATCGAGCACCCGAAGGAAGCCGCGACCGCGACAGCCGCGGCCAGCGACGCCGAAACACCGGCCGCCTGACACCTCCTCCTCCGCACGCATGCGGATCTCCCATTCTCGCGGTTCGCGATGCTCTTGGCACACACAGCTCCGCTCGACGCGGATGTTCCGGTTCACCGACACGATGAGAACCAAGGGACGGGCCCCGCTCCGCACTTCGCGGATCCACCCGCGTCCGACGCCGGGCTGATCGGCACCCGTCGAACCTCCGCACGCGGATCCCCGGACTCCCGGCACGCAGCCCGCACACTCCCGGCACGCCGCCGCCCGCCCATGCAGAAGCTGACCGACTCCGCGAAGCTCTCCGAGCAGCTGACGCGCGCCAACCAAGAGCTGGCCCGGCTGCGAGCCGCCCAGGAACGAGCCGCCCGGGCGGCCCCCGGCGCAACCTGCGGGACGTGGGCAGAAGCCACGCGGAAGCTGCAGCCCGCCGACCGCGCCCGCATCGCCGACGCGATCCACTACGCCCGCAACATCTTCCGCTGGGCGCGCCGGCGCAACCGCCTGGCGAACACGCGCTGGCAGCGCGGCGACCCCGGAGCGGAGCTGCGCACGCTGGTCCGCCGCATCTGCCGGGAACGCAGGCAGCGCAACACCGCAGCCTAGAAGGCACCGCACATGGAACCACCCGACATCCGCACCCTGGTCCGCCGGGGCACCGTCTTCTACGTCTCCCACTCCGGGGGCAAGGACTCCCAGTGCATGTACGCCCGAATCCGCCGCTGCGTGCCGCACGAGCGGATCGTGGTCGTCCACGCCGACCTCGGCGCGGTCGAATGGCGCGGCGTGCAGGAGCACATCCGGGCGACGATCGCCCACGAGCTGCACGTCGTCCGCGCGAACAAGACCTTCTTCGACATGGTGCGCCACCGCGCGGCGACGCGCCCCGACGTGCCCGCGTTCCCCGACGCCGGCCGCCGCCAGTGCACCAGCGACCTGAAGCGCAACCCGATCCAGAAATTCATCCGCGGCGACATGAACGCGCGCGGCGCGACACTCGCCGTCAGCTGCATGGGACTGCGCGCCGAGGAGAGCGAGAGCCGCAGGCGAAAGCCGGCCTGGAACCGGAACGCGACGCTCAGCAACAGCCGCCGCACCGTGTACGACTGGCTGCCGATCCACGCGCTGACCACGGCCCAGGTCTTCGGCGAGATCCACCGGGCCGGCCAGCAGCCGTTCCGGGCGTACGCGGCCGGCAACCGGAGGCTCTCCTGCGTCTTCTGCATCTTCGGCTGCGCGGGCGACATCGCCAACGGGCGCCGGGAGCGGCCCGAGCTGTACCAGGAGTACCGGAACCTGGAACGCGAGACCGGGTGGACCCTGTTCCCCGGCGAGTCGCTGGCCGAGCGCGCCGCCGCCGGCGAGAAGCAGCGCGCCTGACGGACCGCCGATGCAAACGCCCGACGTCGAGGACCTCGTCCGCCGCGGCGCGGTGTTCTACATCGCGCATTCCGGGGGCAAGGACTCGCAGGCGATGTACGCCCGGGTCCGCCGGCGCGTACCGCACGAGCGGATCGTCGTCGTGCATGCCGACCTCGGAAAGGTCGAGTGGAAAGGCGTGCAGGACCACATCCGGGCGACGATCGCGCACGAGCTGCACGTCGTCCGCGCCGGCAAGACGTTCTTCGATCTGGTGCGACACCGCGCACGGACGTACCCGGACGTGCCCGCCTTCCCCGGGGCCGGGCGCCGGCAGTGCACCAGCGACCTCAAGCGCGACCCGATCCAGAAGTTCATCCGGCGCGACATGAAGGCTCGCGGCGCAACGCTGGCGGTCAACTGCATCGGACTGCGGGCCGAGGAGAGCAAGAGCCGCAGCCGGCGGCCGCCATGGTCGCTCAGCAAGAGGCTGACCAACAGCCGCCGCACGGTCCACGAGTGGCTGCCCATCCACCAGCTGACGACGACCCAGGTGTTCGACGAGATCCGCCGCGCCGGCCAGCGGGCATTCCGCGCATACGCGGCCGGCAACCGGCGGCTGTCCTGCGTGTTCTGCATCTTCGGCTGCGCGGGCGACATCGCCAACGGACGCCGCGAGCGGCCCGAGCTGTACGAGGAATACCGGAACCTGGAAGTCGAGACCGGTTGGACGCTGTTCCCCGGCGAGTCGCTGGCCGAGCGCGCCGCCGTCGGCGAGAAGGATACGAGCGGTCGAAAACGACCGGATGGACCGTAGACTCCGACCGCCATGCCGATTCACCCGAGCGCGAAGCTGGACCCGCTGTCGAGGGTCGACCCCGACGCCGAGATCGGCGCCCGGACCGTCGTCGAGGCCGGAGCCGTGGTCCAGCGCGGAGCCAGGATCGACGAGGACACGATCGTCCGCGCTGGCGCCCGCGTGCGCGAGAACGCCCGTATCGGAGCGGGATGCGACATCGCCGCGTTCTACGTCGGCCACGGGGCGAGGATCGGCGACGGCGTCAAGCTCCACCCCGGCAGCAGCGTGGGCGACAACGCGACCGTCGGCGACGCGGTCCACCTCGAGACCGGGGCATCGATCGGACGCAGCGCGACCGTCCACGAAAGGACCACGCTCGGACAGGGCACCCTCGTGCATCCCTTCACCACCGTCGGCGGAAACGTCACCACCGGCAAGGACGTGCGCATCGAGAACAACGCCGTGGTCGGCGACAACGCCACCTTCGCAGACAAGGCGCACGTGGCGCCCCACGCAGTCGTCGGAGACGAAACGCGGGTCGGCAAGAACGTCCGGATCGGAACCGACGCCGGACTGGGCATGGCCCCGGCAGCGACCGTCGACAACAACTGCACGCTGGGCGACGACTCGCGGGTGTCCGGAAGCGCACGCATGAAGGACGGATGCACGCTGGAGGCCAACGCGCACCTCGGTTACGGAGCGGTGATGGAGCCGGCGTCCACCGTCTGCGCCGGATCGAAAGTCGAACAGAACGTCGTCGTACCCGAAGGCGAAACCATCCCGCCCTCCACGCGGGTCAAGACCGACGGCACGCGGGAGACGCTCCCCATCGAGGTCGACGACTACAACTTCCGCGACAACGACGACGACCGCGAGGTCCGCATCCACCCCGAGGACCGGCCCCGCGGGCTCCCGGAGACCCCGCCCCCGGCACCAGCCCCGGCCGCCGAAGCGACCCACGGAACCGACCAGCGCGGACACGACGGCCCATCCCGCTGAAACCGCATCCGCTCGGAACCGCTCCGGGCACGGCCCATCCGTCGCCGCTGCACCACCACTGCCGCTCATCCCCGTTGCGGAAAGACAACAACCCGGATACAGTGACCCAGATAGCGTCGAAGAAAAAAAGCCGAGCAGGACCCATGACCAACGACAAAACGACGGAGATCGGAAATCTCGACCACCTCGCAGAGGACAGCCGGAGGGCATGTTTCCAGCAAGGCAAGGCCTGCGTGTACGAACCGGAAAACGAACCGGGAGTCATCGTGACCGAGTGGCCGAACGGCACCGTCGACCGGCAGGAAGCCGGAAGCAACGTAGAAACACGAACCTGGCCGGACGGATCAACCGAAACACTGCCGACAGGAAGGCCTGTGGAGTTCCCACACTGGCCGCGCGACAACGAAGCCGACGGTAGACGATGCCCAAGTTGACCATCGTGATCGGCGCCAACGGCGCTGGCAAATCCACATGGTGTGACCAACACCGAGCCAGACGGCTGCCGGCGGACTTCTACAACGCCGACAGCATCGCCCAAGGACTCGGAAGCTGGAACAGTCCGAGAAAGCAGCGCACAGCACGTGAGGTAGTCGACCACAATATCGATAGACACCTGGCCGAGCGCAGCGACTTCGGTTTCGAAAGCACCTACTCCGGAAGTTCACGGCCCGATATAGTACGCCGAGCGAAACAAGCCGGCTTCACGATCGAAGCAATCTTCGTGGGAACGACACGACCAGAGATCAACGTCAAACGCGTGGCGAGGCGCGTCGCCACACGAACGGGCCACGACGTGCCAAAGAAAGAAATCCACCGGCGCTGGAAGGCCGCGCAGGACAACCTAGCGACCACCGCAGAACACATTAACCTAATCGAACTACTGGACAACAGCGGCGAAACACGACGATCCGCCGTCCGCATCAAGAACGGTCGAATCACTGATCGCGGAAGCCGCGTCCCAAAATGGGCAGCAGAGCTCGCGATGCGTGCGACCAAACAGCAAATCCGGAAGGTAGTGTCTTAGTTTGATTCTTCGAACCGAACCGAGACACGTCCAGCCGGCTGAACCAACGTCAAGGAACAGCAGCAGTGGCATCGATCCATGAAACGCACGCCGGGGTAGCGAGGGTGACGCCTCACGGCCAGCTCCGGCCTCTGCATCCTGCGGCGGATGACGGCGCCGGGAACCGCTCCCGGCGGACGACCGCCACAGGCCCGGACCCCGGTCCGGTACGGTCGATCACACGCGGCGAGGCCGAGGACCCGGCAACGGGTCCGGGGTCGACAGGACCCGCGGCGCGTAAGCGCCAGCACCCGCCGAGACGCGCCAACCGCGTCTTCGTCATCGGCAGCGACGGCACGCCCCTGATGCCGTGCACCGTGCGCCGAGCCCGCCAGCTCATCGACGCCGGCCGCGTCCGACGGCGCGACTACCGGCCCTTCACCATCCATCTGAAGAACCGCCGCGAAGACGACGGCAAGACGGCACTCCAGCCTGTCGAAGTGCGCTGCACACCCGGGGCGCGCCACACCGGCATCGCCGTGGTCGCCACACTCGACGACCACGACCGCGTGCTCTACCAGGAGGAAATCGAGCACCGGACCGACATCAGCCGCAAGCTCCTTGAGCGCAAGGCGCACCGCCGCCGGCGCCGCGGGACGAAGTGGTTCCGCAAGCAGCGGTTTGACAACCGCCGGCGACCCGCCGGCTGGCTCCCACCGAGCATCGAGAGCGTCGTCTCGAACCAGCAGCACCGCATCGAGCGCCTAGCCGGTCGCAGCGGCGCCTCCACCGCCTGCATCCAAACCGGCAAGTTCGACACGCACAAGATCCTCGACCCGTCGGTTTCCGGCAAGGGCTACCAGCAGGGGCCGCTGTATCAGCGGCACCTGCGCGAGTACATCGCGGCGCAGTGCAACCACCACTGCGTCTACTGCGGGAAGGGGGACTGGGAGGACGCGACGCGGTTCAACCTCGACCACGTCGTCCCCCGCAGTGCCTGCGGCGCAACCAACATCCGCAACCTGGTCTGGAGCTGCCAGCCCTGCAACCAGCGCAAGGGCGACCGCCCGGTCCGCGAGTTCCTGCGAGAGAACCCCGAACGGCTCAACCGCGTACTCCGAAAGCGACCTGTCCCGCTAGCCGCGGCCGGACAATACGCAGCCATCTGCAGGGCGCTGGTCCGCAGACTCGAAGACAGCGGGCTGGAGACCAGCGAGACGACCGGCGCCGACACGGCGCACGCCCGAAGCGCAGCCGGAATCGTCAAATCACACGCCAACGATGCGGCGTGCTGCGGAAGAAGCGGCAAAGTCGACACCCTTCGAACGGCGACGACACTGAAGGCCGTGGGACACGGCCGGCGGAAGCAGATCAAGAGCCTGCCGATCGGCCCGTACCTCGCGTGGAGGCATCGGAAGCCGGCCACGCGGCGGGCTACGCCCTGTCCCGGCCACGCTCGCCACCCAAATCAGGTCCACCAGATCCGTACCGGAGACACTGTCTGGATCCTGACAACGAATGGCTGGAAAAAGGGCGAAGCCCAGGTCGAAGCCGGCCGCGGGCGAGTACACATCCGGACCTCAGGAGCCAGATGCAGCACATCGAAGGCTACCAACATCAGGCGGATCGCACCCGCCAACGGGTACCGGAAATCAAACTGAGACACTACCACGCTGGAAGCCCACGCCCGCCTCGATGACGGAGCAGTGATGGAGCCCGGATCCACCGTCTGCGCCGGCTCGAAGGTAGAACGCAACGCCGTGGCGCGTGAAGGCGAAACGATCCCGCCCTCCACGCTAGTGGTGTGTCCCAGGAAGGACTTTACACTTGCCGCGCGCGGCCGACGGCTCGCAGAAACGCCCAATTTGCGGGGCGATTGTGGGCGGCAGTGCCGCAACGCCACGGGTGTTGAACTGCAAACTTGTTCTAGTGACACACCACTAGTTGCCATCGACGGCACCCAAAGGCCGCTGCCCATCGACCGCGAGGTTCGCGTGCACCCCGACGACTCGTCCCGCAAGCTGCCGGAGACACCGCCCCCAGCCCCGGCCCCAGCCGCCGAAGCGGCCCAGCGAGCCAGCAAACGCCGGCACGACGACCCATCCCGCTGAAACCACATCCGCTCGGAACCGCCCCGAGCCCCGGCCCATCCGCCGCCGCTGCACCACCGCTGCCACAAGCAGCGGAGGACCGCAGATCGAAAAGCACGCCATCGCCCCTACACTCCCACCGCGATGCCCGTACACCCGACGGCCAGGCTCGACCCGCTCTCCCGGGTCCATCCGAGCGCCAGCGTCGGTCCGCACGCTCGGGTCGAAGCCGGCGTCGACGTCCGGGAAGGCGCCCGGATCGGCGAGCGGACCATCCTGCGCACCGGAACGATGGTCGCCAAGGACGCGCAGGTCGGCCGGGAATGCGATCTGGAGAACGCCCAGGTCTACACCCGCGGCAAGGTCGGCGACCACGTGCGCATGCACGAGCACAGCAGCGTCGGCCACGACGCCGAGGTCGGCAGCAACTCGACGATCAAGCACTGCTCGAGCGTGTACCACGACGCCAGCGTCGGAGACGGCGCCCGGCTCGGCGCCTGGACGAGAGTCGGAGCAGGAACACGGGCAGGGAAGAACCTCCACGCCGAAGACGAGGTCAGGATCGCCGCGGCCGTCAAGGTCGGCGACAACTGCCACCTGCAGGAAGGCGTAAAGCTTGCACCCCACGTGCATGTCGGAGACCGGACCCGCATGGGCAGGAACGCCCGGATCGGCGACGACATCGGCGTCGGCGTCACCCCACCGGTCACGATCGGGAACGACTGCGTGCTGGGCGACAACACCCAGGTGCACACCAAGGCAGGGATGAGCAACGGCTGCAGGCTGGACAACGGAGCAACGCTGGAGTTCGGCGCGCGGATGGAACCCGGCTCCACCGTCGGCGCCGGATCGAAGGTGCGACCGGAAGGAATCATCGCGGCGGGTACAGCGGTGCCGCCCTCGACGCTGGTCCGCGCGGATGGAACCCAGGTCCCGCGCCACACCGACATCGACGACTACGACTGGAGCAAGAACGAGGAACAGGATCTCGCGGCCGGCTCCAGCAGCGAGCCCAACCGGACGGGAGAGAGCCCGCCGCCGGAACAGCACCCGGCCGGAAACAAGGCATGGATCGTTACCGACATCAACGGGGAACCGCGCCCCGGGGACGGCTACTTCAGTTCCAAAAAGGAATGCCGGGAGCACATCAGCGCCAACATCGACTCGGCCGAGGACAGGCTGTACGACCGCGACTCGATGTTCGAGCCCACAGCCCTGGAACGAGCCCCCGGGGACACGGACAGCGACAGCGCGGAGATCTGGATCGTCAGGTCCGACCGGTTCCTGGCGCCGGAGCACGGGTTCTTCCAGTCCCGCCCTGACGCGGCAAAAGACCGGAAGCCGTACGAGATGATCGCGAAAGTCCAGCCGGCACGCCAGCGTCAACAGGACCGCACCGCGGGACGCGATGACAAGGCGCGCCAACTTCCCGAGACACCACCCCCGGCTCCACCCCCGGCCGCCGAGGCGGCCCTCCGCGCCAGCCAGCGCAGGCACGAGGGCCAAACCCGGTAAAGCGCCATGCCACCACACCCCACCGCGAAGCTGCACCCCCTGTCGCAGGTCGACCCGAGCGCCGACATCGGCGCGGGGACCGTCATCGAAGCCGACGTCGAGATCCGCGAGGGCGTCAGGATCGGCGACCACACCATCGTGCGGACCGGAACGCTCGTCGACGTCGACGCCGAGGTCGGAAGCAACTGCGACGTGGGCGCGCACCGCATCGGCATCCGCGCGAAGATCGGCGACGGGTGCGTACTCGGCCGCAACAGCGTCGTCGACAACCGCGCCACGCTCGGCAACGGCGTCCACCTCGAGACCGGAACGAGCGTCGGTCGCGAAGCGAACGTGGATGCAGGAACCACGCTCGGCCCGAGGACGCGCGTCGGACCGCGCACGAAGATCGGCAGCCACGTCACGACGCACAGGGACGTGAAGATCTCCGCAGACGTCGAGATCGGCGACGGGTGCGTCCTGGGCGAGGAGACGACCGTCGCGCCCCACGCCCGGATCGGCGAGCGCGCGGACATCGCCGAGAAGGTCCGCATCGGCTACGACGCCGGCGTGGGCATCATGCCGCCGGCCGTGATCGGGAACGACTGCACGCTGGGCCAGGAGGCCGGCATGGAGGCCGACACCCGGATGAGCGACGGCTGCACGCTGATGACGCGGGCGACGCTCGAGTACCGAGCGCACATGGATGACGGCGCAACCGTCTGCTTCGACTCGAAGGTGGACATGAACGCGACCATCCCCGCTGGCGAAACCATCCCGCCGGAGACACTGGTCCGGAGCGACGGCACGCAGGTCGCACGGCAGCACGCGGACATGCCGACGCTCGGGCCCGAGCGGCAAGAGCCCCCGGCGCCGGCGCCGCCCCCGGCCGCGGAAGCGACCCACCGCGCGAAGGAGCGCGAGCACGGCGGCCGGGCGCGGTGAAACCCGCCCGCCGGACGCTCCAGACCGGGGGTCTTAGACGGGTGAAGTTTCGCCCCCCGGCGCACGGAGTGGAGCACGAAAATGCACCACTTTTCTGGAAACTTTTTAGCAAGTTCAAACGGCACCATCGTGGTGCATTTTTCGACCGTCAGAAGATTGACACCCTGTGTATATTGGTCGCGCTTCCTTCAGACGTACCAGAGACTTGGGTCTGTTGACCCAATCCCAGGAAAAAATTTAGCAAGTGAAAACTTCGCCTTTCCTTCGTGAAACGTCCTCTCCGGGCAACAGTCGGCCAAAACCGTCAATCCGCACTTTCACCCTCCCTCTCGCCACCACGATCCGACACCCGCAAGCTTCCCCCGACGGAGAGACGATGCCGCCACGCGACCGCCCCACGCCACGCAGGAGCCTGCCCCTGAACCGCACGTTCCGTCCCGACACCGTGCTGCTCCGCCGCGAGCTGCGGTGGACCGCGGCAACCGCGCTGGCGCTCGGCGTCCTCGGGCACGCCGCCGCCGGCGCACACGGCGCCGCAATCGGAGCCGGAACCGGCTTCCTCCTGCAACAGGCCGCCTACCGGCTGATCGTGCGCATGCTCTGGCACGGCTGGCAGACCCGCTGCATCGCCCTCGAAGGCGATGCCAGGGCAGAGACGATCGCCCGCGTCTCCCTGCGCGCGTTCACGCTGTGGATGCGCACGGCGAGCGCGAACGAGCAACTCTACGTCGCGCTCTGGAACGCAGGCGCCGACAAGAACGAGTCCGAGGCCGCCGGCTCAACCGCCGAAGTCCGGATCCGGCGCGCCTACTCGCAAGCGTTCACGCTCGAGGACGTGCCGCTGCGATGCGACAACGCGCACCGGCGGCGCCTGCGCCGCTCGCTGCAACGCGACGAGGCGCGGCTGCTGCGACTGGCGACCGGAGAACGCATCGACCGATGACGGGCTTCGCCTTCATCGCCGCCGTCAGCCTGGCCGCCACGAAGCTGCTGATCGGTCAGGTGATACACCACCGCTACGCCGGAACCGGCTCGGCGGAAGACACGTGGGAGATGACGCTGTTCGCAACCGCCTGAAGCGCAGGGACCATGGCCGCCAGGCTGCTGCTCGGACACCTGCTGCCTGCACCGCTGACCGCCAGCTTCGACTCGGCGGCCGCAGGCGCCGCCGGGGGACTGGTCGGCGCCATCGCCTGCGCGAGCGCCAGCTGGACCGCGCTCATCCTCCACCGCACGTGGCTCGCGGCGCACCGCAAGGCCGGAAGGCTCGAGAGCGACCAGGACAAGCGCATACGCGCCGCCGCGGCCGCCACGGTACCGCCCCCGCCGGACACGAAGACGCCGGCCGAGGCCGCACGCGCGCGCGACGCGGTGGTCCACACGATGAGCATCCTGGTCTAGGGCGCCGTGCTCGGCAGCGTCACCGGCGGCGCCGTCACGCTGGCGGTCGGCGAGAGCGCGAACCCGCTGCAGCAGACACTGGCGTCGCTGGCCACCTGGGCGGCAGTCATCGGCGGCGGTGTCTCCGCCAGGCTGTGGGTGCAGCTGGGGATCGAGGCGACGGACGACAACGACAACGCAGGAGGCCCGCCGGCGGCGTCACCGACCGCCTGAAGGCTCCGGGAAACACACGGCATGCACACCCTGAGCCGAAACAGGAGCAGATGCTCGACCACCTGAAGGAGTTCATCGGCGAGCACGGCTACTCGCCGACGCTCAAGGAGATCGGCAGGCGCATCGGCCTGCGCTCGCTGTCGACCGTTCACAAACACGTAGCGGCCCTGCAGAAGGCGGGACTGCTCACGAAGGAGAAGAACAAGCGCGGGTTCCGCCTGACCGACAAGGCCCGCGGCATCCGGAGCAGGTCCGTCCCCGTCACCGGCGCCGTCGCGCCCGACGGCAGGCTGCGCGAGAACACCGACGGCCCGTCGAGCATCGAGACGCCCGCGGCGCTCGCCGAAAGCGACCGGTCGTTCGCACTGCGCATCGTCGGCGACCCGCTGCCCGGCAGCGGGCTGGCGGACGGCGACTTCCTCATCGCCCAGCAGAGCGACACAACCGACAGCCACTGGCTGCTGATCGCCGAGATCGACGGCGCGATCCGGCTGACGAACCTGACAACCGCACGGATCGCCGACGCCACCGTACGCGCGGTCGCGACAGGAATGCTGCGCGTGTACGGACCGAAGAGAAGCTGAACGGCCAACCCGCCCGCCACGCCCCAACGCGACTCTCCGCCCGCCGCGGATCAACCGTCCTCGTGACGCGAACCCAGCACCGCAGGCCCGCCGCCGGCCCGGCTGCGCCCGCGGACCACCCGCACCGGCACACCCGGAGAAGCAGCATGCATCCACGACTCGAACGGTACTCGCAGACCTTCGCCGACCGCCTCATCGAGGCGCTCAAGGCCGGCACCGCCCCCTGGCAACGGCCCTGGAAGCCCGGCGAGATGGGCTGGCCGACGAACGCCACCACCAACCGGCGCTACAGCGGGAACAACGCCGTCCTGCTGCTGGTCGTGACCCTGGCCCGGGCCTATGGCGACATGCGCTGGGCCGGGTTCGGCCAGATTCGGCGCGCAGGCGGCATGGTCCGCAAGAGCGAGAAGGGAACGCCCATCCTCGTCTGGCGCGAGCGGCGCAACGCCGCTGCCGACGACGTCGAGATGGAGAACGAGAACGCCGGGCCCCGGCCGCGGTTCTTCGCCACCGTCCACAACGTGTTCAACATCGCCCAGGCCGACGGCCTCGACCTCGACGCCCCCTCCCCGGCCGGCCCGGCCTTCGAGCCGCACGCCGCGGTCGGCCAGGTCGCCGACGACGCGCACGTGCGCATCGTCCACATGCGCGGCGACCGCGCCTGCTACTCCCCCGCCGCCGACGCGATCACGCTGCCCGAGCCGTCGCAGTTCACCGTGCCGATGGCATACGAGCACACGCTGCTGCACGAGCTGGCCCACTGCACGTCGCATCCGTCGCGGCTGGACCGGCCCTGCCACGGCGTCTGCGACCGCGGGACGCCGGCCTACGCCCTCGAGGAGCTGCGGGCCGAGATCGCCGCGATGATGCTCGGCGAGCAGCTGCACGTCGGCCACGAGCCGCGCCACGGCCAGGCTTACGTGGGCTCCTGGATCAGGGCGCTCGACAACGACGCCGACGCGGTGCGCAGGGCGGCGGCCGACTCCGGGCAGATCGCCGAGTGGCTGACCCGCAACCTGAAGACCGCGGCCATCCCCGCGGGCGAGGCGCTCGCTGCCTGACGACCCGCGCAACCACGCCAACACAGCAGCAAGGAAGCACCGATGCACGCACGCAACCGCCGTACCGGCTCCCCCATCGTCGGCACGCTCGAACGTCTGGACGCGCGCTGCGGACTAGTGGCCGACGGCTTCGGCCGCGGCAAGGACGGCCGCATCACGCACGAGCACGAGGGCGGCACCGACTTCTTCTACGACACCTCCGAGCAGGTCCGCGTCGGCGACGAGCGGATGTACCTCGACGAGGACGGCGAGCAGGTCGCCGAGAGCGACATCGAGCTGCACGACCCCGACGACGCCCCGGAACCCGCCCGGCCACCGCGGCCAAGGCGCGCCGGCAACGACCCCGAGGCCGCGGCCCACGGCATCGCCGAACGCCTCATCGCCCAGATGGTCAGCGAGGTCGACGACTACCACGAGGCGCTGGCCGCCGCCCGCGAAGTAGGCCGCGAAGACGGCGAGGAAGAAGCCGAGAGAGCGATCAACGAGGCGCACGAAGCGTTCGTGCGCAGCGCCGTCGACGGCATCGACGACATCGAGATAGCCAGCGGATTCCTGAGCCTGTCGACCGCACGGGACACGAGAGTGCCGATCATCGAACACGCGGACAGGGCCGTGATCCGGCTCGAAGGACGCAACGCGATGCAGATCCACTGCAGCCGCATCGGCGAGCGCTTCTCGGTCAACGAGGTGAGCGCCCAGGAGTACGGGCACGTCTGCTACCTCAAGCCCGACAAGGCGCACGCCGCCCAGCTAGACGTCTACGCCGACGCGGTGCTGCACGCCTGGGGCCCCTGGGACTAGGAACGGAAGGACGACCGAATGCCAGCAACCGAGCAGACGTTCCACGTCACCGGACTCGACCCGCGATCCACGCTGTGCGGGAGGAACGGCCACGTCTGGGCAGCCGAACGCTGGCCCTCCGACGAGGACATGCGCAGCGGCATGTTCACGCGCTGCAAGGACTGCGACCGGCTGCTCACGCGGGCGCTCAAGGCCGCGCTGGACAACGCGCGAGACCTGGAGCTGGCCGCAATCAACGCCTACAGGGCGGGCTGGCGCGAAGGCTGCGGGCTGCCGGCAGACGCACCCGGCCACAGGGGTACGATCGCTCCCGACCTCGTGCTGCAATGCCACGAGACCGGCCGACGCGTCGGGACGACGGCCTCGCTGGCCATCCGCGCGGCGCAATCCCGAGGCGCCGCTGCAACATCATCGAACGCGGCGGAGACCGACCCGACCGCGGCACCGGCGGAGTGACCGCATGGCCAAACGGACCAGAGAGCGGCGGTCGGCGACCGCCGCCGGCGAACCGGAACCACCCTCGCGGAAGCAGCCGAAGCATCTCGACGAGAGCACCGTGCGCGCCATCCGCCGCGCCTACCGGCCCGGCGTCCGGCTGCGCCCACTCGAGGAGCGGTTCGGACTCGGCAGCGGCTCGATTATTTCGGTCGCCAACCGCTGCACGTACACGCAGTACCCGACCGACGACGGCGAGTACGAGCCGCCCGCGGGCATACGGGGCACAAGACGCCGCGAGGAGGCGGTGGCGGAGCGCCCGAAGCAGGAACCGCCGCCCATCGAACGGACGGACATGAAGCACCTGTCGCCGGAGGCGATCCAGGCAATCCGTGAAGCCATCGACGACGGCGAACCAATCCGGCGCATCGCGCGCTGCTTCGGGCTCGCGCCCGAGGCGATCGCGCACATGAAGCCGCACCGTGGCGGAGAAACACCATGAAAACCCAGGAGATGCTTCCGCGACCGAGAAGCGACGGCAAGCCACGGACGGCCGTCCGCTAGACCGGCGACGGTTTGGTGGATCGTGACGACCGATGGCGACGGCCGAGTCCACGCCAACGTGGGACCACGAGTACGCCACGGCGTGCAAGAATGAACCGGAAAGAACGCCATGTTGAACCCCGAAACCGGAAACAGGCCACCCGGCGAGTACGAACGGCGGGCTACCGAGTTCGACCGATTCCGCATCGACACGCTACGGGCGCCGGAATACTTCGCCGACACCGCCGCGAACGACGAGGAGACCCTCCGCTTGGGCCACGGGAACGACCTGACGCAGGTCGGCCCGAAGAGCGTCACCGTCATGCTGCGCCTGTCGGCCAGCTGTGCCGGCTGGCGCGATCCGCCGACAGCCGCCGAGTTCCACGACGCCATACGGGAGCCGGAACCGAACGCACGCCAGCGGGCGATCCTCGGAGCCTTCGCGCGGGAAGCCGACTGGCGTGAGCTGATCACGGCCTGGGCCGAACGGGCCTACACGATCCGCGAGCTCGTGACCGCACTGCACCGCGCCGGACTCGCGCAGTGCCACGCCGCGCGCTGGATCAACGGATGGGCGCGGTGAACGAACCGCCCGAGCTGAGGTTGCCCGCCGCTGCCGCCGAACTGTGGGCAATGGTCCGCGACGTCGTCGACGACGGACTGGCGAGCCTGGGAAAAGAGCCGGCACGGCACCGCATCGGCGGCGGAACGATCCTGGCCGCCAGATGGCAACACCGCGAGAGCTTCGACATCGATCTCACCCTGGATCGCGAGACCACGCTGGGGAGACTGCAGACCGATCAGGGAGACCCGTCACAGTTCGAGACGCGGCTGAAGGCCCTGGGCGGAACGCCCGTGTACCACCCCGACCTAAAGCTCTGGCGGGTCGCATTCGACGGCGGCAAGCGCGGCCTGGACCTGTGGGCCCACGATCTGGAAATCGGCGCCGGAGAAGAAGTGCGGACCGTCCAGGGCAGGGTCGAGACCGTCCTATCAACTGCGCAGATCCTGCGCGGCAAACTCGAGCGCGCCGACATGCGGCTGCCGCGGGACGTCTTCGACGTGATCAAGGCGGGAAGCAAGGCGCCGATGGCGCTCGAGAGCGCGGTGAACGCGATCTCCGCAAAGAGCGCCGATCTCCTCGCGCTGGACTGGCACTGGAACAGCCCCAACATCGCCAGGGACGCGCCGGACCAGCTGCTCGGCATACCCGAGCACGAACGCATCGACGCAGCGAAGCTGGGAAACCTAGCCGCGCACGCGATCGGCAGCGCCGTCTATACGCACTGCCGAATCGAGACACGAGACGGAGTCATCGAGGTGACGACGGCAACGAGGAACCGCATTGCGCGCACCATGCGGATCCCGGCGGACGAGGCCGCAAAGACCTTCGAGGCTTCCGGACTGAACGGCTACGTCGAAAGAGCGGGGCCAGGCGCACGAGAGCTACGGGAATACGCGCTGGCCGAGTGCGGACGAGGACGCAATGTCCTGGTCCTCAACATCGAACCGGACAAGCCCGTGCAGTGGCGCACCGAGAGCGCTGGCGGCAACCTGACACCAGGAGAAGCCCACGAAACTCCGCACGATATGCGCAGGTAGTGTCTCAGTCAAAGTAAGACACCACCACGGTTCAAACTGAGACACTACCGACGCCTGCATCGACCCGGTCCAGGCCGACGGCACTGCACGCGAGGACGAACAGGCCGCCACGCCCACCGGCCCCACCAACTTCCTCGCCACGCTCGACGCGGCCCGGCGCCGCGCCGACAGTTACAACGAGGACGAGCGGGCGACCATCACCCGCGCCGTCACCCGCGCGAACCGCTCGCTGGCGAACCGCTAGACCCGGGCACCGAACCCGCCGGCGAAACGCCGCCCCGCCGGGAGACAACCCATGACTGAGCACCCGTACGACTTCCTGCGCGCCGAACCGCAACCGCCGCAGGAACTGCACGCGCTGCTGCGCTACCTGAGCGACGCCTTCACGTTGCTCGACGACTGGATCCTGCAACCACCCGGGCACGACCCCGATGCGATACGCATCGCGGACCGCCGACACGTGGTCGCGACACCCGAGGACGGGCAGGCCGGGCCGGGCCGGTTCGGACTCAACCATCCCGACACGC
Organism: Vicinamibacterales bacterium; assembly: GCA_965208535.1. Classification (GTDB taxonomy): domain Bacteria; phylum Acidobacteriota; class Vicinamibacteria; order Vicinamibacterales; family UBA8438; genus WTFV01. Next base: position 3,332,082 of record CBDBOU010000003.1, on the reverse strand, counting down.
AGGAACGACGCGGATACACCGACCGGTACGAGCGGAACGCCGCCGGCGCCGAAGAGCTGCAACACGACATCGTGGTTCACGCGGTCGAACGCACCGAGGCGCGGTCGCAATGGAACACCTGGGAAACCCGGCCGCGGCCACCCGAGGAAATCCGGATCGCGCTGCGCGACGCCCCCGGCTACCACGTGCAGTGCCCGCTCGACTGCGACGGCAAGCCGATGCACGTCATCGCCACGCTGGAGATCGCACTCGAGGACGAGGACCCGGCCGGTCCCCGCACGCGCGAGGTGCCCGTCAACCGGGAGACCGAACACCTCCTCCAGCGGCTCGCCGCCTGCGTCAGACCGCTGAAGCCTTGAACTCCAGCCCGAGCGAACAAGATGATCAACAGACGACGCCTCGAGAAACTGCGCGACACGCTGCGGAGCCTGCGTCCCTGCACGCACGTCCGGAAGCCCGGCAGCAGGAACGGCTACACCGGCACGCTCGAACCCACCAACAGCGACACGCTGTGCGCCAGGGCCGCCGGCCTGCCGCGGATCGACACGCTCGACATGCGCGTCGAGCACGGCCTGCACACCAACGCCAACGGCGAGAGCCGGGTGCTGGGCTGCATCTCGGGACTGGCGATCCTGATGTTTCCGGACGACGCGGCCGAAGCGGCCCGCACCCTGCCCCACGCCATCGTCGTCTGCGACGCCAGCGACGTCGCGCAGCACGTGCTCGGCCTCGAGGACGAGGTGGCCGACACGCTGTTCAACGACCACCCCGACGATCCGGTCACGCGGTCGGAGCCGGTCACGCCGGAGCAGGCGGCGCAGGCGGTCGAACGCGTGCTGGCCGGGACCAGCGCGATGCGGATCTGGGACCACGCGACGGAGAAGAGCCCCGGCAGCGACGACGCCCGGGACTTCCTCGACCGGCGCGACGAGGCCCGCATCTCCCACCGCCTCGGGCGGCCGTTCAGGTTCTAGACTCGAACCCATGCGAACACGAGACGGCCTGAAGATCCTGGTACGAACGAAAGACGGAACGTACTCGGACTACGAGGACGGCACCATCGACTGGACCAGGTGCGAGGCCATCGAACGCGAGCCCGCGCGAATGCACGGCGGATGGCGCTTCAAGGGCGCCAAGACGCCGCTGGCCGACCTGTTCCGCGCCCTGGCCGGATCGAACACCGCCGAGTTCGTCGCAGCCAACAACGGGGTGGGAAGAAGCGCGCCCGAAGCGGTGCTGGGATTCATCGCCGAGCAGATGGAAGACACGGAAGAAGCGCTCTGGAACTACGGCGGGCCGCGGACGGCGACGCCGCCGGCGCTCAACGGCGGCGAACACAACCGCGACGCCGTTGACGACCCGGAGAGGACGCACTGGAAGGACTGCAAGGCCGCGTCGCGGGACGCGGAACGGATGAACGGGTCCTGGTGCATCGGACACACGCGGTTCCCGCTGCACGTGGTGTTCAGCAACCTCGCCGGCATGGGAAGCATCGCGGAGTTCGTCGACAACTTCGACGCCACCCGCGAGGAGACGGTCCCCCTGCTGCAGTTCCTGGCCGACGACCTCGACCGGGGCGAGCACGCCGCCCGGACCGCCACGCCGGACCAGGACCCGCCATGAACGAACTGCTCGACGGAGTCGAACTGCACGAGGCGTCGTTCCTGACCATCGGCGGCCGGGTGCTCGTCGTCAGGACCGTGGCGCCCGGATCCATGCTGGACAAGGACGAACGCCGCGCCTTCGGAACGCTCGCGCAACGAGGGTTCGACGTCCTCGTCCTGCGGCTGAACGCGAACAAGGATCCCGTCAGCGGCCTTGTAGCGCCGGCGTGGAGAGCCCTGGACGCACCCGAGGCATTCGACGACCTCGAAAACCCCGACGCGGTGCAGGAGTGGGTCCACGGCTGGCTGAAGAACGCCCGGCGCGCCGCAATCCAGCCGCCGCCGGCGGCGAGGCCACAATGAAACGCGACAGGCTCGCCAAGGTGCGGGACACCGTACGCACGCTGAAGTCGATCACCGACAACAGGTCCTCGGCACAGACCAGCGTCACCGGAGCCGACACGCTGACGAGCGCGCCGAAGGAGCTGCCGCGGATCGACACGCTCGACATGCGGGTCATCCACGCCGAACGCGAGAGCTGCACGGTCGGCTCCATCGTCGGGCTCACCATCGAGCTGTACCCGGAGACAGCGATACGGATCGCCGACAACGCGCAGCGCAGACGCGGCCACCGCCCGGGACCAATGGAAATCGCCGACACGATCCTCGGGTTCAATGGACTGGCGCCCCACCGGCTGCTGTCCCCGCCACCGCACGTCAACCTGCACACCATCACGCCGGAACACGCCGCCACGGCCATCGACCGCGTGCTGGCCGGAGAGATGCCCGGACGCATCTGGGACCACGCGCGGTAACGCCAACGACGCCCTTTCCACCCGGCGGCCGACCACCCACGAGGAACCACCCATGCTGCTGCCCGACGACCGCCGGGCGAAGGACCTGCTGCTGAGCCCGTCGCGGTTCTGCCCCTACTCGCTCGGCGACTGGGTCGGCGCATGCGAGCGCGCCGCGATACCGCACGTGCCCGCGGTGCACGTGACCGACTTCGAGCGCTACGACCTGCTGCAGCACGACTGAGGCCGGCCCCCACCAGGAACGGCTCGACGCCGCTTACGAGACCATACACCGCGCCACGTCGCCCAACTGGATGCTCCGCTGGGACTGCTGCGCCAGTGCGGACCTGAAGTTCTCGATGAGCGAGGGACGCAAGCCCGACGCGGGCACCCGGCATTCACTCCCGGTCAACTGCCGCCTGCTGGAGATTCTCGAGGACTATCCGCGCGTCATCGTCCCCGTCTGGCGCCGCCCCTGGATCGGCGACCAGATGCTGTTGTTCGACAGGTACCCGGTCGAGTACCGGGCGTTCGTCGAGAGCGGCAACCTGATCGGGATCTCCTCCTACTACCCGCAACGCCCGCTGCCCCGCAACGACGACCACCTCGCCCTCGTCGAGCAGCACGTCGCCGCGCTGCTCGACGAGCTCGAACCGCCCTTCGAGTGGCCGGCAACAGCCAGCGAGCAGATGCGCGTGAACGCGATGCGGGCCAGACGCGACGGCGACGAGGCCCCGACCAGAGGACCACTCCAGGACGAGGTCCACTTCACCGCCGACTTCGCGGCCACCCGGCTCGGCATGGTGCTGCTCGAGGGCGGCCCGCCCCACTTCATGGGCGCTGCACCGTGCTGCTTCGCGGCCGGCCGCATCGACGGCGTCGCGCTCGAGGCGCAGCAGGACGAGCACGCCGCGAGCGAAGAACCTACATGAACGCGATACCCGAACTCCAGATCCGCACGGCGGACGCCCCGAACCACGCCCTCCACACCCTGACGTACCGGGACGAAACACACCAGCGACTGCCGCACGTGGTCAAGTTCTCCGGCGGCAGGTCGAGCGCGATGCTGCTCTTCACGCTGCTCGAGAACGGCATCCTGAAGCAGGAGCGAGGCGACGTCGTCGTCTTCAACAACACCGCGTGCGAGCACCCGGAGACCTACCGCTTCGTCGCCGAGTGCAAGCGGCGGGTCGAGCGGACCTACCGCGTCCCCTTCTTCCTCACCGAGTTCCAGACCTACGAGGACGCGCGCCGCGGCCGCTGGCGCCGCCTGCACTCCTACCGGCTGGTCAACGACCGCCCGCGCGCCAGGGACAACCCGAACGGCTTCCACTGGCGCGGAGAGGTGTTCGAGGAGCTGGTCTCGCACAAGGCGTACCTGCCGAACCGGCACCGGCGCGTCTGCACCGCCGAGCTGAAGCTCGGCCCGACCCGCGCCTTCCTGGCCGACTGGCTGGCCGGCAAGCCGGAGATCGGCGCCCTCGGGCACGGGTGCGCACAATCGCGGGTCGACCTCGACGAGATGTGCGAGCTGCACCGGCGCGCCGGCGGCGCCGTCCCGCGTGCGATCCTGATCGGCAAGCGCCGGTACGCACTCGGTCGGCCGACAAGGCGCCCCGCCCAGGACCTACGCGGACTTCTCCGACGCCGCCCGGCCCTTCGACAACCCGGAGGTCGCGCCGCACGTATTCGGAGGACGGGCCGACCTCGGCAAGAACGCCGCCGAGTACGTCGTGCTGATCGGGCTGCGCGGCGACGAGCCGGCGCGGATCGCGCGGGTGCGCAGCCGGAACAGCGACCCGCACGCGAAGGCGGGCCACGACGGCGAACACGTCTACATGCCGTTCGAGAGCATGGGCGTCACCCGGGACGACGTGAACCAGTTCTGGAGCCGCCAGTCCTGGGACCTGGGTCTGGACCCGGAGGCCGAGCTCTCAAACTGCGTGTACTGCTTCATGAAGGGCGCGCGCAAGCTCGGCACGGTCCACGCGGCGATGTGCGACCCGCAGCCGGCCAGCGGCTTCGGTCCCACCGCGGGAACGCCGTCGGACATCCGGTGGTGGCAACGGATCGAGGAGAAGTACGGCCGGGACCTCGTCGCCGAGAACCGCATGCGCCGGGAGCGCGGCGGAACGGACGAGCCGACCCGGATCGGCTTCTTCGGACTGAGCAGACTCGACTACCACGGCGTGTCGACACCCGCAACGCTGACCGCGTACGACAAGTCCATCCCGGCGTGCGCGTGCACGAGCTGACCTCGGGCTCCGCACACTCCCAGAGCGCCATGACGACGATGCACACGACCCGCAACGAGGCCGGTCTGACCACGACGCAGGTGAAGCTGCCGCCGGTACGCGTCGACCGCGCCGCGCTGGACGCGCTGTGCGACGCCGCACGCACTGCGATCGACAGCGCCAACAGCACACAGGTCACGGACCGGCACGGCTTCGACGAGCCCCGCGTCATGTTCTCCGCAACGTTCAAGCGGCGAAGAAGGGGAAACCGCGAGACGGTACGGATCGACGAGAGCGACCTCGCTCTGCTGGGCGAGCCGGTCCGGACGAGCGACTGGTCCATAAGCGCCACGCGCCGTCTGATGACGATGGACGACGACACCATCCGGATACACGCCTTCAACGGACGTGCACGCCTGAGCGTGACGAGCAGGGACGGCGCGTGGCGCCGCGCGACCATCGCCAGCATCCTCGACGTGGTCGACGCCTACCCGCCACGGTACCGGGCATGCCACCACTGGACCGCTCGCGCAGCCGCCGGAATCGTGACCGCAGCCGCAACCGCGGCCGGATCGCTGCTCACGCCGACCGGTCTCCAGTCCGCGATCGACATCGGACTGGCAGCGTTGTGCGGAACGATCTACGGCGGCTGGGCCATGTGGGGCCACTCGATGGTGAGCAAGCGCCACAGCCACGTGCTGGTGCTCGCACCAGTCGACAGGAACGAGGACGACGATGCCTGAACCCGAGACCTGGCGCGACTTCGTCGCCACGCTGAAAGAGATGCAGCCGCATCCGTTCGACGGCTTCACGCCGGTCGCGGTACCGCGCCCGAACTGCCAGCGCACGATTCAGGTCTGCGGGACGATGCGCTACAGCCACGACGGGAGCAACATGTTCCTGCAGCGAAAACCGCCGCAGCCGGACGACGTCGAGCCCTTCCACAGGATCGACACGAGATCCACGCCGTGGATCCTGAACGTGCGGACCGCGCCCGTGCAAACGCCGCTGGGCTGGTCGCTCATGATGGGACGGCCGCTCTTCTGGCTGCTCGACAATCTGGTCCTCCCCGCGGACATCGCCGCCTACGTCCTCTGGCGCCACCGCAGGACCGGCGCCGTCTGGCGCACCGCGGATCCGGGCGACAACGACGCGAAGATGCCCATCGCCGTCTGGGCCGGCGAGGACACCACCGCGCCCGCACTCGCCTACCTGATGCCGTTCTACGCACGCGCGTACCCGCGCTGGTCGGAGCTGCACCACGACACGCCAGGTGCCTGACCATGAACACGAGCAAACCCGCAAGCCTGCGCCGGTGGCGCCCGCGAAGCTGGAACCGCGAAGAAGAGGTCTTCGAGACGTTCGACACGACGGCCGCCATCGCCGACCCGCCGATCCTCGTCGAACTGAGCGACCTGCCGGAGAACCGCGACCTGGTGACGCTCTACCACGCCGCCGAGCGCAACGGCGTGGCCGACCGGCTGTTCCACCAGGCGCCCGTCACCGAAGCGACACCCTGGCACGACGGTCTCGAACGGATCGTCGCCATGCGCATCGAGTACCGGCTGGACGGCAAGACCGTCACGCTCGAATGCCCCCGGAACGACGGGTTCGAGAACTGGAACAACGGGTCGGTCGACGCCATCGCGGTCCACATCGTCCTGCAGCGCGGCAGGAACGGCGACGACACGCGAACGCTGAAGCTCCCCACCGACTTCGCCGTCACCGGCGAGTACGGGTGCGACGCCACGACCACGAGCGTCCTTCTCGGCGCCGGCAGCAAGCTCGGCATCGACGAGCTGAGCGCCCTCATCCACGACGCCGTCTTCGAACCCGGCGGTGACGAGGACGACGACTCCTTCGAGACGCAGCTCGAGAACTCGCGGGAGAACGCGTACTACGCGGCATGCGATCTACTGCTCGACAAGACCGCCGCCAGGGACGAGAAGATCCGCTACTCGGTTCAACACCGAATCGGACACCTGGTCCCTGGCGGACACACCGTGCGGATCGTCAGACACCCGGGAATCGAGACGGTCGAGGTCGAAGTCCTGAAGAACCCGTGAGCAGCTACAACCGCACCGAGTACCGGCCGGTGTTCGACAGGCAGTTCCAACCGTCGACTGACCAACGAGCCGGCCACGCCGGCACCCCCCCCACCCTGCGCGCGGCGACGGAACCCGCCGCGCACCACGCAAGAGCACCAGGTAGTGTCTCAGTTTGACTCTCCGAGTCAGACCGACGCACGTCCAGCCGGCTGAACCCAACAGTCAAGGAACAGCAGCAGTGGCATCGATCCATGAAACGCACGCCGGGGTAGCGAGGGTGACACCTCACGGCCAGCTCCGGCCTCTGCATCCTGCGGCGGATGACGGCGCCGGGAACCACTCCCGGCGGACGACCGCCGCAGGCCCGGACCCCGGTCCGGTACGGTCGATCACACCCGGCGAGGCCGAGGACCCGACAACGGGTCCGGGGTCGACAAGACCCGCGGCGCGTAAGCGCCAGCACCCCCCAAGACGCGCCAACCGCGTCTTCGTCATCGGCAGCGACGGCACTCCCCTGATGCCGTGCACCGTGCGCCGCGCCCGCCGGCTCATCGACGCCGGCCGCGTCCGACGGCGCGACTACCGCCCCTTCACCATCCACCTGAAGGACCGTTGCACAAGCGACAGCAGGACGGCAGTCCAACCTGTCGAGGTGCGCTGCACGCCCGGTCCCCGCCGCACCGGCATCGCCGTCGTCGCCACGCTCAACGACCACGACCGCGTGCTCTACCAGGAGGAGATCGAGCACCGCAGCGACATCAGCCGCAGGCTGATCGAGCGCAAGGCGCACCGGCGCCGACGCCGCGGGACGAAGTGGTTCCGAAAGCCACGGTTCGACAACCGGCGGCGACCCGCCGGCTGGCTCCCGCCTGGCATGGAGAGCGTCGTCTCGAACCAGCAGCACCGCATCGAGCGGCTGGCGGAACGCAGCGGCGCCTCCGCCGCCTGCATCCAGACCGGCAAGTTCGACACGCACAGGATCCTCGACCCGTCGGTCTCCGGCAAGGGCTACCAGCAGGGGCCGCTCTATCAGCGGCACCTGCGCGAGTACATCGCGACGCAGTACAACCACCGCTGCGTCTACTGCGGGAAGGGCGACTGGGAGGACGCGACACGGTTCAACCTCGACCACGTCGTCCCCCGCAGCGCCGGCGGCGCAACCAACATCCGCAACCTGGTCTGGAGCTGCCGGCCCTGCAACCAGCGCAAGGGCGACCGCCCGGTCCGCGAGTTCCTGCGCGAGAACCCGGAACGGCTCGACGCGGTCCTGCGGCAGCGGCCGGTCCCACTGGCGGCCGCAGGGCAGTACGCCGCCATCTGCGGGACACTGGTCCACAGACTCCGAAACCGCGGGCTGGAAACCAGCGAGACCACCGGCGCCGACACCGCACACGCACGAAGCGCAGCCGGGATCGTCAAGACGCACGCCAACGATGCGGCCTGCTGCGGCAGCAACAGCGAGATCGACAGCCTGCGCACGCCGACGACACTGAAGGCCGTAGGGGACGGCCGACGCAAGCAGATCAAGAGCTTGCCGGTCGGCCCGTACCTCGCCTGGAGGCACCAGAAGCCGGCCACCCGGCGGGCCACACCCTGCCCTGGACACGCTCGTCACCCGAATCACGTCCAGCGGATCCGTACCGGAGATACCGCCCGGATCCTCACCACGGATGGCTGGAAGAAGGGCGAAGCCCAGGTCGAAGCCAGCCGCGGGCGAGTACACGTCCGAACCTCACAGGCCAGATGCAGCACATCAAAAGGTACCCACATCAGGCGAATCGCACCTGCCAACGGGTACCGGGAATCAAACTGAGACACTACCGAGCACCAACATGACCTACAAGACACGCAAGGCCATCGAGGCCCTGGGACGCGAGCTCCGCCTCTATCCCTGGGAACTGGAGAACGAGCGGATCGTGTACGCCGCCCTGGGCGACACCGCAGGATTCACAGAACGGACGTTCAGCCCGCTCGCGATAGCAGCCACACTCAAGGGAGACAGGATCAACGAACTGCTCCAGGACCCGCAACACGGCGACTTCGCCCGATGGATAGCCTCCACGCGCAAGTCCATCCGCGAGCACCTGAAAGCGGAGAGCAGCTACCGCACACCGGAAGACGCGAAGGCCGACCGCCTGGAGCGGGACGCCACCGCGTACGCGGCAGCAAGCTTCATCGACAACTGGCCGCACAGCGTCGAGACGCGACTGATCCTCGACCTTGACGAAGACACCGTCAATGAGATCGCCGCAGGAAGCGACCACGCAGACACCGAGACAGGGCGCGCGCTGATACGCGCACTCGACCCGGCCGGCGAATGGCTGGGCTCGATGTTCGAGACCCGCCACGGCAAGCTCGACGCCGCACCCGTGCCGGCGTAAGCGCCCACGCTGCCCGCAATCACCGCGAAGAGCGCTCACCACACAGGAGCCGCCGTCCATGACCAGACAGACCCGCAAGGCCATCGAGACGCTGAAGAAGGAGCTCCGCGACTACTGCTGGGGCCTCTACTTCGGCAGCATCCGCCACGCCGCCATCGAGGGCACCGACAACCACTCGGAGCTGCGGCTGTGCCCGCTGGCGACCGCAGCGATCCACCGCGGCGACCGGGTCGACGCGCTGTTGCAAGACCCGGAGCACCGGAAGCTCGCCAAGGCGGTGAACCGCGAGCGGGAACACGTCCGCAAACACCTCGACGAGGAAGACCCGGACGCCGCGCCCGAAAGCCTCGACCGCGACGCGACGCTGTACGCCGCCGCGGCCATCCTGCACGAAGGCCCGCACAGGGCGGAGATCGCGCGTATCCTCGACATGGACCCGGCCATCGTCGAGCACCTCGCCACAGCGGCCGACAACCCGGACAGCGAGACCGGACGCGCCTTGGTGCGCGCGCTGAGCTCCCCGAACAACACGCTGCGCATGGAGTACGAGGCGCACTACGGCTCCAAGCCAAGAGTAAACTCAAGTGGCAGAGACCGATGAAGCCGCACGCAACCAAGAACGACACCACCGCGCAGCGACGGACCTGGGTCCAAACCGAGGTCGCGCGCCGCAGGCGCGTGGAGAACCCACGACATCACGTTGCGCTGCTCCCCCCGGAACGATTCAGCGACGAGTACTCTCCCGCCGACCCACGCTTCAACGAGACGCGCGGAGCCGACGCCGGAGCGATCGCCGGCCTGCTGTCCGGATCATGTTGCGGATGGGGCCGGAAGCCCGACGCGACGGAATTTCACGAGGCGGTACGCGAGACGAAACCCACACGACGCCAGAGGGCGATCCTCAATGTGCTGATCACCGAGGCGTCGAACGACACCATCGCGCTTGCGTACCTGCAAGGAGCATTCACGTGGCGGCAACTCGCCACGGCGATGCGCAGACACGGAAACTACAGCCCTCGACTCGCGCGCTACGTGAACCTGCACGCCGCCAGCCATGAAGCTGCCTGAACCCGCCAGAACGCTGTGGACCCGCCACCGCGAAGCAATCGAGCGCATCGCAACCACGCCGGGAGGAGAGAGCCGGATCATGCTCGGGGGAGGAACCCTGCTCGCAGCACGATGGAAGCACCGTGAGAGCACGGACATCGACGTGCTGCTGCCCGACCGCGACAACCTGAACGACGCACTCAAGAACGGACCGTTGGACCTGGCTGCCGCCACAGGCGGCGAACACAAGGAGAGCAGCCGCCACCGACTCAAGGTGGAGCTGGAAACCGGAATGCTGGACGTGGCGGCGATAAAGCCGCAGATGCCGGGGCTCGAAGAACGAGTCGACGTGGAAGGACGAAACGAAACGGTACTAACAAGCGCCCAGATCCTGCGCGGGAAGTTCTACCGCACCGACCGGAGCATCACCCGCGACGCGTTCGACTTCGCCGTTGCCGCCGACAAGGACCCGCGCGCCCTCGAGCTCGCAGTCAACAGCCTGGACATGAGCGAGACGCGGATCATCTGCCACAACCTACTGGCCTCGAACGACCAAATGGTCGACGACGCGAGCGAAACACTGAAAGGCATCCCACCAGAGTACCAGCACCACCTGAAGCGCGTCGGAGACGCAGCTGCCGACGCAGTTTTGTCCCAGCGCTACGCCCAGGTTCGAATCCGCACCACCGAGACGGGAATCCGTATCGAAACACGGACGACCAACGGCAGCGAGCGCACCGAGGACTACGCTGCGGGAAAGGCCGTCAACATGCTGACACGGTCTGGTATCGCCGCCTACCTGAGCGCCAACAGCACACTGCAATGGGTCGGACTCGCGATGACCTTGGACGGCCTGAACAGGGTCGGATGGAGCGGTACGGTATTCGACAGCGACAACAGCGCGCCAGAGCAACAACTCGACGAGACTCGAAAGTCCGCCGGCCTTCCGCCAATCGAGAACGTGCCGCCACCCCGCGCACCCAGGCCCGCAGGAAGCGGTGACCACACCACTAATCGCGACCGGAACGACTCCTACACAAGGTAACCGGCACCGCCGGGCCATTGATCCTTCGCGCGCTTCCGCCGCAAGCGCAATGTGAGCCACACGACCGCACCGCCGCTAATCCCAGCTTCACCAACGCGGAACACTCCGCCGACGAAAACGGAAACCGCACCATGCTGCTGACCATCTCCACCACGCACCGCCCGGCGACCGACCTGGGCTACCTGCTGCACAAGAATCCAGCCCGCGCGCAGACCTTCGAGCTCGCCTTCGGCAGCGCCCACGTCTTCTACCCGGAGGCGACGCCGGAGCGCTGCACCGCAGCACTCCTGCTCGACATCGACCCGCTGAAGCTGGTCCGCGGCCCCGGCGCCGTGCTGACCGACTACGTCAACGACCGGCCGTACGTCTCCTCGTCGTTCCTCTCGGTGGCGATGGCCCGCGTCTTCGGAACCGCGATGAGCGGCCGCGCCAGGGAACGCCCCGAGTTGGCCGGGACCCCGATCCCGCTCGAGGCGGCGCTGGCCGCGGTCCCCTGCCGGGGCGCCGAGACGCTGGTCGCCGACCTGTTCGGCCCACTCGGGTACGAAGTCGACGCCGCCGCCGATCCGGACGACGAACGCCCCCGTTACCGCAACGTGCGGCTGCGGGCGACGAAGACGCTCGCCGAGCTGCTCAACCACGTCTACGTGCTGCTGCCCGTCGCCGACAACCGCAAGCACTACTGGATCGGCGAGGCCGAGGTCGACAAGCTGCTCGGTCACGGCGCCGGCTGGCTCGAGGAGCATCCGCAGAAGGACTTCATCGTCCGCCGCTACCTCGGCCACCGGCACACGCTGGCCGCCGACGCCGCCGCGCGACTGCGCGTCCCCGACGACACCGAAGACGGCGACGCCGACGCGGAGACAGCAGCACCGGAGCGCGTCAGCCTCCACCAAGCGCGCCACGAGTGGGTCGTCGAGACGTTCCGCAAGGCCGGCGCCCGACGCATCCTCGACATCGGCTGCGGCCAGGCCCGCCTGCTGCGCCTGCTCGCAGACGTGCCCGAGTTCACCGGGATCACCGGCACGGATGCGTCGGTGCACGCGCTCGATATCGCCGACCGCCGGCTGAAGCTCAAGCGCCGGAGAAAGAGCGGCGACGGCCGCATCCGAGTGATCCAGTCCGCCCTCACCTACCGCGACTCCCGGCTGGCCGGCTACGACGCCGCCGCGGTCGTCGAGGTCATCGAGCACATCGACCCCGAACGGCTCGACGCCTTCGAGCGGGCGCTGTTCGGCGAAGCCAGGCCCGCACTGGTCGCGCTGACCACGCCGAACCGCGAGCACAACGTGCGCTTCGAGTTCCTCGAGCCGGGGAAGCTGCGCCACCGCGACCACCGGTTCGAGTGGACCCGGACCGAGTTCGCAAGCTGGGCCCGGGCGGTCGCCGCACGCTACGGGTACCGGGTCGAGATCGGCGAGATCGGACCCGAGGACGCCGAGGTGGGCGCGCCCACCCAGCGGGCGCTGTTCCACCGCGGCGACTGACAACAGGTATTCAATCCATGCAACTGAAGATCCACGACTACGGCCTCGTCGTCCTGATCGGCCCCAGCGGGTCGGGCAAGACGACGTTCGCCCAACGCCACTTCCGCCCCTCCGAGATCCTCTCGTCGGACCACTACCGCAGGGTCGTCGGCGACGACGACCGGAACGCCACGACGACGAGGGACGCCTTCGACGTGATCGAGACGATCGCCGCCAGGCGCCTCCGGTCCAGACGCACCGCGGTCATCGACGCCACCAACATCGCCCCGGACGACCGCAAGCGCTACGTGCAGCTGGCACGCGAAGAGCACGCACCGCTGACCGCCATCGCGTTCGACCTGTCCGACCGCGACTGCATCGCCCAGAACGCCACCCGCGGCGACCACGCGCGCCCAGAGCACGCCGTGCGCCGCCAGTGGCGCTCGATGCAGCGCTGGATGAAGAAGCTCTCCGCCGAGGGCTTCCGCCGGCGCTACCGGCTCCGCTCCCCCGAGGACGCAGCCGGCGCCGAGGTCGTCCGCGAGCCGCTCGACTGCGACCGCCGGGACCTGGCGGGCCCGTTCGACATCGTCGGCGACGTGCACGCCTGCCGCGGCGACCTGGCGACGCTGCTGGACAAGCTCGGCTACCGCGTCGAGCGCAACGACACGGCAGCAGGCCCCGGCTACGTCGTCGAGCCGCCGGCGGGCCGCACCGCCGTCTTCGTCGGCGACCTGGTCGACCGCGGCCCCGACAGCGCCGGCACCCTCGCGCTGGTCATCGACATGGTCGAGGCCGGCCACGCACTGGCAATCCCCGGCAACCACGACGCGAAGCTGGCCCGCGCGCTCGCGGGCCGCGACGTCGAACGCAAGCACGGACTGATGCAGACGCTCGATCAGCTCGAAGCGACGCCCGAGGACTTCCGCAAGCGCGTCGCCGCGTTCCTCGACGGACTGGCCAGCCACTACGTGCTCGACGCCGGAAACCTCGTCGTCGCTCACGCCGGCATGAAGGAGCACCTGCAGAACCGCACCTCGCGCCAGGTGCGCGACTTCGGACTCTACGGCGAGACCACCGGCGAGACCGACGACGAGGGCCTGCCGGTGCGGCTGGACTGGGCCAAGGACTACCGCGGCCGCGCCGCCGTCGTCTACGGCCACACGCCGGCCGGACGCGCCGAGTGGGTCAACAACACGATCTGCATCGACACCGGCTGCGCCTTCGGCGGGCGCCTGACCGCGCTGCGCTGGCCGGAACGCGAGCTGGTGTCCGTACCGGCGGAACGCGCCTGGGCCGAGCCGCCCGAGAAGCTGGCCGCGGCGCTGCGGTCCACCACCGGCCCCACCCGCCAGCAGGAGAGCGACGCGCTGCTCGACCTCGATGACGTCACCGGGCCGTTGCGGCTGCACACCCGCATCGCCGGAAGCGTGTCGGTCCGCCCGGAGAACTGCGCCGCCGCGCTCGAGACGATGGCGCGCTTCGCCGTCGACCCGCGCTGGCTCGTCTACCTGCCGCCGACCATGGCCCCGTGCGCCGCGGCGACGGCCGAGGGCCTGCTCGAGCATCCGGCCGACGCGTTCGGGTACTTCCGCGCCCGGGGCATCCGCCGCGTCATGTGCGAGGAGAAGCACATGGGATCGCGCGCCATCATCGTGGTCGGCCGGGACGCCGCGGGCGCGCAGACCCGCTTCGGCGTCCGCAACGACAACGGCGGCATCGTCTACACGCGCACCGGACGCCGCTTCTTCGACGACGCCGGCGTCGAGCGGCAGGTGCTCGACCAGGTCCGCGCCGGACTCGACGCCGCCGACGCATGGTCGACGCTCGCTACCGAGTGGGCAGTCGTCGACGCCGAGATCATGCCCTGGTCCGCCAAGGGCGGCGGACTCATCCGCAACCACTACGAGCCGGCCGGCGACGCGGCGCGGACGGGACTGCGCGAAGCGACGGCCGCACTGCGGCAGGCGGCTGAGAGAGACATCGAGATCTCCGGCCTGCTCGACCGCTTCACACGACGCGCCGCGCTCACCGCCTGCTACGACGAAGCCTACCGGCGCTACAGCTGGCCGGTCGACGGCATCGAGGGCCTGAAGGTCGCGCCGTTCCACCTGCTGGCCACCGAAGGCGCCGTGCACGCCGACAAGCCGCACCGCTGGCACATGGACCTTGCCCGGCGCATGTGCGCCGCCGGCGGGATCCTCGCCACCACCGAACACCGCGAGGTCGACGTCGACAACGACACCGAGGTGGCCGAAGCAACGACCTGGTGGACCGAGCGGACCGAGCAGGGCTCCGAGGGCATGGTCGTCAAGCCCGCGGACTTCGTCACCCGCACCGAGCGCGGCGTGGCCGCCCCGGCCATCAAGTGCCGCGGACGCGAGTACCTGCGGATCATCTACGGTCCGGAGTACACGGCCCCCGACCAGCTCGAGCGGCTGCGCCGCCGCAACACCGGCCGCAAGATGACGCTGGCGTTGCGGGAGTTCGCGCTCGGCATCGAGGCCCTGGAGCAGTTCGTCGCCGGGGCGCCGCTCCGCAACGTCCACCGCGCCGTGTTCGCCATCCTCGCGCTCGAGGCCGAGCCGATCGACCCCAGACTCTGACAGGCCCAGTAATGTCTCAGTTTGACTGAGACACTACCCGATGTCGATTCAACTGAGCGAGACCATCGTCGACGGCGCCGAGGGCCCCGCGCACGACCCGCGCCGGGTGCTGAAGACAACGTTCACCGAGTTCGTCAACTCCGTCATCGAATCCCATGCACGCCCAGAAGACAGCAGCTCACCGCGATAATCACGACGAGGTGCTCGCCGGCACGATCCAGCGCGTCAGCTACCGCAACGAGGAGACCGGCTTCTGCGTGCTGCAGGTCGACGTCCGCGGACACCGCGAGCCGGCGACCATCATCGGCACCGCCGCCGCCATCACCGAAGGCGAGTGGCTGACCGCCACCGGCTACTGGAACGACCACCCGACCTACGGCCGGCAGTTCAACGCCCGCTTCCTGCGCAGCTCCGCACCGTCGTCCACCGACGGCATCGAGAAGTACCTGCGCTCGGGCATGATCCGCGGCATCGGCCGCGCCTACGCGCACAAGCTGGTCGAAGCCTTCGGCGACAAGGTCCTCGACGTCATCGCGACCGCGCCGGACAAGCTCCGCGAGGTCCCCGGCATCGGCCCGAAGCGCGCCGAGCGTATCACCGGCGCCTGGGCCGAGCAGAAGGCCGTGCGCGAGATCATGGTGTTCCTCCACGAGCACGGCGCCAGCACCGCGCGCGCCGTGCGGATCCTCAAGACCTACGGCAACGACGCCGTCGAGGTCATAATCGAGAACCCCTACCGGCTCGCGCGCGACATCCGCGGGATCGGCTTCAAGCTCGCCGACGCGATCGCCATGAAGCTGGGCATCAGCAAGACCGCCATGACACGGGTGCGCGCCGGCATCGGCTACGCGCTCGACGAGGCGACGAAGAAGGGACACTGCGGACTGCCCCTCGACGAGCTCCGCCCGCTGGCCGCCGAGCTGCTCGAGGTGCCCGAAGGCCTGGTCCTGACCGCGCTCGAGCACGAGCTGGCCGACGGCGCCGTCGTCGCCGACACTGTGGCCGGCACGCCGTGCGCGTTCCTCGCGCAGCTGCACCGCGCCGAGCGTGAGATCGCCAACCGGCTCGCGAGCCTCGCGGCGGGAACGCCCCCCTGGCCGGACTTCGACGTCGAGCAGGCGATCCGGCGCGCCGGGAAGCAGACCGGCCTGTCGCTGGCGCCGCAGCAGTACGAAGCCGTGCGGCTGGCGCTGGCCTCGAAGGTCACCACCGTCACCGGCGGCCCCGGCGTGGGCAAGACGACGCTGATCGACACCGTCCTGCGCATCCTCGAGGCCACCGGCGTCAGGCTGGAGCTGTGCGCCCCGACCGGCCGAGCCGCCCGCAGGATGACCGAGGCCACCGCAATGGAGGCGCGCACGATCCACCGGCTGCTCGAGACCGACCCTGCCACCGGCCGCTTCAAGCGCGACGCGGCCAACCCGCTCGACTGCGACCTGCTGGTGGTCGACGAAACCTCGATGGTCGACGTCAGACTGATGCGCTCGTTGCTGGCCGCCGTACCCGACAAAGCGGCGCTGCTGATCGTGGGCGACACCGACCAGCTCCCCTCAGTAGGACCCGGGCAGGTGCTGGCCGACCTGATCGCATCCGACGCCGTCCCCGTCGTGCGGCTGACCGAGGTCTTCCGCCAGGCGGCGCGGAGCCGCATCGTGACCAACGCGCACGGCATCAACCGCGGGGCGATCCCCGACCTGCGCCCACCCGCCGGCGACAGCGACTTCTACTTCGTCCGCGCGGACGAGCCCGACAAGGCCGCCGAGCGGATCGTCGATCTGGTGAAGACGCGGATACCGCAGCGCTTCGGCCTCGACCCGCTCCGCGACATCCAGGTCCTGTGCCCGATGAACCGGGGCGGCGCCGGCGCCAGGGCGCTGAACGTCGCGCTCCAGGCGGCGCTGAACCCGCCGGGCGACCGCAGGGTCGAGCGCTTCGGCTGGACCTTCGCCCCCGGCGACAAGGTCATGCAGACCGTCAACGACTACCGCAAGGACGTCTACAACGGCGATACCGGGACCGTCACCGAGGTGAACACCGACGAGAAGCAGCTGACCGCCCGGTTCCACGGCGCCGAGCACGTGTACGCCTTCGGCGAGCTCGACGACCTCGTGCTCGCCTACGCCGCCACCGTCCACAAGAGCCAGGGCTCGGAGTACCCCGCCGTGGTCGTCCCGGTGCTCACCCAGCACTACACGATGCTGCAGCGCAACCTGCTCTACACCGCGGTGACCCGCGGGAAGAGGCTCGTGGTGCTGGTCGGCCAGAAGAGGGCCGTCGCCATCGCGGTGCGCAACGTCACCGGGCGCAGGCGCTGGTCGAAGCTCAAGGAGCTGCTGAAAGAGCACGCAGGCCACCAGGCGCAAGGACCGGGGTCCGCAACAGCAGCACCGCGGCCGGGTGGCCGGCACGCGCAGTCCGCTCTAATCTTCTGAACAGCACGGCGTCACCGGAACCGTGAAGCAGGCCACGCCGAGAGACCGAGCAACAACCGACATGCCGCAAGCACTCACCGAGAAGGACGTCCCCGTCCTCGACACGGTACTCGTCGCGCTGATGGAGGCCTTCTCTCCGTACCCGACCGAGGTCGACGAGACGGACGAAGAGGCCCCGCCTCGAACCGAAGAGACCATGGACGCCATCGACCGTCTCCGGATGGACGGCAAGGCCATCGTGCGGACGGAACATGTCATCCACGAAGGAAGAACGTTCCGCAAGCTGCACTTCCCGTTCTCGAGAACCGACTTCCCCGGCGGGCCGATGACCGTCTGCGCGGCACTGATCCTGCGCGCGGCCCGTCTGGTCGGCGAAGCGGTCCCCGAGAACGAACGCGACAAGCTCACGCCGCAAGGCGTCGACTGGACGACGATCGAACGCCTCGCCGCATCCATCGAGATCGTCGAACCCGCCGAGACGGTTCACTGACCACGCAGGCGCCGAGCGAAGACACGCGCCGAGCGCAACATCCAATCGGAACGCGCAGAGCGCAGCGAATCCGCCGGCGACGACAACGCAGAACGCAGCGTGCACCAGAATCCGTCAGACGCCGCCTCAGCAGCCGTCCAGCGTAGGCGACGAACAGACCGTCGCAAGACCGGGAACGCGCGTACAGCGCGTCCTGAACCGCTTCAGGGGCGAGAGAGCGGCCAGCACGAGCTCGCGCATCACCGAGCCGACGAGCCCCGCGGACACAGCCGCACAACGGCACCAAGGCGTCGAGAAGGTGCACAGGTTCAGCAAGGCACATCAACCCGACCCCGCCGAAAGCCCCGCCGCCAGCGGACGCCGCCGCGCGGAAAGGCAGCATGTCCCGCAAGTTGCGGAACCAGGAGCGGTGACCGGGGAACACCGAGCGACAATCCGGACCGGCACGACCGACGCCGAGGAGTACATCCCGAACGCACTCACCGAGCGATCGTCGGCACGCCGCGCAACGTCCAACCGAAACGCACCGAGCGTCGCCGGCGCCGAGAAGAATACAAAGCCCGCTGGCAGCGAGCACGACACCAGCCGACCAGCACCAGCAGAACATTGGACCCGCAGGGTCGGATGCAGCACAATCAGAGGACCATGACCATGGGAGAGATTCGACAGAGCGTCACGCTGGAGAACCGAGACGACCGAGCGGTCGTGGACCGCGGCTACGGCACCCAGACGGACATCCGACGCACGACGATCGAAGGCGTCGTCGATACCGGTGCGGTGAGCCTGGTGATCCCCGAGGAAATCGCAACCGAGCTGGGCCTCCGGCCCGAGGGTACGAGAACCGTCATCTACGCTGACGAGCGCCGCGACGAACGGCCCGTGACCAACGTCACGATCAGGATCGGGAACCTCTCCACATGGACCGAGGCCATCGTGGGACCACCCGGAAGCCAGGTCTTGATAGGCCAGGTCGTGCTCGAAATGCTCGACCTGATCGCCGACTGCAGGAACCGAACGCTGACGCCAAGGCATCCGGACGGACCAGTTCTAGCCATCCGGTGACGGACGACCGACTACTACCGAACGCACCCACCGAGCGGACATCGGCGCCGAGCAACAGGACAAGCCCGCCACCACCCGGCGCCGAGAAAAACATCCAGCCCGCAGGCGCCGAGCAGGACACCAGCCGACCAGCACCACCGAGGGTTGGACCCGCGCGTCCGGATGCATCACAATCGGAGGACCATGAGCATGGGAGAGATTCGACAGAGCGTCACGCTGGAGAACGGAGACGACCGAGCGGTCGTGGACCGCGGCTACGGCACCCAGACGGACATCCGCCGAACGAGAATCGAAGGCGTCGTCGACACCGGAGCGGTGAGCCTGGTGATCCCCGAGGAGATCGCAACCGAGCTGGGCCTACGGCAGTGGGGCACCAGAACAGTCATCTACGCGAACGAGCAACGCGAAGAACGGCCCGTGACGGACGTCACAATCGAGATCGGAAACCTCTCGACACGCACGGAGGCCATCGTCGGGGTCCCGAACAGCGAGGTACTGATCGGCCAGCTGGTGCTCGAAGCGCTCGACCTGATCGCAGACTGCAAGAACCGAAGGCTGACACCACGGCATCCGGACGGACCGCTCCTCGCCATCCGCTGACGCTCGACCGACTGCGACACACCCGCCCAGCGCGCGCAGGCGGCGAGCAGCACGTCCCACCCGTACCCGCCGAGCGTACGGCGACCGCCGCCGAAGAGTACGCTGCCCAGCATGATCAGCGGCACGGCGGTCACGATAGCACGCACGCGCAGGGACTCGGACAGCGCGTCGAGTAAAACCACGGCCAGCCACGCACCGAGCACGGGCCCGATAGCACCAGCCCCGCCGGCCCCCTCGCCGGCCCCCCCCCCCGAACGCGTAACTTCCAGCAGCAGACGTCGAGAGTACCGGCCCCGCCCACCACACCACCGCACCGAGAAGTACCGGCCGCGGTACGCGCTCCGAAGCACCCGCCGAGCGTACCGGCCCCAGAAGCCCGCGAAAACACCCGCAGAAGAAAATCCTTCCGCGCTCAGTCTGCTCGAGTGGTTCTCCGCGACATCGGAGCGGCTCCCCAGCGCCGCGCTTGTTCCCGTGGAACGCGGGCCAGCTTTCCGGCTGGCCCGCAAGCGCTTCCCGCACGGTCGGCTGCGACTGTCACCCGCAGGGCCGTAGCGAAGCGAAGGAGCCGCGCAGCGGCTTGACAGCCGCGGGCGACCGTGCGCGAGGTAGACGCCTCCGAGCGCAGCGAGGGCCGAAGCCCGTTCTCCCGCGTTTCGGAAAGTTCCAGTCCTTCAGATGGTCCGGAGCATGCGGTCAGGTGCTGTCGTGTGTCCGGCCTCATTACATGCGGCATATCCTGCGCCGCGGGCCCGTATGGAGATACGCGGGTCGGGTCCAAATCGTCTAAATGTGCTCGAAGGCACTCGCCGAATCGCTGGTTTTCCCGACCCCGTCTCTTTTGACCGTTTGCCCTTACCATCTTCCGACCTGCTCGCATTCCCGACGGCGCCGCACCCGGCTCCTGTTTCTCAGACGGTCGGCAGCGGCGCCCGGTAGTACTCGTTCTTCGTCATCAGCGCCCAGGCGATGCGCGCCCTCCGGTTGGCCAGCGCCACCGCGACCAACATGCGCGGCTTGCGAGCCAGCATCCGGGCCAGCCACGGGTCCTTCGTGCCGCGGCGCGCCGCCCAGCCGACCGTCGCCATCGCGCCGACGACCAGCAGTCGCCGGAGATCGCGCTGACCCATCTTCGATATCCTCCCCAGCTTCGGCTTCCCGCCGGTCGAGCTCTGCCGGGGAACCAGACCCAGCCAGGCCGCGAAGTCCCGCCCGCGACGGAAGCTCTCCAGCGGCGGCGCGAAGGCCTGGATCGCCATCGCGCACAGCGGTCCGATGCCCGGGATGCTCATCAGCCGCACCGTTCGTTCGTCTTCGCGCGCCCGCTCACACAGGTCCCTCTCCAGCTCTGCGATCTTCTCGTTGAGCTCGGCGATGTGAACGACCAACAGCGCGCCCAGTTCCCGAACCGGGCCCGGCAGCCCCGAATCGGCATCTTCAATCGCGTCTGACAACCGACCCACGTGCGCAGGCCCTTGCGGCGCGACGACGCCGAACTCCGCGAAGTGTCCGCGCAACGCGTTGATCGTCTGCGTGCGCTGGCGAACCAGCAGGTCGCGCGTGCGGAACAGCATGCCTTGGGACTGCTGCTCCCGCGTCTTCACCGCCACGAAGCGCATCGTCGGCCGCGAGGTCGCCTCGCAGATCGCCTCGGCGTCGGCCGCGTCGTTCTTCTGCGTCTTCACGAACGGCTTCACGTAGATCGGCGGGACCAGCTTCACCTCATGACCGAGCTTCTCGAACTCTCGGCCCCAGTGGTGCGAGCTCGCACAGGCCTCCATCGCCACGATGCATCGCGGCTGCGACGCCACGAAGCCCACCACCTTGTCGCGGTTCAGCTTCTTACGGAACGCAACCGACCCGTCCTCACGGGCGCCGTGCAACTGAAAACTCCGCTTCGCCAGATCGATGCCGATGATGGTAGCCTGCTCCATAGGATGCCTCCTCTTCCAAGTGGTGCGTCACAGCAGCTCCACTTTGGCACATTCCGATGCCGTTGAGAGGAGGCGTCCACCCCATCATCTAACAAGCCGTCCGGCATCGAGAAGTACACTTCTTGGTGTGTACGAACAATTCCACCCGGCAATCCAGACGTTCTCCGCACACCCGCGGATTCACCTTTTGCGCGCCTTGGGCGCATTCACCCAACGGTCCGCACGCGGCCCGTCAGAACGCGGCCCGCGGAGCGGCCCCGCTGCAGTCGGGTTCTGGTACTCCCCGCGGGGCACCAGGCCCGCACGCCGCCGCTGGCGGACCTTCTCGACGAACAGCGGGAAGCCCAGCGCGAGCGATTCGCGCACCACCCAGGAGCGTGACATCCGAAACTCCTTCACCGCCAGGTCGAGATGCTCGAGCTGACGCGCAGACAGCCTGACCTTCACGGTCCGGTCCAGAGGCTCAGCATCAGGTTCCCAGATCGGGGGCAACGGCATCAAGACCTCCTCCACTCCGCTGAGTAGCGGATCAGCCATCTACTCCGGCGGCAGCGACGGATCGGCGACCGGCAGCATCTGCGGCCGGCCGAACAGACGCGAGAGCGCATCGACCACGACGTCATCGAGGTCGTCGGCCGCCACGCCGATCACCTGTGCGTGAACCCGCAACGTCCCACCGACGTCCTCCTCGGACAGTCCGGCATCCGCCGCACGAACGGCACGGCCGTAGTCCACCAGAACCGCAACGGCGCGGTCCGGATCGAGGACGCTGCGCGGACGGCCCGGCCCGGGACGCTTCTGCATGCCCCGGACACGCCACGAGCGCGAAGCGCCGGCGCCGAGCGCCTCTACCATCCGGATCTCCCGCAGCTTCTCCAGGGCCTGGACAGCTCCCGGCATGCCTTCGGCGATCGCAAGACGGAAAACCTCGGAACGGTTCGAACCGTACCGGGCCGCGAGGTCGTCGCAAGCCTTGACGGCCGCCATCGGCAGAAAAACGACCACGCGCTTCATCTGCATGAAAATGACCCCCTAAACTCCGCTACCAAGCGGATCATCCGCAGCCACGTTGCAACGTTCAAGAAAACTGCCCGAGCAACCAGCCCGACCGCCGTTTCGACCGGGGTCAGGATCGCGTTCGTTCGTAGGTCCACCGGGACCGCGGAAGGATCGGAAACGCAGGGAGCCCGAAGGGGCAATTGGTGAACGCCCCAGGATGGCACCCCCCTGACCCCGGCAGCTCCGCCGAACCCCCGAAAAGTCACCGCGCATCAGCGGAAAGCCTACGGGACGAGGGACCGGACACGCCCCGGTCAGCCAGTCCAAACGACTGGAGACACGCGACTTGCAAGCAGGTGCAGCCACACGATCACGCGCAGAGAGGACATCCTCGACGACCGCTCCAAAGAGCCCTGAACGAACGCACGAAAACAGTGCACCATTTCACCGTACGTTCACCCACGGAGGGCACTGTCGTGCAGACGTACAGAGATCAGAGATCCAGAGGGGTGAGCGACCCCGGTCCCGGCGTCGCTCACCCGAGATTTTTCCCTGCGGGAAGGCTGGATCCGGCGTTGCCGGAAAAGTGGTTCACCATCGGTGAACAAGCAGTGCACGGATCTCGTCGCTCCGCGATCCATGGGTCAGTGACGATGCACTGATCGCGAAAATTCATCCCGGCCTTCCAACCGAGGCCCCAACTGCGCTGATCGGCAGCTACACTGCCGTCGAGATCCACCCGGACAACCGGATTCGGAAACCAGTTCCGCAGGCGCCGAGGCGCAGACCGCCCATGCCACGACCACCGTCAGCACCAGACACGACATCGGGGAGCGCCCGCACCGACCCCTACCCGCCCTGGGATCCGCTGTTCCCCTACAACAACCTGCCGCCGGTTCCCCGCGACCGGCTGACCACGCGCGCCATCGAGAAGCGCTGCAAGCTCGCAACCGCGGCACTCGACACGCTGCGCAACACAACCGACAGGCTCGCCGATCCCTGCGCGTTGTTCCAGACAACCGCGCTGACCGAAGCCCACGCCAGCTCCGCCATCGAGGGCATCGTGACGACGGTCGGCGAGATGATCGAGCAGATGGACAAGCCGCGCCGGTCGAACGGCCCCGACCTCGACACCCACGACGCGCTGCGCCACTACGACAGCATCATCGACGCCTGGCAGCGCCGCGGTACCGAACCGGTCGGCACCGCGATGGCGGTCAGGGCATGCTCGACGACCAAGGGCCGCCGCATGCCCGTACGCCGCCGACACGGGACCGTGATCGCCGGACCCCGAGGAATCATCTACACGCCGCCGACCCGCGAGGACCGCATTCGCTCGATGCTGGACAAGCTCTGGAGCTTCATGGACGACGACGAGGACGACACGCACCCGCTGGTACGGATGGCGGCAGCGCACCACCAGTTCGAGTCGATACACCCGTTTGCCGACGGCAACGGCCGGACGGGCCGGCTGATCAACCTGCTCTACCTGACCGAGCAGAAGCTGACCGACCTCCCCATCCTCTGCCACAGCCGCTACATCCTGCGGAACCGCCCGGCGTACTACCGGCTGCTGGACTCGACCAGGAGAAGCGGCGACTGGGAACCATGGGTCCTGTGGATGCTCGACGGCCTGCGGGAGACCGCCGAGTGGATCGCACGCACCCTGCAGCGCCAAGCCGCCATCCGGGAACGAGCGATCGCGCGGTACCGCGACGCGAAACCCCGAACGAACACCACCGACGACGCGATCCGGATCGTCTGTAGCCGGCTTTACTGCCGGTCGACTGACTTGGTCAACGCACGACTGACGACGAAGACGGCGATCGCACTCGCGACGCTGCGCAGCATCACCGGCACGGGAATCCTCGAAGAACGGCCCGGCCACACGCCGGCGCTGTTCGTCAACCCCGACCTGCTCAAGCTGTGGACCAGCGATTGAGCACCGACACGACCGCGGCGACGACTCCCTGAACCACGAAGGAAGACACGACCGATGTACGACGAAGTCGAAGAACGCACGCGGAACGAACGCGAGACCGCGAAACGCGCCGAGTGCTTCGCCCGGCTGATGCTCGCCGAGCGCGAGGACCACGCCGGCCGCAAGCTGCTCGACTACGCCGAGCGCACCGTCGAGCGCGTCCCGATGCAGTGGGAGAAGACCATCACGTGGCTCTCCCTCGCACTCTGGGCCAAAGGCGTCGACGACAGCACGCTGACCGGCCTCGGATTCGACCGCCAGGAGGTACGCCACGCAACGGTCGTACAGCCGCGCGAGAACGAACCAGCGATAGTGTACGCGGAGCGGCTGGCCGCCTACAACGAGCCCGAGGCCTTCGCCGTCGGCGAAGCGATGCTGAACGAGCCGGCCGGGACCAACCCTACCGTACCGACGCACACGACGAACACCGCGCGGGACGCGGCAATCGACCGCCTGCGCAGCGCACACAGCGAGTGGGCCAACGCAAGCAAGGGGGACAGGCCCCCGGCAGGCGGCGTCGCCGACCAGCGACCCACCGCGCCCGGGCTGGCCGACTCCATCCGCCGGCTGGAACACCACGTAACCATGGTCGGGCTGTGCCTGAACGAGATGCAGCGCGGTCCGGCCAACGCGAAATGGGGTATCGCCGAACGGTTATCGATCGAGGACATCGACTCGTTCCTGTACTCCGCATACCTGCTGACGTTCAACGCGGCAGGGATCGTCATCGAGACATCGAACCTCACGACGACGCCCGCGACCGAAGAGGAACGCTCCACGCTGATAACGACCCGAGAAGCGGACATCACGCACCTGGTCGGCATCGCCACGACGGCCGCGACGATCTACGAGATCGCAACGCGCCTGCAGACCGAGATCTCGCTGCCGACCAACGACGACAACCGAATCCACTGAGCGCGGAACGACGACTGAAGACGCCTGCTGGATCGTCGGCCGCGAGGGCGACCACCGGCACCGTATGCCGCGGCACGGACACGCGACGCCACTGAGCAGGCGCGACTACATCCGCGGGCGCCTGCTCCTGATGGTCGCGAAGGACGCGGTGTACCAAGCCGAGTACGAAGGACCCGAAGAAGAAGAAGATTGCCTCGCTGGTATCAAGAAGTGTACTTCTTCGGTGCCGACTACTCGGTTAGACACCGATTCCTCAAGAAGGTTCCCGTCGGAGCATCAGAAAAAGACCCTCACAAACACGGCGTTCCACGACGGAACGACGCCGCGCGAACAGCCCACCACCCGCTGGAACGAGATCCGTACACTGCAAGCCAGAACACCGGCGAAGCCGGAACCGAACCGAAGAAAGGACGACACCCGATGAGCGACCAGACCCCGAGCCCGGTACTGCGCGCATGCGAATGCGCCTACCGAGGCAACCTCGTGGCCAAGCCGCAGCTGATCGAGAAGGACGAACGCAAGTTCGTCTCCGCCCGCATGGGCATCAACATGGCCGCACCCAACGTCCCTCGGGAAGAGCAGGACGAGTTGACCGAGTGGGTCGACGTGATCACGTTCCCCGAGAGCATGCAGGCGCGGCTTCTCGCCTGCGACAGGGGCGACACCATCGCCGTCCTCGGACACGTCACCAAGAAGCCCTACGAACGACGCGACGGCGGAACGGGAATCAGCAGAACCGTCATAGCCGACTACGTCCAGCCGGCTCGCGGAGACGCTGTCAGCTCCGGAGACCAGGTCCCCGGCGCAGTCCCCCGCGGCTGCGACGCCACCTGCCGCGGCCGCCTCGCCGCCAAGCCGCAGCTGATCGAGAAGGACGGACGCAAGTTCGTCTCCGCCCAGATAGCGGTCCACATGGTCGCGCCCAGCGTCCCGCGCGAGAAGCACGACGAGCTGACCGAGTGGGTCGACGTGATCGCCTTCTCCGAAGCGATGCAGACGCGGCTGCTCGCCTGCGAGAAAGGCGAGGTCATCTCGGTCTCGGGCAACATGACCAAGAAGCCCTACGAGCGGCGCAGCGGCGAGACGGCGATCAGCCGGACCATCATCGCCGACTACGTCCGCGCCGCCAGCGCAAGCATCGCCGCCACGCCGGCGCGCAAGCCCGCGGAGAAGGTGCAGGCGGCGCCCGATCCGGAACAGCCGCCCGAGTAGGACCGGCGCAGCCGGAACCCCACAGAGATGCCAATCTCCGGCGGCGCATCGACCAGCGTCGCCGGCTTCTTCCGCGGCGCGCGCGCCCCGCGCCCTCCTGAATCCACGAACGGAATCGACCGACCACGAGAGACACAACCCGTGATGCACTACCACGTCAGCGATCCCGCCCAACTGGACCTGCGACCAAAGGTCCCGATGCGACGGCAGTGTCTCAGTTTGAAACTGAGACACTACCGATGTGACACCCCCAACGCGTCTACGCACGCTACGCCGACGCGGCGGCCGAGACGGCGCGACTCCGACAGGAGAACAACGGCCACGGCTTCAGCGTCGCCACCTGCGGATCGCCACCCGAATGGGCGACCGAGGTCTTCCTCGGCAACGGAACCGTGCAGCCGTTGGAAGGCAGGACGGCGTAACAACCGCGAACGCCGCCAGTACCCCGAAGCGACGACCTCGACGCGAGCGACACCTCCCGGCAACGAGCAACATGGCAGCATGCCAAAGGAAGCACCAGATGGCCACAGACGGAGAACGCGACCTCCGCACGGTTCAAGCCCTGATCGTCCTCGACCCGATGACCGGCATCGAGATAACCCAGGTGGACGAATTCGGGCAGATCGTCCAGCTCTACAAGGAAGACCACGGCCTGCAGCTCGACGCCACGCTGCGAGACACCTTCGACCCGGCGGACGCCGAACGCGCCGACATGATCGTCTTCGACTGGGGGGCGATGAGCCTCGGCAACGACCTGCTCGGACACCAGATCCGCACGCTCACCCGCTGGGCCGAAGACCACCCCACCACGCTCGTGATCATCCGGTCGATGCTGTCGTGGAACGAACTGCAGAAGGAGATCGAAGACGAGCAGCTCCCCGCGCTGCCGAACATGATCTGCGACGACGGACGGATGCAGATCCCCGCATGGTGGCGCGCCACGCGCTGATCCACCAGCGTGCTAGAGTGGCACTAATGCCCGAGATCGCCGACCTGTTCACCCCTGCTCTCGTCATCGCCCTGTTCACATGGCTGCGCAGCGACATCCGCAAGCTGCACGATCGGCTCGACGCAACCGCGAAGAACTTCAACGAGCGACTCGACGCCATGAACGGGCGGTTCGACACCGTACTGCGCGAGATCGCCGACCTGCGCGAGCGCATGGCGAAGATGGAAGGATCGCTCGACGGCTTCCTGGCCGGCCGCCGCGACCGCGACGCTGCATGATCAAGGAACGGCAGCGTCCGCACCGCAAGACCAATGAATACCCCAACACCAGACAGCGAACTCATCTTCTTCGACACGAACGAGCTGAGGAAGCCGGGACCTCGCAAGATCCACTCGGGATGGCGCGAAGCGCATGACCAGCACATATGGCTGCCGCCGACGGTGGTGACCGAGCTGATGCCACGCAACGGCCAGAGGTACATCGACGGCGACCCGCGCGCAGCAACAAGTGACAGGGACACCAACTGGACAACGGCGAAACCAGACGTACGCAGCAGAATCCTGATCGAAATCTGGTGGGAAAACGTCCTGAACGACCCCGGAACCCGGTACAGAACGCGACTGCTGACCCAGGAACAACTGATACAGAAGGAAGAGCTCCTCCGCAGGATAACCAGAAGAGGATTCCCGAACATCACGTCGGACAGCATCCCGTACGAGAAGGACGCCCACCTGATCGCCGAAGCGATCATCCTCAAGGGAAAGCTGCTCCTGACGTCGAACATGCGCAGCATCAGTCACCGGCACGTGAACGAGTGGAGCAACAAGCACGGACACGAGTACGGAGGACGAAACGAGGACATAATCGCGAACACCGACACGATGCTGTGCGACTGGCTCCGGAAGCGCGAGGACGACCGAATGCTCCAGGGAGCACTGATCGCCACCGCGGACCGCGAGGGCAAAGCGGCAGAAGAACCCGAGAAGTGGATGGACCACGCCATGAACGTGATCCGGCGGGTGACCGGACACCCGAGCCACCAGCTCCACAGGTTCGGAAAGCTCCTGACGACGGAAATGGAGGCCCACCCCAACCCAAGAGAACTGACAAGCCGCGCGGCCGGAAGACTACCGAGCGCAACGGTCCACACGGACCAGCAGCACCCCAACCATCCGTCACGCCGGGAAGACCGGACCGAGAAGCTGGAGCGGATACCGCCGTACCGACCGGTTGGCACCGCCCATGCAGGACCAAGCCGATGACCGAACGCGAGCCGACGACCGAACGAAGAAGCTTCCTCTACTACGAAGAACTCCTGCTCGACGCGCACCGCGCTGGCGCGCGGGAAGAGCTCGGAGCGGACGCTACCGCCAAAGAAATCGAGACCCTCGCTCTCAAGCGGTACCTCGGACCGGAACGCGAAGCGGACGACGACGAAGGCTGATCAGCGTCGACCGGGAGCCCCGGGAGAATCCCCGCCCCCGGGTTCGTCTTCCTCCACGCCACCGAGCGTACCCTCGACGTAGCACTCGCGCAGGACGATCTCGTCGACCACCCACGCGCCGGTGACGCACACGACACCCCGGCCCTGCGCCACCGCGATCTCCACGGCGCTGATGCTCACCCCGAAGCCCAGGTACGCCCGACCCACCGGCGCCGGCAGGTCCAGGTAGATCTCGTCGTAATCGACCCCGAAGCGCTCGATGCCGTCGCGGATCGGCACGCCGACATAGGTGCCGAGCACCTCGGCGCGCTCAGCATCGAGCAGCGCCTCCTGCCGCTCGGTCTCCGCCCGCACCGCCTCGACCGGATCCAGGATCCAGCCGCAGGTCTCCGAGACAACGGACAGACGCTCGTACGCCAGCGCCGTAACGGCGAATTCGGCGAACACCGCCGTGCGGCGCCGCGAGACGGTCTGTACGAGGACTGACTCCGACTCCACCAGGTCCCGCAGGAACGCCAGCGGCGGGTCGACGAGCAGCGAGCGACCCGCCGAACCCACTTCGAAGACGACCGGACGCAGGTCCCGGGGAACGAAGCGCACCAGCACGCGCTTGGTGCGCAGGTCCCCGTCGGTGACGACGTCGTCGCCCAGGTCCACCCCCATGTCCAGCTCGACCTCGGTGCGGTCTCCCAGGCAGCGGGCGTACAACACCACGTCGGGCGAGCCGGTCACGTCGTCCGCCGAACGGTAGACGACGACGTTCTCCAGGCCGTCCAGCGCCCGGCGGCCACGCGACACGTACCAGCGAATGTCACGACCGCCGGAACGCGTAGCCCGCTCCGCGGCGAGTGCGCCGGGATCCGCGGCATCGGAATCGGAATCGGAAACCGGAATCTCCGAGACCACTTGCTCGCCCCCGCCGCACGCGGCCAGCAACGGCATCGCGACGAGCAACCCGCACGTCGCGAGACAACGCACCCGCATCACTTCTTCTCCCGGCTGGCTGCAGGCGCCACGGCCGGATCGGTGGGCCGTCCCATCCTCGAGGCGTCGCCCATCCACTCCAGCGTGCGGATCACCGCGTCCGGCCCCTCGACCCGCGCGGTGACCACGACGGGACGGACCCCGTCGGGTCCCTCTACCTCACCGCCGGCGGCGATGCGATCGAGCATCTCGCGCGCCTGGCGCTTGGTGAGCCGGCACGGGGCAAGCGCTTCCGGGTCCTGAATCAGCCAAACCTGCCGCGCCTGCTGGACCGCACGTCTGACACCCTCGACGCCGGCTACCGTCGGGGCCGGGTCGAGCACGTCCGCCACGTCGCGCGCATCGTCTTCCATTGCTCTGCCTCCGCGGAAACCGCGCACCCGCCTGCTGCCGCAAGCGTACGGGGCGCGTTCCACAGGGGCCGTACACGAAAAGAGGGCGGACCCTGCCGCAGGCCCGCCCCCGGAGTCCTCGCCGCGCTACGGCTACGGCAGATTCTCCCCCGGACACTTCCCATCCGGGATCGCATCGGTCGGCAGCAGGCAGACGATGCGCTGGTGTTCCTCGATCACCGAACCCTCCGGCGACACCCCGAGCGGAACACCGCCGACCCGGTCGACCGACAGGATGCAGCCGCCGGTGCCGCCGGCGACGATCGCGCCGTACCACGACAGGGGACCCTGGTGCTCGAGCCGTCCCCAGTCCATCGGAACCTGGCTCGTGTCGCAGCCGCCCCCGCTGCACCAGCCCGGCGCCACACCCTCGTAGGCCTCCCCGGTCACCAGCCACGAGCTGCCCCTGCCGGCAGTCCCACTGCTCCAGCCGCCGTACCCGTTCCAGATCCGCTCGCGCTCGACGTCCAGACTGCGGTACCCCAGGCGCAGGTTGAAGAAGCTGCTGCGCAGCGCCAGAGAGAACAGCTCGCTGCCGTCGACCATGCGGTACGGCGTCGGCCGCATCGCGTCAACCGAACCGCCGCGGCCCGAGTCCGTCGCGCCGTCCCCGCTGTACGCCAACACGTAGGATCCGGTGACGTCTCCGGTGTACGAAGAACTGTACGCACCGCGGCCACCGGTGAACCGGTCCCCCTCGTTCAAGCCGTTGGGAGGACCGGCCGACATCAGCTCGAAACAGCGGCGCGTACCGTCCGCGCCGCGCACGTCGTAGTGGTCGTCGCCCACACACGGCGTGCCGCTGGAGTACTGCCTCGCCGACAGATCACCAAGGCTGATGTTCGGATCCGCCTCCTTCCACCACCGGTCCGGCTGCGCCGGATCCAGACCCAAGCTGGCGCTGCGGTGGCTCTCGGTGCCGGGACCCAGCGCGGTCAACCCCCCGCCGTAATAGCCGCTGTGCACGGTGGGACACGCGAAGTCACGCCACACCGAGGTGCCGGTACGAACATTGTTGTAGTTCGGATACCGCCGCATCTCCTCTGGGTACGCCACCCCGGGCGGAAGCTCCGCTTCGGAATACGGCGTCGTGCGGCCCACGACGTCGGCGAACTGCGTGTAGTGGTCCCCCAGGTCACCCGCGGCGTGGGCGCCGCGGGCCTCGAACGCCGGACCGTACCACATCGGGCCGCCCTGTCCCGGAATCGACGACTGCGCGGACCACCCGGTACCAGTACCCGACGAGTTCGGCTCGAACGTCGGCAACGACGGCGTGAGCGCCTCGTTGTACGTCCCGCCACCCATGCTGGTGACGCACGCGTTGCCGCCGGCGCCGAGCGTGCGGCCGGTGGCGTTCAGCAATTGCCGGGACGCGACGTACCCGTACGGCCGCGCAGTGCGCAGCGAGCCGCGCATCTCCGGCAGAACCTCCTCGCGGTACTCGCGGATGAGGTCCCAACCATAGGCGTACTGGAACGCACTGCGAGCGCCCCGGCGCGCAGCGTAGATCCTTGACCACTGGCGAGAGATGCAGAAGGGATTGGCGCCGCAACGAGCGAGGTCGAGCAACGCGCCAGCGTACTCGGCAGCGAAGTCGGACAACGAGTCCTCCCACTCCCTGCGCGCTTCGACCGCCTGCGAAACCAGATCCGCATTCACGTCCGCCTCGAGGAACAGGCAGCCAAGCGTCGCATTGCCGTGCTCGAACCACGCGAAGCCGGCGGGCGCCGCCCACGGATCGGACCCCGGCCGGCGCGCGACCGCCACGCCGCCAAAAGAAACGGAGTTGTCGACCGGACCGGCTTCCCGCGAGCGGACGGCAGCGCCATAGCGCAACGCGGAACGGTTGACGTTACCCGTCACGGGGCTGTTCTCCCGGCCGTGGGCGCAGTCGACGTTCAACGTGCCCGTGGCCGCGTCCCAACCGGCCTCGCCCATCTCGACGCACTCGCGGTCGTTCGGATTCGTCGAGTCCTGCACCGGCAGCGACATGGTGCCCGCGCCGTATGTCGCTCCCCCGAACGGGTCCACCCGGTTGGCGAAGCGCGCCTGCAACGCCGGCCGCTGCGCCCCCCGCGCCGCCCCGCCACCCGGATAGCTCAGCGGCGACCACGGCACAGGCGGCGCGGAAATGCTCGCCAGCTCCGACACGGTGAACACGGCAACCTCCCCGCGTCGGGCGAACAGGTACGGACCGTCGTAGTCCGACGGAAACTCCGGCGGAAAGTCGCCGCCGCCGACCCAGTCCGGAACCGGGCGCGACGGCGCCGCATCGAACAGCTCGTAGAACCGATCGGTGTAGTCGTAGCGCTCCGACAGGTTCGGCTCGCAACGCGCCTCGGAGTTGGCGCGCAGCACTATCGGACGCGCCGACGACCAGCACTCGCCGCCGTCGGCGCCCGTCGGTGTCGGCGGGAACACACCGCCCGGGCCGCCGCCCTCCGCGCCGTGCATGTGCACCATCGACAAGCCGACGCACGGCATCGCGAACCCGCCGCCGCCATGCAGCTGCCACTGCGAGTACGCCGGGTTGATCCACATGACGGTATGCCCGTCACGGTAATGCGGCGGACGCACCACCGAGCCCGACCCGTCGCGCATGCGCACGTCGAACCAGCCGAACAGCCCCGGAACGTACGAAGAGCGAACACCGCTGAAATGCTCGGCGCGCGCGCTCGGATCGTCGTAGTACCCGCGGTACTTCATCCCCTGCCACCACTCGCCGATGTGCAGCGACATCTGCAGCCCGGCGACCGGCTTGCCGGGCTCGACCTGATCGGCGGGACGGTTGCGCGTGCGGCGTGTCCGCAACACGGCCACGTTCGTGTCGCCATGCGGCGGACCGACGAGCATGTACTCGGTGCCGTTCTGCAGGTCGCACGCGCTGTTCGGCGGCGCATCCACTACCGCCGTCTCCCACGCCTTGTCGCGGGTGGTAGTCGGAAACGACGTCGCATGACGCCACGGATCCGAAGACCCGTCGTTGTACGCCTCGTACGTCGAGATGTACCAGCGGTCGTGGTGCCGGGAGTACGAGCCGTCGTTCTCCGGGAACCACCAGAGCGGTCCTCCCGAACCGATCGCGTTGTAGCCGTCCTGCGCCTGGACGGCCATCCCCATCGACAGCGCCAGCACGGCCGCGACCGCCACCCGCCCGAACAGCTTCGAACACTTCATCGCCAACCTCCTCCCCGGTAGAACCGTCCTCACGCCTCAACGGGCAGGCGTCCCCTCGTCCTGCTGCGGCTGCCGACCCGGACCCGACCGTCCCTCGGACCGCGGCGGCACCGGGATATTCGCCGCGCGCTGATGCACCGTCGGAATGCCGCGGTCGGCGAGCCGCTCCTTCGCCCCGTCGGCCACCCAGCTGCTGACCCGGGCGACCTCCTTCCCCAGCCGCTCTCGCACCTGCGGGTTCCTGAGCATCTGCACGAACTGCTTCCGCTCCTTCTCGCTGACCGGAGGCGACGTGCGGTACGCCACCCCGATCCTTCCCGCGACCCGCTCGGCCGCCATCACCTCGACCAGTCGCCGCTCCACCTTCGCCTTGGGCGCCTCCTTCGAGTACGCGTCCTTCGACGCCGCCGGTCGCGGATCGTTCTCCCCGCGCGTGGTCGACAGCATCGCCCGCACCGCCGCCCCGACGAGCCGGCCGTTGCGCTCGGCGACGGATTCGCCGCCGTCCTTCGCGACCACGAGCGTGTCTTCCGGACGGTTCTGCTTCAGATCGGCGGGCTGGAACTCGGTGCGGCCCTGCGGATGATCCATGTGGACCGTCTGGATGCCGACCGCCTGACACAGGTCCTCCGCAGTCATCTGGCGCACGGGCGAGCCGAACGGCGTGGACGGGAGCTTCGCACGATCCAGGTCCGTCTCGGTCGACACGTGATAGAGCACCTGCGGCGACTTGACGCGGTACTCCACCGGGTCCGCCTTCCGGTCGACCTTGCCGTTCTCGCCGAACGGCTGCGCCGACACCGGCACCTCGCGCATGACGATCACGCCCTCGGCCTCAAGCGACACCCGGCCGCCGGCCGCCTCGATCTGCTCGCGGGTGGCGAAGCGCAGGTCGTCCCCCTCACCCACGCGGTTCGCCTTCGCCCGCAGTAGGTCGCCGTCGCCCCCTTCGACGGGCTGCCGGGTGAACGCGTTGGTCGCCTGAGTCGGCGTATGGCGCCCGCGCTCGACGTCGAACGGCGCGCGGCCGTGCTCGACCGCATCGGCCAGCGTCTCTTGCGCTGCAGCCTCGAGGTCCTGCATCGTGCGCTCGTTCTGCTGCTGAACCAGCTGCGGATCGGTACGCCGCTTGTGGGTCTGCGAGGCCATGTCCTCGCCGAGGTCCCGGGCGGCTTCCACGCCCGGCTTGAAGACGACCTCGTAGGAACCGTCCTCACGCGGGATGACCCGGTCGACCCGATCGTCGTCGTGGACCTTCCACGACCCGTTGGGCGGCGGCTCCGCCTCCTGGGTCATCTTCGGCAGGTCCTCCTCCTTTACCTCGACGTCGCGCAGCGCGTCGGCCGGAATCACGATGCTCGTCCCGGGGACCGGGAAGGAGCCGACAGGCGGCGGCGACGGAACCGGGTCCTCTGCCTGTGAAGACCCCTTCGGCGGAGACGGAGGAACAATCCCCTCCTTCCGCAACAGCTCTTCTTCCTCCTCCCGGGGAAGAGAGCCCGGACGCCCACCGACATCCCCCTCGGCCCAGGCGGTCTCCGACCGGGAAGCCGGCGCCGACTCGCCCCGCGCCTCGCGCAGGTCCTTGCGCTCGGGCCCGAACCGCTCCTGCAGCTGCTCGGCCGTCGCGCCTTGAACGACCGCCTCGCGACGGGCCCGCCACGCGTCGTAGACGCTGCCGTCCACGCTGCCCTGCTGGAACTGCTCGCCGAGCGGGCTGTCGGCGCTCCACCCGCCGCAGACGGCACCCAGCCGGCTGTCCCCCTGCCAGACCTTGTCGACGAAGCGCGCGCTCGCCTCGCGCATCCCCTTGGCCGACGCCATCCCGCCGTCGAGCGCGTCGCGCTGGGCCTTGACCTCCGCAATGCCGCCGTCCGGCCCCGGGCGCACGCCGTCCAGCCGCGCCACGTCACGCTGGTACAGCTGGTCCTGCAACCGCCCCAGCGGCCCCGGCTCTCGCACCGGCTTGCCGGCCAGCATGCCCTCGATCGCCTTCGGACCGATCGCCGCGGCCACGACCATCGGGTCCAGCCGCACCCGCAAGGCAGCAGCCGCCCGCCGCGGGTTGGACGCGACCGAGGTCAGGAAGCGCTTGGTCGCACCCGGACCGCGCGCCATCGCCATCTTCAAGCGGACCTGGAACGCGATCCGGCTGGCCGCCATCCGCGGCGAGAACCGCACGTCGGCCAGCTGCTCGACGCGGCCGGCGCCGCGCGCGACGAAGCGCGCCCGCGGGCGCTGGTAACCCTTGCTCGCCGTGCGGCGGTGCTCCCACTCGGCCGGCATCTGCGTCTCGGCCACGGCCTGCCCGCGCATACGGTTCCACCGCTCGGAGCCGTAACCGGCCAGGTTTCCCGCATGCGCGCCCACCGGATCCCACGAGCGGGGCGGAACCGTGGACACCAGCCGCCCCTGCGCGGCCTGCCGCTCGGCCGAGCAGACCGCGCCGTAGGTCGCCTCCATCGCAGAAAGCGCCGGCCCGAGGTGCCCCGAGCGCATCGTCGTGCGGCGCGCCACCCAGGTCGCCTCCAGCCGCTTGGCGCGTTCCGGATCGGTGCGGCACAGATCCCAGTGCTCCTCGACGCGGTTCGCCGCCAGCGACTCCAGCAACGTCTTCGGCGCCTTCGAGCGGCCGCCGGCAGGCGTCACCCCCGCCAGGTCCTCCATCGAGCGCTTGCCCGCCAGGGCGCACAGCAGCAGCGGGTCGTGCTCGCCCGACCGGACCCCCGCCACCCGCAGGGGACTCGACTCGATACGCCGCCCCAGCGACCTGAAGTAGTCCTCACCGCCATGCGCCGCGGTGCGCAGGGCCCAGGCCGTCTCCGCCGCCGACGCGCGGGCGCGGACCGTCCCCTGCAGCTCCAGGGCGCGATCTATGAAATCCTGGTTCAGGCGGGCCATCTGCCAGCTCCCTTCCGAGCGCCGCCCGCATCCCGGAGCGGCGCCAGGTCCGGCGCTAGCTTACAGACACGGGGGCCGGATCCGTCCCACGTCGACAACGTGGATCGAAGGGAGCGAACGACGCGTCAGGACGACGCGCCGGAATCGACGTCGAGACCGCCGAAAACGAGATGCTCGCGAGCGAAAGGGGTGCCCGCGAGCCGCGGCCCGAGCGCACCACCGCGAGCCGCCGCCGACGGCGCCGGCATGGCCGTGAGCCGCATCCACACGACCCCCGAACCCGTCACGCCCCAGCCGCGGCGCAGCCCGTGCAGGCGCTCCGCCGCCGGATCGGTCGACGAGACGGTAGCCAGCAGGTGGCCCGGGTCGTCCCCCGACACGCCGTCGGGCACACCGACCACCAGCGCCGCCAGCGGGACCCGCAGATGAGCGTCGATGCGGCCACCGGCCCGAAGCGAGCACACGCCGTCGTCGGGCGAGACCACCACCAGCGGCAGGCTCTCCGCCGGCTCCGCGCCCAGGATCTCCGACACCACCCGCCGCAACAGCTGCGCCGAGGCCGGCAGCGGCCACAGCCGCACCCGAACGCAACCGGCCGCCACCGCCGAACGCGACTCCGCCAACAAGCCTCCGGACATCACCAAACCTCCTACCCCGAGGTCACGGCCCAGAGCAGCAGCAGGACCACGAACGCGAAGAAGCCGCCCGCGGCCGAACCGATCACCCCGCCGAGCAGGGCGAGACGGCGGACCGCGATCCCCTCACCGGCGACGCGGTTGAGCTCGGACATCACGCGCGACGCCTCGTCCTTGAGCGATTCGGACACCTGTCCGGCCGACTCGAGCTTCTCGCTGATGGAGACCGAGACCTTCTGACACGACTGCGCCTCGGCGAAAACCTGGCCGAACGAACCCAGAACCTCCTGGACCTTGCCGGTCAGCTTTGTCTTCTCCGCGCGAACGAGGTCCTCGAACGACTCGGTTTCCTTCTGCATCTTCTGCCGGAAACCGGCAATCACGTCCTCGACCTGCTTCTGCTGGGTCTCGATCAGCACGGTCAGGCCGGCGACCAGCTTGAGCTGGTCCTGGGCCTGGGCATTGAACATCCGGATCCGGTGCCCCAGCGAGACCGACGCCTGCGTGGCGAGGTTGTCCACGCGCTCGACGACGCGCAGGAACTCCTGCTGCACCTCGAAGGTCGTCAACGCCCGGCGGTCGTCCTCCGACATGGTCTCGTAGCGCAGGCGCACGCCGGCGAGATCGATGCCCAGCCCGTCGAGCTCGGCGCGCAGCTCCTTCTCCAGCTCGGGATTGACCGGCTCGCCGTCACGCGCGAGCCCCATCACGTGCGACACGCTCTCGGCCTCGAACGTGGGCTTGTGGTCGAGTCCGAGGATCCGCTTGACCTCGACACGCACCACCTCGGCCGCCTTCCGCGAGGCGTTCTCACGGTCGTTCTCCGCCTGACGCTTCGCGTTCTCCCGCATCGCGCGGACAGCCCCGGGATCCATCTGCTGCGGACCGGCCTCCGAATCCGCCCCTCCCACGGGAAGCCGATCGTCGTCCCCACCAGCTCCCGCAGCGTCCCCAGCACGAGCACCCGCATCCGACCGCTCCGACTCGGGTCGGTCCGCCGGCGCATCGGCAGGCAGGTCCCCGCCCTGCGCCACCTCGTCGGTGGGCTGACCTGCATCACCGGACCCGGCTGCGATCGGAAAAGCGTCTGGCGAACCACCGGAAGCCGACGCTTCGACCGGCTCCCGCGCAGCGGAAGACTCCCCCTGCGCAGCATCCGCGGGGGCTGACTCGACCCGGTCCTCCGTGGATTCATCCGGAGTTTCGTCAGCATCAGGACCAGTCAGAAGTTGCGACGGCAGGACTTCACCAGCACCGTCAGCCGAAGCGTCCGAAGCGTCCTCACGCGTCTCTTCCTCGACACCGGGATCCACCATCACCCGCTCCCCTCATCCGCCGGCGGCGGCACCGGATTGCCGTCCGGATAGCCCAGCACGCGGCCGTCGGCACTCGCGCCGTCATCATCCGGCGCAGGCGCGTCGACCGGCGGCGCCGACACCACCTCGCGCCGCCCGAACTGCTCGGTCACCGCCGGCGACGGCAGCCCCGGGGCCGCAGGCCGCGGGAGAGTGCCCCGGTCCTCCGGATCCACGTCGACGACGCCGGCGCCCGGCTTCACGCCGGCGCGCACCGCCACGGGCTTGCCCCCGGACGACACGCCCGAAGCGAGCGGCGGCAACACCGGCCCGGCATCGACCCCGCCGGCATGCGGACTGCGCCACAGCTGCTTCACCTTCCACTCGCCGGCACCCGAGTCGTACCCGTTCACCCGCAGCAGCTCGCTCACCCCCCGCGAGCCGTCCTCCCGCCGGTGCTGGTGCACCACCAGATGGAAGGCGCTCGCCACCCCGCGGCACAGCACGTCCCACGGCAGCCGGTCCTCGGCCTGCATCGCGCACGAAGCCAGCCGCGAGAGCGCGTCCTCGGCCGTGTTCGCGTGGATCGTCGTCAGACTGCCGCCGTGCCCGGTGTTGAGCGCCTGCAACACGTCCTGCGCCTCGGCGCCCCGGATCTCGCCCACCACGATGTGGTCCGGCCGCTGCCGCAGCGCGTGCTTCACCATGTCCCGGATCGTCAGCTTGAAGTCGGACAACTGCCGCGCCTCGAGGCGCAGCACGTTGCT
Source organism: Vicinamibacterales bacterium (assembly GCA_965208535.1). Classification (GTDB taxonomy): domain Bacteria; phylum Acidobacteriota; class Vicinamibacteria; order Vicinamibacterales; family UBA8438; genus WTFV01. Next base: position 3,292,688 of record CBDBOU010000003.1, on the reverse strand, counting down.
CTGGTCCACCTTCAGCTCGATCGTGTCCTCGATGACCACGATCCGGCGGTCCGCCGGGAACATCTTGATCAGCGCGTTGAGCAGCGTCGTCTTCCCCGAGCCGGTGCCCCCGGCCACGAGCACGTTGCCCCCGTGCGCGAGCGTCGCCCCCAGCAGGTCCAGGACCTGCTGCGGCAGCGAGCCGCCCGCGACCAGCTGCGCGCCGGTCATCACCACCTTCGCGAAACGCCGGATCGTCACCGCCGGCGCCAGCGACGCCGGCGGCAGGCACAACGCCACCCGGCTGCCGTCAGCCAGCCGCGCATCGCCCAGAGGCGCCAGGTCGGGGTCGACGTTCAGCGGACGCCCGATCGCGTACACGAGCCGCTCGACGTCGCGCGGCCGCGTTCCGGTAGCCTCCATCCGGTGGAGCACGCCGGCGCGCTCGAAGAACACCAGCACCTCGCCGCCGCCGGCGCACACCACCATGATCTCGGTGACCGTCTCGTCGTCGATCAGGTCCTTGATCGGCGTGAACAGAGTCCGCAGCGACGAGAGCTTCAGCTCCCCGCCGCCCGGACCGGTAACAGCCGTCACGGCCATCCGTCCCCCTCACTCCACCTTGTCGCGCTGCATCTCGTCGTACCAGCGCCAGTACGGCAGGTCGCGCGGCTTGTAGTCCGGCTTCAGGTACACCCGCGTGGCGTCGTGCACCTCGTTGCCGTCGAAGATTTGCGCGATCGCCTGGCACGTGGCCAGCAGGGAGATGTCCCGCGGATGGAACAGCGCCTCGCGCTTCTCGGCATACGACTTCGACAGCCCCGCCGAGGCCGAGCCGCCCCCGATGCGGCCGGTGAACCACGACGCGGCCGCCCGGCCCGTGTTCTCCGACAGCGAGAACGACGCCCGCATCCGGTTGACCTGCCCGAGCAGCTTGCTCGCCGTCTCCAGGCTCGCGTCGTCGGCCATCGACAGGAAGATGCGCGAGCGTAGCGTCTGCAGCAGCGCCCGCCACGACTCGCCGTCGCCGAGCACCGACTTGATCGACGAGATGCTCTGCGTCGCCACGATCGGGATGCAGCGCGACTGTCGGGTCAGCGCGAACGCCTTCTCGTCGCCCGCCGGGTCGTTCTTCCCCGTGGTCACGAAGCTCTGGTACTCGTCGCAGATGAACACCGCCGGGCGGAAGAACTTCCCCGGGTTCAGCTTCATCGCCTTGGGCCGCAGCAGCAGCGTCGACAGCCACGCCGACTTGAGCATGACGCCGGCCGCCCGGGCCAGCGCCGGGTTGGTGCCGCCGGGCATGTTCAACGCCAGCACCTTCCCGCTCTCGATCGTCTCGAGCAGCGGCGGGATCAGGTTCTTCTTCTCCGCCTCGGTCATCAGCTCCGGATTCTTCGGACAGAAGACCTTCGCCACCCGCGGCTCCACGAAGATCCCGAGGAACACCGCCATGCCCTCGACGATCGACGAGCGCAGCTTCTCGTCCAGGCCGAGCCACTCGTCCTGGTACCACTGGTTGATCTTCTCGTGCAGCTTCATGTCGTCCACGGACGGCGCCTTGGTGGAACCACCCTGGAAACAGACGACCTGTCCCTTCTTGCGCAGCTCCCAGCAGAGCGCGTGGTAGCCACCGAAATCGGTCCTGGTGGAGGCGGTGCCGTTGGAATACGTCGTCCACTCGAACGTGTGCGTGCGATCCTGCCGCTTCCCGTCGACCAGCTTCCCCAACGCGAACTGCTCCGGCAGCGAGGCGTGCCTTTCTTCCGGCAGATCGTCAACCGACTCGCCGAACAGCCGAGCGCGGTGCTCACGCTCTTCAACGGAGAGAACGACCGGCGCACCCTCGAGCGCCTGGTACGCATCCACGTCGGCCTGCGTGACCGTCACACTCTCCAACCGAGCCTTGTCCAGCTCGTCGAGAGGGATGATCACCTCGTACTCGTACTGCCCATAGACGTGCTCCGCGTGACTGGTAATCAGGTCGGAAAGCGTGTTCTTGTTCAGCATGCAGTTGTAGACGTCCTCGAACGTCACCCACCCGCCGGGCAACGACCGGTAGGTCGCCAGGATCCAACGGATGACGTTCGTATACGCCTGCTGCCAGAACGGATCCTTCGACTCCCCGAACAGCTGGTTGACGATGCTCGACAGCGAGTAGGCCAGCGAGTAGGTGTCCAGCCACGGGCAGTAGAGCGGATTCCACTGCCAGATCTGGCGCTGCCGCTGGTCCTCGTCCCCGGGCTCGGGCGGCAGCGACAGCTCCATGTAGTCGTCCATCCGTCCGTACTCGGCCAGCATCTCCTGCACGTCGTAGCAGAAGTCCCCCTTGACCTCGAGCACGAGCGCGGCGACCCGCTTCTCCCGGTCGTCGGCCTGCCACTCGAGCAGCTGCCGGCAGAACGGACGCATGCACGAGGTCGTCTTGCCGGTGCCGATGGCGCCGAAGATGATCATCCCCGTGAACAGGCCCTTCTCGGGCATCCGCAGCCACTTCGGCCGCGGCACCTCTATCAGCTCGGTCTTGTGGTGCACCTCGCCGATGACCAGCGACGGCGCCTTGTCGCTCTTCTCGAGCGGCCACGGCGGCAGCTTCCCGGCGGTCTTCCAGTCGAGCAGCCGCCCGAAGAAGACCTGCAGCACGGATTCGGTCACCGCGGTCCCGACGAAGAACAGCACCCCCGGCGCGAAGAACGACATCAGCACGAACCAGCGGTAGACCCGCGGCGAGTGGCCCGCCAGGTACACCAGCAGCGGGTCGACGTCCGGGTCGGCGCCGGCGCCGAGGAAGCGCACCTGCGCGTCCATGCGCCACGCCTGCGCACGGTCCGCCGGCCGGCGCTCGGCCAGCTCGAGCGCGCCACCCTCGCCCAGCGACAGCGGGAACGCCAGGAAGCAGGCGACGCAGACGACCATCGACGCAACCAACCGCTGCAAGCCGCTCATCACGCGCCTCCCGCCCAGGACGGCTCCGAGAGCCGTTTCGAGTTCCACACCTCGACCGCCATCACCTCGCGGCTCACCGCCAGCCGGGACAGGCCCTTCTCGAGCTCGCGCAACCGCGCGGTAGCCCCCTGCTCGCCCCCGTAGGCCCGCACCACCGCGACGCCGCTCTCGTCCTTTCCGAAACGCTCGATCAGGTACCGCTCCACGCGGTTCGCCAACCGCTCGCGGTCGTCGCGCGACGGCGCGCGAACGTACTTGCGCATCCGTCCCTCCCAGTCCGCCCGGTCGCCGTACTGCCCGACGATGACCACCTGCACCCACAAGCCCATCCGCCGCAGCACCGCCCACAGCGGGCCGTAGGCCGCGAGCCGCGACACCGCCGCATCGACGGTGCGGTCCTCGCGGAAGACGAACGGAAAGCACAGCTTCCAGCTGGCCACGCCCACCGGAACGTGGTCCACGAACCACTGCCGCGTCGTCCCCCCGCCGGGAGCCTGGCTGCTGTAGTCGCGCGACGGCAGCGCGTCGCGGGCGACGCCGAGCGCATCGAACAGGGCCAGCTTCTGGTTCGCCTCCCCGTACCAAGTCCAGCGCCCCCCCTGGTCCGAGTTCCGGTTCGACCCGGTCTCCATGGTCTCGAGCACGTAGTCGTACAGCAGCAGCCGCTGCATCGCCGTCTGCACCGGCGGCACCCGCCGGTAGCGCGACCCGCCGAGGCCGACCGCCTCGTAGGCCGGCCGTGAACCGAGATGCGCGAACTGCCCGCCGGACGGCAACTGGTGCGTCGACGCAAGCCGCGAGGGGCGGTTCTTCACGCCGTACTTGCGGAACAGGCTCTGCAGGAACCGGGTGCGGCCCTGCTTGCGCCGCAGCTCCGGCTCTCCCTCGCCGTCCTGATCCCAGCCGGGCTTGTGCTGGTCCAGCCACACGCCGGCCTGCTCGGACGTGAACACGCCGCCCAGGTGCATCACCGACGCGGCGAAACGGGCCTGCTTCTCGTCGAGCACGCGGTCGCAGAACGACCGCAGCGCTTCGACGTGCTCGTCGGTCACAGGCGCCGGACGCCGCTTCGGGTCGAAGTAGTCGACCTTGGGCAACGCAATCACCCCAGGCCGTCGACGCCGACCAGCTGCCGCTGCACGTCCATGAACGTAATCACCAGACCCAGCGGGTTGACCAGCAACGCCGCGGCCGGCACCGAGTCCGCGAAGACGAACTGCAGCGACAGCGTCATGCGCTCGCGGGCAATCTCGGTGGGACCGAACTGCTCCACCCGGTCGAAGATGACCTCGGCGCGGTAGGGCGGCTCCGGCTGCGGGACCACCCGCACGACCACGTTCCCGACCAGGAACTCGGGCGCGTCCGGGCTCGAGACGAACACGGTCAGCTCCTCGACCGCCTCGTCGTAGACCCGCTGCTGAAGCGCCACGGTCATGAACGCGAGCGAGCGCTGCCAGCGCTCGGCCCGCAGCGCGTGGCGCCGCTCGAAGTGGTCCCGCACGAAGCTGTTGAGGAAGTACCCGACCACCGGGTCGTTCTGGTCCAGCGACGAGCGCTCGACCTGGTAGTCGACCACTTCGGCCCGGCCGACCTCGTCGACACGCACCACCAGCGGCATCGGCGCCGGACGCGACGCCTGCACCATCACCACCACGAGCAGCACCAGCACCACCACGGCGAGGAACACCGTCAGCGACCGGTACCAGCGCCCCGAGTGGATCAGCTCACCCCACAGGTCCGAGAACTCTTCAGCCTTGGCCTCCGCCACTGTCCCAGCCCTCCCGACAGAACCGGCACGCAGGGTGCGTACCGGGCCGGCGGAGTGTACGAGACCGGTGCCGCGGCATCCCGGAACGACAAGGCGCCAAGACCCGGCCGGGCCGCCCCGCCTCTCGGACATCGGCGGGGGACGCGCCTCGCAGACGTCGGCGCGGGACCGGAGACGAACCACGAGGAGGGGTGTCAGGCGAGAGACAATGGACATACGGACGGGCTCGGAACGACGGCGAACCCGCCGCCACGCTTCCCGACTGTCGTCCCCCACGCTCCCACGCAGCGGCGGCCTCGGCCGCCCCAGGACGCCACGCTGCGGCGCCGCCGGCGCCCAGGCGACCAAACGCGGTACAATCGTCAACGACCCGGACGACTCACTTCTCCGGAGGCGCCGACCCCGATGACAACGACCGAGCTCGAACGGCACGAAGACCTTGAGCGCCGCGTGAAGCGAATCGAGGACGTGTTGCCGACGCTGGCGACCAAGGACGACCTGAAACGCGAGATCGGCGACGCCGAGAACCGCCTGCGGACCGAGATCGGCGAAACGGAAAACCACCTGCGGACCGAGATCGGCGAAACCGAAAACCGCCTGCGGACCGAGATCGGCGAAACGGAAACCCGCCTGCGGACCGAGATCGGCGAAACGGAAACCCGCCTGCGGACCGAGATCGACAACGCAGTTCAGACCATGCGGACGCACTTCGATGTCGTGACCGAGAGCCTGCGCGACGACATCCGGCTCGTCGCCGAAGCAGTGGCGACACTGGCGCAACGCGACAAGTAGCGGGCCGCCCCTCGACCGCTCCGTAATCCGCCTCTGTACGACACCGGCCGAAGACCTCGGTTTACTCACCGAGACCACCGCAAGGTGCGCCGACCACCGTTGCCGCGGCATTCCCATGCGCGAGTACGCACCGCGACACCGCGCAGGCGCAACACGCCCCGACCAGCCATCGGCCGGCAGCAGGAGGACGCACCGATGACCGTAAGCATCTTCAGCAACGGCGCACGGCTGCTGGAAGACTTCCTCGACGCGGCCGAGGAGACGGCCTGGCTCGAAGCCATCGACGCGGGCGAGTGGTCGCACGAGATCGGACGCCGTGTGCAGCACTACGGCTTCCGCTACGACTACTCCCGCCGCACGGCGGGACGGGCCGCCCCGGCCGCACCCTTCCCCGGGTGGGCGAAGGCGACCGCGGCAAGACTCGAAGAGCACTTCGGCGGCGCGACCCCGGAGCAGTGCATCGTCAACGAGTACCTGCCGGGGCAGGGAATCGGCATGCACGCCGACGCCGACGCGTTCGGCCCCGTCGTCGTGTCGATCTCGCTGGCGGCCGACTGGCCGATGCGCTTCCGGCCGCGCTACGGGCAGGCGTACAGCCGGGACGGCCTGCCCGGCGACAAGGTCGTGACGCTGCCGGCGCGCTCGGCGCTGGTGCTGGCCGGAGCGGCCCGCACGCGCTGGATGCACGGGATCGACCGCCGCGACACCGCCGGCGAACGCCACCGCCGCGTGTCGGCGACATTCCGCACCCTGACCTGAGACGACACGGAGCGTCCGGCTCCACTACGCTCCCGATGAAAGGACCCCGATGAACGACACATCCTCATCCGGCCGCGGCAACCGCAAGACCGCCACCACCGGCAGCTTCCGCTTCGCCCAGGCGCACATGCGCGGCGTCGTCGTGCGCGACGGCCCGGAACGCAAGGTGTCGCCCAGTGGCGCCGAGTGGATGGAGATGACCATCCTCGTCGGCCTCTACGACGGCCGCCAGAAGTGCGAGCGGGAACGCCCCGCGTTCGTCCGCGTCAAGGCCCTCGGCAACCGCACCCACCTGCTCGACGGCATCGAGCGGCGCGACCACGTCAGCGTCGCAGGCGCGCTGATGCTCGACGTGTGGACCGACCGCGGCGGAAACACCCGCGAGTCCTGGGAGCTGCTGGCCGATGCGGTCAGCCGCGAGAAGTTTCCCGACATGGCAGAGCTGATCCGCCAGCACGACGAGCCCCGCGAGCCCGGGGCCGCGGAGGCCCTCGACGAGGCCACCGACCCGGGAGCGGACGTGCCCTGGGACACGGGCGGCCAGGAAGGGGCGGCCGCCGAACCGGGAGACTTGACCGAGGACGACATCCCGTTCTGACAGCTTCCGACCACTCCGGACGGCTTCTGACCACTTCTGACGCAGCAAATCCTGATAGGATGCGAAACAGATGCTCAACAAGGACAACGCTCCCACGCTGCTCGGCATGGGAGCCATCATCGTCACCCTCAGCATCGGGACCTGCTCGACCAACGCGCGGATCGACGACGGGTTCACCAACGTCAACCGTCGGATCGACGACACCAACCGTCGGATCGACGATGTCCAGGAAGACGTGCGCGAGGTGCGCTCGATGCTCTTCGAGTTACTGAAGAACCTCAACCCCGCCGACTGACCGCCGCCGGTCGGCGTCAACCAGAACGAACACTCCCACGGCACCGGAACCCGCCAGCATCCCCCCGCGCAACGCCGCGCGGGGACAGTGCATACTCATTTCCTTCTGACGCCCCGACGCGGGGATCCTGATAGGATGCAAGGTCGATGATCACCAAGAACAACATGCCCGTGCTGGTCAGCATCGCTTTGGTCATCGTCCTCATCATCCTCAGAACCTGCTGGATCAACTCCCGACTCGACGAGAGCTTCTCCCAACTCGACGAAGGCTTCGCGAGCGTCAACCAGCGGCTCAACCGCAGGTCCGGCACCATCGAGGAGCACAGGGGAGACGGGTTCGACAGCGTCAACCGCAGAATCAACGACACCAACCGACGAATCCACAATACCCAGGAAGACGTACGCGAGATTCGAAGGATAATGTTCGAGTTGATCAAGAACCTCGACTCTGCCGACTGACCGCCGCCGGCTGGCGTCAACCCGCACGAACGCTCCCGCGCTTCCCGGAACCACCCCGGAAATCAACTAGTAAAATCGACTCGCCAGCGCTAACGGGTAGTCGATTCACCCGGAGAAACGCCTACTCAGAATCGTCTCGTTGACGATTTCAACCAAACCGCATTTCCGCCTGCGCACGCAGGCATTCCCGTACCGGAGACAGCCATGATCAGACTCATCATCCTCGGAATCGTGCTCTCGATGTTCAGCGGATCCCTCGGCGCCGGCCTCGCCGCCTGCCGCAACTGGACGAGGGGACCGGCCGTCGAAGCCGACACGGCCGCGACCGCGGCGCCGACCCCCGACCTCGCACCGAGCGAGACCGACCGGCTGTGGGCCGCCCTGGAACACGAGCGCACGGCCCGCCGCGCCGCCGAGCGCCGCCTCGAGCGAATGACGCAGCCGCAGGCGACCCACACGCGGCCCGACCGGGTGCAGCCCGCGGCCCCGACGGCCCCGCCAGCGACGGTGGAACCGCAGCGCAACGAGCCGGCGCCGCCAGCCACAACCCCTCCCCCGCCGCAGGCGACGTCGATCACCATCCCTGCCAGAACGGCCATCGCGGTGCAGACCGCAGACGCGGTCACCAGCGCGACCGCGCGCGTCGAGGACACCGTCTCGGCAACGACGACCAGCGACGTCGCCATCGACGGCCGCACCGCGATCCCCGCCGGCAGCCGACTGCTCGGCTCGGTCACCACCGTCGAGCGCGCCGGCCGCATGAGCGGTTCCGACCGGATCGCGGTGCGGTTCCACACGCTCGTATACAACGGCGTCGAGACGCCCTTCGAGACAACCCTCGTCATCCGCAACGGACCCGGGCAGACATCGCAGAACGCGAGCCGCATCGGCGGCGGGGCCGCAGTCGGAGCCGTCCTCGGCGCCATCTTCGGCGGCGGCAGGGGCGCGGCCATCGGCGGCGCGATCGGGGCGGGCGGCGGCAGCGCCGCCGCAGCGGCACAGCGCGCCGCGCCGGCTGTGCTCGAAGCCCGAGAGGCACTGACGCTGCGAACGACCCGCCCAGCCATGATCGAGACACCCTGAAGCCTGGCACGGCACGGCAGAGTTCCTCGTTGCAACCTGAGATGTACAATGCCATCAGTGTCCCGAAACGAACCAGAAGGAACCGCAACGGGAGCACCGAGTTCCGAGCGACTTGAAGCAGCGATCGCAATGGTGGTCAAGGAGCTCCAGCCGGACCAGATCATCTTGTTCGGTTCCGCTGCTCGGAACGAGATGTCGGACCACAGCGACCTCGACCTGCTCGTGCTCAAGGAGCACGGCGACACCCGCTCGCCGATTCACCACAACCACTGGACATGCCCTGCAAGCGGCGACCAGCTGGACGTGATTGTCATGAACCGGGCCACCGCTGAACGCCATCGGCAAAGCGCATCTCATCTACAGGGTGCAGCGCTCGAAGAAGGACGAACGTTGTACGTCCGCAAGGGAATCACGCCAACGCCGACAGGTCCCACGTATACTTGGGACGGGGAACAGATGGTAAGGACCACAAAGTTCACGCCCGACCACGCAAACGAGTTGCTTCAAACAGCAGAACGAAGGTGGAGAACGACCAACCGGGAAGAGCATCCCGTCGACAGGTGCAAGTTCCTCCAGGAGGCAATGGAACACGCCTTCAAGGCCCTGATCACCGCGGAGGGACGCCGAGTACAACACACCCACGACATCAACGAACTCTGGAAACAAGCCGAAGCCGACGGAGAGAGAATCCAAGCGAACCGGCAGCCGGAACCATTGAAGAAACTAAGCAACTACGCTGGCAGCTGGCGATACGCGCTACCAGCAGACGAGGACCCCACCAAAACATGGTCCGACAACAGACTCACCGGTGAAGATGTCCTCAACCACGCACGCAGGCGCGTCCCCCAGCTGATCCAGGAAACACAGCACCGCCTGTCGACGTTGTTCAAGAGCCGCAAACTACCCGAGACTCCGCCAAAGGCCCCAGGCCCAGCACGCGGAGGTGCACCGCCAGACAGAAACGAACGATCAAGAGGACGCTGATCCTCAACACGCCCGTCCACGCCGCCGTCGCACCGCAACCACCACTGCAGTGCACCGAACCCGAACGACAGCGCCGCAGCCGTAGCTTCAATTCACCAGCGTCACCCGCCGGATACGGTCGATCGTCTTGTCGCCCGCAGGGATCCGTCCACGGACCAGCGCCCTCGCCAACGGCAGTACCTCGGTCCGAACGTCGAGCGGCCGGTAGTCCGTCTGCTCGACGCTCACGTTGATCCAGGGACCAGGTTCCAGCGGCTTGAAGTCGTGGGTGTGACCGTGCACGTTGACGCAACCTGCGGGCACAGCTGAAGTGGTCTCGGTTGTTTGGACAGTTCGAGGGCTTCGATAAGGTGTATCCCGGTTGCGAAGTCACGCCCTCGTCTTCCCGATTGATCATAGCCAAGATGATGAGCGCTGTGGGAGTGTGGGAATCTCGCGGCCCCCGGCGCAGGCATGGTCGGCAGCGATCGCCCGCGAGATTTCCAAGGGCCTGTGGGCGCCCGCCTCGCCGACCTTCAGATTCGGCGCGACGTCGACCGGGCGTCCATAGGCCCGGCACTTCCACAGCGCGCCGCGGGGATGCAGTGACCGCGCCGGTCATGCAGCGACCGCTGCCGCGACGGACCGGCGGCGCTATCACCTGCTCGCGGGGGACGATGCCCGCCGAGATCGGCCCACGCCGCGGCGCTCGGATGCTCATGCCGCTCGTTCCTCGCCGTAGGCTTCGGCTGGGGTGCGTCCCCCAAGAGCCGAGTGCGGACGTACGTGGCTGTAGAACGTCATCCACGCCGCGATCACCCGCTCGGCCGCGAACCCGTCGGTCAGCTCGTGAAGGTACACAGCCTCGTACTTCAGCGACCGCCACAGCCTCTCGATGAAGACGTTGTCGAGGCACCGTCCGCGGCCGTCCATCGAGCACTGTACGCCCGCCGCGTGGACTCGGTCGGTGAACGCCGCGCTCGTAAACTGCGCACCCTGGTCGGTGTTGAAGATGTCCGGCGTGCCCACCCGCAGCGCCGCCTCCAGCGCCTCCACGCAGAAGCCGGTGTCCATCGTGTTCGACAGCCGCCACGCCAACACGTGACGGCTGGCCCAGTCCATGATGGCGACCAGGTACAGGAAGCCGGCCGATAACGGAATGTAGGTGATATCGGCGCACCAAACCTGGTCCGGACGGTCGATCCTCAGCCCCCGCAGCAGGTACGGATAGACGCGGTGACCCGGCTGCGCGTCGCTCGTACGCGGCCTCCGATAGATCGCTTCCAGGCCCATCACGCGCATCAGGCGCCGGACACGACGCCGCCCCACCAGCACGCCCTCGCGCCGCAGGTGCCGCGCCATCTGCCGGCTGCCGTAGAACGGGTACTCCAGCGACAAGGCGTCGATCCGCCGCATCAACGCCAGGCTCTCCGCGCTCTCCCCCCGTGGCTTGTAGTACACCGACGAGCGGCTGATGCCGAGCAACGCGCACTGACGGCTGATGCTCAACGCGTCGTCGCGGTCGACCAGCTCCAGGCGTTCGACCCGGCTCAGCGTTGGAACCCGCGCAGAAAAAAATCCCGCTCCACCGTCAGCTCGCCGATCTTCGCGTGCAGGTCCCGGAGCGTCGCCTCGTGTTCCGACTGGCGAGACGCTCTGCCACCGCCGAAGACCTCGTCCAGCCCGTCGATGGCCTGCCGCTTCCAGGTGCTCACCTGGTTCGGATGGACCTCGTGTCGGGCGGCGATCTCCTGCACCGTCCGGTCCCCCCGCAACGCCTCGAGCGCCACCCGCTTCTTGAAGTCCGCCGTGAACCGGCGCCGTCGTCTCGTCGCCATCCCAGTGCCTCCCGAAGGCTCTGGAATACACCTTAACCGGCTGTCCGAAAAAGCGGGACCACCTCAAGCGACCAGGGGCACATGGGTGACGAGCAGCGGCGGATCGCTCCGGATCAGAAGCGTCATCGAGGACGTATCGGCGCCCAGTAGGCGCTCCCGCCGATGGAACCACGTGAAGTCGTGGTTCCCGAGAACAATCACCTTCCGCCCGGGCAAGTCCACGCAGGGAGGCTGCCAGCGGCCGAGGAAGTCCCGCCGACCGCCAAGATCGCCGACACAGACGATGGTGTCGCCAGGGCCGACGGCCTCCCGCCAACGCGCCCGCAAGGCCTGGTTCATCTCGCACAGACTCCGGAACGGGCGTTTGACGCTCCACCAGATCCGCTCGTCATCGAAATGCAGGTCGGACCAGATCCGCAGCCGCGTCCTGTCCACGGGCAGCCGCAACTCCGCACCAGACCGACGGCGGGTCTCACGAGCCATTGCGGCGAGGGCGCGCAGGTTCCCGTAAACGTCCCCGGCCTGCACCATCCCGTCGAGATGCGTCGCGTACAACCAGTCGAGTTGCGCCGTGGTCATCGAAGCCGGAGCGTACCAGCGCAAGGCGCCGCGGCCAAGCAGGCCCGCCCAGCACAACGATCCATCAAGAAAGGCCGCCTCATGCGCGCACGCTGGCACGAACTGATACCGACGCTGTCGCTGGCCTTAACCGCCGTCTCCTGCTGGGTCGTCGGCATCGCCCACACCGCCACCTACCGGACGCTGATCACGGGCGACGAGGAAGCCGCGTTCGGCAGCGTCTCCCCCCTCGACGGCGTCTGGTTCGCCCTCGGCGTCCTCGGAATCCTCGGCACGCACGAGCTCGGGCACTGGTGCGCCGCGCGCCGCCACCGGCTCGCCGTCTCGTGCCCGCTCTTCATCCCCGGGCCGACCTTCGCCGGCACCTTCGGCGCCTTCATCCGCATGCGGGAGAGACCGCCCACGCGGCGCTGCGCCTTCGACGTCGCCGCCGCCGGACCGCTCGCCGGCTTCGCCGCGCTGCTGCCCGTTCTCTGGATCGGGGTAGCGCTGTCCACGCCGGTGCCGCTCGAAGCGATGGAGACCGCACGCACCGTCTGCCATCCCCCCCTGCTGCAGGCCGCCGTCGCGCTCGTCCACGATCCGGTCGGCAACGGGTACGCGATCGCGCTCCACCCGCTGGCGACCGCGGCCTGGATCGGCATGCTGCTGACCGCCCTGAACCTGTTCCCGGCCGGCCAGCTCGACGGCGGACACATCGCCCACGCCCTGCTGCCGCGACCCTGCGCGCGCGCCGCGGGCTTGGCCGCCACCACCGCGGCGGCGCTGCTCAGCACCGAGTCGACGATCTGGATCGCGTGGACGCTGGTGACCAGTGTCATGACCTTCACGAGTTGGAACGCCAGGCCCTGGATCGAGCATCCCGCCACCGTCGGCCCCGGACGCTGGCTCGTCGCCTGCCTGCTGGCGATAACGTCCGCGCTCTGCTTCACGCCCGTCCCGCTGGGACCCGTCCGCTGAGCCCGACAGCAGCACAGCAAGCGCCTAGTCTTCGCCCCTCGCCCGACGTACGGCATCACGCCACTGACGCCCCCGCATGCGCCTCCAATCCCCACGGTCGTTCTCGACATAGGCAACCGGCCGCAGGTCCGGTAGCGGATCATTCGCGTGCCGATACCGGGGTTCCTCTTCGGGAGATTCTCCGTCGGAAGCAGGAGTACATCCTGAGGACCGCAAGTCCCGCAACTGTCGCCGCAGACGAGCACGATGGTGTTCCTTGCGCTCGTCATACCCCCGGACCTGGCGCGACATGTCCTTGCGCCGATGCGGATCGACGGCCGACCACAGCTCCTGCACACGCTTGCGTCCGACTACGTCCCGGGGGAACACCTCGAACGCTGCGCGGCTCACGTCGAACAGGTACACGTAGCTGCCAGCCAGGCAGGCCGGCGCTCCCGGATCGTAGAGAAGAAGGCCGTACACCTGATGGAACCCGATCCAGTAATCGGTGCCGTTGTACGGCATTGCCGGCATCAGCCACCCCCAACCCGAACAGAACGAAAGTGTAGCCCCCAATGCTCGCGACATCACTCCCAAGACCCGCACGGCTCGACCGATCGACCGTGCGATTCAACATCACGGCCCGCGGCAGCCGGAAGATCGTCAACCACCGGAACGAGCGCCTCTACCGCGAACTGCTCCGCGAGACCCCGCAGTGGAACGCCGAGCTCGAGGTCGAGCACGACGACGACGGCGACTGGATCATCGTCGGGATACTCCCCTCGCGATGGACCCACGGCCGGTACGTACTCGAGAAGAACGTCCTCGGCAGCGGGTACTGCTGGGACAGCGAGGACGAGGCGCGGGAATACCTCGAGGAGCACGACGGCGAGCTGCGCCTCGAGCTCACCGAGAGCCTGTTCACGATGGGCCTGTGCACCCGCTGCGAAGACGTCGTGCCGGTCTTCGGCGACTACGTCCCGTTCGCACCCGCCGGACTGCTGGTCTGCGGCCCCTGCCTGAGCGACGACGAGAACGAGCCAGCCGGACCCGCCATCCTTCACCCGTGAGATCGACAGGAGCCAACCCGCCATGTGTACATCCGACCTGCACGAGAACGACCTCGACAGCCTGCCGACGGTGGAGCCGCCTGCGGCCGTGCGCAACGACGCGCGCGCGGTCCGGACCGTCATCGTGCCGAACCCGGGCTACGATGGAATACGCACACGAAGTGCAGGTGCGGCAAGTGGTTCCACACCGGATGGTTCCAGCGGCACAACTGCACGCCGGTCCACATGGGCATGCCAGCCGGAAGGAGACGACCTTGAGCCGCAAGACCGAAGGACTCACCGCACCGCACCGCTGGCGCATCGTCGGCGCCGACGGACAAACGCTGGATGCCCCGAACCGCGGGCTGTCCCCCGGGCCGACCGCCGTTTACGCGAAGCTGTCCGACACCCGCCGCATCGCACGCCGGCTGCGAGAGGACCGGCACAGCCACAGCGAGGGATGAAGGTGAACCTCACCAAGGAAACCCGCACGGAACTGTCCGCCGTCGAAGAAGAACTGCGACGCATCGGATACCGCGGGCACGTGTACATCGCCCGGGGCTGCCCGGTCGTCCTGACCGCAACCGCGATGAACCCGAACCCCCGCGTACCTCCCGTCGTGAGCGGCCCCGAACCCCTCGAACGAGCGATGCTGTCGGCCATCGGGACCCGGAAGCCGCCCGAAAACTGGCTGATGGATGGTGCCGATGCAGCACGACACGGCACCCCGCCGCCGGTAATCTGGAATACAAGGGAGCTGGTGGTGACCGGCGTGACCGCGACGCACGCACTAATCATGGCGCTGCACCGGCCCGCCGACTACGCGGCAAATCAACTCGAAGCGCTGACGGCGAAAGCCGCACCCAACAGCAGGGCAGGAATGCGGAAGGCTTTCGAAAACGCAACCGCCAAAGAGCTCCCACAGGACGCGGAGCGCTGGTTACACTACCTGCCGGAAGAAGAACACACCGGAAAACCCGCGGCAGTGAAAGAACAACCACAAGAACTCGACAAGCCAGAGAAGAAAAATTCGACCACGCTGCAAGCAATCGCGTCGGATATCAAGGTCGGAATTGACCGCGCATCGACGAAGCGACTGATCATGCGAGGATTAGCCCGGAACACGCTACGGATGAAACCCGCCGACCGGAGACACGAACTCGACGTCGAGCCGCCGCTGACCGGAACCGAATGGGACCCGTTCCTCGCCACCATAGCCGAACACGTCGCATGGCTGCATGACGAAGCCACGCCAACGTGGGTGAACGGCCCGACCCGGTTCGCGGACCCCCCCGTCAACCACATGATATTCCGCCACTCGGACGGCTTTTGCAGCGGGCCGGCCGCTTTCATCCGCCACGGGACCTTGGCGGATCCACGGGACCTAGACCCGCGGGGAGGCGAATATGTCGACTGGACCAGACGGCAGCAAGAAGTTGGGAAGAGAGGAACTCTGGAAACTCCTCGAAGAACTCAACGACCGACTGGCTGACCAGGGCGTTCGGACCGAGCTGTACGTCGTGGGCGGAAGCGCGATGGCCCTCGGTTACGACAACACCCGAGCGACGATGGACGTCGACTGCCGCATCGGCGAAAGCGCGCACGAAGTGCACGAAGCCGCACAGGCGATCGCGCGGGAGCACGGGCTGGCAGAGGACTGGCTGAACGAAGCCGCAGCACAGACCCTCATGATTCCCGAAGAGCCGGACACCGCACAACGAACAGTGTTCGCGAAACCGAACCTGATCGTCACGATCGCGTCACCGGAGAGAATGATCGCAATGAAAACAGCAGCCGCCAGGGACGTCGACCTGGAGGACATCCGTACGCTGCTGCCGCAGAGCAGAATCAAGAGCGGGGCAGAGGCCAAGAAACTAGCAGAGCACTACTTTCCACACAGGAACGTCGACAGCGACGTAATCGCAGGGATAGACGAAGCCATCCAAGCACGAAAGATGCCAACATTCAAAAAAGACCACGTCAACCCGATACCGCCGAAGGCACCGGTACCACCGGACAGTGCGCACGGCACGAAAGGCCGCGGTAGAACCGGACCCGACCGTTGAACGGCGCCCCAGCGTCACTCACGCCGCGTCTCATCCACACTGCTCAGCTCCGCGCCACCAACACCGAAACACGCGACGCGTTCCGGCGTATTCACCAAGAACTCGCGTATTCTTGTCGCCGCGTTGCGTCAATCCGACAGTTTCTGCACGCCGCAGACGGCCGTTATCCGGCCGACTTCCGCCCTACTCGACCCCCTCGACCGCGTCCAGCAGCGAATCGCACGGAATGCACAGCTGCGGCGGCGCCGGGTACGGCGCCCACACCACCCAGCTCATCGCCCATGCCTCGGGCACGAACTTGCCGCACAGTTCGCAGCGCGGCCGGTGGCGCTTCCCCAACAGGTCCGTGAACCGGCACGTCCGGCAGTCCGTCGCTGGCGGATCCGTCCGGGGCCCGCCGCACACCCGGCAGCGGTCCGACTCCACCTCGGTCGCGGGACTGCTCGCAGCCATGTCCTGACGGAACCAGTATTCACGACGCACACCGCGCCGGCGCCACTGCCGCACGCACGAGAGAGCGACCCGCGATCCCGCAACCTCCCCCACAGCCGCACCTGATGGAGAAGCCATGCTGAACCTGACGTCATCCCCGATCATCCTCCTGACCGCGGAGGGCCCCTCGGACATCATCCTGTACCCAACGGCACTGACCGCTGCCGAGCACGTGCGCGACGGCTACGTGCTCTCCGGCGAGCAGATACCCACCGGCGCCAGCGCCATGAACGCCGCCACGCTGCAACCCCCGGACGCGGACCAGATCGCCGCGCTCAACCGCTTCCTCCAGATGGAGATCGAACGCGACCGCGCAGAGAACGGCGGCGACGGCCTGGTGCTCGTCGACCGGGAGGTGCTCCGCCACGTCGATCCCCGCTTCGCGGCCCACGTCGCCGAGCCGCACCCGAACGCGCTACTCCGGGACAGCGACGGCCCCGTCAGGGTGGACCTGCTCATCCGGCCGCCGGCCGTCCCCGCGCCCGAACCGGGCCGGGCGGGCGGCAAGCCCGCCGGCTACACACTCTACCTGGACCGGGCGGGCATCTGCACCGACAACCCGACGACCGACGAGATCGGGCGCGCCGACACCTTGGAGCAGCTGCAATGGATGGCCCGCGGCGCGGAGCCCTTCGAGCGCGGCGGACGGCTTTGGGCGCTGAACAACCGAACCCGGACCATGCTGTTCATGGCCGACATCAGGCTCGACGAGGATCCGCACGCAAGCCCGCGGGAGGACCAGCGATGACTCCCGATCAAGCAGTGCTGCGGCAACGGAAGGGCTCTGTGTCCGAGCCATGCCGCGCCGGTTTCGGCGACGGCGCCCCGCTTCACGCGGTGAGCGAAGACCTGCTCGCCGCCCCTGCCGACGGGCGTCCCGACGAGCCGTCCCTGCTGACGGCGACAGCCGCTAGTCGCGAGCCGGGCGCAACAGGCTCCCGCGACTGAGCTCTCCCCTCCGCACCTGCGGATCCCCACCACTGACCGCCGCCTCGTACGCTCCCGCGAAACAAGAACCTGCACGACCGCCGCGTGCAGCCACCCAGCCAATGCATCACGCACGCCTGCAGACGGTCCGCAACGCCCTCGACGAGCTGAAGCCGCCGCGCGGCACGATACCGCCCGGATCGCGGACCGACCCGAGCGCGCTGGCGACGAGCCCCGGCGCGCTCGCGCCAATCACGCGGTTTCACATGGGCACGTTCCACAGCACCGACGGCCGCAACACCGCCGGCTGCATCGCCGGGCTCGCCATCACGCTCTTCCCCGAAGCCGCCGGCAAGGCGGCCTGGGACCTGATCGCCCAGCGGCTCTGGCGCCCCGGACGGCTGCCGGTGCCCGTCACGCAGATCGTCGCGGCCATCCTCAACGCACCGCACATCGACGTCTGCAACCTGCTGTACCCGGCGCCCGGACACTACACCCTCCACCGCATCACGCCTCACCAGGCGATCGACGCGCTCCACCGCTTCGGCGCGGGCCACGCACCGTGGCCCGTCGGACCCTTGCCATGAACGAAACCGAATCCGCACCCGGCGTGCTACCCGTGCAGGAACTGCGCGACCTGGCCGCCGACGGCCGCATCATCGTACCGAGCCCGATACGCGAAGAGCAGTACCAGCCCGCGAGCCTCGACCTGCGCCTCGGCATAACTGCCCACCGCGTCCAGGCCAGCTTCCTCACGGGACCGAACGCCAGCGTCCCCAACAAGCTCGCCGAGCTCGGCATGGGACGGCTCGACCTGCACCAGCCGACCATCCTCGAGCGCAACTGCATCTACGTGGTCTGCCTGCAGGAGATGCTGCACCTGCCGGAGACGCTCCGCGGGAAGGCCAACCCGAAGAGCACAACCGGACGGCTCGACGTCTTCACACGAGTCATCACCGACCACGGAGACACGTTCGACCGCATACCCGCCGGCTACGACGGCCAGCTCTGGCTCGAGATCGTCCCGCGCACGTTCCCGATCATCGTCCGCGAAGGCGACTGCCTGACGCAGCTGCGCCTCGAACGCGCCGAGGCGCGGTGCACCGACGGCGAGCTGCGCGCCGCCGACCGGGTACATGGCCTCTGCCGCACCGGAGCGGGAGAACGAACGATAGCCGTGATCGACGACGGGATGATCGTGACCGCCCGGATCGCCAGGGACGACCCCGGCGAGCCGGACGACGTCATCGCCTGGCGCGGGCGGACCAACGCCCCGATCATCGACCTGAGCAAGCGCCGCCACTACCGGCCGACGGACTTCTGGGAGCCGGTGCCGGCGCCCCCGAGCGGACGGCTCATTCTCGACCCGGGACACCTCTACCTGCTCAACTCCGCGGAGCGTATCTGCATCCCCGACGACTTCGCGGCCGAGATGGTGCCGTTCGACCCGGCCGTTGGCGAGTTCCGGATCCACTACGCCGGGTTCTTCGACCCGGGGTTCGGCTGGAGCGACAACCAGCGGGGAACGCGCGCCGTCCTCGAGGTCCGCGCCCACGAGACCGCCCTGTCGATGGAGCACGGCCAGCGGATCGGGCGCCTGCTCTACAGCCGGATGGCCGCCCGGCCCGAGCAGACGTACGGCAGCGCCATCGGCTCGTCCTACAACCATCAAGGGCTCGCACTGAGCAAGCAGTTCGCGCAAGACCGATGATGAACGACCAGCCGCGCAACACCGACTGCCCCGTCTGCAGCCCCGCAGCCGTCGGCCTTTAACGTCCACCCGCGCGTCCAACGGACCACCCGCCAGAACGCCACCGGTCCCGAACCGGAGCGAACAACCATACTCCGCGCCCAACGCGGATCTCCAGAGCACCGCCCATGTTCCGAGTAGCCAGACACACTGCCCACGCGACCGTGACCGACTGCGAGGACTACCATGCCGTCCTGTCGGTCGCCGACCAGTGGACACAGCTGAAGACCGGGCGCGACGGCCCAGACTTCCGCCGCTGGGCCAACCCCTTCAGCTTCATGACCACCTGCTACGAGAACCGCGTCGTCACCCGGCTCGACTTCGACACCAAGGAGGAGTTCGCTCGGCAGATCGAGGACCTCGTGAAGTTCCACGCGATGAACGACGCCTGGAACGGGATCGACCCGCCGAGCGAGTACGTGCGCGAGCGCTTCATCGCGACCGGGGCGGGACGCTTCATCGACCCACTGCCAATCCTGCAGCCGCCGCCGATGCTCAAGCCGCTGCCGGCTCACCGGCCCAGGCCGCTGAAAGCACGATACGACGGCGCGAGCCGGACCAAGCATGCTCGGACCGCGTGACGCGGAGTCAGGCACGCCACCTCGATCTCCTCGCGGCCGGCGCGGCTAAACGCCCGCAACCGGTGAGAAACCGTCGGCGAGCCAGCAACGCAAGCCGTCACTGAAAGCGACCACCGGAGGGAACGCCGCCCTCTCGCCGAGGCTCTCCGCATAGTCCTCGACGACCTGCTCGGAGATCTCCTCGCGCACCTGGGTGCCCGCATCCACGACGACCTCGTCGATGCGCAACATGCGGCGCTCGGGCGCCTGATCGAACCGGTCAAGCGGAACCGACGGCGCTGCCGGAACCGAACCACTCGACCGCGAGCTGTCCTGCGGCATCCAGGAAAGCGTACGGAGCCGGCGCCGCCGGCCCCCACCCCGCCGCCGCCGGCACCGGCCGGACCAGCGGCCACCCCGCGCCCGACCCTTCGCGTTCAGGGACGCACAAGAACAGCCATCATGATCAAGACGACGAGACAGTTCGTGGGGAGCGACAGGAAACGCTACGCCTACGACTTCGGCCTCTGCAGCGGCAAGGACGGCTGGGCGCAGGTGGACACCACCGAAGACGCGCCCTGGTTCGGCCAGTGGGCCAACCCGTTCGAGCGCCAGATCATCTCCTACGCCGAAGGCGACCAGACGCACATCGCGTGCGACACCGACGCCGAGTTCGTGGCCGAGCTCGACCGCATCGCCGCGTTCCACCGCAACCAGAACCAGTGGAAGGGCATCGACGACACCTGGAACGAGCGCGTCAGCCAGCGCTTCATCACAGCCGGCGCCGCGCACCTCCTGTACACGACCACGGGAACATCCCCGTTCGTGGTCATCGACGCCACCGACCGGCAGGCGCCGGAGCTGGTCGCCCAGATGCTCGGGAACGACTGAACCGCCAACTCGCACCGCCACATGTACGAGCAGGCGGAAGACCGCCTGCTCGATCACCAACTGCGCGCCCGCGGCGCGCCCCGCGCCCCTACGCTTCCCCCATGCGAGACAACGACACCAGCGTCTCGAGCCGAATCGACGCCATCGAACGCAACTTCCAGAAGCTCCGCCGCGACACCGGCCGCATGTCGGCCATGACCGCGCGCAACCGCGAGGACATCGACCACGTGCTCGCCGACATCGACGAGCTGCTCTACGCCGCGCTGGCCACCGGCCACGAGATCACGGTCGGTGATGCGCGACCCGAAGCCGCCGCCCCCGCGGCCGACCCGCCGCGCTGCACGCACCCGACGCACGAGGCCGACCCGCCCGACGCCCGACCCGTCGCAACGCATCTGATCACGCTGCGGGCGCCGCGCTCCGGGAACGGAGAAGCGCATCCCCCGCTCCCCCGCTGCGCCGACTGCGCCGCGGCGGCGCTCAAGAGCGCATCGGCGTCGCGGATCGCGGTCAGGAGCATCGACGGCGACGGTCCGCAAGCCGGAGCGCCGCGCTGCCAGTCCCCTGTCCACCTGGCCTCCGAACTGCCGCCGGCGACCACCGTCATCGTCACCGCCGGGACGCGGCCGGGGATCCGCTACTGCGACGCCTGCGCCGAAACGAATACGGCCACGCTCAAGCGGCACAAGGTCCCCTTCGAGACCGCCACGATCGTCCCGCGGAGACCCGCCGCTTCACAACCCGGCGCCGGCCGGCGATAGCCGCCCCGCACCCGCCCCGGAGGGCGACATGAACAGCTTCCAGAACGTCCGGGGGAGCATCGAGCAGCGCATGCGCAGACTGCGCGACGCGACCGCGGCCACGCGCGGACCCGCACCCGAGGTATGCGCCGAGTGCAGGGGAACCGGCTGGGTCGTCCGGACCACCGACGCGGCCCGCCAGATCCGCCGCGCCACACGCTGCGAGTGCTGGTTCCCGAAGAAGGCCGAACGGCTCAAGTCCGCCGCGGGGATCCCGCCCCGGTATGCGAAGTGCGCGTTCGACGGCTTCACCACCTACGAGAACGAGGACATCGAGCGCGCGCTCCGCCGCGCGCGCAGGTTCGCGCACGACTTCCCGGCGCCGCAGAAGGGACTCCTGTTCACCGGACCGAGCGGAATCGGGAAGACCCACCTGGCCGTGGCGATCCTCAACGAATGCATTGCCAAGGGCATAGGCGGGCTCTACTGCGACACGGCCAGGCTGCTCAGCGACCTGCGCGCCAGCTACGACAACGGCGCCGATACGAGCGAGCACGAGATCCTGCGACGCTACGGGACGACCGACCTGCTCGTGCTCGACGACCTCGGCGCCGAGCACCTGACCCGCTGGGGGCAGGACACGCTCGGACTCATCATCAACAACCGCTGCAACCAGGACCGCGCCACGGTCTGCATCAGCAGGCTGGCGCCAAGCCCGCACGAGAAGGACTCGCTGCTCTGGGAGATCGGCGGGCGCCTGCTGTCGCTGCTGCACCAGATGTGCGACATCATCGAGTTCGACGGGGCCGACTACCGCCACGCCGGCGACCACCCCGACGCCGGAACGCTGCAGGAGCTCTGGAACGGCCGGAAACGCCAGACGGTCGCGCCGACACCGCGGGCGCGGTTCGCGCCCGACGAGCACCTGCAGCGATAGCACGAACCAGCAACAACCACACAACCCGGAGAGACAGGTTGTCAATAGCCCCGTCTTGAGGGAAGATCAACCAAGCGCCAAGCGGCTCTGATGACACACGAGACCAAGACGATGGAAACAAGCCCAGGCCTTGGATTCACGCTGCCTGAAGTCGACATCCGGACCACAACGCGGCAAGATCCGCGTCGTGCTTGCTTTCGCGCCCGCAAGGTGCTCGAGGAAATCATCTACGACACAGTCGCACTCGAGAACAACCCATTCACATTCCCGGAAGTCAAGACTTTGATGGAAGGCATCACCGTCGGTGGTCACAAAATTGAAGACGAACAACAAGTCCTCAACCAAGCCAACTCCTGGCGAAAGACCCTCGACGAAGTCGAAACCCGAACCTTCGTTCCATTCGCCAACGGACTCGACTCCGCCCTTCGTCTACACGCACTCGTCGCCAAAGAAGAAGCCCTCGAGTGGGGCAAATTCCGCACCTCTTACGTCGGAATCGCCGGAACCGAACATGAACCCCCACCCGCGGACACGCTCCCCGCGGTGTACCACAAGGGCGCACATGCTCTCCGCGCCATCGATTGCATCCATACGCAGGCTATCGCCACCTACCTTTTCGCCGCGCGCAACCAGTTCTTCTGGGACGGCAACAAGCGGACCGGCCGCCTGTTGATGAACGGCCTACTGCTCACGAACGGCCACGACGTCATCACAGTGCCAGCCAAGAAACGACAGGACTTCAACGCCAAGATGATCCGCTTCTACGACAGCGCAAACGCGGCGGAAATGGTCGAGTTCCTGGTCTCTTGCTCAATCGACAAGAACATCGAGATGCTTTGGCGAAACGCCCACACAATACCGCCGACCGAAGAGATCCCGCCAGCGACCGAGATCACATTCGACGAACAGGAAGACCACTTCGACCTAAACTGGAAAGACCTGGAAACGGGAGAAGCGAAAAAGCTGACATCCGTCAAGGATGTCGATGCAGGACTGTTATGGCTGGCCGCCCACAGGCTAATCACAAACGAAGAAATTCCCGAACGACGACGTGAGGTAATGGAAAGTCTGAAGCGGGAACGAGACCGGAAACGTCAGCGATAATCAGCTCAAGAGCGCCGACCACGCAGCAACAGCCCCGAGAACAAGAATTCAACCAGTCGAGCGCACAAGAATCGCAAAAGCGACAGCGAACAGTACGGACAGGACATCGATCGCCGGCACAATGACCGGAAGCCAGTCTGGCCCCAGATAGAAATACGCTACGACGAGCCAGGACAGGCTACCAACGGAACAGATCGCCAGAAGCCCCGCAATCACTGCCCTCCCCCTTTCTCCCCCGACCGTCGCGGGAAGGGCAGCCGTCGCACGCTGCACGCCCTGCATCCACGACCCTGCATCCGCTCCCTGCGCCCCGGGATGCACCGCCCCGTGCATCACCGGCGTGCGCCTGTCCCTGCATCGCTCTCACGCGCCTCCTGCGCGCCAGCTACGACAACGGCGCCGATACGAGCGAGCACGAGATCCTGCGACGCTACCGTAGTCCCTGACGAATCCGAAGCACGCTCCAGCCTGGTTGCGACGTCTTCCAGCCGCTCGGCGGCTCGCTCGAGACGACCTGCCGCGTGGTCGAGCCTGACGACGCTCTCCCCCGCGTCCCGAAGGACGACGAGGAACCACACGCCGACCGCAACCACGAACACGATGCAGATCAGGCGGAAAGTCTCCCCGAGCCATCCGCCCACGCGGATATCCGGCCCGAAAATCCACAACAGGACACCGGCGAAGGCGAGCATCGGACCGACTGCGCCCAGGATGTCAAGCATCCGCGAACCTCTCCTTCCCCGGCCAGCCCGGCCGGTCCGTGCGCCCGACCCTGATCACGAACGTGCGCCCCATGCTGCGCCTCCATTCGAATCGGCAAGCGCGTCGCCGGACCGCGCCCCGGATCGGATCAGAAGCGGGCGCGGTTCCGCGCCCCCTGTTGTGCGCCGCCTGGTGCTCCCCGCGCTGCGCCCGGTCTATGCGCCGCTCCGGGACGCGCGTCGTGCGCCGCGGCGTGCGCCCCCTGCTGCACCTCCTGTTGCGACACTTGCTGGAATGCACGTTCCCGCAAAGTGATCGGTTCCTTGCAGCAGAACCACGCGCAGCGCGTGCGCCCCTCCGGGGCGCGGCCGGCGGCGCGCGTTTCCGCGCGTCCGTAAGGTTTACCCGGCAGCACCACGTACCGCATCGTCGGCAGGCGCGACCAGGGGCGCGGCGGACTGCTCCGCTCCGTGCGCGCTCTCGTGCTCCGGCGGGGGCTCACTTTCCCGATCGCTTGCCTGCGCCTCGGACTGCACCACCCGACCCGCACCGTCCGGCTCGCCAGGACCGAGCAGCAGAGGCTCGCGGCCGTCCCCGCCCGGGTCCCGAGATCCGGGCGGGGAGTCCGGCACGCGAAGATCGAGCGCTTCGGCGACCTCCGCAATCGCACCGTCCCGGCCCTCCGCCTCGGCGGCCGGCGCGAGCGCGCCGGTCACCGCCAGGGCGCCGTCGTCGCGCGCAACCTCGAGCAGCCGTTCCACGGCGTAGTGGACCGCCCTCGACAGGGAAACGCCGCTGGCCGCCGCCAGCGCCTTGAGCGCATCCACCTGACTGACCGGGATGCTCGCGTGCACCCGGACCCTCCGCTCCTCGACGACCATCGGTATCCGCATGCGGCAAGCGTAAGCAACGCGGGCCGCAGGCGGTGATCCCCCGAGTGCGCGCAACCGTGCTCCTGCGCATGCTGCAACGCGGGGGAGCGCGAACCGGGCGCAGACGGCGGAGCACCCCGGAACCGGGTCCGTACACTCCCGCCGCGACGAAACACCATGACCTCCGACGAACCCGCCGACGCGGCGCTGCCGCCCGGCCACGTCCCCACAGTGCGGGTCGCCACGCCGAATCCGCGCGACGCCAAGCGGCACATCCTAGTCCCGAGCGGCTGGACGCGGGACCACATGACCGCGTGCGTGGTCAGACTGCCGATGGACTGCTGCGAGACCGGCTCGGCGGCCGTCGACGACATCGAGTGCCCGCGCTGCCGGGAAACGCCCGAGTTCGCCCGGGCGATCGCCGCGGCACGCGAGCCGGAAACGCTTCCTCGATCCCCGAAAGACGACACCGCGGCAAACCCGGAACGGACGCCCGGAACGACACGGACAAAGACTCCGGCGCGGCCGCGGAAGACGAAGCCCACCCGGAACGAGGCTGCCAGCCAGCCGCCGTCCAGCTCGCAAGGATCACTGTTCTGATGCCCACGGCCATAAAGCTCTACAGGAAGATCGTGGCCGAGAAAAAGGCGGCCAGGAGACGCAACCCGACGACCACGCTCGCCCGCCTCGACACGCCCATGCCCGACCGCGTCGACCAGCATCCGGCCGGCGCCTACCTGATCGGCACACAGACCACGACAAGCCGAAGAACGGCGCGCTCGGCGCTCAACACCATCGTCCAGCTCCTGGGAGAAGAAGACATCCGGTCTACGCCCTGGCACAAGCTCCACTACGGCGAGATGAACGTGCTGCGCACGATGGTGGCGGACCACTACGCCCCGGCAACCGCCAACAAGCTTCTCTCAATCCTCCGCGGCGTGCTGCGCGAGGCCTGGAAGCTCGGAATGATGGACACCGACACGTACAAACGGGCGGTCTCGATCCCCCACGTGCCGGGAACCCGGCTTCCCGCCGGCCGCGCCCTGGACGCGGCCGAAGTCCGCGCGCTGTTCGACGCATGCGCCCAGCACGGACCGCAGGCCGCCCGCGACGCCGCGCTGCTGGCCATCCTGCTCGGCTGCGGCCTGCGCCGCGGCGAAGCCTCTGCGCTCAACCTGGAGGACATCGACAAGACCCACCTGACGCTGCGCGTCATCGGGAAGGGAAACCGCGAGCGCCTCGCCCACATGAACGGCGCGGTGCACACGGCCGTCAACGCGTGGCTGCAGTTCCGCGGGGACGCAGCAGGACCCCTGCTGTACGCGGTGAACAGCACAGGCAACCGGGTCATCCCCAGGCGGCTGCAGGTCGAGAGCATGCGCCTCATCCTCAAGCGGAGAGGCCGGCAGGCCGGGATCCGCTCGTGCACCCCGCACGACCTGCGACGGACGTTCATCACCAACCTGCTGAACGCCGGCAACGACATCGCCGTCGCCTCGCGGATGGCGGGCCACCAGAACATCTCGACGACCACGCGCTACGACCGGCGGGACGAACACGCCCACCGGAACGCGGCAGCGACGATCCACGTTCCGTACCAAGCGCCGCCGGGACGGAAAGATCCTGTAGAGGCGCTCGGCGCCCGCGGTCAACAGCTGCCGTGCTAGCATCCCAACCGGAGGGGCCATAAAATGGAACAGTTGCTCCCGTGGCTGACGCCAGCGCTGATTCTCGGGCTGTTCGGATGGCTGCGATCCGACATCCGTAACCTGCGCCAGGACGTCAACAAGCGTATCGACGACCTGAAGAACGACGTCAGGAAAAGCCTGTACGACGTGAAGACGGAGATCAGAAAGAACCTGGACGACGTGAAGACTGAGGCCAGAAAGAACCTGGACGACGTGAGGACCGACATCGGCCACCGCTTCGACGACACGCACAAGCGGCTGGACAACCTGAACGCCGAAATGAACCAGCGATTCGATCAGGTCAACCGCGAACTCGCCGAGAACCGGGAACGGATGGCCAAGCTGGAAGGCGCGCTGGAAGGCTTCCTCGCCGGGCGGCGCGACCGAGACGCAGCCTGACCCCAAACGCGCCGCTACGCCTTCGGCAACCGACTGCGCGCGGGCGCTTCCTGACCCCTGCTGGTCAGTTCACCTTGGGGTCAAGGAATAGGCACCTACCCTTCCGGTTCCGGCACCCCAGCCAAAGTCGTGATACTCGGCCTTTTTCTCCTGCGCCGGCGAGATCAAACGAACGGCCTCAGCGAACTCCCTGTCAACCGCGCAAGCAGCTGTCCAATGGATCCAGGTCACTCCTCGAATCCACGATTCAGGATCCCCGCCATCGTTCCATAATACTCAGATCTTGCAGTCTCGAACCAAAGAGCATCTCTCCCAAGCCGTCGGAGTGTCAGACGACCACCATCCGAGTTACTGCAAAACCCCTCCAGGAGCACCGGACTGTAAACAAGCCGCTGCGAATCCGCAGAAACCGGTTCAAGCCGGAACACACAAGGCCATGAGATGCGAAAAACAACACCCGTCGGCTCTATCGTGAGCTCCGCAGAATACTCGTTTGACGGGTAGGGAGTATATCCGTGCTCCCCCCTCCAGACGCCCGACAACGACGCCAGCGCATCCCCGTCTTCTGTCAGCGCCGCAACTCCCAGAAGTTGGCCTGACGCCTCTACGGACAGGGAGTCGTAACCCCATTCGTAGGAGACTCTCTCCGGAGTGAGCCGCCGTAAAGTGACCCGTCCATTCACCGGGCAGTCGTCCCCCTCAGCAACATCCTCCCGATAACTCGACCCCGAAATAAAATGGAGGCGCCCACTACACCCCGAAAGAGGGTACCGTACGCGCGCGCCATCTTCTTCGAAGACGATATCCACGTAGTACCTCCGACCAAAGCCTTCGATGCGCCCGAACCAGCGGCCGGCCAGCCCCAAGGCCGGTGCGGGAACCGAGGCGACCGGCTCCACCGAGGTGGCCCCTCCCACAGGTGCGGTCAACTCCGCGTCCACCTCGTCAGTCAGAGGGCCACCATCCTCAACGGGCTTCCCGACTTCTCGCGCGAGCGCCTGCAACCGTTCCGCACCGGTCTCGGCGAGGAACCCCGTCGACAACACCCCCATCTGGCTCTGCCACTGCCGAATGGCCTCCCGCGTACGACCGCCGAACACGCCATCCACCGGCCCAGGATCGAATCCCGCGATCGCCAGACCACGCTGAATGCGACGCCGTGCAGACTGACTGAGCTCCAAGGAATCTTCAACCGCGCTCAGAGAGTCCTCCGTGGGTGTCCCGGGTGTCCCACCATTCTCACGCCCCTCCAACCCCGCCGCCATCCGGCCGGACACCAGGCCAGGGCTCACAGACCCACTCCCACTCCCCCTGAGCAACAGCAAAGCATCGACCAACAGCAAAACCGCGAAGAAAATCAACACCGACCGGACCATCCACCCTTGAGCCCTCCACCACGACAACAATCCTTCCCGGAAAGTGACCCACTCTCGAAGCATGCCCCAGCATTCCCGTAACATGCCCCACCGGAACTTGGACAAACCCACAAGCGGCATCCACCACGCCGTCAACAACCCCTTAACCAAATACCAGTCATCTGCTCCACCTGTGCGCACGCGATCCGCGTTCCACCGCCACTGCGGCTCCCAACAAGAGACAAAATACAGCCCAGTCGACACCCAGTACCACAATCCGAATCCCGCCACCACCACGGCTGCTTCCCCCACACTGAGAGAGAGGGACCCAGCGGCCATCATCATGAACATACCTAGGATTCCACCACCCAGCACCGCAATGACGTTACCGTTCCACTTCTTCCGCTTGGCGAACTCTATGTGAATCCGAAGATTAGCCAGCTCTTGGTCTACAACCGGGTCTCCTACACCATACTCTCCCGCACGACGGAAACAAGCCTCCGCCTCCTCGACCTGCTCAGCACTCGTCGCGCACGGTCCGGTCCCGACGTCATCCCAGGTAACAGTTCCCCCTCTGGCAAACGCCACGCCAAGAAGCGTCCTGTACTCGCGATTATCCGGTTCGCGAACCTCGCACCAATCAAGAAACTCGATAGCCTCGGCCAACTGATTTCCATTGAGCAACAGTTCCCCGACAGCAGCCCTGAATTTGGAACACTCTCGATGTGTCCCGTCAAGCCGCTTCGCGATGGCCACAGCCTCCGCTGTACGCCCTTGTGCAATCAACCCCCATCCGGCTTTGAGGATCTCAGACGTTTCGTCGAACGCGCCGCTGTCCTCGCGCTGACCCGGTTGGCCATCCTCGTTTCCCCCGTCATCCCTGCCCGCTGCTTCCTCCAGCGTGCGGTCGTACTCCTTCTTGGTCCTGCTGTCCCTGAAGATCGACTTGCACAGGCCGGTCAACTCTTTCCTGGCGTCCCATTTGCCCCCCCTGCGGCCCTTGCTGTGAATCCTGTCGAATTCCTTCTGAGCCGCCGCGCGCAACTCCTCCGGCGTAGCGTTTGGATCCAACTTCAGGAACTCATAGAGATTCGCGCATTCGACACTTACGAGCAGACCTTTCAGGTTGGACGACATCTATTGCACCTCGCTTCTCGGACGAACGGCTGGGTCTCCGCCAGTACCGCAGATCGACGAGATCAGGTCACCGTGATGCCCGTACTGCGGGCCTTCTTCTCCTCTACTTCGTCCGCCGTCAGGATCGCTGCCGTCTCGATGCTTATGTCGACCTCGCCTCCCGTGGTCAGGTCCGTTGCATGCACGGACAGAAGCCCGTCAGCGGAAAGAGAGAAGCGGAATTCCAACGGCGACCCCTTGGGCAGGGGCCGGGCGAACCGCAACTCGGCCTTGCCGATTTCCGTAGACGCTTCCAGGTCCACGTGCCCTTTCTCGCGCACGGTGTTCTCCATGCAGCGCACGTCCACGCTCCTCTGACCCTCGGCCACCGTGCTGAACTTCTCGGTGACCTCGGCCGGTACCTTCGCGTCCACTACGATCAGGTTCGCGACATGCTCCTTTCGGGCGTCGTCGACGGCGACGACCCCGAAGCTCTTCGACGTGACGTTCTGGATCGTCTTGCGGGTCAGGCTCTGCATCTGGGCCAGTTGCAGCCCCTCGTCGAGCGCCACGCTCGCCTCGGCGCGTTCCCGCAGCGCTGCGGGAATCGCCCCGGCGGCCACGCCGGAGAGGTCGCCACCGGTCTGCTCTCCGACCCGCTTCATGATCTCGTCATCGAGGTAGCACTTGTAGCCGAAGACCGCGGCCCCCTTAGCCACCGCCTGGTTGGGATCGAGCAGACCGATGTCGCCGATGGAGGGAAACTCCTTCTTCAGGCGGTCCTGCACCTGGGGCATGTAGGTCGACCCGCCCACCAGCAGTATCTTGTCGATATCGTGCCGGCCTTTGGCCTTCGCTTTCTCGAGGACGCTCTTGGTGAGCATGATGGTGTTCTCGAGCCGGCCGTCGGTGATCGCGTCGAACTCTTCCCGCGTCATCTCTATTCGCGAACGATTCGTTTCATGGGTCACTCTTGTCGAGTGCTTCGTCTTCGAGGTCAGGGATCGCTTCGCCGTTTCGGCCAGGTCGAGCAGCTCCTGCCACGTCTCGTCCGAGTCCATCAGCTCGCTGATCTTCGTGCCGTGCTCCTTGGAGAACTTCTCGGCGAACCACGTCGCGACGTCCTCGTCCCAGTTGGCGCCGCCGAGGTTGTGGTCGCCGTCGACGCAGACGACCTCGATGTTGCCCGCGTCGACATCGATGACGGTGACGTCGAACGTGCCACCGCCGAGGTCGAAGACGAGCACCGTCTGATTCCGCGACGTGTCCTCGGTCATGCCGTAGAAGATGGCCGCGGCCGTCGGTTCCGGGATCACGTAGCGAACGTTCAGCCCGGCGATCTCGCCAGCCTGGCGGGTGGCCTCTTTCTGCGAGAAGCCGAAGTAGGCGGGGCAGGTGACGACGACGTCCTTGATGGGTTCTTCCTGACGCGTGTAGTCCTGGGCGTCCTGGACCAGCTTGCGAAGGATATGGGCGGAGACCTCCTGCGGACTGAGAGGCGTGTCGGCGACTCCGGAGAAACGCACGTCCTTCTCGCCCATGCTTCTCTTGACCAGCGAGATGACCCGTTCCGGACTCGTCTTCAGCTCCTCCTTCGCGGTCTTGCCCACGACCACGTTCCGAGAGTCCTCGAAGAAGACGACCGAAGGTGTCGTGAGATCGCCGTCGGTATTGGGAACGACCTCGGTCTTGCCGGCGTCGTTGACGTAGGCGATGCAGGAGTACGTGGTTCCCAGGTCGATGCCGAAGATGCGGTTCTTCTTGTCGCTGCTCGTCATTCCTCGCGTCCTCTTGATGCCGATGGAACAGTCCAGCGGCGACCGCCGCCGTTGCGCCGGAGGCGCCGGAGGCGCCGGAGACAGGAGTCACCTGTCATGAACCCACCGGCTACGGCTGGTAGCGGTACGCCGAGACGCGCGCCTTGACGAGAATCCTGCCGTCGCGTTCGAACCCGGGGCCGAGGCATGCGGCGACAGTTCCGGAACGCTCTTCATCGGTGGTCGTCAGGGCCCTTCCGACCACGGTCTGGCGCGCCGGGTCAAACGGTTCCGAAACCTCGGCGCGGTAAGCGGCCACGCCGTTCTCGCCGAGTACGTCCTCCACGTCTTCCAGCAGGCTCTCGAACAGCTCGCAGACCCTGGCCGACGACATCTCGGCGGCGGGCTCGTCGCGGATGGCGGCAAGCAGCTTCCCGATCTCGGCATGGTGGTGAATCATCCCGTAGATGAAGGGACGGGCGGCCTGAGCAACGAGGTCGCTCCGGTAACCCACGAGCTCGTCGTGCTGACGGTCGATGACCTGCTGCTTGGATTGGTCATACATCAACTTCTGGTCGAACGCACGGAGGACGCGGTCCACCGCAGCGTGCACCGTCGCGACGACACCAGTCCCATCGCTCCCATCGCTGTCGGGGATGACGACGACCTCACGTTCGGGCGCCAAGGGTCCCGCTTCTTCATGCTCTTCGGCCATGCCATGAATCTCCCTGTCTGCGAAAGAGCCCCCCAGGATGCCAGGCGCGCATCATTCGCCGCCGGACACCACAACAAGAACGGTCGACCGACACCTGCGCCCTGTCGCCGGCGACCGTCAGCAAGTGACGCCCGGTCCCTCATCAAGGCAAGAAACAGGAGCTCGTGGGGCTGAACGCCGGCTAAGCCCCGGCAAGCCCCCCCCCGCTACTGCAAACACTCACGACCCCGCCACCAGCGCGGTATAGAGAAGCACCGAAATCCCAGCCGAGATCCCGAACCCAATCCACGAGGAACGAATCCGTTTTGCCTTCATCACCGGCGAATAACCGTCCGCGAAGCATTGCACCTGGGTCCGGTCCAGACCCGTCAGCAGTTGCGTGGGCGGCTCCGGCGTCATCGAATGCGCTGCAATCGGAGCTGCCGGGATGAAGTAGATCGGCAACAACCCCATGACAAGCCAGAGGGCCGTACCACGGTCTTCAGCCTCCTCCCGGCCTTCAAGGGTCAGGTCCTGGCAGCTGCCTCCCTGCGCCTGGACGATCCGCATACCGCTCTCCAGAGCAGCCCTCCGCATCGCGGATTCGAGAATCGGACCAGCCATCGCAGAAGACGGCCAAGCAAGTATCCCAACAAGAAAGACGACAACAAGCCTCTTCACCGAAACGAAGGCCGATTCAGCGGTTGACACAGCGAACACCTCCCCCACAGGAAAACACCCACAAAACCCCACAGACACAAAGGCACGAAGCAAAAGCATCACCCACACCCCGCCGGTACCCCAACTTGGGGTACTGCCTCCCGGCCTGCCAAAACACACCAACCGTGACCGGTTCGAACTTCGATCCCGTAGCCGCCCGGCTCCGCCGCCACCTGCGAGAAATGCGCCTGCAAGCCGGCCTCAGCCAAGCCGCCCTGGGCAAACGCCTCAACCACACGCAGCAGTGGGTCTTCAAGTACGAAGCCGGTGAGCGGAGGCTCGACGTGATCGAATTCATGGAGATCGCCCGCGCGATCGGCTTCGACGCCGGCGAGTTCATCAACAGCTTCATGGACGAGCCGGCCGACCTGGACGCGGTGCCGCGCTGCGACTCGCCGGATCATCCACCGCCGACCAAGACCCGCACCTGACACGGACCGCCTGCCCAGTCCCGCGGTCCCTACACTCGCCGCAGACACACGACCTCGCCGAGCAATGTTCGCATCCCAGCCGAAGGCATCCGATGACCCCGAACACGGGAACCGTCACGGTCGACCAGGAAAGGAGCCAGCCATCCGCCGACTACGAGCGCAACGCGGCCCTCGTTGCGGAACGGCTCCGCCACATGCGCCGCCGGGCCGGCCTGAGCCAGGCCACCGTCGCCTTTCGGCTGCGCCGCCCGACGTCCTTCGTCGGCAAGTACGAGAACGGATACCGCAAGCTGGACATCATCGAGTTTCTGAAAGTCGCCGCCGCGATCGGCTTCGACCCCGCCGGGTTCCTCACGACCATCGCCGAACACGACCGCAACACGGCCTGAACGCGAACACGCACGTCACCGCGCCAGTCGGGGCCAGCGCGCGCCCAGCAAGAACTCCAATCCGCCATCCGCGCGCGCCGACCCCTGCATCTCACGCGGCGCGCCTGCATCTGGCCGCGGGTGCCAACCCCGCGACATCCAGAGCAGCGACAGCCCGAACGCCACACGACGACCGGCGCCCCCCGAGACCCGACGGACCGCCGCGATATGATGGAACCCGAAGCCATGAACGACCCGGGCTACAAGCGCCTGTTCTCGCGCCCGCGCATGATCCGCGACCTGCTCTCCGGCTTCGCGGCGCGCGGCTGGAGCGAGACGCTCGACTTCACGTCGCTGAACCCACTGCCTGCCAGCTACGTCAGCCAGAGCCTCCAGCAACGGCACAGCGACCTGCTCTGGCGGGTCCGCTTCCGCGACGAGCGATGGCTCTACGTCGTCGTGCTGCTGGAGTTCCAGTCCACGGTCGACCAGCGGATGGCCGTGCGCATGCTGACCTACACGGGCCTGCTGTACGAAAGGCTCATCGCGGACGGCGCGTTGCGAGACCACGACAAGCTCCCGCCCGTGCTGCCGATCGTCATCTACAACGGCGCGCAACGCTGGAACGCTCCCACTGGACTCGACGAACTGATCGCCACCGGCCCGACCGGCGCGCTCGCAGGCTATCAGCCGTACCTACGGTACTTCCTGCTGGATCACGGGCGTCAGCAGAGCACGGGTCTGCCGCCGGACAACCTGGTATCCGCGCTGATCGCGCTGGAAGCGAGCGCCAGCCCTGCCGAAGCCGCGGCAGCAACGGACCGGCTGATCGACCTGCTCACACGCCATGACGACGAGGCGCTGATCGAAGCATTCAGCGCCTGGGTCGAAGTGTTGCTGCGCCCAGGAGCTCACAGCTGTACGACGCCCGACCCGTTGACACGACTCAAGGAGGTACGCACGATGCTGGCTGAGAAAGTCCAGGAATGGACCCGCGAATGGGTGCAGCAGGGCCGCGCCGAAGGCCGCGAGCAGGGCCGCACCGAAGGCCGTGAGCAGGGACGTGCAGCAGAACGGTCACTCCTCCACCGCCAGGCGGCGCGCAAATTCGACACTACGACCGCCGACCGGCTCGCCACCGCCATCGCCGACGTGAGCGATCCCGAACGCCTGTCCAAGGTCGGAGAGTCGATCATCGACTGCAGGACCGGAAGCGAGTTGCTCGAGCACGTGCGCAGCATCTGTCAGCCAATCGAACGGTAATCCAGTCAGGCGCAGATGCGACCACCGCCGTGGTCTCCCTCGAGTCACGCCTGACCGACGCAGGCATGACCCGACGAACGCCCCACATTCCGGGCTGATTTCCGCACCCCGGCGCGCTGTCGCAACAGCCCGAACCACGGCGGCGCCAGCACCGACCGAGTGACGGAGCCGCTTCACCCACCCGCTGGTACAAAACCGCCGTCGGCGCCGAGGAAGCCGCGCAACGACTCGACGCCGGCCGCCCCCTGGATCTTGCGCAGCGCGCGCATCTCCAGCCGCCGGAGCTTCTCCCGCGGGATCCGCTTCAGCAGCCGTTCGGAGGCCGCGTCCACCAGATCCGACAGGCCGAACCGCCGGCACAGCGCGGCCTGCTCGACACCCTGCAGTTCACTCTCCATCAGAGCGAGCAACGCACTACGGAACTCCGCACCACGAACCGCCGCCTCCGGATCCGGCGCATCCGGATCCGGAAGCCGCGAGATCCAGGTCTCGCTCTCCTCGTCGTTCGCCGACACGGGAGCGTCGACCGACACCGAGTGGCGCGGCACCAGCCGCAAGCGCTCGACCATCCCGGTCTCGACACCCATGCGCTCGGCGACCTCGTCGGAACCGGGACGCGAACCGCTCTCGCGGGCGACCTCGGACTCGGCGACCGACGCATCGGCCAACCGCTCCTGCACGTGCACGGGGATGCGCACCGTGCGTCCCGTCTCGGTGATCGCCTTGCGCATCGACTGGCGGATCCACCACGCCGCGTACGTCGTGAAGCGTCCCTCGGAAGGGTCGAAACGTTCGACCGCCTTGAGCAGACCGAGATTGCCCTCCTGGATCAGGTCCGGGAACGAAACGCCGTGCTCCGGCCGGTACGTCCGCTTGGCGAAGTTGACCACCAGGCGCAGGTTCATCTCGACGAACCGGCCGCGGGCATGTTCCGAATCACGCTCGCCGCAAGCCGCACGGTCGAGCGCCGCCTGCAGCAGGACCGCCGGATCGGGACCTGCGGGCACGCGGCGAGAGACCACGCGCGGCCGTCCGCGCGCGGCCTCGTCCCCGTCCCGAACGACGCGCGCCACGCGGGAGAGCTCCCGCCCGGCCGCCTCGACCATCTCCTCGAAGACCGCCGGGCACAGGTCCAGCGCCTGCACCGCACGAGACATGCGCACCCGCGCGCGGCCGGACACCAGCCCCCGCGGAGCCTGCCGCCGAAACCAGAACATGACGCCGTCCACCGCCTCGGCGTCATCCCGGACGCACTCGTCGATGGCGTCCTGCGCCCGCTCGGCCGCCGCCATGAGCGCGTTGCGGCCGCGCTTGCTGACCTCATCGCTGACCACCGCGTGAACCGGACGCTGGCCGGACGCCGCCGCCCGGGCCGCGGCCACCGCCACCCGGGCGCCTGCGACCGTGCGCGAGAGCGCCCGAACGCGCCGCCGGACGCCGTTGCGGAACAGACGCGACAAACGGCGCTCGCCGTCCGATCCGAGCAGGTCCTTGCGCCCGATGTCCCGGAAATACAAGCTCACGACAGACGCTCCGGACGGACCGTACCGCTCGTCCTCATCCAGCGTTACCGACACGCCTGCCGCGGTCAGGTCCGAGACGAGAGCCCGCAGCTCGGTGTGCTGCGCGTCCTCGGGAACGAGCGCCTCGACGTCCTCGAGACCGAGGCTTCCGCGCCTGCGCCAAAGCGCCACGAGCGAGCGCAGCGCCGCCGTGCGCCAGTCCCCGGGAAGGG
This sequence comes from Vicinamibacterales bacterium, assembly GCA_965208535.1. GTDB lineage: Bacteria > Acidobacteriota > Vicinamibacteria > Vicinamibacterales > UBA8438 > WTFV01. The sequence goes on along the minus strand of CBDBOU010000003.1, from coordinate 3,256,075 downwards.
ACGGTGAAACGGATGAAGGTTCACTTCGGGAAGGCATGCGGGCACGGCTCCTGAAACGGGGGCGAGAAGGTCGCGGAGAAGGTACGGCTGGCCCCGATCATGGTATGAAGATCTCCAACGGTCGCAAACCGAAGAATCCACCGAAACACGGTCGAAAGTCAAACGGCAGGAACGCCCGATTCAGCGCCGGCGGTTGTAACCGCCGAGTGCAATATTTCATTTCACGCCGAATTAGAACCGGAATACGCTCGACCACCGCGGAGACCGCATGAGAAATTACAACCTGCGGAAGAAGAAAAGCGCTCCGGCAGCGAGGTCTGAACCCGACACGTCGACGCCGAAACCGGACAAAGAGGAACTACTTCCTGCCGCGTCCGCCACCGCGCTTCCCCGTCGGCCCGCCGCCGGTCCGCAGACGCGTTCGGCGGTGCGCTTCCCTGAACGCCTCGGCGGCCCGCTGCCGGCCCTTGTCCGTCGACAACACGTCGCGCGCGTCCGCGGCCCCCGCCCGGCCGGCCTTCCAGCCGGCGAGCGATCTCGCCCCGGACTCCGCCTTCGTCAGCGCGGAGCCGAGCCCCGAACCGGGCGGGTTCCCGCCGGCAACGATCATCCCCGAGATCGCGCCCACCTTGAGCGCGGCGAAAAGCGCCATGATAACCAGGGGCACGTACTCCACGCCCAGATTCCAGGCCAGCTCGGCCACGCCGGCCATCGAGCCCGGGTCCCCGGGGAGAGGCGCCTGCGCGATACGCTCCAGGGGCGAGATCAGCAGCATCGCCGTCCCGGCGTACAGGGCGGCGGCCGTGAGCATGTAGACCACCCCGTTGATCATCGCCTTGAACCAGCCCCAGAACAGGAAGTCGAGCTGCGGGATCATCATCCACGGAATGAACAGCGGACCGAGCATCGTCAGCACGGCGAGGCAGAAGAACCCCCACACATACTGGGCGTAGATCATCCAGCCGACCAGCGTCAGCACAATCGTCGACAGCCACTTGATGAGCACGATCGGGATGATGCGCATCTGGAGCCGCATGCGCCGCACCCAGGCGCCGATCGACTCGTCCGGCCAGGGGTTGTGGAGCTCTTCCGCATAGTTGCGGTCCGGGTCCCCGGCGATCCGCAGGTTCGTCACCCCCTCGGTCTCCGCCGCCGAGTTGCGAGCGCTCACGAACGCGCGGGCGACGTCGGAATCGGCGTCGCCGATGATGACCGACGACATCTCGACCGCCTCCTCGGCGAACAGGCCGACGATCCCCCGACCGGGAGTGGCGCCAGGCAACCACGCCACCTCGCTGGCGAAGAAGTAGTTGTCGAGCAGGATAAACCCAAAGCCCGCGAGGAGGAGCGTGCCCAGCAGGCTCCCGAAATCGATCTGGCCGGAGAACATGAACCCGATCCCGGTCCAGACGATCATGATGATCACGAGCCCGCCGAGGATGGCGCGCCCTATCGGAAGCACCGTGGCGACGGCGTAGTTGCCCGCGCACAGCCACACGGCCTCGAGCAGCGCGTCCGGGTCCTCGAAGAAGTTCTCGTCCCCCGGGTCCGGGGAGTTCGCAAGGCGGTTGTTCACCTGCAGGTTGATGCACGCCGGAAAAGGCGCCAGGGCAATCGGCGGACCGACCGCCTGCGCCCCGACGCCCGCCGACCACGGCCCCCAGATCCAGAGGCCGGCGACCGCGAGCGCCAGCAGCCCACGCGCCTTCCACGAGACGGTACGCCGGCGCACGAGGATTCGCATCGTCCCGCTACTTCTTGCTGCTCTGCGAGAGCACCGCGCCGGCGAGCAGGGCGGCCTTCCCCGCCGGCGTCGCACCGGCCAGCGCCCTCACGCCGCCACCGGCGCCGCCGCCCATCGGGGCACGACCCGAACCGCCCATGCTGCGCAGGCGCCCCATGGAGTTCATCCGATCGCCGATGCCCGACTGCGGCATCGAACCGCCGTTCATGATCATCGCCGTGATCTCGCCAATCTTGAAGACGCCGAGGTAGGCCACGACGATGAGCGGCAACGACTCGACGATCACCGCCAGCGCGCCGGCAGACGTCAACGACAGGAAAGTCGCCAGCGAGAAGACGCCCGCGGTCTCCGGGTTCGCCAGCTGGTTGCTGAAACGCACCAGGGGAATGAGCAGGATCTGCGCCGACACGGCGAAGCACGCCCCGGCCACCATCATGTGGACGCCCGCCGCGACCACCGAGCGGAACCAGCCCCACGCAAGAAACTGCATCTGCGGCACGAGCATCCACGGGATCAGGATCGGTCCCAGGATGACGGCGACCATCAGCGACAGGTACCCCCACAGGTACGAGCAGTAGGCGACGACGATGGGCAGAAGCAGCAGGAACCCGATGATGCCCACGAGAATGATCATCTGAAGCGCCCGGCCCATGCTCCGGATCACGTCCAGGGGACTGGACGCCACCGACACGTTGCCCACCCCCGGAACCGCCAGGCCGAAGAAGCCGTCCATCACGAACCGGCTGAAACCCGCGCGCCCGCCCGCCGCCTCCACGGCGTCCGACACTACCTGGGCGGACCAGACCTGCACCCATGCGTCACGCACGGTCTGGTTGATCGTCGCGAAGACCCCGTCCACCAGCTCACTGGCGATGGTCTCTCCCATCCCCGAGACCATCCTGGTGAAGCTCATGTTGCCCCACGGCGTCAGGACGGTGGCCGCGTAGAAGCTGAGCACCGCGAACGGGAACCCGAGCAGCAGGATCAGGGATACGACCTCGCCGATAGCGAAGCCCCCGCCGAACATCATCTGGATCCCCGTCCAGATGGTGATGATGACGGCCAGCGCACGGAACAGGTTCAGCCCGATCGGCACCATCGTCGTGTTGGCGAAGTCCTCGGCGCAGTCCACCGCAGCCTTGATCATCGACGTCGGCGGAATGAACGCCGCACCGTCGCTAGCCCGCCGGTCCGGGGCCAGGTTCCCGCCGGGGCGGAACGCAGCCGTCTCGGGCGCATCCCGCACGCACGTCATGAGCCGGTTACCGCCCGGCGCGACCGGCGTCTGCGCGGCGAGCGGCGCGACGAAGACCGGCGCCGCCGCCGACAGGACCAGCGCCGCCGCCAGCCGCCCGGCCAGCCGCCGCGCCCACGCGCGGAACCGCAGGCGCCGCAACCGGCGGCCGCGGATAACCCGCAGCACACCGCCGCCAGCGCCCCGCCCGGAAGATGCACAACGCGCCATCGTTCGGAGTCCGCAATCAGGGAGTCAGGTCGATTTCCTGCGCCTGGTACCGGGCCATCGCGTCAGCCGCCGGAATCATGGCGCCGCAGGCGCCGCTCGAGTCCATGTACGCGAACGAGCCGGTGGTCGCAACACAGTCGAGGCGCTGCCGGTAGCGCTCCAGCTCGCGGCGCCGCTGCTCCTCGACCCGCTCGGCCGAGGCCAGCGCCTCGGCATCCCGGGCGACCTGCCGCTCGAGGTCGAGCCCAGCCATCTCGACGACGCCGACCATGCTCGCGGTGCGCAGCGTCTTGGCCTCGATCTCGGACACGTGCGCCTGCTCTTCCATCGGGTTGTCGACGCTGCCCGCCGAGCCCAGGCAGTCGACGTTCATCGCCTGGTCGAGAATGGTCGGGTCGTCGTGCGTCCCGGACACGCCGTCCGGCCCGTCCGGGTCCGACACGTCCAGCACGGAGCACTCGGCGCCGCTCGCGCCCACGAGCCGGCGCTCCGGGCCGCCCCAGCGCTGAAAGTTGCGCGCCGCGTAGTGACCGCGACCGGCGAGGGTCCGCATGCGCCGGACCTGCCACCGGTTGCGGTTGATGTTCGACTGGATACGCAGATGGGTCTGACGAATCTCGGCCGCGGCGGCCGGGTCATAGACGCCGATGAGGCCGACGACGGCGTCCTGCACCGTGCGCAGCCCCGGCCGGTCGAAGACCTCGCCCTCGAGCCGCTCGTAGGTGTAGCGCCCGTCAGCGATGCCCGCCCGCGCCTGCATCTCGACCTCGCGCACCTCCGGGGGCATGAAATCGCGCTGCAGGAAGCAGTTCGCCTGCACGTTGAAGACCCGCGGGTCGAAGCAACGCGGATCCGAGACCGACGCCCGGTAGGCGTCCATCATCCGGTACACGCCGCGCAGCCGATTCAGGTTCGTGAGCTCCCGCACGCCGGCGTGGATCTCGTTGAACGGCTGCAACACCCCGGTCACCTTGTCGAGGTGGTCCTCAAGGATCCGCGAGTACTTCTCCCACTCGTCGATGAGGATGTTCAAGTAGGTCTTCGTCTGCGCGAGGATCGCGACAAACCCGGCCTCGGAGCGCCGCACGCCACCGGCCGAAGTCAGCGAGAAAACCAGCACCAGGGCGCCGGCGAGACACCACCGCATGCCTCGGCCCCGGGGGCTCGTCGATGCAACGTCGGATGCGTTCAACATCATGCAGCCTCTAGCAACGGCCGGCGATTAGACAGCTCGACGACGCCGCGGCGATCGCCGCGACCGAGACGTCCTGCACCTGCAGGCAGCTGCCCGACGGGGGGATGGTCGGCGGCTGGTTCTCGATGAAGCGCGAGCCGACGCCGAACTGCGCCTTGCACCGGAAGTCCTCGGCCTGCAGCTCGACGTCCCGCCGGCGCAGCGCCTCGGCGGCCATCGCCGCCTCCTGCGCCCGCTCGAGGGCCGTGCTCTCGCGCTCGATGCGCGCGGCCTGCATCCGGCCGAGCATGACGATCAGCTGCGTCTGCATCGTGTCGAGCTGCACCTTCGAGACGTCCCCGTCCTGGTACCGCTCGAGCGCGTCGATCTTGGCGACCAGATCCGACTGCGCGCCCTGGGTCCCGCCGCCCGGATCGTTCCGGCCGAGCCCGTCGTTGGTCATGCACGGCAGCCGGTCGTCGACCGTCGGCCCCGGCGGGTTCCACGCGCCGGCTGGCGCCTCCTGGCACCCACGCCAGTCCTCGACGATCGCCATCTGCTCCTCGATCAGCGCCCGCTGCATGGCGCGCTCGTTCTCGCCGCGGATCGCCGCCGCCTCCTGCCGCGCGATAGCGGCCTGCAAGCGCCGGTCGATGCGGCCAGCGGCCGCCGTGAGCCGCGCGTCCCCAGCGGTATAGGACCGCGTGACCGGACTCATCCCGGTACTGGACAACGCGTTGCCGCGATACCACGTCGACAGGTCGGACACCACCGTCGCCGGCAGAGCCGCCGATGAAATCGGCGGCATGCACGGGTCGACGCCCACCGAACCGGGAACACACTCGTCCATCGGCCGGTTGAACTCGGGGAGCGTCGTCGTCGGGAGCAGCACCTGATAGCTGGCCGGGTTGTAGACGCTGACCCCCGCCTTCGAGCGCGCGTTGCGCAACCAGCCGGAGACCACGCTCAGCTTCCCGGTCAGCGGCGCCAGCTTGCCGAAGAACTCCGCCCGCGCCTGGTTGCGCACGTTCTCGACCTGCCTCTTTATGGCCACCGCTTGCGAGATGATCGCCGCCATCTGGGCCACCACGGCCCAACCCGCAGGGTCCAGCGCAGAGAGGAACGCCCCGGCAGGCTGCACGCGCCCGACCAGCATCGCCGCCACCAGCGCCGTCACCACCACGACCCGACGCACGCCCTTCGACCGCATGACCACACCCTTTCCGCACTACTGTGGCAGTCCCGGCAGCGGGGACCGCGCCCCCGGACCCGCACTGCCGGCCGCCGCCTCGCTGCGGCGCGCGACGCGCACCATCGCGCGCCCGGCCGCGTCCGAGTAGATCACCCACGCCTCTTCGCCCACCGCGAAGCGGCTGTACAGAACCCCGTTGACCACCGACAGCACCACGACCACGTCCGGACGCCGGCGCAACGTCCCGGTGTAGACCATCGAACCTGCCGGGTTCACGCCGGCTGCGCCGGCCGCAAGCGCCGCCACGTCCTCGAGCTCGACGTTGTCGACAACGGCATCGAAAAAGCTGCCCGCCGGCCCCACCCGGGGCAGCACCATGCGGAACGACGGACCGAGCCCGCGGCCGATGGCCGCCGCGTCGACCCCGAGCGGGAACTCCGCCCCGAAGGCCACCTGCCCACGCCACGGCGACCCGGGCAGCGGCCCGAGCACCAGCGGCGCAGCCCCCGGCGCCAGACGCCGGCCGTGGCGGTCGAACTGCCCCGCCTCGCCCGCAGCCGGAACGGCTCCGGCCAGCAGGATCGCGACCGCCAGCGAAACAACCACGCGAGAAGAGGAACGGGCGAACGATCGCATGCGGATGTTCATCGTGGGAGTATGGGGGCGGCGTGCCGCCGGTCGACCTCGCAGGCCGCCGTGGCCGTCGGCGCCAGGTCCCTCATCAGCCGATGCGCACGCGGTCACATCGATCGGTGCTACGCTACAGGCATGAGCAGCACGCCAACATCCGAGGCCGCGGCTCCGGTCAACGCCGATACGAAAGCCCTCGTCCGGGCCGTCATCGGCACCGGGATCGGACTCGCCACCCTGCTGCTGATGCTGATCGCGCTTGTCTTCCAGCAGAACGCCAACGTCAACGCGCGCATCGACGACGTCAACGCCAACACGAACGCGCGCATCGACGACGTCAACGCCAACATGAACACCCGCTTCGACGGCGTGCACCGGCGGATCGACGAGATGCACGAAAGCATCCGCCAGTTGCGGACGGAAGTCCGGTCCGACATCCGCGAGCTGCGCGAGATCGTCATCAATGCCCTCAAGGGCTCCCAGACCGCCGGCTGACCCGCCGCCGTCCGTTTCCGTTCTCACCGCTATCCTTCCTAGTCGACGTCCCAGGCCGCCTCGGCGGGCACGACGAGGTCCTGCATCAAGCGGATGTTCACGCGGTGCCCGGCCCGGATGGTGACCTCCGGTAGCCGGTTGAGGAACTGCGAGACGATCTGCAGCGACGTGCTGGCCATCTGCTCGGACACGGCCGAGCGGAACTGGCCCTGCCCCCCGCCGACGCCGCCCTGGGCGAAGCCGGCGAGCAGGCCGACGCCGCCGGCCGCCGCGAACATCTGCAGGTAGTGCCGGTTGACCTGGTCGCGCAGCGACGTCTCCCCGATGCCGTTCATCCCCGCGAAGTCCATCCGCACCCAGCGCCCGTCGGGGAAGATGAGCCGGTTGAAGCCGATGGCCAGCCGCCCCTGCCACAGGTCCTGCACGCCCTCGGAGACCCCCAGCGCGACGGTCCCGCGCGGGATGAGCACCCGCTGGCGGTCGGCCGAGTACACGTGCCGCGTGACCATCGCGGAGAGCGGCCCCGAAAAGGTCCCGTCGAGCTGCTCGCGCAGCACCGCCGGCAGCATCGTCCCCTCGTAGAGCCGGTAGTCGCGCCCGTCGTGCGGAGTGACCACCACGCCGGTCGGTCCCGGCCCGCCCGTGCCACCGTCGGCCGCGGGCCCCGCGGTGAACGTCCCCGCGCGGCCGTCGCCGCCGGGCACGCCGACCCGCCCCCCCGGCGCGGCCCCACCGCGAGCCGGTGAAGCATCACCGTAGAGGCCGCCGCCCGCGGGGTCGTCATAGAGCCCGCCGGCGGGGCCGGCCGCCAGCACCGCGGGGATGCCCATCGGCGTCGGAGCGGGGGCCTGCGGTCCCGCCAGCATCGGATCACCCGCCAGACCGCCGGGCACCGCCGGCGGAATCTGCGCGGACAGGCCGGGCTGCAGGTTGCCTGCCGCGGCGGACGCCGGGCCCACCGTGCGCAACGCGTGCTGGCGTTCGCCGATGCCGCGGGCCGAGGAGACGACCATCGGCGCCCGCATCGCCTCTGCGCGCCGGGCGATGTCCTCCAGGCGCAACGTCTCGAGCAGGTCCGCCTCGTCGGCGGTACGCGCGAGCATCTCCATCGGCGTCTCCTGCTCGGGCGCCCGCGGGCCCTCGGCCTGCCGGGCGCGCAGCGCGGCCAGCTGCTCCTCGGCGCGAGCCAGCTCCGTCGCCCGCGCCCGCGCCTCCTCACTCGCCTCGCGCCGGGCGCGCTCGAGCTCCTGCTGCCGCCGCCGCTCGGCCTCGATCTGCTCGGCGCGGCGCCGCGCCGCCTCCTGGTCGATGTCGACGCCGAGCAGCTGCCGCGGGTCCACCGCCTCGACCTCGCCCAGCTCGGGCGGCGCCGGGTTCAGCGGGTCGGCCTCTTCGACGACCTCCTCGCCGGTCAGCAGCAGGCCGACGAGCACCACGACGCTGAGCGCCGCACCGAGCAGCAGCGGCCAGTTCGACGGGATCGAACCGAGCGGCAGCCGCACGTCCTTGAAAGACGGGATCTTCATGGCCCCTCCAGCTCCCGGCGCCGCCGGAAGTACAGCTCCCGCACCTGCGGGTCCTTGTCCAGACGCACCATCACCACGCCGCGCTCGACCACGCGGTCGAAGCGGTACAGGAAGTCGTCGAGACGCTCGACGACCAGCGGCTCGCCCGTGTCCGCGTCGCGGAAGGCCGGATCGGGAGCGAGCATCCGCCAGTAGGTCCGGTCCCCGTCGTGCCACACCCCGAAGTGCCAGAGCGGCTCGGTGTAGGGCGGCAGCGGCGGGTCCAGCACGTAGCTGAACTGGGTGCGCAGCGGATACTCCTCGCGCAGCGCCTCCAGGTCGGCGTCCAGCCCGAGCTGCGCCGCGGCGATGCGATCGCCGGCCGAGCGCCGCGCCGTGTCGACCCGGGCGCGGGCGGCCCGCAGCCGGGACTCGAGCCCCGCCATCTGCCGGCCGGAGACGTACTCGCCCGATGCGGGACGATCGACCAGGACAGGCGGCTCGCCCCACGGGTCGGCCGACAGGCCCGCGACGGCGGCGTAGTCCGGAACGCCGGGCCCGGAACCACCGGCAGGACCGGAGACCGCAGACGACGGCTCGACCGCCACCGGGTCCACCGCGACCGGGGGGACACCACCCGGGCTCGGCACCGCGCCCGTGCCGCCGTAGAGCCCGACCACCGAGACCGGGTCGGCGAGCAGCTGCGCGACGCTGACCGGAGCGTCGGCAACCCGGGCGCGCACGTCGGCGGGCAGCATCGAGAAGATGCGGTCGACCAGCCACGACTCCGGGCCGACGTACACCCGGCCGATGCGCCGCGCGCCGGCCAGCCCGGTGACCTCCTCGAGGTCCATCTGCAGGACCTCGCCCGAGGCGAGCACGGCGGTCAGGTTCGTGCGCGCGCCCGCCTCCCCCGGCTTGAGCACCACCAGCGGCCCCGAGTGCGTCACCGCCCAGCGCCGCGGGTCGCCGACGAAGACCTGCACCAGCGGCCACTCGGACGGGAAGATGAGCGTAACGTCGTGGTGCACCTGCGCCTGCACGACGTACGGAATGGACCCGGCGACCGGGGCGGCGAAGACCGCGCGCGCGAGCGACTGCGCCAGATCGGCCGCCCCGCCGGCCAGCGCAACCCGCGTACTGCCCGACGGGTCCAGCGTCCCGCCCAGCAGCGCCGCCGCCTGCGCGGCCAGCGACAGGTCCGACTCGGCCCCCATCACGGCCGGAGCCGGCGCGGCCGGGACCGGCGCAGGCACGACCGGCGCATCGGATTCGACACGCTCCGCCGCATCCGCGGACGGCTCGGGTTCGACGGGCACGTCGGTCGCCAGTACCGCACCATCGGACAGGGGGTCCTCCTCCTGCAGCGCCGGCCCCACGAACGGCTCGGGCTCATCCTGCCCACGGAGCCCGCGCAGCGCCTCGGGCAGCGCCGGAAGGCTGACCGCCGGGTCGGTGTCCACCGTGCCCCCCGGCGGCTGCGCAACGGCAAGCCCCGGCGCGAGCAGGACGAACGCGGAAACGAGCCCGCGCAAACCTCCAACGGATCCGATCGCCATCGACCTCACCACCAGCCTCTCCCTTCGGCGGCGCCGCATCAGCGCACCACCTTCAGCGTGACGACCGCCCCGACGGCGGCCACGCCGACCCACGCCAGCAGCTTCCCGCGCCGCCGCACGAACGGACGCGACGAGCGCGTCTCGACCCACCGGGGACCATCCCCGCCGCGCGGCAGCGCCACCTCGGTCAGCAGCGACAACGGCGGCACATCCCACAGGTGCCACTCCCCGCGCGCCCCCTGCAGCTGCGCATACCCGGCCCCGAGCACGTGGTCGACCACGTACAGCCCGTTGGGCGACAGCGTGTAGTTGACGAACACCGGCTCCTCGCCCTCGTTGCCCGTCAGCGAGTAGAGCGCCGGCGACTCCTCCGAGCGGCTCCGCAGGTAGGTGAACTGCCCGTCGGTCCAGATCTGCGTCAGCAGCAGCGGCGCCGCGCGCGCCTCCTCACTCAGCCGGTAGCGCATCTGCACCCGCCGCGGGTACGCCCGCAGGTACTCGCCGAAGCGCCGCGACCCGAGCTCTCGGATGCGGATCTCCTCGCGCGCCGCGTCCTCTTCTATCCGCCGCACGTCCTGCTCCGCGGCCCGGATCTGCGCCTCGTAGCCGGCGACCGCGCCGGCCGGCGCGAAGTCGAGCACCAGCCCGTCGGGGTCGAACCCCGGCACCAGCGACGGACCCTCGCCGTTGTCTCCCTCCCCCTCGTCGCGGCCGGCCCACCAGTCGACGACCAGGACCTCGTCGGGACGGTGCGCCTCGGTCGCGAACACGTCGAACGAGTACGTCCGGTTCGACGCCGTGACCAGCGACAGGCGCGTGCGCCGCCCGAGCGCCATCGCCTTGACGAAGGCCACGTTGTCGGCCCCGCGCACGTCGAAGTAGACCGAGTCGCCCACCACGAAGTCGACGATCGACTCGTCGTCGGCCAGCTGGATCGTCGTGTGGCGCAACGTCGCCGTCAGCACCGACACCGACTGGTTGCGCGGGTGCCGCACGGTGCGGATCGGCGGCAGATCGGCCAGCGCGCGCAGGTCCGGCCAGCCCGGATGCAACGGCCCGCCGTCCGCAGCCGGCTCGGCCCCGCCGAGCATCTCGATCTCGGCCTCGACCTCGCGCAGCCGCCGCTCGAGCTGCGCGTCGTCGAGCACCTCGCCGGGCGCCGGCAGGTCCGGCATCTGCACCGCCACCGGCGCGCCGTCGGCCCCGCCGGGAACGACCGGCGCGGGCGGCTGCGCCCACAAGGGAGCCGGCAGCAGCAGCGCCGCAACGAGTCCCGACCCCATGCACCGTCCCGCACGTTCCGTCATGAGAGCATCTCCCGCCGCCCGGGCTCGTCGCCGGGCCGTTCTCCCGCCGCCAGCCGCGCCAGCGCCCCCGCCAGCCCGTGCCGCCTGACCATCTCCTCCCGGTCGGCCGCCTCGCCCGCCGACGAGGTCGACAGCCAGTAGGTCTCCGGGTCCACCGTCAGCCGCAGGACCACCTTCTCCAAATCGCGGTGCAGGAAGAGCTCCTTCTTCGGCTCCAGGCCCCGCACCGTCTCGTACTCGGCCTCGCTCAGCTGCAAGGCGTCGGCCGCCGCCTGCGGGAAGCTCGCATTCGCGAGCAGCAGCTTCGTCGGCAGCATCTCGAGCAGCGCCGTCGACTGCTCCGAGGCCGTCAGGTCGACGACCGACTGGGTCGCCATCACGAGCGCCGCGTTGCGCTTGCGCCACGTCTTGGCCGCCTCGGTCAGCACCGTCAGCACCGCCGGGTCGGCCAGGTAGCGCCACGCCTCGTCGACCACCATCAGCTTCAGCCGCCCGAGCTCGGCGTCGTCGTCGATGACCAGCCGCAGCCGCTCGAACAGGTAGAAGAGCGCCGCCGCGCACCAGTCCGGGTGCTCGGTCGCGCCCGCCAGGTCGATCACCTGCCACGCGTCGTCGCCCACCCTCACGCCCTCCTCGGGAGGACCGTCGAAGGTCGGCGCCCACGGACCGTCGCCGATCCAGCGCGACAGCGGCGGCTTCATGCGCACCGGCAACATGTTCACCAGGGTGCCCAGCCGGCGCTCGGCGACCGGGAACTCGTAGGTGTCGACGATCCGCTTGCGGATGTCGTCGATGTCGGCCGCCTCGCACTCGTACTTCCCGATGGCGAGCAGCCGCTGCACCCAGCTGGCCAGGAACGCGTAGGTGCGCTCGCCCGGCGGCAGCGAGAACGGCCGCAGCCCGGGCTGCCCGCCCTCGCCGTCGGCGTCCTCGTCGGGGTTCATGGCCAGGTAGCTGCCGCCGAGCAGGCGCGTGATCCAGCGGTAGGAGCCGCCCAGGTCGAGGATCATCACGCGCGGTTCGTACTGCAGCGCCTGCTGCAGCAGGAAGTTGAGCAGGAAGCTCTTGCCCGACCCGGTGGCGCCGAGCACCAGCGTGTGGCCAACGTCGCCCCCGCCGAACAGGTCGTACCCGTACGGCGTCCCCCAGCGCGTCTCGAACTGCGTCAGCGCCGGCTTGTCCAGGTGCGCGCAGCGCTCGTAGCCGCGCGCCCCGCCGAAGAGCGGCGCCAGCGCGGCCGCCTGCCCCGACGAGACCACGATCGGGCGCGCCAGCGGCTGCACCTTCTGCCCGGGAAACCGCCCGAACCAGATCGCCGTCTGCCCGAAGCGCTCCTTGACCGCCTTGCCGTCGGCCTGGGTGAACACCCGCTGCACCAAGCCCCCGACCTGATCGAGCTCGGCCGGATCCCAGCCGCCGACCGCCACCGACAGCGCCAGCTCCCCGTAGGGCACGCCGACCGTGTCCAGCTCGAGCGCGGCGCGGTAGAGCTGGTCCACCGCGGCCCCCGAGGGCGCGTCGTCGAGCGCCACGTTGGTCCCCTCGGTCTGCGTCATCGCGGCCCAGAACGACCAGCGCTGCGTGTTGTAGTGCTTCTGCACCGCGCGGATGCGCGACAGCGCCTTCAGCTTGTCGAGCGGCCGCCACTCCATCACCACCGTGAAGTCGTAGGGCAGCGCGTAGAGCTCGCCCAGCGCGTTGGCCGCCGAGCGCGGCGGCGGCAGCGCCATCGAGAAGATCCCCACCACGCGGTCGCCGACCAGCATGTGCTTGCGCTCGAACGCCACCGTCTCGCCCGCCACCCGCCAGTTCAGCCCGTAGCGCGACGGACGCTCCATCGGCGTCCACACGCCCTGCCCCTGGTTGACCACCCGGAACAGGAGGGAGCCGACCTCGTCGCCGGCGAGCTGGCGCAAAGGCGTGAACTGCTCCACCAGCGTCTCGATCTCGCTGTACTGCGCACGGGATTCGGCCAGCGCCCGGTCGACGATCTCGCGCAGGTGGAACGACAGGTGCTTCTGGCGCCCGCCGGCGAACCACCCGCGGGCGTACTTCATCCACCACTTCGACTGATCGGCGCGCACGTGCGCCTTCAGGCCCGGCTGGATCGCCAGCACCAGATAGACCCGCATCTGGCGCACGCGGCCCGCGACCCAGGAGCGGCGCTTGCGCTGCGCCAGCATGCCGACGCTCTCGCCCTCGAACCCCGACGTGTCGATACCCGCCGGCGGCCGCTCGAAGACGATGAACGCCCGGTTCGGCGGGCGCACGAGCCCGAGCAGGCGTTGCCACGCCTGATTGGTCGCGTCCAGGTCCTCGGAAGCGCGCCCGTCGACCGTGTCCTGGATCACCTCGGCGAAGAAGAGGAACTGCCCGTCGGTCGTCAGCACGACGTCGTCGGAGACGAACCCCCAGTACGGCACGTACGTCGAGAGGCTGCCCTCCCGCGGCTTGAACAGGTCGATCACCGCACACCCTCCGCCTCGTCTGCAGCGTTCGCATCCTCGGCGAGCGATTCGACCCGCATGTCGAGGACGCACTCGCCGAAGCGGTCCGGAACCCCGCCCGGGTCGCACCACGCGACGTCGTAGCGCGAGGTCACCCGCAGGATCTCGAACCAGTGCGGGTCGTACACCGTCAGCCGCCGGAAGACGATCAGCAGGCCGCCGGCGACCGCCACACCCATCAGGAACGACTCGAGCAGCTGCCACATCACGAAGAACGCGATGCCCAGCAGGCCGAACAGGCGGCGGTCCACCCCGGCCACCTCCGGCGCCTTGCACAGCACGTTGAAGCCCTCCCACTGCTGCTGCCCACGCAACGAGACGCTCATCGCCCAAACCTCCCGGCGACTACGACGTGTAGTCGCCCGACTCCTCGCGCCGAAGCGCAGCCGACAGCTCCGCGTCCCCGGCGCGGCCCGCGCGCACCGACCGGTCCATGACCTCGATACGGCTCCCGACATCCCCGAGGAACAGCGAGCGGGCCACCTGGTAGTAGAGCGCGGCCATCAGCAGCACCGAGGCCGACGGCACCGCAACGAGATGGAAGCTGTAGTGCGTCCAGGCCAGCCCCCACAGCCCCGTCAGGTACCCCAGGTCGTCGTAGACGAAGTACGCCAGCGGCACCACGGTCGCCAGCACCAGCCCGAACGACACCTGCCAGGGATGCATCTACCCGCTCCTCTCAGCGCCCGCCCCACGACAGCGGGAACTCCTCGACGCGCAGCGACCGCGCCCGCTTGCTCCTGTCCGGCCGGAAGCCGTACACCCGAAACCCCGACCGCTCCTTCTCTGCAACTTGCGCGTGAGTGTAAGAACCCGAGGCCACCTCGACCGAGCGGGTGACCACCCGCCCGTCCGCCTCCTCGATCTCGACCAGCGCGTCGGGGAGCGGCACGCCGTCGTCGAAGACCCGCAGGCCGATGCCCGCGGCCGCCTCGGCGCGACTGCGCTTCGCCTCGTCTGCGCCGCCGCGCCGGCGGCCCGCATCGTCGGCCGCCGCCAGCAGACCACGCAACTCCGACTCGAGCCGCACGCGGCGCACCCGGCCGCCGCCCGAGACCACGTCGGCCGCGTCCTGCGCCACCGCCTCGAAGACCTGGTGGTCGTGCCGCAACTGCCGCTGGTCGGCGAGCCCCTCCCAGAAGCGCTGCCCGTCGGAGAGCACCGAACGGACGGCAGTACGCTTGCGGCGGCGCTCGGCCGCCACGTCACGGCCCTTGCCGGTGAGCGTGAACACCTGGTAGCCGTACTTGCCGCGCTCGACGCGGACGGTGGTCACCAGGCCCTGGCTCTCGAGCTGGCGCAAAGCCTTGTTGGCGACGAACGGGTGCCCGTCGAAGCAGTGCGCCACCAGCGCCTTGCGGGTCACCACCCGGAAGATGCCGATGGTCTCGAGCGTCAGCGCGACCCGCTGCTCGTAGGGCACCCGCGGTCCATCACCGCGGTCCTCGCGGCGCCCCCCGTGGACCGACACCTCGTCGAGGTTCCGGATCTTCGTGATCTCGAACGGCTCCGGCTTCGGCGCACGAGGCGGATCAGCGGGGGCGGGCAGCCGCCCCCGCGGCCGACGGTCGCCGCGATCAGCGACCTGCGCATCCGGACGATCCTCCGGAATCGGACGCTCGGGGTTCTGCGGCGCCGGACGCTCGTCGCGCGAGCCCGCCGAGGCGAGACCGTAGACGCTCCACACCGCCGGCTACCTCTCCCTGCGCCGCTGCAGCGCGCGCACGCGCTCGGCCACGGTCATGTCCAGCGCCCACAGGTCCCAGCCGCCCACGAGGCCGTCGGCGTCGATCCAAACGCGGCGGACCGAATCGACCTGCACCCGCGAGTCCGCCATGGCCCGCAGGAAGCGCTCGACCAGCGAACCCGCAGCCCCCGACAGCACGATCCGGGCATCCTCCGAAGACTTGGCCCCCCGCGACGACGACGCCGCAACAGCAGGCCGCGGCGCCGGGGGCGGAACTGCCGGAACACCGTTGACGCTGCCGCCCAGGACGGGAGCACGGGCCGCGGCGGGATCCGTGGGCGATGCAGGCTTGCGCGCGGGGACAGCCTTCGAGGCCTCGTCGCCTTCGCGGATCTGACGCGCAGTCTCATCGGCCACCTCCGCGGCGACCTCGCCGGAGGTGACCGCATCGGGCGGAGCAACCACCGGCTGGACATCGGGGTCATCGACCGCCGCGACGCCGGCCGGGACCGGACGGTGCGCCGGCGGCGTCTGGACCGCAGGACGCTCGCCACGCCGCGCGGGCGCCGGCCGACGGCCCGCACGAGACGGGCCCGCACGAGGCGGGTCGGGATCACGGTGCGGGTAGCCACGCGAACGGACCCGCGAACCGGTCGCGGCGGAAGCCGGCCCCGACCCGGCCCCGGCAGCCGGGCGGCGCCAGCGCGCCCGCTGCTGGCGCCAGACCTTCTCGACGTCGACCCAGTCGGCCGGGTACGTCTGCCTGAACCAAGCGAAGCGCGCACGCAACGGTTCCACCCACACCGGAACCAGGCGCGGACCGACAACCGCGGCGAGCAGCTCGGGATCGACCACCGAGCGCATCAGGCGCTCGATTCCCTTGTTGCTCGGATCCATCTCCTCGAAGTCCGAACGGGCACGCGCGAGACGCGGACCGCCGGCGCACACCGCGCCGATCAGCACCTCGACCAGGTCCACCCGCTTCCGCGCTCCCGCCGACTCAGCCATCGCAGCGGGAGTCTACGGACCACGTTCCGCGCGAACCCGGAAACTGCAACGATCGCTACAGGTAGCAGACCCGGCGGAGCCGCCGGCTCAAAGGACCCGCACCACCCTGGATTCAGGCAGGATCAACACGCTGACGCCGCGCAGGAACTGCGACGAACCGGACATGAAGGATGGAACCCGAAGCGCTCGACAAGCTGTACCGCGAACACCTGATGACAGCCCTTCGGCCGCCACGCTCAGCACACGTCGTCGCGTGGCAGACGCGCCTGCAGCTGATCTGGATGGAGACCGCCGTCGGCGCCGCGATCGACCCGGCGGCGGCCGAACGGGCCTGGGTCTGGTCGGACCTGCACCTCGACCACGCCGGGATCATCCGCCACAGCGACCGGCCGCACCCCGACGTGCACGCGATGAACGCGATGCTGCTCGGCGCCTGGCGCGAGCGGGTGCGCAAGGACGAGACAATCATCTGCCTCGGAGACGTCACGCTCGTCGAACCGTCGGCACGAATCCTGTCGAAGCTGTCGAAGATGCCCGGCCGCAAGCTGCTCGTCGCGGGCAACCACGACTTCCTGCCCGGGCAGGAATGGCCGAAGAGCTACGGGTTCGACGCGACGGCGCCGACGATGGTCTGCAACGCGGGAGCTACGCTGCTCCTCACGCACGAGCCGCTCGAGACCGTGCCGCCGGGGTGCGTGAACGTCCACGGCCATATCCACGGACCCGGACCCGAGCTGTCGCCCCACCACGTCAACGTGTGCGTCGAGCGGACCGGTTACGAGCCCTTACGCCTGAGCGAGCTGATCGGCAGGATCCGAAACAGGCGAAACCGCTGAGCAGGTTCACGAGAACCTTTCATGTCCTCAACGACTGCGTCACAGCAGTTCATCCACCGCATCGCACCCGTCGGGAGTAACAGCCCTCCGGCCTGGCGTCGGCGCAATCACCGCCAGGGAAGCCCCGGCAGCGGCGGGTCCAGCGGCGGCGCCTCGGCAGGACCCGGACGCGGGAGCGGACGCGACCGCTCCGCGCGATCCGCCCAGAACTGGCGCACGGCGCTCATCCGCTCCTGGT
Organism: Vicinamibacterales bacterium; assembly: GCA_965208535.1. Classification (GTDB taxonomy): domain Bacteria; phylum Acidobacteriota; class Vicinamibacteria; order Vicinamibacterales; family UBA8438; genus WTFV01. Next base: position 3,238,728 of record CBDBOU010000003.1, on the reverse strand, counting down.
ACCACGCGGTCAGCTCTCCCGGGGCCAGCGACGCGGCGGCGTCGGCGCCGACCACCGCGAGGGGCGCAAGCTGAGAGTCGGCCAGGAGCCGATCGCCGGCCGGGACGTAGGCCAGTACCGGGACCACCACCGACCCGGCGATGAGTACCGCGCCGGCCAGCCCGGCCACCAGGCCCGCGAGCCGGTCGGCCCAGGCCAGCATCGCCATGCGCACCACTGCGCGCGCCAGCGGAAGGACGAGCGCGGCGAGCAGCATCACCGCGATGAAGACCACGCCGTAGCCGATCCCGCTGGCCACCAGCGGCGGCATCTCGAAGCGGGCCACCAGCGCCGCCGCGACCTGCACGTGACGCGCCGCCGCAACGACGAACGCGGCCACCAGCGCCGTCATCCCGACCATCAGCCGCGTCAGGCCCTTGACGACGCCTACCAGCGACAGCACCACGACCAGCGCCGTAAAACCGGCATCGAACGCGTTGACGCCGCCGACCTGGGCAACTTCCATGCGCCGAGCCTACGGGCCACCGGTCCCTACACTCGGCCGATGACCACCACACTGCGCCACGCGATCGCGTTCACCACGGCGCTGCCCATCGCACTGCTCGCCCACGACAGCGGGATGGAGCCGACGCAGTCGGCGACCGTGGCGATCCTGCTGCCCGCCATCCACGCGAGCGTCGACATCGTCGCGAACGGTCCCGACCTCTGCCTGCGGGGAATCGCGACGTGGAGCGCGTTTCACATCGCAACGATCACGACGCTGGGACTGTTTCTCGCCAGCGTGCTCGAGACGCTCTGATACGCGAGACACGGCCGTACGAGAGACACGGCCGCGAGCGCGTTGGCGCCCGCGGCCCCTGGAAAGCACCGCTACTGCGGCAGACCGCCGCTACCTGGAAGGACCGTTGTCCCGCTGCGGCCCGCGCTTCTGCGCCGCGGCGGCCGCGGCGTCCGGCGGCGCGGGGGCCTTCGGCGGAATTTCCGGCGTATCGCTCTTGATGCCAAACTGCTTCTTGACGATGTCCTTCCAACTCGGCTTCGCCTCCTGCGACGGCGGCTGACTGCCACGTACATCGGTCGCCTCCGGCGCTGAAACCAATGAACGAAGCCTATTCTCCGGCGGATGACCAAGAGCAGACACGCCCTGGTGGACCGCCAACCGCTCTACTTCGACAAGCTCTGATTCCGGTAACCCCCTGCTCAACAAATACGCACGCATTCTGTCAACAAGACCGGCCGCACGCTCGCACGCCATCTCTGCGTGCTCCGACGAACACACGACAAAAGAGTCGTAATCAGCATCCATCCGGTCATCAACAGATTCTCGCAAATCCACCGCCGAGTCCTTCTCGAGCTCCCCGGAACGAACCAAGTGCAACCCAAGCATGCGTTTTACACCGTCATGGGTTTCCGCCTTTACATCATGAACGGCAAGTCCAGCCTTGACGGCATGATTAATAGCATAATAAGCACGAGACACACTGCTTGGGTACATGCCCTCACGAACAAGAAGCTTGGCAGCCGCCAAAGCCTCCGTCGCCCGACCCCACTCCGCAAACGCATGCTCCTCGTTCACAAGACCTTGATCCCATCCCGCTCCACAGCTGCAAAAAACGGCGACCGAAGCCGTTCTAGTCGCTGCCATTCAGCTTCAGTTCGCGCGAGAATCGACGGCACAACCCAAGAAGTCGCAGCCAAGTCGTAGCCGATCCGACGCAAGGCCCGTTTCAGATCCTGAGCCTGATCCCGAACAATCAACATCAGATCGATATCGCTTTCCGCATGCGCATCCCCTCGCGCCTTCGACCCGTACACCAGCAGACGACTGACCGCGCCCGGATAACGTTCCTGGACGGCAGCCACGTACTGCTCAAGCCAGAGCCGTTCTTCCGGATGCCAATTCTGAATACAACGAGACAACGCGGGATTCGCGCCCACAACCGCGACTGCATGCATCTCTCAGATCTCCATCCATCACCCCGAGGGTACCAAGGGACCCACATACACGCAAGCAAAGACCGCCGCTCCCTCGAACAAAAAGGGCCGCGAGCGCCTTCGCGCCCGCGGCCCCTGGAAAGCACCGCTACTGCGGCAGACCGCCGCTACTTCGGCGGAGCCTGGGTCCTGCCCTTGCTCTGGCCGCGCTGCTGCGCGGCCGCGGCCGCGTCCGCCGGGGCCGGCGCCTTCGGCGGGGTCTCCGGCGTGTCGCTGGTGAGTCCGAACTGCTTCTTGACCGTGTCCTTCCAGCCCGGCCTCGACTCGGACGACTGCGACTGGTTGGCCCGCGCCTCGATCACGACGTCGCCGAAGGACTTGCCGCCCTCCAGCTGCTTCGCCACCGTGCGCGGCGTCCTTCCAGCTCGGCTTCGCCTCCTGCGATTCGCTCATGGCCGGTACCGGTGTTTTGCCTCCCGGCAGCGCCGGCACCTGCGCCAGTTCGTCATCGCACAGACCGGTATCTCGTCCCGGTTCACAGCACGCTCACTCCATCACGTTCTACGGCTCGGTGGAAAGTCGCCCCGGCTTCGCCAAGTTTTTTCCACTCCCCTTCAGTTTTCGTCGTGACCAACGGCAGGGCATCTGCCGTCACGGACAGGTCGTACGCCAAGTTCTCTACGCTTTCCCGTTCATCATTCCCCTCGTCAGCCAGAATCAGCAGGATGTCGATGTCGCTGTCCCGGTGCCAGTCTCCCCTAGCCTTCGAGCCGTAGATGACTACGTCCTTCACCGTTTCGGCATGTCCGGTCTTGATCGCCCCGAGGAACTCTTCGAGCCACTTGCGCTCGTCCGGGTCCCACTCTGCAGCGATTTCGATTCCGCGCCGCCCTCTGTGCTTCCCGCGTGTCATTGATTCCATCCCAGCATTGCCCTGCTTCACCATGCCCGTGATCCTACCGTGCGTCGAACATTCCGACATCAATCACTATCCGTCCCCACCAGGCTTGCTGCGCGACCTCCATTCGCCGGCCAGCCGGCATTCTCTTCCCGCCCGGCAGCAACATCCGCTCCGCTCGGCGCAAGCCGTTCTCAACCGTGTCCGGCACGCCGAGCGGAGCGAGCTCCAAGGCCACGGTGGGCGGCATCATCATCTTCCGCCCGTGAATCTCTGCCCAGGCACTGTGCAACTTCCGTTGCGTCGGCCGCAACAGCTCGCTGGTGTCTAGCAGGTACCTTTCCCCCACCGGTCCATTTCCTCGATGGCCAGTTGCATTCTTCGCTGCCGCCGTGCACGGTCTGCATCGGTCTCCAAGACTACGTCGGCAACTGTCGGCCCGTCATACACCTCGTCCGCCAGTCGCTCGACTTCACCATCGGTCGCGTAGGGTCCCAGCGCCTCGCAAGCCGTTTTGCGTAGCATTTCCTGCAGTTCGCGTTCGACTTGCACGACTCTCACAGTCATCCGCAATCTCCCTGGCGCGACCACAACCGCAGCACCTTACTGCTCGAGCCAAAGACGTTCCTCAGGATGCCAGGCCCGAACGCAACGTGACAACGCCGGATTCGCGTCCGAAACCACCGCCGGGTTCATCTCTCGCGATCCTCCACCCAACACCCCCAAAGCTACCAGTAGGCTCTCGTGTACGCAACCAGCGCGGACATCGCGCCCTCCACAAGAAAAGGGCCGCGAGCGCCCTCGCGCCCGCGGCCCCCTGGAAAACACCGCTGCTACGGCAGACCGCCGCTACTTCTGCGGCGCCTGAGTCTTGCCCCTGCTCTGGCCGCGCTGCTGCGCCGCCGCGGCCGCGGCATCCGCCGGAGCCGGCGCCTTCGGCGGCGTCTCGGGCGTGTCGCCGGTGATGCCGAACTGCTTCCTGACGGTGTCCTTCCAGCTCGGCTTCGACTCGGGCAAGGGCGACTGCGACTGGTTGGCCCGCGCCTCGGTCACGACGTCGCCGAAGGACTTGCCGGCCTCCAGCTGCTTCGCCACCGTGCGCGGCGGCTGCGCCTGGTTGAGCTCGTCCAGCTTCTGCTGCACCTGCTCCTTGGTCGGCGTGTCGCCGCCGGCCGCGGCCAGACCCTCCATGGTCTTGTCGGTGACGTTCTTGCGCTTCGCGTCGTAGAGCTGCGCCGCCGCGCGCTCGGCCGCCTCGGCCGTCTTCTCCTGCGCCTGCGCCCCGCCGACCGGCGCCGCCGCGGTCCGTCCGGTGGCCGGCTGCTCCTGCGCCGGGGCCGCCGCGGCCGGGGTCCGCTCACCCTGCCGCGCGAGCAGGTCGCGGTTGGTCCGGTCCACGCTCTGCGCGCGCTGCTGGTTGCGCTCGCGCTGCTCGTAGGCCGTCGCCGCGCGCCCCGACGAGAGCCGGTACGTCCGGTTCGCGTCACGGCCGACCTCGTCGAGCCCGCCCGGCTTCTCCAGCTGCACGGCCTGCGCCTCGCGGATCTGCGAACGGTTCTCGTTCGAGTACTGCGGCGGATGGAACGTGACGCCGGCCTCGGTCATCCGGTCCATCGTGGCCGCCGAGGCCGCCAGCTCCGAGCGCGCGAACTCGGGCATCCCCTCGCGCTCGGTCGGCTTCGCCCGCGCGACCGCGATCGCATCGGCGTTGCCGTCACGGCACATGTGGTACCGGTTGACCTCGTGGACCACCGCGCCCAGATGGTGTTCCTTCGACGGGAACGAGTCCACCGGACCCGTGGTCAGCACGTACGCCTCGGGAACGGTCTTCCCGTTGCCGATGTCCACGTTCTCCTGCAGGCTGAGCTCGGCCCGGCCCGGCAGGTCCTTGCTCTCGCGCACCTGCAGCGGCTGGTGCGCCGGGTCGACCGAGTCCGCCGGAGCGCCCTGCACCGGCCGGCGCGCGGTCCCCATCACGTCCGACAGCAGGTACTCGCGGGCCTCCGGCCGGATCGGGGACCGCACCTCGCGCGCCGGCAACCGCAGGTCGTCGACGTTGAGGTAGATCACCTGCCCCTGGCCGCGGCGCTGGCCCTCGACGGTGACGAGCTGCTCCGCGATCTGGCCGGTCTTCTCCTCCCGCTTCCAGTCGCCCTTCTTGCCGTCCACCGGCTGCCCGTTGACGTCGAAGTTGGGGCCGTCCTCGGTGAGCTTGACCCGCGCGTTGACCCTGCGCGGCTCGTCGGCGCCCTTCCGCCCGGGAACCGCGATGCCGTGATCCGAGACGCGGCCCCTGACGATGCCGCCCGTGACCTGGTCCGCGACGCCGCGCATCTCGTTGTAGTCGCGCGCCGTGCGCTCGGTCGCGAAGCGGGTGTCCTCGAAGCCCCGGTTGTGCGACACCGTGCGCAGGATCAGCCCGCGCGTGCCGCCGAAGTTGTGCGGCGGCTGCGGCTGCCCGTTCCTCTGGTACGGCAGCCCCTGCGGAGGCCGCGCCTGCGTCGGCTGCTGCAGCACGCTCGTCCCGCCCCGGACCTCCTTCGCGATCGTGTTGCCCCACTGCTGAACCGACTCCTCGCGGGTCGGGCCCGTGGTGACTCCCCGCGAGGGCCGCGAGGGCCGGCGGAACCCGCCGGTCTGTCCGCTCGTTCCGTTCGCCATCTTCTGCCTCCTGGTCTACGGTTACCGCCAACCGCGGGAGACCGGCCGTCAGGGAAACGCTTCCCGGAGCCGGCCTCCCAGGAACGCCGGGAGCCTACGGGATCGGATCCCGGATCCGACCGCGTCTGTGGAAAAAAGTTTTCGGCATGGATCAGCGCGTCACCGAGAGTTTCTCGTCGAGCACATCCTGCTGGTTGCGGGGACCTCGCTCCTGGCCCCGGAACGCACCGACAGCGGGCGCAGGCGCGCGCGGCGGCGTCTCGACGCCGCCCGTCAGCGACGGCCCACGCCGGGCAGGCTTGTCGGCTTCCCTGACGAGCCGGTCGACGGCCTTGACGCTGCGCTGGATGTCCTTCGCGAGCATCTTCCCGTCCCGCTCGAGCACCTCGGCAACGGTTTTCGGCGGACCCAGCCCCCCGATGCGCGCATCGGCGATCCGCACGGTGCCGTCCTCCCGCTCGATGACGCGCGGGGTCTCTTCCCGCCAGGCCCGCGGCCAGGCCTGCTTCATCTGCGCGGTGGCGAACCCGTCGGCGCGCACCTGCTCGCGCAACGCCTCGCCGAAGGCCTGCGCCTCGCCCAGCGCTTCGCGCTCCCGGCGGTTCACCGCGCACGAGCCCACGCTGACAGTGACCCCACGGCCGTCCTCGGCAGCGGCGGCCGACGCCAACGCGCCGTACACCTTCGACCAGTCCTCGACGCGACCAGCGTCGTCAGCCCCCAACGCGCGGCCCAGGTCCACGTAAGCCTCGCCGTGGGCCTCGGCCAGCCGGTCGTTGGTGAGCGACCGGTCGCCATGACACAGGCGCGGGTCCACCAGGACCTCGGCCGAGACCTTGTTCGACGCGGAATCGTGCCGCACCGTGAACCCCGTCGGACCGTCGGGATCGGCCAGCAGATCGCGCACGGTGACCGTGACGCGGTCGGACACCGCCTCGAGCACCTTCTCGAACCGGTCCACCGCAACGGAGCGGACCTCGATGCGGTCAGCACGCTCGCGCGCCAGCTCGCTCGCTTCGACACCGATTTCTGCAGCCATGTTCGAGGCCGCCTGCTCGACCTCGCCCGACACCATCGACCAGATCGGCAGCGGCTGCTCGAAGACGCGCGCGGCCATCCGCTCCCCGAACCGCTCCGGACTCCCTTCCGGAGAGTGGTGCTCCCGACGGTCGACGGCCTCGGCCGCCCCGCACAACGCATCCGCGACCGCAGCGCGCTGCGCAGCGAAGGAACCCTTCGGGACCGGTCCATCGAAAAGCTCCCCGTCGGGACCACGCTCGGACACCAGCTCGAAGGCGTCGGCCGAAAGCTCGACGCCCAGGCCGGTGGACATCTGCCGCACCATGCCGGGATTGGGACCAATCTCGAAGAAGACGCCACGATCGGCAAACGCGTCGCTCAGGTCCCGGAAGGCCTGCCCTGCGCGGTCCAGCAGCTCCCGCTGCTCGCGCGCCCGCACCGACGCGACCAGCTCCGCCGACGACGGACCACTCCGCGCCTCCGGCGCTCGGTCGGGAACCCGCTCCACATCGCCGACGGCGCTAGCGACGTCGGCCAGCACGCGCGCACGGACGATGGCCGGGTCGAGCGGCGCACCCTCGCGCGCGGCCGCCGCCACGGGAGCACGAGCCGCATCCAGCGCGCCGGCCAGCACGCGGCCGTACGCCTCCGGATCCACCCCCGGCGGCACGACGCACAACGGCGAGTCCGGATCGACGGCCCGGATCCCGGCAACCAGATCCGGATGCGCGTCGATCGCCGCACCCACCGCCGCCCCCGGCAAGGGCAACACGTCTCGGTCGCGGCCGACCGCCGTGTGCAGTCGTTCCACGTAGCAGAAACCCCGGCCCTTCTCCGACAGCTCGGCGCCGTACTCGCGCATGCCCTCGACGAGCAGCCGCGCCTCCTCCGGGGCGGCGCACTGCGAGGCGGAGTCCCAGAGCTGGTCCCGCTCGCGCTCCCAGCGGCGGTCGAGCGCCTCGGCGCGCCCCGGGTCGTTGCGCCAGCGGTCCATGCACGCCGCCTCCACGTCGTCCAGCGCACGCTCGATCGCGCTGTGCGCGTTGGCGGCGGCGTCCTCATGCCCCGGCCCCTTGAGCCAGGCCGGATCCACGGGCGGCTCCAGCACCGAACCCGGATACTTTCCCGCCGCCAGGGCCAGCAGCGCCGGATCCGCTTCGGCGTGCGCCAGCGACTCGCCCAGTAGCGGAGCCAGCGGCAGCCCGTCGTCGACCACCTGTGCGCGGTCGCGCCGGTTCGCCCGGCGGCCGTCGTCGTCCAGCCGGGGACGGCGCTCGAGCCGCTCCAGCTCGGCCGCGCTCGGCGTCAGCTGGTCGGCGAGCACCACCGTGCGCACCCGGACCAGAGCGGACAGGCCGCCGCGAACCGCACTGCGAAGCTCGCGCTCGGCCGCCGCGCCCTCGTTGTGCAGCCGCTCGGCCTGCTGCTCGTCCCAGGACTCGCGGTAGTGCGGCGCGCGCGTGTCCTGCACCCACGCCGACGGCGACTCCCCGCCAGCCGCCCGATCGGCGATGCGCCGTTCCTCGACCGGATCGCCGCCGAACGGCGTGCGCGACTCGTTGCCGCCGCTGCGGCGCCTGAACGCCGACTTCCCTTCCTGGACGTGGTGCTCGTCGAGGGCGACGTCGGACTCGTCGCGGCGCGCCATCTGATCCGAGCGCCGCTTCGCCTCCGCGGCGTCGACGGCACCCTGCCGCGCGGCTTCCTCCGCGGAAACCTCTGGATCCGGACCGGTCACGGGCGGGGCCGTCGTCTTCACGCGGAGCGGCCAGCCGCCGCGCGGCTCGTTCCGGCCGCCGCTGCGCCCTTTCGGCTTCACATCGGGTCCGCTCGCCATCGGTCACCCCCCGTCGGGCCGGCGGCCCCGCTCCCGCGGGACTGCCGCCAGCCGGCAGCACCACCAGCGATTCGGGCCTACGCCGAAGCCGCGGCGACCTCGCGGGGCTCGCCGCCGCCCGCACCCGAGCCGACCGGGTCGGACCGTCTCTGATCGCGAACCGTCAGCACCGTGTCGAGCCGGCGCTCCTCGGCCGCCAGACGCGCGAGACCCTCGGGGTCCGGGGCGTTGTCCTCGCCCAGCTTCCAGTTCTCGTCGACGTGGCACTCGTCGTCCAGCTCGTCGAGGATCGGGTCCCCCGGCTCGGCGAACAGCACCCGCAGCGCCTGCTCGTGCGACATGACCGACAGGCTCTCGTGCGGCTCGAGCCCCCACGCGGCGCGCTGCTCGGCGGTGGTCGCCACCTGGTACCCCTGGTCGTAGTACTCCCGGAACTCCTTGAGGGACATCGGGTACGCCACCGAGACGATCCGCTTCTCCAGGTCCCTGCCGACACCCGAACCGTTTTCCTGAGACATGCTGACTTCCTCCGCGCGGCGTGTTACCGATCCGAAGCCGCGCAACGCCGGGAGTCTAAGAGACCGCGGCCACCGGACAACCCGGCGGGTCGGCCGCCGCAACGAACGAACTACCGGACCGGTCCCGGGGCACCAACCGAACGCGCGGCCACCGGCGCGGCCGGTGCCGGAGCCTTCGGCGGCGTCTCCGGCACGCTGCCGCCCCTGCCCGCGCGACGCAGCGCCCCTTGGCGCCAGTCCCCGGAACCGCCGGTAGCGGGAGCGTCCCCGCCGGCCGCGTCCGCGCGTCCCTCCAGATGGGCCTGCGCGCGCTTGACCGTCTTGCGGGCGTACCCCGACGGATCGGACTTGGCCCCGTGGCCCGTCGAACGCATCCCGGCCAGGGCCTTGACGACCTCGCCGGCAGGGGCGCCGTTCTCCAGCGCCGAAAGAACCCGGCCCCAGTCCTGCTTGTCGTACTCCGACGGCTTGCGGTCGTCCGCCCTCGCCGCGGCCGACTTCGGCTCGTCAGGGCTGATCCAGCCGTTGGCGATCCCGACCTGCCGCAACTGCTCACGCCGCGACAGCTTGTCGGGAACCCATACCGGCATACCCCGGCGGTTGACGAAACGCCCGCCCGATGAGGCCTGAATCCGACCGGAGACACCATCGGCCGAAACCGGCGCCGTGACAGCGGGACGCTGCGGACCATCCGGCTCCGCAGCCGGCGACGACGGCTCCGGCAGCATCCCGCGCTCAAGCCCCACGGCCCGGCCCGGCCAACCATCCGAGAACCGCGCCCGCGGAGCATCCGGCACCGTGCCGCGCATCCGCGTGGGCAACACCACCCCGGCTTGCGCACTCCGGACCCGCACGAACGAGCGGAAACCCTCGTTCTCGCGCGCCATCTCGGCCGCGCGGGCCTCGGCCTCGCCCGCCTTCGCCGAAGAGACGCCCAGCCGCTGGTCCGCGGCGACCCATTTCTCCAGCCCGCGGCGCAACGCGTCGACCCCCACGACCCCTTCGAGCGGACGGAACCGGTCGACGTCGAGCTTCGCGTTCGGACGGTCGGGCCACAGCCGCCGGGACAGCTCGATCTCCTCGACCACCGGCGAGCCCGAATCGGTCCGGTACTCCGGCTTCGCGTTACGGAACCCGGGCACGCGCATGACCTGGCTCGCCGGCGTCACCACCTCGTCGCCGCCGTAGCGCGCCGCGAGCAGGTGGCTGTACAGCTCGGCCTGACCGACGGTCCAGTCGTCTCCGGCGACGTGCCACAGAGCCTGGTACTTCTCCGGAGACGAACGCAGCACGATCGACGGCGCCGGCACGATGCCGTCGATCACGTCCTCGCGCATCCGCTCGAACGCCGCCGCGTTCTCGGCTAGCGGACCGTCCAGGTCCAGCTGCACCCGCAGCACCGACGCCAGATGCGCCCGCGTGCGCCCGGTCTGCGGCCGGCCGTCGCCGGGATCGACCGGGCGGAAGGTGTTGACCCCGACGAAGACGTCCCAGCCCCGCTCGTTGACGCGGTCGAAGACGCGCTCGAGATAATCCGTGCGCGACTTGCGCCAACCTTCGACCGAACGGCCGATCGGGGCGCCGGCCAGCTCGGCCACCCGCGGGAACAGCTGCATCTGGACCTCGGAGTGCGGCTTGCCGACATCCTCGGGGTTGCGGCTGCGGCAGAACACGCACACGCGCTCGCTGTGCGCCCGGGCCGACTCGGCCGCCACGGCGCCGAACATCTCTTCGAGGAACAGACCCGCCGTGCGCATCCGCCGCCGGCGCTCGCCCGCAGTCTCGCCGCGAGTCCCTATCCAGCTCACGCAGCGAGTATTCGGGAACACGGCCGAGAGCGACGCGTCCGCGGGTCAGCGGACACGCACCGCACGCGCCCGAACCGGGCCGCCCCGCCTCCCGAACGTCGGCGGGGGACGCGCCTCGCAGACGTCGGCGCGGGACCGGACACGAGCCACGGGGGAGAGATCCGGACAGACGACAATGGTGCAGACACGGAACGGGAAGGACGGCGCGAGCCGCCGCCACGCCTCACGACTCCGTCCCCACGCTCCCCACGCACGCGCGGACAAGCCGCCACCGTCCACCACGTGGCCCTGGCCGTCTACACGCTCCCCACGCACGCGCGGACAAGCCCGCCGCACGGCGCCACGCCGCTGGCCTGACGGCCCCGTTCTCAAGCGCCCACGCCCGCCGTTTCGTCCCGATCCGCCCGTACACTCGCGACCGCTACGACAGGATTTACGCGGAGGACGCCATGAAGGTGAGCGCCGAGACTCTGGAAGAAATCAACCACGCAGTGGACCGGCTGGTCGCCGTGGCCGACTTCACGCGGCACGGGACGATCACCGACGAACGCGCCGCCGCAGCCGGGTTCTACGCCGACGAGGGGCTCGGCACGCCCGAGACCCTGCTCTACGGCCCCGACGGAGAGTTCGAGCGCGGCTGCGACCACGTCGAGGCGTGGGAGCAGCTCGACGCGCTGGGCAACGGCAGCGCCGAGTACCACGTCACCGCCCACGACAACGGCGCGCTGACCGTGACGATGGACGTGCCCGGCACCGACCCCGACCGCCCGCCCGTCGAGCTGACCGTGGGGATGAACGACCGCATGGGCCTGCACGCCGACCCGGCGACGGTGCTGGCGCTGGGCGGAACGCCGGCGCACCCGGTCAGTGGTGTGCGCAGCGGCGTCTACGACCACGACACCGGCATGGCGATCGACCTGCAGAACCTGGCCGCCGCCGGCGTGCCCGAGGAGACGCGCGAGCGCGTCTGGGCGGCGCTGAACGAGGCCAGCCACGCCCACCCGGACGCGCGGCTGACGCGCGAGTTCAGCCACGAAGGCGACCGGCGCGACCTGCCGCGCCACGACACGCTCGACCGCGCGCTGCGCACCGTCCCGACGATGACGCCGGAGACGCCGCCGGCCCCGCCGTCCCCGGCCACGGCCGAGCTGGCCCGCCGACGGGCGATCGAGACGCCCGACCGCGAGGCGGCGCACTCCCGGTAGGCGCCGCCGCGTCCCGAAGGGCGCCGTCGAAGGCGGAAGACGCCCGCCCCCCGGACGCGGCCACCCGGGCGCACCCGCTCACCTGCGGACGCCGCCACGGACGACAAGGTCCCGGCCCGGCGCCGTCCCGTTCCGATCCGGAGATCGCCACGGGCGGCGACCCGCCCCTGAAGGGCGGGATCGCCGACCCGCTCGCGTACGACGTACCTTCCAGTACATATCGACATATCGACTCTTTAGGAGTCGAATGTCGAATGTCATACACGGTGGCGGCGGAAACCCCTGTAAACATTGACCAAAACGGCCCCAACCGTACCATTCACCGACGCAAACCGTACCATTCACCGACGCAAACCGTACCATTCACCGACGCAAACCGTACCATTCACCGACACCGCCCCCGACGGCGCCCGTACGGGCAGACGCCCCCGCCGACCCGCCGTTTGCGGCGAGCCCTACGGGGGCGTACCATCCACCGACGCTCCGATCCGACGCGTCTACACGATAATCTCCGTATCCTCGGTCGGCGGCAGGATACGCTCGCCGACGATCCTCAGCTCGCCGTAGGCTTCGAGCAGACGGATGATCTTCCACGACCGGGAAACGAGCATCCGGCGGTTCGAGTGCACGGACGTCGGGTAGCACAGCTCCACGATCCGATCCCTCGAGTAAGGCTCGTAGGACTCCGGATCCTGACTCTGGATCCAGCCCGCCTTGTTCTCGCCGGCAGGGATGCGGGTGACGCCGGGCCGATACCACTGGTAGGCCAGCGCCACCTTGGCCCGGTAGGCCGGCTCGGACTTGTAGCCCCAGTGCCGCAGCTGCGAACGGTTGATGGTGGGACCGGAACGGGACCCCGGGGGCAGATGCACGACCATGCCGATGGTGTCGTCCAGCGCCTGGGGACCACGAGGAATGTCCACGAGGCTCACCACGCGGCGCAGACCGCCCCTCCCGGTCTCCGGGTCCCGCCACGGCACGCGCACGTCCTCGCGATCGAGAGCGGTGCAGGCATGCATCAGCCGCGGCCAGTACTCGGCCGGACGGGGCTTTCGGCGCAGGTAGAACCAGGACAGGAACTCGCGCAGCGTCGTCTGGACCATGACCGGACGCTTCTCCGAACGCCGCCAATCGCGCTGCATCACCGAGCAGAGCGCCTCTACGAAGATGCGCAGACCCAGGTCCGCCCCGCCGTGCCCGCCCTTGCTCCGGCCGGCGACCGCCGTCAGCAGGTTGTAGAGCGGCAGGGGAAGCAGCGGCCCCTGGATGTCGCGCTCCAGCTCCGGCAAGCCACCGACGCGAAGACCGCTGTCCAGACGCGTCTGCACGGCGTACAGACCCCGATTGCCGAAGAGCGAGCACGGACCCACCAGCGCAACGGAGGTGGGCAGCAGCGGGTCGTCACGCCCGTTCAGCTCCACCGGCTCGGGAAGGTTCACGCCCTCGACGACGACGGCGAGCGCCGACAGGCCGTCGCACGCGGGCAGCTCCGCCAGCAGACGGACGACGACCGTGCCCGCCCGCTCCCCGCCGCTGCTCCCCGCGCCCCCGAGCTGCATCGGCAGCATGCCCACACCCGCGAGACCCGGCTCGGCGATCCAGCCCATGTCGAACGGCTTGACATCCGCCTTTCGCATCTCGTCGAGGCGCGAGATGAACGCGTTCAGCCGCTCGCGGCCCCTGAGTCCACGGTTGATCTCATCCTCGTTCATCCTCCCGTTGGTCATCCGCCGGGACGCCTGATGCAGGGCGCCCAGCCCGTCGGGAGAGAGCGCGGCATCGAATACCGCTCGCACGCCGCCCGGCGCATCGGCCACCTCCCACGCGGTCCGATTGCTGTCACGGGCACGCGACTTGTCGATGATGTCCATCAAGCGGTGTCCCCCTTCTGCTGATACGAATAGCGACGGTCGGCGCGGTCGAAGTCGAGCACGACCGACTCGGTGGGCCAGCGGCCCGAGTACGAGAGCCGCCGCAGGTCGGACGCCCGCGGAGCGCAACGATTGAAGTCCGGATCGACGGCCTCGAAGTTGACGATCATGTCCACCGACGCGGCGATGTCCCGCGAGTCGGCGAGCTCGCCGTCGCTCCGGCGCGCATGATGGACCAGCAGCACGCCAGCGCCTTCCTCAGAAAGGCTGCGGAACGTATCCATCACGCGACGCATGACGGCAGGATCACTCAGGGTCTCGCACCCGGCGGCGACGGCCCACGAAGCGAAGGAGTCCACGATCACCACCTCGGGCTCGGAGCGGTGCAGCGCGTCGAACAGGCGCTCGACGCCCTGCGCCGGAGAGGCGACGAAGACGGCGCCCTTGTGCCCGTCGCCGACGCCGTAGATGCGGAGACGCTGCGCGAGCATCTCGAGCGGCTCCTCGGTGACCAGCGCGATCGGACCGCGGGGCGCGACCGACTCGCCGCCGAACGCCTCGCCGCTCAACCGGCACCCGATGGCCTGCGCGAGCGCAGTCGACTTGCCCGCCTTCGGCGCGCCGGACAGCACCGACAGCCGGCCGCTCCAGGCCATGCCGGCCAACACCATCGGAGGCTTCGCCGGCGACGCCGTCAGATCAAGCACGTCGACAAACGGAGACCAGCCCTCGTCGCCCTCCGGCTCGTTGGACGGGTCCGAACCCGCCGGCCCGCCGTGCCGGGCGCGCAGATTGGCCACCGTCTCCTTGATGGCAACCTCGATGTCCGCATCGCTGACCCGGGCGAGCCAACCGTCGGGCGACGCGCCGGACGCGCCGTCGCCAGCGTGTTCCGTCGGAACTTCCGAAACCTGCTCAGTGCTCAACGATCCCCTCCCTCTCGATGCAGATGTCGTGCGCCAGATCCGACCAGTCGGTGCCGTAGTCCGGGCGCGAAAGGATGTAGCTGCGCTTCCGCGCCTTGAGCTGCAACCCGAGCTGGACCGCGGCGACAAGCCCCGCCTTGTCGGCGTCGGGAGCCAGCACCACCGGCCCCGGCGCCCAGCACGCACGCGCCCTGAACCCGGCGGGAACCCCCGCAACTCCGAACACCGCCGCACCATCGAGCGGCGGTCGATGCATCCGGCCATCAGGTCCCCGGCGGCCAAGCTCGCCGACAGCGTCCAGACGGCACACCGCGAGCGCGTCCAGCGGCCCCTCGACCAGCCAGCAGCCCCTGCCGTCGGTACCGCCGGCGGCGGAGAAAACCCGCCGTCCGAAATCGAAGGACGACCCCGCCACCGACGGCCGCTTGATCACGCTGCCGCGGACCGTGCACGCAATGCGGCGGCCGTCGACGTCGACCGGCTCGAACTGCAGCGCGCAGGTCTCCGCCTCTCCCGGACCGGCGAAGCGATAGACCAGCGCGCCGGCGCAGGTCGCCGGCAGCCGCGGCGCGCAGCGGACCGAGACCGCGGCGCGAAGCGGCAGCCAGCGGACAGAGGACGGGACACGGCCCGAGGAGTCGGCGACACCACGGCGCTGCAGGTACCGGAACCCCGGACAGTCGGTCCGAAGCGCGACCGATGCGGACCACACGCGTCCGGGCAACGGATCCTGCCGATGCGGGATCTCGCAGCGGGGCTCCGACGGCCGTACGTTGGCAGTCGATGCAACGCCCAGGTCGCCGACGATGGCTGCCAGATGCTCCTTGAACGCCGATGGCGACAGCCGGCTCCCGCACTTGCGGCAGCCGCCCCGCACCGGCGTGCGCGCGCCCTCACCGAACCAGCAAGTGTTCTCACCGATCCCGCGGACAGGGCACGGACCGTGCCACTCGCGCCCGATGCGCCGCCACCGCGGCCGGGCACGCAGGTGACCCTCGAGGACGGGCCAGGAGACCGGCTCGAAGGGGCTCACGACTCAGCCCCCGTCAGGAGCGTCAGATATACCCCCGAGAGGCCTGGCAGCACGGTCCGCGCACCCAGCCAGACCACCACGAGATCAGCAAACGCCGATCCAGCTCTTCCAGCGGACCGCCCCCACCTCACGAGGCCCTCTTCCCGATGGGTGGAGCCGGCGGCGCATTGCATGTGTCGATCCAGTCGCAGACAGCATGCATGCTCCAGCGGAGCTTCGTGTCAATACTCGGCAACGGCGCCACGGGGAAAGTCTTCGAGCGCACCCGCCGACGAATCGTCGAGACGGAACATCGCAGGAGATTCGCCAGATCGCCGATCAGCAAAATCTGCGGAAGCCGAGTACGGTCGATCCGGGAGAACCCCGACGACCGGCTCACGACAGACAGCGAACGACGAGCTCCAGATGCAGGCTCTTGCCGAAAGTCCTCTGACATCACCATCCCCCTGACGGCCGGAGCACGACCGGCACGGCGAGAGCTTACGGAACCGGTGCCAACGCACCCGCGGCTTCAACCCCACCCGACGCTGCCGCCGAGAAGCGAAGGGAACGCGTAGACACAGCAGACCACAGGAGGAACCCGTTTGACGCGACAGACACAGCGCGCCTAAACTGGACCACTTGCCAGGAACGGCAAAACGCTCGGCACGGAACGGATCAGCGAAACGGCGGAAGCGGGTCTCCGAAGGGATTTACGAGGACCGGTACGGCCTCGCTGCGACCGTAAAGGTCAACGGCAGACAGCAGGAAGTCCGATTCCCGCCGGGCACGTCCCTGCGCAAGATCCAGGCAGAACGGAACCGCATGAAGGCGGCGATGCAATCGGGGCCTTCACGCGAGCGCTTCACGCTGGGCCACGACGCCGGCCGGTACATCGATCAGGTGCGGAGCACGCTGGTGAGCATCAAGGACCGTGAACGCCACATCGGAGCGTGGCTGCCGAGGTTCGGCCACCTGCGAACGCTCTCGTTACCCGAGCACACCCGATGGCTGAACGAACAGCTGCGAGAGTGGCGAAAGACGCTCTCCGCCTCTACATGCAATCTGCGACGGGACGCGTTGACCAACCTGGCAAAAGTGCTCTACGGCCGCCGGGCTGCCGCGGAGTTCGTCGACCTGGTCAGGTTCCAGACACCGGCGCCGACGCCACGGTGGATCGACCGCGATCACATCGCTGAAGTACTGGACGCCGTGCCGGGTCACACCAAGACGCACGCGCGGCTCGCCCTGATGCACTGGACGGGCATGCGACCGGCGCAGATGGGACGACTCGGAAAGCAGGACTTCCGTCTGCACGAGAGAATCCCGTTCGTGGCGGTACCACGCGGGAAGCGGGGAAAGCTCGCAGCGATTCCGCTGGTGGGACGAGGGCTCGAAGCAGCGCGGGATTTCATCACGAAAGACGCCTTCGGCAAATGGTCGTGCCCCAGCGCGAACAAGGGCATAGCGCGGGCAGCGGCCCTCGTGGGCCGGGAAGCGTTCACGGTGTACCAAATCCGGCACTCGTTCGCTGCAGCGCTCCGGAGAACCGGATCGGATGTCGCGGACATCCAGGACTTGTACGGACACACGAACCCAGAGACCACGATGATCTACGCGCCGCCGGAGCTGGAGAAACACTCAAAGGCGATCAAGCGGCTGCACACCGAGAAGAGTCCCGAAGACACGCCGACCACAAGCAGTCGCGCGAGGTTTCGGCTGGTATAGCACGCTGGCAGTCATGACGGTCACACCTGTAAGTTATTGATTCCAAAAGGATGGGCCGCTAGCTCAGTTGGGAGAGCGCCGCGTTCGCAACGCGGAGGTCGTGGGTTCGAGTCCCATGCGGTCCACCAGCCAGATTGCCGTCGGTCATGACGACGACGACCGCGCCGTACCGGGCCGTGCTGCGCTGCATACAGGGGTGCGCGGGCGAACACTCGCTGCTCGAGCCCATCTATCGTTGTCCTGCCTGCAATGATCTGCTGGAGGTCTCCCACGACCTCGACGCCCTCCGGGACCGGTCGGCGGGCTCCTGGATGAGGCTGTTCGACGAGCGCTACAAGCGGACGACCTGGCCGTACGGATCCTCGGTCTGGGGCAAGCAGGAATGGGTCTGCCCCGACGTGGACGCCGACAGCATCGTATCGATGGACGAAGGGGGCACCAATCTCTTCTGGGCGGAGCGCTTCGGTCGTGAGCTCGGCATCAGCGACCTGTGGGTGAAGCTCTGCGGCAACTCCCATACAGGCTCCTTCAAGGACCTCGGCATGACCGTGCTGGTCTCGCTGGTCCGGCAGATGATGCGCCGGGGAGTCGCGATTCGCGCAGTCGCCTGCGCCTCGACCGGCGACACCTCGGCCTCTCTCGCCGCGTACGCCGCCGCCGGCGGCATCCCCGCGATCGTGATTCTCCCGCGCGGCAAGGTCTCGACGGCGCAGCTCGTTCAGCCGCTCTCGAACGGCGCCACCGTGCTGGCGCTCGACACGGATTTCGACGGCTGCATGGCGATCGTCAAGCGGCTCTCCACCGAGGAGGGCATCTATCTCGCGAACTCGATGAACAGCATCCGTCTGGAGGGACAGAAGACCGTCGGGATCGAGATTGTCCAGCAGTTCGACTGGGAGGTGCCCGACGTCATCATCATCCCGGGGGGCAATCTCGGCAATGTGAGTGCTCTCGGCGCCGGTTTCGACATGATGGAGGCGCTCGGCGTGACCGCGCGCCGCCCCCGCATCGTCGTAGCCCAGGCCGCCGCCGCCAACCCCCTGTACCGGGCCTACTGCAACGGCTGGCGGTTCGAGCCGATCAAGGCCGCCGCGACGCAGGCGTCGGCCATCCAGATCGGCAACCCCGTCTCGATCGACAAGGCGATCCGCACGCTCCGGCGGTACGAGGGCATCGTCGAGCAAGCGACGGAAGCCGAGCTGGCCGATGCTTCCGCCCGCGCGGATCGCACCGGCATGTACAACTGTCCACATACCGGAGTGGCTCTCGCGGTGCTGACCAAGTTGCGGGCGCGCCGCGATATAGCGGCGAGCGACCGCGTCGTGGTCATTTCGACGGCGAACGGACTGAAGTTCACCGACTTCAAGCTCGACTACCACCGCGCGTCGGTCGCGGGACTGCAACCGCAACTTGCCAACACGCCCATCGAGCTGCCGAACGACTACGACGCCGTCCGCCGGGCCGTCGGGCACGTAACGGAGGACCGGGTCGGCGCTCCTTGACACTGCCGTCGGACGACATCAACAATATTCCATGCCCGTTCCCCGCATCACGAAGGAAGAGCTGCAGCAGCGCATCGAAGGCGGCGACGCAACCGCACCGTTGCTTGTCGACGTACGGCTCAAGTACCCGTACGAACACAGCACGGTGCGCCTGCCCGGCGCCGTTCGGCTGGACCCGCCGGACTTCGATACGTCGTCACTGCCTTACGACCGCGACATCGTGACCTACGACTCCGACCCGGAGGAAGTCGTCGGCGCGCACGTCGCGGCCGAGTTGCTCCGGCAGGGCCGCCGCGCGAGCGTGCTCCAGGGAGGCATCGTCGATTGGCTGACCGCCAAGCTCCCCACGGAGAGCAAGGACGCGCCGAAACAGAAGCCGCCGCAGGCCGGCGCCCTCAAGGGCTAGCAACCTGCGCCGCAAACGCAGCGAAGCGAAGTGCTGAGGCGCAAGTTCATGGAGCGGGGGGGATGGGCCGAAACGCCGAGCGTGCGAGGCGTGTCGGAGCGCCAGACGGCTTCCGGAGGGTGACGCACGGGTCCGGCTTCGTGCGTCGGCGCGCCGCGGTGATCGTGCTGCTTGGGGCCTGGATTCTCCCGGCGGAGACCGCCGCGCAGTCTCCTTCCGCGCCATCCATCGCCGAGTTGCTGGCCGGTTTGCAGGCGCACTACGACCGAATCGCCGACTTCTCGGCCGACTTCGAGCACCGCTACAGCGGCGGGGTTCTCCAGGCCACCGACGTCGAGCGCGGCACCGTCTACGTCAGGAGACCGGGCCAATGGCGATTCGACTACCGCAGTCCCGAGCCCAAGCTCTTCGTCTGCGACGGCACGACGATCCATTCCTACTTCCCCGCCGACCGGCAGGTCATCGTCAGTCCGCTTCCGCTGGCGGTGGGAGCCTCCACGCCCGCTTCCTTCCTCGCCGGCGAGGGGGACCTGCAACGCGACTTCAGTGCCCGCTACGCCGCGGATCGGCGCGGAGACGGAACCTGGTCCATCGAGCTGACGCCGGTCCGGAGCGGAGCCGACTACGAGACGCTGACCCTGGTCGTCGATCGAGCCACGTTGGACATCATCGAGATGGCCACCGCCGATTTCCAGGGCGGGGTGTCCACCTACGTGTTCTCCAACATCAAGCAGAACCAGGATCTGTCCGATACCCTGTTCGTGTTCAACGTCCCGGGAGGCGTCGAGGTCATCACCGATGACAGCTTCGCCCGGTAGCCGTTCGCACCGCGCAGCATCGTACGCGCTGGCAATCCTGCTGGCCATGACGGTCGCGGCATGCGCAACGGCCGGCGCCCTGCGCAACGGGGAGCGCGCCGAGCGCGCACGCGACTACGACCAGGCAGTCCTCATCTACACGCGTGCTCTCCAGGACCGGCCGCACGACCGGAACATTCAGCTCGCCCTCGACCGTGCCCGATTGAGAGCCGCCCAGGCGCACTACGTGGAAGGAAGACGGCTGGAGCGGGAGGCTCGGTGGTCGGACGCGCTGGCCGAGTACCAGATCGCGTACGACCTGAACCCGGGCATGGCCGACGTCGAACGCGCTCTGCGAGGAGCGCGAGAAGCCATGCGCGCCGAACTGGCGGCCGCGCCGGAAGGCAAGACGGCACTCGAGGCGCTCATCGACAGTACGTTCGACGCTGCCCCCCCCGGGCTCGACCTGCCGCGGGACATCGCTCTCCCCGACACCGTCGTCTTCAGCAGTGAGAGCGCCCGCGCGGTCTTCGCGGCCCTCGGCCAACTCACCGGCGTCAGCATCGTCTTCGATGCGCAGTTCCGCGACACGCCGTTCTCCGGTGATCTGCGCGACATGACGTTCGACGCCGCACTGGCCGTCGTCGCGACGAGCACCGGCAACTTCTTCCGGGTCACCGCTCCCGGCACGGTCACCATCATCCCGGACACGCCGGCGAAACGCCGCGAGTACGAGGAAGAGATCATCCGTACCTTCTATCTCAGCAACGCCGACGTTGCCGAGACCATAGACCTGCTGCGGCTGGTGGTCGACCTCCGCAGGCTGGCGCCGGTGACCGCCACCAACGCCATCTCCATCAAGGACACCCCCGAGCGCATCGACGCCGCGGCACGGCTCATCCGGGCCATCGACAAGGCGCGCGCCGAGGTGATCATCGAAGTGCAGTTGCTCGAGGTCGACCGCAGGACGTTGCGGGACTACGGTCTGCGATTCTCCTCTACCAGCGGCAACTCGAACGTCACCGGGAGCGAAGCGGGGCTGGACCTGTCCGTGGACGACATACGGCGGGTCAGCGGATCGAACCTTTTCGTCTCGAATCCGACCAGCCTGCTTGTCCAGTTGCTCGAAACCAACACGAACACGCGCGTTCTCGCCAACCCCCAACTCCGGACATCGGACGGCGTCGCCGCGACGGCCCGTTTCGGCGAAGAGGTGCCGGTACCGGTCACGACGTTCACGCCCATCGCGGCCGGCGGCATCAACCAGCAGCCGATAACGTCGTTCAACTACCGGAACATCGGAGTCAACATCGACATCACGCCTCGCGTCCACCACAACGACGAGGTCTCACTGGCGATAGAAGTCGAGATCGGCAACATTTCGGGCACCGGGTTCGGAGGCGTACCACAGTTCGGGAACCGCGCGATCACCACGATGATCCGTCTTCGTGACGGTGAAACGAACCTTCTCGCCGGGCTGATCCGCGACGAAGAAAGGGACACGCTCGACGGCATTCCCGGCCTGAGCCGCATACCCATCCTCGGACGGCTGTTCGGGCGTTCCGGAACCGACACCCAGGAAACCGATATCGTGCTCACGTTGAAGCCGCATATCATCCGCGGTCTCGCGCTCGACGAAGATGACCTGCGACCCTTCCGGGTCGGAACCAACGCGGTGGCCGGCGGCGCGGGAGGCGGCGCCCAGTCGAGCTCCTCCCGAACGCAGCCGCAGCCCCAGCCACGCCCGCGCCCCGGACGCACGCTGCCGGGGCAATCGCCGGCGACACAACTGCCCATTGCGCCACCCGCACCGCCGCCCGATCGGTGAGCGACGGGATCGGCCGGCTTCAGTCCTCGACGGAAACACGCGCCCCGAGCGACCGCAGACGGTCGACGACACTGGCGTAGCCTCGTTCGACCGTCTCCAGCGGACTGATGCGGCTCTCTCCGCTCGCCGCCAGCGCGGCCGCGATCAGCGCCATTCCGGAACGCAGGTCGCGCGTATCGAGAGTCCGTCCGTTCAGCGCACGGCCTCCCTCCACGATGATCCGGTGGGGGTCGCACAGGAAGAGGTTCGCGCCCATGCCGCTCAACTGCTCGAGCGCGAACAGGCGCAATTCGTACATCCAGTCATGGATGAGGGTCCGGCCCGTGGCCTGCGTCGCCAGCACGGTGACCAGACTCACCATGTCGCTCGGAAAGCCGGGCCACGGCGCCGTCGTGATCTGGCGTACGGCACGCGCTCGCGACGGCCGGACGACGAGGCGTTCCTCCTCGACCTCGCACCGGACCTGCATCCGCGCCAGCACGGCGGTGAGCGGCTCCAGGTCGGCTCCCGTCACACCACCGATCTCCACATCTCCGCCCGTGATGGCGCCAACTACCGCCCAGCTCCCGGCCTCGATGTAGTCGCCGCGCAGCCGGTGCGCGGTCCCGCGCAGCCGTGTCCCGCCGGTCACCCGGATCGTGGGCGTGCCGGCACCTTCGATATCGACGCCCATGCCGCGAAGGAAAGCGCACAACTCCACGACGTGCGGCTCGCAGGCCGCGTGGCGAATCCGGGTCACCCCCGGGGCCGCGGCGGCGGCCAGGATGGCGGTCTCCGTACCGGTGACCGACGCCTCCTCCAGGTAGAACGAGGCCGCAACCAACCCGTCCGGCGCCTCGAAGCAGTGCCGCTCCCCCGCCTCGTCCCGTACGCCCATGGCGCGCAACGCCTGCAGATGCGCAGCCAGCGTACGCCGGCCGGGAAAGTCCCCACCCGGCGGCGCCAGCGTAGCGCGCCCCAGCCGCGCCAGCAGCGGACCGACCAGCAGCACTGAACCCCGCAGCCGGCCGACCAGGCGCGGGTCCGGCTCGTCACTGCCGACGTCCGCGCACCGTACCCGCAGGGTCGTGGTACCGATGCCTTCCACCTCGGCGCCGAGTCCGCGCAACAGTTCAGCCATCACCCGGACATCGCCAATCCGCGGCACGTTGGACAGGACGCACGACTCGTCCGTCAGCAGACAGGCTGCCAGCAGCGGCAACGCCGCGTTCTTGTTTCCTTCGACGTGCACCGACCCGCCAAGTCGCTGCCCGCCTTCGACGATGAGTGTGGCCATGCCCCCGCTCGACCTCTCCCCTCAGGGCGACGCGTCGAACTCTCCCAGAAATACCACCTCCGGGACCAACGTCACACCGTACCTCGCGGCGACATCCGCCCGGCATCTGTCGATCAGAACCCGGACGTCCCGCGCTCTGGCTCCGGGCTCGGTGACGATGAAGTTGGCGTGGACGTGGGATACCCGTGCTCCCCCCACCGCGTATCCCCGCAACCCGGCGTCATCGATCAGTGCTCCGGCCGCACACGGCACACCGGCCGGCAGACTCGTGCGCACGGGTTCCGGATTCCGGAACACACAGCCCGCGCTGGGCGCGTCCAGCGGCTGCGTGCGCTTCCGGAAATGCAGCGACGACCGTGCTTCCGCGCGCAGATCCGCGATCCGGCCGGCGCGGACCGCGAACTCCGCCCAGAGCACCGCCTCACCCGTCCGCTGCACCCGGCTGCGGTCGTAGCCGAACGCCATGCGATCACGCGGGACACGCGTCACGGCGCCGTCGGGCTCCAGGAGACCGACCGCCGTCACGAGCTCGCCTATCAGCCGGCCGCCGAAATGCGCGTTCCCGCAAATCGCGCCGCCGACCGTGCCCGGCGTGCCGGCCCAGGCCTGCAGCCCGGCGAGCCCGCGGTTGATGGTCCACCGCACCAGACCGTTCAGGGTGACGCCGGCCGCCGCCCGTACCACGCCCGGCGCTGTCTCCGCAATCTCCCCGTGTCGCAACCGAACCACCAGGCCACGCACCCCGGCATCGCCGACGAGCACGTTCGAGCCTCCTCCCAGCAAGGTGACCGGCAGGTCCAGCGTGCGTGCCGCGCCCACCGCCGCCGCCACCTCGTGCGCGGAGCGGGAATCCAGAAACCAGTCGGCACGCCCCCCCACGCGCAGCGTCGTCAGCGGCGCGAGCGGTTCGTCACAACGGACGCGTCCGGGATCGAGTGCGGTGCCCAGCCGGACTCTCAGTTCCCGGTCGACCTCCCGCCGTCTCCCCGCCGCGGGGGGAACCGCGCTCGACGCCTGCGCTGATGCCACTTCAGGTGCTCTCACGATCGGATGCGGATTCCACCAGGGCCTCCCGGGCCGTCCGGTGATCGCACGGATCGAACTCGACCCAGTCGCGGGGCGCCAGTTGCGCAAGTACGGGAATGTCCGCCGCGATGACCGTCGCCACGCGCGGATACCCGCCCGCGGTCTGGCGATCCGCCATGGCGACGATGACGTCGCCGGACGGCACGACCTGGACCGCGCCGACGGGGAATCCCTGAGACAGCAGACTCAAGCCTTCGGGCCCGGGAATCGGCGCACCATCCAGACGATACCCCATCCGATCGGACTCCGGTCGAATCGTGTATCGCGCCGACTCGAGCCGGCGCAGAGCGACCGGATCGAACAGACCGGTGTGCGGACCGGGCAGTATCCGTACGCGGGCGCCACCGCACGGCATGGACCGTTTCCATTTCACCGCCGCCGGTTCCCTGCGGGGCATACCCCGCGCTGAACCGCTATCCAGACGATCCCCGGCTCGCAGCGGCCGTCCCTCCAGACCGCCCATGCCGCTGCGCAGGTGCGTGGAGCGGCTCCCGAGCACGGGCGGCACGGCGAAACCGCCCGATACGGCAAGGTACGCCCGCGCCCCCGCGGTACGCCGGCCGAACGCGAGGGTCTGACCGGGCTCGGCATGCAGCACGGTATCCGTCGATACAGCACAAGCACCGAGCCGCAGCTCGAATACCGCACCGGCCACGCCGACCCGCATGGCCGTCTCGAAGCGCAGCACCGGACCGACCAGCGTAACCTCGAGCGTCGCCGCCTCCGGCCGATTCCCGACCAACCGGTTAGCCCGGCGATGGGCGGTCAAGTCCATCGCACCCGACACGGATACGCCGTAGTGCTGGTATCCCCAGCGGCCGGTGTCCTGCACGGTCGTCAGCAGGCCGGCGTCCTCGACCACCAGCCCGCGTCGGACGCCGGTCACCGTCGCCCGGTCTCCAGCCGGTCGTACGCCGCTTCGTCAATCGGTTCGAAGCGCACCAGGTCTCCGGCCGCCAGGAGGAACGGACCGCGGCGAGCCATGTCGAAGATACGAGCCGGCGTCCGGCCGACCAACTGCCAGCCGCCCGGCGACGCCACCGGATAGACGCCGGTCTGCCGGGCCGCGATACCGACGGAGCCGGCCGGCACGTGGACACGGGGTACGGCCCGCCGCGGCGCGGCGATCCGCGGGTCTACCGCTCCCAGGTAGGCGAATCCCGGTTGGAACCCGAGCATGTAGACGCGATACGGCGCGCCGCAGTGCCGTTCAATGACCTCCGCCTCGCTACAGCGCCCGAACCGTGCCACGTCCGCCAGATCCGGTCCACGCGCGCCGCCGTAACACACGGGCAGCCGGATTTCCCGCCGCGGCCGGTGCGCCCGTCGCGTGGCGGATGCCGCGGCGTCGGAAGCGAGCCCGCGCAGCACCGCGGCGATCTCGTCCACGTCGCCAGCCAGCGGATCGAAGTGCACCGTGACGGTCACGTACGCCTCGACCACGTCGCGCACGCCGCGAACCGGCCGCCGGCGCAGGGCTTCGGCTACCGCGACACAGCGCGCATTGATGTCGGGATCCAGTCGGGCCGGCCAGGTCAGCACGAGCGCGGAATCCCCGTCTCGGCACAGCTCCCATTCCCGGGGCGCGACTTCGGCCATCTACGGGTCCACCCCCATCGACGAGGCACCGAGCCGCCGGCACAGGGTCTCCCGCAATCCGCCGAAGTCCCCGTTGGACATCAGGACAATGCGATCTCCCGAGCGCGCCTCGTCGACGATCGTGTCGCCGATGGCTTCCATCGTCGCCAGATGCCTCGCGGCCGTTCCCGCCGCCCGCAGATCCGCGACGAGCTGCGTTTCCGACAGCCTCTCCCCGGCGGGCAGGGACGAACGAAAGACCGGAGCCACCAGCACCTCGTCCGCCGCCGCGAGGGCCTCGGCGTAGGCCTGCTGAAAAACGCGCCGGCACGAAGTCGCGGACCGTGGCTCGAACACCGCCCAGACGCGTCCGCCCGCGGAAGCCGCCTGCACGGCAGCCACCGTCTCGCGCACCGCTGTCGGGTGGTGCGCGAAGTCGTCGTAGACGGCGACGCCACGGCCGATCCCGCGCAGTTCGAGCCGCCGGCGCACACCGGCGAAACTGCCCAATGCAGCCGCCGCCCGCTCCGGGCTCACCCCCACGGCGGCTCCGGCCGCGATCGTCGCCAGCGCGTTCCGCACGTTGAACGCGCCGATCAGGGGCAGGTCGACCCGCGCAACCGGCTTGTCCCGATGCACGACGTCGAACCGCGTGCGATCCTGGCCGTGCTCCAGACCGACGGCCCGCCAGTCGGCGCCCGAGTCGATCCCGAAGGTCTCGACGGCACAGTGGGCGGCGTCGCCGAGCCCCCGCGCCCCCGCATCGTCGTACCCGAGCAGAACCCGACCGTTGGCCGGCACGATCCCCAGGAGACGGCGAAACGCGAGACGGAGCGCCGCCAAGTCGGGATAGATGTCGGCATGGTCGAACTCCAGGTTGCCGACAATCGCGACGAAAGGCAGATACTTCAGGAACTTGGCGGTCTTGTCGAAGAACGCGCTGTCGTACTCGTCCCCTTCGATCACGAACAGGTCGCCGCCGCCGAGCCGGTAGCTCGCGTCGAAGTTGCGGGGGATGCCGCCCACCAGGAAGCTCGGATCGGCGCCGGCCTCGACCAGGACTGACGCAATCATCGATGTCGTCGTGGTCTTGCCGTGGGTCCCCGCCACGACGATGGGCCGTGCGTGCCACAGGAACCGGTCGCGCACCATCTCGGGCAGAGAGACATATCGAATCCGCCGCGCGAGCACCGCCTCGACCTCGGGGTTGCCGCGGGACACTGCGTTGCCGATCACGACGACGTCGATGTCGTCGGGCAGGTGATCGGCATCGTAACCCAGCAGCGGCGTGATCCCCTGGCCGGCCAGGAAGCTGTCCATCGGCGGGTAGGCATGGGCGTCGGAACCGCGGACCCGCAGCCCCTGGGTCTTCAACATCGCCGCCAGGGTGGCCATTGCCGTACCACAGATGCCGATCAAGTAGACGCTGGTCATGCGACGGCTGCTTCCTCGACAATCAGCCGCCCCCGGCCGGTGGCGTCCACGGACACCTCCACGCCGAGCGGCACCGTCAGGAGCGGCCCCGCGGCATGCCCCGTCGGCAGTCCGAACAACACCGGACCCGGAACCTCCGACAACCGGTCGGCCAGCGTCGAGCGGGCGGTCGGTCCCGCCCCGAGCTCATCGCATCCCGGAAACTCCGCGCAGACCACGGCGGCGGCACGAGACAGGACACCCGCCTGGCCGAGTTGCTCCAGCATCCTGTCCAGACGGTACGGCCGCTCGCCGACCTCGTCCAGCAGGAGCACGAATCCGCGCGGCGGATCGAAGGCGTACGGCGTTCCGAGCGACGCCGCGAGCTGGGTGAGGGTTCCTCCGAACAGAGGCCCGCAAGCCCGCCCGGCCTTGAGCACCTCGATGCCGTCCGCCGCAAGCTCGCCGTAGGGCCGGGCACGCATCAACTGGCCGAGCAGGGACTCCCGGTCGTAGCCGGCATCGCCCGCCGCCAGATGCACCAGCATCGGCCCGTGGAATGCGATCAGGCCGCAGCGGGTCGTCAGGAAGCTCAGCAGCGCCGTCACGTCGCTGGAGCCCAGCAGCACCTTGCCGCCCGCGCGCATCTCGGCCGCGGCGAGCCGGGGCAGCAACTGCGCGCTCCCGTAGCCCCCGCGAACCGCGAGCACCCCCGTGACCGCCGGATCGCGCCACGCCGCCGCGAACGCGCTCGCCCGCACTTCCGGCGCTCCCGCCACGTACTGCCGGCGTGCGAAGACGTCAGGTTCGAACACCGGGGTGAACCCCAGCGCCCGCACCTCGTCGACGCCACGGTCGAACACAACCCGATCGAACGGGCTCCCCGGCGCCACCAGCGCGATGCAATCGCCCGCGCGCAATGCCCGCGGCCTGCGCATCCCCTACAGCGACTCCCGCATCAAGCCGCCGATGTCCTGATGCTCGGCGCACCCGACTACGTCATTCAGACGAGCCTGCGCCGGGGGACGCCACTGGTCGTCGCCCTGCAGAAACTTCTCCCGCGCGTGCCGCTGCCGTCCCAGTGCCTCCACCACGCGCCGTTCCGACAGCGAGCCGTCCTCGACCGCGTGAATCAAGCCCTCGATGACCGCTACCTGCATCGCCGGATCCGGTTCGCAGAGCAACACCAGATCGCAACCCGCACGGACTGCCTCGACAGCCGCCGGCGCGGCAGCCTGGTGCTTCGCGATGGCCCCCATCGCCAGATCGTCCGTCACCACGAGTCCGTCGTACCCCATCTCGTCCCGCAGCAGGCCGGTGATCACGGCCGGCGACAGCGTCGCCGGCGCGGCCTCGTCCAGGGTCGGGTAGCGGACGTGCGCGGTCATCATCGCGGCCGCGCCGGTCTCGATTGCGGCGCGAAAGGGTTGCAGCTCCACTTCCCGCAGGCGTTCCGGCTCGTGCTCGACCACCGGCAACTCCAGATGCGAATCGCGGCTCGTATCCCCATGACCGGGAAAGTGCTTCCCGCAGGCCGCCACCCCTTCGGCCTGGAGCGCTTCGATGAGAACCGCGCCCAGACGGGCCACGGTGGCCGGATCGTCCGACAGCGCCCGATCCCCGATAACCGGGTTCGCGGCGTTGGTGTGCACGTCGAGGACCGGGGCGTAGTCGAGCGTCACGCCGACGGACCGCAACTCGCGCGCCAGGGCCCTGCCGAAGCGTTCGGCCAACCTCGCATCCCCGCATCGTCCCAGCGATGCCGGCGGCGGCCACTCCGTGAACGGCGCCCGCAGGCGCTGCACCCGCCCGCCTTCCTGATCGACACTCACCCAGGGCGGGACTTCGGCGAGCCGCTTGACATCGTACGCCAGCTCGGCCACCTGCAAGGGTGCCTCGACGTTGCGCGCGAAGAGAATCACGCCGCCCAGATCGAACTCCCGGGCGATTGCGCGCAACTCCGCCGGCAACGTGGGGCCTGCGAAACCCGCCACGACCAGCTGTCCGATATGTCGCTGTACGCCTGTAGGCATCCGGTAGCGCCCCCGGGGCTTCCAGGACATCGGCGGTGGGTCGGCCCGCAAGCGCAAGTGGGCGCCGATGCCGGCGATGGGCGGTTGCGGCTCATTATAATTCGTGGGTGCAGGTTCACGCGTCGGCTCCCACCCGGGTCGACCTGGCTGGCGGAACGCTCGACATCTGGCCCCTCTATCTTCTTCACGAGAACGTCCA
The DNA here is from genome assembly GCA_965208535.1 of Vicinamibacterales bacterium. Classification (GTDB taxonomy): domain Bacteria; phylum Acidobacteriota; class Vicinamibacteria; order Vicinamibacterales; family UBA8438; genus WTFV01. The sequence continues at coordinate 3,209,191 of CBDBOU010000003.1, read as the reverse complement.
GACGCTGAACGCGGCCATCACGATCCGCGCCGAGTGCCGGCTGACGCCCAACGCCGACGGCCGCCTGCGCATCATCGCCGAGGACACCGGGGCGCGGATCGACGTCGCCCACTGGTCGGAGCTGGGCGAGAGCCGGGCTTCGCGCCTCGTGGCCCGCATCCTGCGCTACTTCCGCGCCGAAGGGCTTACGGTTGCCACCCGTTCGGCGGCTCCCGTCGGGGCTGGACTGGCCGGCTCCTCGGCACTGAACATCGCGCTGTGCGCCGCGCTCGCGCGTTGGCAGGACCGGCCCCTGGGCGGCGAGTCCCTGATCGACCTGGCTCTCAACCTCGAAGCGCAGGTGCTCGGCGTGCCCACCGGGGCGCAGGACTATCGGCCGGCGACCTACGGAGGAATCGCGGCGCTCGAAATGGGACCCGCCGGCGTGACGCGGACGCCGATGCACGTGGACCCGGATGCTCTGCAGAGCCGGATGGTGCTCGTGTACACGGAACAGTCGCGGGACTCCGGCATAAACAACTGGGAAGTGACGAAGCGCCGCATCGACGGCGACCGCGCGGTCACCTCCCTGTTCGACGAGATCCGCGACGTCGCGCTCGGCATGCGGCAGGCCCTGGAAGCGGCGCGCTGGGACGACGCCGCCCGCCACCTTGCGCTCGAATGGGACCTGCGCAAGCGTCTGGCGCCGGGGGTCACGACGGCGCGCCTGGAATCGCTGATCGGCTGCGGCCGGCAGGCGGGAGCCGACGCGGCCAAGGTCTGCGGCGCCGGGGGCGGGGGGTGTCTCGTCTTCCTGACTCCGCCCAATCGTACCGACGCGGTCCGCCGTGCCCTGACGGAGGCCGGAGCTCGCGTCCTGGATTGCCGCATCGACACGCGGGGCGTCGAGGTCGGCGTAGAGTGACCCGCACGCCCATGCTGGACAACGCCGCAATCGCGCTTCACTCGGCGACGAAGCTCCGGTAGTTCGATGGCGTGATCTGCACGTCCACGACCTCGCCGAACGCACCCAGCGATCTGCCCGGCCGCTGATTGATCGTGAACGCGAAAGCACCGGCATCACCGATCCGCAGGTCGATCGCCCCCTGAGCGACGACCACCTCCCGGTCTCCGGCGCGGAGCACCCGCGAGATCACCGTGGCGCCGTCAGCGGATGCCTGGACCCAGCAATCCGCCGTCGGGCTTATCTGTATCGTCAACGGCCCTGCGTCGGTCGCCGGGGCCCGAGGCGGCTCGGAGCGCACCTCCGGCTCGGCCGACGGCGGGACGGCCGGAGCGGGCGCAGGCGGTGGTGGCACGTCGGCCCCCTGCGCGCCGGAACGCTCTGCCTCGAGGGCAACCGCCTCGTCCGGCTCTGCCGGCGAGCGATTGTCCAGCGTGACGACCGCCGCCAGCCAGACCACCAGCGGCGTCGCCAGCAACGCGACCCAGATCAGTCCCTTGGCCGTCCTCTGCTGCTTGACGAATTCCTCGTTCGCGCGTCCCTCGATGGTCGCGTGCAGGGTCGCGACGGAAGACTCCTCCGGAAACTTCGCTTCGAACTGCGCCAGCGTCGCCTGCGGATCGAGCCCGACCGCCTCGGCATAGGAACGCACGAAGCCCCGGGTGAAGATGCCGCCCGGAAGACTCTCGATCTCGTCGCGTTCGATTGCCCGCAGCTTGGAGACGGGAATCTTGGTGGAAGCCGACACCTGCTGCAGGGTCATGCCGCGGGCCTCGCGTGCAGCGGCGAGCAGCTTGCCGAACGGCTCCGGAGACGGATCGGCCACGAGCCCGCACGTTAGTCGAGGGCTCCGCGCCTGTCAAACGCCGCCCGCAGCGCCTGCACCAGCGACGCCACCCGGGCACGCCGTTCCGGAGTCGCCGCGAAACGAAAGAGACGGATGCCGGCCACGCCGGACGCGCCGGTCGCCGCCACTTCCGACCCGTCGCTCGGCCCCACTCCGCCGATCGCCAGAACCGGCAGGGTGACCGCTCGCACTATATCGCGGAGCGCCTCGAGCCCGAGCGGCCGCCGGCCCGGTTTCGAGGCCGACGCGAACACCGTGCCGGCCAGCAGGTAGTCGACCGCGCCGGACTCCGCTGCGCGCCGCGCCGCGGCCACGCCGTGCACGGACCGCCCGACGACCCAGTCGCGCGGACCGAGGGTGCGGACGCGCGTCGCGGAGCGCCTGTCGTCCTTCAGGTGCACACCGGCGGCGCCTGCAGCCAGGGCTACGTCGGGGCGGTCGTTGACGAGCACCCGCGCGCGCGTGGCTCGTGTCCGGTCTACCGCGTCGCGCACGAGCTCCAGGAGGCAGCGGTCGGGAAGTCCCGGCTCCCTGATCTGCACGAGATCGACGCCGGCGTCGGCGCAGTCGGAAATCACCGCCAGAAGCTGCCGCCTGGCTCGCCCTTCGTCCCGCGCCGAATCCGCCAGCACGCGGCGATCGGTCACGAGACAGATCAGAGGGCCCGACGCAAGCGAGGTCCGGACGCGGTGCATGGCGCTACAGGGCGCGCGGCCGGAACGAACGCCGGTGCACGTCCGAGTATCCGAAGCGGGCGACGGCGGCTATGTGCGCGCGCGTCGCGTAGCCCTTGTGTCGATCGAACCCGTAGCGCGGGTCGACGCCGTGCAACCGGATCATCTCCCGATCGCGCGTCACCTTCGCGACGATGGATGCCGCCGCTATTGCCGCACAACGGCGATCGCCGCTCACTAGCCCGCGCTGCGGAAGTTCCAGACCGGGGACCGTAAAGCCGTCGACCAGTGCGAATGCGGGCGGCGGATCCAGAGCCTCCACGGCTCGCCGGAGCGCGTCGAGCGATGCCCGATGCACGTTGTGTCTATCGACCTCACTCGACGATGCCACGGCAACCGCCCACCGGGTATTGGCCGTGATTTCCGTGTAGAGCCGCTCTCGCTGCGAAGCGGTCAGCAGCTTCGAGTCGCGGAGCCCCGCGACGTGGCGGCGAGGGTCGAGCACCACTGCCGCGGCGACCACCGGTCCGGCCAATGCTCCACGACCGACTTCGTCGACCCCCGCCACGTCCGCGAAGCCGCGACGCCGCAGCGCGTTCTCGATCGTCCGCCGCGCCGCCTGGCGCCGCATGGTCGGTCTGCTAGCGGCGCCGCCGCTCCCGCATGCGCGCCGCCTTCCCCCGCAGCTTTCTGAGGAAGTAGAGCTTCGCACGACGTACGCGCGCGGAGCGGACGACCTCGATTCGGTCGATCATCGGCGAGTGCAAGGGAAATATCCGCTCCACGCCCTGACCGAACGACACCTTGCGAACGGTGAGCGTCGATCCGGCGCCACGCCGGTGCTGGCCGATCACCAGCCCCTCGAACACCTGAATCCGCTCCTTCTCGCCCTCGGTCACCCGTACGTACACGCGAACCGTATCGCCGGACCGAATGTCCGGCCGCTCGACGAGCTGATCCCGCTCCACCGCCTCGATGGCCTTCATGCCTCTGATCTCCTCGCCCGGAAATCGCTGCCTGCGGCTCCGATTCCCGCCCAACCAAGCCTGTCCGGCAACCTGCGCCGCTCTACGGCGCAGACTCCCGGCCGGTTTCGCGCGCCTGCAGCTCGCGAAGGTACTCCTGCTCCTCATCGTCCAGACGCGCACTCCGCAGCAGATCGGGTCGGCGGCGGAGCGTGCGCCGCACCGCCTCCCGCTTCCGCCACCGCCGGATCTCTCCATGATCTCCCGACACGAGCACCTCGGGCACCGCATGCCCTTGCAGCCTGGCCGGACGGGTGTACGTCGGGTAGTCGAGCATCCGGCGCACGAACGAGTCGGTCGTCACCGACTCGGAGTTGCCCACGACACCCGGCACCTGCCGCGACACGGCGTCGATCACGACCGCCGCGGCCAGCTCTCCCCCGCTCAGCACGTAGTCGCCGATCGACAGCTCCTCGGTGGCGACCTGCTCGCGGACCCGCTCGTCGACACCCTGATAGCGCCCGCACAGGAGCACGACGTGGTCGACCCGGCTCAACCGCACCGCCGCCTCGTGGGTGAAGGTCTGCCCCTGCGGCGACATGAGGATCACCGCGTCCGGATGTCCGCGCCGCTGCCGCACCAGGGCGATCGCGCGCAGAAAGGGCTCGACCTTGAGCACCATGCCCGGTCCCCCGCCGTACGGGGCGTCGTCCACCGTGCGATGACGATCCGTCGTGAAGTCCCGCAGGTCATGCACCGTCACATCCAGCAGGTCTCTCTCTCTCGCGCGGCCCACCACCCCGACGCTGGTCGCCTGCTCGACCAGCTCCGGGCAGACTGTGACCACGTCGAACTTCATCGGCGCCTCCCAGGCGCGACCGGCGGTTGCGAAGAACGACTGCCGCGGTTGGTGCGAGGGCTCCGGTTGCCCGCCCGATTCACCTCGAGCAGCCCGTCCGGCGGGTCGATGACGATGGAACCGGCGGCCGTATCGATCGACACGCAGATCTCCGCCACCAACGGCACGTCGACCTCGCGACCCTCGTCCGTGACAATCAGGCGCTTCGCGCCGGCCGGCCCCTCGAGACCGACGACCGCGCCGACCGGCTCTCCGCTCACCGTCCGCACCGCGCAGCCGACCAGCGCATGCTCGTACCACGTATCCGCGGGCAGCGGACGCAGCGCGGACTCCGGGACCCGCAATTCCGCACCACGCAGCCGCTCCGCCTCCGTCAGCGTTTCCACGCCGTCGAACGAGATCACCGGTCGCTCGCGATGGAACCAGGCGTCGCGGATCCGCACCGCGGCCGGCTCGCCGGCCCGCTCCAGAAACAGCGTCCCACCCGTGCGAAACCGCTCTTCGGGAAAATCGGTCAGGGGATTGACCACTACCTCGCCACGCCTCCCGTGCGTGCGGGCCACGATACCGACCACGGCCATCTCCCGCCAGGCTTCGTGGTCCATTCTCCCTTCATCCCTCGTCGTCGAGGAAGTCCACTGCGACCCGCAACCCATCGGGTTCCGAGGCGATCTCGGCCAGCGTCCGTACCGCTGACGCCGTGCGCCCCCGGCGTCCGATCAGGCGACCGAGATCTCCCGGTCGCGTCGCCAGTTCCACTTGGACGCTGCCGCGGTCGACCCGTTCTTCGATCCGCAAGGACTCGGGATGGTCGACCAGCGCCCTGGCGACCACCTCGACCACATCGCGTGCGCGGCTCACGAGGCCGCCGACTCCGGCGGCGCAGCCTCCTCGCCCGTGGCCGCCGCGCCCGGGTTGCGCGCGATCAGCGTCCGCACGGTATCGCTCATCTGCGCTCCCTGCGCCACCCAATGCTCGATGCGATCGAGCTTGACGGTCAGCGCCTCGGGCTGCACCGTCGGATCGTAGTGCCCCACGACCTCCAGCGCGCGCCCGTCACGCGCGCTGTGCGAGTCGATTACCACCAACCGGTAGAACGGGCTCTTCTTCGCTCCCTGCCGCCGCAGTCGAATCGTCAGCATCCTCTCTCCTTCAGCTCTCTCCCGCCGTCGCGACACCGCGAGTGGATCGGCGCCGCCTGCGCCGGCACCACGCAACTTGGCGCAGGTTCGCCACGGTCCGCGGCATCATCTCATGGACGGCAACGCCATGCGGTGCCGCTTCCCCTTGCGCCGGCTCGGCCCGCCGACGGCCTTCAACATCTTCCGCATCTGCGCGAACTGCCGGAGCAGCAGGTTCACATCCTGCACGGTCGTGCCGCTGCCCCGCGCGATGCGGCGGCGCCGGCTGCCGTTCATGACCGCTGGGTTGCGCCGCTCCCGGGCCGTCATCGAATCGATGATGGCCACCATGCGGGTCATCGCCCCCGCATCGACGTCGGCCTCCGGCGCCTGAATCCGCGAACCGAGCCCCGGAATCATGCCGAGCACCTGGTTCAGGGGTCCCATCCGGCCGACCGCCTGCAACTGCTGCTTCAGATCGTCGAGCGTGATCTCGTTGCGCCGTATGCGCGTCGCCATCGAGACCGCATCCTCGCGGTCAATCGCCTGCTCCGCCCGCTCGACGAGACTCAGCACGTCGCCCATCCCCAACAGGCGCGACACGAGCCGGTCCGGCCGGAACGGCTCCAGATCCTCCATGCGTTCGCCGGTCGCAGCGAACACGACCGGCACGCCGACCACGGACACCACGGACAGTGCCGCCCCGCCTCGCGCGTCACCGTCGAGCTTCGTGAGCACCACGCCGGTAACGCCGAGCCGATGGTTGAACTCGCCGGCGCTGCGGATCGCATCCTGTCCGGTCATCGCGTCGGCCACGAAGAGCAGGTCCGAAGGCGAAACCGCATCGCGGATGGCCACGATCTCGCGCATCAGCTCGTCGTCCACGTGGAGGCGGCCGGCCGTATCCACCAGTACCACGTCGAAGCCGAGCTGCCGCGCCTCGGACACGGCGGAAACCGCGCGGCGCACGGGATCTTCGCCGCCGGCTCCGTGGACCCGGAGCCCGGCGTCCGACCCGAGAACGGCGAGCTGCTCTATGGCGGCCGGCCGTCGGACGTCGGTGGAGACCAGCAGCGGGTGCCGGCCCTGGCCGGTGAGCCAGCGTCCCAGCTTCGCCGTCGTGGTGGTCTTGCCGGAACCCTGCAATCCGACGAGCAGGACCACCTGCGGCCGGTCGGTGGTAGAGACGAGCCCCGCGCCCGGGTCGCCGAAGAGGCTCAGCAGCTCGTCGCGCACGATGGCGACCACCTGCTGCGACGGCGTGAGGCTGTCGAGCACCTCCCGCTCGGTGGCCCGATCGCGCACCCGGTCGACGAATGCCTTGACGACCCTGAAGTTGACGTCCGCCTCGAGCAGCGCCAGCCGGATTTCGCGCAGCGTACTTTCGACCGTCTCCGGCGTCAGCCGGACCTCGCGGCGCAACGCCCCGAAGACATCCTGCAAGCGTGAGCCGAGTACCTGGAACATCGGAAGGGCCCGCTCCTGCCGGGGACCACCTGACCGGAGGCCGTAAACCACTCTCGGGAAACTGGTTACTTTAGTCCGGGGTGGCTCTCGGCGTCAACCGGGGCCGGTCGCCGAGCCTGCCGCCGGATCAGACGGACGAGAGGCGGTGGCCGAGCTTCTCCTTCTTGGTGCGGAGATAGCGCTCGGTGAACTCGGTCGGCTCGATCTCCAGGGGCACCGACTCCTCCACCGCGAGTCCGTAGCCGTCGAGGCCGATGAACTTCCGCGGGTTGTTGGTCAGCAGGCGCATCGTGCGGACGCCGAGGTCGCCGAGTATCTGGGCGCCGATGCCGTAGTCGCGCTGGTCGGCCTTGAAGCCGAGGTGCTCGTTCGCCTCGACCGTGTCGAGCCCCTGATCCTGCAGCTCGTAGGCGCGGATCTTGTTGGCGAGCCCGATGCCGCGCCCCTCCTGGTTGAGGTAGAGGAGCACGCCGCGCCCCTCCGACGCAATGCGTTCCAGGGCCCGCGACAACTGCGCGCCGCAATCGCAACGGCTGGATCCGAGCACGTCGCCGGTCAGGCACTGCGAATGGACGCGCACGAGGACGCCCTTTCCGTCGCCCACCTCCCCCCGCACGAGCGCGACGTGCGTCCGGCCGTCGATCAGGCTGTCGTAGGCGGTCACGGTGAAAGGGCCGTGCGCGGTCGGGAGCTTCGCCGACGCAAGACGCTTGACGAGCCGATCGTGGCGCATCCGGTGCTTGATGAGATCCGCCACGGTGATCATCAACAGACCGTGCCGCCGTGCGAAACGGTCGAGGTCCGGCACGCGCGCCATCGTGCCGTCGTCGTTCATGATCTCGCAGATGACCCCGGCCGGATAGAGACCCGCGAGCCGGGCGAGATCCACAGCCGCCTCCGTCTGACCGGCGCGCACGAGGACGCCGCCGTCGCGCGCGCGCAGCGGTGACACGTGTCCCGGCTTGGCGAGGTCGGCGGGCCGGGTCGCCGGGTCGATCGCCACGCGAATGGTGGCTGCCCGGTCGGCAGCGGAGATGCCCGTCGTGGTGACGTGCTTTGCGTCAATCGGTACCGCGAACGCGGTCTCGAACCGCGACGTGTTCTCGCTCACGATCATCGGAACGTCGAGCTCGTCGAGGCGCTGCCCGGTCATGGAAAGACAGATCAGGCCGCGCCCGTAACGCGCCATGAAGTTGATCGCGTCCGGAGTGACCTTCTCGGCGGCGATGGTCAGGTCGCCCTCGTTCTCGCGGTCCTCGTCGTCGACGACGATCACCATGCGCCCGTCGCGGAACGCCTCCACCGCCTCGTCCACGGTCGCGAAGCGCGCGCGCGCGTCGTCGCCGGACGAGGTGGATGGCTCTTCCGTCTTCCTGTCGGTCATGGTCCTCTACGTCAGCCCTTCAGAACGCCCCGGAAGGCCTCCACGCCGCGAACGACGTACTTTCCGATGATATCGCACTCGATGTTGACCGCATCCCCGACGCTGCGGGCGTGGAGGTTGGTGTGCCGCCAGGTGTGGGGAATGATCTGGACCGTGAAGTGTTCCGGATCGAGACCCGCCACCGTGAGACTGATGCCATCGACCGCAATGGACCCCTTGGTCACGATGTAACGTGCGAGGTCGATCGGAAACCGGACGCACACCCACCAGAAGTCGGCCTCCTGCCTGATGTCCGCGATATGACCCACACCGTCGACGTGTCCCTGCACGAAGTGCCCCCCCAGCCTGTCGGAGGGCAGCAGGGGTCGCTCCAGGTTCACGGTCGATCCGTTGCGCAGGTCGGCCAGGTTGGTGACCCGCAGGGTCTCCGGCGAAACCTCCGCTTCGAATCCCGACGCGTCGAAGTCCACCACCGTCAGACAGACGCCGTTGACGGCGACGCTGTCGCCCGGGGCAAGCTGGCCGCCGATTTCGGTCCCGATCCGCAGCCGCCGCCCGGACGGCAGCTCCCGAGTGTCCGCGACCGCGCCCAACGCCTCAATGAGTCCTGTGAACATCCGCTTCCATCAACAGGTCCGGTCCGCAGTCCCGGACGGAGAAGGTGTCGATGCCACCGAAGAGCTTGCGGCGATCCATCCAGGCGACGCCCGCCGGGCCCAGTTCGACCGGCGCGACGAAGATCTGCACGCGGTCCACGAGATCGGCGTCCCAGACGGCCTCATGCACCAGCCGGCCACCCTCGAGCACGAGGCTGGTCACGCCGCGACGGGCAAGCCGCTCGAAGGCGTCTTGAAGAAACCGGCCGGCATCCAGGCACTCGACCTCGGCCCCCGCGTCCGCCAGCCGCGCCCGCCGCTCATGATGCTGCGCGGATGCCGAATCCCGGGTCAGCACGACGATCGGTCCGCTCTCCCGGGTGCCGAAGATGCGCGCCGCCGGCGGCGTGCGCAGCCGGCGATCGAAGATGACGCGCGTCAGCGGGAGCGCCCGCGGCATCTCGCGCGCGGTCAGCAGGGGATCGTCGACCAGCACGGTCGCCGATCCCACGCCGATGGCGTCCACCTCGGCCCGCAGGGTGTGAACGATCCGGTTCGCCTCGGGCGACGTCAGCGCCGTCCGCGCGCCGGGGCGCTCCGCGATGTACCCGTCGAGGCTGGCGGCGACCTTCAGCGTCACGAACGGCCGCCGCTCGGACACCCAGGTAACGAAGGCTTCGTTCAGCCGGGCCGCCTCGCGACCGCGGAGACCGACGTCCACGACGATTCCCTTCCGGCGAAGCCACTCGATGCCCTTGCCGTTCACGGCAGGATTCGGATCCGGCATCGCCACGACGACCCGCGTCAACCCGGCTTCGACGATCCGGTCGACGCACGGACCGGTTCTGCCGTGGTGGCTGCACGGCTCCAGCGTACAGTAGAGCGTCGCACCCTCCGCGAAATCCCCCGCGTCGGCCAGTGCCCGCACCTCCGCATGATCGCCGCCCGCCCGCTCGTGGTAACCGGTCCCCACGACGGCACCGCGGCTGTCGACGATGACCGCACCCACCATCGGGTTGGGACTCGTTCTGCCACGGCCCTTGGCGGCAAGCCGCAGGGCTTCGCGCATGTGCAGGTCGCCCTGCTCGCTCAGCGGCATAGACGCCCTCGCGCGCGGCCTCCGCGGCCCGGCGCGTGCACCTCATGAGCAGCCATTGATGAATATCCCACTGGACATCATCGTTCGCCTGCCGGGTGATATCTGCGACATGCGTTCGGTCACCACGCCCTCTCGAACAGCGCGTCCACGTAGTCCCCAGCCGAGAACGGCAACAGGTCGTCGACTCCCTCGCCGACCCCGACGTAGCGGATGGGCACGCCGAGCTCCCCGGCGATGGCGACGGCGACGCCCCCCTTCGCGGTACCGTCCAGCTTGGTCAGGACGATCCCGGTAACCCCCGCCGTCTCCAGGAACCGGCGCGCCTGGGAGATGCCGTTCTGACCCACGCTCGCGTCGACCACCAGCAGCACCTCGTGCGGCGCGCCGGGGGCTGCCCGCCCGGCCACGCGGCGTATCTTGCCCAGCTCGCCCATCAGATCGGAGCGGGTGTGGAGACGGCCGGCGGTATCGACGAACACGGTGTCCCGCCCCCGCGCCCGGGCCGCAGAGATCGCATCGAAGACCACGGAAGCGGGATCGGCGCCGTCACTGGCACGTACGATATCGACGGACGCCCGTTCCGCCCATACCGCGATCTGCTCGACCGCCGCCGCCCGAAACGTGTCCGCCGCGCAGATGAGAGGCGTCTGGCCTTCGAGGCGGCAGCGACGGGCGAGCTTGCCGACCGTGGTGGTCTTGCCCGTACCGTTGACGCCGACCACCAGGACGACCCGCGGCGCAGGAACCTCGACCGCGGGGACGACGGCGCCGGCCAGGACATCGAGGATCTCCGCCTTGACGCGTTCGCGCAGGTCGCGCCTGCCGTCCCCGTCGCCGACTCTCGCGACGATGCGTCCCGCCGTCAGCACGCCGACATCGGCTTCGATCAGCAACTCCTCGAGCGCCTCCAGCGTCTCGGCGGCCGGCGCGCCGCCGTCGCCGCCAGGTCCACCGGCGAGGCGGTCCAAGCGGCCCGTCCAGCGTTCGGCCGTGCGCCGCAACCCTTCGCGCAGGCGACTGACGATGTTCATTCGTCGAGCTCCGACCGCTGACGCCGGAGCATGAGCTCCTCGACCGCGGCGCGCGGCGACTTGCGGCCCGCGATCACCTCGGCCATCTGGGAGGTGATCGGCAGCTCGACCCCGTGCCGCGCACCCAGGTCGAGCGCCGCCCGCGTCGTGCGGACCCCTTCGGCCACCATCCGCGTCCCGCCCAACACCTCGTCGAGCGAACGCCCCTTGCCGAGCTCGACCCCGAGTTGCCGGTTGCGGCTGAGCCCCCCCGTGCAGGTCAGGACCAGGTCGCCGAGACCGCTCAGACCGGCCAGCGTGTCGCGCCGGCCGCCAAGCGCGTACGCCAGCCGTGAAATCTCCGCCAGACCCCGCGTGACCAGCGCGGCGATAGCGTTGTGCCCCAGGCCCAGCGACTCGATGCCGCCGGCCGCGATCGCGATGACGTTCTTCATCGCGCCGCCGATCTCCACGCCGACGACGTCGTCGCTCGCGTACAGTCGCAGGCGATCCGACCGGAAGTCCTGCTGCACCGCCGCCACGGCGTCGGCACGCCGGCCGGCCACCACGACCGCGGTGGGAACACCCCGCGCGACCTCGGCCGCGAAGCTCGGTCCCGACAGCACCGTCACGGCCCGCTCTTCGCCGACCTCTTGCGCTATCACCTCCGACATCCGGAGGAGCGTGCCGTCCTCGATGCCCTTCGCCGCGCTGATGACCGTCGCATCCGGCCGCAGGCGGGGCGCCGCCCGCCGGACCACCTGCCGGGCACCGTGCGACGGCACCGCCGCAACCACGTAGACCGCGCCCTCGACGGCACTCTCCAGTGCCGCGGTGGGATGCACGGACCGCACCAGCTCGACGCCGGGCAGATACACTTCATTGCAGCGGCGGGCGGCCATCCGACCGACGAGATCCGCGTCCCGCCCCCAGAGCCGCACCTCTCGCCCGCAGCGGCCGAGATGGATGGCCAGCGCCGTGCCCCAACTGCCGCAGCCGACCACGGCCACCGGTCCGGTCACCGTCACGCGCACGTCCTCCTGCTCTGCATCGTGTGGAGATCCGGTCGACCGCGGGCCGTGCCGGAACGCCCCGGGCGGCTACGGCTCGCTCCCCGGTGCGTATCGAGTATGCCCGATCTCGGAGGTCGAACGAGTCACGCCCCACCGTCCCGGAGCGTGGCGGTGGCCAGACGATGGTACGTCGAGCCGCCCGACCCCAATCGGCTCTCGTACAGCGACAGACGATCCACCGTCCACCCGATTTCGGGCGGCCTGCTTCCCGCCACGAGGTTGCGCAGCCGGCGCGCCGCAGCGGCTCGCGCCCGGCGCACGCGCCCCAGCGTGACGTGGGGCTCGAAGCGGCCGGGCCCGGTACCGTAGCCGGCCCCGTCCAGACGTCCCCACAGGAGCCGCGCCACGCGCTTCACCTCGTCACCCCCCTGCCCGGGCGCAATCCAAATCACGCGCGGGGCGCCCGACGGCGGAAAAACGCCGGCCACGGACAGGGAAAGAGCGAACGGAGCATGCCGCAGCGGTACGGCGCCGAGGTCGACGAGAGCCGCGGCCCTCTCGTCCGGCACCTCACCCAGAAACGCCAGGGTCACGTGCAGTCCGGCCGGTTTGACCCACCGGATCGACGCTCCGGACTCCGCGGTACTCCGGGCCAGCGACGCGCTGACCTGCGCGGCAGCCGCGCGCGCATGATCGTCGAGGTCGATGGCAAAGAAGAGACGCACTCCGCTAACGCCCCGAAACGCCTCGTTGCCTCGGCGTCTCGGCCCATCCCCCCGCTCCATGACCCTGCGCCGCAACACTTCGCTTCGCTGAGTTCTTCGGCGTAGCGTCCTAGCCCGCCGCCGCATCGCGGAGCAGCGCACGACGGAGAAGGTCGAGAGCGGCCTGCGACGCCTGGAACTTCACCCGCTCGCGGTCGCCGGGAAGCTGGACCCGCCGGACGCGCGGGGGTTCCGGCGCGGCGGCAAGCGCAAGACAGACGGTGCCGACCGGCTTCGACGGGGTGGCGCCGCCGGGGCCGGCGATGCCCGTTACCGCGAGGCCGAACTCGACGCCCGCGGCCTCCCGCGCCGCCACGGCCATGGCCTCGGCCACCGGCTCGCTCACCGCTCCATGGGTTTCGATGAGGCCCGGTGCGACCCCCAGAGCCACCTTGGCCTCGTTGCTGTAGAGCACCCAGCCGCCCTGGACGTACGCGGAGCTGCCCGGCACGTCGGTCAGCCGTGAGGCGATCAACCCGCCCGTGCAGGACTCGGCGATCGCGACGCGCGCGCTCCGCCGCCGCAACAGCTCCCCCACGACCTCCGGCAGCGACCGACCGTCGGTGCTGACGACGCAGTTCCCGAGCACGCCGGCCAACTCCTTCACGGCGGCATCGAGAACGCGCTCACCTGCCTCGGGGTCGGCGCCGACCGTCGAGAGGTGCAGGTCGATCTGCCCCAGGGACGCCAGAATCGTCGTTTCGACGGACGGCTGACGCCCGGCCAGAGGCTCGTAGACCGGCCGGACCAACTCGTCGACATGGGATTCCGTGCGTCCCGTCGTCCGGACAATCCTTCGCTGGACGCGGCGGCCATCGGCGACGGGAGCAAGCCGGTCGTCCACCAACCGGTCGAACATCGGCCGCAGCTCCCGCGGCGGTCCGGGCAGGAGCGCCAGACGGGCCTCGCCGGCGGTCAGCCACAGACCCGGCGCGGTTCCCCTTGGATTCGCCAGGATCTCCGCTCCGCGCGGCACCGCGGCCTGCCGGCGGTTGATCTCGGGCATCTCGAGGCCGCGCGCCGTGAACCGGGCGCGAATCGCCTCCACGATGGCGGGCGACTCCTCGAGCGGCGCGCCCAGCAGCTCCGCCACCACGTCGCGCGTCACATCGTCCGCCGTCGGTCCGAGCCCTCCGGTGACGATCACCAGGTCGGCCGCGCGCAGCGCATAGCGCAGGGCGCCGGCTAGTCCGGGCGGATCGTCGCCCACCACCAGCTTCTGCCGCACGCCGATGCCGGCGCCATTCAGGCGGTCGGTTATGAACAGGGAGTTCGTATCGGTCTTGTGCGGCGTCAACAGCTCCGACCCCACGGCGACGACGACGGCGGTCGAGAGGTTCCGGCCGGTGTTCTGCATCATCCCAGCATCAACCCCGGCGCCACCGCGGCCAGCACACGGACCGTCAGGTACGCGTAGAGTCCGGCAACGACGTCGTCCGCCATCACCCCCCAGCCCACGGGCAGACGCTCGGCCGCGCTGACGGGAAACGGCTTGACGATGTCGAAGACCCTGAACGCCACGAAGCCGACGAGCAACCCGGTCCAACTGACCGGAATCCAGAACAGCGCGATCAGCACGCCAGCGACCTCGTCGATCACGATCGCACCCGGATCGCGACGGCCGTAACGCCGCTCGGTCAGGGTCGCCGACCAGACCCCGCACGCCAGCACCACCGCCAACAACAGAGCCTCGAGAGCCGGAGCGGCCGCGAGGCGCACCAGCAGCAGCAGGCAGACTCCGACCGCCGCCCCCCACGTGCCGGGGGCGACCGGGATCAATCCGATGTATCCCGCCGTCGCGAACAATACCGCCGCCCGGGCCATCATCGCCCTCCGGACGCGCACCGGGAGCGCGGTTCCAGGAGCCCGTGGCAAACACGCGGAGCTTCACCACGAGTTCCCGGCCTGCGAGCGTGGATCGCGGAATGGTGCGTATCGCTTCTCGATGGGCTCGTCGGGCAGGACTGCATGGCGGGCGGCGCACTGCGCCGGGAAGTGATGCCATTATGAGAGGAGAGCCGGAGGGCCGTCAAAGCCCGCCCGCCATGATTGAAGCCATTCCCAACATCAGCGAGGGCCGTCGCATCGACGTCGTGCGAGAGGCGGTAGAGACGCTGGAAGCCGTACCGGGCGTACGCGTGCTGGACTGGTCCTCCGACCCATCCCACAACCGATCGGTCGTCACGGTGGTCGGTGACGCCGCTGCTCTGCGTGAAGCGGTCCTGCGGCTGTTCGACGCGGCGATGAAACACATCGACCTGCGCCGACATCGCGGCGTGCACCCCCGCATCGGCGCGGTCGACGTCGTACCGTTCGTTCCCCTCGGCGACACCCCGATGGAGTCATGCATCGATCTGGCGCACGCGACCGGCCGCGACGTGGCCGAGCGCCTGCAGGTGCCCGTCCTGTTGTACGAGGCCGCCGCCACCGCGCCCTCCCGCCGACGCCTGGAGCACCTGCGGCGCGGCCAGTTCGAGGGCCTGGCAGCGAAGCTGCTCGAACCCGCCTGGAGACCGGACTACGGTCCGCCGCGCCCCCATCCCTCCGCGGGCGCGTCGGCCATCGGGGCCCGGGGACCGCTCGTGGCGTTCAACGTCAATCTGGCCACGGACAATCTCGACATCGCGCGGCGCATCGCACGGACGGTCAGGGAAAGCAGCGGCGGATTGCCGCACGTCAAGGCCATCGGCGTACGGCTTTCGTCACCGCGGCCGAATCTCGCCCAGGTCTCCATGAACCTGACCGACTACCGGCGCACTCCGTTGTCCATGGTCCTGGATCGAGTCGCCCGGGAAGCCGCCCGCGAGGGGGTCGGGATCGCCGGAACCGAGCTGATCGGCCTGGTACCGCGCGAGTCGATCGACGGCACGACCGGCGGGCGACCGATGTTCGACGTCATTCGCCCTGACCGGACGATCGAGGCGCGGCTCGAGCGCCGCCCTCCTTCTCTTCCTGACCGTCGAGCAGATCCTTGAGCTCCTCCATGAACTCGCCGATATCGCGGAAGTCCCGGTAGACGGAGGCGAACCGGACATAGGCCACCTTGTCGAGGGTCTTCAACTCGTCCATCACCAGCGCGCCGACCGCCTCGGCGGACATCTCCTTCTCGGCCCGCTCGTGCAGCGCCGCCTCCACCCGATTCGCCACCGACTCGAGCACCGCGACGCTCACCGGCCGCTTCTCGCACGCCTTGAGCATCCCCGCGATCACCTTCTCCCGCTCGAACCGCTCCCGCGTGCCGTCCTTCTTGACGACCATGTAGGGAATCTCGTCGATCCGCTCATAGCTGGTGAACCGCCGCTCGCAGCGCGCGCACTCGCGGCGGCGGCGGATGGCATCTCCCTCGCGGCTCTCGCGGGAGTCGACGACGCGGTCGTCGAGGTGGCCGCAGAACGGGCACTTCATGCGCTCGTTCCCCCTTCCGCGCCGGACTCCCGCACATCCGCCACGCTGCCGACGAGGCGACCGACGCCCGCCAGCCGCACCCCTTCGAACGCCATCAGGATCACGCCCACGACCGTGACCGGCAGAAACGAGATCGCATGCGCCACGAGTCCCGCGCCGACCGCACTCTCCGCACTCGCCGCGAAGAGCGTCGTCGCCCCCACCTGGAACGCCGCGTGATAGCCGCCAACGCCGGCCGGGGTCGGCACGGCCACGCCCAGCACGATCAGCACCAGCACGATGCCGGCGCCGGCCGGCGACATGCCGATGTCGAAGGCCACGGTAACGAACCAGAGGCCGGCGGTAATCGACACCCAGATGATCACCGTCCACGCCATCGCCCACACGAGCGGGCCCGGCCGGCGCATCGCCCCGAACCCCTCCGAGAAGCGATGGGAGAACTGCGCCAGCCGTTGCGAGAGACCTGCCGGCAGCACCGCCGTGACGCGCGCGACCAGGCGGCCGACCGCAGCCGGACTCGTAGCCGCCACGCACGCCAACACCAGGGTGCCCAGGGCGAAAACGGCCGCCACGGCGGCCCCGGCATGGAGGGCGGTAAGCAGCCCGCTCTCCTCGACACCGCCCTGCGGCTCGAACACGACGACCGCAAGCCCGAAGATCGCCAGGATCACCGCCAGGTCGAGCAGCCTCTCCAGCACCACCGTCCCGATCGCCGCGCTGACGCTCAACTGCTCGCGGCGAGCGAGCACGTACGGTCGCAGGACCTCTCCGACACGCCCCGGCAGGATGGCGGTCGCGGCGAAGCCGATGACCGTCGCGCGCAGCGCAACCCCCAGGTGCACCCTGCCCAGGGGCTCGAGCAGATAGCACCACCGCACCGCCCGCGCCACGTAGGTCGCCACCATCGCCAGCACGGCCATTCCGATCAGGTCGAGCCGCGCGCCCAGCACCGCGTCGCCGACCCGCCCCAGGTCGGCGCCGCGCAGCGCGAATGCCATCAGGGCGGCTCCGATCAGCACGACGACGATCGTCCGGATGTGTCTTCGCATGCGGACCCGACCGTACTACATTTCGTTTTGCCGTCGCGGGGTTGTCCCGGTAAGCTATGGTTTTGTCCCGCACGAGGTTCCTGTTGCCATCCCGCGCATCTCTGTTCGAAACGTCCCTTGACGACATCACCGTTCATAGACGCGGCAAGGTCCGCGACATGTACGAGGTGGGCGAGCACCTGCTCATGGTCGCCACCGACCGAATCTCGGCGTACGACGTGGTTCTCGGATCCGCCGTGCCGGACAAGGGAAGGGTCCTGACGCAACTGTCGGCGTTCTGGTTCGGTCGGACCGGGCACATCGTGGGCAACCACATGGTTTCGACCGAGCCCGGCGAGTATCCGGCCCCGCTGGGCGAGCACGTGGCGCTTCTCGCCGGCCGCTCGATGCTCGTGCGCCGCACGCGGCCCGTACCCATCGAGTGCGTCGCCCGCGGCTATCTGTCCGGCTCCGGCTGGAAGGAGTACCAGCGCAACGGGCAGGTCTGCGGCGTCCAGCTTCCTTCGGGGCTGCGCGAGTCGGACCGCCTGCCCGAACCCATTTTCACCCCGGCCACCAAGGCGGAGACCGGGCACGACATCAACATCAGCGAAGCCGAGGCCGGCCGCCTCGTCGGCGCCGACCTCGTGACCCGTCTGCGCGAGTTGACGCTGGCGCTCTACGAGCACGGCGCGGCCCACGCCGCGGCGCACGGGATCATCGTCGCGGACACGAAGTTCGAGTTCGGAATCGTCGGCGATCAGGGCCGCGAGGATGTCATATTGATCGATGAAGTGCTGACGCCCGACTCATCGCGGTTCTGGCCCGCCTCGAAATACGAGGCGGGCGGACCGCAGCCGAGCTTCGACAAGCAGTACGTCCGGGACTATCTGGATGGCATCGAATGGAACCGGCAGCCGCCCGCACCGACGCTTCCCGATGATGTCGTCGCCAACACGCGCCTGAAGTACGTCGAGGCCTACCGATTGCTGGCGGGCCGGGACCTGGAAGCTCCGGAATAGGACCAACGCCGTGCGCGAAGAACTCGACCGTCTGGTCGACGAGATGTTGACCAAGGGCATCCGCTACGAGGATACGCAGCGCGAGATCGAGAAGCGGTTCATCCTCCGGGCGCTGGAGAAGTCCAACGGCCGACTCGGCCACGCCGCGAGCCTGCTGGGTATCCACCGCAACACCCTCAGCCGCAAGATCGCTGCACACCGCCTGAAGCGCACCGGCTGACGCCGTTTCGCCGCCGCCCCTTTCTTGACGCCCGCCTCGCGCGGCCGCTACAATAGCAGACTCGGTGGGCGACTGCTAGCGCCACCATGGGGAGGGCCGCGCGGCAGGCGACTCGCGCGGCCATGGCAGAGTTCTCACGAAGGGAGTAGCGGAGTTCTATGGCTGTCAAGGTTCGACCACTTCACGACCGCATCATCGTCGAGCGCATCGAGGAAGGCGAGCAGCAGGTCGGCGGCATCATCATCCCGGACACGGCGAAGGAAAAGCCGCAGCAGGGCAAGGTGATCGCGGTCGGCAACGGCAAGATCAAGGACGACGGCACGGTGACGCCGCTCGACGTCAGTGCGGGCGACACGGTGCTGTTCGGCAAGTACTCCGGCCAGGAGATCAAGCTGGAGGGCGACGAGTTCCTGATCATGCGCGAGGACGAGATCCTCGGCGTCATCGAGAGCGACTAGCGGCGACCACCGCAATTTCAGTGATTGGAGTTCGAGAATAATGGCCAAGCAGATCGTCTACGGACAGGATTCGCGGCAGAAGATCATCGAGGGCGTCAACCAGCTCGCCAACGCCGTGAAGGTCACCCTCGGCCCGAAGGGCCGCAACGTCGTCCTCGACAAGAAGTTCGGATCGCCCACCATCACGAAGGACGGCGTCACCGTCGCCAAGGAAATCGATCTCAAGGACCCGCTCGAGAACATGGGCGCGCAGATGGTCCGCGAGGTCGCGAGCAAGACCTCGGACATCGCCGGTGACGGCACCACCACGGCGACCGTGCTGGCGCAGGCTATCTACCGCGAAGGCGCCAAGAACGTCGTGGCCGGCGCCAACCCGATGGAGATCAAGCGCGGCATCGAGGAGGCGGTCGACACCGTGGTCGGAAGCCTGCGCTCGATGTCCAAGAGCGTCAGCGGCAACATGATCGCCCAGGTCGGCACCATCTCGGCCAACAACGACGCGACGATCGGCACGATCATCGCCGAGGCGATGGACAAGGTCGGCAAGGACGGCGTCATCACCGTCGAGGAGGCCCGCACGCTCGAGACCTCGCTCGAGGTCGTCGAAGGCATGCAGTTCGACCGCGGCTACCTCTCCCCGTACTTCGTGACCGACGCCGAGCGGATGGAGTGCGTCCTCGAGAACCCGATCATCCTGATCCACGAGAAGAAGATCAGCTCGATGAAGGACCTGCTGCCGCTCCTCGAGCAGGTGGCGCGGCTGAGCCGGCCGCTGCTCATCATCGCCGAGGACATCGAAGGCGAGGCGCTCGCCACGCTCGTCGTCAACAAGCTGCGCGGCACGCTGCAGGGCGCCGCGGTCAAGGCCCCCGGCTTCGGCGACCGCCGCAAGGCGATGCTCGAGGACATCGCCATTCTGACCAACGGCAAGGCAATCACCGAGGACCTCGGTCTGAAGCTCGAGAACATCCGCGTCGAGGACCTCGGCAAGGCGAAGAAGGTCACGATCGACAAGGACAACACGACCATCGTCGAGGGCGACGGCACGCAGGGCGCCATCGAGGGCCGGGTCAAGCAGATCCGGGCGCAGATCGAGGAGACCACCTCCGACTACGACCGCGAGAAGCTGCAGGAGCGGCTGGCCAAGCTCGTCGGCGGCGTGGCGGTCATCAAGGTCGGCGCCGCGACCGAGACCGAGATGAAGGAGAAGAAGGCCCGCGTCGAGGACGCCATGCACGCCACGAAGGCGGCGGTGGAGGAAGGCATCGTTCCGGGCGGCGGCGTCGCGTTGCTGCGGGCCTCCGGCGCGCTCGAGGACGTCAATCTCGACGGGGACAAGCAGATCGGCGTCAACATCATCCGGCGGGCGCTCGAGGAGCCGATGCGCTGGATCTCGCAGAACGCCGGTTTCGAGGGTTCGATCGTCGTCCAGAAGGTCCGTGAGGCAGGCGACGACGAGGAGGGCTTCAACGCGCAGAGCGAGAAGTACGAGAACCTCGTGTCGGCGGGCGTCATCGACCCGACGAAGGTCGTCCGCACCGCGCTGCAGAACTCCGGTTCCATCGCCTCGCTGCTGCTGACCACCGAGGCGCTGGTGTCCGAGATCCCCGAGGAGAAGAAGGAAGCGGCCCCCGGCGGCATGCACGCGCACGGCGGCGGCATGGGCGGCATGTACTAGGAACCACCCACCCGATTTTTCAGGGACCGTTCGAACGCCCGGACAGGACGCGGCGCCTGTCCGGGCGTTTCTTTCTCGCAGTGAGCCATCGCCGCGCACCGGGCACGACGCAGCACGGACATCGTCCGACCTGTCAACCGCCCCGTCCGAGTGCCAGAGAAATCCGGAAACCCGGAGGCTGGGAGCTTGCGCCGTGGAACGCAACGAAGTGCGGTTCGAGGCGCAAGGTCCAGAGACAGTGGGGAATCGGGCCGAACACGGAGCCCTGCAACGGGTCTGGCGGCGCTTCGAGGGTCTGCCCCCCGTCAGCGCAGGTTGAAGAAGAGCTCGAGGCTGACGAGGACCGCGACCGGCTCGCCGAAACGCATCCCGGGCGCAAAGAGCCACTGCCTGGCCGCCGCAATCGCCTGCTCGTCGAGGCCGAACACCGTGTCCAGGGACTTGCTGACGGTGACATCGCCGACCTCGCCCGTGGGCAGGACGACGACGTCCAGCCAGACCGTCCCCTGAATCCGCGCCCGCATCGCCTCTGCGGTGTACTGCGGGGTCACCTCCCGCAGCAGCCGCGGAATGGTCAGGCCCGCGGTCCCCGGGCGGTAAACGCCGCCGCCGGTGCCGCCGCCTTCGCCGGGACCGAGTCCATCGCCCTGCCCCGGTCCGGCGCCGCCCCCATCGCCGCTCCCGGCTCCGCCACCGGTCCCGCTCCCCTGCGAGGACTCCGAGTCGGCACTGAGTCCTTCCAGCAGGCCTGGACGCGTCTCGGGCGCGCTGGCCATCGGCACGGCGGGAATCGACAGCTCCTGCGTCTCCAGAGGCTCCGGTTCCGGTTCGGGCTCGGGCTCCGGTTCCGGCTCGACCGGCACGGGCTCCTCGATGGGTATGCTCAATTCGGCTTCGTCCGGGCCCTCGATCTGGGCCAGCGCCGGCATTTCCAGAGACTCGTTGCCGCCACCGCCACCGCCGCCGCCCGGACCCTCCTCGGGAATCCAGACGATGCCGGTGTAGTTCCGCTGGTCGACGATCTCGTACACGCGCTCCGGCGCCAGGCTCAACAGGAGCATCACGATCCCGACCCCGACGGCGTGGCTGGTGAGCGATGCCGCGAGCGACCCCCCCATGCGCTGCTGGCTGGCGCGCAGCAGGAATCGCGCATCCGCGGGCGCCACGTCGTCCGGCAATATCGAGAGCGCGCCGTCCGTGGTCCGGGCGCCGGAAGCAGCGGCCGTCTCCTTGCCGCCGGTACCGGTGCGCTTCAGGCGCAAGGGACCGGAGACTCGGGGCGCCGCAATGCGGCGACGCCGGCGCTCGGGTGGGGTATACGGCGTGTGCGACGCTGGAAACTGTATCTGGCCGAGCCCGAGACCCTGGCTCAAGGGTGCGCCTCCTCACCCCATTTTGCCCAACCTGCCGCAAATGGGCAACTTATCGCCCGGGGCATGCCACTCGGACCACCACGAAACCGGAATGACGACGCGCGGCGCGCGATCAGACCCGCCCGCGCCACGCACCGATAGCCGCGTTGCCGCCACCGTAGGCGTGCATGAGCGCCAGCGCGTCGGCGGCGCGAGGCTCCCCCGCCACGGCGACGAGGACGCCCCCGCGGGCGGTCAGCGTCTCGAAGATGAACCCGTCGTGCGCCTGGAATCCCGCCCGGCGCATGGTGGCCGCGACACCGCTCGCACCCAGGCCGTTGTCGTCGCCCTGCAGCGTCTCCACGAGGACCCCGTGCGCGACCGCGGCCCCGAGTCCCGCCACGTCGACGACCGCCTGCCCTGCCCCGGCGCCGAACGTCTTGTCCACCAACTCGGTGACTTCCGGCGCCTGCCTGGCCACGATCGAAAGCGCCGCGGGCGGAAATCCCTCGCCGGCCAGCGCATCGAGTCCGCGCGTCGCCCACGCGGCGTCCTGAAACACGCCCACCGTAAAGCACGGCCCGTCCTGATTGCTAGCCATACGTAGTCCGCTGCCCTCCGGGCGCCCCATCATGCCGGCGCCGCCGCATTGTAGCACCGTTCGGCAGCACCCGAGCCGGGCTCCTAGAGGACGATCCGGTCCCGTCCCACGCGGCGCGTCACGCGGACGCGATCCAGATACTCGAGAAGCGGGATGGCGAACTTCCGCGTGATGCCGAAGCGCTGCTTGAACCAGGCCACGTCGATCCGCACCGGCTCGCCGGCCCCCTTCTTCAGTTGCGCCACATCGGCCGTGAGACGATCGAGCGCGTCCCGGTGAAACACCAGGGTGTCGAGGCGTTCCGCCGTGCCGTCGCGCAGCAGAAGCTTCAGCATGCGATCGGCAAGTTCCCGGTCGACGCCCCGTTCCTGCGCCCACGCCAACGGATCCGGCGGTGAGAGCTGTTCCCGTCGAAGGACGTCGTCGAGCTCGGCCTTCACGCGCGTCTCGTCCTCCGTAAGGACGATCCGATGCGTAGACAGGGTCAGATGGCGTCCGGTACCGAGCTTGCCCTCGACCGCCAGACGACCGGCAACATGGTCGAACACCGCCGGGCCGCACCGCTTCGCCAGGCGCTCGCGGGCTTCCTCCCGCGGAAGGCCGGGCTCCAGCGGATGCTCCTCGTGGTAGGCGCCCACCAGCGCCAGCAACGCCTCGCCGGCCGCCTCCACCGGCGCCGCCGCGACCAGGCGGTCTCCCACGTCGACTACGGCATCCCGTTCGGAAAGCGTCGCCGCGGATTGCCGAACCTCCGGAACCGTGCGGCCGACACGCGGCGCCAGCGCTCCGAGGGCCAGTCCCTCACCGCCGGCATCCTCGACCATGGTCAATACCGCCGCATCGTCATCGTCGAGCGCATCCAGACGCCGCAGGCGTTCGAAACCCGCCACGGAACGCAGCCGTCCGGCCGGTGGATCCGGATCGAGCACGATGCCGCCACCAATCGTGATCATCGGCGAATAGGCCCGCAGCACGAAGCGATCGCCCCGGGTCAGGGCTACCGGCCGTTCCAGATGCAAGCGGGCGAAAGCCGAGCTGCCGGGCTCCAGCACGCCGGGGAACACGGGGAGGCCGCCGCTCCCCTTCGCGGCGCCCTCCGTCCCCCCGCCCGCGGTCGGCCGCGCCGCCCCGATTGCCAGCCGTCCCATGACCTCGCTCGTCCCCTGGTGGAAACGAACCCGCGCACCGTACTTCAGTGGTCGGGCGCCGTCGAGCAGCGTCACCCGCCCATCGAACCGGCGCGCCGCGCACAGTCCCCGCGCCGTGGTGAGCGTGTCACCGCGTTGCAGCTCGTCCACCCCGATACCCGCCAGGTTGACAGCCACCCGCTGGCCCGCCAGCGAGCGCGACCGCAACTCGCCATGCACTTGCAGGCCGCGTACTTTCACCTGCCTGCCGGCCGGCAGCAAGGTGAGCTCGCCCTCCCTCTCGATGGCGCCGGAAGCCTGCGTGCCGGTGACCACGGTTCCGAATCCCCTCACGGTGAACGCGCGGTCGACGGGAAGCCGCGGGATGCCGCCGGCGCGCCGCCCGGCAACCCCGTCCGCAAGCGCGGCAAGTTCGCGCCGCACATCGTCGAGCCCCACCTTCGTGCGCGCGGACACCGGCACCAGCGGCGCACCCTCGAGAAACGATCCGGCCACCAGCTCACGGGTCTCGAGACGGACGAGCTCCAGCGTCTCCTCGTCCACCAGGTCGGCCTTGGTGAGCGCCACGACGCCACCGCCCACCCCCAGGAGGCGGCAGATGTCGAAGTGCTCCCGAGTCTGCGGCATGACGGATTCGTCGGCCGCGATGACGAGCAGCACGCAGTCGATCCCGCTCGCGCCCGCCAGCATGTTGCGAACGAACCGCTCGTGTCCCGGCACGTCGACGAAAGCAAGCTCGGTTTCGCCGTGACGGTACGGCGCGAACCCGAGGTCGATGGTGATCCCTCTCGCCTTCTCTTCCTGCAGCCGGTCCGGATCGATCCCGGTCAACGCCTCGACCAGGGTGCTCTTGCCGTGATCGATGTGGCCCGCCGTGCCGACCACCAGGTGCTTCACGGAGCAGATCATCGCACGGACAGCGGAACGCGCCGGATCATCGCCGGCGCGCCCGTCCCCCTCGGCGCCGCGGGCGTCGCTCGACGCGGGTCGATCGGCGCATGCGAGACGACCGGCCATCCCGCGTGCGCCGCAACGCATCGAGAATCTCCGTCAGCGCCAAGTCGAGCCGACGGTGCTCCGCATCGACCCGCACCAGCCTCACGTGAACATGGTCGCCGAGCCTGTAGGTACGACCGCTGTTCTCACCCTCCCACAGGTGATGGCGTTCGTCGTAGCGGTAGTAGTCATCGGCCATGCTCGAGACGTGCACGAGTCCCTCGACGAACTGCTCCACCAGCTCCACGAAGATGCCGAACGCGGCAACGCCGACGATGTAGCCGGTGAACTCGTCGCCCACCTTGTCCGTCATGAAACGCACCATCTGCCAGTGCACGAGCTCGCGCTCGGCTTCCTCGGCCCGTCGTTCCAGCTCGGAGGTCCGTCGAGCGAGCTGCGCCGAATCGTCCTTCCACCGGCGAATGCGCTCCGTCGACGCGCCCCGGCGGCTCGCCCGCAACGCGCGATGCACGACCAGGTCCGGATACCGTCGGATCGGCGATGTGAAGTGCGTGTAGGACATCGCCGCCAAACCGAAGTGTCCGAGGTCTTCCGGCTCGTATCGCGCCAGGCGCATCGTCCGCAGCATGAGGCGGGCAATCGGCCGCTCTTCGGGCTGCCCTCGAACCTGCTCGATGAGCCGCCGGAAGTGGCTCGGCCTGACGGCCTCCGGAGACGCCGCGAGGCTGTACCCGAGCGAGGTCGCGAACTCGTCGAATGCCTCCACCTTGGCCGGATCGGGACGCTCGTGGACCCGAAACAGCGCCGGCATCCGCTCCCGGGCGAGGTGCTCCGCCACCGTCTCGTTCGCAAGCAGCATGAACTCCTCGACAATCCGGTGGGCCGTTGTCCGCTCGTCGGCGACGATCGCCTCGACCCGTCCCGCGTCATCCCGCCGAAAACGTGCGACAGGCACGTCGAAGTCGATGGCTCCGCGCCGCCGCCGGCGCTCCGTGAGCACGGCCGACAGCGAGCCCATCGCAGCGATGAGCGGCGCCAGGGCGGCATGCTTCTCTCGGGCCGGGGACGCCGATTCGTCCAGCATCGCGTCCACGTCCGTGTACGTCATGCGCGCATCGCTGTGGATGACGCCGTCGTGGATCTCGTAGCGCAGCACATGGCCCGCGCCGTCGATCTCCATGAGGCACGATTGGACGAGGCGGTCGACATGCGGCTTCAGACTGCACAACCCGGTGGAGAGCGCCGGCGGGAACATGTGCACGGCGCGATCCGGAAAGTACACGGAGGTGCCCCGCTCGCGAGCGTCCCGGTCGAGGGCGCTGCCCTCTGGAACGTAGTGGGACACGTCGGCGATGTGCACGCCGAGCCGGACGTTGCCGTTGCCGAGGGGCTCGAGCGTGATCGCGTCGTCGAAATCGCGGGCGGTCTCGCCGTCGATGGTGACAGTGTGCAGATGACGGAAGTCCGTGCGTCCCCGCTGGTCGGGGGGCCGGACCGTATCGCCGAGCCGCTCCGCCTCGGCCTCGGCGTCCGGAGCGTACCGTTCTGGAATTCCGTAGGCGCGCAGGACGACCCGCACGTCGACACCCGGCGTTTCGAGGTCGCCGAGGACCTCGACGACTCGCCCCAGGGCGTTCCGCGTCGCCGTCGGAAAGCGTGTCAACTCGGCAACCACCATGTCGCCCGCCCTCGCGCCGGAGTCCTCCCCCGGCGGAACCTGCACATCCATCGGCAGTCGGCGATCGAACGGCACGACGTACCCGGTCACGTCCGCCTCGAACCTGCCCACGAGCTGCGTCGCGGCCCGCTCGACGATGCGCAGGATGCGGCCCTCCGCCCGACCCGGGTCGGCGCGGCGCTCCACGCGAACGACGACGCGGTCGCCGTGCAGCGCCTGGTTCAGATTGGTTCCCGCGATGTACACGTCGCCGGCGAAGCCGTCCACCGGATGGTCCGGAGCGACGAACCCGAATCCGCGCGGGTGAACGTGCACCCGGCCCGTCACCAGATGCATCCGATCGGGCAGGCCGTAGCGGTGGCCGCGGATCCGAATGAGCTCGCCGCGCTCGACGAGCGCCGCGAGACGGCGGCGCAGCGTCGCGCGCCGGCCGGAGGGCCACCCCAACCGCTCCATCAGCTCCCGGACGGTCGCCGGGTGGTCCATCGTCCGGCGGATCGCTTCCAGCAGCTCGTCCGGACTGCGCATTTCCGGGCCGCTCTAGCCAATCAGCGCGACCTGCAGGTCACCGACATTGGTATCGGTCGGCCCCGTACGGATCAGGTCGTCGAGCCCTTCGAAGAAGGAATAGGAATCGTTCGCGGCCAGGTAGTGCTCCGGCCGGTGCAAGCCACGCTCGGTCGCCCGGGCGGGAGTGGTGGTATCCACCAGCGCGCCGGCGGCATCGGTGGGGCCATCGATACCGTCGGTCCCGACGCTGGCGATCACCGCCTCCGGGAAACGCCGAGCGAGATGAAATGCGGTCGCCAGGGCGAACTCCTGGTTGCGCCCCCCGCGCCCGTCGCCCGTCACCCGGACCGTGGTCTCTCCGGCGGAGACGAAGCAGAGCGGCGTCGGCATCTCGTAGGCCAGGCGGGCGATGGTCCGGACATGGCTCTCGGCCGCCCTGCGTGCCTCGCCGGTCACCGGCGCTTCGATGACCGACACGGAATAACCGAGCTCCCGGGCCTTTTGCGCAGCTCCCTCGACGGCGTCCCGCCGACTGCCGATCAGCCGATACGCAGCGCCGGCGAGCCGGGGGTCGTTGGGCTTCGGACTCTCCTCGATTTCTCCCCGCGCACCCCGTTCGAGCGTATCCAGGGCCGCCCGAGGCAGGTCGGCGGCCCCGGGGGCCGCGCGGCAAATCGCCAGTGCCTCGTCGAACGTCGTCGGATCGGGCATCGTCGGCCCCGAACCGATGACCGCGGGATCGTCCGGCGTGGGATCGACGACGTCGGAGATGGCCAGAGTCACAATGCACCCGCCGGCGGCGACCGCCAGCCGTCCGCCCTTTATCGCCGACAGGTGTTTCCGCACGCAGTTGAGCCCGTCGATCGCGACGCCGGACCGCAGGAGAACCGAGGTCGCCGCCGACTTGTCCTGCAGCGTCACTCCGACCCGCGGCGCGGCGAGACCGGCCGAGGCCCCACCCGACAGCAGAAGGACCATGACCTCGCCCGGCGTCAGGCCGGCGGCCAGCGCGAGAGCACGACGCCCCGCCTCGACGCTTCCCTGCGTCGGCACGGGATGCCCCACGTCGATCCACTCCAGGTCCCCGGGCGGAGTACCCGGCTGCGGTGAGGCGACCAGCCCGCGCGCGCCGGCCCCGTCAACCGCGGATACGAATGCCGCGGCCATCTCCGCGGCGGCCTTGCCGGCGGCGACCACCACCGGCGTGCGGCCTCCGATATCGCGGTCGACGGCGCGGCCGCGCAATGCTCGGCGGACGAGCTCTGATGCTCCCGCGGCCGATATGCCGTCGCGAACTATGTCCAGTGCGTGACGCCGGAGGGTGTCGAGGGCCAGGAGCAGACCTGTCAGTGCGTCGGTTGCCGGTCCGGAGACGCGGACAACTGGGTCACCCCGTCGATCTGGCGCAGAAGCCGGCTGACGAGCTCGTCGCCGTTCTCACGGGTGCACAGGTGATCGACGTGGTCCATCAGCTTCCGGAGCGCGGCTTCGACATCGATCATCGTCTTCTGCGAGTAGTGCTCGCGCTGCTGTTCGAGGCAGTGCCAGTGCTTGCGCAGCTCCTCGCGGTAGAAGTCGGAGCGAACGGAAGGGACACGAACAGGATAACGACTGTCGGGATGCAGCGAGGGGGAAAACTCGCGGTTCGTCACCGGCATGGATTCGTTATCCAAGTAGTGTAGCGACCACCGTTTCGTGCTGTCAAACGCGGTCGATGCCCGCCGGGTCACTCTTTCTCGGGAGCATCGAGCGCCGACTTCAAGAGATCGCTGACCATCCGCGGATTGGCCTGACCGCCCGTCGCCCGCATGACCTGCCCGACGAGAAAGCCGAGGGTGCCGGTCTTGCCGGCGCGATACTTGCTCACTGCCGCCGGGTTCTCCGCGAGGGCCTGTCGCACCACCGCCGCCAGCTCGCCGGCGTCGCCGATCTGCGACAGTCCCTCGGCTTCGACGATGGCGTCCGGGGATTCTCCGGTGTCGGCCATGCGCTCGAAGACTTCCCGGGCCGCCGAGTTGCTGAGCGTTCCCGAATCGATCAGCCGGATCAACGCGCCAAGCGCCGCCGGGGTGGTGCGCACGTCACCGACTCGCAACCCGTCCGTCTTCATGCGACGGGCCAGCGGGCCCATGATCCAGTTCGCCGCCGCCCGCGGGTTCTTCGCCGCGGCCGCGGTCTGCTCGAAGAACCCGGCCAGCTCGTGGTCGTCGGCAAGCTGCGCGGCGTCGCGCTCCGGCAGGCCGTGATCCGCCATGAAGCGCCGCTTGCGGGCCTCCGGCAGTTCCGGCATCGACCCCCGCACGCCGGCGACCCAGTCCGGATCGAGCACCAGAGGAGGCAGATCGGGATCCGGGAAATACCGATAGTCGTGCGCCTCCTCCTTGCTGCGCATGGAGACCGTGCGGCCACCCGCGACATCCCACAGCCGCGTCTCCTGCACGACCGCGCCCCCGCCCTCCAACAGCGACGACTGGCGCCGGACCTCGTAGTCGAGCGCCCTTTCGACGAACCGGAACGAGTTGAGGTTCTTGATCTCCACCTTGACGCCAAGCGCCTCGGCGCCTCGCGGGCGCACGGAGACGTTGGCGTCGCACCGCAGGCTGCCCTCCTCCATGTTCCCGTCGTTGACCCCGGCCGCGAGTAGCGTCCCGCGCAGGCGCTGGAAGAAGCGGGAGGCCTCCGAGGGCGACCGCAGATCGGGCTGCGTCACGATCTCGACCAGGGGCACGCCGCTGCGGTTGAAGTCGAGGTACGTATTCCGGCCGGAGTCCGGAAAGCCGTCATGTATCGACTTGCCCGCATCCTCTTCCATGTGCACGCGCATGATGCGCACCCGCCGCGACACTCCAGCGTCCAGGTACTCCACGCACCCGTCGGTCGCCAACGGCTCTTCGTACTGCGAGATCTGATAGCCCTTCGGCAGATCGGGATAGAAGTAGTTCTTCCGCGCGAAGATGGAAGCCTCGTGCACGGTGCACTCCAGAGCAACGGCGGTCCGGACCGCATGCTCCACGGCCCGCTGGTTCAGCACCGGCAGCGCACCGGGAAGCCCGAGGCAGACCGGACAGACGTGACTGTTCGGCGGTGCGCCGAACGCCGTACTGCAGGCGCAGAAGATCTTGGTTGCGGTCAGCAGTTGGGCGTGGACCTCAAGCCCGATGACCGGTTCGAACGGCATGAGCTCCGGGAGCGGAATACTAGATGTTCGGTCCGGCGCTTCGCACGTCGTCGTCGGCCTCGGCCTCGAACGTCTTGAAGTTCTCCGCGAACATCCCGGCGAGCCGGGCGGCCTGCGCGTCATAGGCGGCGCCATCGCTCCAACTCGCGCGGGGGTGAAGACTCTCGGCCGGCACGTTCGGAACCGCAGTGGGAACCTCGACGTTGAAGACCGGATCCGGCGCGTACGGGACGTCGTCGAGCGCCCCCGACAGCGCCGCCGTGATCATGGCGCGGGTATGGCCGATCTCCATGCGGCTGCCCACGCCGTAGGCGCCCCCGCTCCAGCCGGTGTTGACCAGCCAGACGCGGGAACCGTGCTCCGCGATCCGCCGGCCGAGCAGCTTCGCGTAGACGGTCGGGTGATGCACCATGAACGGTGCGCCGAAGCAGGTGCTGAAGGTCGCCTTCGGGTCCGTGACCCCTCTTTCCGTCCCGGCTACCTTGGCGGTGTAGCCGGACAGGAAGTGGTACCTCGCGCCGGCCGGGGTCAGGCGCGAGATCGGCGGCAGCACCCCGAACGCGTCGCATGTCAGCATGACGACGTTGGCCGGGTGCCCCCCCTGCCCCGACGGCACCCAGTTGTCGATGAACGAGATCGGATAGGCGCCGCGCGTGTTCTCCGTCAGCGTGCCGTCGTCGAAGTCCATCTTGCGCGTGGTCGGGTCGAGCACGACGTTCTCGAGCACGGTGCCGAACCGGCGGGTCGTGGCGTAGATCTGCGGTTCGGCCTCCTCCGACAGCTTGATCATCTTCGCGTAGCAACCGCCCTCGAAGTTGAAGATGCCCCGGTCGCTCCAACCATGCTCGTCGTCGCCGATGATCCGCCGCGCCGGATCGCTCGACAGCGTCGTCTTGCCGGTTCCCGACAGGCCGAAGAACAACGCGGTGTCGCCGTCGTCGCCCATGTTCGCGGAACAGTGCATCGGCATGACGTCGCGCAACGGCAGGAGGTAGTTCATGACGGTGAAGATCGACTTCTTCATCTCGCCCGCGTAGCTGGTGCCCCCGATCAGAACCAGGCGCCGCGCGAAGTTCAGCAGGATGAACGTCCCCGAGTTGGTCCCGTGCCGGTCCGGGTCCGCCGTCATCGACGGAATGTCGACCACGGTGAACTCCGGCACGTGATTCCCGGGCGGCGTCCCCGGCGGCTGCTCGAGAAACATCGTGCGCACGAACAGACTGTGCCATGCCCGCTCGGTGATGAGACGCACGGGCATTCGATAGGCCGGGTCGGTGCCGGCGAAGCAGTCCTGCACGTAGAGCAACTTGCCGTCCAGGGCGCGGACCACATCGTCGTGCATCAGGTCGAAGCGCGCCGGGTCGATGGGACGGTTGACCTTCCCCCACCAGACGTCGGCGGATGTCGAAGGTTCGTCGACCAGGAACCTGTCGTTGGGCGACCGCCCCGTGTGCGGGGTCGTAAGGCAGACCAGCGGTCCGGTCTCGGCGACCAGCCCTTCTCCGTTGCGCACCGCCTCTTCGTAGAGGGCCGCCGTGCCGAGATTCCAGTGCACGTGGCGTGGCCGAGCCATATCGAGGATCGACGAAGATGTCGTCTGTGGTGGTGCTTGCGCCATAGGTGAACCAAACCTTAGTCGCGCGGCGTTCGCCAAGTCAAACGGGCCGGAGTATCATGTGCAGTGCTGCGGTCGACGCTCGGTAAACGTTGGCCCGGCGGATTTCGTCTCTCGTGAACAGAGGCCAGCTCGCAGGTATTCCAGGCAATGGCCGCCACCGACATCGCGCCCGCCGGCCGCCAGGAGCGCGCCGCCGTCGACTCGCAGATCGCCGACGAGGTGCGCGCACTGCTGGCGCGCGGAAGCCGTCTCGAGGCCGGTGAACGCTTCGCGGAGGTGATAGAGCGCCATCACCGGCGCGCGACGCGCATCGCCTACTACTACCTACGGGACCCCGCGGAGGTCGACGAAGCGGTTCAGGACGCCTTTCTCAAGGCTTTCGTGAACATCGGCTCCTTCCGGGAGCGGATGTACTTCGAGCTTTGGTTCACGCGCATTCTCGTCAACGGCTGTCTCGACCGGGTGAAGTCCCGCGCACGCCGGAACCGGTGGATCGTACCCGCCGGCGACGCCGACGGACACTATGGACCGCGGGAAGAACTCGAACGCCGGCCGGCCCTCGATCCGTCACCCGAAGCGACGCTGCTCCATGCCGAACGTCGCGCGGAGCTACTCGCGGCGGTCGACCAGCTTCCGGAACGACAGCGTGCCGTGGTGGTTCTGAGCCAGTTCGAGGGACACGCGACCCGGGATGTGGCCGCCATGCTGGATCTGACGGACGCCACGGTTCGGGTCCATCTGTTCCGGGCGATTCGGTCTCTGCGCCGAATCCTCGCCACGGAGAACTGGCTCACGGAGAAGCCCTCGCAGCGGACGAACGAGGCGACAGATTCATGAGACCGCGGGTTCGCTGGGGGACGGTCCTGGAGTTGCTCGCATCCCTGCGGGACGCATGCGGATCGACACACCTGACCGATCGCGAGCTCGTGCGTGTCGTCCTGGACGCCGAGAGCGCGGATGGGACGGTGCGGAACGAACACCTCGCCGCTTGCAGCCGCTGCGCTGCCCGCATTACGACCTTGCGGGGAGACCTCGACCGTATCGCCACGGTCGCCGAGGCCGCGTTCGACGAAGCGCTGCCCGCATGGAGAATCGCGCGCCAGCGGCGCCGCATCCAGGAACGGATCCTTCGCGTCGCGGGCGGGTCGGGTTCCGCCCGCATCCTGCAGTTCCCCACTCTCGGCATGCCCGCGGCTTCCAATGCGTACCCGATCCGCAGGCGCCTGTCGCTGGCGGCCGCCGCGGGCGTACTCGTCACCGTGGGAATCGTGCAGTTGATCGACGGCTACCGCCAGCCGGCCGCCGGCCCGCAGCCGGCCAGCGCCATCGCGTCTCCCCAGCCGGTCATCGGACCGCCGGACGGACAGCCGCAGTCCGTGGCCGACGAGCAGTTCATGCGCGAGCTCGAGGAAGCCCTGAACACTTCCCGCGTCGGGCCGCTCGTGGCACTGGACGAGATGACGCCGCGCGTGCGCGCCGCCGCGATCGACATCCGGTAGGCAGATGGCCGCGCCGATCTTCAGGAAGGGCCTCGACCTGAAGCATGCCGTCGCGGACGATCTGGCCCGCGACTACCACAGTCGGCTTCTCGAGCGGATCCGGGAATCCGACTTCACGTGGCGGAGCGGACGCCTCACGCTGCACCTCGCCAGGGAGTTCGGCTTCTGCTACGGCGTAGACCGCGCCGTGGACTACGCGTACCAGACCCGCCGGAAGTTCCCGGACCGGACGGTGTTCCTGACCGGCGAGATCATTCACAACCCCCACGTCAACGGCCGGCTGCGCAGCTCCGGCATCCGGTTCCTGAGCGATCCCGGGGAGGATATCGCCGCGGTGACGGCCGACGACGTGGTGATTCTGCCGGCCTTCGGTGTCACCATCGCCGAGCTGGAGCGACTCGTCGCGTGCGATTGCACCCTGGTCGACACAACCTGCGGGTCCGTCCTCAACGTCTGGAAGAACGTCCGGCGATATGCCCGCGACGGGTACACCGCGGTCATCCACGGCAAGGTGGGACACGAGGAGACGCAGGCGACGGCGTCGCAGGTCGGCACCGCATCCGGCGGCCGCTGGGTCGTGGTTCTCGATACGGACGAGACCCGCGTGCTCTGCGACTTCATCCGGGGACAACTGGACGCGCCGGCGTTTCTCGACCGTCTCGGGCACGGCTGCTCTTCCGGTTTCGATCCGCATCGCGATCTCGTGCGGGTCGGCCTTGCCAACCAGACGACGATGTTGATGACGGAATCGTTGCAGGTCGGCGACATGGTGCGCCACGCGATGATCGACCGGTACGGCGAAGCCGCGCTACCCGCGCACTACCGGGCGTTCGATACGATCTGCAGCGCCACCCAGGACCGGCAGGACGCCGTGGTGAACCTGCTCGAGGAGCAACGTTTCGACGTCGCTATCGTGATCGGCGGTTACAACAGCAGCAACACGCGCAACCTGGCGCGGATCTGCGCGGCACG
Source organism: Vicinamibacterales bacterium (assembly GCA_965208535.1). Classification (GTDB taxonomy): domain Bacteria; phylum Acidobacteriota; class Vicinamibacteria; order Vicinamibacterales; family UBA8438; genus WTFV01. The sequence continues at coordinate 3,175,125 of CBDBOU010000003.1, read as the reverse complement.
GGTCGCGACGTTCCATATCGCGGATCCTTCCTGCCTGGAAGCGGAGGCCATCCGGCACCTGCCGGCTGGCGCGCGCCCCGGATCCGAGACAGTGACGGGCGACTGGTTGCCCGCCCGCGGTCCGTTCACCCTGGCGGTGACGGCGGGGGCGTCGACGCCCGACAATATCGTCGGACAGGTCATCGAGCGGCTGGGCGCGCTGGCGGGCCGGGCGTAGTCCGTAAACGGTTCCCGCCCCGCGTCCGTCTTTCCCTGTAAAGGCGGAAGCGGTTATTCTGACGGCGAGCATGCAAGCCGGCATCGAGTGGACGGGGAATCTGCGATGAGCAAGACGCGCGGATGCACGGCGGTCGTCCTCCTCGCGGCGTTTCTCTGGCTCGCGGCCGACTCGGAAGCCGGCCAGCGCTTCAAGTGGTGGCAGTCCGACGACGTCGCGTCCGAGATCGGTCTCACCGTCGAGCAAGGCACCGAGATCGAGGCAATCTTTCAGGCGCTCAGGCCGAAGCTCCGGGAGTTCTGGCGACGTCTGCATCGGGAGGAGGACGAGCTGACCGCGCTCATGCAGGCCATGCGGGCCGAGGAGTGGGAAGTCGCCTTGCAGATCGACCGGGTCGAGGCCGCCCGCAGCGCCCTCAGCAAGACGCGCACCCTGATGCTGTACCGGATGCACAAGACGCTGAGCGCCGAACAGTTGGAAGCCCTGAACGCGATGTGGGAACGACGCCGCCCCGATCGGCATTCATCTTCCCGCGATCCCGACTAGCGCCCCGAAACGCCGCGCCGGCTCGGCGGTTTCGGCCCATCCCGGCGGCACCGGCACCCACCCGCGTCGAACCGGTCGCGCGCCGCGTCCGTCTATACGGTCGCCGGGGAAGATTCCCGCAAGTTAGCGGGTCTACGTACCCCGGACCTGGAGGAACGCCCCGATGCGCCACGAACGTGTTCTCCCCGTCGCCCCGCTGATCGCCGTCGGGTGGCTCCTGCTCACGCCCGGTCCCGCGAACGCCCAACCGTCCGTGCGCAACGTCGGCGGCCTCGTGACCGAAACGGCGCTTCAGCTCAGCCGGAACGCGCAGGCGGCGCGACGCTTCGACCTGACCCTCGACGACGCCGTCCAGCGGGCCCTCGAGCGTAATCTCGACATCGCCGTCCAGCGTATCAATCCGCTGGTGCAGGACATGCAGGTGGCGACCGCCAACGCCGCGTTCCTGCCGTTCGCCTCGTCCGGCTTCGGCGTCAACGAGCGCACGAGGCCCAATACCTCACTGTTCGACGGCGGCGGCCTCCGCGGCCGCAACATCGTCAGCGAACAGGGAACCTACGACCTCGGCGTCAACCAGCGGATGAAATGGGGCGGGGGCCAGTACGACGTCACCTGGAACAGCAACCGGTTGGAGTCGAACAACATCTTCACGAGCTTCAATCCCAGCTTCGGCGCCAGCATGACCCTCGGCTACACGCAGCCGCTACTGCGGGGCTTCCGCACCGACCCGCAGCGCACGCAGCTCGTGGTGTCGAACATCAACCGCGACATCTCGGACATCGACCTGGAGCAGACGGTCATCAATACGCTGGCCGACGTGCGCCTCGCGTACTGGGAGCTCGTGTACGCGCGCGCGGCGGTATTCGTGCAGCAGCAGGCGCTGGAGCTGGCCGAGCAGCTCGTGCGCGACAACCGGGCGCGCGTGGAGATAGGCACCCTGGCCCCCATCGACGTCGTGCAGGCGCAGTCGGAGGCCGCGGCGCGGCGGCAGTCGCTGGCACTGGCGGTTCGCACGCTGCGCGCCAACGAGCTGGCGCTGAAGCGACTCATCGTGGGCGGCACCGCGGACGAGTTGTGGGACGCGGAGATCGTTCCGACGGACCAGCCGCAGATCGATCCCACGCCGATCGACCTGGAGGCGGCCATCAGCGGCGCGCTGGACCAGCGTACCGACATCTCCCGCGTGCGGCGTCAACTCGACGTCAACAACGCCGAGGTCGACAACTTCCGCAACAGCACGCTTCCCCAGCTCGACCTGATCGGCAGCTACCAGTTGACCGGCCAGGGCGGCCCCCGCCTCGTGCCCGCCGGCAGCTCCTTCGAGGCGATCTTCGGCGGCTCGGGCGGCACGATCCCGGGCGGCTACCGCGACGCCATCAACGACATCGTGGACGCCGACTATCCGTTCTGGAGCGTGGAGCTGCGGATGAGCTATCCGCTCGGCCAGAGCGCGGACCGGGCCGCCTACGAACGCGCGCGCCTGCAGATCCAGCAGGCGCAGGTCCAGATCCGCCAGATCGAGCTGCAGATCGCCACCGAGGTCACCAACGCCGCGCTCCAGATTGACGCCATCGAGGAGCAGATCGAGGCGGCGACGGCAGCGCGCGAGCTGGCGGAGGAGCAACTCCGGGCCGAGGAGAGCAAGTTCGAGGTCGGCCTTTCGACCAACTTCTTCGTCGTGCAGGCGCAACGCGATCTGGCGACCGCGCAGGACACCGAGCTGCGCGCGATACTCGACTACCAGCGCGCGCTGATCGATTTCGAACGCGCCCAGCGCACGTCGCTCGGCAACGCCGGGATCGCCGTCATCGGCAGTGGCGGTGGGGGCGGCGCGCCGCAGTAGCGTCCGTGACGGTCCGGGTCTTTCGAGAGGACAACCATGAGACGAACCTTCCTCGTCATCCTCATCCTCGGCGTCGCGATCACCGCCTACGGCTACTACAGCGTACGGACCGTCGAGTTCGTACCCGAGGTCAACACCGTGGCGGTGACGGAGGGGGACATCGTCGACACCGTCGGGGCGACCGGAGCACTGGAGGCGGTAACGACCGTGCAGGTCGGCAGCCAGGTATCCGGCATCATCCAGGAGCTGTACGTCGACTTCAACTCGATCGTCCGTGAAGGCGACGTCATCATGCGCCTCGATCCGTCGCTGTTCGAGACGCAGCTCGAGCAGGCGCGCGCGAACCTGCTGCGTTCCGAGGCGGAGGTCGAACGGCTGTCCGTCGCGGTGGACGATGCCGCCACGCAACTCAGACGCTCGCGCGAGCTGGCGGCCGACGCTCTCATCTCCGAGACCGAGCTCGAAGCGGCGGAGGTCACGCTGCGGTCGACCGAGGCCCAGCGCAAGTCGGCCGAGGCCCAGGTGCGGCAATCGCAGGCTTCGCTGAGCATGAACGAGGTGAACCTGGAGCACACCGTCATCCGGGCCCCGATCGACGGCATCGTCACGTCGCGACTGGTGGACGTCGGCCAGACCGTCGCGGCCAGCTTCCAGGCGCCGGAGCTGTTCGTCATCGCGGCGGACCTGACCAAGATGCGGGTCATCGCGAACATCGACGAGTCGGACGTCGGCCGCATCCGGCCCAACCAGCGGGTGACGTTCACCGTCGACGCATTTCCCGCCGAGGAGTTCGAGGGCACGGTCTCCCAGATTCGGCTCGAGCCCATCGTTACGCAGAACGTGGTGACCTATGCGACGGTCATCGACGCCCCGAACCCGGAGCTCAAGCTGAAGCCGGGCATGACCGCCACGGTGACCGTGGAAGTGGCGCGGCGAGAGAACGTGAAGCGGATCCCGAACTCCGCGCTGCGGTTCCGGCCGACGCCGGCCATGTTCGCAGCGCTCGGCCAGCCGGTGCCGCCCGAGCTGCAGGTGGGCCGGGGGGCCGGCGCTGGAGGCGGGCCCGGGGCTGGAGGCGCGGCGCCGCCGGGCGGCCCGCCATCCGCAACCGACCGTCCCGGCGGCGCCCCGCCCGGCGGAGGCAGTCCCGGCCGATTCGGCGCACCCGGCGGTGGCGCACCCGGCGGTGGCGGCCCCGGCGGCTTCGGCGCACCCGGCGGCTTCGGCGGAGGCGGAGGCCCCGATCCGGAGCGACGCCAGCGCATGATGGAGCGGATGCAGCAGATGTCGCCGGAAGAGCGCCAGGAGTTCTTCGCCCGCATGCGCGAGCGGCGCGCCTCGAGCGGCGCCGGCGGGCCGGGCGGCGCCGGCCGCGGTCCCGGATCGGCGCGGCGCCGCGCCAACGTGCAGGAGGGTCCCAACGTCCCCGCCGTCGAACGGGGAGCCAGCACGATAGACGCGTTGTTCGCTCCCATCGAGGTAGAGGAGACCAACGGACGCGTCTGGGTCATGAACCGCGGTCGACTGTCGAGTCTGCGCGTCCGCCTCGGCGTCACGGACGGGACGGCGAGCGAGCTGGTGCGGGTGACCGGCGGATCGGCCGCCGCAGGCGCTCCCCCGCCGGAACCCACCGAGACCGAGACGTTGCGCGAACGACTGGCGACGGTCAACGACCAGGCAGCGCGCACGGCGCTCGAGCGGCGGCTGGCAACCCTGGAAGCGGCGACGCCGACGGGCGCGGCCGCCCGGACGGATGCACCGGTCACGATCAGCGCCGGACTGCAACTCGTGACGAACGTCAGCACGCCGGACGGAGGAAGCGGCCCCGCGGTCGGCAACAGCGGATCGCCCCTTATCCCCCAGTTTCCCTTCGGGCGCCGCCGGCGCTGAGGAACCCCGATGCCCGTCATTGCGGTTGAGGACCTCACGAAGACCTACGCCATGGGCGACGTCGACGTGCGCGCCCTCCGAGGCGTCAGTCTCGCCATCGACGAGGGGGAGTTCGTCGCCGTCACCGGTCCGTCGGGTTCCGGCAAGTCGACGTTCATGCATATCCTCGGCTGCCTCGACCGGCCGACCAGGGGACGCTATCTGCTGGACGGGCGCGACGTGTCGGGGCTCTCGCGCGACGAGCTGGCCGAGGTGCGCAACCGCAAGATCGGGTTCGTGTTCCAGGGCTTCAACCTGTTGGCGCGGACCAGCGCCCTCGACAACGTCGAGCTGCCCCTGCTCTACGGCTCGCGCATGAACGGCCCGGCGCGGCACGCCCGCGCCCGGAACGTCCTGCAGGCGGTGGGGCTCGGCGATCGGATGGACCACCTCCCGAACCAGCTCTCGGGCGGGCAGCAGCAGCGGGTCGCGATAGCCCGGGCACTGGTCAACGAGCCGGCCATCCTCCTGGCCGACGAGCCGACCGGCAACCTGGACTCGCGGACCAGCGTCGAGGTGATGGACATCTTCCAGCGGCTCAACCGGGAGAGCGGCATCACCGTGCTCCTGATCACGCACGAAGCCGACATCGCCGAGTACGGCAGCCGGATCATCCGCTTCCACGACGGCAAGGTCGCGTCCGATCGGTCCAATGCGGCGCGCCGGGTGGCGAGCGAGGAGGTCGCGGCGCTGCCGCCGGCCGACAAGGAAACGGCGGCTCCGGAAACGGCGGCTGCCCAGGTGGGCTAGGAGTCTGCGCAGCAGGACGCAGCGAAGCGGAGCGCTGAGGCGCAGAGTCATGGAGCGGGGGGAGGGGCCGAGACGCCGAGCCTGCGAGGCGTTTCGGGGCGCCAGCCCGGGAACGAGGTCAGAACATGTCCGTGCTGATGGTGCTTCGCGTCGCTCTCAAGGCGCTCGGCCGCAACAAGATGCGCACCAGCCTGACCATGCTGGGAATGATCATCGGCGTGGCCGCCGTGATCACGATGGTGGCCCTCGGCCGCGGTGCGCAACAGGAAATCGAGACCCAGATCCGATCCGCCGGCACGAACATGATCATGATCCGCGCCGGCAACTACCGCCGCGGCGGCATCAGCATGGGGATGGGCCAGTCGCCGCGGCTCAAGGCGCAGGACGTCGACGCCATCCGCGAGCGGGTGCCCGACGCGCAGTACCTCGCGGCCGGCGTGCGCACGCGCGACCAGGTCGTCGCGGCCGGACAGAACTGGAACACGACCATCCAGGGAACCGACATCGAGTTCCCCCAGATTCGCTTCTGGGACGTTCAGCTCGGCACCTTCTTCACCACCACGCACGTCCAGAGCGCGGCCAAGGTCGCTCTGCTGGGCTCCGTCGTCCGCGACAACCTGTTCGGCGAAGGCGTGGATCCGGTAGGGGCCCGCATCCGCATCCGGAACCAGTCGTTCCAGGTGCTCGGGGTCATGGCCGCCAAGGGGTCGGGACAGTTCGGCGAGGACCAGGACGACGCCATCTTCGTGCCTTACACCACCGTGAACAAGAAGCTGCGCGGCCGCGACGGCACCAACATCTCGGAGGTCACGATCTCGGCCGCCTCCGCCGACCGCATCAACGCGGTGGCCGACGAGATCACGGCGGTGCTGCGCGAGGAGCACGGCCTCGGACCGGGCGAGGACAACGACTTCATGGTCCGCACGCAGGAGGACATGACCAGCATGCGGACGCAGACGACCCAGACGATGACCGGCCTGCTGGCCAGCATCGCCGGCGTCTCGCTGATCGTCGGCGGCATCGGCATCATGAACATCATGCTCGTGTCGGTCACCGAACGGACGCGGGAAATCGGCCTGCGGATGGCGGTCGGCGCCAAGGGACGCGACGTGCTGCTGCAGTTCCTGGTCGAGGCGATCGTGCTGAGCCTGGTCGGAGGCCTGGTCGGCGTCGGGCTCGGCTTCAGTCTCTCGGAAGGTCTGACGCAGTTCCTCGCCTGGCCGACCTCGGTGCCGGCGGACGCGGTGGTGGTCGCCGTCGGCTTCGCTGCGGCCACCGGTATCTTCTTCGGGTTCTACCCAGCCCGCAAGGCGGCACAGCTCGACCCGATCGAATCGCTGCGCTTCGAGTAGCTGCGCGCGGTCCGGGGGCAATCTCGTCACGGAGACGCAAGAGATGAAGCTGAACACTCTCGTACTCACATTTGCACTGTCCGCACTGATGGCCATGCCCGCGGGAGCGCAGACTCCCGATTTCTCCGGCACCTGGCAGCTCGATCGCGACGCCAGCGACATTCCGGAGCGCGGCGCCGGACCGCGCGGCGGCAGGGGTGGTGGTCCGGGACGCACGGGCGTCGGACGTCCGGGCGGACGCGGCGGCTTCGGCGGGCCGCCCGCAATGCTCGTCATCACGCAGTCGGCCGGCCTGCTCACCATCGAGCCGCAGACGCCGCGCGGGAGCCGCGCGGTCAGCTACCGTCTCGACGGCGGCGAGAGCACCAGCGCCGGCCCGCGCGGCGATCTGGTGACCACCTCGACATGGGACGGCCCGACCCTCCTGACCGTGGGCACGATGCAGATGTCCACGCCTCGCGGCGATTTCTCGATGGACATCATCGAGCAGCGGTCGCTGAGCGCGGACGGCCGCACACTCACGGTACAATCGGTACGTATGCTGCCGTTCGGTGAGGTCGGCTCGACTCTGGTCTATAGAAAGGAAGTGCCTCGATGATGCGTTTCCTCGAGCCCTATACGGAGTGCATCCACGATACGCTCCGCATCGTCGCAGGCTATTGCTTCATGCTGCACGGCCTGCAGAAGCTGTTCGGCGTTCTCGGAGGACCGGAGGATCTCGAGCTGGTTTCCCTGCTCGGCCTGGCCGCGCTCATCGAGGCCGTCGGCGGAGCCCTCATCGCTCTCGGCCTGTTCACACGGCCCGCCGCGTTCATCGCCAGCGGGGAGATGGCCGCGGCCTACTTCATCGCACACGCGCCGCGGGAAGACGGAATGTTCCTCTTTCCGGTGACCAACCAGGGAGAGCCGGCGGTGCTCTTCTGCTTCGTGTTCCTCTATCTCGCGGCGGCCGGGCCCGGCGCCTGGAGCCTGGACGCGCTGCTGCGCAAGGACTGACCGGCGGGAGCAGGCGCGCCGAGGGCGGCCAGCAGCTCGCGCATCGAACGGCCCGTGATGGGGTCCGTCAGGTCGGGGGCGACGGCGGCCAGCGGTTCCAGGACGAAGCGCCGCTCCCGAAACCGGGGATGCGGCAGGTCGAGGCCGGGCCGGCGGACCACGAGGCCGCCCATCAGGATGAGATCCAGGTCGAGAGTCCGCGCCGCCCCGGGGTAGGGCCGATCCCGGCCGCGCTCCCTTTCGATCCGCAGGAGCGCCGTGAGCAGGGCTTCCGGCGCGCACGAGCACCTGCCCGCCGCGGCGGCATTGAGATAATGCGGCTGCGGCGGCACGCCGACCGGCGCCGTCTCGATGAACGGCGATACGCGCATGTCGGCAAGCAGCTCGCCGAGGGCGCCGATCGCGAATGAGAGGTGGGCGTGGCGGTCGCCAAGGTTGCTGCCCAGGGCGACCGCGGTGACGCGGGGAACGGCCGAGGCGTCGGGAACGGCTCCCGTTACGACTGCTGCTTCTCCTTGCACGTGATGCACACCCGCGTCCAGGGGATTGCGTTCAGCCGGGCCGGCGCGATGGGCTCGCCGCAGTCGCGACAGATTCCGTATATCCCCTGATCGATGCGCAGCAGCGCTTCTTCGATCGCCTTGAGGATCTTGGCGTCGGTCTGCTTCAACTTGAGCTGGATGTGCACCTCGTTGTTGCCACTCGCCTGGTCGGCCATGTCGCCCTGACGGGTGTTGTTGTCCATCGGCGTCGAGAACGACTTGGCGCCGCGCTCGGCCAGGATCTCCGTGCGCTTCCTTATCAACGCGTCCTTGTAGACGACCTCTTCCATGACCCGGCTCCTCCTCTATCGGCGGCTCGCCGGCAGCGTAATCCGACAGTGTAGCACGGTCCCCCGCACCGGTCGGTCATTCCGCCCGCAGGGTCAGCAGCGGCTTGCGCCGCAACACGTCCACACTGGATGCCACCCCTACCACCAGCACGACGGCCGCAGTCACCAGCGCCCCGCCGATGTTGATGGCCGGGGCCGGCGTCCACGCCACGTCGAGCACCTGCCGGGTGAGCACCCAGGTCAACGCTAGCGCTCCGATCGAGCCGATGGCGCCGGCCAGCGCCCCCAGCACGCCGTACTCGAAGACGTACATCACGGCGATGAGACGGGTATTGGCGCCCAGCGTCTTGAACACCGCGGCGTCGAACAGGCGCTGGAACTTCGTCATCGCCACCGAGCCGACCAGAATGAGGCCGCCCGCGAGCAGCGCGATGGCGCCTACCACGGTGACGGCCAGCGTGACGTAGTCGAGCACGCGTCGGAACGTGCGGATGATCTCCAGGCCGTCGATGACGGAGACGTTGGGATACCGATCCACCAGCGTGCGCTGCAGCGCGCCGCGCGCGTCGGCGTTGGCAGGTCCCCGCAGGAAGCTGATGTAGGTATGCGGCGCGCCGTCGAAAGTACCGGGACGGAACAGGAACATGAAGCCGCCGCTGCGCGAGTCGTCCCAGTCGACGGCGCGGACGCTCGTCACGCGGGCCTCGACGATGCGGCCAAGCACATCGAACCGAACGGTGTCGCCGAGGCGCATGCCCCGCTCCATGAGGCTGTCCTCTATGGATACCTCGGGCGATACGGCCGGCGCGGCGTCCCAGAACTCCCCGGCAACGATCCGCTCGTTCTCTTCGAGCCGCTCCCGGTAGGTGACGGTGTACTCCCGCCCGAACCCCGCGCGCCGCACCGCGCGCCGGCCCTCGATGGACGTCGCGGGCCCGTTCACCGCCGTCACCCGGGCGCGCAGCACCGGTATCAGGGCCGGCGTTCCCACGCCTCCCGGCCCACCGAGCCCGGCGTCCCGCAGAACGCGCGTCACCCCGTCGGCCTGATCCTGCTGCACGTCGATGAGGAACATGTCGGGCATGTCGTCCCGCAGCTCGAGCGAAAAAGAGGCCAGCAGGTTCGCCTGCACCGCGTGCACGCCGATGATGAAGAAGCTGCCGAGCCCCACCGCGAGAAGGACGACGCGGGTCTGGTTGCCCGGCCGGCGGAGATTCAGCGCGGCGTGGCGCAGCGGGAACCAGCGCGCCCCCTCCAGTGGCTGGGCCAGGCGGACCAGCGCCCGGCCGAGCAGGTGCAGCGCACCGGCGACGCCGACGAAGCCGCCGGCCACGTAGGCGCCCACCTCCAGCGATGCGGCCTGCCAGGCCGCCACCCCTACCAGACCCAGCCCGACCAGTACCGTGGCGGCAATGCGGAGTCCGTCGGGCGGCAGGGTGTCCAGCGCCGCTCCCTGCCGCAGTAACAGCAGCGGCTTGGCGTGGCGGGTGTCGAGCAGGGGCACCAGCGCGAACAGCAACGACACGAGCAGCCCGACGGTCAGCCCCTGCAGGACCGCCGAGACGGTGAGGTCCGTAGAGACGACCTCGAACCCGGTGGTGGCCGCCGCCTGTGTCGCCAGCGTATCCGGCACGGCGGCCAGCACGCCCCACGCGACGCCGATTCCCAGCAGGGCCCCTCCCAGTCCGAGCAGGGCGACCTGCACCACGTAGACGGCCAGCACGCCGGCGGTCGTCGCTCCGAGGCACTTCAGGATCGCGGCGCTGCGCAGTCGCTGCTGCACGAAGACCCGGGTGACGCTCCAGACGCCGATCCCGCCGAGAATGACGATGACGAATCCAATCAGGCTGAGGTAGTTCTCGGCCCGCGAGAAATTGCGCTCGATCCGGTTCTCCGTCCGCCGGTAGGAGCCGATGCGGACGAATGCTTCCTGCAGGTCTTCGCGCAGCTGTCGCACCAGCGGCTCGATGGACTCCTCCTCCGGAACGCGCAGCAGGAACTGCCGTTCCGCGCGGCTCCCGAAGCCGATCAGACCGGTCTCGGCCAACGCCTCGTGCGCCACGAGCACTCGCGGGCCCAGGCTGAATCCGCCCAACTGGCGCCCCGGCTCGGTCACTATCGCGTCGCGAATCGTGAACGTCTCGTCGCCGATGAGGATCTCGTCGCCGACCGAGACGCCGAGCTGCGGCAGCAGCTCCCTCCCCACCAGGGCGCCCCGGTCCCGAAGCAGAGCGGGCGAATACGCGCCGCCGCTCTCCAGCACAAACCGTCCGTAGAACGGGAACACCGGCTCCACGCCACGGACCTCGACGACCTTCGTGCGCGTGCCCACGTCCGCCGGCAGGCGCGCCATGGACACGGTGTCGACCGTCTCGGTCAGGTCGGCGCCGGGCACCGCGGCCGCCCGCTCCTCGATGCGGTCCTGGACCTCGTCCGACCACGGCTGGTCCGACCGAACGTAGATGTCTCCCGCCGTGAGCGCACGGGCCTCGGTCGCCAGCGCCGTCCGAACGTTCTGCACCAGGGAGCGCAGGGCGACGATGCCGCCCACGCCGATGGCAACGCAACAGAAGAAGAAAACCAGGCGGCGCCACGAAGCCCGCAGCTCCCGCCACGCCATCCGCAGGACGAAGTTCATGGTCGGATACCCGTTCAGACGGCGGTCGCGCCGGCCGGCTCCAGCGTGGCGGCCGGCGCCGCCATGCGCTCGGTCCGACCGTCGCGCATGGCCAGCGTGACGTCGGTGCAACCCGCCAGCTCCGTGTCATGCGTCACCAGCATCAGCGTGGTGCCGCGTGTCCGGTTGATGTCGACCAGCAGCTCGATGACGTGACGGCCGTTCGTGGTGTCGAGGTTTCCGGTCGGCTCGTCGGCCAGCAGGATCGGTGGATCGTTCGCCAGCGCGCGCGCGATGGCGACCCGCTGCTGCTCGCCGCCGGACAGTTGCGACGGATAGTGGTGCCCGCGGTTGGTCAATCCCACGTCGGCGAGCAACCCGCGTGCCCTCTCCGTCGCGTTCGCGGTGCCGGCGATTTCGAGCGGCACCATCACGTTCTCGAGTGCACTGAGCGACGGTATGAGGTGGAAGAACTGGAACACGAAGCCGATCCGGCTCCCGCGCAGGCGCGCGAGCTGATCCTCGTCGAGAGTCGTGATATCGGTTCCCCCGATCAGAATCCGGCCGGTCGACGGGGTGTCGAGGCCGGCGATCAATCCGAGCAGCGTCGACTTGCCGCTGCCCGACGGACCGACGATCGACAGCGACTGCCCTGCCGGCACGGACAGGTCGAGCGGATGGAGAATCGTCAGCGCCCGGTCGCCGCTCTGCACCGTCTTCGAGACGCCGCGCAACTCGATTATCGAACTCAAGGGACGACCTCCCGGTCGGCGATCTCCCGCAGAAGCGGTTCCAGCGACGGCCACAGATGCTCGGCGACGCGGGCCGCGCCTGCCTCGTTGGGGTGAATCCCGTCGCGCTGATTCAGATCCGGCACACCCGCCACCCCCTCGAGGAGAAACGGCACGAAGGTGACGCTGCGGCTCTCCGCCAGGCTCCGGAACACGTCACGGAAATTGGACGTGTATACGGCCCCGAAGTTCGGCGGCGCCTCCATGCCCGCCAGCACCACACGGCTACCGCGGTCCAGCGCGCGATCGATGATCCGAGCCAGATTGTCCCGCATCTGCTCGACCGGCAGGCCGCGGAGCGCGTCGTTGCCCCCAAGGGCTATCAGCAGCAGCTCGACGTCGCCTTCCAGCGCCCAGCTCAGCCGGCGAAGTCCGCCCGCCGTCGTGTCTCCGGACACGCCCATGGCGGCAATCTCGATCGGCCAACCCGCGGCGTCTATGCGGGCCTGCAACAGGGCCGGATAGGCATCGTCCGGGGCCAGACCGAGTCCGGCAGTGAGCGAGTCGCCCAGAATGACGACGCGGGCGCGCCGGGTCTCGTCGTTCCCCCGCTCCGCGGGCAACCCGCCGCGCCCGCGCGGTTCCGACTCGAGCGCGGGCTCACGCCGCAGGTTCTCCGCCACGTCCGCCGGCGCTCCGCCGCATCCCGTCCACCCTACCGCCGCCACGCACAACGCGGCGTACAGGCGACGGCCGACCGTCGTGGCGTTACCCCGTAAGCGGCTCACTGCGTCACCTCAACCCATCAATTCTACAGCCGGCGTTCATTCGGCCGCGGCGCCCGGGCGCACACGCCCGCGCCGGGCGGCCAACGACGCCCGGACCCACCAGCCATAGACGGCCACGTTCACTCCGCCCGCGAGAAGACCCAGCACGACCTGCGCCCGGCGAGTGAGCCCCGCCGGATAGAGGACCGGGAGCAGGTACCGCGCGATGAAGTCGCCCTCGTAACCGGTCGCGCCCGCCTGAACGCGCAGCCACAGCTCCAGCGGCGTCAGCGGGCAGATCGCACCGCTCAGCTCGATGCCGACGCCCCAGGCCACGGCCGGCAGGTGCAGCCAGGCGAGCCGCGGCCAGCGCAGGACCGCAAGCCCTCCGAGCACGACGAAACCCACGAACGCCAAGTGCACGATCACCAGAAGATCGGCCGCAAGGCCGTAGAGCATGGCGGATCCAGTATGACCCAATGCCGAGAGCCGTCTCGGATGGCCGGTTGCGGCCCGGCCACGCCCCGAAACGCCTCGCCGGCTCGGCGTTTCGACCCATCCCCTCCGCTCCATGACCTTGCGCCCCGGAACTTCGCTTCGCTTCGCTCTGCGGCGCAAGCTCCTAGATGCGCCCGCCGATTTCGGGTACGATTCCAGCCCCGATGACGAGTGCAGCCCGCGCCGGCGTCGTCATGTGCGCGGCCGTTGCCGCCGCCGGGGCCGGCACCGGATCGGGACGCGCCACGATGACGACTCGCGGGCTGACCGCCATCGCCGGCATCGAAGTCGGCCATCACACGCTCGACGCGCGGCCGACAGGCTGCACCGTCGTTCTGACCCGGGGGGGCGCCACCGCCGCCGGCGACGTGCGGGGCGCATCGCCCGGCACCCGCGAGACCGCGCTTCTCGATCCGGTCAACTCGATCCAGCAGGTACACGCCATCGTGCTTTCGGGCGGCAGCGCGTTCGGCCTGGCCGCCGCCGACGGGGTGATGCGCTACCTCGACGAGCGGGGCATCGGCTACCGCACGCGGACGACGCACGTGCCGATCGTGCCCGCCGCCATCCTGTACGACCTCGGCGTGGGCGACCCGGCCGTGCGTCCGACCGCGGACTGCGGATACCGGGCGGCGCGGGCCGCCTCCGGCGACGCCATCGAGGAAGGCAGCGTCGGGGCCGGCGCGGGCGCCACCGTCGGCAAGCTGGCCGGCCCGGAGCGCGCCATGAAGGGCGGCATCGGTACCGCGCTCATCGAGCTTCCGGACGGCCTGCAGGTCGCCGCCCTGATGGCGGTGAACGCCGTCGGAGACGTGTACGACCCGCTGACCGGAACCCTGGTTGCGGGCGTGCGGAGCGGCGACGGCCTGCGATTGGCCGGCGCGCGCGCCCTATTGCGCGAACCGGCGCCCGACCCGCCCGGCGGCGAGAACACCACCATCGGCGTCGTCGCCACCAACGCCCGGCTCGACAAGGCGCAGCTCGGCGTCGTGGCACGAATGGCGCACGACGGCTTGGCGCGCGCCGTCCGTCCGGCGCACACCCCGGTGGACGGGGACACCATCTTCGCCCTGTCGACCGGCAGCCTGGAGGGCTCCGCCAGCCTGTTGCGGATCGGCGCCCTGGCCGCCGACGTCACGGCGGAGGCCATCGTCCGCGGCGTGCGCGCCGCCAGCGGGGTGCCGGGCTACCCGGCCGTCCGCGACCTAGAGGAGAGCACACCATGAACGCTGTCGTGCTTGCGGCAATCGGCCTGATCGCGGTCTTCTCCGGGTACCGGTTCTACTCGAAGTTCATGGCCGAGAAGATCTACCGGCTCGACCCCGACTTCAAGACCCCGGCGCACGCGATGCGGGACGACATCGACTACGTGCCGACGAACCGCGTGGTGCTCTGGGGACACCACTTCACCGCCGTCGCGGGGGCCGCGCCGATCATCGGCCCGAGCATCGCGGTGGTCTGGGGCTGGCTGCCGGCCTTCCTGTGGGTGGTCATCGGCACGATGTTCTTCGCCGGCGTCCACGACTTCGGCGCCATCTGGGCCAGCGTCCGCAACAAGGCGCTGTCGGTCGGCTCGCTCACCGGCGAGGTAGTGAGCCATCGGGCGCGCAACCTGTTCATGATCGTCGTCTTCTTCCTGCTGCTGATGGTGAACGCGGTCTTCGCGGTCGCAATCTCCACCGAGTTCATCAACACGCCGGCCAGCGTCATTCCGGCCTGGACCGCCGTCTTCGTGGCGGTCGGCATCGGCATCCTGCTCTACAAGGTGGGCGTCGGGATCACTTGGCCGACGGTGGTGGGGACGATCATCCTCTACGCGGTCATATACCTCGGCGAGATCTTCCCGGTGACGCTAGCCGAAACGGCCGGCATCGCACCGGCGGCGCAGTGGATCCTGATCCTGTTCGCCTACGCCGCGGTCGCGTCGATGCTGCCGGTCTGGCTGCTGTTGCAGCCGCGCGACTATATCAACGGCATCCAGCTCTTCGTCGGTCTGGGAATCCTGTACGGCGCGGTCTTCATCGCGGCCCCGACGATAGTCGCGCCGCCGATCAACCCCAACGTCCCGCCCGGGACGCCGCCGATCATGCCGCTGCTGTTCGTCACCATCGCCTGCGGCGCGATCTCCGGCTTCCATGGCCTGGTCAGCTCCGGCACCACGTCGAAGCAGCTCAACACGGAGACCGATGCGCGCTTCGTCGGCTATCTGGGATCGCTCGGCGAAGGCACGCTCGCGATCGTCGCGATCGTCGCGGTCACGGCCGGCTTCTCGATGACCGAGTGGCAATCGGCCTACTCCAATGCGGAGAGCTTCGGCGCGGTGGGCGGAATCAGCGCCTTCGTCACCGGCGGCGCGCGGATCGCCTCCGAAGGGCTCGGCATACCTATCGGCTTCGCCCAGACGCTGCTCGCCGTCATGGCGGTGCTGTTCGCCGGCACGACCATGGACGCCGGGGTTCGCCTGCAGCGCTACATCGTGCAGGAATGGGGGACGATCTACAACATCCCGGCGCTCCAGAACGGCTACGTCGCGACCGCCGGCGCGGTGGGCGCCTGTCTGGTGCTGGCGTTCGGCGCGGGGGGCGCCGACGGGACCGGCGGCATGATCATCTGGCCGCTGTTCGGCACGACGAATCAGTTGCTTGCGGGGCTGACGCTCCTCGTCATCAGCGTCATGCTGGTCAAGCTCGGCAGACCGGCGCGCTACACGCTGATTCCGATGGTCTTCGTCACGACGATGGCGCTGCTGGCCGCGCTCTACCAGCTCAGCAGCCTCTACACCGATGGCAGGTACGTGCTGGTCGCCATCGACATCGTGATCATCATCACCGCCATCTTCGTCATGCTGGAGGCGGCGTCCGCGCTGATGCGCGAGCGGCGCGCAGCCGCGGCGGGGGTGGGCTAGGGCTCGCCCCCGCAGGCCGCCATGAGCGCTTCCCGATTCGACGGCGGCCGGGCGCGGCTGGCCCGGGTACGGACACTGCTCGGCGAGTTCTACACGGCACCCTACCGGGGCGCGGTGGCCCGCGCGCGCCGCGACGAGGACGACCTGTTCATGCTGTTCGTCTTCGCGGAGCTGATGGGCGTGCCGAACCCGGCCGCGTACTACACGCTGGAGCTCCAGCCGCTCCTGCTCGAGCGCTTCCACGAGTGGCACACCCGCATGGGTCTGGAGCACTCGCCCCTTGACCACTTCCGCTGCTGCTGACGGCCTGCTCGCGCGCCGCATCGTCTTCGTCGGCGGCAAGGGAGGCGTCGGCAAGACGACCACGGCGGCCGCCCTGGCCCTGGCGGCGGCCGAACGCGGTCGGACGTGCCTGGTCGTGTCCACCGACCCGGCGCACTCGCTCGGCGATATCTTCGATCGCTCCATAGGTGATGCGGAAACTGCCCTGGCCCCCAGCCTGACCGGGCTCGAGATCGATCCGGACCGGGCCGCGGCGGCGCACATCGCCACCGTCAAGGAGCGCATGAAGACGCTGGTTCACCCGCGCCTCTACGACGAGGTCGACCGGCAGCTCGACCTGGCGGCGCAAGCGCCGGGCGCCACCGAGGCGGCGCTGATCGAGCGCGTCGCCGAGCTGATGGCGCTGGCTGGAGAGCGCTTCGACCTGATCGTCTTCGACACCGCGCCTAGCGGCCATACGGTGCGGCTGCTGTCGCTGCCCGAGGTGATGAGCGCGTGGATGGACGGCCTGCTGCGCCACCGCGAGCGCTCGTCACGGCTGGGCGCGATGCTCGGGCATCTCGGCGGCGAGCCGCGCCGGGGCGACGAGCTCTCGCTCATCGACGCGCCTGCGGATCATCCACGCAACAGTCCGGAGGCACGTATCAACGAGGTACTGCAAACGCGGCGACGTAAGTTCATCGTCGCCCGGGAGCGCCTGCTCGATACCGCCGGGACCGCGTTTCTGCTGGTCGTAAACCCGGATCGCCTGTCGATCCTGGAGAGCCGGCGGGTGGTCGAAACGCTGGCCCGTTTCGACCTGCCCGTGGCGTCGCTCGTCGTCAACCGTGTCCTTCCGGACACCGCGGACGCCGCCGGGCCGTTCTTCGACGCGCGCCGGGCGCAGGAACGAGCGTATCTTCAGGAGATCGAGGACGTGTTCCCGACGCTGCCGCACACCTTTGTCCCGCTCCGGCCCGACGACGTGCACGGGCTGGACGTCCTGCGCGCCATCGGCGCCCAACTGCTCGCCCGCTGACCCCATGTCTCCACTGCTCGCCGCCCTGATCTGCATCGCGGCCTATGTGGTCGCCTACCGCGTGTACGCGCGTTTCCTCGCCGAGCGGGTGTTCCTGATCGACCCGGCCCGGCCGACCCCGGCGGTCCGCTTCCGCGACGAGATCGACTACGTGCCGGCCAACCGCTACGTGCTGTTCGGCCACCAGTATGCGTCGATCACGGGACTGTCGCCGATGCTCGGGCCCGCCATCGCGGTCATCTGGGGCTGGCTCCCGGCAATGGTGTGGGTCGTCCTCGGCGCCATCTTCGTTGGCGCGGTGCACGACTTCGGGGCGCTCGTGGTGTCCATTCGCGCCCGCGGGATGTCGCTCGGGAAGGTGACCGAGAACCTCGTCGGGCCGCGCGGCAAGACCCTGTTCCACCTCGTCATCTTCTTCCTGATCGCGTTGGCGATGGGCGTGTTCGTCCACGTCATCGCGGTGCTGTTCTCGCCCGACTTCTATCCCCAGGCGGTGCTGCCGAGCGGCGCCCTGGTATTCGTGGCCGCGGCCATGGGCGTGGCGGTCCATCGCGGCGGCTGGAGCATCCGGAGCCTGACCCTGGCCGGCCTCGCCGTCGCGCTGGGACTCGCGTTTCTGGGTATCCGCCATCCGGTTGTCGGCCCCTCACTGGCGCAGTGGAAGTGGCTGCTGCTCGCCTACGCCTTCGGGGCCAGCGTGCTACCGGTGTGGCTGCTGCTCCAGCCGCGCGACTACATCAACAGCCTGCTGCTCTATGTCGGCGTCGGCGCGATGTACATCGGTTTCGTCGCGACCAACCCGTCGTTCGCCGCCCCGGCGGTGGACCTCTCGCCGGAGGGCGCGCCGCCCATCGTCCCGTTCGTCTTCGTGGTCATCGCCTGCGGGGCGGCCAGCGGCTTCCACGCGCTGATGTCGTCCGGCTCCACCGCCAAGCAGCTCGCGACCGAAGGAGACGCCCGCTTCGTCGGCTACGGTGCGATGATCGGCGAATCGCTGCTCGGGCTGATGGCGGTGCTCGCCTGCACGGCGGGGTTCGTCTCCCGCGAGGCGTGGTTCGAGCGCTACGTGAGCTGGCAGGCCGCCGACAGCCTCGGCAACAACATCGCCGCCTTCATCAGCGGCACCACGCACTTCCTGCAAACGCTCGGCATTCCCGAGGCGATCGGCGGCACGTTGGTCGCCGTCATCGTCGTCTCGTTCGCCCTGACGTCGCTCGACTCGGCCACGCGCCTGCTGCGCTACAACGTCTCCGAGATCGGCGACACGTTGCGCGTCGATGCCCTGTCGAACCGCTACGTCGCGTCGGGCATCGCGGTCGTCGCCATCTGGGCCTTCGCCTTCATCCAGGTGGACGGCGAGTTCGCGGGGCTGATCCTGTGGCAGCTCTTCGGCACCACCAATCAACTCCTCGCCGGCCTGGCCCTCCTGGCCGTCACCCTCTACCTCCTGAGGCGCGGCAAGCCGCTCGTCTACACCGCGGCGCCCATGGTGTTCATGCTGCTGTCGACGCTGACCGTAATGAGCGCCAACCTGACCGATTTCTGGAGCGCCGGCCAGTGGCTGCTGCTGGCCCCCGCCGCGACCATCTTCACGCTGGCGGTGTGGCTGGTGGTCGAGGCGGCGCTGGCGGTGATGCGCTTCCGGCGGAACCCGGTGCTGGACGGGCTGGAGGTGGTGTTCCGGGAGAAGTGACGCGCGGTTGGCCGGACCCGTCAGCGATCCTCTTCTCGTAGCCGACCCTGGCGCCGCAACTCCCTGGCAACGAATGGCGAATGGCGTGTGAGATGGTCGAACCGAATCTGTCTGTCCCAGTAGTAGTCCGCGTATTCCGCGCGCACATCGAAACAGATGACATCGTTCAGCCGCAGACGCTCGATCGTGCCCTCGACCGCTCCTTTCGTGTCAGCGTCCAATCCATCACCCGGCCTGAAATCCGACCAGTTCCAGGGCAAACCAACCGTCCTCAACATCGAACGGATCCAGCACGTCCGGGACAGTGCCTTTCCTGACGTTCATCAGTGAGCAGGCCAACCGGTAGTTGTGCCACTCGTAGACGAGATCGCGACTAACAGACTTGGCAACCATGTGATCGACACTCGCCGCCCCCGTGCCTCCCGAGATACGCAGGCACAGATAGGAACAGATGCGATTGTAGCCATCGAGCAATTCGGGCAAAATCCTCCGCCAATACGGAGGAAACTCACTGGCGGGAATCTCGTCGCCGAAGCGTTCAACCAGCTCCTCAACGGCGCGCCGTCCTGCCTGTCTCACCTCCGTGTCGAAGGTTGGGGGCTCCTCCGCTGGTCTGACGGGAATCACGGAGTCCCCCCACGTTCCTCCACAAACGCGTTCCAGCGAACCCAGAAACGATCGACGTCCGGAAGCACGCCTCGCAGCTCCTTGTGGACATCCATCACCTCGTCGAGCGGAACATCGGTTTGCCTGAGGAGCTTCCGTGCACGTAGGACGGCCCGTTCAGCCTCAATACTGCCCCGCTCGGTCGCCAAGTCGAAAGCCTCGCTCGTAAGCCACGCACCGGCGTTCCTCTACGCGTGTAGGCGCGGCGATGCAGTTTCGCCTCCGGGGGATCTCCATCGAGATCCCGATCCAACCATGCGTCCCGCTTTGGATCGAACCACGGTTCGGCCGATGCCAGCACGAGCGGGGCATGCGTGGAAGCAATTAGCTGCAGGGTTGCGCCATCCAGAAGCTCGGCGCCGACGTCCCGCAACGTTTTGAGAATCGACCGCTGCCACCTCGGGTGCAGATGGCCCTCCACCTCGTCGTAGAGCATCGTGACCTGCCGGACTACCTCCTCACCACGAAGATCCGCCGCGATCCGATGCTCACTCCAGGCCCATGTCAGAACGTAGGCGAGCGCAATGACGCGCCGGACACCCGCCGCCGCGTGTAGTATGGGCACGGCTCCGGCATAAGTTGTCTGAATGGAGGGAATGTCCCGGACATCATCAATTGACAGGCGCATGGGCGGTCCCGGCACAAGTACACCGCCCTGCTCCTGATCCGGCGATAACGCGTGCAATGCCTCCCTCATGGCATCCGCGTTGGCGTCACCTGCCTTGATCCAACTCGACCAGTCCTCCAAGAGTCCCTTGCACAGGGGAACTGGACGGCCGTCCAGCACACCCTTGAGTCCGTCCCATACCTCGGCCTCCGTGAACACGTACGGTGGCCGACGCTCATGCTTTTCGCCGCCATCCCAACGCGGCCAATCGTTGCGGGCGGGATCCCACACGGACAGCGAGCCGTCCGCGTGCACGTAGATGACGACCCCAGGCGTATCGGTCGGCCCAAGCGTTCGAGTCCAGGTTTCCTCTGCCGCCATGTATCTCGCGCTAGACTCCACCGGCCCGGACGTCCCGTGTACACGCGACTGAATGATGGCGGGCTTTTTCCTGTCAATTGGACGCGCCGGGAGTCCGGATGTCATGCGCCGATTGACCTCTGCAGGCCACCGCCCGGTCAGCATCCGCCACACGGCATCCAGCAAGAAACTCTTGCCGAGACCGTTGTCGCCCGTGATTAGGTTCACCCGTGGGGCAAACTCGACCTCCATACGAGGTGCGGGGCCCACGTTCTCGAGCTTGAGGTATTCCAGCATGCGCGCCTATACCGGCCTCAGGTGAACAACTCGCGGATCTGGACGGTGAAGTCGCTGAGCACAGGCTCTCCTCTCAGGCTCTCCTCTCCCGAGAGAGTCTCGGACACAGCGTCCTGGCGGTGCACGACCACCGACCGGGTTTCGGGGTACACAACCCAGACGAGCCGCGTCCCGGCCACCAACCAGTCCTGAACCTTGTCGCGGACCGCGACGGCGGCATCGCCAGGAGAGACGACCTCTACGGCGAGATCGGGCGCCAGTTCCAGAAAGCCGGCCGGAGTCTCCCCTGTTCCCAGACGCTCGCCCCTCACGAAAGCCACGTCCGGTGCTCGCACTGTGTCTGGACTGCGCCGCAGGAGGAAGCCGGTCGCCGCTGCGAACACCCGGCCCTGATCCCTCTCCAGCACATGGTTGCCGATGAAGAGACCGATCCTGTGCGTAACCTGCCCGTGTCGTCCACCCGCCGGCGCCATCACAACGAGGTCTCCTCTCACGAGCTCCGTGCGCTTGCCCTCGACCGAGAGGCGCGCGGAGATCGCCGGCAACTCGTCAGCCGTGACCGGGGTCTTCGCGGTGCTCACCGTCATTGTTCGAGTCTGGCAGTCATTGTACGCGGACGGATGGACATGCGCCTCTGGCCGCCGTAGACTCGCCAAGCCTCGGCAACACCCCGGAGAGCACTTTGTTTGTCCTTCGCCTACCCGAGGAGATCGAGCAGCGTCTGGCGAGACTCGCCCGGCGGACCGGACGCACCAGAACCTTCCATGCGCGTGAGGCGATTCTGACCTACCTCGAGGAACTTGAGGACCTCCACTTGGCGAAGAAACGACTGCTTACGCCCGCCGAACGATGGTCTCACGAGGACCTGGAGACCGATGTGGATCTGGTCCGATCCGGCGCAAGGCACACCGCGGAAGCGCGTCCGCCGACCGCATGAACCCTGACCACGTCATCGAGGTCGCCGCGGTCCGCAAGGCGTACGGGCCCACGATTGCGGCCGACGACGTCTCCTTCACGGTACGGCGCGGCGAGATCTTCGGCCTCATCGGACCGAACGGGGCCGGCAAGACCACGACGATGGAGTGCGTCGAGGGACTGCGCGCACCGGATTCCGGCCGGATCGAGGTGCTCGGGCTCGACCCGGTCCGCGATCGGCGGGCGCTGCAGCTCCGAATCGGGGTGCAACTGCAGGAGGCGCAGCTACAGAAACGCATCAAAGTGTGGGAGGCGGTCGCATTCTGGCAATCGCTCTACCCGACGGCGGTAGAAGGTGAACCTCTTCTTCTGCAGCTCGGGCTCCACGACAAGCGCGACGCGTGGTTCATGACCCTGTCGGGCGGCCAGAAGCAGCGGCTGTTCATCGCCCTGGCGCTGGTCAACGACCCGGAGGTGGTGTTTCTCGACGAGTTGACGACGGGCCTCGACCCGCAGGCGCGGCGTGCGATCTGGGACCTAGTGCGCGGCATCCGGGACCGGGGCAAGACCGTGTTCCTGACGACGCATCTGATGGAGGAAGCCGAGCGCCTGTGCGACCGGGTGGCGATCCTCGATCACGGCCGAATCATCGACATGGACCGGCCCGCAGCGCTGGTCGAGCGGCACTGTTCGCAGCGCACCGTCGTGGTCGCCACGGACTTCCCCAACGCCGACGACTGCTTCCGGGCCATACCGAGCGCCACGTCGGTCAGGAGCGAAGGAGACCGCCACACCATCGACGGCCGGGGCGACGATCTGGTCACCGACATCATCCACAGCATCTCCGAGCACCGGATGCCGGTCTCGGAGTTTCGCACCGTGCTGCCGACCCTGGAGGACGTCTTCCTGACGCTCACCGGCCGGTCGATCCGCGCGTGAGATGCACGATGCAGGCGATGCTGCGAAACCTCCTGCACCTCGTCTGGCTCGAAACGAAGATCTTCGTCCGCGAGCCGCTCGGCGTTATCGGCTCGGTCGCCGTGCCGGTGCTTCTGTTTCTCGTCGTGGGCCGGATCGCCATCGGCGGCGCCGGCGCGCGCGCCGTGCGGGAAGCCGCTCCCGGCGACGTGGCGTTCCTGCGGACCGACCTGCCCGTCTTCGTCACCATCCTGATCACGCTGAGCGCGGTCCTCTCGCTCGTCACCATCATCGCCATCTACCGTGAAGGGGGAATCCTCAAGCGGCTGCGCGCCACGCCGGTCCGCCCGCCGACCATCCTCCTCGCGCACGTGCTGGTCAAGCTGATCTTCACGGCCGCGACGCTGGTCTTGATGGTGCTGGCCGGCCGGCGCTTCTACCCCGTCGGCGTCGACGCGCCGCTGGCCGCGTTCACCCTCGCCCTCGCATTCAGCACGTGGAGCCTGCTGTCCATCGGCTTCGTCATCGCCAGCGTGGTCCCGACCGCCCGCTTCGCACAACCTCTCGGGGCGCTGCTCCTCTATCCGATGATTCCGCTGTCGGGACTCTTCACACCGGTCGAGACGCTGCCGCCGGGACTGGAGACGGTCGCGCGCTTCCTGCCGCTCACCTACGCGGTATCGCTGCTGCGCGGCATCTGGAGCGGCAATCCGTGGTCGGCGCACCTCGGGGACGTCGCGGCGCTCGGTCTCGTCTTCACGCTGGCGACTGCCACTGCATCGAAGGTCTTTCGCTGGGAGTGATCAAGCAGGGCTCGATGCAGTGGACGCGGTCCGCTCCGCAGGTATGCACAGTAACACGTATACTGTGTTTATGAACATCACGCTCAGCGTCGACGAGACGGTGATTCGCGCGGTGCGACTGTACGCCGCCGAACGTGGCTCGACGGTGAACGCCTTGGTCCGTGAGTTCCTGACCGGGATCGCACGGCGGGAGGATCGAGCCCGCAAGGCGCGCCAGCGAATCCGGGAGTTGAGCGAGCGCTCGACGGCGCGTATCGGCTCCCGCACCTGGACCCGCGAGGAGCTTCATGAGCGTTGAAGCTTTTCTTGACACCAATGTACTCGTCTACGCGGTGGCCGGTTGGAAGGACGAAGCAGAGAAGCGAGCGCGGGCACTCGAACTGCTAGACGAACCGGATTTCGGCCTCTCGGCCCAGGTGCTTCAGGAGTTCTACGTCACCGTCGTCCGCAAGGTCGAACAGCCTCTGACCCCCGCAGAGGCGCTCGAGTGGATCGAGCAGTTCGAGGCGTTCCCATGCCAGCCGCTCGACTCGGCCCTCGTCAAGGTAGGGGCGGAGATCGGCCACCGCTACCGAATCAGCTACTGGGACGGCGCGATCATCGCCGCGGCCGAGGCTCTTGGCGCCCCCACGCTGTTCACCGAAAACCTTAGCCACGACCAGACGTACGGCTCGGTGCGCGTCGTGAACCCGTTTCTCGACGTCCAGAGTCGGTCAAGCTGACCAGATGCGTCCAAACTCACGGTAGCGGCCCGCCCGACTCCATATAGAGCGGCTTACCAGAGGAGTCCGGCCGGGGGCACGTTCCGTCTCACGAGCCTGCCCGCTACCGGCGCCGCAGCACCATCACCCAACGGTCGTGTCCCTCGCGCTCGCTGTCACCCACAACCGCCAGCACCAGCGAGCCGGCCGCGGAGACGTCGCGCGCCGGGCGGGGCGTCTCGTAGCTACCGGCGGCCCTGGGGTTGGCCGGATCCGACAGATCCACGACCTGTACGCCCGCCTCGGTATCGGCCACGAAGGCGTGGTCGCCGTCGAGCGACACGCGCGTCGCGCGACCGGGCGTCTCGAACGAGGAGAGCTTGCTCGGCGCGGCCGGATCCGAGACGTCGTAGACCTGCAGGTCTCCCCCGCCCGCCCCGACGATCAGGCTCGGCCGCGAGCCCGCGCCCACCGATACCTCGATATCGCGCGGCGCCGCGGGCGCGTGGATCACGCCGATCGGCTCCGGCATTCCCGGCCTGGACAGGTCGAACACGTAGAGACCGGAGGGGGAATCGGTAGCGTAGGCGATGGTCCCGGCGGTGACCACGTCACGGGCGTAGCCGTCGAGGAAAAACGACCCGATCCCTGCCGGGGCGGTCTCGTCCGACACGTCGATCAGGACGAAGCCCTCCATGTGGTCGATGATGCCCACCTTGCCGCTCGCGATGGCGCCGATCTTCGTCTGCCCGAGCGTCTTGTGCTGGCCCAGCAGTATCGGCGCGTCCGGGTCGGAGATGTCGAGGATGCCGAGCCCGAAGAAGTTGGCGCCGACGTAGGCGCGGTCTTCCGTCAACCGGAAGCCCCAAATCTCCTGGGGAAAGGTGTGCGAGCCGCGCGCGACGGGACTCGCCGGATCGGAAATGTCCCAGATGGTGAACGTATGCCCGCCGGACACGTAGGCGCGATCGCCCTGGATGCGCACCAGCTCCGCCGGCCCCGCGATCTCTCCCACCGGTTCGAGCGTGACCTGCTGTGCGGCGGCGCCCACCGCCATCAGACCCACCGCTACGGCCGGCGCCGCACCGCGCATCATCGTCTGCAAGGTCGTCACTGCTCGTCTCCCTTCGCGATTCGATAGAGCTTCGACTGCGTGCGGATGAAGAGGCTGCCGCGCACGATGGCCGGCGTGGCCAGCGTCATCTCGTTCAGCGGATTCTTGTGGAGGATCTCGAACTCGGGGCCCGCCTTCACCACGTAGGTCTCGCCGTCCTCGCTCAGCAGGAAGAGCTTGCCGTTGTAGGCCCAGGGCGAGGCGGTGAAGCCGTTGCCGATCTCCAGACGCCGGCGGCCGTAGATCTCCTCCCCGGTGCGCGCGTCGTGGGCCACCAGGAAGCCGCGGTCGAGCAGCGTGTAGTAGATGTCGCCGTAGACGATCGCCGTCGTGTTGTAGGTCCCGAGCAGCGGATACGACCAGGCGATGTCCTCCGACGAGGTGAGCGGTCCGGGGAACCCGGAGGTGATCCCGCGCCGCATCGCGTCCTCCGGGAAGAGCGAGATGTCGCCCGCCGCGCCCGGCCGCACCGCGTAGACGGGCCGCAGGCCGCCGCCCGGGTAGCCGGAGCTGATGTAGACGAGGCCGTGGCTGGCGAACGGCGTCGGGATGGTGAGCCCCGACATGCCGTGGAGCTCCCAGAGGAGATCGCCGTCCAGATCGTAGGAGCGCACCCCCTGCGTGCCGGCGGTCACGAGTTCCGTCCGCAGATCGTGCTCCCAGACGAACGGCGTCGACCAGTTCTGGCCGCGCTCGTCGCGCTCGATCTCCCAGACTTTCTCGCCGGTGTTCTTGTCGAAGGCGGCAAGGAACGAGCGGGTGGTGTTGTCGTTGACGATGTACAACCGGTCGTCGTGGAGGATCGGCGACGCGGCGGTCCCCATCTCCAGCAGCGTGTTGTAGACGTCCAGCTCCCGGGTCCAGATGGTCTCGCCGCTCATGTTGAACGCGGCGACCTGGCCGATGGCCCCGAAGTAGACGTAGACCCGGCGGCCGTCGGTGACCGGGGTCTCCGACGCGAAGCTGTTCTTCAGATGCCGCTTGCCTGGCGGCGGGGCGCTGAAGAGCTCGCGCTGCCAGCGGACGCGGCCGGTATGAAAATCGAAGGCGTAGAGCAGCCAGCGATGTGTGTTCAGCGAGGCTTCCGACCCGTTCTCCATGCCCGGGTCGTAGAGCCCCTTGATGGGCTCGGGCTCGTCGCCGGCGCTGATCGCCGTGGTCACGAAGACGTTGTCGCCCGCGATCACCGGCGAGCTCCAGGCCAGTCCCGGAATGTCGACCGTCCAGACGACGTTCTCGGTCTCGCTCCAGTGCTCCGGCAGGTGCGGATCGTCTGGAACGACGCCCGCGGCGCCCCCCCGGAACTGCAGCCAGTCCTCCTGTCCCGCGGCCGTTCCGGCGACCAGCAACACGCTCATTGCAACGACGACGATCCGGTGCATCGGCTCTACTCCTTCGGCCAGGTCCGGCGATCGCGAACCTGGCGCGGGGCCTCGCGGCGTGTATCGAACGGTTACGCCACGGCGCGCGGTCGGGGCGCGCCCGTGCCACTACTGTACGTTGCCGGATTCGCCTGTCAAGTTGGCCATGCCCGCCTGCGGCGGACACGCTGAAGGATGAAGCGGGAGCCGAGTTTCTTCGTACCGGCCGGCAACGAACCATCGCCGCGTGCGCGCGCCGATGCACGCGCCATGGAGCGCGCCGCCCTCGATATTGCTGGCTCCGCACCCCCCTCGGTGCTGCGCCGGTTCGACGGGACTGCAGATCACGACCGTACCGGGGCATAATACGCAGTTACACCAGCGGTTCCCCATCAGGAGGTATCGGATGCGATTCCGGCCGTCCGTTTCGATCAGCCTCGCGGCGATGCTCGCCGCCGCGCTCTTCATCCCGGTCGCCGCGGCCGGTCAGGACGACACGTGGCAGGCGCCGCGCACCGCGGACGGGCGCCCTGACCTGCAGG
Source organism: Vicinamibacterales bacterium (assembly GCA_965208535.1). Classification (GTDB taxonomy): domain Bacteria; phylum Acidobacteriota; class Vicinamibacteria; order Vicinamibacterales; family UBA8438; genus WTFV01. Next base: position 3,147,865 of record CBDBOU010000003.1, on the reverse strand, counting down.
GGGTCTGGGACTTCCGCAGCCTGACGCCGCTCGAGCGCCCGGAGGACCTCTCCGACCAGGACGTCTTCACGGAGGAGGAAGCGGCGCAGTTCACCGAGGAGCGGCTCGCCGCCCTCGACAAGGACCAGCCCGGGCCGGACGGCCGCATCCCGCTGTCGGGCGGCTACAACGACTTCTGGTGGGACTACGGCCGGCAACTCACCGACGACCTGCGCACGTCGCTCGTCGTCGACCCGCCCGACGGCCGCATACCTTCGCTGACCGCGGACGGCCGGGAGCGCGCGGACCTGCGCCGGGCCGCCCTGGGCCGCGACGCCCACGGCCCGGAGGACCGCGGCGCCTTCGAGCGCTGCATCCTCGGCTTCAACGCGGGGCCGCCGATGAACCCGAGCGCCTACAACAACAACATGCAGCTCTTCCAGACCGCCGACCACGTCGTCATCCTGAACGAGATGGTGCACGACGCGCGGGTCATCCCCCTGGACGGCTCGGACCACCTGCCGGACGGCGTGCGCCAGTGGAGCGGCGACTCGCGCGGGCGCTGGGAGGGAGACACCCTGGTGATCGAGACGAAGAACTTCACCGACAAGACCTCGTTCCGCGGCACCGGGCCCGGCCTTTACCTCGTCGAGCGTTTCACGCGGGTGGAAGAGGGAACGCTCCTCTACGAGTACACCGTCACGGATCCCGCGTCGTTCGAGCGGCCGTGGTCGGTCGCCGTGCCGATGCGCAAGAACGACCTGCCGGTCTTCGAGTACGCCTGCCACGAGGGGAACTACGGGATGCTGAACCTGATGGTGAGCGCCCGGTCCGAGGACGCGCGTAAGGCCGCGGAAGCCGCCGCGGGGCGCTGACGAGATTCAACCCCAAGGAGCTCTTCGATGCACAGATTCATCAACCGCCGCTTCGTCACCATCACCGCCCTCGCCGCGGTCTTCGCGCTGGCCGGCGCGACGGGCGCCGACGCGCAGCTCGAGCGCGTCATCGATCCTGACTGGACGCTGCCGCGTACCGCGGACGGCCAGCCCGACCTGCAGGGCCTGTGGGGCAACAAGACCATCACGCCGATGGAGCGCCCCGCCGCTCTGGAAGGACGAGCCTTCCTGACCGACGAGGAGATGGCCCAGCGCAACCGGCAGCGGGCGCTCGACGAGGCGGCGCGCGACGCGGCCCCGGCCCAGCGCTACGAGGCGGGCGGCAACGTCGGCGGCTACGGCAGCTACTGGCTCGACGCAGGAGACACGGTGCTCTCGACCGGGCAGACCTCGCTGATCGTCGATCCGCCGAGCGGGCGGGCGCCGGTCCGCCAGTGGGCGCTGGACAACAAGGCCTACAACCTCGCGCACAACGGCGACCACTACCGGAACATGAGCGTCTGGGACCGCTGCGTCTCGCGCGGCGTGCCCGGCTCGATGCTGCCGGCCGGCTACAACAACGCCTACCGCTTCCTGCAAACCCCGGACCACTTCGTCATCCAGCACGAGATGATCCACGACGCGCGGATCATCCCCTTCCGGGACCAGCCGTTCGTCGACGACAACATCCGGCAGTGGATGGGCGACGCACGCGCCCACTGGGAGGGCGACACCCTGGTCGTCGAGACCAAGAACTTCCACAACCGCGGCTGGATCGCCTCGAGCGGCGCCGGCGCGCGGCTCAAGGGCATCGCCGTCAGCAAGGCGCTGCACGTCGTGGAGCGCTTCCGGCGCGTGTCGGAGAACACCATCATCTGGACCGTGACCATCGAGGATCCGAACGTCTACACAAGTCCCTGGACGATCCAGATGCCGCTGACGGCCGAGCCGGAGTACGAAATCTTCGAGTACGCCTGCCACGAGGGGAACTACGCGGTACCGAACGCGCTGAGCGGCCAGCGGGTCATCGACGCGCGGGAAGCGGCGGCCGAGAATCAGTAGGTGCGCGATTCCGCTCTCGTGCAGAGTCGCGACACTCGCGGCCAATGGGCGGGGTCCTGGAGACTGGATTCCGCCCGTTCCCGCACCTCGGCCGCAGGCGCCCGCCAAGGTTTCCAGTTCCTTAACGCACCCACTCGGCCCACTGGCGGCGGAGTGCCTGCCCCGCACCCAAAATCGCCCCCGGCGACGAAGACTAACCCATGACAGACCCCGGCCTGACCGTCGTGCCGGATCCCACCAGCGGCATCCGAATCAGTCGAGCCACGATCCGCAACTTCCGCTGCATAGACGAGCTGCAGGTCGACCTCGAACCGGGAACGACCTACCTCGTCGGTGAGAACAACGCCGGCAAGACGTCGGTCTTGCTCGCTCTGTGGTCTGCGCTCGGAAGCCGTCGACCGCTGGATTACGACCTCCGTCGCGATGTTGATGACCGTCCAGCGGCCGAGGCATCTGTCGACGTGTTGGTCGTGCCCTCTGATGGTGAACGCTTCTCGACCGAGCTCAGACAGCGCCTCCTGTCCGTGCAGCGCGATCCTTCGACACGAACCGAAACCGTCGCGATTCGTACCGTGTTTCAGTCAAGCCGCGAAGGCAACGTGCTGTCGATCCGGCGGCTTTTTCTCCAACCGGATCGCGACGGCGAATGGACACCCGTTGCCGCTCCTCGCCTTCCTCCTGACCTCATGAATCGCCTGGAAGCTCACTTTCTGGATGCGTCTCGAGACCTTGTCGAAGAATCGGGCAATCGCACCAGCATCTGGGGTAGAGTCCTCGCCGACCTCCAAATCGACCAACACCCGGAACAGGGCGAGGGACGCCACGAACTCGAGCAAGCTCTGGCCGACCTGGCCCGACGCGTGCGAGATTCCAGCCCCGTCTTGCGCACGCTCCAAGATGACCTCGCCGGGATCGCCGATGCACAGGCCAGCGTTGGTACTGTCGAGGTACAGCCACTACCCCCACGCCTTGAAGAGCTGGGCCGGACGGCGGAGGTCGTGCTGCATCAACCGCAACAACCTGTCCTGCCGCTCCGCCAGCACGGCCTCGGTAGCCGGAGTCTGGCAACGATGCTCGTGTTTCAGACCCTCGCCAAATACCGGCTCGGTGCCGACAGGGGGTTCACGCCCCACCTCCTCACTCTGCTTGAGGAACCCGAGGCCCACCTGCATCCCCAAGCCATTTTCGCGCTACGAACCCTCCTGGATCGCCTGCCCGGACAGCGTATCGTCTCCACGCATTCGTCACAACTCGTCGCTGACGCCGACCCTCGATCCGTAAGGCTCATCCGGCGCTCAGCAGAGTCCATCACGATCGTCGGCCTCCCTCCGGAGACCGCACGACGCGTCGCCCAATTCCGGCGGTTCGTCGAACGTCCCTTCGGCGAGATAGTGTTCGCTAGAGCAATAGTTCTCTGCGACGGAAGTACCGAGCGGTACGTGCTGCCGATCCTGCTTGCCGATCACTTCAAGTGCAACCCGGCAGGCCTCGGAGTTTCTTTCGTTGATTGTGAATCGATGAACAAACCGCATACCCAGATGATCATTCGCGCCGCCCACGACCTGGATCTGCCGTGGCTGGCCTTTACGGACAACGACGCTGCCGGGCGGTTCGCGTTGAGCAACATCACGCACCCCGCGACCGGCGAGGCACTCACGTCGGATTCCGATGAAGTGGTGATGAGCGGACAAAAGCAGATCGAGCAGCTCCTGATCGACGCCGGCTATATTGAGGAAGTGGAACATGTCGCCGCCGAGAACGACTTGCCGTTGGGAACCGGCGGCAACCGGCATCTGGACTTCTTGACGAAACAGAAACCCTGGGCTGCCGAGCGGGTCGCTGTTCAGGCGATGGAGGCCCGTAAGCCGATACCGGAGTCCGTGGTTGCATTAGCTCGAAAACTGCAGGCCCTGCCGGGCATCGGGAATCAGGCTGCCGCCAAGGCGGACGAGACGTGAGTCCACGTACACCCCGGTCGTTCACGCCCGACCAGGAGAGAGCCATCTCGGCACAGGATCGCGAAGTGCTGCTCGTGGCGCCGGCCGGCAGCGGCAAGACGGAAGTGCTCATTCAGCGCGTGATCCGTACTCTCGAACGCAGCGCTGGCGAGGCATTTCGACTTCTTGTGGTGACCTTCACGGTCAAGGCGGCCGAAGAACTGAAACAGCGCGCGAGAGAGACCATCTCTGACGAGCTGTGGCGGGTAGACGCCGACACGTTACACAGCTTTGCACTCGATTGGCTGAGGCGTTACGGCAGGGAGATCGGCGTCGACCCCGACGTGGTCGTGCTCAGCGACGTGACAGATCGGGTGAAGATAGTCTCGGAGTACCTTCAGTCCATCGGACTGGATGGAGACGCGGATGGTGGCGGACGTGCCGACATGAGAGATCTCCTCGCCGCCATTGACGCCCACAGAACACGCCACAAGGGCGGAAACTGCAAGTGCCGCAAGGATCGCAGATACTATGGAGTGTCATTGGAGGAGCTTGCGGATGCCTATGGCACTGCCTTGAGGGCGCAGGGAGCCATTGATTTTCCAGGCATGCTGTTGAGCTTTTCCGATCTGCTCGAGGAGGATGAATGGGTGCTCGAGCATTTTCGAGCTCTGTACCGCCATATCCTGGTGGATGAAGGCCAGGATCTCACGGGAATCCAATCGCATCTTCTACGCCAACTCGCGGGCGACAGCATCAGTTTGTTCGTCGTGGCGGACGACAGACAGTCCATACGAGGGTACGCAGGTGGGGCATTCTCGAACGCGAGAGCGCTGGTCCCAACCGCTGCTCGCGCTCCGATGCACCTGCGCCACAACTTTCGCTGCGCAAGAACGATATTGACCGCAGCCGAAGCGGTGCTGCAAACGATGGCAGGCGAGCGCCACGTAGAGCCGCTGGAGAACGCGCCGCCCGGAAAAGTCAGCTTCCTCCCGATGTCCTCCCCCGAAGCGGAGGCCGACTGGCTGGCTTCATGGGTCTCCGAGCTGCTGGAATCGGGGCTCGGTCGCAATACGGTCGCCTCGGGCGAGGACCCGTTCGTAGTTCCCGAGGACATTGCGGTTGCCGCCAGAACGCGCTGGGCTCTCGCACCAGTCATTGAGACGCTGGCACGGCAGGGGATCGGTTTTGTAACGCAGACAGACGCAAAGGTGTTCCTGCCGGAACCTGAGGCGCGATTGTTCGTCGATTGCCTGGCCTTCGGCGTGAACGACAAGGATTCGCCCGCAGCCCGTCGGATCGCCGAGGAGCTTCATGAACTGATAGGCAGCGAGTTGGTGGACTATTCGCTGGAGACACTGCAAAGTGTCGACAACGAGGCGCTGCAGTCCGTAGCCGAGCTCGTCACGCTCGGTCTTCGAGGAGGCGACGAATTCGAACAGGCCCTGAACCGTCTTGCCACTGTCGGACACGTGCACGGCTGGCCGGACGGGGCTGGCATCCTCTCCGATGCCTGGAAGGACTACCGGACGACGACAACTCTTCAGAGCCTGACACCCCAAGGCTTCCTCGCTCATCTCGCGAAGATCCAGCGGACTCGTCCCACTGATCCAGGCGTGCGACTGCTCACGATCGATCGTGCAAAAGGACTGGAGTTCAAGGCGGTCGCTCTGATCGGAGTGCGTAGCGGCCAGATACCGGACTACCGCGCCAACTCGCCCGGTGAGCGCAATGAGGAACGCCGACGACTGTACGTGGCGATGACCCGGGCTGCGCGTGAACTGGTCATCACATGGCCGACGACAACAGTAGACAGGTACGGCCGCAGGCACCGGCAGAGTCCATCGCCCTTTCTTGTTGAGGCAGGACTGCTGGATTCAGACGGAGTAAGCGGATCGCGCGAGTCGCAAGGGTCTTGAAGACGTAGGCGGTTCGAGCAACGGTCCCGCTTCGAAAGGCTGTACCAGGCTGCCGTTCCAACCGAACGCTGTCCAACTCACGGCGCGTCGTTGGTGATCCGGTAGAGCCTGGACTGCGTCCGCAGGATGAGGCTGCCATACGCGATGGCCGGCGTCGCCAGCGCCATCTCGTCGAGGTCGTTGGTCCCCACTATCGAGAATTCAGGACCCGCTTCCATCACGTAGGTGATGCCGTCCTCGCTCAGGGCGAAGATCTTTCCGTTGTAGGCCCACGGAGATGCCGTGAATCCGTGGCCGGGGGCGATGCGCCGGCGGCCGTAGATCTCCTCGCCCGTCCGGGCGTCGTGGCACAGCAGGAAGCCGCGGTCGAGCAGCGTGTAGTAGTAGTCGCCGTAGACCAGCGCCGTCGTGCTGTAGGTGCCGAGCAGCGGTTGGTACCACGCGATGTAGTCGTTGCTGCTCTCCCCTTCGGCAAGCGAGATGTCTCCCGACGCGCCGGGCCGGACGGCGTAGACCGGCCGCGGGAAGCCCCCGGGGTAACCGGAGCTTAGATACAGCAGGCCGTGGCTGGTGAACGGCGTGGGCACGACGTTGACGGTCATCCCGCCGAGCTCCCAGAGCGGGTTCCCGTCGAGGTCGTAGGAGCGGATCTTGCGGCGACCGGTGGTCACGATCTCGGTGCGCAAGTCGTTCTCCCAGACGAAGGGCGTCGACCAGTTCTCGGTCTCGTCCCGGTCGATGCGCCAGACCTGCTCGCCGGTGGCGGTGTCGAAGGCGGCCAGGAACGACCGCGTCGTATTGTCGTTGACGATGTACAGGCGCCCGTCGTGCAGCACGGGCGAGGCGGCGCTGCCGAACTCCTGCCCTCCGTTGAAGGCGCCTACCTCGGCGGTCCAGACGGTCTCGCCGCTCAGGTTGAGGGCGGCCACCAACCCGATGGCCCCGAAGTAGACGTACACCCGGCGCCCGTCGGTGACCGGCGTCTCCGACGCGAAGCTGTTCTTGATGTGCTTCAGTTCGGGCGGGGCCAGACCGGCGAGCTCGCGCGCCCAGCGGATGCGGCCGGTGGCGAAGGAGACGTCGTACACGATCCAGCGGTGATCGGCCGTCGAGCGCTGCTTGCCGAACTCGTCGCCCGGGTCGTACAGCCCCGGCACCGGCTGCAGCTCGTCGCCCGCGCTGATTGCCGATGTCACGAAGATGTGGTCGCCCGCCACCACTGGCGAGCTCCAGCCCAGGCCGGGGAGCTCGGCCGACCAGGCGACGTTCTCCGTCCGGCTCCAGGTGTCGGGCAGGGCCGGATTGTCAGCCACGGCGCCGGCCGTGAGGCCCCGGAACTGCGGCCACTCCGCCGGCGTCTGGGCCCGGACGGACGGTGCCGTTCCGAGAACCGCGAGCACGGCCGAGACGAACGCCACGAACACCGCGAGCGTAACCGCTCTCCCCCACTGTCTCGTCGTCATCGCTGAATGCTCCCCTGCCGACATACTACCCGGCCACAGCTTCCCGGGTGGCGAGGCGGCTGGCCGCCACGGTACCGGGCCGCCTTCTCGTCCGGCGGACCGCCGCTGGCGGCACCTGCGCCAAGTACCGCACAAAATCCGCGCCGGTGCACGCCAAAACTGCTATGTTTAGGTCTTCCAGCGACAGAATCGTATCGTTCTCCGGAGATAGTGAAGAGGAGGAAAACGGTGACCAGACGCAGTCTTCACCTGACGGTCGTGCTCTTCGCCGGCCTGGCGCTGCTGGCCGGCACGGCGGCGGCGCAGGACGACCCCTGGACGGCGCCTCGGACCGCCTTCGGCCACCCCGATCTGCAGGGGGTCTGGGCCAACAACAACGCCACCCCGCTCCAGCGGCCGGAAGTGCTCGCCGATCGCGAGTTCCTCACCGAGGAAGAAGTGGCCGCGCTGCAGTCCCACGCCGAGGAGCTCTTCGCCCTCGACGCGGACGATGCCGCCTTCGGCGACAGCGTCTTCACCGCGGCGCTGAACGCCGTGCAGAACTTCAGCTCGCGCGACACCGCCACCGGCAACTACAACCAGTTCTGGATGGTCGAGCGCGACTGGGACAACCGCACCTCGCTGATCGTGGATCCTCCGAACGGCCGGCTGCCCGCGCGCACGGCCGCGGCCACGATGCGCGCCGAGGTGGCCGCCGCCAAACGGCAGCGCCACGCCATCTGGACCGACGACCGCAGCCTCGGCGAGCGCTGCGTCAGCTTCGGCGCGCCGCGGCTCGGCGCGGGCTACAACAGCTACTACCAGCTCTTCCAGACCCCGGACCACGTGGTCATCCTGATGGAGATGGCGCACGATGCGCGGATCATCCCGCTCGACGGACGCCCGCACCTGGACGATGACGTCCGGCAGTGGCTCGGCGACTCTCGCGGCTACTGGGACGGCGACACGCTGGTGGTGGAAACGAGGAACTACTCGCCGTACGCCAACTTCATGGGGGCGGCCGAGCACCTGCACATCACCGAGCGCTTCACGCGGGTGAGCGAGGACGTGCTGCAGTACGAGATCACCGCCAACGATCCGACGACGTGGGAGCGGCCGTGGACGGCGATGATTCCGCTGCGCAGCAGCCCCGATGCCCTCTACGAGTACGCCTGCCACGAGGGGAACATCGGCATGGAAGGCATCCTCGCCGGCGCGCGGCGCAAGGAAGCGCAGGAGGCGGCGGCCGCGGCCAGCCGCTGATTTCCGCACGAAGCATCACTTTCGACACGGCCGCCGCTCCGATTCCGGAATCGGGGCGGCGGCCGTTTGCACTTCTGACCAACGGCCATGCTGCGCGGGCAGCATGCTATTCTGGCGACGCAGGTTTCGACTCGCTCTGCAGGTCGGCATGCACATCGGTATGTGAAGGCGCCCTCGCCGGCGCACACGCCAACGAGGCGAAGGCAGCCCGGCGCCGGCAGGACGGGCCGTAGAACAAGGAGGGAACCATGGGCACGCGGAATCAGCGTCGATCCCGAAGACTGCTGCTTGCAACGGCATGCGCGATGCTGGTCGCCGGCGCCATCGCCGTCCCCTACGCCCAGTCCACGAGCGGCGAGGCCTACACCGCGCCCCGCACTCCGTGGGGCGCCCCGGACATCCAGGGCATCTGGACCAACGCCACGCTGACCCCTATCGAACGACCCGCGGCGATGGCGGGGCAGGACGTGCTCACCGCGGAGGAGGCGGCGGCGTTCGAGACCTCCTCGGCCGAGGCGCGCGCCGCGTCCGACACCTTCATCCCGGGCAACGTCGGCGCCTACAACCAGTTCTGGATGGACGGCGGCAAGGTGATGACCGGCGACCGCCGGACCTCGCTCATCACCGACCCGCCCGACGGACGCATCCCGTGGACCGAAGCAGGACGCGAGCGGCTCGCGGAGGACTCCGCCAAGTACGGCGTGGGACCCTTCGATTCCTGGATCGACGCCGACACCGGCGAGCGCTGCCTTACGGACGGTCTGCCGTTCGTCCCGCTGCAGGGCTACAACATGAACTACCACATCCTGCAGTCCGAGGGGTGGGTGGCCATGCTGAACGAGATGTTCCACGAGTTCCGGCTGATCCCGACCGACGGCCGGTCGCACATTCCGGTGCACGTGGGACAGTGGCTCGGCGACTCGCGCGGCTGGTGGGAGGGCGACACCCTGGTCGTCGAGACGACCGCCTTCGCCGACAGGAGTGCCGACCTGTGGCGGGCGACGTGGCGCGCGGCGCGTCCCGGCCTGCACTTGGTGGAGCGGTTCACGCGCGTCGACGAGCAGACGCTCGACTACGAGTTCACGATGACCGACCCGGACATGTTCACGCGGCCCTGGACGGCGCTCCTGCCCATGACGACCGACCACGAGTCGCGCGGGGTCACCTCCGGTCCGATGTACGAGTACGCTTGCCACGAGGGCAACTATGGCCTGCTGAACATCATGCGCGGCGCCCGCGCGGAGGATGCGCAGTAGTCGCCCGAGAGTGTCCGGGTCGGGCATGGGCGCGACGGAGAACGCCGTTGTCGACGAAGCGGGGAACGTCGTCATCTCCGGCACTCGGCCTGTCGGACCCGAGGATGCGCTCCGTCGCGAAGACGTTTCCGCGACCCGCCGGGAGGATGCCATGTATTCGCTCAGGTTCCGCCGACGCCTCGCCGCCGTCAGTCTCGTCCTGACCGGAGCACTGCTCTGGCAGGGCGCGGAGCGTGCCGCCGCGCAGGTGCGCCCCGACGCCCCCGGCAGCACGCCGGTCGTGCGCCTCGACGAGCCGCGCATTCCGCCGCTACCTGAAGCCGAATGGACGGCCGAGCAGCGTGCGCTCGTCGAGAAGTACGCCTCCGAGGTGCGCATCGGCAACGCCTTCCGGACCATGCTCCGCGTGCCCGAGCTGGTCGAGGCGGTGATGCCGTTCGTCCTCTTCACGTCGATCGACTCGACCCTGTCGGCGCGCCACCGCGCGCTGCTGATCCTGCGGACGGCCTGGCTCACCCGGTCGAGCTACCTCTGGGCCGATCACGTACCGACCGCCAGGGCGGCCGGCGTCATGCCGGACGAAATCCGGCGCGTCGCCGAGGGACCCGGCGCCGTCGGGTGGGATCCGTTCGAGGCCACGCTGCTCCGCCTCGCCGACGAGCTCTACGTCAACTCGTCCGTGCGCGACGCCACCTGGGACGCGCTGGCCGGGCGCTACGACCTGTACAACCTCTTCGACGCGGTGATGGCGGTCAACGAGACGACGCTGGTCGCCATGCTCTACAACTCGTGGGGCGTGCAGCCGGACGACAACGCCTACGCGCGCTTCCCGGCCGACGTGCCGTACCGGCCGGACGTGCCGGCGCCCGAGCCGCCGCTGACCACGCCGCGCGTCGCCCCGCTCGAAGGGGGCGGCATCCGGGTGGGCCGCACCTTTGGTCGCTACCCCGCGCTGCAGGCCGCGCGCAGCGGACAGTCCGGCTACGTGAACCGGATCTCCCCACTCACGCCCTACTTCCGCGAGCTGCTGATCCTGCGCATCGGCTGGAACTGCCAGGCCGTCTACGAGTGGGCCAAGCACGTCGGCAGCGTGGGCCGCGCCCGCGACCACGGGCTGGAGCCGGAACGGATCGCGCTGGGCGCCGGCGCCGGCTGGGACGAGTTCGAAGCGGCGCACGTGCGCGCGGCGGACGAGATCTACCGGGACGGAATCGTGTCGCAGGAGACCTGGGACACGCTGGCCGAACGCTACGACACGCGCGAGATGATGAGCGTCGTGATGACCGTCGCCAACTACCGGCTGGTCTCGATGTCGCTCAACGTGCTCGGCGTCCAGCCGCAGGAGACGGACGAGCTGTTCCCGGACGTGGACTGGCGCTAGCAGCCCGTGGCAAAATCCCCGCTGCATTCGAGCGGCGATGCATCCCGCGTGGACTGCGTTGCTCCTCGGTCGAAAGTGCCCAATATGGTCCCTCGTCGCGCCTTGCCACGCGGGCGCCTCGCCGCTCTCGGTGCGACGCGGGATTTCACCACGGACTGCTAGAGGAAGCGAGACCAAGCCGCCGGCGCGGCCAGTTCCTCGATGAGGGTTCCTTGTGTACCGAAGACGAAATCGAAGCCATCGACGAGGCGCTGGGCCGCTGGCTGTCACTCGACTGAGCGATGGGGTATAGATCTCCCTCATGCACACTGACACCACTCGCCGCCCATCGACGTCCCCCGCGCACCGTTCGCCCCGCCGGCCGCTGAGCCGGCGCGCGTTTCTCGGAGCCACGGTTGCGTCCACCACGCTTGCGCCGGCGCTGGCCGCCGCACAGCAGCCGAGCCTGCCGCCGTACGAGCCGCGCGACTGGTCGGGTCAGGACCCGCTGCACTACCCGGACCCGGACATCATCGCGCTCGATCCGCGTTTCCGGCGCTACATCCTCTTCAACACGCCGATCCGCCGCCACTACATCGGCACGCTGTGGGCAGAAGGACCGGCGTGGAACGGCAGCGGTCGCTACCTGGTCTGGAGCGACATTCCGAACAACCGCCAGATGCGCTGGCTCGAGGAGGACGGCCACGTCAGCGTCTTCCGGAGTCCCTCCGGCCACAGCAACGGCAACACGTTCGATCACGAAGGCCGGCAAATCTCCTGCGAGCACGGAGGCCGGCGCGTCGCGCGCTACGAGCACTCCGGCGCGGTGACGGTCATCGCGGACCGCTTCGAAGGCAGCCGTTTGAACTCGCCCAACGACGTCGTCGTCCATCCCGACCGCAGCATCTGGTTCACCGATCCGCCGTACGGCATCCGCGGGAGCTACGAGGGCTTCCCGGCCGAGCAGGAGCTGCCCCTGTCGGTCTACCGCGTCGACGGCGTGACCGGCGCCATCACACGGGTCACCGACGAGATCGGCGCGCCGAACGGCCTCTGCTTCTCGCCGGACTACGACCGCCTGTACGTCGCCGACACCGGCAGCGGACAGGAGGTGAAGGTCTGGGACGTCGACGGCGAACGGCTGGTCAACGGCCGCAGCCTCGTGCAGCTTTCCGTGCCGGGCGATCCCGGCGCGCGGTCGATCGCCGACGGCATGCGCTGCGACGCGGACGGCAACATCTGGGCCGGGGCAGTCCCGGGCGTGCAGATCATCGCCCCGGACGGGGACGTCATCGGCGTCATCCGGCTGCCGGAGCGGTGCGCCAACGTCTGCTTCGGGGGGACCCGGCGCAACCGGCTGTTCATGACCGCGAGCCAGTCGCTCTACTCGGTCTACGTCGGGATTCGGGGCGCCGGGATCGCCTGACGCGGCCTCCCGTGTCCTGCTGCGGCGCGCGGTCGGTGAGCGGCATACGTGGCGTTCGGTCCGAACGCCGCAGCAGGTGCGTCGGTCAGTTCATCGAGCGGCAGTCCGTCGAGGACGGATGAGGATGCCCGCCGCCTTCGCCACGCGCCAAGCGAACCGGAATGGATTCAGGTCCACCCGTGATCACCTTGCCCCCGGGGGTTCGTCGAGAGCGACGGGCATCAAACCCGTGGACTGAACGACCGTGGCGGCCGCATCGGAAGCGAGAAACTCGACGAGCTTCCGGGCCGCTTCGGGATTCTCCATGTGCTCCGTCATGACGACGACCACCGTCGCCACCTGTTGCAGCTCATCGGGCAACAGACCGGCCAACTCCGCGCCCTCGATCGGCAGGATCTCGCTCATCGCCTGAAAGCCGATTTCGGCTTCCCCACGCGCCACGACACTCGCGACCCGCTCGGTCACGACGCGTGTCGTCTTGGGCTGAATCTCTTCCCAGATTCCGAGCGCGGGCCATGCCACAGTCGACAGATACGTGCCGCTGACGCTGGCCGAATAGGCGATGGACTCCGCGGCCCGCAAGGTCTCGATAAACGCTTCGACGGTGCTGATATCCGGCTTCGGCGCGCCCGCCCGCACAGCCATGCCGGTGACGGAGCGCGCCAAGTCGACACGGGTCGCGGTTCGCAGATGCCCAGTGGCGGCCAGGTCATCGAATGCCCTGCCGTTGAAGATCAGCAGATCGGCCGTCTCACCGCGCTGCAGCCGAACCGGGATGGATTCCGGTCCCCCGCCCATGGAGGATCCGTATTCGGTGATCACCTCGATTCCGGTCGCCTGCGCGAACATCGGCCCGAGGATGTTGAAGGCCGCCGTGAAACCGCCGGAGGTGATCACCTTGACTTGCTCCGTCTCGCTCGTTGGCGCGGTGCGCGCGACCGAGTCCTGCGCGGGGCTCGGGTACGCGACGACCAGGAGCATCGCCAGGAAGAACCAAACGGACACGGATGACTGTTTCATTGCGTGCGGGGCTACTGCCCGGTGCCGAGGGGTCCGATGTGCTGGTTCTGGTCCGCGAACTCGAGGTGGATCGAGACGCGAGGCGCGTTGCCGACGTTCTCCGTCGTGTGCCCCTGGCCTGTCAGATCGTCGATGTATTCGACCGACCCTGGGGGCAAATCGACTTTGCCTTCCGCCACCCCGAGCTGTCCGCCACCCGTCAGATTGATGATGTATCGGCGCGATGGAGCCACATGCCAGTCGCTGAAGCTCCCCGGCGGTGAGACACGCACCCGCATGCCGGTGACCTCCTCCATCACCGAGTCCGCGTTCAGCGGGATGTTCTCGACGTGCGACCGTCCATCGGTGCCTGTATAGATCCGCTGCATCATGAACGGAGCGTCTGCCCCCTGCGCCTCCACCACACCCTGACCGCCCTTGACCGCCCACCCGAGGCCGAACCCGACCACAAAGGCTCCGGCCACGAACAACCTCGTCCTCGTCATGGACCTCATCTGGACTTCCTCCCGCTGAGTAACAGGCACGGCGCTGTTGGATGCTGCAGAACTCACTGCGGACACCACCGCGTTCGCGCGGTGGTCCGTTCTTCAGGCCCTGTACTATCTTGGCACAGTTCAGGAGCATCATCACATGCGGACCGTCAACATGCACGAAGCCAAGACCCACCTGTCGCGGCTCGTCGCGGCCGCAGCAGACGACGCCCCTTCATCATCACGCGTGCGGGAAAGCCGGTCGTCAAGGTCGTCGCCCTCGATGCGCCGACGCCGGCCAACCGCGCGTCGGGTTTCCGGGCCGGTGAGGTCAAGGTGCCGCGGGACTTCGACCGCATGGGCGAGGATGAGATCGACACCCTGTTCGGATTCGACAAGTGAGCCTGATTCCGTGGGCGCCTACGCGCGCAGGTCGTAGCACAACAGGCGCGGGCCGGCCCCGGTGAGGAGGTCCCGCGCGTTCTGCGTCACGTAGAGCAGCCCGCGGGAAAGCACCGGCAGCCCCCACGATTCGCGGGCCGCGAAGATCCAGCCGCGGGATATCTCCGTGTAGCCCTCGGGGGTGAGGTCCATCCAGAGCAGGTGGCCGAGCTCGCCCAGGCACAGGAACTGTCCGTCCGCCGCAAGGAGCGAGCCTCGCGCGGTGCCCAGGATCTGCTCGTACTCGCGCCCGTCGATAGTGAACGTCTCGCGCCACTGCGGAACCGCCCGCCACGCCACCTCTCCCGTTGCCGCGTCGATGCAGGCCAGCGAGGAATCGCCCATGTTGCGTCCGTCGAACCCGTAGAGGTATCCGTCGCGGTGAATGGGCGTGTTGAAGTGCAACGCGAACTCCCGCGTCGTCCACGCCACCTCGTGCGTGAAGTCGGGCCGCACCGCGACGAGGGCGCCGCCCGCGCGGTAGCTCGCGGTGATGAAGACCTTGTCGTCGAAGACGACCGGACAGGCCGCGTTGACCGACTCGTAGGTGCGGCTGCGCCACGGGAATGCGAAATCGACCCGCCCGTTCGCCGGATCGATCGACATGAGCCCGCCCGACGGCGGCCGCGACTCGCCCCCCGCGAAGACGAACACGCGGCGCTCGCCGTGCACGACCGCCGGCACCGGCGAGGCGTAGCTCGCTCCCCATTCGTCGCCCGCCTGCCAGGCCTCCTCGCCCGTCTCCAGGTCCAGCGCGGCGACAGTCGGACCGCCGGGCGCGCCGACGTTGACGATGAGCAGGCCGCCCTCGATGAGCGGCGTCGAGCTGATGCCGAAGAAGTCCTGCCGCACGTCGTACGCGGTACGCAGGTCGGATCGCCAGACGACGCGGCCGGTGGCCAGCTCCATGGCGTGGACCCGTCCCTCGGCGCCGACCGTGTAGACGCGGCTGCCGGCAGCGTCGATGACCGGGCTCGAACGCGGGCCGTTGTTGTACCCGTAGCGATCGCGGTACGCGGACGGATAACGGAGACGCCAGTGCGTGGCGCCGGTCTCGGGATGCAGGCACTCGACGATCTCCTCGTCGTCGATCCGGTGCAGGTAGACGAGACGGTCGCCGTGGATCGCCGGCGAAGCGTAGCCCGAACCGGTGGGAAACTCCCAGACCAGCGGCGGCGGGAGGGTTCGGCTCAGGCGCGTCTCGGTCGACACCGCGTTGTGGGTCGGCCCGAGAAACGACGTCCAGTCGTGGGTGCGCGCATCGGGAGCGAGCGGTCGCGGAGCGCGATGCACAAGGGCCCGTCCCACCGCGGCTTCAACACCTGAGGCTCGCTGCGCGGGAGACGAAACGCGGCCGGACACCGCACCCGGAGCCAGCAGCGGCGCCGCCAGCGCACCGAGCGCCGAGCGCCGCGACATCCTCCGCGACGGCGGTCCTGCGCGCGACAGCACTCGGCGCACTGTCCGTTCCGTCATGGACATCCGGGGCATCGCTCCCACAGTTGCAGTTCGTGAATCGACCAGTAGAACGTCGGTGTCTCGCCGATCTGGCGCAACCGGATCCCGGGCGGCCAAGTATCCCATCATCACCAGCGTCACGGCAACGACCAGCGCGACCAGGGCGACAGTCAGATCCAGGAGCATCCGGCGCCGCCGAGCCGAGGATCCGCAACGAACGGCCAGCTCGACGCCGCCTACGATGGCGACGGCAAACGCGAGCATGTAAGGTCTTCGTTCCGGGTCCCACGCAGTGAACGGTAGTCCGGCCGGACGCCAGGCTCGGCCGCTTGTCCGAGAAGTCGATCAGGCTGCCGACGAGCGTTCACGATGACTGAAATCGGTGTTCAACTTCCCGAAATCGGCTTCAACTTCCCTCCGAATGCAGAGCATCTCTCGGTCGGCCGCGCGGCGCCCAGCGGCGCGATAGAAGGCGCACGATAGCTCGCCACGCCGGTGAGCGAAAGATGGATTGAACTAAGGACACTGGCGGGAATTACGTTGCCGCTTTCTCGCGCGATGACGCCCCAGGCATGGGCAGGCGCGTCGCGGCACGATCGAGGTCCCGAGCGGCGTTGACGGGGGTACCCGGGTGGTGTCCGAGAACTCCGAACTCGCCTTCACCGCGCACGGGCAGGGGTCCTGATCTGCCCGCACGCCAGCGTCGGCAAGGACTGGGAGGCCGGTGCCTACAGCCTGCTATCAACACCATGTAAAGTGCCGCTACGCCTCTACGCCCTCGCTGGCGCTCGTAGATCGCGCCCGGCATGGACCAGGTGGAGAGCATCCGCGCCATCTCGGCCGAAACAGGCGAGTCGGTGTGGAACGACCAGCAGCGCGCCGCGAGGATGTCGCTCGCTGCGACCGGCGGTGGGCTCGTCTTCGGCTGCGAAGGTGGAGGCGGCGTACGCGCGGTCGGACGTGTTCGAGCGGCGGCTGCTGATGAACGACTGGGCCAGTCGTCTCGGCGGGCATGCGGAGGACTCGACGCGGCGCTGATACGATGCTGCGGCCGAGAACCATCCGGTCGGCTTGCGCGTCACTCGGACGGGCGACATCGGCGACCCGACACGAGATGAATCTTGCGGGGTGTCGAGAACGAGGAGCAGGGAACCGAGCCGATGACGAACGCTTCGCCGCCAACGTCGCCCAACCCGACGACGCCCGCTCCGTTTGCACCGCGGGGTGAAGCACCTCGGTCGCGAACCGCGATTCTCCTCGAATGGTCGCTGGCCGGACTCGCCGTCCCGCCGCTTGTCATCCTCCCCCATGAACTCGGGCACCACCTGATCCTTCTCGCCATTGACGTCCCGAATCCGGCAATGCACTATGCAACCGTCTCATGGGACTCGCGGGAGTTCTGGGAGGCTTTCCGTCGCGAGGAGTACGCGACCGCTGCGGGCATCGCCCCGATATGGGGCGTGGCGCTGTCCAGCGCCGCCGGGCCGCTGGTCTCGTACGCAATGGTCGCTGGATGCTGCTACGGCTGCGTCCGGTGGAATCCGTATGCCGTGCTGGTCGCCGTCGGCTACGCGTGCCCGCTCCGCGTGTTTGTCGGAGTCCAGCACGGCGTGCTGGTCCTGCTCGGAGGTGATCCGCCCGCCAGCTACGACGAACTCCGCGTCGCGGAGCTCACCGGGATTCCCGTCCAGGTCCTCGTGGGGTTCGGCGTTGCTGTCATCTGCATCTCGGGCGCGTGGCTGGCGAAGTACCTGCCACGCGGTCGGCGCACCCTCGCGGTGACGTCGATGCTGGCGGGGGCGGTCTTCAGTGCGGTGCTGTACTTAGGCTACGTCGGCCCCTGGCTGTTGCCGTAGCGGTCGGACCTGTTCGAGCCAAGAATGCCTGCTTCTTCTGGGCGTCGGTCAGCTCCTTCTGGCTGTTGCCGTAGCGGTCGGACCTGTTCGAGCGTCGTTACCCTTGTCGACGACTGGACGGAGTACATCGCGCGAGACGGCGGCAACGTAATTTCCGCCAGTGTCCTAAGCCGCTGTCCCCCGGTGCTATGGGGATTGAATCGGCCCGGCTGTCGACCGAGGACGCAAGGCGGTCGCGTGGCTTGGGTTCGACGGGCGGCGATCCGCAGGTTCTGGAGGCTTGCGACAAGCGAAGTCGGAGGTCTGGAGGACACGAGAGACGTCGACGCGTCGTGAGACAGGGTCCCGAGACAGACGACTCCCGTCATGTGAGGCGCGCAGCGTTGCGGCGGAAGCCGTTGGTCGTGTCATGACGTATCGATGATGGCTGGCCGCGAGTACGCACGTGGTACGGTCTCGACCACCGTCATGTGTTCGTCGCCGCAGCTCGGACACGTGCGTAGCGACTCTTCGGTGAGCGCTTCGTGGTGATCGCGATAGTCGGGTGGCGGGTCGGCCGGGCGCGGCGGCGACATTGCACCGTCTCTCCGCGCTTCGGCAACGGCAGGGCCTCGACCGCCCAGTCCCGCTTGAGCGTGACCTGATAGGGAAACGCAGGGCCGCTACGGTACCCGCCACCGACGTCGGCGCGAGCTGCCGGTCATCGATCAAGTGCAACTGGTAGCTCCGGATGTCCTCGGGACCGAGCCGCTCGGGAGATTGCCCGTGGTAGCGCGCGAATTTCGCAACCTGCCGAAGATACGAGGTCTGCGTCTCGGCCGCCAGGTTCCGGATACGCATGTCGTCGAGCATCCGTTGGCGAAGCACGGTCATGGTGAGATTCCTCTGTGAACAGCACCGGCCTGGTTCATCCAGGCGGTCGTGCAGAGGAGCCTACGGAGGACGACGAGGAGTGAAAGGGGTCAGGAAGCAGTTGGATGGAGACCGACCGAACCGGGCGGCGTGTGCCTGGCTCCCGCGAAGCGGGTTAAGTTCATCCGGCGTTCAACTTCCTCCGAAAACCCAAGGGTGGAGCGACATTCTGGTAGACTGCCTTCGAAGCAGGTCGCCAGGAGGGACGTGCCGACTGTGCGACGCAACCAACCGGCGATCTTCTGCCAGGCCACTGGCGGCGCTACCGACGTTGGTCCCGACCGTCGACTTCATGGTCGACATGGCCTGCGGTTCCCCAATCCGGCCTACGTGAAGGAGGAGCCACCGCCGGTTCACGACCGTATGCTCGCCCTCCGGGGGCACGGCCTCGACCCAGCAAGTCGATTTCTCGCTGCCGCTTTCGGTTGGCAGTGGCTGAACGAGAGAGCCTCGGCATGGACGGCGTGATGACCGTCGGGATTGACCTCGTTCGGATATCGGAATGATGCCGCCCTTCCGCGGTCCGGCCGGCCGACTGCTCACTCTCGCCGTTTGCTGGCTGGTGCTCGCCACGGCGTTGACGGCAGGAGTGGCCGTGCTCTCGCCACAAGTCGCCGCCATGACCGGTCTGGAGCGGCGAGTCTATCGGGGAACGGCCTTCAACGGCGTACCGGTCCTCGACGGAGTCACTTCGGCGGTGAACCTCGACTTCCTCGACGACCATCCCGAGCTGCCCCGGCGGAATTTCAGTGTCCGCTGGCGATGCTTCTGGGTTCTGCCGCAAGCGGCGACGATCGAGATCCGCGCGGGGGCGGACGATCAGGTCGAGGTGTGGATCGATGGCGCGTCGGTGATGCGACGAGATCCGTCCGTCGGCATGGGGACGGTCGGCAGAACGCTGTCGTTGGCCGCGGGATCCCACGAAGTCGTCGTCGCGTACGTTCAACGCGGCGGCGGACTCTCGCTCAACGTCGACTGGAGATCGACGGAACCCGGTACGGAGGTCTTTGCGGCCCACGAGATCTTTCGTGCACCACCCGACCCTCGCGACGTGGCCCTAGCATCGGCACTGGTCTGGCTCGGCCCGTTGTCCGTCGCCATCTGGGCCCCGTTACCGATTGCGGGACTCCTCGCCCTCGGTTGGGCCTGGACCACGGTCGGCCGACGACGGTGGCGGGCCTTCTGCGATCGCTACTGGCGGTACGCACTCGGGCCAACAGGTTCAAAGCGCTGCCTATATGGCGGCAGTCTCTTGTTGCTCGTCGCCATCGTCTGGCAGGCCGCGATGGCCCGGATTCCCGGCATGAATCCGGAATCGCTCTGGTTCGATGATTTCGTCTACGGGGCCATCATCCGCAGCGAGTCGTTCTGGAACATGCTCACGGCCCCCATCCACGTTGCTCCCGGCGTGTTCGTCCTCTGGCGCGGCTTCCACGCCCTGTTTCCGGACCCGGAATGGTCGTTGCAGCTCCTCCCGTTCGCTTGTGGTCTCGCCGCAATTCCGGTCATGACGCTGGCCGTCCGCCACGTGACCGACAGCGTCGGCTTGGGCCTGCTGGCAGGGGCGCTGACCGCGCTGAATCCGCTGGCTGCTCGGTACGCCGTCTACGTCCATCAGTACGCCTTCGACTTCCTCATGACTGCCCTCTTCCTGCTGGCCGCGAGCCGCCTGTTTGACAAAGGCTACACGATAGACGCGCGGCGTTTCGCGTGGATGGCATTGGCCGGCGGTGCAGCCATCTTCTTCTCGGTGCCATCGGTCTTCATCAGCGCTTCCATCATGCACGTGGGCGCCTGGATTGCCGTCCGGAATTGGATCTGTGACCCTCGTGACCCCCATGACCGCGACACGGTGATCCGGACGCTCCGCAGCACGGCCGCGTATGATGCGACGGTACTCGCCGGCTACCTGCTCCTGCGCGGTCGATCCAACGAGGCCATACGCAGCATCTTCGCCGAGGAGTTCATGCCCCACGAATCGGCAGCGGCAGCAACAGATTTTCTGGCCGAGTCCGGCCGCCGTGCACTCGAGTCCGCTCTCGGCTTCGAGGACGGAGTGCTCTGGCCACTGCTCCTGCTCGGGTTCGGCCTGCTCTGGCTGCTGTCGCGACCCCGGACGCGCGGCGTGGGACTGACCGCCATTTGCTTCTACGCGTCGATCCTGGCGGCGAGCACAATGGGTATCTACCCGATCGGCGGCGGCCGAACCGATATCTTCGCCTTTCCGGTCGCGATCTGCGGTTTCGTCGCCGGCGCGCATCTGATCACCGAGGCATTGCCACGCGCGGCCATCTATCGGACGGTCGCCGCTCTCATCATGGTGGCAATGGCGCTGGCCAAACCGGAGTACGTGACCTACCGGCCCGCCACGGCAGCGCGTATGATCGAGGAGCTCTCAACCCGCGCGCGGCCGGAAGACGCCTTGATAATGACATGGTGGGGTGCCTTTCCGGCGGCATACTACGGCCGCTGGCCGGTCCGCATCGAGGGGCACGCCGTCAGCAACGGGGTTCGCGCGTTGCTCGTCCGAGATCGCA
The DNA here is from genome assembly GCA_965208535.1 of Vicinamibacterales bacterium. GTDB lineage: Bacteria > Acidobacteriota > Vicinamibacteria > Vicinamibacterales > UBA8438 > WTFV01. Next base: position 3,126,652 of record CBDBOU010000003.1, on the reverse strand, counting down.
CGCTTCATCTTCCTTTCTTCCTCAACCACTCACCGGACGAGCTGAGACGGGACGTCGCGGAATTCCTGGAGACCACGCAAGCGGAACGAGTCTGGTTCATCAGTTACCTTTCGGCGTGGGCGCCATGGCAGGAAACCGAAGTGGTGGCCGCAGTCCAGCGCAATGGAATGACCATCGCACCTCTCACCGGTGTCGGCGGCAGGCTTTTCCTTGGCACCACGGACTGAACACCATACTCAATCCCGGCCGAGCACCTCGGCGTACTCGTTTACCGGGAGGGTCTTCCGCAGAATCTGGTGGGCAGAATCGAGGGCTGGTAGTCCCTCGTCAGCCCCACAGCGTGCGCGTGTGCTCGCCGCCGTCAAGGCGCGTCGCTGGGCTCCACCCCCGTTACCCGGGGCTGACGGCCTGGGTCGTGACGGTACGACGTCCGACCAACGGACCAATGCCGGGAAGAGTCTCAGTGTGGTCGATAGGACAGAACCAGGAACGCGCCGGCCGCGGCCATCAGGATGCCGAGGAAGAACAGCGGCGACGGGCTCTGCTGCGGCGGATTGTAGAGCATCGCGACGAAGACGCTCACCACCGGCGCACCGGCGAAGACCAGCGGCGGAACCACGTTGGGACGCCCGCCGTTGACCAGCGCCAACACGATGCCGAGCGCGCCCATCGCACCGAGCACGCCGGCGGCGAAGGTGAACAGCATGCCGTTGGGGTTGTCGCCGAAGAGGTTCCACGTCCCGGCGCGGGTGACCATCACCCCCGGCACGGCGATCGCCACCACGAGGTAGGCCAGTCCCACCATCAGGAACGCGTGCACGCCGCTGCCGCCGAGCGCGAGTTGGCCGCGGTGCAGCGTCGGTATGTAGGTTCCCCAGCTCAGCACCGTCAGCACTACAAAAGGCAACCAGGAACGCATGGATCGTCTTCCTTCCGCGAGAAACGAAACAGAAGAAAAGGCCCGTCCCATGCGCTGAGACGGGCCCGTGAAATCGCGTTGTGAAGACCCGCGCGGTGCGCCGGTCAGTCGATGTCCTGTGTCACCGGACCGACGTCACGGCCTGCGTGTCCTTGCGCCGCGCGCCGGCCATGATGCCGTGCATCCCGATGTTGCCCTCGTGGCAGGCGTACTCGAACAGCGGGCCGTCGGTGCGCCGCAACGGCATCGTCGCCGTCCACGGCCGCGTGAAGTTGTTCGGGTCCTCGACCGTGAACTCGTACATCACGGTGTCGGGGTCAATGCGCCGGAAGCGCTCCACCAGGTACGTGTCCGCCGACGACCCGCCCAGGCTGGTCTCCCGCAGGAAGTTCTTCGTCTCGACGACGAGGGTCTCGCCTTCCCAGCGCCCGCGCGAATCGCCCGACCACTGCCGGAGCTCGCCGTGCGGCCGGCCGTCGATCGGAATGATGCGCGCGTTGTGCACCATCTCGTTGAGGATGACGACGTACCCGGGCACCTGGAAAATCTGCACGTTGTTGTTGTAGGCGCTCGAGACCATCGGCGGGCCGGCGTTGAAGCCCATGATGCAACGATCCGCGAGGCTGCGGTCGGTGTAGTGGTCCGCGAACCCGTTGCGCAGGTTGAGCCGACGAATCTGCGCCGCCTCCTGGTACTCGGCCTTGAAGGGGATGCGCCCGTTCGGCGGATCGACCACCAGCGAGGTCCGCTTGTCGGCGGTCAGCTCGATGCCCCGCTCGTACCAGAACTCGTTGTAGGACAGCACGCCGCCCTCGGCCCGCGGCTGGTAGCCGGCGTTGGGGGCCCCCGTGATCGGATCGAACAGGTCGCGGTTCAGCCGGATCCGCTCGGACGCCTCGAACTGGGCCGCCTCCTCGGCGCCGAGCCTCTCCTGGCCCTCGAGCGCCGCCGGGCGCTGCAGCGGGGTCAGGGTCCGGAACGTGAAGATGCCGGAGATGTGCGGCTGGCCGTCCGGCGTCCGCATCACCGTCTCCGACTGGGCCGACTGCGCGCCGGCGGTAATCGGCGCCACCAACGCCGCCGCGATCGCCACTGCGATGACCGTCAAGAATCGCTGACTCATGTGAGAACCTCCATCCAGACCAACGCAAACGCCCATCCTAACCCGGAATCACCCGCCATTCAACGACGCCGGCATTGCGACGAGCGTACGAGCGTGCGGCCCGTCCGGGAAAATCCCGCAACGGGCCGCCCACGATTCCAACTGCCTGCCGATCGGGGTTCGCGATCAGCGGGCCGCGTCGACGCGCTGCGTGTCCTTGCGGCGCGCCCCGGCCATGATGCCTTCCATCCCGATGTTGCCTTCGTGGCAGGCGTACTCGAACAGCGGCCCGTCGGTGCGCCGCATGGGCATCAACGCGGTCCAGGGGCCGGTGAGGTTGTTGGGATCCTGCACGGTGAACTCGTACATCACGGTGTCGGGATCCACGCGCCGGAAGCGCTCGATGACGTGCGTGTCCTTCGACGAGCCGCGCAGGCTGGTCTCGGTGATGAAGTTGTGGGTCTCGACGACGAACGTCTCGCCGTCCCATCGGCCACGCGACTCGCCCGACCACTGCCGCAGGCCGTGGCGCGGCGCCTCGGCGTCGATCGGGATGATGCGCGGGTTGTGCACCATCTCGTTGTAGATCACCACGTAGCCGGGGATCTGCATGATCTGCACGTTGTTGTTGTAGGAGCCCGCGGTCATCGGCGGCCCGGCGTTGAAGCCGAGGATGCAGCGGTCCGACAGGCTGCGGTCGGTGTAGTGATCCGCGAACCCGTTGCGCAGGTTGAGCCGGCGGATGCGCCGCGCTTCCCGGTGCTCGTCGGTGTACGGGATGCGGCCGTCCGGCGGGTCGACGATGAGCGCCGTCCGCTTGTCGGCGGTCAGCTCGATGCCGCGCTCGTACCAGAACTCGTTGTAGGAGAGCACCCCGCCCTCGGCGCGCGGCTGGTAGCCGGCGCTCGGCGCGCCCGTGATCGGGTCGAACAGGTCGCGGTTCAGCCGGATGCGCTCGGACGCCTCGAACTGGGCCGCCTCCTCCAGGCTGAGCCGCTCGCGCCCTTCCAGGGCCGCCGGCCGCTCCAGCGGCGTCAGCGTGCGGAAGGTGAAGATGCCGGAGATGTGCGGCTGCCCGTCGGGGGTCCGCATGACCTCGTTGTCCGCCTGCGCGGCGAGCGGCGCCGGAGCCAGCAGCGCGACGGCCACGAGCGCGGACAATGCCGTGAGTACACGATGATTCATCTCGCCTCCCTGAACCTGTGCGTTCCGGTCGAACGCCGGCAGATACGACTTCGACTCTTTAGCCGCTTATTGTAGACGCTTGTTATTGGCCCGTTCAACGGAAGCCAGCCGAAGATCACCGCAGATCAAGTCAAGGCCATCGTGGCCATAAACGGCAGCATTGCCGTGACCGGGAACACTTCCACCTGTTGACGGACCGTCTGCAGGGTCTCATGCGGTTCGGCCAGTTCTTCTTGCAACTCCATCACATGGCCCAGGAGCTCGAACCCACGCCAATACACCGAGCCTATCCAAAGAGTCGCCAACAGCACGTACCAGACGACTTGGTCGTCGTCCACCTCACCTGCGACGATGAAGGCACACACGACCGTCATGAACAGGAAAACGCCGTTGAACAAGGTAGCTCCCCGCCGCACGACATCCAGGCGAGCCCTCAGTGTCATATTACCTCCGACCTGGTGGGTGGACGTGTACATCTGGACCGTGTGGGCTCCCGCTTCCACCGCCCGCACCGGCATCAATCACCGGCTTCCGACGCGATGCGGTAGAGCTTCGACGCGGTCCGCAGGAAGAGGCTCCCGCGCGCGATGGCCGGTGTCGCCATCGTCATCTCGTCGCCCAGCGAGTTGCGCCAGAGCACCTCGAACTCGTCGCCCGCCTGGATGACGAACGTTTCGCCGTCCTCGCTCAGCGCGAAGATCTTGCCGTTGTACGCCCACGGCGATGCCGTGAAGAGCGTCCCCGCGGTCACGCGCCGGCGAGGATAGACCGGCTGGCCGGTGCGGGCGTCGTAGCACATCATGATGCCGCGGTCGAGCAGCGTGTAGTGGTAGTCGCCGTAGACGAGCGACGACGGGTTGTACGAGCCGAGCTGCGGGTGCGACCAGACGACGTAATCGTTGCTGGTGCTGCCCTGCCCCAGCGAGATGTCGCCGCTGGCGCCCGCCCGAATGGCGTAGACCGGCCGGGTCGTGTCGGCGATGTAACCCGAGTTGATGAACAGCAGGCCGTGGTCCGAGAACGGGGTCGGGATGACGAGCGACGACATGCCGTGCAGCTCCCACAGCAACTCGCCGTCGAGACTGTAGGAGCGGACGCCGCCGGTGCCGGTGGTCACGAGCTCGCTGCGAACGTCGTTCTCCCAGACGAACGGCGTCGACCAGTTGGTCCCCTCGTCGCGGTCGGTCCGCCAGATCTGCTCACCGGTGGCCGCGTCGAAGGCCGCCACCCACGACTGCTCGTCGTTGTCGTTGACCACGTAGAGCCGGCCGTCGTGGAGAATCGGCGAGCCGGCCGCGCCCCAGTTGCGGCGCGGCAGCCACTCGAGCGGCACCGACCAGGCCTCGTTGCCCTCGAAGTCGAATGCATAGAGTCCGACGTCGCCCAGGTAGACGTAGACCCGCTCGCCGTCGGTGACCGGGGTCTCCGACGCGAAGGTGTTCTTCTGGTGCGCGGTCAGGGTCGGCACGGCGGTGTGCAGCTCGCGCTCCCAACGGACCGCGCCGGTCTCGAAATCGACGTCGTAGAGCACCCAGCGCAGGGGCTCCGCCTCGCGGTCGATGTCGGCGCCGGTCATCGAACCGCCGAGCGAGCGGGCCCGGTAGGACTCGATCGGCATCGGCTGCGCGTCGGTGGTCCCGCTGACGCGAGTGACGGTGAGCACGAAGACGTGATCGCCCCAGACGATGGGCGAGCTCCAGGCGCGCCCGGGAATGTCGACCTGCCAGGCGATGTTCTCGTCCGGCCCCCAGCGTTCGGGCAGGGACGGATCGTCGGCGACCACGCCCGCCACCCCGCCGCGGAACTGCGGCCAGTTGGTCTGGGCCCGGGCACCCGCCGCCACCGACAGTAGCAACACGCTCAGCAGCACCACTCGCGTCGTCTTCACCGCAGCCTCCTGAAACATCTTCGTCGTCGAGCCGGCTCATTCTAGCAGTCCGTGGTGGAACCCCGCGTTGCTCCGCGAGGGATGAGGCGCGCCGTGGCGAGACGCGACGAGGAAACCGCCGTACCGTTACCGGGCGCGGCCCCTGGCGCGCCAGCGCGCGTACGGCCCCTGGCGCGCCAGCGCGCGTACACTGATACTCCGTGACCCTGATTCGTTGGACGGCGGCGTTCCTCCGGCCCTACCGCGCGCGAGTGGCTGCCGTCCTGGGATTGTCGCTGGTCGAGATCGGCCTCGTCACGGCGGCGCCGTGGGCCCTGACGCTGATCGTTGACAGCGTGCTCGGCGAGCAGCCCCTTCCCACGCCGGTCGTTTCTCTGATTCCATTCATCTCCGACCTCGGACCGATCGCCCTGCTGGCGCTGTTCGCCGGCGGCGGCCTCTTCCTGGAGCTGTCCGCGGAAGCCGTCCGCCTGACGCATACGCAGATCGAGGTGGACATGGGCCAACGGGTGGTTCACGACCTGCGCAGCCGCCTGCTGGAGCACCTGCAGGCGCTGCCGCTCCGGCACCATCTCACGCACCGGACGTCGGACGCCGTGTACCGGCTGGACGCCGATACCTACTGCATCAACGACCTCGTCACCGGCGGCGCCCTGCCGATCGCGCTCGCCGCCCTGCACCTCGGTGTGATGTTCGTCGTGGTCCTGACGCTCGACGCCACGCTCGCGCTGCTGGCGCTGGCCGTGGCGCCGTTCCTGTACCTGTGCCTGCGCTATCACGCGACGACGCTGAGCGAGCGCGCCGAGCAGGTCAAGTTGCTCGAATCCGGGCTCGTGGAACGGGCCTACGAGACGCTGCGCTCGATCGCGGCGATCAAGAGCTTCGCCCGCGAGCGGCACGAGCAGGGCCGGTTCGCCCGCACCAGCCGCGCCACCGCCCGGGCGCGGGTGCGCCTGACCTGGCAGGAGTCGCTGTTCTCGCTGGCCGTGACCGCGGTGACGCTGGTCGGCACGGCGGTGATTCTTGTCGTGGGAGGGCTCCGCGTCGTCGACGAGACGCTCACCGTGGGTCAACTGCTCGTCGTCATCGCTTATCTCGCCCGAGTCTACGATCCGGTCGCGGAAATCGCACGCACCGTCGGCAACCTGCAGCAGGCGGTGGTGAGCGCCCGCCGCGTGCGCGACATTCTGGCACTGGAGCCCGAGGGCGTGGACGCGCCCGGCGCGGTCGATGCGGACGGCCTGGCGGGCGACGTACGTTTCGAGTCGGTCTGCTTCTCCTACGACGGAGTGCGCACCGTCCTCGACGGCGTGACCCTCGAAGCACGGCCCGGCGAGCTGATCGCCATCGTGGGTCCGACCGGAGCCGGCAAGACGACCCTGGTGAACCTTATTCCGCGCCTCTTCGAGCCGACCTCGGGACGCGTGCTGATCGACGGGCGCGACGCCGGCGGCTACCGCCTCCGCGCGCTGCGGGAACGGATCGCCCTGGTGCCCCAGGATCCGCTGCTCTTCGCGGGCACCATGGCCGACAACATCCGCTACGGGCGGCTCGACGCCTCGGACGCCGAGGTCGAGCGGGCGGCGCGCGACGCGCAGATCCACGCGGCCATCGCCCGGCTGCCGGACGGCTACGCCACGCCCGTCGCCGAGGCGGGCGCCACGCTCTCCGGCGGCGAGCGCCAGCGGCTCGGAATCGCCCGCGCGCTACTGAAGCAGGCCCCCATACTCATCCTCGACGAGCCGACGTCCGCCGTGGACACACTGGCCGAGGCGGCCGTCTTCGACAGCCTGCGCCGCCTGCGGGACGGCCGCACGACGTTCGTCATCGCCCACCGCCTGTCGACCATCCGCGACGCCACCCGCATCCTGGTCCTGCAGGACGGGCGAATCACGGCGCAGGGGCGGCACGAGACACTGCTCTCCACCAGCGATCTGTACCGCCGCATGTGGGAGCGCCTGGCCAGCGGCGGGTCGCTCGACGATCCGGATCTGGCCGGCTCTCCGGATGCCGGCGCGGACTTGGCCCTGCCGGCGAGATCGTGAAGCGGTCATGCGAGTCCTCTTCGCCGGCATCATCGGGCGCTATCCGTTCGGCGGCGTCACCTGGTGCTCGCTGATGTACCTGCTGGGACTGCGCGACCTGGGCCACGAGGTCTGCTACCTCGAGGACACCGGCGAGTGCATCTACGACGCGGACGCCGACGCCATCTCGGAGGACCCGGCCTACGGCACGCGCTACATCCACGAGGCCCTGGCGCCGCACGGGCTGGGCGACCGCTGGTGCTTCGTCAACTACGACGAGACGTATCACGGCTGGTCGCGCGACCGGCTGCGCGAGTACTGCCGCGACGCGGACCTGTACATCGACCTGTCGGGAGGATGCTGGTTCTGGCGCGACGAGTACCGGGCCATCCCGCACCGGATCTTCATCGACTCGGACCCGGTGTTCACGCAGCTCGCCATCGCGAAGGGCGTCGACTGGTACGTCGACTTCTTCCGCGGGTTCGATCGCCTGTTCACGTTCGGGGCGAACATCGGCACGCCCGCCTGCGAAGTACCCACGAGTGGTTTCACCTGGCACCCGACCTGGCAGCCTGTCGTCACCCGGTTGTGGCGCACCGAACGCCCCCCGGCCCGGGAACGCTTCACGACCGTCATGACCTGGAAGACGGAGAGCTTCACCGACGTCGACGGCAACAAGGACCGGGAGTTCGTCCGGTTCATCGATCTGCCGGCGCGCACCCCGGCGCGGTTCGAGCTGGCCGTCAACGGACCGCACGAGATGCTGCGCGCGCACGGCTGGTCGCCGGTCGACGCGATGCGCGTGTCGCGCACGGCGGACGCCTATCGCGATTTCATCCAGGGTTCGAAGGCCGAGTTCGGCGTCGCCAAGCACGCCTACGTCGCACAGCGGTCCGGTTGGTTCAGCGACCGGACCGCCTGCTATCTCGCCGCGGGACGTCCGGCGGTCGTGCAGGACACGGGGTGGAGCGCCCATCTGCCCTCCGGCAGCGGCCTGATTCCGTTCTCCACCCTCGAGGAGGCGATCGACGGCCTCTCGCGCATCGAGAGCGACTACACGCGGCACGCCGCGCGGGCCGCTTCGGTCGCGCAGGAGTGCTTCGACGCCTCGCGCGTTCTGCCGCGGCTGCTGCGCACTTCTTGCGCCTGAAGCGCCCTCCCGTCGCCGCGCGCCCCACCTGGCGCCGGCCAGCGTGACAGCTCTCGATCGGTTGTTCGACCGCGCACGTCGTTCGAGCATTCCCGTATACTCTCGCCCCGAAGTCCAACGAGCGCCCCGGCGCTCGAGCAGGTCGGGCAACCGGGCGGGAGAGAACGAACGACGTGCGCAGCATGACCACGGCGGCCCTGGCGCTGCTCACCGCCACCGCCGCTGCCGTCGATGTCCACTCCCGGCAGGACAACGGACAGGAGACGACCTGGCGCGGCCTGACCGTGCAGGCCGAGGACGACTGCGCGGCGACCGACCCCTACGACCGCGACGACTACGCCTACCCGCAGAGCCGCGAACAGGACATCCAGAACGAGATCGGCGCCACGTCCGGCGGTTGGTACGGGATGTACGAGGCGCGGATCTTCGCCAGCGGCTCGGAGACGGACATCGAGCACATCGTGGCGGCGGCCGAGGCGCACCGCAGCGGCCTGTGCGGGCGAACGGACGAGGAAAAGACGGCGTTCGCCAACGACCTGAACAACCTGACGCTGGCGTCCCCGGATCTGAACCGCAACGACAAGAGCGACAAGGACGCGGCGGAGTGGCTGCCGCCGAACGCGCGCTGCTGGTTCGCCCGCACCGTGGTGTTCGTGAAGCAGACACACGATCTGACCGTGGACGAGGACGAGCGCGACGAGTTGGAGCGGGTGCTCGGCGCGTGCGAGTCCGGCGAGGTGCCCGACCGGGTCGCCGAGTCGACCACCACGACGGATACGACAGCCGCCGACCATCCTCCCGTGCAGACCTACAGCAACTGCGCCTCCATGCGGGACGCCGGCTGGAACCAAGGCGTGAACCGAAGCGGCGGCACGTACCGCGATGCCTGGGACGATGCCGAGATTCGCACCTACAATCTGAACACGGCGCGCGACCGTGACAACGACGGGCACGCCTGCGAGTGATTCGCGGACCCGCGTCGAAGCCAGGTCGGCGGTTTCGATTCACGACAGGGTCGACGTCCGGCGTCCGCGCACGACCCGCCGCCGGTCGGCGCGGACCCTGCGCGTCGGCGCCGCAATGCCTCGGCGGCCATGGCAAGACGGTCCCGCACACGTCCGATGAGGAACGGCGCATGCGAATCGCGCTAGTCGCCCCCGTCGCGCAGTCCGTGCCGCCGGCACGCTCGGGCTCCATCGAGTCGGTGACGGACCTGCTGGCGCGCGGACTGGTCGCCCGGGGTCACCAGGTCACCTTGTTCGCCGCGGGCACGTCCGACACGCCGGCGACGCTGCATTCCACGTTCCGGGAGGGGTACCACGCGGACGAGTCGCTCTGGCCGTGGGAGCTGTGCGAGCTGTTCAACCTGTCCGCGGCGGTCGAGCGGGCCGCGGCGTTCGACGTCATCCACGCGCAGGCGGAGTATGCGCCCCTGGGGCTCGCCTATGCGAACCTGTCCGGGACCCCGCTCGTGCACACCGTCCATCATTGGCCCACCGGCCCGGAGGTGGCGCTCTGGTCGCGCTATCCGAACGCGCCGTTCATCGCCGTCTCGGCCGCCCAGGCCCGCCGGCTCGCGGGATTGACGGTCGCCGGCGTCGTGCACCACGCGGTGGACCCCGCCCACCTGCCGTTCCGGCCGCGGCCCGACGACTATCTGCTGTTCCTGGGCCGTTTCACTGCCGGCAAGGGCGTCGTGGAAGCAATCGACGCCGCGCGGCGTGGCGGCCTGCGCCTCGTGCTGGCGGCGGCCGAGAACGACTACTACCGCCAGACCGTGGCGCCGCTGGTGGACGGCAATCGCATCGTCTACCGCGGGGAGATCGGCCCGGCGGCCAGGGCGGCACTGCTGGGCGGCGCGCGCGCCCTGCTCTACCCCGTGCAGGCCGACGAGCCGTTCGGGCTGGTGCTGGCCGAGGCGATGACCTGCGGGACACCGGTGGCGGCGCTCGACCGCGGCGCGGTCGGCGAGCTCGTCGACGAGGGAATCACCGGCAGTGTCTTCCACGATCTCGATGACCTGGTGGCGGGCCTCCCGCGGGTCGCGGCGCTCGATCGCAGGCGGGTCCGCGCCCGCGCCCTCGAACGCTTCCACCCGGATCGCATGGTCGAGGGGCACGTCGCAATCTACGCCGGTCTGGCGGCGGCCCGACGACCGGGCGAGACGTCGCCGAGCGCCCCGAAACGCCTCGCCAGCGAGGCGTTTCGGCCCATCCCCCCCGCTCCATGACCTCGCGCGTCACCACTTCGCTTCGCTGCGTTCTGCGGCGCAAGCTCCTAGCCCATGTTTAACAGGATTGCCGACAATTCTGTAGATCTGGGCGATATTTCAGAGGTCGCAGGCTCGTAACTTGTTGATTCTAAAGAAGCGGAGGTTGGCAGAGCTGAATGTAGTGCCATAATTTTAAGGGATGTGTTGCTTCGGTGGACGTGCACCCGTTATCGTGGGCGCATGTTCGTTCGGCGTACCCAAACCCGGCGGACCGAAGACGGACAGCCCTACTTCTCGCATCGCCTCGTCCACTCCGAGCGCATCGGCAACGCCGTCCGCCAGCGCACCTTGCTCAATCTCGGACGCCACTTCGACATTCCCCAAGCGCAATGGCCGCTGCTCTGCTCCCGCATCGACGACATCCTGGCCGGCCAGACGCCCCTGGTCCCCGACTGCCCGACCGCCGTCGAACACGAAGCGCAACGGATAGCCGCACAGTTGATCGCCCGCGGCACACCCGTGCAGGGACCGGCCGCCGGACCGACAGACATCCAGCCGGTCGACGTCGACTCGCTGCGCCTGGTCCGCCCCCGCTGCGTCGGCGTCGAGCAGGTCGGCCTGTGGGCCCTGGAGCAGTTGGGCCTACCGGCCCTGCTGACTGAGTTGGGTGTCAACGGCGCGCTGCGCACCGCGGCGGTCGGCGCCGTCGTCGGGCGCCTGGCCCAGCCGGCCTCGGAGCGCGCGACGCACCGCTGGCTGCAAACCCGCAGCGGTCTCGGCGAGTTGCTCGGCGTCGACTTCGAGACCGTCAGCGCGATGCAGCTCTACCGCGCCTCGGACGCGCTGGTGAAGCATCGCGACGCGATCGAGGCACACCTGTTCGAACGGGCCATGGGCCTGTTCGACCTGCAGCCGACGGTCACCCTCTACGACCTGACCAACACCTACTTCGAAGGCGAGGCGAGCGCACAGCCGCAGGCCAAGCGCGGGCACTCGAAGGAGAAGCGCAGCGATTGTCCGTTGCTGACCCTGGGACTGATGCTCGACGCCAGCGGCTTCGTGCGCCGCTCGCAGGTCTTTGCCGGCAACGTCCGCGAGCACCGCACGCTGGCCGGCATGCTCGAGGCGCTTCGTGCGCCGGCCGGCGCTCTGGTCGTCATGGACCGCGGCGTCGCCACCGAGGCCGCCATCGGGTGGCTGCGCGACAACGGCTACCGCTATCTGGTCGTCAGTCGTGAACGCCACCGGCAATTCGACGCCGAGGCCGCCGTCGCGATCCAGACCCAATCCAAACAGACCGTGCATCTGCACAAGGTGGTCTCGACCGACCCCGACGAGGTGCGCCTGTACTGCTACTCCGAGGAGCGGGCCGAGAAGGAACGCGGCATCGTCGAACGTTTCGCCGCCCGCTTCGAGACGGCCCTGACCAATCTCAACGACGGGCTGGCGCGCCCCCGCGCGCACAAGCGCCTCGGCCAGGTCTGGCAGCGCATCGGGCGACTGAAGGCAAAGCATTCCCGCGTCGCCCCGCACTACCAGATCGAGGTCACCCCCGACCAGACCGGTGAGAAGGCCGCCACCGTCACCTGGACCCGACGGCCCCAGGACGGCTCGATGGCCACGCATCCGGGCGTCTACTGTCTGCGCAGCAGCGAGACCGACTGGGACGAAGACGCCCTGTGGCGCACCTATACCACGCTCACCGACGTAGAGGCCGTCTTCCGCGCGCTGAAGTCCGAGCTCGGACTGCGTCCCATCTACCACCACAAGCCGCGGCGCGCCGACGGCCACCTGTTCATCACCGTCATCGCCTACCAGCTCGTGCAGGTCATCCGCACCCGGCTGCGCGCCCACGGCGAACACGCCAGTTGGACCACCCTACGCCGCATCCTCGAAGGCCAGCAGCGCGTCACCGCCACCTTCCGGCGCCCCGACCGACGCACGCTGCACGTGCGCACCGCCACGCAAGCCGAACCCGAACAGCGGGCCATCTACGACGCGCTCGGCATCGACCCGCAGCCGGGAGGAGTCCGCAAGACGACCATCTGACCGACCCATTCCCGGTTTGTGCGCGTTTGTAGTGCCACTTGAGCATTCTTGCCGGCGTAAACCGCTGATTCCAAATAGCTTAGAAATACCCTTGTTAAACTTGGGCTAGCCTCCCTCAGCGCGTGTAGAGCGACCCGCCGCCGAGCTCGTGGAAGACGCCTCCCCCGGGACGCTGCACCATGTGCACCTGGCCCGCCACCGGCACGACGGTCAACTCGACGCCGGCGAACCGGTCTCCCGGGTTCTGGCCTCCGGCAACAGCGACGACCGCGATGCAGCCGGCGGTCAGGACGGCCAGTACGGCACGAGGTTGTCCGATCATCGCTGCCTCCCGTCGATAACGTCGAACGCCGAAAGCGTACGGAACGAGGAGTCCGGCGCCGCATGGGCGCGAACGAGCCCGGCCTCGAGCCGCTCGTGCGCCTCCCGTTCAGACCGTGCGTTGCCCTGTCCGCTCGGGCCGCCGGCGCATTCACGGTTCCCCGCATGCCACGGGCTCGCTGTAGCCGATGCGGTAGCCACCAGATTCCTCCCACCCGCCGCGCTGCAAATCGCAACATCGTATCCGCCGGACCGTGGCGTGCCAACGGGCCGGTGACATACGCTTCCCTCGTCGTAGGCTTGTCGATCGATGCCGGCACCGACCGATCTCCATGGCCGTTCGCTGATGGCGGTCTTCGCGCACCCGGACGACGAGTCGCTCGCGTGCGGCGGACTGCTGGGTTGGTGCGCCCATCTCGGCGCCGACGTGTCGCTCCTTTGCATGACGCGGGGCGAGCACGGTCAGGGCTCTGGCGACGTGGGAGGCACGAGGCAACGAGAATTGGAGGCGGCTGCGCGGACACTCGGCATCGGCGCCGTGACGCTGCTCGACCACGAGGACGGCATGCTACCCTGGCTCTCCGCCGATAGACTGCGATCGGAAATCGAAGCGGAGATTCTCGAGCGGCGACCGGATGTCGTTCTGACGTTCGATTCCGACGGCCTCTACTGGCACCCGGACCACATCGCCGTGCACGAGTTGACGACGGACGCCGTCGCGGCGCTGGGCGACGCCGCACCCGCGCTGTACTACGTGACGTTGCCCCCCGGCGCGATGCGTGCGGTGACCGACCACGCCGCGGAAGCGCTACGGCAGAGCTCCGAGCACGGTGCGGCGTCCGCGAGGAGAACCGCCGGTCCGGTCCGCCCGCGGGAAGACACGGACCGCCGGCCGCCGACTTCGATTCTCGGGGTCGCGGACCCGGACGCGTTCGGCTCGGCGGCACCGGAACCGACGCTCGTGGTGAATGCCCGCGACTTTGCGGTGCGCAAGCTCGCGGCCCTGGCCTGCCACGCGTCGCAATTCACGGACAGCGCGCTGGCCTCTCTCTCCGAGCAGGATGCGCCGCGCTTGCTGGGGGTCGAGCACTACCGCCGGGCCGCCGCCGGCGCTTCGGAACGTACGTTCCTCGACGCGCTCGGCACCCGCGCCGGACCATCGGACAAGCCGCGCGCCCGGACCGGCGATCCGGCTGCCCGGAGTGTCTGAGCCGAAACGGACATGCTCATCGAGACTCTGGCCCTGCTGCGCTGCCCGTTCTGCGGGACCCGCCTGTCGGTCGTCGAGAACGCGGCTCTCGAGCGCGGCCCGGCACGCATCCATTCCGGCGTCCTCGGGTGCGAGTGCTGCGCCTTTCCGGTGGTTGCCGGAATCCCGGTCCTGATAGCCGACGACAGGACGCGCGACGCGATGCACGCGCTGGAAGCGGGCCGTGGCGACGACGCCCTGCACCTGCTGCTCGGCCTGCACGGGAAGCGGCTCCCCGCCTTTCGGGAGCTCGTCGCATCCGGCCGGGCGACCTATCGCAACCTGCTGCCTCTGCTTTGCGAGGATACCGAGGCCGACTACATGCTGCCGAGGTTCTCGGACCCGACCTATCTGCTCATCGAGGCCCTCCTGGACAGTCTCGGACGCAACCGGTCGCCGGCATCGGCTCGCGAGCGCGCCCTGGATCTCTGCGGCGGCTCCGGACATGTCACCCGCGCGCTGCTCCGCCAGCCGGCGTGCAACGGCACGGTCCTCGCCGACGTGCACTTCTGGAAGCTCTGGCTCGCCGCCCGTATCGTGGCGCCCGACTGCGAGCCTGTCTGCTGCGACGCGAACAGCCCGCTGCCGTTCGCCGATCGCTTGTTCGGCACCGTCCTTCTGAGCGACGCGTTTCCCTACATCTGGCACAAGCGGATGCTCGCCGGCGAGATGCAGCGCGTCGCGACCGCCGACGGCGTGGTCGCCATGCCACATCTTCACAGCGCGCACGGCGAGAACTACTCCGCCGGCGACACGCTCTCGCCGGCGGCCTACCGCGACCTGTTCGCCCGGCTCGAGCCCCGGCTCTTCGACGACCGTCCGCTGCTGGACGGCGTGCTCGACGACCGCGTGGTCGACCTCGCCAACGACGTCTCTCCCGCCGAGTGCGGTGACACCGCCTCGATGACGCTGGTGGCCACCCGCGACGCAACGGTGTACCGCCGCCACGATGTTCTCGAACGCCTCGAGGTCAACGGCGTCCTGACCGTCAACCCGCTCTACCGCGTGGACTTCGCGAACGGCGTGTCGCGCCTTGTGCTCACCTTTCCGACCCCGGAGTACGAGGACGAGTTCGCGCTGGTCAAGCGCTATCTGCCCAGGAGCGTCACCCTGGACGGCGACCCGCGGGGCGCGCTGACTCCCACGGGCATCGGCGCCCGGTATGCCGAGCTTCGCCGGCGGAGGGTCCTGCTCGACGTGCCGGCCGGCTACTGCTGAGCACGCCGCTCCGACACTGCCGACCGCTCGCTCTTCCACCCGTGAGTTCGCGCAAGAGAATCACGGAACCGGCGTGGCCAGGTCGACCCTCCCGCCGGGCACATCCCCGAAGGCGTCGAGAAGCAGCGGCAGGAGCCCGTGCATACGGGCGAGCGTGCTGTCTCCCGGCGCCAGCCCGTCGAGGAATCCGTGGCCCCGCAAGCGGTCGAGCAGCGCGGAGCGGCCGGCGATTACGTGCACCGGCACGTCCCACGACGCGCCCTCGCCGCTCACCAGGGACGGAGGCTGATGATCCCCTACGAGAATCAGCACCAGATCCCGGTCGGCGCGCAGCCGCAGGTACCCGCCGGCCATGGCGTAGGCGTAGCGCAGGGCCTGGACATAGCTCGGGCCCAGATTCATCCAGTCGGGCTGCTCCGACCAGGCCTCGTAGAGTTCGTCGTCGTCGTAGGGCCGCGGCGAGAGAACGCGCTTCCAATCCGGCTGGTACGGCGGGGCCGGGGTGAACGGGGCATGGGTGCTCAGCGTCGAGAAGAAGACGAACCGCGGCTCCCGATCGGGCCGCTCCATCTCCAGGCGGTCGACCAGCGCCAGGGCGTACTGGTCGTTGATGCTCCACCAGCCGAAAGGCGGACCCCGGTAGTCGAGCCGCTCGTAGTCGTAGATCTCGTCGAAGCCGTAGAAGGCGCCCTCGGGCCAGGCGACCAGCAGCCCGGGCACTATCGCCAGCGCGCGATAGCCGCCGCGCTGGAACACCGTCACCAGCGTGTCGCGCTCCTGGGCCATCAGGCGCACGTTGGTCCGGTCGTCGCGCACCTCGGTGCCGGAAAGCAGACTGATGTGCGCGAGCCACGACTCGCCGGCGAAGGTCGTCGACTCGACCCGCGCCGAGACCACGTCGCGGCCGGTCTCGCGAACGTCCGCCGCCAACCGTGTCCGGCTCTCCCCGAGCGCCTCGACGAACGCGGGCTGCTCCCAGCTCACCGCGCCGTACGATTCCATGAACACGATCAAGACGTCGGCTCCCGCCACGCGCGACAGATCCGAACGCAGCACCGGCGGCGGCCCCAGGGCGGCCAGCCCGGCTCCACTCGCTTCGTAGGCCAGCTCGTACGCCTCGCGCGCATAGGCCGAGGCGACCGGATCGGCGAACCGCAGGCGTTCCACCGGACGCCACCCGGCCTGCCCGGCGGCGAAGAGCGCCGCGGCCAGGCCTGCCGCGGTTCCGAGCACGCGCCGGCCCGCCGGGTCCGCGACCGCACGCGCGAGCCTTCCGATGCACCACCGGGCGGCCGCGTAGAGCGCGATGGGCGCCGCGATCGCCACTGTCACGAACAACGCCATCTGCCACGGCTCGGCCACCGTTGCGAACATGGCGCCGACGCTCGGGACGTGCCGGAGATCCCAATACGGATTGACGTCCCTGCCGTAGAGCGCCCGGGTCGTGACGTCGACATAGCGCCCCGCGATCAGCAACACCCAGGCGATTGCCGCGCCGCGCCGGACCCGGAGCGAGACCTGCCCGGCCCAACGCCGCAGGAGCAGGAGACCGAGCAGCCCGACCGCCAGATCCGGCGACAGATCGGCGGTCGGCCGGATCGCCAGCGTCGGCCAGACGTTGCGGAAGGTAAGCGACAGGTTGAGCAGCAGCAGGGCGACGGCCAGGGCGACCCAGGACGGAAGGACGACTCCGGAGACCGCTCGACGCAACCTGCCGGGGGCGCGCGTGGACGCAGCGTCAGCGGGCACAGCCGGCGCCTATCTGAGACTGAACGGCAGCGCCCGGCCGCCCAGGGTGAGCGCAAGGAGGCTGCCGATGACCGGCGGCCCGTATCCGTTCCACAGGTAACCCCACGTGAACATGATGCCGCTGGCGAAGTGGAAGTTCAGCACCATCAGCAGCGCGAGCCCGGCGGTCAGCCGCACGCTGAAACCGACCATCAGGGCGGCGCCCGCCGCGAACTCGGCCAACGGCACGATACGTGCGAAGATCGGAGCGTACGGAATGCAGACGGCCTCCAGATACCGCAGACTGCTGCCGGACGTAAGCCCGCGCCATTGCTCCAGCTCGGCGATGAGCGCACTGCTGTCGAGAAGCCAGCCGACCTTCTGCCCCGCCATCAGGATCAGGAACAGCCCCATGAACAACGACAGCGCCCGCAGGCCGACGCCCTCACCGGTACCGTGGACGGACATGATCGTCATTGTACCCGCGCCCGGTCCGCCCCGAGGCTCCGTCACGTGAGCCGCATGCGCCGCGCAGTCGGGCTTGCGCGTTCGTTACTCATCTACCACGCGATCCCGGGACGGCAGCGGCGACTTCGGCGCCTGTACCGCCGGTTCGTCTCCCCGGGGAATCTCGTCTTCGACCTCGGCGCCCACGTCGGCAACCGGACCCGTGCCTTCCGGGCGCTCGACTGCCGGGTGGTCGCGCTCGAGCCGCAGCCCGACTGCGCCCGGGTGCTGCGCGCGCTCTTCGGAGGAGCGGACGGCGTCACCGTCGTGGAGGCGGCGGTCGGCGCAACCGGCGGCCGGGTTCAACTGACGATCAACGAGCGGTATCCGACCCTGACCACCGCCGCGGACGACTGGCGCGAGCAACGGCAGCGCGACCCGCGGTTCGCCGACATCCGTTGGGACCACGCGGTGACGGTCGAGTCCACGACCCTCGATCACCTCATCGATCGGTTCGGAGAACCGGCCTTCGTGAAGATCGACGTGGAAGGCGGCGAGCCCGACGTGATGGCCGGTCTCGGCCGGCCTCTGGCGGCCCTGTCCTTCGAGTACCTGCCGGGCGCGATCGCCGGGGTGCGCGCGTGCGTGGAGCGGCTCGCCGCGCTGGGCGCCTACCGCTACAACTGGTCGCCCGGCGAGTCGTTCGAGCTGGCCTCGGGCGAGTGGCTGTCGGGCGACCGGCTCGAAACGGCGCTGTCGACGGCCACCGCCCAGCGCTGCTCCGGCGACGTCTATGCCCGTCTGGAAGCAGGATCCCGGCGACGATGAGAACCGCATTCGACAGCGCCGAGGTGCGGGGGTACTACGACCGGCATACCGCGGCCTTTCTGCGGTACGGGCAGGGCGGCGGCGCCGGAGCCATTCACCGGGCCGTATGGGGACCCGGCGTCGTAACCCGCGAGGCGGCGTTCCACTACGTGGAGGACTACCTGGTCGAGCAGCTCGGCGAGGTCCTGCGGAGCGTCTCCGCGCCCACGGTCGTCGACCTCGGCTGCGGCGTCGGCGGCAGCCTGTGCTATCTCGCCCGGCATCTGCCGATCCGCGGGGCAGGCGTCACCTTGAGCCCGGTGCAGGCGCGCCTGGCCGCGGATCGCATCCGCGCCGCCGGCGTCCAGGATCGGGTCCGGTGCCTGGAGGGCGACTACGCGGACCCCGGCCTCGATTTGCCGGCGGCCGACCTGGCCTACGCGATCGAGTCGTTCGCCCACGGACCCGACCCCGCCGCCTTCTTCGCCCAGTGCGCGCGCATCGTCCGCCCGGGCGGTCGGCTGCTCATCTGCGACGACGTGTTGCGGCCCACGGGCAACCGCTCGGCTCGCCGTGCCGTCGACCGCTTTCGCCGCGGCTGGCGCATCAACACCCTCCTTGACCGCGAAGCGCTGCGGGCGCTCGCCGGGCATGCGGGATTCGAGCATCGATCGACCGACGACCTGACCCCTTTCCTCGAGCTGGGCCGGCCGCGGGATCGGGCGCTCGACCTGCTCGCCGCCGTGGTCGGATGGCTCCCGGTCCATGCCAGGCTGGGCCATCTGACGGGCGGCAGCGCGCTGCAGACCTGCCTGCGGCGCGGCTGGATCGGGTACGATCTCGCGCTGTTCCGGCGCACCGGCGGCCCGCCCCCGACCGATGCCTGACGACCCCATTCCGTACTGGCAGGCGCTGACCGGGCCCGAGGCCGGGCGGTTCGGCCGGCGCGATCCCGTGCTCGTGCTGCCGTTGGCGGCCATCGAGCAGCACGGCCCCCACCTGCCTCTGTCCACCGACGCCGACATCGGACGGGGACTGCTGCGGCGCGCCATCACGCGGCTACCCCCCGACTTTCCGGTCCGGGTGCTGCCCCTGCTGCCGATCGGCGCCAGCACGGAACACGCGCATCCGGAATTGGCCGGCACACTCCACGTCGAGTCCGATGACCTCGCCGCGGTCATCGTGCGCATCGGCGCCGCCCTGGCCGAAGACGGCATCCGGCGCCTCGTCCTGAGCAACAGTCACGGCGGCAACCGCCATGCCATGGAGATCGCCGGACTGCGGCTCCGGCGCGAGCATGGCCTGCTGGTCGTCAAGGCGACGTACTTCGGGTTCGAGCGGCCGCCGGACGTCGACCTCCCGGAAGCCGAGTGGCGGCACGGGCTGCACGGCGGCGCCATAGAGACGGCGATGATGCTGCACCTGCACCCGGAGCGGGTGCGGACCGAGCAGGTGACGCGCTTCGCGTCGCTCGGTGAGGAGCTCGAGGCGGCCGGCTCGCGCATTCTCCCGGAGGGACCGGCCGCGTTCGCCTGGATGGCCGGCGATCTCAACCCCGGCGGCGCAACCGGCGATGCCGGTCTCGCCACCTCGGAGATGGGCCGCCGGCTGGTGGAATGCTACGGCGACAGGCTCGCCGCGATCATTCGCGACGCCCGGGCGTTTCCGCTCGAGAGACTCGCCTGAGCGAGATGCGCCGCGCGCAGGGCCGATCTACTTGGGGGAAGGCGTACCGGACAGCATGTCCTCGAGCCAATGACCGGCGCGCTGCAACTTCGCCTTCACGTAGGGCAGGTTGTGGCGGTTGAGCGTGCCGTACAGGGGACGGCGGTCGTTGACCTCGATGCCCCCGGCCCGCAACGCTTCCATCTTCGCGGGATTGTTCGTCAGCAGCCGCACCCGATTCACGTCCAGGGCCTTGAGCATCTCGACCGCCGCGACGTACTCCCGCTCGTCGGCCCCGAAACCGAGTACGCCGTCGGCATCGACCGTGTCGAGACCGTGCTCCTGCAGCGTGTACGCCCGCAGCTTGTTGGCCAGCCCGATGTCCCGTCCTTCCTGGCCCATGTACAGCAGCACTCCGCCGCCGGACCCGGCGATGTGCCGCAGGCTGCCCCGCAGTTGCTCTCCGCAGTCGCAGCGGAGGCTGCCGAAGAGATCGCCCGTCAGGCAGGCCGAGTGGATACGGACCGGCACCGGATCCGGCCAGTCGCTCTGCCGCCCCACGAGCACCGCCACGTGCCCGAGCAACCCGTGCGCCTCCCGAAAGAAGACGAAGCGGGCATACTCGGCCTCGGCCAGCGGGACGGGCCCCTCGCTGACCTGCGTGACGCGTACGTCCACGCTGCGGGCCATCTCCTCGATCTGGGCGCTGGTGACCGTCAGCGTCGCCCCGCCGGCGATGCGATCGCGCAACGCCACCGAGTTCCGCGCATCGGCGGCCACGCTCACCACCGCCGGCAGCAGGCGGCCGAGGCGCGCCAGCGCCAGCCCTCCGACCTCGACGGTGGTCGCGGGCCGCACGTCCCGCGGGTCGATGGAGAATCGGCCCTTGGCCATCGCCAAGTGCAGAATCTGCTCCGGGCCCTCCCCGTTCAGCGAGAGGCTCATGCCGGGAGCCCCCTCCATCGTGGCGGCGGGAACGAGCCCCATCGAGGTGGCCCGGTGGCGCGTCACGACAAGGCGCAACTGGCCCTCCCCGCGCAGCGTCTCCAGCGCCGCGTCGGTCAGCCCATCGACCGAGGCGATCAACACGCCGCCCTCGCCCGTTGCCGTAACGTAGACCGACCTGCCCTGCCGCAGGTCGAACAGCGCGCGTTCCGCGTCGTGCATTGCCATGCTTCGAAGTCGTAACCCTCGTTACTCTGCTGTTACTCTAACAGCCCTTGGCAAGCAGTCCGCCGGAACCGACGCCCGCCGCCGCCGCCAACGACGCCCCGAAGCTCGGCGAGCGTGCCGCGTGGCGTCTGGTTCGTGCCGTCCGTCCAGGCGCCGCCAACTCGATGCAAGTGCATGATTCCAAGGCGGATGTGTCGCTTAGAGTGTATCCGTACGGTGCATGGGACACACCGGCGCGATTGACCGAAGAGGCGCGTCAGGTCCTCGATTTGTTCCTCCCGCTTCAACTGCAATCCGACTTCGTCATCGCTCAGGCTGGGCAGAGTCTCGATGGCCGCATCGCGACGGTCAGCGGACACTCGCACTATGTGACCGGCCCCCTGGACGTGCGGCGGCTCCATCGACTGCGGGCGCTGGTCGATGCCGTAATCGTCGGAGCCGGGACCGTCGATGCCGACGACCCCAGGTTGACCGTGCGGGAGGCGGACGGCGAGAACCCGGTGCGAGTCGTCATCGACCCGAACGGCCGCCTCGATCGATCACGGCGGGTCTTCCGCGACGGAGCGGCGCCGACGATCGCGATCCGGCGCCGCCGGGACGCCTCCGAACGCGGCCACCGCGCACCCCCCGACGACAGCGTCATCGAGCTGTCCGCCGGTGCTTCCGGAACCATCGCGCCGCACGACGTGCTGGCGGCGCTCCGGGAGCGCGGCCACCGCCGCCTCCTGATCGAGGGCGGCGGCGTCACCGTCTCCCGGTTTCTGGCTGCCGGAGCGGTGGACCGGTTGCACGTCGCGGTCGCGCCCATTCTCATCGGATCGGGCCGGCCAGCCTTCACCCTGGCGCCCATCGCGACTCTGGAACAGGCGATCCGTCCCGCGTGCAGGGTGTTTCGTCTCGGCGATGACGTGCTCTTCGACCTCGACCTGCGCTCCGCTGCTACTTCGGAAGGGCGAGCAGGTCGAGATGACCGACCGTAAGGCCGAACCGGCCGCCTTCGATCGTCGCCCGCCGCCGTTGCGCCCAGGATCGCACGCGGTCCGCATCGCCCGAGCTCGCGGGCAGCGCCTCCCCGAGCTGCTCCAGGGCCGCGGCCTCCCAACCGTCGACCAGGGCGCGGGCCAAGTCCGCGTCGTCCGGCCCGAGCCGCCACGGACTGGGCAGCAACCATGCGCGGTAGCCGGCCGCGCGGAAGGTCGTCTCCGCGTGCAATCCGGCCATCGGGCCGAGGGCCGGACCGAGCCCCTTGTCGCGCCGCTGATGGGCGTTGACGGACCGTCGGATCAGAGCGTCGTCCGGATCGTCGGCCGGCCGGGGATCGCTCCCGGCTGCGTGCCACCGGATCCCGCCGTCGTAGCTCAACGCGAAGAGCGCCGCGCTGTCGGCCGCGCGGCAGGCGGCGACCAGCGCGCCCAGCCAGTCCTTCGACACCAGGTCGAGAAGAGCTGACGCGGTCACGAGATCGGCGTCCGACTCTCCGATGGCGTCCAGGCCCGCGGTAGCCAGATCGCCCACGACGCGCGCCGCGTCCACATCGCCCGGGACCGCAGCGCGCGCGAGCAGCTCGGCGTCGTGATCGACCAGCGTCCAGCTTCGGACTCCCGGCAACCGCGGCGCGAGATACCGCAGGTTCGAGCCGGTTCCGCTGCCCAGGTCCACGACGCGCGACCAGCCCGCGGCCCGCCACGCCGGCCCGAGCAGCGACATCGCCGCGGCGGCGCGCGAGCGGTGGTCGACCGGCTCGCGCAGGGCGAGCCACGCAGCATCGAACGTTTCACCCATGCGGCGGGGTTGTCCTCACAGGCATTGGCCAGCTCGCCTGCGCCTTCGATCGTTTCCGGTGCACCGCCACCCTACCTCGTCGTCGAGCCGTTCCACCGCGGCCGGTCAACGTCCTGCCGCCGTCTCTTCGGGGACCAGGGACAGGAGCTGTTGCTCGAACGTGCGCACCGCCGCGTCCCAGTCCGGCAGCCTCGCCGCCTGTCGCCGGGCCGCCGCCGCGAGCGCGGCGCGCCGCTGCGCACCGGCCCCGGCGGAACCCCGGCTCGCCGCCGCTCCCGCGGGCTCGTCCGGATCCAGGAGCGAGCCGATGGCCCTGGCCAGGGCGAGGTCGTCCCCCGGCGGCGTCAGGAGCGCCGCCTCGGACGCCACGGTATCGGGAATCGCGCCGCCGGTCGTGCTGACCACGGGCAGACCGCGGGCGAGCGCCTCGGTCAACACCATGCCGAACCCCTCGTAGTGGGATGCGAGGACGAAGATCGAGCTGCTCGCGTAGATGCGATCCAGCGCCGAGCGCAGGCATTCTCCGGCGAACCGGACGCGACCGGCAAGCCCGTGCTCGGCGACCGCCCCGCGAACGCGACGCACGTAGTCGGGCGCCCTCTCGAGACTGCCCGCGCAGACGCAGCGCCAGGGCAGATCCCGCAGACGCGCGAGAGCCCCGACAAGCACGTCGTGACCCTTGCGCGGCACCACCGACGCCACCGAGAGCAACTGCGGCGGGGCCCCGGGCCCGGGACCGGTCGCCGGCGGCGCCGGATCCGTACCCGGCCGCGCCACGCGCACCCGCGCCGCCGGCACCCCGAAGCGCCCCAGACCGCGCGCCGTGAAGCCGCTGGTGACAATCACGCCCGCCGCGGCGGCAAGCGCCCTGCGCTCGCGTACGGCCAGGCGCGCACGCACCTCCGGCGAAAGCCCGGTCTCGTCCGACACGGGGTGGTGCACGAGAGCCAGGATGCGCAGCCGACGGCGGTGCGCGTCGACCGGACCGGGCAGGCCGCTCAGGGCCAGCCCGTCGACGAGTACCAGCGACCCGTCTTCGAGAGCGGAGAGCACGCCGTTCAGGCTCGCTTCGGCCGCGGCGTCGGCATCGGGGAACATTCCGCGCAAGTTGTGGACGTACACCACCCAGCCGCGGCTCCGCAACCCGGCCGCCATCCGTGCGTCGTACAGATAGCCGCCGGTCTGCTGGTCGAGTGGACCGGGCACGACCAGGTGCACCCGCGGTCGGCTCACGGACGGCCCTCGTAGCGTCCCCAGGCGACGTGGGATTCGTGCAGGGTCACCGCAATCGAAGTCACCCCGTGGGCGCCCTCACCCAGGTCTCCCGCGCGAATCGCCGCGACGAGCCGCTCGAATATCTCGCGGGCCAGGAACTCGGTGGTCGTATTGCGGCCGGCGAAGGCGGGCTCCTCGTCGAGGTTGCGGTAGTTGAGCCCCGCCAGGATCGTCCTCAGGACGTCGCCGGCGCGGCCGATATCGACCACCATTCCGTCGGCGTCCAGCTCCGGCCGGGCGAAGGTGGCGTCGACGACGTAGGTGGCGCCATGCAGCTTCTGCGCCGGCCCGAAGGCCTCACCCGTAAAGCTGTGGGCGATCATGAAGTGGTCGCGGACATTGAGGCTGTACACGAGGTTCGGTCTCCTTCCGTCATCATCGTCCGCTCGGATGCCGGGGGTCGATCCCGACCGGCGCGTCCGGATAGCGGATGCGATGACAAAGCGTACTCCCCGGCTCGTCGGAAAGCCCCGCGAGCACCGCCGGCAGCTCGTCGAAGCCGCTCTCTCCCGTCAGCAGGACATCGAGCGCGGGATCCGCGAGCAGGGACAGCGCAAGGTCCAGACGACGGCCGTGCGACCAGCGCGGCGCGCGGTACGGCGGCACGTGTCCCACCTGGCTGCTCCTGATCGTCAGTCGGCGGGCATGAAAAGCCTCGCCGAGCGGCAGCGGGACCTGCGCCGCGCCGTACCAGCTCGCTTCGACGATAGTCGCCTCGCGGCCGGCCGCGGCCAGCGCCGCGCGCAGCCCGTCGGGGTGTCCGCTGGCATGAATGACCAGATCGGCCGTCGCACCGTCCGGGGGCTCCGGACCGAACGCAAGTCCGAGGGCAGCCGCGACGGCCGCGCGCGAGCGGTTGGGATCGACCACCCTTACCTGCGCGCCGGGGAGATCCCGGCACAGGAACGCCGCGAGCAGGCCGACGACGCCGCCGCCGATCACCACGATCTCGTCGCCGGGGCCCGGTCGCGCGTCCCACACGACATTCACCGCGGTTTCCATGTTGGCCGCGAGCACGGCGCGCGGGGCCGGTACTCCGGCAGGCACCGGATGCACCGCCTCGGCCGGCACGCAGTAGCGGTCCTGGTGCGGATAGAGACAGAAGACCGTCCGGCCCCGCAGCCGGTCCGGTCCCTGCTCGACGGTGCCGACGCTGCTGTAGCCGTACTTGACCGGACCCGGGAACTCCCCCTCCTGAAACGGCGCGCGCATCGCCGCGCGCTGCGACGGCGGGACCCGTCCCCGGAAGACCAGCGCTTCCGTGCCCCGGCTGATGCCGCTGTAGAGGGCGCGGACCAGCACCTCGCCGGCTTGCATCGGCGGAAGCTCGGCGCACAAAATCTGACCGTGGCCGGGATCTCGGATCCAGAACGACCGAGCCGTCGACGTGGGCGACATGAGCGACATGAGCAGGTCGTGCGTGCTGACCAGGGACCTTATCGGACGATCGTCATGCCGCCGCGCGCCCGGCGGCCGGCGCGGACGGGTCGCTCGATCCGCCCGCTGCGCGCTCTTGCCGACCTCGCACTCGGCCTGCTGCCCCTGGCGGCCTGCGCCTTCACCACTTTCCGCCTGCTGGGGTTGCCGCCACAGTACTTCGCCGACGTGCTCGGCATATATACCTTACTGGCGGCGCTGATCGTATGGTTCCTTCCGTCCGACCTGCCGCCGCCGGGGCTGGGCGCGGCCAACCAGATCACGCTGGTTCGCGCCACGCTGATCGTGCCGGTGGCGGCCCTGACCCTCCAGCCGGCGCCGCCCGCCGCGGGGGCGCTCTGGTGGATCGTCGCGATCTCCGCGGTCGCGCTGGCGCTGGACGGCGTCGACGGGCTGGCGGCGCGGCGGCGCGGACAGGAGACGCGGTTCGGGGCGCGGTTCGACATGGAGCTGGATGCGTTCCTGATGCTCGTGCTCGCCGTGCTCGTCTGGCAGACCGCCCGCGTGGAGGCCTGGGTGCTTCTCATCGGCGCGCCCCGCTACCTGTTCGTGGCCGCCGGCTGGCGCTGGCCCCTGCTGACCGCGGAACTGCCGGCCAGCCTGCGCCGCAAGGCCGTCTGCGTCGTCCAGGGGATCGGGCTGATTGTCTGCCTCGCGCCGATCGTGCCTCCGGAGCCAGCGTCCCACGCGGCCGCGGGCGCGCTGGCGCTGCTGGTCTACTCTTTCGCGGTCGATGTCATCTGGCTGATCGTCAACGCGCCCGAGCGCGTCCGGTCACGGCGTCCCGGACACGCGCGGTGACCGGGTGCGGAGCGATCCGATGCGCGGACCCGCCATCGTCGCCCTGGTCGCCGCCGTCGCGGCGGGCTGTCTCGACGGTTCCCGCACCGACATCATCCGTCCCACGGTGGACGAGCTCGTTGAGCGCGCCGAACGCGGCGACGCGCAGGCGCTGTTCGAGCTCGGCAACCGCTTTGCCGACGGCGACGGCGTGGCGCGCGACAACGTCCTCGCCTACATGTGGTTCGAGCTTGCGGCCGAGCGTCTGACCACCGAAGAGGGATACGAGGCCCGACGGATGCAGTTGCGCCTCGACCCCGACATGTTCAGGCACCAGATATCCGAAGCCGAACGGCTGGCGCGGATCTGGAATGCCCGCCAGGCCGCCCGCGAGCGCGACGACGAGCGGCCCTGACGGGTCGCGGGTCGCAGGCGGTGCGCCGCCTCACTCCGGTCCGCCGTCGCCGTTCGATTCGCCCTCCGCCGGGGGCCGCAGCTCCTCCGGCGCGAGCCGGCCGTCGCCGTCGGCGTCGAGCGCGCGCAGCGACCGCGGAGCGGACGCGATCTCCGCCGCTGAGACAGTTCCGTCGCCATCCGTGTCGAGCGCCGCCATGAACGGGATGCGGGGTCGCGCAGGCTCGCCGTCGCCCCCAGCTTCCGCGGACTCCTCCTCGTCATCGTTCGGCTCGGGCTCCGGGGGAGGCTCGGCCTCGACGGTCAGCAACGCCAGGACCTCCGCTTCGCTGGCCGCTCCATCCCCGTCGGCGTCGGCGCGCGCGAGGAGGCTGAGGAGCTGCGACGGCAACTCCGCGGCGTCGAGCACGCCGTCCTCGTCGGCGTCGAACGTCATGAACGCGGCCGTCGCCTCCGGCGGGGTGCGCGCCGGTCCCCCGATCGGCTCGCGGCGGGGGCGCAGCTCGTCACCCGCAAGGGCCCCGTCACCGTCGTCGTCCAGCGACGCCAGCGACTCCGCCGCCGCATCGATCTCCCCCGTCGAAATCCTACCGTCTTCGTCCGTGTCGAGGGCGCCGAAGACCGGCAGCCTGCGCAAGGGGCGATCGGCATCCTCCGTATCCTCGGTCCGGGCGGCCTCCGGCTCCGGTTCCTGAACCGCGGCGACACCGGCCGCGGCCACCGCGAACACCGCCGGCAGGAAGACCACGCCGTACGTCAGCCCACGTGCTTGCATCGTCGACTCCAGTCAGCGGTTCCCGCGCACAGCGATCAGCCGCTGTCCCGCGACGCCCGTGGCCGGCCGAGGCCCCAGCCCGGCGTCCCGTCGTCGAGCTCCTCGACCGTCTGCCCGAGCACGATGTCGAAGTGGGCCGTCAGCTCGCCGATCTTCGACCCGGGCAGCGGATTGAAGTCGACCAGAATCGTCTCCTTCGCCAGGGGATCCTGAATTCGGGCGGTGAGCCGGTCCTTCGCATTGTCCGGGTGCCCGTTGATCAACATCTGCGACGTGAAGATCCTGTGCCCGTGCCGGCTGACCGCGAAGTGTATATGTGGTGTGCGGAATACATCTCCGATGATGTATGGCACCGGCTTGATGGTCCGAAAGTAGTACTCCCCCCTGGCGTTCGTCAGGCAGCGGCCGTAGCCCTGGAAGTTCGAATCGGGCGGCACCTCCTCGTTGACCCCATCCTTGTGCCGGTACGACTTGTTGGTGTCGCACTGCCAGATCTCGACGAACGCGTTGCGCAGCGGTGTTCCCGCCCGGGTGGTCACGGTGCCGAACAGGTGGGTGACCTCGCCGACCGCCGGCGTGATCGAGTCGTTGAGAATCAGCAGGTCGTTGTCGGTATCCAACGGCATCTGGTCCGGGTAGAACGGCCCTTCGAGCGAGGTGCTGCTCGGCGTGACGATCAGCTCTTCGGCGAGCACGCCCGGCGTCCAGAGCGCGGCGGCGCCGAGCGTCCCGGCCCGCAGCGCCCGATCCAGGAAGACGCGCCGCGGCAGTCGGCGCTCGAGCGGCGAGTCACTCCGCGCGAACGATCGAATCGGCAGGGTCATGGTCGTCTCCTTCACGCGGTTCTCGATCCACGGAATCAGTCGCCGACGGCCGGACGGGGCCAGCGCCGAACGAGCCCGGCAAACAGGAACACGGTAGTCAGGCCGAAGTGCCAGGCGGTGCGCAGCAACGGCTCCCAGAGCGGCAGCGCGCACCAGACGGCGGCGCCGACGAACGCCGTCGACCACGGAAACCTGGTGCCGTCGGGCGAGCGCCACACCATCAGCGCCAGACCGGTGAGCCAGCCGACGAGCGTCACCAAGTCGCGTTCGTTCAAGGTCGAATCCTCCTCGGCGACGTCCGCCGCTGCATCCTGTCCAGCAATCATAGTCCCGCGGCATCGCCTCGGCCACCACGGGCACCGGGCACGTTGGCCGAGCCGGCCCGCGCGAGGCTCGCGTCGAGACGCTGCTCCACCGCGCGGGCGCCGATGGCGCCCTTGTAGACGTACAACTGGCCTGGAAGATCGCTGTCCAGCACCTCCTCGCTGACCCGCAGCCGGCTGCTGACCGCGAAGACGATCGGGTGCGGAAGACCGGCGTTCACGAGATCGACGCGGCGCCATACCGCCTCGCGGCTCCAGAAACCGAGGACCTCGAAGTAGACGCCGTAACCCGTATCGCGATGGGTGAAGACGAGATCGGGCACGCACAGGCCTACGCCCGGCAGATCGAGCAGCTCGTGGGCGATGTTCACCGTCCAGGGCGTCTCCAGCTTCCGGAAACGGTCGACCAGTCGAGCGACTTCATCCGGTAGCCGCTCGTCATCGAGATCGGTGTCCGCGCCCGGCTCGCCCTCGAGATGGAACGTCGCGGGCCGTCGCTCGGGTCCCCACAGGACGTCGGCGTCGAGCTCCCAAGCGGGGCCGCAGGCGTCGAGCACGGGCAGCAGCAGCGCCAGCCGCAGGCCGTACGTCGTCACCGACCGGAACAGACTGAACGGGCCATCGATCTCGATGCTGCAGGCGCCGTCCGGAAGCCGGGCCGCAGCGTACAGCAGCCGATGGAACTTCAACCGCCGGAAGAACAGGCGCAGGCCGTGTGGCCGGGGCCGCTGCAACCTGACGACGACGCGCACGGCGCGCAGCAGTATCGCCTGCTTCTGCGCCAGCTCGTAGGCGTCGACCAGCGCCGCACGGCCGATCGCGTCGAAGCGGCCGAGGATGTGGTTCTCCTTCAGGTCGGCGAACAGCGCGTCGCGGACGTCCGCCGCCGGCAAGCCGAGCTCGGCCGCCGCCGCCGTGACGACCGGCTCGGCAGCGAACGTCTCCGCGTCCTTCAGGCCGCGCCGCACGGCCGCGGCACGGGAGAACAGCGCCCGCCGGAGCGCAGGAGGGTCCACGTCGTCCCGCATCTCGAACGCGCAACGGTCCACGACCAGCTTGCGCAGCCCCCGCACGAGCCGGTAATCGGTCGGGCGGTGCGGCACGTCATCGCACGCCGCCTCGAAAACCGAGCGGGTAGCGCCGACCGCCGCGCGCGCGGCGGCGACGTACCCTTCCGCGACCGCCAACGCCCGGTCCCTCTCGGCGGGCCGCAGCGGCACGACCTCGATGCGCCCGCCGCGGCGCCGCGCCCGCACGAGATCAACCGTCAGCATCGCGCTCCCGGCGGCGGTCGCTGGTGGAGACCTCGGACGTATCGTTCGCCACCAGCTCGTACAGGACCGCCTTCTTGTCGCCCTGCTTCCGCAGGATGCGGCCGAGCCGCTGCACGTACTCGCGCACCGATCCGCTACCGGAGATCACGATGCCCACGTTCGCGGCAGGCAGGTCCACTCCCTCGTTGAGGACCTTCGACGCGACGAGCGCGTTGTAGGCGCCGGCAGCGAAGTCGTCCAGGATCCGTACGCGCTCGGACACCTTCGTCTGGTGGGTGACGACAGGGGCGAGAAAGCGGCTGGAGAGCGCGTAGGCGGCATCGTTGCGCTCGGTGAACAGCAGCGCGCGGTCCCGCCGGTGCCGGTGCAGCAGCGCCTCCACGAAGGCGAGCTTGGACGGCGCCGCGAAGGCGAGCTGCCTCTGCCGTTGATAAGCGGCCAGCGCGCGCCGCCCCTCGACGCTCTGCGATGACCGGATGATGAATTGCGACCAGCCGTCGGGGTCGGACATGCGGATTCCCTGACCCACCACGAACTCGCGGTAGATGCCGCGCGCCTCGTCGTAATCCCGCCGCTCGGCTCGCGTCAGCTCCACGAGGATCCGCTCGACGGAGTAGTCGGCGAGATAGTCCCCCGTCAGGTCCTGCACCTGCCGGCGGTAGACGACAGGCCCCACAAGGGACTCGAGGTCGGCGTGGCGGCCGTCGACGCGTTCCGGCGTCGCGGTCAGCCCGAGGCGATACGGTGCCAGGCTGTGCTGGGCGGCGAGCGCGTAGGCCGTGCTGGGCAGGTGATGACACTCGTCGAACACCACCATGCCGAAACGCGCGCCGAGGTGCTCCATGTGCGCGAAGGCGGAGTCGTAGGTCGACACGGTGACCGCCTCGACCTGATAGTCGCCGCCGCCGATGACGCCGATGTCGCGCCGCAAGCGGTCGGCCAGCAGCCTGTGCCACTGCGTGACCAGATCGAGGGTGGGCGCGACCACGAGCGTGTCCCGCCGCACCTTGTCGAGGGCCAGCAGTGCGACCTCGGTCTTCCCGGCCCCCGTGGGCAGGACGACCACGCCGCGGCCCTGCGCGGCCCGCCACGCCTGCAGCGCCTCCGACTGGAAGGGGCGCGGTTCGCGGCGCACCTGCAGCCCCTCGTCGAGCACGCCGTACTGCCGCGCCCGGTCCTCGCAGGCGATCCGCCGCCGAACGAGTTCCCGCACCACCCGCGCATAGGCGACGGCGGGTGCGCGAAACCGCCGCGTGCGGGCGTCCCAGCGGCAGGCGTCCGGCAGCGTCGAGCCCTCTTCCTCGGCCAGTCCGCCGATGTCCAGGGTACCGGCGACGAAGTGCAGGCTAACGGTCAATCTCTGCGCGAATGTACACGGCCTCGAGAACGAGTCGCGGCGGACGAGGCCCATTTGGTCTAGAATTGAGGGCTGACGATGTCGGACAACGGAAGCGCTCCGGAGCCACCGGAGTCCTCCTCGGCGGCCCAGACCCCGCAGGAATCGCCCCCGGCAGCGGAGACCCCGCGGGAATCGGCAGTGCCGGCGGAGACTCCGCAGGACGGCGACGCCAAATCCCGCTCGAAGGTCCGCGGCGCGCCAATGAAGGCGTCGAACGCGGCGCGCGCGGCCACCGCTACGAAGGCCGGCGCCGGTCTCGTTGCCGCGGTGCGCGCGCTGGCGCGCCGGCGCGACAAGAAGCGCGTCGATCCGGCTGCCGACTCCGCCGAGGCCGACGCGAGCAACCTCGAGACGGCCACGTCGGCCGGCAAGGAAGATTCCCTGACCGAGCGGCGGGCCAAGGCCCGGACGGGCGGCGGTCGGGCCCGCATCGACGCGCAACACGCGCGGGGCAAGCTCACGGCGCGGGAGCGCATCAACCGGTTGCTTGATCCCAAGACGTTCGAGGAGCTCGGACCGTACGTCGAGCATCGGCACTCCGCGTTCGGACTCGACCGGCAGCGGCACGCGGGCGACGGCGTGGTCACCGGCTTCGGGCTCATCGACGGCCGCCGCGTCGCCGTCTTCGCGCAGGACTTCACCGTGCTGGGCGGCTCGTTCTCCGAGACCCAGGCGCTGAAGGTCGGCCGCCTCATCGAGACCGCGACATCGAGCGGCCTGCCCGTCTTCGCGCTGCTCGATTCGGTCGGCGCCCGAATCCAGGAAGGCATCTGGAGCCTGGCCGGTTTCGGCGATCTGTTCTGGCGCAACACGCAGGCCAGCGGCGTCGTGCCCCAGATCAGCCTGATGCTGGGACCGTGCGCCGGCGGAGCCGTCTACTCGCCCGGCCTGACCGACTTCGTGATCATGGCGCGCGGCAGCAGCTACATGTTCATCACGGGCCCCGACGTGATCCGCACGGTCACCGGCGAGGAGGTGGACGCCGAGACCCTGGGCGGCGCCGAGACACACGCCGGCGGCTCCGGAGTCGCGCATTTCGTGGCCGACGACGAGAACGCGGCCTTCGACCTGGCGCGGCACCTGCTCGGCTACCTCCCCTCCAACAACGCCGAGGACCCGCCGATCGTCGAAGCCGAGCAGAGCCTCGAGCCGGACGTGGCGGAGCTCGACAACCTGATTCCGGAGGCGGCCGAGGAAGCGTACGACGTCCGCGACGCCATCACGCGCATCGCCGACCGTCACTCGTTCCTGGAGGTGCACGCCGACTTCGCCCGGAACGCAGTCGTCGGCTTCATCCGGCTGAAGGGCCGCGTCGCGGCGGTCGTCGCCAATCAGCCGGAGCATCTGGCTGGCGTGCTCGACATCGACGCGTCGGACAAGATCGCGCGTTTCATACGGTTCGCCGACTCGTTCAACATCCCGCTGGTGACCCTGATCGACTGCCCCGGCTTCCTGCCCGGCGCCGACCAGGAACGGAACGGCATCATCCGGCACGGCGCCAAGATCGTGTACGCGTATGCGGAGGCGACCGTGCCGAAGGTCTCGGTCGTGCTGCGGAAGGCCTACGGCGGCGCCTACATCGTGATGAGCAGCAAGATGATCCGGACCGACGTCTGCCTGGCGTGGCCGACGGCCGAGGTCGCCGTCATGGGCGCCAAGGGGGCGGTCAGCATTCTCTACGCGCGCCAACTGAAGCAGGAGTTGCCGTCGAAGCGGGAGGCGGAACGCGCCCGGCTCGAGGACGAGTTCGAGAAGCAGTTCAATTCACCGTTCGCGGCGGCCGCAACGGGGCACATCGACGACGTGATCCACCCGCGCGAGACGCGCGCGCGCGTCGTCGCCGCGCTCGACTTCCTCAAGGACAAGCAGACCGCGGCGATGCCCAAGAAGCATGGCAACATCCCGTTGTAGGCCTGCGCGATGACGCCCGAGCTGCAGACGGTACTGGAGATCGCGGGCGTCGGCTCCACGTTGCTGTTTCTCGCGCTGGGCGGTCTGGTCACCCTGATGTACGCGCTGACGTCGCCGTTGCTGTACGGCGGCTTCACCCTGCCCGGAGGAAGCGGCACCGGGAGAACGAAGGCGGCCGAGCGGGCCCGCCTCGATGCCGCGGCGGAACAGGAACGGCAGCGCCGGGCCGTCGCCCTCGCCGTGGCGATTGCACGTGCCCGCGCCGCACGCCCCATACCCCTCGAATCGGACGTGCCGGCGTGGCGACGCATTCACCGCGCGCAACGGCTCGGCCAGGCGACCGAACGGGCGAGGGCCCGCCTGTGACCCGCTACCGCGTGACCATCGACGGTCGCGTCTACGATGTCGACATCGACGATCCGCGCGCCAGGCCGGTGACCGCCCGCCTGTCGGGGACCGCCTATTCGGTCGACGTCGAGCCGACGCACAGCGGCACGGCCCGGGAGGAAGCACCGGCGGCGGAGGCGGAGGCCGCGCCGGCCGGAGAGCTATCCACGCCCCTGCTCTTCCCCGGCGGAGGTTCGCAGGAGGCGGGCGCCGAGGGGCCGCGCACGATGTCGGCGCCGATACCCGGCTCGGTCACCAAGGTCGTCGCATCCGTGGGGCTGCCGGTCGAGCGCGGAGGCGAGCTGCTGACCATCGAAGCGATGAAGATGTTCAACGTGATCCGGTCGCCCTGGCGGGGCACGGTCACCACGGTGCACGTCAAGGACGGCGACCGCGTCGTGCAGGGCCAACCCCTCGTCACCCTGACGCCGCGCTAGTGCCGAACCGCCTCGCCGGACTGCCGACACGCCCATGATGGCCCTCGACTTCGGAATCCTCTTCATGTTCGCCGTAGGCGGCGTCCTGATCTACCTGGCCATCGCCAAGGAGTACGAACCGACGCTCCTGCTGCCGATCGGCTTCGGGGTGTTGCTGGGCAACCTGCCGAACTCGCCGATGAACGAGCCGGGCGGCATGCTCTACCTGCTGAACGAGTTCGGCATCCAGACGGAGCTCTTCCCGCTCTTCATCTTCATCGGCATCGGCGCGATGATGGACTTCCGGCCACTGCTGTCGCAGCCGATCTTCGCCCTGCTCGGCGCCGCCGGCCAACTGGGGATCTTCGCCACGCTCCTGCTCGCCACGTTCATCGGCTTTCCGCTGAACCAGGCGGCGTCCATCGCGGTCATCGGCGCCATCGACGGACCGACCAGCATCTACGTCTCGTCGCTGCTCGCCCCGGAGCTGCTTGCGCCGATCGCGGTCACGGCGTACTCGTACATGAGCCTCGTGCCGATCATCCAGCCACCCATCATGCGCCTGCTCACGACGCGCAAGGAGCGCCGCATCCGGATGGCCTACGCGCCGCGTCCGGTGCCGCGCGCCGCCGTGATCCTGTTTCCCATCGTCGTCACCGTCGTCATCGGCCTGCTCGTGCCGCAGTCGGCGCCGCTCGTCGCCACGCTGATGATCGGCAGCCTCATGAAGGAATCCGGCGTCGTGCCGCAACTTGCCGGATCCGCATCGGACACCCTCACCAACATCTCGACCCTGTTCCTGGGACTGACCATCGGCAGCCTGATGCAGGCGGAGACCTTCCTGCAGGTCGACACGCTCCTCATCCTGCTGCTGGGCCTCGGGGCGTTCGTGCTCGACACGGTCGCCGGCCTCTGCTTCGGCAAGATCCTCGCCCTGGTTACCGGGGGCCGGATCAATCCCCTGGTCGGCGCCGCCGGCATCAGCGCCTTCCCGATGAGCGGACGCCTGGTCCAGAAGGTGGCGCAGGAAGAGGACTTCACCAATCACGTACTGATGCACGCGATGGGGGCCAACACGGCCGGTCAGCTCGGCTCCGTAATCGCCGGCGGCGTGCTGCTGACGCTGGTGACCGGCGCGCTCGGGTAGCTGCCCTCCCTGTCCGGCCGAAATGCGGATTCGGTAGCGTAATATTTCGGACCTGGAGGTGCGTGTCCGTGGCGGATCCGGACGGATCGGCGTACCGGCGGCGTGTCGTGGACGACGAACTGGATGTGCTCCTCGAGGAGTTGCCCGCCATCAGTCTGGAGGGACCCCGCGCGGTCGGCAAGACGTGGACCGCGCGGCGGCGCGCCCGGGCCGTACACAATCTGGACGACCCGCAGACGCTGGCGCTCGTGGAAGCCGATCCCGGTCGCCTGACACGGGGGCCCGAGCCGATCTTCATCGACGAATGGCAGCGCTACCCGCCCGCCTGGGATCTGGTACGCCGCGCGGTCGACGACAGCCCGCGGACGGGACGGTTCCTGCTGGCCGGTTCCACGGCGCCGGACACGCCGCCCACGCACTCCGGGGCGGGACGGATCGTTACCCTGCGCATGCGGCCGATGAGCCTGTTCGAGCGCGGTCCGTCCGAACCGTCGGTGAGCCTGCGACGCCTGCTCGCCGGTGAACGTGACGCCATCGACGGCGAGACCGACACGACGCTCGAGCGGTACGTCGAGGAGATAGTCACCGGAGGCTTGCCAGGATGGCGGTCGACCCGTGCGCGGATACAGCAGGCGGCGCTCGACGGTTATCTGCACCGCGCCGTCGATCACGACGTCCCACTCATGGGCTATCGGGCGCGGCAGCCCGGCGTGGTGCGGCGCTGGCTGACAGCCTACGCGGCGGCCACCGCCACTACCGCGACCTACGAGACCATCCGGGACGCAGCCACCGCCGGCGAAGGAGACAAGCCCGCCAAGACCACCACGACCGCGTACCGCAATCTGCTCGAAGCGATGTGGATGGTGGAGCCGCTGCCGGCCTGGTGGTCCGTGGCGAACCCGCTCAGCCGGCTCAAGCGCGGGCCGAAGCACCACCTCGCCGATCCGGCGTTGGCGGCGCGCCTGCTCGACGTCAGCGCGGAAGATCTCCTCGCCGGGCGCTCGCACGGGCCGCGGCCGCTGCGTGATGGATTGCTGCTCGGCGCCCTGTTCGAATCGCTCGTTGCACTGAACGTGCGCGTCTACGCCCAGGCCGCGCAGGCCCGCGTCAGTCACCTGCAGACCTGGAACGACAGCCGGGAGGTCGACCTGATCGTCGAGAAGGGGCAGCGGATGGTGGCTCTTGAAGTGAAGCTGGTCGCCACCCCCCGGCGGGAAGACACCCGTCACCTGCGCTGGCTGACCGACCGGATGGGCGCCGGTGTCGCCGACGCCGTGCTCGTTACCACCGGGCGCCACGCCTACCGCGACCGCGACGGCATCGCGGTCGTCCCGGCCGCGCTCCTCGGCCCCTGAATCGCGAGGGCGCCCGCGCGTGCCGAGTGAGGGAGTCTGAATCGTGATGCACGAAACGGCGCCCGAGCGGGCCTTGCGTGTGCTGTCGCGGGTGGTCATCATCGGGGCCGCGGTGTTCGGCACCCCGTTGGCCTGCTACCTCGCGTCCGTTGGCGGCGGCCCCTGGGGGTACAACACGTTGGGCCCCGGCGCCGACCTCGTTGCCGCCGTGCTCGCTGCGGCAGCCGTGCTGGCGGGGGCTGTGCTGGCCGCCCGGTGGCGGCTGCAGCGCATTGGAGGAGCGTTACGCGGGATCACTCCGGCAACGCGAAGATAGACAGTACATTCCCATGCGTTCCCGACCGCTCCAAAAATGCAAATGAAATAAGCGCTTTCTCCAAAACAACAATCCCACACGGACCGTGGCCGTCCCACTCAATCCAGTGCAGAATGTGGTAGCCTCGTGGTAAGCGATTTTCGAGGGAATCCCCATGACGAGGTTGACGGCTCGACAGGTTCAGACGCTGCGCAAGCCGGGCAGGTACTCGGACGGGCACGGGCTGCATCTGTTCGTCCAGCGTAGTTCTTCACCCGGCGGTGCCGGACCCGCGCATGGATGAAACTGGGTACAGTGTAGCGCGTGACGCTGGCACAGAGGTCGGCCCTGCGTTGGTGCGACAGAGCCCGTAGCGTAGTTTGACCCGGAGTCCCGCGAGCACCCCGCATTGCGACACCGGCTCAGGCCGGTAAGCGCGTCTTCTAGATTCCGTCCCGGCGGACTCCTCGCCAGCGCTCGCGATACAGGAGGTAACGGATGGAGGTCATGTATCCCCGGTGCGCCGGGTTGGATGTCCACTCGCGGCGCGTGAACGGGTGCGTGCGCATCGCCACCGGTCGGAAGTCGACGACCGAGCATCGGGAATTTGCGACCACAACGGCAGGGCTGTTCGCGCTGGCGGAGTGGCTGACCGAGGCCGGCTGCACCCACGTGGCGATGGAGGCGACCGGCGTGTACTGGAAGCCGGTGTGGCACATCCTCGAAGACGCAGAGTCGTTCGAGCTGCTGCTCGCCAACCCGCAGCACATCCGCAACGTTCCGGGCCGCAAGAGTGACCGGAAGGACGCGGCGTGGATCGCCGACCTGTTGGCGCACGGGCTGATTGAAGGTAGCTTCGTGCCGCCGGCCCCGATCCAGGCGCTGCGCGACCTGACGCGCACCCGCAAGCAACTGATGCGTGAGATCGCACGGCACACCCTGCGCGTGCAGAAGACGCTCGAAGACGCGAACGTGAAGCTGACGCGCGTGGTCAGCGACATCCTGGGTGCCAGCGGCCGGGCGATCCTGTCGGCGCTGATCGCCGGGGAGACCGATCCCGAGCGGCTGGCCGATTGCACCACCGGGCGCTTGAAGGCCGACCGCGCGGAGATCATCGCCGCGGTGCACGGCCGGGTGACCGAGCATCATCGCTTCCTGCTCAAGCTGCACCTGACGCAGGTCGACGCGCTGACCGCTGCCGTGCAGCAAGTCGAGCAGCAGGCCGACGAGGTCCTTCGCCCTTTTCGCGAAGCCGCCGCCCGGCTGACGACGATACCGGGCGTCAGTGAGACGGTCGCGCGGGTGATCATCGCCGAGGTGGGCGTCGACATGGCGCAGTTTCCCACTGCTGGTCATCTGGTTTCGTGGGCGGGTCTGTGCCCGCGGCTCGACGAGAGCGCCGGCAAGCGGCGCTCGACCCGGACCCGTCACGCGACCCCGTGGCTGAAGACGACGCTGGTGCAGGCTGCGTGGGCGGCGACTCGGAAGAACGGGAGCTACCTGCAGGCGCAGTTTCGACGGCTCAGGGGCCGGTGCGGTCCGAAGAAAGCGGTCGTGGCGGTCGCCGCCTCCATGCTGACTGCCGCCTATTTCATGCTCCGCGACGAGAAGGACTACCACGACCTCGGCGGCCGGTACCTGGCGGACCGCGACAAGGAGCGCACCACCCAGAGCCTCCTCCGGCGTCTGCACAACCTTGGCGTCGAGGTCGAAGTGAAGGCTGCCTGAACGGGGAGAGCTCTTCGTTTCTTTCTAGCGGTACGCGCTCCTGGGTGCAACGCCTCACGGTGCCGGGCCGGGGCAGAGTCGACCGCGGGCTCGGCTCGGTCGACGTCGTGAGTCTGGCGCAGGCTCGCGCGTGGGCACTCGCCAACAAGCTCGCGGTCAAGCGGGGCGAAGACCCGTTCGCGGGGCCGCAGCGCTCGACAATGCCGACGCTGCGGAAGATCGCGAGCAAGGTGGCCGAGTCGAACCGGGCGCGGCTGTCGGCGGGTGAACAGAAGGGGCGGGCGGCGACGCTGGAGCGGTACGCGGCCGAGTTGCTCGACCTGCCGGTCGACCGGGTCGGCAAGCCGGAAGTGCTGCGAGCCCTCGAACGGGTGTGGACGTCGCAGCCGGGCACCGGCCGGAAGTTGCGCACGGCGCTCGGGGCCCTCTTCCGGCATGCGCGGGCGGCAGGGCTGATCGAGGTCGATCCGGTCGCGGCGGTGGCCGGCGCGCTTGTCCCCCAGCCGGCCGTACGCCAGCACATGCGCAGCGTGCCGTATGCGGACGCGCTGACGGCGATGCAGCGGATCGAGACGTGCCGCGCGACGCTGTCGGCGAAGGCCTGCCTGCGGTTCCAGATCCTGACGGCGTCGCGCCCGTCCGAAGCCCGGCTTGCGACGTGGGGAGAGATTGCCGAGGACGGGCGGGAGTGGCGTATCCCGGCTTGCCGGATGAAGCGGAACCGCGAGCATGTGGTGCCGCTGGTCCCTGCGGCGTTCGCGTTGCTGGACTCGGTGCGGTCGCTTCGCCGGCACGCCGGCGACGACGCGTTGGTCTTCCCGAGTCCGCAGGCGGGGGCCGGCTCGCTGTCGGCGGCGACCGTGGCCGGGGTCATGCGGTCGGCCGGTCTGGCCGGCGCGGGGTCGCCTCATGGCTGGCGCTCGACGTTCCGCACGTGGGCATCGGAGCGCGCGGACGCCGATTACGCGGTGATGGAAACGAGTCTGGCGCATGCGGTCGGCTCGGCTGTCGAACGGAGCTATTCGCGGTCGACGTTTCTGGACAAGCGCCGGGCGCTGCTCGACGCCTGGTCGGCGTTCCTTGCCGGCGACGTCGCGGTCATCGCCGAGGGCAGCCTGGGCCTGCGTCCGGCAGCACCGCGGTGAGTGCCCGGCGCAGGTTCCCGAAGCGAGTGCTGCAACCTGCGCTGGCGCTGCTGCGGCCCGCACCTCGAACGAGCGTAGGAAACGCCTGGAGCACGCCGCCGCCGTTCACGGTCTCTTCGTGGTTGCGTCACCCCCGACGCGGGGACGCGACTTCAGGTAGCCGAGGATCTCGTCCTCGAACCAGCCGACCGCCTTGGGTCCGATCCGGACCGAGGCGGGGAAGAGTCCCCGTTTGCGTAGCGCGTAGATCGACGAACGCGACAGCCCGGTCGCCTCCTTGACGTCCTTCAATCGAAGAATCCGCCTGGTCATCCCGTACCTCTTTCTGATGGCCCCGGCCAAGTCCGGCGGCGGTGTGAAGTATTCGGAACGGCGGTCACCGGAGGCCGCGCTCCACGGCCCTGCTTCCGGTTGGAAGTCCCTGCACTGCAAGGGAGGAACTGGTCGCAGGGCGCGATAGCGCCGGGGCCGCCGGCCGCGTCTGTGCAGCGGCGGGAGACGGTGGCGGACGAGCGTCCGAGGCTGCGGGGCGCAGTTCGCCATCGACAAGGGGGAAGGTCAATCCAGTGACACAACGCGCCGGACCGACCCGGGCAGCGGCCGGAACCGATGGTCGAGGCGGCGGCGGACGACGCCGCGCGGCTGGCGGTCCGGGATGCGGCCGTGGCCGTGCGGGACGTCGCCGAGGGTGTCGGGGACGTCGAGCGGCAGTGCGCGGCGGCGGTGGTCGAGCAGGCGGCCAAGCGGGCGATCGGCCAGGCTCACGGCGCCGGGCAGCCGCGCGACAAGGGCGGACGGCCGCCGAAGGATGCGGCGTTTGGAAACCCGGACACCGGTGATCGGGTTTCTGCGTCGACGGCCAAGGACTACCGCCAGGACGCCGAGGCCGTGTCGGACGCGGGCTTCCGGGCCGTGGCCGATGCGTCCGAAGCGGCAGGCGTACCGCTGAACCGGACCATGGTGCGGCGGGCGGGCGAGCTCGAGCGCAGTGGAGAGGATCCGGCCGGCGCGGCGCAGGAGCCCAAGGGGGTGTCGGTCATGCTGCGCTCCGTAAAGCCGTCCAATCCTCTTGACTGTGGAAAAGCTCCTGCCGGAGGGGTACGTCATCAACCGGGAGGTCGGGACCGCCGGCCGGCGGTCGGAGTCGGACGATGTGCAGTGGGCGCGCGTCGACTTGGTCACGGGGCACCGCGACACGTGGCTGCTGCCCGGAAGCGACGATCCCGACTGGCGGCGCGAGGTCCTGTGGGTGTGTCCGGCGGGCCGTGCGCGGCGTGCGGGGGATCGAGGCGGACTGGGCGCGCCGGATCGCCGAGGAGCTGGACCGCGAGCCGGACGACCCGCGGTACGTACGGCTGGCTGTAGTCGGTCTGGGCGTCGACATGACGTCGGACGTGGTGCAGCGGCTGTTGGGGCACGAGCGTCTGGTGGCTCTGGCCTGGCCGCGGCGCGAGCATGCGCCGGTGCGCACGATTCCGGACGGGCAACGCGAGAGGATTCGACGGCCGCTTCGGCGGCGGCGTCGACTACCCGCTCAGCGAAGGCCACAGCTTCCGGGCGGGCATCGACTACGGAGGCAACGTCCACGTGACGGTCGGCATGTCCTTCAGGTTCCAGCCACAGAGCGCCCCGCACCGGGCGCTCGCGACCGGCGGGGCGGCCGACGGCGCCGCCCCTCCGGGACGCACACACACACCGCCGCCCCGACCGCCCCTGGGGGCGAAAGTCCTGCAAACCCCCGCGGAAGCGCATGTCACCTGGAGGGGACGGATTTCGCCTGTTTATTCGCCTTTTGGCACTTGCTAAAATCTTACTCAGAATTACCTCTGCAGACACAAGACTTCAGACAGTAAAAAGGTGATCCGGTCAATTTTTCCAGTGTGTCAATATATTGACGGGTCGGAGATCACGCCGGTTATAGTGCATGACTACTTGGTTTTTTCTTACTACATACGCCGTTATTTCGCCTGTCAGGACACTGACGCAAATAGGGCGAAAGTCCGTCGACGCGAAACCCGCGCGACACGACTGACAGCGCAGTCCGAACGCCACGAACAGGCTCCGAGAAGAGCCGCATGCGATCACCGGCGGCGCCGCCGGCCCCCTGCGGCCCGCCCCACCTCGAACACCACGCCGCCGCAGGCCGGCCACGCCGCGCACAGGTGCACGTGGCCGCCGGAAACCTTCCAGCGCTGCTGCGCACCCCCGCACGACCCGCAACGCGACTGCAGCCGCTGGTCGGCGGCGGCCTGCTCGGACGCCGCCTTCTCGGACGACTCCTTCTTCGCGGCCGGCCGCTTCGCCTTCTTCGGCGACCCAGGCCAGCTCCTCCGGGTCCGGGCACGTGCGGCACGCCAGCACCAGCTGGTCGCGCTCGAGCAGTACCGCCGTCGGTCCCCCGCACCGCGGACAGGGACGATCGACCACCGCCGGCTTCGGCGGCACGAACGACGAATCCGCCTCGGCGCCGGACGGCTCCTCGCCCAGCTTCCCGTAGAAACCGTCGAGCAGCTGTTGGCGCTCTTGTAGAATCGAATGAATCTGCCCTCGGGTCGACCCCAAGATGTTGTGGCCTCCAGTGGCATCGTCAGACCACCAGGGTGCACGTGTGCTCGCTGTCGTCAAGGCTCCGCGCTACGCTCGGCCCCCGCTTCGCGGGGCTGACGGCCTTGACGACGGCTCCGCGCACGCTTCTCCAGACTGGCTCCCGCCGCCCAGCGGCGGCCACTGCGCTCGTCCAGCACGCACTCGTGCGGGCCCGCCGCCGCACGGCTCCGGCCGCCCGTCCGGCGTCCCACCTCGAACGCGACGCCGACGCACGCCGGCCACGCCGCGCACAGGTGCACGTAGCCGCGCGTCGTCGACGGCGACCGATTCCGCATCCGTGATCATCCGCAACTGATCGGGTGTCTCCTGCCGGCCGATGGTCTCAGCTCGTATGCCTGGGGACCGCGACAGGATCGTCCCCGAATCTTCTCGAGCTGGGTTGACGTG
The DNA here is from genome assembly GCA_965208535.1 of Vicinamibacterales bacterium. Classification (GTDB taxonomy): domain Bacteria; phylum Acidobacteriota; class Vicinamibacteria; order Vicinamibacterales; family UBA8438; genus WTFV01. The sequence continues at coordinate 3,083,854 of CBDBOU010000003.1, read as the reverse complement.
CGGGCGGCGGCTCCTCCATCGACTTGAGCACCGGCCCGGACACGGCGCCCGGGCGCGACGGACTCAGCCGGTCATCACGCTGACTCCGGTGTCTCGACGCGCCGCCAGCGGGCGATGTCGCGCTCGTCGTCCGAATACGGCTCGCACCCGGAGCCGCGGCTGACCATCGAGGCGATGACCCCACTTGCTGCGAAGCTCCGCCCCGTCATCGACCGAGGGCATCGAGAAGTACCTGCGCTCCGGCATGATCCGCGACATCGGACGGGTCTGCGCAAACAAGCTGGTGCAGGCCTTCAACGACAAGACGCTCGACGTCATCGAGACCGAGCCCGAGCGGCGCCGCGAGGTCCCCGGCATCGGCCCGGTCCGCGCCAGGCGAATCACCGACGCGTCGGCGGAGCAGAAAGCCGCCCGCGAGATTCATGGTGTTCCCTGCACGAGCACGGCGCAAGCACCGCGCGTGGTGCGAATTCTCAAGACCTGCGGCAACGACGCGGTCGTCGAGGTCATGAGCGAGAACCCCTACCGGCTCGCGCGGGACATCCGCGGGATCGGGTCAAGGTCGCCGACACGATCGCGATGAGGCTGGGCATCGACAAGACGGCGCCCACCCTGGGTACGTGCCGGCATCGGCCACGCGCGCTCGACGAGGCGACGAAGAAGGGACACTGCGGACTGCGCGTCGACGAGCTCTGCCCGCTGGCGGCCGCGCTGCTCGAAGTCGACGAAGACCTGGTCCGCACCGCGCTCGACCTCGAGCGGGTTGTTTGCGGGAGGAGGGGGAATCCCACGTCAAGGTTGAGGACGTGCTCCACCGAGACGCTGCACCGACGCGCCGGTCGACGCCGAACGCCAGATCGAAGCCCCGCATCCGCCGAGCGGGGTTGTGCCCGGGCTCCGGCGTGAACTGGAGCACCTTCTCAACGACACGGTCGACGCTGGCGTGACGCCGTTCGTCCGGCCCCGGCAGTTCGAGCCGGGCAGCAATGCCGCTGACGCCAACCGGCTGCTGGACCGCCTTCGAGAGGAGCGACCTCCGGGTCCGCCACCAAGTGAAGCGACCCGTTCGCCGGCGCCGAGTCGAACACCTCGCGCGCCGAGAAGCTGCGCCCGCACGACGGCCACCGAGCGGAACGACTCCAGGATCCGGCTCCGAGAATGGAACGGCCCCGGTTTCCCGGCGCCGAGTCGAACACCTCGCGCTCCAAGAAGCTCGCTCTCTTGAACGCCGCCGAGCGGGAGCGCGAGTGAAGTGACTCGTTTCCCCGCACCGCGTCGAACACCTCGCTCCGTCCTAACGGTCGCACCGAGCGGAGCGACCCGGCACCACCACCGCGTCGAACACCACACGTCCCCGAGAAGCCCGCCCTCATCGGTCGCACCGAGCAGATCCGGCAACCGAGTCGAACACCTCGACGCGCCGAGAAGCTCGCCCTCACGAACGCCGCCGAGCGCAGCGGCCCCAGATCCAGTACCACGCCGACGCCGCTACCGGGCCGGCGCGCCTCCCCGAGTCGGCGCGCAAGAGCCACGGACCCGGAGAGGAACCCACAACGGACGACAATTGCTCTAGCGGAACGCGGGCGGACGGGCGGAACACGGGCGGGCAAGGCAACGCCTGTGCATTCCTGCTCCCCGGCTCCCACGCCACCGGTCTCCGACCCCGAATCCGCGACGCTGCGGGCCTGACGGCCCCACCTTCACCCCGGCCCGCTCGGGCCATTCCCGCATCGGAGGACGAACCCATGCCCATCAAGGACCTGCTGCGCCCCGAACAGCTGGCTGCGCTGAAGCGCTTGCGCAAGCGGATCGCGAACCGCACGGCCATGCGCCGCTACCGCGCGGACCCGGCCTACTACCGCCGCCTGTGCGCCGGCGTCGACCTGCCGATTGAAGCGGGCACTTGCGGGCGTCTGGTGAACCGCTCGAGCGGCGAGCGCTGCTACCGCTGCTGGCAGCGCCGCCGCTGGCTGCTCAACCACGCGATGACGCCCTACGAGATCGCGGTCGCTGGCACGCTCGCCGACGAGCTCGAGCACGACGTCGCCGACCGCGAGCACGACGTCGACCCGCACACCGACGCCATCGTTCCCCTGCTGGACGCCGTCGACGACATGCTCGCACCCGCCGACTCCTGCCTGCGCTGGTAGCGCCAGCGACGCCACCGCGGGGCGGAACATCTCGCCCGCCCCGCCGGGCGAGCGGGGCGCGCAGAGGCGCGCCTGGCTCGGTGAAGGTCGACCGAGTCCGGAGTCTTCCGCGAATCGAGAAGCAGACCGGCCTGTCGCTGGCTGGCGTCGCAGCAGGCCCGAAGCGGTGCGGGCTGTCTCTGACGTCGAAGGTGACCATCGTGACCGGCGGATCCCGGCGTGGGCAAGACCACGCTGATCGACACCGTCCTGCGCATCCTCGAGACCACCGGCATCAAAGCTCAGGCTGTGCGCGCCGACCGGCCGCGCCGGCCGCAGGATGACGGACGCCACCGCGATCAAGGCGCGGACGATCCACCGGCGGCTCGAGGTCGACCCCGCCAACGGCCGCTTCAAAGCGGGACGCGGCCAACCCGCTCCACTGCGACCTGCTGGTCGTCGACGAGACCTCGATGGTCGACGTCAAGCTCATGCGCGCGCCGCTGGCCGCGGTCCCCGACACGGCCGCACTGCCAATCGTGGGCGACATCGACCAGCTCCCGTCGGTGGGACCCGGGCAGGTGCTCGCCGACATGATCGCCTCGAGCGTAGTCGCGGTCGTCCGGCTGACCGAGGTCTTCCGCCAGGCCGCGCGCAGCCGGATCGTGACCAACGCGCACGGGATCAACCGCGGGGCGGTCCCCGACCTGCGCCGGCCGGAGGGCGACACCGACTTCTACTTCGTCCGCGCCGACGAGCCCGAGAAAGCCGCCGAGCGGATCGTCGATCTGGTGAAGACGCGGATACCGCAGCGATTCGCCCTCGACCCGCTCCGCGATGAACCGGGGCAGCGCCGGCGCCCAGGGCGCTGAACGTCGCGCTCCAGGCGGCGCTGAACCCGCCCGGCGACCGCAAGGTCGAGCGCTTCGGCATGACCTTCTCCCCCGGCGACAAGGTCATGCAGACCGTCAACGACTACCGCAAGGACGTCTACAACGGCGACACCGGGACCGTCAGCGAGGTGAACACCGACGACGAGCAGCTGACCGCCCGGTTCCACGGCGCCGAGCACGTGTACGCCTTCGGCGAGCTCGACGACCTCGTGCTCGCCGACGCCGCCACCGTCCACAAGAGCCAGGGGTCGGAGTACCCTGCCGTGGTAATCCCGGTGCTCACCCAGCACTACACGATGCTGCAGCGGAACCTGCTCTACACCGCGGTGACCCGCGGGAAGAAGCTCGTGGTGCTGGTCGGCCAGAAGAAGGCCGTCGCCATCGCGGTGCGCAACGTCACCGGGCGCAGGCGCTGGTCGAAGCTCAAGGAGCTGCTCGAGCAGTGCGCAGGCCGGCAGTCGCAAGGAGCGGACTCGGCAACACCAGCAGGGCGGCCGGATGGCCGGCGGGCGCAGCCCGCTCCAATCTTCTGAACAGCACGCGCCGAGAGACCGAGCAACCGGCATGCCGCGAGCACTCACCGAGAAGGACGTCCCCGTCCTCGACACGGTACTGGCCGCACTGATGGAGACCTTCTCTCCGGACGGGTCCGGGATCGACGAGACGGACGAGTCGGACCCGCCTCAAGCCAGGCCGACCGAAGAGGACATGAACACCATCGACCGCCTCCGGATGGACGGCAAGGCCATCGCGCGAACGGAACGGGTCGTCCATGAAGGGAAGACGTTCCGCAAGCTGCACTTCCCGAGAACCGGCTTCCCCGGCGGGCCGATGACCGTCTGCGCGGCACTGATCCTGCGCATGGCCCGGCTGGCCGGCGAAGCGGTCCCCGACGACGAACGCGACAAGCTCACGCCGCAAGGCGTCGACTCGACGACGATCGAGCGCCTCGCCGCGTCCATCGAGATCGTCGAACCCGCCGAGACGGTCCACTGACCACCGCTCGCCCGGCCACCGTCCGCACCGAGGAGAAACGAAGATGCCGAGAGCACTCACGGAGAACGACGGCGTTGCCGTCGATCCGGACCCGGTTGATAGCGTCCATGACGTTCTCGGTGGATCCGGCCGGCGTCGGCATGCTTTCGTTCGCGCACCGAGTGCACTGTCGAGGACGGCAAGCCGTTCTACGATCTGCACTATCCGTGCACCGAGACCGACTTCCCCCGGCGGGCCGAGGACGGTCTGTCTCGCCCTGACGACACGCATCCACGAGCTGCTCCGTATGGCGGTTCCCGACGACGAGCGCGACGGACCAACCGAGGAAGGCGTCGACCACGCGACCATCGACCGACTGGCAGCGTCCATGGAGGCAGCGTCCATGGAGCTCGTCGAACCCGCCGAAACGGTCAACTGACCACAGGCGCCGAGCGGATGTTGTCGCTCTTCCCAAAGTGCGGTGTATGACCAGCTGGTCATACCCTTCAGATTTCAGTGAGCGTTGACATCGTAGCGGCCGATCCGGGGCGCGTGGGGTCGGTAGCGGCCCCGTCGGTCTCGTCGGCGGCGGCCGGCGGCGGAGGTTTCTGGGTTTCGGCGGCCGGCGCGATGCGGCGGCGGCTCGCCCTGGAAGGAGCATTTCACGATGTCGAGCAGCGGAGTCCTGGACGCGTTGCGCAACGAGGAGCGCTCGCTCAAGAGCCAGCTCGTCGCCATCCAGCGCGCCATCGAGGCGATTGAAGGAACTGCCGCGCCGACTGCCCGGCGCGGCAGCAAGAAGGCGGTCAAGGCCGTCAGCAGGCGCAAGCGCACGATGACCGAGGAGCAGCGCCGGGCCGTGGCCGAGCGGATGCGGAAGTACTGGGCCGCACGGCGGGCGGAGAAGGCCGCGGGGAACTGACCGTAGCGGTGACGCGAACCGTACGCCTCGGTTCTCCATGGCGGGGCGTCGCCTTGCGCACCGGGGGGCCATGGAGAACTGGCGAGCCCGCCCGGCGTCGTCCTTGCGGAACGGCGCCGCGCCGCGCCGCGCGCCGATGGTCTCACGGTCATCGGTCCGGGTCACGGGAAGCCCTTGCGCAGCAAGCGCGCCACGCGCCGGCGGGTCTCGTTGATGCGCGCGTCCAGATGCTGCACCCGGCCTCGCGCGTGTAGCCGTCGATCAGCCGGGACGTGGCAGACGAGTCGGCGCAGGGCGGCGGCCGTGTCGTTCCGGGCGATGCGACCGACGCGAAGTATCGCGAGCTATTCCTGCGGCGCGCCCCTGGCATGTGCGACCTCCGCTCGCACGCGCCCGACCTGCGCTTGGTCGGGGCACAGGCCGACGGCGCGCCGTTGCGCCGCGTCGGCCGCGGCGAGGATGCGCCCGTCGTCGGTGCACAGGTCGCACACCAGCCCGTCGGCCGGATACGTCCAGTCGTCGACGATGGCGCGCCAGCACGCCTGCTCGTCGTCACCGACGTAGGCGGTCCGCTCCGCCAGATGCGCTTGGTCGCCCTGCCGCACGAACACGAGCACGGGCCACCAATGCCCGCCGTGAACCATCGCCAACGTCTCCACGTAGGCGAGCGACGCTGGCGTGCCATTGTCGTACTCCTCGGTCACGCGCTCGTTGATTTCCTGCTCGGCGCCCACTTCACAACGCAGCAGGAGCACGCCCCCGGGCCGCAGCACCGTCTCGGCGAAGGGGCAGCACGGATCCAGATCATCCTTCGCATCCGAGGCGTACATGGCGACGGCATCGACCGAGCCGGCGTCGAGCGGGTGCTCGTCGAGGCCGGCGTGGTGGACGACAGGCAAGGGCCGCGTATCGGCGACCGGCTCGGGCGGGCCATCGACACCCGGCTGCTCGGCCGCCGCGGTTTGCTCTCGGCGCACTTCGGCGATCAGCGCACGACGGGAAACACGGCTGCCGCGGTCCTCGAGCCGGTCCATGCGCTCTCGCAGCGCCTGCTTGTCGGCCGGGTCCGGGTGCGCGGCCCGGATGTCGCGCATGGTGCGCGCCGACGGGAGTGGCACGCGGTCAGCTTCTCCGGCGCCCGAATCCGCCAGTTGACCGTCAGGTTTATCGGCCGGCGGCGACGATGCGCCGGGCGCGTCGGCGGGCGTCGCCGCCGAGGGAGCGCGGTCAGGTGCTCCCGCATCGAAACCTGCCAGTTGACCGTCAGGTTTCCCGGCCGGCCGCGGGGGACGACCGGTCGGGTTGGCAGGCATCAGCGCCGCCAGACGCGCCTCGATCAGCGCCAGCGCCCGGTCCGTTATCCGGCGCAGGTTCCGCGCCTGCATCGCGACCGCTACCGCGTTGACGGCAACCACCTGCTGGCGCGCAAGCGCGGCGTCGAACGCGCCAGGCAACGCCTCTACACGCCGCTCGATGTCCGCCAGCAGCGCCGGCACATCCGCATCCGCGATGTCAGCAGGCAACGCCGGCAGCACCCCGGAGCGGCTCGGCGCCGGCACCGGACACGCACGCCACGCCGTGGCGGCGGGAGTCTAAGCGACGGCGGCCAACACGGGGCGCCGAGCGGGAAGCGGGAAGACGCACCCAAGCCGAACCGAGCACGACGCCGACCACGACGGGGGCCGCATCGAGCAGTACATCCGGCCGGAACGCGCCGGGCGCGCCGCGCCGAGCACCTGAGCGTGCAGGCGAAGACGGCGACCACCCGGGTACGTGCCGGCATCGGCTACGCGCTCGACGAGGCGACGAAGAAGGAACACTGCGGACTGCCCGTCGACGAGCGCCGCCCGCTGGCGGCCGAGCGGCTCGAAGTCGACGAACCTGATCCGCACCGCGCTCGACCTCGAGCGGGTTGTTTGCGGGAGAGGGCGGAATCCCACGTCAAGGTTGAGCACGTACTCCACCGAGACGCTGCACCGGCGCGCTGGTCGACGCCGAACGCCAGATCGAAGCCCCGCATCCGCCCAGCGGGGTTCTCGAACACCTCGCGCGCCGAGAAGCTCGCCCTCACGAACGCACCGAGCGTCACCGAGCGGAGCAGACTGCAGGTCCGGCACCGAGGTCGAACACCTCGCGCTCGCCGAGAAGCTCGCTCCGTTGAACGCCGCCGAGCAGGAGCGCGAGTGAAGTGACCCGTTTCCCGGCATCGAGTCGAACACCTCGCTCGCCGAGAAGCCCGTTCCTCATGGTCGCACCGAGCGGAGCGTTCCCGGCACCGGTTCGCGGTAGGGACGCCGGTTACCCGGCGCCCCCCGCACAGATCCGGACGTGCCCGTTTAAGGCATCCGGCTCTTCCCTTGGGTTGCCCTGGCGAGCACTGACGGCAACTCGTTGGTTCGACCATGCGTAGCTGAACCCCAGGAATTCCGCCTTATCGGCGTCAGGATTGTCTCCGCCACGACCTTTGGCCGCGACGCCGAGCGGTCGTGTGCCGCCATCGGGCGATGGCGGCGCTCGGTACGCTCCCGAGTGAGGAGCGCCGTCAGACGTTCCCGTGGTCCCCGGCGTACGAAGTGCCGTATCCGGTCGGCCGCCTGTGACGCGCTTTCCCGGCACTGCGTCCGGCGCGCGCTTTGGCCTCCCGGATTCCCCTTGGGCTCGGTCCTTGGCTCCATCGGCTCAGCAGGGACACGAGTCCCCTTGTTCGTCGACTTCACAGCTACTTCGACCGAGTCAGACTTCTCCATGCCGTGCATCCTCGGTTACGGAGTCTCTCCTTTCCTCAGCGATCCCGCCCACGACAACGGGATGGCATGGAGACCTCCCAGGTCCCGGTGCCGTGCGTACGTGCGTGCCTGGGTTCTTCGACACCGCGGGATTCCGGCCCCCCTCGCCATATCGGTGGGACGGATGCTGCCTTCGGCCCTCGGTGACGACCTCGGCATCCCGGATGACTGTTCCTTTCGATGCTCAATAGCCCTGCCCGCACGCGCCCCTGTCAACGCTTGACCCCGGCCCTCGCGGGCCGTGGCCCATGACTCGGGGTGGAAGTGGTGGCTCACCTTCTCCTTCCTGCCGGACTCTCACCGGCTGCACTGGCACCAGTTAGCCTGGCGCACCACCGAGTCGAACACCACACGTCCCCGAGAAGCCCGCCCTCACCGGTCGCACCGAGCAGCTCCGGCAACCGAGTCGAATACATCGAGGCTCCGAGAAGCTCGCCCTCACGAACGCCGCCGAGCGAAGCGACCGCCGATCCAGCACCGAGTGAGGCGACCCCCGATCCCGAACACCTCGACGCGCCGAGAAGCGCACCTTCCTGAACGCCGCCGAGCGGTGCGACCCCGGACCCAGCACCACGCCAACGCCCCTACGGGCCGGCGCGCCTCCCCGAGTCGGCGCGCAAGCACCCACGGACCCGGAGAGGGAACCCACAACGAACGACAATTACTCCAGCGAACGCGGGCGGACGGGCGGAACACGGGCGGGCAAGGCAACGCCTGTGCGTCCCTGCTCCCCGGCTTCCACGCCACCGGTCTCCGACCCCGCATCCGCGACGCTCCGGGCCTGACGGCCCGCACCTGCAACCCGGCCCGTTCGGGCCATTCCCGCATCGGAGGACGACCATGCCCATCAAGGACTTGCTGCGCCCCGACCAGCTCGCCGCGCTGCGCCGCCTGCGCAAGCGCATCGCCAACCGCACGCACATGCGCCAGCGCCGTTCGGACCCGACCTACTACAAGGCGTTGTGCGTGGGCGTGGATCTGCCGCTGGAAGCGGGCACCTGCGGACGCCACGTGAACCGCTCGAGCGGCGAGAGGTGTTACCGCTGCTGGCAGCGCAGGCGCTGGTTGCTCAACCACGCCATGTCGCCGTACGAGATCGCCGTCGCGGGCACGCTCGCCGACGAGATCGAGCACGACGTCGCCGACCGCGAGCGCGAAGACGACCCGCACACCGACGCCATCGTTCCCCTGCTCGACGCCGTCGACGACATGCTCGCACCCGCCGACCTGTACCGTTCTCGATGACCTTTGCACCGATGATCGCGTGGAGGTCGGGCAGGCCGCCGGGAGCTACCGACCGCCGACGCCGCCGAGCGATCCGAAGCCGCGGCCGACCTGGCCGACGGCCGCGGGCGCGACGCCGACCGCCTCATCCGCTGGATGGTCTGCATCGCGATCTCCGTGGCCGTGGCACTCGCCGTGGCAGATGGTCGAAAAACGACAACTGTCGCATTTCAGGGTATCGGTCGCAGAGCGCCATGGTCCTTTGCGCCATCCGGATCCGAATTCGGATCCTCTCAAGCCATGGAATCCACTGCCCGTGCCGCACTTGCTTTTCTGCCTGAATGGCGCTGGAAGGCGCCGTCGCCGGACCGCAGCCATCAGGGATGAGGTCCCTGACGACCGCTGCCGACCCGGGCCACGGCGACGCCTGGCTTCGGCGAACCCAGGATCCGCAACGGCTACACGCACCGAGAAGTACCGGCCCCAGTACCCGCCGAGCGTACCGGCCCCAGAAGTGCGCCGGACACGCGCCCGAAAAAATCACGCAACGAGGGAACCAAACAGCCCGATCCGACGTCCAATCAGCCGTCCGGCGTCGAAAAGTATACTTCTTGGTGCCGGGACCCAATCCCACTCACCGATTTCCACCCCGCACCCGCACCCGCAGCCCAGCGCACCGAGCTCCTCCGCCGTCGAGCCGGCAACGCCGGAGAACGTCGAGCTGAACGTCGACGCCGGACAAGTCACCAGCGCATGGACCGCACCGAGCAGCGGACTGCCGTTGCGCCGCTACGAAGGTCGGGTACTGGGCAGCGGCGGGCGACAACGAGTTCTGCTACCTGCAGCCGTCACGCGACCCGCGAATCGACAGGCCCACACGGATTCAGACGGATTCGTCCCGGCACGCTACAACACCACCGAGCAGGTCACCCGCGAAAGGCACGCCGACAGCGCTCGGGTGCCGAGCAAGCGAAACCGCTCTACTCTGCAGGTTACCGCTGAGTAGCGACAGCCAGGGCCCGCGCCCAACCATCCGCCATCCAGGAAACCACAGCCGCAGAGGGGCGAACCGCGCACCCCAAGAAAATCACGCTACGAGGGAACCAAACAGCCCGATCCGGTGTACAACCAGCCGTCGGGCGTCGAGAAGTATACTTCTTGGTGCCGGGTCCACTTTCCCGCTCCGATCCTGACCCTCCGATCCTGAACATCGCGCAAACCCCGCGGCGGCACTCCCCGCCGCTCAATCCGACTTCCCCCGCCTCCGCGGCGTGCGAGGCTCGCGCGCCTTGGGCGCATTCACCCAGCGGTCCGCACGCGGCCCGTCCGAACGCGGCCCACGCAACGGACCCGCCGCATTCGGGTTCTGGTACTCCCCGCGCGGCGCCAGGCCCGCACGCCGCCGCTGGCGGACCTTGTCGACGAACAGCGGGAAGCCCAGCGCGAGCGATTCGCGCAGCACCCAGGAGCGCGACATCCGAAACTCCTTCACCGCCAGGTCGAGATGCTCGAGCTGACACACAGACAGCCTGACCTTCACGGTCCGGTCCAGAGGCTCGGCATCAGGTTCCCGGATCGGCGGCAACGGCATCAGGACTCCCCCCTGACGCGCAGGAACCGCGGCCAGCGCTGCTCCGCACGCGCCCAGGATCGTGCACACTCTACAGGTGTCCACGCACGACAACGAGGTCGGAGCGCTACTCCGGCAGCTGCGACGGGTCGGCGACCGACTGCAGTTGCGGCCTGCCGAACAGGCGCGACACCGCGTCGACCACGACCTCCTCGAGGTCAGCGGCCGCCACGCCGATCACCTGCGCGTGGCTCCGCAAGCTGACGCCCAGGTCTTCTTCGGTCAGTCCCGGATCGGCCGCACGCACGGCACGGCCGTAGTCCACGAGAACAGCAACGGCACGATCCGGGTCGAGAAAGCTGCGTGGACGGCCCCGCCCCGGACGCTTCTGCGCACCCCGGATACGCCACGAGCGCGACGCGCCGGCCCCGAGCGCCTCGACCATCCGGATCTCCTGGAGCTTCTCCAGCGCCTCGACCGTACCAGGCATGCCTTCGGCTATCGCAAGACGGAAGACCTCGGAACGGTTCGAGCCGTACCGGGCCGCAAGATCGTCGCAAGCCTGGACGGCGGCCATCGGCAGGAACACGACCACGCGCTTCATCCGCATGAAAACCTCCACCACGCCATGACGAGATCCGCCCGAATCTTCAAAAACAGTGCAACACGGTTGCAACAAATCGCGAAAATCGGCGACCGACCCAACGCGATCGCCATTTCGACTGGGGTCAGGATCGCGTTCGTTCGTGGGTCCACCAGAACCGCAGAAGGATCGGGAACGCGCGGAGTCCGAACGGGCAATTGGTGAACGCCTACGGATGGCCACCCCCTGACCCCGGTAGACCGACCAACTCCCCTCAAAGCTCCCTCGCATCAGCCTCAAGCCTACGGAACCGAAGGCCGGCACACGTCCGGCAGGCACACGCCAAAGGACTGCAAACACGCAACTTGCAAGCAGATTCAGCCGGACGGGAACGCACCGAGTGGAATCCCTCGAAGAACGCTCCAGCGAGCCCGAACGGAAGCACGAAACAGTGCACCATTTCACCGTACGTTCACCCGCAGAGGGCACTGTCGTGCAGGCGTACAGAGATCAGAGATCCAGAAGGGTGAGCGACCCCGGTTCCGGCGTCGCTCACCCATGATTTTTCCCTGCGGGAAGGCTGGATCCGGCGGAGCCGGCAGAGTGGTGCACCAGTGGTGAACAGAGGGTGAACGGTTCGCATCGCTCCGCGATCGGTGGGTCAGCATCGGTGAACGATCGGCGAAAATGCGCCCCGCGCGCCAAGCGAGCACTCGACCGCCGTCAACGGCCGGTACACTGCCTTCAGGATCCACCTGGCGCTGACGCTGCTGGTGGGCGCCGGCCTCAACATTCGCAGCCTGCAGAACATGAGCAACGTCGATCGGGGCCTCCGCACGGATGGTGTGGTGGCTTTCACACTGTGGCCCGATCCGAGCTACGGGGACGCGCGCCGACAAGCTCTCTGGGAGCGCCTGAAGTCGGTTCTGGCCGCGCAGCCCGGCGTGACCAACGTGGCGGCCGCGACGGGCCTGCTGTTCTACGGAGGCGCGACGACCAACATCGTCGTCGACGGATCCGAGACCGGGCCGGACCCGGAGGCTTGCATCGGCACGCTTACCGCGGGCTGGGAGTGGTTCAAGCGCTGGCGCACGATCTCAGGCGAGACGCTGGCCGATCCGCGCCTGCCCCAACTCCGGGTGCTGCTCGAGGGCGCCTGCGGTCCGCGTCGGTTACTGACGCTGGTCCGCGACTTCCTCGTGTTCGAGGACGACGGCAGCGGCGCGCTGGTCAAGAAGATGGCCGGGTACCACCAGTTCCACGCCGTACAGACCGCCATCGCCGAGACCCTGCGGGCGGCGGCGTTGCAGCAGGCCGTGGCGGATGACGACATGCACGGCCGCCCCGAATCGGACCGCCGACCGGGCGGCGACCGCGGCGACCGGCGGATCGGCGTGGTCTGGCACACGCAGGGTTCAGGCAAGAGCCTGACGATGGCGTTCTACGCAGGGCGAATCGTCCGCGAGCCGACGATGGAGAATCCCACCGTCGTCGTGCTGACCGACCGCAACGACCTCGACGACCAACTGTTCACGACCTTCTCACGCTGCGCCGACCTACTGCGCCAGCCGCCCGTCCAGGCCGAGAGCCGCGCCGACCTGCGGGCGAAGCTCGCCGTGGAGTCCGGGGGCGTGGTGTTCACGACGATCCAGAAGTTCTTCCCCGAAGACAAGGGCGACCACCATCCGCTGCTGTCCAACCGCCGTAGCGTTGTGGTGATCGCCGACGAGGCGCACCGCAGCCAGTACGACTTTATCGACGGCTACCAAGGGCCGCGCCGCGCTGCTATCCTTCGCCGCATGGTTGAAGTCCTCGCCGCCGTCCTGCTGTTCATCGTCGGCGTCCGGGTGGGGATGTGGCTGGAACGCCGGAAGGTGATCGACGTCGTCCCTGTCCCGCCGTCCTGGTGGCGCCGGCTGTTTCCGTGTTTCCGGCGTCGGCGCGGCAAGGAGACGGCCCTGCAGCGTAGGTGAGAAGGGGTTTTCGGAGGGCGAGGCCGGCGGGAGCGTTGTACTCGGTTTCACGTGGTCGAGACCCTCACAGCCATTGCGGCCGTGGTCGGCGCCGTCGGATCCGACACGGCGGGCATCGGCGTGTTCATTGTCAATGGCAAGATCGACCGACTGACGGGGCGGGTCGACGCCCTCGAGTCGACAATGCAGACCGTCCTCACGCTGATTGCCGGTCGGGCCGGGGCCGTTGCTGTCCAACCCTCCTCCAGAGACTGACCCCGAGCTCGATTACCTGCCGATCCGGTCTCGATGCCCTGGTCCCCCTCGCTCTGCGGCGCCGAGGGTCCGAGTCGGTGCGTTCCTGCGCGGACTCGGGTCCGGAACCCCGGACAGTGGCTTCGCGGGCGACCGCGGCCGCGGAAGGCCGTGAGGTGATCCGCGGTGTTCGGACCGGAAGCTGCGCACGTTGGCATGTCGCGCGCAATTCCTGGCCGACGGCGTGCTCAAGCGCGTCGCCGTACCCCATTTCGTGTCCTTTGGGGTATCCATTTAACCGGAGCCCGCGGTGTACGCTGGGGCAATGGATCGCCCTCGCCCCGGTGCGCACTATCCGAGATCCGTGGGCGAGTTCCAGGCATGGTTCCAGAGCGACGAGGACTGCCTAGACTACCTGGAGTGGCTGCGGTGGCCGGCGGGCTTCGCATGCTTGGTGTGTGGCCACCAAGCAGCGTGGCGCCTCGGCGACGGCCGGCTGATGTGCGCCGGGTGCGGGAGCCGTACCTCGGCGACCGCGGGCACGATCTTCGCCTCAATGGGCGGGTCAAAACCGGCCATTTGTGGGCGCCTCAAAACCGGCCATTTCCGGCGGCCCGAGACTGGAGTTGAGATCTACTTCACGGCGTCCTCTGTTGGCAAGGAGTTTGCCGTTGATCCGCGACAGCGTGCGCGAGGCAAATGTTCCGAGCGGCAGCGAGGACCTTGTCTGGTCCGGTCTCCCGGGTGGGTTCCGAGCCGGACATCGGTGTTGGTCATGCCCGGCCGGGGTACGCTCGCGAGACGCAACGGCCAGGCTGGGCCGGACGGTGTGGTCGTCGACGACGAATCGGCAAGGGCGTTGCGTCGAGCGACCACCCGAGTGCCGCGGAAGGCTCGTCTGGCGCACGGGGCGATGGTGGGGACAGTCGGTGTCGGTTCCTGCGCCAGGCGAGCCTGGAGGCGGTGCTCTCGCGCGCGCGGACCACGTCCGGATGGGCGTCGACGCTCGGCCGCGCGCGAATCCTCCGTACCGCTGTGCAACGCGGGGGCAACTGGCGGAAGGCTGCGGACGCCTTCGGACGCCAGCCCAACGCGGGCTCCCGGTTCGCGGGTGAAGGAAACGTGCCCACGGGGTCCGGACTGCGGCCCGGTGCCGAAGCGCCGGATGAGCCACCGACTCCGCACCGGTTACGCGCCTCCCGTCGACTCTACCAAGGTGGTCCGCACCCGGGTGCGCCAGCTGCGCGGTCCGCATTTGAGCACGTGGGCGTGATGCAGGAGCCGGTCGAGCAGCGCGGTGACCGCGGCGGTGTCGCCGAGCAGCTTGCCCCACTCGTCGACCGGCCGGTTGGAGGTGAGCATCGTCGAGGCCCGCTCGTAACGGCGCATGATCAGCTCGAGCAGGTCCTCGGCGGCGGTGTGGGGCAGCTTGCGCATGCCGAGGTCGTCGATGATGAGCAGGTGCGCGCGGGCGAGTTCGGCGAGGTAGTCCTTGCGGGTCTCGGCGAGCGTCGCCTCGGCGAGTTCTTCGAGGAAGGTGTGGGTTTCGCGGTAAAGGACGCGGTAGCCCTGCTGGATGGCGGCGCGTCCGATGGCCTGGGCAAGGTGGCTCTTGCCCGTACCGGGCTGGCCGATGAGCAAAACGTCCTCGCGCTTTGCGATGAAGCGTGCGGTGGCGAGCTCGAAGACGAGCGCGCGGTTGATCTTCTTGTTGAAGTCGAAGTCGAAGCCGTCGAGCGCGCGGTCGGGGTCCCGGAACCGGGCCTGCTTGTGCCGGCGTTCGAGCAGGCGGTCCTCGCGGCGCTGGAGCTCGTCGGAGACGAGCGCGGCGAGCAGGTCGATGGGGGCGAGTTGCTCGGTCTGGGCCTGGAGCAGTCGGGTTTCGAGGACGTTGGCCATGCCGGAGAGGCGCAGTTTGCGCAGCGCCTTGTCGAGTTCGACGAGATTCATGCGGGGTCTCCTGTTCTGCGGTCGATCAGATCGCGGTAGACGGTCAATTCGCGGATGAGCGGGTCGACTTGGCGCAACGACAGCGGCGGCGCGACGGGGTGGCGGTCGAGGTAGCGCTTCAGGAAGCGGTAGGTGGGCACGCCGAGTTCGAACGCGGCGGTGGCGGCATGTTCGACGACGGCGGGACCGTGCTTCTTGACCAGAGAGAGGACGCCGAGGATGCGTCGGACGCTGACGGCGCCCTCATGCCGGTGGATGTGGTCGCAGACGTTGGCGATGGAGGGACCGGCGCGCTTGGCGGCGGCGAGCAGGGCGAGCGTCTTCGGCGGGGTGCGGGCGGGCCGGTCGTCGTCGGCGATGCGATGCCAGCCGCGCTTTGTGCGCAGGTGCTCGCGCAGCAGCTGGCCGGTACTCGGGTCGAGGAGGCGGACGTGGATGTCGTCCCACTGCACGTCGACGCGGCGTCCGATCCAGCCTGGCGGCGCCGAGTAGTAGGCCGAGGCGACTTCGACGCAACCGTCCAGATGCACGGTACGGCGGCCGAACTGGTAGTAGCGGAACGGCTCGAGGGGCAACGGGCCGAGGGCGGGGCGTTCTTCCTCGAACATGGCGGCGACCTGGCGCTTGGTCGTTCCGTGGATGCGGGTGTCGGCCCAGCGCCGGTCCCAGTGGTCCAGGTGCGCCTGACCGTGGTCGAGGTACTCGAAGCGGAGGCCGCGCAGCGCCATCTGGGTGTGGCCGACGCTGGATTCGACCTTGCCTTTCCGATCGGGATGCCGGACGCGGCACGGCAGGGCGACCACGCCGTAGTGGGCGAGCACGTCGCGGTAGAGGGGATTGAGCGTCGGGTCGTAGATGTCCGGGGTGAGGACGCCCTCCTTGAGGTTGTCGAGGACGACGACGCGTACGGTGCCCCCCAGCCGACGAAACGCCCGCTCGTGCAGCTCGGCCCAGATTCGGGCGCTGGAGCGGTGAACCAGCAGCCGGACGGCCTTGCGCGAGTAGCCCAGGGTCAGGACGAAGAGCCGTGTCCGCCGGTACTTGCCGGTGTCAGGGTCACGGACCATTGGTCCTTCGCCGTAGTCGACTTGAGCTTCTTCTCCTCGATCGGTGGTGATCACCGCCCGAGCCTCGACGGCGGGCTGCTGCCGGACGGTCGAGACGAAGCGCCGCACGCTCGTATAGCTCGCCGGGAAGCCGTGGTCGTCGACCAGGTCCTGCCAGATGGCCGTGGCGTTGCGCCCGCGGCCGAGCGCGTCGGTGATCAGCTCGCGGTAGGGCTCGCACGCGCTCGCCTGTGGTGCCCGACCGGGCCGTTTCGCGGGGAAAGGTGCGGCGGCGTCGGTGCCCTTGCCGGCCGCGGTGCACGGCAAAGAGTCGGTGGGCGCCTCCGGGGAAATGGCCGGTTTTGCCGGGCGAGCCGGAGGCCGGCCACGGCCCCGGACCTTCAGGCCGGCCGCCTTCAGGTACCCGCTGGCGGTCTCACGCCGGACCCCGGTGGCCTCTTCGATCCGCCGTAGCGACCAGCCGAGGCGCCCCAGCGCGAGAACCTGTTGTCGCTTCTCTTCCTTCAAGACGTTGCTCATGCCGGTGCAGGAACGTCGTGTTCCAGGCCGGCGTCAACGTCTCGGGCCGCTGTCGGAAATGGCCGGTTTTCAGCCGCCCATCAATGGCCGGATTTGGGCGCTCACCGAGGATCTTCGACCGTACGCGAACGCCGTTGACGGTTTGGTTCAACGCCTGCTGGCTGTTCGCCAGCGGCAAGGACGGGATTTCGGCGCTGAGCCTGAAACGGACGTTGGAAATCGGTTCCTATCAGACGGCGTGGGCGATGCTGCATCGGTTCCGCGCGGTGCTGGTACGTCCAGGGCGGGAACGGTTGGCCGGGATGGTGCAGGTGGACGAGACCTACATCGGTGGTGTGGAGCCAGACCTACCCGGTGGCCGGGCTCAGGGCAAGAAGGTCCTGACTGGCGTGGCGGTCGAGGTCCGGGAGCCGAAAGGGATGGGCCGGTGCCGTATGGCGCCTCTCGCCGACGCCTCCGCGGCCTCGCTGCATCAGTTCGTGACCGACCACGTTGAACCAGGCGCGACCGTTGTGACCGACGGGTGGCAGGGGTACAGGGGACTCGACAAGCTCGGGTTCTCCCACGTCAGGCACAGTCAGCGGGCCGCCCGATTCCGTGGCGAGGATCCCGGCAAGCTGCTTCCCGCCGTACATCAGGTCATCTCGCTGGCCAAGCGGTGGCTGCTCGGCACCCATCAGGGGGCGGCGGACGACGCACACTTGGCCAGCTACCTCAACGAGTTCGTGTTCCGCTTCAATCGTCGGCGTTCTCGCAGCCGGGGAATGCTGTTCTTTCGGGTTCTTGAACTCGCCGTCGCCCACGACCCCGTGCGCTACCACGACCTCATCACCAGTCGTCGGCCCCGGAAAGTCCCGCCAAAACCGCCAGTCGTGCGTGGGCGCCCGCCGAGCTTGGCGCGGCCACCGGCGAACCGCCCGTGGAGATCGGCGTCGGGATACTCCGGTTAAATGGATACCCCAGATCGTGTCCAATCAGGGCGCGGATTCCGTTGGACTCTGCCGGACAACCGGTGCTCAGTTAGGCGTCGCGCCCGTGAGGAACCTCGTCCCCGATGCTCTCGGCTCTCCCGGTACAGCGCCCGCACGGCCTCCCAGGGAGCGGCGTGCAGGTTCAGAGCGCCGGGCGTGGCTTCCCAGCGGCGCACCGTCGTCGGCGTAACCTGGATCAGTTCCGCGAACTCGGCCACCGAACATCCGCAGTGCTCGCGCAGGTCGGTGATCATCTCGCCCGTCGGTACGAATCCGGCGGCCTCGACGGAGAGGTCCGTCGGCGCGGGGCGCCGACGGACGTCGGTCGGGGCGGGTCGTCGATAGGTGAGCGTCTTCTTGACCGGGCGGGATGACGCGGCCGAGCCGCTCGACGTCGGGGCGGAGAGAGACACTCTCGACTCCACAGCCCCGAGTGCGTTCGGTGGCTTCGAGTCTGCCTTCGACGCGGCCGCGCCCTGCGTCGCGCAGGGCTCGAAACCGCCGGCCGCCACCGTGTCGTGTGACCGGGCAGCTTCGGCGGCAATCAACTCCGTCTCGTCGACGCCGCGCAGCAGGAAGAGCAGCTCCGGACTCTCGTCCAGCCGGCTGCCGATACCCGAGAGCACGGCTGCCGCATGCTTGCACATCGCGGTTCCGTCCCCGCATTCGCACGACGCCACGATGTCATCGGGTTGCGGGAACAGACCGCTGCCGCGGTCGGTGACCACCTCGGCGATCTCGTCCGACAGGCGGCCCTGGCGGAACTCGAGCAGCGAGCCGATGCGGCCGGCGCAAACCGTCCGGATGGCCATCCAGTCCACCCTTTCAAGTCGCCGTATGCGGATCGTGACACGGTAGAGCGCCGAGCCGAGCACCATCGCCTCGACGCCACCAGACGCTATGGACAGATGACACACGCTGCCGTTGCGCAGGTAGGCCTTGCCGTGCGCCAGACGAGCCGCGTACTGGGAGAACGACTCGACGTGCTCGCACCATCGGCGGCCCCAGAAGCTCCTGGCGAGCGTTCGCCCCCGCAACTCCACCGGCTGCACTTTCACACCGCTTGCGATCAGACGGTTCATCTCCGAGACGGTCCGTGCGCGCTGCGCGTCGACGGGTACGTAGCGGGGATACCAGTGCACTCTCTGAACCTGTTTCACCTTCCGGCGGTTCCACACGCGCGGATGCGTAGCCGTCGGCGGACACGAAGGTGATAGTCCTTGTCCGTTACCGACGCGCCCGGCCGTCGCTTCCCGCTCCCGTATCGAACTCTGTCAAGGGACGAGGTCAACCTCCGCTCGCGTTGCGGGATCTATAGCATATCGGTCGATGCAACATGCATGTTGCCGTAGCGGGCCGGCGTCGAAACGACGGGCTGCTGCGCCGGCGGTGAAGGGAAGCCGCGGACGAAGTACCGCAGAACAGTTGCCCCTGGCGTTGCAGTCTGCGCGGCGCTGAGCCGAAGCAGGCTGGACCGAACAGGCAGCCCGCTCGCCGCGCTCGACTGCGACGCCCGACGGATGCTTGTCCGCATCGCGGTCGCAGCCGGCTTCCAGAACCAGATTCCGAACACAACATCCATATCATCACGTGTAGTTCTCCCTCCACTCGCACCTCGCGCCGTCGGCTCGGGTCCGCGAGCCGACGGCTGCGCCCCAAGAAACGATCCCCGTCGTGGAGAGCAGCCCGCAGGCGGCGCCGGCAGTCAACCCGGTAGCACGCCGTCCGGGATTCACTCGTTCGTATCGGTCGTCAGGCATCCGCTGTCGGCTGCCCCCGAAGCACGTTCCCGCAACGGCGCTTCATGCTGACGGGGGCGTCCGGACGGGCGCGCCGAGGGCGGGCGTTCAACGCGATTCGATCCGGAGGGCGCTCCGTCTGGCTGCGTCAGGCCCTCGAACACCGACGCGACGTGGACGCTCGACGTCGCGCCGCTCCACGTCGACATCGACGATGCAACCTGCGACAACGAGCGCTGTCAGGCCGGCTCCGAGGCCCCGCCCGCGCGGCGGTATGATTCCGGGCATGATCGGCAGGGTCGCCGTGTGACGCGACGTCTGGCTCCGGGCCGGCGTCGCGTCGCGAGCCGCTCGCAGCCTTCCCGCGAGTGGGTCGGCGGCCGGCTCTCGCCCCCGTTCTACATCCACGATCGGGAAGAGCCCTACCGGCCAGACCTGGTGATCTGGCTGGAGCTGCCGGAGGGCCTGATCGTCGGTCAGTCGCTCGTCATGCCCGAAGACCGGGAGGGCGCCGTCGCGCGCGGGTTGCGCAACGCCTTGACGCAGCCGGCGACCGGTTCGCCGCGCCAGCCCGACGTCGTCCGCGTCGCCGACGCGGCTACCGCTGCCGCGGTGCGCGCGGAGGTCGGCGAGGCGATACCCGTCACGGTTGCGCCTACGCCGGAGCTCGATGCACTGCTCGCGCACCTGATCGCGACGCTGCCGCCGGACGAGGACAACGAGCCGAGCTATTTCGCGGGCGGCCGCGTATCGGCCGCCGCGGTCGAGAAGCTCTTCGCGGCCGGACGGCTGCTGTTCGCACTCCAGCCGTGGACCGTCGCCGACGACACGCAGGTGCTGCGGATGGACATCCCGGCGCTGGGTGTCGACGGGGCCTGCCTGTCGGTCATCGGTCAGCTCAGCGAGAGCCGCGGCGTGCTGGTCTTCGCGTCGCTCGACGGCTTCGAGGCGTTCGTCGCCGCGGCCGAATCTGGCGCACTCGAGCAAGCTCCGCTCGCGCTGGGCGCCGGCTGGCTGGCGCTGACCTTCGAGCCGGCCACCGAACTGCCGGCGTCGATGCGGCGCGAGGCGATGGAGCATGGCTGGCCGGTCGAGTGCGCCGATGCCTACCCGCTGGTCGAGCGGCGCGACCCGGACGGCATGCCGCGCCCGCTGGTCGAGCGCGATGTCGAGATCGCCGCCGCCTGCGCGCTGGCCCTCGGCGCGTTCTTCGCCAAGCACGGCGCAATCTCAAGTCCGACCCCTTCGCGCCGGTCTGCGAGTCGTACTTCGACGACGACGACCGGGAGGTGCGGTTCACGGTTCCCTACGACGCGCTCGCGGACTTCGAGCTGCCGGACGCGGCGGCACCGGGGCTCGACGCGATGGCGTCGGCCGAACCGTTCCGGCCGCGGGCCGGCCGCAACGAGCCGTGCCCGTGCGGGAGCGGCCGGAAGTACAAGAAGTGCCACTTGGCGGCCGACGAGGCCGAGCACGCCGGCCTTCAGGCCGCGGCCTCGACGCACGCGATGGACGAGACACTGGTCAGACGTCTGTCTGGTTTCGCCCTGCGGGAGTACGGCGAAGCCTGGGAGGCGTTCGAGGACGACTTCGCCAGTCTCGACGAGGTGCTGCCGCTCGCCTTTCCCTGGTCGGTCTACTGCTTCGAAGTCGAGGGGAAGACGGTCGTCGACGCCTACCTCGAGGGTCGCGCACGCCGTTGCTCGGCAGAGGAGCGGCGCTGGCTGGAGGCGCAACGCGCGGCGTGGCTCTCGGTGTGGGAGGTCGAGGCCGTCGATGCCGGCAAGACCGTGAGGCTGCACGACCTGCTGTCGGACGAGCGGCGAACGGTGCACGAAACGCGCGGTTCGAGGACGCTGGTGACGCACGACGCGGTGCTGGCCCGCATCGTCGACCATGACGGCGTCTCGTTGCTGTGCGGGGTGCATCCGCGCCCGGTGCCCCCTGTCGAAGCGGCCGAGGTGGTGCGGCGGGCGCGAGCACGCCTGCGCCGCAAGCGGTCGGTCCCGGTGGACCGGCTCTGCGGCGCGGCCTTCGGGCGCAACCTGATCCGGTACTGGGAGGAGGCGGTCGAAGACCTCGACGTGCGAAGGGCGATCCCGCCCGACCTGCGCAACCGGGACGGCGACCCCCTGCTGCTGACGGTGGACCACTTCGAGGTCGCGGCCGGCGCCATGGCGGCGATCGAGGCCCGCGTCGCCGAACTCGACGGGGCGCACCGCGAACCTGCCGGCGAGGACACGTCCACCTACGTGTTCCTGCGGCCTGTCGATCCCGCCGAGCCGGACGGCGAGCAGACGCTTCTCGGCCGGCTGCACATCGGTCCGGAAGCGCTCCGCATCGAGACCAACTCCGATGCGCGGGCCGATGCGCTACGGGCGCGGGTCGAGGACATCTGCGGCTCTCGCCTCCGGCACCGGGCACGCGAACACATGGACCCGCTCGCGCTCGCCAAACAGTCCCGGCGGGCGCCGCAGCCCCCGCCGCCACCCTCGCCCCAGCAGGAGCACTTGGTGGCCGAGTTCAAGAAGCGCCACTACGCCGACTGGGTGGACCGGCCGCTGCCAGCGCTGAACGAGAAGACGCCACGCGAGTGCGTGCGAACCGCGGCAGGACGGGCGGCGGTCGACCTGCTGCTCAAAGACATGGAGCACATGGAGCAGCGCGCTAGAGTCACGGAACATGCTGACTGCGCCAGACTGCGCCTGCCGTTTCGGTTCCAGCAACGAGTGCTTGAAGGCAACGGGTGTGGGGGATCACGATCATCCGTTGCCGTCCGCCGTCGCCGGCTTCCACCAAGATCGTAATCTCCGCATCATCGCCTTCAGAGACGACCAGATCATCCGCAACAGAATCACGCTGAGCACGACGAACAACACCAGCAGACCGAGGAACACCCACGGATGATTCATCGCGAGCCACAAGCCGCCCACGACGGACATGTCTTCGGTGATCGATGCAGCAGAGTTGGAGAACGGTTCAGGGCTCGTATTGATAGCCGCACGCGAACCCATCTTGGTCGCGTGGCTGTTGAGGGCCATGAGACCGCCGGCCAGACCGCCGGCCGTTTCCAAGGCCAAGCCGTGGTCTCCCGTCGCCCCGAACGCCATCAGAGCGCCAGCCGGAACACGGACGAAAGTGTGGAGGGCATCCCATATCGAGTCGACGCCGGGGATTTTGTCGGCGATGAACTCCACGCAGTACATCAGACCCGCGGCGCCGATCACCCAGGGACTCTGGATAGCATCGAGCTCACCCGGCAAGTCCGCGTACCCTGTCGCCCCGGCTATCCCGAGCACGACCACGGCGGCATACAGATTGATCCCGCTGGCCCAGCCCGCCCCGAGAGTCAGGGCCAAGAGACTGGATGTCTCAACCATATCCATGCGTTCATCCCTCCCCATCGTTCAGTTCCGCCAGGGAATGCGACCGCATCTGGAACCGGAACGATTGATCTCCCTCGTCGCCCGCCGAGGAAGGCGCAACAGCGCTAGCGTGACGGGCCGCCGTAGCGATCCGCTCGCGCAGGGTAGCACGCGCGCCGCCGTGCCCGCGGTGAGGTCGCCGATCGTGCCACCTCCCCGTCCCTGGTCGCTCGCCAACCGTGATGTGCTTCCGGGCGACGCCTTCGAGCGGGGTGGCGTCGGGTGCTTGGCCCGTGTCGGCCGGCCCCGTCGCGGTGCACAACCTTGGTGGTCGGCGCGAGCGTCGCCGGCCAAGGCCAAACCGGCCGCGGCACCCGGCCCAAGGTTTGCCAAGGTATCATGCGGTACATGTTCGACAGAAAATCAGACACCAAGTCGGAGCCGAAGACCTACACCGTCAAGCTGCGAACCGGAGATGAAGTAACTGTAACCGGGTCGCTGCTAGCGGCACAGGATTGTCCGGTTCTCGGCATTCTGGACGACGAGAATGTGTTCCTGTTCATGGCGCCGTACGACCAAGTCGTGTCCGTTATCGCTAGCGAAGATCCAGCGGTAGACGCAGACTAGTGGTGTGTCCCGGAAATGTATTGACAGTGTGTGCTGCGAATAGTATACCCGCAGGTATGAGCCATCCCGCCGCCCCGCTGCTGTTGAGTCACGGTGACCGAAACATCCTGGCGAAGTGGTCGAACCGTGCTGCGGCGCCGTATCGCGTCGTGACCCGCGCCAAGGCCTTGCTGATGGCGGGCGACGGCGCGTCGAACAGTCGCATCGCGACCACGCTGCGTATCAGCCGGCCCACGGTGTTGAAATGGCGAGCGCGGTTCCTCTCCGACGGCCTCGATTCGGTGGGAGCGGTCCGCGTCG
Organism: Vicinamibacterales bacterium; assembly: GCA_965208535.1. Taxonomy (GTDB): domain Bacteria; phylum Acidobacteriota; class Vicinamibacteria; order Vicinamibacterales; family UBA8438; genus WTFV01. The sequence goes on along the minus strand of CBDBOU010000003.1, from coordinate 3,060,027 downwards.
GCCGAGGTCGGAAACCGCGGATCACCGAGCATCAGGTCCAGGCTATCGTGCATGCCACGTTGCATGAGACGCCGCCGGGCGCCACGCACTGGAGCTGCCGTTCGATGGCCAAGGCGGCCGGCGTGGGCCGTTCGACGGTGCAGCGCATCTGGGACGCGCACGGCCTGCAGCCCCACCGCGTCAAGACCTTCAAGTTGTCGACCGACCCGGCGTTCACCGAGAAGCTGACCGACGTCGTGGGGTTGTACCTCAACCCGCCGGACAAGGCCGTCGTGCTGTGCGTCGACGAGAAGAGCCAGATTCAGGCTCTCGACCGCACGCAGCCGGGTTTGCCGATGAAGCCCGGCCGCCGCGGCACGATGACCCACGACTACAAGCGCAACGGCACCACGACGTTGTTCGCCGCGTTGAAACGTGCTGACCGGCAAGGTCATCGGCCAATGCCACGGGAGGCACAGGCACCAGGAATTCCTCAAGTTCCTGCGGCGCCTCGACCGCGCGTTCCCGCCGGACATCACCCTGCACCTGATCCTGGACAACTACGGGACCCACAAGCACGAGGCGGTGCGCCGGTGGCTGGCCGCCCACCCGCGCTTCCAACTGCACTTCACGCCGACCGGGGCCTCGTGGCTCAACCTGGTCGAGAGCTGGTTCAGCAAGCTGACGCAGCAGCGCCTTCGGCGCGGCGTCTTCTGCAGCGTCGAGGAATTGGTCGCGGCCATCAAGGACTACCTCACGCACCACAACGCGGACCCGAAGCCGTTCGTGTGGAGCACTACTGTCGACACCATCCTGGACAAGGTTCGAAAGTGTAAAGTCATTCTTGGGACACACCACTAGTTGCCGGCACCGGCCAATGGAGCTCGCGCTGGGCTCGGAGCCGCTTCGAACGACCTCTGCGCATGCAGCGCGCCGACCGCTGGGATGCGGGCTTGTCGTACTGGCAGCGCCGCCGACGAGGAAGACGACAGCGATGAGACCCGAGCGAAGTGGCGGTCCGATGTGCGTGCATGGAGCGTGGTCCGAGCCCCGATGACCGCGGTGCCGAGTTTCCGGTGCGGTCGCCGCCCGTAGGCGGCGGATGGACCCTCGGGTGCGGGGGCACGCGCCCCACCCCAATGGGTGCGTCAGAAGTTGACGTCCGTTGCTCCATCTGAAGCGTCGAGCAGCCTCGGAACCCGACTGTGCCGCTACTCGACCTGGGCGGCGAAGTACGAGCGAAGCCGCGAGCGGGTCCAGGTGCCGAATCGTATCGCGCGGCGCGAGGCTCGCGAGGAGTACCGCGCGGTCGTCGGCCTCCAGGTCGACGTCAGCGTCCCGGTCGACGAGGCAAGAGGAAGGCGCGCGCCGTGGTTCCGCTGCCCCCGATGCAGAAGAAGCGCGGCGCGGGCGGCGGACCGGACACCGGCGGAGCGGCAGGAGTGGGCGGCCCACTTAAATCCCAGGTCCAGTCACCGCCGCCGCCGGACCGGGCGCGGCGCGAGCGGGGTGCGGCTGGCCCGCACGCATCGGCGGCGGCGTCGGCGGCAGAAGGTCCTCGCGCCGCTGACGAAACTTTGAAACTGTGGAAGCGCGCGCCCGACACAACGCCCGGCAGGACCGAGCCGACGACGAAAGCGACGTTGGCCCGTATCGCGGGCCCTCACTTCCAGCGGCTCGAAGCGCAGATCAGCGCGAAGCGCGACCAGAACCGCGACGAGTTGCGGGACACCGAGGCGGCCGTGCCCAAGGCCCAGCGCGGCGCCCCACGCCGACAGCGCACATCCGCGCCCGCGAGCGCGACCCGCGAGCGCCGGGCCCGCGAGACGTTCGAGGCGGCCGTCCGTGACGATCGGGCCGCCCAGCGCACCCTGCGGACAGCCGTCTGTGATCACGCCGCGGCCCCGCGATGCCCTCACCGGCGCTACCCGCACGGCGTCCCGCTGGAAGCCCAATTGCCGGCGCGGCCGCGAGCAGCGCCTCGCCTACCTCGACGCCGACGAACGCTACGACCAGGCCCGCGACGCCGAGCTCGCCGCCGAGATCCAGGCCGAACGGGCAGCCAACAGCCGGCAGGTGGCGCGCGACCGCTGGCGCGACGCGGCGGCCGACAAGCTCCGGAACCGGGAGGACCGCCGTCGGAAGGCCCGTGAGAACCGCCTGGCACATCGCAGGCTGCGGCGGCTCCGCCAGCGCGTAGCGGATCTGAGACGGCGCTTGATCACGCTGGACACGGCACTGAAGGTCTCGAACGGGTCCTCGAGCGGCTGGGATTGTCGGAACTGCCACCGGCCCCGGCGCCACCACCCCCGACCTGGGCCCGTCGCTGTCGAGCATCATGCGCGACCTCGACAGGCACGTCGAGCGCGACTACCCCGCGCCGACCCCCGAGCCTGTCCGGGTCGCCAAGCCGGAGCAGCCGCAGCCCTCGACAATACCGCCGGCTCCCGGCGTTCGCCAGCAGCCGCCCGCTCGGGAGCGCCCGCCGGCTGCGGTGCCCGGCGCTTCCCGCGAAGCAGGCCCGAAACCGCAGTCTGTTCAAGATCCTGATCGGCGCGGTGTGCGCCGGCGGTTTCCGCCTGTCACGGGTACGCTCGGAGTTCGAGCGGATGGACGCGGGGGACGGCGTGAAGCGCCTCGTACTGCAGGCGGTCGACCGGGAGCTGCTCGAGGCGGTGGTCGGCCCGCGGCTGGCCCCGGCGTGGGTGAAGCCGTTACGTGCGCAGTACGCCCGCTTCAAGCAGGCGTGCCCGGCCGGCTGGGTGAACGTCGAGAAGGTCTGGCGGGATCGCCCGCAGCCGAGCCGTCCCCGCCATCAGCTGCCCGCCTCGGCACGATACGCCCGCGACTACGTGAAGACCACTGAGCACGTGCAGGGCGTCCGGAACGAGGTCGAGACGGCTACCAGCCAACCTGCCACATGACCGTCAAGTCTCCCAGCCGCCGTCAGAGGCCGTTGGGAGCAGTACGCCAGGTTGATTTGAATTGAGCTCGAGACAGCCACCAGACAACACCGCCGTCGGGCCCTTGTTGAACAGACGTTCCGGTCGCCCGTCGACCATTCGGATGAGCGCTTCCACCAGGATTATGCAGAGCAGGGTGGACGGACTTGTTTCTGGCGCTGCGACCCCGATCCCATAAACCTGTACACGCACCCAACGGGCGACGAGGGATCTGCATGCGATTGCTGACAGTGGGTGAGGTGAGCGAGATCACCGGGCTCTCGCGTTCGAGCATCTACGCGATGGTGGCGGCCGGCGATTTTCCCAAGCCGATTCGAATCGGGGCTCGCGCGGGTCGCAGGCGGCCCCGGCTAGCGAACCGGTATGTACTTCTCGCGCGCCAAGTGCCAGACCGACTCCAGGAAGGCGGTCAGCGGAATCGCCAGGACCAGTCCCAGGACGCTGTCGAACACCGTGCCCCAGAACAGAATCGCCACAACGATGGCCATGAAGTCGAGGCCGGTACGCTCGCCCATGATTCTTGGGGTCAGGAACCAGCCCTCGATCTGCTGCACGATGGCGAACACCACCAGCAGCAGCACGCAGGTACTCAAGCCACCGTCCGCCTGGAAGAAAGCGATGGGAAGGGCGACGGCGAGTCCGACCATGCTGCCCAGGTACGGAACGATGTTGAGCATCCCCAGCGCCATGCCGATGACGAACCCGTAGCTGAGACCGATCAAGGAGAAGCCGACGGCGAACAGCAGGCCCTGCAGGGACGCGATGATCAACTGTCCGCGAAAGAACGCCACCAGGATGGCAACGAACTCGTGCAACAGATACGTCACGTCCCTGCGCGCGCCCGGCTTGAGAAACGGAAGTAGTTGATCGGCGTCGAACCGAATGCCGGTGGCGGTCAGGAAGTAAGCGAAGTAGATCGGCGTGATCGCCCACGAGAGCAGGGCGCTGAACCCACGCGCGAATCCGAAACCGGCCGCAACCGCCTGCGACCCGACAGTCCGCAACCATTCCACCACCGTGGTCTGCTGCGCCGTCACGATCTCCCGCAGCAAGTCGCCTACGCCCCAGGTGTCGAGCACCACGCCGACGCGCGGCAGCATCGCCTCGGCCAACGTGCGAGTCTGCTCCCATAGCTCGGGTGCCTGCTCGGCAAGGCCGAGTAACTGACGAACCGCCAGATGCCCGAAGAACGCGATGAACGCGGCCAGCGGGACGAGCGCGGACAGGAACACGGCCGCGACCGCTCCTGCGACCGGCATCCGGCCCGGGCCACGCAGCCAGTCGTAGTACGGCCGGAACACGAGCGCCGCAACACCGCCGACTACCAGAGGCAGGAACACGCCCGAGAAGGTCCGGACGAACAAGACGATCAACCATCCCAGTAACCCGGCTGCGATGAGAATGATCACCGCCGCCACGGTGGTTATCGCGGCTGCAACGGTGCGCATCTGGCGGGGCGTGAGCTCGAACTCCACAGCGACTCCGCAACCTACAGGAGTCCGGCGAGCGCCACGGTGACCGTGATCACCGTGATGATGCCGCACACCGTATCGGGGTTCATGCCCTTCATCCTACCGCGAGTTCACCGCAAGAGTCCTACGTCGCGGTCCTGATCAGGAGGCCGAGCGCCGCTAGCTCGAAGCCGGCCTCGCCGACGCACGGCTGCGCCGACCCCGGCAGACCCGCGACCGTCTCAGCGAGGCGGCGACCCGGACCGGGATCGCGCACCAAGGGTCGGCGCAAAAATAACTTCCTATAAGTGTCTGTAGTCTCGCTATAGAGCACAGCCGGTCCCGCAACGGTCGTGGCGTCGACCAGTCCCGTCAAGGCAAAGGTTTCTCTGGATTCTGGGAGCAGAGCCTTGTCCAGGTTTATGGCATAATTGCGGAAACATGAATCCGTAATGGTGCCACAATGAGACCAACCGCGTTCTCCGCCGACACGATCCTCGCCTTGCTCCGCAAGCAGACCATCGCCACGCTGCCCGAGGTGATCGCGGCCCTCGGGCCCCGCGCCAGCAGGCGCACCGCGTTTCGCAAGCTCAAGGACCTTGACGCCCGGACCAGCTACTCGCATCGCGGCAGCTACTACACCCTCGATGTCCTCGCCGACTTCGACGAGCACGGCCTGTGGTCTTTCGCCGGGGTCCGTTTCTCCCGCGCCGGCACCCTGATCGCAACCGCCGAGTCGTTCATCAACCACGCCGAGGCGGGACACTTCGTCGACGAATTGGACAACTTGCTCGCGGTCGGCACCCAGGACCCGCTGCGCAAGCTCGTCGGCGACGGGCGACTGACGCGGCACAAGCTCGCCGGCCAGTTCCTCTACTGCGCCGCCGACCGCACGCAGCGGGCCCACCAACTGCGCGCGCGCCGCCTGTTGATGGCCACGCCCGGACTCGTGCGGCCCCTCCCAGAGGCCGACCTGATGCCGGAGGAGCTGCGCGCGGCGATCGTGTTGTTCGCCAGCCTGCTCGACGAGCGGCAGCGGCGTCTGTTCGCCGGACTCGAAGCGCTCAAGTGCGGGTGGGGCGGCGACCGGCGCATCGCCGAACTGCTCGGCATCGACCCGTCGACGGTCGCCGCCGGCCGGCGGCAACTCGTCGAGCGCGACGTCGAGATCGACCGGGTGCGACGCGTCGGAGGCGGGCGGCCGCCAGCGGAAAAAAAACGCCGGAAGTCATCGCCCACATCCAAGACCTGATGGACCACGAGACGGCCGGCGACCCGGTCCGTGGCCTGAAGTGGACACGCCGCACCACCGCCAAGGTCGCCGCCCAACTGCGAAAGCTCGGTACCGACATCTGCGCGCGGACCGTCGCCCGGCTTCTCAAGAAGATGGGATTCTCGCTGCGCGTCAACCACAAGAAGCGTGCCGGCGCCTCGCACCCGAACCGCGACGACCAGTTCCACCACATCGCCGAACTGCGTGAGCGGTGCGCCGCCGACAACACGCCGGTCATCAGCGTCGACACCAAGAAGAAGGAGCTCGTCGGCGCATTCCGCAATCCCGGCGCCAAGTGGGACCACAGACCCGAGCTGGTCAACGACCACGACTTTCCATCCGCGGCCGAGGGCCGCGCCATCCCCTACGGCATCTACGACGTGCGGGCCAACGCCGGCACCGTCTTCGTCGGCCAAACCGCCGACACCCCGGCGTTCGCCGTCGACTGCATCGAGAAGTGGTGGCGCACCGAAGGTCACAAGCACTATCCCGAGGCCGAAGCCCTGCAGATCCTGGCCGACGGGGGCGGCAGCAACAGTTGCACCGCGCGCGCCTGGAAATTCAACCTGCAACACCGCCTCTGCAACCGCCACGGCCTGCGCGTGCGTGTCGCCCACTACCCGCCGGCCACGTCGAAGTGGAATCCCATCGAACACCGCATGTTCTGCGAGGTCACCAAGAACTGGGCCGGCCGGCCGCTCGACAGCTACGAGACCATCCTCAAGTACCTGCGCACCACACGCACCGCCACCGGACTGCGGGTGCGCGCGCACCTGGTCCGCAAGACCTACAAGACCGGCGTCAAGGTCACCGACGCGCAGATGCAGGAGTTACGCGTCACACCCGACAGCTCCCTGCCCAAATGGAACTACACCATCGAACCCATGTGACCAAAAAACGGAAGTTATTCTTGCGCGGGGCCCAACGCGAAGGACGACCTGCAATACCACGAACGACGACGCCGCGCATCACGCGACGAGCGCACGCAACGGCGCGTCGACGCCGAGCAGGAAGCGTGGGTGGCCACCCGGCACGCGCGTCACCGCGCCGAGCTCCGGCTGCTCGTCTACGAGAACGCAGCGCGCGCGGTCGGCCTGGATCTCAGCCGACGCTCGTCGGCGCCGTACTCGCCGACACTCAAACGTTTGGTGGCCGAGGCGGACCGGCAAGTGGCGCGCGAGACCCGGGAGCCTGATCGTCATCAGCCGCGCTCCGAGGCGGCGCCCGCGGCACACACGCGGCAGCGGCGCCGGCCGCTCGACCGCGTCCCGCCAAGGACGCGCCGCCGACCGGCCACTGCGTCGACAGGTTGCTTCCCGTGGGACCTGAACCGCATGATCCTGCCGCTCCCGCGCCTGCGGAGCAAGTCGTTCTGGCGGCTGGAGTCGGCCGGAGCCCCGGGCAGGCGGCACGCAGAGTCAGTCGACTTACGGCATGCGTTGAAGGTCTCAGGCCAAATCCGTGCCGCAGAGGCCGGTCCTTGTGACCCGCAACAACCGAAGCGCGGCCTCTTCAGGCTCCACCTACCAGACCGAGACCGCCCAGTCCGCGCGCCGCCGACGCCTGCCGCATCTCCCTGGCGAGCTCCAGCAGTGCGGTGCGCGGGTAGCTGTGCTCGCGGCCGTCCGGCTCCGGCACCGGATTCGCGGCGCGCCAACGGGCGCAGTTGGCCGACAGGCACCGCATGTAGCCGTCGACGACGGGTACCAGGCTGCACTTCGGGGCGCCGTCGGCGAGCGCGCGGGCCGCCGCGTCGAACCGGCGGCGCTTCTTCAACGTCTTGCGAAGCGGGGATGTGCACCTGCGGAGCATGCGTACGAAGGTCGCCGCGATTGTCGTCGAAGCGAGCGTTGTGCTGCCGGCTCCAGAGGCTGCCCGATCTCCATCTGCCTCCCGAGATGGCGAACGCCGCGCCGTCGCGAGCCCAGTGGTGCGCGCAGTAGTTCCGGAGCCCCCACATGAAGAGGCAGCAGTTGCACTCACAGCGCCACTTCTGGCCGTGCCGATGGGCGCTGGCGACCGGCAGCAGACTCGCCAGCCTGCGGATGCAGAGCTGGTGGCCGCGGAGGTACATAGTTGTGTCGCCGGACAGAGATGCCCGGACCACGGCCTTGACCAGGGCGGTCTGCCATTGGATGTAGGCCTCGACGACGGCGGCGTAGAAGTTCTCGACGTTGTAGACGTGCAGGACGGTGCTCTTGTCGCCTTCGTCGGCTGGCATGGCTTCTTCTCCTCCTGGTGAACGCGGCTCGAAACGCGCTCCCGCCGTTTGCTCCGGCCGTCGGGCTGTGGCGCATCGGACGAAACGCTGAGGTTCCCGCCGTACTCAATGTCGAGCGCAGGACCGCGAAGGGCGCACCGGCCAACCGCATCCCGGGCGGCGCCCATCCGTCGTGCGGGCTCGGTGGCCGTCGTCGGTCGAAGCGTTCGGCTGTGCAACAGCACTGAACGTGTGCAGTGATCGCTACGACGGCGATGGCGGCGACGGCACCGGCGATGGGAACGGTGCCGGTGACGACGACGGCAGCGATCATGACGACGGCGATGGCAACCATCGAAACGACGATGCGGCGCGCGTCCGCAGCGATTGCGCCCTGAAGGCAACCAGCGACGCGCTGAGCAGGCACAGCCTGCGCCCCCGCCCACCGCGTGGCCCATCAGGCGATGAAACCCTCTGCGCAAGCCGGACAACCGTACTGTCGTCGCCCATGATCGGCGACCAGCCGCCTGGCTAGACCGGCGCGCAGCGAGCAGGGCGCGGACCCATGCTCGGCGATCCGGTCGACCACGGCCGGACACCTCGGTGTAGCGCGCCGCCGATCCGCCGTTTCTCAAGGCGCGGGCCCGGCCAGCGCGACAATCGTGCCGAGGGAAGCCCCAGGGCGACGCCCGGTCGACTGGTGCGGGCGGCGACTTCCGCCTTGCGATGCGACGGCGGCCCCAAGTCGACCGGCATAGCGGAACGTGGCGAATTCGCGATCCGCGCATACGCCGAGGCGCCCAGTCAGCATCTCCGACTTGTAGCGCCCCGGGGAGCCGTCCGTCCGAGGACGGCTCAGGTGCTCAGGTGCGCTCAGGTGAGCTTGGATAGTCTGATTGAATCCGGATCAGAATTGGGAACGGAATGGGTGGCGGAAGTTGCGCGCTTCCTGTAAGTTATTCATTCTACTTTGGTTCTACGGACGGCGAAGAGTTCGGGGCGAAAGCCGCTGACTTCGGATGACGGCCCGGTTACAAAGGGATTCCATGAACACCCGCGCGTGGCCGTGACAATTCCGTGTGCAATTCTGATCCGGATTCTACGAAACCACCTGAGCCGGCTACGGACCGCTGTCTGACCCGTGGCCATCAGACGGAGGGGCCTGTTCGGCCCGGAAGTGCGCGCTATGACCCGGTCGCCTTTCTCGCCGGAGGGTCCCGGACCTGCTGGTTCTGTCTTCGTCGGTCGGCGAGACCGGTGGTGACACCCGGTCCGGGACGTCTTGACTCCGCGTGGCGGTCATCGTCCTGCGAATTTCGACCGTCGCTTTCTGCCGGCGTCCTGGTCTCAAGAGGAGTGTTGTTGGCAGCACTCGCCTTCTTTAGTCGCCGTCGCTTATCACGTCGCCGCATTCCTGCTCCTTTTGCGGGAGGCGCCAGCGTCGAGGTCGACGATGCGCCATCGAAGAACGATGGAAACCAATATGCGTGCGCTTGTCCTCCACGACCCCGGGTGCAACAGCGTACTCTGTGAGGGCGGACTGCGTAGCCGATCTCCGTCGCGACCCAACTGTCGGACTTGTCGATTCCGGTGCGACCCCAGTCCGTTCGGGATGTAGCTGGCCGCACGCTTCCGGGCGCCTCCGACGCCCACCTGCGCTACGACCGGCGACCCGAACCGCACCCCCTCGCGCACAGCGCCATTCGTGACCTCGATCACTTGGTCCCCACGTCTCGTTAGCGCCGCCATGTCGTCGTCGCCGGACACCCAATGTACGATCTGTCGTCCTCCTGCATCGCTGCCCGGTCTGCAAAGTGCGCACCGGATGAAGGCACAGACGCAGACGATCGCACAATTGTCACGTGTTCTGGACGTTGACGAGCGCAAGGTCTCGAGAACGACGCGGCGGGTGCTGGGCCTGAGCGCGGCGATGGTGCGAGATCCGGCGCTGGCGCTGTCGCGCAACCACTGCCGGCAGATCGCGCAGGCGCTCGGCAAACCCGACCCGTGGGCGTCTGCGTCGAAAGGGTTCGTGCTGTCGAATCCAACGGCGGCGCGACGGCCCGTGCTGAAACGCGACCCCTGCGCGAAGGGCGAGCTGACGTTCTCCAGCCTGCCGCACGGCGTGTGGGTCCACCCCGAGGTTCCCGACGGACTCGGCGGGATGATGCCGCTGCGCCAGCGATTGGGCATCGTCTTGCAGCATCTGGCCGCGCACGGTCGGACGACGGTTGTGAAGGGCTGCCGGGGCGCGGTTAACCGCGGCTGGCGGCGCTCGCCGCTCGGTGGCAGCGGCGGCATGCAGTACTACCTGTGGTGGACGGCACAGGGAGCCGGCCCGCCGGCAGCATCGCGTTCCCTGGCCGCGGCGGTGTCCTCGTGCGCGCGGTCCGCCATCATGACGACCACGAGCGACTCGACGCCGGGGCTCTCGACGACTACTTGCCGTTCTCGCAGCACGAGATCGATGACGCGAACCCTTCCGGCAGCTCGCCGTCCCGCAGCCGACCGACAGCCGCCGTCGCGGCGGCCAGTTCGGGAAAACACGCTGGCCATCGCGTCGGGTCCGACGTGCTCGGCCACCTTGAGCAGCCGATTTCGACCGCGTCGTCGTCGACGAGGTTCAGGACCTGCCGCTGCTGGAGACCGCCGTGGTCGTCGAACTGTGCCTGGCGATCGCGCCGCCGGGGACATGCGCCGTGGCTGCTGGCGGCCGGCGACGACGGACAGACGGTGCGTCCGTCAGTCTTCGACTGGGGCGCGTTGAACGACCCGCTGGCCGTGCGCCTCGACGCCCCGCGCCGGTTCCACCTGGAAGACAACCTGCGCTGCCCGAGCCGCATTGCGGGAGTCGTCGAACGCGCCTCCGAGTGGTACGTGCACCTGGACAAGTCGCGGCGCCCGACCAAGCACGTCACCAGCAGGGCGGCCAGCACGTCGACGCCCACCTGCTTCACGTCGTGGCTGACGGCCGTCGGGCTGCTCGAGCGGCTCGACGAGGTTGAGGGACTGGTGGTGATCACGGTCGCCGACGAGAAACCGGCCTGGGTGCCCGAGCGGCTGCGCGACATGGTGCTGACGCCTGCCGACGCGAAGGGACTCGAGTACCAGTCGGTCTGCGTCCTGGACCCGGGACGGGTGCTGGCGCGGCTGGAGGCTGCCACCCGGGTCGTTGATGGCGGGCACATCGCAGGCGCTGCGGGAGCAGGAGCACCGGACCGCCATCGACCAGCTGCGGGTGGCGCTGAGCCGGGCCACCGAGACGCTCGCCTTCGTCGACGTGGCCGGCGACGACGACGCGCATGCGCTGAGCGCGGAGCTGCTCGAGGACGCCGCGCCTTACCAGGCCGATGATCTGGTCGAGCACTTCGCGGACTACGCGCCGCCGGACGAACGCGTGCAGGCGCGGACGCAGGACGCGCGGGGTTTGATCGACACGGCCCCCGGGCGGGCGTGGCAGCGAGCGTGTCAGGCGATGCGCCTGCTCGGCGACCCGCATCTGCCCAACGGGATGTCGGACGAGAGCGTACGCATCGAGGCGCACACGACGCTTCTGGCCACCGCCGCGCGTCTGCTCGTCGACGGCATCCCCGCTGCGGTCCGTCGCGACGAAGTGGTCAACATGGCGGCGGAAGCCATCGTGCTGCTCGGCGCCACAGACCACTACGGGCAGGCGTTCGAGGCGCTGGATTCGTGGACGCAGGCGCGGGAGACGGCGCCGTCAAGCACGTCCGTGTCCCTTGGCCGCCTGGCAGAGCCGTAGTACAGAGGGTTGCTGCTCCTCCGTGTCGCCTCGTTACGGCCAGACAGCCGATGCTCCCCTTCGCGTTCGGGCCGAGTACGCGGCGCTCGGCCGAGCTTGGCGCAAGCGCCGACACGTTCGTCCCTCGCCCCTCCATCGCGTGAGCGAGTGGATCGATCCGGATGCGTTGCTGGACGCTCTCCATTCCCTCGATCGCCGGTCGGTTCGCGATGTCACCTGCCCGTTCCGCGCAGCCGTCGCCGCCGGGGTCCTCTGGAACGAGGCTTTTGCGGCGTGGCTCGAGTGGGTTGCCGATGCTCCCGCGCGCGAGTCTGGGCGTCGACTGGAGGCGAACCGTGCCTGATGCTCCGTACCACGTGACCGTGCCGCACCCAGGACGGACTGGTGGTGAAGCGCACCGTGCTCGACCGGAAGCCGGCTGGCCCATCGTGAGCGACAACCCCGACAAGAACAGATTCCCCACACAGGCGTGGGGCGACGACGCGAAGATCATGGGCGAGGTGAAGTGGCACGGGCAGTCGATCAAGGTAACCGCCGAGGTCACGCAAGCGTGACCGCCGGCCGCCCTCACCGACTCCTTCATCACGTCGCTCGGCGACCCCGTAGGGGTGAGGTCGCCGACGCGGCGGATCCGGCCGACCGCAATGCACAACACGGCGCCGCCGTACGGCGTCCACCCGAGCGCGACGGCGACGCCCGGCAACCGCATGTCGCCGCCCCGGCGTAGGAGAAGGCACCGGAGAGAACGATGGCAGGAGAAACGGCGGCCCAACGGCTGCACGCGCTCTGCGTCGGACGAGCTGCGGCAGGCGCTGCTGCCGCCCGTACGCCCGATGGTGAACCGCCGGCAGACCGAGGCGCTGATCAGGCAGGCGAGCACGATCGGCCCGGCGGCGTGCACCGAACCCGACGCGACGACCTGAATCTGGTCCGACCTGGACGTGGGCCGCGAGCACTCGCGCAGCGTCTTCGGAAGACCGTTCGCGACGGCTGCCGCCTGCGCGGCGCACGACGGCCGTCGCTGAGCACGAGGTCGTGGCGTGCCTTGTTGAGAGACTGGCGCCGTGCTAGCGTTAGTGATGCGGTCCAGTGCGTCCAAGGGAAGATGTGGCTAGATTGACCATCGGCGACCTCGACGATCACGTGATCTCCCGGCTTCAAGAGCGGGCCCAAGCGAATGAGCGTTCACTTGAGGGTGAGATCCGGCACGTGTTGACGGAGCGCGTGAATCCTCGTTCCCGCATCGTTCAGTTTCGTGCGCGTGTGCAGCAGATCGCGGCGCTGACCGCCGGTACGCCCCAGACCGACAGCGTCGCCTTGCTCCGCCAAGATCGGGATCGGTGAAGCTGACGGTTGATGCGAGCGTCGTCGCCAAGTGGTTCGTGACCGAGCCGCAGTCCGAGGAAGCCCTTCAACTGCTTGCCCCGCGGATTCGTCGGCACGCTCCCGATATCCTGCTTGTTGAGTACGCGAACATTATCTGGAAGAAGGCCCACCGACGCGAGATCTCGGACCCGCAGCCGTACCTCGAGGGGTTGGCGAGGCTCCCGGAGGCAGTCACGCTTCATCGCAGCGCCGATTTCCTGGATCGTGCGGTGCGAATCGCCTTGGACATGGACCATCCGGTCTATGACTGTCTCTACTTGGCGTGCGCTGACGCGACGACATCGGTCCTGATCACGGCCGATCACCGATTCGCGAAGAAGGCTGCCGGAAGCAGCGTAGAGGTGTGGACGATCGGGTCGGCCGGAGTCGCAGACCGGATCGAGATGGCGGCTACGGTGCCAATGATCCGTGGAGACAAGGTCGAGGAGCTGATCGAGGTGTACGAGTTCTTCGCGAGAACGGAGCGGCATGTCCTCGACGGCCTGAGCAACGGAACGGAGGGGCCGACGATTCTCTCAACGGCCGATTTCCACCTTTTCTTGGATTCTCCGTCCTACAAGCGCCTTGTCGGCTTGGTGAGCGACCTCGCGGACGACGAGCGGATCGACCTGCTTGCGCTCGGATGGCTCGGAGCCGGGCAGTTCAACGGCAATTGGCCGCACAACCTGGAACGCGCCTACGAGATGGCCGAAACGGTCGACAACCGCTACGTGGCAAGCTACGGCCACCACTGGCAGGCTGGATACGACCGTCTGAAACGCCTGATGCAGGCCCGAGGATGGCCCGCGCTCGACACTAGATCATGACGACGTCCGTAGGCGCGTGGATCGGTCGTCGAGGCGGTACGCCAGACGCGTTCTGGTCGATGCCCCTGGCGAGCACTATTCGTTTTGAGTGGAGGTTCAAGTGCCGCAGACTGCGGAGGCACCGGACTCGGACCGAGCCGAGAAATTCTTGAAATGGCTGGTGGACGTAGCGATCAACGGTACGCCCGAACTTCCAGGAGGAGTCCGCTTCAAGTCGGCGCGGGAGTTGGCTGACGAATACCTGCGGGACGATACCTATCGGGACAATGATGAACGGGTTGATGCGCTGATCCGGTGGGAGACATCGAAGAGCTTCACTGCTGGCTTCCTGGGTGGACTGGGTGGGGTGCTCACATTTCCGATCTCGTTCCCCGGAACGCTGGTGGCGGCGTGGGTCGTGCAGGCTCGAATGGCCGCCGCTGTTGCCCTCATCTACGGCCACGATCCCCGCGAGGACAGAGTGCAGACGTTTGTATTGCTGTCGGTCCTGGGCAAGTTCGCCGTCGATGCCGTGAAGAAGGCTGCCGAGCAGATCGGCATCAAGCTGGCCGAGGAGGTCCTGAAGAAGATCCCCGGCCGCCTTCTGATTGCCATAAACCAGCAGGCCGGCTTCAAGTTGGTAACGAAGACCGGACAGAAAGGCATTGTGAACTTGATCAAGGGCGTCCCGTTGATCGGAGGCATGGTCGGCGGCACGATCGATGCCGTCACCTGTCGGGCGGCTGGGAGTCTCGCGCGGTCACTCTTCCGCCACGAGGACCTCGGTGCTGGCCTATGGGCTGCTACCTCCCCGGTCGAAGCGGGTGCATCGGTGATCGCACGCGACGACAACACGACGGCCGGATGATCGCGGGGGCGTGAGTCTCAGAGATCCCCTCATTTTATTATGTGAACCGAATAAGATGCAAGTCCTATCGAGATAGAACGTCTGGGCATTCTGAAAGTTGGCAGAATAGCGCACCTGATTAGAATGTGGTTCCTATGCATCCACAGGGAAACCGGCAAACGTCATCCGGGCGATGGCTCCGGAAACATGACCTCCTGAACTTCATCAACACCTTGTACGAAGGCGACCTGCATGCCAAGCGGGTGCTGTCACTGGCCAACGCCACCCTGGGCGTGCTGACGAGTGCGTCGCTGGCAATCCATGCGGTGGGGCGCGGCTTGGCGCAAGCCATGGGCACGTTGACCAAACATGGCGTCAAGCAGGTGGACCGGCTCCTGAGCAATCGAGGCATCGACGTCTGGACCTTCTTCGCCCACTGGACGCCGTACCTCATCGGCGCCCGCACCGAAGTGGTCATCGCGTTGGATTGGACGAGTTTTGCGGCCGACAAGCAGGAGACGATCGTGCTGTCGATGTTGACCGTTGACCGGGCACGGGCGCGCAACGCCCCTGCTGTGGAAGACGGTGGCGTCGTCGACGCTGAAGGACAATCAGCGGCGCTATGAGTACGAGGTACTGTGCCGGTTGCGCGAAGTGCTGCCGGACGGGGTGAAAGTCACCATCGTGGCGGATCGGGGCTTTGCCGACTGCAAGCTGTTCTACGCGTTGACGACCGAGTTGGGCTTCGAATACGTGATTCGGTTGCGCGGGGACGTCTATGTGACGAACGCACGCGGCGAACGGCGAGTGGCCGCCGCGTGGGTTGGCGCCGGCGGCCGTGCGCGGCGGCTGGTGGCGGCTCGGGTGACCGACGTGCACGAGTGGCCGGTGGGCGCGGTCGTGTGCGTACACGATCAGAAGATGGACGAACCGTGGTGTCTGGTGGCCAGCGAGTCGACGGTCCCGACGCGGGTATTGATTCGCTACTACGGCAAGCGCTGGGGGATCGAGGCGGGCTTTCGAGACATCAAGGACATGCGCTTCGGAATGGGTCTGTCCTCGATGCATGTGTCGCGCCCGGACCGACGGGACCGCCTGCTGTTGCTCAGCGCGTTGGCGATTGCCGTGCTGTCGTTGCTGGGTGCGGCGGGCGAGCGGATCGGGTATGACCGGTGGTTGAAGGCGAACACGGTGAAACGGCGGACGCATTCGTTGTTTCGGCAGGGGTTGATGCTGTACCACCATCTTCCCAATTGGCCCGAGGACCGGATTCGTCCGTTGATGGAGACGTTCGGGAGCATGCTGATGGAACAGCGGGTGTATCGAGAGGTCTTCGGCGTGATCTGACGCCCTCCAGAATGAGGGGATGCATGAGGGCGTGAGTAGCAGACAGCAGCGCTGAAAAAAACCTTATTCTACAGGGGAATTTATCGTGGCAACAGCCGGAAAGGAACGGGACGAAACTGGACGATCTAAAGTGGCGTTCGCACCGAACGTAGCGGTAGATATGCAACGTGTTTGTTATGGCTCTCCTGAAACAGGTATGGGTGGGTTGAGGGCGATCTGCGGGGGGACGGGATAAGGCCCTCGCTTCGCTCGGAGCGTTCACCACGCACGGTCGGTCCCGGCCGTCAACCCACTTCGCGGGTCCTCCGCTGATAGGGTGGACGCCTCCCCCCGAACGGCATCGCAATGTGCCAAGGTGGAGACGTTATCAACGCACCACCTTGAGGAGGGAGGCATCCAGTGGAACACGCTACCATCATCGGGATCGATCTGGCGAAGCGCAGTTTTCAGCTTCACGGCACCCGGCCAGACGGGTCGGTTGCGTTCCGAAAGAAGCTGAGCCGGGACAGGGTGCTGGACTTCGTCGCGTCGCAGCCACGATGCGTCGTTGCAATGGAGGCCTGTGCGAGCTCGCACTACTTTGCCGCGAAAGTTTCTGTCGCTTCGGACGCACGTCTCCTGGCGCGACGAAAGGCGTCACGAAGGGATGGCGCCGTTGGGCACGTTCTCCCCCGGGTGAGGCTCGACGGACGAGGCTGCCCCAAGTGGCCTCTGCGCGAACCGTGCTGGGGGTGAACGCGGGTGGGATGGCGGTCTCAGCGCGTCGGGACGGTGCTCCTGTTTGCGGGAGGCGGCCAGTGGACCGAGCAGGTGCCGTCGTCGTTGCGAACGAGAATGTCGAACTGATGCAGCTTGCGGAGCCAGCGCGAAGCGCTGCGCTGCACGAGCAGCGCCTCGTAGTCGGTATCCGGGTCGCGGTAGGGCGTGGCGTCGCGCAGCACCGCGAAGACGCATCGCAGCAGCTTGTGGGCGGTGGCCACGATGGCGCGCTTGAAGCCGCGCTTCCGGGTCAGCGTCTGGTGATACGTCTGGAACTGGCAGTTGTGGGTTCGGGCGGCGGCGTGGGCGCACTCGATGAGCACGGTGCGCAGCGTCTGATTTCCGCGCCGGGTGCGACCGGTGCGGCGTTTGCCGGCGCTCTCGTTGTTGCCGGGGCACAGGCCGGCCCAGGCTGCCAGGCGGTGCGCGTTGCCGAACACGCGGTGCGGGTCGGCTCCGGTCTCGCTCAGGATGGCGCAGGCCGCCGTGTGGTCGATGCCGGGAAGCGTCTCCAGCAGGCGGTGTTCGGCGTCAACTACTTTGGCCGGTCAGCGTCAACCATTTTGGCCGGTTGAGAGGATCAGAGGCCCTCATGTGTCAACGGTCACTGAGATCTGAAGGAAACTGAACGCGAGTGGTTCCGAGCCGGACGTCGGTGCTGGTCATGCCCGGTCGGGGTACCCTCGCGAGACGGAACGGCCGGCTGGGCCGGACGGTGTGGTCGACGACGACGAACCGAAGAGGGCGTTCCGTCGAGCGACCCATCGAGTGCCGCGGAAGGCTCGTCTGGCGCACGCGGCAACCGTGGGGACGAGCGGCGTCCGTAGTTGCGCCAGGCGAGCCTGGAGGCGGCGCTATCGCGCGCGCCGACCACAGTCTGGATGGGCGTTGACGCTCGGCCGCGCGCGAATCCTCCGCTCGGCCTGTTGGCGAGCTCGAGGATCTGCGGAATTCTGGAGTTCCGCCGACCACAAGATGTTGTGGTGCTGGCGGCATCGTCAGACGAACAGCGTGCGCGTGTGCTCGCCAGCGTCAAGGCGCGTCGCTCCGCTCCGCCCCCGCTGTCGCGGGGCTTACGGCCTTGACCCCGGCTCCGCGCACGCCCGTCCAGACTGGCTCCTGTCCGACGATGCCCAAATTCTGACCCCTACATGTTGTGGTCGACGACGTGCTCAGACTAACGCGCTTTCCGGCGCTCGTTGACACTCGGCCCGCAATACCGGGCAACTGGCGGAAGGCTTCACGAACTCGCAGGTCGGCGGCGCCGTGGCAACAGGGGGCCTGGCGGACGTCCGCGAGGCACAGGCGGCGGTGATGGCGCCGATGACGTGGGCCGTGACGGGTCGGTCCGAAAGCTCGGCACGTCGAACTCGAGCACGACCGAGTGGTGTACCAAGCGGTCGATCGCCGCGGCAGTGGCCATCTGGTCACGGAAGATCCGGTCCCACTGGCTGAACACCAGGTTGCTGGTCACCATTACCGAACGCCGCTCGTAGCGCTCGGCCAGCAACGTGAACAGCACCTCGGCCTCGTCGGGACTCTGCTGCACGTAGCCGAGATCGTCGAGCAGGATCGCCTCGAAGAGGTCGAGCTTGCGCAGCGCCCGGGGCAGGTCGAGGTCGCGTTTCGCGCCGAGCAGTTCCTGGACCAGGGCGTAGGCCGGGACGCACAACACGCTGTGGCCAGCCTCAACCAGCGCGTGCCCGACGGCGCACAGCGCGTGGCTCTTGCCGACGCCAGGCAGGCCGAAAGCCAGCACATTGGTCGCCGTCTCGAGGAACGCCCCGCTGGCCAGTGTCTTCAATTGCTGAACGACCGGGCCCGGCAACCGACCCGTGTCGAGGGTCTCGAATGTCTTGCCGGGCGGCAGACGCGAGGTCCGGCGCAACCGGGCAATCCGCCGCTGGCGTCGCGCCTCGGCTTCAGCCTCGAACACTTCCAGCAACACCGGCAGCGCGTCGTGGTGGCCTGCCTGCGTCAACCGCGGCACCAGCTCCTCGGACGCCGTCGTCAGGTTGAACTGCGTCAGCAGAGTCGTCACCTGCGTGCTCGGCGCCGTCATCCGTGCAGGCCTCCGGTCAACAACGCGTCGTACCGCGTCAGGTCGGGGCGAGGGATGTCTACGACCGGCACGGTCGGGACCGGCGGACGCACTTCGGCCTGCACGCTGGCGTACTCGCACGTGTCGCCGGCGTCGAGACGAGCCCGAAGCGTCGTCTCGACCTGACGCTCGCTGGTCGAGGCCGCCAGGTGCAGTAGCCGCACATACTCGACGTCGGCCCGCTCGCCGTGCGTCCGCCCCAGCGCGTCATACGCCGCGCGGAACGTCAGCGACGGGAACAGCTCTTCGCGGAAGCGGTACCGCGCAAAGGCGCCCGGCTTGCGGACCAGGCTCGCGATGATGTGGCGATAGTCGATCCGGTGGTCCGCCGCGCCTCGAAGACGCGGCATCGTGCACAGCACCCGGCCGCCGTACAGGATTTCAACCGTCGACGGGTGCTGACGCGCCTCGACCGTGTGACCGATCAGACGCGACGGTACCGAATAGATCCGGTTGCCGAGGCGAATCGTGCTCCACTTGCGCACCCTGCACCGGAACGTCGTGTACTCCGGGATCCGCGACGCCGGCAACGGCCGCAGAAACGCCCGCTCCTCGGCCAGCCGTGCCGCCGCCGGCCGGTTCCGCTCCTCGTCGACGACCGCTCGTGCGAAGCGCAGGTAGGAGGACTCGTCATCGAAGTCTCGGTCGCCCCGCAGCAGCAGCGCCTGCTCGATGGCTGTCTTCGTGCGGAAGTGCGATTGCTCGACCACCCCGTTCTCGTGCGCCTTCCCCGGCCGGATCCTCGACGAGTCCAGCCCGTAGTGGTCCAGCACCTGCTTGAACCGAGCCGTCAGCTGGCGGCCACCGCTGCGCTTCAGCTCGTGCGTCGCCGCCGACAGGTTGTCGTGACGAAGCAACGCTGGCACCGCGCCCAGCATCCAAAGCGCCCCCTGCAGGCCGGCCACCAGCGCCTCGAACGTCTCGCTCAGCGCCAGTCCCACATACGTCCACTTGCTGTAGCTGAGCACCCACTCGAACAGCAGGTGCGGCAAGGGCACGCCCCGGATCGTCACCCCCAGGTCGCTCGCGTCCGTGAAGTCGAACGCCGCTTCCCGACCCGGAACCGCCACCTGCTCGAAGTACACCTCGCGGTCCGGACCGTACTGCACCCGCCAGTCCCGAACCCGCCGCTGCAGCGTCCGTAGCTGCCCCCTTTGGAAACGGCCCGGATGCCGCACGCACAGCGCTTTGAACAACGTCAGCACTTGCAGCCGGCCGTCGGTGTCGGCCACCAACTGCGGAACCACCTCCGACTCCCACACCTCGGCGAACGGGTCCTCCCGCGTCCGCCACGTCCGTGGCGCGTTCGTCGTCGACGGCAACGCGCCGCGCTGTTGCCAACGACGCGCCGTCCGCTCGCTCATGCCCGCCGCTGCCGCGGCCGCCGCCAACGTTTTCCCAGACATCCGTTTCTCGCGAAATCGCCGAACCTGCGCATCCGTGACCAACCCGTCCTCCACCAGGAAAACGGGCAGTCTCACACGACTCTGCGTGCAACCTCGAAACGACCGATCGCGTGCTCGCCGACCGGTCAAAGTAATTGTCGTTGATCAGGCGGAGTTGCTCGGCCCAGGGGGCCAGCGCCTCGTCGAGGTGCCGGTCGAAGTCGTCGACGCGCCGGCTGAGCGTGTCGTGCTCGCTCAGCAGGTCGGCGAGCAGGCGGCGCTCGGTCTCGCGCAGCGTCAGGCCCAATGCGTCGCCGAGCTGCTCGAGCTTGCCGCGGACGTGCGCGCTGAGCGAGGCCAGGATGTCGGTACTGGGCCGCCGGGCGACCAGACCGTCGAGGATGCGCCGGCCGTTCCTGCCGAAGATGTCGCTCAGCACCGCCCCGATGCGGACGCCGCCGCGGTCGATCACCTTCTGTGTCTGGTTGCGGACCTGCGAGCGCCGCGCGACCAGCTTCCGCCGGTGGCGGCTCAACGTGCGCAGGTCGCGGAACTGCTGGGAGGGAACGAAACTGGGCCGCCCCAACCCGAACTGGCACACCCGCGCCAGCCAGCGGCTGTCCTCGACATCGGTCTTCCTGCCGCGCAGTTGCTTCACATGCTGCGCGTGGAGTAACTGGGCGTTGATGCCGGCGTCGGTCAGCGCCTGCCACGGCGTGTGCCAGTAGACGCCGGTCGCCTCCATCGCGGCGGCCACGACGCGGTGGCTCGTCAACCACGCGACCAGGGCGGCCAGGCCGCTCGCCAGCGCGCTGAACATGCGCGTCTCGCACTGCGGCGGGCCGGCCGTCGCCTCGGACAGCCGCACGGTGGCCGTGATGTGCCCCTTGTGGATGTCGAGTCCCGCCGCGCGGGGATGGACAACACACAACTCATCGTTCATCATCGGGATGCCTCCAGTTTCCGGGGGGTAGGCGGAGGCGGGACAGGCCGGTCGGACTCGGAACTCGCGCCCTGCACGGGCACGGTGCGTTTTGCCGCGCGTCCACAGCCCGGGGGCCGGGTACAATTCGGGGCTCGATGCCGAACCGGCCGGGTCAGTTTGGCTTCGGGGATAAACACCCGCCATTGAAACAGACGACCACTCGTCCCGCCTCCGCCACTATTGTGCGACCCGCGGTCGGTCTCTGACGAACTTTCATCCTTCGGGGTGAGCGGCGCACGGTCGCTCATGACGTTTGGCCGCGAGATCGGGAATCTCGGCCATGAGGTGAGGCTGGTCCCGCCGATCTACGTGAAGCCGTTCGTGAAGCGCCAGAAGAACGACGCGGCCGACGCAGAGGCGATCTGCGAAGCAGCCTCGCGCCCGACGATGCGCTTCGTGGCGGTGAAGACGCGCGAGCAGCAGGCTCGGGGCATGCTGTTCCGCACGCGCGATCTGCTGGTTCGCCAGCGCACGCAGACGATCAACGCGCTGCGGGGACACTTCGCGGAGTTCGGCGTCGTCGCGCCGCAAGGGCCGGCCCATGTGGAGCGGCTGGCAGAGGCAATCGAAGATGCCGATTCGGGGTTGCCGGGCCCGGTTCGGGAGTTGGGCGCGCTGTTGTTCGTTCAGATCGCCGAGCTCGACGAGAAGATCGCGGACTTGGAGCAGGAACTGCGTGAACGGGCGCGTGAAGACGAGCAGACGGTGCGGCTGATGGGCATCCCGGGGATCGGACCACTGACAGCGATGGCGATCCAGGCCTTCGCGCCGCCGCTCGAGAGCTTCCGATGCGGCCGGGACTTCTCGGCCTGGCTGGGCTTGGTTCCCCGGCAGAGCTCGACCGGCGGGAAGGCGAAGCTCGGCAAGATATCGAAGATGGGTCAGCGCGATCTCCGGCGCCTGTTGATCTCCGGCGCGATGGCGACGGTCAGATGGGCGGTGCGGCGTGGCACGAAGGACCCGTGGCTGGCCCGGATGCTGGCCCGCAAGCCGCGCATGCTGGTCGCCGTGGCGCTCGCCAACCGGATGGCGCGCATCGCCTGGGCGCTGACGACAAGGAACGAATCCTACCGCGTACCGGTCCTTGCCGCCTGAGAGGGAGGCAGGAGCTGGTGCGGCACCGTTCGACACGTGAGCAGGTCGGAAGAGGGTAAGGGCAAACGGTCATGAGACGGGGTCGGGAAAACCAGCGAAGCGCAACGTGCCTTCGAGCACAATCCGCTGATCTTGGACTCGACCCGCGTATCTCCATACGGGCCCGCGGCGGCGGATGTGCCGCAATCGATGAGGCCGAACACATGACAGCACCTGACCGTGTGCACCTAATCACGGAGACCTTCACTCGGAGGGCGTCTGCCTTCGCGCACGGTCGACCACGACTGTCAACCCCCTTCGCGGGTCCTGCGCTACGCTCCGGCCCTTCGGGTGACAGCCGCGGCCGACCGTGCGAAGCACCCTTGCGGGCCAGCCGAGGGCTGGCCCTCGTTCAAACGCGAGCACGGAGGCTTGGAATCCAGGAGTGTCAGGCGACATGCTATGCGCAGTTCGGGACTATGCGGAGTCGGTTCAGGGTTCGCTCTCAAGTGCCTATCAGAACGAGGTTTACGTGAGCTGACCGGTTCGGGATACTCCGCATAGTTTGGGATGCTCTGTCCGGCCTGATTGGCCGGAAAGGAGCATTCCATGACCGTTCACGGCTCGTGGACCGTCGACCGCCTCATCGACGCGTACACGCACCACCAGCGACGTACACGCGGCTTGCGCCCTCAGACGTTGCGCTACCGCGCCTGGTTCGCCCGGAAGTTCGTCCGGGCCGCTCTTGGCGCGGACCCGATCGACCCCGGCCGCCTGACGCCGTCCGCCGTGGTGGCGTTCATCACGTCGTTGCGGCACCGGTTCTGCCCCGCGTCGATGCAGACTGCGCGGTCATCGTTGCGGTCGTTCTTCCGGTTCCTGCGCGTCGAGGGACTCTGCGGCGACGCACTCGAAGCGGCTCTCCCGACCGTTGCCCATTGGCGGCTGGCCACGCTCCCCCGTTCCCTGACCGAGCAACAGGTCGAGCAAGTGCTCGCGTCGTTCGACCCGTCCACCCCGTGCGGGCATCGCGACCGGGCGATCGTGCAGTGTCTGGCGACCCTGGGGCTGCGGCCCGGCGAGGTGGCGGACCTGTGTCTGGACGACATCGACTGGCGCGCCGGCACTCTGCAGATACGCGCCCGAAAGAACCGTCGAGGCGCTGTGCTGCCGCTGCCCCGCGTGGCGGGGCAGACGCTGGTCGCCTATCTGAGCCGGGAGCGTCCGGCGACCGACGAACGCCGGGTGTTCGTCGTGCACCAGGAAGATCGTCGCGGCAAGCCACTCTCGAGCGCCGCCGTTTCACGTGTTGCGGCACGCGCGGTTCGCCGGGCGGGAGTCGACGCGCCGCACGCCGGCGCCAACGTCTTCCGGCACACCGTAGCCAGCCGAATGGTGCGGAAGGGAGCCAGCCTCAAAGAGGTCGCTGACGTGCTCGGCCATCGCAGCCTCGACACCACGACGGTCTACGCCAAGCTCGACCTGCCGCGGTTGCGAGAGGTCGCGCTTCCCTGGCCGGAGGTGCTCCGATGACACTTCCAAGCTTCCATCATCTGGTCGACGAGTACCTCACTGCGCGCCGCGGACTGGGTTTCGGCCTCGAAACGGATGAGTGGTTCCTGCGGGACTTCGCCAGCCATGCAGAGCGGGTCGGGCACAGCGGGTCCGTGACAATCGAGCTCGCGGTCCAGTGGGCACTATCTTCACGGTCCACCAATCCGGCGCAAGCTGCACGCCGACTGACGATCGTGCGGCAGTTCGCCCGGTACCGCGCAATCATCGATCCGGCCACCGAAGTGCCGCCGGCCGGGCTTCTAGGGCGCGACTCCAGGCGCCGCTCGATGCCCCACATCTACACCGAGGCGGAGGTCGCCGCGCTCCTGCAGCAGACACGCTGCTTGCTGCCCCGAGGCGGGTTGCGACCCGCCACCTATGTCGCGTTCTTCGCCCTGCTGGCGTCGACCGGCCTGCGGCTGTCCGAGGCCCGCCGTCTCACGACCGACGACGCCGACCTCGTCAACGGCATCCTGACCATCCGCGAGACCAAGTTCCGCAAGTCCCGACTCGTCCCGCTCCATCCGACGACGACCCGGGCACTACGTCGCTACGCCGACCGCCGAGACGCGTGTCTTGCCGCATCCCGGTCCGAGTACTTCTTCCGCACCGAGCATTCGCCCCGGCTCACTCGCGCCGCGGTGGAGGCGACGTTCCGCGGGATCAGGCGGCGTCTCGGTTGGACCGCGCAAGGGCGTACGCGCCAACCCCGCATCCACGACCTTCGCCATACTTTCGTCGTTTGCCAGCTGCTGCGCTGGCACCGGGAAGGCGCGGATGCAGATCGCAAAATCCTGGATCTCGCAACCTACCTCGGCCACACCGGAGTCGCCCACACCTACTGGTACTGCACCGCCGTCCCCGAGTTGCTCGCAAGCACCGGACAGCGTTTCGAACGCTTCGCCCGCCGAGCGTCGGAGCGCCCGTCATGACCTCCGTCGAGCGGGCGTTCCCCGCACTCCTCCAAGAGTTCTTTCACCGGCGCCTCATCGCGCAACGGGGCGCCAGCACGCACACGATCGCGAGCTACCGCGACACCTTCACGTTGTTCCTCGGGTACGCCACAGAGCGCACCGGACGCACCCCCTCAGCGCTGACCCTCTCGGATCTTGATGCGCCCGTGGTCCTCGGCTTCCTCGACCATCTCGAGACCGAACGCGGCAATTCTGCACGCACCCGCAACCTCCGGCTCACCGCCATCCGCTCCTTCATGCGCTACGCCTCGCTACGCGAGCCGTCCCTGCTGCCCGTCGCGCAACGCGTCCTCGCGATTCCCGTCAAGCGCTTCGACCGGCCCGTCCTCGGCTACCTGTCCCGCGACGAGGTCACGGCGATCATCGACGCGCCCGACCGGTCCACCTGGAGCGGACAGCGCGACGCCGTCCTCTTCGCCGTGCTGTACAACACCGGCGCCCGCGTCTCGGAAATCACCCGGCTGCACGTCGCCGACGTGCTCCTCGACCGGGGGGCCTCGCTGCTTCTGCACGGCAAGGGGCGCAAGGAGCGTGTCGTCCCGCTCTGGAAGAGCACCGCGGTTCAACTCCGGAGGTGGCTCCCCCGAATCGATGGAAACCCCGACGCCCCCGTGTTTCCCAATCGCGCGGGCAGGCCCCTGTCGCGCTCCGGGGTTGAACATCAACTGCGCGTCACCTGCCGAAGGGCCGCCGAGCGTCACCCATCGCTCGCGACGCGGCGGATCTCGCCCCACACGCTGCGCCACACGACCGCGATGCATCTGCTCCAGTCCGGAATCGACATCACCGTCATAGCCCTCTGGCTCGGCCACGAGCACACCGCCACCACCCACCGGTACGTCGAAGCCGATCTCGCCATGAAGGAGGCGGCACTCCGCTGCGTCGACGATCCCGCGCCCCAGCCACTCCGCTTCACCGCCACCGACCGGCTCCTGAACTTCCTGGAAGGCCTCTGACTATGCGGAGTACCGCTCCAGGCAAATGCCCGGATCAGCGCGGGCCGCCGAACCCAACTCTGCATAGTCCCGAACTGCGCATAGCATGTCCTATGCGGAGCTCCGCATAGGACATGGAAAACTGACTCCCTGGCGACACTGAAAACTGACCCCCCTTCGCCAGGGAGGAGCCAGCCAGATGAAGCGATGCGAGGATGTCGGCTCGTGGGCAGGGAGGCCACGGGCACAGACGATGAAGCAATCAGACGAGGTGGAGGCGATGCTGCACCTGCACGCCCTCGGTTGGGGGTTGAAGCGTATAGCGAGGGAGTTCGGGTGCAGCAAGAACACGGTGCGGCGGTACGTGGAAGCCAACGGCTGGATGGCGTACAGCCGGCCGACCAGCGGCGGCAAGCTCGAGGATCAGGAGGCATGGCTGAAGGAGCGCTTCTTGAGGCACCGCGGCAACGCGGAGGTGGTGCGGCAGGACCTGCTGCGGGAGCAGTCGATCGACGTGAGCCTGCGCACGGTCGAGCGCGCGGTCCTGCCGTTTCGGAGACTGCTGACGGCCGAGGCGAAGGCGACGGTGCGGTTCGAGACGCCGCCGGGACGTCAGCTGCAGGTTGATTTCGGGGAGTTGCGGGTGCCGGTCGCGGACGAGCGGGTGCGCGTGTACCTGTTCGTGGCGACGCTGGGCTACTCGCGGCGTTGTCATGTCGAGGCGTTCAGGCACGAGCGGCAGTCGTCGTGGTTCCGCGGCCTGGAGGCCACGTTTCGACACTTCGGCGGCGTCACCACCGAGGTGCTCCTCGACTATGTTCCCGGGAACATAGTCCAGCTTATGTGTCCGCACACGATATGTGGCGCCGCAGGCGGAGCGGTCCGGTGGAGCGGGGCTGTGGCGCTTCCGATGGCCACATAACGGTGGGCACGTCGGCACGGGGATGATCGCCGAGCGCCGAGAGCGCGAGGAGGTTGTCCATGCTGGAACGATGCTACGCCCGCCCGAAAACCGTCGACCGCATTCGGTCATCCTGGCTCGGTGCTGCCATCGAGCAGTACGTCACGTGGTTCCTGGAGCGTGGCCATGCCCCGAGAAGTCTCGGTCACCGCGTGCCGATCCTGCTCCGCTTCGGGACGTTCGCCGACGACCGGGGCGCAAAGTGCTACGCGGACCTTCCTCCCGTGGTTCGTCCGTTTGTGGAGCACTGGATCACCCGCTCGGATCACCGGCGTGCCCCGGGACCGGCACGCCCCCGACTGGCGCAGGAGATCCGGCGGCCGATCGAGCAGATGCTCCGGCTGGTCGTGCCGGGCTTCGTCGGAACGCGCCGCCCTGTGCTGGCGGAGCCGTTCATCGATCGGGTGCCGGGCTTCTTCGCCTACCTGCGTGACGAGCGCGGCGTCCGCGCTACGACGCTCAGGCAGTACGCCCACCATCTACGACAGCTTGCCGCGTATCTGCGCGAGCGTGGGCTCGACGACCTGCAGGCGCTGTCGCCAGTTGTCGTCAGTGGATTCCTGACCGATCGTAGCCGGCATCTCTCACGCTCAAGCGTCGTGACCCGGTGCGTCTCGCTACGTGTGTTCCTGCGGTACCTCCATCGCGAAGGGCTCGTCGCGCGTGACCTGAGTCAGAGCGTAGAAACCCCGCGGGTCTACCGTCTTGCTTCGGTGCCGCGGTCGATTCAGTGGGACGAGGTTCGGCGCATGCTGGAGGCGGTGGACCGTCGCACCGTCGTGGGACGGCGCGACTACGCGATGCTGCTCCTGCTCGTCACCTACGGGCTGCGAGCCCGGGAGGTCGCCGCGCTCACGCTCGACGATATCGACTGGTCCCATGATCGCCTTCGCATCCCGGAGCGGAAAGCCGGTCACTCGACGGCCTACCCCCTCTCCCCGCTCGTGGGTGAGGCCATCATCGACTATCTGAAGTCCGGCCGGCCGACGACCCAGTCGCGCCGCGTGTTCTTCCGAGTCATCGCACCGTGCGAGCCCATCGAGTTCAATGCGGTGTCCTGCCGCGTCAGCTACTACCTGCAGCAGGCGGGCATCGTCGTTCCCAGGCCCGGTTCGCACACACTGCGCCACACCTGCGTGCAGCGCCTCGTCGATGCAGGGTGGCCCTTGAAGTCGATCGGCGACTACGTCGGACATCGCAGTTCCGCGTCGACCGAGGTCTACAGCAAGGTGGCCATCGAGACCCTGCGCGAGGTCGCCTGTGGCGACGGTGAGGAGGAGGTCGTATGAGCCGCCTCTGGACCGGATTTCGTAGCGTTTTCGCCGACGGGATACAAGCCTTCCTGGCGTACAAGCGCGCCCTCGGTCGTCAGTACCGGGCCGAGGAGAGTGCCTTGCGGCTATTCGACCGCTTCCTTGTGCAGCGCCGCATCGCCACGGCTGCTGACGTCACCCCCGCGACGATCGACGACTTTCTCGTCTCCCGGCCACGGCCGGCGCCGCGAAGCTACAACCACCTGCACGGTACCCTGGTCCGATTCTTCGACTGGATGATTCGCCAGGAGCGTCTGCAGGGCTCCCCCGTGCGCTCGAAGCCGCGCCGCGGGACGCGCGTTCGCCTGCCGTTCCTCCTCGACCCCGCGGCCGCTCGTCGCCTCTTCGACGTGGCGGGCCGGCTACCGGACAACAATTTCACAACCTGCCGCGGGTCGAGCTTCCGCACCATCTTCACCCTGCTCTACGGCTTGGGTCTGCGGGTGGGGGAAGTCGAACGGCTACGCGTCGGCGACATCGACGCCACTCGGCGCGTGCTTCACATCCGGGACACGAAGTTCGCCAAGAGTCGCTTCGTTCCATTCGGTCCGCGGATCGACACGCTGCTCACCGCGCACCTGGCGCGGCGCGCGCAGCAACAGCGACCCCTCTCAGCCGAGATGCCCGTGTTCGCGCAGCGCAGCGGACGACCGATCCGCGCCGACACCATCAGTCTTACGTTCCATCGGCTCGTGCCGCAACTGGGCCTGGTCGTTCCCGACGGAGCTATCGGCCCGCGGGTTCACGACCTGCGCCATGCGTTTGCGACCCGCACGCTGCTGCGCTGGTACCGGAACGGGATCGACCCCCGCTCGCGGCTGTTGTCGCTCGCCACTTTCCTCGGCCACGTGAATCCGGCGTCCACGGCCGTCTATCTCACGATGACGCCGGAGCTCTTGAGTCATGCGAGCGAGCGGTTTCGCACGTGGGCCAAGCCCGTCCTCGAGGAGGTGCCGCGATGACACCCTCGCTCGGTGCGTTGCTGCACGCGTTTCTGGTGGATGAGCTGCCGCTCCAGAAGGGCTTCCGCCCCGCCTCGACCAGGGCGTACCGGGACGGGCTACGGCTCTTTCTCACGTTCGTTGCCGAAGACCGGCCCTGTCGGCTGACGCAGATCATGCCCGAGGACCTGACCGCCGAGCGGGTCCAGCGTTTCCTGCTGCACCTGGAGGAGAAGCGGCACAATCACCGGCGCACCCGCAACCATCGACTCACGATCCTGCGGACCTTCTTCGAGTTTCTCGCGCAGCGCTGCCCCGAGCTGCTCGCGGTCGCACAGCGCGTCGCCGCGATTGCCGTCAAGCGTACGGCCCCAGCCGAAACTCGTTTCCTTGAGCGCGAGGAGATCGCCCAGCTCTTCCGCCGACTGCCGTCCGCCGGACCGTTCGCGCTGCGTGACCGTACTCTGTTGTTGCTGCTCTACAACACCGGCGCCCGCGTGCAGGAGGTCGCCGACCTGCGCATCGCGGACCTCGACTTGCAAGGCCAGCCCAGTGTCCGTCTGCACGGCAAGGGTGACAAGTGGCGGACCTGTCCACTCTGGCCGCAGACGGCTCAGCTGCTGGAGGACCTGCTCCAGACCCGACGGCCCGCCCCATCGACTACGATGCCCGTCTTCGTGACCCGCGGCGAGCGTGCCCTCACACGCTTCGGCATCTACAAGATCGTGCGTCGCCACACCCGCCACCTGGACAGCCTGGGCCCGCCGACCAGACGCCACATCAGCCCGCATGTCTTCCGACACACGGCGGCCGTCCACCTCCTGGAAGCCGGAGTCGACGTCAACGTGATCCGCAGTTGGCTCGGCCATGTTCACCTGGACACGACCAACCGGTACGCCGAGATCACAATCCGCACGAAGCTGGCAGCCGTGCAACTCTGCGAGCCTGTCGCAACCGCTACGGATTCACCCCACCGAAGATCCATTTGGCGCAACGACCAGGCACTGCTGTCCTGGCTCGCTTCGCTGTGAACCGTTATGTGGCCGCCCGCTCGAGGTCCGCCTCACAGGTCTTCGCCCGTCGCGCCCGGGGCCACATATCGCGCGCGGACACATAACCTCGACAACGCTCGGGCGCTGGTGACCCACCACGACGCGTCTACACGCGAGGTTGAGTTCAACGACCGGTTCCTGGCGTTCGCCGCCCACTGGGGGTTCCGTCCGCGCGCCTGTGCGCCGTATCGGGCTCGGACGAAGGGGAAGGACGAGCGCGGTGTCGGCTACGTCAAAGGGAACGCCATCGCGGGACACCGCTTCGAGAGCTGGGAGGGGCTGCTGGCGCATCTCGGGTGGTGGCAGCGTGAGATCGCGGACCGGCGGCGCCACGGCACCACCGGGGAAGTTCCCCTGGTCCGATTCGAGCGGGAAGCGGGACGCTTGCGCCCGTGCGCAGACCGGCCGCCGTTCGGCCAGTTGCGGGATCTGATCCGGACGGTCCACGCCGACTGCGCGGTCCTCGTCGACACCAACGCCTATTCGGTGCCGTGGCGTCTGATCGGCGAGCGGGTGCGGGTGGTGGTCAGCGGCGGCCGGGTGCGCGTTCACCACGGCCCGGATGTCGTCGCCGAGCACCTCGAGCACAGCGGCCGGCACGCGCGGGTCACCGACCGCGCGCACCTGGTTGGCGTCAACGGCGGTCCGCGCCCGGCCGCGGTCGAAGCGGCGCGACCGAAGCCGGAGCTGCTGCGGCCGCTCGACGAGTATGCGGCCGTCGCCGGCGGGAGCTTCTGAGATGGACGTCGTGGACCATGAGACGCTCCTCGGCTGGCTGACGCGGCTGCAATTGACCGCCATTCGCGACCAGCTCGACAGCCTCCTCGACGAGGCCGCCGAGAAGGAGCTGACGCTGCGTGAGGCGCTGGCGTTCCTCGTCGAACGGGAGGTATCGCGCAAGGACGAACGGCGCATCGAGATGGCGTTCAAGATCGCCCACTTCCCGGCGGTCCGCGAGCTGGCCGACTTCGACTTCAAGGCGCAACCGAGCATCGATGAGCGCCAGGTCCGGGAGCTGGCGACGTCGCGGTGGATCGCGCACGGCGACGCAGCTTTGCTTCTCGGGCCTCCAGGAGTCGGCAAGACGCACTTGGCGATCGCGCTCGGGCGCGAGGCGATCCGACAGCGCTACACTGTGCTGTTCATCACGGCCCAGGCGCTGATGGCAGCCTTGGTCAAGGCACACAGCGACGACCGTCTGGAAGAGCGCTTGGCCTTCTTCGCCAAGCCGAAATTGCTCATTTGCGACGAACTGGGGTACCTACCCTTCGAGGCGCATGCCGCGCATCTGTTCTTCCAGCTCGTCTCGCGGCGCTACGAGCGCGGCAGCATCCTGATCACGTCGAACCGTTCGGTCGGCGAATGGGGCGAGGTGTTCGGCGACGCGGTAGTCGCCACGGCGATTCTCGACCGGCTTCTGCACCACAGTCACGTCTTGACGATCACCGGAGAGAGCTTCAGGTTGCGGGAGAAGCGCCGTGCCGGCGTCCTGAAGCTCTCGGCGCCGACGACGGAAAAGCCGCCGCGGAAGGCGACATGAACACGCGACCGGCAGTGCGACGAGCGCGGCCACCGGCCATTGCGTCGGCCTCACCGGCGACCGTTTCGTCGGGTCCGGGGAGGCCTGTTGATTCTGCCGTGGTGTGGAAAACGCGCACGCTGCGTTGGGGGCGACTGAACCGTCGTCGAGAGCGCGTTTACCACACCACTTGGACGCCGCAGACGGCGCCCACAGAACCAACAGGCATCGTCGTCCTTGCTTTCGTACACGAGATCACCAGAACGACGGAGACGATCCGTGACGGCACCGACGGATCGTCGCCGCGTCTCACTTCGGTAACATACGCCGTTTCTTCGGGGGTCAGTTTTCGGTGTCGCCGGGGGGTCAATTCCGGATGTCGCTTGACAAGGAGACAACAGAGCGCTGAACGAAGAGACTCAGAAAAAGCTTGCATTCACGGAGGCGTCCACACATGCGCTGCGGTCCTTCGGATGACCGCCGCGACCGACCGTGCGGGAGTCCCTTGCGGGCCAGCCGGAAGGCTGGCCCTTGATCTACCGGCTGAGAGTGCAACGCCAGCGCGCCGCTCCGCTGTCGCGGAGGACCGCCGGCAACGTCGGTACCGGGGTCACGTCTGCAGGCTTGGCGGGCTCGGTCTCGAGCGGCGCAAGCGGTTGCGAACGCAGGGGCTTCCTGTTCTCATTGGTGGTTGCCAAACGACCAGCGAGGAGGAGGAGAGCCCCATGCGTCTGACCACGGTACTACGGCGGCTGTTGGGTGTCATCCAGATGCACGTCAAGGATGCGCATCTGGGGAACACAGGTCCGTTGACCGTGCTGGTGCGGCCGTCGTGGCGGCGGTCGCGGTGCGGGGTGTGCGGCCGGCGGGCGTCGCGCTATGACCGGCGGCCGCCGCGCCAGTGGCGGCATGTGCCCTGGGGGGCGACGCCGGTGTGGTTGCAGTATGCGCCGTGGCGGGTGTCGTGCCGGCAGTGCGGCGTGCGGGTGGAGGAAGTGTCGTGGGCGCTGGGCCGCAGCGTGTTCACGGCGCCGTTCGAAGAGTTGACGGCGTATCTGGCGCAGGTGACGGACCGGACGACGGTCAGTCGGGTGCTGGGGATATCGTGGCAGGCGGTGGGCAGCATCGTCGAGCGGGTGGTGTCGCGACACCTGGACGAGAGTCGGTTCGACGACCTGCGTCGAATCGGCGTCGATGAGTTCAGCTACAGAAAACGGCATCATTATCTGACGCTGGTGGTCGACCACGACCGCCAGCGGGTGGTGTGGGCCGGCAAGGGGCGCAGCGCACACACGCTGGAGACGTTCTTCGACCGGCTGGGACCGGCCGGCTGCGAGCGGCTCGAACTGGTGACGGCGGACTTGGCGGCGAGCTGGCAGAAGGCGCTACAGGCGCGGGCGCCGCACGCGCGGGTGGTCTTCGACCGGTTCCACGTTGAACGGCTCGCCGCCGACGCGGTCGACGAGGTTCGGCGGGGGGAACAACGGCGCGTGGGCGCCAAGGCGGCGAAGACGCTCAAGGGGACGCGCTTCTGCCTGCTGAAACACCCGGCCCGGCTCAAGCCCGGCGAGAAGCGGCGCCTGGCGGCGCTACGCAGCCAGAATCGTGTGCTCGACCGCGCCTACGAGCTGAAGGAGTACCTGGCGATCATCCTGGAGCAGGCCACGCCGGATGAAGCGCCCGACATGCTCGACCAGTGGCTCGCGTGGGCGGCGCGGTCCCGCCTGGCGCCGTTCGTCAAGCTGGGACGGACGGTTCGCAAGCACGCGGCCGGCATCCTGGCCTACCTGGACACGAAGATGACCAATGGGCCGGTGGAGGGCTTCAACAACAAGCTGCGGGTGATCGCGCGCCGTGCCTACGGATTCCACTCCCACGGCGCGCTCATCTCGATGCTGTTTCTCTGCTGCGGAGGCATCGAACTGGCTCCGCCCCTACCCACACGTGTTTGAGGAGATTCTTTGTTATCAGTAGTTTATGGAACTATCCCAGCGGCCGTGTACAGTTTCATGCACAAGTTGCGATCGGATTGAACGGGACGAATCCAGACGTACGTGGACCACCGCACCACCGCACCACCGCAAGTACCATGACCCGAGCCCGAATCCCGACGGTGCCGCACTCACTCAAAGCCCGTCGGCAGCGACGTAGCCCTCTCGCAGGACCTCGCAGCACTCGCCGGCTCGTGCCGGTGGGCCTAACAGCCTCCAGGTCCTCCAAGCCGCCGATCCAGCGCTGGATCGACCGGTCCTCGGCATCGTTTGGTCGCGCCGCTTGCTGAATTCCCCCCGGCGGCGTACAGGCGAACGCCCCGGACAACGATTTCCGCGTCCGGGGCGTTCCGCAAGTCAGCTACCGCACCCGCCGCCCGCTTCCGGGCGCGTCACAAGTCGCACCTGCAACTCTGCAGGAATGCAGGAATTGCGAGGGCCAGCAGCAAGACCAATCGCCACGTTGTAACTAGTGTTCGGTCGAAAACCCCGCAAGTGATTGATTCTACAGGGTGTAGCGCGGATTCAGGGTGGCGAAGATCGTCCGATTGCGGTATTCTCGGAGGTGATTCCCCGAGGATCGACGCACTCGGGCAATATCTTCGCGAATTGACATCATGAGAGAAGTTCACCGGTCGCAGTTACAGATCGGTCAGGTGCCGGTCGAGAGAATCTGGATCAACCCGAAGTCGCGTGACGACATCCCGGCGGTGTTGAAGGGGCTTCAGCACATTTGGTGCGACGAGGCGTTGCGGGCCCGGCTGTTGGCGCTGCTGGACGAGCATATTCTGCCGGAGGCCGACCGCACGGTCGGGCGTCCGGGAATGGACCTGTGGCAGATACTGGTGCTGGGAGCGCTGAAGCAGGGACTGGGCTGCGACTTCGACCGTCTTCACGACCTGACGAACCATCATGAAACGATACGTGCGTTCCTGGGACACGGGGATTTCGATGACAAGACGCGTTACGAGTACCAAACGGTGGTCGACAACGTGTCCTTGTTGACGCCGGAGCTGCTATCGGCAGTCGGGCGCCTGGTGGTGGAGAGCGGGCACAAGGTAGCAAAAAAAAAGCCTGGCGAGCCATTTCGCGGGCGGTGTGACTCGTTCGTCGTCGAGACGGACGTGCACTATCCGACGGACGTCAGCCTGTTGTGGGACGCGGTGCGTTGCCTGCTGCGCGAGACGGGGCGTACGGCTGAGCACTACGGGGTGCGCGGCTGGCGTCAGTGGCGCCATCTGTCGCGGGAGGTCAAGAAGCTGTTCAACAAGGTGCGCTCGACGCGGCGAGCGCAGCGGCATCCGGAGCGGGTGGAGGCGTATGTTGCGCGCTGCCGGGCGCTGGTGGAGCGCGCAGAGACAACGCTCGACGCGTTGCGGGACCAGGACGTAGGGGAATTGGGCTGTCGGTCCATCGCAGGCCTCGTCGCTCACGCCCGGCGGCAGATTGACCAGGTGGAGCGGCGTCTTCTGCGTGGCGAGACGATTCCTCACGAGGAGAAGGTCTTTTCGATTTTCGAGGAACACACGCGTTGGATTTCCAAAGGCAAGGCGGGCACGCCAGTTGAACTCGGGGTTCCTGTCGCTCTTATCGAGGATCAGTATCAATTCATCCTTCATCACAAGATCCTGTGGGAGGGCGAGGACGTGGACGTGGCGGTCCCGATGGTGCAGGAAGCGCAGGCATTGTATCCGGAGTTACGGGCGTGCAGTTTCGACCGAGGATTTCACAGCCCCGCCAATCGGGTGCGCCTCGACACACTGCTCGACGTCAATGCGTTGCCGCGGAAAGGGTACCTTTCGAAAGCCGACCGGGAGCGGGAAGAAGAGGAATCGTTTGCGGCGGCGCGGCGTGCGCATCCGGCGATCGAGTCTGCCATCAACGGGTTGGAGCATCGGGGACTCGACCGTGTCCGCAGCCATGGCGCGGACGGATTCGCCCGGACAGTTGCTCTATCGGTGCTGGCGGCCAACCTGCATCGCATCGGGTTGCTTCTGCAGAAGCGGGAGCGCAAACGACAGCAACGCGTCGCCTGACCACCTGTCTTCGTAGTCAAGGCCGGATTCGGAGCCGGCAGCACGGTCCTACTGTCCTTGGAATCAGCACATCGGGATGATTTGCTGACCTTCGCCTCTCCGCAGTTCGTCAGGCGCCGTCGTCGCGCCCGGATCTGTGCCGAAATCGCGGCCATCAGGTCACGAAATGGCGCGGATCTCCGCTTGACACGGGGGTTTTCTGGCCGACACTAACTAGGATCCACATGGGCTTCTCCTTCCTGTTTGCGACCGTTTGCACTCGCTGATCGACAACTCACGGAGCGCTCGACCGCACTGAACAAGCGCACGTTGCCGGAGCCTCCGCCCTCGACCTGGAAAGAGTCCCCAGCCCTGCACCGCCGTCGCACTGTCCAGGTTGAGTTGCACACACGCCTGCGCGTACGCCGCTGCACTTGGTCTCTCGTCGAGCCCGGACGGTGCCTCGGCGAACACCGCTCGGTGAACTGAGCGACCCGAACGTCGAGGGTACAAGCGACCGCAACGTCAAGGTGTGGTTCGCGCCCGGGCCGGAAGGGCCACCATGCACCAACATCGGACTACCGTATGGGCATCATACAATGATCCGGCCCACGTTGGCTACGGAACAGCGACGGCCGGTTGCCCTTGTGGTCGCTGATTCCACGAGATCGCCCGGCGCACGTAGTCTCTGGCCCGGATAGGCCCGGATGAACCATACGGCTACGTGGTCGAGCGTTCCGCCGCTGCCGCCGAGGGCGGCGACGCACCGCACTTGCCCGTTTGGGGGCCAAGTTCCAGTCGTCCGAGCAACGGGCGAAAAACCGAAGGCGTACGGGCACTCCTCGGGCGGCAGCACATCAGCCAGTCGATCTCCAGCGCGTCGGCGTTGCGGATTGTGCGGCGACTCCTCGATCAAGCTCCACGCGTACGTCTGGCCGAACTGCAGGCTCAGCCGGTTGTTCATGATGTGGTCCATCATCCACAGCGCGGTCGCCGCGATGCGGGCCGGGAACTCGCCGATCTCGATGCCGTAGAACTGGCCTACCTCGACGACGGACTGGACGGCGAGGGCCAACTGTGTGGCTGTAGCCCTGTCCACCATACGCAGAAAGCCGGAATCGTCCGATGCCGTCCTGAATCGTCCGTAAGTGGCCTGATAATAAGTGATTACAACCATTTCGCGGGCTTGACGAGCGCCGGTTCCGTCCGCTACGATTCGCCAGTATCCGCCAATCGCTGAGGGGAATACTGGCAGAGATGGAACTCGAGAATCGACCCCGGACCTCCAAGCCCACCGGCCGGCAGCCGCACCACGCCCTCTCGACCGCCTTCGTCCGCAACGTAGCACAGGCCGGGCGCTACTGCGACGGCGACGGGTTGTACCTCGACGTCCAGCCGACAGGCACCCGCAGCTGGGTGCAGCGGCTCGTCATCCGCGGCCGGCGCCGCGAACTCGGACTCGGCGGCTTCCCGCTCGTCCCGCTCAAGGACGCACGCGCGGCTGCGCTCGCCAACCGCAGGCTCGCCCGCGCCGGCGGCGACCCGCTGGCCGAGAAGCGCCGCCTCAAGAGCATGCCGTCCTTCGCCGCCGCCGCCGAGGCGGTCCTGGCGCAGATGCGCCCCGGCTGGCGCAACCCCAAGCACGGCAAGGACTGGCTGTCGAGCATGGAGCGGTTCGCCTTCCCCCGGCTCGGCAAGCTGCCCGTCTCCGAGGTGACCAGCGCCGATGTCGTCGAGGCGCTGCGGGCCGTCTGGCACGAGCGGCCGGCGACGGCGCGGCGGGTCCGCCAGCGCATCGGCACCGTCATGGAGTGGGCCGTCGCGTTGAACTACCGCGACGACAACCCGTGCAGCCGGATCGGGCCGGTGCTCGGCCCGCAGCAGGACCTCGTCCGGCACATGCGGGCGCTGCCCCATCACGACGTGGCGGCTGTCGTCGAGAAGGTGCGGGCCGCGAAGGCGGCCGCCACCGTCAAGCTGGCGTTCGAGTTTCTGGTGCTCACGGCGGCTCGGTCCGGCGAGGTGCGCGGCGCCGAGTGGGCCGAGATCGACACCGGCGAGCACGTGTGGACCGTCCCGGCGACGCGGACGAAGGCGAAGCGCGAGCACCGGGTGCCGCTGACGCGCCGCGCCGAAGAGGTCCTCGACGCGGCGCGGGCGGCCGGCAACGGCGGGCCGCTGGTGTTCCCGAGCGCCCGTGGCAGGCGCATGAACGACATGGCCCTGTCGGCGCTGCTCAAGGCGCTGGAGGTCCCCGCCGTGCCTCACGGCTTCCGCTCCACCTTCCGCGACTGGGCGGCCGAGGAGACGAACCACCCGCGCGAGGTGGTCGAGGCGGCGCTGGCCCACGTCGTCCAGAACAAGGTCGAGGCGGCGTACGCGAGGTTGGACCTGTTCGAGCGCCGCCGACAGTTGATGGACGACTGGGCAGCCTACGTCGGCCGGGACTGCGGCGACGCGGCTCGCGGCGGTAATGGCGAGCGGTCATGATGCCGCTCAACGTCGGGATTGCCGATCACCGTTACCGTTACCGTTTCCGCTCTCCCCCGGGGGTGGCGGGAAACGGTAACGGTAACGCACTGCGTTTCCGCGAGCGCTTCCCGACCGTTTCCGGCCCGTTTCCATTGGTGTAAACGGTGGAAACGCACTTCTCTCGGAGCGCGTCGAGCCAGGACACGGCCCCAGCCTCCGCCGTTCCCCTGCGGGACCGGGCGGCGGTCCTCGTCCGGGCCGGTTGGACCCGGCGGGAGGCCGAGTGGCTGGCGCTGGTCTGCCGGCACGGCGGCGTGTTCCTCCGCTCCCAGTACCTCGCCTTCATCGGCCGCACGAATCCGGCCCTCGCCCACCGCCTGGTCCGGAGAAGCCGCCAGTACCTGGTCGAGGAGCCGTGGCGCGGCTCCCGGCTCCGCGTCTGCCGGGTCGCCTCGCGGGCGCTCCACGAGACCCTCGGGGTGGAGCACGTCCGGCACTGCCGGCCCGTCGCGGCGGAGGTCGTCCTGCGCCGACTGCTGTCGCTCGACTACGTGCTCGAACACCCGCACGCCGCATGGCTCCCGACCGACGGCGAGAAGGTGAACGCGATGGCCGCCGCGGGGGTCGCCAGCGAGGTGCTGCCGCGCCGTCTCTACCGGGGCGCGCTCGGCGGGCTGTTCCGGTACTTCCCCCACGACCTGCCGGTGGCGGCCGACGGCGAGCGGGCGACCTTCGTGTTCGTCCTCGTGGAGGACGAGACCGAGAGCGCGGTCCGCAGGTGGGGCGTGCAGCATGCCGCGTTGTGGGCGGCGCTGGCGGCGGCCGGCCGCACGGTCGAGGTCGTCGTCGTCGGCCGCGACCCGGTGCGTCTGGCGGCGGCGGGCCGGGTGGTCGATCGCTGGATGCGGGAGCCCGTAGCCCGGGCTGCCGAGCGGGAGGAGACGGCCGCGCGCTTGTGCGAGCAGGCTCGCCGGGAAGAGGAGCTGGAATCGATCCGGGCGGCGCTGGTGGCAGCGGACCACGACGCCTTGACACCCTACGGCGGCCTGAACGGCGCCCTCGCGCGGATGCGCGACTTGGCGAGCGCCGAAGGCGCAGGGACCGGCCGGCCCAAGCCGGCGATCACGACGGGCCGCACGTGGCGGTCCCCGAGAGTGCCGGAAGGATGGCTGGCACGGGCTGGGTGATGCGGCTGGCCCGCACGTACGCGGCCGCGTCGATGAGCGAAGGGGGGAACCACGCCGGCAGCCGACGTGTCAAGCCGCCCTCCGGGCGTCTCCTCCGCTGGCGCTACGGCCGTGCCGGTGACACGTCGGCCACCGGCGTGGTGTTCTGCGCTTATCAGCCCGTGGCGAAAGTCAGGGATCCAGCCTGGTCCGGGGGCGATCGATTCCCGTACACTGAAGACCCATGGCGATGGGCAAGAGACCGACAGCACGACCGGGGGCGCCGCTCTGGGTGACGACGGCGGATCTGCCGACGAACGCGGGCCATCCCTTCTTCGAGCATCTGAATCGGGTCCTGGACGAGGCCGGCTTCGACGCCTACGTCGAAGAGCTGTGCGCGGAGTTCTACGCGGCGCGGATGGGGCGGCCAAGCCTGCGTCCTGGGCGGTATTTCCGGATGCTGTTGATCGGCTACTTCGAGGGCATCTCTTCGGAGCGCGGGATCGCGTGGCGGGTGGCTGACTCTCTGAGCCTGCGGTCATTCCTGGACCTGGATGTGACCGAGTCGTCGCCGGACCACTCGACGCTGTCGCGGACGCGTCGTCTGATCGACGTGGAGACGCACGAGGCGGTCTTCACGTGGGTTCTCGAGCGGGTGTCGGCGGCGGGTCTGGTGCGTGGGAAGACGGTCGGGGTCGATGCGACGACGCTGGAAGCGAACGCGGCGATGCGGAGCATCGAGCGTCGGGACACGGGCGAATCCCACGAAGCGTTCATTCGGCGTTTGGCGGACGCGTCGGGGATGGAGACGCCGACGCGTGCCGAGTTGGCTCGGTTCGACCGGTCGCGGAAGGACAAGAAGACGTCGAACAAGGACTGGAAATCGCCGCACGACCCGGACGCGAAGATCGCGAAGATGAAGGACGGCCGGACGCACTTGGCGTACAAGGCCGAGCACGGGGTCGACATGGACACGGGGGCCATCGTGTCGGTGACGGTGCAGGATGCCTGCGAGGGCGATACGGCGACGCTGCCGGCGACGCTGACCATGGCGGCCGAGCAGGTGGAGTTGGTGCAGCCGGAAGGTCCGGGGGTCGAAGAGGTGGTGGCCGACAAGGGGTACCACAGCGACGCGATGCTGGTGGGGCTCGGCGAGGTTGGGGTTCGGAGTCACGTATCGGAGCCGGAGCGCGGCCGGCGCTGCTGGCAAGACAAGAAGACGGGCGAGACGCCGCCGGAGAAGCGCGCTGCGCAGAAGGCGTTGTATGCCAACCGCCGTCGCGTTCGCGGGCGGCGGGGTCGTCGCCTGCAACGCTGCCGGGGCGAGGTGGTGGAGCGAACGTTCGCGCACATGTACGAGACGGGGGGCATGCGTCGCGTGTGGGTGCGCGGTCACGAGAATGTTCGCAAGCGGGTGCTGATTCAGGCGGCCGCCTGCAACATCGGGCTGCTGCTGCGCCACCAGACCGGCATCGGTACGCCCCGGAGCCTGCAGGGGCGGGCTCTTTCGGCGATTTTTCGCCTGATCGGCCGTCTGATCGACCGCTGGGGGCGTCTGAGGCGCGCTTGGGGGGTTCAGATCGACACCGACGGCGCTCGTCGGCTCAATTGCTCATCGCCAAGCTGCCTGAACAGCAGGGCTCAGCGAACACACTTCTTCCACGGGCTGTTATGGCCGAACGCAGGCGTCCGGCCCGCGAACGGCCCCGGACTCCCAGCACGTCCTCGAACCGCGCCACGTTCTCGGTCGCGGCATCGAGGACGCGGCTCGGACGCGGGGACGAGAGGACCGCCGGATCCGGCTCAGCAGGACGAAGCACGCCAGCAAGAACCGCGCCATGGATCCAGGCAGAGGGGGCGCGGTCACGGCGGTCAACGGGGATCAGAAGGTAGCGGCGGTGAGGGAGAGCGGGCGCGGGATGGGAGTCGAGGTCACGGAGCGGGACCACGACGACGACAGGGAACAGGGTGAGCGTTGTGATCAGCCCGGTCGCCCGATCACAATGAGACAAGGCCCGAACTTACACCGGAGATGCCGCACGGGAGGTGTAAGCAGACCCAAGGCCTCAATTTACACCCCGAGTCACACTTCCAGTCACATCCCTGGATCCGAAAAAGTCCTTCCATATCAACCCGATCCCCACCCAACCTACCACTCCCCGGTGCCGCAGATTGGGACAGGGGGGGAACAGGGGAGCGACCCACCGCAAAACTGGCGTTTTGCGGACCCGGCAGGTGTTCCTCCGTCACACCTGCCGCGCCGGGTCGCTCCCCTACAAATTTTCCTTGGCAGGAAGGCTGACGGCGCCGTCTAACCGACCCCTACCGGCGCTTCGTCCGGATCCGGCCAATTCCAGCCGGCAGTGAACTCGGCCTCGGCACGCCTCTCCGCGCTGATCGGGTGCTTGAGCCAGCACCAGATGCTCATCAGAACGCTTCCGGGGTAGTAGCTGCTGACGATGCGTCTCTTCACCCCCGGTAGTGCCTCAACGCCGGCCAGCGCTGCCCTGATCGCCAGCACGGAAACGATCTTCTCCAGCTTCTCCAGCAGTTCTGGGATCCACTCCATCGATCTTGACCTCCTGCGCGTTTCGCTCCGGATTCCGGTGGCAGCGTCAGACCCAACCCGGTCGCCGTCCGCACGTTCCTCACGCCGATGATAGCGTATACTTGGCCTTGGTGAAGCCTGCACAACTCCGGTGAGGACCGATGAAACAGCATCGCCTGACCGTCAGCCTCGAGGCCGACGACTACCGGCGTCTCTGCGTTCTCGCGCGAGCAGAAGACCGCTCGCTGAGTTGGCTCGTCGGCCGCGCCTTGAAGGCGTTCCTCGACCGGCACGGTGTTCCCGAGCAGCTCGCGATGCCCGATCGCGCCGAATCCGCTGGCCCCGAACCATGACCGACACGGTTCCAGCGCAAACGCGCAGTCGCATGATGAGCCAGATCCGGAGCACCGAGACATCGCCGGAGCGACGGGTTCGATCGTACCTCCATCGGTGCGGGCTTCGGTTCCGAAAGAACGTTGCCGGCCTTCCGGGGAGACCCGATGTTGTGCTCAAGCGCCACTCGGCGGCGGTCTTCGTGCACGGCTGCTTCTGGCACCAGCACGCTGGATGCCGGGACGGCCGCATCCCGGAGAGCAACGCCGACTACTGGCAGCCCAAGCTGAAGCGGACCCAGGAAAGAGACAAGGCACATCAGCGCCAGCTGCGCAAGTCCGGCTGGCGTGTCTTCGTCGTCTGGGAATGCGAGATCTGCCCCGAGCGCCTCGCGGCGCTCACCCGGCAGATCCTGTCTCCGCCGGCCAGGAGCGACGGGCCGTGCTGACAGTACTCGACGTGTTC
Organism: Vicinamibacterales bacterium; assembly: GCA_965208535.1. Taxonomy (GTDB): domain Bacteria; phylum Acidobacteriota; class Vicinamibacteria; order Vicinamibacterales; family UBA8438; genus WTFV01. The sequence goes on along the minus strand of CBDBOU010000003.1, from coordinate 3,017,490 downwards.
TGTGGCGCGGGGGGATTCTCCGAGGGCTTCCGCCAGGCCGGTTTTCGTATCGCCGCCGGCACCGACGTTGATCCTGACGCTTGCGCCACCTACGCGCACAACTTCCCGGGCGCCGTGACTGTCTGCGGTGATCTGACCAAGCCGGCCACCCGGTCGCGGGTCATCGAAGCGGCTGGAGCCGTTGACGTTGTCGTCGGAGGGCCACCGTGCCAAGCCTTCTCGCAGGTCCGCAACCACGACCGGGTGATTGACGACCCCCGAAACCGGCTCTACAGGGAATTCCTGTGGCTGCTCAAGCACCTCCAGCCTCGCGCGTTCGTCATGGAGAACGTTCCTGGTCTGGCGCAGCTTCGCGTACAAGAGCGGATCGCGAAGGACCTCGTTCTTGGCGGCAGGTACCGCGTCTCCGTGCGGGAGGTCGATGCTTGTGACTTCGGCGTGCCGCAGACGCGCAAGCGCCTGCTGTTCGTGGGGTTGTGCACGTCCCTCGGTGATTCCCCGGTAGTCCTCCACGGCAGCCACGCCTCGGAGCACCTGCTCCTGACGCGCACGGAAAACGGCGCCGTCGGATACCAGCCCTCACCGCACGGAACCCGTGGACAGCAACTCCTCCGGCGGCTGCTGAACACGCAGGATGCCGCTGTTGTGACGACGCGGCAGGCCATCTCGGACCTTGCAGGCCTTCGCTCCGGGCAGAGGGCCGACGATCTATCAGCAGGGGATCTCCCGCTCCCGGAGTCCGCCTATCAGCAGATCATGCGAAACGCGCCCGTGTTGCCCAACGTCAGCGTCCCGCGAATCAACGACGACACCATCATCCGCCTGTCCGCCATCCCGCAGGGCGGCAACTACCTCGACCTGCCTCCGGACCTCCGGAATCGGTACCTGACTGGGCAGAAATGGGGCCCCCACAACGGGAGCGGCCGACTCGGTCGCCGCCACTACTACGCGTATCGCCGGCTCCATCCGGATTTCTGGGCGTGGACTCTCAACACCAAGGCCGATTCGACCTATCACTGGCTTGCCGAGCGGGCGCTCTCGGTGCGCGAATTCGCGAGGATCCAGTCGTTTCCTGACCGCTTTAGGTTCACGACGGACCCGCGCCGCGGTGCCATCCCAGGCCGCATCGTGGGCGGGGCCGCCCACTCTCGGTACCGCCAAGTCGGCAACGCCGTTCCGCCGCTGCTGGCTCTGGCGGTGGCCCGCCAGCTCCAGGCCGTGTTCGCGTCGGAGCCCGTGACACCGAACCTTGGAGTGTCCGTGTGACGGCCGACACCGTCAGAGCGGCGGTCACGCGGGCGTTCGGCGCGGTCAACCGCGAACGGCTGCTTCGCGGGTACCTGTCTGGGATCGCGCCGATTTCCCCGGATACCGCCTGGAAGCACGTCTACCGCCTCTTGCTTTGGATCGATACCACGACGGGCTTGGCGCATTGCTACGAGAGCGACAAGTCACAGCCGGGACGGCCTTGGTACGAGCGGTCCCTACGCTTCCACGCTTGGGTGGCTGAATCCCTCGCGGCGGCCCCAGAGGATCTGCGATCAGAGATTGACTGGCTGTTCAAGCATGCTTCACGAGATCTCGCTGCCGGCGCGTCTGCGGGGCGGCAAGAGCGGGCCAAAGGCCAGCGAGCACGGACGCCAGGCATGCCGGAGCCGGGGCGAGATCCAGAACTGGAGAATCTCATTCTCAACGCTCTTGCACCGTGGTTGCAGGAGCCACCCCCGTCAGATGCGATGCGGGCGCTGACGGAGCGGATCCACCAGCACACGCGTCTTGAGAACAAGCGCAAGAATCTCGTCGGCGAGGGCTTTGAGGACGTGCTGGCGGTCCTCATTCGTCTGCTGCCGGCGTCAACCGTGCGCTTCGTGCGTGCGCGTTGTCCACTCCACCACGTCCCGGGATTCTACGGACCCCGTGGCCGCGAAAAGCGTCGCATCGTTGATCTGGTTGTCGTGCGCGACCCCGAGGATCGGCGTTCCTTGGTCACGGCGAAGTGGTCAATCAGGGCTGACCGCGAGGAGCAGTTCATCAGCGATTACGCAACTTACGTTCACCGGGAACGAGCCGGCAAGTCCTTCGATTACGTCCTCGTCACTAACGAATTCGATCCTGCTCGATTGGTAGCGGCGGCCGAAGGACATCGAGAAGGCAATCCCCTATTCACCAGTGTGGTCCACGTCAGTACTGAGGCGTTGACGGCCGCCTACGGGAGCGACCCAAGCCCCTCGGGCGTCAAGGCGCTCGCTCACGTCCGCGCCGGCCGCATTGAGAGTCTGGGCGATTGGCTCTCACAGCTGCAACGATAAGGCGGTGTTTCGGATCACCACGGCTGCCGGAACGCCTGCTGACTGTCCGATGCACGGATCCGAAACCGTTCCAAGCCGGTGCCGCCCGTCCCCTGGAGTCCGGTTCGGAACGGGGGGTGCACTGAGGGGAACGGAATGGCCACGGAAAGATAAAGCCTTTAGAGGCCACTGTTTACGACCTGTAGGCGTCGGAAGCCCTGGAAGCTCAGCGGCTGGTCGAACTGCGCGCCCGGCGGCTGAAACCGCCGACGGGCGACCCGATACCGCACCCCTCCCCGCACACCGCGCGTTGGCCGCCTCGACCACCTGGTCCCGGGTTCGTTCCCGCCATGCCGTAGCCTCCGGACACCCGATGTACGATCTCTCGTCCTCCTGCATCACTGTCCGACCTGCAACGGGCGCATCGGATGACGACACAGACGCAGACGATCGCACAATTGTCACGTGTTCTCGACGTCGACGAGCGCAAGGTTTCCAGGACCGCGCGGCGGGTACTGGGCCTGAGCGCGGCGATGGTTCGGGATCAGGCACTGGCGCTATCGCGTAACCACTGCCGGCAGATCGCGCAGGCGCTCGGCAAGCCGGACCCTTGGACGTCTGCGTCGCGAGCGTTCACGCTGTCCAATCCAACGGCGGGGCGACGGCCGGCGTTGAAGCGCGATCCCTGTGCGAAGGGCGAGCTGACGTTCTCCAGCCTGCCGCACGGCGTGTGGGTTCACCCCGAGGTTCCCGATAGCCTCGGCGGGATGACGCCGCTGCGCCAGCGATTGGGCATCGTGCTGCAGCACTTGGCCGCGCACGGGCGCACGACCGTGGTGAAGGGCTGCCGGGACACGGTGAACCGCGGCTGGCGGCGCTCGCCGCTCGGCGGCAGCGGCGGCATGCAGTACTACCTGTGGTGGACGGTACAGGGAAGCGCACCCGCTCACGACATCGCATTCCCCGGCCGCAGGGGCGTCCTTGTGCGCGCGGTCCGGCACCACGACGAGCACGGGCGTCTCGACGCCGGCGCCCTGGACGACTACCTGCCGTTCTCGCAGCACGAGATCGAGGACGCCGACCTCGTCGGCCGGCCCTGGACAGCGGACCAGTTGCAGTTCATACGGCACGAAGGGCCCGTGCGTCTCGTCCACGGGCGCCCCGGGTCGGGAAAGACGACCGTTCTGTGGAAGGCGGTCGAGGCGCGCAGCGGCCAGCGCGTGCTGTACCTGACGTGGTCGCGCGAGCTGACAGCCGCCGCCGAGGAGCACTTCCACGCATTCGCCCCGGCCGACGTGCGTGTGGAGGCGCGCGACTTCGCGACGTTTCTGGGCGAGGTGTGCGGCGCTGACGTTGACCGGCTAACGTTGTCGAAGAGCCGCGTTCTGTTCGCGGCGGCCACCTCGCGGCTCGGGCGCCGGCAGGCCGGACCGTGGACGGACCGCGACGCGGCGCTGCATGCCGAGGTGCGGGCGATGCTGCTCGGTCTCGCCGTACCCGGGGACACGGACTCCATCCCGACCGGCGGCTTGGTACGGCTGAGCGACGCCACGTACCGCGACCGGCGGGCGGGCGACGACGGCGTTGGCCGGGCGGCAGCAAGCGCGCTGCTCAAGGTGGCCGAACATGTCGGACCCGACGCGATGCTCAGCATCTTTCCCGAGCTGGCCGCCGCGACGGCGGCTGTCGGTCGGCTGCGGGACGGCGAGCTGCCGGAGGGGTTCGCCGATTTCGACCGCGTCGTCGTCGACGAGGTCCAGGACCTGACCCTACTGGAGACCGCCGTGGTCGTCGAGTTGTGCCTGGCGATCGCGCGCCGGCGGGGGCATGCGCCGTGGCTGCTGGCGGCCGGTGACGACGGACAGACCGTGCGTCCGTCGGGTTTCGACTGGGGCGCGTTGAACGATCTGCTGGCCGCGCGCCTCGCCGCGCCGCGCCGCTTCCACCTCGAAGACAACCTGCGCTGCCCGAGCCGCATCGCGGGAGTCATCGAACGCGCGTCCGAGTGGTACGTGCACCTCGACAAGTCGCGGCGCCCGACCAGGCAACGTCACCAGCATGGAGGTCAGCACGTCGACGCCCACCTGCTTCACGTCGTGGCCGACGTGCCGACGGCCGTCGGGCTGCTCGAGCGGCTCGACGAGGTCGAGCGACTGGTGGTGATCACGGTCGCCGACGAGAAACCGGCCTGGGTGCCCGAGCGGCTGCGCGACATGGTGCTGACCCCGGCCGACGCGAAGGGGCTCGAGTACCAGTCGGTCTGCGTCCTGGACCCGGGACGGGTGCTGGCGCAGCTCGAGGATGCGACCGGGTCGATGACGACAGGCGCATCGCGGGCACTGCGGGAGCAGGAGCACCGAACCGCCATCGACCAGTTGCGGGTGGCGCTGAGCCGGGCCACCGAGACGCTCGCCTTCGTCGACGTGGCCGGCGACGAGGACGCGCACGCGCTGAGCGCGGACCTGCTCGAGGACGCCGCGCCCTACCATGCCGATGATCTGGTCGAGCACTTCGCCGACGACGCGCCGCCGGACGAACGCGTGCAGGCTCGGACGAAGGACGCGCGGGGTCTGATCGACACGGCCCCCGGGCGGGCATGGCAGGGCGTGCCAGGCGATGCGCCTGCTCGGCGACCCGCAGTTGCCCAACGGCGTCTCGGACGAGAATGTGCGCATCGAGGCGCGATCGACCCTGCTGTCCACGGCGGCCCGTCTGCTCGTCGACGGCGTTCCCACCGCAGTCCGCCGTCACGAGGTGGTCAACATGGCCGGCGAAGCGATCGTGCTGCTCGGCGCTTCAGACCGGTACGCGCAGGCGCTGCACGCGCTGGATGCGTGGACGCGGGCGCCTCAGACGGCACCGTTCGCGCTGCTCGACGCCACGCTCGCGCTCGACTCCGACGGGAGCTGGCTGCGGCAGGCGCTGCCGCCGGTGGCGCAGCGGTTGCGCGACGCCGTCGAGACGTTCGCCGGCGACACAACCGCGGCCGCGGCCTACGCCGGCGACGTCGAGGGCTGGCTGAAGCTGACCGGCTATGCAGGCGACGCCGCAGCGACGGCCCGGGTGCTGCGTTGCCGGGCCGTCGATAGCCTGACGGAGGGTGGAGAGACGCTGGCGGCTGCCCAGGTCCTGGTGGCCGTCAAGCCGCCGGACTTGGCGCGCCTCGGGAGGCTGCGGGAAGTGCAGGGCCGCCTCGAGGACGCCGCCGAGACGTTCGAGGTGGCGGACATGCCGGCCGACGCGCTGCGCAACTGGCGCGCTGCCGGCAAGTGGCAGCAGGCTGTGCGGCTGGCCCAGGGACAGGAGCGCAGCGACCTGGAATGGCTCGTCGAACTCGACAAGCTGGTCCGGCGCCGGCCCGCGGGTCAGCGCAAGCGCCTGACCGCCGGTGAGCGCGAGTGCCTCGTCCAGTTGCTGGACTTCGTCGAGCGGCTGCCCAGGAGCGGCAGGACCGCGGCCGTTGCTTCGGCGCTGCCGCTCGTCATCCTGCCGGCGCTCGGCCCCGGCCTGCCGCCCGGGTTCCTCGAGGCCGAGGGCATGCCTCCGGTCCCGGACAAGGCGCGCACCGGCCGGTTCTTCGGCCGCCGCGTGATGGAGTTCCAGAACTGGACGCTCGCCTCCAACGCCCGGTGGCGGTTGACCGACGAGCAGTTGGCGCTGCTGTGGCAGGCCGAGTTTCCCAATTCCCGCACCCGGTACACGATGAAGAGCGTCCGCACCGTGCGAAACCTCTTCAACTTGGGCAGGCGCAACAACGACCGGCCCCGGACGCCGATCCCGCAGTACGATCCCGCCGGGAATCCGGTGCTGGACATGCCGTACTTCTGACTCCATGGATGGCGATGTCTCAGGGGGATGATCGTCCAGTCGGGTCTGACACAATCCACGCGTCGATTGCGCATGGAATTGAGTACGACGCCGCCGTTCTCCGCGCTTCCGCCCCGAAGAACAGGGTTTCACGGCCGACGCCGGGCGTCCGCACCGAACACCATGGATCGGCATCAGCTGTACCTCGCTGGCCACCATCGTCCAGGTTTGGCAGCAGCTCATCGCGCACCCACGCGAACTCCGACTCGACTTCGAGGGCCTTGCTGTACAGTTCCCTGGCACCAACCGTATTCCCAAGCCGAACCAGCGTTCGGCCGAGCGACGTGTGGGCGTCGGCGCTGCCCCAATTGGGTCACGTCAAGTCAGCCGATTGCGTCTCGAGGAACCCCAACCGCGGACCTGAACCATCGCTCGGCTCCAATCCCGGCCGGCTCGACGCGCAGGATCTCCGCGCACCGCATCGTCCTCGCAGATCTGAAATGTCGGCGACGACGCCGGTTCGTGTGGCGCTGGAAGATCGGGTAGCATGGCGGCCGCAACGCACCGCCCGTTTCATTCGCTCGATGACCGCCCACGACACGGAGGTGCTCGATGCCCGTTTCGCCGGATCCGGCCGGGAATTCGCGGCGCAGGCGCGGCTCGGCGGCGTCCTTGCTTCGCGTCGCTTCCATCGGCGTCGTGCTCGTTGCCGTCCCCGTCGTCCTCTATCTTTTCCTCTACCAGCAGTCGCGGGTCGAGACCGCGACGATCCGGAATTTCCGTGCCCTCGAGTCGGCCGCCGACCGCGTGGATCAAGTGTTGCTCCGTCTGACGAACGTAGTTGGCAGCGCCTCGTTCGGCGTGTCCCCCGGGATGCTGGACGAAGTGACGAAGCGCCTAGATGATGGGGTGGACGCCTCCTCTCAACGGCATCGGAATGTGCCAAAGTGGAGCTGCTGTGACGCACCACTTGGAAGAGGAGGCATCCTATGGAGCAGGCTACCATCATCGGCATCGATCTGGCGAAGCGGAGTTTTCAGTTGCACGGCGCCCGTGAGGACGGGTCGGTTGCGTTCCGTAAGAAGCTGAACCGCGACAAGGTGGTGGGCTTCGTGGCGTCGCAGCCGCGATGCATCGTGGCGATGGAGGCCTGTGCGAGCTCGCACCACTGGGGCCGAGAGTTCGAGAAGCTCGGTCATGAGGTGAAGCTGGTCCCGCCGATCTACGTGAAGCCGTTCGTGAAGACGCAGAAGAACGACGCGGCCGACGCCGAGGCGATCTGCGAGGCGACCTCGCGGCCGACGATGCGCTTCGTGGCGGTGAAGACGCGGGAGCAGCAGTCCCAAGGCATGCTGTTCCGCACGCGCGACCTGCTGGTTCGCCAGCGCACGCAGACGATCAACGCGTTGCGCGGACACTTCGCGGAGTTCGGCGTCGTCGCGCCGCAAGGGCCTGCGCACGTGGGTCGGTTGTCAGACGCGATTGAAGATGCCGATTCGGGGCTGCCGGGCCCGGTTCGGGAACTGGGCGCGCTGTTGGTCGTTCACATCGCCGAGCTCAACGAGAAGATCGCAGAGCTGGAGAGGGACCTGTGTGAGCGGGCGCGCGAAGACGAACGAACGGTGCGGCTGATGAGCATCCCGGGCATCGGACCGCTGTGCGCGATGGCGATCCAGGCCTTCGCGCCGCCGCTGGAGAGCTTCCGTCGCGGGCGGGACTTCGCGGCCTGGCTGGGTCTGGTTCCCCGGCAGAGCTCGACCGGCGGGAAGCCGAAGCTGGGGAGGATATCGAAGATGGGTCAGCGCGATCTCCGGCGACTGCTGGTCGTCGGCGCGATGGCGACGGTCGGCTGGGCGGCGCGCCGCGGCACGAAGGACCCGTGGCTGGCCCGGATGCTGGCTCGCAAGCCGCGCATGTTGGTCGCGGTGGCGCTGGCCAACCGGAGGGCGCGCATCGCCTGGGCGCTGATGACGAAGAACGAGTACTACCGGGCGCCGCTGCCGACCGTCTGAGAAACAGGAGCCGGGTGCGGCGCCGTCGGGAATGCGAGCAGGTCGGAAGATGGTAAGGGCAAACGGTCAAAAGAGACGGGGTCGGGAAAACCAGCGATTCGGCGAGTGCCTTCGAGCACATTTAGACGATTTGGACCCGACCCGCGTATCTCCATACGGGCCCGCGGCGCAGGATATGCCGCATGTAATGAGGCCGGACACACGACAGCACCTGACCGCATGCTCCGGACCATCTGAAGGACTGGAACTTTCCGAAACGCGGGAGAACGGGCTTCGGCCCTCGCTGCGCTCGGAGGCGTCTACCTCGCGCACGGTCGCCCGCGGCTGTCAAGCCGCTGCGCGGCTCCTTCGCTTCGCTACGGCCCTGCGGGTGACAGTCGCAGCCGACCGTGCGGGAAGCGCTTGCGGGCCAGCCGGAAAGCTGGCCCGCGTTCCACGGGAACAAGCGCGGCGCTGGGGAGCCGCTCCGATGTCGCGGAGAACCACTCGAGCAGACTGAGCGCGGAAGGAGACTCAAAAAAAGGCTTGCATTTTCGGAGGCGTCCACACACGCCGAAGCGGGGTGCGGCGGCGACCGCCGTTCCCCGCGCTCCACCTGGCGTGAGCCGGAGTTTCCCGACGAGCTGTTACGCGCACGCCGTCCGATGGCGACGCAGCGTCTGGAGTTCCGGTACTGGCTCGCAGCCCACACGCTGTTCGAGCACCAGCAGGACCTTGGCACGGAAGCGCTCTGGAATCACCTGCACTGCCTGATCGACAAGCATCGCCGATTCTCCGCGCCGGGCGAGACCATCCGTGTCGAGGTCCTTCCGACGTTGCGAATGGAGGCGACGCCGACGGGCTGTGCGAACTGGGAAGCCACGCCCGAATGCCTGGGCCTCCGCCGGCTCCTGGAAGCCGAGCCTTGCCGGGAATCGTCGCGGTCTCCGAGCTTGGCTGCCGGCTCAGGCGGCATCACTGCGACCGTCACCGACTGTCGCCGTCTCGAAGACCGCTCTCCCGAACTGTACCGGGCATTGAAGTCGTTCCACGGTTCCGACGGTGTCATTGGGGCCGTCGACCTCTTCGGCACTCGAAGCGAGGCCGATCTAGAAGCGTTGATGAACGAGGCCACCGGGTATCTGTCGCGATTCTTCGACGACCACTTTATCGCCGACGCCGACGGCCTGATCCTGTTCGACGCAGAGGCCCCAAACCTGTCCGAAGCGGAGGACGACGAGAGCCGCGCGGCGACGCCCGGCTTCGCCGGCTACGTGAACATCTCCGACCTCTTGCGCGGCCAGTCGCCGGCGGATCGTCTCGGGGAGGCCGACCTCGGCGGTGTCCGTAACGAGAGCGCGTCCGAGTCGGCGGCGCCGGTCCTCTCCTCTCGCGGCCGATCCTTCGTGCGCCTAGTCGGGGTGGGGGACATCGATTTCCGCGCGTTCGTTCATCCGTTCGTCCTGGACGGCGTCACCGTCTCCGACGGTTCGGTTTCGTCGACCGCCGTCACCCGGACGCTGCGACCCACCTTCTATCTGGTCGGTATCATCGACGACCGCGAGTTTCGGAGCGCAGCCATCAGGCTGCGCCTTGGAGACGTCACGAACGCTACGCTCCTGCTGTTGGGATTGCTGACGCTGACCCCGTTGTTGTGGTACTGGACGGCCGGTGACCGCGTGGTGATCGGGCGTTTCGCGTTGCTCGGCGTCTGTACGATCCCCCTGGTGGGCATCGTGTTGTTCACCGTGCTCGCCTGCGCCGTGAAAACGAACCGTGTCGACGAACACGCCCTCGATGGCGCGTTGGAGCAGGTGTCCAATCGCATCGTCGCCTTGTTCGACAGGGAACTGCACGGCGAGATTCGGCGGCTGAAGCGTCGTGAGCCCGAACTCCTGGAGCGTGCGGAGAGGAGGGAGCGACAGCAGAGACCGGACGAGAGGGGATCACTCCGATCGCTCCCGAGAATCGTCCCGCCGGGCGACAGGACGCTCACGCCGTTGGAACGGGTATTCTATTGCGACGACGCAGACCGGCAAGTCGACTACGACCCCGATGCGCCCGAAATCTGGAGCGCGTCCCTTCTGGACGACGATGGCAGGCAGAACGCCTGCCTGAGCGAGCCTGGGCGGGGGCGTACGACACGGACACCTCCGCTCTCCCTTGCATTCCGGGATTACTTCAGGGGTCCGAAGGACGGCGTGCTGTGGCGTTCGCCGTCGGGACCGCGATCGCGGCCGGTCGAAGAATGCCACCTCACGGAGGAGCAGGACGACGAATCGCTGATACCGTGCCTGGTGGATGCGCTGCCCGGTTCGTTGCCTGATCCGTTGCGGCGCCGGTTTTCGGTGGGCGGGTTGGCCGACGGCTTTGAGGTCTCCTACTTCCTCGATCGCATCGATTCGGTCGTCGGGGGACGCATCACGACGATTCTCGCCATCGATACCGGCCGCACCGAGACGCCGGTGGCAATGGCCGCCGTCTCCCTCAACACGCTCGACCGGGCGGTTCCGCCGAGTCATCTCGACTTCGCGGTCGTCGACCGGGAGACCGGCCGGACCCTGTTCCATTCCGACGACGAGCTCGCCATGACGACGTACTTCGTCGACGACACCGGCCGGGATCCGGCTCTGCGATCGCTGCTGCGCTCCGGCGCACGCGACACGCTCGACCTCGACTACGCCGGCATCCCCGTTCGCGCCCACATCCGACCGCTTCGGACCGGCATGCCGTGGGCGCTGGTCGTGTACCGGGGCCATGCACTCGAAGATCGTCTGGCTGCACTGACCACGGCGCTTGCGGCCCTCTACACGCTTCTGCCGATGTTCCTGGTCGCCGTGCTGATCGGTCTTGTGCTGCTCATCTGGAATTGTTGGGCACCGGGATCGTTGCTGCCGGTACCAATCGTTCTCGGCGGCATCATGGCCGCTGGCCCCCGCCGCCTGGTACTGGCCGCCGCCACCGTGTGCGCGGCCGCCGTGTGCGCGGGCGTATTGCTTCTGCTGTTCGGCGCGTCGCTCTCGTGGCTCCGGATGGTCTGGACAGGCTGGCGGTGGGTTCTGCCGTTCCTTGCGGTTCTTTTGCAGGTGGCCGCCGGGGTTCTGGTCGTCAGTCGCACTCGGGCTCCGGCAGGCTCCCCCTCCGACCCGGGAGATCGTACAACGATGGGGCGGGTGTTCCGCCTGGTCTTCCTCGCTTTCGTTCTGGGCGTCGTGCCGTCGATGCTGTGGTTTGGTCATCACCGCGTGGCGTTGGGCGTGGGCCTGAACCATTACCTGATGGATGCGACCCTGGAGTCGATCGACCGCGCCCGCGAGGAATACAGACGCGACATGCTCCGGCGGCACGGCGCCTCGGCGGCCCCGCCCGGGGACCGCACGCAGCGGCGGTGGCCCGAAGAGCAGATGCTCCAGGAGAGTTGGCTGGACCGAACGGTGCGCCCGATCGTGACGTCCTCGGAACTCGCCAACCGGTTGATGACCTATCGCGCCCTGCCGCCCGCTGTGGGGAGCACGGCGGCGTCGCTCCAGGAGGCCTTCACTCGCACGTTCGGTTACGCCATCGATTCGCCGCCGAGAGTTCTCTCTGCGGCCGACCTCGACCTCTGGCGGCTCCTGGCCAAGGCCGTGGGACTACTGCTCTTCCTGGCGCCGATCGTGCTCTACGCGTACTCCGTCTGCGCCGTATGCACTGTCGTGGGACGCCGCCGCCGCGGCCTGGTGGAGCTGCCGAGCGCGGATCCTTCTCGCCAGGCCCCCGGTGCCCCGCAGGCAAGCCCACTGAAGAACGCTCGCCGACCGTTGCGGGTGATCGTCGTGTACAGCAACCTGCAGCGCGACGACGACGCTATCAGGAAGCTGACGGAGAGACTCGGTTTCTTGCCGAGTAGCGTTTCGTTGCAGGAGAAAGCGGTTTCCGGGACGAAACGAGTCGTCCATCGTGCGAGAGGGAGCGATGGCAGAACGCTGCTCTGCGTCTTTGGCGACCTGAAGGCCGTGCTGGCGGATGGCTTCGACGGACGGGCGTTGCTCGATGAACTGGAGCGAAGAACGAAGGACGGCTCGGATGTGCTGATCTGGTCGCGTGTCGTGCCCGACTACCGGTATTCGGACCGACTGGATCCTGCCGACCGGTGGTTCGACCGCGGGCGTGCGAATGACGCGGCTTGGCGCGACCGATGGAACGACCTGGCCCGTGACTTTCATGTCATGCGGTCCGATGCGTCTGAGGACGATGAGTGCGCGGCTTCTGTCTTCAACCAGGCATGGAACGAATCGACCCACGACGAGCGCCTGCAGCTCTACGCCTTGGCCGCCCGTGGGGGTGTGGTCGATTCCAGACGCACGGCGACGCTGTCCAGCTTGGTGAACCGTGGAATCGTGCGAGAGAATCCCGGCACGGGCGTGGTCGAATGCCCCAGCGAGGCGTTCCGCGAGTTCATCGAGCACGACATCGATCATCACGAACTCGACACGTGGCGCAAGAGAGGAGACCGTGGCGGTTGGCGGTTTCTCTGGCCGCCGGTGGCGATCTTCGGTGCGCTCGGGCTGGCGTTCCTGGCCATGGCGAATCCGGAGGTGCGTGCGACGCTGCTGACCACGCTTCTGGCTCTGCTGCCGGCCGCGTTGCCGCTTCTGGCCGGTCGGAGCACTTCGACGGTCGGGACGACGGAGGGCGGAAGCGGATGACGGCGGTGCTCGCAATCATCGTTGTTCCAGCGAAGGGGGTATCCGAATGACCACTACTGATGAAGGTGCCGGCGGTAAGCCCCGTGAAGCCGAATCCCACGAGCCAACTCCCAGTCCGACGAGTCCGACGCAAGGACCCTCACCATCCGCCCGGGATTCATCACGAAGGAATGAGCCGATGAGCCGCAACAACGACTGGTTGATGACCGCAGTACTTTCGGCGGCGGTAGGCACCCTCGCCGGGGGTGTCGGGGGCGCTCTGTTCGGCGTTTCGCTTGGGCGTGTTCCATTCAATGGCGCTGCAGGCGCCACGACCGAGAGGACGAGCCACGAGGGTCGAGTGAACACTTCGAATAGCGATCTGCTCGGAGAGATCCGCAGACTCCACCGCAAGCAGGACGAACTCGGCAACGGACTGCAAGACGTCAGTGGCGATCTGGAGAACCTCCAGAGGGAACTGACCGACCAGCAAGCGCGGAGCCGGGACGCTGCGGCGAATGCGCTCGCTAGCGCTAGAGAACGCCGCGTAGCCGCCCGGCGCACAGCCGCACAACTCTCCGACGTCAAGGACGACCTGGAGAAAATCAAGGCGCGCCTGAGTCAGTCCGACCAGCAAGCGAGCTCGACCGACGAGCTCGACCGGATTCTGGAACGGCTGCGACGCATCACGAGACGCCTGGAGAGGAGGGCCTCCAGAGAAGACTGAAGAAAAGCGTCGCCGCGTCGTCGCGTCCGGTCGCGTCGTCGCGTCGTCGCGTAGTAAGCGTTCGGGCAGCCCGGTATCCGGCGTTGCGGCAGTCGGGCAAGCACCGTCGAACAGCGAGCCGATCCGGTCCTGGCGCCCTCCCTGCGCAGGGGACATCGACCGGTGCTGGCCGTCGACAACGGCAGCGTCCGGTTGGCCCGCTCCCACGTCCATACCGGCTTGGCCGAACGCTTACCGTCGCGTCGACGAAAGAGCCGCACCCTTTGGCGATCCTGGCATCGTGGTAATTTACGTGGTAAACGCTGTTCTCTATTTCTATTAAATCACTGTAAATAAAGTGCTCTACAGGAATCTCAGTTCTATAACGCGAACACGAACAGCGTGTTCCCGTTGCTCGGCCGTAGCTCCGGCGTCAGGCGATTGAAGGCGCCCGAGGTCAACGACCGCCCCGTGCTGACCGCCACGTACTGCTTTCCGTCGACGGCGTAGGTGATTGGGAACCCGGTCAGCGGAGAACCCAGGTTGATCTCCCAGAGCACCGCGCCGGTCTGATGGTCGAAGGCGCGGAGGCGGCCGTTGTGGTCGCCGCCGAAGATGAGGCCGCCGCCGGTCGCCACCAACGAGCTGGTCGCCGCCCGCTGCTCGTGCTTCCAGAGCACGGCCCCGGTCTCGGCGGAGATCGCCTGCACGGTGCCCACCTGGTCGGTGCCGGGGGCGATCTGCGAGCGGACGCCGAGGCCGTAGAGCGAGCCGTCGTTGGTCGCCATGATGCGCGCGCAGGCGTTGCGCAGCGGGAAGTACATGGTGTTGGTCAGCGGGCTGTAGGCGCCCGCCTCCCAGTCCTTGCCGCCGACCAGGGTCGGGCAGGCGAAGACCTCCTGGCCGTCGGCGCGAAAGACCACCTCGGCGTTCTCTGACACCGCGCCGGTGGCCCCGTCGATGCCGCCGACCACGTTCTGGGCGATGGTCGGGGTCGCCCACAGGAACTCGCCGGTTGCGCGGTCGAGGGTGTAGACGATGCCGGTCTTGCCCGGAATGCCGGTCATCACCCGGCGCTCCTCCCCCGGCTGCAGGCGCGGGTTGATCCACTCCACGGCGGACGGGTCCGGGCGCACCGCGGTGTCGACGAGCAGCCGCTCAAAGGGATGATCGAGGTCCCAGCTGTCGTTCAGGTGCTGGTAATACCAGACAATCTCGCCGGTGTCGGCGTCGAGCGCCAGCGTCGAATTGTGGTAGAGGTGCTTGAGGTCGGCTCCGCCGATCAGGTACTTGGGCGCCGGCGAGGTGACGGACGTGCCGATGTAGACCAGGTTGAGCTCCGGATCATAGCTCGGCACCATCCACGCGCCGACGTGCTTGCGCTCCTCGAACGGCACCCCTCCCCAGCTCTCGTCCCCCGGCTCGCCCGGCGCCGGTATCGTCCGCCGCCGCCACAGCTCCTCGCCGGTCGTGGCGTCGTGGGCCACGATGACGCAGGCGTTGGGTCCGCCGCGCGGCGTGCAGCCGCGGCCCGAGACGATCTTCCCGTCGGCGATGATCGGGCCCGAGCTCTGGTTGGCGGGGTTCACGCGATAGTCGAGGATCTGCGTCTCCCAGGCCAGCTCGCCGGTGGCCGCGTCGAGAGCGAAGACGTAATCGTCGCCGCTGGTATCGATGATGTGCGTGCCGTAGATCGCGAGGTTGCGGTTGAGGTCGGTCAGCGCGCCGAGCATGTACTCCTCGAGATCATCCGGCCGGTCGCGCCGGTACTCCCAGCGAACATCGCCGGTGACGGCGTCGAGGGCCTGGATGACGTCGCGCGGATTAGGCATGTACATGACGCCCTCGTAGACGAGCGGCGTCCCCTGCTGCAGCCCGGGTCCGAGGCCGCGCGACCAGACCATCCGGAGCTGCCCTACGTTGTCGCGGTCGATCTGGTCGAGCGGGCTGTAGCCCCAGCCATCGAGGGTCCGCCGCCACATCAGCCAGTCCTCGGGCGCCGGGTCCTGGAGCATGGCGTCGGTGACCGGCGTGAAGTCGGAGGATTGGGCGTGCACCGGAACCGCGGTGAACGCGAGCAGAATCGCCGCCAGCGTGACGCACATGACGTGCGCCGATAGTGAAGTGCGCGTCTCAGACTCACGGTGCATGGCGACTCCTCCAGTGAACTCCGGTCTACCGACGTGGCGGACGCTCGCAAAACGACTTCACCGCGTCCAAGTCCTGCTCGACCGCCTTCCGCACCACGCCGATGATGAGCGGTACGGTCATCCGGGCGCTGGCCGTTTGCGGCCGGGCATCCATCACCATCCTCAACTCGGTTCCCTCTCCGTCCGCGGCGACGGAGAAGACGGTGTCCCAGAGCGCGCCGCCGGCCTCGGAAACGATGCGTACCCGCTCGTTCTCGACGTACTCCGTGACCTCGAGCTCCGTCGACGCCTCGCGCCCCATCATCATGCGCGTCTCGCGAAAGCGCGCGCCGACGCCCGATTTCACCTCCGACAGGAACTCGACCCGGAGGATGCCCGGCACCGCCTGCGAAAACTGTTCGATATGCGCAACGGCACGGAACACCACGTCCGCCGGTGCGTCGATGCGCCGCGTAACGGTTACGTTCGCCACGGCGTCTCCGACCTCCCCTGCGCTAAGGCAGCGCGTAGGCCACGATCGTGTCCGTCGCGGCGATCACCACGTACTGCCGGCCGTCGGCGCCCAGATAGGTCATCGGGTCGGCGTTGCCCCGCTGGTCGAGCCGATCCGCCCACAGCTCGCGGCCGGTCGCCGCCTCCAGGGCCCGGAACCGGTTGTCGTCGGTCGCCGCGATGAACAGCAGGCCGCTGGCCGTCGCGATGGCGGCGGCGCGGCCCGGGCGTCCGGTGTTCCGCTTCCCGGCCGGCAGCGTGTCGGTAACGCCGAGGGTCTCGCGCCAGGCGATGTCGCCGGTTGCGACGTCGACCGCCGTCAACTGGCCCCACGGCGGCTTCTGACACGGCAGCCGCACGCCGTCGAGGCTCACCTCGAAACTGGCCGGCTGCGGCGTCTGCTTCTCGTACGGCGACACCGCGTCGTCGGCCGTGGCGTCGACCATCCAGCCGAGCGCGCCGACGTCCATCGAGAAGACGAAGGCGTAGCCGGTCGCCGGATCGAACGAGACTCCGCCCCAGTTCGGGCCGCCGACGCCGCCCGGAAAATTGAGCGTGGTCCGCATCGCGGAGCCGGCGGGTCGGTAGACCCAGGGGGTGAACGGCCCCGCGTTGTAGATCTCGCCGAGGCTGTCGACCAGCGCGGCGCATGCGGCGGCGTGCTCCGGCGTCGTATCCTCCGCGGCGACCAGATCAGACGCCGCGTAGCGGACGCGTCCCATCGGCGGCGGCTTCACCGGAATCGGCTGGGTCGGATAGGCCGCCTCGCCCGGCACGTCGCTTGCGGCCACCTCCCGCTCCTCCACGCCGTAGATCGGCTCGCCGGTCTCGCGGTTCAGGACGTAGAGGTAGCCGGACTTGGTGGTCACCCCGAGGGCCGGGATCGCGCCGTCCTCACGGGGAATATCGAACAGGGCCGGCGGCGCGGGCGGATCGGCGTCCCACAGATCGTGGTGAATCGTCTGGAAGTGCCAGACGTACTCGCCGGTCTCGGCCTCGACCGCCACGACCGAGTTGCCGTAGAGGTTCGCGC
This sequence comes from Vicinamibacterales bacterium, assembly GCA_965208535.1. Classification (GTDB taxonomy): domain Bacteria; phylum Acidobacteriota; class Vicinamibacteria; order Vicinamibacterales; family UBA8438; genus WTFV01. Next base: position 3,000,356 of record CBDBOU010000003.1, on the reverse strand, counting down.
CCGGCCGGTCCCCGCCGTAGTAGCCCGGAATGGGCGATGCGAGCGGCAGGTAGATGAGGCCGCGCTCGGCGTCCGCGGTGAAGAAGAACGGCCAGGCGTTGGCTCCCAGCCGCCCCTGCCAACTGTCCCCTTCCCAGGTGTCGTGCCCCACATCGCCCGGCTGGGCCACCGAGTCGAACTCCCACAGCTTTGCGCCGGTACGGACGTCGTAGGCGCGGGCGTTGCCGATGCCGCCGATGGTGCCGGGCGGCGTATTGGCGCCGACGACCACGACGTGCCGGTACACGAGCGGCACCGAGTTGTAGGGGATGCCCAGACCCACCGAGCCGATGTCGCCGAAGCCCGCGGACGGTTCCCCCGTGGCGGCGTCCAGCGCGTGCAGGCGCAGACCGGTGGTGAACAGGATGCGCGGATCGTGCTCGTCGTCCCCCGGCCACCAGGTAACCCCGCGGCGCGACGGCGGGCGGCCGTCCACCGGATGGCTCCAGATCTCCTCGCCCGTCTCCGGACGCAGCGCGACCACGCGATCTGCGGCCGGCAGGTACATCACGCCGTCGACGACGATGGGCGTCGCCTGCGAGTTCGGCCCCCGGCCGGAGGGATCCGGCGCGGCGCGATTCAGGTCGTAGGTCCAGGCGCGGGTCAGTCCGGTCACGTTGCCCGGGGCGATGGCGGCCAGCGGCGAGTACCCGGTGCCCGCGAGGTTGCCGCGGTACATCGGCCAGTCGGCGCCGTCCGTGTCCGCCGGCTGGGCCGCCGCGGCCACAGGCAGCCCGGTGGAGAGCAACGCAACCGCGCACAGGGTAATCGTCCGCCGCCGGGCCGCGGCCGCGGCCGGCCGGCGGTCGCTAGACTGCCGCGAGGGTTTCATGAATCGCATGGCTGTTCCCGGCCTCCCGCCGGACATGGAAAGAGCGGCATTGTATATCGCGGCTCTCGGCCGCCGGCACCCGGTCCCCCGGCGATTTCGGCACGGGCTGCCGCCACGAACCGTTATAGGCTATACCGCACGTGCAGTGTCCGAGGAGGGAACCACCATGCGCCAGCGTCTTCAACGGCCGGCCCTGATTGCGTTCACGTTCGCGTTCCTCGTCGTCTCGGCCGTTCCGGCCGCGGCCCAGTACCAGCTCACGGTCACGCAGGACCGCCTGATCAACGCGCAGAACGAGCCGCAGAACTGGCTGCTGATGAACGGCGACTACGGCTCCCAGCGCTACTCCAAGCTGACGCAGATCAACCGCGAGAACGTGGGCGACCTGCGCATGGTCTGGGCCCTCGCCCTCGGCGGCATGCTGGACACGGGCGGCAATGGCCCCGAGAACGAGGTCAACCCGCTCATCGACAACGGGTTCATGTACACCACCGACGGTTGGGGCACGGTTTACAAGATCGACGCCCGCGCCCCGGACCATGGCGAGTACGTCTGGATCACTGATCCCGGCGTGGACCACGAGGACAACCGCCCCCGCACGCGCGGCATCGCGCTCTGGGAGGACAAGGTGCTGCAGAACCTGCAGGACGGGCGGGTACTGGCCATCGACCGCGAGGACGGCGAGATCCTCTGGGACGTGGAGGTCGCCGGCTTCACCGAGATGGGTGCCCGCGAACGGTTCCTGACCGCGCCGATCGTCGCCCGCGGCAAGGTCCTCGTGCAGAACGGCGCCGGCGACGGCGGGACGCGCGGCTGGGTGGCGGCACTCGACGTGGAGACCGGCGAGGAGCTCTGGCGCTGGTACACCGTCCCCGAGCCGGGCCAGCCGGGCAGTAACACCTGGAAGGACGACCACAACGCCTGGAAGACCGGGGGCGGCGGCATCTGGCAGACCGGCTCCTACGATCCGGAGCGCAACCTCTACATCTTCGGCACGGGAAACCCCTTCCCCATCTACGACCCCGAGTTCCGCCCCGGCGACAACCTGTTCACCAACTCCGCGGTGGCACTCGACGTCGACACCGGCGAGCGGCGCTGGCACTTCCAGTACACGCCGAACGACTCGTGGGACTACGACGAGGTGGGCGTCCACATGCTCTACGACACGGTCATCGACGGCCAGGTCCGCAACGTCGTGGCCCACTTCGCCCGCAACGGGTTCTTCTATTCCCTGGATCGTGACACCGGGGCCTTCATCAAGGGCAACCAGTACGTCAACGAGCTGACCTGGACGGCGGGGCTGAACGCCGAGACCGGCATGCCGCTGGAGTACGACCCGAACCTCGACGTGCAGATCTACAACGAGGAGGCGCGCGCGCTGCGCGTCGACCGCGACCGGATGAAGCGCGCCTGCCCGACCTGGCACGGCGGCATCGCGCACCAGCCGACCGCCTTCAACCCCGAGAAGGGGATCGCCTACGGCGGCGGCACCGAGGGCTGCTTCTCGCAGACCGGCGCGCGGGTGGCATCGGCCGGTCCCGAGGGCGGCATCGATCGCGAGAACAGCGAGCGCCGCGAGTATACGAGCGACCTCTACTACGGCTCGATCACCGCGGTGGACACCGACACCCAGGAGGTGATCGCCAAGGCGGTCACCGAGATCGAGATACGGTCGGGCGTCATCGCGACGGCGGGCGGCGTGGTCTTCTCCGCCCTGCAGGACGGCTGGCTGGTGGCCTACGACGACGAGACGCTGCAGGAGCTGTGGCGCTTCAACGTCGGCACGCCGCTCAAGGGCGCGCCGGTCACCTACGCCATCGGGCCGCGGCAGTACGTCGCGGTGCAGGCGAGCGGCCGGCACCTGCACCCGGTGCGCTACGACAACCTGGAGAACTCGAGCTACCTGTTCGTCTTCGCGCTACAGGACTAAAATCTCTACAAAATGCTGTATTATATATGGTTTACTGTGATTCGTGAATCGTGATTACCACGTAGATTACCACGATGCAAGGATCGTCAAGGGATGCGGCCCTTTTCGTCGACCGGTAAGCGTTCGGCCAAGCCGGTATTTTGTGCTGGTAACGCGAATCGATATTCGCTATGGTCTCGGCCATGGCGAGTCGGGACACGGAAGCTCGACCGGTTCCCGAAGGGGCTTCGCTGCCCGGGCAGCCGTGCTGGCGGCGGCTGTATGAGCAGGCGCTCGATCGTGCCGAGGCGGCCGAAGCACGGTCGGAAGCGCTGCAGCGGGCGGAGGTGTCCGCGCGTTGCGAAGCGGGCTATTGGAAGTGGCAGTTCGAGTCGTCGCGGCGCAAGCGGCTGGCGGCGGTCGAGCAGTCGAAGGAAGCCCGTCGCGCGGCGAAGGACGCGTTGGCGCTGCAGTCGGAGGTAGCCCGTCTCGGCAAGCTGCTTGCGGATGCCGGCGTCGAGTCGGGTCGGTACAGCGAGACGTCGTTGCGCCGGGAGATTTCCCGGCTGCGCAAGGCGGCGCCGGCGGCGGAGGTCCAGGCGGCCCAGATTCGCCGGCTGCACAAGGTTCTGTGCAAGGAGCGCGACGACAAGGCGTCGTTGCGCCGGCTGCTGCACGAGACCGTCCGGCTCTACGATGGGACGCGGCGGCTTCGCGACCAGCACGACCGGGTTGTGTCGCTGTCGGACGATGTCGGGCGGCTGCGGTATGCGTTGCAGCGGTCCGAGGCGGTGAAGCAGCGCCTGAAGGTCCGACTGCAACGCAGGGCGGAGTCGGCGCGGGCGCTGTCGCCGGCTGCGTCGGACGTGGCTCTGCGCCAGGCTCTGGCGAAGTCGCGTCGCCGGAAGGCCGCGCTCGTCCGGCTGCGGAAGGAGAACGCGCGGTTGCGGCGGACGGAGGAGGCGCTGCAGCGGCGGGTCGGGACGCAGGAGGCGGAGCTTGTGAAGCTGCGTGCGACCCGGGCGGTGCTGTCGAGGGCGTTGCGCGGGCGCAAGAGCGAGAAGCGGGAGCGGCCGGGCACCGGTCGCCCGCGCGGCCAACAGAGCGGCGCTCCCGGCCACGGTCGCACGCCGCGTTGCGGTCTGGAGGAACGCATCGAGGAGCGCACTCTGCCGGCCGCTGCGCGCCGATGTTCCGGTTGCGGGAAGCCCTACGCGGCGGTCGGCGTGGAGGAGTCGGCCCTGGTCGAGATCGAGGTCCGTGCCCACCGGCGGGTGATCCGCCGTCGACGCTGGCGCCGATCCTGCGCGTGCGCCTCGTCGCCGGCGGAGGTTTTGGCGCCGCCGGCGCCGCGGCTGTTCGACAAGACGCCCTACGGCACCAGCGTCTGGTCGCGAGTGCTGTATGAGCGCTACGCGTGCCTGCGCCCGCTGCAGCGGGTCGGCGCCTGGCTGGGCGACCAGGGGCTGCCGGTCTCGTCGGGGACACTGGCCGACAGCGTGCCCCGCTTCGTGCCGCTGTTCGAGCCGGTTGCCGGGGCGATCCTCGCGCACCAGGACGCGGCGGCGTTGCGCCACGCCGACGAGACCACGTGGCGCGTGCAGGCGCTGCGCGGGGAGGGCCACTCGGGCCGGGCCTGGCTGTGGACCGCGGTCGGCAACGACGCGGTGCGCTTCCACATCGACGCGAGCCGTAGCGCCGAGGCGGCGGCGAAGCTGTTCGGCGACCTGGCGCCCGAGACAGTGATCGTCTGCGACCGCTACAGCGCCTACAAGCGGCTGGCGCGGCTGCTCGGCGGCACGGTCGTGCTCGCGTACTGCTGGGCGCACCTCCGACGAGATTTCCTCCAGTGCGCCGCCGCCCAGGTCCACCTGACCGGCTGGTGCGAGGCATGGCTTGCGCGGATTGCCGCGATCTACCGCCTGAACGAGGCGCGGCTGGACTGCTACGACCCCGACATCGAGCGCCAGAACGCGGCGTTCGACGCGGCGCAGGGCGCGCTCGCGGCGGCGCTCGACGGCCTGTTCGCGACGGCGGAACGGGAACTGGCCGACCTGCCGGAGCACGCGCGCGAGGGCAAGCCGCTGCGCTCGCTCGTCAACCACCGCGAGGGACTCAGCGTGTTCGCCGACCGTCCCCGGGTGCCGCTCGACAACAATCTCGCCGAGCGGCTGCTGCGGGGGCCGGCCATCGGACGGCGCTTGTCGTTCGGCTCCGACAGCAGAACCGGCGCGCAGTTCACGGCGCTGATGTACTCGGTGGTCGGCACCCTGGTGCTGAACCGGATCGATGTCCTGCGCTGGCTCGAAGCGTGGCTGGCGGCCTGCGCCGACAACGGCGGCCGGCCGCCGGACGACACTTCGCCGTGGCTGCCCTGGTCGATGGACGCGGCGCGCCGGCGCGAACTGACGGCGCCGGCATGACCACTCCGGTCGAGTGCCGCTACTACGGCCGCGACTTCACGACCGCAGAGATGGCGCTGCTGCGCGCGCTGATCGCCGGGCCGCCGGCGCTCAACCGCCACGCCCTGTCGAAGGAGTTCTGCCGCCGCATCGGCTGGTACAAGGCCGACGGCGGGTGCAAGGACATGATGGCCCGCGTCGTCATGCTGGCCATGCACCGGGACGGCCGCATCGAACTGCCGCCGCCGAAGTGGCGCCAGAACCGGCCCGGGCCGATCACCTTCGGGCCCGACACCGAACCGCCCCTCTTGCCGCCGCCGACCACGCTCGACGCCGTCCGCCCGCTCGAGATGCGCACCGTCGTGCGCGGCGACCGCGGGGGGAAGCTGTGGAACGAGTACGTCGCCCGCTACCACTACCTCGGCTACAAGACCCTGGTCGGCGCCCAGATGCGCTACGCCGTGCACGCCAGCGACGGCACGCCGCTGGCCATGCTCGGCTTCTCGACCGCCGCCTGGACGCTCGCCCCCCGCGACCGCTTCATCGGCTGGTCGCGGCGACACCGCGAGAAGAACCTGCCGCTCGTCGTCGACAACCCGCGCTTCCTGATCCTGCCCTGGATCCGCATCCACAACCTCGGCTCGCACATCCTCGCCCTCGTCCGCCGCCAACTGCCGGCCGACTGGATCGCGCGCTACAAGACGACCCCCGTGCTCATCGAGACCTTCGTGGAGACTCCCCGCTACACCGGCGCCGTCTACCGGGCCTCCGGCTGGACCCGCGTCGGTACCACCCAGGGGCGCGGTCGCTACGACATGAACAACCGCTCCGACAAGCCCAAGAAGGACATCTGGCTGCGGCCCCTCCGCAAGGACTGGAAGCGCACCCTCAACCGGTAGAAGCACCCAGATACCGGCTTGGCCGAACGCTTACGTCGACCGGCCGACCGGCCGACCGGGCGCGCGGGCGCTCGACCGCGGCCCCTCGGACCGCGGACTCCGTGGGAGCCGTGGGACGTGGCCCCGTGCGGCCCCACGGGGCCGGGGTGCCGGGCGTGCCGAACGCCGGGGAGTGCCGGGGTGCAGGGTGGCCGCTCATCCGCCTGCCAGTCGCGGTACGCCGCGTCGCTCAACCGCACAAGGTCGCCGGCCGCGATGGTGTCGGCGCCCCCCGGGTGCGGCGTGGCCCCAGCAGAATCGCCCGCACCTAGGCATGCGGCGCGTCGCGGTCCGACCACGGCCCCGCGCCTGCCGGCGGCCGAGCCCGCCGGTCGCCGCCGCGAAACCGGACGCGGTCCTCCGACAGCAGCAGCCGCCCGACGTAGGCCCCGCACACCTCGCGGAGGAAACGCCCCGAAGTCGCGAGCCTCCACCCGCACATCGGCACGGGCGATCGCCGGGCGATCGCCCCCGGCAGTACTCTTCGGCGGCGGTCGTCAACTCCCGCGACCGCGTCAGGGTACAAGTACGCGCTGTTCGCTGCGCGCTCGACCGCCTTCCACTATCCGGAAGCGGCCCTCTGAGAGTGACCTCCCGCTAGGAATCGTGGTAGTGTCAGGGCGTGTCTTGGGCCGACGGGATGTCTACATTGTGGAACCGCGAGCGTTCGTCGAGCACCTTCCGACTTGGGATTGTCCCGTTCGTTGTTGAACTTCGAGAGTGGCGGACTCCCTGTCCGTCTATCTTACGCCACGTCGGCAACCACGCCGTCAGGCGGGCTCATTGCGTCGAGGGCACCGACCAGGTGCTGTAGATCACGGTAGCCCCGGACCCGCCGGAAGCGCTTCTCCGCCTCCACCAGCGCACTCGCTACCCAGCGTTGAATCATCTGACCACCGCGCCAGCGCTTGACGTTGCGCGAGTAGTGCTCGACGCTTCCGTTCAGGTTCTCGATGATGTTCGTCGTCCGCAACGTACGCTGGAGCGCCCCTGTCAGACCGAGGCGTTGCACGGTCAGCGTCTCGTCCAATCCCTCCCGGATGGACGCCGCCGCCCCGGGGTGCTCGCGCTCCAGCGACTTGGCCAGCCGCTCGAGCACCCGCGCCGCACGGTCCGCCGAATCCAGGTTCCACGCATCCCGCAACGCCTTGCCGACAGAGACGTGCAGCCGCTCGGGGAGATGGCCGATGACGTTCCTCCACTTATGGACTTGGCAGCGTTGCACCACGCCGCGAGAACCGAAGACGTCGGTGATGGCCCGGCGCAGCCCCGCAGCGCCATCGATGACGAACAGCAACGTCCGGTCCGTCGGCAGTCCGCGCGTCACCAGGTCGCTCAGCAGGCCGGTGGTGACGGCCGCCGTCTCGGTGGCGCCTTCGCGCAGGCCCAGCACGTGTTTCCGGCCCTGTGTGTCGATCCCCAGCGCGATCACCATGCAGTGGTCCCGGAAGACCTTGCCGTCGATACAGACCACCCGCAGGTCCACCTCGCCCAACGGCCGGTCGAGAAACGCCTGGAGGCGCTTTGTCGACAACGCCACGAACCGCCGCGACACGGCGCTGCTCGACGTCGCCCGCTCGGTTACCTCGGACGGTACCGGGTCCAACGTGCTCGCGTACCGGCGTGTCGACACCCCGGCAGCGACCGCGGCCAGCGTGTGCTCGTCCAGCGGGTCGGTGGCCGCCGCCCATTGGAAGCTCGCCAGGGGGACTTCCCCCTCGGTGCTCCGCACCCGGAGCCGTGGCAGCTCGACCTGCCGCCCGCCGAGCGTCACCTGGCTGTCGACACTCCCGCCGCGCCACGCGGGCCGCTCAACCTGATGGCGCCCCTTCGGGCCACACAGCATTTCCCGGTCCGCCTCCATCATCGCCTCCAGGACCTGCAGACCGGTCGCGATGCACAATCCATGGAATGCTTCCCGGACACCGTTGACCACGCCGAGGACCGGCAGCGGCACCTGAATCGTGACGGGTCGCGAGCTGGGGGGTTGGCCGGACGTCTTCCGCCTGTCATGCTTCGCCATGGGTGGCAGTCGCCTTTCTGATTGCATCCCCTGTCCTACCACAGGACAGGGGCAGGAGCCGCCACCCGCTTCACATCAGCTCAAGTTCAACAGCGTCCGGGACATCCCCTCCGACTTCGGCACCGTCTGTCGCGGGGAGTCCGTCACATGACAACGCGCATCCTCCAGATGGCCACGTTTGCAGTAATCCTAGGCTGCAGCTTCGCATCCCACGCGTTTGGCACTCAGGAGCCTGTCACCACCTCAACCGGAGGCTTGAGTTCGGACGCATGGACGATTATTGCCGTCGGCGCGGCATTGGGCGCGGTTGGTATCACGTGCTTGGTGCTGCTCGTCTCAATGACCCACAAGTTCACAGACCTAAGCAATCGGCTAACTGCGGTCGAAGTCACCCTCAAGCTTCGCGAGAAAAACGATGGCAACGGAGAGTGGCTTCAGAACGCCGTTCGCAACCTAAGCCACGAGTTAATCCGTGCGATGAGGCACGAGATGAGGCGTGAACTGAGAAACGAATTGAGCCGCCAAGTGAGTCTCCAACAGGGCGGAGCAGGCTTCCATTTGTCCCGGGATCTGCCCTAACCTAACTGACTACTGACTAAACTGGAGGCGGGAAGACAACACAACGTGACCAAGAAGCGCTGGCTTTCTGTCGGCGTAGCACCGTCGCGCATCGCCAAGCGGAGACCCAGAGACGTGGTTTGCTAAACGAGCGTTACCAACGCGGCGCAGACATGCTTGGCGACGGAGCGCTGTCCGTACGGCTTGGCGGCATATATGCCCTTGAGCGACTAGCAGAGGAGCACGTTGGCGACTATCACGTCCAGGTAATGAGCGTGCTCTCGGCCTTTGTGCGTTACCCACCGAACGACAATATTGCTCGCGGCGAGAGCAAGAAGAATGGGAGAAGCGAGCAGATTCGCGAGGATGTTCGGGCGATTCTGGACTTTGGCGACGGCGTAGAGATGAGGGGCTGAGCACGGAGGATGAAGCGCAATACCGTATCGATCTTCGCGGGGCTGATTTGAACGGAGCGTTTCTTGACGGAACGACTCTTCTGGCCGCGGATATGTCGTACACGAACCTTGGACGGGCGAACCTGAGTAAAGCTAGAGTGGCTGGAGCACTGTTTATCGGCGCAACCATGAAAGGCGCCCAACTCGTTGAAGCGGACCTGAGCAAAGCGCGATTTGACAATGCGGATTTGGAGAAGGCGGACTTCAGCGGGACAATCCTAGCGAATGCAGATCTGACTGGTTCACGGGGTTTGACGCAGGCTCAACTTGATGTGGCAAAGGTGACGGATGAATCGCCGGACTTGACAGGGCTCAAGGATGCAAGTACGGGCGCGGCTTTGGTGTGGGGACGGGATTCTGTCTGATTTGGTTCACGAGGCGGCCTGATCGAGAGACGCGCGAACTGCCCGGCTGTGGTGTTCGTCTTCTCAAAGTCGTGTAGTTGTGTACTATTCGAAGGCGCCAGAGAAGTGTGAAGAGGCGCTCGCAGTGCCGGCAGGTCTTCTGGCGTAGCGCGCGGTCCGCGGCGTCGGAGCACCAGGACATCCGCCAGCGCGGCGACAAGGGAGTGGACCGCACGCTTCTGCTGACGGCGACCACGCGCACACAGAGGCAACGCTTCCGCGGCGCAGGGGCGACCGAGCGGTCGTCCCGCAGTCACTCGGCGCCGAGGGTTGCGAGTAGTCTGGCGGAGGCGGCGCGGACACTGGAGGGTGGAGTTCGGTGCGGGAAACCGCGGTTTCACAAGACCGGCCGAAAACGACGATCGGACCCAGGGCCCCGGCCTGGTACGAGGACGAGGTGCAGCACTACATCAAGACGCGGCCACGCTTCGGCGCTAGCCGGCTCGACAGGTAGCTGTCATGGTGGCCCAGCCCCCGACGGTCGTCTCGGCATCGATGTGGATCCGCTCCGGCAGATCCCTGACGCGACCGGGGCATCGTGTCCCACCGTATCGGTCAGGTCGATTCTGGTACGCTGAGCCGCGGAGCGCGCCGTACAGGGCAAGCGCCGCAGGTGCAAGCTGCGGCGCTTCCGATGGGCGGCGCCGGGCGTTGGGGGAACGTTCATCGCCGGGACGTGTGACGAGCCCGTTCCAGCACTCGCCACGGCAACCTAGTTGGGAAGTATTGCTTGATGCCGCCGCATCGATGGGTGCGCGGGTGCGCTTCAACGTCTGGACGTGCGAGCGCCGCGGCGCGCGCGTGATCGCACCGGCAGCGCCGGCGCCATCGCAGCGTGATCGCTGTACCGGCCGGTTGGAGGCTGGCCGCCGCCCCTGCGTCAAAGCGCCCGCGAATCAGCCGGGCATCACGGCCCCCGACGGTGGCCGACGCCGGGACTGATGGCCAGGTTAACCACAGGGGTGCGGCTCTTCTGCGTAGACCGTTTTCGCCCCTGTTCATAGGGGTTTTCGCTCGCAGAGGGTGCCTTTTCGGGTCATTTTGCGGGGGGCAGGCGTAGGGCCAGGCGTCCATCGGCTCCCTTTCGCGCAGGCAGCCCGACGGAATCCGCCTGAGCGCTTCGGGACCGCCCCGCCGAACACGCCGGTCTGGACATTCGCCAGGCGTTCTGGTAGCGTGTCTTGGGAAGGGAGGTTCTGCGATGGCTGTGGTGGGATCAGGCGCTCGGGGTGTTCCCGTTCCGTCGTATGCGGCGGCTGACGCCACCTTCGCCGAGGCCGTGGCCTACCTGTCATCGCGCGAAGCCCAGCAGATGAGCGAAAGCGACCTGGAACGGGAACTGCACCGACTGGGTCAGGAGTTGATGGACAAGCTCCTGCAGGGACACCGCGAGCAACGCGACAGCCCGGCGGAGGCCGCCGATCCGGTCGAGAGAACCGACGAAGTCGATGTCATCGAACTCTCGCAGCGGCGCGTGCCTGAAGGTCCCCCGCAGACGACGACCTGTGCGACTGTGCAGGTTGCGCGCCGGACGCAATCGTCAGTGGCGCCGAGACGCCGCTCGACCTCGCGACCGCCGCCGTGTGCGACGGCGACGTCACGGCGTGGTACTGCACATCATCGTCCAACTGGCCGACGCCGTGATGGGCGACGCGTGTGTCCGACCGCCGCCGGTGGCATCGGCGTGATTCGTGATTCGGATGCAGTTGAACAGCGTACGCTGGCATCTGGTTGGAGCCGGGCGGTTCAGAAGCTTCCGCTGCAAGCCAGTCGCGATCTTGATGCGTGCTGGCACTCCCACGAACCGCGGAGCATCGGCACGTCCGCACGCCCAGCGATGTGCTGATCGGGTAGTACTGCCGGTCAGCATCCGCCTCGCCCCCCCCACGCCTTCGAGGGGCTCAGACACCTCTTCCGAGTGCCGCTCCCAGAAGCCCCAGAGGCCCCAGAGGCCCCTGTTCGGCGTCGACGAAGAAGAGCCGCACCCAACCACAGCGACTCGACTGGACCGGCACCCATGGCTAAACGGGGTCAACGTAGCCGCGCTCGTCATCGTCGGTTCCGATGGTGGCCTTGCCCGGCGGGTAGTTGTAGAAGAACACCGCGACACGCTTGTCGGCGTTGGGCGTCGACGACAGCGACGCGTAGGCGATAGCCCGCCGGACGACGGTAGTCACGCGGGCCGCTAACGGCTGGTCGACAACGACAGTCAGTCCCTGTGTCCGCATCGGTGCGGCGCTCCCGGCTGCCGACCACGGTCGGTGCCACGAGACCCGACCTGCTGCTCGTGTCCCATGCGGCGCGGGTCGACTACGTCGAGTTGACGCTCGATCGGCATCCCGGTCTTTCGCATGATCGCCGCGTTCGAGGACTTCGACCAGATTGCCTCGGCGCTGCGGGTTGCCGGTTACGTCACGGGCTGGGACGAGAGGCCCGGGCGCGAGGCTGCCAGGCTTTTCGAGCGGCACGGCGGTGAGGCAGAGCCGCGAGCAAACCGGCCCGGGTCCCGCCTTTCTCGAACTTCGCCAACACCCTCGGCTCCGGCTCGCTGTTCGATCGCGTGCTCACGGAGCTGGGCGCCGTCAACGTCGCGGCCGAGCACGGCATCGGTGCCCAGGGGACAATTGCCAACGAGCACATCGCCGCCTGGAATCCCGATTGGATCGCGGCGGGCGTCGAGCCCGAGCTGGCCGCGAGCACCCGCCAGCGGCTGCTCGCCGACCCCGGGGTGGCGGTCACCACTGCCGGCTCGCCCTGGTGCCCCACGGCGCCCGCGAGGCGGTCGCGGGCAAGGTATTCTGGCGAGAGTCCTAATCAGCATCTGTGGATGTTGAAGACGTACCTCGACGAAGAGGACGGCGGCGCGCTTGCCGAAACGCGGAAGGTGGGGTGACGTGCTGTCGCCGCCGACTCTCTAGTGGTGTGTCCCAGAAAGGACTTTACACTTTCCTCTCGAGGCCGACGGCTCGGAAAAACGCCCTATTTCCGGGACGATTGTGGACGAGAGCGTCACCGCGCCACGGAAGTTGAACTGCAAACTTGTTCTAGTGACACACCACTAGTACCGGCGGGCACCCTCTGAACTTGACTCATCTATAAAGATGCCGGCCGGTCAAGGAGTCTAGAATGGCGGGAAGGAGGGTCTTGAGCCAATGCTGAACGTCAACCGTTGGTGGATTCTGCTGTCCGCAGCCCTGGTCGCCGCCCCAGCCATTGCCCAGCCGCCCGAAGAGTTTTCCTACCTCGTGCTCGCAACCAGCCGCACCTCGACAATGGAGCGCGAGATGAACGAGGCGGCGGATGACGGCTACAAGTTCGCAACCGTGATGGGTGGCGAGACCGAGTTCGGCGGCCAGGAGCTGGTGACGATCATGTCTCGCGTAGCGGAGCCGCAGAGCCTGAGCTACCGCGTCCTTGCCACGTCATCAACCTCTTCTATGCAGGTAGAGCTGGAAGGGGCGGGTGCCGATGGCTACGACTATCGCGGTCAGACGGTGTACGAGTCGCTGTTTGGGGGTGAGGAGATCGTCGTCATTCTGGAGCGTGACGAGACGATGCCCCGTGTGAGGTTCGACTACGAGCTGCTGGCTACGAACCGCACCTCGACGATGCAGGAGGAGCTGAACAGAGCCGGTCGACGCGGCTTCGAGGCTGTTGGGTTGACGGTGGATGAGACTGCCTTCGGCGGGCAGGAACTGGTGGTGATCACGCGGCGAGTTGTTGGGAGGTGAGGGGAGGGGCTTAGCAGCCCGTGGTGAAAGTACGTCCCGGGAGGGATCGACATGACCGATCCCGTGCCGTACACTGGCCGGAATGGCGATGGCAACGACCCGCGACGACGGGTCCCAACAATCGATGTGGGTGGTGACGGCTGACCTTCCGCAGGGTGCTGGACATCCGTTCCGCAAGCATCGAGCCGACGGTAGCCTTCCGTGAGTGAGGACGTGGCACTCTATCCGGGAAGCCGCGACGGCGTCCCGCCAAGGAGACGGATTGTCACGCCGATCCCTGAGCGACTATCCGGCGGATCCGGCGGTGCCCAGCGTCAGGCCGTGACACGTTCGTGGAATTCCGGTGCGGACGCCCGGCGTCGGCCGTGAAACCCTGTTCTTCGGGGCGGAAGCGCGGAGAACGGCGGCGTCGTACTCAATTCCATGCGCAATCGACGCGTGGATTGTGTCGGACCCGACTGGACGATCATCCCCCTGAGACATCGCCATCCCATGGAGTCAGAAGTACGGCATGTCCAGCACCGGATTCCCGGCGGGATCGTACTGCGGGATCGGCGTCCGGGGCCGGTCGTTGTTGCGCCTGCCCAAGTTGAAGAGGTTTCGCACGGTGCGGACGCTCTTCATCGTGTACCGGGTGCGGGAATTGGGAAACTCGGCCTGCCACAGCAGCGCCAACTGCTCGTCGGTCAACCGCCACCGGGCGTTGGAGGCGAGCGTCCAGTTCTGGAACTCCATCACGCGGCGGCCGAAGAACCGGCCGGTCCGCGCCTTGTCCGGGACCGGAGGCATGCCCTCGGCCTCGAGGAACCCGGGCGGCAGGCCGGGGCCGAGCGCCGGCAGGATGACGAGCGGCAGCGCCGAAGCAACGGCCGCGGTCCTGCCGCTCCTGGGCAGCCGCTCGACGGAGTCCAGCAACTGGACGAGGCACTCGCGCTCACCGGCGGTCAGGCGCTTGCGCTGACCCGCGGGCCGGCGCCGGACCAGCTTGTCGAGTTCGACGAGCCATTCCAGGTCGCTGCGCTCCTGTCCCTGGGCCAGCCGCACAGCCTGCTGCCACTTGCCGGCAGCGCGCCAGTTGCGCAGCGCGTCGGCCGGCATGTCCGCCACCTCGAACGTCTCGGCGGCGTCCTCGAGGCGGCCCTGCACTTCCCGCAGCCTCCCGAGGCGCGCCAAGTCCGGCGGCTTGACGGCCACCAGGACCTGGGCAGCCGCCAGCGTCTCTCCACCCTCCGTCAGGCTATCGACGGCCCGGCAACGCGGGATTGTCCCGTTCGTTGTTGAACTTCGAGAGTGGCGGACTCCCTGTCCGTCTATCTTACGCCACGTCGGCAACCACGCCGTCAGGCGGGCTCATTGCGTCGAGGGCACCGACCAGGTGCTGTAGATCACGGTAGCCCCGGACCCGCCGGAAGCGCTTCTCCGCCTCCACCAGCGCACTCGCTACCCAGCGTTGAATCATCTGACCACCGCGCCAGCGCTTGACGTTGCGCGAGTAGTGCTCGACGCTTCCGTTCAGGTTCTCGATGATGTTCGTCGTCCGCAACGTACGCTGGAGCGCCCCTGTCAGACCGAGGCGTTGCACGGTCAGCGTCTCGTCCAATCCCTCCCGGATGGACGCCGCCGCCCCGGGGTGCTCGCGCTCCAGCGACTTGGCCAGCCGCTCGAGCACCCGCGCCGCACGGTCCGCCGAATCCAGGTTCCACGCATCCCGCAACGCCTTGCCGACAGAGACGTGCAGCCGCTCGGGGAGATGGCCGATGACGTTCCTCCACTTATGGACTTGGCAGCGTTGCACCACGCCGCGAGAACCGAAGACGTCGGTGATGGCCCGGCGCAGCCCCGCAGCGCCATCGATGACGAACAGCAACGTCCGGTCCGTCGGCAGTCCGCGCGTCACCAGGTCGCTCAGCAGGCCGGTGGTGACGGCCGCCGTCTCGGTGGCGCCTTCGCGCAGGCCCAGCACGTGTTTCCGGCCCTGTGTGTCGATCCCCAGCGCGATCACCATGCAGTGGTCCCGGAAGACCTTGCCGTCGATACAGACCACCCGCAGGTCCACCTCGCCCAACGGCCGGTCGAGAAACGCCTGGAGGCGCTTTGTCGACAACGCCACGAACCGCCGCGACACGGCGCTGCTCGACGTCGCCCGCTCGGTTACCTCGGACGGTACCGGGTCCAACGTGCTCGCGTACCGGCGTGTCGACACCCCGGCAGCGACCGCGGCCAGCGTGTGCTCGTCCAGCGGGTCGGTGGCCGCCGCCCATTGGAAGCTCGCCAGGGGGACTTCCCCCTCGGTGCTCCGCACCCGGAGCCGTGGCAGCTCGACCTGCCGCCCGCCGAGCGTCACCTGGCTGTCGACACTCCCGCCGCGCCACGCGGGCCGCTCAACCTGATGGCGCCCCTTCGGGCCACACAGCATTTCCCGGTCCGCCTCCATCATCGCCTCCAGGACCTGCAGACCGGTCGCGATGCACAATCCATGGAATGCTTCCCGGACACCGTTGACCACGCCGAGGACCGGCAGCGGCACCTGAATCGTGACGGGTCGCGAGCTGGGGGGTTGGCCGGACGTCTTCCGCCTGTCATGCTTCGCCATGGGTGGCAGTCGCCTTTCTGATTGCATCCCCTGTCCTACCACAGGACAGGGGCAGGAGCCGCCACCCGCTTCACATCAGCTCAAGTTCAACAGCGTCCGGGACATCCCCATCCGGCCAGCGTCTCCACTCGCTGCTTTCGGGCAGCCGCTCGGTCTGATCACGACGGCGGTTCGCTCCGGGTCTCCTGCCTCCGGCGCGGTTCCCCTGGACATTCGCGCGGCGTTTTAGTACGGTGGTCGTGGGGAAAGGCAGACACCCTGCGATGGCCGCAGCGACGACGATGTTCTCGGGACGGGCTTTCAGCGCACGGGAGGTGACGCTGATCCGCGAGGTCGTGCAGGAGTGTTCGGGCTTGAGCCGGATGGAGCTGGCGCGCACGGTGTGCGAGCTGTTGCGGTGGCGGCGTCCCAACGGGAGGCTGAAGGCCCGCGAGTGCCGGGAGTTTCTCGAGCGGCTCGACGCCGAGGGGACCGTGGTGCTGCCGGACAAACGCCGCGGCCGCGCCACCGGTTCGGTCACCCGCGTGCCCCGGACTGCCGCGGGAGAGCCGGGGCGTCCGCTCGACGGCACCGTGCGCGACGTCGGGCCGCTTCGGGTCGAGCTGGTGCGTGAGCCCGCCGAGCGCCTGCTGTTCCGGGAGCTGGTGGGACGCTACCACTACCTCGGGCACACGGTCCCCTTCGGCGCGCAGCTGCGCTACCTGGTGTTCGCGTCGCGGCCTCAGCGCGCGGTGGTCGGCTGCCTGCAGTTCTCGAGCCCGGCGTGGCGCATGGCGGCACGCGACCGCTGGGTCGGCTGGGACGATCGGACACGGGCGCGGAATCTGCAGCACGTGGTCAACAACAGCCGCTTCCTGTTGCTGCCGTGGGTCACGGTGAAGAACCTGGCCAGCGCGGTGCTGTCGCGCGGCCTCGAGCAGATGGTGGCGGACTGGCCGCGCCGCTACCGCCTCGAGCCGTGGCTGGTGGAGACGCTGGTGGACCCGCGGCGACACCACGGCGGTTGTTATCGCGCCGCCAACTGGGTCGCGTTGGGCGCGACCACCGGTCGCGGGCGCATGGACCGGTACGGCCGCCGCGCCGGCGAGGTGCCCAAGACGGTTCTCGTTTATCCTGTGGTCCGGGATGCGAAGCGGCGGCTGCGGGAGCGTTGAGCCATGCAAGTCGCCACCTGCGTCGCTTCACCCGACCCGGTGTATGCGGAGGCGGATACGACCTTCGCACAGACCAAAGCCTACCTCTCGTCGCGCGAGGCGCAGCAGATGCGTGAAAGCGACCTGGAACGGGAGCTGCACCGGCGTGGTCAGGAGCTGATACGCCAGCTCTTGCAAGGGCACCTCGACCAACGCGGCCCGGGGGAGGCGGCCGGCCCGGTCGCAGGGGCCGACGGTGTCGAGCGGCTGGAGCGGCGCGTGCACGAACGGCGCCTGGAGACGACCTTCGGCACGGTGGATGTCGAGCGGGTGGGCTACGGGGCGCGGGGTCACGAGAGTCTGCATCCGCTGGATGCGTCACTGAATCTGCCGCCGGAGCGTTACTCGCTCGAGGTGCGCCGTCGGGTGGCCGAAGCGGCCGCCTCGCGGTCCTATGACGAAGCGCTGTTCGAGCTGTCTCGCCATACCGGGGCCGAAGTGCCCAAGCGTCAGGCGGAACAGTTGGTGGCTCGCGCGGCGGAGGACTTCGACGCCTTCTACGGGGCGCGCCGCGCGGCCGAGGGTGAGCCGCCTCCCGAAGGGTCGGTTGTCGTGCTCACCTTCGACGGCAAGGGCGTGGTGCTGCATCGCGACGATCTGCGGGAGGCGACGCGGCGGGCGGCCGAGCAGCGCCGGCAGCACCGCGAGCCGCTCTCCCCGTTCAAGCGCCTGCAGCCGGGCGAGAAGCAGCACGCCAAGCGCATGGCGACGGTGGCCGCCGTCTACACGACGGCGCCGTTCGTGCGCAGCCCCGAGGAGTTCCTGCGGAGCCTGATGCCCCGGCAGCCAGGCGCGAAGCCCCCGCTGGTGCGGCCCCGCCCGGTGGCCAAGCGGGTCTGGGCGAGCCTGCAACGCGAGCCCTGGGAGGTGGTCGCCGAGGCGACGCTGGAAGCCGAGCGTCAGGACCCCGAGCACGTCAAGCGCTGGGTGGTGCTCGTCGACGGCGCCGAGACGCAGCTCGACCTCGTCGAAGCGAGCGCCGCCGCCTACGGCGTCGACGTCACCGTGATACTCGACATCATTCACGTGGTCGAGTACGTCTGGAAGGCGGCGCACGTGTTCCATCGCGAGGGGAGCCCCGACGCGGCGCATTGGGCCTGGACGCGCGTGCAGAGCATTCTCGAGGGCAAGGCCCGCCGGGTGGCGGCGGCGATGCGGCGTGCGGCGAGGGAATGTCCCGTTCGTTGTTGAACTTCGGGTGACGAGCTCCCAGTCCTGTCTATATTACGCCACGTAAGCAACCACGCTGTCAGGGGGGCTTATCGCGTCGAGGGCGCGGACCAAGTGCTGCAGGTCACGGTAGCCCCGGACGCGCCGGAAGCGCTTCTCGGCCTCGACCAGCGCGCTCGCCACCCAGCGTTGAATCATCTGACCACCGCGCCAGCGCTTGACGTTGCGCGAGTAGCGCTCGACGCTGCCGTTGAGGTTCTCGATGATGTTCGTCGTCCGCAGCGTACGCTGCAGCGCCCCCGTCAGTCCGAGGCGTTGCACGGTCAGCGTCTCGTCCAATCCCTCCCGGATGGACGCCGCCGCCCCGGGGTGCTCACGCTCCAGTGACTTGGCCAGCCGCTCGAGCACGCGCGCCGCACGGTCCGCCGAATCGAGGTCCCACGCATCCCGCAACGCCTTGCCGACAGAGGCGTGCAGCCGCTCGGGCAGATGGCCGATGACGTTCCTCCACTTATGGACTTGGCAACGCTGCACCACGCCGCGAGAACCGAAGACGTCGGTGATGGCCCGGCGCAGCCCCGCAGCGCCATCGATGACGAACAGCAACGTCCGGTCCGTCGGCAGCCCGCGCGTCACCAGGTCGCTCAGCAGGCCGGTGGTGACGGCAGCCGTCTCGGTGGCGCCTTCGCGCAGGCCCAGCACGTGTTTCCGGCCCTGGGTGTCGATCCCCAGCGCGATCACCATGCAGTGGTCCCGGAAGACCTTGCCGTCGATGCAGACCACCCGCAGGTCCAATTCCCCCAACGGCCGGTCGAGAAACGCCTGGAGGCGCTTGCTCGACAGCGCCACGAACCGCCGCGACACGGCGCTGCTCGACGTCGCCCGCTCGGTCACCTCCGACGGTACCGGGTCCAACGTGCTCGCGTACCGGCGTGTCGACACCCCGGCGGCGACCGCGGCCAGCGTGTGCTCGTCCAGCGGGTCGGTGGCCGCCGCCCACTGGAAGCTCGCCAGGGGGACTTCGCCCTCGGCGCTCCGCACCCGCAGCCGTGGCAGCTCGACCTGCCGCCCGCCCAGCGTCACCTGGCTGTCGACACTCCCGCCGCGCCACGCGGGACGCTCAACCTGATGGCGCCCCTTCGGGCCACACAGCATTTCCCGGTCCGCCTCCATCATCGCCTCCAGGACCTGCAGACCGGTCGCGATGCACAATCCATGGAATGCTTCCCGGACACCGTTGACCACGCCGAGGACCGGCAGCGGCACCTGAATCGTGACGGGTCGCGAGCTGGGGGGTTGGCCGGACGTCTTCCGCCTGTCATGCTTCGCCATGGGTGGCAGTCTCCTTTCTGATTGCATCCCCTGTCCTACCACAGGACAGGGGCAGGAGCCGCCACCCGCTTCACATCAACTCAAGTTCAACAGCGTCTGGGACATCCCCGGCAACGCAGCACCCGGGCCGTCGCTGCGGCGTCGCCTGCATAGCCGGTCAGTTGCAGCCAGCCCTCGACGTCGCCGGCGTAGGCGGCGGCCGCGGTCGTGTCGCTCGCGAACGTCTCGACGGCGTGGCGCAATCGCTGCGCCACCGGCGGCAGCGCCTGCCGCAGCCAGCTCCCGTCGGAGTCGAGCGCGAGCGTGGCGTCGAGCAGCGCGAACGGTGCCGTCTGAGGCGCCCGCGTCCACGCATCCAGCGCGTGCAGCGCCTGCGCGTACCGGTCTGACGCGCCGAGCAGCACGATCGCTTCGCCGGCCATGTTGACCACCTCGTGACGGCGGACTGCGGTGGGAACGCCGTCGACGAGCAGACGGGCCGCCGTGGACAGCAGGGTCGATCGCGCCTCGATGCGCACATTCTCGTCCGAGACGCCGTTGGGCAACTGCGGGTCGCCGAGCAGGCGCATCGCCTGGCACGCCCGTTGCCATGCCTGCCCGGGGGCCGTGTCGATCAGACCCCGCGCGTCCTTCGTCCGAGCCTGCACGCGTTCGTCCGGCGGCGCGTCGTCGGCGAAGTGCTCGACCAGATCATCGGCATGGTAGGGCGCGGCGTCCTCGAGCAGGTCCGCGCTCAGCGCGTGCGCGTCCTCGTCGCCGGCCACGTCGACGAAGGCGAGCGTCTCGGTGGCCCGGCTCAGCGCCACCCGCAACTGGTCGATGGCGGTTCGGTGCTCCTGCTCCCGCAGTGCCCGCGATGCGCCTGTGGTCATCGACCCGGTCGCATCCTCGAGCTGCGCCAGCACCCGTCCCGGGTCCAGGACGCAGACCCACTGGTACTCGAGCCCCTTCGCGTCGGCCGGGGTCAGCACCATGTCGCGCAGCCGCTCGGGCACCCAGGCCGGTTTCTCGTCGGCGACCGTGATCACCACCAGTCGCTCGACCTCGTCGAGCCGCTCGAGCAGCCCGACGGCCGTCGGCACGTCGGCCACGACGTGAAGCAGGTGGGCGTCGACGTGCTGACCTCCATGCTGGTGACGTTGCCTGGTCGGGCGCCGCGACTTGTCGAGGTGCACGTACCACTCGGACGCGCGTTCGATGACTCCCGCGATGCGGCTCGGGCAGCGCAGGTTGTCTTCGAGGTGGAACCGGGGCGGCGCGGCGCGGCGCGCGGCCAGCAGATCGTTCAACGCGCCCCAGTCGAAACCCGACGGACGCACGGTCTGTCCGTCGTCACCGGCCGCCAGCAGCCACGGCGCATGCCCCCGTCGGCGCGCGATCGCCAGGCACAACTCGACGACCACGGCGGTCTCCAGTAGCGTCAGGTCCTGGATTTCGTCGACGACGACGCGGTCGAAATCGGCGAACCCCTCCGGCAGTTCGCCGTCCCGCAGCCGACCGACAGCCGCCGTCGCGGCGGCCAGCTCGGGAAAGATGCTGAGCATCGCGTCGGGTCCGACATGTTCGGCCACCTTGAGCAGCGCGCTTACCAGTGCGCGCTCGACCCGAAGCGCATCGAGGCCCGGCGCCGGGAACGGCCACCAGAGCCGGCGAGGACGACCCGGCCGGCGACGAGAAGGCCTTCGCCCTCACCCGCCAGTCGCACCTGATCCCCATCGTCGCCACGCAGTCGATCTCGTCGCTGCGCGCCGTGCTGGGCCAGTCCGAGGCGTGGCGGGCGCTGCTCCAGACCCTGCGCACCCGCATCTTCCTTTCGCTGGCCGGCGACTCGTCGGTCCAGATCGCGAGCGCGTTGTGCGGCCAGGTGCCGAAGATGAAGGCTTCCTACAGCGTCTCGGAGCAGACCTCGCAAGCAACGGCGTCGCTGCTCTCCGGCGCCCCCGGCGGCGGGACCGGCAGCCTCAGCGCGAGCAAGTCGTTCAGCGAACGCCGCGAGCCGCTGTTCCATCCCCGCGACTTCGCCCTGCTCGGCAACTGCCAGGCCATCGTCCTGCCCTACGACGGCCGGCGCGCGCTCGACGCGCGGCGCTGCTACCTCAAGCCCGACTTCCTCCCGCCCGGCCGCCCCTACTGGCGCGCCCGCGAGGCCGGAGATCTGTAGATGGAGCTGACCGTCACGGATCTGAAGCCGTTCCTGCCGGGACTCGAAGCCGCGCTCGACGACGAGACCGTCTCCGAGATCATGATCAACGAGCCGGGCACGGCCTTCGTCGAGCGGGACGGCCGCATCGCGGCGCTCGACGCGCCGGCGCTGACGGCCGACGCGGTCTCGCGGGCCGCCGTGCAGATCGCCCGGCCGCTCGGCAGAGACCCGCTCGGCGAACCCGTCATCGACGCCCGTCTGGCGGACGGCTCGCGGGTGGCCATCTGCGGCCCGCCGGCCGCGCCGACGACCGCCATCACCATCCGCCGCTTCGGCGGCCGGGCCTTCACCGTCGGCGAGCTGACCGCCAGCGGCTCGCTGCCGGCGTCGGTGGCCGACGAGACCGCAAGCGTGCTCCGGCGCGGGCGCAACGTCCTGATCTCCGGCGGCACCGGCTCGGGCAAGACGACGCTGCTGAACGCCCTGGTGTCGCTGCTGCCGGCCGCCGGCCGCGTCGTTTCCATCGAGGACACGCTGGAGCTGCGGCTGCGGCGCGCCAACTGCGTCCGCTTCGAGGCGCGCGGGCTCGGCGCCCGCGGCGTCACGGTCCGCGACCTCGTGCGCCACGCCCTGCGCCACCGGCCCGACCACATCGTCGTCGGCGAGGTCCGCGGGGCCGAGGCCGCCGACCTGCTCCAGGCGCTCAACACCGGCCACGGCGGCTCGCTCGCCACCGTCCACGCGAACCACGCCGAAGCCGCGCTCTCGCGCCTGGCCACCTGCGCCATGCAGGCCTCCGACGCGCTCCCGTGGGCGGTCGTCTGCCGCGGCGTGGTCGACGGCATCGAAGCCGTCATTCACCAGACCCGCACGCCCGAAGGCGTCCGCCGCGTCGAACAGATGGTCCGCGTCCGCGACTACGACGCCGCCGAGAACCGCTGGGTCGTCGACACCGTCTGGCCGGCGGGAGCGGACACCGCGTCTGTCGCCGGCAACCCGGCGAAGGCCGGGCGCCCCGCACGGCGACGGCGGCGGCGGCGACGGTGACCTGGGTGCCGGGCGCGTCGGCGAGGCAGAGCCCGAAGGGAGGACCGCATGAGCAAGCGCAGCGAGGACGGCCGGAACGACACCGGGTCGCCGTTCAGCGTGAACACGCGGGAGCAGTTCGACGAGGCGCTCGAAGAGCTGTTCCGCACGGGCCGGCCCATCGAGGCGCCGTCGCTGGACGCCCTGGCCGGTTGGGACGTCGACCTCGAAGACGACGAGGGCGGCATCGAGGAGGACCGGTGATGGCCAAGGGGCGCGAGAGGGCCGACGAGTACCATCAGCAGTTCGCCGAGCGCATCATCCAGGCGCTCAAGCAAGGCGCCGCCCCCTGGCAGAAGCCGTGGAAGCCCGGCGAGCGGGTCCTGCCCCACAACTTCGGCAGCGGGCGCGACTACCGCGGCGGCAACGCCATGTTCCTGACCATGCAGGCGCTCGACCGCGGCTACGCCGACCCGCGCTGGGGCGGCTACCGGCAGCTCCAGGAAGCCGGCGGACACGTCCGCAAGGGCGAGAAGGGCACGCCCATCCTCTACGTCGACTTCCGGCAGCGGCGCAAGGCCCTCGACGAGCGCGGCAATCCCATCCCCGACGAGCACGGCCGGCCGAAGCTCGAATGGGTCCAGCGCGACCGGCCGCTCGTCAAGGTCCAGTACGTCTTCAACGTCGAGCAGACCGAGGGCCTGAAGCTGCGGTCGCTCCAGGCAGCGGGACCGGAGTGGGAGGCGCACGAGCGGGCCGAGACGCTGATCCGCGGCAGCGGCGTCCGCGTCGACCACGTGGCCGGCGACCGGGCCTACTACAGCCTGAAGGACGACCGGGTCGTGCTGCCCGAGCGGAGCCAGTTCGCGGCGCAGTCGGCCTACACGCACACAGCGCTGCACGAGCTGGGTCAAGCGACCGGGCACCCGGAACGTCTGAACCGGCCGACCCTGGTCAACCACGGCGGCTTCGGCTCGGAGGCCTACGCACGAGAGGAGCTGCGCGCGGAGATCGCCGCGATGATGACCGGCGAGCGGCTCGGCGTCGGGCACGAGCCGCGCCACGGCACCGCCTACGTCAGCTCCTGGATCAAGGCCCTGGAGAACGACCCGCGGGAGATCCGCGCGGCGGCCGTCGACGCGCAGCGCATCTCGGACTGGCTGCTGGCCCGCGAGCGGGAGCGGAGCCTGGGCGACGCCAGGGCGGCGCACGAGCAGCCGGAGCACGGTGGCGGAGAGACGCCGCCGCGTCCTGCCGAGCGGCGGGTGGCGCCCGAACCGGGCGAGTCGCGGCCGGAGCATGCCGAGCCGTCGCGGCATGACAGTCCTCCGCAGGTGTCCGGCGGCCCGGACGCGGTCGACCGCGGTCGCGACAGCGGCCCGAGCCGGTGAGCCGCGGTCGACACGAGCCACGCGCGTGACCGAACCGTCACTGGAGACACCAACGCCAAGGCGCCTGCCGTCGGTCTCGACTCCGCCGACGCGAGGCGGCTACGCGATCGATCGGGGTCGCCCGCGTTCCCGGCGTCTCCGGGCGTCGAAGCCGCTCATCGCGGCATGCGGCGCCCCTGCTCCCGGCCCTCTCGGCCAGCGCGCCACTTGGACGGACCCGGATCCGTGGCCGTTGCTGATCGCCGACCACCGGGTCGGTATTGCTTGCGGGTTCCGGGGGCTCAACAGATAATGAGCAGTTCGTGCGCCCGGAGCCGGGCTCAACCGGATGGGGTATTCGGGGATCGGTTGCGAATCGAGGAGTGGAGTGCTACTTTGCGCGCTGGACTTGACAAAGCGAGTTGGACGTGTTCCGCTTATGAGCGCAGAGCGCAGAGCGCCTCGGTGCGGCTTGTGAAGCTGGGCTGAGGCTTGGCCGCGGCGTTCGTTCCCTTCCTGCTCCGAGCACCCGCAGACAGCCTGAACTCGACTCCGCCGGTCGGCGCGGCGCCGGGGCCGGGCGACGCGCACTACGCGGCCTGCTCCCGACCCTGCTCTGCCTGGCTCTACACGCCGTGCTCGCCCCCGGCGCCGCCGCGCAGACAACCGTCCCCTATGACTGGGAATTGAAGCCCGCGGGCTTGGAGGGGGGCGACCAGTTCCGGCTGCTGTTCGTCACCTCGGCAAGCGGGATAGGCGGCCGGGGGGAAGTTGTTCTCTACAACGAGAACGTGCAGAACGAGGCCGGCCGCGGGCGTGCGGCCATCCGACCCTATCGCAAGCAGTTCCGCGCACTCGTTTCGACTGCCGGGGACCCCTTTTACGGGGGCGCGATTGACGCCCGCACGAATACCGGGACCACCGGTACGGGCGTGCCGATCTACTGGCTGGACGGCGCCAAGGTCGCCGACGACTACGCGGACTTCTACGACGGGAGCTGGGACAGCAACGCCGCCCGGCTCCCATCGGGGGCAGCGAGCACTGCCACATGGGTCTGGACAGGCAGCAACGCAAACGGCACTACGTTCCCAAGTGGCAGTCTCGGCGGCTTCACTTCGGCCCGGCGGGGTTCTCTGGTTTCCTCGACCGGCACGATCTCAAGTGGCTCAGCTTTCGTCACGAACAAGCACCCGTTCTACGGTCTGTCTCCTGTGTTCAGGGTGGCCCAGCCGATCTCGATGAGCATCACGGGCGGCGCGGGGGTGACCGAGGGTGGCAACGCGATGTTCACCGTCACCGCCAGCCGGGCGCCGGGATCCAATCTGACAGTTTCCCTGTCGGTGGCCGACGCGGCGGCCAGCGACTTCGTGGACGATGACGACGAGGGCGCCGAGACCGTCACCCTGGCCGCGGGGGCGACCACCGCCACCTTCACGGTGGCGACGGAGGACGACACCGGCGGGACCGGTGACGAGCCCGATGGCGAGGTCACGGTCACCCTGAAGGCGGGCGAGGGCTACGTCGTCGGCACGCAGTCCTCGGCGTCCGTGGCGGTGGCAGACAACGATGCGACCACGGTGACCCTCGAGGGCGTGGCGGTGAACCTGCCCGAGGGCGAGAGCCTGGAGTTCTCGGTGCGGCTGAACCGCGAGCTGGTCGCCGGCGAGGTGTTGCCGGTCCCGGTGACCTTCGGAGGCGATGTGGGTCGGGCCAATTACCGGGTCAGTTGCCCTTCATCGCTGCCGCGAGGCGTCAGTTGCGCCGGTCTGACCACCACCAGCGCGACGGTCACCTTCACCGGCCCGTCGGCGAAGCTGGTGGACCTGGAAGTGGAGGCGATCATCGATGGCGACGTGGAGGAGCCGGCGTCGCTGGAGATCGGTCTCGGGACGCTGAACGCGAACTCGGGCACCGGGCTGAGCGGCGGCGCGACCGGCGTGGACAACCTGGCGGACTTCAACGTCCTGGACTCGATCAACGTCCTGTTGTCGTTCCAGGTGGAAGCCAGCTCCGTGTTCGAGGGGGACACGGACCCCGCCACCCGCGTGGCGACCTTCACCGCCCATGTGTCGGGCGGGACGGTGCCGGTGGGCGGCGTGGTCATCCCCTTCAAGCTCAACCCCGGCACTCTTCGTGCGAACGACGCTTCCCCCGCCGACTACGGCACAGTGCCGGCGGGCATTTCCATCGCCGCCGGGGCCGGCAGCGGCTCGATAACCGTGAGCATCGTGGACGACATGCTGGACGAGCTGCGCGAACGGATGCGCTTCGGCGTCAGCGAGCTGCCGCCGGGCTATTCCTTCTTCGGCGGCAGCTTCGACAGTTCCTTCACCGAAGTGCACATCATCGACAACGACCGGACCCCGCTGAGCCTGGGCCTGAAGGGCGGCGGGAGGATCACCGAGCAGGACACGACCACCTCGGCGACGATGACGATCCGAGCGGCGCGTCCGCTGTCCAACGACCCGTTGAACGGTCTGGGTGCGGAGAGTGTCGTCGTGCCGCTGACGCTGGCCAGCACCACGGGGGCGGCGCTGCCCGGTTCGACGAACGCGATGTTCACCGTCACGGCGTCCGGCTCGGGCGTGTCCATCAGCAACGCGAACACGGCCACGCCGACGATCACCTTCACGGGCCACGCCACGAACACGGTACAGGAGGCGACGCTCACCTTCACCGCGACGGGCAACGGCGACGCCGACTCGACGCCGGAGACGGTGTCGGTGACGATGGGCACGCCGACGAGCGTGCGGGTGGACGGCGGCGTGAGCCGCAGCAGCGCGAACTCGGCGACGCTGACCATCGCCGACGACGACGGGGCGCCCGAGCTTACGGTGGAGTTGGTCGGCACCGACCTTCGGCAGGCGAACGTGAGCGAGGGCGACAGCGCGACCATCCGGGTGAGGCGGCACGGGGGAGACAAGTCGGCGGCGCTGAGCTTCAGCGCGACGGCGACCGACGCCGCCGGCTTCACCGGCACGTTCGCCAACGTGACGAGCATCCCGGCCGGCCAGCGGTCGGTGGACATCACCTACTCGGTGGCCGAGGACACCACCGATGTGCCGCGGGGTGAGGCCACCTACGTACTGAGCGCCAATGCTGCCTACACGATCGTGTCAGGGAGGGGCTCGGTGTCGCTGACGGTGGTCGACAACGACGCGACTACGGTGAGGATAACGGCCGTGGAGGAGGTGGTGGAGGGTATAAGAGTTGGGGTGGTCCTCGCGCTATCCCGGCCCCTGGTGTCGGGCGAGTCGCTGACGGTGCCGCTGACCTTCGGCGGCACGGCGACGCGCGGGACGGACTACACCCTGGCCGGGAGCCAGCAGGCGGGGCGGAGCTTCAAGAACCTGAACAGCGGCAGCGGCAGCGTCACCTTCACCGGCCCGACCCCGGGCCAAAGACCGTTGGGCACGATGTTCCTGACCGCCGAGTCGGACGACGAGGACGAGCCGGAAGGCGAGACCGCCGTGATCGGCCTGGGCGCCCTGAACGAGGACTCCGGCACCGGCCTGGACGGCGGCGCCAGCGCCAGCACGGACCCGGTTACCATCCGCATCTTGGATCCGGTCTACACCGTGAGCCTCTCGGTCAGCGACGCCGGCGAGGCGGCCGAGGGGGGCGACGCGCTGACCATCACCGCGACCCTGGACAGCGCCAACGCTTCCGGGGACGCGATCAGCATCCCCATCCAGGTGGATGCCGACGGCACGGAGGCGCAGGCTTCGGACTACACGGTGGCGTCGAGCATCAGCATCGCGGACGGCTCGGAGAGCGGAACGACCTCGTTCACGGTGACGGACGACCAGATCACCGAGGAAGACGAGTCGGTCGTCATCGAGTTGCGGTCCATCCTGCCGGCTGGGGTAGAAGCGGGCGCGACGACCGAAGTCACCATCACCATCGAGGACAACGACACGCCCGGTCTGGTCTTCTCGACCGACGAAGTGGATGTGGACGAAGGCGACGACGCCAGCTACACGGTCAAGCTGGCCACCCAGCCCACGGACACGGTGACCGTGGCGATCGCGGTCCCGGCGGACGCCGACCTGACGCTGGACGAGACGAGCCTGGAGTTCACGACCTCGACCTGGAACGACGCGCAGACGGTGACGGTGACGGCGGGCGAGGACGACGACACGGAGGAGGACACGGCGACGCTGACGCACCAGGCCTCGGGGGGCGGCTACGGCGACGTGGAGGACGACGTTGAAGTCACGGTGACCGACGACGACACGCCGGGGCTGGTCTTCTCGACCGACGCGCTGGGGGTGGCCGAAGGCGACGACGCGAGCTACACGGTCAAGCTGGCCACCCAGCCCACGAACACGGTGACCGTCGCGATCACCGGCCAGTCGGGCACCGACCTGACGCTGGACAAGACGAGCCTGACGTTCTCGACCTCGACGTGGAACGACGAGCAGACGGTGACGGTGACGGCGGGCGAGGACGACGACACGGAGGACGACGCGGCGACGCTGACGCACGCGGCCTCGGGGGGCGGCTACGACGACGTGGAGGACGACGTTGAAGTCACGGTGACCGACAACGACACGCCCGGTCTGGTGCTGTCGCCGACCGCGCTGGACGTGGATGAGGGCGACGACGCGAGCTACACGGTCAAGCTGGCCACCCAGCCGACGAACACGGTGACGGTGGCGATCACGGTCCCGGCGGGCACCGACCTGACGCTGGACAAGACGAGCCTGGAGTTTTCGACCTCGACCTGGAACGACGTGCAGACGGTAACGGTGACGGCGGGCCAGGACACCGACACGGCGGACGACACGGCGACGCTGACGCACGCGGCCTCGGGGGGCGGCTACTCGGTGTCGGAAGACCTTGCGGTGACGGTGACCGACGACGACACGCCCGGTCTGGTACTCTCGCCGACCTCATTGGACGTGGATGAGGGCGACGACGCGAGCTACACGGTCAAGCTGGCCACCCAGCCGACGAACACGGTGACGGTGGCGATCACGGTCCCGGCGGGCACCGACCTGACGCTGGACAAGACGAGCCTGGAGTTTTCGACCTCGACCTGGAACGACGAGCAGACGGTGACGGTGACGGCGGGCGAGGACACCGACACGACGAACGACACGGCGACGCTGACGCACACGGCCTCGGGAGGCGGCTACTCGGTGACGGCGACCCTTGCGGTGACGGTGACCGACGACGACCAACTGCCGGTGGTCTCGTTCGCATCGTCGTCGTCGAGCGCGGGCGAGGACGCCGGCACGCGCAACGTGACGTTGGACCTGTCGCCGTCGCCGGCCGCTGCCATCACGGTGAGCTACACGGTGACCGGGACGGCGACGGCGGGCAGCGACTTCAGCATCAGCGGCTCGGGGACGCTGTCGGTCTCGTCGGGGGCGGCGACGGCGACCATCCCGGTGGCGATCATCGACGACACGGCGGAAGAGAGCACCGAGCAGGTCGTCCTGACGTTGACGATGGGCAGCGGCTACACGGTGGGGAGCGCGAACCGCCATACGCTGACGATCACGGACGACGACGGCACCGGGACGCCGCCGCCGCCGGCGGTGAGCCTGTCGGCCTCGCCCAACCCGGTGACCGAAGGCGGCTCGGTGACGGTGACGGCGACACTGTCGTCGTCGTTGTCGGGCAGCGTGACGGTTCCGCTGACGCTGACGGCGGGGACGGCCGAGCCGGAGGACTACGGCTCGCTGGCGAGCATCACCATCAGCGGCGGGCAGACCACGGGCACGGGCACGGTGACGACGGCGCAGGACGCCGACGAGGACGACGAGACGTTCACCGTGGCGCTTGGGACGCTGCCGTCCGACGTGACGGCGGGCAGCCCGTCGTCGGTCGTGGTGACGATCCGCGACGACGAGGGGACGACCGAGCCGGAGCCCGAGCCGGAGCCGCCGGTGAACGGTCCGCCCACGGCGCGGGTGTCGTGCGACCCGTGCTCGGCGGCGCCGAGCGGCGAGGTGCGCCTGACGGCGACGGCATCCGACCCGGACGGCGACCGGCTGACCTACCGCTGGAGCGCGACGGCGGGCCGCTTCGACGGTCCCACCGACCGGTCGTCCGCCCGCTGGACGGCCCCCGCCGAGACGGGGCGCGTGACGATCACCGTGCGGGTCTCGGACGGCGAGGACTCGGTGTCGGCCACCGTCACCGTGGAGGTGGTCAACCGGGCGCCGGCGTTCGAGGAGTCGGTCTACCGTTTCGAGCTGGCGGAGAACCTCGACGGCAGCCGTCAGTCGGTCCATCTCGGGCGGGCGACGGCGTCCGACCCCGACGGCGACGCGTTGACCTACGACGTGTCGGGCGGCGACCGGGAGCACTTCCGGATCGGGTCGCGGGACGGCGTGGTGAAGTACGTCGGCCCGGGCGAGGACTACGAGTCGGAGCCGAACCGGTACGAGCTGACCGTCGAGGCGCAGGACCCGCACGGCGCGGCGGCCGAGGCGCAGGTGGTGATCACGGTCACCAACGTCAACGAACGGCCGGAGGCCGAGGACGACGCGGCCGAGACGCCGGAGGACGTGGCGGTGACGGTCGACGTGCTGGCGAACGACACGGACCCGGACGGCGACAGCCTGCGGGTCGAGTCGGTGTCGGCGCCTGAGCACGGGACGACGCGCATCGCGGCGGGCGGGGGCGTGCTCTACACGCCGGAGCTGAACTACCACGGCGCGGACCGGTTCACCTACGTGGTCAGGGACCCCGAGGGCGAGACGGCGAGCGCGGCCGTCGAGGTGACGGTGCTGTCGGTCAACGACGCGCCGGAGGCGGTCGGGGCCATGCCGGACCAGCCGCTCGACGAGGGCGGCGGCTCGGTGGACATCGAGCTGGCGCCGTACTTCGAGGACGTTGACGGCGACGAGCTGGCCTACCGCGCGGTGTCGTCCAATACGGACGCGGCGACGGTGCGGGTCGTTGGGGCGGTGCTGACGGTGACGCCGGTGGTGTACGGGTCGGCGATGGTGACGGTGACGGCGGCGGACCCGGAAGGCCTGACGGCGACGCAGACGTTCACGGTGGGGGTGGACGACCGGCTGGTGCGGGCGGTGCTGGGGCACACGCTGGCGGCGATGGCCCGCTCGCATCTGGCGAGCGCGCGGATGACGCTCGGGCGGCGGGTGGAGGCGGGCGGCGGCGGCGAGCCGCGGCTGACGGTGATGGGCCGCGCGGTGCCGCTGGGGACGGCGGCGGCGCGGCAGGCGGCCGAGCAGCTGGTCATGGGCTGGCTGTCGAGCGGCGCCTACGCCGGCTCGTCGGCGCACGGCCTCGGCGGCTCGCCGTTCGGGGCGGCGGGCGCAACGCCGGGCCTGGGCGCGCATCCGGCAGGCGGATTCGGCGGTCCGGCGACGGGCGGGCCGGCGATGGGCGGGCCGGCGATGGGCGGACCTGGGTTCGGTGGCCCCATGGCGGTCGGGATGCCGCCGGGCTCGACCGGGGGCCTGTACGGCTTCGGGGGCTTCGGCGGCGGTCCCGACGCGCTGCTGCAAGGCACGGAGTTCGAGCTGGCGCTGGGGAGCAACGAGGAGGATGGCGGCGGCGGGTGGCTGCGTCGGCGCCTGAGCGTGTGGGGGCAGGGCGACATCCAGGCGTTCCACGGCACGCCGACCGTGTTCCGCTACGACGCCCGCTACGACGGCGACATGCGGACCGGCTACGTGGGCGTCGACGCGCGGCTGACCGAGCGCTGGCTGGCCGGCGTGGCGGTCTCCCGCAGCGGCGGCCGGAGCCACTGGCAGGTGGGCGCATCGCGCGGGCATCTGAAGACGAGGCTGACGGCGCTGCACCCCTACGCGCAGTGGTCGGACGGGACCACGTCGGTGTGGACGATGGCGGGCACGGGTTGGGGCGACGGCGAGGCCGAGAACGTGCGGGAGGCGACCGGCCTATTGGGCACCAGCAGCCTCGGCCTGCGTCTCGGCCTCGTCGAGTTGCGGCGGGAGCTGGGCGCGGCCGGTGGCGGCGCCGAGTTCGGGTTGCGGGCCGACGCGGCGTGGGCGGAGCTGCGGACCGGCGAGGGCCGCGAGTCGGTCGACGGGCTCACCGCGGCGGTCAACCAGCAGCGGGTCGGCGCGGAGGTGTCGCGGCCGTTGCGGCTCGGCGCCCTGGCCCTGCGGCCCTTCGGCGAAGCGCACCTGCGGCGCGACGCGGGCGCAGGCCAGAACGGGACCGGCGTCGAGGTGGCCTTCGGGCTCGGGCTGACGGGCGGCCTCGTGCGGCTCGACGTGCAGGCGCGGACGCTGGCCGTGCACTCGGCGGCCGGCTACGGCGAGCGGGGCGCGGGGTTGACGCTGACCGTCGGCGGCCAGCAGCGCGAGGGGCTGTCGCTGTCGGTGTCGCCTACCTGGGGCGACGCCGCCTCGGGGACCGGCGCGCTGTGGCAGGAAGAGGTCTACCGCCACTACCTGCCCGAACAGGAACAGGACACCTTCGCGGTCGACGCGCGGGGGGACTACGGCATGCGGCTGCCTAACGGCGGCCTGCTGACGTGGTTCGGCAGCTACAGCCACTCGCCCTACGGCCGCGGCTTCCTCGTCGGCGGCAGCATCGGACTGGCCGATGCGCTACTGCCCGGCCGGTAGGCCGGCCGTCCAGCGCGTCGCGCCGTGCTTCCCCACGGGAAGAATCCAGCCGGGAGCGACCCGAAGGCGTCGGCGGGCGTGTGACTCCGTCACCCCCGCCGGGGCCGCGAAACGCCAGTTTCGTGCGGGTCGCTCCCGTCTTTTCCCTGACCCTTTACCCGGCCCGGTGTATGGATCGTGCGTGTCCGGTGAGTCAATGAAATCAAGGGTTTGGGGAGGAAAAGCTGTGACGGGGGGGTGTGACACCGGGTGTGACGCCCCCTGTGACCCGTCACGCTTGTTCCTGTCACACTCTGAAGCGGGTCCATCACCCTCCAGCAGGTGTAATCGGCTTGGTGCTCCCGGTGTGATCAGGTGCCGGGGCTGATCACAGCTTCGGTTGACCGTAGTCCCTCTCGATCAACTCGTCCGTGTCCTCGTGGCCGACTTCCTCGATCTCCCATTTCGCTCGCCTCAATGCACCGTCGCCTCCGCTGCCTTGTTGACCGTTGTGACACCCTCGACGATCCTGCGGGTCGGCGCGATGCTGCTCGCGGACGTGTCCCGTGCAGGTGTGACGAGTCGCGACATCGGCTGTGGTGGCCCGGTTCCCGTGGCTCGTTCCGGTCCTTGCCAGGGCCGGAAGCTGTGCTTTCGGCGATAGCAAGCCATCCCATCCCGGCGGGTGGCGGGTCACCCTTGGGCCGGAACAAGTGGAGGAGCCGCAAGGCTTGACGCGCCGCCCGACGGGATGGTCCGCCTGCGGCGGCAGAGCCCGCTCCGCGCCGCGTGCTGACCCGACCCCATGCTACGATGCAGCCACGCCAGTCGGAGATTGGCGGCCGACCGGGGCCGGCCCGCTGTTCCGACGGTATTCGGAGCGCCAATGGTGGTAAACTGCGGTGAAGCATCATCGGGCTGGCCACCGGCCAGTTGACCGAGTCCGACGTTGCCGCCCGACCGTGCCCCGAAGCGCTTGGCTGGTGGCTTCAAGGGAGGCGAGGTGTTGTGCGAAGGCGCTGACGGCTGCCCGGCCCGTGGAGATCGCCCACGCGGGAGCACAGGTGCCGAGCGCACGGCAGCGACAGCAACGAGGAGCAAGAGTGTGGGTGATGGGACACGATAGTTGTTCCCGAAAGGCAGGCGATCATGCGACTCATCACAGGACTTGGGGTGTCGGCGCTGATGCTGACCACGCCAGCCGGTGCGCAGGACATCGCGGGCGCGCAACGAGCCGAGGTGCGGGGTGAAGGGTTGCCCGAAATCAACCACCGTCCCGCGTTGATCCAGAGGATTGAGACGGTCGAACACGGGATTCAAGGTACCCCGCCGTACATGGCAGTCTTGGGGAACGAGTGTCCAGATGGTTGGGAGCCACGCGTGACAGCGGACGGGGAGTTGCTGTACGTTCCGCTCGGACTGCTAGTCAACGCCGCCGGAGAAGTGCAAGAGGGACCGTACACGCTGCTTGTGGCGTGCGAGCGCCGCGATGAGTGACACCCACGCCGGCCGGCCCCATCGCAGCATCGGTAAGATAGTGGCCATCTGTGCAGGGATCATCACGGTGATCACGTTCGTGGGAGGTCTGGGGTTCTGGGGTGGATGGGTGACTGCGAAACTGGTTCCCACATCGGAACAGGAAATCCCGCCGCGGGCACCGTCCCCTCAACTGCTCCAGTGGGGAGACGAAAACGGTCGTTGTGCTCATTCCTTTGAACCGGTGCTCGTATCCGGCGTTTGGGCCACCAGCCGAGGACCCGCGCCTGTTGTGTGCGGTCTTTCTGCCGCCGATGGCGGCTAGTTCGTGATTTTCGATCCGTCCGGATCACAATGTCGTTCGGACCACGAACCGACGTTCAACCGCCTCAAGCTGACTGCACAGTCGAGTGGCGGCTCGGCTGGCTCCCAGTGGGCTGAGTTCTCGCGGGCATAACCAATTGTTCCTCGAATTCGGTGCCGGCCCGACATCGGCCACGTGATGTGCCTTCGGTTGCGCGCATGCTGGCAGTCGAAGCCGAGAGCGCCCTGCGCTGGCACCAGTTTACCGCCGTGGTCCTCCGGCCGCCGGTCGTGATTGATGGAATCTTGCTGGAGCTATCGGCCGCCGTCGTTCCGATCCTGAACCCAGGTCGAGCGGTTCTGTTCGGCTCGCCGGGGGGCCACGAGGGCTTCGATCGCCCACCGCGGATCCGGCTTGGACTGCCAGCCGGACTGCCAGCCGTTTCTGATGGACAGAGTCGATTTCTGACGGTTTCTGGCGTGTTCTGCTCGCCGTTTCACCCAATGAATACGGGATCCATTGGGATTCCCGCAGATCCGTATACGGACTCCCAGTCCTTGCCGCTGGCAGCGACCGTCGTAGGTCCGGGACCGTCCGGGCCGGATTTCGTCGTGCAGACCCTCGATGCCGGCGGCGCGGAAGCGCCATCGCCACTTGCCGACGCGTTTGCGATGTGACGCCGACGCACTGGGCGACGGCCCAGACCGTCTGCGGAGCTACTCCGGCAGGTCGCCGCCAGAATCGCTGTTCGAAGCGAGGCCGAGTTCGCCGGCCGTGAGCTGGCCGTCTCCGTCACTGTCGAGCATGCGCAACGACTGCGCGGCCGACTCGATCTCCGTCTCGGAAACCGTGCCGTCCTGATCCGTGTCGAGCGTCGCCATGAGCGAAACGCGCCTCTCGTCATCACGCTCAGTTCCCGGCGGCGGTGTTTCGCCCCCCTCCGCGTTCTCCTGCTCCCCGCGCGGCTCGCCGCCCTGCGCCGCCATCATCGCGGCGAGCAGCTGCGCCGGGGAAGCCGTGCCGTCCCCGTCGGCGTCGGCGGAAGACAGGAGGCTCCGGACTTCCGGCGGCAGATCCGCCATGTCGATCGAGTCGTCTCCGTTGGCATTCAGGGTTATGACCCGGGTCCCCTCGGGGAGATTCTCCGGGCTACCGAACATCAGGCGGGAGCGGCGGGGCTGCAACTCGTCGCCCGACAGTCGTCCGTCGCCGTTGTCGTCGAGCGAGGCGAGCGATTCCGCGGCCGTGTCGATCTCACTTGCCGAAATTACACCGTCATCGTCCTTGTCGAGGGCGCGAAAAGGCGGTACGCCACGTCGGCGGCCGTCATCCTCGGCATTCGGCGGCTCGACAGCCTCCGGCGGCTGCTCCGTCGCGACACAACTGACCGGTCCCAGCGCCAACGCCGCCGCGGTCCCGAACGTGAGTACTCGTGATCGCATCATCGACTCCTCGGGCCAGAATCCTCGAACAGGAAGGCTCCTCATTGTCGAGGCAAGTTCGTCAACCGTCAACTGTACCCGCACCCCTACTCCATCCGCAGAGCGCCCATCGGGTCGATGCCCGCAGCCCTGCGCCCCGGCAGCCAACAGGCGACGAGCGCGACAAAGGCCAGCATGAGCGGTGCGGCGACGAAGACCGGCAGGTCGTCCGTGGCGATGCCGAACAGGAGGCTCTCGAGGAGCCGAGCCGAGCCGGCTGACGCGAGCAGGCCGAGGAGTATCCCGGCCGCGACGAGTCCGGCTCCCTGCCGCACGACGAGCGCGAGCACATCGCTGCGTTGCGCGCCGAGGGCCATGCGGACACCGAGCTCCCGGCGGCGTTGGGAGACGGTGTAGCTGAGCAGGGCGTAGATGCCGAAGGAAGCCAGGAACAACGCGAGTGCGGCGAAGAACCCGACGAAGACCGCGTAGAAGCGGGGCTGTGCGACCGCCGCCGACAGTCTCGCGTCCATCGTCATCACGTCATCGATGCTCGCGTTTGGACTCGCTGCGGCTGCCGCCTCCCGAAGAAAGGGGACGGCGACCACCGGATCGCCGGCCGTCCGCACGGCGACCACCGAACCGCCGTACATCCCGCCGAGCATCCCCGCCAGTTCGATTTGGTGCAGCGGCATGTACGCCTCGGCCTGCGACTCGGTGATCGTCAGCCCTTGGTAGCGGACATCGGCTACGACCCCAATCACCTCCCACGGTTCCTGGCCAGCGCCGGCCGGCAGCAGGCGTTGTCCGATGGCCGGCTCGCCACCGAAGAGGTCGCGCGAGAGGGTTTCGTTGATCACCAGCACCGGCGGACTCTCCGCCCGGTCGAGCCGGGTGAAGGCGCGGCCGCTGCGTAACCGCAGCCGCATCGCGTCGAAGTAGCCGGGACTGATGAAGGTCACCGCTGCCTGCGGGAGATCCTGTGGGTCGGTCGGCATCGGAGCACCGGCCACGCGGAACACGGTTGCGCTCCCGCCGGAGGACGCCAGCGGCAGGCGTGACGAAATCCCCACCGCTTCGACATCGGCCAGCGCCGGCAGCCGAGCCATCTCTTCGGTCAGCAATGCGTGGAACCGCCTCCCGGCTGCTCGTCGGTCGGTCAGCGACTCGGGGCTCATGCCCGGTCCAAACGCCACGTCGGGGTTCCGGACACGGGCCGCGATCACATTGGCCGGGTCGTAGCCACGATCGACCGTGATGAGCCGCACAAAGCTGCGCAGGAGAAGCCCCGCTCCCACCAGCAGCACCAAGGCCAAGGCAACCTGGGCCACGGCCAGCACCGCGCGCGCCCGGCTGGAGCGGAGCAGCCGGAAGCCGCCGGTGGATTGCCTATTGCCTTCGTTCAGCGCGCGCGCCAGATCGAGCCGGGACCACTGGAGGGCCGGCGCGGTACCGAACAACACGCCGGCCGCGACAGACAGTCCCAAGGTGAAGGCGAGTGCCACGCCGTCGATGCCCACCGCGTCGAGCCGCGCAACGTCACCGGGAACGAGTGCCGGCACGGCGCGCAGCAACAGCGCCGCTGCGGCGAGCCCGAGCAGGCCGCCGCCGATGCCGAGCATGATGCTCTCGGTCAGGAGTTGGCGGACGAGCCGCCAGCGGCTCGCCCCCAATGCAGCGCAAACCGCCAGCGCCCGTTGGCGCGTCACTCCCCTCGCGAGCAGCAGCCCAGCCACGTTGATGCAGGCGATCAGCAGTACGAGGGCGGTCGCCACAGTCAGCGCCAGGAGCGCTGGCCGATACTCGCCGACCATCTCTTCCAGCAATGGCACGACCCGGGCTTGGGCTGCCGCCCCTCGGCCGGCGCCGGCGGACAGGATGCGCAACTCGATGCCGCCGCTCTGGAGGAGAGTGCTGGTCTCCGCCAATGCCTGCTCTGGTGACACGCCCGGCGCCAGGCGACCGAGGACGCTGAAGGCCATCAGGACTATCGTTTGCGGTTGCCCCGTAGCGGCAGCCACCGGCGGCGTGAACGGCGGGACGACGAACGGTGTCCAGAACTCGCTGTCAGGGCTTGGGAAATAGAATCCCTCGGACAGCACGCCGACGACCGTGCGCGGATCTCCATCAAGGTCGACGGTCGTCCCGATGATGTCCGGGTCCGATGCGAAGTGGTTCGTCCAGGCGCGGTGACTCAACAGCACCACCCCATCCGCGCCCTCTCGCGCCTCGTCCTCCGTGAAGAGCCGGCCAACCTGCGGTGTCCCCCGCAGCAAGGGAAACATCGCCGGTGAGACGGTGGCCCCTCGCAGGGTGACCGCGCCGTTTGGACCCGCCCACTCGGCTGAACTCTCGCGGTACGCGGCAAGGTGCTCGAACGACTCGGCATCTTTTAGCAGGGGCAGCGATCGGTTGGTGAGCATCCATCCACGAGGCCCCCTGGACTCTCCCACTTGCACAATGCCCTCGGGTTCGGGGTAGGGCAACGGCCTCAGCAGCAAGCCGTAGACAATGCTGAACATCGCGGTGTTGGCACCGATGCCGAGAGCGAGGGTCAAGAGCGCGGCGAGGGTGAACCCGCGCTGGCCGGCAAGTCGCCGAAGGGCCGAGCCGACGTCCCGAAGAAGAGCATCCATGGAGGTATACGGTACCCTCCTTCAACGGCCGGACAAAGCAGGCGTCAAATGCAAGCCGACCCGCTGAGCGCCTCGAGGCCGACATCCCGACAAGGCCCTGTCGGCCGCTCGCCCGTCTCGGCGTCGAGGGAGACGATGTGGTCGTCAATGCCGGAAGATCAGGTCGCCGTGGACCGCGAGATTCCGGTTGGTGTCGATCAAGTCGCCGTACACCGCGTCGATGGCCTGGATGGTGTCCTGCGGGTCCGGCATGAACATCACGCCGTTGCGGACCAGCGGCGTCCCTTGCTGGCGGCCATCGGTCGCCGGGACGCGGCTCCAGACCAGCCTCAGGCTCCCGACACGCGTGATGGTGGTCTCCTGTTGTCAAGGTCGATCTGATCGGGCGGGCTGTAGCCCCAGTCGTCGTCGAAGTGCAGTATCTGCCGCCGTCGGTGCGGTGCGCGATGACGCCGATGCGTGGCATTCGGTGCGGAGTCCCCCATGCTCCACTCCCCCCGGCGAGGCAGGGACGGAAGCGGAGCGCAGTGACGCTCAACCCTCTTCGTCCTCATTCTCGACAGAAACATCACTTCGAAGCGAATCGCCAACAACCTCGCCAACCCGTGCGACGATGAGTTGCGCCCGTCTTCTGCAGAAATCCTCAAACCTGTCTATCGCAAACCCATCTCCCCATTCAGATTCACATGGGTCACCTGGAATCATACAATTGCGCAGTCTTCGACTCAAACCTCCGATTGTTCCCTGAGATCGCGCCTTTTGCACCATGTCCTTGAGATATTCCTGTGGATAAGCCTCGTTGAGATGCAGGTTCGATGCCTTCAGAACCGGAACGCGATTGCAGATGCCGTCCAACCTCCGTTGAGGAAGACCAAAACGCTTCCGTGCATTCTTGGGGTAGATGTGGTGATCATGAAGCTCGGATCCGGAATTGATGACACCCCCGGAAATCAGATCCTCGCTGATTGTAGTTGCAAACAGGTTCTGCAACGACTTGTACCGGATATCCGACGGCTTGAGCTCCAAGACGATGTCCGCGTTCAGTGTCACTTCCGCCACCTTCGGATGCTGCGCATCTTTGACGTACCGACGCAGCGCCTCGAAATCTTGGCCAATCCGGTAGTTGGAAGCCTGTGACGCACCGGCCTGCATGATCTTGCTGAAGTACCACCGCTTGATGAAATCGTGGTCCTTCCAGATCTCCCCGGTCACATCATCCAGGAACAGGCTCCTGACCGCGGCCAGCGCTACCAGGACGTTGTGATTCGGCAGAGTCTCCGGCCGCGCGCCATAGCCGCGCGCCCACTCGTACGTTTTTGCGAGAGCCTTTGCGGAGCGAGCCCAATCTCGATCGATCTGCTCTCGCGTCAATGCGAGCAGGTTGCTTCGCGTCGGATCGGGGTATTTCTCATCGCGCGCCGCCGCCACCAAGTAAAGCACCTGCAAGACGCGCTCACCATCAACCTCGAAGGTCTTCAGGATAGAATGCGCCTCCAAGGCATCGTCCCAAAGATTCCGCAGGTCCGGGTTCGGGTAGAATCTGGCGACTGCGAGATCGAATGTCGTCAACCGTGTTCCTGTGCTGTTGATTGTCTCGAAGACCCTGCAGATGGACTCGACGCCGCTGTCCCGTTCCAAGGTGACCACGGGCACCTTGTAGTTGCGTATCGTTTCAAAGACACCTTTGATAAATGCTGCCGCCTTGCGAACGTCGGTTCGACTCAAGTCGGAAAAATCTCCGGAATCTTCAACGTACTCGCTCACGTAAATGTCTGCCTTCGCTTGATCCAGGATGATGTCCGCACGAAGCAACCTGTTGTTGTCCTTTCGATCCGGCGGTTCCTTTCTCCCACGCTGCCTCTCTCGTATCCATGACGTGTCCTCTTGTCCACCGTGCTTTTCGAACATCCGTTTCAGATCGAAGTAGTAGCACTTTCTGGGATGCGCGTTAAGAAACACGCGTGCAATGGAGGTCGTTCGCTGTTGCCCATCGAGAATGTAGGATGTCACGTCAGTCCGGGTCCGGGAAGTGGTTGCGATTACACCATCGGGTGGGTAACCATCTCGGATTTCCGCCTCAATGCTTCTGGACGCAAGCTCCAAATCCTGCTTTTCGTCCAACAGTAGCAGGGATCCGATCGGGTAGGAACGGGATATCGAATCGATCAACAGCTTCACTTGAGACGGCCGCCAGACGAAAGGGCGTTGGAACTGGGGTACTGTCAGTGTGCCTTCCTTCGCTCTTCTGAGCAGTTCGCCAAGACCGAAACTCGTGGTTTGCACGTCGTGCGATCCTCAGTTGGCTTGCTTCACGCGCTGATTATAGCT
Organism: Vicinamibacterales bacterium; assembly: GCA_965208535.1. Classification (GTDB taxonomy): domain Bacteria; phylum Acidobacteriota; class Vicinamibacteria; order Vicinamibacterales; family UBA8438; genus WTFV01. Next base: position 2,959,515 of record CBDBOU010000003.1, on the reverse strand, counting down.
GATAGTCGAGGCAGAGTCTACCACGGGTGCACAACATCATTGTGAGATGAGCGTCAGGCGGCATTGGCGGCACGTCGCTCCCAGAAGTCCCCAAAGCGGCCACTGTGTCGGTCCCCGTCGACGTCCAGGCCGGCGCGACGACCGTGGTCTCCGTGCTGTGGGGCGGGTTGCGCATCGAGGTCGTCGACGAGAGCAACCTGCCGCATCGCGGCGTGTACGAGCTGGTCCGGGTCGCGGACCGCCAACCCTACACGGTCGGCTTCGGCGCCGACACGCTGCAGGGCGAGCGGCTGCTCACGCTGCTGATGGCGCCCGGGCTGTATCGCATCGTGCAGTCGGGCTCGACCTACCGCGCCCGCACGGACTTTGAGGCCGTACTGGTTCCGGAGGGCGGGCTCGTCCACTACAGGCTGGTCATCAATCCCACCAGGCGGCCAGTTCCGCGGCGCCGGCGTGGTGACGCCTGATGAGCTCGGGGCCGTGCCCGGGTCTCTTCCTGGGAGGCGCCGGAGGTCTCGCCCTGGAATCGACGCTACGCGATCGGCCTGTCGGCGCCCTTCGCGTCGACCCGCAACGTGATCGGCGCGAGCAACGAGACCACGTTGGGCACGGACCTGTTCTTCGACAACTACGTCACCTACCAGCGCGACCGCGACCTGTTCAGCAGCCGTCCTGGAACTGGAGTCCGGTTTCGTGAAGGTCAGGCCGGAGGCGTCGGCGGCCAGGCCGTGGCAGAAGACGCACGACCGCCTCCGGAGCGACGTGCTGTATTCCCGGTTCCTCAACGCGCGCGTTGGGCCCTACGCGCGCTTCGGCCTGCGGACGACTCTGTTCGAGTCGAGCACGCTTGTCACCGAGCACACGCTGATCTCGCGGCAGTTCGTCGACGGGCGGCGCGAGCTGGCAGTGGTGCCGGCAACAGCACGTTTCCGACCAGCGACGCGTTCAGCCCGCCCGAGTTTCGCGAGGGGGTCGGCCTGAACACCCGCCTGCTGCGGGGGCGGGCGGTGCGTCTCGATTGGCGGGTCGGGGCCGGCTTTCGGCAGAACCGGTTCGCGGGCGCCTTCTTCCTCGACGACGACGAAACGACCCCCGAGCTGGAGTACGTGGAGGCCACCAACTTCCACGAGACGGGGCTGGAGACGACAGTGGTCGCGACCGTCCGCTATCGATTCCTGCTCTACAACAAGAACCTCGACCTGTTCAGCGACTTCGCAGCGCCCGCGCCGACGATCGATTGGCGCAGCACGCTGAGCTGGCGGCTGACGCCGGAGCTGTCGCTGGACTACAAGGTCGACCTCCTTCGGCTGCCGCCGGTGAGCGACAGGAACCAGGTGGCCTAGCGGTTGCTGTTTCGCTACTCAATCGGCTCGTAGCGGACGATGATCCTCGACACGACCGGCGCCGTCGCTCTGACGCTCACGTTGCACGGCGTTCCGATCCCCGGCGAAGTCGATGTCTACCGCCTCGCGGTACCGGTCGTCGAACTGGAGCGACAGCCGGAACCGGAGCCGGCGCCGGCGCGGTTTTCGCCTGCGGAGCGCGGCGCACTGATCGGTTTCGCCGCCGGCTGTGCAGTTGGCACCGGGCTCGGCGTGTGGTTCGTCATTCAGGCGGACGACGAGAGGCCAGTCGCTCAGATGGCGCGGGGGTGTCTGGCCGTGGGCGCAATGGGAGCCCTGATGGGGTTGGTCACCGAGGGCCTTGATGTTGTCCCGCGCGCCGCGCGTGATGAGCCGGTGCACCAGTGATTGTCGCACTACCGTGCGGGGGGATGTCCCGGACGCTGTTGAACTTGAGCTGATGTGAAGCGGGTGGCGGCTCCTGCCCCTGTCCTGTGGTAGGACAGGGGATGCAATCAGAAAGGAGACTGCCACCCATGGCGAAGCATGACAGGCGGAAGACGTCCGGCCAACCCCCCAGCTCGCGACCCGTCACGATTCAGGTGCCGCTGCCGGTCCTCGGCGTGGTCAACGGTGTCCGGGAAGCATTCCATGGATTGTGCATCGCGACCGGTCTGCAGGTCCTGGAGGCGATGATGGAGGCGGACCGGGAAATGCTGTGTGGCCCGAAGGGGCGCCATCAGGTTGAGCGGCCCGCGTGGCGCGGCGGGAGTGTCGACAGCCAGGTGACGCTCGGCGGGCGGCAGGTCGAGCTGCCACGGCTGCGGGTGCGGAGCACCGAGGGGGAAGTCCCCCTGGCGAGCTTCCAATGGGCGGCGGCCACCGACCCGCTGGACGAGCACACGCTGGCCGCGGTCGCTGCCGGGGTGTCGACACGCCGGTACGCGAGCACGTTGGACCCGGTACCGTCCGAGGTAACCGAGCGGGCGACGTCGAGCAGCGCCGTGTCGCGGCGGTTCGTGGCGTTGTCGACAAAGCGCCTCCAGGCGTTTCTCGACCGGCCGTTGGGCGAGGTGGACCTGCGGGTGGTCTGTATCGACGGCAAGGTCTTCCGGGACCACTGCATGGTGATCGCGCTGGGGATCGACACACAGGGCCGGAAACACGTGCTGGGCCTGCGCGAAGGCGCCACCGAGACGGCGGCCGTCACCACCAGCCTGCTGAGCGACCTGGTGACGCGCGGACTGCCGACGGACCGGACGTTGCTGTTCGTCATCGATGGCGCTGCGGGGCTGCGCCGGGCCATCACCGACGTCTTCGGTTCTCGCGGCGTGGTGCAACGCTGCCAAGTCCATAAGTGGAGGAACGTCATCGGCCATCTCCCCGAGCGGCTGCACGTCTCTGTCGGCAAGGCGTTGCGGGATGCGTGGAACCTGGATTCGGCGGACCGTGCGGCGCGGGTGCTCGAGCGGCTGGCCAAGTCGCTGGAGCGCGAGCACCCCGGGGCGGCGGCGTCCATCCGGGAGGGATTGGACGAGACGCTGACCGTGCAACGCCTCGGTCTGACAGGGGCGCTCCAGCGTACGTTGCGGACGACGAACATCATCGAGAACCTGAACGGAAGCGTCGAGCACTACTCGCGCAACGTCAAGCGCTGGCGCGGTGGTCAGATGATTCAACGCTGGGTAGCGAGCGCGCTGGTGGAGGCGGAGAAGCGCTTCCGGCGGGTCCGGGGCTACCGTGATCTACAGCACCTGGTCGGTGCCCTCGACGCAATGAGCCCGCCTGACGGCGTGGTTGCTGACGTGGCGTAAGATAGACGGACAGGGAGTCCGCCACTCTCGAAGTTCAACAACGAACGGGACAATCCCCCGTGCGGAGGTGCACGTCATGCGAATAATCGTCATCGCCAGCATCCTGTCAGCTCTCGCCCTGCCCGCCGCGGCGCAGGAGTCGGACCGTCGGGGAACGATCGGGGTGAACTTCATGCACTTTGCCAGCGACGATCGCCGCTGGCCATACGTCGGCTTCGATGGGACGTTCCGCGTCGGCCGCTTCGAGGTGCAGGCGACGTACTTCCGCGACTCCGAGCGCCACGACTACGGCGAGCCGGAGGACGCATGGACGCGCACCCTCGAATGGTATTCAGGGGGCATCATCCTGCCGTTGTCGCCTGCGCCGGCCCGTATCCGGCCACACCTGTTGACCGGCTTCCAACTGTTCCGCGACACGACGAGCCGCAACGGATTCCCGCACCGTCGCCCTGCTCTGTACGGCGGACTCGGGGCGGAGTTCCCGCTGGGCGGGCGGGTGTTCGCGCGGGCGCAGTACATGACGCTCGCCGTCTACGTCTACGAGGAGATCTACGTCGGCCACGCGGCGCGTGTGAGCATCGGGATCGAGTTCTGACCGGGAGGACGCACGCATGACTGAGGCGGCCACCGCGCTGTGGGCCATCGTGATTCTGCTCGCCGGACTCGTGATGCTGGCCTCTATCGGCACGCGCACGCGGTGCAGCCGCGGCTGAGGGGCATCGAGGGGCGACTGGACCTTGTGCACGACGCGATACGGGTCGGCCGGCCGAACCCAGGGCCGACCCCAAGGAGGCGATGTCGCGTCAATGTCGGGTTCCGGCTCGGCCCCTTGTTTCAGAGGCCCGCCGTTGGAGGCGCGAGACCATCGGTGGAGTGCTCGTTGCACGGCGGTCGAGCCGCGTGCCAGTGATCACCGACGGCACGATCATCAAGAACAAGGGGCCTTCAGTCTCCCTGCTGTTCGATCTCGCGGCGTAGCGCTGTCAGGGCTACAGCCAGGACCGTGCCGCGGGCGGGCGCCGTGCGCGTCGTTCCTGTGGGGTCATTCTTACAGCCCGCGCGTTCGGCCCCTTCTGCCTCGAAAGGGGTTCAGCGAGACGGTCCTGGCCCTCACGGACGGCCGGCCACGGCTTCGCGAGGTCACTGACGAGACCCACAGCAGATGTCCGTGCACGTCGTATCGGTAGCCGAAAGTCGCTGCGGCAGTCGCGTAGAGCAGCACTCCGAGCGCCGGCGGCTCCGCCGGGTACGACCGGGCGTGGTTCGTCAGGTACGCGAACAGCTGGTACAGGTGGTCGCTGCGTAGCGAGCGCGCGCTGGCCGGGTGCGGCTCTTCTGCGTAGACCGTTTTCGCCCCTGTTCATAGGGGTTTTCGCTCGCAGAGGGTGCCTTTTCGGGTCATTTTGCGGGGGGCAGGCGTAGGGCCAGGCGTCCATCGGCTCCCTTTCGCGCAGGCAGCCCGACGGAATCCGCCTGAGCGCTTCGGGACCGCCCCGCCGAACACGCCGGTCTGGACATTCGCCAGGCGTTCTGGTAGCGTGTCTTGGGAAGGGAGGTTCTGCGATGGCTGTGGTGGGATCAGGCGCTCGGGGTGTTCCCGTTCCGTCGTATGCGGCGGCTGACGCCACCTTCGCCGAGGCCGTGGCCTACCTGTCATCGCGCGAAGCCCAGCAGATGAGCGAAAGCGACCTGGAACGGGAACTGCACCGACTGGGTCAGGAGTTGATGGACAAGCTCCTGCAGGGACACCGCGAGCAACGCGACAGCCCGGCGGAGGCCGCCGATCCGGTCGAGAGAACCGACGAAGTCGATGTCATCGAACTCTCGCAGCGGCGCGTGCCTGAAGGTCCCCCGCAGACGACGACCTGTGCGACTGTGCAGGTTGCGCGCCGGACGCAATCGTCAGTGGCGCCGAGACGCCGCTCGACCTCGCGACCGCCGCCGTGTGCGACGGCGACGTCACGGCGTGGTACTGCACATCATCGTCCAACTGGCCGACGCCGTGATGGGCGACGCGTGTGTCCGACCGCCGCCGGTGGCATCGGCGTGATTCGTGATTCGGATGCAGTTGAACAGCGTACGCTGGCATCTGGTTGGAGCCGGGCGGTTCAGAAGCTTCCGCTGCAAGCCAGTCGCGATCTTGATGCGTGCTGGCACTCCCACGAACCGCGGAGCATCGGCACGTCCGCACGCCCAGCGATGTGCTGATCGGGTAGTACTGCCGGTCAGCATCCGCCTCGCCCCCCCCACGCCTTCGAGGGGCTCAGACACCTCTTCCGAGTGCCGCTCCCAGAAGCCCCAGAGGCCCCAGAGGCCCCTGTTCGGCGTCGACGAAGAAGAGCCGCACCCGCGCTGGCCTCACCCCCCGCGCGCGAACGGTTCCGACACACACTTGGTCTCCACGATGACGCTGCGCCCACCGGCGCCGTGTAGGTAGATGTCGTTCCATGAGCGGCAGGGCTCAGGACGGCGTCTCCCTCGGTTGCCGCGTCCCATTGTCAAGCGACATCCGGAACTCCCCCCCTTGCCAGGGAGGAGCCTCGTCTGCCACTCAGGCTCGTTCGGCTCTTCGAGCAGAGCGGACGTCTCCAGCCTCCGGGCGAGCTTGGACGTAGGCTTGCGCCTGCTTGACTGGTCGTGGAGGCGACGGGCGATATCGATTTACCTGCTCAACGATGCGATCGGGAAGTTCGACGTACTCGTAGCAAGGCTCCCTTCGGCGAGCAGAAAGGGGTCGTTCAGGGAAGCACCGGACCCGTTGCTCGCTATCCTGAACGACGCCCGCCCAAATAGAAATAGGAAGTGATTCCGGCCTTGCAGGCCGTGTTCGTAGGGCTGGAGCGCTCCTACTCTCCATTACTGTTCGGTCAACATTTCTCGAAATGGAGTGCACTACATTTGCTGAGCGTACCCTTCATGCCGAGCAACAGCAGTCGTCGGGCAACCGCGGAATCGTAGACGGCGTCCTCGTCGTCGCGCCACAACCACATCTCGAACACCCGGCGTCCTCGATCGGCTCGCCGACGAGCCGACCGTCGCCCGCCGCACGCGCGTGGCCCCAAGCTGAGACGTGCCGTCCCCGCCGGACCAGCCCCGGGCGATGCCGGCGTGCAGGGATTGCTGGCGAGGCCGGTCCTCGCGCGCCGGCAGTGCCGTGCAGCTCTCCCGGAACAGCGGGTGCAGGCGCCGCACGCTCCCTTGCTCGTTCATCGACGCCATTAGGCCGTCGAGCGGCGATAGCGCGGCGATGCGCGCACCCGCGTCGGTCGAGCCGCGGACCTCGTCCACCAGGTCCGCGTCGATCCAGTCGAAGACGGCCAGTTCGCAGACGAATCCGCGGTCCGCGGCCGGCAGGCCCCGCAACAGGGGCGCCCCGAGGAACTTTGTCGGGCCCCGCGGCGCTCACGGTGGGCGTCCGGCTCACCGTCGGCGGAACCACCTTGCCCTCGCTCTGGGTCGCGGACGCGAGCGAACCCGAGCGGCGTCGACGGCGTCGGGTTCCGGCTCAGGGTCACCACGAAGACGAGCGTGGTGAAGATGTCAGTGAACTTGGCCGAAAAAGTCCGTACAGGTTGTTTCGCGAACCAGTGATTCAGGACACCAGCACTTGTCGCGTTGCCTCTCGCGGCGGCCTTCGAGGCTCGGGACAATGGACTGTCGGTCGCCGCGGCCCAATCCGGCCGTGATTACCTGAGGCGGACAAGGTCACCGATGGCAATCGAGCGCTGGCGGGATGAGGAAGGTGTAGGGAAGCGTCTGGCGGCGCATCGCCTTGCCGGCCTGCTGTCCATCGACCTCGAGGGCAGCGAACGAATCGGGGCAATCGGCGCGATACGAACGGACCGGTCGACCACCTTCACCTGGCGCGGACGCAGCGGCGGGTTGCGCGCGGCTCTCGCGGCACTCGATGAGTTCGCCGAGGGAGCGCTCTATCTGGTCGGCCACAACATCATCGAGCACGACCTCGAACTCCTCGCCCGCCACGCGCCGGATCTGAAGCTGCTCGACCTGCCCGCCATCGACACGCTCTACCTGAGCCCGCTGGCGTTTCCGGAAAATCCCTACCATCGCCTCGTCAAGCAGTATCAGGAACCCGCGCTGGCGAGAGTGCAGGTCAACGATCCCCTGCTGGACGCGGAACTGACGCTCGAGCTGCTCGCCGATGTCGCCGACGCACTGCGATCGAAGGGCACCGATCTGCTGCTGGCCTGGCACGCGCTGCTTGCCACCAGCGTCAAGGAGCACGCTTTCGACCATCTCTTCCGTACGATCCGTGGCGCCGACGCGACGCCGCTTGTCGAGGATGCGATTCCCGCGATCATGGACCGCCTCGGGCAGAGCGGGTGCCCCAACCAGGCGGCCCGCATCGCCCGTGACGCACTCTCTCATCCCCTCGCGCTCACCTATGTGCTCGCATGGTTGCCTGCAGCTGGCGGCAACTCCATCATCCCTCCCTACGTCGAGCACCGCTTCGAACCCGGCGTTCTCGCAACGAAGCTCCGCGACGCGCATTGCGGCGACCGAAGCTGCCCGTGGTGCTCGGAGCATCTCGACGCCGACAAGGCGCTGAAGCGCTGGTTCGGCTTCCCGGGCTTCCGGGAGCAGCCCCAGAGCCGGGACGGCGAGAGCCTGCAGCGCTCCATTGTCGAGAAACACCTTGCCCGTGAGCATGTCCTCGGGATCCTTCCCACCGGCACCGGCAAGTCCCTTTGCTACCAGCTCCCGGCGCTGATGCGCTACGAGGCGACGGGGGCGCTCACCGTGGTGATTTCCCCGCTCGTGGCGCTGATGGCCGATCAGGTCACGGCCATGCGGCGCGAGGGCATCACGTGCGCCACGACCATCAACGGCCTCATCTCGATGCCGGAACGGGCTGAAGCGCTTGCCCACATCCGTCTCGGCGACGCAGGTATCGTTCTGGTCGCCCCCGAACAGCTTCGCAACCGGTCTTTCAGAAAGGCGATCGCGGGACGCCGGCTCGGCGCTTGGGTCGTGGACGAGGCGCATTGTCTCTCGAAGTGGGGACACGACTTCCGCCCCGACTACCGCTACGTGGCCCGCTACATCACCGAGCACCATGGGGAGGACTCGGCGCCGATCCTGTGCCTCACCGCCACCGCGAAGCAAGACGTCGTCGAAGACATCCGGGAGCACTTCGAGCAGACCCTTCATGCACGGCTCACGGTCATCGACGGCGGGGCGGAACGGCGGAACCTGGAGTTCGTCGTCATGCCGACCTCGGCTTCGCAGCGAATCCAACACATTCATGGTGCCGTCGAAGACGCGCTCGGCAGAGCGGGCTCGGGCGGCGCCATCGTCTACTGCACGACCAAGCGGAGCACCGAGGAGACGGCCCAATCGCTCGCCGACAGGGGGCTCTCCGCCCAGCACTTTCACTCCGGCCTCTCGCCGGAGCGCAAACGCGAGATACAGCACGGCTTCCACGAGGGCGACATCGACGTGGTGGTCGCCACGAACGCGTTCGGGATGGGAATCGACAAGCCCGACGTGCGCGCGGTGGTGCATGCCGAGATTCCGGGCTCGCTCGAGAGCTACCTCCAGGAAGCCGGGCGGGCGGGGAGAGACGGCGCACCCGCGCATTGCCTGCTTCTGTTCGAGCCCGGGGACGCCGAACAGCAATTCTCGCTCACCGCGCGTTCGCGGCTGCAGCGGCGCGACATTCAGGCGGTGCTGCGTGCGCTCCGGCGTGTCGACCGGCGCCGCCGGCGCCATCACGGCGACACCGAGGATTCGGTCATCGCGACGGCGGGAGAGATCCTTCTGGAAGACGAAGGCGGTGAATTTTCGCGCGACCGCGCCACCGACGACGACCGGGTGCGCACCGCGATCGCGTGGCTGGAGGAATCGAAGCTCGCGCGACGCGACGAGAACCACACGTCCGTCTTTCCGTCGTCTCTGCGCCTCCCCGACCTGGCCGCCGCACGCGAACGCATCGAGCGGGAGGGCAGCAGGCGAAACATTCGAGGCGACGTCCGGTCGCAGATGCTGCGCGTAGTGCAAACCCTGACGCATGCGAAACCGGACATCGGTGTCTCCACCGACGAGCTGATGTACGAGTGCGGCTGCTCGATGCGGCAGCTTCGAAAGGTATTCAGCACGCTCGAGGAGATCGGGGTCGCGTCGAACGACATGCGCATCACGGTCTATGTCCACGCAGGCGTCGAGAATGCTTCATCCCGCCGCCTGACGCTTGCCCGGGAACTGGAAGAGGCCCTCATCGCGGAGCTTCGCGAGGAGGCGCCCGACCAGGAGATCGACAGCTGGACCCGCCTTGCCCTTCGCCCTCTCGCCCAGCGACTTCGCGTGAAGGACATCGAGAACCCGCTGCCCGAACGGCTAGTGAGGCTCCTTCGGAGCATCTCCGCCGACGGCCGTGACGAGCCCGACGCCAAGCGCAGCATCGAGATCCGCGCTCGCGACATGGAGACCGTCGGAGTGCGCCTCCGCCGGACCTGGGCTTCCATCGATCGCATCGCGCGGCTTCGCCGCGACGGCGCGGCCCGGCTTCTCGAACATCTCCTCGGCAAGGTGCCGGACGGTGTCCGCGGGGTTGATTTGCTGGTGGAAACGACCTACGGGGCGCTGCAGCAGGCAATCAGGGACGACGTGGTGCTGAGGTCGGAGTTGAAGAACCAGGCGACCCAGCCGCTCGTCGACCGCGCACTGCTCTGGATGCACGAGCAGGAGGTCATCACTCTCAACCGTGGACTCACCGTCTTCCGCCCGGCGATGACATTGAAGGTCAAGCGAGACGGGAGGACCTTCACGGTCGCGGATTTCAAGCCGCTGCAGGAGCACTACGCCGAGCAGACCGCACAGATCCACGTCGTCGCCGAGTACGCGAAGCTCGGCGTGGATGACATCAACCTGGCGCTGCGCCTTGCGGTGGACTACTTCGAACTCGCGCGCAAGGCATTCGTCGACAAGTGGTTCAGGGGCAAGGAGCCGACGCTTGGACGCGACACCCTTCCCGAACACTTCGAGGCGATTGTCAGGAGACTCGGCAACCGGACCCAGGAGCGAATCGTCGCCGACGACCGGGAGCGCGCCAACGTGCTGGTGCTCGCGGGCCCGGGATCGGGCAAGACGCGAGTCCTGGTGCACCGCATCGCCTACCTTATCCGTGTGCGGCGCGAGAATCCGGGGAGCATCCTGGCGCTCACCTACAATCGCCACGCGGCGGTCGAGGCGCGGCGGCGTCTGGGCGAGTTGATCGGCAAGGACGCGCGCGGCGTCAACGTGATGACCTGCCATGCGCTCGCCATGCGGATCCTCGGGGTCTCGTTCGCGCAAGCCGCCTCGAACCCGAGCGACGAAACGTTCAACGCCATCCTTCGTGACGCCGCCCGCCTCCTGCGCAGCGACGAGGCGAATGGGTTCGTCACCCGGGAGCAGATGCTGGGGCGCCTCAACTGGATTCTGGTCGACGAGTACCAGGACGTCGGCGAGCCCGAGTACGAGCTGATCGCCGCGCTCGCTGGAAAGACCCTGGCCGAAGACGATGCGAGGCTGAACCTGTTCGCGGTGGGAGACGACGATCAGAACATCTACGCGTGGAAGGGCGCGTCGGTGCGCTTCATCCGCCGCTTCGCCCGGGAATACCACGCGAAGGAGGAGTATCTCGTCGAGAACTACCGCTCGAGCCGCTGCATCGTCGATGCGGCGAGCCGGTGCATCGACGGCGCGGCGGAGCGTCTCAAGCGGGGCCACAGGCTGCGAATCGACGCCCGCCGGCTCGCCGAACCACCGGGCGGGGCCTGGACCGGCCGCGACGAGGTCGCGCACGGCAAGGTCCAGGTCCTCCGCCTCAACGGCGGTCAACTCTCACAGGCCGTGGCCGCGGTCGAGGAACTCAAGCGCCTCGCCGCACTCGACCCGGACTGGCAGTGGAGCCGGTGCGCCATAGTCGCCAGGAACTGGTCCGACCTTGATCCGGCAAGAAGCGCTTGCATGGTCCACGGCATACCGGTTCAGAGCGCACGCGAAGAGCTCTCCTCGTTCTGGCGCGCCCGTGAGACACAGCGGCTTCTGCGCACCCTCGAATCCTGCGATGCGACAGCCATCGAGACACGGGAGGTCCGGCGCCATCGCGAGAATATGGGCGGAGATCCGTGGGCCGACTTGCTGGCTCAGGCGCTCGACGAGCTGCTCCTCGAGGAAGGCCATGCAGCGGTGCTGCCGGTCGCATACGTGCGAAACTGGTTTGGCGAGTGGAGCAGGGAAATACGGCGCAGGCAACAGGGACTGCTCCTGACCAGCGCTCACCGGGCCAAGGGCCTGGAGTTCGATCACGTCGTCATCCTCGACGGACGATGGAAGGCTGGGAGGGATGCGGAGGATCCCGATACCGCACGTCGTCTGTACTATGTGTCGATGACGCGCGCCCGCGAGACCCTGGCGCTGGTGCAACTCGAAGATGTGGGGCGCCCGGATGTCCGGGACACGCCGCTCCCGGCAAAGCGGGAGGAACGCGCCGCGTCACTGCTTCAACCGCTCGGGAACGACCCGTCGGTGCTGGAGCGCGAGGTTCCGCCTCCCGACATCTCCGACCGGCGGCTGGACGTCCGGATCACCGAGTGCACCATGAAGGATGTCGTTCTGTCGTTCGCCGGTTGGAGAGCGGCGCAAAGCGAATGCCACCGCGCCATCGCCGCTCTTGCGCCTGGGAACCCGTTGTCCATGTCGAATGAGGACGGGCAGTGCAAAATCCTCGACCATGAGGGACGCCAGGTCGGCCGCATGGCGAGACAGTGGACACTGCCGGACGGTATGGCAATCGATCGCGCGTCGGTGCAGGGCATCTTCACCCGCTGGGCCGACGACGAGGAAGACGAGGAACGCAAACGGATGCTGCGCTCCGAGACCTGGGAGGTGGTCGTGCCTCAACTCTCCCTGTCGCGTTTGCCATCTCCGGCCGTGAACAGGCCTCGCGCCGGCTCTGCCGATTGAGCGTGCTTTCCGGTTATTGGCCTCGGAAAGCGGCAGGTCACTGCACAGATTGCCGTGATGTTCCACGGCGCCGCGAGGTACCGACACGTGCGGTCGCCGCCGATCGCAATGAGCGATCGGCTCACCTCGCGGAATGCCGATGTATCCGCCGAGCTTCGCCGCAATTCGCCGCCGGCCCGTGCGCTGGCGACGCCGAGTCACGACGCGCCGGTATTGAACGCCAGCAGCTCGCGGAGAATCTCCTCGTCGGAGATGTCCGCGGGCCAACCGGACGCTGCTGCCACGGCAGCGTCCAGGACCGCGCGTGCGCGTCCGCGGCCACTGCGGCCGGGCGTTGTTGAGGTTCGTCAGCGAGTGCTTCTTGAGAGCCTTCGCCGCGTCCTCGTCGCGCAGCACGGGTCGCTACGGGTAGCCGGGGACTGGACTCGTCCACCCGCTCGACCCATTCAGGCGGATTCGGTCAGCGGTCGCGCCGCTCCACAGCCGTTGAGCTTCCAGGACTTCTGTCGTCATCGTCCGAGGAGCCACGTTCCGGGCGGCGAGGGCTTTCGGCTACGGGCTTCGATTGGGTGTTCGGTGCGATTCCCGCCCTCGTCGGTGAAGCCCTTGTTTCCTGGAAGAAGGTGATGAGGATGGTGTCGTCGTATACATTTCCATGTGCAATCGACGCGTGGATTGTGTTGGACCCGACTGGACGATCCTTCCATCCTTGAGGTGGTCCCGGTCGTTTGGACCATTCGAGGGCTTCGATAAGGTGTATTCCGGTTGCGAAACCACGCCCTCGTCGTCTGTGTGGTACCTGATCATAGATGATGATGCGGTCTCATGAGTGAGTCCGCGAAGCGCGGCGGCGAGCCCCGGGAGGGGGTCCGGGGGAGGGGACGAGAGCGCCGCGGCGACTGGCGCACGAAGCACCTGCGGGCCTGCCTGCTCTGCGGCCGGGTGTGGCGTCGTCGACGACGCCGGACCTGTCCCGTCTGCCACGTCGACCGCTCGATCTGCCTGACGTGCGATCAGGTGGCCGTCGAGGATCGCGCGCGGCGCTGCGCCACAGACGAGGCGTTGCGCCGCTTGGTCAAGGCCTACGCCGGCGACTGGGAGTGGGCGCGCCGAGCGCTCGATGCGGCCGACGGCGATATACCCCGTGCCCTCTCGCGCGCCGAGCGGACCGGACCCGCACAAGGATGAACGATGGTCACGCCCGCGCAACGCGCAGAGATCCGGCGCCTGTTCTACGGCGAGGGCCGGGAGCTCGAGACCATCGCGGCCCAGATCGGCCTCCACCATGAGACGGTCCGCGCCGCGGTCGAACACGCGTCTGGCCACTGGCATGTTCACGCCGCCCGCTCCTCGCCGTAGGCCTCGGCCGGCGTGCGACCTCCGAGTGCCGAGTGCGGACGTACGTCGCTGTAGAACGTCATCCACGCCCCGATCACCCGCTCGGCCGCGAACCCGTCGGTCAACTCGTGCAGATACACCGCTTCGTACTTCAGCGACCGCCACAGCCGCTCGATGAAGACGTTGTCCAGGCAACGCCCCCGGCCATCCATCGAGCATTGCGCGCCCGCCGCCAGCACCCGCTCGGTGAACGCCGCGCTGGTAAACTGCGCTCCCTGATCGGTGTTGAAGATCTCCGGCGTGCCCGTCCCAAGCGCTGCTTCCAGCGCCTCGATGCAGAAGCCGGTGTCCATCGTGTTCGACAACCGCCAGGCCAGCACGTGACGGCTGGCCCAGTCCATGATCGCGACCAGGTACAGGAAACCCGCCGACACCGGAATGTAGGTGATGTCGGCGCACCAAACGTGGTCCGGGCGGTCGATCGTCAGGTCGCGAAGCAGGTACGGATAGATGCGGTGCCCCGGTTGCGGGCTGCTCGTGCGCGGCTTGCGGTAGAGCGCTTCCAGACCCATCAGGCGCATCAGCCGGCGGACCCGGTGCCGTCCCACAGCCACGCCCTCGCGCTGCAGGTGACGCGTCATCTGCCGGCTCCCGTAGAACGGGTACTGCAACGACAATTCGTCCATCCGCCGCATCAACGCCAGGTTCTCCGCGCTCTCTCCCCGCGGCGTGTAGTAGACCGACGAGCGGCTGAGGCCCAACAGCGCGCACTGGCGCCGGATGCTCAACGCCCCGTCGCGCTCGACCAGCTCCAGGCGTGCGGCGCGGCTCAGCGTTGCAAGCCGCGCAGAAGAAAATCCCGCTCCACCGTCAGTTCGCCGATCTTCGCGTGCAAGTCCCGCAGCGTCGCCTCGTGGTCCGATTCCCGCGATGCTCTGCCACCGGCGAAGACGTCCTCCAACCCCTCGATCGCCTGGCGCTTCCACGCGCCCACCTGGTTCGGATGCACCTCGTGCTTCGCCGCAATGGCCTGCACGGTGCGGTCTCCCCGCAGCGCCTCGAGCGCCACCCGCTTCTTGAAGTTCGCCGTGTACTGGCGTCGCCGTTTCGTCGTCATTCCAGTGCCTCCTGGAGGTTCTGGAATACACCTTACGCAGTGGTCCGAAAAAGCGGGACCACCTCAGTGATCCCCGGCTTCGCCGAGAGAAGCACGCTGCGTCCCGTTACTCTGCTCGAGCGTGCTCTCTTCGTTGACCTGTTCAGCCTGTCACGCCTCGCTGGCTATCGGGCCAGGGAGCCGTCCCGGTGGGACGCCGAAGTAGCGATGGTCTGTGGCGCGCTTCTCTTCTGGGGCGCCACCCTGATCTTCGGGGTTACTGCCGCCACACCTGTAGCACAGTCGCGGGCACTTTGGGAGCGCCACCGCATAGCGCAGGCCGCAGGACTGACACCAGGTATAGGTCGGGGCGAGTGGGGCCGGACCGGCGGCTGACATGGATGCAACTGAAGGCTTGCCCGCCGGCCCGACCCCCTCCCTGTGTGGCGACTCTCTACAAGACTCCAGGGGTGGCCGGAGTCTTTACCGGAGCCGGTCTGGAAGGATCTCGGCGACGACGGACGCGGGGTCACCGTGCTCACATGTCACGGCTTCGCCATGCGCCTGGTGGGCGCGAGCTTCGCCAGCCGCGCCGACCCGCTCGACGACGACGCCTTCCAGGACGTTATGAAGCAGGCCGTCGCTTTGCTGCGCGGCGGAGGGCTGCCGCCGGAGGCCGCCGAGAACCGCGCGCGGCTGTTGAGCGGATTCCGCTGCGTGCTCGTCGACGAGTGCCTGGACGTCGGTCGGGAGCAGTACGAGATGGTCGCGGCCATCGCGGGCCCGTCGCGGTCGGCGAAGACGACCAGAACGTCTACGCCTTCAGCGGCGCCTCGGTCCTCGGTCCGGTTCATCCGGCGCTTCGAGCAGGACTACGGTGCCCGGATCGCTTTCCTTACCGACAACTACCGGTGCACCGCGTACATCGTCGTAGCGTCCAACACGGTCATCGAATCCGGCCGCCGAGCGCGCGCCACCGCAGCCGGCAGGTTCTGCGAATGGTGACAACGTGTTGAAGCAGCCCTACCCGCGCACTCGGATCAGCGCGCGCACGAGACCCTCGCAGTCAGGCGGCCCGCTGTCTCTCCGGCAAGACGGCCCCGGCCGGCGCCGCCGTCCATAGCCTCAGCGCCAGCAGCGCCGGCGGCAGTCGGGGCTCCGGAGCACGAGCACTTCGCCGGCCGGCAGCACGGGATCGGCGTCGGCGAGGCCCGGGCGGCGGCCAGGACATGAGGCACGGCGCCCTCGCGGCCGTAGCGCCGCCAGCAGATCTCGTCGAGGACGTCGCCGTCGGCAGTAACGTATGCGCCAGCCGGAAGCTCAGCGCCCAGAGCGCCGCGGACGCGGGTTCGGATGCGAGCCACGCCCAGCAGGCGGGCGAAGCCGTCATGGGCTCGGATGGTGGCGCGCAGGACGCCGTCCGGCACCCGAATGTGTGTGCGTATCGCCGGGCTGAGCATCCCGCCCTGCACCGGCACGCCGTCGTCGAGCGTGAGGGAACAAGGCTCGTTGGGATCGGCGAACGGGCTCGGGGGTGCCCGGCCCTCGCAGCGTCACACCGCCGCCGCCGGCGTCCACGAACGCGAGCGCCGCCGGCTGGGGTCGGCACCGCGCGGGCTCGAACTGGTTGATTGAAGTTCTTAACCTCGCTCCGGGCCTCTCATCTGAAGGTGCGCGTACAGCAACGCTGCGCCGACCGTCACGCTGAACACAAAAAGGAGCATCATGATTACCAGCCCTTGTTCTTCTTCGACCGCGGCGCGTCGTCTCTTCGAGGGCTCTATCGGTCGCTCGAATTCCGAGCTGTAGATGGTATTGACGCAGTGAGGCGGGCAAAGATGTCACTCAGTATCCGCGACGATGACCGGCGCGTTCAGGAGACGCTCAACCGGCTACAGGCCCGCGTCGACGACCTCGAGCCGGTGATGCGCGAGATCGCCGGCCACCGGAAGGAGAGCACGGACGAGGCCATCGCGACTCAGACCGCGCCGGACGGGTCAACCTGGAAGCCGCTCGCCGAGAGCACGATCGTGGACCGGCTTCGGCGCCGCTACCGGGCCGCCCGATCCTGGAGCGCTCGGGGTACGTGGCAGGCCGCACCTTCGCCGATTGGGACGACGAGTCGGCCGTCGTCGATTCCAACCAGACGTTCGACAAGAAAGGCAGCGTGCTCCCGGCGGCAGTTCACCACGACGGCAGGGTTCCCGCGCGGTCGTTCTTCGCGGTCTCCGACGACGCGCCCGCCGCCATCATCTGGAGCGGGCTCAAGCACATTCGGGAGCCGGTCGATGGGTAGTCCGCTTCCGGGTGACCAGCCCACGGACGACGTCGCCGCCCACCGCGGCCGGCGCGCCTGGCCCATGCCAGTCGCCGGCGCAGGCCTTACCAGCGTCCCAGGATCTCGTCGGTGGCGCACCGCTTGACCAGCAGTGCCGGACGCGCCACGTCGCACGTCAGGCAGATGGAGTCGGCAGCGCCGCACAACCGGCACGTCTTCCAACGACTCGGCCGCCACACGCCGCCACACACGAGGTCACAACAACGACTGGCCGCAGCCGCCGACTCGCGAGAACGACCCCACCGCGAATCCCGTGGAGGACATGCCGCAGTTCCTGATCCACATGGATGGCGACGACTTCTTCCACGGAACGAGCCGCGTTCCATGGACAGGCCGTCAGATTCGTCGCCTACCTGAGGGTCTCAACCGCGCAGCAGGATGTGCGCAGCCAGCGCCTCGCCATCCTCGAGTACGCACGCCAGCACGACTTCCACATCGACGACTTCGTCGAGGCGACCGCCTCCGGACAGGCTTCCGAGAAGCGCTGCCGGCTCGACGAGGTGATGAACGTCCTCCAGCGCGGCAACCGACTAGTGGTCAGCGAACTCTCGCGGCTCGGCCGGTCGCTGGGTCAGATCTCCGAGCGCACCGGCGAGGCCTCGCCAAGGCCAAGGCCTCGGGCCGCAATCTCGGGTGCCCGAAGGGCTTGCTGGGGCGTCTCACGGCTCGACGGCAAGGAGGACGAAATCCGTAATTTCCTCAAGCTCGGCGTGTCCAAGACCGGCATCGCCAAGATCACGGGGTGTCTCCGGTACCGCCCTCTACCGCTTCATGAACACCCCAGGCCTCAGGCGAGAATGATCGAAGGTGGTGGCAGATGTTCGACCGATACACCGAAGGCGCACGGCGCACCCTGTTCTTCGCTCGCGATGAGGCCTTTCGGCTCCGCGGCCAAGCGATCGAGCCCGAACATCTCCTGCTCGGCTTGGTTCGTAGCGGCGACGAAACGGTTGGCGGACTTCTCGCCCGAGTCCATATCAAGCTTGAAGACCTTCGGCACGAAATCGAGAACCGAGGCACTCGACAGAAGTCGAGACGGACCTTGTGGACGCGGTTGCGCGAGACGGTTTCGACCCCGCACGAGATCCCGTTCAGCCCGCCGAGCAAGCTCGCATTGCAGCGGGCGGCAGCAGAAGCCGACCGGCTGCAGCACCGCGACATCGGACCAGGACACCTCCTGCTGGGCATCCTCTCGGAAGCGCGTTCGGTGGCGTCGACGATATTGTCCGGACGGAACGTGCGCCTCGACGCCGCGCGTGCGGCACTCTTCCGTGGGGACTAACGTGTATTTCTGCACTTCGAGTACGCGTGCAAGCAACGACTTCCGCATCGACGACTCTTCGTTGAGGCGACGGCTTCCAGACAGGCTTCCGAAAAAGGCGCCGCCAGCTCGACGAGCTGATGAGCGGTCTCCAGCGCGGCGACCGCCTGGTCGTGAGCGAACTCCGTTAGGCGCTCGACGCGTAGTCGTGCGCACTCCGCCTCCTCATCGAGCGGAGCCGCGCCGGTTGCGGCGCACACGAGGTACGATGTCCGGAACCGGAGCTTGTCAATTCGTAACAGGAGGTCGATGTGACCGCGGAGCCCGCTCGTCGTTGCGACCCGCAACCCGCCCGCAGCAACTTGAAGGTTCTGCTCTGCGCCGCGGTGGTCGTGTCGGGAATCGGCGCCGCGGCGCCGCTGCCGGCGGCGGCGCAGACCATCGAGCCGAGGTGGAAGCTCGAGGCCGGGACCGAGCTCGTCTATCGCCAGTCGGTCCAGAGCGAGACCGAGCTGCCGCAGGGCATGGGGACGTCGACGATGAACATGCAGAGCACCCAACGTTGGAGTGTCCTGGACGTCGACGGTGACGGCAACGCTGCCGTCCGCCTGACCACGGAGGGGGCGCGCATGCGGGTCGGCGGACCGTTGGAGACGATGAGCATCGGCCCGGTGGAGAATGAAAGTGCCGGATCGCCTCTCGATGCAATGCAGGCGCTGGACGGAACCAGCTATACGGTCGTCCTCGATGCGCGGGGGGCGCTTGTGAGCATGTCCGGTCTGGAGGAGATGCGCGACGCGCTACGCGCAAGGATCCCGGATCCGTCGGGTCACGCCATGCTCGACCAGATGCTGAGCGAGGACACGCTGCGCCGCCATTGGGCACAGGGGGTGCACGTGCTGCCCGCCGAGGCCGTCGGCGTCGGCTCCGCCTGGGACGGCACCCTTGCGATGCCCCTTCCCCTCCTTGGAACCATGACGTTCGTTACTTCGTACAGGGTCGAGTCAATCGACGGAGGCCTCGTCGTCATCGGCAGTTCGGGGACCGTGTCGCTGGCGGACGATACCCCGGCGGCGGCGCCCCTGCCGGTGAATTTCGGCGACATGACGACAGTCGGCACCAGCCGCTTCGATGCCGGAAGGGGGCTGCTCTTGGGCTCCGACAGCACCTCTACGTTCCGGATGAGCATGGCGATGGGTGGTCAGGAGACCGTTCTCGACTCAGTCATGACGGTATCCCTGGAACTCGTCGAAGGCCCGTGACCGTTACCCCGGCCGCGGCGCTTGTTCTTCCGAAGGGCTCGCTGAGCGCCTCACGGCTCGACAACAAGGAGGCCAAGATCGCGGGCGTCTCCCGACCGACCCTCTACAGCTTCATGAACACCCGAGGGCTCAGGCCGAGTACTTCCTCCGATCCGCGCCGTTCGGCGCTTTGCCGGTATTGAACCGAATGTCCACTGTGCGAGTGTTCACGCCGCGTTCGATCGGAATCGGCATCGCTGGCGGCGTGCTCGTCGCCGGTGCTCTCGGACAACTCGTCGGTGCGGCTTGGGGTCTGGCGATCCTGAATAGCGTGGCCGCCGGAGCGCTGGCGCTGGCGGGCTTCATCTACATGCGGCACGGCAACTTCGCCTTCATGGATGCGAAGGTGCACCAGCGCCGACCCGGGGTCTGGATGTTCGCCTACATTGTCATGGTCGCACCCTTGTTCTTCGGGGACGACGCCGTCGGAATCGGGCTACTGGACCGAGAGGACGAACTCGCATTCAGCTTGCTGTTCGGTTTCACCGGGTTCGCCGCTTACAGCCTCGGCGGCATCATGATGACGCTGGCGCATCTCAAGGGCGACGTCGCCGCTGTCGACCCGCGCCTGCATCGTGTGGCCCCGCCGCTCGGCAAGCCTGGACCGACGCCCCCTTTGCGGGTGTTCACTGCGCGGCCAACGGGAATCGGCAGCGCAACCGGCGTGCTCGTCGTGATCGCGCTCGAGCAGTTCCTCGGCGTGCCTTGGGGTTTAGCGATCCTGAATGGGCTGGCCGCCGGCGCACTGGCCCTGGCGCTTTCCACCGGGATGCGTGAGGGCTTACTCGACACGACGGACTACCACCAGCGACGGCCTGGCATCTGGGCTGTCGCCTACGCCGTCATGATTGCGCCTATGGTCTTCGTACACCACTACATCGAGCTCCGTCCTGCCGACGAGTTCGCGGTCTCCTTGCTGTTCGCGTTCACCGGGCTTGCCTCTTGCACTCTCGGCAGCATCATGGCAACTCTGGTGTATCTGGACCGCGACGCCGCCGCGACTGACCCGCGCCTGCATCGCGTCACCCCGCCGCCCGGCGAGCGCCGCGGCACGTAGGTCTACTGGCGATCAGCGTCGACGCCGCTTGCGGCGTGAAAACGAGCGTCTGAAGAAGCAGTTGGCGGCCGAGCGCCGCGCGGGATGCTGGCAAACCGCCCCTTTCGCCCAGGACCGGCCGCGCAGGGTCGCGGCGGCCGTCCCGGCCGACGGCCCGGTGCACGGTATGGCCGGCAGGAGCGTCGCCGGTGCCCGGCGCTGGTCGACGGGATCCCTCGCGACCTGGACCAAATTGTCTACAGCGAGATCCCCGCGTCACCTCCGGCGTCGTACTTGCCGCCCGCCTCGCGGGTCTCGTAGTCGGTCCTTCAGCAACCACAGCACGAACTTTTCCCACAGTCGTCTCAGCATCGCCAGCCTCCGACCCGAGGGGGGAACCGGCCTCTTCCTCAACCCAGAGAGTGGTATCCCTCCCCAAGGGCATTCAGGGTCACCGCTCGACGTTACGTGTCCGGGCTTATCGGACGCGCAGGTGCTCCAGATACTCGACCGGCGCCCCGCATCTCGCCTGCGTCCCACCGGTGCCGCGGCCCACGGCGACCAGCTTGACCACCAGATGTTGCGAGCCGTGGTCCTCGCACAGGGCCAGGAACCGCTGCGCCAGGGCGACCGAGGGAAGCTCGCTCACGCACGAACTTCGTAGCCCCAAATGGGCGGGGCGGGCCGGCGGCGAATGTGGCTGATGGCGCGCGACCGGCCCGCCCCCCTGCGTGACGACGATCAACGAAGACGCCGTGAGCCGCCGGAGTCTTTACCAGTGGACGCCCACGGCCGAAGTGATGGGAACCGAGCAGTATCGGACGCCCGGTTGTCCCAAGTCACTGGTTCGGCGCGCCGCTCGGCGAGCCATCGAACACCACGGCGAGCTGCGGTCGGGCGCACCGAGTACCAGGGCGATCTACTCCGGCGTCACGTTCTCGGCACCGCACAAGCTCGATCGCGCGGTCGGTTCCATCGGGATGAACCGTCTGCTGTGGTCGACCTCGTTGGGGCACAGCGCTGGCACCGGCCAGGCAGACGGACAGGGAGCGTCAACCGCATGCCGACAGTCTGCCGTCGGCGACGTACAGGCGGTAGCAATAGAGCGTCCACCGCGGCCCTGCGGCGGCCTCGCGTTGGCGTGCGCGGGCGACATCGCGTCGCTCATTGGCCGCTACCTGCGCGTTCGCCAGCTCGAGAGGGCTCATCCGCTTGATCATCGTGCGCCGTGAAAGGCGCCGTTCCTCAGCGGGTGCGAATCCCGCCCGGCAATTGTCGCTCCAGCCGGTAGCAGTCGGAGCGGACGATGGAGGTAACCACATCGGCTGAAGCACTCCGACGACAAAGGCCACCTTGGGTGGTCAGCGACCACGCGGGCCGTAGCGCGAGCGAACGCTGAGCAGGCCCCGAAACCGGTGATGCGGAAGCCGACCCGCCGATGATCCGGGGAAGGCTGCCAGCGGTCGGGAAGCGAGCGACGCGAGCACCGACCGCCTCCGCCGGGGTAGTGGCGACAGCACGCGTGGAAGAGGGGGATGGACGCAACACGGGAAGCCCTGCCGGTGGCGTGGCACGCGCCAACCGACGACCCGTGAGGGCAAGGTCGGGCCGGCCAGGGTGGCGGAGAAGCTCGTACGACCGTTGACGCCGGGTAATGCCGGCCGAGGAAAGGAGCTTCAGGTGGAAGGGATGGCGAAAGGGAACAGGCTCCGGGAGTGGCCGCAACGGCCTATCACCCCGATGTACGAGCAGAACTGCCAGACGTCATCACATGCACAAGCGAAGGGGACGACCCGCATGGTCGCCGTCGTCAGGGCGTCAGCAGGCCTGACGACGCACCGGTCGGACCAGCGCAAGGGTGCGAGCCTGGTGCCACGGTTCGCGAGACCCGCCCGCTGGTTCCGACCGGGAAGCCCGTGTGCGAGCCGCATGATTCCACTGGAGAGCCCGGTGCCGGAGATCGGCACGCCGGGTTGTGTGTCCAGCGAAGGCTGGTCTGTTCAGCGGGAGACAGTCCCGCCGGGGTAAGAATCAGGAGCCCCGTAGCTTGGATAGCAGGGAGGAGGGAAACCGAATTTCTGAAGCCTATCGACAAGGTCTCCCTTGGGGAGATTGCGAGTCATCGGGCTGCAACGCAAGTGAACGCACAGGTGGCCTCGATAGTGCCGTATTCCGAAGGCCGAGCCCGCAACCCAGGGGCGAAGGCAGCATGAGCGGCCGAAAACTGATTGAGACGGCCGACCCACTTCGGCGGGGTGATAGCGGCAGCACGATGACAAGGACGGACCGAGCAACTGGAGAAGCCCTCCTCGCCCCGGTGCGAAATCACCGGAGCAAGGTAGGCTCTATAACCGGGGACACCGGGAAGTGGGCCGAAGGCGAGAGGGTGGCGGATGGGCGAGTAGTAGCGTGGAGGCGGGGTAATGCCCGCGGAGCGAAGGCGCCCTGCTGTTGGTGGGTCTCTGACAACACGGAAGGCAAGGACGGGATGATAAAGCCGTCCAGCGGTGCAAGACCTGAGAAGGAGACTTTATCTCAAGGGGAAGGCTGCCCAGGCGACTGGAGTTCGGCCGGAAGAGGTGGAGTAGGCGGGGCGACCTGCCGAAAGTGCTCCCGGCTTGAACGGTCCCATAAACCTTGGGATGAAGCCAACAGGAAAGCCCAGTGCCGTAACGCGGCATGCTGGGTTTGACGAGGCGGGAGCTGGAAACGTGCCCACGGGAACCGGACTGCGGCCCGGAGCGAAAGCGACGGAGCATCCACCGGCCCCCTACCGGCGGCGCGCCAGCTCCCGACCCTACCGGAGAGCGGGGGGGGAGGAAACGTGCCCACGGGATTCGGACTGCGGCCCGGCACGAAAGCGCCGGATGAGCCACCGAGCCCTACCGGTTACGCGCCTCCCCTCGACTCTACCCCGACAGTTTGGCTCAGGTCGTAGCGAAGAATCCTAAGGACAGTGATCGATATAAAGTCTTCAACTTCATCGGGGTAGCAGTTTGTAATTCCATTCCCCGTGAAATGCATCGGGAACCAGCGCGAGTGCGTCCATCTGCTCCTTGGTCACCGTAATGCCCGTCGGATACTCCCCGGCGTCGAGTTCGGCGCGGACCTGGAGCCCGGTGTCCGTCCGGACGTTCCCGATGCGGTCGACGATGGTCTCATACGTCGTCAGCGGGGTGCCGCGCCAATTCGCCGTGATGTGGCAGAAGAGCCGGTGCTCGATCTTGTTCCACTTGCTGGTGCCCGGTGGGAAATGACTCACCTCGATGGTCAGTCCGGTCTCGTCGGCCAACTGTTGAAGCTCGTGCTTCCAGGCGCGAGACCGGTACCCGTTGCTCCCGCCCGCATCGGCCGTGATGAACAGGGTCGTGGCCTCGGGGTAGGCGTCGCAACCCATCTGCTGCCACCAGTGGCGAATCGACGCCACCGCGAACGCCGGTGTGTCGTGGTCCCAGCCCACGCTGACCCAGGCTTCGTTGCGCGCCATGTCGTAGACGCCGTACGGAATCGCCTTGCCCTCGGCGTCGGTCGGGAAATCATGCACCAGCACCGCTGGCGGCGTGCCCTTCGGCTGCCATTCCCGCCCGCCATTCTTGAAGTTTCCGACCAGCTCCTTCTTCTTCGTGTCGACCGAGATCACCGGTTCGCCAGCGGTCAGATGCTCGTCGGCAGTCCGGTTGATGTGCTCGAACTGCGCGTTGCGGTCCGGATGCGTGGCGCCTTCCTGCCGTTTGCGCGGCGATTGCAGCCGGTAGCCCAGGCGGTGCAGCAGCCGGCCCACCGTGGTCGAACTCACCCGCCACCCCTGCTCGGTCAGCGCCGCCGCCAGCTTCGCGCGACTCTTGCACGTCCAGCGCAGCGGCGAGGTCGGGTCGCCGCGCGTGAGCGGATCCACCAGCGCTTCGAGCGCGGCCTGGATGCCGGGTTGATCCTGCTGGATGCGCGGCCGGCCGCCCCCAGGGCGCCGGATGCGGTCCGTCGGTGCCTCGTCGCGGGCAATCTCCCGACGTCCCTTGCGAATCGTCTCCCGAGCCAGACCCGTGGCCGACGAAACCACCGCGTCGCCGCCGTAACCGATAGCGAGCGACTCGGCCGCCGCCCACCGGCGCCGACTGCGCTCGTCCAACACCGGCGCGATCACGGCATACTTCGCAACCAGGGTCGCTTCCAACTCGATGTCTCGCTTCATGCCTCCAGTATGGCCAGAAAACCAGAAGGTAGCAAACTAGTTTAGGGCAGTGTCCTAAGGACAGTGATCGATACAAAGTTATCAACTTGATCGGGGTAACAGTTTGTAATTCCATTCCCCGTGAAACGCATCGCGGACCAAGGCGAGTGCGTCCATCTGTTCCTTGGTCACCGTGACGCCCGTGGGATACTCCCCGACGTCGAGTTCGGCCCGGACCTGGAGCCCAGTTGCCGTCCGGACGTTCCCGATGCGGTCGACGATGGTCTCATACGTCGTCAGCGGCGTGCCGCGCCAGTTCGCCGTGATGTGACAGAAGAGCCGGTGCTCGATCTTGTTCCACTTGCTGGTCCCCGGTGGAAAATGACTCACCTCGATGGTCAGGCGCGTCTCGTCGGCCAACTGCTGAAGTTCATGCTTCCAGGCGCGAGACCGATACCCGTTGCTCCCGCCCGCATCGGCTGTGATGAACAGGGTCGTGGCCTCGGGATAGGCGTCGCAACCCATCTGATGCCACCACTGCCGAATCGACGCCACCGCGAACGCCGGTGTGTCGTGGTCCCAGCCCACGCTCACCCAGGCTTCGTTGCGCGCCATGTCGTAGACGCCGTACGGAATCGCCTTGCCCTCGGCGTCGGTCGGGAAATCATGCACCAGCACCGGAGGCGGCGTGCCCTTCGGCTGCCATTCCCGCCCGCCGTTCTTGAAGTTCCCGACCAGTTCTTTCTTCTTCGTGTCGACCGAAATCACCGGCTGGCCAGCACTCAGATGCTCGTCCGCGGTCTGGTTGATGTGCTCGAACTGCGCGTTGCGGTCCGGATGCGTGGCGCCTTCCTGCCGTTTGCGCGGCGATTGCAGCCGGTAGCCCAAGCGGTGCAGCAACCGGCCCACAGTGGTCGAACTCACCCGCCACCCCTGCTCGCTCAGCGCCGCCGCCAGCTTTGCGCGACTCTTGCACGTCCAGCGCAGCGGCGAGGTCGGGTCTCCGCGCGTCAGCGGATCCACCAAGGCTTCGAGCGCGACCTGGATGCCGGGTTGGTCCTGCTGAATGCGAGGCCTTCCGCCTCCAGGGCGTCGGATGCGGTCCGTCGGCGCCTCGTCGCGGGAAATCTCCCGGCGTCCCTTGCGAATCGTCCCCCGAGCCAGACCGGTGGCCGACGAAACCACAGCGTCGCCGCCGTAGCCGATAGCGAGCGACTCGGCAGCCGCCCACCGGCGGCGACTGCGCTCGTCCAACACGGGCGCCACGGCGGCATACTTCGCAACAAGGGTCGCTTCCAGCTCAATGTCGCGCTTCACTCCTCCAGTATGACCAGAAACCCGCAGATGGACAACTAGTTTAGGGCAGTGTCCTAAACCTGGGATTGCCGAGTCACCTGAAATCCTGTTGGTCACCTGGACGGCACCGACCCGTCCCGGAACATTGTGAGCCGCTTCCTGCTGCGTTCGCGCAGTTCCCGTTACAGGAGGTGACGGATGCGCAGGACCAACGGTCGACTCGTCCCCGGATATCGGGCACTGTTCCAGGCCGCAGCGCTGGGGGCGTCCCTCGCGGCGCCAGCCCTCGCCACCGCGCAAGAGTCGGGCAGCGTCGGTGTGAGCGTTGCGCCGTGGATCCGCCTGTACGACGAGGTGGACGTGTGGGACACGTGTTGCACGGGACTCGGCGTCTGGCTGCAGGTCGGCCGCTTCCAGGTCGAGCACGCCCTCGCGATCAACACGTGGTGGGTCGCCGAGTACGCAGACGACCCGGAGTATCCCGAGGTGCTGCGGCGTCAGGGCCAAGCGACCACGGTGCTGTTCGACGCGCGGACATGGCGCACGGCGCGGACGGTCACGCGGCTGCGCTTCGGCGTCGGCCACCGCGTGGCAATCGCCAGAGGCCGGCCGCGGCACTCCAGCGGGCTGCACGTCGGCGTGACGGTCGACTTGCCGGCCGGCGGGCGCTCGTTCCTGCGGGCCGGCATGCGGGGACTATTCCCGGAACCGCATGTCGGAGCCGGCTTTCGATTCTGAGACCGCTGACAACCGCTCACGGCGAACCCTCCGCGTCCGACGTAGCCCGTGCGCCGCGTCGTCACCGGGCCTGGGCGGGAAACCGAGCGACTGTAGCCTGGCCCTACGTAAGCCCGTGAGAGGCGAAGGCCGCGCGCTGCCGAGCCCCTTGCAGGACATCCCTTGATTGACGGGACGACGACGGACGAACAGAGCCCCGCGTGCCAGACCATGCCGAGGCATACGACGCGGACGGGCTCTGGAAGAGAATCGCCGAGTTCGCGCGGGTCGTGGGCAAAGAGATCGTCGGGAGAGTGCTCATCGATTAGAGGGAGTTGCGCGACGGTCTGCGGGTCGACCGTACGAGTTGCTACTGGTTCTGGGCGCACCCACTCGGGGTCCTGCTGACGGCGACGGCCTTACGTGCTCATGCAGGAACTGCGGCTGCGCGCCGCGCACACCGCGTGCGCCGGGGCCCAAGTGACATGGCTTCGGGACCGGCTACTCATGCTCGGCGTCGAGGTCGCCCTGTCGGTCGGCCGGACCGTGCCACATCTGCCGCGTGCGACGCCAGACCTGGACGCGTGGCGGCGCATCGCCGTCGAGTTCGGCGCCGGCGCCGGATAGCTGGGGCAGCCGACGTTCGTACGTCTCCCTGTCAGAGGGAGGCACGACCGTCCGACGGGAAACTGCGCGAAACCTCCTGCGTAGCGATCCGGGCGATGGGAAGGAGCCGCCGGACCTGACGCTGAGCGATCTCGTGATCCACGTGCTCGCGCGCATGGAGCGGCAGTCGTACGACGAAGGTCGCCCAAGCCTTGAAGCTGTCCCACGCCGGCGTGCGCTACCGCGTGCGCAGCATCTTCGCGAAGCTCGGCGCGCAGCAGGCCCGACGCCGTACATCGCGCCCGAGCGCAGGGCGTACTGCCGGCGGCTGAGGACACGCCGGAGGCAGAATCGCAGGCAGCGTCCGCGTTCGCGCAATCGGGCTCAGACTGACATGGCTGCCATGGGACAGGATCATCCGCGCCACGCGTGTTGAGGCGGGCGCAAGAGCGAGCGAGGGAGTCGGAATGACGATGCCAGAGGCCGCGCGCTGGCGGTGGGCGCCCTGCTGGTACCAACCTCATCGGCAACGGGATGCTGGCGCTGCTGCGCCATCCGGACCATCTGGCGGCCCTGCGGGAGTACCCGGCGCTGATCCCGTCCGCAGTCGAGGAGTTGCTTCGCTTCGATTCGCCGGTGCAAGTGGACTTCTGCAGCGTGCTGGAGGATTGCGAGGCGAACGGTTTCGGCGGGCGGCGCGGGGACAATGTCGTGTTGTTGCTGGCCGCTGCCAACCGCGACCCCGACCAGTTCCACGATCCGGACCGGTTCGACGTCGGTCGCCGCGAGCAGCACCACTTGGCGTTCGGCCGTGGCATCCACCACTGTCTCGGGGCGCCGCTGGCTCGTCTGGAGGGCCGCGTGGTCCTGGGGAGACGCTGCTCGAGCGCTTCGCAGTCATGCGTCTGCTCGATGCTCGCCCGGCGTTCCGCAACAGCGTGGTGCTGCGCGGTCTCGATTCCCTGCCGGTAGCCGCCCGGCCGGCGTAGGAATGGGCGACGGACAGTTCATTCGCCTGACGATGGAGGATCGGGTAAGCGCGCGGCGGGTGCGAGGCGCAGCCATCTCGGGGCGGTGTATCCGGAGCGGCGGCAACGACTGTGCGGGGCTGCCTGACGCAGTTCGCGATCGTCGCCGAGAGCCGGTGGCGATACTCCCCATGCGGCCCGGGTCGTGAGCCGACGCCGCCGGTTCCAGCACGGCGCCCGGCACTCTGCGCCTTGCTTCGTCCACCATTCCGTGTTCCGGGTCCAGCTCGACAAGACGCTGAGGTGACGCCCCCCGGCCGGGCACTCGCTGGAGATCGCGGTCCGCTCAGGGGATCGCTCAGCCTGCGAGTGCTCTCCTCCACGTCTCTGTCCCAACTGGGGTCAAGCATTCGTAGGAACTGGGGCCATGGCGTCGAAGCGCACTGGGGCCATGCTTTCGGCCGCTCAGTGCCATTGCACTTCACCGTGACCGCGTGATCGCCGAAACGGCCTTCCCGCAGGGAAAAACATTGGGGAAGCGACCCCGAGACTGGGGTCGCTCACCCTCTGGACGATCGATTTTGAGCGTTCGAAACGCTCCTTCAGGCCGTCTACTGGACAACTCAGTGTTTCCGGGCTAAGATCACCGGCCCCGACACAGAGAGGCACGCCTCTCGGTACCCCCAGTTCGGCGCGCTCGTTCAGCGTGCGTTTATCGGGCCCACCAGCGAACCATATTCCGACCCCAGTTCATTTTGGACGTATGCGCTGCATTCTCTCTCTGCGGCGTTCGAGCGCTCGTCTGAGCGGCTTGGTCCGCTCACGCTCGACTCCGGGCGCGCTCTTCAGGGGCGTCCGTCCGATCCGCGGGGTTCCATGCGGCGGTTGACGACGGCGTTGACCGCCCCGGCGTGCGCGTGCCTATGCTCTCCCTATGGGTAATGCTGGGCGCAAGACTCAGCCCGCGATTGATCCCCGTGCGCGCTGGTCACGATGCGGCTCCGCGCCGCCTGGCGGAAGACCTCGGTCAACCGCACGACCGGGACGATGCCCGAGGCGATGATGTCGGCCAGCACCTGCCCCGGCCCCACCGAGGGAAGTTGATCGATGTCGCCCGCGATCAGCAGGGCGGCCGTGTCGGGGCTGCGGCAAGTAGCTGCTCGCATCAGCATGACGTCGGCCATGAAGGCTTCGTCGACGACCAGCAGACCGCAGTCGAGCGGATTGTTCGCATCACGCCTGAAGCCGCCGGTGGCGGGGTCGACCTCGAGCAGCTGGTGGATTGTCCGGGCCTGCTGCCCGGTGGCCTCGCTCATTCTTCGGGCGGCGCGGCCGGTCGGCGCGCACAGCACGAGCTCGACGTGCTTGGCGGCCAGGATGCGCAGGATGGCGTCGACCAGCGTCGTCTTGCCCACGCCCGGTCCTCCCGTGATGACGATGGCCTTCGACCTCAGCGCCAACCACACCGCCTCGGCCTGGCCCGGCGCCAGCGACAGGCCGCTCTGCTTCTCGACGAGCTGGTGCGCCAGCGGCGCCGCGCGGGGCTGGTTCCGCGCGGGGAGTACCAGAATCCGGATGCGGCCGGTCCGCGGCGTGGCCCTCGCTCGGATGGCCGGCGTACCGATCGCTGGGTCAGTTGCTGCGGTTCGGCGTGGTTGAGGAAGCGGAGGGAGGTCGTCGGGGTCCGGGCCGGATCGGGTTGCCGGTACCGAGAGGGGTACTTCTCGGTGCCGCACGGGCTGTTAGACGCAGCACCGGCGCGTTTTGTTCCCCGGCCGGCGCGACTCTTCTTCGGCTGTTCCGGGCTCCCTCCGGCGCAGCCGGCGGTCGTGAGTTCTCGCTAGTGGAAGCGGCACGGTCTGCGGTGCGTTTGCCCTCCCGTCAGGTTTGCATGCGGCCTCCCGTTTCCCGGGCGGCCCTCGCTGGCTGTGTGGCGGCGCGTCTTGCGGGCCGCGTCACTCGGTGCGTACCTGGTCGGTTCCCCGGGCCGTTGCACTCGGCGGGTACTGACAGGTTCGCGGGCGGTCGCACTCGGCGTCTGTCTGGAGATGGGCGTCTCGGTGGGTACGGGGTGCTGTCGCTCGTCCTGGCGAACGGTCTGCGAATCGCGGCGCGCCTGGCGCGTTCCGGCCGGATGTACTGCTCGGTGCGGCCTCCGTCGTGGTCGGCGTCGTGCTCGGTGACGGCAGTCGGCAGGCTGCGTTCTCAGCCGGCCCTGGCGACAAGCGGCTGGGGGCCCTGTTCTGCTCGGTGCGTCGCCGGACCCGTTGCGGGTGTCGCAACGCCTTGAAGGGTGTCGCTCGGCGCGCGGCGCCGACTATGGCCTCGCCGATCACGAGGTCGTGGTACAGCAGGATGCGCATTCTCTCGATCCGGATCGTCGTCGTCAGGATCATGCCGGTGGCGTAGCGCTCGGTGGCCGCGGCCTACTCGGTGCGTGCGGACTTGTGCGTTGTGCTCGATGCGAGGACCGCTCGGTGCGTAGGCTGTACTGCCCGGCGTGGACTCGGTCCTGATCGGCGTGCTTCTCGATGCGGTCGCTCGAGTAGCGTGCTGCTCGGCCCGCGGGTCCTGCTCGGCGCCTGTGGGCCTTGCGTTCTGCTCGGGGCAGGGTCACTCAGGGACGGGCCGCGTGCTGCGTGTCGACGAGGTCACGGCTGATGCGGGCACGCCTGTGCGCGAGGCGATTGCCGAGGCCGTCGTCGGACGGTTCGAGGCTCTCGATGGACGCGGCCAGCCGGTCGGTCGTCTCCTTGTTGACACCCTGCTCGGTGGCGCCCTCGCGTCGTCGTCGGGTACCGGCATGCCGATCTGGTGCATGCGGACGAGCGGTGCCGGGCAGAGGTAGTCGGTCCGCCGGGGAAGTCCGCTTCGGCGAGCGGGTAGTCGAGCGCGTAGAACGCTTCCTGGTGGTGCGGTGGTCCGCACGCTGGGCCTGGCGTCGGTCCGGAGCCGCGCGCGTGGCCTGCAGCAAGGTCGTCGAGCGCGACGATCGCGTGCGGCCGGCGATGGCGAGCGGGCGTGTGCCGGCGGGCCGGACCGCCGCGAGAAAATGTGGGCCGCCGCCCCACATTTCCTGCGGCGCACTCGAAGTCCTGGGCGTGGCGCTCCGCATTCCCGGTCCCCGCGCTTCCCGGGGTCGCGGTGTGCATGCGGGAGGTCTCGGTGCGCCGCCGTCGTGGAGCGAGTCCCACCGTCGCTACACGGTGGCGCCGGTGCGCCGTGGTGCTGACCGAGGTGTGCCCGGCGATGGCGAGACGGCGTGCGGCATCGGGCCGGATTCGCCGCGAGAAAATGTGGGCCGCCGCCCCACATTTCCTGCGGCGTTCGGATCCTGCGGCGTTCGGAAATGGAACGTGCCGCCCCGCATATCCGGTCAGGCGATTGTGCGGCGTGCCGGGCGGACGGGGCCGCGGCCGGCGCGAGAGTTCCGCCGCCGCCGTGCGGGGGCTGCTGGTTGGGTTCGACGGCAGCGCCCCGGCCGGTGATGCGACGCTCACGGCCCGGGTCTGTCGGCATCGGCTGCCTGCAGGGAAGCCTTGGCGCTGCCGGCGGCGGCGGCGCAATGGCCGCCGTCCCGAATACTCGCTCCGTATGCGGACAGTCACGTCCTTGGAAGGAGGTCCATCGATGACGGGGAAAGCCGTGGAAGCGGAGCTGGTACCGAAGGGGAACGACGCGACGACCGAGACGCTGTCGGCGGCGCTGGCGAGGACCGACGCCGCCGACGTCGAAACGGCCTTCGCGCGCGTCGAGCAAGACATCGCCAACTTGCCGAACACCGTCAAGGCGTTCCAGATGCGCGACGGCCTGCGGGTGGTCGAGGCCGCCGCGCAGGTGCTTGACCGGCACGATATCCGCAGCGCGGCGGCGCGCGCGGTAGCGGAAGTCGAGCAGTGGATCGCCAGGCACAATCCGCCGCGTCCGGTTGGCAGGCCGCCGAAGACTGCCGGCGACGAAAACCTGGGGCGGCGGCCCACATTTTCTCAACGCGAAGACGGGTCCGGCGAAGCGGCGAAGGCGGTCTCGGCAGAGGAGCTGCGCGACATCCGGCGCGCGCATCCCGACCCCGCGGACGACGCGGCGATGCGGGCGCGGATGGACCGGATCGAGGCGGCTGGCAAGGTGGTGTCCCGGCGGGCGCTGCGTACAGAGGTTGGTCGGGAACGGCAAGCCGGCGCGGCCGAGCCTGCGCCGCAGGCCGCGCCGGCTGCCGATCCGCCGAAGCAGGACAGTGCTTCTGCGGCCTTGGCGCCTCGGGACACGGCGGCGGCGACGCTGCACGTGTGCACGGTAGAGGAGCTTCACGAGCAGGTCGAGGAGGACTCCATCGACGCGCTCGCCGTAGCGCTGCACAGCGCCGAGGAAGACTTGATCAATGCAGTGGTGGGGTTTGGGGAATTCGCGGTACGGCCGGGCGGGCTGGTTCTGGTTCAGTGTCCCGGCGGGGCCGTGGCCGACGTCGCCAGCATCGGAGACGGACCGGACGAGCAGGACAACCAGTGGATGGACTACGAGTCGGTACTGGCATGCGTCGGAGCGGGAAACGGCTGGTTCCCGGTTCTGGTGTTCCGGCGGCGGGATGACGGCGTCGTGGACTCTTCGGCGGAGGATGCTGTCGAGGATGACGCTGCGGGCTCGGCGGCGGAGCGTCCGACCCTGTTCCGGGCCGACAGCGTCGCGGATGCGTGGCGGCAGATCATCGCCGCGTGGCTCCCCGCCGGCGCGGAAGTGTGGGACCCGTGCTGTGGCTCCGGAGCGGTGCTGGCGGGCGCGGCGGCGGCCGGGATGCGCATCGTCGGCGCCGACGCCGACCCCGCCAACGTGGCGGCGACGCGTGCAGCGCTAGGTGAACGGTAACCGAGACCAGCCGCATGAGACCCTCTCGTTCGCCGATTGCCTGGTAGTCGATGTCGACGCCGAGCATGGCATTGCTCCGAGGCTGCCTGCGAAACTGGTTGATTGCCTTTCGTGGGCGGCTGAGCGCCCGCCGACGCTGTCGCGGACCGCGGCGAAGTGGTCGCGGGAAGATGTTCGCGCCGGCGATGGCTTGGCAGATCACGAGGTCGGTTGATGCGGGCGCCCAGGTGCCCGCGGCGATTGACGAGGTGATAACCAGTTGCCACCTGCCGGCACGTGTGGTCGGCGAAGACGGCAAGTCCTATCCGGCGCGTCGCCGGACATCGGCTCGGCCGGCTTCTCGGGAGTCCGGTCCGGACGGGTCCGGGCCCGAGCCGGCTTCGGCGCCTAACCTCGGTCCGGTGTCGGAACCCGCCGTTTCTGTTGTCGCCGATTCCGAGGTTGGTGGGGTCTGTGGCCAGCCGTTGCCGGGTTCGGCGCTCGACGGCGAGCCGTCGCCTGCGACCAGACCGTCCCGGTCTTCCGGTTCACGGCCGAGCCACCGACACGATCCCGCGTTCGACGCGCAGAACCTTCTGGCCCAGGAGGACCTGATTGACTTCGGCGCGCTGGACCGCAGCATGCTGGCGGTCTGGATAGCCGACCTGGATCGGGCGCCGCGCGGTCTCGGGCGACTGATTCGGCGGTTGCGAGAGGCGGCGGGGAATGGCGCTGTCGAAGCCGCGCGGCAAGGCGACGAGCCGTCCGCTCCGTCTTGACATGGTCGCTTCAACCTCACTCGTCGCCGAACAGCCGGTACGCCT
The DNA here is from genome assembly GCA_965208535.1 of Vicinamibacterales bacterium. Taxonomy (GTDB): domain Bacteria; phylum Acidobacteriota; class Vicinamibacteria; order Vicinamibacterales; family UBA8438; genus WTFV01. The sequence goes on along the minus strand of CBDBOU010000003.1, from coordinate 2,925,600 downwards.
GTATGTGGGGCAGGCCCCATAAAGGGTCGTACCTTGCCGGGTTCGAGCATCCAGCACAATCCGCACCACCACCCGGCGGGCCACCACGGCGGCGACAATCGCGCCCGACGCGCGCCGTCCACGCATCCGGGCCGCCCCCGGCGGTCACTCCGGTCCCGCAGCTTCCTGTTCTTCAGGACTGCCGGTTTCGCTGGTGCAGGCCGATGAACTCCAAGACCACCCGGTTGCCTTCCTCGTCGCGCACGAATCCGATCCGGATCGTGTGCCGCGGGTCGCGGCTGGTTCCCTTCCCGATGTGCGCGGCGAGGTACCAGGTCTTCCCGTCGGACAGCGTCTCGTACCACTCGCGGTACTTCGCTATCGATTCCTCCCGCTGGCTCGTCTTGTACGTCCACCCGGAGCAGGCTTCGCCTATGCGATGGTCGTTTCCGTCGCAGTGCGCGGTGGCGAGCCAGGCCAGCGCGTCCCACACCTCCGCAGGTCTCCTGCTTCCTCAGAAGGTGGTCTTTGAACCGATCTGGCTTCAATTTCCGTCAGTATGACCAGCTGGTCATACACCGCACTTCTCGCGGCTCGTTGACAATCGGAGGATGTGGCGGCGGCCGGCGCTGTGATCGAGCGGGCCGAGAACCGCGTGTGATCGGACACCGTCTACGCGAAGACAGCTGTGGAGCGGCAGCGAATGGCCCGGCGAGCGACATCCGTGTGCGGTCCAAGCAGCGCGCGGCGCGGGTCCGTCCTGACCGTCGACTCCCGAGCCGGCTCCCCGCCGGCCCTCGCCATGCGACGGGGTGTGGCCTCAAACATCGCCCGGTCCGGGCATACGGTAGCCGACGCCGCGCACGTTGCGGATGTAAGCCGGGCTTGCCGCGTCGTCGCCCAGCTTGCGGCGCAGCCGCTTCGCGACGGCGCGTACGAGCTTCGGGTCCTCGGAGTCCCGTCCCCGCTTGCCCCATGCCTGCCGCAGCAGCGTCCCGAAGGTCACCACCCGTCCCGCGTTGACCGAGAGCACGCGGAGCAGCTCGTACTCAGTGGCCGTCAGTTCCACCGGCCGGCCCGCCACGACGACCCGGCGCCGGTCGTAGTGGATCGTCAGTTGGCCGAGTACGAACGCCTCCGGCTCGGCCCGCCAGCGTAGTGCGGCTCGCACCCGCGCCGTCAGCTCGGACGGCGAGAACGGCTTGACGATGTAATCAGCGGCGCCCGCATCCAGCGCCCTGACGACCGTTTCGTCCCCGCCGTAGGCGGAGATGAAGATGACCGGCAGGTCAGCCAGCTCGGGGACGCGCTCCATCAGCTCGATCCCGTTGGTGCCGGGGAGCAGAAGGTCCAGCAGCACCAACGTGGGTCTGTGCGTCCTGATCAGGTCGGCCAGCTCCGCCGAGTCGCCGGTTACGACCGGAGCGTAGCCCGCCTCGGCGAGCGCTTTGCGGACGTAGCGCAGGATCTGTGGGTCGTCGTCGACCACCAGGATGCGCGTCCGTTCCCGCCCTTTCGGAGACGCGCGCGCTCGACCTCCCGCCTGGCCAGCGGTACCGCTGACTACTTCCTCGGCCACCGGCACCGTGAAGGTGAACCGCGTGCCGCGCCCCGCCCCGCCGCTCTCGGCCCAGATGCGGCCTCCGTGCGCCTCGACCAGCCCCTTGCAGATGGTCAGGCCCAGGCCGGCCCCACGCTCTCCTGCGCCTCCGGCCGCCGCCGCGTGCTTGCGGAACAAGTGCGGTAGCCGATCCGCCGGCACGCCGGGGCCTTTGTCGGTCACCGTGATCGCTACATGCACGCCGTCCCGTGCCGCGGTAACCCGGATGGGCGACGACTCGGGGGAATGCTTCGCCGCGTTGGAGAGGAGGTTGTTGAAAACCTGCACGATACGCGCCCGGTCGGCCATCACCCGCGGCAGGTTCTCCGGCAGGTCGATGGTCAGGACGCGGCTGCCGGCGCCGCTCTGGAAGGTGCTGCGCGCCTGTTCCACCAGGGCGGCCACCCCGACGGGCTCGGGCGACACCGACAGCGTGCCCGTCACGATACGCCCGTGGTCGAGCAGGTCGCCGAGCAGGCCGCGCATCTGGTCGGCCTGCTCGTTGATGACCCGGAAGAACTGCAGCATCTCTGCCGGATCGGGTGGCGGCGAGGCGTCCAGCGCGGTGGTCGCCGAGCCCTTGATGGAGATCAGCGGCGTCCGCAGCTCGTGGCTCACGATGCCCAGGAACTCGGCGCGCAGCCGTTCGATCTCCTCCAGCGGCGCCAAGTCCTGCAGGGTGACTACGACCGACTCGACCGTCCCGTCGGCCGCCTGGATCGGGGTGGCGTTGACCAGCGTGGTGACGCTGCGCCCGTCGGGGACCGACAGGGTGATCTCCTCGGCACGCACCGTCTCGGCGCTGCTCAACTGCTGCGCCAGCGGGAACTCCGCCAGCGAGACCGCGCGACCGTCGGCCCGCCGGCAGGTGACCACCTCCAGCAGCTCGTGCAGGGGCCGCCCTGGCGTGCTCAGGCCCTCGACGATCCGCCTCGCCTCCCGGTTGAAAGACACCAGCTCGCCGGTTCCGCCGTCGAAGACCACGACGCCCACCGGTGAGGTCTCTACCAGAGCCTCCAGGTCGGCCCGCGCCCGCCGCTCGTCGCGATGCGCGCGCGCGTTGGCGATCGCGTTCGCGGCCTGCGCGGCGAACAGTACCAGAACCTCCTCGTCGCCGCTCGTGAACTCCTGTCCGCCCTCCTTGTCACCCAGAAAGAAGTTGCCGACGAGCACGTCACGGTGCCGCAACGGCGTGCACTGCATCGCCTTCGACACCATCAGTTTCGTCGAGAAGCCGAGCCCCCGGACATAAGCTGGAAGGTCCGCCACCCGCAAGGGCTCCCGCAGGTCTCGGAAGTGCGCGAACAGCCGGGGTCCGTCGGGCCACACGGCCATCTCGGTGTGCTGTCCGGGCGCCAAGCCGGCGGTCACAAAGTCCTGCGGCTCGCCGGCGTCGTCGACGGTCACGATCACGCCGTAGCGGGCGCCGGTCAGGGCGCGCGCGCCGTCGATGACCTCCTGCAACACGGTGTCGAGGTCGAGGCTCGAGCTGACACGCAGGATCGCGGCGCTCAGCCTGGAGACGCGCTCCTCGAGCGCCTCGATCTGTTCGCGTGACTCACGAGGATTCTCCTTCACACTGTCACCTCACCATACCCGGCACAGGCCGCGGGCACGCGCGAGGCCGGGGTGCAGCATCTGGACGCGCGCATCGACGAGATCCGCCGGCGTGTGGCGCGCTTGCTGCGCGAGGGTCTCCCGTGACCCGGACGGATGACGGCGAGACCGTCGGCGCGCGGCGCGGCGCCGTTCCGCAAGGACGACGCCGGGCCGGCTCGCCCGTTCTCCATGGCCCCCCGGTGAGCCAGGCGACGCCCCGGTATGGAGAACGAAGGGGCGCAGTTCGTGTCACTGCCCCGGTCAGTTCCCCTCGGCCTTCTCCGCCCGTCGTGCGGCCCAGTACTTCCGCATCCGCTCGGCCACGGCCCGGCGCTGCTCCGCGGTCATCGTGCGCTTGCGCCTGCCGACCGCCTTGACCGTCTTCTTCCTCCCGCGCCGGGCGGTCGGCGCGCCAGCTCCTTCAATCGCCTCGATGGCGCGCTGGATGGCGACGAGCTGGCTCTTGAGCGAGCGCTCCTCGTCGCGCAACGCGTCCAGGATTCCGCTGCTCGACATCGTGACCTGCTTCCTCCAGGGCGACCCGCCGCCGCATCGCGCCGGCCGCCGAAATGTACGAGCCGTCCGCCGCCAGCCACCGCCGAGACCGACGGGGCCGCTACCGACCCGGCGCGCCGGATGCGCTCGCCGCGGCGCCGGCCTGCTCGAGGTAGTCGACCGCCGCACGCATCTCGGCCGCGTTCCATGCCGGCCAGTCGTCGCGGCAGGGCAACCCCGGTACGCCCGCGCGCCGGCCCCGCGCCACAGCGGCCACCGCCGACTCTTCCGAACCGTACCGCTCGCACAGGGCCAGGAACAGCATCGTCGTCTCGACGGACGGCAGCGGGTCGTCGTGTCCCATGCCGGTGTCCGGCTCGTCAGCCTGCATCAGGGGCCCGGCCTTGCAGGGCCGGGCCCCTGCACTCGAGTCAGGCCGCGAAGCTGTTGCCTGCCCTGCCCGGGGCCGGCAGGCTGCGCCGCCGGCCGGGCAGCGCATCCTTCGCAAGCCTCCGGGCTGACGGCCGCGGCCGAGTGTTCCTGTCTGGGTCATAGCCGTTGACGTTATCCGATCCGGTGTCCTGTGGTCGGGACTCGAGTCCCGGGCGCCGGCTGTCATCTGCAGGTTGGACCCCCGCGCGGGGCGGGCTCGGCGATGGCCGCCGGCGGCGCCGAGCAGTCGCTGCCGGCGGCGGTCTGCGCGCACCCGAATCAGCTTCACCCACCTCGTCGAGTTCGTGCCGTATAGTTGCGCGTCCGCACGCCGAGGCGGCGTCGATGGCGGCGGCGTTCGGCGTCGACCGGGGCGTATCGCCCGAAACGCCGACGAGGCTGTCAGGAGGTCTTGCGACACCGATCATCGCAACGGCGTCCCGCGTGGTGATTGTGCGCATCGACGGCGCATGGATCGCAGCGACGACGGCCGGGCCTGTGCAAGGGAAGGTGGATGATCGCCACGGGAGACGACGCCGCCGTGAGGAGAGCTCGGGTGCTGCGGACCGATCGGGGCGGGCCAGGGGGCGGCCCTGGTGATTCGGTGACACGAAGGCAGAGGGGGCAGCCGATGGCTGAGTCGCGCAGAATGAACAAGAGGGAGCTGTACGCGCATTTCGCCGAGCGCCTGGGCATCAAGCCTGCGGAGGTCGGCGCGTTCTTCGACGAGCTGCAGCGGTTGACCGGGCAGGAGTTGTTGCGGCGCCGCGAGTTCGTGCTGCCGGGGATCGCGAAGCTGGTGGTGCAACAGCGTGAGAAGCGCACAGGCCGCAACCCGGCGACGGGGGCGAGCGTCGAGATCCCGGCCCGGCAGGTGGTCAAGGCGCGCATCGCGAAGCAGCTCAAGGACGCGGTCGAAGCATAGATGCGCTGAAAGACTGCCGCGGCGGCAACGCCGTGGATCGGATTGACGTCGGCGCCCTCGACCACCTGCGCCATGGCGCGTCGAATCGTGCGCGCTGCGATACGTCGGCTTCGTCAGCCTGCTCCCGGTTCGTCGATGGCCTGCCGGAAAGGCGGCCAGGTGACCGCCTTTCCGGCGCCCCCGCACCGCGGTCCTGTCGCAAGGGGTGCGCCGACGCAGGCTCGATGCGCGTCCCCCGCGGTCGAGCCCGAGGGATGACCGGGCGGGGTCTGCGGGAGTATTGAACGTGGTCGATGGGTGCGGGCGTGTCGCTCGATGGCGTGGCCGTGGCCGCAGGCAGGACAGCACGGGGCTGGGAGAGGCGCCCGCCTGAGATCGGCGTTGTCCGCCTCGGCGGTTGGGTCTTCGGCGCTACCAGCGCAGGCAAGGATCGCCGAGTGCGGACAGGTCGTCGAGCAGGGGGACGGCCTGGTCCTCGGGCGCGCAGTCGCCGTGCTCGCCGTCGTCGGCTTCGGCGCCGTCGAGCAGTGCGGACAGGACGACCTCGACGGGGTTGAGCGCATGCGTGAGGAGCCAGTGGCGCCGCTTGCGGCAGACGGTGCAGCGGCTGCTCTCGGGCCAGATGAGCCGGCCGCAGGTCCCGGCCTCGAGCGGCAGGTCGACGCCGGGACACAGCTGCATGTAGTTGATGTCGCGGCGGTAGCGGCGCATGTTCTCGCGGTTGGCGATGCGTTTGCGCAGGCGCCGCAGCGCGGCGCGCTGGTCGGGGCGCAGCAGGTCGATCAGAGGCATCAGGTTCTCCTCCGGGGAAAGGGGGAATGGCCCGAGGGGGGCCGGGTGAAGCGGGCCGGCAGGCCCGAGGCGTTACAGACGCGGGGTCAACGACGGGCGGCGTGGGGCGGGGTGCGGAATGGCGGAAGCGCTGCCTTGCCCGCCCGCCTTTCGCCTGTCCGGCCGCGTCCGCTGTGTTGATTGTCGTCCGCTGCCGCTCTCCTCCCGGGTCCCGTGGCTTCGGCGCGCCGACTCGGGGAGGCGCGCCGGCCCGGCAGCGGCGTCAGCGTGGTGTTGTTGGTGGTGGCGAGGGCCGGCGCAGGGCGGGGCGGGCGGCCACGGTCACGCGGGGGGCGGTTCGCGAACGGCCCTCAACGTCCTGGCCATGCGTGCAAGCGACCGGCGTGCGTCCCGGCCTCGCAGGAAACGCGGTGTCGGTACCGGCGTTGTCCAGACGGATGGGACCTGAAGATTGTGTCCAGGTTGCGCGTCTCCACGGACACCATGCGCTCGGCGCTCACGACGGTTCTGTCGGACGCAAGCTGAGGCCGCCATCGGCGATGCCCTCGATGTCGCCGGCAAGGAACGCCGACCAAGCGTCGAGCAGTGCCCGGCGCTTGTCCAGAAACGTCGACCGCGAATAGCTCCGCTCGACAGCCGAGCCGACCGCATGCGACAGACTCGTTTCCATCACCGCGTAGTCCGCGTCCGCGCGCTCCGATGCCCACGTGCGGAACGTCGAGCGCCAGCCGTGAGGCGACCCGGACCCGGCGAGACCGGCCGACCTCATCACGGCGGCCACGGTCGCCGCCGACAGCGACCCGGCCCCAGCCTGCGGACTCGGGAACACCAACGCGTCGTCACCGTCGTGCCGGCGCAGAGGCCGCACCGAGTCCAGCAACGCCACCGCCGCAGGGACCAGCGGTACCACATGCTCGCGGTCCCGCTTCATCCTGCAAGCCGGGATACGCCATTCGCGCGCGTCCTCGGCAATCTCTCCCCACCTCGCAAGCCGTGCTTCGGACGGGCGCGCCGCCGTCAGGATCTGGAACCGCAGGCACGCCTTCGCCGACCGCGTCGCGCGGCACGTCTCGATCCGCTGCATCGCCGCCGGCGCGTCCGCATACGGCACGCTGCGCATGTGCCGGCGTACGGCTGGCTGGGGGACGAGCGCGCCGGCCACCGCCGCGACCGGATCGACCTCGATCAGACCCGCCGCGCGCGCATGGCGGAAGATGGCCCCGAGCGCCGTCCGCAGCTTCCGGCCGGTGCCCGGCTGCGATGTCCACACCCGTTCGAGGGCCCGCAGCACTTCCGGCTTGCCGACCCGGTCGACCGGCAGGTCGAGCAGCTCGGCCGCGTGCCGCTCCAGCGTCGCCGCCCGCGCCTTCTGTTCGCCCAAGGACAGCACCGCGCGGTTCGACTCGGCCACCTTGCCGGCGATCTTCCGCAGCGTCGGCGCCGTGGACCGCCGCGGCCCCGCGAACGGGTCTTCGCCCCGCTTGACCGCGAGCTTGTTGTCGAGCGCCCACGCGCGAGCCTGCGCCAGACTCACGACGTCGACCGAGCCGAGCCCGCGGTCGACTCTGCCCCGGCCCGGCACCGTGAGCCGTTGCACCCAGGAGCGCGACCCGCTACGCTGCACGAACAGATGCAGCCCGTGGCCGTCGGAGTACCTGCCCGGCTTGCGCAACGTCTGAACCTGTCGAGCCGTCAACCTCGTCATGGCGTCCCCCGGCGAAAACAGCTTACCACGCGGCTACCACATTTTGCACCGGATTGGGTCGGACGCGGTTGGCCCGTCTGGGACTGCGATTTCAGAATACAGCCCAGTAAAAGCTGGTGTTCGTGGACCGTATGGGACCGGTTGGAACCGGTTGGGAATCAGTTATTTGTCTTCGCGCTCGACGACTAGGCGGAAGTTTCCGCGGTCATTGTCCCGGAACCCATAGATTCTAAAGGCTTTACGGGGTTTTTTGCGGGTCGTATCCGGTGAAATGTAGCCATGTAATGGCAGGGATGAACGTCTTGTATTCCCTTGCAATATATGCCTTAACGCGGGATAATGGTATCCATGTATATCGAGAGCGTCCCCAACCGCTCCTCGCCCCCCGCCATCCTCCTCCGAGAGTCCTTCCGCGACCGCGGCCGCGTCAAGAAGCGTACCCTCGCCAACCTCTCCAAGCTCCCCGACGTCGCCATCAACGCCCTGCGCCGCACCCTCCGCGGCGAGCGACTCGTCAGTCCCGATGACGCCTTCACCTGCCTCCGAAGCCTCCCACACGGCCACGTCGCCGCCGTGCTCGCCACCGTCCGCAAGCTCGGACTGGCGGCCATCCTCGCCCGCAGTCCCGGCCGCCTCCGCGACCTCGTCCTCGCACTGCTCGTCGCCCGCGTCATCGACGCGCAGTCGAAGCTCGCCACCGCCCGCGCTCTGACGCCCGAAAGCGCCGTCTCCACGCTCGGCCAGATGCTCGACCTCGGCGCCGTCGACCCGAAGGAGCTGTACGCCGCGATGGACTGGCTCGTCGAGCGGCAGGCGGTCATCGAGCAGCGCCTCGCCAAGCGCCACCTCCAGGAACACACCCTCGTGCTCTACGACCTGACCTCCAGCTACGTCGAGGGGACGCACTGCGAACTCGCCCAGCGCGGACACAGCCGCGACCGCAAGAAGGGCACGCTCCAGATCGTCTTCGGTCTGCTCTGCACCGCCACCGGGTGTCCGGTCGCCGTCGAGGTCTTCGAAGGCTCGACCAGCGACCCCAACACCGTCGCCGCGCAGGTCGACAAGATCCGCACCCGTTTCGGCCTCCACCGCGTGGTGCTCGTCGGCGACCGCGGGATGCTGACCGCGGCCCGCATCCGAGAGGACCTCGCCGAGGTCGACGGGCTGCGCTGGATCACTACACTGCGCGCACCGACCATCCGCAAGCTGCTGGCGGCAGGAACCGTCAGCGCGTCGCTGTTCGACCAACGTGACCTCGCCGAGGTCACCAGCGAGGAGTTCCCCGGTGAGCGTCTGATCGTCTGCCGCAATCCGCTGCTCGCCGCCGAGCGGCAGCGCAAGCGACACGAACTGCTCGCCGCCACCGAGAAGGAACTCGAACCGATTGTCGCCGCCACCCGGCGACCGAAGACCCCCCTACGCGGGGCCGCCGCCATCGGCATGCGCGTCGGCAAGGTCATCAACCGCTACAAGGTCGCCAAGCACTTCGTCACCAACATCACCGACGAGTCCTTCTCGTTCCAGCGCGACGAAGCCGGGATCGCGGACGAGCAGCAACTCGACGGGCTCTACATCGTCCGTTCCAACGTCGAGCCCGAACACTTCGATGCCGCCCAGACCGTGCGCGCCTACAAGGACCTGGCGAAGGTCGAGCGCGCCTTTCGGTCCCTCAAGACCGTCGACCTGAAGGTACGGCCGATCCACCACCGCCGCGCCGACCGGGTGCGCGCCCACGTCCTGTTGTGCATGCTCGCCTATTACGTCGAGTGGCACATGCGCCAGGCCCTCAAGCCGCTCCTGTTCGACGACCACGACCCGGCCGCCGCCGAACGACAGCGCGCCTCGGTGGTCCAGAAGGCCAGGCGCTCGCCCGCCGCACGCGCCAAGGCCGCCGGAAAGCGCACCGAAGACGACCTGCCCGTGCACAGCTTCCGAACCTTGCTCGCCGACCTCGGCACCCTGACCGCCAACACCATGCGGGTGGCCGACGGCGACGCCACCTTCACCATGCTCACCAAGCCCACACCCGTGCAGCAACGCAGCTTCGAGCTGCTGGGAGTCACCCCGAAAATGTAGCCAGCACCCAACACCTTCGAAACCTGTAACTCCGCCACCAACAGTGACTTATGCGCGATCGGCCTGGAAACTTCCGACTAGGAGCTTGCGCCGCAGAACGCAGCGAAGCGGAGTTCTCAGACGCAAGGTCGTCGAGCGGGGGTGATGGGCCGAAACGCCGAGCCTGCGAAGCGTTTTCGGGGCTAGCAGATAGAATTCCGACGCCGCGCGACGACGTACACGGATACGCCCGGGCCTCGCGGGGCCCGGGCGCTTTTCATTCCGATGAACCGCCGGCGGCGCGCGCGGGCGGCGGGCCGGGATCAGTCCGGGAATTCGTTCCGGCAGACGGCGACCTCCTCGCCCCAGAAGTCGATGCACTTCTGCCGGTCGTCCATTGGGCCCTGGCCGATGACCCTCGCCATGAGGAAGTCGGCCAGCCGCTCCACCTCCCGGTTCTGCAGCGTGGCCGGCGGATCGAACAACTGCAGCCCCATGCGGTCGAGGTCGGCGCGGGTCCGGCCGAGACAACGGTCGTCGACGTAGGCCCGTCGATCGTAGGCAGGCATCTGGCGCCCCGGCAGCCCGCACTTGATGACGAAGACGAGCTGCTCGCGCGTGAGGGTGCTCGCGCGCAGGTTCGCCCCGTCCGGCATCTGCAAGTTCATCTTGCGGCCGTCGCCGGCCCAGCCGTGGCACGCCTGACAGTCGCCCTTGCCGCGGTAGAGACGTCCGCCGGCGGCAACCGTATTGGTCTGCGCGCTCGCCTCCGTGTCCAACGGCGGATACCCGCCGAGCCCGACGGCGACCAAGGCTCCTGCGCCCACTCCCATCCGCACCCATCGAGGCGTTCGCACTGACACCTGCCCACCCTCCTTGCCGGCTCCCGCCTGCATTGGCCTCTTCCCCGGCGAGGCTAGCACACTGGACCGGAGGTCGCCCTCGAGGCGGAGAACGGCCGGCCTGCGCCATCTCGGCGGCGGCCCGCCAGGCGGGTGGTCACCGGCCGGAGCGGCCGAGTCGACGGCACCGGCGCTCACGGCAGCTCCGTGAAGCCGTGTGCCACCGCGTACTTCGTCAACTCCGACGCGGTCCGCACCCCGAGCCGGTCCATGAGGCTCGCCTTGTGAAACTCGACCGTCTTGACGGAGATCCCGAGTCGGGAGGCGATGTTCCTGGCGGTGTGCCCCTCGGCCACCAGTTGGAGCACCTCCCGCTGGCGCGGGGTCAGCCTGCCGAGGGTCGGCGGCACCGTCACCGATCGCGGCACGGTTGCCCGCAGCGCGTCGCTGGCGATGAGCGGCGTCAGGTACTTCCGGCCGCCGAGCACGGTGGCGATGGCGACATTCAGCTCCGATGCGGCCGAGCGCTTCAGCAGGTACCCGGACGCTCCCGCCTCGAACGCTTCGCTGGCATACGTCGGGTCCGCGTGCATCGTGAGGAAGATGATGCGGCTGTCGGGTACCAGGGCGCGCAGTTGCCGCGCCGCGTCGAGCCCATTGAGCAGCGGCATCGAGATATCGAGCAGGATGAGGTCGGGCGCCAGCTTCGGTGCGGTCTCCACCAGCGCCCGTCCGTCCTCGACCATGCCGACCAGCTCGTACCGGTCCTCCAGCAGGCGCCGGAGCCCCTCGAGGACGAGGGTGTGGTCATCCGCCAGTAGTACTCGCGGTCTCTTCGCCATCCTCTTCGCCGGCATCTTCCCCGGGCAGCGGCAGGCACACCGTGAGGCTGCTCCCCTCCCCGACCTGCGAGGTCAGGGCGAAACGGCCCCCGACCAGCCGCACGCGTTCCTGCATCCCCACGATACCCAGCCCCTCGGAAGAACGCGTAGGCCCGGCAAACCCCACACCATCGTCGGACACCGACAACCGGACACCTCCCTCGGCCCGTCGCACCTCGACGGTCGCGCGGCTGGCGTGAGCGTGCTTGACCACGTTGCGGAGCGCCGCCTGCGCCACGCGGTACAGGCAGGCCGCGACATCCGCGGGTAGTCGTTCCAGACTGTCGCCGACGTGCAGGCCGATGCGAATCGACTCGTGACGCTGCAGGTCGGCGACGTGCGAGTGGAGCGCCGCCTTCAGACCCAGGTGATCCAGCACGGACGGATGCAGACCGTAGGCGAGGCCGTGCACGTCGTCGGACAGCTCCACGAGCCGGTCGCGGATGACACCGAGGCGTTCGGCGGTCTCGCGTTGGGAACGGGACAGTCCGGCCTGCAGCGACTCGACGTCGAGCGTCAGCATCGCGAGCCGCTGGTTCACGTCGTCGTGCAGCTCGCGCGAGATCCGCCGGCGTTCGTCATCCTGCGCCGTCAGCAGCCTCCCGGCCAACGCCTGCAGCTCGTCCTGACTGCGCTCGAGCTCCCCCTGCTTCCGGCGCAGCGCATCTTCCGCCCGCTTGCGGTCGGTCACGTCGCGCCAGATCGACCGGTAGTAGTAGTTCTTCTGCTCGTCGCGGACCAGCGCCATGCTGAGGCTGACGTCGAGCAGCGTACCGTCCCGCCGGCGCAGCCGCAGCTCGACGTCGCGGGCACGACCGTCCGCACGCACCCTCTCGAGCGCCTGCGCGAGGTCGGCGGCGCCAGCGGCATCGTGCAGATCCTGCAGCGGCCGCCCGATTACCTCGCTCCGACGAAAACCGGTGGCGCGCAGCAGCGTTGCGTTGCATTGCACCACCCGTTCGGTGTCCACGGTGACCGAGGCAAACATGTCCGGCGCGTCCTGATACAGGTTCTCGTAGCGCGCCCGGGACGCTTCCAACGCCTGCAGCGACTGCAGGCGGCGTTGCTCGGTATCGGCTTCCCGTGTCTTGCCCATCCCTGCATCCAGATGTAACCCGACCGGCGGGATCCGGGGGCCTGGGGATCTCCCTAGTTTCCCGCTGCCGCCGCACACGGTATCTTGCATGCAGAACGGGGACGGCGCCAGGCACTGCCGCCCCCGATGCAGGCATGGAGGCACGATGGACATACCGCCGGACCTCCAACGCCTTCGCCGACGGGCGGTCCGCGCTTCGGCGCACCGTCCGTGCGGCGAGGGCATTCCCGTTGCGCCAGGCCGGCGCGGCCGCAGTCAGGGAACCGAAGCCCGTGTGACCGCCAGGTCGCGCGGCGCGGACGATCCAACGATCCTCTGTCTCGTGCGAGCCGTGCGGGCCACTCCCCCGGCGCGGGGCCGGACGGCGTGACCGGCGCATCATGCTGTCCGGCCAGCGGGCACCTCCCGGCCCCTGGCGGCTTCGGGGTCCGACTAGAGGCTGCGCCGTCAGTCCTGACCCGACCCTTTCCCGCGTTCCGTTCCACGGTCGCCGTCGGTGATGCCTTCCAGCGCCAGCGCCGACGTCCCGCTCGCGGAGCGGGTGTCCCCGGGACACGGAGTGCAAAGCAGATGGTACGATCCCGCACGGCGTCACGATGTCCGACTCCGTGCGATCACCTTTCCAGTACCTCCTCTGGCCGTACCCGCAACGCACCCGCAGCGCCATCACCGCCGACTTTCCCGGCGCGGCCGTTCCGCCCGGCAGCCGGGTCCGGTTCACCGCTCGCGGCGCATCGATCACCGGTGTGGTCGCCGAGTTGCAGGCCGCCCGCGCGGTGGTCCTGGCGGGCGACGCGGGACGGTGGCAGGTCCCCTACCGACTGCTCGAGGTCGTCGAACGGGTGCCCGAGCGGGAATGCACGCTGGCGGACGTCGAGATGCTGGCGCGCCGCCTGTTGGCACGGCATCAGGCGCAGAGCGGCCTGGGTACGCTGTGGACGTTCGGTTTCGATCTCTCGACCTCGCGCGCCGGCGTGTGCCGCTATCGCGACCAGCGGATCGATCTGTCGGTGAGCTACTGCCTGCGGGCGACGCGGGCCGATATCGAGAACACCCTGCTGCACGAGATCGCCCACGCGATCGTCGGGATCGAACATGGCCACGATGCAGTCTGGAAGGCCAAGGCGCATGAGATCGGCTGCACCGCCGAGCGCTGCCACGGAGTGACCCACACGGTGGCCCGCTGGGTCGGCGAGTGCGGTTGCCGGCGGCAGTGGTTCCGGCAACGCCTCAGCCGCAGGCTGCGCACCGGCGCGATCTGCAAGGCGTGCGGACGCCGCATCGAATGGCGCTGGAACACGGACGGAGCAGCGGACTAATCGTCCCCCACCCACCCGTCGCGGAGCTGGATGATCCGGCTGCCGTAGGCGGCATTGACGTCCGAGTGGGTGACCTGGACGATGGTCGTCCCCTCCTCGTTGAGCCGCGTGAACAGCTCCATGATCTCGCGGCCCTGGCTGGAGTGCAGGTTGCCGGTCGGCTCGTCGGCCAGAATCAGCGTCGGCTTGGCGATCAGGGCCCGCGCCACGCCGACCAGCTGCTGCTGGCCGCCCGAAAGCTGGCTCGGGTACAGATCCTTCTTGCCGACGATCTGGAAGCGGTCCAGGGTGTCGGCGACGAGGCTCTGTCGCTCGGCGCGAGGAACGTTGCGATACGACAGCGGGACCTCCAGGTTCTCCGCGACGGTCAGGTCGTCGAGCAGGTGGTAGCTCTGGAACACGAAGCCGATGTGAGTCCGGCCGAGCGCCTGCCGGTGCTTCGCCCGCAGCTTGTGCACCGGCTGGCCGAGCAGGTCGTACTCCCCGGTCCAGTCGGCGTCGTGCATCCCGAGGATGTGCAGCAGCGTCGATTTTCCCGCCCCGGAGGGTCCCATGATGGAAACGAACTCCCCGGCGCCGATGTCCAGCGTGATCCGGCGCAGGACGAACGTCCGACTGACGCCGTGGCTGAAGACCTTCTCGACGTCGCGGAGCGCGATCAACGGCTCGGGCATTGGGAGAGCTTAGCAGCCGCCGGCGAATCCGCCTTCGACCGGAGCCGGCCGGTGGATGGCGGAGCGACTCACGGAGTAGACTCCGTGCGTCACTCAAATCCAGCGCGCGCGACGCGCACCACTAACGGGCTCACAAAGCGAGGATGTCATGAGAATCACCACGTTGCTCACGGTAGTCGCCGTCGCCGCTGGCCTGCTGGTCGGCGGGGCCGTGCAGAATGCCGCCGCCCAGGAACAGGAGCCGTTCCGGGCCGCCGACTTCGAGTACGGCTCGCGCTTCGAGCTGCCCGACGGGACGAGCGCCCAGATCTGGAACCCGGCCAAGGCCAAGCTCGTGGCCGGCGGACCGATGATCGGCGGCACGGTGCGGGCCACCGACCCGCGCACGTACTGCGCGATGGCCGCGGCCGGCTACGACTTCGTCTGGGTCGAAATGCAGCACGAGTCCATCTCGTGGGAGCAGGTCGCCCGAATGTGGCGGACCTGTCCCGGACCGGCGGCCCCCGGCGCGCGCGTCGCCTACGCCGATGAGCGCGAGATCCAGCACGCCACCGACATGGGCGCGCTGGTCATCGTCGTGCCGACCGTCGACAGCGTCGAAGAGGCGCAGGCCGCGGTCGACTGGACCTACTTCCCGCCCATCGGCCGGCGGAGCGCGGGCGGCGGTCAGGGCGCGGGCGAGTTGTGGAACCAGGTGCCCGGCGGCTACCGGCAGACCTACAACGACAACGTCGTGCTGATCCTGATGATCGAGACCCTCGAGGGCGTGGAAGCCTCGCGCGAGATTGCGCAGATCCCGGGTGTCACGGGGCTGTTTGCGGCCAGCGGCGACCTCGGCAATTTCTCCGGGTTCGGCGAAGGGGATCCGGAGTACGAGGTGCTGATCACCGAGGTTCGCGACGCGGCCATCGACGCTGGCATCCACGCCTGCGCCCCGCTGCGCTGGGCCGACCGGGCGTCGTTCACCTGCTTCCAGGCAGGCACCGAGGCGGCGAACATCCGCCGCGGGGCCGCGGCCGAGATCCAGCAGGCCAACGATGCCTTCGGCGCCACCGGCGGCGGTGCACCGGTCGAGCGCTCCGGCGCGGCCGGGCTGCTCGCGGAGTTGACGGCGCAGTGCGGCTCGATCACCTACGAGGACGACTGCTACGCGGCGGTGCGCAACGCGGCCGGCGCGGCCGGCGACCTGTCGGACGACGAGCAGGCGCAGATCGTCCGTCGGTTGCGCGAGGTCATGGGCAACAACCCGAACCAGGCGGCGCGCATCGGCGAGATCGCCGCGGAGGCTGGTCTCTCGGTGCAGTAGCCCGCAACGCGCGACGGCCGCGCTTCGTGCGCCGGCCGCTACGCTACTCGCATCGAATGGCCGGCGTCGGGTGTCTGCGAAGATGCCCGGCGCCGGCCGTCTCGTTCCCTTCCAAGTTCAGCCAACCATGGCGCGGCGGCGTTGCTCGCCGCTCAACCGCGGCAGCGCATCGACCGGCCGAAGTGGCACCATCTACACCTCCATCGGTGTATACTGGGGCCATGCGAACCAACATCGTGCTGGACGACGCCCTGGTCCGGCGGGCGATGAAGCTGACCGGCGCGCGGACCAAGCGGGAGGTCGTGCACGTGGCTCTCACCAGCCTGGTCGAGAGCCGCTCGCGCAAGAACCTGCTGGAGCTGGCAGGATCGCTGGACTTGGCACCCGGCTTCGATCACAAGGAACTGCGCGGGCTGCACGGGGCCCCCAACCGTGCTGATAGTTGACACGTCGCTCTGGCTGGAGGTGCTGCGCGACCCGGGCAAGCGGGGCGCGCTCGAAGCAGCGATCGGGGGAGACGACGTCTACCTGACCCGATTCACGCAGGTCGAGCTGCTCGCCAAGACGACTCGTGAGGAACAGTGGCACCGGCTGGCGACCTACCTCGACGGCCAGCGCTACCTGGAAGCGGAGCCCGAGACGTGGCGGCAGGCCGCGCGGACCTTCTTCGAGCTGCAGCGCCTCGGCACCCCGACGTACAGCCCCATCGAATGCTGCATCGCCGAGATAGCCATCGCCCACAAGGCGCTGCTGCTCCACCGCGACCAGGACTTCGGGCTCATCGCCGCCCTGCGTCCGCTGCAGGAGCGCTGGCTGGACCCGTAGGCGGCGGGGGCGGCCCGGAGGACACGCATCGGACATGAAACAGGTTCAGGTGCTGCAACACGTCCCGTTCGAGGGCCCGGGCAGCATCGCCGACTGGCTGGCGGCGCAACGGGCGGATGTCGGCCTTACCCGGCTGTTCGCCGACGACCCCATGCCGCGCGCCGATGGAATCGGCGCCCTCATCGCGCTGGGCGGACCGATGAGCGTCAACGACGAGGACGCGCTGCACTGGCTCCGGCCCGAGAAGCAGTTGGTGCGGGACGCGGTCGCGCGCGGGATTCCGGTGCTGGGCGTCTGCCTGGGCGCCCAATTGATCGCGAGCGCTCTCGGCGCCAGTGTGTATCGTGGCGCCGCCAGCGAGATCGGCTGGTTTCCGGTGCAAGGGGTGCCGGACGCGGCGCCCGGCTTTCAGTTCCCGCCCGAGAGTCTCGTCTTCCACTGGCACGGGGAGACGTTCGACCTCCCCGCGGGAGCCGTCCGCCTGGCCGGCAGCCCGGCCTGTCAGAATCAGGCGTTCCGGGTCGGCCGCAACGTCGTCGCCCTGCAGTTCCACCTGGAGACGACGCCCGCCAACGTGGCGGCCCTGGTCGAGCACTGCCGGGGCGATCTGGTCCCCGGGCCCTACGTGCAGTCCGAGGACGATCTGATCGCCGCGCCTCCGGAGCGCTACGCCGCGATCAACCGCGCCATGCAAGAGGTGCTGGTCCACCTTCTGGCCTGACAGCCCGTGGCAAGAGGCCCGCTGCATTCGAGCGGCGATGCATCCCACGTGGACTGCGTTGCTCCTCGGTCGAGTATTGTCCAATGCTTCCGCGTCGCGCCGCGCCGGCGGCGGCGCGGCGCCGGGCTCGTTGCGACGAGGGGTGTTCACCACGGGTTGCTCGGAAATGCCGCCAGGGCCGGACTGACTCCGCCGCCGACGGGAAGACGCCGCAGGCAGCGGGATTCGGACCGGTTTCCCGGAGCCGTTCCGCCTCTCCCATTTGTCTTTGACAGCGTGTTGTAGCAGGCATATATTCGACCGGAGTCGAGGAGTAACGACAGCGGCGCCGGCGGGCGGCGGCGCCTCAAGCTCCGGGGCTGCGCTCCCGGCAGCGGGTTGCCGCCTCGGAGGTATGGAGATGAGGCGACGACTGCTCGAATCGCTCGGGGTTGCCACGGCAATCGCAACCGTCGCGGTGCTGCTGCAGCTCGCCGCCGTGCCGGTGGAAGGGCAGGCGCCGGGCGAGACCTCGTGGGGACATCCGAACCTGGAGGGCATCTGGCTCGACGTCTACGCCACGCCCCTGGAACGGCCCGCCGCGCTCGGTGATCGAGAGTTCTTCACCGCCGCGGAGCGAGCCGAGCGCGACCAGGCCCGCATGGTCAACCCGGGACGCAACGCGCGCGGGCAGGACGGCCGGACGGACGTCGCCGGAGCCTACAACGCCGTCTACACGTCGGCGCGGCCGGCGGGCCCGCGCACGTCGCTCGTCGTCGACCCGCCAGACGGAAGGATCCCCGCCCTCACGCCGGAGGCCCAGCGGCGGAACGAAACGGAGCGCGAGTGGCGCCTGATGCTCCTGCGCAGCACCGAGACCTGCCGCGTCGGCGGCAGCGGATGCGCCGGCGGGGAGTACGGGCCGGCGTCGCCGCGCCGGTTCGATGTCGTTCCCTTCTACAACACCGGCCGCATGAACCGCCACTTCGGCCCGGAGGACCAGAGTCTGGGCGACCGGTGCATGTCGGGGCGCACGCCCGACCTGAACGGGTTCCGCCGCATCGTGCAAGGTGAGGATTCCGTCGCGATCGCCTACGACACCGGACAGGGCCAGGGGTACCAGCGCGTCGTCAACTTGAGCGGAGACCATCCGCCGAGCAACATCCGCCTGCGGCACGGCGACTCGCGCGGCCGCTGGGAGGGCCGGACGCTGGTCATCGAGACTACGAACTTCTCGCCAAAGTTCCGCTTCCGCGAGTCAGGCGGGAGCCGCCGTCTCGTGGAACGCTATACCCGCATCGACGAGGACACGCTCGATTACGAGGTGACGATCGAGGACCCGACGGCGTGGGTAGCGCCGTGGACGGTCCGGCAGGAGTTGAAGCGGCAGAGCGACCAGCAGAACCGGATCTACTACGAGCCGCGGTGCCACGAAGGGAACTACGGTCTGCCGGCGTTGCTCATCGGCGCGCGGGTGGATGAGCAGGCGTTCGCGGAAGGGCGCGGCCCGGACCCGTTCTCGCTGGACACCGCCACGTGCGTGCAGGGTTTGCAGGACTGAGCGACAAGGGGAGCAAACGATGATGCGAAACCGTTTCAGAATCTCGACCGTGGTCGCGGCCCTTGCCGCCTTCAGCGTGGGCGTCGTCCTCTCGGTCGCCGTGACCAGCACGGCCAGCCAGGGTCAGGACCAGGCGGCGCGCCCCGCGCAGACCCCCGACGGGCGCCCGAACTTCAACGGCGTGTGGCAGGCCCTCAACGAGGCGCACTGGGATCTGCAAGCGCACGAAGCGCTGCCGGGCATGGTGATGCAGGAGGGGGTCTATCCGTACGAGTACGCCAGGGTGCCGGCGGCGCCGGTAGTGGCGCTGGGCGCCGCGGCCGGCGTGCCCGGCTCGATGGGGGTCGTGCAGGGCGACGGCGGAATCCCGTACCGGCCGGAAGCGCTGCAGGTAAAGCAGGAGAACGCCGCGAACTGGATCGACCGCGATCCCGAGCTCAAGTGCTACCTGCCGGGCACGCCGCGCGCGATGTACATGCCCTACCCATTCCAGATCGTGCAGGGCACGAACAAGATCCACATGAACTTCGCGTTCTCGAACGCGGCGCGCGCCATTCACCTGGACGATGTCGACCTTCCGCCGGACTACACCTACATGGGGCACTCGGTCGGACGGTGGGAAGGAGACACGCTGGTAGTCGAGGTAACGGACTTCAACGGCAAGAACTGGCTCGACCGGGCCGGCAACTTCCACGGTGAAGCGTTACGGCTCACCGAGCGCTACACGCCGCTATCGCCGGACGCCATCTGGTACGAGGTGACGATCGACGATCCGGAGACCTTCACCGAGCCGTGGTCGATCGCCATGCCGCTCTACCGCCGCCTGGAGCCCAATGCCACCGTGCTGGACTATCCCTGCATCGAGTTCGCCGAGGAGTTCATGTACGGGAACCTGCGCCGCGAGCAGTTGGTGAGGCGCTGGGAAGGCGAGACGATCATCGTCGAGATAACACGCAAGATTCCGCCCGGCGATAGTCTGCACGAGTGGTATCGGCGGTAACGCGCCCGGCCCGCGTGCCGGGACAGGAGTCCGGGAACCCGTCGGATGAGAAACCGCGTGTGAATCACAGCGGGCAGGGGGAAGCCGATGAGAACGAAACTACTGATTGGGAGCTTGAGCGCGATCGTCGGGATCGCTTTGGCGCTGGCGGGAACGGCCGCACCGATCGAGGCGCATCACGCCTTCGCCGCGGAGTTCGACGCCGACAGGCCAGTCGATTTCAGCGGCACGGTCACGCGGGTCGAGTGGGTCAATCCCCACGTCTGGATCCACATCGACGTGGAGCTCGACGACGGGACCACGGAGGAATGGGCGTTCGAAGGCGGCACCCCGAACGTGCTGTTCCGGCGGGGCTTCACGAGGCGGTCGCTGCTGCCCGGCACCGCGGTCAACGTCGACGGCTATCAGGCCAAGGACGGCACGAACCGCGCCAACGGCCGGGACATCACGTTCCCCGACGGGACGAGGCTGTTTCTCGGGTCGTCCGGCACCGGCGCCCCCTGGGAGCTGGCGCGGCCCGGTGTCGACACCGTGGAGAATCCCAGGTAGCTGCTAGCTGTCGGAACTCTTCGACTCTACAATTGGCAAGTGGCTTGCCCGGCCTCGCGGTTGCGGGGCCGGGCTTGTTTTTTGGTTGGCGCGCCACAGCCGATGGCGCCGGGGCCCGGCCTCGCGGGTTGCGGGGCCGGGTTCCGTTTTCCTCAGCGCGCTAGTCGGGGCGCGCGTCGGCGCGGAGCCGAGCGGAATTCACCGCTGCAGCCGGTCGGCGTCGTAGATGGAGAAGGAGGCCGGGTCCGGACCGCGCCCTTCCGCGAACGCCTGATCGTCAAGACGATAGCCGAGAAGCAACGCCGGCAGCCCGTAGTTCCCTTCGTGGCACCGGGGCTCGTAGTAGATCCGGTTCTGCTGGTCGTTCTGACGCTTCAGTTCCTGCCGGAGCGTCCACGGCGCCACCCACACCGTCGGATCCTCGATCGTCATCTCGTAATCGAGCGTCTCGTCGTCGACCCGCGTGTAGCGTTCGACGAGCCGGCGGTTCTCGGCCGAGCCCTGGTAGGGGAACTTGTGCGAGAAGTTCGTGGTCTCGATGACCAGCGTGTCGCCGTCCCAGCGGCCGCGCGAGTCGCCGTGCCGCAGCCGGATGTTGCTCGGCGGATGCTCCCCGCTCAGGTTGACCATGCGCTGGAACCCCTGGCCCTGCCCGGTGTCGTAGGCGATGGCGATGGCGTTCTCGCCCTGCACGATGCGGCGGAACCCGTTCAGGTCTGGTGTGCGCCCGGACATGCAACGGTCGCCCAGACTCTGATCCTCCGGACCGTCGTGGCGGTTCATGCGGCCCCGCGTGTTGTAGTAGGGCGTTGTCTCGTATCTGCGGGGTGACGGGGGCCCGTACTCCCCCCCGGCGCATTGCGGCGCCTGCGTCCGGCAGGTCTCGGTGTTGCGCAAGAGCATGGCGCGCCACTCCTGCTCGATTTCGTTCCGCTGCACCTGCTCCGGCGTGAGTGCGGGAATCCTCCCGTCGGGCGGATCGACGACCAGCGACGTGCGCGGGCCCGCCGGCCTCGCCGACGTGTAGACGGTGTTGTACGCGCCGCTGGGCAGCACCGGCGGACGAGCGAGCGCGGCCTGATTCCGCGCGGCCCGCTCTTCCTCCGTGGCGAACTCGCGCTCGCCGATCGCAGGGTCGCGTTCCAGCGGAGTGGAGTACACATCCAGCCAGATGCCCTCCAGGTTCGGATGTCCCCACGGAGTGTCACTCGCGTCCTGGCCGCTGACCGGAACGGCGGTAAGCTGCAGGAACACAGTGACGATAGCGAGCACCGTTGCCACGCCGAGCAACTCGAGCAGTCGTCGTCTCATTTCCATACCCCCGCGAATCCCGAGCTCAGGCGTTCATCCTCGCCCGGCCGGCTGTCCGCCGTCAACTTTTTTTGCCGCTGCCGCCGCCTGAAACGGCCCGGACGCCGGCGGCCTGGGCGGCCGAGGTCCTCCTGGAATCCGCTCCCGAGTTTCCGCTGCGCTTTTCAAGCGGCGGTGGGGTACCCTCGACCATGGTTGGCGAGAGGCCCTGGCGGCGGACAGCGTCGCCGGCGGACGGGGAGGCAACGCGGAGGCGGAGGTACAGGATGAGAATGCGTCCGACGCACGTGACCCTTATCGGCCTGTTGCTGTTTCCCGGCGTGTGCGAGGCGGCGGCGGAGGTCATGCGCTGGCAGGTCGACGGCGTGACGCGCGAAGCCATCGTCTACGCGCCGGCGAACCCGGCGCCCGAAGGCGCCCCGCTCGTCCTGTCGTTCCACGGATTCGGCGACAACATGCGGAACTTCCAGTACACGAACGTCCACGTGGCATGGCCCGAGGCGGTCGTCGTGTACTTCGAGGGACTCGAGCGGCGCCGCGGACTCCTCGGCTGGCAGGTGGAGCCCGGCGCCAACGGCGACCGCGACCTCAGGCTCGTCGACGTGGCGCTGCGGTCGCTGCGCGAGACCTACCCCATCGACGACGAACGCATCTACGCGACCGGCTACTCGAACGGGGGGATGTTCACCTACCTGCTCTGGGCGGAGCGTCCCGACGTGTTCGCCGCGTACGCCCCGGTGGCGGCCCGCCTCCGTCCGTCGGTGCGGCCACGGGAGCCGAGGCCCGTCCTGCACGTGGCCGGTACGCGCGATCGAGTGGTCCGCTTCGCGGATCAGGAAGCCGCGATCGCAGTCGCCCTCGAGGTGAACGGCGTCGATGCGGAAACGTCTTGCGGAGCCGGCTGCACGCTGTACGGAGCGGGTACGGCTGCGCCGGTCATGACCTGGATTCACGCCGGCGCCCACGTCTACCCGCGCGGGACCAGCGAGCTGATTGTCGCCTTCTTTCGCGAACGGTCACGTACGCGCTGATGCAGATGATTCGCGAGCCGATTGCCGGCCGGCGGTCCTGGCGACAAGACAGCCGGTCAGCCACGCGCTACGGTGACCGGCTCGACCTCGGCGAGCTTCAGGCGAATCGGGCCCCCGCCGTGCATCGGATCGCTGTCGATGCGGACTGTGACCACCTCCTGCAGGACGTCGGCGGACGTCACGGTGCCCGTCTGGCCCTCCAGAGCGGAGGAACAGACGATTCGCACCCGTACGCCGACTTGCACGCCGGAATCGTCGGGGCAGGCTAGCGCTTCTTCCCTGCCGGCGGACCGACACGTCGAACACGTGGCCCCAGCCGCCGACAGAGCACACAGGAGGCCGACTGTCTCACCGCGCGCGGGTCGGAGGCGTTGGCCGCATAGCGTCCATCCCTCCCACTCCGGGTCCTCCAGATGGATGTCGGACATCGGCGAACAGCGCTGGTCTCCTGATTTCCGAACAAGAGGGGACGACCAGGGCCTGACCGACCTTGCCGTTACCGGCCCCGGTACTCCTCCTCGCTCACGGGATCGAACCACGAGGTCGGTCCGCCGTCGCCGCCGCCGAGGACGGTGAGCTGCACGACGTGCTCGTCGGGCGACGCGCCGTGCCAGTGCACAACGCCGGCCGGCGCGAAGACCGGACGCCCGCCGGGCACCAGCTCGATGATCTCCCCGCCGCGCTCCTGCGTGCGGCCCCGGCCCTCCTCGGCAGCCAGGATCTGCCAGCCGGCATGGGCGTGCCAGTTCGAGCGGACCCCGGCCTCGAAGCGCAGCCGCAACGCCCGCATGTCGGACGAGTCCGGCCGGCTCGGCTCGCCGCCGACGAAGTTGCTCTGGGGAGCCGCGGCCGTCGATGGCTGACCGAACGCGAAGATCACGAGCACGCCTACGGCCATCGTGGCAAGCAGGACGCTCGCCCGGGTTCGAGCCTGTCGCTTCATGTCGATTCTCCCTTCCTCGCCTGCTCTGCGTCGGGGTGAGCTTCCCCCACTATACCCCCGCAGGCAAGGCCTCGCGGGTCAGTGCCACGGGAAACCGAGCACCCGGACCGGGAAGCCGGCGACGCTGGTTGGAAGAGGCCGGCTGGATGGGGGGACGGCCAGGACCGCCAGGACGCAACGAGGCGTCCGCGGCGCGGGTGTACCAAGCCCGCGCCGCGACCCTCCGGGGACGATGCGTCCCCGGTAGAAGGAGGACGACCGGTTTATCGAACGTAGCCGCCAGGAACTTTACCTTTCGTCCGCATGCCGCGACCTGCGCGGCGAATTCCCTGCCCCACCGTTCCATGTCCAGCGAAAGCCCCGCGACCTCGCTGTCCACCCGTTGAGAGTTCCCCTCGGCGTCGCAATCGAGCTGGGTCCCATAGCGCTGAGGCCGGCCCTCGAAGAACCGGATCCGGTCCTCGAGCATTGCCGCGAATTCCGACAGGACGCCGAGCGCGAGGCGCAGATCCGCGCGATGTGCGCATGCCGGGCGGCGATCTACGGTCAGAGTCGGAGCGACGCAATGTAGAATCGGGACTGGAAACGGACCTATAGTCGTCGCCCTCATCTTGCCGAGCGCGGCCAGGCGCACGGCTGAGAAGGCGCGACGAGGGGGAAGGTGATCATGCGGAGCAAACGGCTGCGTCACGCGGTTCTCATGGCACTGTTCGTGGCCGTGGGCGCCATTGTGGCGTCGGCATGGCTGTCCGGCTCGACGCCGGCCGCCGGGACGGCGACTGCGCAAGGTCGCAGCCTGCCGATCTTCGAGGTGGACGCGTCCTGGCCCACGGTCCCGGCCGGGATGGCGCTCGGACTTCCGTCCAGCATCGCCATCGATGCAGAGGACAACGTCTGGGTCCTGCACCGGCCGCTGACACTCCCGGCCGAGCAGGACGCGATGGCGGCGGCGCCGGTTGTCGTCTTCGATACGGCGGGCAACTTCATCAAGGCCTGGGGCGGCCCGGGCGACGGCTACGAGTGGCCCCAGCGGGAACACGGCCTCCACATCGATCACGAGGGCTTCGTCTGGCTGGGCGGCAACAACTGCCCCACCAACGGCGTGCCCCGGGTCGAGCCGGTCAACGACGACCAGATGCTGAAGTTCACGCAGGACGGCACGTTCGTCATGCAGATCGGACGGAGCGACGGGAGCAGCGGCAACGCCGACATGATGAACCTCCACCGGCCGGCGGATCAGCAGGTCCATCCGCCGACCAACGAGCTGTTCGTCGCCGACGGCTACGGCAACCGTCGTGTCGCCGTGTTCGACGCCCAGACCGGCCGCTTCAAGCGGCGGTGGGGAGCGTTCGGCGACACGCCGGTGGACGACGACCAGTGTCAGGTGCAGAACCCGACCAGCTTCTCGGATCCGGGCCCTCCGTATTTCAACGTCCTCCACGCCATCCGCGTGTCGCACGACGGCATGGTGTACGCAGCCGACCGCGAGCATCGCCGCGTGCAGGTGTTCACCCTCGGCGGCACGTTGGTGGACCAGGTGATCACGCCCGATACGCCCTTCGCGCGCAATCTGGCCCTGTCCACGGACCCGGAGCAGCAGTTCCTCTACGTCGGCGGTAGCGACGGCATCGTCGTCGTCGACCGCGCGACCCTGGAGATCCTCGGCACGGTTCGCCCGGAAGGCATCCTGGGCGCCGGCCACCACATCGCGACCGATTCGCGGGGCAATCTCTACATCGCGGGGACGGGCGCGGGCATGCAGAAGCTGACGTACAGGGGGATGCCGGACTAGTAGCTTTGCGCCGCAGAACCCAGCGAAGCGAAGTTCTGCACGCGAGGTCACACCGATGGACAGATGCATCTCCCGCCGGGAGTTGCTGCACGCGGTCGGCGCGGCCGGGGGCTCGGCCGCCGTGCACGCGGCGGCCACCGCCCTAGGGCTGCTGCCGGCGGTGGCCCGGGCCGGCCAGCCCGGCCTCCGCCCGGCCGGCGAACGGGCGCGGCACGTCGTCGTCATCGGCGCCGGCATCGCCGGGCTGACCGCGGCGTACGAGCTCCGCAAGGCGGGTCACCGCTGCACGGTCCTGGAGGCCTCGCACCGGCCGGGGGGACGCAGCCTCACGCTGCGGCGCGGCGACGTCGTCGACGAGCTGGGCGCGCGACAGGTCTGCGATTTCGACGACGCGCCGCACCTGTACTTCAACGCCGGCCCGGCGCGGATTCCCGGCACCCACGAGAACCTGCTGCGCTACTGCCGCGAGCTCGACGTCCCGCTGGAGATCTTCGTCAACGACAACCGTAACGCCTGGGTCCACGACGACGCCGCGTTCGGCGGCCGGCCCATCCGCGGCCGCGAGTACATGACCGATGCCCGCGGCTTCCTGGCCGAGCTGCTGGCGAAGTCGGTCGACCCGCGCGTTCTCGACGCCCCTCTCGACGCCGAGGATCGGGAGCGGCTGCGGGAGTTCGCGCGGGCCTACGGCGACCTCGACGAGACGCTCGCCTATCGCGGCTCGGACCGCGCCGGCTACGCTCGCGGCGGCATGACGTCGCCCGGCGTCAAGAAGCCGGTGCGCGACTTTTCCGAGCTGCTCCGCGCACATTTCTGGCGGGAGTTCATGCACTGGGGCGAACTGGCGGATCAGGCCGCTCCCATGCTGCAGCCGGTCGGCGGCATGGACCGCATCATCGACGGCTTCCTGCGCCGCGTGGGCGACGCGGTCGAGCTGCGTGCGGCGGTACGCGAAATCCGGCTGGAAGAGACCGGCGTGGAGGTGGCCTACACCGGCGCCCGCGGCGAGGTGCGGACGGTCAGGGGCGACTACTGCCTCAACAGCATGCCAGCCCACCTGGTGGTCGGCCTGCGGCACAACCTGCCCGCGCGGTACGTGCGGGCGCTGTCCGCCCCCGGGCGGGGCAGGCTCGTCAAGCTGGCGTTCCAGGCGCAGCGCCGCTTCTGGGAAGACGAACACATCTACGGCGGCATCTCCTGGACGAACCAGGACATCACGCAGATCTGGTACCCGCCGCACGGCATCCACGCCGGCACCGGCGTCATTCTCGGCGCCTACGCCTTCGACGACGAACCCGGCTACCGGCTCACCCGGCTGTCGCCGCCCGAGCGCATCGAGGCGGCGTTGGCCCAGGGCGAGAGGGTCCACCCCGGCTACCGGCAGCTCGTCGAGCGCGGCATCAGCGTGGCCTGGTACCGCATGAACCACGTGCTCGGCTGCTCGACCCGCTGGACGGACGAGGCGATGCGGGACCACTTCGCCACGTTGCAGAACCCCGCCGGCCGGCACTATATGGTGGGCGATCAGATCAGCTACCACCCGGGCTGGCAGGAAGGCGCCATCCAGTCCGCCTACCATGCCCTGCAGGACATCGAGCGGCAGGAACGGGAGGCGGGAGCCGCCGGCTGAGGAACCGGGCCGCGGGAAGACCGCCGGAGCCATGAAGCACCTTCTTCCATCCACTGCGCCCGCTCGATGGTCAGCGCTCGTTCGATGGTCGGCGTTCACAGGCGCAACGCTCGCGAGCGCTGCCGCCGCGGCGCTGGTCGTCCCCACGGTGCTGGCCGCCGCCGCGCGGCCCGCGGCGGCGCAGGTCCCGAACGCCGGCCCGTCCGCGCCCCGAGCACTGTACGTAGCCGCCTGCGAGTCGTGCCACGGCACCGACGGACGGGGCAATCCGCGAATCGACGCGCCGGTGCTCGCCGGCCTCAGCGCCGCGCACCTCGAACGGCAGCTCGACGGCTTCCGCCGCGGCTACCGGGGTCTCCACCCCGAAGACGTCGAAGGCCGGGAGATGCGTCCGATGGTCGACGAACTCGCTCCCGCGGACCTCGCGGCCGTGGCGGTATGGCTGGCGTCGCTGTCCGCGCCGCGGCCGGTCGGCGGCGAGGCGCCGACCGGCGGGGTGGCGCAGGCCGGCGTCGAGCCGGGGGGACGCGACCCGGCGCGCGGGCAGAGGCTCTACGCCGCGTGCGCGGTCTGCCACGGGCGGTCCGGGGAAGGCAACGATGCGCTCGGGGCGCCGCGGCTCGCCGGGCAGGCGAGCTGGTACACGGCGCGGCAACTCCGGAAGTTCATCGACGGCGTCCGGGGTTCGCATCCCGACGACACGTCCGGCGCCGCCATGCGCGACAGCGTGGCGGATCTGGCGCCCGGCGACGCGGCCGATATCGTGGCCTGGATCGAGACGCTTCCCGCGAATTGACCCGCCCGGCCGCTTCACGCGTATACAGGCACCGTCCTATCGGCCTCGGCATCGGGCGGCAACTGGTGCGGCCCGCAGAAAAGCCGTTGCGCCGCCGTCTTGCAGGGACGACCGTTACCGGTTAGGGTAGGCGGCTGACGGTGGCCCGGCGCGCCGACTACGCCCGGCCGGTGACCGCAAGTCTCGGATGGTGTATGTGCGCGCAGGCTTGAAGACTCTCGTCCTGGCCTTTACGGCCGGTTTGGGTGCGGCGACCGTCGGGTTCGCCCAGCAGGCGTCCGTCGAGCGCCTGCCCCCCGCCGTACTCGATGTCGCGCCACCTTCCGGGCGCGTCAGTGGCACGCCGGGCAGCATGACGATTCGCCGAGCGCCCTGCCGCAACCTGCCGCTGGAGGACGTCCGGCGCCGTATCGTAGACATCGTCGTGCAGGAATGGGCCTTCTTCGGGTTTCCCGTCGTGGACCGTACGAACATCGGCGCCGCGGAGCGCGCTCGTCGCCGCCGGCGGCGGCCGAGTCGCTCGGAGTCCGCGCGCGTCGCCGCGTCCATCGCCGGGTACTGGGCGGTAACGCCGCAGGGCACCTGGATCCTCGACGCGCAGAACAGAGTCTGGAAGGGGCCGCGCGGCATCGCGGCCAGATGGCGATATCCGTGGTCGGCGGCCTTCGTCTCGTGGGTGATGTGCGAAGGCGGACTCGGGAACGCCAACCGGTTTCAGCGCGCCGTCGCGCATCACGTGTACATCGACCAGGCAATTCGTGCTCAGGGGACCGATGAAACGCCGGCCGGGTATGCCGCCTACGACATCGGGACGACGCCGATCGCGCCCGGGGATCTGCTGTGCAGCGCGCGGCGTCCCCGCTATCGCTCGATCGCGGAACGGCGCCGCCGGATGGGCGACGGCGCCCGGACCCACTGCGACATCGTCGTCAAGGTCGACGGGGCGCGTGATCGCATCCTCGCCATCGGAGGCAATGTCCGGGGAACGGTGGCCCTGAAGCTGTTGCCGGCCGCCGGTGCGCCCGGCCGGGACCTGCGCCCCACCGGCGGGGCGCGTCCCCTGTTCGCCCATCTGAAGCTGCGCGCCGCGCCGATCGAGGCGGACGCGATCACACGCCGACGATGCGGATCCTTCGTTGCGCGGACGGATTCCCGGCGCGGGCCAGGCTCGCCGCCGCGCACCTGATGCCCGCACGCAGGCAGGCCTCTCGCTGCTGACGACCACCCCTCAACCCACGGAGCCCGTTATGCACCTTGCACGATCACTCGGAGCAGTCGCCATCATCATCGTCGCCGCGTCCGTCCCGGCCGGGGCGCAGGTGCAGGCCGTGAACGATCCCCTTCCCGACCCGATTCGGAAGGGCGACCTGATCGTGGAAGCCACCGAGTTCGTTCGCGCGCCGCAAACCGAGGAGTCGGCCCTGGATCCGATAACGAATCCGGCCTACGCCCGCATCCAGTACCTGACGCCGATAGGGGACGGCTCGGGACGCCTCGTGCTCAACGACCTGCGCGGGGTGCTGTACATCACCGATGAGAGCGGGATGGAACCGGTCGCCTACATGGACATTCGCACTCTCGACGTCGGCTTCGACGACTCGATGTTCCCCAACGAGACCGGGCTGGTCGGAGTGGCGTTCCACCCGCAGTTCGCCGACGCCGGCGCGCCGGGATTCGGAAAGTTCTACACCGCGTACAGCGCGCGGTCGGACAGCGGCCACGCGGACTACCTGGACGACGACGCCGGGAGTCACGAGAGCGTGATCCGGGAGTGGACGGCCGACGATCCGGCGGCGAACGTGTTCAGCGGGAGTTCCCGGGAGGTCTTCCGGATCGGCCAGTTCGCACCGAACCACAACATCGGCGTCATCGCGTTCAATCCCACGGCCGCGGCGGGATCGCCGGACCACGGGCTTCTCTACGCCACGCTGGGGGATGCCGGGGCGGCCAACGATCCCCGCGACTTCAGCCAGTCCCTCCGCGTGCCGCACGGCGCGATCATCCGCATCGATCCGCTCGCGGGCGACGGAAGCAAAGCGTACGGCGTTCCGGCGGACAATCCCTTCGTGGGCGAGGCGGGTGTGGCTCCCGAGATCTGGGCCTATGGCCTGCGGCATGCGCAGCAGTTCTCATGGGACACCGACGGCCGAATGTTCATGGGCGACATCGGCCAGAACTTCGTCGAGGAGGTCAATCTGGGAGTGCCCGGCGCCAACTACGGCTGGCGGCTCCGGGAGGGCACCTTCGCGACGGGGTACGCGGTCGGCGCCAGGCGTCCGGGACGCGTGTATCCGCTGCCGGCGCAGGATGACCAGGCCTTCGTGTACCCGGTGGCCCAGTACGACCACGGCGAGGGCAACGCCATCGGCGGCGGGTTCGTCTATCGCGGCCGGGCCATTCCCGCCCTGCGGGGCAAGTACGTCTTTACCGACTTCCCGCGCGGCCGGGTCCTGTACATCGATGCGGACGGGCTCGTGCCCGGCCAGCTCGCCGAGATCCGGGAGCTGCGGCTGGTCCTGAACGGCCAGGAGCAGGACCTCGTCGACGTGGCCGGGTTTCCCAACACGTACGGCAGCGGGGCTCGGGTGGACGCGCGCCTGGGCATCGACTCGGCCGGAGAGCTCTATCTGCTGACGAAGGGCGACGGCTGGGTCCGGAAGCTGGAACCGGCGCAATCGCGCTAGTGCCGTGCCACGATTAAACATTGGGACTATCTGAAAGCTGGTCTCGAGCCGAGACAGCTTTCATGCCCCAGAAGAAGTACATCGTTCGACTCACCCCCGAGGAACGCGAGGTCTGTCGAGAGACGATCCGGAAGCTCAACGGCAGCAGCGAGAGGGTCCGCCGAGCACAGATTCTGTTGAAGGCGGATGCGGACGGACCCGAGTGGACCGACCAGCAGATCGCCGACGCCTTTTCCTGCCGCACCAACACGGTCGAGAACGTTCGCCAACGATGCGTGCTGGAAGGGTTCGAGCGGGCGCTGGAGCGCAGACAGCGGGCGTCGCCCCCGGTTCCCAAACTGCTGGACGGCGAACAGGAGGCGCAGGTCATTGCTCTGCGTACGGGGCCGCCCCCGGAGGGCTACGCGAACTGGTCGTTGCGGCTGCTGGCGCACCGGGTCGTCGAGTTGGCGATCGTCGAGTCGATCAGCCACGAAACGGTTCGGCGGACGCTGAAAAAAACGGGATGACGCAGCGGAAAGTCGAGTACTGGGTGATCCCGCCGGCGGCCGACGCGGAGTTCGCGGCGCACATGGAACAGGTCCTCGACGTGTATGCGCAACCGTACGACCCTGCTTGGCCTGTCGTGTGCATGGATGAACAGCCGGTGCAATTGGTCAAGGAGACGCGCCCGCCGATGGCCGCCACGCCGCATCGACCCCGCCGCGTCGACTACGAGTACGAACGGGCGGGCACGGCCTCGGTCTTCTTGTTCAGCGAACCGCTGGCGGGTTGGCGACAGGCGACGGCGCGGGCCCGGCGTACGAAGGCGGACTGGGCGGTGGAGGTCGCCGGCCTGTTGGAGGGCCGCTACGCGGCGTGCCCGAGGGTCACCCTGGTGTGCGACAACCTCAACACGCACACGAAGGGCGCCTTCTACGAAGTGTTCGAGCCGGTCCGGGCCCGGCAACTGGTTCGTCGCATCGAGTTCTGCTACACGCCGAAACACGGCAGTTGGCTGAACATCGCGGAGAACGAGCTCAGCGTCATGACGCGCCAATGCCTGCAGGGGCGTCGCATCGGGGACTTGGCGACGCTGCACGGCGAAGTGTCTGCGTGGTCCGCCGACGTCAACCCATGTTTAACAGGATTGCCGACAATTCTGTAGATCTGGGCGATATTTCAGAGGTCGCAGGCTCGTAACTTGTTGATTCTAAAGAAGCGGAGGTTGGCAGAGCTGAATGTAGTGCCATAATTTTCAGGGATGTGTTGCTTCGGTGGACGTGCACCCGTTATCGTGGGCGCATGTTCGTTCGGCGTACCCAAACCCGGCGGACCGAAGACGGACAGCCCTACTTCTCGCATCGCCTCGTCCACTCCGAGCGCATCGGCAACGCCGTCCGCCAGCGCACCTTGCTCAATCTCGGACGCCACTTCGACATTCCCCAAGCGCAATGGCCGCTGCTCTGCTCCCGCATCGACGACATCCTGGCCGGCCAGACGCCCCTGGTCCCCGACTGCCCGACCGCCGTCGAACACGAAGCGCAACGGATAGCCGCACAGTTGATCGCCCGCGGCACACCCGTGCAGGGACCGGCCGCCGGACCGACAGACATCCAGCCGGTCGACGTCGACTCGCTGCGCCTGGTCCGCCCCCGCTGCGTCGGCGTCGAGCAGGTCGGCCTGTGGGCCCTGGAGCAGTTGGGCCTACCGGCCCTGCTGACTGAGTTGGGTGTCAACGGCGCGCTGCGCACCGCGGCGGTCGGCGCCGTCGTCGGGCGCCTGGCCCAGCCGGCCTCGGAGCGCGCGACGCACCGCTGGCTGCAAACCCGCAGCGGTCTCGGCGAGTTGCTCGGCGTCGACTTCGAGACCGTCAGCGCGATGCAGCTCTACCGCGCCTCGGACGCGCTGGTGAAGCATCGCGACGCGATCGAGGCACACCTGTTCGAACGGGCCATGGGCCTGTTCGACCTGCAGCCGACGGTCACCCTCTACGACCTGACCAACACCTACTTCGAAGGCGAGGCGAGCGCACAGCCGCAGGCCAAGCGCGGGCACTCGAAGGAGAAGCGCAGCGATTGTCCGTTGCTGACCCTGGGACTGATGCTCGACGCCAGCGGCTTCGTGCGCCGCTCGCAGGTCTTTGCCGGCAACGTCCGCGAGCACCGCACGCTGGCCGGCATGCTCGAGGCGCTTCGTGCGCCGGCCGGCGCTCTGGTCGTCATGGACCGCGGCGTCGCCACCGAGGCCGCCATCGGGTGGCTGCGCGACAACGGCTACCGCTATCTGGTCGTCAGTCGTGAACGCCACCGGCAATTCGACGCCGAGGCCGCCGTCGCGATCCAGACCCAATCCAAACAGACCGTGCATCTGCACAAGGTGGTCTCGACCGACCCCGACGAGGTGCGCCTGTACTGCTACTCCGAGGAGCGGGCCGAGAAGGAACGCGGCATCGTCGAACGTTTCGCCGCCCGCTTCGAGACGGCCCTGACCAATCTCAACGACGGGCTGGCGCGCCCCCGCGCGCACAAGCGCCTCGGCCAGGTCTGGCAGCGCATCGGGCGACTGAAGGCAAAGCATTCCCGCGTCGCCCCGCACTACCAGATCGAGGTCACCCCCGACCAGACCGGTGAGAAGGCCGCCACCGTCACCTGGACCCGACGGCCCCAGGACGGCTCGATGGCCACGCATCCGGGCGTCTACTGTCTGCGCAGCAGCGAGACCGACTGGGACGAAGACGCCCTGTGGCGCACCTATACCACGCTCACCAACGTAGAGGCCGTCTTCCGCGCGCTGAAGTCCGAGCTCGGACTGCGTCCCATCTACCACCACAAGCCGCGGCGCGCCGACGGCCACCTGTTCATCACCGTCATCGCCTACCAGCTCGTGCAGGTCATCCGCACCCGGCTGCGCGCCCACGGCGAACACGCCAGTTGGACCACCCTACGCCGCATCCTCGAAGGCCAGCAGCGCGTCACCGCCACCTTCCGGCGCCCCGACCGACGCACGCTGCACGTGCGCACCGCCACGCAAGCCGAACCCGAACAGCGGGCCATCTACGACGCGCTCGGCATCGACCCGCAGCCGGGAGGAGTCCGCAAGACGACCATCTGACCGACCCATTCCCGGTTTGTGCGCGTTTGTAGTGCCACTTGAGCATTCTTGCCGGCGTAAACCGCTGATTCCAAATAGCTTAGAAATACCCTTGTTAAACTTGGGTCAACAACACCCAACGCGGTGTCGACTGGCACATGAAGGTCGACGATGCGCGGTGCAAGCTCAAGTCCGTCTACCCACAGGTTTTGATGTGACGGACCACTAGGAGTCTGCGCCGTTCAGCGCAGACTCCTAGGCCGGCTGGGTTGGGCGGCAATCGGAGCCGCGGGCGACGATTGTCGGGCGAGGAGCGCCGGCACGCCCGAGCGCGCCGGCCGCGGCATCGCGCGCGAACGCCGCGGCCGGCTACCAGGCAGTCTGGATCTCAGCGGCCGGGGTCGGCCGGCAAGCCTTCGTCGCCAGGGGGAAGCTGCGCGCCCAGCGTGTTCTGGAACATCGCCAACTGCGTGTAGTTCCCGACGATCAGCACGACCTGGCGCAACTCGTCGTCCGTGTAGCCGTCCGCGAGCACGTTCCACGTCGCATCGGAGATGAACCGGCTGCCGTGGAGCTCGTCCGCCGCCGCAAGCAGGGCGCGTTCGAAGTCGTCCCAGCCGGCTGCGTCCGGGCCGGCCGTCACCCGCGCGATCTCCTCCGCCGTCAGCCCGGCTTCCCTGCCGATGACGTCGTGCCGCCCCCAGATGTAGTCGCCGCGCGAGAGCCAGGCGGTGCGCAGGATGAGCAGCTCGCGGTGGCGCGTCGGGATCGTGGCATTGCGGACGAAGTAGCCGGTGTACGCCCAGTACCTGCCGCACATGTCGCTGACGTCGGGACAGAGCTCCCGCATGGGAGCCTCCCCCGCACCGTCGGGCAACCCGATGCGCGGGGCGTCGAGGTGCTCGAACGATTTCACGCGGCTCACGCCCTCCTGCGCCGCCGCAGCGGCCGCACCGAGCAGAAACGCCCCGCAAACGAGGATCACGCCGGCCGCCATGTAACCAGTCTTCCGCATCGGACATCCTCCCCGCTCAGCGTCGTTCGCGCCCGGACGATTCCGGGCGCAGCCTCTTCGGCCCCCGAAACACCGCCGGTGGTCCTCGTCAGACGGCGGCCAGCGCGCGCGCCATGTTGCCGAGCGCCCGTTCGACCAGTTGACGCGACGTGGCGGTGTTCATCCGCATGCGGCCGGCGCCGCCCAGGCCGTAGCTGGATCCGGGGTTCAGGTGGATGTGCGCGTGGTCCACCAGCCAACGCTGGAACGCCTGTTCCGGGGTCGGGCTCCCCTCCGCCGCTGCCGCCGGCCGCTGCATGCCGGCCGCTTCCATGGCCTTGCCCACGTCGAGCCACGCCAGATAGGTTCCCTCCGGCTTGACGGTCTCCACGCCCGGCACGTTCGAGCGAACGTACGACTCGACGAAGTCCAGCGTGCCGTCGACGTACTCCAGAAGCTCGTCGAGCCAATCCTCGCACTCGTTGTAGGCCGCCTCGGCCGCGACGATGCCGAGCGTGTTCATCGCCTGCCGGTGCTGTCCCACCCCCTCGATCCGCTCCAGGTAGCCGGGGTTGGTGGAGAACTGGTAGGCGCACTTCATCAACGACAGGTTGAAGGACTTGCTGACCGACTTGAAGGTGACGCTGTTGCGGACGATGGCCTCGTCGTCGAGGCTGGCGAACGGCGTGTAGGCGTGGCCCTTCGTGACGAAGTCGCAGTGGATCTCGTCCGCCAGCACCACGACACGCCGGCGGTTGCAGATCTCGCCCAGGGTCATCAGGTCTTCCCGCGACCAGACGTTCCCCGTGGGATTGTGCGGGTTGCACAGGATGAAGGCGTGCGTGTCGTGGTCGATGCGGCGCTCCAGATCTTCGAAGTCCATCTTGTAGCGGCCGTCGACCAGCCGCAACGGGCTCTCCTCGGCGACGCACCCGACCACGCGGATGTCGGTGTAGAACCCGTTGTAGCCCGGCGTCTGCATGAGCACCTTGCTGCCCGGGGGGCAGAATGCGCGCAGGGTGCTGATGATGCCGGAATGGACGCCGGGCGCGTGCTGGATGGTGTCGGGGTCGATGTCGAGCCCGTAGCGCCGCTTGTTCCAGTTGACGATCGACTCCTTGTAGGAGGCCGGGATCGACAGGTAGCCGTAGTTCTCGTGCCCGATGCGGTCGCGAAGAGCACGGGTGATGGCCGGCGCGATCCGGAAGTCCTGGTCGGCGGTTCCCATGCCGACCTCGATCTTCTCGCGGCCGTAGCGTGCGATCTGGGCGTCCCACTTCGACGAGTCGGTGCCGATGCGGCTGTAGATGGTCTCGAAGTCGTACCGGTCGCCCTTCCCCTGCGCCAGACCGCCGACTCCCGCCGCGACGGGAACCGTGGCGCCGACGGCGCCCGCTACCGCGGTCATCCCGGTACTGCGCAGAAAGGCCCGCCGGTCGAGCGGATTGAGCACGGACATTCTGGTCTCCTCTCGTGTTTCCTCGACGTTCGATCATCGCCGAAAACCCGCCGTCACGGGCGACGCGTGCCTCCTTCGCTGACGGTGGGCCTGCTCTCTCGCAGACAGCATAGCCCACCGGAGCAGGTTCCGCTCCCGTACGCTGTCTCGGCGCCGAGTTCACCCGCCCTCGACACACTGCAACGGCGGGGCCGCGACGCCGCTGGACGCGTTCTGCCGCTACAGTCGTCTACGGGCCCGCCCGAGAAGCGGGGCGGTCGATGAGACGCCTCCTGCATGCTTCCTTCGTCGTCGCCGTTCTGTTGCTGGCCTGCGCCCGCGCCGGGGCCGCCGACGGTGCATGCCGCGGCGACCCCGACTCCCACTCCGCCGAGGAACCCCGGCTGGCGGCCGGCTACTGGACTCGAGGTCTGGCCGGCGGCTGGGGTCACGGCTGGAAGTACGCGGTTCCCGGCTACGGCAAGACCGAGAGCGACGTTCGCTTCGGGGCGTTCCATCCGCAGCTCGGCCGGTTCGTCACCGACCATCTCGAGCTGTACGGCGAGGCGACCCTCCTGGTCTACCGGCGGCCGGCCCCGGCCCTCAGCGCCGGGCTGGCCGGGCTGGGCGGTCGGTACCACTTGTGGCGCGACCGACCGTGGACGCCGTACGTGGCCGGCATCGCGGGATTGCTGTGGACGTCGCTCGACGTGCCCGAGATCGACCGCGTCTTCAACTTCCAGCTCGTCTACGGCGTCGGTCTCCGCGTGGTCCCGCCGCGAGGACCGGGGCTCCTCGTGGAGCTGCGCAACCACCACATCTCGAACGCCGGCACGGCCGGGGAGAATCTGGGCCTGAATGCGATCACCCTCGTGGCGGGCGTTCAATGGGTCCTGCGCTGACGTGAAATCCGGCGCGGCCGATCGCGCGCTGCCGCTGGCACTCCGTGGCAAGACCCCGCGTCGCACCGAGAGCCGCGAGGCGCCCGCGCGGCAAGGCGCGACGAGGAAGCATGTTCCCCCCCAATTCGACCGAGCGGCAACGCAGTCCACTCGGGATGCGTCGCCGCTCGAATGCAGCGGAGCTCTTGTCACGGTCTGCCGGCTGGCGGATACGGGCGGCAGCACGTATCCTGTGGCGGATTCGACCCGTGACTCGCGAGACACACCGGAACCGGCCCGCGCACACGCGGAGGGAATGCATGCA
Organism: Vicinamibacterales bacterium; assembly: GCA_965208535.1. Taxonomy (GTDB): domain Bacteria; phylum Acidobacteriota; class Vicinamibacteria; order Vicinamibacterales; family UBA8438; genus WTFV01. The sequence continues at coordinate 2,888,368 of CBDBOU010000003.1, read as the reverse complement.
CACGCAAGCCGATCGTTCATGCCACCGACTCGTGGCCGCCGTTCTCACTCTCGCCGTGTGCGCCGGCGTCCGGCCGCCGCTGCACGCGCAGGAAGACTCGGAGTTCGTCCCCGTCACCGACGCGATGCTGCAGGCACCGGCGCCCGGCGACTGGCCGATGTGGCGCCGCACGCTGGACGGCTGGGGCTACAGCCCGCTCGACCAGATCGACCGCGCCAACGTCGGCGACCTGCGACTGGCCTGGTCCCGCGCCCTGCGCGCCGGGGGCCGGCAGCAGGGCACCCCGCTGGTCTACGACCGCGTCCTCTACATGCCGAACCCGAGCGACGTCATCCAGGCCATCGACGCGGCCACCGGGGACCTGCTCTGGGAGTACCAGCGCCCGCTGCCCGATGACGCGTGCGAGCGCATCATGCCGGGCGTGTGCACGACGAACCGCAACCTGGCCATCTACGACGACCTGATCATCGACACCAGCGTCGACGAGTTCGTCTTCGCCCTACAGAACTGATTGTACTGCAAAGTATCTTCTTTTAAGTCGTTTACGGGAAAACAGGAAAAGCAATTACCACACAGATTACCACGATGTCAGGATCGCTGAGCGTCCCGGTCCGCACGAAGGGCGCTGGTAAGCGTTCGGCCAAGCCGGTATTTTGTGCTGGTAACGCGAATCGATATTCGCTATGGTCTCGGCCATGGCGAGTCGGGACACGGAAGCTCGACCGGTTCCCGAAGGGGCTTCGCTGCCCGGGCAGCCGTGCTGGCGGCGGCTGTATGAGCAGGCGCTCGATCGTGCCGAGGCGGCCGAAGCACGGTCGGAAGCGCTGCAGCGGGCGGAGGTGTCCGCGCGTTGCGAAGCGGGCTATTGGAAGTGGCAGTTCGAGTCGTCGCGGCGCAAGCGGCTGGCGGCGGTCGAGCAGTCGAAGGAAGCCCGTCGCGCGGCGAAGGACGCGTTGGCGCTGCAGTCGGAGGTAGCCCGTCTCGGCAAGCTGCTTGCGGATGCCGGCGTCGAGTCGGGTCGGTACAGCGAGACGTCGTTGCGCCGGGAGATTTCCCGGCTGCGCAAGGCGGCGCCGGCGGCGGAGGTCCAGGCGGCCCAGATTCGCCGGCTGCACAAGGTTCTGTGCAAGGAGCGCGACGACAAGGCGTCGTTGCGCCGGCTGCTGCACGAGACCGTCCGGCTCTACGATGGGACGCGGCGGCTTCGCGACCAGCACGACCGGGTTGTGTCGCTGTCGGACGATGTCGGGCGGCTGCGGTATGCGTTGCAGCGGTCCGAGGCGGTGAAGCAGCGCCTGAAGGTCCGACTGCAACGCAGGGCGGAGTCGGCGCGGGCGCTGTCGCCGGCTGCGTCGGACGTGGCTCTGCGCCAGGCTCTGGCGAAGTCGCGTCGCCGGAAGGCCGCGCTCGTCCGGCTGCGGAAGGAGAACGCGCGGTTGCGGCGGACGGAGGAGGCGCTGCAGCGGCGGGTCGGGACGCAGGAGGCGGAGCTTGTGAAGCTGCGTGCGACCCGGGCGGTGCTGTCGAGGGCGTTGCGCGGGCGCAAGAGCGAGAAGCGGGAGCGGCCGGGCACCGGTCGCCCGCGCGGCCAACAGAGCGGCGCTCCCGGCCACGGTCGCACGCCGCGTTGCGGTCTGGAGGAACGCATCGAGGAGCGCACTCTGCCGGCCGCTGCGCGCCGATGTTCCGGTTGCGGGAAGCCCTACGCGGCGGTCGGCGTGGAGGAGTCGGCCCTGGTCGAGATCGAGGTCCGTGCCCACCGGCGGGTGATCCGCCGTCGACGCTGGCGCCGATCCTGCGCGTGCGCCTCGTCGCCGGCGGAGGTTTTGGCGCCGCCGGCGCCGCGGCTGTTCGACAAGACGCCCTACGGCACCAGCGTCTGGTCGCGAGTGCTGTATGAGCGCTACGCGTGCCTGCGCCCGCTGCAGCGGGTCGGCGCCTGGCTGGGCGACCAGGGGCTGCCGGTCTCGTCGGGGACACTGGCCGACAGCGTGCCCCGCTTCGTGCCGCTGTTCGAGCCGGTTGCCGGGGCGATCCTCGCGCACCAGGACGCGGCGGCGTTGCGCCACGCCGACGAGACCACGTGGCGCGTGCAGGCGCTGCGCGGGGAGGGCCACTCGGGCCGGGCCTGGCTGTGGACCGCGGTCGGCAACGACGCGGTGCGCTTCCACATCGACGCGAGCCGTAGCGCCGAGGCGGCGGCGAAGCTGTTCGGCGACCTGGCGCCCGAGACAGTGATCGTCTGCGACCGCTACAGCGCCTACAAGCGGCTGGCGCGGCTGCTCGGCGGCACGGTCGTGCTCGCGTACTGCTGGGCGCACCTCCGACGAGATTTCCTCCAGTGCGCCGCCGCCCAGGTCCACCTGACCGGCTGGTGCGAGGCATGGCTTGCGCGGATTGCCGCGATCTACCGCCTGAACGAGGCGCGGCTGGACTGCTACGACCCCGACATCGAGCGCCAGAACGCGGCGTTCGACGCGGCGCAGGGCGCGCTCGCGGCGGCGCTCGACGGCCTGTTCGCGACGGCGGAACGGGAACTGGCCGACCTGCCGGAGCACGCGCGCGAGGGCAAGCCGCTGCGCTCGCTCGTCAACCACCGCGAGGGACTCAGCGTGTTCGCCGACCGTCCCCGGGTGCCGCTCGACAACAATCTCGCCGAGCGGCTGCTGCGGGGGCCGGCCATCGGACGGCGCTTGTCGTTCGGCTCCGACAGCAGAACCGGCGCGCAGTTCACGGCGCTGATGTACTCGGTGGTCGGCACCCTGGTGCTGAACCGGATCGATGTCCTGCGCTGGCTCGAAGCGTGGCTGGCGGCCTGCGCCGACAACGGCGGCCGGCCGCCGGACGACACTTCGCCGTGGCTGCCCTGGTCGATGGACGCGGCGCGCCGGCGCGAACTGACGGCGCCGGCATGACCACTCCGGTCGAGTGCCGCTACTACGGCCGCGACTTCACGACCGCAGAGATGGCGCTGCTGCGCGCGCTGATCGCCGGGCCGCCGGCGCTCAACCGCCACGCCCTGTCGAAGGAGTTCTGCCGCCGCATCGGCTGGTACAAGGCCGACGGCGGGTGCAAGGACATGATGGCCCGCGTCGTCATGCTGGCCATGCACCGGGACGGCCGCATCGAACTGCCGCCGCCGAAGTGGCGCCAGAACCGGCCCGGGCCGATCACCTTCGGGCCCGACACCGAACCGCCCCTCTTGCCGCCGCCGACCACGCTCGACGCCGTCCGCCCGCTCGAGATGCGCACCGTCGTGCGCGGCGACCGCGGGGGGAAGCTGTGGAACGAGTACGTCGCCCGCTACCACTACCTCGGCTACAAGACCCTGGTCGGCGCCCAGATGCGCTACGCCGTGCACGCCAGCGACGGCACGCCGCTGGCCATGCTCGGCTTCTCGACCGCCGCCTGGACGCTCGCCCCCCGCGACCGCTTCATCGGCTGGTCGCGGCGACACCGCGAGAAGAACCTGCCGCTCGTCGTCGACAACCCGCGCTTCCTGATCCTGCCCTGGATCCGCATCCACAACCTCGGCTCGCACATCCTCGCCCTCGTCCGCCGCCAACTGCCGGCCGACTGGATCGCGCGCTACAAGACGACCCCCGTGCTCATCGAGACCTTCGTGGAGACTCCCCGCTACACCGGCGCCGTCTACCGGGCCTCCGGCTGGACCCGCGTCGGTACCACCCAGGGGCGCGGTCGCTACGACATGAACAACCGCTCCGACAAGCCCAAGAAGGACATCTGGCTGCGGCCCCTCCGCAAGGACTGGAAGCGCACCCTCAACCGGTAGAAGCACCCAGATACCGGCTTGGCCGAACGCTTACTGGGGCGCTGGTAAGCGTTCGGCCATGCCGGTATGGCGGCCCGACAACTGGGCGGTCGACGCGTGAACCCGCGCAGCCGAGAGAGCGCGGACGAGCTGAAGTGGGTGGAGCCAGGAAACGCGCCGTGCGGCGAAGAACGCACTGGCCCCGCAGGCCGAACTGGCCGGTCTGCATGGATTTCTCCAGACGCCGACGTCGGGTCCGGCTGGGCCAGCCGCATGCCGGGAGATCGCCTGTTGTATGAGTGGACCTGCCGATCTCTCGGCATCACCCTCGTTGTGCTGTTGCTGGCGTCGGTGACTCCCTGCGCCGCCGGGCCGCTCCTGGATGCGGCACTCCAGAAGGCGCCGAGGTCGCCGTGCGAAGCCGCAGCGACCGAGGGCGAGACGGCGGCGAACGAAGAACGTTGGCCGGCTGTCTGGTTCTCCACTTCGGCGGTCAACGCCGTCTACGTTCTGCCGGTCGTCCCTCTCCTGTCGCACATCGATCGTGAACCGCCGGAAGAGGCTCTGACGTTCGTTCCGCCCCAAGCTCTGGAGTGCTTCACCCACGGCTACAAGAAGCGGGCCGAGCAACGTCGAGTGCGCGCGGCGTGGACAGGGTGGGGGATCATGCTGGCTTCCCTGCTGGTATACATGGCCGTGGTGCCTGATGTGGGATGGGACCCATAACGCACTGGCCCCGCAGGCCGAACTGGTCAGTCTGCACGGATGTCCTCCGGACGCCGACAGCGCGTCTGGCTGGGGCCAGCCGCGCTGTCCATACCGGCTGCACCGAACGGTTACGGGCGCTGGTAAGCGTTCGGCCAAGCCGGTATTTTGTGCTGGTAACGCGAATCGATATTCGCTATGGTCTCGGCCATGGCGAGTCGGGACACGGAAGCTCGACCGGTTCCCGAAGGGGCTTCGCTGCCCGGGCAGCCGTGCTGGCGGCGGCTGTATGAGCAGGCGCTCGATCGTGCCGAGGCGGCCGAAGCACGGTCGGAAGCGCTGCAGCGGGCGGAGGTGTCCGCGCGTTGCGAAGCGGGCTATTGGAAGTGGCAGTTCGAGTCGTCGCGGCGCAAGCGGCTGGCGGCGGTCGAGCAGTCGAAGGAAGCCCGTCGCGCGGCGAAGGACGCGTTGGCGCTGCAGTCGGAGGTAGCCCGTCTCGGCAAGCTGCTTGCGGATGCCGGCGTCGAGTCGGGTCGGTACAGCGAGACGTCGTTGCGCCGGGAGATTTCCCGGCTGCGCAAGGCGGCGCCGGCGGCGGAGGTCCAGGCGGCCCAGATTCGCCGGCTGCACAAGGTTCTGTGCAAGGAGCGCGACGACAAGGCGTCGTTGCGCCGGCTGCTGCACGAGACCGTCCGGCTCTACGATGGGACGCGGCGGCTTCGCGACCAGCACGACCGGGTTGTGTCGCTGTCGGACGATGTCGGGCGGCTGCGGTATGCGTTGCAGCGGTCCGAGGCGGTGAAGCAGCGCCTGAAGGTCCGACTGCAACGCAGGGCGGAGTCGGCGCGGGCGCTGTCGCCGGCTGCGTCGGACGTGGCTCTGCGCCAGGCTCTGGCGAAGTCGCGTCGCCGGAAGGCCGCGCTCGTCCGGCTGCGGAAGGAGAACGCGCGGTTGCGGCGGACGGAGGAGGCGCTGCAGCGGCGGGTCGGGACGCAGGAGGCGGAGCTTGTGAAGCTGCGTGCGACCCGGGCGGTGCTGTCGAGGGCGTTGCGCGGGCGCAAGAGCGAGAAGCGGGAGCGGCCGGGCACCGGTCGCCCGCGCGGCCAACAGAGCGGCGCTCCCGGCCACGGTCGCACGCCGCGTTGCGGTCTGGAGGAACGCATCGAGGAGCGCACTCTGCCGGCCGCTGCGCGCCGATGTTCCGGTTGCGGGAAGCCCTACGCGGCGGTCGGCGTGGAGGAGTCGGCCCTGGTCGAGATCGAGGTCCGTGCCCACCGGCGGGTGATCCGCCGTCGACGCTGGCGCCGATCCTGCGCGTGCGCCTCGTCGCCGGCGGAGGTTTTGGCGCCGCCGGCGCCGCGGCTGTTCGACAAGACGCCCTACGGCACCAGCGTCTGGTCGCGAGTGCTGTATGAGCGCTACGCGTGCCTGCGCCCGCTGCAGCGGGTCGGCGCCTGGCTGGGCGACCAGGGGCTGCCGGTCTCGTCGGGGACACTGGCCGACAGCGTGCCCCGCTTCGTGCCGCTGTTCGAGCCGGTTGCCGGGGCGATCCTCGCGCACCAGGACGCGGCGGCGTTGCGCCACGCCGACGAGACCACGTGGCGCGTGCAGGCGCTGCGCGGGGAGGGCCACTCGGGCCGGGCCTGGCTGTGGACCGCGGTCGGCAACGACGCGGTGCGCTTCCACATCGACGCGAGCCGTAGCGCCGAGGCGGCGGCGAAGCTGTTCGGCGACCTGGCGCCCGAGACAGTGATCGTCTGCGACCGCTACAGCGCCTACAAGCGGCTGGCGCGGCTGCTCGGCGGCACGGTCGTGCTCGCGTACTGCTGGGCGCACCTCCGACGAGATTTCCTCCAGTGCGCCGCCGCCCAGGTCCACCTGACCGGCTGGTGCGAGGCATGGCTTGCGCGGATTGCCGCGATCTACCGCCTGAACGAGGCGCGGCTGGACTGCTACGACCCCGACATCGAGCGCCAGAACGCGGCGTTCGACGCGGCGCAGGGCGCGCTCGCGGCGGCGCTCGACGGCCTGTTCGCGACGGCGGAACGGGAACTGGCCGACCTGCCGGAGCACGCGCGCGAGGGCAAGCCGCTGCGCTCGCTCGTCAACCACCGCGAGGGACTCAGCGTGTTCGCCGACCGTCCCCGGGTGCCGCTCGACAACAATCTCGCCGAGCGGCTGCTGCGGGGGCCGGCCATCGGACGGCGCTTGTCGTTCGGCTCCGACAGCAGAACCGGCGCGCAGTTCACGGCGCTGATGTACTCGGTGGTCGGCACCCTGGTGCTGAACCGGATCGATGTCCTGCGCTGGCTCGAAGCGTGGCTGGCGGCCTGCGCCGACAACGGCGGCCGGCCGCCGGACGACACTTCGCCGTGGCTGCCCTGGTCGATGGACGCGGCGCGCCGGCGCGAACTGACGGCGCCGGCATGACCACTCCGGTCGAGTGCCGCTACTACGGCCGCGACTTCACGACCGCAGAGATGGCGCTGCTGCGCGCGCTGATCGCCGGGCCGCCGGCGCTCAACCGCCACGCCCTGTCGAAGGAGTTCTGCCGCCGCATCGGCTGGTACAAGGCCGACGGCGGGTGCAAGGACATGATGGCCCGCGTCGTCATGCTGGCCATGCACCGGGACGGCCGCATCGAACTGCCGCCGCCGAAGTGGCGCCAGAACCGGCCCGGGCCGATCACCTTCGGGCCCGACACCGAACCGCCCCTCTTGCCGCCGCCGACCACGCTCGACGCCGTCCGCCCGCTCGAGATGCGCACCGTCGTGCGCGGCGACCGCGGGGGGAAGCTGTGGAACGAGTACGTCGCCCGCTACCACTACCTCGGCTACAAGACCCTGGTCGGCGCCCAGATGCGCTACGCCGTGCACGCCAGCGACGGCACGCCGCTGGCCATGCTCGGCTTCTCGACCGCCGCCTGGACGCTCGCCCCCCGCGACCGCTTCATCGGCTGGTCGCGGCGACACCGCGAGAAGAACCTGCCGCTCGTCGTCGACAACCCGCGCTTCCTGATCCTGCCCTGGATCCGCATCCACAACCTCGGCTCGCACATCCTCGCCCTCGTCCGCCGCCAACTGCCGGCCGACTGGATCGCGCGCTACAAGACGACCCCCGTGCTCATCGAGACCTTCGTGGAGACTCCCCGCTACACCGGCGCCGTCTACCGGGCCTCCGGCTGGACCCGCGTCGGTACCACCCAGGGGCGCGGTCGCTACGACATGAACAACCGCTCCGACAAGCCCAAGAAGGACATCTGGCTGCGGCCCCTCCGCAAGGACTGGAAGCGCACCCTCAACCGGTAGAAGCACCCAGATACCGGCTTGGCCGAACGCTTACGGGCGCTGGGGCGCTGGTAAGCGTTCGGCCATGCCGGTATGGCGGCCCGACAACTGGGCGGTCGACGCGTGAACCCGCGCAGCCGAGAGAGCGCGGACGAGCTGAAGTGGGTGGAGCCAGGAAACGCGCCGTGCGGCGAAGAACGCACTGGCCCCGCAGGCCGAACTGGCCGGTCTGCATGGATTTCTCCAGACGCCGACGTCGGGTCCGGCTGGGCCAGCCGCATGCCGGGAGATCGCCTGTTGTATGAGTGGACCTGCCGATCTCTCGGCATCACCCTCGTTGTGCTGTTGCTGGCGTCGGTGACTCCCTGCGCCGCCGGGCCGCTCCTGGATGCGGCACTCCAGAAGGCGCCGAGGTCGCCGTGCGAAGCCGCAGCGACCGAGGGCGAGACGGCGGCGAACGAAGAACGTTGGCCGGCTGTCTGGTTCTCCACTTCGGCGGTCAACGCCGTCTACGTTCTGCCGGTCGTCCCTCTCCTGTCGCACATCGATCGTGAACCGCCGGAAGAGGCTCTGACGTTCGTTCCGCCCCAAGCTCTGGAGTGCTTCACCCACGGCTACAAGAAGCGGGCCGAGCAACGTCGAGTGCGCGCGGCGTGGACAGGGTGGGGGATCATGCTGGCTTCCCTGCTGGTATACATGGCCGTGGTGCCTGATGTGGGATGGGACCCATAACGCACTGGCCCCGCAGGCCGAACTGGTCAGTCTGCACGGATGTCCTCCGGACGCCGACAGCGCGTCTGGCTGGGGCCAGCCGCGCTGTCCATACCGGCTGCACCGAACGGTTACGGGCGCTGGGGCGCTGGGGCGCTAGGGCGCTCGGGCGCTCGGGGCGTCGGGGAGGATTGGTCGGGTTGAGGTTTGGCCGACGAAGACGGTGTCGGCATTGGCGCGCGGGTCGTAGATGCCGTAGGGGATGGCGTGGCCCTCGGTCGCGGATGGAAAGTCGTGGTCGTTGACCAGCTCGGGGCTGTGGTCCCACTTGGCGCCGGGAATTACGGAACGCGCCGACGAGTTCCTTTTTCTTGGTGTCGACGCTGATGACGGGTGTGTTCTCGACGGCGCAGCGCTCACGCAGTTCGGCGATGTGCTGGAACTGGGCGTTGCGGCTCGGATGCGAGGCGCCGGCACGCTTCTTGTGGTTGACCCGCAGCGAGAATCCCATCTTCTGGAGAAGGCGGGCGACAGTCCGCGCGCCCGCCGGGCAATCCGCGCTCTGCACGGGCGCTGCACCCGGAACAACGACCGGGTAGGCAACGTCGTCCGGACCGCCACCCAGGGCGACTATTACAACACCGACTTTCCGGCGCTGCGGATCTTCAACCGGTACTACCCGGCGCAAGTCGTCTGCGCCCGGCACCGGATCTGGATCAACATCAACCCGGTCAATGGCGGGCTGGAGCTGCGGAACGCATACCGGCACTGGGGCGACGGCAACCCGTCGATCCTCGCCGCGTACCTGCTGCACATCGACGAGGCACACTTCCGCAGCGACCGCGTTGGCCGCTGAAGGTCGGTGACCCGATGAGGACCATGCTGATCGCTCTCGCTGCCGCCGTCGCACTGAGCATCGCAGCTGTCGTCTGGCTTCCGGGTAGCCCGCCCGCGGTCGGCATCGGTTGGGTGCTCTACATGGTCCTCGCGGTCGTCGTGCAACCTTGGGGGCTGCCGGTGCTCGGGGCGCTGGCAGCCCTCGTTGCGATCCTTTGGGTACTGAGCCGGTCGCGCGCCGGCTAGCTGCCGGAGCACGCCAAGCTGGATTGGATTCGTACCGGACCGTAGCCCTGCCCGCAGTTCACGGAGCCCGACGAGCGCCCGATGCCGTTGGGCGGCACCGTGACTCTACCCGAGTCGGAGCCGTGAGCCACGCCACGGCTGTCGAAGCACACGGCGGCCAGATCGCACCGTTGCGCGCGGCCGGTGTGGTTGCTGAGCATGCAGATGTAGTCGCGTAACGAGACCCTGCGGTCCATGCTGACAACGACGGAGCACTCGACAGTCACGTCCTCCGGCGGATCGGCCGCTGGGTGTTCGTGCGGATAGTCGGGCGGGTCCAGGGCATCGACGGCAGGCGACCCGTCGCCGACAACCCAGGCGGGGCGGGCCGCGCAGAAGGCGAAGACGATCGAGCACGCGACAGCTACGACCACGGCAGCAAGTCGTCTTCGCATCCCCGGCAATGTATCACCATGGATCGCCCGCGGCCAGCGCGACCAGACGGCCATCTTCGTGATCGGTTCAGAACCGGAAGCCGAGGCCGATCCGGAACTCGGGAGGCTTCGGCCACAGAAACCGGCCAGAGCCACGCAGCACGATCGGTCCGTCTCCGTAGTCCACCGTCACGCCGGCCCCGGCCCCAGAGGCGCGTGGGATGGGATCGACAGCCGTGCCGTGGCGGACACCGACCTCGAACCGCGTGCGGAACTGCAGTGTACGCCACGATCGCAGTGCCCACAGGACGGTCAAGACTTGGCCGTCAACGATCACGTCTGGCTCGGTGAAGAAGCCGGGCCTGCCGGCGTATTCGGCGGCGTATTCGGCTCTTAGCTTCCACCGATAGAAGTCCCAGGCGGCGACGTACTCGACGTGCAGCCGGTCGATCGTGATCCAGGCTCCGGCTGCCATGCAGCACCCTACCTTCGAGCCTTCGTCGTCGTGCAGCGACAGGCTTGGCGCGTAGGTGATGCCGACGCTGCGGTCCTGAGCGGCGGCCGGCGAGACAGCGAGTAGCGGGACGATCAGTGCGAGTCGAAAGGTCATCGTTCTGCCTCCACCAGGTAATGCGAGGAAGCGGAGCGGATCGGCTCAGTGCAGTCTTGCTTGAGCCTCCGCGCGATGATCGCAGAGACCTTGTAGCCTGCTTGAATCTGGAGGGCTTCCCCTGAACGTGGATGCTCCCGGACCGTGCCGGCCTCCAGCGCCGTGCGAACTTGGCAATCCGCGGCAGCGAGAACTCGCCGGTCGCCTTCAGTTCCCGGACGCACACCCGGTGAAGCTCGTCAAAGAACTCACGTGCATCGTCGCGATCGAGCACGCGTACTTACGTCAGGCCAAGTGATCACTGTCATTGGTATGGGAGCAGGCGTACGCTTCGGCGATCCTGAGCTCACGGACTGCCGCATCATCAGAGCTTCGGCTGCCGGTCGGGGTCGTTAGGAGCCGCGCCGACCCGGCGAATTTCACGCACCGTGCCATCTGCTCGACGAGCCGTCGGGCTTCCAGGACTACAGCCACGTACCGCGGTCGTCGGCATGGTCACTCGCCGTGATGTCCGGCACCGGGCCGGGCGGGAAACGGAACGTCTCGAAGTCGTAGCTCGGTGTGTACTGCGACGCTTCACCAGACTCGTCCCGAGAGCGGAGACTGACCGGGCGGAATCACGGGACGTCGCCAGCGACCTACTCGGCCCAATCGTCCATGCGCCCGGTGCCGACGCTCGAACAGGTCTGAGCGGGTGCAGACGGCCTCGACCTTGTTCTGCACCACGTGAGCGGACGCAGCCCCGAGGACCTGGCGCAGATGGTCGGTCTCTTCGGCGACCCAGTTCCGAAACGACGAAGCGGAAGCCGTCCACAAGTATTCCATCGCGTTTGATCTCGGCTCACTGCGCACCGCGTGGCTCGCCCGACCGCGTGGCGGTCAGCACCTGGCAGTCGAACGCCAGCCTTGACGTGCCGGCTCGGCGTGAGGCTCTCCAGGCTGAGTGCCGGCGTCAAGATGTTGCGCGCCGGGCTCCGAGCCCCCGCACGGCCCGCTGCCGCGCCGGCGGATGCCTGCGACGCAACGCCCTGCCTGTCGGCCCTCAGCCGCCCCCGGTCGACACCCGCCTGCGGTCGAAATGGAAGGAACCGCCCAGCAACACCAGCCCTGACGTCGCCGCGACCACCATTTCCGGGCCGTCTCCCGCGGCCACGTGCGCGCTCAGGGCGAGGATCAGGTGGGTAGAAGAACCCCGTGTACGCGAGGCTCTTGAGGAAAGGCGACACGTTGCTGACGACCGCGGGACCCCCAGCAGCTTGGCGATCTCCAGCGGATAGATGATGTAGGTCGGAAAGCCGAGGTGCATGAACGAGTCTCGCGCCCAGTGGTAGTCGAACAGCGCCCTTGCCGCGCTGCCGACCATCAGGACCGCCAGCAGGCAGTGAAGGTCCAGAAGAGCGCCCGGTCCCTCTCACCTGCCCGCACTGCGATTCCTCCTGCCGGCCGTGCGCTCCGCCAGGACGACCATCAACAGCCCCGCCATGATGGCGAGGTTCTTCAGGAAGTCGATGACCGTGCCGAAGTCCGCGTCCGCGCGCAGCGGGTTCTCCATGAGCAGCGTGACCGGAACCAGGAACAGCAGCAGCCCCGCCGCGGCCCACTCCGACCTTCTGCCCAAGGCCAGCAAGGCGCCGCAGACGAGCTCGACCAGCCCGGCAACGACGGCCAGGAGCGCCGGGAACGGTAGCCCGATCTCGGCGATGTCGCCCGCCGCATCGTCGACGTCGACGAGCTTGTCGTAGCCGGTCAGCAGGAAGATCGCGGCCAGCATGATTCGTGCGGCGATGTAGCCGTAGCGGTCGATCTACTCCATGCGGGTGATCCCCACCGCAGGGGCGTTGGTTCACCCATCCCCGATCACAACAATCAGGGCGCGACTCGAACCCCCGCCCCGATGGCGGATTGGCTCACTTGCCGGGGTGCGCGACTTCGTCGATGCCTTCGTGTCGAGGGCGTCGGAGACGCCGGCCGCGGCGAGGTCGAGCGGATCTTCTTCTGCGCCCTGGCGGACCTGATGCCGTCGGCGATGTTGCTGCCGCTGGCGGCTGCCGCCATTCGGCAGGCAGCGGCCGATCTCGCGCCCGACAGCGATGCGCAACGGGCCATAGCACAGGCACTGGCCGCCGTCGGTCTGCCTGCAACCCGCGGTGTCGCCACGGCATCTCCCTACCAACGATCGCGCCCGAGCAGGCCGGGACCGAAGCTGCGGGCGGTCGAGACTTCACCGACCACGAGAAACCAGCCGCAGGCGTCGAGAACGAGTGTCCACGAACGCCTTCAGCGATCCAGCAGGTTCCCTTTCGGAAGAAGGGATCGAACGAGGGACCCGACGTGCCCCATTGGCAGCGCCCGCTTGTCAGCCCCTGTCCGACGATGGTGACGCTGGTGCTGATCCAGATTGGTGGCTGCCTCTCATTCAAAGTCTGGCGCGGGACCGGTCCACGTCTGCCCGAGGATGGTACAGGTGGTCGGCTGGGATCCGATTCCGCCATCCTCCCTGGGTTGGGCAGCAAGGCCAGCGCCATCGTCGTCACGGATCGCCTGGACACCATCGGCAACCGGATCGAACTCGCCGGCGGACGGCACGGTCACCGGCCGGTGACCGTGCCGAGCGCGTGCAGCGCAAGTGCCCGCCGGGTCGCCGGAACCCGCCAACAACTAGCGGAAGGTGTAGCGGAGCCGGATACCGGCCCGGCGCGGGGTGAGCACGTTGGCGAAGTACCGCCGCGAGGTGAAGCCGTCCGCGGTGCGGCCGATGCGCGCGGGCGTCTGCCGCACGCTGGTGACGGCATACTCGTCGAGCAGGTTGTCGGCGTAGACGGTCAGCGTCCACGCGTCCTTCGACACCGACGCGGTCATCGTGTGGAGGTCGTACGCGGGGAGGCGCTCACCGCCGGCCCGCCCCCCGATGCGGGTGAGCACGTCGCCGATGTAGCTGTAGCCGTAGAGCAGCTCGAGCGCGACGTCGTCGCCGAGCAGCGTGCCGTAGGAGGCGAAGAGACTGCCCTGACTTCGCGGGGCCCCGGCCAGGCGGTCGCCCGCGAAGGCGTCGGCGCCGTCGTCGAGCAGACCCGGTGAATCGTGGCTCAGGGCCGCCCGCGTGTACGACCACGACCCGCGCAGCCGCAGCGCGGCGGTGAGACCGGCGCTCGCGGCGACCTCGACGCCGCGGCTGACGGCGGCGCCGCCGTTCAGCGTGATCCCCTGTGCGCTGAACGGGGTGAGCCCCGCCACCTGGATGTCCCGCCAGTCGACGTGGAACAGCGAAGCGCCCAACGCGACGCGGTCGCCGCCCCACCAGCGCCGCACGCCGACCTCGTGGTTGGTCGTCGTATCCGGTTCGATCAGCGCCTGGTGGGCGTAGATGCAACCCGACTGCGGCGGCTCGTTGCCGGGGTCGTCGTCGGTGAGCAGGGCAATCTCCTCGTCGGTGCAGACACGGAAGTTGTTGCCGCCGCCGATGCGGTAGCCCTCGGACCGGGTGAGGTAGACGTTGGTCCCGTCGCCGAACCGGTAGCTGACGCTGCCCTTGAACAGCACGCCGTTGTCGTCGGTGTCGAAATCCTCGTAGGGCGAGTTGTAGGCCGGGGTGTACGGGAACTCGGTCAGGTTGCCGGTCGCGATGCGGTAGCCGAACCAGCGGCCGCCGCCGCCGACCCGCCAGCCGCCGAACTGTCGCGAGACCTCGCTGAACAGCGCGCGCTCGGTCACCGATTCCCGCGAGAAGCTGTAGTACTCGACCGGCTCGGAGACGGGACGGCCCGCCAGCACGGGCGTCACGCCTGAGAACTCCGTCAGGCCGGGCGCGAACTCGCGGCCCGCGCCGCTCTGCTCGGCATCATTGAAGAAGGCGCCGCCGACCCAGCGCCACGGCCCGTCGTCCGTCGAGACCAGCCGCGCCTCCGAGCTCAGGCGTCGGCGTTCGGACTCGCCCTGCGTGTAGGCCGCGAACGTACGGAACCGTGACGTCACGTCCGTTGCCGCAGGCCTCGATTCACCTGAACGTGACGCCGTGGCTACGCATCGGCGGCGGGGCGGGGTACCGCGTGATCGGACGTGGCGGTGACTTCACCGAGCGGCTTCGGGGTCTGACGGCTAACCTCGGCGTGCAGATTGGCCCGCGATAACCGGCTCGCGCACAGCGGGTGGGCGGATGAGGTCCGATGCGAAGAGCGGGTCTGCGCCGCAGAGCGCCAGTAACAAGGTCTCGGCAGGCATCGTTGGACTGGCGGTGCAAGTTGAAGCTCTGGGCTGACCACAGCAACGCGACGGGAAGGACGACCGGCGCCTACGCCGTGAATTCGTAAACCAGACCATCCTCGGGAACGCCGTCGAGTTGGAGTGCAACCGTGCCCGCGCCAAGTCCGTAGACCTCGCGGTACCGTGCCCTGACAAGCGCGAGGTCGAAGGCGTAGGACTCCGTCGGCCACGCTTCGCACGTGTCGCCGTTCGCCTCGTGCCGGAGCACGGCAGGCAGCCGTACCGGCGACGACTCGACGAACGAAGCGGCGATGACGAGGGTGAACACGTGCGTCCTGCAGCCGCCACTGTACGACACCGAGATCGTCAGCGTGTCTCCGGTGATCGTCGCGCTGTTCAAGACGTAGTCGTCGTCTCCCAACCTCGCATCAGCACCCGCCAGGACCACCCGGCCTGCTTGAGAGGGGGCCGGCGCTGTCGTGTCCGGCCTGACAACGGACTTGGGCGTCGGCTCTGCGGGCGGGCGCGTCTCCCCGCAACCGGTTGGGGCGAGCAGGACGAGAAGCATCGCGCACGCTGCGGGGAACTCGTCGCGCATCACCTCTGATCCCTTCTGCGGCTTTCTGGCGCGAACCTCGGTCCGCGGAACTCCCGGCATGTCCATCCGCAAGCGTACCAATATCACGGCCCGACCACGCCCGAGGCAGGTGGCGTCGCTGCCTCACCCGCGCCCCGATTTCCATGTCATACTGGCTTGGTGTCGTGTCGACGTCTCGCAATTCTGGCGCTCATTGCCGCCGTCCTGCTGACCGCAGGTCCCGTTCAGGCCGGCCCTCTCCTGGCGTCGGCCAGGCGACACGCGGCGAAGATCACGCCCGAGACCGTTGTGGCGCAAACGGCTGGCTGTCAGACCGCCGCGCGCGACGGCGCCGCCGATGCCCGCCAACGCGAAGGGCGGGCGCTCTGGGTCGCCGGCGGTGCGGTCCTGCCGATCCTCACTCCCGTCCTGGCGCACGCCCTTACGCCACAGCCACCTAAGGGCCGGGAACCGGCGAATGAAGTGCCTCACACGCATGAGTCATAACCGGGCCGATGTCCGGTAGCGGCAGGAGGCAGTAACCCCAAATGCCATCGCGATGCCTCGTCCTGCCGATCCTGCTACTCGTCGCGCTCGGGCACGGCACGCCGAGCAGTGCGAGTCAGCACGAGTCGAACGCCACTCCCCAACCCGCGTTAGCCCGGAAGATTCGCGGCGGGTGTGATTTTCGGTACAGACACAAGAGCCTCCGCGTGGTACAAGTGTAGTGGCAACAAGCACTTACACCACCACGGAGGCCCCTGCGTGACGACCGACACTGTATCACAGACTGTTCTGTTCCCGGATCTGTTCGACAAGCCGCTGTTCGCCCAGTTCAACCAGGAGCAGGCCAGCTCCGACGGCGGGGCGGTTCTGCTGAAGGCCGCCGAGCGCGTCTACGGTCTGGTCAAGGCGTTCGCCGGGTGCCTGTTCGACAAGCGGGCGCCGGACAAGACCCGTCACACGCTCGCGGACCTGGTCGGCCAGCGCATCTTCGGCATCGCCTGCGGCCATCCCGACTGCAACGACGGCGACCACCTCGCCGACGACCCGGTGCACAAGCTGTTGCTCGACAGAGACCCGGTTTCGGGTGAGCGCCTGGCATCGCAGCCGACCCTGTCGCGGTTCGAGAACGCGTTCAACCGCTGCGCGCTCTACCGCATGGCGGACGAGTTGGCGACGCGGGTCATCGAGCGCCATCGCCGCCGTCTGGACGGGCAGGCGCGGTGCATCACCATCGACCTGGACCCGACGGACGACCCGACGCACGGGGCGCAGCAGTACACCCTGTTCAACGGGTACTACGACAACTGGTGCTACCTGCCGCTGCTGGCCTTCCTGCGCTTCGACCGCGAATCCGAGCAATATCTGTGCGCGGCGCTGCTGCGGCACGGCAAGGCGGTCGCCTCCGACGGAACGGTCGGGCTGTTGTCGCGTTTGCTGCCGCTGGTGCGCCGGGCGTTTCCGCGGGCACGCATTCTCGTTCGGCTCGACGGGGGCTTTGCCAGCCCGGCGGTCTTCGACTTCCTGGAGGCGCAGCCGCGGCTCGATTACGTGGTCGCGATGGCGAAGAACGCGGTCCTGCTGCGACACGCCGAGCCGGCCATGCTGGTGGCGCGGGCGCGCACTTGGCGCAGCGACCAGACCGAGCACGTCTACACCGAGACCGACGAGTATCGGGCCGGCAAATGGAGTCACGCGCGCCGCGTCGTGATCAAGGCCGAGGTCGTTCGCCTCGGGGACCGCGAGCCGCGGGACAACCCGCGCTTCGTGGTGACGAACCTGCGGCAGACGCCGCGCTTCATCTACGAGAAGGTCTACTGCGCGCGCGGCGACGTCGAGAACCGGATCAAGGAGCTGAAGGCCCTGCAGATCGACCGCACGAGTTGCCAGAAGTTCTCACCGAACCAGTTGCGCGTCCTGCTGACGGCCGCCGCCTACGTGCTGATGCAGGAGTTGCGGTTGCGCGCCGCCGACACCGCGTGTGCCCGCGCACAGGTGCCTTGGCTGCGCGACCGGCTGCTGAAGCTCGGCGTCCAGGTGGTGCGCTCGGTGCGTCGCATCGTCCTGCGCCTGCCGCGCGCGACACCGGACTTGGTGGCGTGGCGACAGATCGCGTTCGCGCTCGGGGCGCGCACCGGATAGCGTTCTGTCGCACGTCATATCGCTGCCGGCCGGTCGGCTGCCAAGCGCCCGCAACGGGGACGTGTGTGCAGCTATCGTCTTCGGCACCCGTCATCACGTCCATGGGGCGCTCAACCACGCCGCCACGCGTGGTTGAGGACGTTCCGGGGGCCACCCGCCGGTCACTACCCGCCGTCGGTGACCGAATCCGGTCTCGTCACCGCCTCCCGGAGGCCGAGTCCGGGACGTCGTGCATGATGCGGGTTAGCGGCCAACAGCGACCAGGATGCCGATGACCCCGGTCCGTTCGCTGGCGGCGGCACGCCGACACGTACTGAAGCGACCGGTCTTGCCCACCGTGAGCGCTGGTCGATCGGCGTTCGCACGTTCTTGCCGTCGCAGGTGTCGCTGGGCGTGGGCGCGCCTGCGGGCACCGGGGGGACTGACGTCGGATGCTCTTCCTCGGCCGTCACCGGCTGTGCGCCAGTGGTGCCCCGTCTCGGACAGGGACTCCCGACGCCGTATCCGACGCCGTATGGGGAAGCCAGCCGCGCCATTCCAGGGCTCTCGATTGACGCCGGTATGATGATCACCTCAAAGGTCGAGGTGGGACTCGGCATCGACGTCTCGACCTATGGCCGCAGCGCGCACCCGTCGATCACGCCGGACTACTTCCCCGACACGGCCGAGCTGCTCGAAGCGCGCGCCAATGATGAACGGTGGTTGCAGATCGACCTGGCAGGTCGTTTCAAGTACATGAGCAAGGAACAGAACACCGGCGCGGCGAGGGGCGTCACACCGTTTTTCGGTCTCGGCGGCGGTCTGTCCCGTTTCGCTTTTGTGCCGGTGGCCGGCGGCTATGGAGGGCGTCTCGACCCTGCACGTTCGAGTCTTGCCGGCCAGAGTCTCCTTCTCTACGGGTGGACCCCGAATCTGCAGTTCAGCACTGGCGCCCAGTTCAAGTTGGGCGGGACACCCCTGGTTGACCTTGAAATGCGCTACATCTGGTTAGCCACGAACCTGGTCGATGCGAGTGGTCTCCGCATAGGCGCCGGTCTGCGCTACAAGTTCTGAACGGCCCTTGGGCAATTCGCTAGTGGACCGTCCGTGAGATAGGTTTCCATGAGGGACTCGGTGTCGGCGCGTGGCGTTCGGTGCGAACGCCGCCGTATGTCAGAATCCCCCCCTGTTCTTGGTGGTTTCCTCAACCGGGTTCGGATCGCGGCAGCCATATTTGTCGAGTTACTGCAGAACCGAGAGGAGCACGTCATCCGTCTCGACGCCGTACCGGACCGCGAGTTGCCGGATGGACATCCCAGGGTCGTCCACTACGATGCCACCGTTACCGAGGCGGTCGATGAGCTCGCTTACGTCCATGCCGATGGCCGGTGCGAGGACACCGACCGGAGCCCTGTCGATCTTTTCGAGGATCAGCGCCTCGGGTTCTCCCGTGCCCAGGATCGCCGATGCCAGCACCAGACCGATACCCGCCGACCAGGCGAGCGCGAGGACGCCAACCGCGCGGCGCTGCGCGAAGTAGTTGCTGAATGACCTCCAGTGGGTCAACACGTGAAGAACGACGGCGACGGAGAACCCGATCCCGACCAGTTCATGTGCGAACTTGAATGGACTCTCCGTAACGAAGAACATGAGCAAACCGGCAATCACGACAAAGATGCCGGCGCCCATCGTGACGGGAGTCGACCAGCGCCGGGTGTTCAGGTTCTTCATCGTTCCTCCATTTCGACGGGGCGATCCGGCAACTCTCTCTTGTACCTGCGCGACCCACCTCTCGCGGGCGGTGACCGTCCGGCAGACCGGACGAGGTGTTGTGGAGGTATACGCGCCGGAACGGCAAGCGGTTCGACTGCGTGTCCATGCCCGTGCCGGCCGACCTGCCTCGATCGTATGCAGCCCGCACGCGGCGACGAGCTCTTGAGCGGCGGCCATCGCGGCAGTCACGTCCGGCGAAGGTCCGTGCGCCTCCTCCGCGCGCTGCACTATCTCATCGACCGTGCGCTCGCCGAAAAGCACGATGTCCCGCAGGTCGCCGGCCTGTTCCTCGCAGGCCGCCTGGAGGGCGATGTGCTCCTGAACAAGCGCCCACCGGGCGTCACGGGCTGGTCGGCGGTGTCGGATGTTTGTCCCTGTTCCCCGCTCGGTTCAACGCTGCGGCGTCACAAGCGGCCCCGACGGCGCGGCCCTTGCAGAACCCACGGGTCCGCCCGCCATCGCGCCGCCGACCAGGGCGATGCCGGCGGCGCCGAGCGAAGCGCGCTGCGTGCGCTCGAACTCGATCCGCGCCCGCTGGTAGTCGAGGATGGCGCGCAGCTCCGCATCCTGCGCTGTTGCCAGATCGCGTTGCGACTGCAGGACGAAGAAGTTGGTCGACAGGCCCACCTCGAACTTGCTCTCCTCGGCCTGGAGCTGTTCCTCGGCCAGCTCCCGGGACGCGGTCGCGGCCTCGATCCGTTCGCGGATCGACTCGATGCGAAGCGCGGCGTTGGTGACCTCGCTGGCGATCCGCAGCTCGATGCGCCGGATCTGGACCCGGTTCTGCTGCAGCTCCAGCCGGGCCCGCTCGTACGCGGCCCGGTCCGCACTCCGCCCGAGCGGGTAGGTCATCTGCAACTGCACGCTCCAGATCGGGTAGTCGGCATTGGCGATACTGTGCAGCGCATCGCCGTAGCCGCCCGGGATCACGCCGCCGGCGCCGCCCAGGATGTCCTCGAAGCTGTTTCCGGCCGGAACCAGCCGCGGGCCTCCCTGACCGGTCAGCTGGTATGTGCCGACCAAGTCCAGCGTGGGCAGCATGCTGTTGCGGAGATTGCCGGCGGCCGCTTCGTTGGCGTCGCGCCGGCGGCGCGCACGCGAGACGTCCGTGCGCCGGTCGAGCGCCATGCGAATCGCGCCTTCCAGATCGATCGGCGCGGCTTCGATCCGCGGCTGGTCCGTCGGGTTGAGCTCCGTGTTCCACAGCTCGTCCGACGTCCCTCCCACGATGAGCTCCTTGAGGACCAGCTCGGTGGTGCGCCGCGTCTCGACGGCTCGCGCCAGCAACTGGCGTCGCGCCGCGGCTTCCGACCGCGCCGCCACCACGTCGATCGGCGCCATTGTCCCGACCTCGACCCGCGCCCGGTTGTCCCGCACGAGTTGCTCGGCCAGCGCCAGCGCCTGCCGCTGCACGCCCACCGCGGCGCGCGCGTAGACCAGGTCCCAGTACGCCAGTCTCACGTTGGCGAGCGTGTTGACGACGGTCTCCTCGAGGTCGATGTCGGAGATGTCCCGGTCGATGCGCGAGACGACCAGTTGCGTGCGCCGCGAATCGGTCCGAAACCCGCGCAGCAACGGCTGCGTGTACTGCAGCGTCATGTTCGCGCCGAAGCTCGGGTTGAAGGTCGAGAAGATGTTGGTCGACTCCGAGCGCGTGCTGTCCCAGGCGACGTCGTAGCGGCCGCCGCCCCACTTGAGCTGCTGGCCGATCCCGAGGTCGTACCTGCCGCGGTCGCTGACGATGGGCTGGCCGCGAAGGCCGCCGCCGTCGAACACGAAGCGGTTGGGCAAGGTCGCCTGGTTGACGTTGAAGCCGGACGACGCGAACGGCAGGAACGCCGCGTTTGCCGCGGCAACCTGCATGTCCTGCACCAGCGGGTGGATGCGCTGGACGGCGATGTCGAGGTTGCGTTCGAGAGCGCGCTGGACGGCATCGTCCAGCGTGAGGTCGAAGCGGCGGGCCGGTGTCGAATCACGGCTGACGTGCCGTACCGACCACGCAACCACGCCGTCGTCCACGGTGCGGGACAGTTGCGCATGCGCTGCGGGTGCGGCGACGAGCAACTGGCCGGCGACGAGCAGCCCCACCACAACACCAACTCGGCTCGGCACGATTACCTCCCGGTCTGTGGGAAACTCGCGGCTGCCTCCGCCACGGCAAGAATCCTCCTACGCGGCAGCGGCTACCTGCCCGTCGAACAGGTGAATCTTGCGCCCGGCGTGCTCGGCGTAGCGCGGGTCGTGAGTCACCATGCAGATGGTCGAGCCCTCGTCGTGCAGGGTCTGCAGCAACCCCATCACCGCCTCGCCGTTCTTCGAGTCGAGGTTGCCGGTCGGCTCGTCGGCGAGCAGGATGGCCGGCTGCCCGGCCACCGCCCGCGCTACCGCCACACGCTGCTGCTGCCCGCCGGAGAGCTGGCTCGGCAGGTGCTTCGCGCGGTGCGCCATCTCCACCTTCTCGAGCGCCTCGGTCACCCGCTCGCGGCGCTCCGAGGGCTTCATGCCGCGGTAGGTGAGGGGCAACTCGACGTTCTCGTAGACCGTCAGGTCGCCGATCAGGTTGAAGCTCTGGAAGATGAAGCCGATCTCCCGGTTGCGGGTGCGCGCCCGGTCGGCGTGGCTGAGTTGCGCCACCGGCCGGCCGTTGAGCGTGTAGTTGCCGGCGGTGGGTGAATCGAGCAGCCCGAGAATCGACAGCAGGGTCGACTTGCCGCATCCGGAGGGGCCGGAGATGACGACGTACTCGCCCGGGTAGACGCCGAGAGTGACGTCCTCGAGGGCATGCGTCTCGACCTCGTCGGTGTAGAAGACCTTCGACACGTTCTCCAGGTCGATCAAGGCGGTTTCTTTCGGCGCTCCGTTCGCGGTCATCGCACGGCCTCCTTTCGGTAGTCAGTTTCCAGGCGGTCCGGCCTCACGAATGGGTCCACGCGCCTAGTCGATGCGCACCCGGTCGAACTGGTCCCAGGTCGACATGTCGGACAGGACCACCCGATCGCCCGGCTCCAGCCCATCCAGGATCTCGATGGTGTTGACCGAGGCGCGTCCCAGGCTCACTCGCGTGCGAGAGGCGTGCGTTCCATCCTCCTCGACCTTGAACAGGGTGACGACGCTCTCCTCCTGTCCGAACACCGGGCGGCCGACGAAGAGGATGTCGTCCATCCGTTCCAGCTCGATGGTGCCGTCGACCGTCAGGTCCGGGCGGGCGCCGCGCGGCAGTTCGCCGTCGAGCGCGACATCGACGGTCACGGTGCCGTTCTCCACGGCCGGGTCGATGCGGGTGACGTGGCCCGGGATGACGCCGTTGCGCGTGTCGATGGCCGCCGTCTGGCCAATCTGGACGTCCTTGGCCTGCGTCTCGGCGATGCGCAGCTCGGCCTTCAGCACCGCGGGGTCGCCGACCCGCGCGAGGTTCGTGCCGGTGGTGATGCGCTGCCCTTCTTCGAGCGGCACCTGCTGCAGGACGCCCGGCATGGCGGCTCGCACGCGCAGGTCGGCCACCTGCTGCCGCCGCAGCTCGTACAGCGTCCGCAGGCGGTCCACCTCGGCCTGCTCGACCGCAAGCTGCGCCTCGACGGTGTCGGTGGCCATCTGCAACCGTTCCCGCTCGATACGGAACCGGATGTCGTACTCCTGCACGGCCGCCCGCGACTTCTGGAGCTCGAGCGACGAGACCAGCCCTTGCCCGAAGAGCTGCTCGTCGGCGTCAGCCTGCAGGCGTGCGGTCTTCAGTTGCGCGTCTATCGTGGCGAGCACGGCGCGCTGGTTGAGGAGCTCGCGCTCGACTTCGACCTGCCGGTTGCTGTAGCGCGCCTCGGCCGCGTCGAGGTTGAGCCGGGCTTCGAGTCTCGTTTGTTCCAGCTCGGGGTTGCTCAGCTCGACGATGACGGTGTCGGGGGTGACCAGCGCCCCGGGACGAATGACGATGCGCTCGACGGCGCCGTCGGTCGTGGCCGGGATCCAGCGGATCTGCTCGGGGACCAGGGTGCCGGTGCCGCGCACCTGGCGGACCATCGGCCCGCGCTGCACGGTGTCCAGGTAGATGGTGTCGCGGTCGACCTGCGGCGCCGCCGGCTCCAGCCGCGAGACGCCGACCGTGATCACGGCGACGGTGGTCAGCGCCGTTACGGTGTAGAGGCTGTGCCGCAGTTTCTTCTTCCGTGCGAGATCCGGTCGGGCAATGTCCATGATCTGCTCCTCTCCATCACCGCGTGCCGCGCGTGCCTCGTCGGTCCGCCTCGATCGCCGGCTGGAGGTCTCCGACGAGCCTGGCTATCTGGCCCTCGCCGGCAACGGCGAGCGACGCGGGTCGGTTCGACGTGGACATCATCGGAGCCCTCGTCACTGCTGCCGCAGCACCTGCGACGGCTCGATTCGCACTGCCGGGACGGCCGCGGCCAGACCGGCGCCGGCGCCGGCCAGCAGCAGCACCCCCGCCGCCACCGCCAGCGTTGCCGGATCGTGCGGCTCCAGGCCGTACAGCAGCGTCCCCAGGGACCGGCTGGCCGCCAGACTGGCCAGCCCGCCGATGGCCACGCCGGCGCCGACGAGCACGCAGACCCGCCCCACCGCCGCGCGCAGCACCCGGCCGCGCGTTGCGCCCAGCGCCATCCGGATGCCGACCGCCACGCGCTGCCGCCGCATCGCCAGCAACGTCACCCCGTACAGGCCCGCCGCGGCGAGCAGCAGCGCCAGACCACCGAACAGGCCCGCGACGACCGCCGTGAGCCGTTCCTGCCGCAACGTGCCGTCAACTTGCGCAGCGAGGGTGCGGACCTCGCTGGTCAGCGTCGGATCGACCTCGCGGATCGCCGCCACCACGCCCCCGGCCAGCGCCGCCGGCGAACCCCGCTCCGCCCGCACCGCCACCGTCCATATCCCACTGGGGGGACTGGCGATGGCCACCGCGCCGCCGATGGGTGCGACGTCGCCGTCGCGTCCCAACGGAACGTAGAGCGCCGGACCGACGGAGTCGCGCAACGACGAATAGGCGACGTTTTCCACCACGCCGACGATGACATGGCGCTGGTCGGGCTGATGCAGCAGGCCGACCGTCAGCCCCAGCGCATCCCGGCCACTCCCTCCCAGGAACCGGCTCACGAACGCCTGGTTCACGATCGCGACCGGCCGCGTCCCGGTCAGGTCGCCGGCGCGGAAGTCCCGCCCGCGCAGCAACGACACGCCGTAGGTCGCGAACCAGTCGGGGCTGACCATGGTGGACGTGACCAGGCGATCCTGTTCCGCCAGCCCGGGCGCGTCGGCGGCCTGGAGTTGCCACCGCAACGTGTCCGGGCTCAACGGCGTCGGAAACGACACCGCGGCGTGCGACGCGCCCGGGACGCGGCGAACCGCTTCCCGGATCCGCTCGTACCGGCGCAGGCGCTCGGCAGCGGAGACGGCGGCGGTCTCGCCGAAGGCGTGCGGCGTGACGAGCAACACCTGGTCCCGATCGATACCGGCGTCCAGGTTCGCCAGCGTCGTGAACGTCCGCACGAACAGCCCCGCCACCGCCACCAGCACCAGCGACACCGCCACCTGTCCCACCAGGATCGCCCGGTCCGGCGTCATACGCCCGCCGGCGTGCATCAATCGCCCCTGCTCGGCGAGCGCAGCCCGCGGGTCCGCGCGCCCGGCCCGTACCGCCGGCGCCACGCCGAACAGCAACGTGGCCCCGGCCGACACGACCAGCGTGAAGGCGACCACCCGCCAGTCCGGCGACACGTTGACGAAGGCCTCGCCGGTGCGCTGCGACAACCCCAGGACCAACAGCCGCGTCACCCACGGCCCGAGCGCCAGCCCAAACGCCGCCCCCGCCGCCGACAGCAGGGCGCCTTCCAGCAGCACGAGACGGGCCACCTGCCACGGCGTCGCGCCGAGCGCAACCCGTAGCGCGATCTCCTGCCGGCGCGCCACCCCCCGCGCCAGCATCAGGTTGGCGACATTGGCGCAGGTCACGACGAGCAGCAGGCCCGCGATTGCCAGCAGCGCCAGCAGCGACGTCCGATGGTTCCGCCACAGGGCCGATGCGCCACCGGTTCCGGCCGGCCACAGCGTGAACGGGTCGCTCAGCCAGCGCGCCCGCCCGGCCGCGCCCATCCCCGCCGGCATCGTCGCTTCCTGGATCCCCGGTTGCCACGCCCGCATGATCGCCGTCGCCTCGGCGAGCGACTGCTCGGGACGGAGGCGCACCGTAGCATTGAGCCAACGAGGCTCCGGTCGATCCAGCAGCGACCGGCTGCCGCGCACCGCCGCCTCGCACCCAAGGGGAACCGCCGCATCGAACGTCCGGCCGACCGTCGGCCCGAAGAACCCCTGCGGCGTGACGCCGATCACCGTGAAAGGAACGCCGTTGAGCGACAGCGACCGCCCGATGACGTCCGCCCGGCCACCGAAGTGCTCGCGCCAGAACCGGTGACTGATCACGGTCACCGTGCCGTCCGCCCCGCACCCGGGCCGATCGTCGGCAGCGGCGAAAGCGCGGCCGAGCACCGGCTGCACCCCGAGCGTCTCGAAGAGCCGGCCGCTCGCCCACAGGCCTTCGATGAACCGGCTCTCACCCGATTCGGCAACGTCGAACGTCGTGCGGCCCGACGCGAACGCCCCGTCGAACGCAACGTCCGATCGCCGTTCGACCTCGCGCCACACAGGGTTTGCCCACGACTCCCCAATCCGATCGCCGAGGTAGAGCCGCGCCAGACGGGAAGGCTCCTCCACCGGCAGCGGCCGTAGCGCGCTGCTGCTGATCAGCGTGAAGACCGCCGTGCTCGCGCCGATGCCGAGTGCCAGGGTCAGCACAGCGACACCGGCGAACAGCGGATCCCGCACGAAGGATCGGACACACCGGTGGAGGTCGCGTCCGGCCCGCTCGACCCATGCGCCGGACCGAACGTCACGGACATCGTCCTTCAGGCGGGCGACGTCGCCGAGCTCCAGGTGGACGGCGCGCCGCGCTTCCCGCGGCGACATCCCTTCCGCGATCTTCTGCTCGATGAGCAGCTCCCGGTGAACGGCGAGCTCGCGGTCCAGATCCCGTTCGACCTGAGAGTAACGAACCGTATTGCGCAGGAAGGACCGAAGTCTGGCGCCGCAGGTGGTGATGAAGCCCATGAAACCTCCCCCCGTCGATGCCCTTGGCGCGCCGGCCGGCCGACCCTCAACAAGCCTGACCGGGGCTACCGGCACGCCAGCCTGTCCTGTATGAAGCCGACGTTCCCTGTCTCGGGAAAGTTCCGTCGTACCGGGCGAGGTCCGACCGCGAGTCACGAGGGCCGGTTCGGGCCTGCGGCACCAGGAACTCGAACGGATCTCGGTGAAGTCACGCCGTGGGCGAACGGTACGAGACGACCATTGCAGTAATGTCGTCGTGTTGCGTGGCCCCGGCCGTGAACCGCTGCACGCTGCCGAAGACGTGCTCGCGGAGCGACTCGGCCCCGGTCGCGGGTACGCTGGCGAGACAGGCGACGAGGCTGTCGTCGCCGAACTCCTCCTCCGCCGCGTTCAGGGCCTCGGTGACGCCGTCGCTGAACACCACCAGGTGATCGTCGGCGCCGAGCGTCGCCGTCCCCTCGGCGAACGGCACGCCGTCGAAGAACCCGACCGCCATGCCGCCGACGTCGAGCCGGTCGATGCCGCCGCCGGCCCGCGCGAGGATCGGCGGGTGGTGGCCAGCGTTGCAGTATACGAGGCGGCCGTCGGGGCGCAGGACGGCGTAGAACAGCGTGACGAAGCGAGCGTGGATGCCGCGCCGCACGATAGCCGTGTTGACCGCCGCCACCGTCGCCGCCGGTCCGTCGCCGACGTGCGCCTGTGCGGCGAGCGACCCCTGCATCAGTGCGGCGAGCAGGGCCGCCGGCGGTCCCTTGCCGGCCACGTCGCCGAGGGCGAAACCGAGCGCGCCGTCCGGGAAGTCGACGTAGTCGAAGAAATCACCGCCGATGGATCGGCACGGCAGCGTCGCCGCCGCGGCGTCGAAGAACGGCCCGGTGCGGTGCGTGTTCGGCAGCAGCGCCCGCTGGATCGCCGCCGCCGTCCGCAACTCGTGCTACAGGGCCGCGATCCGCCCGACGGCGTCCGACAGCAGCGCCCAACCCGCGGCATCCTTCAGCTGCGCGCGACCGGCGCGGGTCAACTGATAGAACTTCGCGTCGCGACCGGCGGCCAGCCGCTGCCACGCCCCCGCCAGCAGCCCGGCGCCCTCCAGCCGATGGAGCGTCGGATAGATCGACGCCCGTGGCATGCGGAAGGCGTCGCCCGTGATCAGGTCGAGGCGCTGCGTGATGTCGAAGCCGTGCAGCGGGCCGGCCGACACCGCCTGCAGCACCAGCATGTCGAGCGCGGCCTGCGGCAACTCGGATTCGGTGTCAGACATCAGAGGCCGCCGAATCCCTCTGCCCGCGAGTGCCGCGGCGCGCTCCCGGCCGGCTGCGCCGGTGCGTCAGCGGACTGCCGCAGCAGGCGGAGCCCGGCGCGTGCGGGTTCCTCGCGCCCCTTCGTGAGGCCGGCGACCTCGGCGACCTCCCTGAGGAACGCCGCCTTGGTCAGGCTGCCGTCGTTCATGGTTTCGGCTGTTGCCGGAAGGGCGTCGCAGCGGCCACCAGGGCGCGGGAGCCGTCGCCCGGCAACGACCAGCGGACAGCATGAGCATGATACCAGCCGCAGGAGGAGGAGCGGCCAGGACACCGGGAGGACTGCGCCCCGAGGCCGGGGTAACGTGTCCGCCGGTTCGCACAGCACGTCCGTCCAAGCACGGCTGGATTCGTCCGATTTCAATCCAGCCGCGAATTGTGCATGAAATGCACACGGCCACCGGGGAAGCTCAGGGCGATCACGGTGAGCGCCGAGACGCTCTGGAGGCTGTGTCGCAACCGCGCTTCTTCCGGGCGAGATCCGGGCGGGCAATACCCATGGGAAGTCTCCTCTCGGTTACCGTGCATAGTCTGGCATTAGTCATCTCGGTAAGCAGAGGAAAATCGGCCCGGTGTAGACCGGCGATGTCACTCCGCGCGGAGCGTCGTCGTCGGGTCGACCTGCGCCGCTCGGCTCGCCGGAACCACCGCAGCGGCCACGCTCGCTGCGCCGAGGACGAAGACGACACCCGTGACCGTCCATGAATCGAGCGGCTGCGCATCCGGCGTCATGCGCCGCAACATTTCCGTAAAGAGCACGGCAGCACCGACTCCTACCGCCGATCCCAGCGCGGCGAGCACGATGCCCTGCAGCGCGAAGCGAGCCATGGCGCGCCCGCGCGAGGCGCCCAGCGCGAGGCGAATGCCGATCTCTCTGGTTCGCCGGGCCACGGCGTAGGCGACGAGCCCGTAGAGCCCCGCGGCCGTCAGCGTCAGGGAGGCGGCGGCGAACAGGCCGAGCAATATGGTGCGGAAGCGCGTGTCCGCAAACGCCCCACCGACGACCTCGTCCATCGTTCGAAAGGCCGTTATCGACAACAGCGGGTCCGCGTCCCTGATCACCCGTTCGACGGACTGGATGAGACCGGTGCCGCCCTCCCGTGTCCGCAGCGCCCAGTTCACCTGCAAGAACCCGTGGACCGCGGCAAGCAGATCGTCCGGGACCTGCTCGACCGGCACGAACACGGTCGGCCGGGTCGCGGTGACGCCGCGGGTGCGGACGTCGCCCAGAACGCCGACGACTTCGCGCACCTGATCGTCCACCTGGATGGCCGTCATCTGCAGGCGCGTGCCGATCAGCTCGCGCCCGTCGCCGAACCGCCTCAGGAACGTCTCGTTGACCAGGGCCACCGGGGGCGCGGCGGCGCGGTGGTCGGCCTCGTCGAAAGCGCGCCCGGCCACCAGCGGGATGCGCAGCACCCGCAGGTAGTCTCCCGCGACGTAGCGCCAGTCGATGGCCGCCGGCACGATCTCGTTCTCGGGAACCCGCCGCATCACCAGATTCAGACCGCGCTCGACGGGAAGGTTGTTCGTGACTGCGGCGGCTTCGACACCCGGCACCCGCACCAGGTCGGCCAGCGTCCGCCGATAGAGAGCCGACACGGCGTCTCGCGACTGATATGCGGGTCCCTGGAGCGAGGCGCGGGCGGTCAGCACGTTGCCCGGGTCGAAACCCAGGTCCGACGCGCTGAGACCGGCGAACGTCCGCAGAAACACGCCGGCGGCCACGAGAAGCACCGTGCACAGGGCGACCTGGGTCACTACCAGTGTTCGCCGCATCCAGGACCCACGGGCCGCGGTCACGCTGCGCGACTCGCCGTGAAGCGCATCCGCCGGCTCGCTGCGCACGGCCAGCAAGCCGGGCAGCAACCCGAAGATCACGCCGGTCGCTACGGCCATCGCGAGCGAGCCGATCAGCACCGGTGCGTCGACGGTAACGTTCCAGAGCGCCAGCCGCGGCTGCATCGCGACCAGTCCCTGCACGCCTCCCGCCGCAGCCAGCATGCCGACCGCACCGCCGGCGGTGGCCAGCAGGACGCTCTCGGTCAGAAGCTGCCGGAGCAACCGTCCGCGCCCCCCGCCCAGCGCTGCCCGAACGGCCAACTCCCGTCGGCGCCCGACCGCGCGAGCCACCTGCAGTCCGGCCGCGTTGGCGCAGACGATCAGCAGCATCACGCCAACGGCCGCAGCCAGCGGCCACACCGTGCTGTCGTTCCCGGCGGCGAGCTGGTCGCGATAGGGCTGCACCCCAATCCGCGCGTCGCGTCGCGGCCCATCCGGCAGCCCGGCGACCGCGGGCGTCTCGGCTTCGAGACTGACAACCAGCGCCTGCAGCTCCGCCTCGGCCTGTGCCGCGGTACGGCCCGCGGCGAGCCGCCCCACCAGCCGGTAGTTGCGGCCGACATCGCGCGGGTCGGGCCGGAACGGCGTCCAGGCGCCGGCCTCCTCGAACGACCAGAAGTCGGGCGGCATCACCCCGATGACCGTGTGCGGCCGGCCGCCGAGCCTGACGTCCTCGCCGATGACACCCGGGTCGGCATCGAACTGGCCGACCCAGACGGCATGGCTCAGCACCACGGTCGACGGCCCGGTCTCGTCATCGCGCGAGAAGGCGCGACCCAGCCGGGGTTCGATACCGAAGACCTGGAAGTAGCCGGCGGTCACCTCGAGGTTCCGGACGTAGGTCGCACCACGGTCGCTGACGAGGTTGACGCCGGGACTCGTACCGATGCCGGCCAGGACCGAGAAAGTGCCGCTACGGTCGCGCATGAAGGCAACCGCTCGCTGCGTATGGCTGCCGATCGAGCCCGAGGGCCCGTACTCGACTACGCGCAGGTCGAGGAGGCCTGTGTGGACATCGTGGTCCGTCACATCAAAACCTGTGGGTAGACGGACTTGAGTTTGCACCGCGCATCGTCGACCTTCATGTGCCAGTCGACACCGCGTTGGGTGTTGTTGACGTCGGCGGACCACGCAGACACTTCGCCGTGCAGCGTCGCCAAGTCCCCGATGCGACGCCCCTGCAGGCATTGGCGCGTCATGGCGCTGAGCTCGTTCTCCGCGATGTTCAGCCAGCTGCCGTGTTTCGGCGTGTAGCAGAACTCGATGCGACGAACCAGTTGCCGGGCCCGGGCCGGCTCGAACACTTCGTAGAAGGCGCCTTTCGTGTGCGTGTTGAGGTTGTCACACACCAGGGTGACCTTCTCGCACTCGGCGTAGCGGCCTTCCAACAGGCCGGCGACCTCCACCGCCCAGTCCGCCTTCGTACGCCGGGCCCGGGCCGTCGCCTGCCGCCAGCCCGCCAGCGGCTCGGCGAACAGGAACACCGAGGCCGTGCCCGCCCGTTCGTATTCGTAGTCGACGCGGCGCGGCCGCTGCTTCGTGGCGGCCAACGGCGGGCGCGTTTCCTTGACCAGTTGCACCGGCTGCTCATCCATGCACACGACAGGCCAAGCAGGGTCGTACGGTTGCGCATACACGTCGAGGACCTGTTCCATGTGCGCCGCGAACTCCGCGTCGGCCGCCGGCGGGATCACCCAGTACTCGACTTTCCGCTGCGTCATCCCGTTTTTTTCAGCGTCCGCCGAACCGTTTCGTGGCTGATCGACTCGACGACCGCCAACTCGACGACCCGGCGCGCCAGCAGCCGCAACGACCAGTTCGCGTAGCCCTCCGGGGGCGGCCCCGTACGCAGAGCAATGACCTGCGCCTCCTGTTCGCCGTCCAGCAGTTTGGGAACCGGGGGCGACGCCCGCTGTTTGCGCTCCAGCGCCCGCTCGAACCCTTCCAACACGCATCGTTGGCGAACGTTCTCGACCGTGTTGGTGCGGCAGCAAAAGGCGTCGGCGATCTGCTGGTCGGTCCACCCGGGTCCGTCCGCATCGGCCTTCAACAGAATCTGTGCTCGGCGGACCCTCTCGCTGCTGCCGTTGAGCTTCCGGAGCGTCTCTCGACAGACCTCGCGTTCCTCGGGGGTGAGTCGAACGATGTACTTCTTCTGGGGCATGAAAGCTGTCTCGGCTCGAGACCGGCTTCCGGATAGTCCCAATGTTAAATCGTGGCACGGCACTAGTGGTCCGTCACATCAAAACCTGTGGGTAGACGGACTTGAGTTTGCACCGCGCATCGTCGACCTTCATGTGCCAGTCGACACCGCGTTGGGTGTTGTTGACGTCGGCGGACCACGCAGACACTTCGCCGTGCAGCGTCGCCAAGTCCCCGATGCGACGCCCCTGCAGGCATTGGCGCGTCATGGCGCTGAGCTCGTTCTCCGCGATGTTCAGCCAGCTGCCGTGTTTCGGCGTGTAGCAGAACTCGATGCGACGAACCAGTTGCCGGGCCCGGGCCGGCTCGAACACTTCGTAGAAGGCGCCTTTCGTGTGCGTGTTGAGGTTGTCACACACCAGGGTGACCTTCTCGCACTCGGCGTAGCGGCCTTCCAACAGGCCGGCGACCTCCACCGCCCAGTCCGCCTTCGTACGCCGGGCCCGGGCCGTCGCCTGCCGCCAGCCCGCCAGCGGCTCGGCGAACAGGAACACCGAGGCCGTGCCCGCCCGTTCGTATTCGTAGTCGACGCGGCGCGGCCGCTGCTTCGTGGCGGCCAACGGCGGGCGCGTTTCCTTGACCAGTTGCACCGGCTGCTCATCCATGCACACGACAGGCCAAGCAGGGTCGTACGGTTGCGCATACACGTCGAGGACCTGTTCCATGTGCGCCGCGAACTCCGCGTCGGCCGCCGGCGGGATCACCCAGTACTCGACTTTCCGCTGCGTCATCCCGTTTTTTTCAGCGTCCGCCGAACCGTTTCGTGGCTGATCGACTCGACGACCGCCAACTCGACGACCCGGCGCGCCAGCAGCCGCAACGACCAGTTCGCGTAGCCCTCCGGGGGCGGCCCCGTACGCAGAGCAATGACCTGCGCCTCCTGTTCGCCGTCCAGCAGTTTGGGAACCGGGGGCGACGCCCGCTGTTTGCGCTCCAGCGCCCGCTCGAACCCTTCCAACACGCATCGTTGGCGAACGTTCTCGACCGTGTTGGTGCGGCAGCAAAAGGCGTCGGCGATCTGCTGGTCGGTCCACCCGGGTCCGTCCGCATCGGCCTTCAACAGAATCTGTGCTCGGCGGACCCTCTCGCTGCTGCCGTTGAGCTTCCGGAGCGTCTCTCGACAGACCTCGCGTTCCTCGGGGGTGAGTCGAACGATGTACTTCTTCTGGGGCATGAAAGCTGTCTCGGCTCGAGACCGGCTTCCGGATAGTCCCAATGTTAAATCGTGGCACGGCACTAGTCCATCCGCAGGGCGGCGAGAGGGTCCACGCGGGCGGCCCGCCGAGCGGGCACGTATGCGGCCCCGGCGGCTACCAGAAAGAGGAGTACCGACACGCCGGCCAGCGTCGCGGCGTCGAACGGGGCAACGTCGACGAGCAGGCTGGTGAGGGAGCGCGAGACGAGCAGGGACGCCACCAGACCGAGCGAGACCCCTACGCCGGCCAAGCCGATCGCCCCGCGGACGACCATCCCGACGACATGGCGGGGCTCGGCGCCCATCGCCAAACGCAGGCCGATTTCACGGGTCCGTTGCGCCGTGGCGACCGCGATCACGCCGTAGATGCCGAGGGTGGCCAGCACGAGAGCCGCCACGCCGAACAGCGTGAGCAGGGTCGTGGTGAACCGGCGCGCCGCGAGCGTGTCCGACAGGAGTTGCTCGACGGTGGCGACGCTGTAGAAGGTCTGCAGCGGGTCGGCGTCCCAGACGACATCCTGGATCGGAGAGATGCTGGCCACCGGGTCCCCGATGGTCCGAACAACGTAGGTCATCGAGCCGTCCGGGGCCTGCGCGTGCGGAACGAACACCTCCGGACGCGGGGGTGTGTTGTACCCCCCGGGACGGATGGCGCCGACGACACCGACGATCTCCGCGTCGATCTGTCCCCTGAAGGCGACGGACAGGGACACGCGCTGGCCGATCGCGTCCGAATCCGGCCAGTGATGCTGCGCCAGCGTCTCGTTTGTGACGACCACGGGCGGCTGTTCTGCGTCGTCACGCGCGTCGAACCAGCGGCCCGCCCGCAGAGGGATACCCATCGCGTCCAGGTACCCGGGCGTCGCGGCAGACACGGCGGCCGACGGCTCTTCTTCCCGTGGAGACGACGCCCGGTCCTGAAGCTGCAGCAGACTCTCTCGCGTCAGATCCGCCAATCCCAGCGGGAAGGCCGATACGGCCCCGGCTGCGGAAACACCCGGCAGCGCGCGGATATTGTCGAGCGTCTCGCGGAAGAAGTTTGCGGTGGCCGCCAGCCCGTCGTTGCGGTAGTGAAAAACCTGCAACGTCATCGTGTTCGCGGGGGCAAAGCCCAGGTCGACGTTCACCAGGCGGACGAAGCTCTGCACGAGCAGGCCCGCGCCGACCAGCAGCACCAGCGCCAGGGCGACTTCCGTCGCCACCAGTACCCGGCGCAGCCGCTGCTGCACCGCGTTGGCGCCGGTGCGCTGCCCGCGGAGCAGGTCGTGCACGTTCTGCCGGACCACGTGCAGGGCGGGCGCCATACCGCACGCCAGGGTCGTCACCCCGACGAGACCGACGGCGAACCCGAGGAGCCGCGGGTTCACGGCGACCTGTCCCAGACGCGGCACGTCGGCCGGCATGAACGCCGTGATCGCCTCGAGCGAGGCGGTAGCCAGGGCGAAGCCGCCGACGCCGCCCAGGGCCGCGATCACGGCGCTCTCGGTGAGCAGTTGCCGCAGCAGGCGGCCGCGTCCGCCGCCGACCGCCATCCGCACCGCAAACTCCGGAGCGCGTCGCGTGCAGCGGGCCAGCATCAGGTTCGCGACGTTCACACACGCTATCAGCAACACGAAGAGCACCGCGCCCTGTAGCAGCAGCAAACTCGGTCGCACTCCTCCGACCTGCCACGCCTGCAGCGGGATCACTCGAGCGCCGACATTCGCGTTCGTGCGGGGGTGCGCTTCGGCGAGCCGGGCCGCGACGGCGTCCATCTCGGCCTGTGCTGCGGCGAGCGTCACCTCCGAGCGCAGCCGTCCCATCACGCGCCACCAGCCGGGGCCGTGGCTCAAGCTCTCGTACTCCGAAAACGTCTTCGGCAGGAAGAAGTCGCGTTCCTCCCGGCCGCGCTCCAGGCCCAGCTCGAAGTCCGGATCGAGCACGCCGACCACCCTGTAGGGCTCGCCTTCCAGCACCAGCGAACGCCCGATGATGTCCGCCTCGCCCCCGAAGCGGCGCTGCCACAGACCGTTGGTCAGGACGATGACGCCGCTGTCCTGCAGGTGCTCCTCCGGCAGGAACGTGCGACCGATAGCGGCGTTGACGCCCAGCATTTCGAAGAATCCCTCCGTGACGAGCCATCCGGTGATCTCCGGCTCGCCTGAGCCAATGAAATCGAGCGACCACGGATCCATCGCCGCCACGCGTTCGAAACTCCGGACCCGATCTCGCCAGTCCAGGAAATCCGCCGGACCGACCGGCACAGGACGGTTCCCGTTGTCCGGGTCCGTCTGCCAGAGCGTTACGAGGCGCTCCGGGTCGGAGAAGGAGGGCGGCTGGAGTAGCACGACGTCGACGACCGAGAAGATGGCCGTCGTCGCCCCGACCGACAGCGTCAGGGTCAGCACCGTGGCGGCGGTGAAGCCGGGATGCTGGCGCAGCAGCCGCAAACCGTGGCAGACGTCCCGGAGCCCCGCCTCCAGAGACGCCCCGCAACGCGACGCGCGGACGTGCTCCCGGGTCGACGCCACGCCGCCGAGCGCCGCCAGCGCCTGCCGGCGGGCTTCGGCGCGCGGAACGCCCCGCGCGCAACGGGCCTCGATATCCCGCGTGACGTGATGCTGCAGTTCGTCGTCGAGCTCGCGGTCCGCCCGGCCGCGATCGAGGAGCGCCCGCAACCGGGCTCGCCACGCGTACAGCCAGCGCTCCCAGGGCATGCTTCACGCCTCGGTCAGGCGCACGACGTGGGTGATGGCTTGCGACAGCCGCTCCCAGTTCGCGGCCTCCTGCCTGAGGTAGCGGCGTCCGGGCGGCGTCAGCGCGTAGATCTTCGCGCGCCGGTTGTTCTCGGTGTTCCGCCACTCCGCACTGATCCAGCCCTGCTGCTCCAGCTTGTGCAGCGCCGGGTAGAGCGAACCATCGCTCACCTGCAGCGCCTCGT
Organism: Vicinamibacterales bacterium; assembly: GCA_965208535.1. Lineage (GTDB taxonomy): Bacteria > Acidobacteriota > Vicinamibacteria > Vicinamibacterales > UBA8438 > WTFV01. The sequence continues at coordinate 2,852,549 of CBDBOU010000003.1, read as the reverse complement.
TCGAGACCTGCTTCAGGCGCTGGCCGATGGCCCAACCGCTGCGCGGCTCCAGGTCGAGGATCTTCAGAATCAGAAGATCCAGCGTCCCCTGGACGAGGTTCGATGGCTTGCTCATCTTGCACTCCTCCTGGCTACTCGATACTGGCGCCTACTCGGTCCGCAGCGCGACGAGCGGGTCCACGCGGGCGGCGCGTCGCGCCGGAAGCCACGCCGCCGACGCACCCACGAGCAGCAGCAGCACGGCGACGCCAGCCAGCGTCGTGACATCCGTGGGTGCGATCCCGAACAGCAGGCTCGTGAGGAACTGCGACGTCCAGATGGCTGCGACTACGCCGAATACGACGCCTGAACCCGCCAGGACGAGCGCCCCGACGACGACCATCCGCACCACGTCGAGCGGCCGCGCGCCCATGGCCAGGCGCAGGCCGATCTCGCGCGTCCGCTGCGCGGTGGCCACGGCAATCACGCCGTAGATGCCGAGCCCGGCGAGCGTCAACGCCGCCATCGCGAACAGCACGAGCAGCGTCGTCGTGAATCGCCGCGCGGCGAGCGTGTCCGCCAGGAGTTGGTCGACGGTGGCGACGCTGTAGAAGGTCTGGAGCGGATCGACGGCCCGGACGGCGTCTTGAATCGCCGCCACGCTGGCCGCCGGATCGCCGGCCGTGCGCACGACGTACGTCATCTCGCCGCTCGCGCTGCCCTGCGCGTGCAGGATGAAGACCTCCGGGCGGCGCATGCTGTCGAAGCCCTGGGCGCGCGTCGCGGCGACCACGCCGACGATCTCGGCGTCGAACGCCTGCCCCCATACCTGCACCGTCAACCGTTCCGTCAGCGGATCGCTGTCCGGCCAGTGCCTCCGCGCCAGCGTCTCGTTGATCACGGCGACGCCCGGCCGCTGGGCGTCGTCCCGTTCGTCGAACCGCCGGCCGGCGCGGAGCGGAATCCGCATCGTATCGAAGTAGCCGGGAGTCACCTGCGAGATGGCCGTGGACGGCTCCTCGCCCAACGGCGGCGGCGGCCGATCGTGAATCGTCAGCGGGGTCTCAATCGTGATGTCGGCCAGTCCGAGGGGAAACGACGACACGGCGCCGGCCGCGGCCACCCCCGGTAGGGCCCGGATGTTCTGCAGGGTCTCGCGGAAGAAGTTGACGCGCGCGTCGTCGTCAGCCTGCCGGTCCCAGGCGAAGACCTGCAGCGCCACCGTGTTCCCGGGCGCGAAGCCCAGATCCACGTTCACCAGCCGCCCGAAGCTCTGCAGCAACAAACCCGCGCCGACCAGCAGCACCAGCGCCAGAGCGACCTCGGCCGCGACGAGCACGCGGCGCACTCGCTGCTGTGCCACAGTGGCGCCGGCGCGCTGCGCGCGGAGAAGCCCCGCGACGTCGTGCCGGAACATCTGGAGGGCGGGAGCGAGTCCAAACGCCGCCGCCGTGGCCACGACGAGGCCAACCGCGAACGCGAGGATGCGTCCGTCGACCGCGACCTGCGTCACCCGCGGTACATCCGCGGGCATCAGCGCCACGATTGCATCCAGCGCGTAGACGGTCAGCGCGACGCCGCCGATGCCCCCCAGCGCCGCGATCACCACGCTCTCGGTCAGCAGTTGCCGCAACAGGCGGCCGCGCCCGCCGCCCACCGCGGTCCGGATCGTGAACTCCTGCGCCCGCCGCGTGCAGCGCGCCAGCATCAGGTTCGCCACGTTGACGCAGGCGATCAGCAGGACCAGCGCCACCCCGCCCCACAGCAGCAGCAGCGCCGGCCGTACGGCTTCGACCTGTTGCGTATGGAGCGGGACGACGCGCGCGCCTACATCCGTGTTGGTCCGCGGGTAGTCTGCCGCGAGCCTAGCGGCTATTGCGTCCATCTCCGCCTGCGCCGCTGCGAGGGTGACCTCCGGCCGGACCCGCGCGATCACGTGCCACCACCCGCTACCGCGGATGAAGGTCTCGTACTCCGCGATCGCCTTCGGCACGTAGATGTCGCGTTCGCCGCGACTCCGCTCGAGACCGAGCTCGAAGTCCGGCGCCAGTATGCCGACCACCGTGTACGGTTGCCCGTCCAGCGTCAGCGACCGGCCGAGGATGCCGGCGTCGCCGCCGAAGCGGCGTTCCCAGAATCCGTGCGTCAGAACGACGACCCCGCTGCCCGGCCGGAACTCCTCGGGAAGGAACGTCCGACCGTAGGCGACGCCGCCGCCCAACGCCTCGAAGAACCCTTCCGTGACCAGCGACGCGTAGAACACCTCGGGCGCGCTCTCGCCGGTGAAGTCGAACGAGAACGGCTCGGTGGCTGCTACCTGCTCGAAACTGGTCGCCTGCTCGCGCCAGTCCAGGAAGTTCGCTGGCGCCGGTTCCGCAGGGCGGTTGCCGTTGTTCGGGTCCGTCTGCCACAGAGTCACCAGGCGGTCCGGTTCCGAAAACGGCGGCGGCTGCAGCAGCACGGCGTCGACGACCGAAAAGATGGTCGTGGTCGCGCCGATCGCAAGCGTCAGGGTCAGCACCGTCGTCGCCGCAAAGCCGGGCTCGCGACGCAGCAGCCGCAGGCCGAAGCGGATGTCCTGGACGACCTGCTCCAGTGCGGCGCCGGAGGACGGCATCCTCTCCCTGGCCTCCAACGTCCCCTGACCCGTGTTCGGCAGCTTGGTCATCGGATGCTCCTCTCGGTTACCGGGTCAAGGTACCACGGCTCCTCTCGGTAAGCAAGATGAAGCCGCTGGTTCTCTCCGAAAGGCGGTGAACAAGCCTGCGATCCAGGCCGGGCGGCGGCGCCGGACCTCGTGCGGCCTGGAAATGGCAAGTTGAAAAGGGACCCCTGTGGCCACGTGAAAAGGGACCCCCAGTGACGCGTGCCGTCGCGGGAGTCGGAGCCGGTTACGGACCGGTCGAGCTCCGTGTGACCGACTCGGTCAACGTCAATTGGTGAACGGCCTCCTTCCTTGAAGAGATGTTTCTCGTCTGTCGGGCAAAGAAGTCAGTGACCGTGCGCGGAGCCGGTGTCAAGGCCGCAGCCCCGCGCAGCGGGGGCGGCGCGCAGCGCCGCGCCTTGACGCCGGTGAGCACACGGTCACGCTGGCCGGCCCGACAGTGCGAGTTGTCGTCTTGCAGTGGTCGACACGGTTGAGAATCCCAGTCGATTCGACGAGGACGACCCGGCGTCAACGAGCTCGCCCCTTTCCGGAGGCCTGTGCCTGGTTCCGCTTCGCGGCCGCCAGCCTGTAGCTGTTGCCCGAGGTTTGCATGATAGGAACGCAAATGCGCGATTGCGCTGGATCTTGACGATTCGCGTCGACCCGATCGCGTCGGGCTTGTTCCTGCGTCCCAAGTACCGACGGGGAAATCGTCGCTGGACGAGTTGAATCTGAGAGACAAATGGGCGTGTCAGGGGATCAAGGCCGCATGTCAGGAGATCTGAGCCGTTCAGCAGGCGGGAGGAGCGAAGGCGCGTTCAGCCTGGGGGTCGGGCTCTTGGGGTGGTCGCGGCGTGAAACAGGCACGTACAGAGATGGTTACTTGCAGTCGTTGACCCTGGGAGCTGGCCCGGGAAGATGACAAGAGAACTGCTGTGAGCAGACCCCGAAGCAGTAGCGGTAAAGATACATTGACATGCGTGGGCTCCCCGTGCAAGGCTGTCCCGCGGGAGGCAGCCCATGCCACGAAGCGAGCCCGAGAAGCGTCGGGCACTTGGGCAGGAACGAACGCTTCATCCGGCGCCGGACCGAGTGCGCGCGGCCGTGTTCTTGAAGCACCCGGCCTTCTTCGACGCCTGCGACGAACTCCAGGTCAAGTACGAGATGCTGCGCGCCCACTTTCTGGACGGCGAGTCGGTGACGACCGTCTGCGCGGCGTTCGGCTACAGCCGCCAAACTTTCTACCTGCTGCGCGACCGGCTGACGCACCGCGGACTCGCCGGCCTGCGCGACGGACGTCCCGGTCCGGTTGGCCCGCGTACCTGCACGCCGGAGGTGGTTGCCTTTCTCCGCGCCCAGCGCGCCGACGAGCCGACCGTGTCGGTCCCGGCCTTGCTGGACCGCCTCCAGCGGACGCACGGGGTCCGTCTACATCGGCGGACGGTGGAGCGGATCGTGGGAGGTGGTGCACGAAAAAAAAACGCCGCCGGAGGGTGAACCCGCCGTCGGTGCGGGCCGATGGCTCGACCCGGGGCGGTTCCGCGTGGCTGGAGGTCCGGCTCAAGCCGAGTACGAACGGCGGCGGGCCGCGTTCCTGGGTTGGGACAGCCGCGACGCCGCAGTGCCCCCGGCCGAACTCGGCCTCGCGGGTCTGGCTGGGCTCCTCGCACGCCCGGCGGCCGAGTGGATGGTGCACTGTGTGGCCGCGCGCCCGTCGCGCTGGACCGGGGCGCTGGATGTGCGGATGACCGCGTTGGGTGAAGCCTACCGGCTCATCCTGCGCGCAGCGCCCCGCCCGGACGCGCCCGTCGCGACCCTGGAACCGAAGGAGGATGATCATGCGAGTCGCGCTCTACGCCCGCGTGTCGACCGAACGCCAGGAACAGACCGGGACGATCGCTTCGCAACTGGATGCACTTATGCGCTGGGCTCGTGAGCAGCACCACGACGTGGTGGAAGCCTATGTCTGCGTGGACGACGGCTACAGCGGTACGCGGCTCGACCGGCCAGGCCTCGACCGGCTGCGTGACGGAGCCGAGGCCGGGGCGTTCGAGGCCGCGCTGGTTCTGTGTCCGGATCGCCTCGCGCGCAAGTACGCGTATCAGGTCCTGATTCTCGAAGAGCTCGAGCGCTTCCGCGTTCAGGTGCTCTTTCTCGACCAGCCCCTGTCCGATGACCCGCAGGCGCGCCTGCTCACGCAGATCCAGGGCGCGGTCGCCGAATACGAGCGCATCAAGATCGCGGAACGCTACCGTCGCGGGAAGCTCTTTCGCGCGCGACAAGGCGAGGTGTTCTGGTGGAAGGTCCCCTACGGCTACCGGCATGTTCCACGCCGTGACGGGGTCCCGGCGCACGTGGAAGTGTCCGAGCCCGAGGCCCAGGTCGTGCGCCAGATCTTCCGCTGGCACGTCGACGAGCACCTCAGCGTACGGCAGATCGCGTTGCGCTTGACCGAGTCGCCGCATGTGACCGCCACCGGACTCCCGCGCTGGGGAACGAGCACCGTGACCCGGATGCTGCACAACGAGGCCTACATCGGCACGATGCACTACAACCGCAGCGAAGCGGTTAGCAGCGAGCCGAGGTCCACGACGCGGCGTCGGCGTCGGCCCTTCCGCCAGCAGGCCCGCCCGACAGCCGAGTGGATTCCGGTTCCGGTGCCCCCGATCATCGACGCCGAACTGTTTCGCCGTTCGCAGGAGGTCCACCACGACAACAGCCGTTTCAGTCCGCGCCATCTCAAATCCGGCCACTATCTGCTCCGCGGCCTGGTCCGTTGCCGCGTGTGTGACCTGAGCATGTCTTGTCACCGCATGCGCGCACCCAACGGCGCGTTCCACCACTACTATTACTGCGCTGGGCACGACGTGCTGAAGGCGCGCAGTGCCATCGGCCGCTGCCCACAACGGAATCTGCGGTCGGACGAGATCGATGCACTCGTCTGGAGCGAGGTTTGCCGCCACCTCGAGGACCCTTCCTTGATCTGCGAAGGGTACGCACGCCTGCAGGCCCAGGTCGGGTCACCGGAAGGCGACGGCCTGGCCGACGATCTGTCCGCGTTGGAGAAGCAACTGGCCGAGCTGGATCGCGAGGAACACCGACTGCTTGACGCCTATCAGGCCGGACTCGTCGGCCTCGACCAGCTCCGGCAACGTCAGGAACGGCTGCGGCAGCAGCGGGCCCACGTTGACGGCAGTATCGAGGTACTGCGTACCGAGCGGACTACGGCACAGCAGCAGGCGCAGCTCCAGGCTGACCTGGAAACCTTCGTCGACCGTATCTGCGGTTCACTCGCCACGCTCGACTTCGACGCCCGGCAACAACTCGTCCGCACCGTGCTCGAACGGGTGATGGTCGAGGACGGCCGCGTCGATCTCCACTTCGCAATCCCGCTGCCGGATCCGCCGCCGGTTACCACCAACAACAACAAGTCCGCCGTGTCAGGACGTTTTGGGTTGCGTTCCAGTGGTATGCAGCACCGTCGCGTGGTGCACGACCCGGTCGATGACCGCGGCGGCGGCCGTCGGGTCGAGGAAGACTTCGGACCAGCGCGCGAACGGCAGATTCGTCGTCACCACGAGGCTGCGGCGCTCGTAGCGCTGGCTGATGAAGCCGAAGAGCAGGTCGGCGCCGGCCTTGTCGAGCGGGACGTATCCCAGCTCGTCGACGATCACGGCGTCGTAGCGGGCGAGCTGGTCGAGCTTGCGTTGCAGTCGGCCCTGCTGCTGCGCCTCGACGAGCAGCGTGACCAGCTCGGCGGCCGTCGTGAACCGCACCCGGTAGTCGTGCTGGCAGCAGGCCATCCCCAGCGCGATCGACAGATGCGTCTTTCCCGTACCGACGCCGCCGACGAACACGACGTTGGCGGCCTCGGCGACAAAGCGGCAGTCGAAGACCTGTAGCACCGCATCGCGGTCCAGGTCCGGCTGCGCCTCGAACGAGAAGGCGTCGAGCGTCTTCAACATCGGAAAGCGGGCATCCTGAATGCGCCGTTGGATGCGACGCTCCCGGCGTTGGGTCACCTCCAGGTGCACCAGTCGGGCCAGGTAGTCGGCCGGCGCCAGCCGCTGGCGGGCAGCCAGCTCGGCCAGCGGCCGCCACTGGGCCGCGACCGTCGACAGACACAGCGTCTTCAGGTCCGTCTCCAGGTGCGGGGGCTCGATGGTCGTGGTCATCATCAGCAACCACCCCCCACCAGCGCGTCATACGCCGACAGCGTCGGGGCGGGCACGGCGATCCGCGCCAGCTCCGGACGCACCCCCGTCACCGGCGGGCACACCGGCGGCGGCCCGCTCTGTTGCTGCCGGAGGATGAGCCGCACCGTCTCCAGGCGAGGCGACTGGCGCTCGAGCGCGGCCGCTACTGCCCGCTCGACGGCCGCCGGCGGGTGCGTCTCCATCAGCCGCAGCATCCGGACCCACTCCTGGTCGGGCTTGCGCGTGTGCTTCGCCAACTCGGCGCGCACCTGCTGCCACACCGGCGCCAGCCGCCAGTCGACAAGCGCCGTGGCCTCGGCCACGGCCCGGTGCTTGCGTTCCAGCAACGGCAGCACGTGGAACGGGTCGAGAATCTTCGCGCCCCGGCAGAACGCCCGGCGATGCTGTGCGACGACCTCGGCGCCGACGGCGATCGCCACCCGGTCGTGATACAGCTTCACCCACACCGGCCGGTAGGCATGGCGGATCGGCACCGAGTAGGTGACCTTGTCCACCCGCACGTGTCCGAACTTGTCGGCCACCCGGGCGACGACGCGGCAGGTCTCGGGAAGGTGAGCTGGCAGTGCTCGCAGGTGCTGCCGCTCCAGCGTCAAGGCTTCTTGCACCGAGCGGCCGTCGTCGAGGTTCCGCGTCGGCAGGTCGGCCTCCAACTCGGCGAGGATTGCCACGTTGAGCACCGCCCAGCTCTCGACCGCCAGCCGCGGCCGGAACACCAGGTTCCGGACGTATTTGACGCCTCCCTCCACCGAACCCTTCTCCCAGCCTTTGGCCGGCGCGCAGAACTCGGCCCGGAGCGGATACGCGCCCCGGAACGCGTCGAACGCGTCGGTCTGCACCCGGTCCCGGCCGGCCAGCACGTCCTTGACCGCCAGGGAGGTGTTATCGAGGACCACGCGCTCGACGATGCCTCCCCAATAGCGAAAGGCCGACTCGATGCCGTCGAGCAACGACTCGAGACGCTCGACCGGGTACGCCTTGGCGAAGTACGCGTTCGAGAACGGCAGCGTTGCCACCAGGTACTTGACCTTGCACGGTGCCCCGGCGATGTCGGCCCACGATTCGCCGAAGTCGACTGATCAACGACAATTATTTTTGCCGGTTGCCGAGGGCGCGATCGGCCGGTTCGTGGACCCACGCAAAGTCGTGTGAGACTGCCCGTTTTCCTGGCGGAGGACGGGTTGGTCACGGATGCGCAGGTTCGGCGATTGCGAGAGAAAAGGATGTCGGGGAAGACGTTGGCGGCGGCCGCGGCGGCGGCGGGAATGAGCGAGCGGTCGGCGCGACAGTGGCAGAGCGGCGCGTTGCCGTCGACGGCGAAAGCGCCTCGGACGTGGCGGACGCGGGAGGACCCGTTCGCCGATGTGTGGGAGTCGGAGGTGGTGCCGCAGCTGGTGGCCGACACGGACGGCCGACTGCAGGTGTTGGCGCTGTTCAAAGCGCTGTGCCGGCGTCATCCGGGTTGCTTTCAGCCTGGGCAGCTTCGGACGTTGCAGCGGCGGGTCCGCGAGTGGCGGGTGGCGGACGGTCCGGATCGCGAGGTGTACTTCGAGCAGGTGGCGGTTCCGGGGCGGGAAGCGGCGTTCGACTTCACCGACGCGAGCGACCTGGGCGTGACGATCCGGGACGTGGTGTTCCCTCACCTGCTGTTCGAGTGGGTGCTGAGCTACAGCAAGTGGACGTATGTGGGGCTCGCGCTGAGCGAGACATTCGAGGCGCTGGTGGCGGGCCTGCAGGGCGCGCTGTGGATGCTGGGCGCGGTGCCGGCGGTGCTTCGTCACGACAATCTGTCGGCGGCGACGCACGAGCTGAAGCGCAGCGGTGGCCGCCAGTTGACGGCGCGGTTCCGGCAGGTGCTGGACCACTATGGGCTGGACTCGTCGCGGATCCAGCCGGGGAAGGCGCACGAGAACGGCATTGCGGAGCAATCGCACTTCCGGACGAAGACGGCCATCGAGCAGGCGTTGCTGTTGCAGGGCGACAGAGACTTCCCAGACGAGTCGACGTACCTGCGCTTCGTACGAGGTGTTGTCGACGAGGAGCGCAATGCGCCGGCGGCGTCTCGGCTGGCCGAGGAGCGTTCGTATCTGCGGCCGTTGCCGGCGGCTCGCATCCCCGAGTACACGACGTTCCAGTGCCGGGTGCGCAAGTGGAGCACGATTCGCATCGGCAGCCGGATCTACTCGGTGCCGTCTCGGTTGATCGGTCACACGGTTGAAGCACGCCAGTATCCGTCGACGGTCGAGGTCCTCTACAGCGGCCGGGTGCTGTGCACGATGCCTCGGCTGCGGGGCGCGGCGGACCACCGGATCGACTACCGCCACATCATCGGCAGCCTGGTGCGCAAGCCGGGCGCGTTTGCGCGGTATCGCTTCCGGGAGGAGCTGTTCCCGTCGCTCGTGTTCCGGGCGGCGTATGACGCCCTGGGTCGGACGCACGGCGAGCGGGCCGACGTCGAGTATGTGCGGCTGCTGCACCTGGCGGCCACGACCAGCGAGCGTCAGGTCGAGGCGACGCTTCAGGCTCGACTCGACGCCGGCGACACGTGCGAGTACGCCAGCGTCCAGGCGGAGGTGCGTCCTCCGGTCCCGACCGTGCCGGTGGTACACATCCCTCGCCCGGACCTGACGCGTTACGACGCGCTGTTGACCGGAGGTCTGCACGGATGACGGCGCCGAGCACGCAGGTGACGACGCTGCTGACGCAGTTCAACCTGACGACGGCGGCCGAGGAGTTGGTGCCGCGATTGACGCAGGCCGGCCACCACGACGCGCTGCCGGTGTTGCTGGAAGTCTTCGAGGCCGAAGCCGAGGCGCGACGCCAGCGCCGGATTTCCCGGTTGCGACGGGCGTCGCGCCTGCCGCCCGGCAAGACGTTCGAGACGCTCGACACCGTTCGGTTGCCGGGCCCGGTCGTACAACAGTTGAAGACGCTCGCCTCGGGGGCGTTCCTCGAGACGGCGACCAATGTGCTGGCATTTGGTTTGCCCGGGGTGGGAAAGAGCCACGCGCTGTGCGCCGTCGCGCATGCGCTGGTCGAGGCGGGTCACAGCGTGTTGTGCGTACCGGCCTACGCCCTGGTGCAGGAATTGCTCGGCGCCAAACGCGACCTCGACCTGCCGCGGGCGCTGCGCAAGCTCGATCTGTTCGAGGTGATCCTGCTCGACGACCTGGGCTACGTGCAGCAGAGTCCCGACGAGGCCGAGGTACTGTTCACGTTGCTGGCCGAGCGTTACGAGCGGCGCTCGGTGATGGTGACCAGCAATCTGGTGTTCAGCCAGTGGGACCGGATCTTCCGCGACCAGATGGCCACCGCCGCGGCGATCGACCGCCTGGTGCACCACTCGGTAGTGCTCGAGTTCGACGCGCCGAGCTTTCGAACAGACCCGTCGCGGCCAACGTCGCCGGCGCCGTCACCACCGCCAGCACGTCGTGGTCGGCCACCGGGTCCGCTGTTGCCGCGGCGCCGTCGACCGTCGACCGCCTGAGCGTTTCCGGTCCGGAACCGAGCGCGGCCCCGGCCGTAGGCCGGCGCGCGGCGCCCAGCGACGATCGAACTTGCTCTCGGCCGTCAGCGAGCTCGTTGAACACCTTCTCGACGGTCGGTTCGACTCCCGAGGGCCTGTGCATCCTGCCAGCAGCGTGGAAAACGCGCGCGAGCGATCAGGAGAACGTGTGACTGTCGAGGAAGCGCGTTTCCCACCCTGCTTTGGACGGCGCCAAGCGCCGCCCACAGGCTACACAGGCATCACCTTCCTCGATACTGATCTCCGACTCCCTCAACCGGCAAAAATAATTGTCGTTCACCGGCAAAAGTAGTTGACGCCGAACATCGACCTCCATCGTCGTCCCCGGAGCCACGCTCCGGTGCACGAAGGCCTCCTTCGAGGTGACACGCCTCCGCAGCGCCGCGACGTAGCGGCGCACCGTGCGCGGAGAGACCGCGCCGGCCAACGGCAGCAGCAACCGGCGGATGCGCTTCGCGGTCAACTTCCGGTCCTCGCGCAGCCACTGCTCGATCCGGTCCCGCCACGGGTCCAGGCTGCCCGCCCGCGGCGGCGACACCCGCACCGGCGGTGTCGGCCGGCCTACCGCCCGGCGCACCGTCTTTACATCCAGCTCCAGCCGCCGCGCGATCTCCTTCTTCGGTACCCCTTCCACCAGATGCAGGTGGCGGATCTCGGCCCACTGACTCATCCTGATCACCTCCGCGTCCTCCTGGCTGAACCGACGAGACGACGTGTCTCGTTCCGTCGATCCATCGCCACGGGAACGCCATTTCGTGAGTGCTCAGGGGGTCCCTTTTCAGATGGCCATGGGGTCCCTTTTCATGTTGCCAGTACCATGCGGCCGCCTTTCAATGAGCGGGTTCACCATGGACAGGACTCCCGGGACCGTTGAAGCCCGTCCGCAGACGGCATCCGTGCTCGATCGTCCGAACGATTCGCTCCACGCCTGGCGAGTTATCGGCCAGCGGATGGCCCGCGGGAATCGGCGGCTGCAACCGGCTTTGGAGCTGGCCCGTACGATCATCCCTCGGGAATCCGATGCCTTGACAATCTACAATCGCCGGTTGTACTATCGACCGTCGAGGCATACGCATGGGAAGGCCGACCGACCTCGTCCAGGGCACCCTGGACCTGCTGATCCTCCGGACCATTCAGCACGAGCCGAAGCATGGCTGGGCCATCGCCAAACGCATCCAGCAAGTCTCGAACGATGTCCTTAAGGTCCAACAGGGCTCGCTCTATCCGGCCCTCTACCGCCTCGAGAAGGACGGTTGGATCGCCGGTCGCTGGGCGGCGACGGAGACCGGCCGCCAGGCGAAGTTCTATTCGCTGACCAGCTCGGGGCGGGCGCACCTGCAGCGGGAGGTTGCGGCGTGGGAGCGGCTCTCCGGTGCGATCGACCTCGTTATCGAGGAGGCGTGATGTTTCTATCGCGTTGCTTGTACCGCCTGCGCTCGCGACTGCGTGCTCTCTTTGGGGGTCAACGTCTGGAGCGCGAATTCAACGACGAGTTGCGATTTCATCTCGACCAGCAGGCTTCCGAGTACCTGAAGCAGGGGATGTCGTCGGAGGAGGCTGTACGAGCTGCTCGTGCCGCGTTCGGCAACGTGCCGCTGCTCCGGGAGGATGTCCGCGCGGTCTGGAGATGGCGATGGTTCGATCAACTCGTGCAGGACGTGCGGTGCGGCACTCGCGCCCTGACACGCAGCCGCGGATTCGCCGGGATGTCCGTGGCGACGCTCGCTCTCACCATCGGCGCCACCACGGCCATCTTCAGCGTGGTCTGGGGCATTCTGCTCCGGCCACTACCCGTTGTCGAACCGGAGCGGCTCGTCCGGATCGTGAACATCGCTTACATCGGCGAGCTGGTGGAGTTGCGTGCGCGGGCACGCACGCTCGACGTCGCGGCCTACCTCCCACCCGTCGACAGAACGCTCACCGGCCTCGACGAGCCGCTACGGCTGAGCGTCGTGTCCGTCACCGGCGATCTGTTGACCCGTCTCGGCAGGACGCCAGTGCTCGGTCGAGGATTCGATCTCGACGACGAGCGACCCGGGGCAGAGCCGTCCGCCATCCTCAGCAACGCCTTGTGGCGTCAACGTTTCGGCGCGGATTCCGCAATGGTCGGCCGGACGCTGCTGCTTGACGGCGTGGCATACACGGTACGCGGCGTCATGCCGCCGGACTTCGAGTTCCCGCCCGCCGACGTGTGGGTGCCGATGACCGTTGATGTGACGAACCAGGTCGGCCTGTGGGCGCGAACGGCTTACCTGGTCGGCAGGCTCCGTCCCGGCGTCACGCTGGATGCCGCAACCACCGAGGTCCGGGCGCTCGGCCCGCAGTTCGGGCGATTGTTCCCGTGGCGGATGCCGGACCGCCACGGCACGGACGTCGGCCTGCGGACGTGGCGCGAGGACCGACTGGGTGCGGTGCGCCCGACGCTCCTGCTGCTGCTCGGCGCGGTGGTCGCCGTCTGGCTCATCGGCACCGTGAACCTGACCAACCTGCAGCAAGTCCGCGCCGCCGCTCGACGGCGTGAACTGGCGCTGCGCGCTGCACTCGGCGCAGGGAGGGGCCGCGTTGCAAGGCAACTTCTGACAGAGAGCTCGCTTCTCGGCTTGTTCGGGGGCGCGGCCGGCCTAGCGGTTGCGTATGCCGGCGTACCAGCTCTGGTTGCCCTCCTTCCGGCGGACGTGCCGCGCGCTGAGGGGATTCGCGTCAATGGCCTCGTTCTCTCGTTTGCCGCGGTTGTCTCACTCGGCACGGCGCTGGCCGCGGGGACGCTCCCGGCGCTTCGTGCGGCGCGGCTGGGCCAACACGCGGCCTTGGCGGGCTTGCGGGGAACCGTCGGCGGCGCGTCGAGCCGCCGTCTCGGCATCTTCGTCACGGCCGAGGTCGCGGCGGCCGTCATGCTCGTGATCAGTGCCGTTCTGCTGACCAGGAGCCTGGCCGCGCGGGTCGGTGTCGACGTCGGGTTCAGCGGGGATCGTCTCGTCGCGGCCGAAGTTGCGCCGTCGCCGGGGCGTCATTCCAACGACGCCGTCCGGCTCGACTTCTACGCGAGCCTGGAGCGGCGTCTTCGCGGCCTTCCCTTCGTTAGCGGCGTAGGGCTGTCGACCGTCTTCCAGCCGTTTGGCGCTGTCCGTGGCGGCAGCGTGTTCAGGATCGAGGGACGGCCGAATCCGGCAACGGAAGGAGGGGAGTGGCCCTGGGCGGATCTGCGAACCGCCGTAAACGCCGACTTCCTGCGCACGCTCGAGGTATCGATCATCGCCGGCCGTCCCTTCACCGAGTCTGACGTGAGCGGCGCGCAGCGGGTCGTGCTCATCAGCCAGCGCCTCGCCGAGACGTGGTGGCCAGACGAGACCGCGGTCGGGCAGCGCATCGCGTTTCCGGGAAGTGAGCGGGATACCGATCCCTGGCGCACGGTGGTCGGCGTCGTCGCGGACGTGCGCTGGCAGGGGCCCGCGAGCGAAGGCACGACGTTGTACCTTCCCCTGGCGCAGCACGTTGGCGCCATCGACGCGATGACGCTGATCGTGCAGTCGAGCGGCGACCCGGCACTGGTTGCAAACAGTCTGCGGGCTGTGGTCGCCTCCCTCGATTCCGAAACGCCGGTCAGTCGGATCCGTGCGGTGGATGACGTCATGGCGCAGGCCGTGAGCCGGCCGCGCTTCACGACGGCGCTCGTACTGGGATTCGCGGTCCTTGGCGTTGTGCTGGGGATGCTGGGCGTCTACGGCGTGGTTGCCTACACGGCCGCGCGCCAACAGCGCGACATCGGCATTCGGCTCGCGCTCGGCGCGACGCGCTCAAACGTGCGTGCGCGCTTCGTTCGGCAGGCCCTCGCGTTTGCTGCCGTTGGGATCGTCATCGGGGAGGTCGGGGCCGCAATCCTGATGGCGTCGCTGTCTTCACAGCTCTTCGGCGTCGGTCCGTGGGATCCACTTACGTACGCGGCCGTACCGGTCCTGTTCGTCGCGCTTGCCGTGGCCGCCGCGTGGCTTCCGGCTCGTCGCGCAACCAAGCTCGATCCGGTAGCCGTCCTCCGGACGGAGTAGCGCCCTCCAGGTCTGCAGCTTCGCCTATCGCCGCCAGCGCGCTCCACCGCACGTTCGGTGAGGGCCGCCACCAAGAGTACGATGCTGCAGACATCGTCGCGCCGATGATCAACGACTGGTTCTTGCCGGTGAAGATCCGATCGCCCGAGGCGTGGCGTAGCCGTCGCTGCAAATCGTCTGCTGTTGGGTGGCCATCGGCCTCGCGGCGGCCTACGGCCGGCCGTCACCGCGTCAGGAGGAATGCTGCCCGACCGATCTCGCCTGTCGCAACGCCTCGGTGCAGACTCCCGGCGTCGGGCGTGAAGCCCAGTTTGCTGGGCGAAAGTGGGACTGTTCTGTAGACAAGTTGCTCAATATGTAGTAGACTATCTATATAACATGGGAACCGCGGACAACCGGGTCGATCTGCTCTACGGAACGCTGGACCTGCTCATCCTGCGGACGCTCGTTTACGGCCCGTCGCATGGCCATGCGATCGCCAAGCACATCCAGCGGGTGTCGGAAGACGCCCTCCGCGTGGAAACCGGCTCGTTGTACCCCGCCTTGCACCGGCTGGAGAGGCGAGGCTGGATCGCGGCGGAATGGAAGAAATCCGACAAGGGTAAGCGGGCCAGGTACTACTGGCTCACTCCGTCGGGAAGGCGACAGCTCGTGGTGGAGCAGTCACGGTGGGAGCAGTTGACCGTCGCGATGGCGCGCGTGATGCGCCCCGCGGACTAGGAGCACACACCATGCTGCGGCAGCTCTACGTCCGCCTGCGCTCGCTCTGGTGCTGGCGGCGGCAGGAAGCGGAGCTCGAGGAGGAGATCCGGTTCCATCTCGCCGAGGAGATGGAGGAACGGATCGCGGCGGGAATGTCTCCCGAAGAGGCGCGCGCGGGCGCGTGGCGCGACTTCGGCAACCTCCCGCTGATACGCGAGCTGACGCGCGAGACCTGGGGCTGGGGTCCCGCCGAGCGGTTGCTCCAGGACCTGCGCGACGCGGTCCGAATGATGCGCCGAAGCCTCACCTTCACCGCGGTCGCGGCCGGCACGCTGGCGCTGGCGGTCGGCGTCAACGTCGTGATGTTCAGTGTGCTGAACACCGTGCTGGTCCAACCGCTGCCGTACCGGTCCCCGGACGAGCTCGTGATGCTGTGGACGGAGACACCGAGCCAGGATGTTCGAGAGAACCGGTCGGCCTTCTGGAACATCGAGGAGTGGCGACGCCAGAGTCGGAGCTTCACGGACATCGCGGCCTTCGACAGCGTGGCGCTGACGCTGACGCGCGCCGGTGAGACGCAACGGGTTCGCGGGGCCAGGGTGTCGCCAAACCTGTTTTCATTGCTCGGCGTGCGGCCGCTGCACGGACAGAGCTTCTCGGACGACGAGGCGGCGGAGCGTCGTCGGCTCGCGGTCATCAGTCATCGCTTCTGGCAGGCCCGGTTCGGCGGTTCGCTCGACGCGCTCGGCGCGTCCGTCGAGCTCGACGGACACGCGTCCCGCATCGTCGGCGTGCTGCCTGACGGGTTCGGGCTCGCGAGCCTGGATGCCGACGTCTTCGAGCCCCACACGCTGTTTCCGGACTGGGAGGCCCGCCGCAGGATCCGGGGGCGCGACTCGTGGTTCGTGATCGGACGGCTGAAGCCGGACGTCACCGTCGAAGCGGCGCAGACGGAGATGAGCACGATTGCGCGCCGCCTCGACGCGCAACTGCCGGTCGGCGAGAGGAACCGCGGCGTTCGGGTCGTTTCCCTGAGTCGTCACGTGGTCGGATCGCGGTCCCGTCTGGCGCTGTGGATGCTGATGGCCGCCGTGATTTGCGTGCTGCTGATCGCGGCCGTCAACGTCGCCAACCTCTGGTTGGCGCGAAGCCTCGGCCGTGCGCGGGACGTGGCCCTGCGGGCCGCCCTCGGCGCGAGCCCGGCCCGGATCATGCGCCAACACCTGACCGAAAGCGTGACGCTCGCGGTGGGTGCCGGGGTGCTCGGCACGTTGCTGGCGGTGCTCGGCCTCGGTCTCGTGCGTTCGCTGGGCGCGGTCGAGCTGGCCCGACTCGACGACGTGCGCCTGGATGCGAGCGTGCTCGGCTGGTCGCTGGCTCTGTCCCTGCTGACGGGGACGGCGATCGGGATAGCGCCCGCGCTCCTCTGGCGCGGGCACGCACGGCCCTTTCGCGACGCGAGCCTGCGCGCCGTCGTCGGCGGAACGACCGCCCGGACCATCCGGCGATCGCTTCTGGTAGCCGAGGTGGCGCTGGCGATCATGTTGCTGGTGGGCGCCGGTCTCCTCATTCGAAGCTGGTGGCAGGTCGAGGGAGTCGATCCCGGCTTCCGGCCCGACCGGGTTCTGGCGATGCAGCTCGGCGCCCCGGCGCTCATGGCCTCCGCGCAACGAGCGAGCTTGTATCGCCGCGTGCTGGAGCGGATCGAGTCGATACCCGGCGTGGAGCGGGCCGGCTTCATCAGCGACGCCTTCATCAGCAGCAGTCCCGAACGGACGCTCACCACGGAACGCGACGGCGAGGCCGTGTCCGCACGTCTGCAGTTCCGCAGCGACGAGATCAGCGCCGGGTTGTTCCAGGCGCTCGACACGCGTCTGCTCGACGGACGCTTCTTCATGCCTCGTGACGGCCCCGAGTCGCCACGGGTGGCGATCGTCAACGACGCGCTGGCGCGCCGGCTGTGGCCGGGCGACGATGCGGTGGGGAGGCGCTTCAAGCGGGGCCCGGCGGATTCGGTCGGCCCCTGGTTGACCGTCGTTGGCGTGGTCGAGGACATGCGCCGCCAGGGGCTGGAGACCGAGCCGCTGCCGCAGATGTTCGAGCCGGTCACCCAGAACCCGTCCGGGTCCGGATTCCTGATTGTTCGGACTGACCGCGACGATCCGTTGGCGATGGCGGCGACGGTGCAGGCGGCGGTGCGCCGGCTCGATCCCCGTGTGCCGCTGTACGGGGTGTCGACCCTGGAGTCCCGGCTGCGCGCCTTCCACGCGCCGCGCGGCTTCCAGACGTCCATCGTGGTCGGGTTCGCCACGGCCGCGCTGTTGATGGCGGCAATCGGGATCTATGGACTGATTCAGTATGCGGTCTCCACCCGCACGAAGGAGATCGCCATCCGGATGGCGGTCGGCGCCGATACCGGCAACATCTTCCGGATGGTCGTCGGCGAGGGGTTGGCGCTGAGCGGCGGGGGCGTCGCGCTGGGACTTCTCGGAGGCATCTGGGTCGGTCACGCCGTACGCAACCTGCTGTTCGGGGTCGGCGCCCTGGATCCGGCGACCTTCGCCGCCGGATCGGCGTTGCTGCTCTCCGTCGCCGTGGCCGCGTGCTACCTCCCCGCGCGCCGTGCAATGCGGGTCGAGCCTATCGTCGCCCTGCGTCAGGACTGACGGAGGCGGACTACCGCCGCCGTCCCGCTTGGCTGCCCCGCGCAAATTGCCGCGATTGTGACCGGCCTCCTCTACGGCGTCAGTTCGTACGATCCGCTTACGGTCGTCGTGGTCGCCATCGTCGTCCAGGCGGCGCTGACCGTTTCTGGAAATGGCAACTTGAAAAGGGACCCCCGTGGCAACTTGAAAAGGACCCCCAGTTTCGTCAGTCTGTTGTCAGTTGCTGACCTCCTTTCTGGAAGACTGTTCCTCGGCTGTCGGGCAGGATTGGTGCTGAGGCTGCGCCCGATCGGCGGAGCGAACGTCCGAGTGCGGACGGTGGGTTCCGAGCCGGACGTTGGTGTTGGTCATACCCGGTCGGGGTACCCTCGCGAGACGGAACGGCCGGGCTGGGCCGGACGGTGTGATCGACGACGAACCGGAGAGGGCGTTCCGTCGAGCGACAACCCGAGTGCCGCGGAAGGCTCGTCTGGCGCACGCGTTGCCGGTGGGGTTGGTCGGCATCGGTTGTTGCGCCAGGCGCGCCTGTAGGCGGCGCTCTCGCGCGCGCGGACCACGTCCGGATGGGCGTTGACGCTCGGCCGCGCGCGAATCCTCCGCTCGGCTCCCCCAGGCCGGGGCAGACTGGCGCGTGGTCTGCGGACGGACGAGCCGGTGGCTCATCGAGATCCTCCGGATGAACGTCGTTCCCGTGTCAATCATCGACGATGATCGCTGTGGGGGCACTGCCACGCCCCCGTGGATACGGCACACGGTCCCGCAACAGCGGTTCGCCTCGCGAAGCCCAAGGCGAGCCGTGTACCTGGGAACGCCCGCAGCAGGGTCTCGAACACCCGCCCTCGCGCGTCTGGTCCAGGCGCCGCAGGAAGGCCTCGTCTGTTCAGCCGCCATTTCCCCCGAGTGTTTCCACGCTGGGCGGCCCGACAATCCGAGTTGCCGAGTTCAGGGCTCGGCGCGATCCGGCAACCCACAGCCGATTCTCCGGAACAGGGTCCGGGACCATCAACGTGTTTGCCCCTCCTCCTGGTCGGCCGTCGGCGCCTGATTCCGTTTCGCCGCTGCCAGCCGGAAGCTGCTGCCCGAAGTCTGAAGCACAGTCGCGTGGTGTACGATCCGGTCGATGACCGCGGCGGCGGCCGTCGGGTCGAGGAAGACCTCGGACCAGCGTGCGAACGGCAGATTCGTCGTCACCACGAGACTGCGGCGCTCGTAGCGCTGGCTGATGAAGCCGAACAGCAGGTCGGCTCCGACCTTGTCGAGCGGCACATATCCCAGCTCATCGAGGATGACGACGTCGAAGCGGGCGAGTTGGGCGAGCTTGCGGGCCAGCCGGCCCTGCTGCTGCGCCTCGACGAGCAGCGTGACCAACTCGGCCGCGGTCACGAACCGCACCCGGTAGTCGTGCTGGCAGCAGGCCATCCCCAACGCGATGGAAAGATGCGTCTTGCCGGTGCCGACGCCACCAACGTACACGACGTTGGCGGCCTCGGCGACGAAGCTACAGTCGAAGACCGCCAGCACTGCCTCGCGGTCCAGGTCCGGTTGCGCCTCGAACGAGAAGGCGTCGAGCGTCTTCAGCATCGGGAAGCGGGCATCGTGAATGCGGCGTTGGATGCGGCGCTCCCGGCGTCCGGTCACCTCCAGATGCACCAATTCGGCCAGGTAGTCGGCCGGCGGCTGACGCTGGCGGACAGCCTGCTCGGCCAGCGTCAGCCACTGCTCTGCGATCGTCGACAGGTACAGCGTCTTCAGGTCCGCGGCCAGATGCGGGGGCTCGATAGTCGTGGTCGCCATCAGTGGGAGCCCTCCACCAGCGCGTCATAGGCCGACAGCATCGGGACCGGCACGGTGATCTGCGCCAGCTCCGGGTGCACCTCCGACACCGGCGGGCACACCAGCGGTGGGCCGGCCTGCTGCTGTCGGAGAATGAGCCGTACCGTCTCCAGACGCGGCGACTGACGCTCGAGCGCGGTCGTCACCGCACGCTCGACGGCCGCAGCCGGGTGCGTCTCCATCAGGCGCAGCATCCGGACCCATTCCTGATCGGGCTTGCGCGTGTGCCTGGCCAGCTCGTCCCGCACCTGCTGCCACACCGGCGCCAGGCGCCAGTCGAGAAGCGCCGTCGCCTCGGCCACGGCCCGGTGCTTGCGCTCCAGCAGCGGCAGCACGTGGAACGGGTCGAGGACCTTCGAGCCCCGGCAGAACGCACGGCCATGCTGCGCCACCACGTCGGCGCCGACCGCGATCGCCACCCGGTCGTGATACAGCTTCACCCACACCGGCTGGTAGGCACAGCGGACCGGCACCGAATAGGTGATGTGCTCGACCCGCACATGCCCGAACTTGTCGGCCACCCGCGCGACGACGCGGCAGGTGGCGGGAAGGTGCTTGGGCATCGCTCGCAGATACTGCCGCTCCAGCGCCAAGGCTTCCTCTGCAGAGCGCCCGTCGTCGAGGTGGCGCGTCGGCAGGTCGGCCTCCAACTCCGTGAGGAGCGTCGCGTTGAGCGCCGCCCAGCTGTCGACCGCCAGCCGCGGCCGGAACACCAGGCCGCGGACGTATTTGACACCTCCCTCGACAGAACCCTTCTTCAAAGCTGCAGAATGCTCCTGGTGCCGTTGAAGCACCACAGATTCGGATCACCCACCCGTTCCATCCGCTCCGGGGCGCCCGCTTCCCATTCGTGGTGTCGAAGTCCCTGTGGGGAGAAGACCGGGTAACGGTGCAACGGCCGGACGGCACGGTCTGGTCGATTCCGGTTGGCTGGACGGACTTTGCGCCACCGGACCCCGCGGTGGTGGCGGGGCGCGGGCGTGCGCCATTTCGACTCGAGGACCTGCTGCGGCTCGCTGAGATGGTGCGCGGGAGGGGCCAGACATGAGTGGCGGGGGCGTCACGGAGATTCCGTCCATGATGTCATACGGATTTCATCCACGGGGAGTGGGCGACAGGACGTCATCGGCGCGGGCGTGTGGCGAAAGAAGGCAAATACAGCGGCGCTATCTTTGGATTCCAGATCGGATTCTCCTTGACGCCGCCCGAGTACAGTGCCATAATCTATTGGACACACGCGATGCGCCGTCCTCCCAAGCTGCCGCCCGACGCCAAGACGCAGGCCCTGCGCGAGGCAGGAGCCCTGCATCCGCACCCCGAGGCCGTCCGCGACGACGTCTTTGTGAGCCATCCGTTCTTCGACCCGCGCGACCGCGTACAGGTCAAGTACGAGATGCTGCGCCGCCACCAGGTCGATGGACAGCCGGTGACCGAGGTCGCCGCGCGCTTCGGGGTCAGCCGCCAGACGTTCTACCTGACCGCGGCCGCGTTCGAGGCGCACGGGATCCCGGGGCTGGTGCCCAGGCGTCCCGGACCGAAGGGGGCCCACAAGTGCACCGACGCGGTTGTCGACTACGTCGAGCGCTGGCGCGCGGGCGAAGACGTGCGACCGGACGAGCCGCTGACGGCGGCCGTGGCGCGGCGCTTCGGCATCTCGGTTCACGCGCGCTCGCTCGACCGGGCGGTGGCGCGGCGCAAAAAAAAACCGCGCCCCCAGAAGGCCCCATGACCGCGTCAAGCGTCGACGTCGAGCAGGTCCGCCGGCAGTACGAGGTCGCGCGGCAGGACGCCGCCACCGATGTCGCGTTCTCTCGCCGGGGCTATGGGGTGGCGCTGTTGATGAGCCGCGGCATGCCGGCGTGGCTGAAGGCCGTCGCGACCCTCTGCCTGCCGCCGGTCGAGCCGCCGCCGGCCGAAAGCGGCGGCATCGACTTGGCGCCGCCCGTCCGTTCCGAGATGGCGCGTGTGTTGGCGAGCCTGGTGCTCAGCCGCATTGCGGAGGGCGTTTCCCCATGAGTGAATCGACCGCGGTCACGGCGGACCATCTTCGTCGCCTCGCCTTTCTCTACGTGCGGCAATCGTCGCTGCAGCAGGTGCAGGACCATCAGGAGAGCACTGCCCGGCAGTACGCCCTGAAGCGGCGGGCCCTGGCGCTGGGCTGGCCCGCCGAGCGGATCGTGGTCATCGATGACGACCTCGGCCTGTCGGCCGCGTCGGCGGCCGAGCGGACCGGGTTCCAACGCATCGTCGCCGACGTCGGTCTCGGTCGCGTCGGCATGGTCATGGGGCTGGAGGTTTCGCGGCTTGCCCGCAACTCCAGCGACTGGCATCGCCTGCTGGAGATTTGCGCGCTGAGCGAGACGCTCATTCTCGACGAAGACGGGCTCTACGACCCGGCCCACTTCAACGACCGCCTGCTGCTCGGACTTAAAGGTACCGTCAGCTAATGGAGTGCACTCCATTACGACATTAATGTTGAGCCCACAGTAATGGAGAGTTGGAGCGCTCCGGCCCTGCGAACACGGCCCGCACGGCCGGAATCACTCTCCATTTCTATTGGGCGCGGGCGTCGTTCAGGATCGCGAGCAACCGGTCCGGCGCCTGCTTGAACGAGCCTTTTCTGATCGTCGGCGGGAGCCTTGCTGCGAGTACGTCGAGCTTCCCGATCGGGTCGCTGCGCAGGTAGATCTCCGTACTCTGGATGGTCGCGTGGCCGAGCCACAGCGATACCTTGCGGATATCGCCGGTCGCCTCCAGGGTATGGGCAGCACAGCTGTGCCTGAGAAGATGCGGGAAGACGCGTTTGCCGCTCATCGACGGCATCCGCTGCCGGGCGGTCGTCGCATGCAGCTCCAGACGGTGGGCGAAGCCATGCCGAGTCATGGCCTTGCCCCGTGCGTTGAGGAAGAGATGATCCTGGCCGGTGTCAGGCCGGATGCAGAGCCAGTTGCGGAGAGCCGCACGGGTCTGCTTCCACAGGGGCAGGACGCGCTCGCGCCGCCCTTTTCCGGTCACCCGCACGGTATCGAGGTGCGGGCGTGCGAGGTCGGTGCACAGCAGCCCGATCAGCTCGGAGACCCGGAGGCCCGCGGCGTAGGTCAGGTGCAGCATCGCCCGGTCCCGCACGCCGGCAGCGGTCGTCGGGTCGGGCGCATCGAGCAGGACCTGCACCTCGTCACGGTTCAGCGATTCGACCATTGCTTCATCGGCGCGCTTCGTAGGAATCGCGTGGACCTGGCGCGCGAGGTCGAGACAGGCCGGTACGCGGAACTCGAGGTAGCGGAAAAAGGACTTGAACGCCGCGAGGCGAACGTTGCGCGTACCGATCGTGTTGTTGCGATCCCGCTCCAGACTGTCGAGGAAGTCGAGGATGAGCGATGCGGTGAGCTGCTCGACCTCGATGCGGCACGGGCGCACGCCGAGGCGCTCGGCGGCGAAGCAGACCAGGAGCTGGAAGCTGTCGGCATAGCTCTGCACCGTATGGCGGCTGGCGTTGCGGTCGCGAGGCAGGTGCTCGCGCAGGAACACGCCGAGGTGGACGGCGAGCTCGGTCATGACGAAGCCCTCCACACGTGGGCGTGCTCCGTTTGGCTGGCGATGTGGCGAAGCAGAACGGGCATGGCCTCGAGGTACCAGTAGGTGGACGAGACGCTGTTGTGACCGAGATAGGTCGCCAACGCCAGCATGTGGCGGTTCGCGCTGTCGCGGTCGGCGGCGACGGTGTGTTCGAGCGACCGGACGGCAAATCGGTGACGCAGGTCATGCAGCCTCGGGCCCGGCTCGCCGGGACCGCCACGAAGCCCGACTTGGCGTGCCAGCTTGACGAACATACCGGTCACGATGTCGGGATTGATCGCGCGGCCGGTCGAGAGAACGAACAGGTGCTCGCTCGCCGCGCCGCACCGTCGTCTGATGGTGAGGTAGCGGTCGAGGGCATCGACGGTGCTGCGATGCAGCGGAACGAGCCTCGACTTCTGGAACTTCGTCTCGCGCACGACCAATCCGTCGGCGGTGATGTCGGTCAGGCGCAAGGCGCATGCCTCGCAGCGCCGCAGTCCGGTGCTGGCCATCAAGCCGATGATGCAGTGCCAGGTATGGGGCGAGATCGACCCCTTCGGCGGAAGCGACAGCGCGGCGGCCATCAGCGTGCTGATCTCGTCGTCGGTCAACAGGTACGGGGTGGGCCTGCGCGTCGTGGTCGGTCCAAGCACATGCTGGGGCGGAACCTCGTGGCGGGGGTCCTCGGCGTGGAGCCACACGGCGAACCGCCGGGCGACGCTCAGCCGCTTGCCTGCGGCGGCCGACGACGATGCGTCGCGAGCCCAGCCGAGCATCGTGTCGGCCAAGATGAGGTCGTCACCGCGGGTCATGGCCCAGGCGGCCCACGAACGCAGTACCCGCTCGTTGTTGACGAACTTGTAGCCGAGATGGCGTTTCAGGGCGACGTAGCGGTCGACTTGAGCCTGCAGGGTCATCGCGCATCTCCTATCCAGGGCTGCGCCACCTCCAGGAGCATGGGTCGGTCGGTCTTTGCGTAGATGACGGTGGTATCGGGGGAGCGATGCCGGAGGAGCGCGCCGATGACGTCGAGCGATGCGCCGGCTCGCAACAGATTCGTCGCCGCGGAATGGCGGAACAGGTAAGCGCCCTTGGGCTTGACGTCGTCCATGCCGGTGCGCTTCAGCGCCTGGATGACGATGTCGGTGATCGCGTTGCTCGACGTGAAGGGCCGATACGGCGCCCTGACGGTGAGAAAGACCCGGTCGTCGCCAATGCGTGGACGCGCGTGCTCGATGTAGTCCAGCACGGCATCGCCGGCGTCCTGCGGAAGTGGCAATCCGGCCTCACGCCTGGACTTCCCGCATACCCGTACCCGTGCGTCCTCCCAGTCCAGGTCGCTGAGGCGAAGATGAACGACGTCGCCCGCACGCAGAGCCAGCCGGGCCAGGAGCAGCAGAATGGCCCGATCGCGCAGGCCCACCGGCGTGGTGACGTCGCACGAGGCGATCACGCGCTCGATATCGACGGCGGGAGCATATCGGGGCAACTCGCACAGCCGCCAGCCGGGGGCGGTGGGAACCGCCCCGACCAGCGCCGGGGGGCACTGTCCGCGCGCGGCGAGGAAGCGCAGGTACATGCGCATCGAGGTAGCCAATGCTCGCGCGTGGGACCGGGAGGCGGTTGCGAACCGGCGCAACAGCACCTCCCTGACCGATGCGGCGTTGTACCGCCCCGGGTCGGCGCCGAGCCCGGTGCGCATCTCCGCGACCCGCCTGAGATGATGGACAATCGTCGCTTCGCAGGCGCCGCGATGGCGTCGAAGCCACTCACCGAACGCTTCCAGATCCGCATCGACGACTTCGTTCCTGGGCGTCGACACAGCACCCGGCAGCACTCCCCGGGCGGCAAGAAAGCGGGAGAAGCGCTCGACGGGATAGACGTATCGCCCTCCCCCGAGGCGCTTGCGCGGGCTCTCGAACGGTCCTGGACAGACACAGTCATGGGCGACGAAGCGCTCCAGCACGTCGCCATCCATCCGCCGCATCGGGATGCGCGACTGGTGAAGCCACACCAGGACGTGCCGGCAGGCACTTCGATAGCCCATGAGTGAATCGGACGCATAGCCGCGCCCCGCGCACTCGGCCAGGAACTGCTCGAGCAGGCGCAAGCCTTCGTCGAGCTCGCCCGGATGCTGGAGACGTCCGCTCTGCTCGAAGAACCGAACGAGCCGGAGCGCTCCGGAGACGAACTGCCGGGACGGGCCGGCGAGCATCTTGCGACGCTCGCGTTCCATTCCCGGGCACCGGCAATCGTGACGGCGAAAGCGCCGCAGCACGGCGTCATCGATCACGCCGATGTCGATGTCCTCCTGGCCGAGCCAGACCAGGAAGTGACGCGCCGAGGCGCGAAGGCAGCGGATCCGGCTTTCCGTCAAACCTTCCCGCTGCAGGTACTCGATGAACGGCGCAAGACATCCATGGAAGGCGCCCTGGGTCGTTCCCGAAGGTGGACTGCTCGCCTGAGACAACTCCATTGCTGCTCTCCTCTCGTGACCGAACGACGGAGAGGAGAATGATCAGTATGTCAAGCTGGACATACTGATCACTTCTTCGTGCTCCCTGACAGCACCCTGTAGTCCGCGATCAAGCGCGTCACTTGCCCGGCGAAGTGCTCGACCTGCCGCTGCAAGGCCGCGATCTGCTCGGCGTGCTGCTTCCGCTCCCGCTCGTACTGCGCGGACAACTCCCGACAGGCTCTCGTCAACTGCCGTTCCAACGCGGTCGTACAGCTCCCTCACTCGCTCGACAGCTTCAAGGCAGGCCGTCCGCCCACGGTCCACGGCGGACGCTCCAGCGAGCCAGCCGGCAACACGACGAACCGCTCGCCGTCGATTTCGCGCAGCTCGACGCGCCAGGTCGTCTCCTCCAGCTTCGCCAAGGTCTGGCGGGCCTCCTCGATGTCCACGCGAAGCACCGTCAGCATCTCGATCTGCCGTTCGATGGTCGTCCACAGCTAGCGCGTCTCGGCCCAGCTCCCGCCGCAGATGCCGGCAGAGAGCATCAGGCCGAACATCAGGGGCCACAGCCACGCGCGCAGGAACATCCGTTGCGCCCGCCCGATCCACGCTGCCGTATCGGCTTCGATGGTATTCAGCGCGTTCTGTGCGACGCCTCTCAAGCTCTCGCCAAGCACCTTCAGCTCGCGCGCGGCCGTCGTCTCGATCTCCACCCGCTCATTCTCCAGCCGGCGCTGAAACCGGGCGGTCAAGTCGCTCCGGGTTGAAGTCATGCAAGGACTACGTGACCGCCCACGACCCGCAGAGCGACGCGCTGCATCAGGTAGTCCCGGATGACTTCGCGCGGGTCGGCCTCGACCTCCAGGCCGGCCCGCAGGTTCGCGGCGTCGATGCAGGCGCGGTGGCCGGGCTGGTCCCGCGCCGGGTCGTTGGGTTGCAACTGTTGACCCGTGGGTGTACGATAGTTACATACAAATGCATGTAAAGCGTATGCGGATGGGGGACTGGGCTCGTTCCCAGGGGCTTCAGCCTCGCGAAGCGTGGCAGCGGATGCAGCGTGGCACGTTGCCGTTGTCGTTGAGGCCGGTCCGCATGGGCAGGTTCTGGTTCGTGGAGATCGACGACGTTTCGCCTCGTCTGCAGCGTGTCGCCTACGCTCGTGTTTCGTCTTCGGATCAGAGGGCGATCTCGCGCGCCAGAAGCTGCGTCTGTTCGAGCATGCGCAGCGTGAGGGATGGCTGCTCGATGGGGTCATCGAGGAGGTCGGCTCCGCTCTGAACGGCACGCGTCGGAAGCTCTTGAAGGTCCTGGCGAATCCGTCTCTGGGTTGGCTCGTTGTCGAGCATCGGGACCGGCTTGCGCGTTTCGGCTTCGAGATGGTCGAAGCCGTGTTGCGCGCCCGCGGCGGGGGCGTCGTGGTGATTGAGGACCGGGAGGTCGACGACGACCTGGTTCGGGACATGACCGAAGTGCTGACCAGCATGTGCGCGCGGCTGTACGGGCGCCGCTCGGCTCGGCGCCGGGCGGAGAGAGCGTTGCAGGCAGCGGCGTCATGACGACGACTCTGGTGGTTGTCGTTCGTCCGTCGAAGGCGGATCTGGATGTTCTTGCGTCCGCTGTCGGTGTTCTCGCTCGGGCAACCGGACCACGTTCTCGTGGCTGTATCAGCAGGGTCGCGGCGCGGCCGAGGTCAAGCGCGCCGTGTGCGCGCGGTTCGGAATCCTCGCCCGCCACTGGTCGGGTTGCCGGGCGGCGTTCGCAGGCCGCCGCGCGGTCGTGGCGCGAGGGCGGGGCCGAGCGCTTGCGGATGCTCGATCAGCGGATTCGGGCATTGGACGATCGTTGGCTGAAGGATTCCCTGGATCCGGCGAAGAAGCGTCGCAACGCTGTTGCCCGACGGAAGGCGGAGGTCGCCGTTGCGCGTCTGCGCAAGGAGCTCGCTGGCGCTCCGCGCTGGTGTTTCGGTGGTCGCCGACTGCTGTGTCGCGGGCGGTTGCGGGAGTGGCGCCGTCGGCGGGATTCCCAGGCGCTCTTCTGCGGGGAGACGGGGAAGCGTGCCGGCAACGAGGTTGCGCAGTGGTCTGCGGACGGCGTCTTGCGGCTGCGTCTGCCGGATGCGTGTTCCCGTACGCATCTGGTGCTGCGGGACGTGCGGTTCTCCGCTGTTCGGCAGTCTTTCCTCGAGTCGGCCGTCGATGCGCGTAGTCCCGTCACCTGGCGCGTGAAGCTGCTGCCGCGTGGCAAGGTGCAACTGTGCGTCACCTTCGACGAACCGGAACCCGAACTGGTCTCCGATCCTGCCGCCGGCGTTGTCGGCGTCGATCTGAACCGGGATCATCTGGCTGTCGTCGATGTCGCTGCGGACGGTCGTGTCGCCGGCGCCGTGCGCCTGGCGCTGCGTGCCGGGTCCGACGCGGTATGGCGGGTTGCGAAGGCGGTGGTCGCGCGAGCGCGGCGGGCTGGCCGTCCCGTCGTCCTCGAGAATCTCGACTTCCGGTCCGACAAGGCATGGCTGCGCTCGTACGGCAAGCGCTTCGCGGAAGTCCTGTCCATCTTCCGCTCAAGGCAAGTCCGTGATGCCGTGGAGCGTGACGCTGGGCGTGCCGGCATCGAGGTTCGGTACGTGGATCCGGCGTGGACGAGCGAGCTCGGGAGTCTGAAGTATCGGCGGCGTTGCCGCCTGGGACGGCATCATGCCGCGGCGTTGGTTATAGGACGTCGCGGTCTCGGTTTCGGCGAACGCCTGTTCGACGGCTGTCCGACCCTGGCGCGCACAGTGGAGTGCGTCGGTACGTCGGTCGGCAAGAGGGCGTTCGTGCAGAGGCTCCCTGCGGCTTGGCTGCAGGGTGGTCGCCGTCGTCATGACCGGAGGGATCGTGCGCCATGCGCGCCCGTTGCGAGGTCTCGAGCCTCGCAGCCTGATGGGCCTCCGGCGGGCGACGGAAGTCCTGCTGCCGTTGGCGGGGCGTAGTGCATCTGAAACTCAGATGCACTCGGTTTGCAACGGCCGGCTCCAGCCGTGCTCGTGGTTGAAGGCGTCGCGCAGCGGGCCGAACGTCTTCTGCCAGCCGGGCGGCGCGATGTTGAGGCTCTTGCCCGTCTCCAGGTCGCAACGGGCGGCGAAGATGTGCACGTGCACGCCGCCGCCCCGCTCGCGGTGCTCGACCGCCGTCCACGCGTAGCGGTCCGGTTCGAGACCGGCCCAAGCGGTCCCGCTCGAACTCGTCGAGCACGGCCTCGATCTGTGCGTCGGTCGGCCGGTCCTCGGGCGCCCACGCGATCACGCGGGAGGTGTACTGCTCAAACTCCAGTAAGTCGGCGACGGCGGCGACCGTGTTGGGGTAGCCGCGGCGGACCTCGACGCCTTCGCGGAGCTGGCCGGCCGCGTCCTGCTCGCCGAGCAGGTAGTCGGCTGCGGCCTTCGCTGAGCCGGTGCCGCGGGCGATGAACTTAAACGTGCATCGGACCGCTCGTCTCGGAAGCGGGCCAGCCGCGCGATCTCCCGCTCGATGGCGACGAGGTGAGCGATGACCTCGACGGCGTCGGCCTTGTCGGCGTGCGTGTTCGTCCAGCGCGCGATCTGGTTCAGGTTGTTGCCGATGCGGGCGATCTGCCGGGTGCGCTCGCGCTCGACGTCGGCCGCCGACGCGGTCCAGGTGCGGGTCCGCGCCATGGCTTGGCGCAGCAGGTCGGACAGCGGCACGCCGGCCGCCGACGCCTTGGCCTTCCAGGCGGCGAACTCGGCCGCCGACGCACGGACGGAGGCTCTCACGATGCGGCGGTCAGCGATCGGCGCATCTCCAGAGAAGGAACGGGGGCAACGCGCCCGCCGTTCGGCCGCGAGCCCGCCAGGGCCGCGGGAAGCCGGGGGTTCGAAGGGGGCGCGCAACGCCCCTTCGCCAGCCCAATGTCGGACATTGGGTAAGCTGGCTCCCGCCATCGAGATGACGGGAGCCAGCCGTTTCCCGTGCGCCGTTTCGGGCGGACGAGAACTGGTCATTGCGGACTTGGTTAACGGGTCGAGATCCTCTAGCTCGGAAGATTCGCGGCGGGTGTGATTTTCGGTACAGACACAAGAGCCTCCGCGTGGTACAAGTGTAGTGGCAGCAAGCACTTACACCACCACGGAGGCCCCTGCGTGACGACCGACACTAAATCACAGACTGTTCTGTTCCCGGATCTGTTCGACAAGCCGCTGTTCGCCCAGTTCAACCAGGAGCAGGCCAGCTCCGACGGCGGGGCGGTTCTGCTGAAGGCCGCCGAGCGCATCTACGGCCTGGTCAAGGCGACTGGGGGTGTGACGGCAGGTGTGACTGGGCCTGTGACCGAGTCACAACCATCGAGTCACAACCCAGCGCGGCACAATCGGTGCGATCTGATTCTCGTTGTTGGAGGGTGATCGACTTGGGCGCGAAGGTCGTCTCTCGGGCACCGGGGCACGGTTCGATGGAGCGCAGGGCGGTTGGCGTCTGGCAACGTCAGCGGGCCAGCGTCGTCGGGCAATTGCCGGTTCGGAGCGCGCGCGGAGCCGGTGTCAAGGCCGAAGCCCGCCTGCGGCGGGGCGAGCGGCAGCGAGCGCCTTGACGGGCGGAGAGCACGCGCGGATGATGTGCCGGCCCGACGATGCCGTCCGTGAGTACCGCGGCCCTGCTCCCTCGGTCATCATTGCCGGCAGTAACTGCGCTAAGCTATGGCACGATGGATCGACAGATCTGGCCTCGCGCTCGGCGCCTCGTTCTGAGCGGCGTCGCCGCCGCGGCCCTGGTCAGTTGCAACGGCGACAACGGTGCGCCGACCGCCCCTTCGCCGGTTCTGCCTGATTCTTCAAGTGGAGGGTTGGCTCCAACCGATCAGGCGGCGTTCGACGCCCGGGTTGTCGGAAGGCAGATCACTCAAGGGAGTTTCCGCTTGGTGTTCGTCGCGCCTAGTCGGATCCGGGAGTTCGACGACGGGACGCCCTACGATGGCGACTACCAGTACAGCCGAATCGGGCCGAACGACGGTACGCTCATCTACACGTACGACGTGACCGGGAACGACCCCAATCGCGAGAGGTCGGAGGTCCGGTTCACCTTTCGGACCGAGACATC
Source organism: Vicinamibacterales bacterium (assembly GCA_965208535.1). Classification (GTDB taxonomy): domain Bacteria; phylum Acidobacteriota; class Vicinamibacteria; order Vicinamibacterales; family UBA8438; genus WTFV01. Next base: position 2,821,833 of record CBDBOU010000003.1, on the reverse strand, counting down.
CGGGACGTTCGAGTACTCGTACTTCGAGCAGGGGGCGAGACGGGAGACATCGAGGGGATCGTTCGAGCTTATAAACGCACCCTCCGTGCAGGCGAACCGGGCGCCCAGGGTCGCCGCCGGGATCGAGGACGCAACACTAGAGGTGGGGGATCGACCAACAGTCGATCTGGAAGCGCCGCCGCGAAACTTCACCGACCCGGATGGCGACCGGCTGAGGTACTCGGCGACCTCCAGCAACACCCGCGTTGCCAGGGTCAGTCTTTCCGGGACGGTGCTGGAAGTCCTCGCATCCGATGCCGGCCAAGCCAGTATCCGCGTCACGGCCACGGATCCGGGAGGTCTCTCTGCCACGTTGACGTTTCGCGTCACCGTCACCGCTGGGACGACCGGCGGCGGTGTCGTCACAACGCATGTCGGAGCCTGTCGGGTCGGCTTGACACTCGGACCCGGCGGCTCGTGCGACGTCGGGTCCGACCGGTTCGAGGTTCTGTCGGATGGCCGGGGCCGCTACGGATGCTGCATCACCGCCGGCACCGGCATCAACGTCAACGGCTTCCGGGCGAGCAGGATTTCGGGAACCAACAATTGGCGGATTGACGCGCTGCCGTAGACCACCACCATGTGTACCGCACGGATCGTCGCGTGCGCCCTCGTCGCTCTCATCTTTCCCGTGCTTGCGGCGGCATCGCAGGACGACACCATCGGCTCACCGCTCGACCACGGAACGCCAGAATCGCTCGTGTTGAGCACCGATTCCGACGTTCAGGAAAACGTGCCGGCTGCAAGGGCCGAAGGGATTGCTCAGACGGAACGGTCGCGGCACTTGCGGCGGATGATTGCGGGAGCCTGGCTACCCTCCGGATTCTCCTTGGTCAACTGGCTCGGTTGGGGGTTAATGTCCGGCTGCGTCGGTACCGGAATGTCCGCGGTCTGCTTCCTGGGCGGCTACGACGGAGTCGTCTGCGATGTCGGAAACGCACTCGCGCTGTCTGGAGTTGGGATTGTACTGCTGTCCGCATCACCCGGCGTCGACGCTGGTTCACCGCCTCGACGGGGCGGCGGAGTTGGACTGCGCGTAGCTTGGTGAAGCCGCCTGTTCTCGGCGCTCTTGCATTCGATGAGCTTCGCAGTCGGTTTGCCGGAACGCTTCGACGAGTCCATGGATCCATGGATCCATGGACGGCTGGAGTGGTCCTGTCGATTCCCTTTCAGAAAGAGGGATGCAACGACGGATTCAAGGTCGCTAGAACGTAGATAACTCGCTTGGTACGAGTGCTTTACTGCTTTACGAGACATTCGAGATGGTCGGCACCTCAGCGACCATTGGGGACCTCGATCACCCCTTGGGAATGTCCCGGAGGCTGTTGAACTTGAGGTGAAGCGGGTGGCGACTCCTCGCCCCTGTTCTGTGATAGGACAGGGGTGGATTCAAGAAGGAGGAGAGCCACCCATGGCGAAGCATGACAGGCGGAAGACTTCCGGCCAACCCCGCAGCTCGCAACCCGTCACGATTCAGGTGCCGCTGCCGGTGCTCGGCGTGCTCAACGGTGTCCGGGAAGCGTTCCATGGCTTGTGCATCGCTACCGGGCTACAGGTCCTGGAGTCGATGATGGAGGCGGATCGGGAAGCCCTGTGTGGCCCGAAGGGGCACCACCAGGTCGAGCGGCCCGCGTGGCGCGGCGGGAGTGTCGACAGCCAGGTGACGCTCGGCGGCCGGCAGGTCGAGGTGCCGCGGCTGCGCGTGCGCAGCGCCGAGGGTGAAGTCCCGCTGGCGAGCTTCCAGTGGGCGGCATCGACCGACCCGCTGGACGAGCACACGCTGGCCGCGGTCGCCGCTGGGGTGTCGACGCGCCGTTACGCGAGCACGTTGGACCCGGTACCGGCCGCGGTGAACGAGCGAGCGACGTCGAGCAGCGCGGTGTCGCGGCGGTTCGTGGCGCTGTCGACCAAGCGCCTGCATGCGTTTCTCTCCCGGCCGTTGGGCGAGCTGTATCTGCGGGTGGTCTGCATCGACGGCAAGGTGTTCCGGGACCACTGCATGGTGATCGCGTTGGGCATCGACACACAGGGCCGGAAACACGTGCTGGGCCTGCGCGAAGGCGCCACCGAGACGGCTGCCGTCACGACCGGTCTGCTCAGCGACCTGGTGACGCGGGGCCTGCCGACCGACCGGACGTTGCTGTTCGTCGTCGATGGCGCGGCGGGGCTGCGCCGGGCCATCACCGACGTGTTCGGTTCTCGGGGCGTGGTGCAACGTTGCCAAGTGCACAAGTGCAGGAACGTGCTCGGCCATCTTCCCGAGCGGCTGCACGCGTCTGTCAGCAAGGCGTTGCGGGATGCGTGGAATCTCGATTCGGCGGACCGCGCGGCGCGGGTGCTGGAGCGGCTGGCCGGGTCTCTGGAACGCGACCATCCCGGCGCCGCAGCGTCCATCCGGGAGGGACTCGAGGAGACGCTGACCGTGCAGCGCCTCGGCCTGACGGGGGCGCTGCAGCGTACGTTGCGTACGACGAACATCATCGAGAACCTCAACGGCAGCGTCGAGCGCTACACACGCAACGTCAAGCGGTGGCGTGGCGGTCAGATGATTCAACGCTGGGTGGCGAGCGCGCTGGTGGAGGCGGAACCGCGCTTCCGGCGGGTCCGAGGCTACCGCGACGTGCATTACCTGGTGGGCGCCCTCGACGCGCTGGCCCCGCCCGACGACGTAGTTGCTGAAGTGGCGTAATATTGGCGGAGGAAACAGGGAGTCTGCCACTCGCAAACTTCAACAGCGAACGGGACAACCCCCACCCCTTCGGGCGCATCCTCAGTCCACACCGCGGTGGCACCCGATCCGGCGGCGGTGAACTGGATCAACCCGGAGATTTACGCCCGGTAAGACGCGCCGGGTTCTGACCGGCGTTCCCGGGAACCCGCGTAGTCTACACCCTCGACCGGGCCACCGGCGAGTTCCTGTGGGGCGCGACCGACGCGTGACGCAGAACGTGATCAGCGCCACCAACGGGGCCACGGGCGACGTCATCGAGAACGCCGAAGTGGTCTTTAGCGCCGAGGGCAAGGACGTGCTGGCCTGCTCCACCTGGATCGGCGGCAAGGACTGGGAGTCCGTATACGACTTCTCAGCAATCCTAGTTATTCCCAAGATCATTGGGAAAACGTCGATCTGAACGGGTCCGACCCGACCAGAAAACGGCTAGTGAAACCTGAAACCGCTGGCAGAATGGCTGGCAGAATCGAGAGATGGTTTGCACCCGGCGAGATGGTTGTGGTACATTCCGGTTTGTGGGGCCATCACCGGCGACACAAGATCGGGTCAGTGCCTTTGAAGCGCTTGAGCCCGCCATCCTTCCGGCCGCTTTGGTCACAACACCCGCCAGTTTTCCCGGGGGACCGAACTCCAATGGCCACCAAAGTGAAGCCGATCTCCTTCGCATGCCTCTTTGCGGTTCTTGCAGTCAGCTTGACGGTCACCGCGTACCAGACGGACGCTGGTCGCTGGGTAATCTGCGAAGATGACAAAGGTTTCATTGTTTCCGGGCCCAATGGCCTGCGGGACACCTACGGAGCCGGGTTTAGTCTCAATATCGTTAGGTGGTTCTACAGTTTACCGAATCCCTTGAGGCGTCCCTCGCTCACCAATCCCGCTGGCGACCAGTCCTGTGTTCGGCAGGAGCCTGCTCTGCCATGGCCCTTGGTCGCCAGCGCGGCCGGAGCATCGGACCCGACCTCGGCGAGCGCACAAGACACGGCGACTCGCGAAACTCCCAAAAAGTGATTCCACGTCCCCGAGCGATCCGCGACGCCGAACGTCATCGCCCACCTCACGCCTACCGTTATCGTTGCCCTTTCGGCTTATACTCTCACTCGCCGTTCCGGTCGGTCTCGCGCTGCCGGATTCGGTGGTGAAGAACTGCACTGCCGATCCCGCACGCGGCGCCGATCACCGTCGCCCAAAACGCGTTACCGGCGTCGAAGGCGACGGCGATGGAGTCGGCAACCGCCTCCGTTACAGGAATATCCAACGCCCGCCACACTCTGTACTGCAGGACGGCACTTCCGACCATCAACAACGCGCCGAGCATCATCAACAGGTTCCTTGCCTTCTGCATGGGCGTCCGCGGTTGGCATCGACATTCCCGCTGACTTCAGCCAAGGTCACCCGGATCGAGTCCGAGTGACAATTCCAACTCTACCACGAATACCGCTCCGTGCCAGCGCGCGAAGCACGTCTCAACCGCCCCCTCCATCATCGCCGCACATCCGGGTCAACGTCAACCGGCGATCGGCGAGCGCCGATGCGGCGTGCGCTTCACCCAGGCCGAATCTGCCAATCGCTCATCCACGCAACCAATGAGATCGCCACCGATGCCTCACGTCGCCCCTAAGCCTGTAGGGAGACAGCGGTCCGAGTCGGGACAGCCTGTGAGCGCACCCGTTCCGTCGATCACGGCCTGATCACATCTCGGATCACGCTGACGTAGCCGAAAAGGCCCCGGTTCCGTTGCCTCAACCGTACCTCACGCTCCACATGTTGTCGAGCTCGAGGAAGTGATCATTTCTGAAGTGCCGTCGACTGGTTGAGGACGACCCTGCTGATCGCGTCATTCGGTTTCTTCGTCGCGAGGCGGACGCTGGCGGTTGCGCTCCTGCTGGCTGAGTTCAGCCTCCCGGCGACGAAAGCTGCGTCCTTCGATGCGAAGGATCTCGACGTGGTGGGTCAGCCGGTCGATCAGGGCGACGGCGCACGAGGCGTTGGGAAAGACGGTGTCCCAGTTCTTGAAAGGCAGGTTGGTGGTGATGAGCAGGGAGCGGTGCTCGTAGCGTCGGCTGACGAGCTGGAAGATCAGGTCCGCGGCGCGGGCGTCGTAGGCGAGGTAGCCCAGTTCGTCGACGCACAAGATCGCCGGGCGGGTGTAGTGGCGCAGGCGGCGTTCGAGTGCGCGTGCGGTCTCCTGTCCGTTGAGGTCGAGCAGCAAGTCGGCGGCGGTGGTGAAGAGTGCGGAGTGTCCGGCGAGGACAGCCTGGTGGGCAATGTTCTTCGCCAGCATTGTCTTTCCGAGGCCTTGCGCGCCGAGAATCACGACGTTGTCGCCGCGGTTGAGGAAGTCGAGCGAGAGGATGCGTTCGAGGGCGGTCCGGTCCAGCGCGGTGGGCCAGTCCCAGTCCCAGTCGGCGAGCGGCTTGAAGCGTCCGAGTCGGGCGCGCTTGAGTCGGCTCTCGACGCTGCGGCGCTGTTTTTCCTCGAGTTCGGCAGCGACGATGTGTTCGAGCAGCACGGTATGGCTCCAGCGCTTTCGGGTGGCCAGGGCGATGAGGTCATTGAGCTGGTCGGCGGTGTAGTTGAGCCCGAGTCGCCGGAGGTCAGTCTGCAGCGTCGTCGTGGTCGTGTCGTCCGAGGGCATCGTAGGTCTCCAGGTCGTGAGGCTGGACATCGAGGTCACGCAGTCCGGGCCGGTCGGGCAGGGTGAGTCGGAGCGGGGGCTTGAGTCCGCGCTGCCGGCGTCGGGTTTCGAGGATGTGGGTGATCGAGCCGGCGCCGAGGGCGTCGCGTTCGAGGGCGATGTCGACGGCGTTGGCCAGTTCCTCGGGTCCGTAGTCGTCGAGCAGTGCGAGCAGCCGGGTGGCGTGCGGCCGCAGGGCCTCTCCACGCTGTGCGAGTCGTTCGAAGAGCGTGGTGGTGGCGGGAACGGCGGCGCGCAGCCGGTCGCGGGTGGTGTGGACGTTGGCCTGGCGGGTAGCCGCCAGCAGGCCTTCCAGATGGTCGGAGTCCTCGACGGTCAGTCCGGTGTCGTAGGTGCGGTGATGGTTGGCCAGCTCGGTCTGTCCGTCGAGGATGCGGATGCGGGTGGCTGAGGCGACCAGGGTCAGCGGCTTGCGGACGTGGGTGTGGGGGATCGAGTAGAGATTGCGGTCGAAGCGGACGTAGGGGGTCTTTCCGGAGCGGACGGCGCGCACCAGGTCGGTCTCGAAGGGATTGGCGGGCAGCGGCAGCAGGCGGGGCTTCTCCTCGGCCCAGACCTCGGCGACACTGCGATTGGGCTGATCGGGATGCGGCCGCCGGTGGGCGACCTCGTCGCGCCAGCGCCGGAACTGGGCGTTGATGTCATCGAGGTCGCGGAAGGGACGGGCGGCGAAGTAGGCGTGGCGTAGATATTGAATTTTCCTCTCGATTTTCCCCTTCTCATTTGGCCGTCCCGGCGTGCAGGGGTGGGGCGCGAAGTGGTAGTGGCCGGCGAGCTCGAGCAGGCGGGGATGAAACTGCACGGCGGCGCCGCGGCGGTCGAGCACGGCGCTGCGCAGGTTGTCGTACACGAGGTTTCTCGCGACACCGCCCAGCGCGTCGAAGGCGTGGACGTGCCCGCGGAGGAAGCTCTCCAGCGTCTGGTCGAGGGTGAACAGCGCGGCCAGCGCCCGGGAGTAGCCGAGGACCATGACAAATCCGGAGACCGTGCGCGTGCCGGCGCCGATGCGGACCTTGCCGAACGAGCCCCAGTCGACCTGTGCGGACTCGCCGGCCAGGGTGACGACCCGGCGGTAGACGGCGCGGCTGGTCTCGGGCCGCAGGCGCCGCACGAGTTTGCGTACGGGGAAAACGGAACCCGCATAGCCACGCTGGCGCACCATCTCGTAGATCCGCGTGGCGCGCAGATTCGGGTACTGCGTCAGGGTGTCGCGGATGAACGGCAGATACGGGTCGATGATGCTGGGCCGCCACACGCTGGGAGGGACACCTGGCGACTCGCGCTCGACCGCGGCGCGGACCGTCTCACGGTGGAGGCCGAGCTGGGCCGCGATGGTCCCGACCTTCCAGTGCTCGGCGTAGTACAGGCGCCGGATCTCGGCGCGCTGCGCGGGCGTGATCATCCTTCCTCCTTGTCCCCGCGATGCGCGGCTCGCGCATCGGCACCAGCCACCGGCTCGCCCGCCCGCAAACCACGCATCGGGTGGCGACGGGGGGCTGAACCGGGGCGGCGTCAGGGACGGGGAGTCTGGTAGATCGCAGCGCTGCGGGGGAAGACTGATCCATCACGCGGCGGCGGTCGCGGTAGGCGCGCTGCTGGTCGCGATGGTCGAGACGGCCCTCGGGACTGCGCTGGTGTCGCGCCCGGGCAGCCCGCGCCGAACGGCGACGGCCGGCCGCCCGGCAGCGCGGCGAGCAGTAGGCGTGGCCGCGGTCGCACGCCACGCAGATGGCGAACAAACGGTTGCAGTGTCGGCAGGTCTTCTGGCGTAACGGCTGGTCCACGGCGTCGGAGCGCGCGGGTGAACTCCGACTGGACAGCGCCGCGCCGGCCGTGGCACAACAATGGCGACCCGCTCGACCTGTCGGAGCTCGGGGCGGTCACGAGGGTCCGGCCTATTCCCGGGCCCTCACCCCCACGCTTGAGCCCGCTTTCAACGCTACCCGACTGCAGTCGAACCTCGCCAGCCCGAAGGTCGTCCCGGACTCCCTGCGGTCAGGCACGCGCGCCCAGTGGCCCCGGCCTTGCGGAGCCGAGTATCCATGTGTCAAGTGGACCGAAATCTGGGCACCCGTCGTCCAAGAGCCTGCTGTTGACGAGCGTGCGCGGAGCCGGCGTCAAGGCCGACAGCCGCCCGCAGCGCGGTCGGAGCGGAGCGACGCGCCTGGTCAGGGGCGAGCCACACGCTGATGCTGGGGCTCTACGGTGGCCGTCGGCGACCCGCTGGCGCTCAAACGACGGCACGGGCTCGATCACTGGCTCGATCACCTCCTCGCGTTAGGCAACGTCAACGGCGTGACCACAGACGCACGCTACGCGTGTGAGAAGTCTCCAGCCTGTCCTGCCGTGACGGATGCGCTTCCGCCCGGGGCCGGCCTGCCGCGGCCAGGCGGGTCGGGCGACCAAGTGCGGTCCTGTCCCAGCAGCGCGTTGGCCAGCACCAGAAGCTTGCGCATGACGGCGACCACGGCGACCTTCCCCGGCTTCCCCTGGGCGACGAGCTGACGGTGCTTGGCACGAAGGTCGGGGTTGTAGCAGATCGACGCCAAGGCCGGCATGTAGAGCTGCCGCCGCACCCGCGACCGGCCGCCCTGAATGTGGCTTTGGCCCTGCCAGATGCCGGACTGACGAGTGACGGGGGCGAGCCCCGCCAAGCTGGCGATCGCCTTGGCGTCGACGCAGCCGAGTTCCGGCATCAGGGACAACAGGGCTGCCGCGGTAACGCGAGACACGCCAGGAATCGACATCAGGATCTCTGCCCGGCGGGCAAGCACCTCGTCTTCGGCCAGCCGCTTGGCAATCTCGGCATCAATGGCCGCCAGATGGCGATCGACTTGCGACAGCCGAGTCTTGTTCTGGCGCTTGAGCAGCCGGTTCTGAAGGTGCTTCTCACGGTTCAACGCGGCCGTGCGGTCCCGGACCAGCGCTTCGCGGGCCACCTGGAGTTCCTCAAGGGCACGCCGCGCCGGCGATGACACCTCGGTCGGCCGCAAATCCACGGCCGCTCCCATCTGCGCCAGCATCCTTGCGTCCACCGCATCCGTCTTCGCCCGCTGCCCGATGGCCTCCGCGAAGCGCCGAGCCTGCAACGGGTTGACCCGCACCAGCGGTATCTCGGCGCTCAGCAGCGCTTCCTCGAACGCGCGGTGAAACTGCCCGGTCGGCTCGTACACGACGGCCCGAACTGGCGACTCGATCCATGCGATCAGCGCCTTGAATCCAGCGGCGTCGTTGGAGAATCGCGCCGCCTTGCCGCACGGACACTGGTAGGCGTCGAGATGCGCCTTCGAGATGTCGACGCCGACGCAGTTACGAGTATCATGGGTCATCTTCCCTGTGCTCCTGTGCTTGTCATGCGAGCCTCGACGCTCGAGTATCCATTCAGGACTTGGGGAAGACGGTGGCGACCAAACTCCGCTACGGCCCGCGACGGTCCGCGGAGGACACGGTCCGACCACCGCCCACCCAGCGGCGCCTCGCTACAAGGTGCCGCTGGGGAATGGGCCATCCCCCATGACCCATCGGGCTAAATGCTAAAACGTCCGCCTGACAACCCCAGCCGGGAGACCGGAACGGAAAAGGCCCTCGCTGCGCTCGGAACACTTACCTCGATCGCTCGGTCGACCGCTTTCCCCTGCTCCGTTACGTAACCGTGCACAATAGGCTGTCGAGCTGCCCAGGGGCTTCGGGCGTGACGTGCTTCGTGCGCCAGTCGACGCGGCGCTCGTCCCCTCCCCCGGACCCCCTCCCGGGGCTCAAGGCCGCGCTTCGCGGACTCACTCAGACAACATGGGGAAGACGGTGGCGACCACACTCCGCTACGGCCCGCGACGGTCCGCGGAGGATACGGTCCGACCACCGCCCCACCCAGGGGCGCCTCGCTACAAGGTGCTACTGGGGAATGGGCCATCCCCAAGGCCCATCGGCCAAATGCTAAACAGACAAGCGGAGGATTCGCGCGCGGCCAACGTCAACGCCCATCCGGACGTGGTCCGCGCGCGCGAGAGCACCGCCTCCAGGCTCGCCTGGCGCAAGAACCGACACCGATCAGCCCCACCGTCGCCGCATGCGCCAAACGAGCCTTCCGCGGCACTCGGGTTGTCGCTCGACGCAACGTCCTCTCCGATTCGTCGTCGGTCACACCGTCCGGCCCAGCTCGGTCGGCCGTTCCGTCTCGCGAGGGTACCCCGGACGGGCATGGCCGACACCAACGTCCGGCTCGGAACCCACCGTCCGCAGACCGACCTTCGCTCCGCTGGATCTGCTTCTTCAGAAGGCGGTCTTTGAACCGATCCGGCTTCAATTTCCGTCACTTCTCGAGGCTCCTTGACACACACAAAGAACCAACACGAGGGTCAGGGAAACGCCGGGAGCGACCCCGCGAAACTGGCGTTTCCCGGCCCCGGCCGGCTCGTGCAGTCACACTTGCCGCCGCGGTTCCGTGGTCGCTCCCGGGTGCGAAGCTGTCCCTGCCGGGAAGGGAAAGAGCGGCGCCCGACGGCGCGGGCGACAGCGCGGCGGGTGTGCAGCGGTTCGCCGGGTCCGTCTGGGCTCGTCCACGGGCCGGCAGCCAGGATGCGCCTCGGGGCGCCGCAGGGTGGCTCGGACGACGGCGACGTCGATCGACCCCTTGCTATGCCTTGCCGGCGGCGTCGCGAGCGGTGACGGTGACGACGTAGCTGCCGGCGCTGTCGCAGGCGTGGTGGGTGACGGTTCGGCTGCCGAAAAAGGCGCCGCAAGAACTCGTCGTCGGAGCGGATCGCCGGAGTCGATCATGACGCTGCTCGACGGCCGAGGGCTGCCGGCCGGTGGGGTGACGGTGAAGGTGAAGGTGACGGGCTGGCTCGCGACCGCCGCGGGCCGGAGACGGCGGAGGATGCCGACCGAGGCGAAAGGGCCTCTGCCGACCGTGGCGCCGAAAGAGGCGGAACTGCGGCGCTCGGCGGCGTCGGGTGCGGTGGCGGTGGCGACGAAGCTCCCGTCGCTCTGGTAGACATGGGCGACGCTTCGGCTGCCGGTCAGGCCGCCAAGGAACTCGTCCTTCGAGTACTCTCCGAAAATCGAGGACGACGCTTGCGGACGGCCCGGCGCGCTGGCGCGAGGAGTGACGGTGAAGGTGACGGGCCGGAGAGCGTCACCGTGGATGTCGAACGTCTTGCGACCGTGACGCCGAAGAGAGGCGGAGCTGTACGGCGTCCGGCGGGCGTCGGTCACGGTGGGCGGTGGCGGCGGCGACGAAGTTCCCGCCAGCTCTTGCCAGCTCTGGTAAACGTGAGCGACGGTTCGCCTGCCGACCGGGGCGCCGAGGGACTCGTCTTTACGAGCGGTCCGCGAAGCCGAAAACGACGCGACGGACTGCCAGTACCGAGGTATATCCATCCCTCACCGCCATCCGTCGCTTCGATCTGCCAACAGAGGGTGCGCTCAGAATACAAGTGAACTTCCAGGTACCCGCGGCGCGTGAACTTCTCATTCGTTGCCACGACCGCATCGTCCAGAGCCCCTGGGCGCACGAACCGAACGGCCACAGTCTCATATAGGGGGGGGACTGTACAACTGAAGCTCTTCGGTCGCCCCTGCCTCAAACCTCCTGCCCAGCCGACGCCGGCCCACTCAGTAGCCACGCGAACGGTCGCGGAACCAGCCGTGGCCGACTCCCGAAGTGGCTACTACTGTCAGTCAACGAACCTCCCGCGGCGGAAGCAACAGTCCCTCAGGGCTGACTCTCCCACCCTTCGTTCCGGTAAGATCAATCCGGTGCTGTGCATGTTCCTTCGGATCCATTAGAATACCCCCGTATTGCAGCGTCATACCCACATACGACCCGTCTCTTCGCGTAACAACCCACGCATCGACTGTCTCCCCATATTGCACCTCGCTTGCGAGTACGTCGTAGTCCCGGGAGAAGAATAGCATCCGCTCCGGCACCCTTGACATCCTCCACCACCAATCCGCGTCCTTCAGTAGCCGCCGCGCGAGTCTAGCCGTTCGGTAGTAACGCGACGCAGGTTGACGCCCCGAACTCGTCGCCTCCGTTCCCGGGTTAGGTCCAAGCGTGATCGGCCCCGTGCCAGTGTAACCGCTGTCCTCTCCTTCAATCTCGGATCCCACTACCGACCCTATCAGGCCCCCGGTCGCCGCAACGCCCGCCGCGCACAGCGGTGCCGTGCTGGCGCAAATCGCCGTCCCGATGGCCACCCCCAACGCCGTTCCTACGGTACCTAGTATCTGCCCAAGCCCATCGCCGCCACGCTCTTCGCGTACCCACTCCGTCCATCTCACCGTAAGGCCACCACCGTCCGCCGCAACGTACAACTCCGCGTCGTGTCTCTGCCCATCGACTCCATAATACGTACCCTGGCCGGTCACAATCTCGCCACCGATCGATGTGCCCTCCCAACGGTCTCCGGACGGAAACACCAGCGTGTAATCGTCTCCTCCGTCGCTTTCATGGATGTACGCAAGGTTGCCTCCGCGCCATGGGCTCCCATCGTAGTGAAAACGCTGCGTAACACCCGTGGTGTAATCCATCACGACTCGCGGCACACCGGGTGCGTGATAGTCCACGGAGTAGTGCCGGTTCCCGTCGCGATGTGCATCAAACTGCTCCACGTCTCCAAGAGGGCTGTATCGCACGATGGCACCGTCCTTGAGCACACCGTTGACAAACACTCCCCCGGCTTCGATCCGTTCGCCGTGCCTTTCGCGGGCACGCGGATTAAGGAGATCGCCCTGCGTGTCCGTGCTGGTCGCCGCTCCATTTTCGCTCCCACTACACGGCCCACGGAGTCCGAGGCCATGCGGTATACCCTTCACGAACTTACCCTCATGACGTACGCATGTCCCGGTCGCAACAACGTCATACGTCAGAACCCCGTCCCCCTGAAAAAGACCCTGCTCCAGTCCACCTTCGTACCGTTTCCACTCCACCAAGCCCTCGCCGCCGTACAAGACGCGCCGCGGTTCCGGGAACTCGACTGACACGATACCATCACTAGGTCTGCCATCCCCTCCGACCTCGACAACGCCAGTTCTGTTTCGCGCAAGACGATAATCGTAAAGCGTCAACGTGTCTTCCCAACCGCCCATTCGCCATACGCCCTCTCCGTACATTAGGCGCCCGATCTGCTCGTGTGGTGTCCCAGGAGCCGGAATGCTGCCGCCGACGAGGAAGCCCGGGTGCCCGGTACTGACGTCCGAGTTATGGAACCCAACGGCGCTCCACAGAAGGCGCAATCGCTCGTTGACAAGCTCGAGCAATGCCCCCCAAGCTCGGTCGTCTGCTGAGTAGTGCCATTCCACGGAGTCAACCATTTCATGCATGAGCGACAACACGTGGTCCTTTTGGGCGTCGTCAATGGCGAACAGAACCTTTGCAGATCGCGCTGAACGCACCAGTTCCGCGGCCGTCGCACCAGGTATCCGGCTCGCCCGAACGCGCAGTCCCGCAGTGTAGTTCAGGAGATCTCGCGCGGCGTCCGTCAGCGGTTGCCGTCCCAAACTGGCGGCGTGTCCGGAAGAACCGTTTTCGGACCAAAGACCATAACTCGCTAACACCTCGCAACACCGGCGCAAGGGTCCTCCAGGCGTGCGTCCTTCCCCGGCTACCGCGAGCAGGGATACGGCGGCGTGCGAGAAAGTCGTCCCGGTATGGTGTGCCGCTAGTAGCCACTGCGGGGGTACTATTCGCAAGTCGGGTTTTCGGAGGTCGCGGAAAAACACGGAACCGGCGTCCTCAGGAAAGTTGAGAACCCAATCCAGCAGCTCGAGGCCTACCGGATGGTGGCCAAAAACCTCGGCGGTGGCCAGTGCCAACGGCGCCGACCGGGTGCGCAATTGGTCGGTGCCGTTCAGGTCACGGATTTGGCCGTCGGAAGTTACCTTCATGGGCGCGGCCCGGGGAACAGGCAAGAACCCCTTGGTGCTCGCGCTTGCCAAGTCAGCGGTGTGGTGTGGGTGGAAATTCTCAATAACGACGGCTTGAGGTGCAGCTTCGCGCAGGAACGAAACGTTCGTAACGGGACGTAATCCATCGACTACTCGAACCACAGACCGAACCCAACGCAGATGTCCGTCGGAATCCAGCCGTGCAATGTACGGAGCGGGTAACGAGGTGCGAGAAGGCCCACTGCCGCAGTAGTGGCCGGAAGCCCACACGGCGCGCTCTCTAGTCACGAACACGTCGATGCCCTTCGTGTACAAGGCGTCCAACCGTGGACAACCGCTACCAAGCACCGCTGCCCAAAGGATGTGGCCGCCGCGCGATAGAGTACCGACGAACGTAGAGTCGCCAACGGCTTCAAGGCGCCGGTCTCCCGCCTGCATGGCGTCTCGAAACCAACCCGCTACGGCAATGGTGCCGGCCGCGTTGACGGAGACGCTACGGACATCCGCATTGGCGATGGTTGCCGTCCAACGGTGGTCGCCGGTGGTGGCGAAGGACATTACTTCACCGATGCGGTCCGCGTCGCCGCCGTCCTCCGCGTAGCGGTCACCGCCCGCCGCAACGAATCCGTCGGGGGCTGCGGCGACCGTTCTCAGGACGCGACGGGTTGGAAGGACTCCGAGAAGCTGGAGTTCAGGATCGGCGATAGCAATGAAACCCGCGTCAGTGGCACCTGCTGGTGCTTCGGTAACCTGCAAGCTTTGTGTGCCGGAAGAAGCGCGAATGGTGACGTGGCCGCGGGAACTGCCGACGAGTGCAACGTACCCGTTCCTGTCGATCGCGACGCTCTCGATCCTGGGAAGGAGGTAGTCAATATCAGCGGGAACGGTTATGGGGAACACCCTATATGTTGCGACGGACCGCTGGTCTCTCCTGCCGAGAAACAGGGAGTATCCCTGGGAGGGGATTGAGTCTCCGAGGTAGGTGATGGCTCCGTTTCCGATGCCGACAATCACCGCACGGGCAAAATCGGCGTGTTCGGCTACGGCGCGATGGGCGTGCGAGAAGTGCAGGTCGGCGGTCGACAGGCGCGGGTTGCTCGCAGCGGAAATGGGCTGTACCGTCGCGAGAATGACCAGCAAGAGAGGGGCGAGGGCGCCGGTAGCGAAGCACTCTTGGGTGGTCCAGCGGGCGGTCGTCATGTTGCACCTCGGGTTGCACGATGTGGCCAGACTGGGCAGACCGGGAGTCGGTTCCAGAGTGCGATGCCAGCCGAGGAAGAGGTGGCCGCGCCTACGTCGGGAATCGTCCTCTGGAGCGGACTCCGGGAGCCGGCGCACCACGCGGTCTGGAGCGGTACGCCGACATCGCCGGCCTGTCCAGCCGTAAGCGACAGCAGGCAGGCCCGCCATCGCCGACAGGCCCGCACCGCCGTGCTCGAGCGTCCGTCCGCCGCGCAGCTTTCCTTCGGTGTCGAGCACGTACACCCGATGCCGCTGCGAGCCTCAGTCGATACCCGCGAACCACTCCAGCTTCACGTCGAACCTCCGGTCTTCCGGCAGCGAACGGGCGCGCCAACGATGCCTGCCGGTCCCTGTACTGGCGCTCTTCGGCGCAAACTCCTCACGGAACATCCATCGCTGGCGCACCGGCGAGGAGCGAGTTTCCCCCAACGTGATCGAAATCACAGGGGCGGTTGGTCGCTCCCGACGGCCTGCCCGAGCCCGCGACTCCAGACCGCGAAGTCACTGGGAAGGGTACAGGGGGCGCCACCGGCGGCTGCGTGGGCGGGTTGCGACCGCTTCCCCGCGGACACCGTCGCAGCACGGCAGGAACGCGCCGCGCTGCCGAACTCCTCGCCGAGAACCGATCGCATCGGGTTGTGGAGGCGTCGGCACACGCCCGGCGGCCCGGCGTCAGCGCGAGACACAAACGCGGAAACCGGTGGCTCATCACATGGGCAATTATGGATGGAATCTGGCCATCGGTCAACGGTAGAGTTGCAGGTGCCGAGCCATGTCGCGGGAAGGCGCCGACCACAGTCGGCACGTGACGACCACGTCGAGGGGCGATGGGGGCGATCCAGGCGCAGCAACAACACCTGGCTGCGTGCCTCCACGCTACGGCAGCCCCGCAACGAAACTTCGTTCGGGTACGATCTCCGGCAGCGGGCGCGTCGTTGCGAAATAGCATCTAATCTGTCCGTCGTCGAGTTGACATGCTGTGCCATCGTCAGCGACGGCACCACCATAAGCTCGACGAACAGCATCGTCGTCGCTGCCGAAGTACTGGGCACACCAAGCTACCTCGTTAGCGGAACTGTCACTATTGCACGGTTTAATGGTGGCGACGTTACCGAGTCTCTCCGGATACACCCGCACGCCGTCAACTTGCTGTGGATCGTACGCATAGAGGCGCTCGACCTGCGCGAGAGTCCCTGGGGCTAAGAACGTCTGGAGCGTCCACAACAGCTGCTTCACGGCGCCGAGCGCCTGCAAATCCTGGACGGGTACCAGGGGTTGCCCGTGACTGTTGCCAGGCAGGCAAACCGCGCAAATGACCAGCACGAACCCTGCGATTCTGGTGGCCATACGTCTTCCGTCAGTCTGGTTCTTCATCGCTAACCCCCTCGCCAATCACCATTTCTTGCGACGCTGGTGCCGATCCTGATGAGGTCCGTGGTTCCTGGGTATTCTGGGTCCGCCCGATCCACATCGACGACATTCCAATGATGGCTACCGCCGCGGCCGGCACGAGGAGGCCGTCCAGAAACAGTCTGACCGGGCCGCACTTCCGGTCTTGGCGAGCGATCAAGGCTCCGCATCCAACCGAAATGAGAATCAACGCTATCCACGGGAGAGACGACAGGTCGAACGGCGGCACCGGCACGAGGCGTCCCCAAGTGAACCAAGTGCCAAACAGCCAAGTCGTGCATCCCATGGAAGCTATGAAGAGCTGTAGCTGGTAGTGCAGCGGCGTCTCGCGCGACTGAGTCCATGCCGACCTGATATTCGACAGCCAATGTGCGACCTCTTGTGCGATGGGACCCTTCCCAACCGACATCTTGACCGCTGAGTCCGCACGTTCACCTGCCATTGCCCATCCTCGCGGGATCCGCCCGTGGCACCGGCCGCCCTTGGTGAGATCAGCGGGGCCATTGGGCTCTGCTGGCATCGTACGCGCTTCCGAGAAAATGTCAAGCGGGGAGCGGGGCACAAATGACCCAAACAGAATAGTTTACAGGCACTTGGACTGCGGCCGGCAGCCAGCGTCTACCATGAACCCGCCGCGCGGGCGTACGAAGGCAGCGGCGCGGGCGGACCTGGACGGCTTGATGAGCGAGGGTTCCCGGCACTCGGAGGCGGAAGGAGCGGCGCGCACACAGCGCGCGCCGCTCCTTCCAAGGTCAACGGCCTGGGCCGCTGATTGCGCCGCGGTCAGGTATCTCCGAGCCACGCTTGAACGCGGGCGTCGGGTGGTCGGTGTCGCGCGGTGCCGTTGACGGCCGAGGCTGTGAGACACGGGCTGGATGGGCGGGAGGCCGTTCTGGATCGCGCTCAACGGTCCGGCCTGCTCCGTTGTCGCGCCGGTCGGGTTGCGCCCTGTCGTCGCGCTGGCTACGCTCGCGTTCACAGGTCACCAGCCAGTCGGAGATGCGCTGCGCATCGACAGCCGCGGACCGGATCTCCTTCGGGTCGTTTTCGAGAGCTTTGATCCACGAGGAGACGTACGCCGTTCCGTGCCTCGGCTCGTGCCCGACGCCGAGCCGCTCGCCGGTCATCATCGCGGCGATCTCGGCCCGCAGCTCCTCGCGTGCGTAGGCATCGGAGCCGAAGCCGCCGTGCTTGACCAGGGTGGGCCGGTTCAGACGGTCCGGGTGCCCGGTCGCGTGTCCCAGCTCGTGCAGCGCCGTGTGCGTGTAGGCCGACTGCGACGCGAACTGGCTTCGCTCGGGCAGCACCACCCGGTCGTCCTTCATGCTGTAGTAGGCGCGGTCGCCGGCGACGTGGTCGACCCGGACCCCGCTGCCGCGGATGAGCGCCTCGGCGCGCTCGTGCCCCTCCCACTCCGGCCCCGCGGCCTGGAGCGACCGGAGCTTGAGGCCCTCGGTCTGCTCCATGTTGAAGACGTACTGGACCTTGACGAGCGGCCGGTCGCGCTGGACCCATTCGAGCTTCTTGCGGCCTTCGTCGTCGAGCACCGGGTTGCCGTGCTCGTCGCGGGCGGTACGCCGCTGCCGCCACTCGACGTACATGATGGGGGTGCCCTTCTCGCCCTTGCGGACGTGGCCTCCGGCCTCCTGGATCTGGCGGTAGCCGCCCCATCGCGGGTCGGCGTAACCGCGCTCCAGTCCGTTCAGCGCCAGGTACAGCGCGTTGCCGCCGCGGTAGTCGCGCCCGCTCTGGAAGTTGTGCGGCAGGATGCGCTCTCCGGGCTTCCACGGTTTCCGGCGCGGCCAGACCGCAAAGCACTGTAAAACCAGCCCCTTACGCTATCTCGTGGCGCGCGCTCCCCCCGCTGTATCCCTCGTTCTGAATCGGCTTCATAGCGGACTATCGTCAGCGTCCGCGGACGAGCTGGGACCGGTCCCCCCGCTCACCGGCAGGTGTCGTCGAGGATCCGCACACCCTGCCTCCGAAATACCCGGTACGTCGACGGTGGCAGCCCTGACGCGCCGAGATTGCCGCTTCGGATGCCCAGATCCGGAAAGTGCGGTCGAGCGAGCTTGCGAGCCGCCGTTCGACGACCCCACGCCGATCCGAGGCCAAGCGGGCGCTCCCTACACCCGAAACACTGCCTCGCACCCTTCGCAGCGCAGCATTCTGTTCCACCAAACCATGTCTGCCGCCGCAGTCCGGGCAGGGATCCTCGAAGATATGGGAAGTGCCGTCGGCGTCGAGGTCGCGGCGCTCCCGGAGATCCTCCCATGCCTGCTGAACCTCTCGGAAAATCCACTCAGACGCCTTGTCTCCGGGGTTCTTGTCCGGGTGGTGCTTCTTCGCTAAACGCCGATGTGCTGTTCGCACGTCGTCCAGCGTTGCGCCGCTCCTCAGGCCCAGCACTTCGTAGGGGTCTCGGTCTGGCACTCGCTGCTGCGCTTCTTCGGCCTGTCGCAGTACTTCCTCGGCCTGTCGCAGTACTTCCTCGGCCTGTCGCCGCGCTTCCTCGGCCTGTCGCCTTTGATCCTGCTCGGTACGCTGGGCATCGACTCGTTCTGATTCCCGTGTCGCGCGTCCCGCCAGCCACGAAAGCGCCAGTACGGCGGCTGCACCAGCAATCTTGAGGACCACACCGAATCACGCACGCGACGCTATCACAGAGAGGAGTCCGCCGGCCAGCCGGAGCAAAAAGCGTGGACCACCGCTGGCTCATTACTTCTGCTGATCCGTCGAGATCGACCCGCTACGTGGCGTCGCGCCGATACACGACAGCTAGCAGCGGCGTGTCGGGATCCAGGTGGAATGTGGACCACGCATGCAGAAAACTCGATCTCCGGCTGCGGCGGTGCCAGCGCACGCGGGCCGCTGCCGTGGTGTCGACGACCGCACACAGATCTGATCCGTCCACGTGGCGGGCGCTCTCGAACGAACCCTGCCGCCGGACCTTGCCGTGTGCGGCAGGCGGAGGTACGATGGAGCCGATGCCCGACTACATTGACGTGGCTGTCATCTTGGCGGTCGGAGGGCTCTTGTGGCGGCAGATGGCCAGCATGGACCGGCGACTGACGGCTGGACTGGCGGATCTGGCACGCGACCTGCGCGACGTGGACCGTCGGCTGGCGCGCCTAGAGGGACGGATGGACGCAACTCTTCCCTTGGTACAGCAGGTGGTCCCGGGGGGCGAGAGCCCGGTTGGCGGTACCTGACACGTCGACCGGATGAAGGCCCCTGAATGGCACGCGTCAGGTGTAAGTCGTGCGGTCGCCCTCGTTCCGGGAGATATTCCGCTGTCCCGTACGCACCCGTCGGACATCCAGACAGCGGGCTGATCTGTGGCTCGAAGTCCTGCCGCAACCCTGGTTTGGTATGGCTCCTGTCGGACGAGGAACGCGCCTATCACCAAGAGGGCGAACGCATATTCCCCTTCAACAACGAGACCGAGAAGGGCGTCAAGTTCCACGTCACCGGTCCGCATTCGGCAACCGGCGACAGTCGCCCACCGGTCTCGGCTGGAACTTCGGCGGTCGCCGAAGGGCTGCAAGACGTGAGGCGTTCATCGACCAGATTGAACGACCTGAAGCGTTTCTACAGCCTGTTGGACCAGTTGAGAGCGCGTGTAGGGGGTTGGAGACGGCTGGCGGATTGCGACGCCAAGCGGGGTTGGCCTCAACGCGGTGTCTACTTTCTTCTTCGAGGACGGTGAGGTTCGATCGAGCAGCGGCGACGGACATCGAGTCGTTCGGGTGGGCACCCACGCCTTGAGGCGTGGCGACAGCACGTCGCTTTGGAGCCGACTTCGGAGCCATCGAGGTGTGGTCACGAGCGGCGGCGGGAATCACCGCGGTTCTGTGTTTAGACTCTTGATCGGCACAGCGTTGCTGCAACGCGATTCACGTCTTGCTGTAGGCACGTGGGGTCAGGGCAGCACGGCGCCGCGCGACGTGCGCGAAGCCGAGAACGCTCTCGAATGCCGGGTCAGCGATCTGATTCGCCGGATGCCGTTCTTGTGGCTTGACGTCGCGGACGCACCCGGCCCCAATAGTCTCCGTGCAGTTGTCGAACGCAATTCGATTGCGTTGTTGAGCAACGCGCAGGGCCGGGTCCTTGATGCAGCGTCCAGCGCTTGGCTCGGCCGGGATTGTTCGCGTGAGGCGGTACGGCGTTCCGGCCTCTGGAACAGCGATCACACCAAGGACCTTTACGATCCCGCGTTCCTTGATGCGCTCGAAGGCTTGGTTGTTGAGGGCGACTGAGAATCGGGGCATCAGCGGGCTCACGGATTCACCAAGTGACGCGCCGGTACGCTTCCGATGTGGTCCGGCAGGCAGTGGACCAGATCCTGGACCAAGCGCTGCAAGGGATCGGTCTGCTGCCATCGGCGTCCGACCTAGCCGGCGAGTACAAGCGCGGCCCGTACGCGAACGACGCCGAACGCGTGCGGGCGCTAATCCGGTCGGCTTGTACCAAGAACACGGTCACGGGGTTCGTCGCCGGACTCGGCGGCATGCTGATGCTTCCGGTGGCGATCCCAAGCTCGCTTGCAGCATCCCTTGCGATTCAGGCATCAATGGTGGCAGCTATTGCTGAGCTTCGGGGATATCGTTCCGAAGACGATCACGTCAAGGTCATGATCCTCGCTTGCATGCTCGGGACCGGGATCGAGGAAGTCGCGAAGCAAGCCGGAATCGTGGTCGGAGAGAAGATTGCGATCGAGCTGCTGAAAGAACTTCCCGGCAAGGTACTGATCGAGATCAACAAGAAGGTCGGGTTTCGGCTGCTGACCAAATTCGGGGAGAAGGGCGTCGTGAACCTGGTCAAGCTTGTGCCGGTTGTCGGCGGTGTGGTCGGCGGAGCCCTAGACGGGGCGAACTGCTGGGCGGTCGGTCGAATTGCGGAAAGGGTCTTCCGGCCGGTAGCGCCGCGCGACACGTAGGTTGTGGCGTCGCGCGGGGGGCGTCGACGGTTCGGCCTTCCTGCCAAGGAAGATTGCGAGGGGGAGCGACCCGGCCCGGCGGGTGTGACGCAGGAACACCGGCCGGGTCCGCAAAACGCCAGTTTTGCGGTGGGTCGCTCCCGGCCTTTTTCCGACCCCGCTGTGTGTACCGGGAGTGGTTCGTGGGTGCGCGGTTCAGCCAATGAATCCGGGCGCTCTTCGTGTGGGCTGTTGTGATCCGGGGTGTGATCAGGCTGTGATCGGGCGTCTGCTCGCGATCACACACTCTCGCTGCATCTTTCCGGCCGGATCTCCCGCTTCGTGCCGTCGCGGTCATCCTCGTTGCCGTGCTCCTGCTCGGCGATCTCGACCCGCCTTCCTGGTCGCCGCCGCTGTGGTCGGTTCCGTGGATCTTCCCGGTTGCTCAACGCCCGGCCGTGGCCCGGTTCGGGCCGGTCGGCGGGTGGGCGGTCGGCGTGGGTTGGGTGTGCAGATCGCGGCGGTCTGGTTCGTGCTGTCGACTTGCCGGGTCGGTGCTCCGCGACATCGGAGCGGCGGTACCCGGCGCTTGATGGGAGTTGGAGACAGGGCCAGCCTTCCGGCTGGCCCGCAAGAGATTCCCGCACGGTCGGGCGCGGCTGTCACTCGAAGAGCCGGAACGAAGTGGAGGACTCGCGCAGCGGGTTGACAGCCGCGGTCGACCGTGCGCGAGGTAGACCGCTCCGAGCCGACGGCGAGGGCCTTCGGTCAGCGCGGTGCGCCGTCCGGCTGGCGCTCTGCGTGGAGGTACGCCGCCCATTGGTTCATCAAGCGCCGCCGCCGCTCGAACAGGTCCGACCGCGCGTAGGCCGCCTCGACCTTGTTCTGGACGATGTGGGCCAGTGCCGCCTCGACGACCTCGCGCGGGTGGTTCGTCTCCTCGGCGGCCCAGTCCCGGAAGGTCGAACGGAAGCCGTGAGGGACGGCGGGGACCTCCAGGTCCTTGAGCAAGCCCGAGAGCACCATGTCGTTCATGCGCTTGCCGCGAGCGCTCGGGAACACCAGCGGCCCGCCGTTGCATGCCGCCCGCGCCGCGTCGAGGATCTCCAGCGCACGGCCGGACAGCGGCACGCGGTGCTCGCGCTTCGCCTTGGTCCGCGTCGCGGGGACGGTCCACACGTGGTCCGCCGTGTCCATCTCGTCCCATCGTGCGCCGCGCACCTCGCCCGACCGCGCCGCGGTGAGCACGAGAAACTCGAACGCCAGCTTGACGGTCGCCGTCACCTTCGACGCCCGCACCTTCGCGACGGTCGCCGCCGCGTCGCGGTGCGGCAGCGCCCGCATGTGCTGGACGAGGTCCTGCTGCGGGCCGAGTACCGGCCCGATCCGGCTGCACGGGTTGTCGTCTCGGTAGTTCAGCGCTACGGCGTACTCCATGACCGTGCCGATGCGCTGGCGGACCCGCCGCGCCGTCGCCGGCCGTTCGTGCCAGACGGTCCGCAGCGTCTCGACCACGTCGGCGCTGGTCACCTCGGAGACGGGCAGCTTGCCGAGCCGGGGGAAGGCGAAGCGTTCCATGCTCGACAGCCAGTCCTTGCCGTGCTTGGGGTTGCGCCAGCCGGGCCGCATCTGCGCCAGGACCGCCTCGGCCGCGGCGGCGAAGGTCGGCATGCTCTTGAGGCGGCGCTTCTCGGCCAGTGGATCGCCTCCGGCGCGGGCGAGCCTTCGGTTGGCGAGAGCCGCCGCGCGGGCGTCCTTGAGCGGGACGAGCGGGAAGCCGCCGAGCCCGAGTTCGCGGCGTCGTCCGCGGATGACGAGCCGCTGTACCCAGCTTCGCGTGCCGGTCGGCTGCACGTCGAGGTACAACCCGTCGCCATCGCAGTAGCGTCCGGCCTGTGCTACGTTGCGGACGAAGGTAGTCGACAGGGCGTGGTGCGGCTGCCGGCCGTGAGGTTTGGAGGTCCGGGGTCGATTCGGGAGTTCCATCTCTGCCAGTATTCCCCTCAGTGAATGGCGGATACTCTCGGAGAGTATCGGACGGAGCCGGCCGGCGTCAAGCCTGTAAAACAGTAGTAATTATTTATTATTCAGTAGAATACAGACGCTTCAGAACCGCGCCGGGCGGCAGCGGCTATCCCGACATGGTGGACACGGTTTCTGCCAGGGCGCGGTCCCCTCTTCGAGCGCCTTGATGATGCGGGCGGCGAACTGCGCGTGGTACTCGTCGGCCCGCTCTCGCGCCTTGGCCATCACCGCTCCTCCTCGATGGCGCCGGCCTCGTCTTCGAGGTCCACGTCCCAGCCGGCGAGCGCGTCGAGCGACGGCGCCTCGATGGGCCGCCCCGTGCGGAACAGCTCCCCGATCGCGGCGTCGAACTCCTCCCGCGTCGTGACCCGAACCGGCTCCTGCGCGCCGGCGTCCTTCCCATCCGTTCTGCCCATCGTCGGTTCCTCCATTCCATCGGTTGACGACCCGCCGCGACACCGCGGGCCGCACCAGCTCAATCCGTCGCGCGATCACTTCCGGGGTCGACGCCTCGGCCTTCCTCTCTTCGTCCGCCGGGCCAAAGACCGGCCCGGCTCGACCGGCGACGAGACGCTGGAGCCGGTTGCGGTTGGCAGCGGCGCCGGCCAGACGGTCTCGACGACCCAGCGGTTCTCCCGCGCGTCGTAGTCGCGCACGCGCACCATCTGGTCGACGCGGCGGACGCCTTCAGGCGTCCGGGTCTGGTGAATGACGGCCTCGATGCCGTCGACGACGCCGCGGCAGACCACGGCCCAGGGCAGCGCATCGCTGGCCTGCATGGCGCAGGTCGCCAGCCGCGACAGGGCCGCGGCGGCGTTGTTCGCGTGGACGGTGGCGAGCGAGCCGCCGTGGCCGGTATTGAGCGCCTGGAGCAGGTCGGCGGCCTCGGCCCCGCGGACCTCGCCGACGACGATGTGGTCGGGCCGGTGGCGCAGCGCATGGCGCACCAGGTCGCGGATGGTGACGCCGCGGTCGCCGAGCCCGCGGGCCTCGAACCGCAGGCCGTTGGTCCGGCAGAGCCGCAGCTCCAGCGTGTCCTCGATGGAGACGACGCGGCCTTCGGCGGGCAGCAGCGACACCAGCGCGTTCAGCAGCGTCGTCTTGCCGGAGCCGGTGCCGCCGGAGATCAGGACGTTGCGGCCCTGACGGAGCACGGTCGCGGTCTCGTCGACGACGGCGGCGGGGAGCGATCCGCTCGCGGTCAGCTCGGCGACGGTGAAGGCCCGCCGCCGAAGCGGCGGATGGTGATCGCGGCCGTCGGCGCGGCCGGCGGGCCGCAGATGGCGACGCGGGAGCCGTCCGCCAGACGGGCGTCGATGACCGGCTCGGAGAGCGGGTCCCTTCCGAGCGGCCGTGCGATCTGGACGGCGGCCCGCGCCACCGCGTCGGCCGTCAGCTCCGGCGCGTCGAGCGCCGTCATCCGGCCGGCGCGCTCGATGAAGACGGTTCCCGGGCCGTTGATCATCACCTCGGAGACCGCCTCGTCGTCGAGTGCGGCTTCGAGCCCCGGCAGGAACGGCGTCAGGTCGGCGACGGTCAGCTCCATCTACAGGTCTCCGGCCTCGCGGGCGCGCCAGTAGGGCCGGTCCCGCGGCAGGAAGTCCGGCTTGAGGTAGCAACGGCGGGCATCGAGCGCGCGGCGGCCGTCGTAGGGCAGTACGATGGCCTGACAGTTTCCGAGCAGGGCGAAGTCGCGGGGATGGAACAGCGCCTCGCGGCGTTCGCTGAACGATTTACTCGCGCTGAGGCTGCCGGTCCCGCCGCCGGGGGCTCCGGAGAGCAGCGACGCGGTGGCCTGCGAGGTCTGCTCCGAGAAGCTGTAGGACGCCTTCATCCGGGCGACCTGCCCGCACAGCGCGCTTGCGATCTGCACCGACGAGTCGTCTCCGAGCGACAGGAAGATGCGGGTGCGCAGCGTCTGGAGCAGCGCCCGCCACGCCTCGGACTGGCCCAACACGGCGCGCAGCGACGAGATCGACTGTGTGGCCACGATGGGGATCAGGCGCGACTGGCGGGTCAGGGCGAACGCCTTCTCGTCGCCGGCCGGGTCGTCCTCGCCGACGGTGGCGAAGCTCTGGTACTCGTCGCACAGGAACACGGCGGGCCGCCAGATGCGGCCGGGCCGGCGGGCCATCTCGGCCGGGCGGCGGAGCAGGGTCTGGAGCCACGCCTGCTTGAGCAGGACGCCGACGGCGCGCGACAGGGCCGGGTTGGTGCCGGCCGGCATGTTCAGGCACAGGACCTTGCCGGCGTCGATCACCTCGTCGAGCGGCGGCAGCGGCCGGACGACGGGCGCCGCGTCGGCGGCCGGCGCATCGGCGGGCGCGCCGTGCGCGTCAGGCGGCCGGGGCGGGCAGAAGATCGCGGCCACGTCGGGCAGGTCGAAGACGGAGAGGAAGACGCTGAGTCCCTCGACGATGCTGGAGCGCAGCTTCGGGTCGAGGGCCTGCCAGTCCTGCGCGTACCAGCGCCGGATGGCGTCGAGCCGCTCGCGGCGGGCCGGGTCGCCGACGACGGGCGGCTCGACATCGAAGGCGATCCCGAGCTTGCCGAGCTGCTCGCGCAGGGCCGGCTCGTCGGGCGCGCGGGCGGCATCGCCGGCCGTCCGCCAGGACCAGGCCGCCAGCTCGCCGCCGTGCGACGCCATCGCCGCCATCGGGACGCGGAGCGTGCCGGGCGGCTCGACGCGGGCCTCCACCTCGGCGAGCTTGCGCTCGATGCGCTTCGGGTCCAGCGTCGAGCGGTAGACGTCGCGCAGCGTCACCCAGCGGTCCGGCGACATGCGGTGCAGCTCGATGATCCAGCGCACGAGGTTCACGTAGGCCTGCTGCCAGAAGGGTTCCTTCGAGCGGCCGAAGAGCTGGTTGATGAGGCTGGCGATGGTGTAGGCGAGCGAGTAGGAGTCCAGCTCGCCGTCGCTCAGCGGGTTCCACTGCCAGCGCCCGCCGAGGCCCAGCTCGACGTAGTCGTCGGCGCGGCCGGCATCTTCGAGGATCTCGCGCACCTGATGGCAGAAGTCGCCCTTGACTTCGAGCACGAGGCCGGCGATGCGCCGTCGCCGGTCGTCGGCGTGCCAGCCGAGGAGCTGGCGTGCGAACGGGCGCATGCAGGCCGAGGTCTTGCCCGAGCCGATGGCTCCGCAGATGAGGATGCCCGTGTAGAGCCCCAGCTCGGGGATGACGAGCCAGTCGGGCGCGGCGACCTCCTGCTCGGCGACCGGATGGTGCACCTCGCCGACGACGACGGCCGGGGCCGGGTCGGCCGGCGCGAGGGGCCACGGCGGGAGCGTGCCGCGGACCCGGCCGCGCGCGCCGCCGGCGAGCCAGACACGGCCGACGGCGAGCGCGACCGACCAGGCCATGACGACGGCGACGGCCGGCGCGAGGTAGTGCCAGGTGTGAACCGCGGCGTACAGGCGCGGGGAGTGCAGCCCGATCAGGTCGGCGAGCGGGTCGGCGCCGGGGGCCGGGAAGGGCCACCACAGGCGGACGGCGACGACGGCGGCGAGCGCGGCCAGCAGTCGCATCATTCCGGCACCCTCCGCGAGCGCCACGTCCGGCCGCTCGTGATGGCCGGCGCCTCGCGGCCGGCCGCGGCCGTTCGGGCGAGATCGCGCATCCGGGCCAGGGCGCCGTTGAGGCCGCCCCAGCGTTCGAGCGCCGCGAGATCGCCGGCCGTGACGGTATTGCGGAGCGTCTCGAGCTCGGCATCCGCGTCCGTTTCGGTACCGGCCGCCCGCGGTGCGCGGGT
This sequence comes from Vicinamibacterales bacterium, assembly GCA_965208535.1. Taxonomy (GTDB): domain Bacteria; phylum Acidobacteriota; class Vicinamibacteria; order Vicinamibacterales; family UBA8438; genus WTFV01. Next base: position 2,795,136 of record CBDBOU010000003.1, on the reverse strand, counting down.
CCAGCCGTCGAGCACGCGCCCTGCCGCCGCGAGCAGCACGGGGTCGCGGCCGACGACGACGACATCGACGGCGCGGCCGGCGGCCCGCAGCGCCGCCCACACCCCGGCGTGCTGTCCACCCCAAGTCCGCACCCCGGCCGCGGTCGCGTCCTCGGCCTGGACGAAGACGAAAGTGGCCCGCGCCTTGTCGAGCGCGACGGGAAGCTTGTGGACGAAGTGCCGCCGCCGTGCGCTGTCCGCCCCGACGTACAGCCGTCCCGGCAGCACGTGCGCCGGGACGCCGGCCGCACTCAGCGCCTCGACCTTCTCGGTCTCGGTCGGCAGCCACGGCTCGCCGAGGTGGTCGAGCACGTAGTCGAGCGACAGCAGGCGGCGCAGGGTCACTTCCGGCGACGCCTCGCGCCGGTGCCGGACGTGCTCGGCCCCGAGCGTGCGGTAGATGCGGCGGCCGGCGATGCGGCACAGGCGCAGGGCGGAGCCGTTCCAGGGCTCCTCGACCGCCGCGGCGCCGCAGCGCCGCACGAAGCGGCGGGCCAGCTCCGGATGGGAGCGGCCGAGGAAGGCGAGGTACTGCGCGCGGAGGAACAGCCCGCTGTGCAGGCAGACCAGCGCGAGCCACTCGGCGTCGCGCCCCCGCCAGCCGAGGGCCGACAGCGCCTGCGCGCGGCCGTCGAGGTGCGGGATCATCGACCGCCCTCCGCGCTCGTCACGATGCGGTCGCCCTGAAGGAACGAGATGACGATCCCCATCGGGTTGCGGACGACCAGCTCGGCCGGGATCTGCGGCAGGAACGAGAAGCGCATCGAGACCGACCAGGACTCGCGGGCCAGCTCCTCGCCGCCGCGCATGCGCACCAGGTCGAAGGTCGCCGCCGCGCCGTGCGGCTCCGCAGGCTGCGGCAGGATGCGCACGGCCACGTCCTCGACGTGCAGCTCCTCGTCGGCCAGCCCGACGGCCGTCGCCGCCACGTCCTCGGCCTGCTCGGCGTAGGCGGCGTTGGCCACCTCCGGCGTCAGGAACCAGAGCGACCGCTCCCAGTACTCGCGGACCGTGCCCTGCCGGCGCGAGTAGTGGTCGACGACGAAGCGGTGCAGAAAGAACCCCGTGGTCGGGTCCAGCGGGTCGGCCTGCGCCTCCATCGCCTCGTAGGCGACCGCCTCGGCGCGGCCCACCTCGTCGACGCGCACCACCAGCGGCTTCGGCTGCGGCGCCCACGCGAGCCGTGCCAGCGCGACGGCCAGCACCAGGACGACCAGCGCCAGCGCCCCGGTGACCACGCGCAGATGCCGCGCGGCGTGCATCTGCTCTCCCCAGATCTCCGCGAACTCCCGCGCCGCCGCCATCACACGCCTCCTGTCACCACCATGCGCGCCGCCGCCGCCGTCTGCACCGCGCGGCCCGACGCGCCGGAGCTGACATTGCCCGAGCCCGAGACGAGCATCTGCGTCAGCTCGCCCACCTTCATCGTTGCCAGCCCCGCCGCCACGATGTAGGGGATCGTCACCAGCGCCCGCCGCATCGCGGTCAGGATGCCCGTCGGCCCCGCCCACTCCACGTCGGCCGACACGTCGCCCGTCCAGCCCTGCACGACGAACATCCCCAGCTCGGTGACGACCCGGAAGACCGCCGCCGCGATGGCCCCGTAGAGCGAGTAGACGAGCACCGTCCGGAACCAGCCCCAGAAGAGGAACGAGAGCTGCGGCACCAGCATCCAGGGGATGAACACCGGGCCGAGCACAAGCGCGATGGAGAGCGCGATCTGCGCCCACATGACCTGCGCCTGCCCGAGCGCGAAGACCACCACCAGACCCATGAGGAGGACGACCATCAGTCCGAGCGTCATGAAGAGGTCGAAGGCCGCGTCGAGCACGCCCGGCAGGTCCGCGACGAGGTTCCAGCCGAACGAGGCAAGGCTCCCGAACAGCCCCTGGCCGGCGAACAGCTCCCGCCACGCGCCGGTCGCGAGACCGAGCTGCTCCAGCATCGCGGTCCCGGCGTCGGCGACGATCATTCCCTGGAGCCAGTCGCCCATCCCCGTGATCAGGTCCGGGACGCTCCGGCCGGTACCCGGCAGCGGCGCCGTGTAGAAGCGGAGCATGCCGAGCGGGATCGACAGGCCGATGACCATGCGGACGACGGCGGCCATGTTGACGCCGTGGCCCGAGAGCGCCATCTGCGCGCCGGTCCAGACGACGACGATCAGCGCGAGGCCCTGCCAGAGCTGCATCCCGGCCGTGGCCACGGCGGGTGCGACCGAGGCCATCAGCTGGTCGGTGAGGACGGACGCCTGCTGGAGCATCAGCAGTAGGTCGATTGGCGTCATGGCTGCGTCGTTCCTTCCGAGGTTGCGACCGGGACTACCAGTCCGACGGCGACGGGACGCGCCGGTGGCTGTCGATGACGGCGGACTCGGCCGCGGCCAGATCCGCGATGAAGACATCGTGCTCGGTCCGCGCCCGCACGCTGTCGGCCTGCCAACGGACCGCCGCCTCGCGCCGCGCCCGCTCGGCTTCGTAGCGCTCGCGGGCTTCGCGCGCCGCCTCGTAGGCGGCAAGCTGCGCCTGCGCCAGCAGCAACTCGGTCTGCGTCACGCCGTTGGCCAGGGCGGCCTGGTCGACGCGCTGCGTCCGCATCAGGTCGTCGTCGCGCAGGTCCGACAGGTGCGCCGCCGACTCGCCGACCTGCACGGCCAGGGTCGACGCGGCTTCGGCGACGGCGTGCGCGTGCGTCAGCTCGGCCGCCGCCCGCCGCTCCGAGCGCCGCCACATGCGCACCACTCGATCGGCCACCTGACGCGCGAGCCGCAGGCCCCGCAGGTCAGCGGCCGTCACGCTGGGCGGCAGCGCCGCCTCAATGTCGTCCCACACGGTGCGCCAGGTCGCGGTGCCTTCGGCCACGTCGCCGAGGATGTCGAGCGCCTCGCGCGCCGCGTTGCGGCCCGGGCCGGACCACGCCGGGCCGCTCGGGGCGGTCCACGCCCGGAACGCGCTCGGCTCGGCCGCCGAGGTCTCCGTCGCCGGACGGCCGCCCAGCAGCGCCGTCGCCGCCGACGGGTCGCCGAGTCCCGGCGCGGCCAGCACGTCGAGCCATCCCGCCTCGTCGGTGACGCCGGGAATCCGTTGGAGGAACGCGCCGACGCCGCCCGCGCTCGTGCTCGTCGACAGGCCGATGCCGTGGCGGCCGATCAGCCACTCGGCGTCGGTCACCTCGCGCAGCCGGCCGATGTTGCCCATGCCGATGTCGTTCGACGTAACCAGCTCGGTGGTCGTCGCCAGCACGCCGTCGAGCGACTGGAGCTGGTCGACCATCTTCGAGATCTGCGTCACCATGTGGGCGATCTGCGTCACCTGGTTGGCGATGATGATCGCGTCGCACGAGCCGAACAGGCACGCCTCGGCAAGCCGGCTCGACCACGTTCCGATCGCGACGGCGGCCACCACGCCTGCAATCAACAAGCGCCATCTGTTCGTCATTTCCGGTACATCCTTCTTTCCGGGTGCGGCTCGGGCCGCGGCACGAGGAAGTCGGAGGTCACCCAGACGCGCAGCCGGTGTCCGGCGCGGACGGTGACCGTGGGCAGGCGGTTGAGGAACCGCCCGAGAATCTGCGTCGCCGACTGGCCGAAGCCCTGCCCGGCTGCGGCGCGAAAGCCGGCCGAGCCGCCGGAGTACGGATCGGAGCCCTGAAGCGTCAGCCCGGCGAGGAGGCCGACGGCGCCGGCGGCGGCGAACGTCGACGCGTAGTGCCGGTCCACCCGGTCCGCCAGTGCGCTCTCGCCGATGGCGTTCAGGCCGTGAAAGGCGAGGTCGACCCAGCGGCCGTCGGGCCAGACGAGCCGATGGAAGCCGACCGCGAGCCGGCTCTGGTCCTGATGCCGGACAGCCTCGGCCGCGCCGATCAGCCGTGCGCCGCGCGGCACGAGGATCCGCTGCCGGTCTCGCGAGTAGAACGGGATCGCGACTTGCGCGAGAGCCGGGCCGGCGAAGTCCCCGTCGAGCTGCGTGACGAGCACCGCGCTCAGCACCGACCCCTCGTAGACCCGTTCCCAGCCGGGCAGGTCCATCGGCGTCTTCACCACCACCGGCTCCGCCGTCGCCTCCACGGGCGGCCCGGTCACGCCCGGCACGGTGCGTGCGGCCGGGTCCGCAGCGTCGCCGCCGCCGGCCAGCCCCGCCAGCAGCGCCGCGTTCGCTCCCTGCATACGCTCGGCGATGGCGGCCGGATCGGGCGGCGCCGGCAGGCTCGACGCCGTGCCGGCATCGGCAACTACTACTGCGGGCGCCGCCGCGGCCGGTTCCCTTGCACCGCGCTCCTCCACGTCGACCCCGTTGCCGCCGCCTCGACGCGGCTCGTCCCGGAACGTCTGCACGACGCTCGGCGCGCGCAGCGACCGGGCGCGCCGTTCGATGGCCTCCAGCCGCAGCCGCTCGCGCAGCTCCACCTCGCCGGCCGTCGGAAGCGACGACGAGTCCTCCGAAGCCGCGCCGCCCGGCCCCGGCGGTGCCGGCGGCAGTTGCGGCGGATGGGTGCCACCAGACTCCCCGCCGTCGTCCTCCTCCTCGACCCGGCGTTGCTCGGCGAGCTGCGTCAGCCGCGACCGGAGCTGCCCGACCATGCCTCGTCCGGTGACCTCCGGCTCGGCCGCGCCGATATCCTCGGCTTCCTCGTCCCCGCCCGACTGGCTCAGCACGAGCCCGGCCAGCAGCACGGCGATGATGCCCACGCCGGCCTTGGTGACCAGGTTCCCCGGCAGCGCCCCGGCCGGGGGTTGCAGCACCTGCTTCCACTTCGCCATCACGGGCCCGCCTTTCTCGGTACGGCCGTCCACCACAGCCGCCGCTCGCCGGCTTCCAGCGCGCCGGACCCGAGCACCCGCGGGACGACGTGCAGCACGCCCTCGAGCACTTCCGGCACCACGACCCGCTCCAGCTCGCCGTCGACTTGCTCGTAGAGGTCCGGCGACAGCGCCCGCGTCCGCAGGTAGGTCCGCCGGCCGTCGTGCCACATGCCCTCGACCAGCCACGGGTAGCCGGCCTCCTCTGCGGTCCAGTGGTAGTCGAAGCGCGCCTGCCGCGGATAGGCTTCGCGGCGCGCGTCCAGTGCGGTCTGCGCCGCCGAGCGGGCCGCCTCGATCCGCTCGGCCCCGCGCGCCTCCGCCGCCGCGACCGCCTCCAATGCCTCGGCCGCGCGGGCGGCCGTCGCGGCGACCGCCTCGGCGGGAGCCAGCACCGGACCGCCGCCGACCGGCTCCGCCGAGCCGTGGCGGACGCGGACGACGGTGTCCACCGGCGCATCCGCGCTCTCGACCAGGGTCAGCGGCACGATGGCTCCCGCGGCCGTCAGTAGCACGAGGTTCGAGCGGGCGCCGGAGGCCAGCGGCCGGACGAACGCCAGGTGCGCCGCCGCCGACACGTCCCAGCGCTCGGCGTCGCCCACGACGGCCTCGACGATCTCGGCCGTCTCCGGCAGCACCACCGTGGTGACGTGGCGCTCGCGGGTCGTCACCGGGATCGGCGCATCGGCGGGCGCGGCGGCCACGCGCAACGCCTGCGCCGCGGCCGGCGAGGTGGTCAGCGCGCATCCGAGTGCGATTGCCCAGGCCCTCATCGCGCCACCCCCTGCACGAGCACGGCGGTCACCGCCGCGAGCATCCCGCCGACCACGGCGCGCGTCTTCCACGTCTACCGCCGCTTCGGCCGATCGAGCGTCCACCCCGTCTCCGAGTCGCCGATCCGCAACCGGCCCGCCCCGAGCACGTGGTCGGCGACGTACAGCCCGTCGTCGAACACCTCGTACGAGACGAGGCTCGGCTCCAGGCCCCGGCGGCCGAAGCGCTTGTCGGTCTCGCGCAACTCGTAGAGCGCCGGCGACTCCTCGGCCCGCGAGCGCAGGTAGGTGAACCTCCCGTCGTGCCACAGCGCCTCGACCTCGAACGGCGGCGCGAAGGCCGCCTCGTCCAGGCGGTAGGGAAAGCGCAGCCGTCCGGGATAGTCGTCGCGCCAGCGCGTCCAGGCGGCGTCGTGCTCCGCCCACACCGCCGCGACTCGGGAAGCCGTCGCCTGCTCGATGGCGTGAAGCTCCGCGCGCGCCGCCGCTTCCTCGGCTTCCTGCGCGGCCAGCGCCTCGCCGGCCACGAACGCCGGCGCATGGCGCGGCGCGTCGGCCGGCGACGGTCTCGCGCCCTCGACGTAGACCACCAGGTCCGGCTCGTCGCCGCCGGACTCGGTGACCAGCAGCGCCCACACCCGGCCGCTCTCGGTGACCAGCGTCACGTTGGATGCGACGCCCGCTTCGAGCGGCTTGACGTAGGCGACGTGCGCAGCCGCCGACACGTCCCAGTAGCCGGCGTCGCCCGCCACCACGTCGACGATGGTCTCCTCGCGCGGCAGCACGATGGTCGTCGTGTGCCGCACCCTTGCCGTGACCGGAATCGCGGTCTCTTCGGTCCCGTGCGCCACGGTCCGGATTCCCTGCGCGGCGGCCGGCATCGCCGCCAGCGCCGCGCAGCACCCGATCGCCGCCAGTCTTCGCGTCATGGCTTCCTTCCTTCGATTCACCCGAGCACCGTTGCCCGGTGGTGATCCAGTCCGGCGGCCAGGCGCACGATCGCGCCCTCGACCCCGTAGCGGTCCACCATTTCGGCGCGCCGCTGCGTCTCGCCCGCCGACGACGTGTAGAGCCAGTAGCTCTCCGGGTCGACCGCCAGCCGCAGGACCGCGGCCGTCGTGGGCCGGCGCAGGTACAGCTCGCACTTCGGCTCCAGCTCGCGGACCGTGCGCAACTCGTCGTCGTTGAGCTGGAACGTGGCCTGCCCGGCCACGGGGAAGTCCGGGTTGGCGAGGAACAGCCGCGTCGGCATCGACTCCAGCAGCGCCGCCGCGCCGGCCGTCTCCGTGATGTCCGTCACCGACTGCGTAGCCAGGATCAGGGCCGCGTTGCGCTTGCGCCACGTCCGGGCCGCTTCCGTCAGCCGGCCGAGCACCACCGGGTCCCGCAGGTAGCGCCACGCCTCGTCGACCACCATCAGCTTCAGGCGCGTGGCCTCGGCGGGCGATTCGATCTCCGTCCGCAGCCGTTCGAGCAGGTAGAGCAGCGCCGCCTCGCACCAGTCCTCGTGCTCGACCGCGCCGGCCAGGTCGATCACCTGCCAGTCGGCCAGCGTCAGGTCCGCATGCTCGGCCGGCGGGTTGTCGAACCACTTGCCCCACGCGCCCGACCCGTGCCAGCGGGACAGCGCCGGCCACATCGGCGCGGGCAGCGAGCGGACGAGGTTCCCGAGCGAGCGGCGGGCCGGGACGAGGGCGTACAGGTCCTCGATGCGCGCCCGCACTTCCGACAGGTCCCCGCTCGACTCCTCCCAGCCGCCGATCCGCAGCAGCCGCAGCACCCAGGCCGAGAGGAACTGGATCGTCCGCTCGGTCGGCTCCAGGCTGAACGGCCGGAGCGGGACCGCGTCCTTCTCGGGAGACAGTCCCAGGTACCCGCCGCCGAGGAACTGCGTCAGGGCGCGGTACGATCCGCCGAGGTCGAGAATGAGAACCCGCGGCTTGTACTGGAGCGCCTGGACGAGGAGGAAGTTGAGCGTGAAGCTCTTGCCCGAGCCCGTGGCGCCGAGCATCAGCGTGTGGCCCACGTCCCGCCCGCCGAACAGGTCGTAGTGGTAGGGCGTGCCGGCCGGCGTCTCGAACACGGTCAGCGCCGGCGCGTCCAGATGGGCGCACCGGCGGCTCCCGCGCGCCGGGCCGAACAGCGGCGCCATGCAGGCCGCCACGCCCGCCGAGACGAAGACGCGGCGCGGCTGCCGCGACGCCGGCTGGCCGGGCAGCCGCCCGAACCACACGGCAAGCTGCCCGTACGACTCTCGCGCCGCCTTCGCGTCCAGACCGCCGAAGACGCGCTGGATGTCGGCGCCCCACTGCTCCAGTTGCTCGGCCGCGCCGCGCACCGCCACCGACAGCGCCACGTCCCCGTAGCCGACGCCTTCGGTCTCCAGCTCGACGAGCGCCTCGCCGGCCCGCCGCGCCTCGATGCTCGCCGCGGCGTCTTCGAGCGCGGCGGCCGTCCCCTCCTTCTCCTGCATGTGGGCGGCCATCGAGTAGCGCTTCGAGAAGTAGTGCCGCTGCGCCGAGCGCATCTTCCGGCGCGCCGCCTCCCGCGACCACGGCCGCCACTCCAGCACCACGGTCATCGGCGCCCGCAGGGCGTACAGCTCCTCCAGCGCGTTCGCCGTGACGGTGGCCGGCGGCGCGACGCACGACCAGACGCCGACCTGTGAGCCGCCGACGTGCAGCGCGTGCCGCTCGGCCGCCACGTCCTCGCCCGCGAGCCGCCAGTTGACCCCGGCGTCCGTGCGCATGCCCGCGGTCCAGCCGCCCATGCCGCCGTTGACCAGCCGGTACAGGACCGCCGCCGCCTCGTCCCGCGCGAGGATCTCGATGGGCGTCACGTCCGCGACACGGGCCATCGCGGCGGCCAGCGTCGCCGCTCCCGCCCTGGCCGCCCGCGCGATGTCGGCCCCGAGGTAGACGGACTCGTGCGGCACGCGCCGACGCCGCAGCCACTCGGCCAGATACGCCCGCCACCAGCCGCGTGCGCGGAGGCCTGCCGTCCGCCGCAGACCCGGGTCGAAGCTCCAGGCGACGTACGCCTCGATGTCCTGCACGCGCTCGGAGAGGAACGCCTGCCGCTTGCGCTGGGCCAGCCCGGCGATGTCCGCACCCGGCGGCCGGGGATCGAAAGACGCCGCCTTCCGCTCGACGATCCACGACACCCGCATCTGCGGCGGCAGACCCGAGAGCATCCGCTGCCAGCGGCCCGCCACCGCGTCGAGGTCCTCGGCCCGCCGGCCGTCGGTGACGACCGGCGTCAGCCGCCCCACCGTCACCAGCTCGCCGTGCCGCGTCAGGCAGGTCCGCTCGTCGACCCAGCCCCAGTACGGCAGCTCGTGCGCCAGCGCTCCGGTGTCGTCCTTCACGATGCACCCCGCTCGATGACCACGTACGGCGAACGGTCCAGGAGCAGCCCCGCGTCGTACCGGCTGCGGTAGCGGACGGCGGCCCGGACGACCCCGACGAGGTTCTGGTCGTGACGCCACGCCAGCCAGCCGGCGCCGTACAACACGCCGAAGACCAGTCCGCCCGCCATCAGGCTGTTGACGGCGTTCCAGACGGCCGCCCCCAGCGTGGCGGCCAGCAGGAAGAACCGCCGCTCGACCCCGAGCACCGTGAGCGGCTGGCTCAGGATCGCGTAGCCCCGCCACTGCCTCTGGCCGCGCATCGTTAGAAGAGCCACGTGATGAAGTTGGCCGCGCCCAGCGCCATCCCGAGACCGAAGATGATCCCGGCCAGCGCCTGCTTGCTGCCGCCCTCCTGAAACGCGAACATCAATCCGCCGACGACGATCGCCACCAGTGCCAGTCCGCGCGCGATCGGACCCGTGAACGCCTGCTGGAGGTTGTTGACCGCCTGCACCCAGGGCGAACGCCCCTGCGCGAGCAGAAGCTCCCCGTAGGCCAGGAGCACCACCGCCATCAGCTTGAACCGCAACCGTCCGTGTCTCCGCATCGTTCTCCTCCTCGTCACTCGGTTCCGCACACCGCCGAGACCTGCCAAACCGTCGCCGCGAACACCGTCAGCGCCAAGGCGACGGCCGGTCCGCCGTGGCCGCCCCCGCGCCCACGGGGCGTCATCGCCAGCAGCACGCTCCCGACGCCGACAGCCAGCAGGCCGGCTACCCACAAGGCGCGTCCGCACGCCAGCGTCTCGGTCACAGGTAGTCCCCCGCCTCGTCGCGGGCGAGCGCCTCGGCCAGCGCCGCATCCTGTCCGGCGCCGCGCCGGACCGACCGCTCGACCACGTCCACCTTCCGGCCGACCGCGCCGAGGCCGATGACGCGGGCGGCGAGGTAGACGCTTGTGCCGAAGGACGCCAGGGCCAGTCCGCCGTACGCGGCCACATACCAGCCGTAGTCCACCGCGACCACGCGCCAGAACGGGTGCAGGTAGGTCAGCTCGACCCACAACGCCCAGACGCCGATGGCGCCGGCCGACGCCGTCAGTCCCACGCCCACCTTCCACGGCCTCACAGCTCGATGACCTCGTGCTCGCGGCGCAACCCGCCGCCGCCCCGGCCGCCGTCGCGGCCCCCGCCGAGCGCCCGCCGCACCGCCCCGGCGGCGCGCGCCGACGACGCGTACAGCGCGAAGCCCGCGCGCGCCTTCGCCCGGATGGCGCGCCCCCGGTAGTGCTCCGAGGCCACCTCGACGTTGGTGCGTCCGCTGCGGCCCGCCGCGTCGACGTGCTCGACCTGCGCGTCCGGCACCAGCACCTTGCCGTCGACGACCGGCAGCCCCAGGGTTTCGGCGGCGCTGCGGCGGGCGTCGTCGGCCGCCTCGCGGCTCGTTGTCCGCCGCGCCTGCTCCGCGCGGGCGGCCAGCAGGCCCTTCAGCTCCGCGTCGATGCGGACCCGTGTCACCCGGCCGCCCGCGGCCTCGACCCGCGCCTGCACGGCGTTCGCGGCGCGGTAGACCGCCACGTCGTGCGCCAGCTCGGCCGGCCGCACCGCCCCGGAGAACGCCCGCTGGTCTGGCCGGCCCGCCTCGCGCCACAGCGCCTCGGCGCGCGCCGCCCCGGCCGGCGTCGCGACGATGACCGTGAACGCGCCGCCCTTCGGTCCTCGCGCCGTCCGCCGCTCGACCCACCCTCGCCGCTCCGCCCGCGCCAGGCCCCGCCGGCCCGCGAACGGATGCCCGTCGAACTGCCGCTCGACCAGATCCTTCAGCGCCACCGCCCGGAACGCCCCCACGTCGCGCACCGCGCCGTCCACCCGCTCGTCGAACGAGCGCCGCGGCAGCCGCGCGTCGTACTCGCGACGGTGTCCCGTCCGCTCCCGGCGCTGCGGCCGCTCCGTCCGCAACGCGTCGCGCCCGTCGTCCCGCTCCGTCCGGTCCGGCATCCGCCCCGTCATCGGGTCCGTCCCTCCGATCGCGCCATCGTCGGCGCGATCCCCGCGACGCGGTCGATCTCCGGCGGCGCGGCGCGCCCGGCCAGCCGCCAGTCCCGGCCCGACAGCTCGACTACCCGGCAGCGTCCCGCGATCCGGCTCGACAGCCGGTCGTCGCCCATGAACACGCCCACCTCGCCCGGCGTCTTGTTCGAGGTCCACACCGTCCGTCGCCCCGCGTCGTGCCGCGCCTCGTAGAGCATCAGCAGCGTCCGCCGCGTGTAGTCGGTCGCTGCGTCCCGTTCGGCGCCCAGGTCGTCGAGCACCAGAAGCTTCGCCGCCGCCAACCGGTCGAACGTCGTTGCCGTGTCCGCCGCCGCGCCGTGCGGCTGGAGCCGGTAGAGCAGCATCGGCACCCGGTCGAACGCCATCGACCGCTCGCCCGAGCGCCACAGCTCGTTCAGCACCGTGCACGCCAGCCGCGTCTTGCCCGTGCCCACCGGCCCGCACAGGAACAGGTCCCGTCCCGCGTCGCCGTCGGCGGCGAACGCGCGCGCCGCCTCCAGCGCCCGCCGGTTGCCGCCCGCCGGCCGGAACGTCGACCACCGCGCGTCGCGGAACTCCCGCGGCACCGACGGCGGCGCCGCGTGCGCCGCCGTCCAGCAGCCGCAGCGCCGCAGGCGCGAGTGGCCCGCGACCTCGACCGACTCCCAGCCCGGCGTCCGCTCGCACCGCTTGCACCCCTCGCTCATGCCTTCGCCCGCTCGATCACCGCGTCGTACGCCTCGCGCGGTTCGGTCGACCGCGCCCCGCCGCCGCCCGGTTGGCCGTCCTCCGGGCTTCGGAGCTGCTCGGCCAGGGCCGGCGCCCGCGACAGCAGCATCGACACCGTCCGCGTCCGCCCCGACAGGAACCGGTCGCCCTCGACCGTCAGGAACCGCTCGACAAGCCGCTCCAGCTCCGAGTCGTCCCACGCCGCGCACAGCCGCACGGCCGCGTCCGCGTCCGACGCCTCGACCGGGCGCGTTGGCGCATATGCCACGCCTCGGTGCCGCGGATACCACTCGGACCGGTACCGCTCAACGAACGCCGCCGCCCGAGACGCGACCTCGCCGCCCGACACCGGGTCCTCCTCCCCCGCACCCCCACCTTCGGACGAGCCGTTAGCCATTAGCCGTAAGCCGTTAGCCGTTTGGCACGCGCGTGCGTGAGACGGGACAACTTCAGGATTAGTAAGGGAATCTTCCGGAACCGCTGCGGGAGTTTTGCGGAAATCTTCCGGGAATCGTGCTGCGGCTGTGCCGGATGCCTCCGGCACTATTCCGGCCGTCTCGCTCGTCGCCTTCGGCAGTGCCGGCACGCGCACGCCGCCCGGATGGACCGACCACAGGCGCCGCGTCTTCGCGCTCACCTGTGCCACGTCCGGCAACGGGTGCATCGTCCGCAGCGGGTAGCGCACGCGCTGGAAGTCCTGCCAGTCCGCCTGGTACAGGTAGCGCGACCCCTGGTGCGTGAACGAGGCCACCAAGCCCACCTTCACCAGCCGCTCGATGCACCGCTGGACCGCCTTCGCCGGCCGGCCGCTCAGCCCGTCGTGCGCCGCCTGGAAGGCCACCGCCGCCGCGCGCATCACCCCGAAGTCGTCGGCCGCCAGCACGTACGTCGTCCACACCCGGTACTCCAGGTCCGACAGGCCCGAGACCTTCGCCGAGTGGCCGAGCCGCGCGTGCAGGAGGCGATCAGCAGGCATCGCTACGCCGCCTCCACGCCGGCGCCCGGCGCGGTCCGCATCGCCGCCGACACCACGTACTCCGAGCCGGTCCGTATCAGCACACGTCCTCCGGGTCGCACGCGCCGCAGCGCGCCCACCGGGGCTTCGCCGCCAGCTTCCGCACCGTCACGTCTTGCCGTACCCGCCACTCGGCGGCCAACTCCGGCCAGCACGCCGGACAGACGAACACCAGGTCGCCCATCTCCGGGTCGACCGCGCGCCAGCCGCCGCGTCTCGCCGCCGGCCTCACCGCGGCCCCCGCCGACGGCCCCGCACCGCCTCGCCCGAGCCGCCCGCTTCGAGCCACCGCAGCAGCGCCGCCCTGCTCCAGCGGGGCCGCTTGTCGATCCCCGACAGCGGCGCCACCGGGAACACACGCGCCCGCAGCCGCCGTTTGATCGTCGTCGGCGAGCAGCGCAGCAACGCCGCCACGTCGTCGAGCAGCAGCACCGCCGGCAACTCGTCCGCGCCGCCGTTACCGCCTGACCGATTCGCGTCCATGTCTCTTCCTCCGCACGCGAGGCCGCCACGCGCCGGTCCTTCCCGCCCGTCCCTTCGCCAGAGCTTCCGCCCGCGCCGCGGTCGCGGCCCGTTCGGCCTGCTCCAGCACGTCCAGCTCCGCCATCGCCGCCGCCTCGAAGTCCGCCGGCGGCTGCCGGTAGCCGTTCAACCACAGGCTCAACGTCGCCTCGCTGACGTCGAGCGCGCGCGCCAGCGCGTGCTGCGAAACGCCCAGCGCTGCAAGGCGGGCACGGACGGTCTGCACTCCCGTAATGTCCATTTACCGGCCAATGTAAAGGGCAAGATTGCTTCCCGTCAACTGTAAACTTGTATTACCATATGGACATGAGCATCTTCGGAGACCGGCTGCGGGCCGCCCGCACCCTGCGCGCCGTCACCCAGCAGCAGCTCGCCGCCCACACCGTCAACACACGAGAGGCCGTCTCGATGGTCGAGCGCGGAAAGGCCGGCTGGTCACACGACAAGACCGCCGCCGCCGCGCGAGCCCTCGACGTGTCCACCGACTACCTGCACGGACTCACCGACGACCCGCGGACAGCCGAGCAGCTTCTCCGGGACCTCAAGGCCGCCCAGGGTCTCGAAGACCCCGCGGCGCGCGCCTCGGCCGCCGACGACGGCGACTTCGTCGGCGTCTCCGAGTTGGCATCAGCCGCCGGAGACGGAGCCGATGTCTACGACGAGCGGGTCATTGGGAGGGTCAAGTTCCTGCGCTCGTGGCTCGGGCGGCACGGCCTCGTCGCCCGGCACTGCCGCATCATCCAGGTCAGCGGAGAGTCCATGGAGCCGACGCTCGTCGACGGCTGCTCGATACTCGTCAACCACGCCAGCCGACGCCGCCACGTCGGTCACATCTACGTCGTCCGCACCGACGAGGGCCTCGTCGTCAAGCGCGCCGGCCGCGATGAGGCCGGCGTCTGGCAGCTCGTCAGCGACAACCCCAACAAGCACCTCTGGCCCAACCGGCCCTGGCCGCCGGGCGCCGTCATCGTCGGACAGGTCAAGTGGGCCGCGAGGACCTTCGCGTGAGGAGAGACAGCATGGATACGAACGTCACAGGAACCGGGGACGCCCGGACCGGCGCGGAGCAGGCGACCGGCACCCCGGCGGCGGAGAAGCGGCAGTCGACGAGGAAGAGGAGGCACTCGGCGAAGCCCGACAGCGCCAAGCCGGGCTCCCGCCGCCGCGTGCGCGTCGCCGAGGGCATCTACAGGGACCGCCACGGACTCGCCGCCACCGTCAAGGTCAACGGGGTCCAGTGCGAGATCCGCTTCCCGCCCGGCACCCCGCTCAAGACCATCCGCGCGCGGCGCGACGAACTGCGCGCCAGCCTGCGGACGCTACCGGCCGGCGGCAAGCACTCCCTCAACCACGACACCGGCCGCTACCTCGACCAGGTGAAGACCACCCTGATCAGCTTCGGCGACCGCCGCCGCGAGCTGCTGGCGTGGCTGCCGCGCTTCGGGCATCTGCGGACGCTCGCGCTGCCCGCCCATCTGCCGGCGCTCAACGGCCAGCTACACGAGTGGCGCGACACGCTCGCCGCCTCGACCTGCAACCACCGCCGGCATGCGCTCACGAACCTCGTCCGCGTCCTCTACGGCCGTCGCGCCTCGTTCGACCTGCTCGACCTCGTCCGCTTCGCGCCGCCGCCGCCGAAGCCCCGATGGGTCGACCGCGGCCACATCGCCGACGTGCTCGCCGAGATCGAGCCCGGCTCGGTCACCCGCGCCCGTCTGGAGCTGATGCACTGGACCGGGATGCGGCCCTCGCAGATGGGCCGCCTCCGCGCCGAGGACTTTCGGCTCGACGACCCGATCCCCTACGTGGCCGTCCCGCGCGGGAAGGGTGGGCGCATCGCCGCCGTCCCGTTGGTGCCCGAAGGCGTCGACGCCGCGCACGCCTTCCTCGACGCCGAAGCCTTCGGACCCTGGCCCCGCAGCAGCGTCAACCGTGCGCTCGCCGCCGCCGCGCGACGGGCCGGACGGCCGGCGTTCACCACCTACCAGATCCGGCACTCGTTCGCGGCAGGGTTGCGAAGGGTCGGCACCGACGTGGCCGACATCCAGGACCTGTACGGACACACCAAGCCCGAGACAACAATGATCTATGCGCCGCCCGAGCTGGCGAAGCATCGCGCCGCGCTCGAACGGCTGCGCCGGAACGACGTGACCAGAGATACGGTTCTCGACTGGCCGCCCCCGCTTGCCGGTGCGGACAGCCACGTGCGGAGCAGCGCTTGACCGGCACGTCCGTCCGGATACCGCGCGCCAGTTTTCTCACCGACGGAGAGATAATTGGATGCGAGTCGCGGCCGGGTCGCGCCCGCCCGCAAGGACCGGCCCGGCCGCCGAGGGCCGAAGGGAGACCCCGAATGCGAACAGCCGCCGTCTGCCTCGTCGTGTTCGTCGCCGCCTGCAGCGACGACTCGCCCTCCTCACCTGTCGCCCCGACCAACCCGATGGCGCCCACGACATCGGGCTTCACGCTCTCCGGTACCGTGCAGGACAGCCGGCCGAACGGACCTGCGCTCGCCGGCGCAACCGTCCGCCTCGACACCGGCCAGTCGACCGCCGCCGGCTCCGATGGTCGCTACAGGTTCCAGAACGTCTCCGGCGCCGTCACCGTCACGGCGTCCGGCCCGCACCACGTCGCCGCCTCACAGACGGCGACGATGGACCAGGACCGGACGGTGGACTTCGCGCTGGCGCACACCGGCGTTCCCCCGTTCGAGGGAACGGTGTTCATCTCACCCCGGCTGATCGACAGCTCCGACTCGTCTTCCCTGATGAACGTGACCTACGCCGGCCGCGGGATGCGCGAGGTCTTCGACCGGCGCGTCGACCGCTGGACCACGGTCGACGCGTACCTGTTCAACGTGCGGTACGGCTGGGGCGCGGTCGAGTTTCAGGTCAACCCCGAGTTCGAGACCGTCGACGCCGCGCGCGCCGAGGTCGACACCTACGCGCCGGCGCTCGGGCGGCTCCCGGCGTTCCTGATGACCAACGCCCGCGAAGTCGAGATCAACGCGGGCGTCGAGCTGTTCGGCGGGAACGCCAACGGGAGCTTCCTGATCCACACCGGCCAGGGCCGCAGGTACATCGACGACGGATTCCTGGAGGAGATCCTGTTCCACGAGGCGGCGCACGTGTCGCTCGACGCCAGCCACGCGAACGCGCCCGGCTGGACCACCGCGCAGAACGCGGACGGCGTGTTCGTGTCGACCTACGCCCGCGACAACCCCGGCCGCGAGGACGTGGCCGAGAGCATCCTGCCGTACTTCGCCGTGCGGCGACGGTCCGCGCGGTTGGGAGACGCCGACCGGACTGCTATTCTGGCGGCGATCCCCAACCGGCTGGAGTACTTCGACCGGCAGGGTTTCGTGAACTGAACCGGGTGACTCGAACGACACCGCAGGCCCTGTCGGAAAACGGCCGGGAACCGGATTTCGCTGGCATCTTCGGCTGGCAGGATAGCGCGGAGACAGCGTAAATAACTGTACACCAGTGCTTTGCAGGGCTCCCTGATATGCAGATACCGGACTGGGAGTCCGTATACATATACTCAAGAACCCAATTGGCAACGGCATTTGCTGACAAAACGTCGATCTGAACGGGGCCAAGAGGGCCGGAAAACGGCTGGCAGGACCAGAAATGGCTGGCAGTTCGGCTGGCAGCACGGAACCCACACCGCTGGGTTCCGACTCAACACGGGGTCGTCGAAGCGTGATACGATGGCGAGAGTCATGGGTAGCGACACAAAGTCACTCTATGGTGACTGTAGTGGCATCCGTGGTCGGATCCGCGGTGGCCGTGATTGCCGTCGTCGTTTCGCTATTGGGCGGTGTGCGCACGGATCTCCGAGACCTGCGCACCGACCTTCGGGATGTGCGAGCGGACGTGCGTGCCGTGCACGAACGATTGGATCGTTTCGATGACCGCCTGCGCGCTGTCGAGATCGCGTTCGGGAAGGTCGATCAGCGACTCCTCAACGATTCAGAGAGTCGTTCTCCCAGTTCCCGGCCCCGCCAACTGAAACTGCGCCAATGAAGCGAATCGCCTCGGCTCTTGCCATCGGCTTGGCCGGCTTGGCCGTGTACATTTCCGTCCACCGGATCAACACGGACCCGTCGGACCCACCGCCCGGAATCACCTACTACGTGTGCCAGGACGCCTACGGTTTCGTTGTGATTCGTCAAGCTCGCGGTGCACCGCCTGATGCCCGCCGTGACACGTTCGGCACCGCCTTCACACTACAGATCATTCGGCAGATCTACAACCTCACGGCTCCAACGTTCCTTGTCAGGCCAGACAGCCCGGTCGCTCCTCCCCCGACCGCGACATGTACTCGGCAGGAGCCAGTATCGCCAGCATCCAACCCGTTGCCCTCGAACCGGGACGTACCTCCCGACTAGCGTGCCCCGCTCTGGCAACCTCCGCTCCTCGAAGCCCGTCGCCGCGACGCCCTCGCTTCGTGCGGACGCCGCACATCCGCGTGTCGCCCAGGATTCTACGGGACCAGAGGGCTGAGAATTTAACCTCGCCGCAATCCCGGCGAAATCTGCGGGGTCCAGACGCGTGCTACGTTGAATGCAGGTCGGGCCGTGGGCAGCCGGTTTGCCGACTGCTCACCGCCCCGCGTTCCGCAAGACCGGGAGGTGCCGCATGGTTTCGCGTTCGATCAAGTACATCACCGTTGCTGCCCTTTGTGCAGGGTTCGTCGTGGCAGTTCCGATCGCTGGGGAAGGCCAGACAAGCCGCCTCGGAGCGACGCTCGGACTCAAGGCGAGCGGGTGCGTGGCGCCAGGCGGGTGCGTTCCTCCAACGAAGCGACCGGGAAGGCCGGGGGAACCGACCGGACCGCCGGAGGAACCGACCGGACCGTGGAACTCTACTTGGCATGGAAGCGTAGCGCACGACGCGACCGATGACAGCCCGAGACCCATCATCATCGAGATAAATGGGTGCATCGGCATCGGCTGCAAGGCCGGCGCTGAGATGCTCCGTGACGAGGTGGCCGCCTGGAATGGGCTTACGTATAGCTCGGCGGATGACGCGCCCTCGCCTCGGACGGCGACGATTCGGGAGGACGGGCTCGTCGTTTTGCCGCCGCCGCACCTGCCGGAAACCGCGAGCCATGACAGCCTCATTCGAATGACGATCCCTTGGGGTGACACGGGTGACACGGAGCCGATCTGGATGCCCGATGCGCTCTTGGCGTACTTCAGCGACCCAAGCCAGGGTGGTGGTGGCGGCAAAGATTCTCCCCCGGACAGTCTCGACCCTCGGTGCGACCCTCGATGCAGCCCCGGTGGGCCGTGATCCGTTCGTACCGAAGCACGGGCGATCCGCTCGGCCTCGTCCGACGACCAAAGTTCACCACCCAGCACCGCCGCCGTCCATGTACCCGCCAGCCAAGGGTGTCGAGGGCACGCGTAGGCTCCGTCGACCTTGTTCTGGACGACGTGAGCGAACGTCACCTCGATGACCTCGCGCGGGTGGTCCGTCTCCTCGGCCGCCCGTCTCAGCCGAGATCGCGTTCGTCAGCGGGCTGCAGGTACCGGCCTCCCAGTCCTTACCGCTGGCAGCGATGCCGGCGGCGCGGAAGCGCCATCGCCACTTGCCGACGCGTTTGCGGTGTGACACCGACGCACTGGGCGACGGCCCA
The DNA here is from genome assembly GCA_965208535.1 of Vicinamibacterales bacterium. Taxonomy (GTDB): domain Bacteria; phylum Acidobacteriota; class Vicinamibacteria; order Vicinamibacterales; family UBA8438; genus WTFV01. Next base: position 2,776,239 of record CBDBOU010000003.1, on the reverse strand, counting down.
GACCGTCTGCGGAGCTACTCCGGCAGGTCGCCGCCAGAATCGCTGCCCGAAGCGAGGCCGAGTTCGCCGGCCGTGAGCTGGCCGTCTCCGTCACTGTCGAGCATGCGCAACGACTGCGCGGCCGACTCGATCTCCGTCTCGGAAACCGTGCCGTCCTGATCCGTGTCGAGCGTCGCCATGAGCGAAACGCGCCTCTCGTCATCACGCTCAGTTCCCGGCGGCGGTGTTTCGCCCCCCTCCGCGTTCTCCTGCTCCCCGCGCGGCTCGCCGCCCTGCGCCGCCATCATCGCGGCGAGCAGCTGCGCCGGGGAAGCCGTGCCGTCCCCGTCGGCGTCGGCGGAAGACAGGAGGCTCCGGACTTCCGGCGGCAGATCCGCCATGTCGATGGAGTCGTCTCCGTCGGCATTCAGAGTTATGACCCTGGTTCCCTCGGGGAGATTCTTCGGGCTGCCGAACATCAGGCGGGAGCGGCGGGGCTGCAACTCGTCGCCCGACAGTCGTCCGTCGCCGTTGTCGTCGAGCGAGGCGAGCGATTCCGCGGCCGTGTCGATCTCACTTGCCGAAATTACACCATCGTCGTCCTTGTCGAGGGCGCGAAAAGCCGGCACGCCACGTCGGCGGCCGTCATCCTCGGCATTCGGCGGCTCGACAGCCTCCGGCGGCTGCTCCGTCGCGACACAACTGACCGGTCCCAGCGCCAACGCCGCCGCGGTTCCGAACGTGAGCACTCGTGATCGCATCCATCGACTCCTCAGGCCAGAATCCTCGAACAGGAAGGAAGGCTCCTCATTGTCGAGGCAAGTTCGTCAACCCTCAACTGTACCCGCGACCCTACTCCATCCGCAGAGCCCCCATCGGGTCGATGCCGGCAGCCCTGCGCCCCGGCAGCCAACAGGCAACAAGCGCGACAAAGGCCAGCACGAGCGGCGCTGCGGCGAAGACCGGCAGGTCGTCCGTGGCGATGCCGAACAGGAGGCTCTCGAGGAGCCGAGCCGAGCCGGCTGACGCGAGCAGGCCGAGGAGTATCCCGGCCGCGACGAGTCCGGCTCCCTGCCGCACGACGAGCGCGAGCACATCGCTGCGTTGCGCGCCGAGGGCCATGCGGACACCGAGCTCCCGGCGGCGTTGGGAGACGGTGTAGCTGAGCAGGGCGTAGATGCCGAAGGAAGCCAGGAACAACGCGAGTGCGGCGAAGAACCCGACGAAGACCGCGTAGAAGCGGGGCTGTGCGACCGCCGCCGACAGTCTCGCGTCCATCGTCATCACGTCATCGATGCTCGCGTTTGGACTCGTTGCCGCTGCCGCCTCGCGAAGAAAGGGGACGGCGACCACCGGATCGCCGGCCGTCCGCACGGCGACCACCTAACCGCCGTACATCCCGCCGAGCATCCCCGCCAGTTCGATTTGGTGCAGCGGCATGTACGCCTCGGCCTGCGACTCGGTGATCGTCAGCCCTTGGTAGCGGACATCGGCTACGACCCCAATCACCTCCCACGGTTCCTGGCCAGCGCCGGCCGGCAGCAGGCGTTGTCCGACGGCCAGCTCGCCACCGAAGAGGTCGCGCGAGAGGGTTTCGTTGATCACCAGCACCGGCGGACTCTCCGCCCGGTCGAGCCGGGTGAAAGCGCGGCCGCTGCGTAACCGTAGCCGCATCGCGTCGAAGTAGCCGGGGCTGATGAAGGTGACCGCTGCCTGCGGGAGATCCTGTGGGTCGGTCGGCATCGGAGCACCGGCCACGCGGAACACGGTTGCGCTCCCGCCGGAGGACGCCAGCGGCAGGCGTGACGAAATCCCCACCGCTTCGACATCGGCCAGCGCCGGCAGCCGAGCCATCTCTTCGGTCAGCAATGCGTGGAACCGCCTCCCGGCTGCTCGTCGGTCGGTCAGCGACTCGGGGCTCATGCCCGGTCCAAACGCCACGTCGGGGTTCCGGACACGGGCCGCGATCACATTGGCCGGGTCGTAGCCACGATCGACCGTGATGAGCCGCACAAAGCTGCGCAGGAGAAGCCCCGCTCCCACCAGCAGCACCAAGGCCAAGGCAACCTGGGCCACGGCCAGCACCGCGCGCGCCCGGCTGGAGCGGAGCAGCCGGAAGCCGCCGGTGGATTGCGTATTGCCTTCGTTCAGCGCGCGCGCCAGATCGAGCCGGGACCACTGGAGGGCCGGCGCGGTACCGAACAACACGCCGGCCGCGACAGACAGTCCCAAGGTGAAGGCGAGTGCCACGCCGTCGATGCCCACCGCGTCGAGCCGCGCAACGTCACCGGGAACGAGTGCCGGCACGGCGCGCAGCACCAGCGCCGCTGCGGCGAGCCCGAGCAGGCCGCCGCCGATGCCGAGCATGATGCTCTCGGTCAGGAGTTGGCGGACGAGCCGCCGGCGGCTCGCCCCCAATGCAGCGCAAACCGCCAGCGCCCGTTGGCGCGTCACTCCCCTCGCGAGCAGCAGCCCAGCCACGTTGATGCAGGCGATCAGCAGTACGAGGGCGGTCGCCACAGTCAGCGCCAGGAGCGCTGGCCGATACTCGCCGACCATCTCTTCCAGCAATGGCACGACCCGGGCTTGGGCTGCCGCCCCTCGGCCGGCGCCGGCGGACAGGATGCGCAACTCGATGCCGCCGCTCTGGAGGAGAGTGCTGGTCTCCGCCAATGCCTGCTCTGGTGACACGCCCGGCGCCAGGCGACCGAGGACGCTGAAGGCCATCAGGACTATCGTTTGCGGTTGCCCCGTAGCGGCAGCCACCGGCGGCGTGAACGGCGGGACGACGAACGGTGTCCAGAACTCGCTGTCAGGGCTTGGGAAATAGAATCCTTCTGCCAGCACGCCGACGACCGTGCGCGGATCTCCGTCGAGGTCGACGGTCGCCCCGATGATGTCTGGATCCGATCCGAACTGGTTCGTCCAGGCGCGGTGACTCAACAGCACCACCCCATCCGCGCCCTCTCGCGCCTCGTCCTCCGTGAAGAGCCGGCCAACCTGCGGTGTCCCCCGCAGCAAGGGAAACATCGCCGGTGAGACGGTGGCCCCGCGCAGGGTGACCGCGCCGTTTGGACCCGCCCACTCGGCTGAACTCTCGCGGTACGCGGCAAGGTGTTCGAACGACTCGGCATCTTCTAGCAGGGGCAGCGATCGGTTGGTGAGCATCCATCCACGAGGCCCCCTGGACTCTCCCACTTGCACAATGCCCTCGGGTTCGGGGTAGGGCAACGGTGGAGTTGCCCCAGCTATGCGGAGTGCCAGTCGCGGCCGTTGCGCGCGAGCCGCGACGCCTCGGCCGCGAACACGATGCCGACGCGGCCCTCGCAGATCGCGACCAGCAGGCGTTCGAACCCGGGACGGGCAGTGCCGCCGCCTGACCGACCGAGGTCGTCGTCCACGATCACCGGTTCGCTCCAACCGAGCTTGCGGGCACGGTCCGCCAGACCATACTGCCGCCGCCGGCTCTCGTGATGCTGGCGCAGTTGGTCTCGCGTCGATTGCCGGGCATAGACGAAGGCCTGACAATTGAGATGGTCAGCGGTGATCTTGCTCATCGCTTCCCTCCATCTCCTCGGCTTCTTCCGGCCTGGTCACCGTCACTGGCGCCGCCGCTTCGAGCAGCAGAGTCGCCACCAGCGGGAGCAGCGTCGCCCGTGTCCGCGCCGTGAGCGCGGGTCCCGGCTGCGTCTCCACCAGCAACTCGCCCTGCCTTGCTACCTGTATCTGTCTCAAGCCGCTCTCCTTCCTCTATACTGGAGAACGACGATAGCGCCGCGTCAACAGTGAGACGGAGGTCGCGCAGGCCCGCCAACGCGATGCGCGGAGGGTCCTTTGCCGACAGCGCGGCGGCCGCGGGCTCGCACATCCAGGTCGGGACCTGCGCCAGCGTGCCGTCCGGTTGTCGAATGACGAGCACGCTGCTGCCAGCACGCCGATGGCGGCGCACGATTTCCACGCGCTCGCCGCTCCGAGGATGGAATCGGTAGCGGATCGTCGCGTCGGAACCCTGGTAGCGGGCAGTATGGGACTGTTTCCCCCGGGGTGGGCAAGTCGGCGCTGGCGCGGCTGGTGGCCGCCGCCGTCGGCCGACCCTGCGCCTGGGCGCCCGCCGCCGCGCTGGGCCGACGCCGCGGCCGTGCACGGCGCCCGCTCGGGCCCGGCCGGACGCATCGTCGAGGAGTTGCGGCGCACCGGCGTCCGCAACCCGGTGTTCGTACTCGACGAGGTCGACCGCCTCGACGAGGCCGGCGGCGCCGCCGCAGCTCTGCTCGAGGCGCTCGACCCCGCTCCCGGCGCCGCCATCCGCGACCGCTATCTCGACGTCGCCTTCGACCTGTCCGAGGTCCTCTTCGTCGCCACGGCCACCAACATCGCCGCCGTGCCGCCGATGCTGCGCGAACGCCATCGCGCCCGTCGAGCTGCCGGGATACACCGAGGACGACAAGCGGGCCATCGCGACCGAGCACCTCCTGCCGTTGCAGCTCGATCGCCACGGGCTGTCGGCCGAGCAGGTGACCGGCGAGGCGATCGCGGCCCTCATCCGCGGCTACACGTGCGAGGCTGGGGTCTGGGGGCTGGCTGCCGCGCTCGGCACCGTGTGCGCCAGACTGGTGCGACGCCGCGCCGAGGGTGACTTGGCCCCGGCCGAGGTCACCCCGCAGACCGTCGCCGGCATGCTCGGCGCGCCGGTCGACCCGCACCTCGAGGTCCTCGGCCGGAGCGGGCCGCCGGGCGTCGCTGTCGGCCTGTGCCAGACCGCTGCCGGCGGCGGCGAGGTGAAAGCGTTGGTCGAGCAGACTCGCGAGCGCGCCGCCCATCTGCGCCTGGCCGAGACCCTGTCGGCGTTTCTCACGCGCCTGCGCGCGTCGGCCGAGACGCTCGACATCGTGGAGCGGCAACGAATCGTGCGCCTCGTCGTCAAGGAAGTCCTCGTCAACGATGACACGATCGTGACCCGCCACTGCATTCCGGTGCCCTCGGGGCCACCACCGACGAACGACGGCGGACCGAACAACGACACTGACAACGCCGCAGACCCTCGAAGTTGCCTTCTGCGTTCAGGGAGTAATTGCCGCCCCCTTCCCTAACCCTCGTCGTCGGCAACTGCGGTCTGGTCAAGCCAAGGCCTCAACTGCCGCTGCCGCGAAGGACGAACGTGGCGATCCCCAGGATCACGCCCAGTAGGGTGAATCCGCTCCCGATCATCCAGCGCAGCCCGCTGATTTCACGCTGGAGAGACTGAACCGCGCCGGCCAGGGTGTCAATCCGAGCGTTCGTCTCGGCAAACCGGGCGTTCGTCTCGGCCCGGAGTTCCTTGAAATCGGCCTGGAGTCCCCTGAAGTCAGCCCGGATCGTCGTCGTGACGTTCTCGCCGGCCATGCTGGCGACGTCGGCCACGGCATCGGAGACCGTGAGAGCGTCGAGGTTGAGCTTGGCCAGGGCCACGGCCAGGCCGCCCGACTGGTGCTTCGGCGGTTCGGTGGAGATCGTTTCAGGCATCCTGGGTCCCTCTATAGCCAGTGGATCGAGGTCGGCGCCCCCGCTTCCTTGGCGGCGCGGCGGCCGGAACCGAAGCTGGTGTCGGTGGTGCAGTCTCCGGGTCCGCCTTGGGCTGCGCGAGCGGCGCGGCCGAGGCGAACGGCGGCGGCGGCTGTTCGAGGCGTTGCAGCCACTCGCTGATGGCGCAGCGCACCATCTCGGCCGGCTCTAGACCAGTCAGAGTCGACGCCCGCCGCAAACGGTCCTGGAGCGTAGACGTCAACATCAAGTTCATTCTAGGCACTACCGTATAAGGTCATATACGTGTCTCATTGGCGTCAATAAAGCTACTGGAAAGTGTTGCACCGGAACACGCTGGATCGACCATCACTCGCGGCCGTGAGCCACAAGACACGGCTGCGCGATAGCGAGGCGTCGACCCGCTCGCGGAGGTCCCGCATCTCGGCGCGCTGAGCACGGATCTCGTCCCGCAGGCTCCAGAACGACACGCCGATCGCGGTAAGGACCACAACGGCAGTCCCGACGACCGTCCAGGCGGTAGCGTCCATGGGTTCTCCCCTTCAGTCTCCGCGCCGGCCGCCGTCCCGCTCCGTGATGCCCGGCCGGTTCGCCGCCGCGGTGACTGGCGGCCGGCTGCCGGCCGCCAGTCGGCCGGGGCAGTGGTCGCGCCGGGACGGCGGCGGCGCGTTCGGCGCGACTACGCGAGCGCCGCAACGCTGGCACGTCCAGACGTTGAAGTGCAACCCGCGCGACCACTGATGCGGCGGCATCGAGCGAATCCTCCTCAAAGGCCCCCAGACGGCCTGTACGGCCCTGCAGAGTCGCTCCAGAAATCGCCGTACAGGCCATCCTCGCGGCCCGGGTTTCCCAATCTCCTGGCGCGGTCGAGACGATGCTCCGTTTCATCCCTCCCGAACCCCTTGGGTAACTCGATGTCGAGCTCGTCGAGGTCGAGCGCCACGACCGCGTCCAGCAACTCCGCCGTGGCGGAGCCCTCCAACGATTCCGGGAGCTCTCCTGAAGCTCGCGCAGCGTGGCGACGGCCGCGCGCCACCGTTCCGGCCGTGAACGCTTCGGCTCGGCAAACTTCACGTAGCGCACTACCGGCGTTCCGGCCGCGCACCGCTCGCGCCACCGGCGCTGTTTCTCAGCGTTGGTCAGGGCCATCCAATCCGAATGTAACACGGTTGCGTAACCAGACGCCGCCGCCGGACGGCGGCGGCGGGGGATGGTCGGGTAGCTCAGCCATTTGGCTTTCGCCCCCACAGATCCGAGCGAGCGGCTGTCCCGCACTCGGCTCCTCCCGAGGTTGAACGAGGCATCAGGCACGCGCCGGGCGGGGGTGCGTGATGGACGGTGACGGAAGGGGGAAGCGCTCGAGCAACTGCTGGAAGCAGGGCCACGTGAGCCGCCGCTAGCCCCCGCTAGCTCGCTAGCTAGCTCCGGCGACGAAGCGCCCGGTACCAGCCACGACGCAGCTCTTGGTAGAACCCGTTCATTGGGTGCCAGTTGCTCGGCAGACCGTAGTAGAGGTAGTGCCCGCGGAGCACGCTGCACAGCCACCGGTGCTGCACCGAGAACGGCGCATGCATCCGATGCCGCTGCTTCGCGCGGACGGCGTACAGCTTGCGGGTCAGCCGCCGACGGTCTGTGCGACGCTTCACGACGAAACGCCCCTCCCGGCTCCAGGCGCAGTCGGCGACCGCGTGCGCGTGCGTCAGCTCGGCCGCTGCCCGCCGCTCCCGAGCGCCGCCAGAGACGCACGAGCCGGTCGGCAACTGCACGCGCCATGCGCAGCCCCCGCAGGTCAGCGGCCGTGACCGACGGCGGCAGCGCCGCCTCGAAGTCGTCCCACACGGTGCGCCACGTCGCGGTGCCTTCGGCCACGTCCCCGAGGATGTCGAGCGCCTCGCGCGCCGCGTTGCGGCCGGGACCGGACCAGGCCGGGCCACCCGGAGCGGTCCACGAGCGGAACGCGCTCGGCTCGGCCGCCGAGGTTTCCGTCGCCGGCCGGCCGCCCAGCAGCACCGTCGCCGCCGCCGGGTCGCCGATGCGCGGTGCGGCCAGCACGTCGAGCCACCCCGCCTCGTCGGTGACGCCGGAAATCCGTTGCAGGAATGCGCCGACGCCGCCCGCGCTCGTGCTCGTCGACAGGCCGATGCCGTGGCGGCTGATGAGCCACTCGGCGTCGGTCACCTCGCGCAGTCGGCCGATGTTGCCATGCCGATGTCGTTCGACGTGACCAGCTCGGTGGTCGTGGCCAGCACGCCGTCGAGCGACTGGAGCTGGTCGACCATCTTCGAGATCTGCGTCACCATGTGGGCGATCTGCGTCACCTGGTTAGCGATGATGATCGCGTCGCACGAGCCGAACAGGCACGCCTCGGCGCGCCGGCTCGAGCTGTGCGCGACGTGGGACGACTCGGAGCTGGAGAAGTTCGTCGAGCGGTCCGCCGGGCGCGGACATCGCCGGGCTGCCCCCGCCCGACTGGCTCAGCACGAGCCCGGCCATCGTCGAGGCCGTCCTGGGCGAGAGCGTCTCGGCGGCAACGAAGCGGACGGCGCCGGTCCATCCGGGCGGCGTGCGCGTGCCGGCGTTGAGACCGCGGCCACATCGCCGACGTGCTCGCCGAGATCGAGCCCGGCTCGGTCACCCGCGCCCGTCTGGAGCTGATGCACTGGACCGGGATGCGGCCCTCGCAGATGGGGCGGCTCCGCGCCGAGGACTTCCGGCTCGACGAGCCGATTCTCTACGTCGCGGTCCCGCGCGGGAAGGGCGGACGCATCGCCGCCGTCCCGTTGGTGCCCGAAGGCGTCGACGCCGCGCACGCCTTCCTCGACGCCGAAGCCTTCGGACCGTGGCCCGCAGCAGCGTCAACCGTGCGCTCACCGCCGCCGCCCGCCGGGCCGGGCGGCCGGCCTTCACCACCTACCATATCCGGCACTCGTTCGCCGCCGGGCTGCGGCGCGCCGGGACCGACGTGGCCGACATCCAGGACCTGTACGGACACACCAAGCCCGAGACGACCATGATCTATGCGCCGCCCGAGCTTGCGAAACATCGCGCCGCGCTCGAACGGCTGCGCCGGAACGACGCGACCGGAGATACCGTTCTCGACTAGCCGCCCCCGCTTGCCGGTGCGGACGGGCAAATGCGGAGCACGGCTTGACCGGCAGGTCCGCACTTACACCGCGCGGCAGTTTTCTCGCCGACGGAGAGATAATCGGTGCGAGTCGCGGCCGGGTCGCGTCCGTCCGCCAAGGACCGGCCCGGCCGCCGAGGGCCGAAGGGAGACCCCGAATGCGAACAGCCGCCGTCTGCCTCGTCGTGGTTCGTCGCCGCCTGCAGCGACGATTCGCCCTCCTCAACCGTCGCCCCGACCAATCCGATGGCGCCCACGACATCGGGCTTCACGCTCTCCGGAACAGTGCGGGACAGCCGGCCGAACGGACCCGCGCTCCCGGCGCAACCGTCCGCCTCGACACCGGCCAGTCGACCGCCGCCGGCGCCGACGGTCGCTACAGGTTCCAGAACGTCTCCGGTGCGGTTACCGTCACGGCGTCCGGCCCGCACCACGTCGCCGCCTCGGAGACGGCGACGATGGACCAGGACAGGACGGTGGACTTCGCGCTGGCGCACACCGGCGTCCCGCCGTTCGAGGGGACCGTGTTCATTTCACCCCGACTGATCGACAGCTCCGACTCCTCCTCACTGATGAACGTGACCTACGCCGGCCGCGGGATGCGCGAGGTCTTCGACCGGCGCGTCGACCGCTGGATCACGGTCGACGCGTACCTGTTCAACGTGCGGTACGGCTGGGGCGCGGTCGAGTTTCAGGTCAACCCCGAGTTCGGCAGCGTCGACGCGGCACGCGCCGAGGTCGACACCTACGCGCCGGCGCTCGAGCGGCTCCCGGCGTTCCTGATGACCAACGCCCGCGAAGTCGAGATCAACGCGGGCGTCGAGCTGTTCGGCGGGAACCCAAACGGGAGCTTCCTGATCCACACTGGGCAGGGCCGGCGGTACATCGACGACGGGTTCCTCGAAGAGATCCTGTTCCACGAGGCGGCGCACGTGTCGCTCGACACCAGGCACGCGAACGCGCCGGGATGGACCACGGCGCAGAACGCGGACGGCGTGTTCGTGTCGACCTACGCTCGCGACAACCCCGGCCGCGAGGACATGGTCGAGAGCATCTTGCCGTACTTCGCCGTGCAGCGACGGTCCGCGCGGTTGGGAGACACCGACCGGACTGCTATCCTGGCGGCGATCCCCAACCGGCTGGACATCACGATCGGTACCGGCACAGCGAGCACGGGCGTCCCTGTTCGGCCGGCTGACGCCGTAGAGATGCCGCCCAGCACCGGCAACAACTTCACGCTACAGAACTGACGAGCCCGTGGTCCCGTCGGCGAAGGGGCGACAAGGGCACGCCCATCCTGTACGGCGAGTGGCGGCAGCGGCGCGCAGCCCGCGACGGGCAAGACAACCCGGTGCTCGACGAGGTGGGCTGTCGCCACAGCGACGGCGTCGGGGTATTCGGGCAGACGTTGGCGGCGCGACCCGACGACGTTGTCGAATCGCCGGGTGTGCCGATGTGAGACGCCGTCATCCGCCGAAGCGCCAGCTCAGCGCCATCTTGACACGCCGTCCCTTCGGGTCGTGCGTGAACCCGTCGTAGGACTGCTCGATGTTCGCCCAGGGGGGAATCTGCCCGGTCAGGTTCATCGCGTAGAGGGTCAGGTTCATCCCGCTGCCCGGGAAGCGCCACAGGAAGCTCACGTCCAGCGTGAGGAATGGGTCGATGACCGGCGCGGTGGTGTTGTCGCCCCGATCCTCGTAGGAGGAGATGTAGCTCAGATAGCTCGCGAGCGTGTAGTTGCTCCAGGCGTAGGAGCCCGACCAGCGGCTCTTCCAGCGCGGCAGCGGCACCGCGATGGGATGGGCGAAGTTCAGGTAGCCGGCGGACTCCCGTTCCGCGTAGAGGACCAGGTCCGCGCCCTCCAGCAGCAGCTCCTTGGTGTTGTAGCCGAGCGTGTAGGTGGAGTCCCAGGTCGCCGAGAACTGCCCCGGTCCCGCGTCGGTCCGGGCCGCGAAGTGGGTGTCGATGCCCGAGGTGGTGAGCCCGGGCCAGTTCACCAGGTCGATCTGGATGCGCTGCAGGTTCTGGGCGATGCACCGATCCGCGGGAGCCAGGTCCGAGGCGCGCCCGCCGGGACAGATGATGAACGGCGACACCGCCGCGCGGGTGGCCGCGTCGTCGCTGGCGTAGAGGCTGGTGATGGCGTCGTAGGGCATCGAGCCGATCACGTTGTCGAAGTCGTAGTGCCAGTAGTCGACGGTCGCCTCGACGCCCCCCTCGAGGAACAGCACCGTCCCCGCGTTGTAGGTGAAGGCGCGCTCGGGGAGCAGGTCCGTGCGTCCGAAGCGGTCGACGGCCTGGTAGGCGCCGGTCTCGTTGATCCACTCCAGCGTCGTCAGCGGGCTGGTGTTCAGGTCGTCGAGCGACGGCGTGCGGAAGGTGGTCTGCACCGAGCCGCGGAACGCCAGCGAATAGTGCAGGTTCTCCGCCGCCTGGATGCGCCAGCCGACCTTGGGGTCGAAGCTGTTCACGCGGCTCCCGGCCACGTTGTAGAACTCGTAGTTGGCCGCGAGCTGGGTGTCGACGCGGGGGCCGAGGCCGAGGGCCAGCTCGCCGAACAGCCGCTGCACCTGCTGGTCCGCGGCGTAGGGCCGGTGGACGTTGGTGAAGAGGTACGGCCCGAACCGCACGCCCGCCGGGCAGTCCATGTCGCCCGCCACCGGACACGGGTTCCGGGTGACGTCCCCGGGGTCGTTCGGGTCGCCGTCCGCGTGCGTCCCGCGGTACTGGTACCCGACGGCGAAGTCCGCCACGTTCTCGACGAGGTTGCCGCTCAGCGTGGCGTCGGCCACGAACAGGTCGGTGGTGCTGACCAGGTCCACTTCCTCGTTGAGCCACAGCCGCAGCGCCTCGGGGTTCGCCAGGGCGGGGACGTAGTCCGGATTGTCCGTGTTCCGGAACGGGGCGCCCGGTTGATCGGAGCGCTGGATGGCGTTGCTGAACGGGTTGTAGTACATGCAGGGCCCCTGGCCCGCCACCGCGCCGCCGAGCGGCCCCAGCGTCATGCCCGCGGGGGAACTGCGGTCCGCCATCACCCCGACGCCGCAGTCGGGTCCGCCGAACCCGCGGAACGAGCGGTAGATCCGGTCGGTGTAGACGGCCGGCAGGTTCAGGTTGCCCTGCGCCCGCGAGTAGCTCATGCCGACGTCCCAGTTGGCGTTCCGCCCGCCCATCAGGAAGTCGCCGTCGACCGAGGCGGCGATCCGCGCGGTGCGGGACTCGCGCCGCAGCCGGCGCCCGGGGCCGGAGTTGCCGAACGGGCGGCCGTTCAGGTACCACGGGGCGTCGCCCATGCAGGCGCCCATCGGATCCGCCTTCCCGTCACCCGCGTAGCTCGAGCAGAACTGCTGCCGTCCCGGGTGGTCGGCCGCCACCTCCATGATGGTGGTGCTCGTCAGCGGGAAGGGCGGGTACGACGGCGTCGTGTACCAGTTCGGAATCACCGCATCGGCCCAGAGTCCCTCGATGTGGTAGTTGGTCCGGTCGTTCAGGGGACCGTTGATCTCGGCGAAGGCGCGCGTCTGCTCCTGCTCGTCGATCAGGTTGTCGTAGGGCGCGTAGCGGAAGCGGCAGGTCCAGCCCTCGTCCTGGCCGCCGAAGTCCGTGCAGCGGGGATCGAAGACGTCGGCGGTCCACGGCGTCGGCGCCCCGACCGCGTACGTCCCCGGGTTCCCCAGGCTCGACCAGCCGGCGCGGTTGCCGCCGACGTGCGTGCTCAGGCGGTCGAGCGTCCACGGGCGATCCTCCATCTGCAGCTCCTGCCGGCCGACCCGCTCCGCGGAGAAGACGGCGCTGGAGTTGCCGATCCGGCCGCCCCAGATGCCGGCGACCGTGGTATCGCCGCCGCTGTCGAAGTAGTCGTGCGCGACGTTGAACTCGAAGCCCCGGAAGTCGCTGCGCGTCACGAAGTTGGCGACGCCGCCGACTGCGTCGGAGCCGTACGTCGCGGAGGCGCCCTCCTTCATCACCTCGAGCCGGCCGACCGCGATGGCCGGGATCGTGTTGACGTCGACGAAGCGTCCCCCGATCAGGCGCGCGGGCACCGGCACGTGGCGCCGCCCGTTGATCAGCACCAGCGTTCGCGACGCGCCCAGGCCGCGCAGGTTGACGTTGGCCACGTTCTCGGTGAGGGTCGACGGCTGGTTGGAGTTGTACCAACTGTTCCGCTCGCCGACCACGCCGTGGCTGACGTTCAGGTTGCGGAAGAGATCGACGAGCTGGGTCGCCCCCTGCTGCTCCAGCGTCTCGCGGCTGACCACGGTCACCGCGTGCGGCATGTTGATGGCCGGCGCCTCGATGGCGGTGCCGGTGACCGAGACGGTGACCTCCTCGAAGGTAAGCGTTCGGCCAAGCCGGTATCTGGGTGCTTCTACCGGTTGAGGGTGCGCTTCCAGTCCTTGCGGAGGGGCCGCAGCCAGATGTCCTTCTTGGGCTTGTCGGAGCGGTTGTTCATGTCGTAGCGACCGCGCCCCTGGGTGGTACCGACGCGGGTCCAGCCGGAGGCCCGGTAGACGGCGCCGGTGTAGCGGGGAGTCTCCACGAAGGTCTCGATGAGCACGGGGGTCGTCTTGTAGCGCGCGATCCAGTCGGCCGGCAGTTGGCGGCGGACGAGGGCGAGGATGTGCGAGCCGAGGTTGTGGATGCGGATCCAGGGCAGGATCAGGAAGCGCGGGTTGTCGACGACGAGCGGCAGGTTCTTCTCGCGGTGTCGCCGCGACCAGCCGATGAAGCGGTCGCGGGGGGCGAGCGTCCAGGCGGCGGTCGAGAAGCCGAGCATGGCCAGCGGCGTGCCGTCGCTGGCGTGCACGGCGTAGCGCATCTGGGCGCCGACCAGGGTCTTGTAGCCGAGGTAGTGGTAGCGGGCGACGTACTCGTTCCACAGCTTCCCCCCGCGGTCGCCGCGCACGACGGTGCGCATCTCGAGCGGGCGGACGGCGTCGAGCGTGGTCGGCGGCGGCAAGAGGGGCGGTTCGGTGTCGGGCCCGAAGGTGATCGGCCCGGGCCGGTTCTGGCGCCACTTCGGCGGCGGCAGTTCGATGCGGCCGTCCCGGTGCATGGCCAGCATGACGACGCGGGCCATCATGTCCTTGCACCCGCCGTCGGCCTTGTACCAGCCGATGCGGCGGCAGAACTCCTTCGACAGGGCGTGGCGGTTGAGCGCCGGCGGCCCGGCGATCAGCGCGCGCAGCAGCGCCATCTCTGCGGTCGTGAAGTCGCGGCCGTAGTAGCGGCACTCGACCGGAGTGGTCATGCCGGCGCCGTCAGTTCGCGCCGGCGCGCCGCGTCCATCGACCAGGGCAGCCACGGCGAAGTGTCGTCCGGCGGCCGGCCGCCGTTGTCGGCGCAGGCCGCCAGCCACGCTTCGAGCCAGCGCAGGACATCGATCCGGTTCAGCACCAGGGTGCCGACCACCGAGTACATCAGCGCCGTGAACTGCGCGCCGGTTCTGCTGTCGGAGCCGAACGACAAGCGCCGTCCGATGGCCGGCCCCCGCAGCAGCCGCTCGGCGAGATTGTTGTCGAGCGGCACCCGGGGACGGTCGGCGAACACGCTGAGTCCCTCGCGGTGGTTGACGAGCGAGCGCAGCGGCTTGCCCTCGCGCGCGTGCTCCGGCAGGTCGGCCAGTTCCCGTTCCGCCGTCGCGAACAGGCCGTCGAGCGCCGCCGCGAGCGCGCCCTGCGCCGCGTCGAACGCCGCGTTCTGGCGCTCGATGTCGGGGTCGTAGCAGTCCAGCCGCGCCTCGTTCAGGCGGTAGATCGCGGCAATCCGCGCAAGCCATGCCTCGCACCAGCCGGTCAGGTGGACCTGGGCGGCGGCGCACTGGAGGAAATCTCGTCGGAGGTGCGCCCAGCAGTACGCGAGCACGACCGTGCCGCCGAGCAGCCGCGCCAGCCGCTTGTAGGCGCTGTAGCGGTCGCAGACGATCACTGTCTCGGGCGCCAGGTCGCCGAACAGCTTCGCCGCCGCCTCGGCGCTACGGCTCGCGTCGATGTGGAAGCGCACCGCGTCGTTGCCGACCGCGGTCCACAGCCAGGCCCGGCCCGAGTGGCCCTCCCCGCGCAGCGCCTGCACGCGCCACGTGGTCTCGTCGGCGTGGCGCAACGCCGCCGCGTCCTGGTGCGCGAGGATCGCCCCGGCAACCGGCTCGAACAGCGGCACGAAGCGGGGCACGCTGTCGGCCAGTGTCCCCGACGAGACCGGCAGCCCCTGGTCGCCCAGCCAGGCGCCGACCCGCTGCAGCGGGCGCAGGCACGCGTAGCGCTCATACAGCACTCGCGACCAGACGCTGGTGCCGTAGGGCGTCTTGTCGAACAGCCGCGGCGCCGGCGGCGCCAAAACCTCCGCCGGCGACGAGGCGCACGCGCAGGATCGGCGCCAGCGTCGACGGCGGATCACCCGCCGGTGGGCACGGACCTCGATCTCGACCAGGGCCGACTCCTCCACGCCGACCGCCGCGTAGGGCTTCCCGCAACCGGAACATCGGCGCGCAGCGGCCGGCAGAGTGCGCTCCTCGATGCGTTCCTCCAGACCGCAACGCGGCGTGCGACCGTGGCCGGGAGCGCCGCTCTGTTGGCCGCGCGGGCGACCGGTGCCCGGCCGCTCCCGCTTCTCGCTCTTGCGCCCGCGCAACGCCCTCGACAGCACCGCCCGGGTCGCACGCAGCTTCACAAGCTCCGCCTCCTGCGTCCCGACCCGCCGCTGCAGCGCCTCCTCCGTCCGCCGCAACCGCGCGTTCTCCTTCCGCAGCCGGACGAGCGCGGCCTTCCGGCGACGCGACTTCGCCAGAGCCTGGCGCAGAGCCACGTCCGACGCAGCCGGCGACAGCGCCCGCGCCGACTCCGCCCTGCGTTGCAGTCGGACCTTCAGGCGCTGCTTCACCGCCTCGGACCGCTGCAACGCATACCGCAGCCGCCCGACATCGTCCGACAGCGACACAACCCGGTCGTGCTGGTCGCGAAGCCGCCGCGTCCCATCGTAGAGCCGGACGGTCTCGTGCAGCAGCCGGCGCAACGACGCCTTGTCGTCGCGCTCCTTGCACAGAACCTTGTGCAGCCGGCGAATCTGGGCCGCCTGGACCTCCGCCGCCGGCGCCGCCTTGCGCAGCCGGGAAATCTCCCGGCGCAACGACGTCTCGCTGTACCGACCCGACTCGACGCCGGCATCCGCAAGCAGCTTGCCGAGACGGGCTACCTCCGACTGCAGCGCCAACGCGTCCTTCGCCGCGCGACGGGCTTCCTTCGACTGCTCGACCGCCGCCAGCCGCTTGCGCCGCGACGACTCGAACTGCCACTTCCAATAGCCCGCTTCGCAACGCGCGGACACCTCCGCCCGCTGCAGCGCTTCCGACCGTGCTTCGGCCGCCTCGGCACGATCGAGCGCCTGCTCATACAGCCGCCGCCAGCACGGCTGCCCGGGCAGCGAAGCCCCTTCGGGAACCGGTCGAGCTTCCGTGTCCCGACTCGCCATGGCCGAGACCATAGCGAATATCGATTCGCGTTACCAGCACAAAATACCGGCTTGGCCGAACGCTTACCCTCGAAGAGCCCGCCGAGGGCCAGGTCGACGTCAATCGTGGCGGTGACCCCCGCGGCCAGTTCCACCTCCCGCTCCGCCCGCTCGAAGCCGGGCAGGGTGAACGTGACGACGTAGCCGCCGGGGGGCAGCGCCGTGAGGCTGTAGACCCCGTCACCGTCGGTGAATGCCACACGAGGGCCCGGCAGCGCGGCGCTCGACGCCTCGACGGTCACGCCGGGCAGCACGCCACCGGTGTCGTCGGTCACCGCACCGGAGATGCCGCCGTCCTGCGCCGCGGAGGCGAGCGGCGCCGCCAACAGGGATGCCACCATCAGTGTGATTTTCATCATTCGCTCCCACGTGGGCGGGGCTCCGGACGCTCCGGACACGTGCCTCCGGCGCGCAGAGCGGCAATCAGCCGGTCGGCTTCGGCACGACGTTGCCCATGTCCTGCTCGGCGCGCTCCGTGAAGAACCCGCTGGCGCCGACGACGGTCACGCCGACGACATCGCCGGCCAGCAGATGCAGGTTCGATTTGTCAAATGTTGTGGATCGGCCGATCGGCCCTTGACGTGATCAGGCGGGCTCCTTCCGATCCGTCTCCGTCTGCCAGCCCGTCTGGATGACGCCATCGACGAAGACCACGCCGGCCCGGACCAAGGGCAGCAGATGCGCCCCGTTCAGCCGGCGCCATCGTCGCTGCGCCATCGCCACCAGGATTATAGGCCATCAGGAGCCCCTTGGAGCCCCTTGGCTCGAACTCCGCCACGAAGGCGTCGCTGTCCCGTTCCGCGTCGGCCTTCGTCGGCGCATACATGATGTCCCGCAGCGCCCGCTTCGCACGAGAGCGAAGACGCTTCGGCAGCTTGTCGAGCACGTTGGCCAGCTTGTGGCACCAGTCGCGCTGCACCGTCGTCTCCGGCCACACGTCCCGCAACGCCGACCAGAAGCCCAACGCCCCGTCCCCAATCGCCACCGCCGGCGCACGCAGACCGCGGCCCCGCAGGTCCCGCAGCACGCTCGCCCAGCTCTCCTCGCTTTCCCGGTAGCCGTCCTCCAGGGCTACCAGCTCCTTCGTCCCGTTCGACTTCACCCCGATCACCACCAGCGTGCACAGACGGTCCTCCTCCAGCCGGATGTTGAAGTGAATCCCGTTCACCCAGACGTAGACGTAATCGCACGCCGACAAGTCGCGGCGCCGGAACCCCTGGTACTCCTCGTCCCACGTCGCCGTCAGTCGCGAGATGGTCGTCGGACTCAGGCCCGCCGCGTCCTCCCCCAGCAGCGCCGGCAGCGCCTCGCGGAAGTCGCCCGTCGACAGGCCCCGCAGATACAGCAGCGGCAGCACCTCGGAAACCTGCAAGGACCGCCGCATACACGGAGGCAGAATGCGGCTCGTGAACCGCTCGCGGACCCCGTCGGCATCGACCCGCTTGTCGTTCACCCGCGGCGCCCGCACCTGCCACGTGCCCGCCCCGCAGGCCACCGTGCGCTCCTGCGCCTGGCCGCTGCGCGCCACCAGCCGCCGCCCATTGGGGTAAGATTCGTTCATGACTTGATCAACGACAATTATTTTTGCCGGTTGGCGAGGACGCGATCGGCCGGTTCGTGGACCCACCCAGAGCCGTGTGAAACTGCCCGTTTTCCTCGCGGAGGACGGGTTGGTCACGGATGCGCAGGTTCGGCGATTGCGAGAGAAACGGATGTCGGGGAAGACGTTGGCGGCGGCCGCGGCGGCGGCGGGAATGAGCGAGCGGACGGCGCGACAGTGGCAGAGCGGCGCGTTGCCGTCTACGGCGAAGGCGCCGCGGACGTGGCGGACGCGGGAGGACCCGTTCGCCGCGGTGTGGGAGTCGGAGGTGGTGCCACAGTTGGTGGCCGACAGCGACGGCCGGCTGCAGGTGTTGGCGCTGTTCAAAGCGCTGTGCCGGCGTCATCCGGGTCGCTTTCAGCCTGGGCAGCTTCGGACCTTGCAGCGGCGGGTCCGGGAGTGGCGGGTGCAGGACGGTCCGGACCGCGAGGTTTACTTCGAGCAGGTAGCGGTTCCGGGGCGGGAAGCGGCGTTCGACTTCACCGCCGGGAGCGACCTGGGCGTGACGGTCCGGGGCGTGCCGTTCCCGCACCTGTTGTTCGAGTGGGTGCTGAGCTACAGCAAGTGGACGTATGTGGGGCTGGCGCTGAGCGAGACGTTCGAGGCGCTGGTGTCGGGCCTGCAGGGCGCGCTGTGGATGCTGGGGGCGGTGCCGGCGGTGCTTCGTCACGACAACCTGTCGGCGGCGACGCACGAGCTGAAGCGCAGCGGCGGGCGTCAGCTGACGGCGCGTTTCCAGCAGGTGCTGGACCACTACGGGCTGGACTCGTCGCGGATCCAGCCGGGGAAACCGCACGAGAACGGGGTCGCCGAGCAGGCTCACTTTCGCACGAAGACGGCCATCGAGCAGGCGCTGCTGTTGCGGGGCGACAGAGACTTCGTCGACGAGTCGGCGTATCTGTGCTTCGTGCGTGCGGTCGTCGACGAGGAGCGGAACCGGCCGGCGGCGGCTCGGCTGGCCGAGGAGCGGGTCTTCCTGCGGCCGTTGCCGGCGGCGCGGGTCCCGGAGTACACGACGTTCCAGTGCAGGGTGCGCAAGTGGAGCACGATTCGCATCGGCAGCCGGATCTACTCGGTGCCGTCGCGCCTGATCGGTCACACGGTCGAAGCGCGCCAGCATCCGTCGACGGTCGAGGTCCTCTACGGCGGCCGGGTGCTGTGCACGATGCCTCGGCTGCGGGGCGCGGCGGACCACCGGATCGACTACCGCCACATCATCGGCAGCCTGGTCCGCAAGCCGGGCGCCTTTGCGCGGTATCGCTTCCGGGAGGAGCTGTTCCCGTCGCTCGTGTTCCGGGCGGCGTATGACGCACTGGGTCGGACGCACGGCGAGCGGGCCGACGTCGAGTATGTGCGGCTGCTGCACCTGGCGGCCACGACCAGCGAGCGTCGGGTCGAAGCGACGCTTCGGGCTCGACTCGATGCCGGCGACACGTGCGAGTACGCCAGCGTCCAGACGGAGGTGCGTCCGCCGGTCCCGACCGTGCCGGTGGTCCACATCCCTCGCCCGGACCTGACGCGGTACGACGCGCTGTTGACCGGAGGTCTGCACGGATGATGGCGCCGAGCACGCAGGTGACGACGCTGCTGACGCAGTTCAACCTGACGACGGCGGCTGAGGAGCTGGTGCCGCGATTGACGCAGGCCGGCCACCACGACACGCTGCCGGTGTTGCTGGAAGTGTTCGAGGCCGAAGCCGAGGCGCGTCGCCAGCGCCGGATTGCCCGGCTGCGACGGTCCTCGCGCCTGCCACTCGGCAAGACGTTCGAGACGCTCGACACGGACCGGTTGCCGGGCCCGGTGGTGCAGCAATTGAAGACGCTGGCCAGCGGGGCGTTCCTCGAGACGGCGACCAATGTGCTGGCTTTCGGCCTGCCTGGCGTCGGAAAGAGCCACGCGCTGTGCGCCGTCGCGCATGCGCTGGTCGAGGCGGGCCACAGCGTGTTGTGCGTACCGGCCTACGCCCTGGTCCAGGAATTACTCGGCGCCAAACGCGACCTCGACCTGCCCCGGGCGCTGCGCAAGCTCGATCTGTTCGAGGTAATCCTGCTCGACGATCTCGGCTACGTGCAGCAGAGTCCGGACGAAGCCGAGGTCCTGTTCACGTTGCTGGCCGAGCGCTACGAGCGCCGCTCGGTGATGGTGACCAGCAACCTGGTATTCAGCCAGTGGGACCGGATCTTCCGCGACCAGATGGCCACCGCCGCGGCGATCGACCGCCTGGTGCACCACTCGGTGGTACTCGAGTTTGACGTGCCGAGCTTTCGAACAGACCCGTCGCGGCCAACGTCGCCGGCGCCGTCACCACCGCCAGCACGTCGTGGACGGCCACCGGGTCCGCTGTTGCCGCGGCGCCGTCGACCGTCGACCTCCTGAGCGTTCCGGTCCGGACCCGAGCGCGTCTGCGGCCGTAGGTCAACGCGCGGCGTCGAGCGACGATCGAACTTGCTCTCGGCCGTCGCGTTGAACACCTTCTCGACGGTCGGTTCGACTCCCGAGGGGCCTGTGCATCCTGCCAGCAGCGTGGAAAACGCGCGCGAGCGATCCGGAGAGCGTGTGACGTCGAGGAAGCGCGTTTCCCACCCTGCTTTGGACGGCGCCAAGCGCCGCCCACAGGCTACACAGGCATCACCTTCCTCGATACTGATCTCCGATCCTCTCAACCGGCAGAAATGATTGTCGTTCACCGGCAAAAGTAGTTGACGCCGAACATCCGGCTCGGAACCCACCGTCCGCACGCCGACGTTCGCTCTGCCGATCGGTTCCAGAAAGGAGGTCAGCACTGACAACAGACTGACGAAACTGGGGGGTCCTTTTTCACGTGGCCACAGGGGTCCTTTTTCAAGTTGCCATTTCCATTTTATGCATCTGTAGGAATCGTGCCGCTTTTTCTTCAGAATGTAAAGAGAAACCCGGCGCGGTCGGCGAGTCAACGGCGACCATCGGCTACGCGGCGGGGTGAGGCTGCCAAAGCCGTCATTCCGAACCCCCTGCGAGCTGACCTTGATTACCGAGAGGAATCGTGGCAGGATGGCACGGTAACCGAGAGGAATATCCAGATGACGAAGCCGGCGAACTTGGTGCAGGGAACGTTGGATCTGCTGATCCTGAAGGTGCTCGACCTCACCCCCCTGAACGGGTGGGCCATTGGCCAGCGATTGAGGCAGGTTTCGGACAACGTACTGCTGGTCAGCGACGGATCCCTCTATCCGGCCCTGCACAAGCTGGAACAGCAGGGCTGGATCACCGCCGAATGGCGAGAGACCGAGAATCGCAGGCGTGCGAAGTTCTACACGCTGACGCCGGCCGGGCGGCGATACCTTGAACAGGAATCGGCGAACTGGTCGCGGCTGTCGCGGGCCATCTCCGATGTCCTGCGACTGACGGAGGTGGGTCATGTTCCCTGAGCGATGGCTGTACGCCTGGCAGGTCCGGCTGCGGATGCTCTTCGACCGTCGTAGTGCCGAGCGAGAGTTGGACGAGGAATTGCGTCACCACGTCGCACTCGAAACGGAGGCACGATGCGCGGATGGCGTCCCGCGGTTCGAGGCGCGCCGGCAGGCGCTGGCGACTCTCGGCGGTCTCGCGGCAGCCAGGAGCCAGGTCCGTGACGCGTGGTTCGGAGCGGCATTCGAGCACGTGCTCCAAGACGTGAGCTACGTCCTGCGGGTCCTTCGCCGGAATCCGGGCTTCACGGCCACTACGGTCCTGACCCTGACGTTGGCGATCAGCGCGACCACCGCGACATTCTCGGTCGTCGACGCCGTGCTGCTGCAGCCCCCGCGCTTTCCGGAACCGGACCGACTTGTCACGCTGTGGGAAACCGATCCGGAGAACGGCAACAGGCCGACCGAGGTCGCCCCCGCGAACTTCCTGGACTGGCGCGAACAGGCAAGGAGCTTCGAGCACGTTGCGGCGCTCCAACCATACTCGGTCGATCTGACTGGTGCCGACGAGCCCGAGGTGCTCTACGGGTGGATGGTCACGGAAGGGTTCTTCGAGGCGCTCGGCGCCACCGCCGCCCACGGGCGGACGTTCCTGGCCGAAGAGTACCGCCCCGGCAGCGGCGTCGTGGTCCTGACGGACGCTGTGTGGCGGCGCCGCTTCGATCGTGATCCCGCCATCGTTGGCCGCTCGCTGGTGCTGGACGACGAGCCGCGCACGGTCGTGGGGGTTCTCGCCCCGAGCTTCGAACTCCGCCTGGAAGGCGGTCGAAGCGACCGGGACGTTTTTCTTCCCAAGGCCATCGCCGAGTACGAGACCTACATTCGCAACGGCGGCTACTGGCAGGTGCTCGCCCGCACCCGCCCGAACGTCACCCTCACGCAGGCGCAAGCCGAGATGGACGCTGTCGCCGGCCGCCTCGCTGCCGACTATCCGCGTACCAACGCTGACGTGGGCGCGCGCGTCATCCCCCTCCAGACGCGTCAGGTCGAGCGGGTAAGGCCGGTGCTGCTGCTCCTCTGGGGAGCCGTGGTTTTCGTACTGCTCATTGCCTGCGTCAACGTCGCAAACCTGATGCTGGCGCGCTACGCACGTCGGGAGCAGGAGTTCGCGGTCCGCGCCGCCGTGGGCGGTGGTCCCGGGCGCTTGCTGCGCCAATTGCTGACCGAGAGCGTGGTGATCGCGGCGCTGGGCGGCATCGGGGGGCTCTTGGCGACCGCCTACACGCTTGACCTGCTGGTAGCGCTCATGCCGACCGACGTGCCGCGACTCGCGCAGATCGCGGTGAACGAGCGGCTTCTCGGATTCACCGCCGGCCTCGTCGTGCTGAGCTCCCTGGTGTTCGGGTGCGCGCCCGCCGGCCGAGTACTCCGGCAAGACATCAACGGTCCTCTCACCCGCGGGCAACGCGCAGGCGACACGCTGGCGCAGCAGCGCCTGCGCAGGACGCTTGTGGTGGCGCAGGTCGCGCTTGCCCTCGTGCTGCTGGTCGGTGCGGGCCTGCTCACGCAGAGTTTCGTGCGGTTGGTGACCGTCGACCTCGGCTTCGTCCCCGAGAACACGGTGGCGCTGCAAGTGTTCCACTACGGCGACGGCGGCACCGAGGCCACCCCGAACTTTTTCCGCGAGACGCTGGCGGGCATCCGGGCGCTGCCCGGCGTCGCGGCGGCCGGCGCCGTATCGGCGTTCCCGCTCGGTCTCGCCGACATGACCTCGGAGAGCCCCCTGACCCTGTACGATCGGCCGCCGCCTCCCCCCGGCGAGGAGCCCTCGACAGCCGTCGCCATGGTTACCCCCGCCTACTTCGAGACGATGCGCATCCCGCTCCGGGCCGGACGGTGGTTCGACGAGCGCGACGACCTCGAGCGCCCCACGGTCGCCGTGGTCAACGAGACCCTGGCGCGGCAGTTCTGGCCCGATGCCGACCCGATCACGCAACGGGTGGCCGTGCAGTTGTCGGGGGGACAGGCATTTACCGGAACGATCGAGGCGGAGATCGTCGGCGTCGTCGGCGCGGTACGCTCCCGTGGCTTCGACAGCCCACCGCTTCCGGAGCTGTTCGTCCCTCACGCGCAGGCGCCCAATGGTGCGATGACCTATGTTGTGCGGACGGCCGGTGATCCTGCGTCCAGTATCCCCGCCATCCAGAACGTGGTCTGGGAAGCCGCACCGCACTTGACCTTCTACACCGTCGCGACGGTCGAGCAACTCCTGTCGGACACGCTCGCGGCGCGGCGGTTCACGACCCTGCTCCTCGGGCTGTTCGCAACGGCTGCTCTGGCCTTGGCCGGTCTCGGCATCTACGGGGTGATCGCAGTGGCCACGGCGCAACGCACCCGCGAGATCGGCCTGCGGATCGCCATGGGAGCGGAGCCGCGGGACGTGCTGTGGCTGGTCGTCCGCGCCGCCCTCGGCCTCGCCGGCGCCGGTATCGCGGTAGGGCTGTTCGTGTCGCTGCTGTTCTCGCAGACTTTGGCTAGCCTGCTCTTCGAGGTGACCCCGTTCGATGCCGCGACGCTGGCTGCAGTAGCTCTGCTACTGCTCGCAGTGGCCGCTACTGCCGCGTGGTCTCCGGCGCGACGCGCGAGCCGCGTAGATCCTCTCGTCGCGTTGCGGACGGAGTAAATGGTCAGCAACCTTCGTTGCGGCCCTCGCATGGGCGCGGCGCGTGACCACGGACGGGATCGTCGGTCGGTCCAGCACAGCACCCGCACGTGCTCGCCGGTGTCAAGGCTCGCCGCTGCCGCGGCGACCGCCGGAAGGCGGGCTGCCGGCCCTGACACCGGCTCCGCGCGCGTTCCGGACCGGCACATGCCCGACGATGCCGGACCGTGACCCTGCCATCGCCCACGCAGCGACGGAACGGACCTCAGTCGGCGAGGGCCGCAAACCGCGTCAGCGCGGTCGGGCTCACTGGCAGAACGTGATTGTCGTCGATGCTGCCGGCCTCGCGCCGGAGACCCCCGTCCGGAGATCTCGCCACAACCGTAGACGGGCGGCGTTGCCGCACCGCTGCATCGCATCGGTGCCGCCAAACCGTCATGGCCACGCTTCGCGCAACCGCCCCGACGGCATGGTACGGTACACGCTGGCCATGCGCCCAATTTGCGCCACGGCGGACCGTGATCGGATCCTGCGCCCGGAGTCACAGCGGACTCACACCAATCCACGCTCGCCCACGCGACGAAGAGCGCCGTCCTTGCCGGGCCGGTGCGCGGACGTTCAACGGTGTCGTTTCCGGCACCAACCCCCTCATGCCCGACTGTCGACCTGGCGAGTTGCCTTTCAAAACTGACCCTTGGGGCCACCGACCAAGGCAATGCCAGCAGCACCGAGCGAAGCGCGCTGCGTCCGCTCGAACTCAATCAGCGCCCGCTGGTAGTCAAGGATGGCGCGCAACTCGGCGTCCTGTGCGGTGGCGAGATCGCGCTGCGACTGCAGGACGAAAAAGTTCGTCGACAAGCCGACTTCGAACTTGCTCTCTTCCGCCTGGAGCTGTTCTTCCGCCAACTCGCGTGACGCGGTCGCCGCCTCGATGCGCTCGCGAATCGAGTCGATCCGAAGTGCCGCGTTCGTGACGTCGCTCGCAATCCGCAGCTCGATGCGCCGAATCTGCGCCCGGTTCTGCTGCAACTCCAGCCGGGCCCGCTCGTACGCGGCCTGGTCCGCGCTCCGACCCAGCGGATAGGTCATCTGCAGTTGAATGCTCCAGATCGGGTAATCAGCGTTGGCAATGTTGTGGAGCGCATCCCGGTAGCCCCCCGGGATGACACCGCCAGCGCCGCCGAAGATGTCCTCGAAGCTGTTTCCGGCGGGAACCAGCCTGGGTCCGCCTTGGCCGGTCAGTTGATAGCTGCCGATCAAATCGAGCGCGGGCAGCGTGCTGTTGCGGAGATTGTCGAGGGTCGCTTCGTTCCTGTCGAGCTGGCGTCGCGCGCGCGAGACGTCGGTGCGCTGTTCGAGCGCCGCACGAATCGCCTCTTGCAGGTCGACAGGGGTCGCATCAACCCGCGGCTGGTCAGTCGGGTTGATCTCCATGAGCCACAGCTCATCCGACGTTCCCCCGACGACAAGCTCCTTCAACGCCAGCTGCGTGGTGCGCTGCGTCTCGACAGCTTGCGCCAGCAACTGCCGCCGCGCTGCAGCTTCCGATCGCGCCTGCACCACGTCGATAGGCGCCATCGTGCCAACCTCGACCCGCGCACGGTTGTCCGCCACGAGCTGCTCGGCCAGTTCCAGCGCCTGCAGTTGCACGCCCACGGCGGCGCGAGCGTAGACAAGGTCCCAGTAGGCCAGGCTGACGTTGGCGAGCGTGTTGATGACGGTCTCCTCGAGGTCGATATCGGAAATGTCCCGGTTGATGCGCGAGACGACCAGCTCCGTCCGCCGGGCGTCGGTGCGAAAGCCGCGCAGCAACGGTTGGGTGTACTGCAACGTCATGTTCGCGCCGAAACTCGGGTTGAACGTCGAGAAGATGTTGGTCGACTCCCAGCGTGTGCTGTCCCAGGTAACGTCGTACCGGCCGCCGCCCCACTTGACCTGCTGCCCGATCCCGAGGTTGTAGCTGCCCCGGTCGTTGACGATGGGCTGGCCGCGCAGTCCGCCGCCATCGAAGAGGGAGCGGTTGGGAACCGTGGCCTGGTTCAGGCCGAAGCCGGACGAGGCAAACGGCAGGAACGCTGCGCTGGCCGTGGCAACCGCCATGTCCTGCACGAGCGGGGCGATGCGCTGGACGGCGATGTCGAGGTTCCGTTGCAGAGCCCGCTGCACGGCATCGTCGAGCGTGAGGTCGACGTGTCGGGCCTGTGTCGCATCGCGACCCACGTGTCGCACCGACCCGGCTGCCACATCGTCAACCACTGAGCGGCGCATCTGTCCATGCGCATCGCGTGCGGCGCCGAGCAGATGACCAGCAGCAAGTAGCCCCATCAGGACGACAACACCAACTTGGCTCGGCATGATTCAATCCCTCCTCGCGAACCCCGAGAGTGCCCTCAACCACGACAAGAGCCCTCCTACGCAGCGGCAACCTGTCCGTCGAAGAGGTGGATCTCCCGCGTGGCGTGCTCGGCATAGCGCGGGTCGTGCGTCACCATGCAGATGGTCGAGCCTTCGTCGTGCAGCGTCTCCAGCAGCCCCATCACCGCCTCGCCGTTCTTCGAGTCCAGGTTTCCCGTAGGCTCATCGGCCAGCAGAATGGACGGCTGCCCGGCGACCGCCCTCGCCACCGCCACACGCTGCTGTTGCCCTCCGGAGAGCTGGCTTGGCAGGTGCTTCGCCCGGTGCGCCATCTCCACCCTTTCGAGCGCCTCGGTCACCCGCTCGCGGCGTTCCGCCCGTTCCATGCCGCGGTAGGTGAGCGGCAACTCGACGTTCTCCCAGACCGTCAGGTCGCCGATCAGGTTGAAGCTCTGGAAAATGAAGCCGATCTCGCGATTGCGGGTCCACGCCCGCTCAGCCTGGCTCAACTGCGCCACGGGCCGGCCGTTCAGCGTGTAGTCGCCCGCGGTCGGCGAGTCGAGCAGCCCGAGGATCGACAGCAGCGTCGACTTCCCGCAGCCGGACGGGCCGGAGATGGCGACGTACTCGCCGGCGTCGATGGTGAGATCGACGCCGTCGAGGGCATGCGTTTCCACCTCGTCGGTGTAGAAAATCTTCGACAGGTTCTCCAGGCCGATCAAGGCCGCGGTGTTCGTCGCTCCGTTCCCGATCATCGCAATACCTCCTTCGGCAACCCAGAATCTCAGCGCGCTTCGTCGTCACGTCACGGCTGGGTCCGACGCCCTACTCGATGCGCACCCGGTCGAACTGGTCCCAGGTCGACATGCCAGACAGAACGACTCGGTCGCCCGGCCGCAACCCCTCCAGCACTTCGATGGTGTTCACCGAGGCGCGCCCCAGGCTTACCCGCGTGCGCGCCGCGTGCATCCCGTCCGGCTCGACCGTGAACAGGCTGACGATGCTCTCCTCCTGCCCGAACACGGGCCGGCCAACGAAGAGCACGTCGTCCATCCGCTCCAGCTCGATGGTGCCGTCGACCGTCAGGTCGGGACGGGCGCCGCGGGGCAGCGCGCCGTCGAGCGCGACATCCACCGTCACCGTCCCATTCTCCACAGCCGGGTCGATGCGGGTGACGTGACCGGGGATGACACCGTTGCGCGTGTCGATGGCCGCAGACTGGCCGATCTGGATGTCCTTGGCCTGGGTCTCCGCGATACGCAGCTCCGCCTTCAGCACCGTCGGGTCGCCCACCCGCGCCAGGTTGGTCCCGATAGTGACGCGCTGCCCTTCCTCCAGCGGCACCTGCTGCAGCACGCCGGGTATCCCCGCCCGCACGTGCAGATCGTCGACCTGTTGCCGACGCAACTCGTACAGCGTTCGCAACCGGTCCGCCTCGGCCCGCTCCACCGCAAGCTGCGCCTCAACCGTATCCGTGGCCATCTGCAGCCGTTCCTGCTCCAGCGCGCAGCGCGTTGCGAACTCCTGCTCCGCCGCCTGCGACTGCTGAAGCTGGAGCGACGAGACGAGTCCCTGCGCAAAGAGCCGCTCGTCGGCGTCCGCCTGCAGCCGCGCCGTCTTGAACTGCGCCTCCAACGAGGCGAGTACGGCGCGCTGGTTCAGCAACTCGCGCTCCACCTCGACCTGCCGGTTGCTATAGCGCGCCTCGGCCGCGTCCAGGTTGAGCCGGGCTTCGAGCGTGGTCTGTTCCAACTCGGCGTTGGTCAGCTCGACGATGACCGCGTCGGGGGTGACCAGCGCACCGGGCCGAATGACGATCCGCTCGACGGCGCCGTCGGTCGCGGCAGAGATCCAGCGAATCTGCTCCGGGACCAGCGTGCCGGTGCCGCGCACTTGGCGGACCATCGGCCCGCGCTGTACGGTATCCAGGTAGATGGTGTCGCGGTCGACCCGCGGCGCCGCCGGCTCCAGTCGCGAGACGCCAACCGTGATCAAGGCGACGGCGGTGAGCGCCGCCACGGTGTAGAGGCTGTGCCGCAGCTTCTTCTTGCGTGCAAGATCCGGTCGGGCAATGTCCATGATCTGCTCCTTTCACACAATTGGGCTACCGTTTACCGCTGTCGCAGCACCTGCGACGGCTCGACTTGCACTGCCGGGACGGCCGCCCCCAATCCGGCGCCGATCCCGGTCAGCAGCAGCACCCCCGCCGCCGCGGTCAGCGTCGCCGGATCGTGCGGCTCCAGACCGTAGAGCAGCGTGCCCAAGGACCGGCCGGCCGCGAGACTGGCCAGCCCGCCGATGCCCACGCCGGCGCCGACGAGCACACAGACCCGCCCCACCGCCGCACGCAGCACCCGGCCGCGTGTCGCGCCCAGCGCCATGCGGATGCCGATCGCCACGCGCTGCCGCCGCATCGCCAGCAGCGTCACGCCGTACAGCCCGGCTGCCGCTAGCAGCAGCGCCAGCCCGCCGAGCAGTCCCGCGACGCTCGCCGTGAGCCGTTCCTGCCGCAACGTACCGTCGATCTGCGCGGCGAGGGTGCGAACCTCACTGGTAAGCGTCGGGTCGACCTCGCCGATCGCCGCCAGTACGCTCCCGGCAAGCGCCGCCGGCGAACTTCGCTCCGCCCGAACCGCCACCGTCCAGATGCCACTCGATGGGCTATGCATGGATACCGCGCCACCAATGGGGGCGACATCGCCGTCGCGTCCCAACGGAACGTACAGCGCCGGACCGACGGCGTCGCGCAACGACGCGTACGCCACGTTCTCGACTACCCCGACGATGAGGTAGCGTTCATCCAGGTCATGCTGCAGGCCGACCGTCAATCCCAGCGCACCCCGGCCACCACCCTCCAGGAACCGGCTCACGAATGCCTGGTTCACGATCGCAACTTGCCGCGACCCGGTCAGATCGGCGTCGCGGAAGTCACGCCCGCGCAGCAACGACACCCCGTAGGTCGCGAACCAGTCGGGGCTGACCATGGTGGCCGTGACCAGGCGATCCTGTTCCGCCAAGCCGGGCGCGTCGGCAGCCTGGAGTTGCCACCGCAACGTGTCCGGGCTCAACGGCGTCGGAAACGAGACTGCGGCGCGCGACGCACCCGGCACGCGGCCGACCGCTTCCCGGATCAGCTCGTACCGGCGTAGTCGCTCGGCAGGGGAGACGGCGGCGGTCTCACCGAAGGCGTGAGGCGTGACGAGCAACACCCGATCCCGATCAAGCCCGGCATCCCGGTTCGCCAGTGTCGTAAACGTCCGCGCGAACAGCCCCGCAACCATCACCAGAACCAGCGACACCGCCACCTGTCCCACCAGAATTACCCGGTCCGGCGTCACGCGCCCGCCGGCATGCGTCAGCCGTCCTTGCTCGGCGAGCGCGCCCCGCGGGTCCGCTCCTGCGGCGCGCAAGGCCGGCACCGCTCCGAACAGCGACGCGGCGCCGGCCGACACGGCCAGCGTGAAGGCAGCCACCCGCCAGTCCGGCGACACGTCGACGAAGGCCTCGCCGGCGCGCTGCGACAACCCCAGCACGAGCAGCCGCGTCACCCAGGAACCGAGCATCAGCCCCACCACCCCGCCCACCGCCGACAGCAGGGCGCCTTCCAGCAGGACGAGACGCGCCACCTGCAACGGCGTCGCACCGAGCGCCACCCGCAATGCGATCTCCTGCCGCCGCGCCACCCCCCGAGCCAGCATCAGATTCGCGACGTTCGCGCAGGTCACGACGAGTAGCAGGCCGGCGATCGCCAGCAATGCCAGTAGTGACGTCCGATAGTTCCGCCACAGCACCGACGCGCCGCCGGCTCCGGCCGGCCACAGCGTTAGCGGGTCGCTCAGCCAGCGGTCTCGCCCGGCCGCGTCCGCCCCCTCGGGCAAGGTCGCCTCTCGAATCCCAGGTTGCCACGCCCGCATCATCGCCGTCGCCTCTGAGAACGATTGGTCCGGACGGAGCCGGACCGTGATATTGAGCCAACGAGGCCAGGGTCGGTTCAGTAACGACCGTTCGCGGCGCACCGCCGCCTCGCACCCGAGCGGAACCGCCGCATCGAACGTCCGGCCGACCGTCGGCCCGAAGAACCCCTGTGGCGTGACCCCGATCACCGTGAAGGGAACGCCGTTCAGCGGCAGTGAGCGCCCGATGACATCCGCCCCGCCGCCGAAGTGCTCGCGCCAGAACCGGTGGCTGATTACCGTCACCGCCCCGTCCGCGCCGCACCCGGGTCGATCGTCGGCAGCGGTCAGAACGCGGCCGAGCACCGGCTGCACCCCGAGCGTCTCAAAGAAACGGCCGCTCGCCCACAGGCCCTCGATGAAACGGCTCTCCCCCGATTCCGCGATGTCGAACGTGGTGCGCCCCGACGCGAACGCCCCGTCGAACGCCCCGTCGAATGCCTCGTCGGATGCCCGTTCGATCTCGCGCCAGACCGGGTTCGACCATACTCTCACCTGATCGCCCAGGAAGAGCCGCGCCAGTCGGGAGGGCTCTTCCACCGGCAGTGGCCGTAGCGCGCTGCTGCTGATCAGCGTGAAGACTGCCGTGCTCGCGCCGATGCCGAGCCCCAGCGTCAGCACAGCGACAACAGCGAACAGCGGATCTCGCACGAAGGACCGGAAACACCGGCGGAGATCCCGTCCGGCCCATTCGATCCATGCGCCGGACCGAACGTCACGGACATCGTCCTTCAGGCGGGCGATATCGCCAAGCTCCAGGTGGACGGCGCGCCGCGCTTCCCGCGGCGACACCCCTTCGGCGATCTTCTGCTCGATGAGCAGCTCCCTATGAACGGCAAGCTCGCGGTCCAGATCACGTTCGACCTGAGAGTAACGAACGGTATTGCGTAGGAAGGACCGAAGTCTGGCGCCGCAGGTGACGATGAAGCCCATGAGCCCCCCCGCTGTAGATGCCCTTGGCGCGCCAGCCACCCGACCCTCAACAAGCCTGACCGGGCTACCAGCACGCCGGCCTGTCCTGTATGAAGCCGACGTTCACTGTCTTGAGAAAGTTCCGTCCCACCGGGCGAGGTCTCCGCTCGCGAGTCACGAGGGCCGGCACGGGTTGGCGCCACCAAGGGCCGCTCGAGAGGACCTCGATAGAGTCACGCCGCGGGCGAGTGGTAGGCGACGACCATCGCAGTAACGTCGTCGTGTTGCGCGGCCCCCGCCGTGAACCTGTGCATGCTGCCGAAGACGTGCTCGCGGAGCGACTCGGCCCCGGTTACGGCTACCTTGGTGAGGCAGGCGACGAGGCGGTCGTCGCCGAACTCCTCCTCCGACGCGTTCAGCGCCTCGGTGACGCCGTCGCTGAACACCACCAGGTGGTCGTCGGCACCGAGCATCGCCGTCCCCTCGGCGAACGGCACGCCGTCGAAGAACCCGATCGCCATGCCGCCGATGTCGAGCCGATCGATGCCGCCGCCGGCCCGCGCGAGGATCGGCGGGTTGTGGCCGCAGTTGCAGTAGATGAGGCGACCGTCGGGGTACAGGACGCCGTAGAACAGCGTGACGAAGCGGCCCGGAATGCCACGCCTCACGATGGCCGTGTTGACCGCTGCCACCTTCGCCGCCGGTCCGTCGCCGAGATGCGTCTGTGCGGTGAGCGCCCCCTGCATCAGCGCGGCGAGCAGGGCCGCCGGCGGCCCCTTGCCGGCCACGTCGCCGAGGGCGAAGCCGAAGGCGCCGTCCGGGAAATCGAAGTAGTCGAAGAAGTCGCCGCCGATGGAGCGGCACGGCAGCGTCGCCGCAGCGGCGTCGAAGAACGGCCCGGTGCGGTGCGTGTTCGGCAGCAACGCCCGCTGGATCGCCGCCGCCGTCCGCAACTCGTGCTGGAGGGCAGCGATCCGACCGACGGCGTCCGACAGCAGCGCCCAGCCCGCAGCGTCCTTCAGCCGTGCGCGCCCGGCGCGGGTCAACCGATAGAACTTCGCGTCGCGACCCGCAGCCAGCCGCTGCCACGCCCCCGCCAGCAGCCCGGCGCCCTCCAGTCGATGGAGCGTCGGATAGATCGACGCCCGCGGCAGGCGGAACGCGTCGCCGGTGATCAGGTCGAGGCGCTGCGTTATGTCGAAGCCGTGCAGCGGACCGGCCGACACCGCCTGCAGGACCAGCATGTCGAGAGCGGCCTGCGGCAACTCGGATCCGTTGTCAGGCATCAAGGGGTACCGAATCCGTCTCCCCGAAATGCCGGCATGCTCCTGGTCGGCTGCGCCGTTGCGTCAGCGGACCGGCCGCAGCATGCAGATCCCACCGCGTGCGGGATCTTCGATCCCCTTCGTGGGCCGGCGACCTCGGCCATCTCCTCCATGAGCGCCGCCTTCTTCAGGCTGCCGTCGGTCATGGGACGGTCCGTCGCCGGGGGCCGTGCCGTGGTGGCCACCTGGGCGCACAAGTTGCCGCCCGGCAAGTGTGTCCAGTCTATTGCAGTCTCCGATTCGTTGCGGAGATGCTCCGCAATCGCTGATGAAGCACGGCGGTGTCGGCCCGCACGCGAGTCCACCCGATGAACGCTGTCGCTGCCTTTACGAGGCAGCGACACTGATCGGCTCACTCGTTCTGCTTGCGGTCTGCGCTGTCCTCGGGTTCGTTCTGCAGGAATGCCTCTGACTTGAGTGGCGGCATCGTGTTCCAATACCCGCCGTCCGTGCCGATGCGGCGATTCCGGGTAGAACGTCACACGACGACTGAACCGCTCGTGACCGAAGCGGCGATGGTGGAAGCGGTCAACGGCGAGCGGGTTTTCCGCACGGTGACCGGGCGGTTGGTCCACCGGCTCCC
This sequence comes from Vicinamibacterales bacterium, assembly GCA_965208535.1. Lineage (GTDB taxonomy): Bacteria > Acidobacteriota > Vicinamibacteria > Vicinamibacterales > UBA8438 > WTFV01. Next base: position 2,743,334 of record CBDBOU010000003.1, on the reverse strand, counting down.
CACGGCGGACGTGCGGGAGCCAGGTCGCGAGGTCGCCATGATCCGATGCTGCCGACCGCCGGCTCGGGTATTGAGGATCTGCGCCTCGCGTGGTGCCGCGACCCTGTGATCACTCATATCGGAGCGTCGTCAGTGGGTCTATTCGGGTCGCGCGCCGCGCGGGGAGCCAGCAGGCGACCAGGGCCACGGCTACGAGCACGAGCGTAGCAGCCGCGAACGTCAGAGGGTCGTCGGAGGCGACACCGTGCAGCAGGCGCTCCAGAACCCGGCTCGAAGCGGTTGCGCCGGCCAAGCCGATTGCGGCGCCGGCAGCAACGAGCACGGCGGCCTGTCTGGTCACCAGCGCGAGAATGTCGCCGCGCCGCGCACCCAACGCCATGCGAATACCAATTTCGCCCTGACGTTGCGTCACCGCATAGCTGAGCAGCCCGAAGATCCCGAGCGCAGCGAGGAGCAGGGCGAGCCCGGCGAACGACCCGACGAAGACCGCGTAGAAGCGGGGTTCGGCGACCGCGGTCGACAGCCGCGCCTCCATCGTCGTCACCGAGTCGAGCCTCGCTTGCGGGTCCGTCGCCGTCAAGGCTTCACGGAGAAACGGAACCACCGCCAGTGAGTCACTGGTTGTCCGGACGGTCACGAATACCCGCGAGCTCCAGCCGAACCCCCTCTCGCCAGCGACCTGAACCATTGGGTAGAACGCTTCGGCCTGGGATTCCGCGGTGAGTTCGAGGCCGTCGTACACGATGTCCCCCACGACGCCGACTACCTCCCATGCTTTGCTCAAGGGGTCCATCACCCGCTGGCCGACCGCTGGTCCGTCCCCGAACAACCGGCGGGCCAGCGTTTCGTTCGCCACCAGGACACGCGGGCTCTCGGGGCCGTCCAGATCATTAAGGGTACGGCCGTCGCGGAGGCGGAACCGCATGGCCTCGAAGTGGCCGGGACTCACGATCCGGACCTTCGTCCGCACCATCTCGTTCGGATCGCTCGGCATCGGTGTACCGGCCAAGCGGAGTAACGTCTCGCTCGCATGGTCCATCTCGAAGGGCAGACTCCTGGACAACCCGAAAGCTTCCACATCCGGAAGGGGCTCCAGCCGCGCCGTCATCTCGTCGAGCAGCCGCGCATGGAGTCGTCCGTAGTGGTCCGCCGAGTTCGCCATTACCGCCGGCGACGCGGATAACCGGCTCGAAAACGGAAACACCGCGGCGGCGGAAGTGAGGTTGGCCGGGTCGTAGCCGCGGTCGAAGGTGACGAGCCCCACGAAGCTGCGCAGCAACAGGCCGGTGCCGATCAGCAGCACCAGCGCGAGCGCCACCTGCGCCATCACCAGCACCGCCCGCGACCGGTTCGCCCGCAACAGTCGGAACCCGCCCGCGGACTGCGCGCTACCCTCGTTCAGCGTGCGCGTCAGATCGAGCCGCGACCATTGCAGAGCCGGCACCGCACCCGACAGCAACCCGACGAAAACCGACAGGCCGACGGTGAACGCAACCGTCGCTTGGTCGATGCCCACCTCGTCGAGCCTCGCGACGTCAACCGGAACGAGCGCGGGAACCACGCCCAGGATGACGACCGCGGCGGCCAGGCCGAGCATGCCCCCGACCAGGCTCAACGTCCCGCTCTCGATCAGCGTCTGCCGCACGAGCCGGCCCCTACCAGCGCCGAGCGCCGCGCACACGGCGAACATCCGTTGGCGCGTCACTGCGCGCGTGAGAAACAGTCCCGCCACATTGGTGCAGGCGATCAGCAGTACGAGCGCCGTTGCCGCGGTCAACATTATCAGCGCGGGCCGGTACTGGCCGACCATTTCCTCCAGCAACGGCACTACGCGGACATCGACCTCGGGTCCGTCTCCGGGCGGCTGATTCTCACCCGCTCGCACTCTGAGACTGGCGCCGCTCGTCTGCAGGATGGTGCGCGCTTCCGTAGCCGCCTGCTCTGGGGATACACCGGAACGAAGTCGTCCGAGTCCGCTGAACACCAAGTTGACGACCGTGCGCACCTCCGTCGGGTCGTCCATGCTCGACGGCACGAGAGGTGGAATGACCAACGGCGTCCAGAACTCGTTGGCCGGATTCGGGAAGTCGATCCCGTCCGGGAGAACGCCGACGACAGTATGGGGCTCGCCATCGAGGTCGACGAGGGTTCCGACGATGTTCGCATCCGATCCGAAGCGTCTCGTCCACACGCCGTGACTCAGTAGCACGACCCGGTGCGTCCCTTCACGTGCTTCCTCCTCGGTGAAGAGCCGCCCCATTTGGGGGCTCGATCTCAGCAGCGGGAATAGCGACGGCGAGACCCTGGCTCCGGACAAGGTGGCGCCGTCGAGGCTTGCCGAACGCGCGGAGATCTCCTGGTACCCAGCGAGTTGCTCGAAGGACTCGGCCCTCTCCTCCAGCATGGGCATCGAGCGGTTCGACAGCCACATATCCGATCCGCCGCTCGACCCCAACGATTCGCCGATGCGGACGACCGCATCGGGGTCGGGGTACGGCAGCGGCCGCAGCAGGACGCCGCTGACGATGCCGAAGATCGCGGTGTTCGCGCCTATGCCCAGCGCGAGCAGTACCCCCACCATGGCCGCGAAGCCCGGACTCCGGCGTAGGCCCCGGAGAGCGTGCCTCACGTCCCGCCCCCAGTCGTTGGCGTGAAGAATGGTCAAAGCTCTTCGCCTTGGTCGTACCGTCGCTCGGAGAATTGGGGTGGCCGCCGCGGCCGCCACTTGGTGGGCTTCGATGCACCGTTGATGGCCGGCGGCTGGGGATCGGTGGCCGGGCGCGCGGAACCGTGGCCCGGCCAAGTCGGTGGGAACACTGCCTTCCACCGCTCGGTATCACACACTCGTAGACGCTCTTTGCATGGTTGCGGACGACCAGCCCGCAACTGTGTCAGCTTGCGGAACACAGCCCGCACGTACGACCACGTTTCGGCGAACGGCGGGATGCCGCGGTGGGAGCGAACGGCGCCCGGACCCGCGTTGTACGCCGCGACCGCCAACACCATGCCGAACTCGTCCACCAGCCGGCGCAGATAGGCGACACCCGCCTCGATGTTCTCGCGCGGGTCGAACGCGTCCAATACGCCGAGCGCCCGTTGCGTCCTCGGCATCAACTGCATGAGACCCTCAGCGCCCGCAGGTGACACCGCTCGTTCGCTGTAGCCCGACTCGACCGTGATGATCGCGTGCATGAGTATCTCGTCGACGCCGTGGCGCCGCGCCGCCGTCGAAACGACCTCGGCGTACGGCAGGTTCGTGTCTGCCGCCGACGGGGGAACAACCAGGAGCATCGCCAGCACGGCCGCCGTCAGTCGACACCATCGCATGCTCCCTGTGTCGGTCGTTGGCGTCCTCCCGGCCAGTCTCAGTGCGTCGGACGGCCTACAGGGCGAACTCCAGACCGACGAGGCCCTCGGACACCTGCCAGAGCTTCGCGGAGACCGCTTCGTCCGTCGACTCGGACGACGACCCGACCCGCGTCGGATACCCGCGAAGCTCGCCGAAGCCGTCCGGGCCGTAGTAGCCACCCGGTTCCGCCCCGCTGGCCGTCGCCGCATACAGGGTCGGCAGCGCGCCGCGCCAAGTCGGCATGGCGACCAACGAGTTCAGCAGCCGCATCAAGCCACTGTAGCGTTGCAGGTCCGTGCCCGTGTAGCCGGGATGCGCCGCGACCGACATCGTCTCGATGCCGGCGCGGTCGAGTCGCCGCTGCAACTCGTAGGCGAACAGCAGGTTGGCCAGCTTGCTCTGTCCGTACGCCCGGTTGGGATGGTACGTCCGCGACTCCCAGTGCAGGTCGTCGAAGTCGATCGTGCCGAACCGGTGGGACACGCTGGAGACGGTGACCACACGGGATCCGCTCGTCGTTCGCAGCCGATCCAGAAGCCGGGCCGTCAGGGCGAAGTGCCCCAGGTGGTTCGTGCCGAACTGCAACTCGAACCCGTCGACGGTCTTCGACGCCGGCGGCCACATGACGCCCGCGTTGTTGATGAGCAGGTCCAGACGGTCGAGCCCGTCGCGGAACGCGGCGGAGAACGCACGGACCGACGCGAGGTCGGCGAGGTCTAGCGCCATCACGTCAAGCGTTCCCGACGCGCCCCCGGCGGCGATGCGGGTCGCGGCGGCTCGGCCCTTCGCCTGGTTGCGGCAGGCCAGCACGACGTGTGCGCCGCGTCGGACAAGCGCCGCTGCGGTCTCCAGTCCGATGCCGGTGTTCGCGCCCGTCACGACGGCAACCCGTCCCGATTGGTCGGGCATGTCCCGTGCCGCTGTCCACTTCCTCATCGCTCTTCCAATTCGCCTGCTGTCAACCCTCGCCTGACGACCGTCCAGAACAGTCTACAGGCGAGCAGTTCTTGCGGGTCGCGCCCCAATGGCCTTCGCCGCGGATGGTCGGTCCGCGCTGCCGCCAGTCCCGGAACGACGAGCGGAGCTGTACGTAACGACCGCGCTCTCCGGCGGGGCCAGTTGGCGCAGCCGTCCGCTTGGGGGGAGGGCGGGTCGTCAACGGGACGTGCGCTTGCCGGATGCTCCAGACCGTCCGGTTCGGCTTCGTCGCGGCGCACTGGCACCGGCGGCAGTTATATTTGTCTCCACCTCGCCGTTGAACCGCACCAACAGCGTCCCGTCGCGGACTTCCACGACTGTCCCGCGGCACCCTTCGCGCGGCGATGGCCGTGTGACCCGAACCCGCGAGCCAATGGCGATTCGACCTGCGTCGGTCATCCTGTCAGCGGTATCGGGCTCGCTTCGCACGAACTTTATCGCAACTCGACGGACCTTCGGGCTCTCGGGGCTTCAGCCACGACACGAGGATTGTCGGCGCCGTCGGCGCCGAAACGTCGGGCATCGCCGTCGGGATGTCCGCGGACCAGCCGCACGCGGTACAGCAGCGAACGTCTGGTCTCACCGTCTGTAGTTGGGTTCCAGCCGGCTGATTCTGACGGGGTTACCCTCGGTCTTCCCTGCATGCCCGCTCTGAACGAAGGCAGTGATCCTCGACATGACCGAACCAGCGATTCGGCGAGCAGCGCGAGTCCCGCTTGCACCGCCGCTTCTCTCGGCGAATCCAGCCGGGTCCGCCGTTGTAGGCGACAAGGGCCAACGCCTCCTGTTCCCTCAGCAAAGCACTCATGCGGTACAGGTTGAGCAGTCGCGTTCGTGTGCCTGGCGTGGAGCGACACGTGCGCCGCCTCGTGGAACAGGATCTCCTCCAGGAACACGGCGCGCAGCGACGAGATCGACTGCGTGGCGACGATGAGGATCAGGCGCGACTGGCGGGTCAGGGCGAAGGCCTTCTCGTCGCCTGCCGGGTCGTCCTCGCCGATAGTGGCGCAGGTCTGGTACTCCGTCGCACAGGAAGACGGCGGGCCGGAAGCTGCGGCCGGGCCGGCGCGCCATCTCGGCGGGCCGGCGCAGCAGGGTCTGGAGCCACGCTTGCTTGAGTCGGCGTGGCCGGTTCGTCGATGGCCTGGGGGAGGGCGGTCATGTGACCGCCTTGGCGGTTGCGTCTTCGGCGCTACCAGCACAGGCCAGGGAACTCCCCACCATTTGCAAGTGGATTCTCAAGTCTACGCTCCGGCTCTATCGTCGTCGCGCATCTTCTCCAGCGTTTCGGCCAGCCGGCGGCGTTCCTGCTCGTACAGCCGCGCATCGAGTCCGGCTGGCCTGGCTGCCGCGAGTCTTTCGACCTTGAGCAGCCACTCGAGGTCCGCGTTGTCACCGTCGAGCGCTGCCGCTTCCTCCCACTCGGCCTGCTTGCGCAGAAGCCGCGTGACGTCTGCCGCTGTACCAGCCTGTTCGTACGCTTCCCGCGCTTCGGCGGTGTGGCCTCTCTCCTCTTCGAGCCGCGCGACCAGCAGCGGCTCCCACCCGCTGGCGTGCAGCAGGTTCTCGGCCTGGCCGAGCAGGATGTTGCGGCTGGTCTCGTTCGTGTCGGCCGCTGCCGCATCGAGCAGCGTGCCGATCGCTGTTTCGCACAGCTCATGCGCCTTGTCTGCGGCGTCTGCGTGGTATCCGGTCAGCTTCAGCCAGCCCTCGACGTCGTCGGGAAAGTAGTGGCGGGCACTCGACGGGTCGCTTGCCCCGTCGATCAGGCCGCTTCGCAGCGTCTGCTGCATCCGCGCCACGGCCAGATCCGGCCAGTAGTGGCGGCGCGGCGCCGCGGCCTTCAATGCCTGCAGCGCTTCGAGCAGCTTCAGCCTCGGCCGGTCGTCGGGCGATACCGTCAGCAGGAACTCGACCACGCCGTGCTCTATCGACCGGATGATCTTCTGGCCGGCCCAGTCGTGGGCGTTGCTCCCCTCGTCCGGGATTTCCTCCTCGGTCTCAGCGTCTATGTCCACGGCGAGTTGCAGCGAACCCCTCAGATGCACGTTGTCTTTCCTGTCCTCGCCAGCGGCGAGAAGCAGGGCCAGAGTGCGCATCAACGTCGCGCGCGCGTCGCGGCGCACGCCGCGGTCGGACACGCCGTTCGGCACGTCCGGCGCTCCCATTTCGGCGACCGTCTGGCTGGCGATCTCCCAGGCCCGGTCCGGGTCTTCCTCGACGATAGCCTCCGCCCGGCGGATACGTTCGCTCGTGCGCTCTTCGGGCGTCGCCATCTCGTCTCCGAACCGGGCGATGAGGTCGTCCTGGTTGTAGCGGGCGGCTCCGCCGACCAGCGCCAGCGTGCTCAGGTCCTGGCCCGCGTCCGGTTCGACGTTGACAACCGCCAGCGTCTCGGTAGCCCGGCTCAGCGCCACCCGCAGCTGGTCGATGGCCGTTCGGCGGCTCTCCTGCCGCAACGGCGTCCTGTCGTCGGTCACGTTCCCGTCGAAGGCATCGATAGCGGCTCCCACATCCAGCACGCACACCCGCTGGTACTCCAGGCCCTTGGCCTCGCCCGGCGTCAGCACCAGCTTGCGGCGCCTGTCGTCCAGCCATGCGGGCGGTTCGTCCGCGGCAGTGATCACCGCGGTTCCCTCCAGGGCGGCGAGCTGCTCGACGAGCCCGTTGGCCTGTTCCGTCCGGTCGACTCGCACGTACAGCGCGTGGCCCGTGACGTGCTCGGACTCCACTACCGGCTGCTGCTTCTCCGGCCGGCGGTTCTTGTCGACCAGGCTGTAGAAGATGTTCGACCGGTTGACGACGGCCGCGACCCGCGACGGGCAGCGCACGTGCTCGTGCAGGTCGAACGTTGCCGGCTTGCGCCAGCGGCTGCTCAGCAACTCGGTGTAGCGTCCCCACTCGAAGCCGCTGGCCTCGACCCGCTGTCCGGCGTCCCCGGCTATCAGCAGCCACGGGCTCTTGCCCATGCGCTTGCGGCATGCCCGGAGCAGCTCGAGCAGCATCCAGAACTCGGTCAGGGTCAGGTCCTGCGCCTCGTCGACGACGAGACGGTCGAACTCCATCCCCTCCGGCAGGCCCTCGCTGGAGAGCAGGCGCGCGGCGACCGCGGCGGCCGCCAACTCGGGGAATATCTCCACGCGGGTACTCTCGGGCACCTTCTCCCACAACCGCAGGAGCGTCTTCGCCGTAGCGGCGCCAACCCCCTGCTCGTTGCCCCGCTGCTGGCGGTACGCATCCGGGCGCAACGCCGCCAGCTTCGCGCCGTCGTTGCTGTCGGCCTCGCCGTCGACGCCTCTGCCGAGCAGCCGCCCGCGCACTTCGGCGTACACGGCGGCCTCGTGGCCTTTCCACGGGTGGCGTTCGTGGCCGACGGCCTGCCCGATCGCAAGGCCGAGTTTCCTCCGGCTCTCGGCCGGCGGTATCCGGCGCACGTCCGCGCCGGTGATTTCGCCGGTCAGCGTCCTGAAGTCCGTCGCGCGGACCCGGCTCGTCGACGGCGCGAAGGCCGCCAGCCGTTCCTCGGCACTGCGTTTCAGCCGCGCCGACCAGGTGACGTAGAGGACGTGCTCGCCCGAGCGCGCTTCGATGGCCCGCCACAGCGCCGTCGTCTTGCCGCTTCCCGGGCGTCCGCGCAGCACCCGCACCGGGCTCCGGTCGGTCTCGAACGACGCCTGCTGCCTGTTCTGCGGCCGTCCCGCGATGTCCTCGTCCATGTCCGTCGCCTGCTGGATCGGCAGGTAGTCGGCCCGCTGCCCTCCACCGAGCGCTGCATGGTCGTCGTGGTGCCGCACGGCGCGCACGACTATCGTTCCCGGCTCGGCGCCGCAGCTGTCCGCTGGCCCGCGGCTCCCGGCTATTCCCCACCACAAGTAGTACTGCTTGCCGTGTGCGCCGCCGAGCGGCGAGCGCCGCCAGCCGCGGTTCGGTCGCGCGCACCCCTTGACGATCGCGGTGCGTCCGTGGGCGGCCAGCTGCTCGAGGATCAGCCCGAGCCGCCGGTACAGATGGGACCACTCCCGCAGCGTGTCCGACACGCTCGGGTGCAGCCATATCGGCTTCGCCAGCCGGCACGGCTCGTCGGGCTTCTCCGGCGCGATGTCAGCGCTGAAGCCGTCGGCCCCGCCCACGGCTCCCGCCCGGGGCCGGCTTGCGCCACGGTTCCGGCGTCTGTTGGTCATTACAGCTCGTCCTCGTAGTGCATCACCCGGTTGGCCAGCACCCACGCCAGTGTCTCGCGCGCCTTGCGGTTGAGCGGGATGCGCTCGTCCTCACGCGCCTTCTCGATTCGCTCGTACGTCTTGTGCCGCCGTCGCCGGGCGTAAAGCCCGAGGAAATGCGCCAGGGCCTTGCTCTCGCAGACTTCCCTGACCGTGTAGTAGCGGTACGTCGGCGGTTCGCCGCTCCGGCTGTCGACCAGAACGACGACCTCCTCCACCCGCCCCGGCAGCCACGAGATTCCCCGTCCGCGTCCGCCCAGCCCCGCGCTGAACGCCAGCATCTCGTCGACCCACTTGTCGAGGAGCATGCCGACCTCGCCCTTGCCGAACCGCTCGCCGTGCTCGTCGGTCACCCAACGCCGCATGTAGCGGCGTCCGGCCGCGCGCAGGAACGCCGGGCCCTGCTGGCCGCCGAGGCTCTTGCCGTCGCCGTCGAGCCCCGCAGGCATCGTGCTCTCGTGCAGCCACGTGTCGGCTGCTCTCAGGTCGACCGCGCGAGCGAGCGTCGGGTGCAGTTCGGACGGCACCCTCTTCACCACGTCCGCATACAGCGGGTGCTCGCTCCATCGGATGTCGTTCATCATCGCTTCGGCGCCGCGATTGGCCGTGGCGCGCGGCCTTCGCATCCGCGCCGCCAGCGGCTGGTTCGGGCAGCAGGGCCACAGGTTCCGTACCGCCGTACAGTAGATGATCTCGGGGGCGTCGGGCGCGCTGTCGCCCGCCCGAGCGTTCCGACCTGCTCACATGTCCGATGGCGCCGCATCGGCTCCAGCTTTCTCAAGCGGCTGTGGCCGGAGCCTTCTTCGTCAGCAGACCCCTGGCGATGCCCGCCGTCCGGTTGGCCAGCCACGGCGACCAGCCTCGGACCGTTCGAGCTCTGCCGGCGGCCGCAGCCGAAGGTCCCTGTCCGGGTCATGGCCGTTGACGTTTGTCCGATCGAGCTGGTGGCCGGTGGTCGCGACTCGAGTCCCGGGCGCTGGTTCTCCATGCCTGCAGGTTGGGACCCCGAGCAGGGTGGGCTCGACGATGCGCTGGCGGCGCCGAGCAGTCGCTGCTGTCTGCGGTCTGCGCGTGCCCGAGTCGGCTTCACTCAGGCCGACGCCAGACCGGCGCCGGCGGTCCGCGGGCCGATCCGGTCCGCGTGCCGACGGTCGATAGCCAGGGCGAGTGTTCGGCTCGGAGGGTGCGCTCGGGTGCCGGCCGTTCCTTCGATCTGCCCGGCGCGCTGGTCGAGCGGCTCGCGCTCGCGCACGACGACGGCTCTACGACAGATACTCGAAATGCGACATCGTGTCGCATTTCGACAGTCTTCGACTGCAAGTCGATGACCTCCCAGTTCGGCTTTCCGCCGCCAGTGATGTCCAGCCTCCGGGCAGTCTGCTGGCGCGGCTCGCTCGGCGAGCCGCGTGTCGCGCTTCGGCTGCAGCAGGTCGAGCGCGTGCCCGAACGACGCGCCGACCACGCCGCCCGGTCCGAGGACGCGGTTGATGTTGCGCGTCTTCCTTGGCGATTCGACGATTACGAGGTCAGCCATGAGCGCCGATGAGCGTCGATGATCATGTTCGACGCGCGGAACCATCATGTGCACAAAGTTGCGGATGTCGACGTCGTTGAAGTAGGGATCGCCGACGTTGTGTCCCACGTATTGTCTCCTCGTCTGCATCAAGGGGGGCTTCGATGCGGGTGACACGAGCGGGGTGTCGGGGCACGCGGTTGTGGGCACTCCGGTCGATCCTGGCCGTGGTGGGCAGGTCGCCCGGATGCGGGCGGGTTCGGGCTCCGGCAGGTTGGGTGCGGTGCTGGGCGGGCGTCACCGGCCTCGTTTCCTTCTTCTGCTGCACCTGATCAGGCCCAGGACACGAAGTCGGTCGTCGGAGGGGCGGCAGCACGATCATGTTCACAGACCGCTCCTATCAGCCCGTGGAACAAGGTTGGCCGTGGCCCTGGCCAAGCTCGACCTCGACGCCCTCACCGTCTCCGATGCGGTGGTCGACGTCCCCGGGTTCAGGGCTGGCCGCTGGACCACAACTGTGCACCCCCGGCGGCAAGCAACACGACGTTGCAGTCCCGCTCGATGACCAGGAACGCGCCAGGATTGCCTCCCGTACCCGTCGACCAGCGCGCGACGCCTGCCGCGTCGTAGACGACGAAGTTGCCGTCGGTCTGCATTCTAGCCGACCCGCCCGCCGCGGCGCCGCCTGTCTGGGAGGCCCAATACGCCACGTTCTCATGGTAGGCGACCAGGTTGCCGTCTCTCTGGAACTCGAGCCTGCACGCGGCGCCTTCGGCCCGGAGGGACTGCCTCGATAGCAGCCGTTGCCCGCCGACGAGCCAGTTGCGGTCAGAAGACGTCGCATCGGCGGCCGAGAGCTTGAACATCCCCCACTTGCCGGGGCTGTCGCAGTCGGCTCGCACGAGGCCGCCACCCCCTTCTTCCGCGCAGACGTAGTGCCCGCTTACCACCTGCAGCGTTGCGAAATCCAGGTTGCGAAGTGACCCACCGCCACCGTGGCGGCGGGCAACGAAATGCGCCCATGGCGTCGCCTGCGGGTCTGTCGCATCCAGAGTCGATCCACCGCCCTCAGCGGCCCGCAAGAAGAACCCGTCAGACGTGTGCAGCGCCACCACATCGCCGGATTCGACGCAACCGCCGTTCGTATCCACCAACGTGAATTCTCCCCAACGACCCAGATGCGAGCCGACCGCAAGGACGTCCCCACCGCCGTTGCCCGCGGCCACGACGTACTGGCCGTTGCTGGCCTGGAGCCGGATGCGCATGCCGTCCCGAAGGCAGGGCGCCACGCGGAAGTTCGCCACCGCCACCCGGTTCTCGTTGAGTGCGCGCACAGCGTTCGCCGGGCCAGCTATCGATGACGATGGTCGGGTGCCCGCAACGCCCAGGGGCACGCCCTTCCACTTTCGATTCGGGTTGGAGAAACGCAGAGGCTCATTCCTCCAGTCCCAACGGTCATGGCCGCCGGCGAGGTCGTAGCATGTATTACTTCCCGCCATGATCGTCCGCCAACAGGTCGATGCGTCTGGATCGGTTAGCATGTTTGCGTAGCCCACGGCGTACGGAACCGGAAGCCTTTCGAGATCACCGCTACGGCTGATGTCATAGCGGTCGTGGTTGAGGCCCATGCCGTGCCCCAACTCGTGCAGAAATACCATCGTTCCGTAGTTATAGCTCGTGACGCTGAAGGCTAAACGCTCTTCGAGAGAAGTGTTGAGGACGGCGGCCGCTGGCCACCAGCTATTCGCATCGATCCTCAGGTCCGCTACCAACACCACGAAGTCCGCTGCATATCGATCCCGCAAACGGTGAACGTTGTCCATGTGTCCATCGTGTGGCGCTCGCAGGCGCTCAAGCATCTCATCACAGTCACGACTATGCTCCTCCCGGTAGTTCACCTGTGCGATGTGCACGACGGAAAGGCGCTGAATCACACCGCTCTCAGCGTATGCCTGATTGGCCTCGACCGCCCACAGATCGATCTGGGCCTCAAGCTGCCGGGGTCCGCCTGATTTCTCTTGCGCGGCCGGTGTATATACCACTAGCACGTCCACCAGACTCCCGTCATCACGGCCACCTGGAGCGAATTGTTGCGACAGTGGCGTCGATGCGCGATCCGTTCTCGGCGGGGCGGCCGTCGCGGACGGTTCCACCGCCGGGAGCGCTGGGGTCCGGATCGGCGCCAACGGGGCCAACGGGGCGGGCACCGGCCGGGGTAGAGCCGGTGGCGGTACGGCGTCGTTAGCCAGACGCGGGATCACATTCAGATCGACCTGGCGAATCGCGTGGACGCCGTCGCCGACCCAGCGGATCGCATACGTTGCACCGGGCGCTCGCACGGTGCCGGCAACGATCTGACCATTCACCACCAGCGTCACGGACGCAAGGTCGTTGTCGGCAAAGTGACCCGTCAGCCAATACCCAGCCGACGTCGGTCCCGTGTCGGTGACGACCATCTGGAACATGGCGTCGTCGAACAGGTTCAGTCGCAAAGCGCCCGCGACCTCGGTACCGAGCTGCACCCGCGCTCGGTCAAGACCTTCGATGTCGATACTGACGAACCGTTGTCGCAGAACCGTCTGGGGCACCTCCATCGCCGAGATGGTTCCGGCCCCAACGGGGCCAAACAGCAAGCCGGGATTGCGATTCTGCGCCCAGGCGAAAGACGAAACTGACAAAAAGAGGGCAACGGCCCAAGAGAATCTCATCAAACCAATATAAGCCAACTACGTGCCCCCCTACAAGGCACAAGGCGACAAGTCGCGGCTGCGCAAGAAGCGGCCGCGGGCCGACGAACCGGGCGAGGTGGAGATTTCGGCGTAGTACGGCGTTGCAGGCAAACCAGCCGCTGGCCGACCGGATGCTGAAGCTGGTGCTGCAGGGCGTGTTTCGACGCGCAAGTACGAGACAGTGCTGCCGTGCGGCGTCGGCGACGACGCCGGACCTGTCCCGTCTGCCACATCGACCGCTCGATGTGCCTGACGTGCGATCAGGTGGCCGTCGAGGATCGGGCGCGGTGCTGCGCCACAGACGGGGCGTTGCGCCGCTTGGTCAAGGCCTGCGCCGGCGACTGGCAGTGGGCGCGCCGAGCGCTCGATGCGGTCGGCGGCGACGTCCCCCCGCGCCCTCGCGCGCGCCGAGCGGGCCGGATCCGCACAGCGCGCCAACGGGCGAGGTGGTCGACGATGCTCTGGAGAATGACAGCGCACGCGTCCCTGGAGACGCCGAGAAACGGGCGCGCGGGAATCCCGCGACGAGGGTCCCCGCAGGGGGGCGGTCGTAGACGAGGTTGATGCCGTCACGCTGCCCGCTCCTCGCCGTCGGCCTCCGCCGGCGTGCGACCCCCGAGCGCCGAGTGCGGACGTACGTCGCTGTAGAACGTCCATCCAGGTCTCCGGTCACCCGCTCGGCCCGCTCGGCCTCGAACCCATCGACCAACTCGTGCAGATACACCGCTTCGTACTTCAGCGACCGCCACAGCAGGATTCGGGGATATATCCGGTGTTGAAGACGACCGTTGCCTGGCCGGCCGGGAAGTCGATAGGTCCGTTCTCGCGGGTCTCGCCTGTGGGCGGGTTCACTTCGGTCCAGATGTCGACGCTGCGGTCCAGGGGCGGCGCCAGTCGGTAGGTGATTGTGATGATCTCGCCCACGCGCGCTGTCGTCTGGTCGATCTCCACAGAGACCGCGGACGGCTCTGGGTCGGCCGGCGGAATCGGCGTCGGTGCCGCCGTGGGCGGATCGGCGCAACCGGACGCGAATAGCGCGAGCGCCAGCAACAGGTAGGCTCTCATCGAATCGTCTCCCCGCGCCTCGACTTCGACCGCGGACCCTTCGGCCCGTTTCTTCGGAGTCGGCATCGCGGCGTCGATCAGGCCGACGATCCATTCGACATCGTGCCACGTGTCGGTCAGAGCGACGACCTGGGCGGGCGTCAGGCGCGCTGTCTTGTGCCGACGACACCAGTTGTACCAGACGAAGTAGAGCGCCAGGGTCGCCAGGAGCGTCGACAGCGGCTCCCTCCGGCGCCCCCGCCGTCGACCGGCTCGGCGACCGCATCGCGCCGTGTCAAGGAAGACGCTCACGTATCAACCGCCGAGCCCAATGGGCGCAACGGCACCGCCGGACCGTTCTTGTCTCCGGCTCTCCCGCCAAGTCCCGAAACAGCCCATTCGATGTCGCTGCGGCGGCTGCCGGTTAACTCACGGTCGCCGGTCGGACGTTCTGTGTGCCCCGAAGGGGCGCCACCAAGTCGAGCGGCCCGCGTGGCGCGGCGGGAGTGTCGACAGCCAGGTGACGCTCGGCGGCCGGCAGCTCGAGGTGCCGCGGCTGCGCGTGCGCAGCGCCAAGGGTGAAGTCCCGCCGGCGAGCTTCCAGTGGGCGGCATCGACCGACCCGCTGGACGAGCACACGCTGGCCACGGTCGCCGCTGGGGTGTCGACCCGCCGGTACGCGAGCACGCCGCCGCCGGATGTGCGGCCGGCGGCGGGCGGGAGTGCGCAAGTCAAGGCGAATGCGGCGTCCCCGGCTGTCCCTCTGCTACCTGCTTCCCTCGTTCTCGTCGGTACTCTCCTGAGCACGCAGGCGGTCCCCGATTTGCCGCAATTCGTCCAGGATGTCTTCGAGGTGTGCAGCCGCGAGGGGCGTCGTCACGGGAGACAGGTCATGCAGGGCATTCAGGGTCCGCTCGACGGTCGTCAACACCTGCTCCACGTCGCGCATCGCCGCAGCCTCGTTCCCTTCGCGGTCGGACAGGCACCGACCGATCTCGCGCAACTCGCGCAGACTGTCGCCGAGATGTCGCGCCATGTCGGGGTTGCTCGCGGGAAGACAGTGCCTGATTTGGTCCAGCGTCCGCGCGACGCTCCGCAGCTCTTCCGTGATGTCGACAGCTCGTGCGCGGTGGTCTTCAAGATGGTTGTTCCAGATCTGCCGAAGCTCCGTGATGACGCGCTCGTTCGACTCGTTCAACGCGTCGCTCGTGGCCTCTCATGTCGTGCGCGATGAGACTCAGCTGCGGCCAAACCAGCGCGACCATGACGGTGGCGATGCCGACGCCGGTGGCGACGACCGCGGCGACCACCATGCCGATCATCCACTTCATGTCACTGCTCATGGATCCTCCCTTTGTAGCCTTGTTGCGACTGAGGTTCACGCCGCTGCTGTCAACCCTGACCTGCGCCGGTCGTGCCAGCCGATCCGCCGCGCAGGAGCGGTAGCGCGGCGGGCAGAAGGCCCACCAGTGTAGTCAGCAGCGCCGCCTGCATCTCCGGGTTGGCCATGGCCAGGAACGCCAGCCCGAGCGCCGCGCCGATGGCCAGCGGAGGCCAGATGAACCGCCAAGAACGCCAGCCCGAGCGCCGCGCCGATGGCCAGCGGAGGCCAGATGAACCGCCAACCCCCGCCGCCGCCTTCCTTGCGCCACGCGTCGAGTTCGAGGTGGTCGACATCGTACTCGATGAACTCGCCGAACGCTCGGCTGCACAGACTGACGACGCCGGTGTCGCGATCCTCTTCCACGATGCCGCGGTTCACCAGGCTCGACACCACCGCCGTCCGCCGTGCGTCGACCACGCCGCCACCGGCCAGCGCACGGAACTGCAGGCGCTCGTCGTGCGTCGACTCCGTCCAGACCAGGCTGAAGCGGGATGCCGCGCACTTGCGGAACCGCGTGACTGCCTCCTCCGGGTCAAGGTTTCCCTCCGACACCTCGGCCACGATGACCAGCGACGCGTGCAGCATGTCGGGGTTGGCGGCGACCTCGCGCTACAGAACTGAATAAGCCATAACCGGTCTACTTTGCAACGGTTTATAGAGAGTAAAAAAATAGCGATTACCACGATAATTCCCACAATGTCGGGATCGCCAAGCGGGGTCACACAGTTCCGGGGACCGTAACCGTTCGGCGGGGACCGGGGGACCGTATGCGTTCGGGGCGTTCGGGCATCCCGGTATCCGGCGTTGCGGCCGTCGGGCAAGCACCATCGAACAGCGAGCCGATCCGGTCCGGGCGCCCGCCCTGCGCAGGGACATCGACCGGTGCTGGCCGTCGACAACGCCAGCGTCCGGTTGGCCCGGCCCCATGTCCATACCGGGTTCGCCGAACGCTTACCGGGGACCGGGGGACCGTAACCGTTCGGTTAGAGTACGATGGGTTTGAAGCATGGGGAAATCGAGGTAACCATGGAGAATCCCTCTCGTCGTCGCAACCCGCAACTCGCCGGCCGCGTCCGGACAGCCGTGCTGTGCGCCGCGTTGGTCCTGGCGGGCGCAGCAGCGGTTATGCCCGCCGCGGTGCAGAGGGTCGAGCTGGCATGGAAGCTGGAGGCCGGAACCGACCTCGTCTATCGCCAGTCGCAACAAGTCGACACCGAGTTGCCAGAGGGCATGGGAACGGCGACCATTATGCGCTCGGGCAGTACGGAGCGCTGGAGCGTTCTGGAAGTCGACGGCGACGGGAAAGCCACCGTGCGCATGACCACCGAGCAGGTGCAGATGAATTTCGATTGGCCGATGGGATCGACCAGTGTCGACCCGGCCGATCAGGAAAGTTCCGGGGCGTTTCTCGATGCGGTTGCCGGCACGAGTTTCACGGTCGTTGTCGATCCACGGGGCGTGATGGTCGAGATGTCTGGCCTCGAAGGAATGCGCGAGGCGCTGCGTACGGAACTGCAGGATCTGCCCGTCCCGGCGCTCCTCGACGGCATGCTCGGCGACGAGGCGCTCCGCAGCCAGTGGGAGCAGGGATCCCTCGTAATGCCACTGCCGACCGGGCCGGTCGGCGTCGGTTCGATGTGGGACAGCGACTTCACGTCACCGATCCCCGGCTTCGGGTCGATGATGGTCGCTACCTCCTATCGCGTTGAGTCGATCGACGGAGACGTCGTCGTCATCGGCAGTTCCGGGACGGTGTCCCTGCCGGATGGCACCGTCTCATCGCTCGTCCCGGTGCAGTTCGGCGACATGACGATGGTTGGGATCAGCCGCTTCGATGCGGGCAGGGGGTTGCTCCTGGGGACGGAGAGCACCATGCGTGTCGAAGCAACCGTGGCAATCGCAGGCCAGGAGATGGTCGTCGAGGCGGTCATGACGACGACCCAGGAGCTCATCGAAGACGGGGACTAGCCCTGGACTAGCCCATGTCCGTGTCCGGAGATTAGGGCGTGACGGACCACTAGTAGAATTGGTCGACGCGAAAGCAGCCATGGGACGCTTTCTCACTGCATGGCGCGCCGATGAGGGCGAGACGGCTATGTCACACCTTAGTGTGTCCCAGCAATCTAGGCGGCTGGCGCCAGACAGCGTGTGGGGCGTCCGTGGAGCTGCCGTTGGTGATGACGGCGACCTCGCTGCGTTTCGTGCCAGGTACTGGGACCTCATCAATGATCTTTGGTCGCCGGAGACACCGCGAGCCGGAGCTGAACGGAACGCTAGGGTTATGGAAACCAGCGTTGACAGAGAGCTCGTACAAGCTTTCGAGAGAGAGAGTTCGGTGTAACCGTGGTGTCCAATAGCGAGGATCCATTCCTTGTCTTTATCGCCAGTACGGACATGTCGATCTACGTCTTTGATGCGGCCAATAAGGGCGCGGCGGAGGTCCTCCGGCGTGCTGGCAGGATTACCCTGGGGATGTTGGTAGAAACTGCGGAACTGTCAGGGCCATTTGTGACGTTCTGGCAGAAGGAGGATGAGGGCTGGCGTATCCAGATGGTGGGAGCGGTTAGACCGTAGAGTCGTCCCCAGCGCAGTCTGGTGGAACCGACCCTGGAGAGGACTTCTATAGGTAGAGAGCCACGGCCCCGCGCTTTGCGGTCGCCCGGGCAATGTTCCGCCGACACTCGCTGCCATACTCGCCACCTGCCACGGAATCGCCGGCGATCCGGCCGTACCCGGCGAGCATGCGGGCGTACCGTTTGCGCGGCTGATCCACTTGTACCGTGAGCCGCGCGCGGAACCGCTTCGCGGCTGCGCCCCCACCCACGTTGGCTGTGCACACGAGGCCAGCACGCCGACCACGGCAACGAACCACGGACGGAGCACCGCCGGTAATTCAGGCGACCGTGGAGGCGGCGGACGGAAGCACCCGCGGGGCGCCGCGAGGACCACTATCACGAAGTCGAGAGGGGATCCACGGCGACACAGAGCGACTATCCGGCTCGACAGTACCGCGTCAGCTTGTGATCAGTTGCCGGCGTTCGATCACAGCCTGATCACGCACTGGATCACACTCGCCCCTGCCGAAGCGCCGCGGGTTCATTGGCCCAATGCACAACTCGCGATCCGCCATCGGAACCGGTGCAGGGGTCGGGGAAAGGACGGGAGCGACCCCGCGAATCTGGCGATTCGCTGGCGCGATGGTTGCTCCGGCGCAACCCCCATCGCGCACGGTCGCTCCCGGTTAATCGTTCCATCCTGGAAGGGAAACCTCCGCGCATTTCCGTCAGCCGCCACTAATGCGAGCACGGACCCACGGGCGTTGCTGTAGGCGCGGCGAATGCACGAGCTGGACTGCTCGCCGTCCAACTCTCGCAATCGGAACGGGCTGCTGGACGATGGCCAAGGGCTGGTCGAGTTTTGGAAACCGCAGCCATCCGGTCGCCCCATCTACCCATCTGTCTTCGAGAAATAAAACGATATGACTAGAGTGACCAAGGGCAAAAGGCCAACCTTGACTAGCTCAAAAATCTGCTGGAGAGCTGTATTGTCGGGGCATGCTGCATACGCCACGAAAATCAAGATGGACGGGACAGCCACCCCCGCAAGCACATGGCGCGCGAACTTGAGTCGTTCGTTCTCGTCGATAACCGTGACCCGACTGCCCGGCAGAGCCCCCGTGATGACACTGAACGGCTCGCCACCCTCCGGATCAGGGCCGTCTTCACCATCCCCATCCATTTCTACACTCCCTCAACTCGCCCAATCGCACGAAGTTTGCGCTGGTTGTCCTCCTGTACAAAGCCTAGCGATCTTCCCTTGGCTCGCTGTTCTCGCGCCAACGCCAGCACCGCGACCGCCCTTCGGATCGCTTCTGCCTTACTGACTCCATTGGCGTGCGCGAACTTGATCAACTCTTCATTGACATCGTCCGACATCTCCAGGGTCATTCGCGGCACAGTGTACCTCCTTTACGTCAGCACGGCGGCCCAACCTGCAACCCGCCATCCCTGAGTCGGTGCAGGATTCGATGGGACATCGAGCGGACTCTCCATCGATGACGGTGCTCGGCAATCGTATCATGAGAGCGCCTCACAGACCCGTGCGCCTCGATCGGGCGACGGTTCCCGGCAGCTTGAGGCGGTTGGCGTGACGCGCGCGACGAGCGTGCTGCCTCCAGGATCAGCGGCTCGGGCCACTGGTTGCGTTGCGATCAGGGATCCCGGAGCCGGGGTTAAATGCTGGCGTCGGGCGGTCGAGGCGGCCCAGTGACGCCGACGGGCGAGGCTGCGGGAGACGGGCAGGCTCGGGCTCGGCAAAGGGCCGATCTGAGTCACGCTCGATCGTCCGGTCTGCTTTGTCGTCGTGCTGCTCTGGCTGCGCCTTGTCGTCGCTTTGGCCACGCTCGCGTTCACGGGTCAACAGCCAGTCGGAGATGCGCTGCGCATCGACGGCTGCGGAGCGGATCTCCTTCGGGTCGTTCTCCAGCGCCTTGATCCACGAGGCGACGTACGCCGTTCCGTGCCTCGGCTCGTGTCCGACGCCGAGGCGCTCGCCGGTCATCATCGCGGCGATCTCGGCCCGCAGCTCCTCGCGGGCGTAGGCCTCCGAGCCGAAGCCGCCGTGCTTCACGAGGGTGGGCCGATTCAGGCGGTCCGGGTGCCCTGTCGCGTGTCCCAGCTCGTGCAGCGCCGTGTGCGTGTAGGCCGACTGCGACGCAAACTGGCTCCGCTCGGGCAGCACCACGCGGTCGTCCTTCATGCTGTAGTAGGGGCGGTCGCCGGCCACGTGGTCGACCCGGACGCCGCTGCCGCGGATGAGCGCCTCTGCGCGTTCGTGTCCCTCCCACTTCGGCCCCGCCGCCTGGAACGACCGGAGCTTGAGACCCTCGGTCTGCTCCATGTTGAAAACGTACTGGACCTTGACGAGCGGCCGGTCGCGCTGGACCCATTCGAGCTTCTTGCGGCCTTCCTCGTCGAGCACGGGCTTGCCGCGCTCGTCGCGGGCGGTGCGCCGCTGCCGCCACTCGACGTACATGATGGGGGTGCCCTTCTCGCCCTTGCGGACGTGGCCTCCGGCCTCCTGGATCTGGCGGTATCCGCCCCAGCGCGGGTCGGCGTAGCCGCGGTCGAGGGCGTTCATGGCGAGGTACACGGCGTTTCCGCCGCGGTAGTCGCGACCGCTCTGGAAGTTGTGCGGCAGGATGCGCTCGCCGGGCTTCCACGGTTTCTGCCAGGGCGCGGTCCCCTCTTCGAGCGCCTTGACGATGCGGGCGGCGAACTGCGCGTGGTACTCGTCGGCCCTCTCCCGCGCCTTGGCCATCACCGCTCCTCCTCGATGGCGCCGGCCTCGTCTTCGAGGTCCACGTCCCAGCCGGCGAGCGCGTCGAGCGACGGCGCCTCGATGGGTCGCCCCGTCCGGAACAGCTCCTCGATCGCAGCGTCGAACTCCTCCCGCGTCGTGACCCGAACCGGCTCCTGCGCGCCGGCGTCTCTCCCATCCGTTCTGCTCATCGTCGGTTCCTCCAATTCCCTCGGTGTCACGACCCGCCGCGACATCGCGGGCCGCGACATGCTCAATCCGTTGCTCTTACTTCCGGGACCTACGCCTCCGCCGTCCTCCCTTCGTCCGGCCGGCCGACGACCGGGCCGGCTCGACCGGCGACGAGGCACTGGAGCCGGTCGCGGATGGCGGCGCCGCCGGCCAGACGGTCTCGACGACCCAGCGGTTCTCCTGTGCGTCGTAGTCGCGGACGCGCACCATCTGGTCGACGCGGCGGACCCCCTCGGGCGTCCGGGTCTGGTGAATGACGGCCTCGATGCCGTCGACCACGCCGCGGCAGACGACGGCCCAGGGCAGGGCGTCGCTGGCCTGCATGGCACAGGTCGCGAGCCGCGACAGGGCTGCGGCGGCATTGTTCGCGTGCACCGTGGCCAAGCTGCCCCCGTGCCCGGTGTTGAGGGCCTGGAGCAGGTCGGCGGCCTCGGCCCCGCGGACCTCGCCGACGACGATGTGGTCGGGCCGGTGGCGCAGCGCATGGCGCACCAGGTCGCGGATGGTGACGCCGCGGTCGCCGAGCCCGCGGGCCTCGAACCGCAGGCCGTTGGTCCGGCGCAGCCGCAGCTCCAGGGTATCCTCGATGGAGACGACGCGGCCGTCGGCGGGCAGCAGCGACACCAGCGCGTTCAGCAGCGTCGTCTTGCCGGAGCCGGTGCCGCCGGAGATCAGGACGTTGCGCCCCTGGCGCAGCACGGCCGCGGTCTCGTCGGCGACGGCGGCCGGGAGCGATCCGCTCGCGGTCAGCTCGGCGACGGTGAAGGCCCGGCCGCCGAAGCGGCGGATGGTGATCGCGGCCGTCGGCGCGGCGGGCGGGCCGCAGATGGCGACGCGGGAGCCGTCGGCGAGCCTGGCGTCGATGACCGGCTCGGAGAGCGGGTCCCGGCCCAGCGGCCGTGCGATCTGGACGGCGGCGCGCGCCACCGCGTCGGCGGTCAGCTCCGGCGCGTCGAGCGCCGTCATCCGGCCGGCGCGTTCGATGAAGACCACCCCTGGCCCGTTGATCATCACCTCGGAGACCGTCTCGTCGTCGAGTGCGGCTTCGAGCCCCGGCAGGAACGGCGTCAGGTCGGCGACGGTCAGCTCCATCTACAGGTCTCCGGCCTCGCGGGCGCGCCAGTAGGGCCAGTCCCGCGGCAGGAAGTCCGGCTTGAGGTAGCAGCGGCGCGCGTCGAGCGCGCGGCGGCCGTCGTAGGGCAGTACGATGGCCTGGCAGTTGCCGAGCAGGGCGAAATCGCGGGGATGGAACAGCGCCTCGCGGCGTTCGCTGAACGACTTGCTGGCGCTGAGGCTGCCGGTCCCGCCGCCGGGGGCTCCGGAAAGCAGCGACGCGGTGGCCTGCGAGGTCTGCTCCGAGAAGCTGTAGGACGCCTTCATCCGGGCCACCTGGCCGGAGAGCGCGCTTGCGATCTGCACCGACGAGTCGTCGCCGAGCGACAGGAAGATGCGGGTGCGGAGCGTCTGGAGCAGCGCCCGCCACGCCTCGGACTGGCCCAACACGGCGCGCAGCGACGAGATCGACTGCGTGGCCACGATGGGGATGAGGCGCGACTGGCGCGTCAACGCGAACGCCTTCTCGTCGCCGGCCGGGTCGTCCTCGCCGACGGTGGCGAAGCTCTGGTACTCGTCGCACAGGAACACGGCGGGCCGCCAGATGCGGCCGTGCCGGCGCGCCATCTCGGCCGGGCGGCGGAGCAGCGTCTGGAGCCACGCCTGCTTGAGCAGGACGCCGACGGCGCGCGACAGGGCCGGGTTGGTCCCGGCCGGCATGTTCAGGCAGAGGACCTTGCCGGCGTCGATCACCTCGTCGAGCGGCGGCAGCGGCCGGACGACGGGCGCCGCGTCGGCGGCCGGCGCCTCGGCCGGCGCGCCGTGCGCGTCGGGCGGCCTGGGCGGGCAGAAGATCGCGGCCACGTCGGGCAGGTCGAAGACGGAGAGGAAGACGCTGAGTCCCTCGACGATGCTGGAGCGCAGCTTCCGGTCGAGGGCCTGCCAGTCCTGCGCGTACCAGCGCCGGATGGCGTCGAGCCGCTCGCGGCGGGCCGGGTCGCCGACCACGGGCGGCTCGACATCGAAGGCGATCCCGAGCTTGCCGAGCTGCTCGCGCAAGGCCGGCTCGTCGGGCGCGCGGGCGACATCGCCGGCCGTCCGCCAGGACCAGGCCGCCAGCTCGCCGCCGTGCGACGCCATCGCCGCCATCGGGACGCGGAGCGTGCCGGGCGGCTCGACGCGGGCTTCCACCTCGGCGAGCTTGCGCTCGATGCGCTTCGGGTCCAGCGTCGAGCGGTAGACGTCGCGCAGCGTCACCTGTTGTCGATCACGAAAAAGTGCGGTTTTCTGCACCGCTATCGAGCGGTCTCGTCCACGACGTGAGGGTCGGGGTCAGTCCGCCGCGTCCGCCGCGGCATGACGGCGCGTGCGCTGGCGGTTGCGCTCCTGCTGGCTGAGCTCGGCCTCTCGTCTGCGATAGCTTAGCTATTGCCTTCGAGGAGAAGTATCTCGGCGTGGTGGGTCAAGCGGTCGATCAGGGCGACGGCGCACGAGGCGTTGGGGAAGACGGTGTCCCAGCGTTTGAAGGGCAGGTTGGTGGTGATCAGCAGGGAGCGGTGCTCGTAGCGTCGGCTGACGAGTTGGAAGATCAGGTCGGCGGCGCGGGCATCGTAGCCGAGATATGAGGTGGCCCCGCTTTTTCGGACAGTCGGCTAAGGTGTATTCCAGAGCCTTCGGGAGGCACTGGGATGGCGACGAGACGACGGCGCCGGTTCACGGCGGACTTCAAGAAGCGGGTGGCGCTCGAGGCGTTGCGGGGAGACCGGACGGTGCAGGAGATCGCCGCTCGTCACGAGGTTCATCCGAACCAGGTGAGTACCTGGAAGCGGCAGGCCATCGACGGGCTGGACGAGATCTTCGGCGGCGGCAGGACGTCTCGCCAGTCGGAACACGAGGCGACGGTCCGGGACCTGCACGCGAAGATCGGCGAGCTGACGGTGGAGCGGGATTTTTTTCTGCGCGGGTTCCAACGCTGAGTCGGGCCGAACGCCTGGAGATGGTCGACCGCGACGACGTGTTGAGCATCAGCCGTCAGTGCGTGTTGCTCGGCATCAGCCGCTCGTCGGTGTACTACAGGCCGCGGGGAGAGAGAGCGGAGAGCCTGGCGTTGATGCGACGGATGGACGCCTTGTCGCTGGAGTACCCGTTCTACGGCAGCCGGCAGATGGCGCGGCACCTGCGGCGCGAGGGCGTGCCGGTGGGGCGTCGTCGGGTCCGTCGGCTGATGCGCCTGATGGGCCTGGAAGCGATCTACCGCAAGCCGCGTACGAGCGACGCCCAGCCGGGTCACCGCGTCTACCCGTACCTACTGCGGGGGCTGACGATCGACCGTCCGGATCAGGTTTGGTGCGCCGATATCACCTACATTCCGTTGTCGGCCGGCTTCCTGTACCTGGTCGCCATCATGGACTGGGCCAGCCGTCACGTGTTGGCGTGGCGGCTGTCGAACACGATGGACACCGGCTTCTGCGTAGAGGCGCTGGAGGCGGCGCTGCGGATGGGCACGCCGGACATCTTCAACACCGACCAAGGAGCGCAGTTTACGAGCGCGACGTTCACCGACCGGGTCCAGGCGGCGGGCGCCCGGTGCTCGATGGATGGCCGCGGACGGTGCCTGGACAACGTCTTCATCGAGCGACTGTGGCGGTCGCTGAAGTACGAGGCTGTGTATCTTCACGAGCTGTCCGACGGGTTCGCGGCCGAGCGGGTGATCGCGGCGTGGATGACGTTCTACAACCACGTCCGTCCGCACTCGGCTCTTGGGGGACGCACTCCGGCCGAAGCCTACGGCGAGGAGCGTGCGGCGTGAGCATCCGAAGGACGCGGCCGGAGTCGATCGCGGCGGGCATCATCCGCCGCGAGCAGCTGGTCGCGCTGCTCGTCCTCCGCAGAAGCGATCCCCGCAAAAGCGGAGGGGTCATCGCATCCGTGCGGCACGCTGTGGAAGTGCCGGGCCTATGGACGCCCGGTCGACGTTGTGCTGAATCTGAAGGTCGGCGAGGCGGGCGCCCACAGGCCCTTGGAAATCTCGCGGGCGATCGCTGCCGCCCATGCCTGCGCCGGGGCCGCGAGATTCCCACACTCCCACAGCGCATCGTCATCTTGGCTATGATCAATCGGGAACACGAGGGCGTGACTTCTCAACCGGGATACACCTTAGCGAAGCCCTCGAACTGTCCAAACAACCGGGACCACTTCAATAGCCTACCTCGTCGCATAATGTGGAGCTCCACATTATGCGACTAATGTTGAGTGTTCGGTAATGTGCAGTGATCGCCGCAAGCCTCGGCGGAGGCGACGGTTACGCCCTCCAGGACTCCACATTACCTACGTACGTAGCATCGGGACCGTGCCGATTCCTTGAGGTGGACCCCGTTGGCTGGACAGTTTCTGGGGCCGAGTAAGTTAAGGTCGTTCCGGTCGTCTCCGTATTCATGATAGATGAAGGGTGTGGGCCTGTGGGAATCTCGTCTGCGAGATTTCCACATGTCCACGCCCCCATCAGCATTCGACCCGCGAGCCGGCAGACGCCAGCGCGGGGACCGCACCGTAAACCTCTGCCGGTGTTCGCCGGTGTTCGATAGTCCAACGCCTGGTGCGGGCGCCCATGATTGTAGAATGCGAAGTAGCGCTTCAGCTCGGCGCGGGCCTCCGGCACCGTCGCGTAGTCCTTCAGGTACACTTCCTCGTACTTCACCGACCGCCACAGCCGCTCGACGAAAACGTTGTCCAGCGCCCGGCCACGGCCGTCCATGCTGATCCGCACCTCGGCCGCACGCAGCAGGCTCGTGAACGCATCGCTGGTGAACTGCACACCCTGGTCCGTGTTGAAGATCTCCGGTCGCCCACCGGCCAGCGCCCGTTCGAGCGCGTCTCGGCAGAACTGACCGTCCAACGTGACCGATAGCTCCCAGTCCAGGACGTATCGGCTGAACCAGTCCAGGATCGCCATCAGGTAGACGAATCCCGACCGCAACCGGATGTACGTGATGTCGCAACTCCAAACCTGGTCGACCCGCTCGATCGCGACGTCGCGCAGCAGGTACGGATACACCCGGTGCCCAGGATGCCGCTGACTCAACCGCGGCTTCGGGCCCACAGCCTCGATGCCCATCAACCGCATCAGGCGCTGCACCCGCTTGCGGTTCACCGTCCATCCCTCGCGCTGCAGAGCCACCTGCAGCCGCCGCGAGCCGTAGAACGGCGTCGCCGTGTACACCTCGTCGAGCGCGCGCATCAGTGCCAACTCGGTCGAGCTCACCGGCTGCGGCCGGTAGTAGAACGACGAGCGGGAAATTCCCAGCAGTGCACATTGGCGTGTGACGCTCAGTTCCGGATCTGTCGGGTCGACCGCTGCACGGCGATCAGCGGTCGACCAGTTCGTGTTTTCGCTTCAACCAATCCAGCTCGACCTTCAGCCGTCCGATCTGCTCGTACAGGGCCGCCTGCACGGCCTCGTGGTCCGCGTCAGCTGTACCGCGCCGCGCCACAAACGCCTCCGGCAACGCGGTCAACGCCCGCTTCTTCCACTGTGCGATCTGCACCGGGTGCACTCCGAACGCCGATGCCAGTTCGCTCAACGTCCGGTCGCCCCGCAGGGCCGCCACGGCCACCTTCGCCTTGAACGCTGCGCTGTGTTGTCGTCGTGTCGCCATCGTTGGACCTCCTCGTCCTCGGGCTCACGACCTTAACTTAGCCGGTTGTCCAGATTCTGGGGTCCACCACAACCCGAGGGGCCGGCGCGGACCGGCTACTCGGCAAGCGCATCGAGGTCGTGCGGCACATGCGGGCGCTGCCGCATCGAGACGTGGCGGCGGCGCTCGCGAGTGTTCGGGCGTGGAATGTGGCCGAGGCGGTCAAGTTCCTCGGATTGACCGTGGCGCGTTGGCGCCGCGAGCCGACGGACTCGGCGACGCCGGGCTCTTCGCCTTCCCGCAGGGGACGATTCAGCCGGGAGCGACCCGCGCCGCGGGTGTGACGCAGGAACACCCGTTGCGCCGGCAAATCGCGAGATTGGCCGGGGTCGCTCCCGGCCTTTTCCCGACCCCGTTGTGTGTACCGGGGTGGCTCGTGGGTGCGCGGTTGGACCAATGAATCCCGGCGCTCTTCCTGTAGGCTGTTGTGATCCGGGGGGTGTGATCAGGTTGTGATCGGGCGTCTGCTCGCGATCACACTCTCTCGCGGCATCCTTACCAGCCGGATCTCCCGCTTCGTGCCGTTGCGGTCATCCTCGTCGCCGTGGTCCTCCTCGGCGATCGCGACTCGCCTTCCTGGTCGTCCCGCTGTGGTCGGTGCCGTGGATCTTCCCGGTTGCTCAACGTTCCACAACATTCCGCCGTGGCCCGGTTCGGCCGGTCGGCGGGTGGACGGTCCGCGTGGGTCGGGTGTGCAGGTCGCGGCGGTCTGGTTCGTCCTGTCGACTTGCCGCGTCGGTACTCCGCGACAAGCGGCTCACCGACGGGACAGGTCTGCTTTGGAGACCGGCCCAGCCTTTCGGCTGGTCCGCAAGGAACTTCCCGCACGGTCGTTCACGGCTGCCATCCGAAGGGCCGGAGCGGAACGGAGGAGCCTCGAAGAGGCTTGACTGGAAATTACCCGTTGTCGAGCGGGCGCGGAACCGTCGTCAAGGCCAAAGCCCCGGGACGCGGGGGCGTAGCGAGCGCCTTGACGCCGGTGAGCACGTGCGGCACAATAAGTTGTCTGACGCTGTCGATGGCCACGGCGTGGTGGTGACAGCCCCGCGACAGGTACCATCCCGGCGCGAGATGTCGCTGTCGGCAGCGCTCGACAGGCTGAAGGGAGCCTCCAGTGGTCGAAACGGTCGCGAGAGGTGCTGCGACCTCCCCGGCGACTCTCCGATTCCGTATCCCCGTCGCCTGCTCGTCGATGCCGGATGTGCCCCCGGACGGCCGCTGGGTTGTCGGATATCGGGGGTCGAGTAGATTCCGAGGTGCCTATGGACGCATCAACTCTTGCCGCCGGTGTCGGGGCCGTCGCTGCCGTTGCGGCAGTGTTCTTTGCCGCGAGGCAGGACAGCCGCGCCGCAAGGACGGAACTTCAGAAGTCGGTGGAGGACTGGATCGGCCCGAAGCTGGACGCCATGAAGGGCGACATCCAGAGGCTGGACGGCAAGGTTGACAGCGTCCAGCACCAAGTCAGCGAACTTGGAAGGGACGTTGGCGAGGCTCGTAAAGGACTTCAGGGACTCGGCGTAGATGTCGCGTTTTTGCGAGGTAGGCAGGAAGAGCGAGACAAGAAGCCCTGAGTGTGCTGGCCCCTGGGACGGAGCGGCGCGCGGAGCACCCACACGGTAAAGACGTCGTCCGCCAGGATGGCCTGTGCTTCGTCGTCGTCAGCTCCCGGCACCGGCATGTAGCGCTCCTGTGCCCCCTGCGCCAAGCCGGCGACCCTCGCCAGCGGCGGCTGTCCGGTGACGCTGAATCTCCGGATGCCGTGGTACGAGCCGTAGGCTCCCTCGACCGACGTGAGCGCTTCGTTCAGTCGGTTGCCCGGACTGCACGGTCAGCCGGTTGTGTTCTTCTGCACCGGCTGCGGCTGGTGCAACGGCCGGCGGCGAAAGTGCAAGAGACTGGCGGCTGACCGTGACCATGACGCGGCAGGATCAGATCGACGCGCGCAACCGCGATGCGCTGCTGCGGCTGGCCATGCGGACTGTGGAGGTTGACTGAATGGCTGACGTGTACCTGCTGGCGGGCAGCGTCTGGTGGAGGGCGGCGGCAGTGCTGATGCTGGCCGTGGTCGGGTGCGACGATGCAGAAGACAGCCGTAGCGGCATCGTTGGCCCAACGACCCTGATAGAGGCGCCGGATTCGATCCTGGGTGCAACCCTGACGATCTACCCTGACGAGCTCTTGGATGCCAACTGCGGGTTCACCAGCGATGACTTGGTCACCAACGTGACTACCTTCATCGACTCTCGCACCGTCCGCACGCGCAATTTGGATGGAACCTTTGATGACACGTCGACGGATGTCCAGTGGAGCTATTCCAAGAGCGGCCGGTCGGCGGACATCAACATCCAGTATGTGCACGGCGCATCTACGAGTATCGGCCTGGTCTTCCACGATCGTACGTCCGGCGACGTGGAACAGCTTTCACGGGACGGCTTTGGGTGCCGCGCGTTCAGTCGTGGGGAATTCACCATCTCTGGAGTGCGAGAATGAGCGATTGTGCCGAGCGTGGGCACTATCCGCTATAAGGCTTCTCGCCAAAATAAAGTAGTGATTTATAAGAGTTGGTGTGTTATCGTCGGACTCCGTGGAGAACGCACTGACACAAGTGATTCAGGAGAAGTTTGCCGCGATTGGGCCATTGCTCAACGAAAGGACGCGGCGGCGTTGGGCCGCTGTAGAGGCAAGGGCACTCGGACGCGGTGGAATCGCGCGGGTCGCCGAGGCGACGGGGTTGTTGAGGGCGACGATCAGCGCGGGCCTGCAGGAATTGGCCGCAGGGCCGGAAGAAGACGATGCGGCGGGGCGGTTGCGCGGTCCTGGCGCCCAATTCAGCGCTGCACATGGTGGTCGTCTCGCGTATGCGCACCGACGAGCGCACGCAAGCCTACGTGGAGCGTCGTCTCCGCGAGGGGCTGTCGAAGAAGGAGATCATGCGCTGCCTGAAACGGTACGTGGCCCGCGAGGTGTTTCGTACCTTGGTCAAGCCGAGCCCGTGAGCGTCTACGGTCTCCTCCGGCGGTCCACCTCGGCCAGCGCGCGGCGACCAGGTCCCATGAGGTTGATGACCCGGCTTCGTCCGACAAGAGCCAGTCCGAGCGTGCGCGGAGCCGTCGTCAAGGCCGTCAGCCCCGCGTAGCGGGGGCCGAGCGTAGCGAGGCGCCGTGACGGCGGTGAGCACACGCGCATGATGTGGGTCGGACGGAGCCACCGGCGAGCGAGTTCTCGATCGAGCCCTTGACAAACATGAGAGCGTCAGTGAGAACGCGCGGCTGCGTGAGGACCTGACGCGTACCGAGCGCGATCGAGATCGCTGGAAGCGCCGTACGGGACGGCTCCAACAGCAGTTTGATGCGGCGCGGCGTTAGGTGGCAGGAGCCAGCCGACCCAATGTGCGTACATTGGGGCTGGCGGGGGATGCTGCGCTCCCCTCGACCGCTTGCTGCCGACCACGCCTCCGGGCGGCTGACGGGCCGTCGTTCGGCTCGTCGCCGACCGCCAGTGACGGGCCGTCGGCCGCCCACGGGCGACGACGCTCGCCCGCGCGTGCTTCGCTTCGGCCGCGCGGGCTCAGTACGTGACGCGCCCTGCCCGATGCCTCCAGGCGTCGAAGACATCGAGCGCCCCGTCGCACGGCACGTGCACCATCGGCAGCGCACGCGCCTCGAACGGCTTCGCTAGCTCCTCGTAGATGAACTCGTCGAGGAATTCGATGCCGGCCGCGTCGCGCCGGTTGACCGAGTAGTAGACGCGGTCGACGCGCGCCCAGTAGATCGCGCCCAGGCACATCGGGCACGGCTCGCAACTGGCGTAGACCTCGCAGCCCGACAGGTCATACATCGCCAGCTTCCGGCAAGCGTTCCGGATCGCCACGACCTCAGCATGGGCCGTCGGGTCCTTCGACCGCAGCACCTCGTTCCAGCCTTCGCCGACAACCGCCCCGTCGTGGACGACCACGGCCCCAAACGGACCGCCGTGGCCCAACTCCATGCCTCTGCGCGAGAGCGCCACCGCCCGTTTCATGTGCGCTTCGTTCATCGTTCCGTCCGGCGTCAAGGGGCAATGCCTCGCTCGCTCCGACGGACTCCCTATCCCAGCAGTCGCTCAGACCGCGACCGGTGCCGATGGAGGGAACCCCCGGCGCCGGTACGTCGGTGACCAGCGCTGTGCCCGTATCGTGGAAGTCCAGGCCCGGTGTGTTGGCCGGCCTCCTGCCCGTCTCGAAGAACTCGACCACCGCCTCGACGCCGAGGGTCGCCATTCTGAGCGGGTATCGTTCGGGCTCCGCGCTTCTCACCGACACCGCGAACAGCAGGTCGAACCGCCGCTCACCGGGTGTGCTTCCGCTCAAGGTACTCGACTGCCGACCGCATCTCCTTGGCGTCCCACGCGGTCCAGTCATCCGATTCGGGCAGTCCCGACACCCCGGTGCTCCGGCCCACGGCGACGAACCTCACGGCGAAGCCTTGTGAACCGTGGTGCTCGCATTGAGCCAGGAAGCGCTGCGTCAAGGCGACCGACGGAAGCTCGCCCTTGGTCGCAAAGGCGTCGCCGACGACAGGCGGCGAGCGTTCACGGTCCGGGTCGACGGCGCTCCGTTCCTTCGAGTCCATACGGTCTCCCTCTTCCTCGGTTCGACGCAGGCGAACGACATTCCGGCGTCCCAACCCCCGTATCGGTCGATGTCCGGTCGGTCGCCAGTGGCGGGTGTGCATGCACACTGGTCGTCGAGGAAACCGTCGGAAGCCCCATGGCATGAATTGGATCGCCGTCGCGTGGGCCTGGCGCTTCAGCCTCCGGCCGGAGACGTTGGCCAAGCAGATTCAGCGTTTTTTCGGAGGAGGTCGTCTTGCTCGGAGCGGCCCGCCTTGCTGACCGGCGTGGTGCTCGATGCCGCTGCTCGAGGACGTTTCCCAGGGACGATGGCCTCGCCGGTCACGATGCCGTGATGCTGCAGCAGGATACGCCATCCCTGTGGCCGCCTCGTGGCTGTCCCGGCGGCCCGGCACACTCGCCGTCTGCTGCTGGAATCGTGGCCCGGGCAGATCGCAGCCCCGGCGGCAACTCCCCACGTCCTGGCGAAGTCACAACCGCTTCGCGCAGTCTCCGGTCAACGGGCATTGGGCGCAGTCCGGTCTTCTCGGGCGGCACCAAAGCCGGCCGATCCGCCACGCTGGCCAATCCAGTTCGCCAGGAAACTCCGGGTTCAGGCGTCGAGCCGCTCGTATCGCCTCGTTCTCGGAGTCGTCGTCGATGATCCCAAGACGCTGGAACACGCGCACCAAGTGGACGTCCGGCTTAACGTCGATCTGCCGCTCCTGCCCTCTGAAGCATCCGAAGTCGTCGTAGAGAATCCGAGTCGCCATCGACGCGATTCCAGCTCCGATCCCGTGGATCTCCTGTAGCGTCTTCTCCACCTCGGCGGGAGACGCGCCCTTCCAGATGGCGGCGGCGTCTCCGCCGAACCGGTCCCAGACCAGCCTGGCCGCGTCCGACAACGTCCTGGCGCCTTCCCTTGCGCCCCACCTGGGCTGCACCGCCAGACCCTTCACCAGCCCGATAAGCTCTGTTTCATCCTTGGATGCCAGCAGCGCCGGATCCAGCCATCCTTGCCGATCGATCTCCGTCGGAATCCTCCATGCCTTCTCCCACGGCATGTTTCGGTCGAAAGCCACAGCGATCAGAAATGCGAAAGGACTCCCTCGAAGAAGCCTTCGCGTCTCGACGTCCAACTCGCCCCAATCCAAACGGGCACGCGTCTGGCCAAACTCCTTGAGTCGCTCCACGACCGCCCTTGGTTCCAAGCAAACCCTCTCTTCGGATGACGGTCGCGCGGTTTTCACCTTCCGTGTGCGAGAATAGCGCGAAGAGAGCGACCGCGCCAGTGGCGCCGGTCGGCGGCGCGAGTCGAGACCCGAATCGAGCCGGGCTCCGCAGGCGATTCGCTGCCGCGGTGGTGCGATGCCGCAGCACAGGAGAAACCACGGGAGATGGGATTAAAGCAGGGCGAGTTGGACTTTGGTCATCAAGGCGCGGCTGGCGTTCTTCGCGGCAGAGCGGGCACTCGTCAAGGCGAGCGCAGATTACGAGAAGGCGCGGACGGAGTACGAACGAGCGTGCGCGCAGCTTGGGTTGGCTCCACACTACGCACCGGAAACCCCTGGCAGCGTGTAGGCGGGCGACCCCATGGGCGACCGCAAACGACGAACGTCGATGACGGACGACAGGATGCATGAGGCCCGCTTCGTCGTCGGGGAGTGGGTGCATGGTGTCGTCCGAGACCGCGATGGGCGCGAGCGGCGAACGGCGAAACGTCATCGGCCAGCATGCACGGCTATGAGTCCATCTGGAACGGCCGGGACGAACTGGTCCACCGGCCGTCGCCATCACCCGGTGCAGGCTCGACGAAGCTCTGCGGCGGCTGCTGGCGTTGGCGGCCACTTCGTGACTTCGACGAACGACGCATCTGCCGGCACTGTGTTCGGCTGCGGAACAGTGCGCGTGTTCGGGGAATCGCGCGAAGCCGCCAAGGCGCGAGGGCTGTGTCAGGCGTGTCAGAAACGCTCGGCTGCGGCCGGACTGACGATCTGCGGGAGATGTCAAACTCCGCCATCGGGAGCATAACGTCGAACGTCGGCGGCGACTCAGCGATGAAGGCCGGTGTGTAGACTGCACGGCGAACCCCCCATCGGGGTGGGAAGGCGCAAGGTGCGGGGCGTGTGTGGACTCCTCGCGACGGAGGGTGGCCGAATTGCGGCGGAGCCGGCTGGCCGCCGGGTTGTGTCGCGCCTGCGGCAAGAGGCCCCGCGCTGTCCTCGTCAGCGGTGCACTGGCTACGCAATGCCGGCGCTGTCTGGACCGAGCGGCCGAACGGAAGCGAACGCGCGCCGCAAGGCAGGCACGGCTTCGAGACGCCGCCGCGTGAACCGACACACGACCGGATATCGGCGGTCGGGCGTCGCCCCATGCGATGACCTGTGCGGTGCGGACCGTGGACCGTGGACACGTGGACACGTGGACAGGCAGCGGGCGATTCTCAGACGGCCGGCTCCGAATCGGTGCCTGACGACGCTCATGCCACGACAGTCCGCAGGCCGCGCCAGGTGCTGTAGCACATCGCGACCAAGGCCAGCGAGAACGGGAAACCGGTCGTGATGACCGCGGCCTGCAACGCGACGAGGCCGCCGCCGAGCAGCAGTGCGATGGCAACGATACCCTCCAACGTACACCAGAACGCCCGCTGAACGACCGGCGCGTCCAGCTTGCCGCCAGCCGTAATCGTATCAATGACCAGCGACCCGGAGTCGGAGGAGGTGACGAAGAAGATCACGACCAACACGATGGCCATCGACGAGGTCACGTTGGCCAGCGGCAACGCGTCCAGCATCGCGAAAAGGGCGATTTCCGGCTGCTGCGCCTGCACTGCGGCGACCACGCCCCGATAGCCGTGGTCGACGTACTGCGAGACTGCGGTCCCGCCGAAGGCGTTCATCCAGAGCACGCAGCACAGCAACGGGGCGATCAGCATGCAGCCGATCAGTTCGCGCACGGTGCGGCCACGCGAGACACGGGCGATGAACATCCCGACGAAGGGGGACCACGAGAACCACCAGGCCCAGTAGAAGAGGGTCCAGTCGTGCAGGAAATCGAGGTCCTCGCGGCCGACCCAGTTGCTGAGCGGGCCGAGCGTCGCGGCGTACCAGCCGAGGCTGACGCCGGCTCCGGCCAGGATGTCGCGCGTCGGCCCGGCCGCCACCACGCACGCCAGCAGGAGCAGGGCGAGCAGCAGGTTGGCTTGGCTGAGCCGCTTGACGCCCTTGTCGATGCCCAGGACCACCGATGCCAGCGCCATGCCGGTGATGCCGGCAATCAGCAGCACCTTAATGGTGGTGGAAGCCGGCGCGCCGAACAGATGGGCCAGTCCGGCCGCCGTCTGTTCGGCGCCCAGACCGAGCGAGGTGGCCAGCCCGAAGAGCGTGGCGACGACGGCAAGCGTGTCGATGAGGTGACCCCAGCGTCCCCAGATCGCGTCTCCCAGGAGCGGATAGAACGCCGACCGCAGCATCAGCGGCAGTCCGAGGTTGTACGAGGCGAAGGCGAGCGCGAGGGCGACGACCGCGTAGATGGCCCAGCCATGGACGCCCCAGTGGAAGATGGTGGCAGCGATCCCGATCCGTTGCGCCGACACCGGGTCCGTACTGTCGCTGCCGAGCGGGGGTTGCAGGAAGTGCGCGACCGGCTCCGCCACCCCGAAGAACATCAAGCCGATGCCCACCCCGGCGGCGAACAGCATGGCGAACCATGCGCCGGTAGAATAGTCC
The DNA here is from genome assembly GCA_965208535.1 of Vicinamibacterales bacterium. Lineage (GTDB taxonomy): Bacteria > Acidobacteriota > Vicinamibacteria > Vicinamibacterales > UBA8438 > WTFV01. The sequence goes on along the minus strand of CBDBOU010000003.1, from coordinate 2,708,502 downwards.
GGCCGTGCGTGAGGGCCACCCAGTCGAACGCGCCCGAGCGGCGTCACCAGCAGCAGCAGACAGAAGAGCAGGAACAGATTGGCTGCCGCCATGAGCACCCAGTCGAACGTCGAGGTGAGCCAGGTGCGCAGCATCCCGAAAGTGGCCGCCGCATCTTCCTGGAACACCAGCACACCGGCGACGAACCCGATGACGGTCGCGCTGGACACCACGAAGACCGGATTGTGGATGTCGAGGCCGAAGATCCGGATGTTGTCCTGACCGAGTTCGTAGTCAGCCTTCATGGCGTTGTCCCGGCGCGCTCCGATGCACCGGCGCGGCGGACGCGCCCATCATGAGGCCGCCGCGCCCGCGCCGGGCGCGCCGGGGCGATATCGGCAAGGATGAATCCATGAGTGCGCCGAAACCTGCTGTTGTCGATCAGGCCACCCTCGACTGGGAAGGCTGGGGCGACCACGCGCTCGCCGCCAAGGGCGCGATACGCTGGAAGATCCTGATCGGCGGTGAACGCACAGAGAGCCGGGGCCTCGTCACGGGCGTTGCGCAACTGGCGCCCGGCGCGCAACTCCTGCCGCATCACCACGAGCCCGAGGAAACCTGCTACATCGTCAGCGGTCACGGGGAGATGGAGATCGACGGTGACACGACGGCGGTCGGCCCCGGCTGCGCCGTCTACATCCCCGCCAATGCCCGGCACGCGCTCCGCTGCACCGGCTCGGAGCCGCTGCTGTTCGTGTTCGCCTTCGCGCGGGATCGCTTCGATCAGATCAAGTACCACTTCGTCCAGTAGCGGTCGTGGTCCTGCACGGGGTTCCCTCGCGACGACGCCGTCAGAACGAGACGGTCGCGGTCATCGAGATCGTCCGTGGCGCTCCGAGCCACGCAGCATTCTAGGTGATGGCCGACAGATACGCCTTGTCGAGCAGGTTGTTCGCAACGATTACGAACTCCGTCGACCGGAGCAGCTCGCTCAACGCCTCGCCCGAGAAGCTGACGTAGGCGTCCACCAGCCAGTAGGCGTCCGCGTACCAGTCCGACAACAGGCTGACGCGCCGCGAACGACGTGTACTTGGCGCTGAGCCCCACGCCGAGCGGACCGCTCCTGTCGAGCGAGACGACCCACAGCCGGTCCGGCACGCCGGTGACGTCGGTCCCTGCCCCGATGCCCTGGTTGGCGTCGACGAGCGGGTCGCCGCTCCCGATGTACTCCGAGTCGTTGAACGTGAAGGCCGTGTAGAACGACGTCTGGCGCGGCAGCTGCACCGTCGCCGAGAACTCGACGCCGCTCGTGTCGATGCCGCCCGCGTTGAAGTAGGCGCCGCCCGGGATGAGGTAGTTGGGACCGGTCGCCGTGGTAGGCCCGAGGTAGAAGATGCGATTCTGGAAGTCGATGCTGTACCAGGTGGCGCTCAACGCCAGCCGGTCCCCCGCGTACTGCAGCCCGACATCGACGTTCGAGGCGGTCTCGGGATCGAGCAGGTCGAGGCTGCGCCCCGGCACCTCGAGCAGCAAGCTGCTGATCGCCTTCCTCTCCACTTGCACCCCTGCTCGGCGACATACAGGATCGCGTTCAACACCTGCAAGTTCGGCATGCTGACATTGCCACGCTGTCGCGGGAGACACGACTCGATCCTGCAGGAGCTTGTGCCTCAACTCCTGGCCCAGTCGGTGCAGCTCCCGTTCCAGGTCGCTCTCACTCATTTGCTGGGCTTCGCGCGATGAGAAGTACGCTTTGGCCTCGGCGAAGGCGACATCAGCCGCCGCAAACGGCGTCTGCTCGGGGGAAAGAGGCACTGGGAACCATGGCTCGCATCATCGCTCAACCCTCCCGCAACCGCCGCTTCGCATTCCAGACCGCGACGGTCTTGGGTGCCTCACCGGCTCGGCGGTTGTTCGGTTCAGGTGACCCTCCTCGACCGCGGGTGGTACCCAACGTGACCCGGAACGGGAACACCCCGAGAGCCTGATCGCCACCACCTGTCAACGGTCACTCAGATCTGCCCGGCCAACGTCGTCGGACAGCGACAGGACCCAATCCTTCTAATTCTTAATCGACCCCGTGCTGCTCGAGACCTTCGTGGGGTCGCGCCGCCTCGACCCCCGTGCGATGCGCTGGACGAGATGTCCGGCTCTACGGCGGGACCGCTCGACCCGGGCGGTGCCATCGAAGGCGTTGCGGGGCCGCAAGCGCGAGAAGGGGGGAGAGTCCGCGCACGAAGGCAGTGACGCCGCTCCGGCCCCACCGGTTGCTGATGCGGTGCGTGCAAGAGCTGGCGATCTCCTCGGGGGCGCCGGCTTCAGCATCAGGGTGCCGACCACAGAGTACATCGCTCCCGCACCGGCCCGACCCGAGCGATTACCCTCCAGACTGCACAGGATTCGTCTCCCGGTGCTCCGCACGTCGTCGTCGCGAGCTCGCAACCCTCGTGGCACGGTTCGACTCCCGTCCGCCGTTGTCGCGGGCGTCATGGTGCGACGATCTCCATGGCCAACAGCGTCAGGTCGTCGTCAAGCTCGTCCCGGCCCCGCCACCGACCCACTGCGCGGCGAATTTCCTGCACGGTGTCGCCGAGGGGAGCCCCCTGCGTTCTCGTCAGAGACTCCACCAGCCCGGCGATGCCAAAGTCATCGTTCTCGCCGTTCATGGCCTCCGTCACGCCGTCGGAGTAGAGGTAGAGCCGGTCACCGGGTCGGAGCGACACCTCGCACTCGTCGTAATCGGCGTCGGAGAAAAAGCCGACCGGCAGTCCAGCGCCTCCCAGTGCGGTCGGCGGGCCGCCGCGTGGCACGTGGATCGGGCCAGGATGCCCGGCGCAGGCATAGCGCAGCGTGCCCGTCGCTTGGTCGAGCATGCCGCAGAGAAACGTGAAGTACTGCCTAATCTCCGGGTCAATGGGGAACTCCACGTTGAGCCACTTGATGAGCTGCGCGGGCGATGAGCGCTCCTCTGCGGTCCACGTCGAAGCGAGGACGCGCGTCAGCGCCACCGAATGAAGCGCCGCGACCGTCCCGTGACCCGACACGTCGAGCAGGTAGAAACCGATCAGGCCGGCCGTGATCTCGAACGCGTTGAAGCTGTCGCCACCGAGCTTCTCGCACGGTTCGTAGATCCAGTCCACTTCGACACCGGAGATCCCGGCCGGCCGTCCCGGCAGGAGCGACTTCTGGATCTTGGCCGCCGCAGTGAGATCCCGGCCGAGCTTCTCGTTGGCTTGCCCGAGCTTCTCGTTGGCCTCCCGCAACGCGGCCTCGATGCGATGGCGGTCGGTCATGTCGCGCACCGCCGCGATGACCAGCCAGCCTTCGTCGGACGCGATTGGACTCAGAGAGATATCCGCCGGGAACTCGCGCCCGCTCTTGTGTAGACCGAGCACGTGAGAGACCGCGCCCATCGGTCGCGCCGCTGGCGCTCGGCCGTAGTCCGTTCGCTGACGCTGATGCCGCTGCCGCGCTTCCTCGGGCACGAGAATCTCGACCGAACGGCCGACCAGAGCGTCAGGGCTGTACCCGAACACCTGCTCGATCAGCCGGTTGGCGTAGACGACTCTGCCCGCGGCGTCGACCACCACAACAGCGTCCGGCATCGTCTCAAGCAGCGAGAGCGTCGACCGCGTCCAGTGTCCGGTGTCGGTCATTTGCTCCTCACGCCGACTCCCCCGCTGCCGTCCCGGAAATGCAGAGTCCGTCATGCGGGAACGCACGCCCTCAGCCAGCTTACGGTCCGCCGCCGTTGAGCGCCAGCAACTCGCGCAGGACCTCGTCGTCGGAGAAGTCCGCGGGCCAACCGTACGCGGCAGCCACAGCGGCGTCAAGGGGCGCCGTGCGGGTAGTGGTCAAGTTTGGACAAACTTTACCACTACCCGCGCCGCCGTAGAGGATTTCCAGTTCCCCCAGCAGTGCTACACTGCGGGATATGAGCGCGGACGCGCGACGGGTGGTCGGAACGGGAATCCGCATCACCGGTACCGTCAGCAGAACTGGTGTGGTTCTGGCAGGCCTCATGTCGGCCCAGCTCGGCAAAGTGTTGGCCGAAGTCACCGCCGTGAACACACGCATCGACGACCTGATCGCCCGCACAACCGCTGAATACGCAGAGATCCGCACAGAGATACGCCGCCTTGACGACCGGCTGCGCGCCGTCCAACCCGCCGTCAAGCCCGACCAGGCTGCCGAGTGGCTGTCGGCCACTCGGCCGGGCATCGAGGCGGTGGGCTGACGTCTTCAGCGCACCAGGCTCTCTTTGTCCAACACGGCGAATGGACTCTCATCGAGATCCGGTCGCCGCCTCGCGCTTGCCCCTCGCGCGTTGCTGCACCGTGGCCTTGCTGGCCACGATGCTGTCGGCAGTGCCCTCTGTCGCGCAGACGACGGCGGACATCGTCGGTCGCGTAACCGACGCTTCGCGAAGCGTCCTTCCCGGCGTGACGGTGAACATCGAGAACGAGGGCACCGGCGACGCGCGCACGGCGCCCACCAACACCACCGGGGACTATGCGTTCAACTTGCTTCCGCCCGGCACCTACACCGTGACGATGGAACTCGACGGCTTCAACTCCGAGACCCGCCGCGTCACGCTGTCGTCGGGAGACCGGGCCAGACTCGACGCGCGACTGGAGATCGGCGGCGTGACCGAAACCGTCACCGTCGCGGCCGAAGCGCCGCTGCTTCAGACCGAGACATCGACCGTCTCGGCGCTCGTCGATGATCAGCTCGTGCAGGACCTGCCCGTCAATGGCCGGAACTTCGTCGAGCTCGTGCAGACGGTGCCCGGTGCGAACGCCGGTCTGCCGAACTCGCTCGCCAGCGGCACGAGGCCCGACGACCGCCGCAATACGTCGGCCATCTCGGTCAACGGCGCCCAGGACAACCAGAACAATCACATGATCGACGGCATGGACAACAACGAGCGGCAGATCGGCACGATCGGCGTGAAGCCGTCGATCGAGGCCATCGCCGAGGTGCGCGTCCAGACCAACAACTACACGGCCGAGGTCGGCCGGACGGCCGGCGGCGTCATCAACGTCATCACGAAGTCGGGCACGAACGTCTTCAGCGGCTCGTTGTTCGGTTACCTCCGCAACGACCGGTTCGACTCGCAGAACTTCTTCGCCGCCACCAAGCCCACGCTGGAGCAATACCAGGCAGGCGGCAGTGTCGGCGGCCCGATTGCCCCGAATCGGACGTTCTTCTTCGCGGATTTCGAGAACTACGCCCACACGTCGGGTGTGACGAACGTGATCACGGTGCCGACGATGGCGATGCGCATCGGCGACTTCTCTGAGCTTCCCGTGCAGATCCACGACCCGCTGACGCGCCTGCCGTTCCCCGGCAATCAGATCCCGGCGAGCCGGATGTCGCCAATTGCCAAGGCGCTGATCGAGCTGTACCCCGAGCCCACCGGTGCGGGCCTGTCGGCCAACTACGGCAGTGTGACCGACCGCACACAGGACGCCATGACCGCAGACGTCCGCGTCGACCATCGCTTCGATGGCAACAACCAGATGTTCGTGCGGTACTCCTGGAACGACGTAGACGTCTACACGCCGTCGGCCTGCCCGATCGCCAACGGCATCGACCCGGGCTGCTCCGGCGGCGGCACTGCCTGGCCGGGCCCGAACGTCACCAGGGCGCACGGCGTGCAGGTGAACTACACCCGCGTGTTCAGCCCGTCGTCCATCGCAGAGGCCCGCGGTGGCTACCTCAAGGTCGACCTGCTGTCGCTGCCGGTCAACTACGGCCGGGCGCTGACCAGTCAGTTCGGCATCCCCAACGGCAACATCGAGGGAGACGACATCACCTCGGGACTCGTACCGCTGCAATTCGACGGGTACTCGGGGCTGGGGGCCTCGAACTGGATCCCGCTGGGCCAGATCGACGACACCCCCCAGTTCAACCTCACGCTGACCAGGGCTGCGGGCGAGCACAACGTGCGGTTCGGCGGCGGAGTCATCCTGCGCGAGTACTCCGTGTTCCAGAGCGAGCAGGCGATCGGCGAGTTCGAGTTCTCGGCGCTCGAGACCAGCAACGGCGCCGGCGCCGGCGGGGACGCGATGGCCTCGTTCCTGCTCGGATTCCCCAACCTCATCAGTCGCGCCCACGCGCTGGTGGTTCCGCAGTACCACACCGACGAGTACAGCCTGTTCGTTCAGGACGATTGGCGCGCGAACGACTGGCTGACGCTCAACCTGGGTCTGCGGTACGACGTCTTCACGCCGCTTCGGGAGGAAACCAACCGGATCTCGAACTTCGACCCGGTCACGGCGCAGATCATCATTCCCGGACGCAACGGCGTCTCGGAGACCGCCGGCATCGCGACCGACTACTCCAATCTCGCCCCCCGGCTGGGATTCGCGGCGTCGCTGAGCGACTCTCTGGTGCTGCGCGGCGGGTACGGTCTGTCGTACTACCCGGGCAACATCACGAGCGACGCGACCATGAAGAACGCGCCGTTCATCAGCAACCAGCAGTTCCAGAACAGCACGTCGGGCGTGCCCGCGTTACGGCTCAGCGACGGTCTGCCGACGCCGGAACCCACGGACCACCTCAACCCGACCGGCAACATCAGCGCCGTCGCGCTCGACTTCCGGTCGACGCGGGTGCAGCAGTTCAACGCGATCCTCGAGCGGCAGATCGGCCACAACGTGGTGGGCATCGGCTATGTCGGCTCGCGCGGCGACTTCGTCGCCGGACGGATCAACCTGAACCTGCCTCCGGTGGGCGCCGGCAACATCTCGGCCCGGCGCCCGTACTCCGCGCAACTGCCTGGGGTGAGCAACATCAGGGTCTTCTCGTCGGCCTTCGAGTCGCAGTACGACTCGATGCAGCTCGTGTTCCAGCGCCGCCCGGTCGACGGGCTGGGCTTCAGCTTCAACTACACGCTGGCGCACAACCAGCGAACCGACGGAGCGCCCTGGGACGAAAGCGTGATCGAGAAGTTCGCCGCGGACAACGACGTTCGGCATCGCGTGGTGCTCTCGGTCACCTACGAGATGCCGTTCCGTGGGACCGGCGCCGCCGGGGCGCTGCTGAGCGACTGGCAGGTCAACGGCATCGCCTACTGGCAGTCGGGCCGGCCATTTAACGTCCAGAACGCTTCGCCTCGCACCAACACCGGCGCGCGCGGCGACCGCCCCAGTCTCCTGGCCACGGCGGCGCTTACCAATCCGACCTACGAGCAGTGGCTGAACTCCGACGCGTTCGAGCCGCAGCCGATCCACACGGTCGCAACCAACATGCCGGAACGCAACGGGTTCCGCGGTCCCGCTCGCAGCCAGGTGGATCTGTCGATCTTCCGGACGATTCCGGCGGGCGACATCGACCTCCAACTCCGCTACGAGGTCTACAACCTGTTCAACCGCGTGAACTTCGACAACCCCAGCGGCGCCTTCGGCCTGCCGACGTTCGGCCGGATCACCGGCACCGTCGGCCCGCCGCGCCAGATGCAATTCGCCGCGAAGCTGCTGTTCTAGCTCTAACCAGGTAAACCTGAAAGCTGGGCTGGAATCGGCCTACGGGAGTCGAGTGTCGGTTCGGTCGTGAGGGTTCGCATCGGGCGAGAGGGTGAGCGGATCCGGCCCTCCTGCGGTAAGTTGGTGTTCAGTGACTAACGCCAGCACGCAGACAGGACCGGATCATGGACCGATTGTTGCAGCTTCTCGGACGGTTCGTCCAGTTCAGCTACGCCTGCTGGGACCGCATCGTGCTGCGCGGCTATTACCCAAGCCTGCAGCGCCCGGCGAACATCGTCCACCTCTTCCGTGACGTCGGGGGCGAGGCCCGGATCACGCCGGCCGTGTTGGCGCGGCGGACGGCGAGCTACCGCGCGTGGCTGGAGAGCTATGCCGAACAGCAGGGGATTCCGATCCTGACGGCGCCGAAGGGCGCCCGCAAGGAGGAATTCGTCGCGCCCTACTACCGTGCGTTCAGGGGTGAGCGCGGCGTGGTCGTCATACTCAAGAGCATGGAACAGAGCTCGACCTTCATCTCCTACGAGCCCCGCCACGCCCCGCCGAGCGGTGACGATTATCGGATCATCAACCGCGCCACCAAGCGCTTCGGGGTTGTCCCGTTCGCTGTTGAAGTTTGCGAGTGGCAGACTCCCTGTTTCCTCCGCCAATATTACGCCACTTCAGCAACTACGTCGTCGGGCGGGGCCAGCGCGTCGAGGGCGCCCACCAGGTAATGCACGTCGCGGTAGCCTCGGACCCGCCGGAAGCGCGGTTCCGCCTCCACCAGCGCGCTCGCCACCCAGCGTTGAATCATCTGACCGCCACGCCACCGCTTGACGTTGCGTGTGTAGCGCTCGACGCTGCCGTTGAGGTTCTCGATGATGTTCGTCGTACGCAACGTACGCTGCAGCGCCCCCGTCAGGCCGAGGCGCTGCACGGTCAGCGTCTCCTCGAGTCCCTCCCGGATGGACGCTGCGGCGCCGGGATGGTCGCGTTCCAGAGACCCGGCCAGCCGCTCCAGCACCCGCGCCGCGCGGTCCGCCGAATCGAGATTCCACGCATCCCGCAACGCCTTGCTGACAGACGCGTGCAGCCGCTCGGGAAGATGGCCGAGCACGTTCCTGCACTTGTGCACTTGGCAACGTTGCACCACGCCCCGAGAACCGAACACGTCGGTGATGGCCCGGCGCAGCCCCGCCGCGCCATCGACGACGAACAGCAACGTCCGGTCGGTCGGCAGGCCCCGCGTCACCAGGTCGCTGAGCAGACCGGTCGTGACGGCAGCCGTCTCGGTGGCGCCTTCGCGCAGGCCCAGCACGTGTTTCCGGCCCTGTGTGTCGATGCCCAACGCGATCACCATGCAGTGGTCCCGGAACACCTTGCCGTCGATGCAGACCACCCGCAGATACAGCTCGCCCAACGGCCGGGAGAGAAACGCATGCAGGCGCTTGGTCGACAGCGCCACGAACCGCCGCGACACCGCGCTGCTCGACGTCGCTCGCTCGTTCACCGCGGCCGGTACCGGGTCCAACGTGCTCGCGTAACGGCGCGTCGACACCCCAGCGGCGACCGCGGCCAGCGTGTGCTCGTCCAGCGGGTCGGTCGATGCCGCCCACTGGAAGCTCGCCAGCGGGACTTCACCCTCGGCGCTGCGCACGCGCAGCCGCGGCACCTCGACCTGCCGGCCGCCGAGCGTCACCTGGCTGTCGACACTCCCGCCGCGCCACGCGGGCCGCTCGACCTGGTGGTGCCCCTTCGGGCCACACAGGGCTTCCCGATCCGCCTCCATCATCGACTCCAGGACCTGTAGCCCGGTAGCGATGCACAAGCCATGGAACGCTTCCCGGACACCGTTGAGCACGCCGAGCACCGGCAGCGGCACCTGAATCGTGACGGGTTGCGAGCTGCGGGGTTGGCCGGAAGTCTTCCGCCTGTCATGCTTCGCCATGGGTGGCTCTCCTCCTTCTTGAATCCACCCCTGTCCTATCACAGAACAGGGGCGAGGAGTCGCCACCCGCTTCACCTCAAGTTCAACAGCCTCCGGGACATTCCCGCGCTTCCTCCACTACTACTTCTACATCCTGGACCCGGTCATGGGACCGATGAGCCTGTGTGTCGCGTCGTATCTGCCTTTCACCGTCAGCTGCTTCCTGAACGGACACTCCTACGTCGCGCAGGAGCTGCGGCGCGCCGGTGTCCGGTTCCAGATGGACGACAACGCGATCGTCCGCTGCGCCGAGCCCGACCAGTTGAGCGCCACCGCCGACCACCTCGACGAGAAGATCTTGCGGCAGCGTGCTGGCTACTGGACCTCGCGCCTGACCCCGAGGTTCAGTCCCCGCGAGCGCGCCGCGTGCGGGCTCGACTACCAGTGGTCGGTGGCCCAGATCGAATTCGCCCGCGACGTGATCTTTCGTCGCCGGGCGCGGCTGCACGAGCTGTTTCAGCGGGCGGTCGAGATCGGCGTGGCCCTGGGCGGAGCAACCCAGACACGGCACATCTTCGGGCGACGCATCAACTGCCGCTACCAGGGCAAGCTCGAGACCATCCTGGAGCGTCGTGATGAAGGCTTCCCGGTGCTGCGGGGGTACTACAAGAGCTCCTACGTCAAGCAGTACGAGAAGGGCGACCGGCTGCTGCGCACCGAGACCTGCCTGAACGACACCTACCACCTCGCCATCGGACGCAAGCTCGACAATCTACCCGCGATCAAGCAGCATCTGGCCGCCACGACCGACCGCTACCTCACGCAGCAGGCGGAACTGCTCGATTCCACCGTGGACCGGGGCGCGCTGGCTGCGCTGGCGGCACCGGTGACCACCGGGACGCGCCGCGTGCCCGGCATCAAGCTGCATGACGACCGCCTCGTCCGACTGCTCGACAGCCTGCTGTACACCGGCGGTTTGCTCGGGGACTGGACGACCCGACAACTGCACGAACGCATCCTGGCTCGGCACCGCCTCGGCGAGGATGACTACACCCTCGGTCAGCTTCGTTACGACCTGGGCAAGCTCCGCGCCCATGGCTTGGCGGAGCGGGTCGGTCGCAGTCGGCGCTATCGACTCACCCCTGACGGTGTGCGGCTCGGCGCGTTGCTCGTCAAGATCCGCACCCGTCTGCTCGGTCCGATCTTCGCCGACCCTACCCTGGCTCCCAAGCCACGTAGCAAGAACCCCAGCACCGTGGAGGCCGCCCTGCGCACCGTCGACCGAGCCCTCGACACCCTCTGTTCCACCCTCGGGCTTTCCGCCGCAGCTGCCTGATCGCCGGCAACCCGTTGCCGACGGCGAGGACCGCGCGTCACACGCCCGCAGTTTGTACAGAATCCGAACTTCCGCCGGACAAGGCAGCTAACCAGGTAAACCTGAAAGCTGGGCTGGAATCGGCCCACGGGAGTCGAGTGTCGGTTCGGAGGTGAGGGTTCGCATCGGGCGAGAGGGTGAGCGGATCCGGCCCTCCTGCGGTAAGTTGGTGTTCAGTGACTAACGCCAGCACGCAGACAGGACCGGATCATGCACCGATTTGTTGCAGCTTCTCGGACGGTTCGTCCAGTTCAGCTACGCCTGCTGGGACCGCATCGTGCTGCGCGGCTATTACCCAAGCCTGCAGCGCCCGGCGAACATCGTCCACCTCTTCCGTGACGTCGGGGGCGAGGCCCGGATCACGCCGGCCGTGTTGGCGCGGCGGACGGCGAGCTACCGCGCGTGGCTGGAGAGCTGCGCATTCCGGTGAAACCGATCACCCGTTCCGGCGGCAAATCGATCACCTGTTCCGACGCAAACCGATCACCTGTCGGAGCGAAGCGACGCGGGACGAAAATCACGAGTCCCGGTTCTCCGTACGCGTCGACGGTCGGCTTCGCTTTCGCATCGAGTCTCCTTTCAGGTCCAGTTTGTAAGCATTGTGTACGAGACGGTCGAGAATCGCGTCGGCGAGCGTCGGGTCGCCGACGACATCATGCCACTTGTCGACGGGAAGCTGGCTGGTCACGACGGTCGAGCGCACGCCGTGGCGGTCCTCGAGAACCTCGAGCAGGTCGTGGCGGTTCTCCGCTGTGAAGGGAGCCAGTCCCCAATCGTCCATCACCAGCACCTCGGTCTTGGCGAGCGATTCGAGCAGCTTCGGGTAGCGCCCGTCAGCGCGCGCGATAGCCAGCGAGCTGAGCAGTCGGGACACACGCAAGTACAACGCGCTGTGCCCGTTGCGGCAGGCGCTGTGGGCGAGCGCGCATCCTAACCAGCTTTTTCCCACGCCGGTCGGGCCGCAGATCAGGACGTTGAGGTGCTCGCGGATCCAGCGGCCGTCGGCGAGCGAGAGGACCAGTTCCTTGTCGAGCCCGCGGCGGTGCCGGAAGTCGATGTCCTCGATGCAGGCGTCGTGCTTCAGCCTGGCGCGCCGCAGCCGGTTGGTGAGTTGGCGGGAGTGACGCTCGGTGAGCTCGCGGTCGACGAGCAGCCCGAGCCGCTCCTCGAACGACAGGGCGTCGACCTCGGGAGAATCGAGCTGCTCGGCGAGGGCCTTGGCCATCCCGGCGCATCGTAGCTGTTGGAGCTTCTCGACGGTTGGATGAGTCAACATCTGGGCGTTCCTTTCAGCGTCACTGGTAGTAGAGAGCGCCGCGGATGCCATGCCGATATCGGCATGGCATCCGTAATGCCGACATCCTGGTTATGCCGCGTGGACCGCCGATCGCCTTGACGCCGCGGACTTTCTGCTCAGCGATATCGGCATAATCGGGTTGCGATCGGCGGTTCGTTGATCATCACTCGTTTCTTTCACCTTGAAGGGAGGGGAACGACCAATGGGACTGCACATCACCGATGCCGCTGCTCGGACGAACGTTGGAGACTGGCTCCAGCAATGCCGTGACGGATACCTGGAAAGCCTCGCCGTACAAGGCTACTCACCCGCAACGATCGACGTTTATGGCCGCCTTGTGCGGGCCCAGTGTTCGGGGCTCACAGCCCGAGGTCTTGAGATTGCGAGCCAGGAAGCGGCCGCAGCCGCTACCTTGGGTGAATTGGCACCAAAGGGTTCAGCTGCGAAGACGCGGGCACTGTGGAAAAGCGTCGCGAGACGATTCGTCAGATATATCTGTGAGCTCGGGATTCTCGCCCCGTCCGTACCTGAGGCTGCACCAGAATCGGACGACCTGCGACATCTGCGCGTAGCATACGAAGATTGGCTTCGCCATCAGCGCGGACTGAGCGACGAAACGGTCAAGAATAACTTGCAGGTGTTCAATGCCTTCATGCGTGTCCGATTCACGGATGAGGCGATTCAACCCGACCGCATAACGCCGGCGGACCTGGTCGCCTTTCTCGTGCCGGAGCGCACCGAGCGCTGGACCTGTCCGGACCGCACCAAGGCATCGAGGCTGCGCAATCTCGTGCGTTTTCTGCACTGGAGCGGCAGGGTTCCGGCGGATCTCGTCGAGACGGTATCGCGCACTGCGCGCCGCCACCTGACAGCTCCACGCGTGCATTTGGAACCGGGCGAGGTTCGGCGTGTGCTCGATGCTGTTCGAGGCGATTCAGCTCTTGCTCGCCGCAACTACGCGATCCTGCTGCTGACCGGCCGGCTGGGACTTCGTGCGCAGGAAGTGGTCGCCATCCGCCTTGAAGATATTCGCTGGCGCGCCGGCGAGATCCTGATTCGGGGCAAGGGCAATCGTCACGACCCCATGCCACTCCCGGTTGACGTCGGGGAAGCGCTCGTCGACTACATCCGCCACGGCAGAAGAGGAACCTGTCGTCACTCGCATCCGGTTCGCCAGACGAACCCGCTCCCGCGTCAGGTCCTCGCTCAACCGCGACCACTCCCGCAACGCGACGATCGTCGGGTCGGTCGGTTCCAGACGCCGCAGACAGTGCGCGTCGGTCCGCAGCGCCGAGGCCAGAACCCGAGCGTCCCGCCGGTCGTCCTTCGCGCCTGAAGGCGAGATGCGATCCCGGAAGCGGTCGAGCTGCTTCGGGTTGATCGAGTAGACCTCGAAGCCCCGCTCCATCAGGCTCTCGACCACCGGACCGCGCGGCACCTCGATCGCCACGCCGACCGCGGCCGCCGCGCTGTCTGTCACCGACAACAGCCAGTCCGCCATCGCCGACAGTCCCTCGCCGCCATGCTCGAACGCCCGCTCGCCGACCACCTCTCCGGCCGCGTCGGTCACGCACGCCTGGTGCTTCTGCGTACCCCAATCGACACCGACGAACCACTCCAGCTTCAACCCGCACCTCCTTGTCTGCCGTGGACCGACCGGGCGCGCCAACGATGCCTGCCGGGACCTGTACTGGCGCTCTGCGGCGCTGACTCCCCACTGGGCATCCATCGATGGCTGGACCGCCGGGGCACAAGTCCCGGCCTAGGCGCTCCACGACGCAAGTCGCTCCCTGGTAGCTCCCGGCGGCCTGCCCGACCTCGACGCAATTATCCGCGCAAGGTCATCCAGAACGGTACAGGTCGCTCCCGTCCTCAATTTCCTGGCGGAAGGCCATACCCCGGCGTTGCCGCCGGTCGAGGTCGACGGCCGTCGCCATCCTGCGCCCCGACATCCTCGCAAGCGAGCACCCCGCCTCCGGGCGCGCTGAGGGTGGCCTGGATGACGCCAACGACCGACATAGAAGGCATGCGATGGTGTCGACTGACGGCGGCTGTGCTGGCGATCCTCCTGGTTGTTCCCGCCTCGGCGGCAGACACGAACCTGCCGTACGCCGAAGTGGTTTCGGCGGCGGCGCAGCGCCACGGCGTCGACGAGATGCTCGTGCACGCGATTATCACGGTGGAGTCGGGCTACAGCGAACGAGCGGTATCGCCTGCCGGCGCTGCGGGACTCATGCAGTTGATGCCCGCGACGCTGCGGGCTTTCGGCGTGTCGGACGCCTTCGACCCGCGCCAGAACATCGAGGCGGGAGTTGCCTATCTGCGGCGCTTGGTGGACGAGTTCGGCACGGTGTTGGGGGTTGCGGCGTACAACGCGGGTCCGGGCGCCGTTCGTTCCCACCGGGGCGTGCCCCCGTTCTCCGAAACGAGGTCGTTCGTGCAGGCCGTGTTCCGCAAGCTGACACAGCTGCGGGCTGGCCGCAACGCCGTCGTCGGGCCTTGAGGTCCGATGTGCGTTCGTTGACCCGTCGTTGGTAGACGGCTGGCGCTGCCGTTACCAAGAAAGGACACGTCGCAGGAAGGTCCGCGGCGGAGGCGGCGCCTGCGGATTGACCGTCTCAACGCGCCGTACGTTCTCCGCAGCCAACGTCACCAGCGAGTCGCCGTCGACGGTTCGGAAGACAAACTCGCCATTCTCGGCGACGACCGAGGCAGCCTCGATGACGAGCGGTACCGACGTGGCCTTGCGCGTCACGGCGAACAGGCCCATCGACCCATCCTCTCTTCGGATGACGACCGCGCGGTTTCACCCTCTGGAAGCTCCGCGGGCTGGCGATGATGAGGGACATCGTTGCCTGGAGCGCCAAGTGAGCAGGGTAGTGGCTGTAGCCCTGACAGCGCTACGCCGCGAGATCGAACAGCAGGGAGACTGAAGGCCCGCGTGCAACGAGCACTCCACCGATGGTCTCACGCCTCCGACGGCGGGCCTCTGAAACAAGGGGCCGAGCCGGAACCCGACATTGACGCGACATCGCCTCCGACCTTGTCGTCGGCCCTGGGTTCGGCCGGCCGACCCGGATCGCGTCGTGCACAAGGTCCAGTCGCCCCTCGATGCCCCTCAGCCGCGGCTGCACCGCGTGCGCGTGCCGATAGAGGCCAGCATCACGAGTCCGGCGAGCAGAATCACGATGGCCCACAGCGCGGTGGCCCCCTCAGTCATGCGTGCTCCCTGTCAAAACTCGATCCCGATGCTCACACGCGCCGCGTGGCCGACGTAGATCTCCTCGTAGACGTAGACGGCGAGCGTCATGTACTGCGCCCGCGCGAACACCCGCCCGCCCAGCGGGAACTCTGCCCCGAGTCCGCCGTACAGGGCAGGGCGACGGTGCGGGAATCCGTTGCGGCTCGTCGTGTCGCGGAACAGTTGGAAGCCGGTCAACAGGTGCGGCCGGATACGGGCCGGCGCAGGCGACAACGGTAGGATGATGCCCCCTGAATACCATTTAAGCGTGCGCGTCCATGCGTACTCCGGCTCGCCGTAGTCGTGGCGCTCGGAGTCTCGGAAGTACGTCGCCTGCACCTCGAAGCGGCTGACGCGGAACGTCCCATCGAAGCCGACGTATGGCCAGCGGCGATCGTCGCTGGCAAAGTGCATGAAGTTCACCCCGATCGTTCCCCGGCGGTCCGGCTCCTGCGCCGCGGCGGGCAGGGCGAGGGCTGACAGGATGCTGGCGATGACGATGATTCGCATGACGTGCACCTCCGCACGGTAGTGCGACAATCAGTGGTGCACCGGCTCATCACGTGCGGCGCGCGGGACGACATCAAGGCCCTCGGGAGCCCCGATTACCAATCCCGCCAAGGCTCCCATTGCGCCCACGGCCAGACACCCCCGCACCGTCTGAGCGACTGGCCTCTCGTCGTCGGCCTTGATGACGAACCAGACGCCGGGCCCGGTGCCGACTGAGCCAGAGGCGAAACTGATCAGTGCGCCGCGCTCCGCAGGCGAGAACCTCGCCGGTTCCGGCTGTCGTTCCGGCTCAACGACCGGCGCCGAAGAGGCGGTAGACATCGACTTCGCTGGGGAGCGAAACTCCGTGCAACGTGAGCGTCAGAGCGACGGCGCCGGTCGTGTTGAGGATCATCGTCCACCTCCCGGGCGGCGCTTGACGAGGACGGGCATCGGTCGGTCCTTCCCTTGTCACTACCTACTGGATCGCCCGGATTTGCATCGGCCGCGAGGCGCTGCTACTCCACCAGGATCCGGACTTCGGGCGCATTGCCGCCCGGCGGCGCCTGCAGGAACGCAGGAGCGATCTCCGACCCACAGCTTCCCATCCGCGATCCGGCCCGCCAGGGCTACGAGCCGATCGAGTAGCGAAACAGCAACCGCTGGGCCACTTGGTTCATGTCGCTCACCCGCGGCAGCCGAAGGAGGTCGACCTTGTAGTCCAGCGACAGCTTGGGCGTCAGCCGCCAGCTTAGCGTACTGCGCCAATCGATTGTCGGCGCGGGCGCCGCGAAGTCGCTGAACACGTCGAGGTTCGTGTTGTAGAGCAGGAATCGATAGCGGACGGTCGCGACCACCGTCGTCTCCAGCCCTGTCTCGTGGAAGTTGGTGGCCTCCACGTACTCCAGCTCGGGGGTCGTTTCGTCGTCGTCGAGGAAGAAGGCGCCCGCGAACCGGTTCTGCCGAAGGCCGGCCCCGACCCGCCATCGCGCCATCTCCATAACCGATTGCCAATGGGCTACTTATGCAAGATCGGGGCTTCGCACCGAACTCCCACGGATCGCCGTCATCGCGCGGCGCACCGACGGCGGCAGATACCGCACTCGAGGGCGGGGGCTACAGCCCGCTGGACCAGATCGACCGCGACAACGTCGGCCGGCTCCGGATGGTCTGGTCGCGCGGCCTCGGACCCGGGGCTGCAGCAGGGGACGCCGCTCGTCTACGACGGCGTGATATGCCCAACCCGCGCGACGTCATCCAGGCCCTGGACGCCGTCCCCGGCGACATCCGCTGGGAGTACCGGCGCGACCCGCCGGACGACCTCGAGGACTACATGCTCGGCGCGCTGACCGAGCCACTGACGAGCTGGCCTGGGAGACGCAGATCCTCGACTACCGCGTCAACCCCACCAACCAGAGCTCGGGTCCGATCATCGCCGACGGGAAGATCGTCTCGGGTCGCGGCTGCACGCCGCGCGGCGGGCCGAACGCCTGCGTCATCGTCGCGCACGACGCGACCACGGGCGAGGAACTGTGGCGGCGGCGGACGATACCGCAACCCGGCTGTGAGCAGCGCTTCCTCGAAGGCTCGGTGCCAGTGTCCTGTCGGCTCGTACGTGACGGCCCGCACGGGGCGTTCGATCCAGGCGATCAGCGCCTTGAGTCCCGCGTCGTCGTTGGTGAATCGCGCGGCCGTGCCGTCGGGCGCCCTGTAGGCGTCGAGATAGGTCTTCGAGATGTCAACGCCTACGGTAGGATCTAGTAGGATCTGGCATCTTTTCCTACTCCTGTGCTTGTTTGCAAGCCCTCACGCTCAGGTATCCATTCAGGCCGTGGGAAAAGACGGTGGCGACCAAACTCCGCTGCGGCGCGATCGCGGCGACGGAATCGCCCGGCTCGACGTCGAGTGGGAAAAGACGGTGGCGACCAAACTCCGCTGCGGCCCCTGATCGGCCAAGCGGCTCACGGTCCGACCACCGCCACCCCCGGCGCTCTGCACGGGGCGCCAGGGGGTGACTGGGCCTGTGACCGAGTCACAGCCATCGAGTCACAGTCCAGCGCGGCACAATCGGTGTAGTCTCGGGTGAGGGTGAGCGTTCAACAGTCGTGATCAGGCCGCCAGACAGATCACAATCGGGGCTGCGCTCGGGCGTCACTGATTCGCTGTCTGGCTACCCCGATGGTCCACCCGGCCGCGCGGTTCTCGTTGTGGATTACCGTCCGGATCTCCCCCCTGCTTGTGGTCGGGGTCGTGAGGCGCGATACTCTTTGGCTGAGGGGGACCGCCGCCATGAACGCCATCGTGTTGCTCCGTTGCGCTTGTACCCGACTCGGCATCGTCGCGATGCTGTTGTCATTCCCCGTCGCCGCGCCGGCGTCTGCGCAGACAGCAACGGGAATCGAAGGCTCTGTCGTTGACGCCAACGGCAACCCGTTGCCCGGCGTCGTGGTGACGGTGAGCGGCCCCGACGTGCGTCAAGAGCAGGTGACGGGCGCGGACGGCTCGTACGCAGTGGCCGATCTGCCGCCCGGCGACTACCGGGTCTCGGCGGTCCTGCCGGGCTTCGAGACCGTTGACCTCCCGGTCGCCGTCGGCGCGGACTCGACAGCAACGGTCCCGATCATCATGCAGATCGCGCGACTGCTCGAAACGGTCAGCGTCGTCGCCGAGGAGCCCCGCATCTTCGCGCGCAACGTCGTCGCCGAACCGATGCTGATGCAGCAGTCGAGCATCACCAGCGTGACATCGGTGGTGGACAACCTCCCCGGCGTATCCGTCCAGGAGGGCGACGCGTACGGCTTCGACGACTGGTCGAGCAACGTCGCGGTGCGCGGCTTCCAGGTGACCATCAACGAGGCGCAGATCGGCACGACCATCGACGGCTTTCCGAACGGCACGTCCGACTACTGGAGCGGCTCGAAGGCGAACCGGTTCATCGACCCGATGAACCTCGGCGGCGTCGAGGTCTCGCAGGGAACGGCGGACATCGCCTCGCGGTCGGTCGAGGCGCTCGGCGGCACCTTCGACTACCTGACGGACGACCCGGCGGCCGAGCGTACCTACACGGCGTCGACCACCATTGGCGAGAACGAAGGCCAGCGGTTCTCCATGCGGGTCGACACCGGGCCGCTGTTCGGCCGCGACACGCGGGCGTGGATCGCCGCAGTCCGCCAGGAGGCGACCGACTGGGTGGAGGGCTCCGCGCGGAACGAGCGGGAGCACGTCGCCGCCAAGCTCGTCTCGTCGCACGGACGCCTCGATCTCACCAGCTACATCTCGTACGACAGCATTCACGAGGATGTCTACCAGCGGCTCTACAGCGATGCCGACTTCCGGGCCAACCCGCGCTGGGACCGGCTGGTCGGCGAGTGGCCCGGCGTGCCGTATCTGAACCAGTTCTACCGGCCCGGCTGGCAGACGCGGCGGAACAACACGTTCGGCTACCTGAAGGCGGACTGGTCGTTCAGCGATGTGACCTCGCTGAGCCTGGGTGGCTATTTCCACCGCAACCGGGGCCGCGGCGACTGGCTGCCCCCCTACATCGCCGACGTCACCGACGACGGCGGCGGCCCGGAATCGGAGCTGATGGGCGGAACGCCCGTCCAGGGCGGCTCGCAGTTCGGACTGATCCGCTTCGTGAGCCCCGACGGCGCCGCCGTCGGGCCGACGGCCGGGTGCGCGTCCTCCTACATCTTCAACTACTACGGCTCGGGCGGCGCGGCGGTCGACCCCGCGTGCCACCCCGGCGCCACGGCGGTGCAGTCGTACCGCCACAGCCACTACGGCAAGGACCGCGTCGGCTTGACGCTCGACGAGGAGTGGTTCGCCACGATCGGGGCCGCGGGCAGCACCTTGCGCGCCGGCATCTGGTACGAGAACACGCGGCGGGACCTGGGCCGGGACTGGCACCAGATTCTGGACCCGACGCTCAGCTTCAACTGGAACGAGCAGCCCTACTGGCAGCAGTACGACTGGCAGTTCCCGCAGCACGTCTTCAAGTGGTACGTGGAGGAGACGATCTTCGCCGGGCCGTTCGCCCTGAGCGGCGGCGTCAAGCAGTACCTGGTCGGCGTGTCGCGCGAGGATCTGTTCAACGTCGATCCGAACCTGGAGGTCGATTCGGATTCCGACGTGCTCTTCTCCGGCGGCGTGACCTACGAGACGCCGGTCGAGGGTCTGGACGTGTTCGCCGGCTACGCCGAGAACTTCAAGGCGATCAGCAGCTTGCTGCTCGAGGTGCCGGGGCGCAGCCTCGACCTGCTCGAGCCCGAGACCGCCTCGAACATCGACGTCGGGCTGCAGTACGCGGGGGACCGGCTGGCATTGAGCGCCACCTGGTACAACATCGACTTCCAGAATCGCATCTTCTACCTCGGGCCTGCCACGGCGGCCGGTCCCAACTACCTCATCCCGGGCGGCGGCGCCTACTTCAACGCGGGCGGCATCGACACGAGCGGTGTCGAGTTCTCCGCCACGGTCCAGATGCCGCGCCAGACGTCCTTCTACACCGCCTTCACGTTCAACGACTCGGAGTACATCGGGACCGGCGACCCGCTCGTCGACGCCAACCAGGGCATCGTAGCGGGGACCGACGTCACCGGCGTGCCGGACCGGCTGTGGGTCGTCTCGCTCGACCGGAGCGGTCCGCTTGGCATGGGGCTGAGCGCCAAGTACACGTCGTCGCGGCGCGTCAGCCTGCGGTCGGACTGGTACGCGGACGACTACTGGCTGGTGGACGCCTACGTCAGCTTCTCGGGCGAGGCGTTGAGCGACCTGCTCCGGTCGACGGAGTTCGCGATCGTGGCGAACAACCTGCTCGACAAGGCGTATCTGTCGGCCATCACCGAGAACGCAGCGTGGCTCGGAGCGCCGCGGACGATCTCGATGACCGCGACCGTCTCTTTCTGACGGTTTCGTCGGCGGCACACCCGTGCCACTGCCACGCCGACGTCACTCGTTCGCGGCGCACGGCGTCCGGCGCACCAGCCCCGGCGTTGGTGACATCGCGACGGGAACGGAGGCGGGCGGCGACTGGGTTCCACTGGTTCCCGCACCGTCGTCGGCAGCGCAGGACTGCTGCCGGTACTAGACGAAGTGGTACTTGATCTGGTCGAAGCGATCGCGCCCGAAGGCGAACACGAAGAACAGCGGCTCCGAGCCGGTGCATCGGAGCGCGTGCCGGGCATGGGCAGGGATGTAGATGGCGCAGCCGGGGCCGACCGCCGTCGTTTCATCGTCGATCTCCATCTCCCCTTGACCGCTGACGATGTAGTAGGTTTCCTCGGGCTCGTGGTGATGAGGCAGGAGTTGCTCCCCAGGCGCGAGTTGTGCGACGCCGGTGACGAGGCCCCGGCTGGCTGTGCGTTCGCCGGTGATCAGGAGCTTCCAGCGTATCGCGCTCTTGGCAGCGAGCGGGGGGGCGCTCCAGCCTTCCCAGTCGAGGGTGGCTTGGTCGACAACAGCAGGTTTGGGCGCATTCATGAATCATCCTTGCCGGTCGTCCCGGCGTGAACGCGACGGCCTCATGATCGGCGCATCCGTCACCAGACGCAAGGAAAAGCGGCGGGTAATTTTACCAGTGGACGCGACCGTCCGCGCGAAGGATTAACGCGAACAGCAGCGGCTCCGCGCCGGTGCATCGGAGCGCGCCGGGCAACGCCATGAAGGCCGACTACGAACTCGGTCAGGACAACATCCGGATCTTCGGCCTCGACATCCACAATCCGGTCTTCGTGGTGTCCAGCCTGACCGTCATCGGGTTCATTGCCGGTGTGCTGGTGTTCCAGGAAGATGCGGCGGCCACCTTCGGGTTGCTGCGTACCTGGCTCACCGTGACGTTCGACTGGGTGCTCATGGCAGCAGCCAATCTGTTCCTGCTCTTCTGTCTGCTGCTGCTGGTGACGCCGCTCGGGCGCGTTCGACTGGGTGGCCCTCACGCACGGCCGGACTATTCTGCTGGCGCCTGGTTCGCCATGCTGTTCGCCGCCGGGGTGGGCATCGGCTTGATGTTCTTCGGGGTGGCGGAGCCGGTCGCGCACTTCCTGCAACCCCCGCTCGGCAGCGACGGTACGGACGCGGCGGCGGCGCAACGGATCGGAATCGCCGCCACCATCTTCCACTGGGGCGTCCATGGCTGGGCCATCTACGCGGTCGTCGCCCTCGCGCTCGCCTTCGCCTCGTACAACCTCGGGTTGCCGCTGACGCTCCGGTCGGCATTCTATCCGCTCCTGGGAGAAGCGATCTGGGGGCGCTGGGGTCACCTCATCGACACCCTCGCCGTCGTCGCCACGCTCTTCGGGTTGGCCACCTCGCTCGGTTTGGGCGCCGAACAGACGGCGGCCGGACTGGCCCATCTGTTCGGCGTGCCGGCTTCCACCACCACCAAGGTGCTGCTGATCGCCGGTATCACCGGCATGGCGCTGGCGTCGGTGGTCATGGGCATCGACAAGGGCGTCAAGCGGCTCAGCCAAGCCAACCTGCTGCTCGCCCTGCTTCTGCTGGCGTGCGTGGTGGCGGCCGGGCCGACGCGCGACATCCTGGCCGGCGCCGGCGTCAGCCTCGGCTGGTACGTCGCGACGATCGGCCCGCTCAGCAACTGGGTCGGCCGCGAGGACCTCGACTTCATGCACGACTGGACCCTCTTCTACTGGGCCTGGTGGTTCTCGTGGTCCCCCTTCGTCGGGATGTTCATCGCCCGTGTCTCGCGTGGCCGCACCGTGCGCGAGCTGATCGGCTGCATGCTGACCGCCCCGTTGCTGTGCTGCGTGCTCTGGATGAACGCCTTCGGCGGGACCGCAGTCTCGCAGTACGTCGATCACGGCTATCGGGACGTGGTCGCCGCAGTGCAGGCGCAGCAACCGGAGATCGCCCTTTTCGCCATGCTGGACGCGCTGCCCCTGGCCAACGTGACCTCGTCCATGGCCATCGTGTTGGTCGTGATCTTCTTCGTTACCTCCTCCGACTCCGGGTCGCTGGTCATCGATACGATTACGGCCGGCGGCAAGCTGGACGCGCCGGTCGCTCAGCGAGCGTTCTGGTGCACGTTGGAGGGCATTGTTGCAATCTCACTGCTGCTCGGCGGCGGCCTCGTCGCGTTGCAGGCCGCGGTCATCACGACGGGTTTCCCATTCTCGCTGGCCCTGGTCGCGATGTGCTACAGCACGTGGCGGGGCCTGCGTGCCCACGTGCCGTGAGCGTCGTCAAGCACCGATGCGGAACCGGCCGTCTGGGAATCGCCCGCTGCCTGTCCAAGGTTCAAACCGCGCCGGACCGGGGTTCGTAAACTGCGTAGCCGTTCCGCGTCCCGAATGCCCCCGCCGCGCGCCGTTGCCCGACCCTGCCGCTCTATCGGAACGAGCGGGTGTAGCCTACGTAAACGCCGACCGCGCGCACGCCGAACCGGTGGTCGATGCGCGGCATCCCGAGCGCCGACCCATCCCCTCCGGTGCGGAACTCCAGAGCAGCCGCCGAGTACCGGACTTCCAGCCCGACCCGGTTCGCGAAGCTCCCCCACTCCACGCCCGCCCCGGCAACCCACGGTCGCAACGTGTGATCAGCCACGACTCGGATCGATTCCCCGCCGATATCGGAAGCGCGCCGCACGGTCGCCCGCTCCCAATGCACGCCGGTGACGAAGTAGACCGATCCACCCTCGCCCAGCAGCCCGCCCGGCACGTACCCCAGCCGGGCGTTCCCGCCCAGGCCACGGTGCTTCTCCACGCTCCACGGACCCGGCCACACGTCACGGTCTCCAACGCCCGTGCCCTCGCGCAGGTAGCCCGCCGGGCCTGCGCCTCCGTGGAAGGCCGCCTCGAACTCTCCCGAGACGTACACGCGGCCGGCGACGAAAGTCCGGTAGCCGAGCGACGCTCGCACCGTGCCGAACGCGCCCTGCGCCTCGTTCGTCGCCGTCTCGTAGCTCGCGGGCGGCACGTCGAGGCCGATCCCCTTGGTGTATTCGGCGCTTACCCCGTGCCACCCGGCCGCGATTCCAGCGTACAGCCCTTCCTGCGCACCCGCGTACCGCGTGGCCGAGAGCACCAGAACGCAGGCCACGAGCAGCGTCCGTCGGCACGCGCGTGTCCGACCAACGAGCAAACCGTTCCGTCGCAACCGAAACCTCTTTCTGGCAGGAATCCAGAGGACCATTCGAGCCGGTCCGCGGACCGCAACGGACATCGACTCGGCTCCAGTTCTCTCGGAAATCCTGCGGTCGGCGAGAGTCCGGGTCAGTACAGCTCGCTCCGGGCGCTCTCCGCCTCGCCGGCATCGATCTCGACCGCGTCCGCGCCGGCGATCTGGTCCGCCAGCACCTGCCCGTAGGTCGGGTAACGGGCGCGTTCGACCTGAGCCGCTGGCTCCCAGAGCCGGGCTCGAATCAGCGCCTTGGCACAGTGGAGGAACGCCTCTTCGACCGTCACCTTGAGGACCGAGATGGGCAGCTTGCCCTTGACGGCCAGCGGCTCCAGCAGCTCTGTGCTCACCGGCGTCAAGGGGCTCCGCTACGCTCCGCCCCCGCTGCGCGGGGCTATCGCCCTTGACGCCGGCTCCGCGCACGCTCGTCCAGATTGGCCCTTAGACGACGACGCCCCCTCAGACGCGCCTTCCCGAAACCGCCGCCGAACCGTCCGTCTGGCGCTGAGAGATCGTACCAGACGCGCCGGCACCGAGGACCGTGTCGGCCCAACGGGACCAGGACCACGTCGATCTCCGCTGCCCGAAGACCGACCGGGCGCACGAGACAGGCAACCGCGGCGCCATCGAGCCGAGCACCCCCACCAACTCACCAGATCCCCGACAACCCGGTCCCTCCGTTCAGAGCAACCCGCGCAGACGACTACGGGGAACCTCAAGTCGGCAACCCAGCGGGCACGTGAGGATCTGGACCTGATCACCAACTCCAACATGACCCGTTCACGAACGACGGAAACGGCGCACGGGAACAGCTGGCTCCCGACCCTTTAGGTGTCGGGAGCCAGCATACCCAATGTCCGACATTGGGCTGGCGGGGGAGGCTGCGCTCCCCTCGACCCCTTGCCGCCGGCCGCGCCTCCGGGCGGCGCTAACGGGCCGTCGCTCCGCTGGTCGCCGACCGCCAGTGACGGGCCGTCGTCCGCCCACGGGCGACGACGCTCGCCTGCGCGTGCTTCGCTTCGGCCGCGCGGGCTCAGTACGTGACGCGCCCCGCCAGATGCGTCCACGCGGCGAAGACATCGAGCGCCCCGTCGCACGGCACATGCACCATCGGCAGCGCCCGCGCCTCGAACGGCTTCGCCAGTTCCTCGTAGATGAACTCGTCGAGGAACTCGATGCCGGTCGCGTCGCGCCGGTCGACCGAGTAGTACACCCTGCCGATGCGCGCCCAGTAGATCGCGCCCAGGCACATCGGGCACGGCTCGCAACTGGCGTAGACCTCGCAGCCAGACAGGTCGTACGTCGCCAGCTTGCGGCAGGCATGCCGGATCGCCACGACCTCGGCATGGGCCGTCGGGTCCTTCGACCGCAGCACCTCGTTCCAGCCTTCCCCGACGACCGCGCCGTCGCGGACGACCACGGCCCCGAACGGCCCGCCGTGGCCCAACTCCATCCCTCGGCTGGAGAGCGCCACGGCCCGCTTCATGTGCGCTTCGTTCATCGTTCCGTCCGGCGTCAAGGGGCGGAGCCTCGCTCCGACCGACGCCCTATCCCCAGCAGTCGCTCAGACCGCGACCCGTGCCGATGGAGGGAACCCCCGGCGCCGGTACGTCGGTGACCAGCGCTGTGCTCGACCACCGCCTCGACGCCGAGGGTCGCCATTCTGAGCGGGTACTGCATGACCGTGGCGCCGAACTCGCCGGCCGCGACGCGACTCACCCCCGAACAACTGCCGTCGATCGTGACGATGAGCACGTTGTCGGCCACGCCCAGCGCCCGCAGCGCCGCGTACGCGCCCGCCGCCGCCGGTTCGTTGATCGCATACACCAGGTTGATCGACGGATGCTCCCGCATCAGACGCTCCATCGCGTTCCGTCCGCCTGCCTCAGTGCCCATCGTCGCGCCGCTGCCGACGATGCGCGGGTCGTCTTCGTCGTACATCCGCCGAGGGTTCCCGATGTCGATGCCAAAGCCCTCGAGGAAGCCCTGGTTGCGCAGCACGTCCACGGTGACCTGCGCCGAGGACAGGTCCAGCGTCGCGATCCGCGCGTCCGTCGCGGAACCGCCCATCCGCGCCCGCGCCCACATGCCGACCAGCTCGCCCGCCCGGAAGTTGTCGGTGGCGAAGGTGGCGTCCACCGCGTTCGGCGGGTCGAAGGGCGTATCGAGCGCGATGACCAGCACGCCGGCCTGCCGCGCTCGTCCGACCGGGCCGCCAAGGGCCGCCGGGTCCGAAGGCGTGATCAGAATGCCCTGCGCGCCCTCGGCGAGCAAGGTCTCGATGGCCCGAACCTGCGACTCGGAGTCGCCGTCGTAGAGTCCCGCGAACGTGCGCAGCTCGACACCGAGTTCACCGGCTCGCCTGAGCGCACCCTCCTTCATCCTCACGAAGAACGGGTTGCCGTCGGTCTTCGTAATCAGGCCCACCATCAGATCGCCGGCCCCGGGTCCACGCGGTTGGACAGGGACCGCTGGCGATGGCGAGGTCGGAGACGGGCTGCATCCAGCGACGAGGACAGCGCAGGCCGATCCCGCTGCTGCGAGGACGCGGATTGCGCTCAAGCCAATTGTTCGGGCTTCGCGCTTCACCGACACCGCGAACAGCAGGTCGAACCGCCGCTTACCGGGTGTGCTTCCGCTCAAGGTACTCGACTGCCGAACGCATCTCCTTGGCGTCCCACGCCGTCCAGTCATCCGATTCGGGCAATCCCGACACCCCGGTGCTCCGGCCCACGGCGACCAACCTCACGGCGAAGCGTTGTGAACCGTGGTGCTCGCACTGAGCCAGGAAGCGCTGCGTCAAGGCGACCGACGGAAGCTCGCCCTTGGTCGCAAAGGCGTCGACGACATGCGGCGAGTGTTCACGGTCCGGGTCGACGCCGCTCCGTTCCTTCGAGTCCATGCGGTCTCCCTCTTCCTCGGTTCGACGCAGGCGAACGACATCCCGGCTGGTCCAACCTCCGTATCGGTCGATGTCCGGTCGGCCGCCAGTGGCGGGTGTGCATGCACACCGGTCGTCCAGGAAACCGTGCAGAAGCCCCATGGCATGAAGTGGACCGCCGTCGCGTGGGCGCGGCGCTTCAGCCTCCGGCCGGCAGCCGTTGGCCAGGCAGATTCAGCCGTCTATCGGTGGATTGTCCAGTTCACAACAGAGCGGCCTGTCCCTTCTCCGCGCCAAGGTAGGCCCCCCAGTCGTCCATCAACAGCCGCCGCCGCTCGAACAGGTCCGACCGCGCATACGCCGCCTCCACCTTGTTCGGCACCACGTGCGCCAGCGCCGCCTCGATGACTTCCCGCGGATGGTCGGTACGCTCCGCCGCCCAGTCCCGGAACGAGGAGCGGAAGCCGTGTGGCACAGCGGCGATCTCGTGGTGCTGGAGCATCTTGGGCAACGTCGACATGGAGTTGACCCGGCTATGCGGAGCTACTCCACGAACGCAAAAGGCAACTTTCAGTTCGACCGTGTGATCACCGGCTGGCGAAACCGGCCGGTGCTTGATTTGCGTCTCAAGAGGTAATATGTTTATGCCGCATGGCGCGGGCCACCAAGGCCGAGAAGGCGCGGTTGCTCAACGCCGCGTACCGTCTGCTCGGGCAGCGGATGGAACGCGCCGAGGCGGCCCGGCATCTCGGCCGCGAGTTCGCGTTGTCGCGCCGGCAGGCCTACCGCTATCTCCAGGAAGCGGCCGCCCTGAGCGACCCTGTACCGGCGGTCGAGCCGACCGTCGCGGTCACCTTCAAGTTGCCGGTCAGCACCGTACGCGCTATCCGCGCATACGCCCGACGCAGCGGACTCTCGCTCGGCCAGGTCGTCACCCGGGCAGTGACGGCGCTGCTGGACACCGTCCATCAACGACGTGGGTGAACGACAACCCCGGGACACTCTCCGGCAGGTGCATCTCGACTACACGTTCGATCGACTTCTCGTCGGCAAGCTCGCCCACGCCTACACGTTGCTGGTGCCGGCCCGCACGCGTCCGGTTGCCACCCGCGGAATGGAGCGTCCACATGCAGATGGCGGCGATTTACACGCGCGTGTCCTCGGAGCGGCAACGCGAAGCCCACACGATCGCGAGTCAGACGGCGGCACTGGTCGAGTGGGCGACGACGCTCGATCTCGAGGTGCCCCGGGAGTGGCTCTTCGAAGACGACGGGTATAGCGGAGCGACTCTCGAACGGCCGGGATTGGAACGGGTCCGTGACCTGGCGGCCGCCGGCGACATCGAGGTGGTGCTCGTGCACAGTCCGGATCGGCTGAGCCGCAAGTACGCCTACCAGGTGCTGTTGATCGAAGAGTTCGGACGTCACGGGGTCGAGACCCGCTTCCTCAAGGCCCCGTCGAGCGCCACCGCCGAGGATCAGCTGCTGGTGCAGTTTCAGGGCATGATCGCCGAGTACGAACGCGCCCAAGTCCTCGAACGGTCGCGTCGAGGGAAGCGGCACCGCGCACGAGCGGGCGAGATCAGCGTCATGGGCGGTGCCCCGTATGGCTATCGTTATCTCCGGAAGCGTGACGATGCACCGGCCTCGTACGTCGTCGTTGAGGCCGAAGCGCGCGTCGTGCGCGACGTCTACGAGCACTACACCGTCACGGGCTGGAGCATCGAGGCGATCTGCCGGTGGCTCAACGAGCAAGGCGTGGCCACGCGGAAGGCCGGGGCCCACTGGGGGCGCTCTACGGTGCGGCAGATGTTGCGCAACCCGGCCTATTGCGGCACGGCCTGCTTCGGCAAGACGCGGATAGTCCGAGGAGTGGCCCGTCAGAAGCGTGTAACGCGGACTCTACGGATGGGCGGCGCCGTTCCGCGTCGCGACACTGCGCCCCGCGAACGGCCGCGCGAGGAGTGGATTGCGATCCCGGTACCGGCGCTCATCGACGAGTCGACCTTCGCGCGGGCGCAGGAGCTGCTGCACGAGAACAAGGTGCACGCCCGCCCCCGCACGATTGAGCCGAGCCTCGTGCAGGGACTGGTGAGTTGCCGTAAGTGCGGCTACGCGTTCTCGCGCATCTCGACGCGGTCGACCGCGCGCAATATTCAGTACTATCGCTGTATCGGGTCCGACCGGTGGCGACACTTGGCGGGTCCGCGGTGCGACACGCGTCCGGTTCGGCAGGACCTGCTGGACGAGGTCGTGTGGACCGAAGTTCTGCGGTTGCTCGAGGAGCCAGCGTTGATCCAGCAGGAACTGGATCGCCGGCTGGCCGCCGCCCAGGCCGCCGATCCCACAAGGACTCGTACGCAGGCAGTGGAGCGGGATCTCGCACGCGTCGGCAAGACCGTCGAGCGGTTGCTCACCGCCTACCAGGAGGACTTGGTGTCGCTCGACCAGCTACGCGAGCGGATGCCGTTGCTGCGTCAACGCCAGCAGACGCTGCGACACGAGTTGAACGCGTTGGTGGAGCAGACTCGCGACCGCGCCGCGCATCTGCATCTCGCCGAAACCCTGTCGGCGTTCATGACGCGCCTGCGGGCGTCGGCTGAGACACTCGACATCGTGGAACGACAACGGATCGTGCGGCTTCTCGTCAAGGATGTTCTCGTCAACGACGACACGATCGTGATTCGCCACTGCATCCCCGTTCCCTCGGGACCGCCGCCAACGGGTTCCGGACCGAACGGCCACGCCGACGACGTCCCCGACCGTCCAGGTTACCTTTTGCGTTCAGGGAGTAGCTCCGCATAGTCGGGGCAACCTCAAGTCAGAAACCCGGCCGACTTGACGAGCCAGACCCGCTCGCTGGAACCGAAATGACCAGCTCACGAACGACGGAAACGGCGCACGGGAAAAGCTGGCTCCTGACACCCAAGGGTCAGGAGCCAGCTTACCCAATGTCCGACATTGGGCTGGCGAGGGGGCGCTGCGCGCCCCCTTCGATCCCCCGGCTTCCCGCGGCCCAGCCGGGCTCGCGGCCGAGCGGCGGGCGTTGCCCCCGCTCCTTCACGGAGATGCGCCGATGGCTGACCGCCGCATCGTGAGAGCCTCCGTCCGCGCGTCGGCGGCCGAGTTCGCCGCCTGGAAGGCCAAGGCGTCGGCGGCCGGCGTGCCGCTGTCCGACCTGCTGCGGCAGGCCATGGCGCGGACCCGCACCTGGACCGCGTCGGCGGCCGAGGTCGAGCGCGAGCGCACCCGGCAGGTCGCCCGCATCGGCAACAACCTGAACCAGATCGCGCGCTGGGCCAACACGCACGCCGAGAGGGCCGATGCCTTCGAGGTCATCGCCCACCTGGTCGCCATCGAGCGGAAGATCGCGCGGCTGGCCCGCTTCCGAGACGAGCGGCCCGATGCACGTTAAGTTCATCGCCCGCGGCACCGGCTCGGCGAAGGCCGCCGCCGACTACCTGCTCGGCGAGCGGGACGCCGCCGGCCAGCTCCGCGACGGCGTCGAGGTCCGCCGCGGCGACCCCGACACGGTCGCCGCCGTCGCCGACGCGCTCGAGTTCGAGCACAAGTACACCTCCGGCGTGATCGCGTGGGCGCCCGAGGACCGGCCGACCGACGCGCAGATCGAGGCGGTGCTGGACGAGTTCGAACGGACCGCCTGGGCCGGTCTTGAGCCGGACCGCTACGCCTGGTCCGCGGTCGAGCACCGCGAGCGGGGCGGCGGCGTGCACGTGCACATCTTCGCGGCTCGGTGCGACCTGGAGACGGACAAGAGCCTGAACATCGCGCCGCCCGGCTGGCAGCAGACGTTCGGCCCGCTGCGCGACGCCTTCAACCACGAGCACGGCTGGAGCCGGCCCGACGACCCGGCGCGGGCCAGAGCGGACCAGCCCGGCCACCGCGCCTACATCGACGCGGCGAACCTGCGGGCCGGCCTGGAGGTCGAGGCCGACCCGCGCGAAGTCATCCGGGACTACCTGATGCAGCGCGTCGAGCACGGCGTCGTACGCAGCCGCGACGACGTCGTCGCCGCGCTGAAGGAAGCGGATCTCGACGTGCCCCGGCAGGGCAAGGACTACGTGACCGCCCGCGACCCGCAGAGCGGGAAGCGGTGGCGGCTGAAGGGAGCGTTGTACGAGCATGACTTCAACCCGGAGCGACTTGACCGCCCGGTTCCAGCGCCGGCTGGAGAACGAGCGGGTGGAGATCCAGACGACGGCCGCGCGCGAGCTGAAGGTGCTTGGCGAGAGCTTGAGAGGCGTCGCACAGAACGCGCTGAATACCATCGAAGCCGATACGGCGGCGTGGATCGAGCGGGCGCAACGGATGTTCCTGCGCGCGTGGCTGTGGCCCCTGATGTTCGGCCTGATGCTCTCAGCCGGCATCTGCGGCGGGAGCTGGGCCGGGACGCGCTGGCTGTGGACGACCATCGAGCAGCAGATCGAGACGCTGACGGTGCTCCGCGTGGACATCGAGGAGGCCCGCCAGACCCTGGCGAAGCTGGAGGAGACGACTTGGCGCGTCGAGCTGCGCGAAATCGACGGCGAACGGTTCGTCGTGTTGCCGGCTGGCTCGCTGGAGCGTCCGCCGTGGACCGTGGGCGGGCGGCCTGCCTTGAAGCTGTCGAGCGAGTGAGGAAGATGTATGACCGCGTTGGAACGGCAGTTGACGAGGGCCTGTCGGGAGTTGTCCGCGCAGTACGAGCGGGAGCGGACGCAGCACGCCGAGCAGATCGCGGCCTTGCATCGGCAGGTCGAGCACTTCGCCGGGCAGCTGACGCGCTTGATCGCGGACTACAGGACGCTCGCCGAGACGTTGCGCGAGCCGTGGAGATGATGCGCACCACGGCCGGCAGCGCGGGCCGGAGCGCGACCACGGCCCCAGCCGCTAGCGCCGCGGCGGAGGGCATCACCGCACGGCGCCCGCCGGATACGCCCACCAGTCGCCCGTCACACGGCGGTCGCTGACACGGGCAGGGGCCGGGCCGGAATCGGGTCAGTACAGCTCAGTGCGGGCGCTCTCCTCCTCGCCCGCGTCGATCTCGTTAGCGTCAGCGCCGGCGATCTGGTCCGCCAGCACCTGTCCGTAGGTCGGGTAGCAGGAGCGGTCGACCTGTGCGTCCGCCTCCCAGAGCCGGGCACGAATCAGCGCCTTGGCGCAGTGCAGGAACGCCTCCTCCACCGTCACCTTGAGGACTGAAATCGGCGGCTTGCCGTTGACGGCGAGAACTCCAGATGTTCTGGGTCAGTCGAGATCTCCGCCCGCCCGTTCACGCGCAACGTCTCGGTCAGGCCAGGCACGAAGAACACCAGACCCACATGGGGACGTTCCACCACGTTCATCAACGTGTCGACCTGACGGTTCCCCGGCCGGTCCGGCAGCAACAGTGTCTTGCCGTCGGCAACGTGCGCCAGCGAGCCGGGCGGGTCGCCCCGCGGAGAAGCATCCGCCCGCCCGTCGGCGCGGGCGGAACTGAGGACGTAGAACGGCGACAGGGCGATGAACTTCCGGCAGTGAACGTCCAGATGGTCCAGAACCTTCAGGCCGGCCCGCGCAGCGGGAGGACGATAGACCTCGCGAAGTTTCGCCAAGCTGTCGACAGCCATCACCACCTCCCCCGCGCTGGACGCATGAAACATACCATCATGCTGCTGCCACGGGAACCACAGCGCGCGCGCGTCGCTCCTCAACCGGATGCGCGCACGACTTGCGGATCGAGCCGGCCGGACGTGGCTTCGGGAATTGTCGCCCGCTCAAGGCCCCATCGCGACACCGCTCAACCCGTGGCCGCCTTTTCCGAATCGGCACTGGCGCCGTGCGCTTGCGACAGCCAGCCGACCAGGGCTTCGAGTGCTTTCCGAGGGGTGTCACCGTAGAATGGCATCACGGCGCTCGGGACGTCCGCGCTGCGGAGGAGACTCGCTCTCCAGCGATTCCCCTGCGCGGGCGTGACTTCAACGGTGTACCGTCCCCCGCCGATGCTCTCGTCGAAGCGGTGAGCGTCCATGATGGCCTCCCTGCTCTATATCTGAGAGAGTCGGAGGCGGCATGTCGTTGCAGTTGTCGCTGTCGCCGACGCGGCGGAACCCCGCTGGCCAACCCGTCAGGTGGGGAGAGATGTCGTCGGCGTTGCGGACTGCGCGCTCGACGCCGGCGATCCCCATCGCGCACGCCGCTCGACGGGTCGCCGCGGCACCGGTGGCGGGAGATTCTCCTCGGATTGCGCGTGACCTGTTGACGAACCGCATCCGCCGCTCGCAGAATCTCTACAGATGGCCAAGGTCGCGAGGCTTCCCGGCATCGAGGAAGCGGCTCGGTGTCCGCTGCTCGACCGCGATCCCGAGGCGTGGCTTCGGTGCTGCACGGCGCGGTTCCTGCCCATGGCCCGACGGATCGCCGGTGACGATGCGACCGCACAGGATGCTCTGCAGGACAGCTGGATCATCGTGCTGGAGAAGCTCTACCAGTATCGAGGGGCGCCTCCGGCGTGCGGTTGGGTCGGTACCATCGTGCGTCACGAAGCAGGCCACCGGGCGGCGGGGAAGAACCGCGCGGCGTTGCTCGCACCGGTCGAACGCGCTGCGGACCTCCAGAGTCCAGACGAGGCCCTGCAACAGCGCCAGTTGATGCGGATGCTGCTGGAGGCGATCGACCAACTGCCTCCGACGTACCGTGAGGTCGTGCTGCTGCGGGATGTCGACGAACGCCCCGTTGCCGAGGTCGCCCGTGAGCTGCACATTTCCCGGTCCAACGTGGCCGTGCGCCTGCACCGGGCTCACAACCGCCTGCGCCGCCGGCTCGTGCAGTCGCTCCAGGCTCCGAAGGCCCAGCCGCCCTCCGGCGCGTCGCCATAGATCCTCCGTCCGTGGCGGCGGACAGGGCCGTTGCCGTGGCGGCTCGGGGTCCCAACTCCTCCGTCGGCATCGTGAACCTCCAGCGCTGCCCGACCTGACCGCCGGTCGCCGGCCGTCGTCGTGCCGGTCACGGTCATCACGACGTCACGGGTGCGCGCCGGAGCACTTGGGCCAGTGGCAGCGAACGGAAATCCCCGGTCTGACACCGCCGCCGAGCGCCCGCCGTATCGAGTGCTTCCGCCGACGGGAGCGGCGCGGTCTTCGGCATCTCGAAGGCGAAGCGGGGCTGATGCGGATGCCGAGCAGGTGTACGTCGGCGTAAACTTCGCGACCGACCCAGGACCGCGTGCGACGGAAGAGGCCGCTACGGGCCGCGATGCAGCGCCCGCAGAAGCAGAGCCGCAGGTCGATTCCGGCGAGCCGGAACAACCTGCGGATGAGATGGCCGCACGACCGCCCAGGGTGCCGTTGGGAAGCGTATGCGTGCATGATGCCCCTCCTTCTCTCACTGTATGAGAGTCCGAGGGGGTACGCGATTACAGTTTCTGTTGCGACCTCGAAAAACAATGAGGGAGCCGGCGCGGACCTTCAGCGTTGGCGGACCGCGTACTCGACGGCGGCGGCCACGGCCGCAGTCGAGACAAAACGGCGCGCGGTGCTCGCGTTGCGCCTTCATTCGCGGGTCCGGAATCGTCCACATCATCGCGCCGAGGTCGAATTCGTCCCACGTCGCGAGCCGAACCTTTGCCGCCGCGCCGCCGTGAGCACCTGGAACTCGAAGGCCAGCTTCGCCCCGACCCACCCCCGCGAGTCGTGCAGGGCGACAATCGCGGCGGAGACCTCGCGGTACGGCAGCGCCGGCATGTGGTGGACCCTCACGGGACGCTTCGGCAGTTGCCGCCGCGATGGACTCGCCGGGAGGTAGACGCTTGCCCGGCGCCGGAAGTTCGAGCAGCGGGCGCTTGCACCGTCAGGGAGCTTCGGCCTCCAGCGCCTGGTGCTCGACCAACTCGCTCCGAACGCGACGGCGGATCGACTTGATGCCGAACAGCACCTTCACGTCGAACTCGATCCGGGAATGCGCAAGCGTCCAGAGATCCGGTCGGATCCACTGCAGATCAAACTGGCCCGTGGCATGACGGAGCGTGCCGGCGATACCCCACAGCCAGCGGAAGGGACGCTGCATCTCGAAGGTGACGCGGGCCACCCGGTAGTCGTCCTGCGTGATCCAGAGGTGGCCGTTCGAACGGTTGAGAGCCTTGTCGATGCGGCGCTTGTCCGGCAACCGGCCTGCACGCGGCACGAAGCGGATCACCCAGCACGAGTCGCCTCGAACGATGTCCGTCCCGGCCAGCGTCATGTGATAGCGATCCACCAACTCGCGGTCGACGTCGACGTGCATCTCGTCGGGATCGTATCGCTCGCGGCGCGCGGCGTGCCGTCGCGCTTCGCGGATGAACTCGGCCTTCCGGTCTTGCTCGTCCCGCACGTCGTCGAGATCGAGAGAACCTCCATCACGGCCGATGAGTTCCGAGTAGAAGTGACCCGCGAGTGGATAATGCCGACGCCGGCTCGTCTCGATACGGGTGACGTTCCCGTCTGCGTCCAGCGACTCGACCGTTCCGGCGGTGACGTATTCGAAGTCGCTGCCGAGCGCCGCGTCCCGCTGCCTCGTTGCCATGTCGAGGGCGCGCTCGACGATGGTGGAAGCGTCCACTTGGTTCCCGGCGACAAGCTCGCCGGCCGACTGCGCGGTGGCCGGCCCCGGCACGCAGATCAGACCCAAGCAGAACGCCAGCGCGCTTCTTGCGGGTACGGCGACCACCCGCTTGCTTGGCATCACAATGCAGCGTCCGCAGAGGCAGCGTCGAAGGTCGATTCCGGCGAGCAGG
Organism: Vicinamibacterales bacterium; assembly: GCA_965208535.1. Taxonomy (GTDB): domain Bacteria; phylum Acidobacteriota; class Vicinamibacteria; order Vicinamibacterales; family UBA8438; genus WTFV01. Next base: position 2,672,963 of record CBDBOU010000003.1, on the reverse strand, counting down.
AACATCCTGCGGGTGGGATGGCAGCAACGACCGCCCGGGCACCGTTGGGAAGCGGATGCGCGCATGATGCCCCTCCTTCTCTCTCTATGAGAGTCCGAAGGGGCACACCATTACAGGTTCCGCTACGACCTCGAAAACAATGAGGGAGCTGCCGCGAATCGTCGGCGCTGGGGGCCGCGTGCTCGACGGCGATTGCCTCGACGGCAGTCGACTACGAGATCTGGCGAGCCGCGCCTGCGCCAACCGAATGACGCAGCCGGGGCAGCGTTCAACGCACAGCGGGAAGGGCTCAGCGACGCAGCGTCACCACCTGTCCGCGCTCTTCGACGAGGTACTCGGCCCAGTCGTTCATGAGCGCCCGCCGACGCTCGAACAGGTCCGAGCGGGCGTAGGCCGCCTCGACGCGGTTCTGAACCACGTGCGCCAGCGCCGCCTCGATGACCTCCCGCGGGTGATTGGTCTGTTCCGCGGCCCAGTCCCGGAACGACGAACGGAAGCCATGCGGCACGGCGGCGATGCCCAACAGCTTGACGAGCTTCGAGACCCCGCCTTCGGAGCCCACCGGATACCAATTCGACCGCTTGCGCTTGGAGCTGGCGTTCGGGAAGCGGATGAACGGCATCGAACAGGTGTTCCGCAGCGTCAGCGACTACGCGGGGCGTCCCCTCGACCGTCGCCGCGGCGGCACGGTCATGTCGGATTCCGAGTACTGGATCGACAACCTCACCGTCCGCAGGCTGGCGGTCAGCGCGTACTACGACCTCCGAAGAGGTGCCGGCTGGTTCGCGCCCTACATCGGCGTCGGGCTTGGCCCGGCATTCGCCGAGATCCGCGGCTTGCACTACGAGCAGCATTACAGAGACCCGGGCAACGACGGAGCCTACGAGCCGCCGCTGTCGCACTACACGTCGCGGCAGGACGCCGACATGGCGGACACCGTGCTGGGCGGCCACCTGCACGGCGGCGCGGACTTCGGCGTGTCAGACCGGATAGCGTTGGGCGCGAAGCTGACCTATACGGTCCTGGGCGACATCGAGTACACCGGCACGTACCAGCAGCACCCGCTGCACGCGGTCGACCCGAACTTCTCCAACCACACGGCCTTCACCGGCGCGCGCTACTGGACGCTGCTGTTCACGGTCCGGTATGCGCTCGGTGGCTGATCGGGCCGGCATGGGGAGACGAGTACCGCCATGCCGGGTCAGTACAGCTCGGTTCGGGCGCTCTCCGCCTCGCCGGCATCGATCTCGACCGCGTCCGTGCCGACGATCTGGTCCGCCAGCACCTGCCCGTAGGTCGGGTAACGGGCGCGTTCGACCTGAGCCGCTGGCTCCCAGAGCCGGGCTCGAATCAGCGCCTTGGCACAGTGGAGGAACGCCTCTTCGACCGTCACCTTGAGTACCGAGATGGGCAGCTTCCCCTTGATGGCCAGCGGCTCCAGCAGCTCCGCGTCGGTGGAGATCTCCGCCCGCCCGTTCACCCGAAGCGTCTCGGTCAGTCCCGGTACGAAGAACACCAAGCCCACGTAGGGACGTTCCACCAGGTTCATCAGTGTGTCGACTTGACGGTTTCCCGGCCGGTCAGGCAGAAGCAGCGTCTTGTCGTCCAGAAGGTGAGCCAGCGACCCCGGCGGGTCGCCCCGTGGAGACGCATCGGCCCGCCCGTCAGCGCGGGCCGAACTGATGACGTAGAAGGGCGACAAGGCGATGAAGTTGCGGCAGTGCACGTCCAGATGGTCCAGGACCTTCAGGCCGGCCCGCGCAGCCGGAGGCCGATAGACCGCCCGCAACTCCTCCATCGTGTTGACGGCCATTTGCTACCTCCCCTTGATCCGCACCGCACAGGCCATCGCCTGAGCAACGCCCGACTGCCGATATCCGGGTCGGGTGTCGGGTTCACGCGGCGGCTTCTCAAAGCCGTGCCTGCCTTGCGGCGCGCGTTCGCTTCCGTTCGGCCGCGCGGTCCACACAGCGCCGGCATTGCGTGGACAGGGCACCGCTGACGAGCACAGCGCGGGGCCGCTTGCCGCAGGTGCGACACAACCCGGCGGCAAGCCGCACGCGTCGCAACTCGGCCATCCTACGTCGCGAGGAGTCCACACACGCCCAGCACCTTGTGCCGTTCCACCCCGATGGGAGGCTCGCCGTGCGGTTCACGCACCGGCCTTCAGCGGCGAGTCGCCGCCGGCGTTCGACGTTGTGCTCCCGATGGCGGAGCTGACATCTCTCGCAGATGGTCAGTCCGGCCGCGGCCGAGCGTTTCTGACACGCCTGACACAGCCCGCGCGCCTTTGCGGCTTCGCGCGATTCCCGAACACGCGCACTGTTCCGCAGCCGGACACAGTGCCGGCAGATGCGCCGTTCGTCGAAGTCACGAAGTGGCCGCCAACGCCAGCAGCCGCCACAGAGCTTCGACGCCGCCTGTACCGGTGGTGGCGACGGCCGGTTGACCAGTTCGTCCCGGCCGCTCCAGATGGACTCATAGCCGTGCATGCTGGCCGATGACGTTACGCCGTCGCCGCTCGCGCCCATCGCCGTCCCGGACGACACCATGCACCACTCCCCGACGACGAAGCGGGCCACGCATCCTGTTGTCCCGTCATCGACGTTCGTCGTTTGCGGTCGCCTGGGGCCGCCGCCTACACGTTGCCAGAGGCTTCTGGTGCGTAGTGTGGAGCCAACCCAAGCTGCGTGCACGCTCGTTCGTACTCCGTCCGCGCCTTCTCGTAATCTGCGCTCGCCTTGACGAGGGCCCGCTCTGCCGCGAAGAACGCCAGCCGCGCCTTGATGACCAAGTCCAACTCGCCCTGCTTCAATCCCATTTCCCGTGGTTCTCCTGCGCTACGATATCGTATCACCGCAGCAGCGGGTCGTCCGCCGAGCCCGACTCGATTCGGGTCTGGGCTTCGTGCCGCCGACCCGCGCCACTGGCGCGGTCGCTCTCTTCGCGCTATTCTCCCAGGGAAGGTGAAACCGCGCGGCCGTCATCCGAAGAGTAAAGTGGGTCGATGGGCCTGTTCGCCGTGACGCGCAAGGCCACCTCGATACCGCTCGTCATCGAGGCTGCCTCGGTCGTCGCCGAGAATGGCGAGTGGGTCTTCAGGGCCGTCGACGGCGACTCGCTGGTGACGTTGGCCGCAGAGAACGTACGGTGCATTGAGACGATCCGTCCGCAGGTGCCACCTCCGCCGCCGACCTTCCTGCGACGTGTCCTTTCTTGGTGACGGTAGCGCCAGTAGTCTGCCCACAACGGGCAACGAGCGCCCATCGGACCCTCAAGGCCCGATGGTGTCGCGACCAGCCCGCAACTGCGACAGCTTGCGGAACACAGCCCGCACGTACGACCGCGTTCGGCGAACGGCGGGATGCCGCGGTGGGAGCGAACGGTGCCCGGACCCGCGTTGTACGCCGCGACCCCCAACACCATGCCGAACTCGTCCACCAGCCGGCGCAGATAGGCAACTCCCGCCTCGATGTTCTCGCGCGGGTCGAACGCGTCCAATACGCCGAGCGCCTGTTGCGTCCTCGGCATCAACTGCATGAGACCCTCAGCGCCCGCAGGTGACACCGCTCGTTCGCTGTAGCCCGACTCGACCGTGATGATCGCGTGCACGAGCATCTCGTCGACGCCGTGGCGCCGCGCCGCCGCCGAAACCACCTCGTCGTACGGCAGGTTCGTGTCTGCCGCCAAGGCGGGAACAAACAGGAGCATCGCCAGCACGATCGCCGTCAGCCGACACCATCGCATGCCCCCTATGTCGGTCGCTGGAGACATCCAGGCCACCCTCAGCGCGTCGGAGGTCGAGCCGGACAGCCTACGGGGCGAACTCCAAGCCGACGAGCCCTTCGGATACCTGCCAGAGCTTCGCGGAGACCGCTTCGTCCGTCGACTCGGACGATGACCCGACCCGCGTCGGATACCCGCGAAGCTCGCCGAAGCCGTCCGGGCCGTAGTAGCCGCCCGGCTCCGCGCCGCGGGACGTCGCTGCATACAAGGTCGGCAGCGCCCCGCGCCCCGTCGGCATGGCGAACAACGGGTTCAGCAGCCGCAGGAAGCCACTGTAGCGTTGCAGGTCCGTGCCCGTATAGCCGGGATGCGCCGCGACCGACATCCCCGTCTCAATGCCGGCGCGGTCGAGTCGCCGCTGCAACTCGTAGGCGAACAGCAGGTTGGCCAGCTTGCTCTGCCCGTACGCCCGGTTGGGATTGTACGTCCGCGACTCCCAGTGCAGGTCGTCGAAGTCGATCGTGCCGAACCGGTGAGACACGCTGGAGACGGTGACCACACGCGACCCGCTCGTCGTTCGCAGCGGATCCAGAAGCCGGGCCGTCAGGGCGAAGTGCCCCAGGTGGTTCGTGCCGAACTGCAACTCGAACCCGTCGACGGTCTTCGACGCGGGAGGCCACATGACGCCGGCGTTGTTGATGAGCAGGTCCAGGCGGTCGAACCCGTCGCGGAACGCGGCGGAGAACGCACGGACCGACGCGAGGTCGGCGAGGTCGAGGACCATCACGTCAAGCGTTCCCGACGCGCCCCCGGCGGCGATACGGGCTGCGGCGGATCGGCCCTTCGCCCGATCGCGGCAGGCCAGCACGACGTGTGCGCCGCGTCGGGCAAGTGCCGCTGCGGTCTCCAGTCCGATGCCGGTGTTGGAGCCCGTCACAACCGCGACCCGACCCGACTGGTCGGGCATCTCGCGCGCCGTCCACTTCCTCCTCGGCATTATTCTTTCCACCTCGCCTGCCGCCAACTCGTGCCTGACGACCGTCCAGAACAGTCTACAGGCGAGCAGTCTTGCGGGGTATGCCGGCGCGTGGAGCACGCCGTAGACGTAGTCGAAGATCGCGTCCTTCGTGACCTCGTCGTCGGCGTAGTGCTCGCGGAAGGCGAGCAGGGCGGTGTCGGTGATGTTGTCGACACGCTCCAGTTCCGTCGCGAACAGGCCAGCCTCGTCCTCGTCAAAGACACCCCCGTGGGTACTTGGGATAGGTCCACCGGGGGAAGCACTGGCCGAAGTCCATGAAGTGGAGGTCGGGCATTCGGTCGGCAATGAGGATCGAGAACGGCCGGGTTCGGCTGGACTGAACGATTCCCGGGAGGCAGATGACGCGATTCTCCGCTCGTGCCGGTAACGCGGAAGACACTGGCCCTCGTGATGAAATCTGGAGCTGAAACGCAACCTATTTTTCAATCGTTTAGCAGCCCGTGGAAGAAGTCTGTTCGCCGAGCCCTGCTATTCAGGCAGCTTGGCGATGAGCAATTGAGCGGACGAGCGCCGTCGGTGCCCGTTTGAACCCCCAGGCGCGCGTCAGACGCCCCCAGAGGTCGAGCAGACGGCCGATCAGGCGGCAAATCGCCGAAACAGCCCGCCCCTGCAGGCTGCGGGGCGTACCGATGCCGGTCTGGTGGCGCAGCAGCAGCCCGATGTTGCAGGCAGCCGCCTGGATCAGCACCCGCTTGCGGACATTCTCATGACCGCGCACCCACACCCGGCGCATACCCCCCGTCTCATACATGTGCGCGAAAGTACGCTCCACCACCTCGCCACGGCAGCGTTGCAGGCGACGACCCCGCCGCCCGCGCACGCGCCGGCGGTTCGCGTACAAGGCCTTCTGCGCGGCACGCTTCTCCGGTGGCGTCTCTCCCGTCTTCTTGTCCTGCCAGCAGCGCTGGCCGCGCTCCGGCTCCGATACGTAGCTCCGAACCCCTACCTCGCCGAGAGCCACCAGCGTCTCGTCGCTGTGGTACCCCTTGTCGGCCACCACCTCTTCGACCCCTCGACCGTCCGGCTGCACCAACTCCACCTGCTCGGTCGCCGTGATCAGCGTCGCCGGCAGCGTGGCCGTATCGCCGTCGGATGCATCCTGCACCGTCACCGACACAACGGCCCCCGTGGCCATGTCGACCCCGTGCTCGACCTTGTGAGCCAAGTGCGTCCGGCCGTCCTTCATCTTCGCGATCTTCGCGTCCGGATCCTGCGGCGATTTCCAGTCCTTGTTCGACGTCTTCTTGTTCTTCCGGGACCGGTCGAACCGAGCCAGATCCGCTCGCGTCGGCGTCTCCACCCCAGACGCTTCCGCCAACCGCCGAATGAACGCCTCGTGGGATTCTCCCGTGTCCCGACGCTCGATGCTCCGCATCGCTGCGTTCGCTTCCAGCGTCGTCGCATCAACGCCGACCGTCTTCCCTTGCACCAGACCCGCCGCCGACAGCCGCTCCAGAACCCACGTGAAGACCGCCTCGTGCGTCTCCACGTCGATCAGACGACGCGTCCGTGACAGCGTCGAGTGGTCTGGAGAAGCCTCGGTCACATCCAGGTCCAGGAACGACCGCAGGCTCAGGGAGTCGGCCACCCGCCACGCAATTCCCCGCTCCGAGGACAGGCCCTCGAAGTAGCCGATCAACAGCATCCGGAAATACCGCCCAGGACGCAGGCTCGGCCGCCCCATCCGCGCCGCGTAGAACACGGCGCACAACTCCTCGACGTACGCGTCGAAGCCGGCCGCTTCCAGGACCCGGTTCAGATGCTCGAAGAAGGGGTGGCCGGCGTTCGTCGGCAAATCCGCCGTCGTCACCCATAGCGGCGAACCCTGCCGTGCCGTCGGTCTCTTGCCCATCGCCATGGGCCTTCAGTGTACGAAATCAGATCGCGTCGGACCAGGCCGGATCCCCGACTTTCGCCACGGGCTGTTAGACCCGTCAGGGCCTTCAGCCGGTGTAGTGAGACGAGCGCAGCGCGCGCCTTGATGCCGGGGAGCACACGCGGATGCGAGCTTTGTCCGAGGATGCCGCTTGGGTGCCATACCGCCGCGCGAGCGGCGGAGCCGGGGCGGTTCCAGACTGGCGTGTGCGGCCAAGGCGCTCAAGAAGCGCACGCTGACGAATCTGCACAACACCCGACCGCCGTGGCTCGCCGACGCGCACGTCGCCCTTGACGCGGTCGTAGCCGCCGCGTACGGTTGGCCCGCGGACATCGTCGACGAGGACGTTCTCGGCGAGTTGTCGGCTCTCAACGGCAGCGGGTCGTAAGCGGGGCGCCATGATGCGTGTCGGTGGGGATGGATAGGAACGCTCCAGGTGGGGCGCCGCAACGACGGGACCAGCAATGACGAGTCTGCGACCAGGTGCACTGCATCGGTACCGATACCGCGGCGTCTTGAGGTCCGGTGCTCTGCTGGTTCCCGCCGTCCTCTTCGGCACGTGGCGGCTTGCCGCGGCTCAGGATGGGTCGCACGACGGCGAGATTGCGCCCTTCTTACTGGCGATAGCCGCCATACTCGTGGCCGCGAAGGTAGGAGGCGAACTGGTCGAACGGCTGGGCCAGCCCGCAGTGCTGGGGGAACTGCTGGTCGGTGTGATCCTCGGCAATCTGGGCCTCACGGGCTTGCACGTCTTCGACGCTCTGCACACCGCGCCATTCCTGCCCATCGCGGCCGAAATCGGGGTGATTCTGCTGTTGTTCCAGGTCGGACTCGAGTGCGATCTGAAGGATTTGCTTGCAGTCGGCGCTTCTGCCGCAGTCGTTGCGCTGTTGGGGGTCATCGCCCCGATCGTGCTCGGCTACGCGGTCTCGTCGGTGTTCTTCCCGGCCGCGTCCGCTTGGTACGCGCATCTGTTCGTTGGCACGGTGCTGGCGGCGACCAGCGTCGGGATCACGGCGCGGGTGCTGCGAGACCTCGACAGGATGGATGCACCGGAGTCGAAGATCATTCTCGCCGCGGCGGTAGTGGACGACATCCTCGGGTTGATCGTTCTGGCGGTCGTGCTCGGCATCGTGGGCGCGGTCGAGGCCGGCGACAGGCTCGCACTCCCTCTCGGTTCGGTCACCCTGATCGTGTTGAAGGCATTCGGCTTCCTCGCCGGGTCTCTGGTGTTCGGACGACTTGTGATCAACCCTCTGATGCGACTCGTCCGGCTCGCGCGCTCGCCGACGGTGCCCGTGGTGCTCGGTGTGGCCTACTGCTTCCTGATGGCGGCGCTCGCCGAGATGGTCGGTCTGGCGGACATCGTGGGAGCATTCGCGGCGGGGTTGGTGGTCAGCGACGAAATCCGACGGTTCTTCGGCGAGCAGCGGCAACGGTACAGGATTGACCACGCCATCGCTCCGGTCGGCACGATTTTCGTGCCGGTGTTCTTCGTCTACATGGGCTTGCGCGTGGACCTGTCGTCCTTCGCCGCACCCGATGTGGTGCTGTTCGCCATGGTGTTGAGCGTCACGGCCGTGGTGAGCAAGCAAGCCTGTTCGTTGGGGGTCTTCATGCGCGGCGTCAACCGCTGGGCGGTCGGCGTGGGCATGATCCCGCGCGGCGAAGTGGGTCTGATCCTCGCGAGCATCGGCCATACTGTCGTGATCGCGGGGGCGCCGATCTTGAGCGATCAAGCGTTCTCAGCTCTCATCGCCATGGTGATGCTGACGACGCTCGTCACGCCGCCACTACTCCGGGCGGTGTTCGTTAGCCGTGGGAGGGCCGTGTGAGGTGGCGCGGGGTGCGTGTGCCGGAGAGTCGCGGCTGCTGTCGGCGTCGCCGAAACAGTCATGAGGAAGCCGCCGAGCGGGATCGCGTCGTCGTGGGTGCGGCTGAGGAGGCGCGGCCGGCCGGGATGGCCGCCGCCAGGGTGTCGGCGACCGGCGTGCGGTGCAGCGCCAGCTCGAGCAGTTCGTTGATGCGCGCGACGTAGTCGACGGCGACCACGCGCCGGAGGCCGTCGCCGAGGTGTTCGACGTCCGGGCGGTTGCGCCGCGGCAGCACGACGCGGTCGATTCCGGCGCGGTGGGCGGCGAGCAGCTTCGCGGCGATGCCTCCGACCGGGAGCAGGTGGCCGGTCAGGGTGAGCTCGCCGCTCATCGCCAGTCCGCCGCGCAGCTGAGGTTGCCCCGATCCCGTGGACGGGTTAACGCTTGCGGGCTCACATCATGACACATCCTCGGATGAGACATCGTTCCGTGTCAGTCATCGACGATCCGAGCCGGACGTCGGTGTTGGTCATGCCGGACCGGGGTACCCTCGCGAGACGGAACGGCCGGGCTGGGCCGGACGGTGTGGTCGACGACGAACCGGCAAGGGCGTTCCGTCGAGCGACCACCCGAGTGCCGCGGAAGGCTCGTCTGGCGCACGCGCCGACGGTGGGGCCGGGCGGTGTCAGTTGTTGCGCCAGGCGAGCCTGGAGGCGGTGCTCTCGCGCGCGCAGATCACGTCCGGATGGGCGTTGACGCTCGGCCGCGCGCGAATCCTCCGTACCGCTGTGCAACGCCCGGGCAACTGGCGGAACGCTGCGGACGGCCGCCGGGTTCGGAGTATTCCCATTGCGAAGCCGAAGGCGAGCCGTGTGTCTGTGGGCCATCATCCCCCTCCGTGTGCTTCGAGAAGGAGGCCGGTGGCGACGTGAGTCGGCGGCGGCTCGGCCTCGAACTCACTCGCGGGAGTCGGCAGAGCCTCCACCGGCCGCTCAACATCGACAGCAGCAGCCGCATGGCGACGTTCGAACTCCAACGGCGACACATAACCCAACGCAGAATGGCGGCGCAGCGTGTTGTACCAGCCTTCGACGAACTGAAACACGGCCGCCCGCGCCTCGGCGTGCGTCGACAATGTCGTCCGGTCGAGCAACTCGCACTCGAGGGTGGCGAAGAAGCTCTCCGCCATAGCGTTATCGAAACAATCCCCCACCGAACCCATCGACAGCGCCACGCCTGATTCGCGGCAGCGAGCGCCGAAGGCCAGCGACGTGTACTGGCAACCCTGGTCGCTATGATGCACGACCGCTTCGGGCCGGCGTTGGGCGATGGCCATCTCCAGCGCTTCGATCACCAGCTCGGTGCGCTGGTGCGCCGCCATCGCCCAGCCGATGATGCGCCGGCTGAAAACATCCAGGACGATGGCCAAGTACAGGAAGCCCGCCGCCAGGGTCGGAATGTAGGTTATGTCGGCCACCCACAAGCGGTTCGGCTCGTCGGCCTCGAAGCGGCGCTCGACGCGGTCCGGCGCCGGCCGGGCTTGCACATCGCGGCGCGTCGTGCGGGGGCCGCGGCGCCGGCTCACCCCGGCGATGCCCGCCGTGCGCATCAACCGCGCGACCCGCTTGCGGCCGACCGCCACGCCGTCTTCGGCCAATTCGGCGTGGATCCGCGGCGCGCCGTACGTACCCCGGCTGCGGGCATGAATCTCCTGCACGCGGTCCGTCAGCTCCGCATCGGCCTGCGCCCGAGCCGACGGTGGACGTTGCCGCCACGCGTAGTACCCGCTCGGGGAGACACCGAGCACGCGGGCCATCGTGGCGACGCGGAAACGACCCTGATTCGCGCTCATGAACCGGTAGTCCTCCCGGGTCCGGTCTCCCGCGCGAACCAGGCGGTTGCTTTCGCCAAAATTTCGCGTTCTTCACGCAGCCGCCGGTTCTCCCGGCGCAGCCGACGAATCTCCTCCTGTTCGTCAGTGGTCAGTCCGTCGGTGCGCTTGCCAGCGTCGCGATCAGCCTGCGCGACCCACTTGCGGATCGCCTCGGCCGACGGCTCGAACTCCCGAGCCAGCTCTCCCGGTTTACGTCCGGATCGAACCAGCTCGACCATCTGCTGTCGGAATGCCGCCGGGTACGGCGGTCTCGTTTTCGGCATCGTGGACTCCTCCTCCTCCTCGCCAAGAGGATAGGTGTCCACGGAACTGGGGCAACTTCAAGCGGGCGGTCGGTGAAGGCGGAGACCGGCGCCTCGACCATCGTGACGCCGGCCGAGGCGCCCTCCTTGGAGACGTCGCCGGCCTGCACGTGCAGATGGACGTCGGCGTGGCGGTAGAAGTCCGGGTCGAGGCCGAAGCGTGCGGCGTTGGCGCGCAGCCACGACAGCGCGGCGCGGGCCGACTCCTGCATGACCGGGCCCTGCCTGCCGGTCAGGGTCAGCACCCGGTCAGCACCCCGCCACCGGGCGCGCGCCCGGCTTCGACGACGATCACCCCGCCGCCGCCGGCGGCGGTCCGGCACAGGCCGACGGCGACGCCCGGCGGCCCGATCCGGCCGAGGACCTCCAGGTGCGGGCCGGCCGGCGCGCCGAGCATGCCGGCGACGGTCTGCGGGGTGACCTCGACCGGGTCACGGTCGCCTTCGGCGCGGCGGCGCACCAGTTTGGCGCACACGGCGCCGAGCGCGGCGGCCAGTTCCCAGACCCCGGACTCGCGCGTGTAGCCGCGGACGAGGGCGGCGACCGCCTCGCCGGTCACCTGCACCTGCTCGGCCGACAGCCCGTAGCGATCGAGCTGCAACGGCAGGAAGTGCTCGGTCGCGATGACCCGCTTGTCGTCCTCGGTGTACCCCGGCAGCTCGATGGGCGCGATGCGTTCGCGCAGCATCGCCGGACGGCGGCGATGCTGGTGGCCGTGACGATGAAGAGGATCTCGGACAGGTCGAAGGCGACGTCGAGATAGCGGTCGCGGAAGGCGGCGCCGGGGTCGAGCGCCTCGCGCAGCGCCGCGGCGGCCCCGCCGGCGTCGTCGAGGCGGTCCACCTCGTCGAGTACGAACACCGAATTGCGGACGCCGACGCGGCGCAACTCCTCGACGATGCGTCCGGGCGGGCCCGAGCGGGCGCCGTGCACTGCCGCCGCGTCGGCCAGCACGGCGGCGGACGCCCAGGCGCAGGGTCGGTCGAGGGCGGCGGCCACCAGCCGCGCCAGCGCCGACTTGCCCACCCCGGGCGGGCCGCTGAGGCAGATCGCCAGGAACCCGGCGCCGGGGGTTCGAGAGGCGCACGGCGAGCTGGTCGAGCAGGCGCGGCTTGACCGCCTCGTGGCCGGCGTGCCCGGCGTCGAGGACCGCGTGCGCGCGCGCCAGATCGAGCGGCGCATCGGCGCGGGCCGACCATCAACGCGGAGAAGACTCGCTGCTGTCGGGTGCCGGAGAAGCCGATGACGTTCCTCGGCTACCGGATTCGACGCAACTATCGTTGGGACACGGGCCACGCCTACATTGGCACACGCCCACACCCGGCGAGCGTCCAGAGCATCTGCCGTCGCGTGAGCGAGCTGATCGCGTCGCGCAACGGGCTCCTGTCTCCGAAGGAGATAGTGACGCGCCTCAACCGACTGTTGACCGGTTGGGCGAACTACGTCCGGATCGACGCGCTCACCAGCGAGACGAACGCCCGGTTCGACACCGTGGCCGGAGCAATTCAGTCTCTCCAACGGGAGATAGGCACGCTGCGTTGGATGATCGGGGTCGGGTTCGCCTTGCTCAGCGTGCTCGTGGGGCTCGCGACGTTGTTCCTTCGCTTCTCCGGAACTGCCGTTTCTTGAACCGGGGCCGCGGAGAAATCTGACGGAATGACGGAGCAGAAGCTCGTGGTTCCGGCGTGCCCGCGCCGCGGGAACGGACATTGGTGGCAGTTCGACCGGGAACGCTCGATTGCGGATTGTGCCGCATCGCGTCGACGGTGTCAGGGTCGTCGCCGTTCGACCGGCACGGCGTGTCGATCTGCTCGATCATGTCGCCCACGGTCGTCATGATGCCCTCGATGGCGGAGTTGGCGTGCGCCTCGATCAGGGCGGTCGTTTGGAAACAACGCGTAGGAATCGGCGATCCTGCTGGTTGCGTCGCGTAGCGCGTCGAGTGCGGCTGCCGCGAGCTCGCAGCGTCTTTCGATGGCCGGCGTTGTCAGCTGTTCGTTGAGAACCGGCGGCAGGTTGTTGTAGGGGAACAGCCGATGCCATGCAGGTTCGGCTCGGTGCGGGTGCTCGCCGATGTCGTGTCTGGTGCTGACGGTGGTCGGTGGCATGTGGTGGTCTGCACCTCGGCGCCTGCTGAGCTGGTTGCTGGAATCCGGTTGTCCGGGTGGATCCTGAAGGCAGTGTACCGGCCGTTGACGACGGTCAACCCTCGCTTGGGGGCCGGGGCCGATTTTTCGCCGATCGTTCACCGCTGCTGACCTACCGATCGCGGAGCGATGCGGACGTTCATCCTCTGTTCACCACTGGTGCACAACTCTGCCGGCTCTGCCGGATCCAGCCTTCCCGCAGGGCAAAATCAAGGGTGAGCGACGCCGGAACCGGGGTCGCTCACCCTTCTGGATCTCTGATCTCTGTACGCCTGCACGACAGTGCCCTCTTCGGGTGAACGTACGGTGAAATGGTGCACTGTTTTCGTGCTTTCGCTCTGGGCTCGCTGGAGCGTTCTTCGAGGGACCCCTCCCGGTGCGTTCCCGTCCGGCTTCATCTGCTTGCAAGTTGCCTGTTTGCAGTCCTTTGGCGTGTGCGTGCCGGACGTGTGCGGCCTTTGGTCCCGTAGGCTTGAGCCTGATGCGACGGTCCGTTCCGGCGAGCTGGCCGGGTTACCGGGGTCAGGGGGGTCCGATCGGCAGGCGTTCACCAATTGCCCGTTCGGGCTCCGGGCGTTTCCGGACTGGGGCATCTTTGGTGGACCCACGAACGAACTCGATCCTGACCCCAGTCGAAATGGCGATCGCGCTGGTCGCTCGCCGATTTTCGCGAATTGTTGCAACCGTGGTGCACTGTTTTTGAAGATTCGGGCGGGTCTCGTCATCGCGTGGTGGAGGTTTTCATGCGGATGAAGCGTGGTGGCGTTCCTGCCGGCGGCGGCCGTCAAGGCTTGCGACGATCTCGCGGCCCGGTACGGGTCGAACCGTTCGGAGGTCTTCCGTCTTGCGATAGCCGAAGGCATGCCTGATGCGGTCGAGGCGCTGGAGAAGCTCCGCGAGATCCGCATGGTCGAAGTTCTCGGCGCCGGCGCTTCGCGTTCGTGGCGTATCCGGGGTGCGCAGAAGCGCCCTGGCCAGGTCGTCCCCGCAGCATCCTCGACCCGGATCGCGCCGTTGCTGTTCTCGTGGACTACGGGCGTGCGGTGCGTGCGGCTGATGCAGGACTGTCCGAGGAGGACGTCGGCGTCACCCTGCGGAGCCACGCGCAGGTGATCGGTGTGGCGGCCGACGACCTCGAGGACGTCGTGGTCGATGCGATGTCGCGCCTGTTCGACCGGCCGCAGATGCAGTCGGTCGCCGACCCGTCGCTGCCGCCGGAGTAGCGCTCCGCCGTCGTTGTTGTGCGTGAGCACCTGTAGAGTGTGCACGATCGTGGGCGCGTGCGGAGCAGCGCTGGCCGCGGTTCCTGCGTGTCAGGGGGGAGTCCTGATGCCGTTGCCGCCGATCCGGGAACCCGATGCCGAGTCTCTGGACCGGACGGTGAAGGTCAGGCTGTCTGTGCGTCAGCTCGAGCATCTCGACCTGGCGGTGAAGGAGTTTCGGATGTCGCGCTCCTGGGTGCTGCGCGAATCGCTCGCGCCGGGCTTCCCGCTGTTCGTCGAGAAGGTCCGCCAGCGGCGGCGTGCGGGCCTGGCGCCGCGCGGGGATACCAGAACCCGAATGCGGCGGGTCGGTGGCGTGGGCCGCGTTCGGACGGGCCGCGTGCGGACCGCTGGGTGAATGCGCCCACGGCGCGCGAGCCTCGCACGTCGCGGAGGCGGGGGAAGTCGGGTTGAGCGGCGCGGAGTGCCGCCGCGGGGTTTTGCGGGATGGTCAGGATCGGAGCGGGAAAATGGACCCGGCACCAAGAAGGATACTTCTCGACGCCGGACGGCTGATTAGACACCGGATCGGGCTGTTTGGTTCCCTCGTTGCGTGATTTTTTTTCGGCGCTATGCGGAGCTCTGCATAGCGCCGACTATGCGGAGTTCGGGACTATGCGGAGTCGATTGAGGGGTTTGCTCTCGAGTACTTGATGGGACGGGACTTACGTAAGCTGACCGATTCACGAGACTCCGCATAGTTGGGATGCTCTATCCGGCCGATTGGCCGGAAAGGAGCATGCCCATGACCGTTCACGGCTCGTGGACCATCGACCGCCTCGTCGAAAAGTACACCCACCACCAACGACGTACGCGCGGCTTGCGCCCTCACACGTTGCGCAACCGCGCCTGGTTCGCCCGGAAGCTCGTCCGGGCCGCTCTCGGCAAGGACCCGATCGACCCCAGCCGCCTGACGCCGGCCGCCGTGGTGGCGTTCATCTCGTCGCTGCGTCACCGATTCTCCCCTGCGTCGATGCGGACCGTGCGGTCATCGTTGCGGTCGTTCTTCCGGTTCCTGCGCGTCGAGGGATTCTGCGGCGACGCACTCGAAGCGGCTCTCCCGACCGTTGCCCATTGGCGGTTGGCGACACTGCCTCGTTCCCTGACGGAGCAACAGGTCGAGCAAGTGCTCGCGTCGTTCGACTCGTCCACCCCGTGCGGGCAACGCGACCGGGCAATCGTGCAGTGCCTGGCAACCCTGGGACTGCGGCCCGGCGAGGTGGCCGACCTGCGTCTGGACGACATCGACTGGCGCGCCGGCACCCTGCAGATACGCGCCCGAAAGAACCGTCGAGGCGCCGTGCTGCCGCTGCCCCGCGTGGTGGGGCAGGCGCTGGTCGCCTATCTGACCGGGGAGCGTCCCGCGACCGACCAACGCCGGGTGTTTGTCGAGCACCTGGGAGATCGTCGCGGCAAGCCGCTCTCGAGCCCCGTCGTCTCGCGCGTCGCGACACGCGCGGTTCGCCGGGCGGCAGTCGACGCGCCGCACGCCGGCGCCAACGTCTTCCGGCACACCGTAGCCAGCCGCATGGTGCGAGAGGGAGCCAGCCTCAAGGAGGTCGCTGACGTACTCGGCCATCGCAGCCTCGACTCCACGATGGTCTACGCCAAGCTCGACCTGCCGCGGTTGCGTGAGGTCGCGCTTCCCTGGCCGGAGGTGCTCCGATGACGCCCCCAAGCTTCCATCATCTGGTCGACGAGTACCTCAACGTGCGTCGCGGACTGGGTTTCCGCCTCGAAACGCAGGAGGGGTACCTGCGGGACTTCGCCCGCCATGCAGAGCGGATCGGACACAGCGGACCCGTGACAATCGAGCTCGCGGTCCGGTGGGCACTATCCTCACGCTCCACCAATCCGGCGCGGGCTGCACGCCGACTCGCGAACGTGCGGCAGTTCGCCCGGTACCGCGCACTCGTCGACCCGGCCAACGAAGTGCCGCCGGTCGGGCTCCTGGGACCCGTGTCGACGCGCCGCTCGACGCCCCACATCTACACCGAGGCGGAGATGGCTGCGCTCCTGCAGCAGGCACGCTGCTTGCTGCCCCGAGGTGGGTTGCGACCCGCCACCTATGTCGCGTTCTTCGCTCTCCTGGCGTCGACCGGCCTGCGGCTGTCCGAGGCCCGCCGTCTCACGACCGACGACGCCGACCTCGTCGACGGCATCCTGACCATCCGCGAGACCAAGTTCCGCAAGTCCCGACTCGTCCCGCTCCATCCGACGGCGACCCGAGCACTGCGTCGCTACGCCGACCGCCGTGACGCGTGTCTTGCTGCACCCCGGTCCGAGTACTTCTTCCGCACCGAGCAGTCGCCCCGGCTCACTCTCGCCGGGGTGGAGGCGACGTTCCACCGGATCAAGCTGCGTCTCGGCTGGACCGCGCAAGGGCGCACGCGCCAACCGCGCATCCACGACCTTCGCCACAGCTTCGTCGTCCGCCGGCTGCTGCGCTGGTACCAGGAAGGCGCCGATGTAGATCGCAAGATCCTGGCTCTCGCAACCTACCTCGGCCACACCGGAGTCGCCCACACCTACTGGTACTGCACCGCCGTCCCCGAGTTGCTCGCCACCACCGGGCAGCGTTTCGAACGCTTCGCCCACCGAGTGTCGGAGCGCCCGTCATGACCTCCGTCGAGCGGGCGTTTCCCGCACTTCTGCAAGAGTTCTTTCACCGGCGTCTCATCGCACAACGGGACGCCAGCGCACACACGATCGCCAGCTACCGCGACACCTTCACGTTGTTCCTTGGGTACGCCGCAGAGCGCACCGGGCGCACCCCCTCGGCGCTGACCCTCTCGGATCTCGATGCGCCGATGGTCCTTGGCTTCCTCGACCATCTCGAGACCGAACGCGGCAATTCCGCGCGCACCCGCAACCTCCGGCTCACCGCCATCCGCTCCTTCATGCGCTACGCCTCGCTACGCGAGCCGTCCCTGCTGCCCGTCGCGCAACGCGTCCTCGCGATTCCCGTCAAGCGCTTCGACCGGCCCGTCCTCGGCTACCTGTCCCGCGACGAGGTCACGGCGATCATCGACGCGCCCGACCGGTCCACCTGGAGCGGGCAGCGCGACGCCGTCCTCTTCGCCGTGCTCTACAACACCGGCGCCCGGGTCTCCGAGGTCACCCGGCTGCACGTCGCCGACGTGCTTCTCGACCGGGCGTCCTCGCTGCTTCTGCACGGCAAGGGACGCAAGGAGCGTGTCGTCCCGCTCTGGAAGAGCACCGCCGCGCAACTGCGGAGGTGGCTCCCCCGAATCGATGGAAACCCCGACGCCCCCGTGTTTCCCAATCGCGCGGGCAAGCCCCTGTCGCGCTCCGGGGTCGAACATCAACTGCGCGTCGCCTGCCGAAAGGCCGCGCAGCGTCACCCGTCGCTGCTAACGCGACGGATTTCGCCCCACACGCTCCGCCACACCACCGCGATGCATCTGCTCCAGTCCGGAGTCGATATCACCGTCATCGCCCTCTGGCTCGGCCATGAGGGCACGGCCACCACCCACCAGTACCTCGAAGCCGACCTCGCCATGAAGGAGGCTGCACTCCGGTGTGTCGACGATCCCGCACCTCAGCCACTCCGCTTCACTGCCACCGACCGGCTCCTTGGCTTCCTGGAAGGCCTCTGACTATGCGGAGTACCGGCCAGGGAAATGCCCCGGGGAAACGGGGGCCGCCGACCCAACTCCGCATAGTCCCGCGCTCCGCATAGTCGGCGCGTGTCCGGCGCACTTCTGGGGCCGATACGCTCGGCGGGTACTGGGGGCGGTACTTCTCGGTGCGTGTAGCCGCGCGGATCCTGGGTTCGCCGAAGCCAGGCGTCGCCGTGGCCCGGGCCGGCAGCGGTCGTCAGGGACCTCATCCCTGATGCCTGCGGTCCGCGACGGCGCCTTCCAGCGCCATTCAGGCAAAAGAGCAAGTGCGGCACGGGCAGTGGATTCCATGGCTTGAGAGGGTCCGAATCCGATCCGGATGGCGCAAAGGGCCATGGCGCTCTGCGACGGAAACCACCGCAGCGCACGTTCCGGCCTTCGGTCGGTGGAGAGCGCTTACCAGCGCAGGCAGGCGTCGGCGGGTGCGAGCATGTCGTCGACGGCGTCGAGCAGGGGCACGATGGCGTCGGTGTGCGGGTCGTCTTCGCGCTCGCGGTCGGCGACATCGTGCTCGAGGTCGTCGGCGAGCGTGCCCGCGACGGCGATCTCGTACGGCGACATGGCGTGGTTCAGCAGCCAGCGGCGGCGCTGCCAGCACCGGTAACACCTCTCGCCGCTCGAGCGGTTCACGTGGCGCCCGCAAGTGCCCGCTTCCAGCGGCAGATCCACGCCCACGCACAACGCCTTGTAGTAGGTCGGGTCTGAACGGCGCTGGCGCATGTGCGTGCGGTTGGCGATGCGCTTGCGCAGGCGGCGCAGCGCGGCGAGCTGGTCGGGGCGCAGCAAGTCCTTGATGGGCATGGTCGTCCTCCGGTGCGGGAATGGCCCGAACGGGCCGGGTTGAAGGTGGGGGCCGTCAGGCCCGGAGCGTCGCGGATGCGGGGTCGAAGACCGGTGGCGTGGGAGCCGGGGAGCAGGGACGCACAGGCGTTGCCTTGCCCGCCCGTGTTCCGCCCGTCCGCCCGCGTTCGCTGGAGTAATTGTCGTTCGTGGTGGGTTCCCTCTCCGGGTCCGTGGCTGCTTGCGCGCCGACTCGGGGAGGCGCGCCGGCCCGTAGCGGCGTTGGCGTGGTGCTGGATCCGGGGTCGCACCGCTCGGCGGCGTTCAGGAAGGTGCGCTTCTCGGCGCGTCGAGGTGTTCGGGATCGGGGGTCGCCTCACTCGGTGCTGGATCGGGGGTCGCTTCGCTCGGCGGCGTTCGTGAGGGCGAGCTTCTCGGAGCCTCGATGTATTGGACTCGGTTGCCGGAGCTGCTCGGTGCGACCGGTGAGGGCGGGCTTCTCGGGACGTGTGGTGTTCGACTCGGTGCCGGTGCCGGGCACGCTCCGCTCGGTGCAACCATGAGGAACGGGCTTCTCGGCGCGTGAGGTGTTCGACTCGGTGCCGGGAAACGGGTCACTTCACTCGCGCTCCCGCTCGGCGGCGTTCAACGGAGCGAGCTTCTCAGCGAGCGCGAGGTGTTCGACCTCGGTGCCGGACCTGCAGTCTGCTCCCCTCGGTACCGCTCGGTGCGTTCGTGAGGGCGAGCTTCTCGGCGCGCGAGATGTTCGAAACCTCGCTCGGCGGATGCGGGGCCTCGACCTGGCCTTCGGCGTAGACCAGCGCGTCGGTGCAGCGTCTCGGTGGAGTACGTGGTCAACCTTGACGTAGGATTCTGCTCCCTCCCGCAAACAACCCGCTCGAGGTCGAGCGCGGTGCGAACCAGGTCTTCGTCGACTTCGAGCCGCTCGGCCGCCAGCGGGCGGAGCTCGTCGACGGGCAGTCCGTAGTGTCCCTTCTTCGTCGCCTCGTCGAGCGCGTAGCCGATGCCGGCACGTAGTCGGGTGGCCGCCGTCTTCTCGATGCCCGGCTTCATCGCGATCGTGTCGGCGAGCCGGGCTCGTCAGTGCGTGTCCGGCCTCGACCCTGTCCATCACCAGCGTCAGCGCGCCGGCGCAGTCAGGCCGAGTCGATGAAGCATCGCGGTGCGGCCCGCCGGCGGCTGGAGGTCGTAGCTGGGGCCGCCGGCCGTGTCGTTGCGCTCGACGCGGCAACCGAGCGTCGACAGCAGCGTCTCGAGGGCCTCGCGGCAGCCCGTGCACGTCGCCGGGGCCGGTACGCTCGGCCAGTGCGGTCCGGTTTCCAGACGCGCGGCGCATTCGGCACCGGTCTGGTGAGGACTGTCTCGGCGCGTACGGGGCTGTCGGGTTCTGGCGTACCGTCTTCAAGTCGCGGGCCGCTCGGCGTGTCCGGGCAACACACGTACTGCTCGGTGTGGCAGTGTGTTCTGGTTTCGGCGTCCTGCTCGGTGCCGTTGGCCTGCGGGCTGGGTTCGCAGCCGATCCCGATGGGAAGCGCCCGGCGGCTGGTTGTGCTCGGCGCGTTCCCGCATCCGGTGCTTCCATATGTGCAGGGTTCGGCTAAAGCCTTGCAGTCGGCAGGATGTGCCCGGCCTGTCTCGCGGTCAGGGTCGGTCCTCCACTTCGTGGAGACCTTTCTGATGGCCGGCTGGTTGTCCTTGGGGTCATTGCTTGAACTGTCTCCGGGCGTTCAGCCGGGGAGTACGTGTCGGGTTGGCGCTCGGCGTCCGGCGGGAAACGTTCTCCGACGCTGCCGCTCGGCGATTGGGTGATGGTCTCCTGCTCGGCGGGTTGACGTCTCGATCCATGCGTGCAGGATTGCCTCGGCGCCCGGCTCTGGGAGCGACCGTGACTGCGGTGCACGTGATCGAAAGAGAGCATCGACCTGTGCCTGGTGATCACCTCGTAGTCGATGTCGACGCCGATCACGGCGTTCGCTCGGCGCCCGTCGGTCCTCTCGGGGGCCAAGGGCTGGACGTTCTGCTCGGCGCGAAGACCGCTCGGGGCGTACGGGCTGTACGTCTTGCTCGGGTTCGGGACGTCGCGGCGGCGTGTTCCGCCTGGCGCCTGCTTCTATATGTGCAAGGTTGAAAGAATCCCAAGAACGTTTCATCCATGCGCGGGTCCGGCGCCGCCGCAACGCCGTCGGCCCGACGAACGGCGTTGGCGGCCAAACACCCGGCGCGACCCACGCCACCACCCGGCGGGCCACCCACGGCGGCGACCATCCCGCCCGACCCGCGCCGTCTACCCTCCCCCGGGCTGCCCCCGGCGGTCCACTCCGGTCCCGCAGCTTCCTTCCTGTTCTTTCATGACTGCCGGTTTCGCTGGTGCAGGCCGATGAACCCGACGATGACGCGGTTGTGTTCCTCGTCGCGCACGAATCCGATCCGGATCGTGTGCCGCGGGTCGCGACTGGTTCCCTTGCCGATGTGCGCGCCCAGATACCAGGTCTTCCCGTCGGCCAGCGTCTCGTACCATTCGCGGTACTTCGCGATCGATTCCTCGCGCTGGCTCGTCTTGCAGGTCCATCCGGAGCAGGCTTCGCCTATGCGATGGTCGTTGCCGTCGCAGTGCGCGGTGGCCAGCCAGGCCAGCGCGTCGTACACCTCCGCGGGGTTCGCGAACGGCGTGTTCTCGTTCGAGCGCGAGTTGAGCTTGATCAGCAACCGGTCGGCGAAGGCCTCGCGCGCCAACGCCACCGCCTCGCCGACGCTGTCGATGCACACCGGCGTGTCGTCGGGCCGGCGGCCCTTCCGGCTCTCGACATAGGCCTGCCGCCACTGCTCTTCGCTCCTGCGGCTGCGGCCGATCAGGTCGTTCAACTGCCTGGTCTCGTCGTCCCGCCGCCCGCTCTCGGCCCGCAGCTCCGCGTTGCTGCCGCGGAGCCGGCCGTTCTCCTCGCGCAGCGTCTCCAACTCGGCCTGCAGCCGGTCCCGTTCGGCCGTCAGCGCCTCGATGGCCGCAGGGTCGCCGTCGGCCTGCTTCCCGGCCGGCGGTTCTTCCTCCTCGACAGCGGGTTCGGGTGCCCGTGCCGCTGTCGCCGCGTCCTGCGCCTGTCTGGCGGCCGCCATTCGCTCCCGCCACTCGGCCGTCAGCTTCAGGATCCCGTCCTCGGCCGCCCGGCGCGCTTCGGACCGTTCGAGCTCTTCCTGGCGGGAGGCCGCCTGCGGCCGCAACGGCCGGTACGCCTCCAGCTGCACCCGCAGCGCGGTCAGGAACTCGAGCGTGCCAATCAGGAGCTCCGGTCCGCCGGGCGGGGCCTGCAACGTCAGCGGGCCGATCCCCAGGTAGTCCAGGTCGTCGTGGAACTCGTTGTCGATCCCGTTCCACTGCTCGGCGATCTTGCGCACGACACCTTCGATGACCTCGCGTCGCTTCTCTCGCAGGATGAAGCGGATCCTGTACCTTTCCCAATGACTTCGCGCGGATGGTCTCGCGGAGTCGGGCAGACCGCCGGGAGCACCAAGCGGATCCAGTGCATCAAGCACCTCAAGTGGACTTGTGCCCCGGCGGTCCAGTCACCGATGGATGCCCCGTGGGGAGTTTGCGCCGCTGAGCGCCAGTACAGGGACCGGCAGGCATCGGCGGCGCGCCCGTTCGATTCGGCAGAACGGAGGGTTGAACTTGAAGCTGACTTGGTTCGCGGGTATCGACTGGGGGTCGCAGAAGCATCAGGCGTGCGTGCTCGACGCTACCGGGAAGGTGGTCCGGGAGCGGGTGTTCGAGCACGGCGGTGAAGGGTTGCTGCAAATGGCGGACTGGCTGCTCTCGTTCGCAAAGGGCGACGCGAGCGAAGTCGGCGTGGCGGTCGAGACGCCACGCGGGCCGGTGGTCGAGAGCCTGATGGAGCGCGGCTTCGCCGTCCACTCGATCAACCCGAAACAGCTCGACCGCTTCCGCGACCGGCTGTCGCCGGCAGGGGCGAAGGACGACCGGCGGGACGCGCGGGTGCTGGCCTCGGCGTTGCGTACCGACCCGCACTGTCTTCGGCGGCTGGAGCCGACCGACCCGGCGATCGTTGAGTTGCGGGAGTGGTCGCGCCTTGACGAGGAGCTGACTCGGGAACGGGTTCGTCTGGCCAACCGCATGCGGGATCAGCTCTGGCGCTACTACCCACAGTTCCTCGACGCAGTTGACGACGACGTCGCCGCGCCGTGGGCGCTCGACCTGTGGCGGAGCCTGCCGACGCCGCGTGCCGGCCAACGCGTGCGCGAGGTGACGCTCACCAGAGTGTTGAAACAGCACCGCATCCGCCGGATCGACGCCGCGACATTGCGCGCCAAGCTGCGCACGCCGGCCGTCAAGCTGACGCCGGGCGCGGCCGAAGCCGCTACTACGCATGTGCGGCTCGTCGCTGAACGCCTCGCCCTGGTCAACCGCCAGCTCGATCAAGCTCGGCGCGAACTCGACGGGTTGGTACATCGGCTCGCCGAGGCTGCTCCGGCGGACGACCCGAACGCTCCGGCGGAGGACGAACCCTCGTCGAGAGCGCTGCCGGATGCGGCAATCTTGCTGTCGCTGCCCGGCATCGGCGCCAAGGTGTTCGCCGCGCTGCTTGCCGAAGGCAGCGACGCGGTGGAGCGGCGGGACTACCACGCGTTGCGCTGTTTGTGCGGGGTGGCTCCAGTCACCCGGCGTTCGGGCAAGAGCATGATCGTGACGCGGCGAGTGGCGGCCCATGGCCGGCTGCGCGACGCCGCCTACCACTGGGCCCGCGTCGCTGCCCAACGCGACCCGGTCAGCCATGACAAGTACCGGTCGCTGCGCGCCCGCGGCCACGGGCACGCCCGCGCCCTGCGCTCGGTGGCCGACCGACTGCTGAACGTCGCCTGCGCGATGCTGCGCGACGGTGTCTGCTACGACCCGCAGCGCGCCGGGATTGGCGCTGTCTGAGCGGATCGTCGATCATGTAGCTCGTGGCGTCCGGACCAGGCGCGCATTCTGTTCGATCGGGATAGGGGGGAGCCTCGCGGCTCCTCCCCTCCCACACCACCGTGCGTACGGGTCCGTACACGGCGGTTCAGCGGAGTCAGGCGGCATGGCGGGCGGCAACAGAGGCGAGGCCGAGCCGGTCGAAGAAAGCGTTGGGTAGTGCATGGGAGAGCGCCGGGCTGTTGCTGAGCCGCCACGGGCCATGGGCACTGCCAGCGGTGCAGGCCGCGAGGTCCGTGCCGACGCCGAGGCGGCGCAACGCCGTGAAGCGGGTGCGCCCGCGTTGCCAGTGTCGCCAGACGATGGCACGAAGCCGCCGCCGTATCCACTGGTCGATGCTACGCAGCACCGAGGGAGTCTCGCAGAAACCGAAGTAGCCCCGCCATCCGACGAGGTAGCGGGACAATTCCTCCACGAGACGGGTGAGCTTGACGCTCTTGCAGCGCGTCAGTTCCCGGACCCGCACCTTGAGCCGGGCGAGCGCCTTCGGCGAGATGCGCCGTTTGGGCGTCCGCCCGGCCGTGAAGCTGAAGCCCAGAAAGGCCCGCGCCCTCGGGCGGTCCACCGCACTCTTGGCTGCGTTCACCGTCAGCTTCAGCCGCCGGGCGAGGAGGTTGGTCACGCTCGCCATGACCCGCTCGCCTGCCCGCCGGGACCGCACGTAGAGGTTGCAGTCGTCGGCGTAGCGGACAAAACGGTGGCCGCGCGTCTCCAGCTCCTTGTCCAGGACATCCAGCATCAGGTTCGACAGCAGTGGCGAGAGCGGCCCGCCCTGCGGCGTCCCCTTGGTGGTCGGGCCGACCAGCCCGCCGTCGAGCACGCCCGCGGTCAGGAAACCGCGGATGAGCCTGAGCAGGCGTTTGTCGGCCACCCGCTTGGCCACCAGCCCCATCAGGATGTCGTGATTGACCCGGTCGAAGGAACACCCGACACACTACCCATCCCGAAGACCCTCCCGACTTCGTCACCATCACCCGTGACGCTCATCCGTTCAAAGGCCGGCGCCTCGCGGTCCTGAGGCGGATGTACCGGCAAGGCGTGCACCAACTCCTGTTGGTGTTTCCGGATGGAAGCCGGCGGTTGACGCCGATCGCCTGGACCGACGCCACGTCGACCGGCCCGAACGACCGCGGTACCGGTACTGCACCACGCCTAGCCGGCATCACCGAGTTGTTGCAGGCCCGAACGATTGTCGACGCTCTTCTCCGTCGCATCGAAACGGAGGAGAAGCATGCAACTGAACCTCGGCTTCCTGAAGACCCGGCGCCCCGGACCGAACGTGTGGGCGACGCTGGAGGACGAGCACCGCAGCGTCGCGTTCGACGTGCTGGCAAGGCTGATCGCCCAGGCGGCGCAGTTGGAACTGCGCGCAGGAAAGGAACACGACGATGAGTGAGGCGAAAGTCCAGCCCACCCACCTGCGCCGCCCCGCGGTCGTCTACGTGCGGCAGTCCACGGCGGCCCAGGTCGAGCACCATCGCGAATCGACCCGGCGGCAATACGACCTGACCGAACGGGCGCGCCAGCTCGGGTGGCGCCCCGAGCAGATCACGGTGATCGACGACGACCTGGGCTTGTCCGGCGCGACGACGCAGGGGCGTAGCGGCTTCGCCCGCATGACCGCGCAGGTCGCGCTCGGACACGTCGGCATTCTGCTCGGCCTGGAGGTCTCGCGGCTGGCCCGCAACAATGCCGACTGGTACAGGTTGCTCGACCTGTGCGGCATGACCGACACTCTGATTGGCGATGCTGACGGCGTGTACCATCCGAACGTCTTCAACGACCGGCTCGTACTCGGGTTGAAGGGGACAGTGTCGTAATGGAGTGCACTCCATTAACTCATTAATGTTGACCGTACAGTAATGGAGAGTTGGAGCGCTCCGGCCCTGCGAACACGGCCCGCACGGCCGGAATCACTCTCCATTTCTATACGTTCTCCTCTCCGTCGTTCGGTCACGAGAGGAGAGCAGCAATGGAGTTGTCTCAGGCGAGCAGTCCACCTTCGGGAACGACCCAGGGCGCCTTCCATGGATGTCTTGCGCCGTTCATCGAGTACCTGCAGCGGGAAGGTTTGACGGAAAGCCGGATCCGTTGCCTTCGCGCCTCGGCGCGTCACTTCCTGGTCTGGCTCGGCCAGGAGGACATCGACATCGGCGTGATCGATGACGCCGTGCTGCGGCGCTTTCGCCGTCACGATTGCCGGTGCCCGGGAATGGAACGCGAGCGTCGCAAGATGCTCGCCGGCCCGTCCCGGCAGTTCGTCTCCGGAGCGCTCCGGCTCGTTCGGTTCTTCGAGCAGAGCGGACGTCTCCAGCATCCGGGCGAGCTCGACGAAGGCTTGCGCCTGCTCGAGCAGTTCCTGGCCGAGTGCGCGGGGCGCGGCTATGCGCCCGATTCGCTCATGGGCTATCGAAGTGCCTGCCGGCACGTCCTGGTGTGGCTTCACCAGTCGCGCATCCCGATGCGGCGGATGGATGCCGACGTCCTGGAGCGCTTCGTCGCCCATGACTGTGTCTGTCCAGGACCATTCGAGAGCCCGCGCAAGCGCCTCGGGGGAGGGCGATACGTCTATCCCGTCGAGCGCTTCTCCCGCTTTCTTGCCGCCCGGGGAGTGCTGCCGGGTGCTGTGTCGACGCCCAGGAACGAAGTCGTCGATGCGGATCTGGAAGCGTTCGGTGCGTGGCTTCGACGCCATCGCGGCGCCCGCGAAGCGACGATTCTCAATCATCTCAGGCGGGTCGCGGAGATGCGTACGGAGCTCGGCGCCGACCCGGGGCAGTACAACGCCGCATCGGTCAGGGAGGTGCTGTTGCGCCGGTTCGCAACCGCCTCCCGGTCCTACGCGCGGTCACTGGCCACCTCGATGCGCATGTACCTGCGCTTCCTCGCCGCGCGCGGACAGTGCCCCCCGGCGCTGGTCGGCGCGATTCCCACCGCTCCCGGCTGGCGGCTGTGCGAGTTGCCGCGATATGTTCCCGCCGTCGATATCGAGCGCGTGATCGCCTCGTGCGACGTCACCACGCCGGTGGGCCTGCGCGACCGGGCCATTCTGCTGCTGCTCGCCCGGCTGGCTCTGCGTGCGGGCGACATCGTGCATCTTCGCCTCAGCGACCTGGACTGGGAGAACGCCCGGGTACGGGTGTGCGGGAAGTCCAGGCGTGAGACCGGATTGCCACTTCCGCAGGACGCCGGCGATGCCGTGCTGGACTACATCGAGCACGCGCGCCCACGCATCGGCGACGACAGGGTCTTTCTCACGGCCAGGGCGCCGTATCGGCCCTTCACTTCAAGCAACGCGATCACCGACATCGTCATCCAGGCCCTGAAGCGGGCCGGCATGCACGACGTCAAGCCCAGAGGCGCTTACCTGTTCCGCCATTCCGCGGCGACGAACCTGTTGCGAGCCGGCGCGTCGCTCGACGTCATCGGCGCGCTCCTCCGACATCGCTCCCCCGATACCACGGTCATCTACGCGAAAACCGACCGGCCCATGCTCCTGGAGGTGGCGCAGCCCTGGATAGGAGATGCGCGATGACCCTGCAGGCTCACGTCGACCGCTACGTCACTCTGAAACGCCATCTCGGCTACAAGTTCGTCAACAACGAGCGGATACTGCGCTCGTGGGCCACCCGGGCCATGAACCGCGGTGACGACCTCATCGTGGCCGACACGATGCTCGGCTGGGCCTGCGACGCATCGTCGTCGGCCGCCGCAGGCAAGCGGCTGAGCGTCGCCCGGCGGTTCGCCGTGTGGCTCCAGGCCGAGGACCCCCGCCACGAGGTTCCGCCCCAGCATGTGCTTGGACCGACCACGCAGCGCAGGCCCACCCCGTACCTGTTGACCGACGCCGAGATCAGCACGCTGATGGCGGCCGCGCTGTCGCTTCCGCCGAAGGGGTCGATCTCGCCCCATACCTGGCACTGCATCATCGGGTTGATGGCCTCCACCGGGCTGCGGCGCGGCGGGGTATGCGCTTTGCGCCTGACCGACATCACCGCTGACGGATTGGTCGTGCGCGAGACGAAGTTCCAGAAGTCGAGGCTCGTTCCGCTGCATCGCAGCACCGTCGATGCCCTCGACCGCTACCTCGCCATCAGACGACAGTGCGGTGCGGCGAGCGAGCACCTGTTCGTTCTCTCGACCGGCCGAGCGATCAATCCCGACATCGTGACCGGCATGTTCGTCAAGCTGGCACGCCAAGTCGGGCTTCGTGGCGGCCCCGGCGAGCCGGGCCCGAGGCTGCACGACCTGCGTCACCGATTTGCCGTTCGGTCGCTCGAAGATACCGTCGCCACCGACCGCGACAGCGCGAACCGCCACATGCTGGCGCTGGCGACCTATCTCGGTCACAACAGCGTTTCCTCCACCTACTGGTACCTCGAGGCCACGCCCGTTCTGCTTCGCGACATCGCCCGCAAAGCGGAACAGGCCCACGCCGGGAGGGTTTCGCGATGACCGAGCTCGCCTCCCACCTCGGCATGTTCCTGCGCGAGCACCTGCCTCGCGACCGAAACGCCAGCCGCCATACGGTACACAGCTACGCCGACAGCTTCCAGCTCCTGGTCTGCTTCGCCGCCGAGCGCCTCGGCGTGCGCCCGTGCCGCATCGAAGTCGAGCAGCTCACCGCACCGCTCATCCTCGACTTCCTCGATAGTCTGGAGCGGGAACGCAACAACACGATCGGCACGCGCAACGTACGCCTCGCGGCGGTCAAGTCATTCTTCCGCTACCTCGAGTTCCGCGTACCGGCCTGTCTCGACCTCGCGCGCCAGGTCCATGCGATTCCAATCAAGCGTCACGATGACGCAATGGTCGAATCGCTGAACCGTGACGAGGTGCAGGTCCTGCTCGATGCCCCTGACCCGACGACCGCCGCCGGCGTGCGGGACCGGGCGATGCTGCACCTAACCTACGCCGCGGGCCTCAGAGTCTCGGAGCTGATCGGAGTGATGTGCACCGACCTCGCACGCCCGCACCTCGATACCGTGCGCGTGACCGGAAAAGGGCGGCGCGAGCGCGTCCTGCCGTTGTGGCAGGAAACCCGTTCGGCTCTCCGGGACTGGCTCTGCGTCCGGCCCGACAACGGCCAGGACCACCTCTTCCTCAACGCACGGGGCAAGGCCATGACTCGGCATGGGTTCGCCCATCGTCTGGAGCTGCATGCCACTACCGCCCGGCAGCGGATGCCGTCGATGACCGGCAAACGCATCTTCCCGCATCTTCTGAGACACAGCTGTGCTGCCCACACCCTGGAGGCGACCGGCGACATCCGCAAGGTGTCGCTGTGGCTCGGCCACGCCAGCATCCAGAGTACGGAGATCTACCTGCGTAGCGACCCGATCGGCAAGCTCGACGTACTCGCAGCGAGGCTCCCTCCGGCGATCAGAAAGGGTTCGTTCAAGGAGGCGCCGGACCGGTTGCTCGCGATCCTGAACGACGCCCGTGCCCAATAGAAATGTTGAGTGATTCCGGCCTTGCGGGCCGTGTTCGCAGGGCCGGAGCGCTCCAACTCTCCATTACTGTCCGGTCAACATTAATGTCGGAGGCCGAACTGCATATCCTGCGTGCACGCCTCGACGGCGGGATCCGCAACAAGGCGGCGCGCGGAGAACTCCGCCGCGGTCTGCCGGTCGGGCTCGTCTGGGGCGAGCGCGACGGCGAAATCCGGCTGCATCCCGACGAAGCGGTCACAGGCGCCATTCGCGCTGCCTTCGAGCGGTTCGCCGAATTCGGGTCGGTTCGCCGAGTCTGGTTGTGGTTCGTCTCCGAGAAGCTCACCTTCCCGTTGCGCTTGAACTACGGCGCCATCCGCTGGGTCCCGCCGTCGTATCATGCGATTCACCAGGTACTGACCAACCCGGCCTATGCCGGCGCCTACACCTACGGCAAGTCGCGGCAGGAACGCGTCGTCGACGAAAACGGCGCGGTGCGCAAGCGTGTGCGTCAGGTGCCTCGCTCGGAGTGGCCGGTGCTGATCACCAACCACCACCCGGGTTATATCGACTGGCCGACCTATGAGGACAACCTCGCCCGCATCGCCGGCAACACCCGGCCGCGACCGCATGCAGCGGGGAGCGGCGCCGTCAGGGAAGGAAGCGCACTGCTGCAAGGCATTGCCACGTGCGGTCACTGCGGGCGGCGGCTGTATACCCACTACCAGGGACGAACTGCCTCGCCGGGCTATCACTGCCCGGGAAAGGACATCGTCCAGGGAAGAGGCGTGTACTGCCTGAATATCGGCGGTGTACAGATCGACCGGGCGGTCTCCGAGGCCGTGCTCGACGCCGTGCGGCCAGCCGGTCTGGAGGCCGCGTTGGGCGCCGCCGAACAAATCGAAGCCGATCACGACAGCGCACTTGAACAGTGGCGTCTGGCCGTCGAACGGGCGCGCTATGAAGCCGAGCGCGCCGAACGCCGTTATCGGGCTGTCGAGCCCGAGAATCGGCTCGTCGCGCGGGGCCTGGAGACGGACTGGGAACAGCGTCTGAGCGAACTCGAACAGGCGCGGGCCGAACTCGAGCGCCGCGAACGACGCCGACCGCGCGAACTGACGACCGACGAGCGCCAAGCCGTGCTCGCACTCGGCGCGGATCTGCAGCGGGTCTGGGACGCGCCCACCACCACGGCGCGCGACAAGAAGGAGTTGCTGCGCACCTTGCTCGATGAAGTCGTCGTCTCCGCGCCGCGCGGCGGGCAGACTGCCCACCTGACGCTGCGCTGGCGCGGGGGTCTGCTGACCGAGCTCGACATCGATCGCCCGCAGACGCGCCATGCGCCGATCCGAACCGACGAAGACACCGTCGAACTCGTGCGCCGGCTGTCCCGCCACTATCCCGACGCGGTGATCGCCGGCATCCTCAGCCGCCAAGGCAAGAAGACCGCCTACGGCCACGCCTTCACCGCGATGCACGTCGGGAACGTGCGCCGCCGCTGGAACCTCGGGTGCTTCGACCCGGCAACGCGCCCGACCGATGGTGAACTGGTCAGCATCCAGGAAGCGGCCCGCCGGCTGGATATGGCGCCGTCGACGCTGCACCGCTGGATCAACGATGGCTTCATCGCGGGCGAACAGCTCACGCCCGGAGCGCCGTGGCGGATCCGCGTGACCCCGGAACTGCTCGCCCGCTTCGTCGAGCAGCCGCCGGAGGGATACGTGCCGATGCAGGACGCGACCCGAATCCTCGGCGTGTCGCGCCAGACCGTGTTGCAGCGTGTCAAGCGCGGCGAACTCGACGCCGTGCATGTCCACCGCGGGAAGAGAAAAGGCCTGCGAATTAAGGTGATCGACGATCAAGCCACCCTCTTCGAGCACTCCTCATAAGCTTGGGGGCAGTATGACGATGGATCCAAGAACTTCTCCAGGTCGAGGTCGACGACGAAGTCGAAGCCCGCGCGGATGTGCTCCTGCGCGCGCCTGACCGCCTGATGGGCCGAGCGTCCGGGCCGAAACCCGTAGCTCGCATCCGAAAAGCCGGGGTCCCACTCCTCCTGCAGCACCTGCATCACCGCCTGCTGGATGAAGCGGTCGAGCACCGTCGGCACGCCGAGCAGGCGAACGCCGCCCGACGGCTTCGGTATCTCGACCCGCCGCACCGGCTGCGGCTTGTAGGTGCCGGCGAGGAGCCAGGACCTGACCTCGGGCCAGTGCACCTTCAGGTGGTCGCTCAGCTCATCGACGGTCATGCCGTCGACGCCGGGCGCCCCCTTGTTGCGCCGGACACGCGCCAGCGCCTTCTTCAGGTTACCGGGCTCGACGACCGCCTCCATCGACGGTTGCTGCCCAGCCGCCGGGCGTTCGGGCTCGGCACGCGCCGTGCGGACTTCGGTCCCTTGGGCTCCGGCGCTCCGGGCTTCACCCTTCGCCGCCGGCTCCAAGGCCAGCTCCAACTGGATGTTCTGCCGCCTGTTCCGCATGAGCGTACCGTCCTACTGACCCTCTCCGCCGTTCGGGCCTTCGCCGGCGAGCCGGCTACTATGCCCTCTGCTGACTTCTGCGCCGCGGTCACAGGCCTTGCGGACCCGCTCAGTCCGGGACTTCCGGACACGGCGCAGACCTCCCGAGGTAAGACCGACCGCCTTCACCGCACACCCGCCGGATCTACCACCCCGGCCCTTGATGGCCGCGGACTTCGCGATCACCAGCTCGCTCGTCCGGCCGGGCAGGCCTCGTATCCGGTTCTTGTCCATCGGGTCGCGGCTTTGCTCCACGCTTCCTTCAGACCCCGCCTCGCGACGACGCCCTTGCGCTTCGCTAATCCTTCGCCGCCATCGGGCTGGATAGAGGACTTTCACCTCCGAGCTGTCGGTCATGCTCGGCACACTGGAAGGAGGGCCAGCCTTCTGGCTGGCCCGCAAGAACTTCCCGCACGGTCAGCCGCGGCGGTCACCCGGAGGGCCGTAGCGAAGCGAAGGAGCCGGGAAGCGGCTTGACGGCCGCGGCTGACCGTGCGCGAGGTAAACGCGTTCCGAGCGCAGCGAGGGCATTCAGTTACCCTCCAGCCGACCTACATCTGTGCCGAGAGGGCGGCGAATCGCGTCCTGGGGCTCGATGGAAGGCGCCACCGAAACGAACTCGATAATCGGCTTGCAAAACGGTGGGGAGTCCACTTGTCCAGGTTGGCCGCGTCGGCAGCCCATTCGGGCGCTGACGCGGGCAGGTCCCACAGCGCGTCGATCCAGGTCTTGAACAGCTCGGATTCGACCGGCGGGGGACCGGGAAACCGGCCGGACAACAGGCTCAGCATCAGCGCGGCATCGTCGCGGTGCGCAGGGGCGCCGTCAACGTCCTGCAGCATCCGGTTGCGCTCGAGCAGCCACTCGTCGGTGTCCCAGCAGCTGTTGAACCGCACCGGCGGCGCGTCGACGACGTCGATGCCTCGTTCCCGCAGGTACGCGACCGCGCTTTCCCGCAGGGCCGAATGGGTCTGCATCCAGGTGGCGAGGATGGCCGCGGCGAGCCGGTGGTCGCCTTCGGCGATCGCCTCGAGGATCGTCTCGACCAGTCGGTCGTGCGGCGCGCGGTTGGCGTCGCGGAACCCCTTGATGCGCAGCTTGCGGATGCGGAGGGACAGTTCGCTGCGGGCCTCGTCGCTCACGTCGTTCCGGCCGGCGAGCGCATCGATGATCACTGCCAGGCCGTGGCCCTCGGTCAGCAGAGTGAAGATCTCGTTCGCCGCTCGCACTTCCTCTTCCCGCGGGCCGGTGTCCATCATCGCGCCTCCTTTCCCACGGCCGCGGAGCCTGGTTGCGGCCGATGCCGCCGCGCGCTGCGCCGGAGCCTGGCGCCAGTCGCGGCCTCCTTCGCAAGCCTCCGGCCTGACGGCCACGGCCGAGGTTCCCTGTTCCGGTCATGGCCGTTGACGTTATCCGATTCGGCGTCCTGTGGTCGCGACTCGACTCCCGGCCGCCGGCTCTGCATGCCCGCCCGGTTGGACCCCCGCAGGGCGGGCTCGGCGATGCGCCGGGGCGCCGAGCAGTCGCGGCTGCCTGCGGTCTGTGCGTGCCCGAATCAGACTGACCCACGTCGTCGAGCTCGTCCCGTATAGTTGCACCTCAAGCACGCCGAGGCGGCGGCGACAGCGGCGGCATTCGGTATCGACCCGGGCGCATAGCCACGCGGAAAGAGGGGAGCAGCGGATGGTTGAGTCGGGCAGAATGAACAAGAGCGAGCTGTACGCGCATTTCGCCGAGCGCCTGGGCATCAAGCGCGCGGAGGCCGGCGCGTTCTTCGACGAGCTGCAGCGGTTGACCGGCCAGGAGTTGTTGCGGCGCCGCGAGTTCGTGCTGCCGGGCATCGTGAAGCTGGTGGTGCAGCAGCGTGACAAGCGCATGGGCCGCAACCCGGCGACGGGGGCGGTCGTCGAGATCCCGGCCAGGCAGGTGGTCAAGGCGCGCATCGCGAAGCAGCTCAAGGACGTGGTCGACGTATAGATGCGCTGAAAGACCGGCATCCGTAATAGCCCCGCCAGCGGCGTGGACGCGGTGGACCGGTGGACGGCGTGGAACGGGTTGCGGTCCACGCTTCGGCCGGGTTCATCCGACGTCGTGGCGTATCCGGGGTGCGCAGAAGCGCCCGGGGCGGGGGCGTCCACGCAACGTTCTCGACCCGGATCGTGCCGTTGCTGTTCTCGTTGGACCCCGCTGGAGTCCGGAAACGCTGCTTCCGCGGGAGCGAAAGTCCGAACAGGGCAACTGTCACCTAGAGAGTACGTTTTACGAAGAAAAAGCGAAATTTTCACTTGCTAAAATTTTTCCTGGGATTGGGTCTACAGACCCAAGTCTCTAGATGAAGCGCGCTCAATGTCCATAGGGTGTCAATATCCTGACGGTCGAGAAATGCACCACAATGGTGCCGTTTGCACTTGCTAAATTTTTTCCAAAAACACGGTCCATTTCCCGGACTCCATCCGCAGTGCCCGGAGGCGAAGATCGACCCGCTGGACTCAACTCCGACGGACCGCCGATCTGGCGCGGGTGCCGGCACGCCGGGCCCCCGCGCCGCGCCTGGCCTCGAACGCCACACCCCGCACGCGGGCCACGCCGCGCACAGGTGCACGTAGCCGCCGGCCACCTTCCAGCGTTGCTGCGCCCCGCCGCACGACCCGCAACGCGACTGCAGCCGCTGGTCGGCAGCGGCCTGCTCGCACGCCGCCTTCTCGGACGACTCCTTCTTCGCGGCCGACCGCCTCGCCTTCCTGGGCGACCAGACCAGTCCCTCCGGGTCCGGACACGTACGGCACGCCAGCACCAGCTGGCCGCGCTCGAGCAGCACCGCGGTCGGACCCCCCGCAGCCCGGACACGGCCGGTCGACGACCGCCGGCTTCGGCGGAACGAACGTACGGTCGCTCTCGGCGTCCGACAACTCGCCGCGCAGCTTCCCGTAGAAGCCGTCCAGCAACGGCACGCCCGGAGGCGACGTCGTCGAGCTGCTTCTCCAGCTCGGCCGTGAACCGCACGTCAGTGACCTTCGGGAAAGTGCTGCCGCAACCGCGCGCGCAGACCAGCCGCCCCAGCGGCGTCACGACGAACACGCGGCCGTCGAGGAGCACGCAACGGCGATCGACCGGCGTCTTGAGCGTGTTCGCATAGGCGAGGGGCGACCGACGCCGGCCGACTCCAGCTCGGCCACCAGCGACGCCTCGGTGTAGCGCGGCCGCGGCTTCGTCCACGACGAGGACATCTCCGGCGCAGCACTGCCCAGGGCCAGACCGTTCCCACGGCCAGGTCCGGCACAGCAGGCGGCTCGTCGGCCAGCGAGGCCGGCGGCAGCACCCAGTGGAACCCCGGGTCGACGACCACGCGCCCCTGCGCGACCAGGCGCACCGGCTGGCCGGAAGGACCCGGCGCCGCCAGCTTCCAGGTCTTACGGCGGAGCCGCGCCGGCGTCATCTGCGACGCCAGCAGCCGGCGGCGGATCAGGTCGTAGAGCGGCGCATGCGCCGGGTCGATACCCTCTGCGCCTGCCGCCGGATCAGTGGGCCGGATCGCCTCGTGCGCCTCCTGCGAGCCTTCCTTCGACTCGTAGCGCGGCGGCTCGGCCGGCACCGGGCCGGTACCGAACGCGGCCGTCAGCCAGTTGCGCGCCGCCTCCTGGGCCTCGGGCGCGGTCACGACCGCATCCGACCGCATGTAGGTGATCTTCCCCGCCTCGTAGAGCTTCTGCGCGATCGCCATCGTGTCCGACACCGACAGTTTAAGGCGCGACGAGGACTGCGCCCCGTAGCCTCGGGCGCTCGCCCGCCACCGTCTCCCGCCGCTGCACAGACGCGGCTGGCATCCCCGGAGCTATCGCGCCCTGCGACCAGTTCCTCCCTTGCAGTGCAGGGACTTCCAACCGGAAACAGGGCCGTGGAGCGCGGCCTCCGGTGACCGCCGTTCCGAATACTTCACACCGCCGCCGGACTTGGCCGGGGCCATCAGAAAGAGGTAACGGGATGACCAGGCGGATTCTTCGGTTGAAGGACGTCAAGGAGGCGACCGGGCTGTCGCGTTCGTCGATCTACGCGCTGCGCAAACGGGGACTCTTCCCCGCCTCGGTCAGGATCGGACCCAAGGCGATCGGCTGGTTCGAGGACGAGATCCTCGGCTACCTCAAGTCGCGTCCCCGCGTCGGGGGTGACGCAACCACGAAGAGACAGTGAACGGCAGCGGCGCGGCTCCAGGCGTTGCGTACGCTCGTTCGAGGTGCGGGCCGGAGCAGCGCCAGCGCAGGTTGCGGCACTCGCTTCGGGAAACCTGCGCCGGGCACTCACCGCGGTGCTGTCGGACGCAGGCCCAGGCCGCCCTCGGCGATGACCGCGACGTCGCCGGCAAGGAACGCCGACCAGGTGTCGAGCAGCGCCCGGCGCTTGTCCAGAAACGTCGACCGCGAATAGCTCCGTTCGACCGCCGAGCCGACCGCATGCGACAGACTCGTTTCCATCACCGCGTAGTCGGCGTCCGCTCGCTCCGATGCCCACGTGCGGAACGTCGAGCGCCAGCCGTGAGGCGACCCCGCGCCGGCGAGACCGGCCGACTTCATGACCCCGGCCACGGTCGCCGCCGACAACGAGCCGGACCCCGCCTGCGGACTCGGGAACACCAACGCGTCGTCGCCGTCGTGCCGGCGCAACGGCCGCACCGAGCCGAGTAACGCCACGGCCGCGGGAACCAGCGGTACCACATGCTCGCGGTTCCGCTTCATCCGGCAGGCCGGGATACGCCACTCGAGCGCGTCCTCGGCAATCTCTCCCCACCTCGCCAGCCGGGCTTCGGACGGGCGCGCCGCCGTCAGGATCTGGAACCGCAGGCAGGCCTTCGCCGACAGCGTCGCGCGGCACCTCTCGATCCGCTGCATCGCCGCCGGCGCGTCCGCGTACGGCACGCTGCGCATGTGCTGGCGTACGGCCGGCTGAGGAACGAGCGCGCCGGCCACCGCCGCGACCGGATCGACCTCGATCAGCCCCGCCGCCCGCGCATGCCGGAAGAGAGCGCCGAGCGCCGTCCGCAACTTCCGGCCGGTCCCCGGCTGCGAGGTCCACACCCGTTCGAGGGCCCGCAGCACTTCCGGCTTGCCGACCCGGTCGACCGGCAGGTCGAGCAGCTCGGCCGCGTACCGCTCCAGCATCGCCGCCCGCCCCTTCTGTTCCCCCGTCGACAGCCGCGCCCGGTTCGAGTCGGCGACCTTGCTCGCGATTCTCCGTAGCGTCGGCATCGTCGAGCGCTGCGGCCCCGCGAACGGGTCTTCGCCCCGCTTGACCGCGAGCTTGTTGTCGAGCGCCCACGCGCGAGCCTGCGCCAGACTCACGACGTCGACCGAGCCGAGCCCGCGGTCGACTCTGCCCCGACCCGGCACCGTGAGCCGTTGCACCCAGGAGCGCGTCCCGCTAGAAAGAAACGAAGAGCTCTCCCCGTTCAGGCAGCCTTCACTTCGACCTCGACGCCAAGGTTGTGCAGACGCCGGAGGAGGCTCTGGGTGGTGCGCTCCTTGTCGCGGTCCGCCAGGTACCGGCCGCCGAGGTCGTGGTAGTCCTTCTCGCCGCCGAGGTCGTGGTAGTCCTTCTCGTCGCGGAGCATGAAATAGGCGGCAGTCAGCATGGAGGCGGCGACCGCCACGACCGCTTTCTTCGGACCGCACCGGCCCCTGAGCCGTCGAAACTGCGCCTGCAGGTAGCTCCCGTTCTTCCGAGTCGCCGCCCACGCAGCCTGCACCAGCGTCGTCTTCAGCCACGGGGTCGCGTGACGGGTCCGGGTCGAGCGCCGCTTGCCGGCGCTCTCGTCGAGCCGCGGGCACAGACCCGCCCACGAAACCAGATGACCAGCAGTGGGAAACTGCGCCATGTCGACGCCCACCTCGGCGATGATCACCCGCGCGACCGTCTCACTGACGCCCGGTATCGTCGTCAGCCGGGCGGCGGCTTCGCGAAAAGGGCGAAGGACCTCGTCGGCCTGCTGCTCGACTTGCTGCACGGCAGCGGTCAGCGCGTCGACCTGCGTCAGGTGCAGCTTGAGCAGGAAGCGATGATGCTCGGTCACCCGGCCGTGCACCGCGGCGATGATCTCCGCGCGGTCGGCCTTCAAGCGCCCGGTGGTGCAATCGGCCAGCCGCTCGGGATCGGTCTCCCCGGCGATCAGCGCCGACAGGATCGCCCGGCCGCTGGCACCCAGGATGTCGCTGACCACGCGCGTCAGCTTCACGTTCGCGTCTTCGAGCGTCTTCTGCACGCGCAGGGTGTGCCGTGCGATCTCACGCATCAGTTGCTTGCGGGTGCGCGTCAGGTCGCGCAGCGCCTGGATCGGGGCCGGCGGCACGAAGCTACCTTCAATCAGCCCGTGCGCCAACAGGTCGGCGATCCACGCCGCGTCCTTCCGGTCACTCTTGCGGCCCGGAACGTTGCGGATGTGCTGCGGGTTGGCGAGCAGCAGCTCGAACGACTCTGCGTCTTCGAGGATGTGCCACACCGGCTTCCAGTACACGCCGGTCGCCTCCATCGCCACGTGGGTGCAGCCGGCCTCGGTCAGCCACTCCGCCAGCGCGAACAGCCCTGCCGTTGTGGTCGCAAATTCCCGATGCTCGGTCGTCGACTTCCGACCGGTGGCGATGCGCACGCACCCGTTCACGCGCCGCGAGTGGACATCCAACCCGGCGCACCGGGGATACATGACCTCCATCCGTTACCTCCTGTATCGCGAGCGCTGGCGAGGAGTCCGCCGGGACGGAATCTAGAAGACGCGCTTACCGGCCTGAGCCGGTGTCGCAATGCGGGGTGCTCGCGGGACTCCGGGTCAAACTACGCTACGGGCTCTGTCGCACCAACGCAGGGCCGACCTCTGTGCCAGCGTCACGCGCTACACTGTACCCAGTTTCATCCATGCGCGGGTCCGGCACCGCCGGGTGAAGAACTACGCTGTACGAACAGATGCAGCCCGTGTCCGTCGGAATACCTGCCCGGCTTGCGCAGCGTCTGCACCTGTCGAGCCGTCAATCTCGTCATGGCATTTCCTGCGAAATCAGCTTACCACCAGGTTACCACATTATGCATGGGATTTGGCTGAACCGTCCTGCCTTGCCTTGGACCGCTATTCCAGAATACAGGCCTGAAAACGCGGTGTTTTCGGACCAGATGGGACCGGCCGGGAACGAGCTATCCGTCTTCGCCCTCGACGCGAAGACCGGCGAGCTGGTGTGGGAGACCCCGGTACTCGACTACCGGACCCATCCCGCGAACCAGAGCACGGGGCCGATCATCGCCAACGGCAAGGTCATCTCCGGACGCAGTTGCATGCCCGCGGCCGGACCGGATGCCTGCGTCATCACGGCGCACGATCCGCACACCGGTGAAGAGCTGTGGCGACGCCGCACCATCCCGCGACCGGGCGAGCCGGGCGACGAGACGTGGGGCGGCCTGCCCGACGAGCAGCGCCGGCACGTCGGCACGTGGATGGCGCCGAGCTACGATCCCGAGCTGAACCTGCTGTTCATCGGCACGTCGGTGACCTCGCCGGCCCCCAAGTTCATGGTGGGTGGCGCCGACAACCGGCACCTGTACCACAACTCGACGCTGGCGCTCGACGCCGATACCGGCGAGATTGTCTGGTACTACCAGCATCTGAACGACCACTGGGACCTGGACCATCCGTTCGAGCGGTTGCTCGTCGACACGATCGTGCGGCCCGACCCGGCTGCCGTGAGCTGGATCAACCCGCGCCTGCAGCCGGGCGAGGAGCGCCGGGTGATGACCGGCATCCCCGGCAAGACCGGCGTCGTGTACACCCTCGACCGGGCGACCGGCGAGTTCCTGTGGGCGACGCCGACCGTCGCCCAGAACGTGATCAGCAGCATCGACGGTGCGACGGGCGCCGTCTCCGAGAACCCCGAGCTCATCTTCGGCGGCTTCGGGCAGGAGGTCCTCACCTGCCCCACTGCCATGGGCGGCAAGGACTGGGAAGCTGGCGCCTACAGCCCACGCACGAACATGATGTACATGCCGCTGCGCAACGCCTGCGCGCGGATGGCGGCGCTCGACGACGGCGGCCGGTCGCTCTACAGCCTCAGCATGCGCAACGAGCTCGCGCCCGGCACCGACCAGCTCGGTGCGGTATGGGCCATCTCCGCGGAGACCGGCGTGACGGCGTGGACCTACGAGCAGCGCGCGGCCACGATGTCGCTGGCGGCCACGGCCGGCGGCCTGGTCTTCGTGGGCGACGTCAACGGCCGCTTCCGCGCCCTCGACGACGAGAGCGGCGACGTGCTCTGGGAGGTTAACCTCGGGTCGCCGGTCAGCGGGTTCCCCGTGACCTACGCGGTCGAAGGCCGGCAGTACGTGGTGGCGGGCACCGGCACGGGCGGCAACGCCTCGCGCTGGAGCGCGATGACCCCGGAGCTGCAGCCGAGCAGCGGCAACAACATCTTCGTCTTCGCTCTGCCGTAGCGGCTCAGTTGCGCCGGTCCTCGTCCGAGGCTTCGATCGGATTCAGAATCTCGACGCCCCGAAAGCGCGTGAAGTCGCGGTCCGTCGTGGCGATGCAGGCGCCATGCTCCAGCGCCAGGGCCGCGAGATGGGCGTCCATCACCATTGCGCCCCTGGCCTGACCCGCTTCGCAGATCCCTGCCAGGAGTTTCCACGTCCGGCTGCCGGGCTGGAGGAGCCGCACGTTGGACTGGTCGAGCCACAATTCGATCAGCGCACACGCTTCGACGGGTGGCAGCGGGCGCGTGAAGACGCGGCGATCCGTAGCGATCCGCACGAACGCCAGCAGCGTGATCAGGGCGAGTCGCACCGGCCGGCCGGAGGACAACTCGGCCGCAAGCCACTCCCGCGCCGGCGCGTGATGGGGACTCTCGGAGTCGTAGGCGTAGAGCAGCACGTTGGCGTCGACCAGCGTCATCGCCGCGCCGCTCCGTCGAGGAGCTCGAGCAGTCCGCCGATATCGTCGAGGTCGAGACCGGCTCGGAGACCCATCGGCCGCGGCTCGACCGAGAAGGGTGCAGCGAGATCGGTCTCCGACGGCGCCTCGAGCCCTCGGCGCAGGCAGTCGTTGACGACTGCCTTGAAACTCGTCTTCCTGCGCCGCGTTTCCTCCTGCAGCTTGGCGGCGACATCGTCATCCAGGCTCAGCGTCGTCCTCATGGGAGCCATGCTAGGCGTGAGTCATCTTGATGTCAATGCATGATCACTGTGATGAGGAAAGATGCACAGCGGTCGTGCGATGCTCCTCGTCACCCGAGGATGACGCTACGGCGGAACGCTTCGACCTCAATGAGTTGGGAGGACACCCTCGCCCCGGCCGGGCGCCGAGCATCGACCTCGGCCGAGAGTACGCTCGATGAGAACGGTCAAGGAACCAGGCTC
Source organism: Vicinamibacterales bacterium (assembly GCA_965208535.1). Taxonomy (GTDB): domain Bacteria; phylum Acidobacteriota; class Vicinamibacteria; order Vicinamibacterales; family UBA8438; genus WTFV01. Next base: position 2,632,155 of record CBDBOU010000003.1, on the reverse strand, counting down.
GAAGCTGGTTGAGAATCTGTCGGTCGAAGCGTGTCGCGAACCGTTTCGGCTCCGGGCACGTCTGTAATCGCTGAGGCGACACGGCAGCCCGTCCGATATCGGCCGGACGGGGCCGTAGCGCCGGGTTTGCGAATCGCGAAAAACGCAGGGAACCGACCATGGATCGCGTGCTGACGATAGACCACCTGTCGAAGACCTACCCCAACGGCGTGCGGGCGCTCAACGACGTATCGCTGCGAATCCCCACTGGCATGTTCGGGCTGCTCGGACCGAACGGCGCGGGCAAGAGCACGCTGATGCGGATCATCGCGACATTGCAGGAGCCGGACAGCGGCAGCGTGACGCTCGGGGATCTGGACGTGCTGCGCGAGAAGGATCGGGTTCGCCGACTGCTCGGTTACCTGCCCCAGGAGTTCGGGGTGTATCCGCGGCTGTCGGCGCAAGCGATGCTGAGCCACCTGGCCGCGCTCAAGGGCGTTCCCGCGGACGAGCTGAAGGGCACCGTCGAGGCGCTGCTGCGGCAGACCAACCTCTGGGACGATCGCAAGAAGCGTCTGGACACCTTCTCGGGCGGCATGAAGCAGCGTTTCGGCATCGCGCAGGCCCTGCTGGGCGACCCGCAACTGATCATCGTCGACGAGCCGACCGCCGGTCTCGATCCGACCGAGCGGCTCCGCTTCCACAACCTGCTGTCGCAGATCGGCGAGAACATCGTGGTGATCCTGTCGACCCACATCGTCGAGGACGTCAGCGACCTCTGCAGCCGAATGGCGATCATCTCCAAGGGCGAGGTGCTGCTGACCGGCGATCCGGCCGGCGCCATCGAGCGGCTCGACGGCCGCATCTGGAGCCGGATCGTGGAGCGGAGCGAATTTGCCGACTACGAGCGCAATCATCACATCATCTCGACCCGCCTGTCCGGCGGCCGGACCGTGATCCACGTCTACGCGGACGAACGCCCCGCCGACGGGTTCGAGCGCGTCCGGACCGAGCTGACGGACGTCTACTTCTCGACGCTGAAGCGCGCCGGGGCCGCCGCTGCGTAGGGGCGCCGTGGCCGCGCAAGAGCGCCGCGGCCTGGATGGACCCACGAGGACCTCAACATGCTCGCCGAAATCCTCCGCTTCGAGTTGCGCTGCCAGTTGCGGCAGCCGGTCTTCCTGCTTGCCGGCGCGTTCTTCTTCCTGTCGGCGTTCCTGGCCGTTACCACCGACGCGGTCGTCATCGGCGGCTCGATCGGCAACGTCGATCGCAACGCGCCGTTCGTCATCCTGCGACTGCTGCTCGTGATGAGCATCATCGGGGTCTTCGCCACCACTGCGTTCGTGGCCAATGCCGTGCTCCGCGACCGGGAGACACGCACGCAGGAGCTGTTCTTCTCGACACCGATCCGCAAGCGCGACTACGTGCTCGGCCGCTTCACCGGGGCGTTCGTCGCCGCGCTCGCCGTCTTCGTGCCGGTCGTGCTCGGGGTGCTGCTCGGCAGCCTGATGCCGTGGCTGGAACCGGAGCGGGTCGGGCCCTTCCGGGCCGGCCCTTATCTGCAGGCGCTGGCGATCTTCGTCGTCCCGAACCTGCTCTTCATGGGCAGCATCCAGTTCGCCCTGGCCACCCTGACGCGCAGCCTGGTGGCGACCTACGCCGGCGTGATCGGCATGTTCGTCGCGTTCGGCGTCGCCGGCAGCCTGCTGTCCGACATCGAGAACGAGCGACTGGCCGCGATGCTCGACCCGTTCGGCAGCGGCGCCCTGCAGATCGCCACCCGCTACTGGACCGTCGCCGAGCGCAACACGATGCTGCTCCCGCTCGAAGGCGATCTCCTCGCCAACCGCCTCGTCGTGCTGGCTCTTGGCGTCCTGGCGTTCGCGTTCGCCTATGCCCGGTTCTCGCTCGCCGTCGACGAGCGCCGGGGTGGTTGGCGCTGGCCCTGGCGGCGCGGCCGGCGAGCGGCGGAAGCGGACGAACCGGAAGCATCGGAGACGGCCGAGACCGCTGAGACCACCGGGTCGGTCTTGCCTGCGCTGCGCTCCGTCGCTCCCCATCCGACGCTGGCCATCTCCAGCCTCCGGCAGTTCCTGCGCCAGGCCCGCATGGAGATCGCCGGCGTGCTGCGAAGTACGGGTTTCCTCGTCATCCTCGCCTTCGGCGTGCTGAACATGATCGGCAACTCCTTCGCGGTCGATCGCATCTTCGGGACCGCCGTGCATCCCGTGACCCACCTGATGGTCAACATCCTGCAAGGCGCTTTCCTCATCGTCGTCCTCGTCATCGTCACCGTCTACAGCGGGGAGCTGGTCTGGCGTGAGCGAACGGCGCGGGTGCAGGAGGTCATCGATGCCCTTCCCGTTCCCAACTGGGCGCTGTGGGGCGCCAAGCTCGCGGCGCTCGCCGTCGTCGTCGCGACAATGCTGGCCACGGCGATACTGACCGGCATGGGCATCCAGGCCGCGCGCGGCTACTACGCCTTCGAGATCGGCGTCTACCTGCGCGGCATGCTGGTCCTGGCGGGGATTCCGTTTGTGCTCGCGGCCGTACTCGCGGTGTTTCTGCAGGTGGTGACCAACAACCGGTACCTCGGATACCTGCTGATGCTCCTGTACTTCATCAGCGGGCCGGTGCTGTCGGCGTGGGACTTCAATCACAACCTGTATCAGTACGCCCAGGCGCCGACAGCTCGCTACTCGGACATGAACGGTTTCGGCCACTTCGTCGAGCCGCTCGCCTGGTTCTCCCTCTACTGGACGTTCGCCGCCGGCATGCTGGCCGTGGCCATCCACCTGCTGTGGATCCGCGGCGTGGCCGACAGCCTCCGAAATCGGCTACGGCTGGCGCGGCAGCGCTTCACGCAGCCGGTGGGCGCCGTGCTGGCGGTGCTGGCGCTCGGTTTCGTAGGCACGGGCAGCTACATCTTCTACAACACCAACGTGCTCAACGAGTACATCCCGGGCGACGTGCGCGAGGAGCGGCAGGCGCGCTACGAGCAGCAGTACAAGCAGTACGAAGGGATCCCGCAGCCGAAGATCACCGCGCTCTATGCCGACGTGGACATCTATCCCGAGCGCCGGGCAGTCGACATCCGCGGCCGGTACAACCTCCGCAACAAGACCGGGACCCCGGTGGACGAGTTGCACCTGAGCGTCAACCCGCAAGTGACGGTGCGGTCGCTGGACGCGCCGGGACTCCGCCTGCGGCTCGACGACGACACGCTCGGTTACCGGATCTACGACCTCGACGCGCCGCTGGCGGCAGGCGAGTCGATGGAGCTTTCGTTCGAGGTCGCGGTCGAGAATCCCGGGTTCGTCAACCACGGGTCGAACATCGACGTCGTGCGTAACGGGACGTTCTTCCACAACGTCACCTACTTCCCGCGAATCGGGTACTCGCGGCGGGCGGAGCTGGGCGATCCGAACGACCGGCGCCGGCTCGGGCTCGTCCCGATTCAGCGCATGCCGTCGATCGACGACGCGGCGGCCCGCGAGAACCACTACATCACGTCGGAGTCGGACTGGATCGACTTCGAGACCGTGGTCTCCACCAGCACCGACCAGATCGCGCTGGCGCCCGGCTACCTGCAGCGCGAATGGACGGAGAACGGTCGCCGCTACTTCCACTACAAGATGGATGCGCCGATTCTGGGGCTGGTCGCCTGGCTCTCGGCCGACTGGGAAGTGGCGCGGGACCGCTGGAACGATGTCGCCATCGAGGTCTATCACCACCGTACGCACCGCTACAACGTCGACCGCATGATCGATGCGGTGAAGAAGTCGCTCGACTACCTGACCAGCGAGTTCGCCCCCTACCAGCACCGCCAGTTACGCATCGTCGAGTTCCCGCGCTACCGGGGCTTCGCGCAGTCGCTGCCCAACACCATCCCCTACTCGGAGTCGCTCGGCTTCATCGCCCGGCTCGACGAGGACGACGACGAGGCCATCGACTACGTCTTCTACGTCACCGCGCACGAGGTGGCGCACCAGTGGTGGGCGCACCAGGTCGTCGGCGGGAACGTGCAGGGCGCGACGGTGATGTCGGAAACGATGTCGCAGTACGCCGCCCTGATGGTCATGGAGCGCGAGTACGGCCGCGAGCAGATGCGGCGCTTCCTCAAGTACGAGCTCGACAGCTACCTGAGCGCGCGCGGCGGCGAGCTGATCGAGGAGCTGCCGTTGCTGCTGGTCGAGAACCAGGGCTACATCCACTACCGCAAGGGCAGCCTGGTCATGTACGCCTTGCGCGACCATGTCGGCGAGGAGGCGCTGAACGCCGCGTTGAAGCGCTATGTCGAGGCGGTACGCTTTCAGGAGCCGCCTTACACCTACTCGCGCGAGTTCCTGTCGTTCGTGCGCGAGGCGGTGCCGCCCGAGATGGAGTCGATCATCGAGGATCTGTTCGAGACCATCACCCTCTACGACAACCGGCTGGTGGCGGCGAGCTACGAGCCGGGTCCGGACGGCACTTACGTCGTCAACCTGGAAGTGGAGTCGCGGAAGTTCCGCGCCGATGGAGAGGGAGTCGAGACGGAAGTGCCGGTCGACGACTGGATCGATATCGCCGTGTTCGGCGAGCGGGAACCGGGATCGTCGCCGGACGGCAAGCTGCTCGCGCTGGAGAAACGGAAGATCGACGCCGCCGAAGCGGTAGTCGAGCTCGTCGTGGACGAGGAGCCGCGGCGCGCGGGCATCGATCCGTTCACGAAGCTCATCGACCGCAACCCGGACAACAACGTCTCGAGCGTCAGCGCCGGTGACGGTTCGTGATGTCCGCGCGGTCAAACGGGACGGCTCGGCGCTGCAGCAGGCCTGTGCGCGTCAACGTCCGGACTCGCCTGATGCCAACTCCGGAAAATACGTACCATAGAAGCCGCGATCGCGAGTCAGGAAGGCGTCCGCCTTCAAGACCGCGTGCGCGCCGATCAGGAAGTCGGTGATGATCCGCTCCCGTGGGCCGCCGGCCCGCCGATAACGACGCCAGCGCGACCCCGCTTCGTAGGCCACCGCCGTATCGATTGGCGAGGTGGTCCCACCGATCTCCTGCAGCACCCCGTCCAGCACGGTACGGTCATCGAACGCCGGAACCAACTCCGCGTAGACCACATCGCAGACCAGGACCGCCCCGCGGTCGTAGGCGGTTCTAAGCCATTGCTCCGACCGGGGGCCGTACTGTTTGTCGGGCAGGAACACGTCCAGCAGCACGCTGGTATCCACGGCCGTGATCATCGTCCGCGGATCCGCTCGATGTAGTCGTCGGTGCTGCCGCCGCGGGCGAGAACGCCGTACACTCGCTCGACGGGGTGTATGGCCGCCGTGCGCTTCTGAATCAGCAGTCCCTGATCGGTGGGTGTAATCTCGACTTCGACGTCGTGGTGCATGCCGAAGCGGTCTCTGAGGCGCTTGGGGATGGTGATCTGCCCCCGTTCGGAAATACGCATGGCATGAATATGAATTCCTGGGGCAGTATATCGTACTTTTGGCTGCAGGCGCTTGGCGCCCCGAGTTCCAGACGCTCGCCGATCCCGCTAGGATGAGTCCATGGAAGCAGCAGCACACCGATGCTCGCTCATTGGGGCCGTGGCGCTGGCCTTCCAGCTTACGGGCTGCGCGGCGCCACCCGACCAGCAGCCCCCGCCTCTGGCTGCCAGCTCAGAGGATGTCGCCGGCTGGCGGATGGTCGACCTCAGCCACGCCTACGGCGGCGACACGCTCTACTGGCCGACCGACACCGACGGCTTCCGGCTGGACACGCTCGCCGAGGGAGAGACGCCCGGCGGGTACTTCTACGCCGCCAAAGCGTTCGCCACCGCCGAGCACGGCGGCACGCACCTCGATGCGCCCTTCCATTTCGCGGAGCGCGGCGATGACGCCGCGACGATCCCCCTGGATAGGCTCATCCTCCCGGGCATCGTGATCGACGTCAGCGAGGCCGCGGCGGCAGACCCCGACTACCTGGTGACAGTCGAGGACGTAACGGCGTGGGAGAATGAGCACGGCCGGGTGCCGGCCGGATCGGCGGTGCTGATCCGGACCGGCTGGGCGGCCCGCTGGCCCGATGCGCTCGCCTATCTCGGGGACGACACGCCCGGCGAGACCGCCGACCTGCACTTCCCCGGGATCGGCGAGGAGGCGACTCGCCTGCTCGTCGAGCGGCGCCGCGCCGGCTGCTGGGCATCGACACCGCCAGCATCGACCATGGCCAGTCCACCGACTTCATCTCCCACCAGGTAGGGGCTGCCGCCGGGGTGCCGAACCTCGAGAACGTCGCGGACCTGTCCGGCTTGCCGCCGACCGGGTTCCTCCTTGTCGCACTGCCGATGAAGATAGAGGGCGGCACCGGCGCGCCTGTGCGGATCGTCGCGCTGATCCCGCCGTCCTGATTCACCTCGCGGTTCGGCGTCATGTCCGAATCGATCCGGGTTGATTGTGGCTGCCGGTGACCGGAAGGATCGCCCCGGAAAACCGTGCGCCGATCCCTTCGAGCAGCCACCCAATGTGCTACAATGTGCTTCATTGTGCCTGAAGCCAATGCGGCTACATCCAGAGTCGGCATTCGCGCACTGCGGCAGAACCTGAGCGTCTATCTGCGACGCATCCACCGCGGCGAGCGGTTCGAGGTCACCGACCGCGGCCGGCCCGTTGCCCTGCTCGTGCCTCTCGCAGGCAACGAGTCTCCTCTCGAAAAGCTAATCGCGCAAGGACGAGCGACTGCGCCGAAGGGCGACCTGCTGGATCTAGAACCACCTGCGGGCGAGGCTTCGAACGCCGTGAGCGAGGCGTTGATCGCCGACCGCGACGACCGAATCTGAGCGTGTGGTGGTCTATCTGGATTCCTCCGCTATCGTCAAGCTCGTCGTCCCCGAGCGCGAGTCGCGGGCCCTCCGGCGGTACCTGGCGGTCCGTTATGATCGCATCGCCAGCGGGCTCGTTCGCGTCGAAGTGTTCCGCGCGTTGCGCCGGGCACACGCCTGGGAACCGGCTACGCGGCACGGGGCGGAACAGGTCCTTGAGGGCATCGCGCTGCTGGCCATCGACGAGCCGGTACTTCGTGCCGCCGCGCACCTGCAGCCGGAACGGCTGCGAAGCCTCGACGCGGTTCATCTCGCGACAGCTCTCTCGTTGGAGGGACTCGAAGCCGTGGTCACCTACGACCAACGACTCCTTGATGCGACAGTGGCCGCTGGTCTCAAGGTTGCCGCTCCGACGTAGAGCCCGCAGGTAGATCAGAGCCGCGCAGAATCCGAGGCTCCAATCTCCGCCGGGTCCTGCTTCACTGCGTACGACCAACCGCACTGACACATCGCAAGAATCACCACTCCTTGCTCCCATCCCCCAGCCTCGCCTCCCGCTCCGTTCGTCCTCATGACGTCCGTTTCTGCTACAGTGTCTACATGGCGCGTCCCCGAGTCTTCATCAGCTCGACATTCTACGATCTCAGGCAAGTACGGTCTGACATCGAGAGATTCATTCGTGAGCTCGGCTACGAACCGGTTCGCCACGAAACTGGCGCCGTAGCATATTCTAAGGACGAGCCCCTGGAGACTGGCGCATATCGCGAAATCGAACTGAGCGATGTCATCGTCTTCATCACTGGAGGCAACTTCGGTAGCGAGTCCAAAGAGGAACCTGGCTACTCAATTTCACAAGTCGAATTGAAGCGCGCTCTGGACAAAGGCATTCCCGTCTTTATCTTTGCAGAGACAAGCGTGTTTAACGAGTACAACACGTACAAACTGAACAAGGACACCAAGGACATCTCTTGGTCGTCTGTAGACGATGTCAAAGTCTTTGAATTCCTGGACGAACTCTACTCTCTTCCCAGCAATAACCCAATTGCCAAGTTCGAGATTGCCAGCGACATCACGACTTTTCTCAGGGAACAATTCGCCGGCCTGTTCCACAGGTTCCTGCAAGATCAAGAGAGACTCAAGGAACTGCGCGTGCTGGAAGAAATGAATTCGGTCGCCACAACCCTCAAGGAACTCGTTGGATTCCTGACTGACGAACGCAAGAACAAAGACGAGGCAATCAAGAGCATTCTGCTTGCCAACCATCCTGCCTTCCGGCGTTTGGCATCCTTGACGAAGACGCCGTACCGGGTGTTTTTTTCCACAAGAAAGGAGATGCAAGTTTGGCTTAACGCGAGAGGCTGGCGACGCGTAGAAAAGGACCGGCTCGATACTGGCAGCGTTGAGGAGTGGTGGAAGGAGGCATGGAATAAATACATTAAGTTCAAGAAGAACATGTTCGACAAGAACGGCAAGTTGCTGCCGCACACTGCCGATAACTGGAACGATGAATGGATCGAGCTAGCCAAAGATTCGCCGGAACTTACTGAAGACGACATTCCCTTCTAGGCCAGCAAACGACTACGGCGGCTCAGACAGACAGTGTGCGGATTCGCGTCAATAACTGCGCACTGCTTCCGCACTACCAAACCTTCATCCACGCGTATCTGCAACGGGAAGAACTCACCCGGCCAGATAGGGAATGGTCTGCGGCCCCTCGGGCAGGACGCAGACGCGGGCGGTCGGGCCGGCGCGGTCGAGCTGCTCGCGCGTCGTCTCGGCGACGTCGTCGATAGGCGTCAGGTGCGCCGCACGGACCTCGTCGGGTGCCAAGCCGTCGGCCTTCAGGAACACCTCGGCCCGCTGCTGGATCTGGGCCTGCACCTGCACCTCCCACTGATCGTGCCGGTTGTGGCCCGGGGCGCAGATCATCTCGAGGAGCGCCTCCGGCGTCTCGCGCGCACGGAGGATGTCGCCGTACTCACCGTGCGACGGCAGCCCGTCGGCGCACTCCGCGGCGCAGACGATGGCCCCGCCCCGTTTGACCACCTGCGCCGCCGCGGACATGCCCTTCACGCTCTGGTACAGGTTCTGGTCGAGCGGGTAGCCGCTGTTGGTCGTCACCACGACGTCGAACGGCGCGTCGAACGCCTGCATGGCGCTCTGCTTCACGCGGGCCGCCATCGTCCGGTGCACGGCGAAGATCTCGCCCGCCGCGACGCTGGTGATCCGCCGGTCGCGGTTGATCGCCACGTCGATGCTGAAATGGACGCCGACGTGGGCCGCGATGCGTCGTATCGCTTCCTGAATGGGGTTCCCTTCGATGACGCCCCACCGCGCGTTCGGGCTGCCGATCATCTCCGCGTCGTGCAGCCGCATCGTCGTCCTGAACCCGGCCAGCCCCGGCGCCACCAGCTTCGGGCCGCCGCTGAAGCCGGCGAAGAAGTGCGGCTCGACGAACCCGGTCGTGATGCGGAAGTCGGCGTCGACCCAGTGCCGGTTCAGCCACACCGGCACGCGCGGCTCGACCTCGCCCAGGTGCACCAGGCCGTCCTCGTCGAACGCGCTGTGGTTCACGATGGGATAGCGGTCGACGATCGGCTCGCCGAGCATCTCGATCAGCTCGCCGCGATCGTTGGGACGGTGCGTGCCGGTGGCGATCAGGATGGTGATCCGGTCGTCGGGGACGTGCGCCAACTCGCCGAGCAGCACCGGGAGCAGCGTGTCGCTGGGCATCGGCCGGGTGATGTCGCAGACCGAGATGGCGACGGCCTGGTCGGCCTTGACGAGCGACGCCAGCGGCGGCGTCTCCAGCGGCATCCGGAGGGCATGGCGGATGGCGGCCTGCTCGTCCGGCAGGCCCCCGATGTAGGACGGCTCCAGAACCGTCGTCCGGTCTTCCGGGAACTCAACCGACAGGCGTCCGCGACCGTAGGCGAGGTCGACGTTCATGCCGGAATCATAACGTGCCGGTACTCGACCCGGCGTTGCCATCGACAGTCCACGGGCTGAAGTTACACATATGGAAACGATATGACGTATCATCAGCGGATGAAGCGCCTGCAGATCATGATCGACGAGGAACTGGACGAGGCGTTGGAGCGGCAAGCGCGGGCGGAGGGCTCTTCCAAAGCAGCGCTCATTCGTCGGTTCGTGCGAAGCAACGTCACCTCGCTGTCCAGGCTCGAAGACGACCCGCTGAGCCGCTGGATCGGTGGCGACGCCTTCGACCCTGAGCCGGTGGACGACGTCGTCTATCGATGATCTTCGTAGACACCTCGTTCTGGATCGCTCTCCGGAACAGCCGTGACCGCCATCATGCTGCCGCCAGGCAGTTGGTTGGCCTGCACGCCGACCGGAATCTGGTCACATCCAGTCAAGTCCGCGGGGAGACATGGACCTACCTGCGACGCCAGACGGGCCATCGCGCCGCGGTTGGTTTCCTGGACATGCTCGATGAGAGTCCCCGCGTACAGGTCGCCTGGATCGATGAGGACCTGGAGCGAGCCGCCATGCGATGGCTACGCCGTCACGACGAGCGTGAGTTCTCGTTCGTGGACGCCACCAGCTTCACGTTCATGCGATCCAACAGGATTCGTACCGCGCTCGCATTCGATGGCGACTTCCAGGCAGCCGGTTTCGTCGAACTACGACCGTAGGTCTCGATCGGTTACGCGGTGAGAACCCGGCGTACGCCGACGGCTGCCTCGTTGCCCCGACCGGCAATCTCCTCGTCGGTCAAGGTGCTGAGCGGATGCGTGATGACCACCGGCTCGAGAAGTTCGGCGCCGAGCGCTGTCCGCTGGACGTCCGCTTCGTGCAGGAACGCGTCAGTCACGATAACTGCCGTCGGAACGCCCCGCTCCTCCAGGCCGACCGCGTCGTGCAGACTGCACGACGTGCACGACCCTCAATCGCCTATCGCGGTGATCACCGCGTCGTTCTCCGCCGCGATGCGGTCGAGCAGATCCGCCGCTCCCGGCCGGGAGAAGCTCTCCTTGTCGTAGAAGTTCACCTGAGCGAACGTCAGTCCAGCCTCCAGGCCGGCTACGACGCGGCGCAACAGCTTCGACGCGTTCCACTTGGTGTTGTCCAGCACGCCCAGCCGAACGCCGTCGAGCATCTCCAGGCGGGCCGCCAGTTCGCGTGGCTCCGCGGTCACTGTCCCGCGCGGGTCGTAGACGATCCGTCCGTCCGCCCGGCGGCGCTCACTGGTCATCGGTCGCTGCTCCATCCAGCGTTGCCTGCCGCCATGAGCGGACCTGCGGCGACCAGCTTCCCGCCGCGCGCATCCACCTTCATGTTGAGGCCCTCCAACGTACGCGCGCCGAGCAATTGCAGATCACCCGGTTCGGCGGGCACGACCTCGTCCGTCGTCAACTCCTCGCCCACCCGGATGACGGCGAATTGAATCGACCGCGTGACCCAGTGTACTCCGCGCCCGAAGCAGATTCCCCGATGCAATCAGTTGGGGTTCACAGCGCGCACGTGCCGTCGACACACTCCCCGGTCGCGGGCGGCCGACCGTCGATCGCCCGCAGCACGGGCGAGGTCATATGCCCCCACCCCGGCAGGAACGCGGAGAACCGACCGGCTTCCCCACCGGTCACGAACAGGTGGATGTCGTCCGCCGAAGGTACGATAGGAATCCGCGCCCCCGGCTCGCGTTTGTACCAGCGGGGCAGATTGCGGTTGTAGATCTTCCCGTAGCGCCCCCCGAAGCTGATGTCGTCGAAGGTGTTGGTCGTCGCCGACCACAGGTAGCGCCGCACGTCCTGCCGGGTCCACTGCTTGGCGGCGATCGTGGCGGCGTGCTCCGGGCCGATGACCACGGCGCACGAGCCGCTGCTGACCGCGTTGTTGTGCGCGATGGTGCTCATCGCCGACGCGATGCTGTCGAGGATGCCTTCCGGATCGTTCGCCACGTGGTTGGTGACGCTGTGCGGTCCCTCGGCGGCGATGCAGAAGACCGTGCTGTCTTCGGGGCAGTAGCCGTGCTCGACGTGGTACGGCGCCCAGGGGCTCGCCTCTTCGTTCTCGGCGATGCAGAAGGTGTACTTGCCGGGATGTCCCAGCGTGCTCTTGTCGAGGTCGCCCGGCCAGCCGCCGCCGACGTTGAGCAGCACGAGACGGATGGCGCGACCGATGGTGGCATTGGCCCGGAACCCCGACCCGAAGACGTTGGGGCCGGCGTTGAGGCCGATCTCCTGCCGAATGGGACCGTTCACCACGACCAGCGGCGCCGCCATGTGCGTGGTCGCCTGCACGCCGTGCAGGTTGAAGGGGCCGCTCGTGAGCGCCAGCAGCGCGGCCCGTACCACCGGCGCGTACTCCGGCCGGCACCCGGCGAGCACCAGGTTGATGGCGAGCACCTCGCGCGTGAGGTTGCCCCAGCGGGGCGGGATGCGGGCTTCCAGGCGGCCGGGCTCGCCGCCGAGCGCGTCGACCATCGCCGCCACGGACTCGGGCGTCGGCGGTACCACCGGCAGGCCGTCCGTCCAGCCCTGCTCGAAGTAGTACTCGACCAGGTCCGCAGTCTCCCCGACCAACACATCCCTACCCGTCCTTGCTGCGGATACGCTCATCTTGAAGAATCGCCCAAACGTACGATTGCCCCTGAACTCTGTCCAAGCCACCGGGACCAGCTATCGATCCCTCGGTGAACTGTCCAAACGCACGCGCGAAGTTCCATTTCGTAAGGTTACGCTTGATCTCGAAGCTGCGGATTACTCGAAGCACTTCCTGGCTCCGCAACTCGTACCGGAAGGGGTCTCCCCTCTATATGTATGGAACTCTCTCCCTTCACAAGCCCGGATACGCTGCCAAACGGTCTCGAACGCAACTGGTAGGGTCACGTCAGGTCCTTGAACCGGTTGCCCTGTCCCGCGAGCCGCTTCAGCAGCGGCGCCGGCTCCAGCCACTCGCCGTGCTCGTCGTGGAGCCGGCTCATCGTGTCGTAGATGGTCCGCAACCCCACCAGGTCGGCCCAGAACATCGGACCGCCGCGGTAGCGCGGGAAGCCGTAGCCGTGCATCCAGATGACGTCGATGTCGCTAGCGCGCAGTGCAAGGCCCTCATCCAGGATCTTGGCGCCCTCGTTGACGAGCGGATAGAGACACCGCGGGACGATCTCGTCGTCGCCGATCGCGCGGCGCTCGATGCCGAGCTCCGCCGACACGCCGGCGATCAACTCGTGGATGGCCGCATCCGGAATCGGGATCCGGCTCCCTTCCTCGTACCGGTACCAGCCCGCGCCGGTCTTCTGCCCGTAGCGCCCCTGCTCGCAGATACGGTCGGCTATCGGCGAATAACGCAGGTGCGCCGGCCGGGTCGGCGCCTGCGCCTTGCGCACCCGCCAGCTCACGTCGAGTCCAGCCAGATCGGCCATCTGATAGGGCCCCATCGGCAGGCCGAAGTCGTAGATGACGCGATCGATCTGCTCCGGCAGCGCCCCTTCCTCCAGCAGAAAGTCGGCCTGCCGGCGGTAGGCGTAGAGCATGCGGTTGCCGACGAAGCCGTCACACACGCCGACGAGCACGCCCACCTTGCCCAGCTTCTTCGACAGCTTCATGACGGTGGCTATGGTCTCCGGCGACGTCCGCGCGCCGCGCACGTTCTCCATCAACCTCATAACGTTGGCCGGGCTGAAGAAATGCGTGCCTATCACCTGCTCCGGCCGCGACGTGGCGGCGGCGATGGCGTTCACGTCGAGGGTCGACGTGTTGGTGGCCAGGATCGCCTCCGGCTTGCAGACGCTGTCGAGCCGGGCGAAGACCTCCTTCTTCAGCGGCAGCTCCTCGAACACCGCCTCGATCACGACGTCCGCCGCGCCCAGGTCGGCGTCGTCCAGGGTCGGAGTGATGCGCTCGAGCCGCGCGTCCATCTGCGCCTGCGACAGCCGCCCCTTCGAGACGGTCGCCGCATAGTTCTTGCGGATGACGGCCATGCCGCGGTCGAGCGCCTCGGGCGACGATTCGAAGACCGTCACCGGGAGACCGGCATTGGCGATGCTCATCGCAATGCCGCCGCCCATCGTGCCGCAGCCGACGACGCCGGCCGCCGCGATCGGCCGCGCCGGGGTGTCCTTGGGCACGTCCGGGATCTTGGCCACCTCGCGCTCGGCGAAGAAAGCGTGCCGCTGCGCCGCCGACTGGTCCGACTCGCGGAGGCGGTGGAACACGACCCGCTCGTTCTTCAGCGCCTCGGCGTAGGGCATCGTCAGCGTCGTCTCGACGCAGTCGACGCAGGCGTACGGCGCGTCGAACCCGCGGGCGCGTTTGGCCATCGTCTTCCGGAAGTCGTCGAAAATCTCCGGCCGGCCGCGCGCCGCGTCCAGGTGCTCCGTGAGCTTCGACGCCCGCCGCAGCGGGGCGCCCTCGGCGGCGAGCCGACGGGCCCGGACGATCGCCGTCTCTACCAGGTCGCCCTCGACGCACTCGTCGACGAAACCGAGCTCCACCGCCTTCTCCACCGGATGGAGCTTGCCGCCGACGATCACGTCAAGCGCCTTCTCTATGCCGATGAGCCGCGGCATCCGCTGCGTTCCGCCCGCCCCGGGCAGGATGCCGAGCGTCACCTCAGGAAGCCCGAGCCGCGTGCCGGGCGTCGCGAGCCGCACGTGGCACGCCAGCGCCACCTCCATGCCGCCGCCGGCCGCCACGCCGTGGATGGCGGCGACCACCGGCTTCGGCGACGCCTCGATCTCGTCCAGGATCGCGGGCAGGTGCGCGGCGCCCGGCGGCGGCGGCGCGCTGAACTCCCGGATGTCGGCCCCGCCGCAGAACATGCGGTCCGCCCCCGCGATCACGATGGCCTCGACCGCCTCATCGGCCAAAGCCTCGGCCACGCGCTCGCCAAGCGCGGCGCGCATGGCGAAGCTCAGGCCGTTGACGGGAGGATTCGACAGGCGCAGCAGAGCGACGTCGTCGTGGCGTTCGAACGTGACGGAACCGGGCATGCGTGACCTTTCTTCCACTCATGGCGCCCGAGCGCTCGGTCCGTGTGGTTTCAGCGCGGCGCCGGGTGTTTCTGGACAACGCGGGGCACGGCCCACCTCCCGTCCGGAGCCATCGCTGCGACGGGTGGAACGCCGGCCCGACGGCAGCGATTATAGTCGCCGCCTGCTCTAGCAGCCCGTGGCAAAAGCCCCGCTGCATTCGAGCGGCGATGCATCCCGCGTGGACTGCGTTGCTCCTCGGTCGAATATGCCCAATATGGTCCCTCGTCGCGCCTTGCCACGCGGGCGCCTCGCCGCTCTCGATGCGACGCGGGGTTTCGCCACGGACTGCCAGGCCTGCCTGACTCCCCCGGTCTACACTGCGCCCCGCTCGACCGGTCGGGTCCCATCCAGCATCGCGTAGAACTTCTCGCGATCGCCCGACGCATCGGTCGTCAGGCGCGAGACCAGCGGAATCGCCACCAGCGGGACGAAGGTCGTGACATACGACGGGTCGATTCCCTCTCCGTCCACCGTGAGGCAATAGACCAGCACCCGGTGCAGGGCCGAGGCGCCTTCCGGCGCGTTGAACCCCACCGCGAGGGCGAGCTTGATGAGCGCGAACCAGACCAGTCCCGCGCCGTAGCCGACGGCCATGCCCCAGTACGCGCCCCGCTCGGTGGTGCGCGGCCAGTAGATGACGAAGCCGACGGCAATCGCCGGCGGCACGACCATCGCGAAGCCGAACAGCAGCAGGTCGAGAATGGAGATCGTGGTCCACGTGGCCACCACCCAGGCGGCCAGGGCGGCGACGATGGCATAGACGACAGTGGTCACCTGGTAGGCCCGGAGCCTGCGCGCCGAGTCGTAGCGGCGCGTGAACGGCAGCCAGTCGCGCACGAACATCGTGGCGCTCGACAGCAGGATCGGCCCGCCGGAGGAGATGACCGCAGCGAGCACCGCCGCCAGCGCCACGCCGCCCACCACCGGACTGATCTCCGAGGCGAGCGTGGTCAGGTTGCGATAGCCGGTGAGCCCCGCGTCGATCCCGTAGCGTGCGGTGGTGAGGATGGCGATGAGTCCGGCCAGCATCGGCATCCCCGCGGCGATGATTCCCGCGGCGACGAAAGCCGGGGCGATGTGCCGCTCGTTGCGCGCCGCCGCGGCGTAGTTGGTGTAGACCGAGGCGGCCGGCGTGTGGATTGCCGCCGAGAAGATCATCGCGAACACCGGCAGCCACCCGGCGCCCGTGAATCCCCACCACGCCGCCGTTTCGCGCGACGCCGCCGACAGGTGGCCCCCGATGGCTGCCGTGACTCCACTCCAGCCGCCGAGCTGCTCGATGCCCAGCAGACCGACCGCTCCCAGCCCGACGAGCACCACCACGCAGTGGATGAGGTTGGTGATCGCCGTCCCCCACAGCCCCCCGAGCGAGACGTAGGTGGCAAAAATGGCGGCCGACACCAGGACGCCCGAGAGCATCGACAGCGGAGTCAGGGTGCTGACGATGACGCCGATGACGTAGGCCTCGATGAGGTTGACGATGACGTACTCCGTCTGCACGCAGAGGCTGGTCAGCCACTGGCAGCGGCGGTTCCCCCAGCGCAGGGTGAAGATCTCGCCGACGGTCTGCAGCCGCAACCGGCGGTAGTAGACCGCGAAGAAGAGCCCGACGAGCGACAGCGCCAGGAACGTGCTGATGCCGTACCACCAGAGGTTCCAGACCCCGCCGCTGATGACGTCACCGGCCACGCCGTAGGTGCCGGCGCCGCCGATGCGCGTGCCGGCGATGCCCACCGCCACCAGCACCGTCGACATCCCGCCGCCGGCTACCGCCCAGCCGGTGGACGTGGTGGTCCGCCGTGCCATCAGGCTGCCGATGGCAGTGGCGGCGATCAGGTAGAGGACAATGACCGCGACGGCGATGGTATCCATGGGCAAGCGCTCGAGGTTGGGCGTCAGCCCGCGGGCTCGCGCTGCGCCGGGCGCCGCGGCATCGAGGCCCCCATGGAGCGTTCGCGGAGCCCCCAGCCCGGGCGACCGCGAGAGCCGGCGGTGGCGGCGGTCGGGCACCGGGGAGCGCCGCGGGGCGTCAGTGCGTAATCGCCTCGACGATGGCGTCGTACGCCGCCCGCGCCTTGGCGCGCATCTCGCCGTCCGTCGCGTCCTGGATGGGATGCGGCACGTAGACCGCGCGGTCCGCCACATCCGGCATCCCGAGCGCCATCGACTGCCGCTCCGCCGCCTCGACGAACTCGGTCGACGCCACCATCACCGTGGGGATGCCCCGCGCCTCGTAGTCGACCAGGTCGTGCACACTGCACGACGTGCAGGACCCTCAATCGGCGAGAGCCTGAATCACCGCCTTGCAGCGTTCGGCAACTTCCTCGCGCAGATCGGCCGGGGCCGGCCGGGTGAACGTCGGCTTGCGCAGGCGGATGACATCGAGGCCGGGTTGCCGGTCCCGCAGCAGCGCCTCGAGCTCGTCGCAGAAGACGTCGCCGCGCGGCTTCGAGATGTCGACGATGCCGACCGTGCCGGCCAGGGCGCCGCCGCGCGCCGCGAGTTGCCGGCCGATCGGTTCGCGTTCGTCGGTCGGATCGAGAATGACGGAAGCGTCGTGCATGCGGCCTCCCGACTGGGTGCACTTCACTCTAGCACACCGGGGTCTGCGCCAGGAGTCGGCGGTAGCGGGGCTCTTGCCCCGGGCTCCCGGAGCCTGCCGGGATCCCCCTCCAACCGGGATCAGAGTCCGGAAACAGCCCCGGAGACCCGCTTCTCCAGCGTCATGCGAAGCCCGTAGCGCGGGCGAAGGGTTATCCAGCCCTGGGCCTCCACGGGATGTCCGGGAACCACGCGCAGGCGGTAGGCGCGAGCGATATGGGCGAGGACCAGGCAGGCCTCCATCATGGCGAAGCCGCTGCCGATGCAGGCACGCGGTCCGCCGCCGAACGGGATGTAGGCGAAGGCGTGTCGTTCCTTCGTCCGGTCGGACGTGAAGCGCAACGGATCGAAGCGCAGCGGGTCCGGCCACAGGATCGGATTCCGGTGGGTGACGTAGGGGCTGATCGTGACGAAGCTGCCGGCCGGAATGCGGTGCCCCCCGACCTCGTCGTCTTCGAGAGGCTCGCGTTGCATGCTGAACACCGGCGGAAACAGCCGCATCGCTTCCTCGATGACCATACGTGTGTACGGCAGTGATTCCAGGTCGGCGATCGTCGCCTCTGCCTCACCAGTGGACGCGTCGTCCGCGACCGGGCCGGCCGCGACCGCGCCATCGCCCGCGGCGCGGGCTCCCAACACGCGGTCGACCTCCTCGTGCAGCTCGCGTTCGGCCGCGGGATGGCGGGACAGCAGGTACAGCGTCCATGTCAACGCCATCGCCGTCGTCTCGTGTCCGGCCGTGAAGAATGTCACCACCTCGTCGCGAAGCTGCTTGTCGCTCATCCCTTCGCCCGTCTCCTCGTCGCGCCCGGCCATCAGCAGGCTCAGGAAGTCGTCGGGGGCCTCGCTGGCGCGGCGGCGCTCGGCGATGATGCCTTGAATCGCCCGTTCGAGCCGTGCCAGCGCGGCGCGCGTGCGCCGCGAGCGCGGGCGGGGCATCCAGTCCGGCCAGCCGAGGAAGTCGAGGGGATTGAGCGTTCCGAAGGCGGCAATGACCGTCATCATCGCCCGGCCGATATCGTCTATCGATTTGGACATGTCCATCGAGAACAACGTCCGGGCGACGATCTCCATCGTCAGCGACGACATTTCTTCCGCGACGTCGAGAGGCTCCCCCTTCTCGCACGGCGCGCGCCAGCGCTCCACGCGCTGCCGGGCGAGCCGGGACATGGCGCCAGCCGCCTGCGCGAGCCGCTGCTGATGAAAGCCCGGAGCCGCGATGCGCCGCTGGCGCCGCCACAACTTGCCCTCGCTGGTCACCAGCCCGTCACCGAGCACCGGCCCGAGCGTGTCGCGGATGATGCGCCCCTTGGAGTAGTTCCGGTGGTTGGTCAGCAGAATGTGCTCGATGAAGTCCGGCTCGTTGACGAGAACGAAGTTGCCGAGGAACACCTGCTTCTGTCTGAAGTCGGCGGCGAACATCTCGCGGTCGAACACGGCGATGGGGTTCTTGTAGACCAACCGCATCCACTGCAGCAGACCCACCTGCCGGGCCGGCGGCTCCGGGCACACGCCCGGCTCGTAGGCGATGGCGGGGTGATCGAGCGTCATCCCAACCATGTTACGTGGCCCACGGATCGACGGTCGCTGAGATGCGATAATCTGAATACGTGTACTCGCGCGATGAGGTGCGGTATGGCGACTTCGATCCGACTCAATCCGGAGTCCGAGTCGATGCCCTGCGGGTCCTGGTCGTACGACTCGGCAACCGGCGCGACGTGTACCGGTAGCCAGCCCCTACCGCTCGATGGCCCGCGTGACCGCCTTCGACCCCAGGCCGCCGCTCGCCCAACCGCCGACCGCGGCCGAGAACTTCCCCGCCGTGCCGCCGGCCACCACGATCAAAATGTTCTCGGCTCGCGAGAACTTCGGGAACGGTCGATCGAGCGCCTCGGCGGTGGGCCGGCCGTCGGGACCGAGCCACTCCTTCGGCAGCGCCCGCGCCACGGTCCCCTTCTGACACTCGTCGTTCGGCAGCACGTCGCGCAGCGGCCGGCCGGTCACCTCCTGAATGCGGGCGCGGAGGTCGTCCTTCGCGAACCCGTCACGCTCGAAGGTGCGGGCGTGCTCGGGCGAGACGACCAGCAGCGCCTGGTCCATGCCGTGCAGCTTGACGTGGGCGATGGCTTCCAGCGAGTACCCCATGCTCGCAGCAAGAGACCGAGAGTTCCGGGAGAGCTGGTCGCGGATGGCGCGCGGCGCTTCGGCCGCGAAGACGGTGACGGTGCTCTGTTCGCGGTCGAAGCCGCGCTCGACGTGCAGCGGCTCCCAGCAACTCAGCTCCTCGAGCTCGCCGATGCAGGCGCCGAACTTGCCCGGCTGGCCGAGCGTCGACATGTCGACCTCGCCGGGGCGGCCGCCGCCGACGTTGCGGACCACGAGCTGCAGGGCGCGACCGATGGTGGCGTTGGCGCGCGTTCCCTGACCGAACACGTTTCTGCCGCAGTTGAGCCCTATCTCGTGACGGATCGGCCCGTTCACGATGAGCAGCGGCCCGACGAAGTAGGTGGTAGCCAGCACCCCGTGCAGGTTGAAGGCATCCGTGCAGGCGGCCTCGACCGCAGCGATAACCACCGGCAGGTACTCCGGCTTGCAACCGGCCATGACGGCGTTGATGGCGACCTTCTCCACCGTGGCCGGAGCCAGATTGGGCGGCACGTCGGCCACCACGTCGCCCGGCTGTCGCGAGGTGCCGGCCAGCATCCGCGCCACCCGTTCCTCGGTCGGCGGCACCACCGGCAGGCCGTCGGTCAGTCCCTGCTGGTCGAGGAACTCGAAGGGATCGAGGTCGGCCGGCATGCGGACACGGCGCGCGGCCAGCTTCGAGGCGTCGCGTCTGGCCGCCAGCCGGCGGGCCACGTCCGGATCGTGGACCTTCGAGCCGCAGCCCGGCCGCGTCTCGGGCAGCGTTTCGCCTTCGCGCTCGACTCCAGGGGCTGAGGTTCCGCACCGCCCGGCCGCCAGTTCGACCAGCGCCGTCAGGTCGGCCTTGCCGAAGCCCTCGAAGCTCGCCAGGACGTTGGCGCCTCCATCGGCCAGGACCAGCGCGGGGACGGCGTCGAAACCATACTCTTCGGAAACGAGCAACTCGGCGTCGAGTGCGCGTGCGAACGTCAGCCCGTGGCGCTCTGCGAACGCGCCGGTGAGCGCTGCGTCGTCCTGCGACACGCCGAGAACACGCAGACCAGCGCCCGACAGCGCTCGGTGCACGCGTTCGACCAGCGGTGCGGTCAGCTCGCAGGTCGCGCAGTCGTGCTTGAAGAAGAACAGCAGCGTCGCGGGCGCGGCCGGGCCTGCGGGGCCGAAGACGCAGGGGTCGCCGGCGGCGTCGTTCAATGCGAAGGAAGCGGCTCTCGATCCGGGAATGGGAAGCGTGGACATGGCGCCGCCCAGTATAAGATAGGGGTTGGTCGGCTCACTGGGAACGCCCGCCTCGCACCCAATCGGTCCCGGCGCTCCGGCGCTCCAACAGACCGGCAACCGTCGACCGCTGTGGTTCGGCCGCGGTCGCCGGCCGCGTGCTGCCGCCCGGAGAACGGAAGATGTCACTGCTGTGTTTCGGTCGCGTCGCCAGCGCGCGCCGCCGCGGCCCGGAAAGCGGAAGATGTCACTGAAGTCGGCGCTGGCCGGTCTGTTCGCAGTTGCGCTGGGCGCGGGGGTGGCCGACGCGGCGCAGGGGTCTCCCGAACCGAATGGCGCCGATCTGCTCCGCGTGTTTCTCGACTGCGGCCCCTGCGACGACGAGTACCTCCGCCGCGAGATCAGCTTCGTCAATTACGTCCGCGACCGGCGGGACGCACAGGTCCACGTGCTGATCACCCGCGAGAACACCGGCGGCGGCGGTGACGCGTGGACGCTCGACTTCTACGGCCTCGACGACTTCTCGGGGATGGACGACCAGCTCGTCTTCTATACGACGCAGGACGACACCGACGACAGCGAGCGCCGCGCCCTGGCCCAGATGCTGCGCCTCGGCCTCGTACGGTACGCCGCCCAGACACCGCTCGGTCAACAGCTCCAGGTGTCCACCCGCTCCGGGGGTGCGCTGGGCGCGCGTCGCGTCAGGAACGCGCAGCCGCAGGACGATCCCTGGAACTTCTGGGTCTTCCGCACCCGGCTGAACATGTTCTTTGACGCGGAAGAACGCGAGTCCAGGCAGTCGGTCAGCGGATCGATCTCGGCCAACCGCGACACCGAAATGTGGAAGATGCGGATCGGCTTCTTCACCAACTACCGGGAGGACACCTTCGAGCTCACCGACTCGACGTTTTCGAACGTCCGGCGCAGCTCTTCGCTCGACGCCCGCTTCGTCAAGAGCGTGGGCGAGCACGTCGGCATCGGCTTCGGCGGCTCGGCCATCAGCTCCAACTTCCGGAACCAGGACCTGACGCTGCGCGGCGCGCCGGCCATCGAGTACAACTTCTTCCCGTACTCGGAGTCGACGCGCCGGCAGTTCACCGTGACCTACACAGCCGGCTACAACGCCTTCCGCTACATCGAGCCGACCATCTTCGACCGGATGGAGGAACACCGCATGAACCACGCCGTGCAGAGCTCGTTCCTGGTCAACGAACCCTGGGGCGAGAGCGAGGTCACCCTGGAGCTCTCGCAGTTCCTCGACCAGCCCGACCAGCGCCGGCTGGTGCTGTACGGCGAGCTCGACATTCGCTTGTTCCGCGGGTTCTTCCTGCGCATCGACGCCGACAGCTCGTTGATCCGCGACCAGATCTACCTGCCCCGCCGCAGCGCCACCGACGCCGAGATCCTGGTGCGCCAGCGCCAGCTCGCCACCGACTACGAGTGGCAGTTCCGCATCGGGTTCACCTACTCGTTCGGCTCGATCTTCAACAACGTCGTGAACTCGCGCTTCGCGGGATCGAGCGGCGGCTTCACCCGGGCTTTCTGAGCCGTCCCTCGTCGCGCCTTGCCACGCGGGCGCCTGGCCGCGCTCGGTGCACGCAGCGCTTCACCACAGGCTCCTACGGGCAACGGCACGAGCGTGCCGCACCGCGGCGAGTCGGTCGCCCGCGAGCAGCTACGCCTGCACTGAATGCACACCAACCGTCATTCAGTGTTCAATCCTGCGCCCACCGGCCGGACTACCGGTCCGCGTTCCTTCCCCACGCAACTCACTGCTCCATAACGAGTTGCGTGGGTCACCGGTGAAATGGCACCCGCCGTGCTCGTGGATTTGCCGGCCGCGCAAGCGCGCGACACGCAGGAGACAGACATGCTCGGACCCTACACGCATCGGATCGACCCCATCCTGTTCGACGTCGGCGGCGTCCACCTCTGGTGGTACGGCCTGGGCTTCGCCCTCGGGTTCCTCGAGCTGCATCTGTTCCTGCGACGAGGACCTGGAGAGTTGCGGCTATCGCCGTGCGAGGTGTGGAGCCTGAGCCTGTTCGTCGCCGTGGGCGTGCTGATCGGTGGGCGCGCGGTCGAAATCGCCTTCGACGAATGGCCCTTCTACCGCGAGCACCTCCATCTGGTTCCCGCGTGGTGGCTCGGCGGAATGGCCACGCACGGCCTGCTGCTCGGCGGAGGGCTCGGCGCCGCGCTGTTCGCGCACCGCAACGGGAAACCCTTCCTGCTCGTCGCCGACGCCCTCGTCATTCCCGCGGCATTTCTGCTGGGCATGGGACGCATCGGCAACTTCATCGACGGCCAGATCGTCGGTGCGGCAACCGACGTCTGGTGGGCGGTGAAGTTTCCCGACGCAGAGGGCTTCCGCCATCCCGTGGTGCTCTACGACGGCGCCAAGAACCTGCTGCTGATGGCGTACCTGCTCCATGTGCGGCGGGCGAACCGGACGCCGGGCGCGGTGGCCGCGCGCTTCGTCTTCTGGTACGCGTTCCCGCGCTTCTTCATCGATCTGTTCCGCGACTACCCCACCCACCGGCTCGCCCTCGGCACCGGACAGACGCTGAACATCGTCATGGCGTTGGCCGGCGCGGGGGTTCTGTATCGGTCGCGTCTGCGACGGCTGGGCCGTCTGAAGGGCACGGCCGGATGGGGTCTCGGCGGCCCGGCGTCCACGAACCGGCCAGTAGACGCGCCGCCGCTCGTCTCCCAGCGCCTCGCCTTCGCTGGCCTGCTGGCGTGTTGCCTGACTATCCCGAGCAACTGGACCCAGGACATACCGGCCCGCTACGGGAAACGGCATCCGGGACTGGAGCATTCCTGGCTGTATCCGAAGATCGATACCGCGCCGCCAAGCGGAACATTTCGGCGGACTCGCCCGCCTGCTCGACACGCAATCGTGTCCCGGCGTCTACCCCTGACCCGAACGGTTCACCGAGTAGACGAGGCCGACCGTGCCCGTCTTCTCGTAGACACGGTGCTCCTCCAGCGTCAGGCCGATGCGCCGGGCCGGCTCAGCGACGAGCGGAACGCCCCCGCCAAGTATGGTCGGAATGACTCCCACTTCGACGGTATCGACGAATCCCTCCGCGGCGAGACTCCGAAAAAGAGACCCGCCCCCGAACAGCCAGATGTCCTTCCCCGGCTCCGCGCGGAGCGACTGCACCAACCCCTTCCAGTTCTCGCCCACGATCGTGAGGTTCTTGTAGTCGCTCTGCCGCAGGGTCCGCGAGAACACGAAAGTCCGCACGCCCGCCGATGACTCGTCGCGCCCGCCGGTGGCCTCGAACGTCTTCCGACCCACCAGATGCGTATCGAACCGCTCGGACAGCCCGGCGAAGTCCATGTCGGGGTCCATGACGATCCAGTCGAACTCGCCGCCCGGCCCGGCGATGTACCCGTCCAGGCTCACGGCGCAGCAGTAGCGGACTCGCCTCATCGCCGTCCCCTACTCGAACACCTCGTCCACCGACAGCCCGAACCCCGGAAGGACGTCCTCGCCGATGAGGACTCCACCGACGGCAACCGCCCGAACGGCGCCACCGGGCCTGTGCACGCGGACGGTACGCGTCGCGGGGTCGACGACCCATGCCATGCGGACGCCTGCGGTGAAGTACTCGTCGAGCTTGCATCGCACCGCCTCCGGCCGATCCGTCGGGGACAGGATCTCGACCACGAGGTCCGGAGCCACCTCCAGAAACCCGTCCCGACGCGTGCGGAGGGCGTCGCGTTCGTGCGACAGGAACAGGACGTCTGGCGCGCGGACGGTGTCGGGATCCCGAGTGGTAAAGACTCCGACCTCGCCGGCCATCACCACGCCCAGATTCTGCGTACGCACAAAGCTGCTCAGCGCAGCGGCCACGTTCACTTCGATCCGGCCGTGGGTCGGGTTGGTGGGGGTCATGCGCACAATACGGCCGACGACGAGCTCGCACGGATTGAGCCACGGCATGCGCAGCAACTGTGCGCCCGTCACGGGGCCGGTCGACTCGTACGCCGGAGGTGCATCTTCCATGCCGGATCTCTCGCGACTCGATGTTACCAAGCGAGTTGAACGATGTGATGGATCCTTCGTCGCCCCCATTCCCATCTCATCGGCTTATACCAATTATATGTGGTACATTTGGCGCTATATGCCCGCAGTGACCATCTACCTGCCGCGGGACCTGATCGATGCCGCCCGCAAGCACGCCAGCGAGCGCAACCGCAGCTTGTCGGCATGGATCGGCGGACTGGTTCGCGAGGCCACTGCCACCGAATGGCCCCGAAGCCTCGTCGAGCTGTTGCGCCACGGGAGTGCGGATCTGGTCGAACCCGACGACCCGCCGCCCGAGGCCATCGAGTCGCTCCGATGACGTGGCTGCTGGACACCAGCGTCTGCATCCCGCTGATCAACCGGACGGATGAACCCGTGGCGGAACGGCTGCTCAGCCATTCGCCCGGCTCTGTCCTGCTGTGCAGCGTGGTCAGGGCGGAGCTCTACTTCGGGGCACACAACTCGGCGCGCGTGGCCGAGAACCTCCAGCGCGTCGAGACCTTCTGCCGCGCGTTCGAATCGCTGCCGTTCGACGACGGTGCCGCGGAACGCTACGGCGTCATCAGGACCCAGCTCCGGCGGGAGGGCCGCCCCATCGGCGCCAACGACCTGATGATCGCCTCCATCGCCCTGTCCAGGGGCCTCACGCTGGCGACGCGCAATGCGGAGGAATTCTCACGGGTGCCCGGTCTGGACGTCGAGCGCTGGTAGGTAGCGGAAGAGGGGCGCGGCGCCGGATTTCGAAGTCAGCAGAAGACGCGGATCAACTCGACCAGTGCGTCGCGGCAACTGCGTACCGAGTCGATCTCGACGTACTCGTTCGGACCGTGGAGGCCCGCGCCGGTCGGACCGAACAGCACCGCCGGCGTTCCAACACTTCCGAGAATTGCCGCATCCGTCCAGAAGGACATGCCGGTCGGCGTGTCGTCGAGACCGCGGCGGCGCAGGATCTGCCGCAACTCCCCGCAGAGCGGATGATCGTCGAGAATCTCGTGGGGCGCACGCGTCAACAGTTGCCGCGCGGAGGCATCGAAGTCGGCGTCCTCCCGGGCAAGCTCCGACAGCGCCTGCCGAACCTCTGTCAACCCCGCGTCCGACGGCTCGCCGACCAGCGTGCGGCGTTCGACGCCGAGCACACAGCGGTCGGGGTAGACGCTGAGGGCGTGTCCGCCGTGAATGGTGGAGGCGTGCAGCGACGCCCTCCCGAGGCGCGGGTGGGTCCGGCCGGCCTCGAGCCCACCCTCAACGGCTTCCAGCCGTCCGAGCACGCGGCCCATGTGCAGGATGGCGTCTCGTCCGTCTTCCGGCCGGCTGCCGTGTGCGGCGCGCCCGCGGGTCTCGATCTCCACCCACTCGAACCCCTTGTGCGCGGTGGCGACTCGGAGATCGGTCGGCTCGGTCACCACCGCTCCGTCGGCAGAGTGCTTCCTTACGAGCGCCTCCGCGCCGGCGCTCGCATGCTCCTCGTCGGCCACCGCCGCCACTACCAGCCGGCCGCGCGACAGCCCGCCGTTCCGGGCGACCGCGACCGCGGCGTCGACCATCGCAGCCACGCCGCTCTTCATGTCCTGGCTGCCCCGCCCGTGGAGACGACCGTCCTGCACGACCGGATCGAACGGCGCGGCCATCCCCTCCACGCCAACGGTATCCGTATGGCCGCAGAGGATCAGCGAGCGCCCGGGCGCCTTCCCCTCGACTACGCCGACCACGTTCGGACGCCCGGGGACGACCTCGGCCACCTCGACGTCGATGCCGCCCCCCCGCAGCGCCGCCGCGATCCGTTCGGCTACCGCCGCTTCGCCGGCGCCCCCGGGGACCAGGGACGGGTTGACCGAATCGATGGCGACCAGGTCGCGCAGCAGGACGATTGTCGAATCCACAGGCATGAGGATATGCGAGAGGGCTCGGCGCGACGTTCCACGAGCACGGAGCTCCCGGATTTCCCGGCCATACCGGGCGCGAAGGGATGCGAGATGACTCGATCCGCTCTCGCTCCGGGTCTCGGGGTCGACGAACGGGTCACCCTCCCGGCTCGAGGTGGTCCTCCCACAGCTCGACGTAGACGGCATCCCGCTCGCCCCCCCGCTCGCCCCACAGCTCCCGTGCCGTAAAGCGCACGGTGTAGACGTGCTGCGGAAAGTCCCCGAACTGCTGTCCACGCCCATCGGTGTCCTGGAGCGCATAGACGCCGTTGTCGCGGACGACTGCGCCGCGCTTCCCGCGCGCGTAGCGCGGCAGCCGGGTGTGCCCCGCCGGATGGACGTTGCGCGCGCGGACCGTGTCGCCCACGCCGAATCGCGCCGGCACGTCGAGAGCGAGGAGGCCGAACCCCAGCGGCGCCCGCGGCGGCCTCTCGCGCCGTTCGGGCAGCGGCGCCTGCGGATCGGCGGCGCCGCGCGCCAGCTCCGACTCGCTGACCACACCGTTCGCCCGGAGCAGCTCGGTCAGCGCGGCGAACCACCGCTCGTAGTACGACAGGCGCAGGTACTCCGCCGCCGGAACTCGCTCCTGGGCGAACCGGAAGCTGCCCCAGTTGCCACCCAGCCCCCAGGAGACGAGCAGGCGGCGCAGCGCGAAAACCCTCCCCTCCCATGGCGCATGGAAGACGGGCTCGTTGGGCTCGGGATCGACCGGGCCCATGCCGCCCATGCCGCCAAGGTCGTGGATGCCGTCGGGGAACTCGTTCATCGCGGGCGTCCCGGGAAGCCTCAACGCACCTCTGCTACGACTTGCACCACTGCTCCGACTACTCCGACTTCCGAAGCACCACCGGCTGGCCGTGCGGCGTGTGCCGGTAGGCGTCGGCCCAGGCCTCCTTGCGATCCTGCAGCGCGGGCGAATCGGTGAGGCCCTTGCCTGTAACCAGCCGTTCCAGGGCGGACACCCAGTGGTGATAGTAGCGAGACCCGTCGCCTGGCTCCCCGCGGTCGGCGGCGGCCTGCAACTCGTCGGCCAGCGCCGCGGCCCACTCCTTCCAGGTGAAATGACCCTGCTCGGAGAGCTTCACCGCGAGCGCGAACGCCTGCGCCTGCCACGGGGCCGCGAACACCGGACCCTCTTCGTCGCGCGGCAGGGGCGGCAGCGCCGCGAGACGCTCGGCGTCGACCGCCAGCACCGGGGACGGCGCGTCCTCACGCAGGCTCAAGGTAGCTCTCCCACAGATCGACGTAGACCGAATCGCGGGCGGAGGCGCGATCGCCCCACAACTCCTGCGCCCTGAAGCGGACGGTGTAGACGTGCTGGGGAGAATCTCCGAGACGCTGCCCGCTCTCGTCGGTGTCCTGCAGCGCGTAGACGCCGTTGTCGCGGATCACGATGCCGCGCCGGCCGCGCGTGTAGCGCGGCAGCCGGGTGTGCCCGCGGGGATGGAGGTTTCGCGCCCGCACCTCGTCGTCCGGACCGAAGCGCGCGGCCACCTCGATGTCCAACAGGCCGGACCCGAGCCCGCGGGTCGCGGGCGGCGGCATGAGCTCCGGCGGCGGCCGGCTCGCGTCCGCATAGCCGCTGTCGAGCTCTTCCTGCGTAACCAGATCGCTGCCCAGGAGCCGGTTGACGTGCACGGTGAACCAGCGCTCGTAGTAGGACATCCGCAGGTAGACGGCCGGGGGCAGGCTCTCGAGCGCGAACCGGAAGCTGCCCCAGTTGCGACCCCGACCCCAGCGCCCGATCGACCGGCCCAGGGCGTAGACGCGCCCCTCCCACGTCTCGTGGAAGACCGGCTCGTTCTCTTCTGGCTCGACGGGACCCATGCCGTCCATCCCGCCCATATCGTGGATGCCGTTCATCCGCGGCCTCCCTTCGACTGCGGCTTCCCCATGCGCCGGCGACGCGGCAACCGGGCGGCCAGGCACTGTTGCCTTGCGGCCCGATCTGTCCGCCCGACTGACCCGCTCCAGAAAGCGAACGGCGGACTACGGCGCAGACCCCCGGGGCGGCGTAACGCGAGCGACGCCGATCATCGAATCGCGGGTGACGATGTCGGCGAGCTGCTCCTCCGTAAGGTTCTCCGTACCGTCCGGGCGTTCCGGCAGCACGAGGTAGCGGACCTCGGCGGTGCTGTCCCAGACGCGCACCTCCACGTCGTCCGGCAGCTCCACCCCGAACTCGCGCAGCACCGCGCGCGGCTCGATCACAGCCCGCGCCCGGTACGGGGCCGACTTGTACCAGACCGGCGGGAGCCCGAGCGTCGGCCACGGATAGCAGGAGCAGAGCGTGCACACCACCAGGTTGTGAACCTCGGGCGTGTTCTCGACGACGACCATGTGCTCGCCCTGCGCCCCGAGGAAGCCGAACTCTCCGATCGCCGCGGTGCCGTCCGCGAGCAGCCGGGCCTTGTACTCGGGATCCGTCCAGGCGCGAGCTACGACCTGCGCCCCGTTCCGCGGCCCGATGCGGTTCTCGTAGGCATCGACCACCGCGTCGAGGTCGGCCGGGTCGATCATCTCCTTCTCCACCAGGATCGACTCCAGCGCGCGAACCCGCAACGCGATGTCGTCCGGCACCAACTGGTGATCGTGGTCGTGGTCGTGCTGCCCCCCGGCTGCGCCCGCGGCGCCGCCCGCCGTAGCGCCGCCCGCCATGCCCGCGGCTCCCGCCGCCGTCTCCTTCAGAAACTCCCTGCGGCCGACGCCCTTGGGTTCGGGACCTGCCATGGCCTCTCCTCCAGCCTTCTACTCGGGAAGCGTCAGCACGACTCCCGCTGTAAACGACTTAATCTTCATGAACTTACGCGGATACCAGAAGAGACCATCCCACGATGTACCCCACAGCGTCGGGAAAGGCTCTGGCGGCCTCCGGGAGGCGCTGCCCCGGTAAGCGTTCGGCCAAGCCGGTATCTGGGTGCTTCTACCGGTTGAGGGTGCGCTTCCAGTCCTTGCGGAGGGGCCGCAGCCAGATGTCCTTCTTGGGCTTGTCGGAGCGGTTGTTCATGTCGTAGCGACCGCGCCCCTGGGTGGTACCGACGCGGGTCCAGCCGGAGGCCCGGTAGACGGCGCCGGTGTAGCGGGGAGTCTCCACGAAGGTCTCGATGAGCACGGGGGTCGTCTTGTAGCGCGCGGTCCAGTCGGCCGGCAGTTGGCGGCGGACGAGGGCGAGGATGTGCGAGCCGAGGTTGTGGATGCGGATCCAGGGCAGGATCAGGAAGCGCGGGTTGTCGACGACGAGCGGCAGGTTCTTCTCGCGGTGTCGCCGCGACCAGCCGATGAAGCGGTCGCGGGGGGCGAGCGTCCAGGCGGCGGTCGAGAAGCCGAGCATGGCCAGCGGCGTGCCGTCGCTGGCGTGCACGGCGTAGCGCATCTGGGCGCCGACCAGGGTCTTGTAGCCGAGGTAGTGGTAGCGGGCGACGTACTCGTTCCACAGCTTCCCCCCGCGGTCGCCGCGCACGACGGTGCGCATCTCGAGCGGGCGGACGGCGTCGAGCGTGGTCGGCGGCGGCAAGAGGGGCGGTTCGGTGTCGGGCCCGAAGGTGATCGGCCCGGGCCGGTTCTGGCGCCACTTCGGCGGCGGCAGTTCGATGCGGCCGTCCCGGTGCATGGCCAGCATGACGACGCGGGCCATCATGTCCTTGCACCCGCCGTCGGCCTTGTACCAGCCGATGCGGCGGCAGAACTCCTTCGACAGGGCGTGGCGGTTGAGCGCCGGCGGCCCGGCGATCAGCGCGCGCAGCAGCGCCATCTCTGCGGTCGTGAAGTCGCGGCCGTAGTAGCGGCACTCGACCGGAGTGGTCATGCCGGCGCCGTCAGTTCGCGCCGGCGCGCCGCGTCCATCGACCAGGGCAGCCACGGCGAAGTGTCGTCCGGCGGCCGGCCGCCGTTGTCGGCGCAGGCCGCCAGCCACGCTTCGAGCCAGCGCAGGACATCGATCCGGTTCAGCACCAGGGTGCCGACCACCGAGTACATCAGCGCCGTGAACTGCGCGCCGGTTCCGCTGTCGGAGCCGAACGACAAGCGCCGTCCGATGGCCGGCCCCCGCAGCAGCCGCTCGGCGAGATTGTTGTCGAGCGGCACCCGGGGACGGTCGGCGAACACGCTGAGTCCCTCGCGGTGGTTGACGAGCGAGCGCAGCGGCTTGCCCTCGCGCGCGTGCTCCGGCAGGTCGGCCAGTTCCCGTTCCGCCGTCGCGAACAGGCCGTCGAGCGCCGCCGCGAGCGCGCCCTGCGCCGCGTCGAACGCCGCGTTCTGGCGCTCGATGTCGGGGTCGTAGCAGTCCAGCCGCGCCTCGTTCAGGCGGTAGATCGCGGCAATCCGCGCAAGCCATGCCTCGCACCAGCCGGTCAGGTGGACCTGGGCGGCGGCGCACTGGAGGAAATCTCGTCGGAGGTGCGCCCAGCAGTACGCGAGCACGACCGTGCCGCCGAGCAGCCGCGCCAGCCGCTTGTAGGCGCTGTAGCGGTCGCAGACGATCACCGTCTCGGGCGCCAGGTCGCCGAACAGCTTCGCCGCCGCCTCGGCGCTACGGCTCGCGTCGATGTGGAAGCGCACCGCGTCGTTGCCGACCGCGGTCCACAGCCAGGCCCGGCCCGAGTGGCCCTCCCCGCGCAGCGCCTGCACGCGCCACGTGGTCTCGTCGGCGTGGCGCAACGCCGCCGCGTCCTGGTGCGCGAGGATCGCCCCGGCAACCGGCTCGAACAGCGGCACGAAGCGGGGCACGCTGTCGGCCAGTGTCCCCGACGAGACCGGCAGCCCCTGGTCGCCCAGCCAGGCGCCGACCCGCTGCAGCGGGCGCAGGCACGCGTAGCGCTCATACAGCACTCGCGACCAGACGCTGGTGCCGTAGGGCGTCTTGTCGAACAGCCGCGGCGCCGGCGGCGCCAAAACCTCCGCCGGCGACGAGGCGCACGCGCAGGATCGGCGCCAGCGTCGACGGCGGATCACCCGCCGGTGGGCACGGACCTCGATCTCGACCAGGGCCGACTCCTCCACGCCGACCGCCGCGTAGGGCTTCCCGCAACCGGAACATCGGCGCGCAGCGGCCGGCAGAGTGCGCTCCTCGATGCGTTCCTCCAGGCCGCAACGCGGCGTGCGACCGTGGCCGGGAGCGCCGCTCTGTTGGCCGCGCGGGCGACCGGTGCCCGGCCGCTCCCGCTTCTCGCTCTTGCGCCCGCGCAACGCCCTCGACAGCACCGCCCGGGTCGCACGCAGCTTCACAAGCTCCGCCTCCTGCGTCCCGACCCGCCGCTGCAGCGCCTCCTCCGTCCGCCGCAACCGCGCGTTCTCCTTCCGCAGCCGGACGAGCGCGGCCTTCCGGCGACGCGACTTCGCCAGAGCCTGGCGCAGAGCCACGTCCGACGCAGCCGGCGACAGCGCCCGCGCCGACTCCGCCCTGCGTTGCAGTCGGACCTTCAGGCGCTGCTTCACCGCCTCGGACCGCTGCAACGCATACCGCAGCCGCCCGACCTCGTCCGACAGCGACACAACCCGGTCGTGCTGGTCGCGAAGCCGCCGCGTCCCATCGTAGAGCCGGACGGTCTCGTGCAGCAGACGGCGCAACGACGCCTTGTCGTCGCGCTCCTTGCACAGAACCTTGTGCAGCCGGCGAATCTGGGCCGCCTGGACCTCCGCCGCCGGCGCCGCCTTGCGCAGCCGGGAAATCTCCCGGCGCAACGACGTCTCGCTGTACCGACCCGACTCGACGCCGGCATCCGCAAGCAGCTTGCCGAGACGGGCTACCTCCGACTGCAGCGCCAACGCGTCCTTCGCCGCGCGGCGGGCTTCCTTCGACTGCTCGACCGCCGCCAGCCGCTTGCGCCGCGACGACTCGAACTGCCACTTCCAATAGCCCGCTTCGCAACGCGCGGACACCTCCGCCCGCTGCAGCGCTTCCGACCGTGCTTCGGCCGCCTCGGCACGATCGAGCGCCTGCTCATACAGCCGCCGCCAGCACGGCTGCCCGGGCAGCGAAGCCCCTTCGGGAACCGGTCGAGCTTCCGTGTCCCGACTCGCCATGGCCGAGACCATAGCGAATATCGATTCGCGTTACCAGCACAAAATACCGGCTTGGCCGAACGCTTACCTGCCCCGTAACCGTTCGGTCAACCCGGTATCCGGCGTTGCGGCAGTCGGGCAAGCACCGTCGAACAGCGAGCCGATCCGGTCCGGGCGCCCTCCCTGCGCAGGGGACATCGACCGGTGCTGACCGTCGACAACGCCAGCGTCCGGTTGGCCCGCTCCCACGTCCATACCGGCTTCGCCGAACGCTTACAGAACGCTGCCCCTCTCCCCTGCCCCGCTGCCCAGACTGCCCATGTGGCCCATGATACGCCGAGTCCCACGGTCGCGATGCCTCGGGGTCGAACCCCCAGCGGGCCAGCGGGTCAGCGGTACTGCCACGACCCGTCTTCCGTCCGCCGGCACGCGGCAAGCGCGGGCCGTCCGCTCGCCAGCGACAGCGGGCTGCCGGCAACCTTCGCACGGAAGCACGCCGCGGCGACCGCCACCGAGGGCGCGCGGGGCACAGGCTGGTTGAGGAGGCCCGGTTCGAATGGGCTGACGGTCGATCCCCGCGCGTGCGGGGCTGACGCACATCGAAGCACGGGCGACGTGTGTTCGCAGAGGTCGATCCCCGCGCGCGGGGCTGAAGGGAGGGCCGTCCCGACGGTCCGGCGACCGATGCGAGGTCGATCCCCGCGCGCGGGGCTGAAGGGTCCCGGTGAACGTCGGAGACGCCTTCGGCGCCGGTCGATCCCCGCGGCGGGGCTGCAGGTAGCAACACAGGCGAAATCGTCGAACGCCTCGGTTCATCCCCGCCGCGGCGGGACACCCCTTCGGGCCTGATCTTCAGCCGCGCGTCCAGGTGCGGCCGTTTCGCCCGCCTGTCTCCGGCGGCACGATCCGCGGCTGCATCGGGTAGTTCGGGTGCTCCCGGTCGCTGGTGATCGTTGCGCTCGGCAGCCGCCGTCGCGTTTCTTCGACGAGACGCTCCGGATTCGGGTGTCTCTGCAGGTGCTCGACGATGAGGGCGTCTTCCGGCGCGCCTCCACCAAGTCGGCGTCAGATTCGCGTAGCGCCCAAGCGAGCGCGAACCCGAGCATGACGATCTCAAGCGCTGACGGGACGACCTCATAGAGCACGAACGTCGCGTGCGGCTGTGCCAGCTCCCACGCGGACGGCGCGCCATCCATTCGAGCGGCTCCTCGAGCGACATCTGCACAGCCCAGACCACCAGCAGCGGCGGAGGCAGCCGGCTTCCGTCCTGAAAGACCCCCCGGTGCGCAAGCGTCACCGTGGCTACCGAACCCTTTGTGGTGAACGCGCGCCAGCGCCGGCCGGTAGTAGGGCATAGCCGTCATCTGGCCGAGCCGCAGCGGACCCGGATTCCGGTGCCCGGCCGCAGCTTGCGGGTTACGGCACCGGGACCAGGTCGAGAACGCGCAGCGTCATGGAGCCGATACGGACGGGATTGCCGGACGGTCCAACCACGCACGCGCCGGAGGTGCGTCGGCCGCCGATCCGGGTTGTGATCGGGTCGGCCGCAGCGCCGCTCGTGCCGACAGTGGACTCAACTGCCGCGCCAGCCGACACTTGCCGCCCATTCGTTCCGCGCTTTCGCGTACGCCTGATGAGCTGCCGGCGGCCGCTCTCCCTCGGCCGTCGCCCGGCTGCGCGCCTTCTCGATCTGTTCCTCCAGTGGGGGGAGGCCGACGGCGAGCCGGCGCTCGGCCAGCCGATGCGGGCCCTCCACCTCGCCTGGAGAGAGATTCCCCTCGGCGTCCCAGTCGAGCTGGGTTCCATAGCGTTGGGGCCGGCCCTCGAAGAACCGGATCCGGTCCTCGAGGTCGATCCGTTCTACGGCATTGAGATCCGCAAGTTCCCGGCCCGCATCGCCGCCACGACGTCGTTCGCGAGGAAGCGCACGCCGTCAACGGGGTGTCGCGACCGGTCTAGATCCCTCATCCAGGACTCGACCCGCCCGTTGCAGCCTGCTCCCGGCGAAGGACCGACAAGAGGCCGCCGTCGGGGACGAAGCGTCCCGGCCTCCCAGTCCTTGCCGCCGATCCAGGTGGGGCAGGCCAGCACGTCCTGGCCCTCGGGGCTGAACACTACCTCGGCGTTCTCGATGACCTCGGCGGAGCCCCCGTCGATGGAGCTGCCGTTGGTCGGCGTGGTCTCCCCGCGCAAGGTGCGTCGCTACGTGGCGGCGCCACGGAGGCGTGTCACCTCGAAGGAGGCCTTCGTGCACCGCAGCGTGGCTGCTGGCACGACCGGCACGACCATGAAGGTCGACTTCGGCGAGTCGTGGGTCGACATCGCCGGGACGCCGTGCAAGGTCAAGTACCTGGTGGCGACGCTGCCGTTCTCGAACGCGTACTTCGCCAAGGCGTATCCGCGGGTCGGCTTTGCGCCCCTGGACAAGGTGTCTCCGGAGGAGCAGGCGCGGCGCTACCTGCCGGAGCGGCGCGGCATGGCCGCGCCGGCGCCGAACTTCTCTTTCGCGCTCTACGAACGGACAGGCCCGGCCGGAACCGGAACAGCCGGTTGAACTGGATTGCGAAGCCACGGTTGCACAGGTCCCAGCCCCGGTCGGGCCACAACCCGCCGGCGACGTCGCCGGCGTCGGTATGGACTTTTCGCCGCCTGCGATCGCCTCAACGGGTTGTTGGAACTCATCGGGGCACAGGACCTTGGCGCGAGGGAAGAACACGATCCGGACTTCCCCTTTCCCACCGACACCGATGCGTGCATACGCCCGTCTCTGAAGCCTGATGCTGAATCCAAGGGATCCCGGGTGCATTCCAGGACTGTCCAGTTCTTTCCGGAACATTTCTCTCACGGCGCCGAACGAGTGCGTCTGGCCGAGTACATCGTGGCGGGGCTTCTGGCTTTCAAGAGGAGGCCTTGGAATGCGCGGCGCCACGAGCACATCAACAACCCGTGACGAGAGGAGCCGATGACAGCCACTCTTGAACGCTTCTTCGGACTGGCGGAACGCGGCACGGACCTGCGGACGGAGGTGACGGCGGGCGCGACCACGTTCCTGACGATGGCCTACATCGCCTTCGTCAACCCGCAGATCCTGTCGGACGCCGGCATGCCGTTCGACGCGGTGTTCGTGGCCACGTGCCTGGCGGCGGCGTTCAGCACCCTGGTGATGGGGCTGTACGCCAACTACCCGATCGCGCTGGCGCCGGGGATGGGGCTCAACGCCTTCTTCGCCTACGGCGTGGTGCTCGGCATGGGCCACTCGTGGGAGGTCGCGCTGGGCACGGTGTTCGTCTCCGGCGTGCTGTTCCTGGTCCTGAGCGTGCTGCCGGTGCGGCGCTGGATCGTCGAGGCGATCCCGCAGGACCTGAAGCTGGCCATCGCGGCCGGGATCGGACTGTTCCTGGGGGTCATCGCGCTGCGCAACGCGGGCATCATCGAGGGCAGCGAGGCGACGCTGGTCACCGCGGGGGAGCTGACGGCGCCGGGACCGGTGCTGTCGCTGCTCGGCTTCTGCGCCATCGTGGCGCTGGCGGCGCACCGGGTGCCGGGGGCCGCGCTCATCGGCATGCTCGGCGTCGCCGTCGCGGGCCTCGTGCTGGGCGTGAGCGAATGGCAGGGCATCGCGTCGCTGCCGCCGGACCCGACGCCGACGCTGCTGGCCCTCGACATCGCCGGCGCGCTGCAGGCGGGCATGGCCGCGGTCATCCTGACGTTCCTGATCGTCGACCTGTTCGACACGACGGGCACGCTCATCGGCGTCGCCCACCAGGCGCGGCTGCTGGACCAGCGCGGCCAGCTTCCGCGCATGCGGCAGGCGCTGATCGCCGACTCGACGGGGACGGTGGGCGGAGCGCTGCTCGGCACCTCGCCGGTGACCAGCTACATCGAGAGCGCGGCGGGGGCGGGCGCGGGCGGACGGACCGGGCTGACCGCCGTCGTCGTGTCGGCGCTGTTTCTGGCGTGCCTGTTCTTCGCGCCGCTGGCCGGGTCGGTGCCGCCGTATGCGACGGCGGCGGCCATCCTCTACGTGGCGTGCCTGATGATGCGGCCGCTGGTCGACGTCAACTGGAGCGACGTCACCGCGTCGGCGGCCGCGGTCATGACCGTCATCGCCATCCCGCTGACGTTCTCGATCGCCGACGGCATCGGGCTCGGCTTCCTGGCCTGCGTGGTGATCAAGGTGATGGCGGGACGCGGGCGGGAATGCTCGCCGACGCTGATCGCGGTGGCGCTGCTCTTCGCGGCGAAGTTCGCCTGGCTGTAGCCAGCGAGCCAGGTCAGCCGGGAGTCGGGAACGTCTCCAAGCACACGCGCGAACGTCCTGGCAACGCGAGATCCGACCCTGCCGGAACGAGGCCGGGGCGTGGGCGGAGGGCCAGACCTGGGCCGATGCGTCTTGCGCCCGTTGCGCCGGGCGCGTGCTACGCTGCCCGACGGAAGGGATGGTCCCGCCGTCAATTTGCGCGATGTCGCGGCGAGCGCGGTGAAGAACGCGGAGAACTACGACGGAAGGGATGGTCCCGCCGTCAATTTGCGGGACGGTGGTGGCGCGAGCTGATCGAGTGGGCAGATCGCGCGCGTGACGCCGAGGTGGTCGACGCGCTGCACGATACGTCGATGTCGCCGACGCCAGCGTCGGCGGCGCGGTGCGGGAGTGGAGGCGAACGGGGCGCAGGTGACGGTGCGTTGCCGGACAGGCGCGCTCGCGGATCTGCGCGAGGTCGACAGGATGCACGACGGTCGCGGCGGACCGGCGGTCACGCACGGCCGCGGCGTCGTCCACGTGCGCCGGAGCGTCGTACAGGCGCGCGGGTCGACATGCGGATGGTCACCGAGGCGCGCAAGGCGCCGGACATGGTCGAGGAGCGCCGTACATGCGCGCGGGTTCCGGAAGGCCGTGATGCCGGGACCCTTTGGTGCAGGCGGCCACTGGGTGACCGCCGCTCCTCGGGGAATGGGGCGGTGGGAGTCGGCGGTCGCGGCCGTCGGCCTCGGCCCGGGAGGTGGTGGGCGACTTCGGCGAGGGTCGGGCGGTCGACCGGGACGGGGCCGGCGTCGGGCGGGCCAGTGCTGATGGCCGAGCAGAAGCTGGCGGTCCCGTCGTGCCCTCGCCGCGCCAACGGCCACTGGTGGCGGTTCGACCGGGAGCGTTCGACGCGGGACTGCCAGGCGGAGGTGTGCCGGGCGTGCGGTCTGGTGCGGCTGACGTCGTATCGCACGGGACAGGTAGTGCGCTATGCGGGTTCGGGAGCCGGCGGCTGAACGGCGGGCGGCGTGGCGCTCGGCCGCAACCTCGGCGTCCGGAGGGACCTCTCCACGCCGCCAGTTGCGAGCCCTGCGCCTGTGCCCACCGCGGCGCCCTGCCGTGCCGGCTATTCGAAGGCGTAGACGAGCGGCCCCGAGGGAGCGTCATCGAGCAGCAGCACGACTTCGCCCGGCCCCTGGCCGTACGCCTCACGATATCGGTCCCGGATGACACGCAGATCGAAGCGGTAGTCTTCGGTAAGCCACGCCTCGCACGCGTCGCCGTGCGCGTCGTGAGCGAGCACCACCGCCAGTTGCACCGGAGACGACTCCATGAAGGTCTCGGAGACGACGAGGGTGAAGTGGTGCGTCGCGCATCCGCCGCCGTACGACACGGTCAGCGTCAACGCATCGCCGGCGATCGCGGCGGCGTCGAGCACGTAGTCGTCGTCGCCCCAGCTTCCGGGTGCGTTCGACACCACCAGGGTCCCCGAGCGCACGCCGCTCGACGTCGTCCCGTCCGGCGTGACGGCGACGGCAGTGTCGAGCGGGCCGGGCGCCGCCGGGGGCCGATCCCGCCCGCAACCGGTCGAAGCGAGCAGACCGAGAACCAGCATGCACGCGGCGACGTTCGCCCGTACCGCCCCCTTGCACGCCGATGACGGCCGCGCCGCGCGCTCACCGCATCCGTCACGGCCTGATCGGCAGGTATCGGCGAGCACGGCGGTCGCCGGCATCGGGATCGCGCGCCGTTGTGCGTGGCACATGGGAATCCTCCGGGACCGGGCTGATGTTGCCCCCTGTCGCAAGTCGTGGCAAGCAACATGCCGCGTGTTCGTCCGCGCAAGCACCCCGCCGGGTCCCGACACCAGGGACAAGCACTGCCGCACCGCTGTCACCCGGTGGCGCTCAGGGCGTCGGCCGGCACGCCTCGGTCGAACCCGAGCTTGTCAGCCTGACGCCAACCCCGGCGGGGCGGAACGACCGCCTGGACGCGGGCCGTTTCGAGCGCGTGGCTCCCGCCACCGGTTCCGGCGCGCGCCCGGCGGCTGCCGGCAGCGAATCGAGACCGCGCAGCACCACGCTGCTGCCGAACGCCGGAGCCACCGGCACGAACGCTGGAGCACGCGTCCCGGCGACCACGGGTCTGCATACTTGCTCCGCCGCCGACTCGGTTGCGGACCGGCAGGCATCACAGGGAGGTGCGCATGGCCAGACGCGTGATCCGGCTCAAGGAGGTCATCGCCCAGACCGGGCTGTCGCGCTCGACGATCTTCGCCCTGCAGAAACAGGGGATCTTCCCGCAGTCGATCAAGATCGGACCCAGGGCCTCGGCCTGGTACGAGGACGAGGTGCAGCACAATATCAAGACGCGGCCACACTTCGGCGCCAGCCGGCTCGACAGGTAGCCGTCATGATGGTCCATGTCCCCGACGGTCGTCTCGGGATCGATGTGGACCCGCTCCGGCAGATCCTGACGCGACCCGGCATCCTGCCGCACCGTGTCGTTCAGGGCGATTCTGGTACGCTGAGCCTCAGAACGCACCGGGGAACGCTCATCGCCGGGACGGGTGACGAGCCCGCACCAGCACTCGCCACGGCAACCGAGGTGGGAAGGATTGCTCGATGCCGCCGCATCGATGGGCGCGCGGGTTGCGTTTCAACGTCTGGACGTGCGAGCGTTGCGGCGCGCGCGTGACCGCACCGGCAGCGCCAACGCCATCCCGGCGTGATCAATGTTCCGGCCGGCCGGAGGCTGGCCGCCGCCCCGGCGTCAAGGCGCCCGCGAATCAGCCGGGCATCACGGCGCGGCAAGGTGGCCGACGCCGGGACTGATGTCCACGTTCACCACTGGCGACTCGACTTGCACCGACACCCCCGGCTGCACGGGAGCAACGCAGCCGCGTTCGTCATCGTCGGCATGCGCTTGCACGACGCGCACCGGCCGGAGGCCGCTGCCTTCCCGCCGCTTCCACAGGCCGAAGTGCTACTTGCGTACG
Source organism: Vicinamibacterales bacterium (assembly GCA_965208535.1). Lineage (GTDB taxonomy): Bacteria > Acidobacteriota > Vicinamibacteria > Vicinamibacterales > UBA8438 > WTFV01. The sequence goes on along the minus strand of CBDBOU010000003.1, from coordinate 2,592,218 downwards.
GCCGCGTCGCGCTCGGCGGCGGCACCGACCGGGCACGCGCGCAATCCCCGGCTCGGCCCCGCCGTCGGGCCACGCGACCGTATTGGGGAATCCCGCCTGCTGCCACGTCACTTGCGACCGAGAGGGCGCGGGGCCAGCATGCCGTCCCGCCTGCGGCGTCGGCAGCTTGCACGAACTCCCGTGGCCCGCGGATCCCGATGTCGGCGTGGTCCGGCAGCGTCAGCGACCTCGTCCCTGATGCGCCCGGCTCTCCCGATACAGCGCCCGCAAGGCCTCCTGCGGAAAGGCATGCAGGTTCAGACGTCCGGGCGTTGTTTCCCAGCGGCGCACCGTCGCCGGCGTGACCTGGATCAGATCTGCGAACTCGGCCACCGAACATCCGCACTGCTCGCGCAAGTCGGCCACCATGGCGCCTGTGGGTACGAACCCGGCGGCCTCGCCGGCGAGGTCGCTGGGCGCGGGGCGCCGACGGGCGTCGGCCGGGCCGGGCGGTCGGTAGGTGAGCGTCTTCTTGACCGGGCGCGATGGCGCGGTCGAGCCGGCCGGTGGCGGGGCCGAGAGTGACGCCGTCGACTCCGCAGGCCGGGGTGCGTTCAGTGGCCTCGAGTCTGCCGACTTCGACGCGGCCGCGCCCCGTGTCGCGCCCGGTTCGAGACCGGCGGCCGCCGCCGAGTCGCGTGAGAGGGCAGCTTCGGCGGCAATCAACTCGGACTCGTCGACGCCGCGCAGCAGGAAGAGCAGCTCCGGGCGCTCGTCCAGCCGGCTGCCGATGCCCCAGAGCACGGCCGCCGCATGCTTGCACAGCACGGTTGTGTCCCCGCAGTCGCACGACGCCACGATGTCAACGGGTTGCGGAAACAGACCGCTGCCGCGATCGGTGACCACCTCGGCAACGTCGTCAGGCACGCGGCCCGCGCGCAACTCGAGCAGCGACCCGACCCGGCCGGCGCACGCCGTCCGCATCGCCATCCACGCCGCTGCTTCGAGTCGCCGTACGCGAATCGTGACATGGTGGAGCGCCGAGCCGATCACCATCGCGTCGACGCCGCCCGGCTCCATGGACAGATGACACACGCTGCCGTTGCGCAGGCAGGTCCTGCCGTGCGCCAGACGAGCCGCGTATTCGGAGAACGACTCGACGTGCTCGCACCAGCGCCGGCCCCAGAAGCTGCTGGCGAGCGTTCGTCCGCGCAACTCCACCGGTTGCACCTTCACGCCGCTTGCCACCAGGCGGTTCATCTCCGAGACGGTCCGCGCGCGTTGCGCGTCGACCGGTACATAGCGGGGATACCAGTGCACTGTCAGAACCTGTTTTGCCTGCCGGCGGGCACCGCGCACGGATGCGCCGCCGGCGGCGGACACCAGGTGATGTTCCTCGTCGTTGCCAACGCGCCTGCCCGACGCCTTCCAGTTCGCGTCCTCAAGCTACGAGTTCAATCTCGTCCCGCGCTACCAGAATCGGCGGCCGGCCGCGCCAGCGTCCGCCGTCGATGCGAACTTCGTAGAGTCCGTCCGAATCGTTGACGAACGTAACCGTGCCGGTCAGTCCTTCCAGCGGCGAGGGCCGGACCACGCGCACGTGCGAGCCGACCGACACGCCAGCGCGTGTGAATTCGGTCATCAGAGTCCCCGCATGACAGGGGCGTTTGCGGAATCCTATAGCGAAATGGTTCGGACAACATGAATGGGGACCGGGAAGCGGCCATCCCCAGAAACTGTGGAAAACCCTCTTGAAGGACCGTTGCCGAACGGACCCGCCGTCCTGCCTTTGCGGCGCTTTCAAGCGGTTTGCACCACCAGAGGGCGCGAGCCTTGCCGCTCGGCGTACGGGCCGCTGTCGAATGAGGACCTGCCTGCTCGGACTTCGCGCCGCAACGTTCGACGATACGCCTCGCGTCAACCCGCGCCGCGGGCAGGTCCGCCGACAGGTCGATGACGATGCCGTGCCGGCCGTCGGCGCCCGCGAACGCAGCCCGCGTCCGCTCGACCGGACCGGCCAGCTACTCCCGCGCCGGATCCGCCGACAGGCCCGCGCCGAAGGGGCCGGCGTCCAGCAGGTCGCCAATCAACTCCGACATGCGGCCCGCCTGCTCCCTCGATGATGTGCAGGAACTGGCGCAACTCCTCCCGGTCGGGGTCCCGCCAGTCCTCAGGGCCGTCGCCGCCGGACCCTTGATGGCCGCCAGCGGCGTCCGCAGCTCCGTGGCGAGTCAACCGCTGGCGCGGTTCTCCGCTTCGCTTCGGCCGTTCCGGTGACTCGCCGGCCACCGTCGCGGACGATGCTGGTTGTTGACGGACGCAGGCGTCCGTCGCCTGAACGAGACAGGCATCGACCACGTTTCAGATCCCGCCGGCCAATGCGGACGGCCAATCAACGCCAGCAGGCGGCGAACGCGGCGGAGGGCGGCGAACACCACGGCTCGACAGGATACACTTCGGCGGGGTGATCGGTGGTGATCGGTCCCGGTCCCGTGCGCCAAGAATCAGGATCAGGAGAACCACGTCGATGGCGGCAGACCTGTCAGTTGGGCTGATCGTGACCCACAAGACGTGGGGCCTCGGAAAGGTAGTCCACTTGGACCCACAGAAGGCCTGGGTCTATTTCAAGGACATCGAGGGCACACCGAAGGACGCCGTCAAGCAGTTGAATCGGCGCGTGGCGGTGTTGACCGTAGCCGAGAGTCAGTCGGACACGGCGCTGGATCACGTTCCTCCCATGGTCCGGAACGGCAGAGTCGATCCCCCGCACAGCCTCCGCATCACCGAACAGCAAGCGATCGACAGGTTCGTCGCGGACTTCCCACGTTCCTTCGACGACCCGCGCTATCTGAAACAGGAGCGGAACTACAAGTGGAAGGCTCACCATCGGGTCGTGAAGGAACTGCTGAGCCCGCATGGCCGGCGCATCGTCGCGGAGGGGCCGCTGGACGCTCTTGCGGACACCCTCAAAGCGCTGATCGGCGTCACGAACCTGTTGGCGCCTCCTGAGCTCATCGCAGTGAACGAGGCCTTCCGTAGAGACCAGCGGGCCGCACAGGCGTTCGGCGCGGCGGTTCTGAGGCTGGTGGACGAGGGCGATGAGCGGGCGTTCTCCGGACTCGTCGAAGCCACGGGGAGTTTGCCAGCGGACCCTGGAAGGGCGCGCGTGTTGACCTGGCCGGTCGTAACGATTCTGCCGTTCCTGGCAAAGCCTGAATGCCACATGTTCCTCAAGCCGATGCAGACTCGGCGGATCGCTGAGGCCTTCACGTTCGATCTGGCGTATTCCTCGCGTCCGCGGTGGGACACCTACGACCGGTTGCTCATCCTCAGCAATCGACTCCTGGAGCGGCTCCGTCCTCTCGGAGCCCGAGACCTGATCGATGTGCAGTCCTTCATGTGGGTCGTGGCAGGGTGGCCATTCATGAGGCAGACGCAGCGTTGAGGGCTCGCTCGCGATCTGCTCGGCCTTGCGGTCGCGGCGGTACGGACGGCTTGGCACTCCGATCCAGTTCGGTCTCTCAGCCGGTGTTCAAAGTGCCGAACAATCCCGTTCGCATTGAGGAGTACAGCGCGGGGAACATGGCCGGCCAACATTTCCTAACGTCTTGCAAATACGTGCGTTGGCTACATTCTGAGGTCCCATGGCTTCGGTCGTCGTTCCCGGATTGGGCGGCCGGGGGACGGACCCTTCGTGCGAAGTCATCGAGGCGGCGCTCGCACAGGTGGTCCAGAACCAGAGTGGAAGCCGCCTACGCCGGGCTGCGACCGTTCGAGCGTCGGCGGCGCTCATGACCCATTGGGCCGAGTACCTGGACGGAGGATGTCGGCACAGAGCCCGTTCCACCGATGAGATCCGAGTCGGCGCGGCATTGCGCCGCAGACGTGCGCGGAGGTCCATTCCGGTCGGCTTGGCCGGCTCGACTATCCTTGGAAGCAGGTTCCCTGATCCGGGTCGGCCGGCAGATTCGTCGATGGCGGGTGAGCCCCGCGCAGCCGCCGGGGCCCGGCGGCCGATACCAAGGCCGCCGACGGAGACAGCGATGCACAGGCGACTTGGACTTGTCACGGCGATGACAGTCTTGACCGTATGCGCCCACGAAGCCGGCGGTCAGACCGGGCCGTACATCGAGATGGACCTGGGGACAGCCCTTTCACCGCCCCTCACCGTGCACGGGTCGGACAACGACTGGGGCACGAAGTGCGACCTGATCATCAACCCGCTCGGCGTCGAGGCCGCCGGCGAGTGCGACGCTGCTCCACCGCTCACGTCGTGGACCAACGAGTTCGACAGCGGCGCCGGCATCCGGGCGGGCGTCGCGGTCGGCTACGACTGGGGACCGGTCCGGCTCGAAGGCGAGTACTTCCACCGCGCAACGGCCCATGGCGATCAGTCAGACATCGACATCTTTGACGACGTGACGCTGGACAAGCGGGAGCAGGAGATCGAGCTGGCGGTCGGCGGCGTCGACGACTGGCGGTCGCACGGCGGTTTCGTGAACGCGTACTACGACTTCGGAGCGTCGGCATCGTGGACCCCGTACCTCGGCGCCGGGTTCGGCATGCAGCGGGCATCACTCGACTACCTGTCGGTGTGGAAGCGCAACGATGACCCGGAGCGGATCGCGACGTTCGCCGACCCGCTTCTGCGGGCCAGGATCGCCGGCACGACCACGATCGGCGACGCACGGCTGACCGACGTCATGGCCGGCTACCAACTGCTGGCTGGGGTGGACTACCGGGTCCGGGAACCGGTCACGCTGGGCGTGAAGTTCCGCTGGGTGGATTCCGGCGAGTTCAGCAGCGAGCCGCGGCCCTGGAACCAGCTTCGCAGCCACGAGTCGAGCGTCGGGCGGGGCGAGACCATCCTGTACCGGATGACGACGGACGCCAGCCGGTTCTGGAGCGTGAGTCTCAACCTGAAGTACCGGTTCTGAACGCGGCATCGGGCGAAGCGCCATGGGGTCGCGTCCGCTGTCGGCTCGGGCCACGGTTCCGCTCCGGCCCGCGCTGCCGAGCCTGCTCCTGCGTCAGTTCCACGGCCCGCGCAATGTTTCGGCGAGCGCCCTGCAATCGGCGATCAAGCGCGTCACCTGCCTGGCGAAGGTGCTCGACCTGCTGCTGCAAGGTCGCGGTGGCACGGGTGATCATCGACGCCGGAAACGGCCAGGAGAAACTGGTCGAAGCAGCGGAGTTTCTCGTTGACCACGCCATCGGCGTGCCGCGCAACGACTGGCACTTTGCCGCTGCGGCCAGGGCCTTGGCAACCCACGCGCCCGACTACGAGGATTGGCCGCGCGTGTTGGGCGAGCTGGATATGGCGCGTGGGATAGGCCAGCCGACCCCATGTGCGTACATTGCGGCAGGGACGTGCACCAACTCACGGCGGTGGTCCGTCGCGCTCGCAGCGTGCCATTGCTATAATGTCGCCGGCAGGTCGCCGCCGAGCGACAGGGGCGCGAGCCAGACTCCTGCTGCCCGTGCGCTCCTGACGGAAGATCGACCCGTGACCGACGCCACGCTGACGAAGGCGGCGCTCATCGAGCAGGTGGCCCGCGTCGCCGGCCTCACGAAGAGGAGCGCCAAGATGAGGTTGCCCCGATCCCGTGGACGGGTTAACTCTTGCGGGCTCACATCATGACACACTTTAGAGGTCATGAGTGAGTCCGCGAAGCGCGGCCTCGAGCCCCGGGAGGGGGTCCGGGGGAGGGGACGAAAGCGCGTCGGCGACTGGCGCACGAAGCACCTGCGGGCCTGCCTGCTCTGCGGCCGGGTGTGGCGTCCTCGACGACGCCAGACCTGTCCCGTCTGCCGCGTCGACCGCTCGATCTGCCTGACGTGCGATCAGGTGGCCATCGAGAACCGCGCCCGGCGTTGCGCCACAGACGAGGCGTTGCGCCGCCTGGTCAAGGCCTGCGCTGGCGATTGGGAGTGGGCGCGCCGAGCGCTCGATGCGGCCGGCGGCGACATCCCCCGCGCCCTCGCGCGCGCCGAGCGGGCCGGACCCGCGAAGCACGTCAGCGGGAGAGGTGGTCGACACGACGAGAGTCGGTAGCGGCGACTCGGGCTCGAACTCACTCACGGGAGTCGGCTGGATTTCCACCGGCCGCTCCCCGTCGACAGCAGTTGCCGTATGGCGACGTTCGAACTCCAACGGTGACACATACCCCAAGGCAGAGTGGCGGCGCAACGTGTTGTACCAGCCTTCGACGAACTGGAACAGGGCCGCCCGCGCCTCGGCGTGCGTCGACAATGTCGTCCGGTCGAGCAGCTCGCACTCGAGGGTCGCGAAGAAGCTCTCCGCCATAGCGTTATCGAAACAATCCCCCACCGAGCCCATCGACAGCGCGACGCCCGATTCGCGGCAACGAGCCCCGAAGGCCAGCGACGTGTACTGGCAGCCCTGGTCGCTGTGATGGACGACCGATTCAGGCCGGCGTTGCTCGATGGCCATCTCCAGCGCTTCGATCACCAGCTCGGTGCGCAGGTGCGCCTGCATCGCCCAGCCGACGACCCGCCGGCTGAAAACATCCAGGACGATGGCCAAGTAGAGGAAGCCCGCCAGAGTCGGCACGTAGGTTATATCGGCGACCCACAAGCGGTTCGGCTCGTCAGCCTCGAAGCGACGCTCGACGCGGTCCGGCGCCGGCCGGGCTTGGACATCGCGGCGCGTCGTGCGGGGGCCGCGGCGCCGGCTCACCCCGGCGATGCCCGCGGTGCGCATCAACCGCGCGACCCGCTTTCGGCCGACCGCCACGCCGTCTTCAGCCAATTCGGCGTGAATCCGCGGCGCGCCATACGTGCCCCGGCTGCGGGCATGAATCGCTCGCACGCGGCCCGTCAGCTCCGCATCGGCCTGCGCCCGAGCCGACGGTGGACGTTGCCGCCACGCGTAGTACCCGCTCGGGGAGACACCGAGCACGCGGGCCATCGTGGCGACGCGGAAACGACCCTGATTCGCGCTCATGAACCGGTAGTCCTCCCGGGTCCGGTCTCCCGCGCGAACCAGGCGGTTGCTTTCGCCAAAATTTCGCGTTCTTCACGCAGCCGCCGGTTCTCCCGGCGCAGCCGACGAATCTCCTCCTGTTCGTCAGTGGTCAGTCCGTCGGTGCGCTTGCCAGCGTCGCGATCAGCCTGCGCGACCCACTTGCGGATCGCCTCGGCCGACGGCTCGAACTCCCGAGCCAGCTCTCCCGGTTTACGTCCGGATCGAACCAGCTCGACCATCTGCTGTCGGAATGCCGCCGGGTACGGCGGTCTCGACTTCGGCATCGTGGACTCCTCCTCCTCACCAAGAGGATAGGTGTCCACGGAACTGGGGCAACTCCAAGATCATCGTCGATACCGTGTTCGGCAACATCGCCGAGTCGCTGCACCGGGGCGAGAAGGTTGAACTCCGCGGCTTCGGCAGCTTCCGTCTCCGGCGGCGCGGGCCGCACAGGGGCCGCAATCCGAGGACCGGCGACCAAGTGGACGTGGTGTCGAAGCACGTCGCCTACTTCACGCCCGGCAAGGAACTGAAGGAGCAGATCAACCGGGAGCCTGCGCGGACCGAGCCGCCGCCCGCTGCAGTGGATCGATGACCGTCATCGGCCGCCGGTCCGTGCGTTTCGGATCCCCGGCGTCTGACGCGCGGGCACCGCTGCCAGCGACGTAGGCGGACCAGTCGTCCATCAAGCGCCGCCGCCGCTCGAACAGGTCCGACCGGGCGTAGGCCGCCTCGACCTTGTTCTGCACGACGTGGGCCAACGCCGCCTCGACCACCTCGCGCGGGTGGTTCGTCTCCTCCGCGGCCCAGTCCCGGAACGTGGAGCGGAAGCCGTAAGGGACGGCGGGGACCTCCAGCGTCCTGAGCAGTCCCGACAAACGCCATGTCGTTGATCCGCTTGCCGCGGGCGCTCAGGAACACCAGCGGCCCGCCGTTGCCGGCCGCCACGTCGAGGATCTCCAACACACGGCGGGACAGCGGCACGCGGTGCTCGCGCTTCGCCTTGGTCCGCATGCCCGGGACGGTCCACACGTGGTCCGCCGTGTCCATCTCGTCCTATCGCGCGCCACGCACCTCGCCGGACCGCGCCGCGGTGAGCACGAGAAACTCGAACGCCAGCTTGACGGCCGGGAACGCCTTCGACGCCCGCACCTTCGCGACGGCCGAGATCCTGCTGCGGCGCGAGCACCGGGCCGATCCGGCTGCACGGGTTGCCGTCCCGGTAGTTCAGCGCCACGGCGTACTCCATGACGGTGCTGATGCGCTAGCGGACCCGCCGCGCCGTCGCCGGCCGTTCGTGCCAGACGGTCCGCAGCGTCTCGACCACGTCGGCGCTCGTCACCTCGGAGACGGGCAGCTGGCCGAGCCGGGGGAAGGCGAAGCGTTCCATGCTCGACAGCCAGTCCTTGCCGTGCTTGGGGTTGCGTGTTCGGCGTCAACTACTTTGGCCGGTCAGCGTCAACCATTTTGGCCGGTTGAGAGGATCAGAGGCCCTCATGTGTCAACGGTCACTGAGATCTGAAGGAAACTGAACGCGAGTGGTTCCGAGCCGGACGTCGGTGCTGGTCATGCCCGGTCGGGGTACCCTCGCGAGACGGAACGGCCGGCTGGGCCGGACGGTGTGGTCGACGACGACGAACCGAAGAGGGCGTTCCGTCGAGCGACCCATCGAGTGCCGCGGAAGGCTCGTCTGGCGCACGCGGCAACCGTGGGGACGAGCGGCGTCCGTAGTTGCGCCAGGCGAGCCTGGAGGCGGCGCTATCGCGCGCGCCGACCACAGTCTGGATGGGCGTTGACGCTCGGCCGCGCGCGAATCCTCCGCTCGGCCCGCAATACCGGGCAACTGGCGGAAGGCTTCACGAACTCGCAGGTCGGCGGCGCCGTGGCAACAGGGGGCCTGGCGGACGTCCGCGAGGCACAGGCGGCGGTGATGGCGCCGATGACGTGGGCCGTGACGGGTCGGTCCGAAAGCTCGGCACGTCGAACTCGAGCACGACCGAGTGGTGTACCAAGCGGTCGATCGCCGCGGCAGTGGCCATCTGGTCACGGAAGATCCGGTCCCACTGGCTGAACACCAGGTTGCTGGTCACCATTACCGAACGCCGCTCGTAGCGCTCGGCCAGCAACGTGAACAGCACCTCGGCCTCGTCGGGACTCTGCTGCACGTAGCCGAGATCGTCGAGCAGGATCGCCTCGAAGAGGTCGAGCTTGCGCAGCGCCCGGGGCAGGTCGAGGTCGCGTTTCGCGCCGAGCAGTTCCTGGACCAGGGCGTAGGCCGGGACGCACAACACGCTGTGGCCAGCCTCAACCAGCGCGTGCCCGACGGCGCACAGCGCGTGGCTCTTGCCGACGCCAGGCAGGCCGAAAGCCAGCACATTGGTCGCCGTCTCGAGGAACGCCCCGCTGGCCAGTGTCTTCAATTGCTGAACGACCGGGCCCGGCAACCGACCCGTGTCGAGGGTCTCGAATGTCTTGCCGGGCGGCAGACGCGAGGTCCGGCGCAACCGGGCAATCCGCCGCTGGCGTCGCGCCTCGGCTTCAGCCTCGAACACTTCCAGCAACACCGGCAGCGCGTCGTGGTGGCCTGCCTGCGTCAACCGCGGCACCAGCTCCTCGGACGCCGTCGTCAGGTTGAACTGCGTCAGCAGAGTCGTCACCTGCGTGCTCGGCGCCGTCATCCGTGCAGGCCTCCGGTCAACAACGCGTCGTACCGCGTCAGGTCGGGGCGAGGGATGTCTACGACCGGCACGGTCGGGACCGGCGGACGCACTTCGGCCTGCACGCTGGCGTACTCGCACGTGTCGCCGGCGTCGAGACGAGCCCGAAGCGTCGTCTCGACCTGACGCTCGCTGGTCGAGGCCGCCAGGTGCAGTAGCCGCACATACTCGACGTCGGCCCGCTCGCCGTGCGTCCGCCCCAGCGCGTCATACGCCGCGCGGAACGTCAGCGACGGGAACAGCTCTTCGCGGAAGCGGTACCGCGCAAAGGCGCCCGGCTTGCGGACCAGGCTCGCGATGATGTGGCGATAGTCGATCCGGTGGTCCGCCGCGCCTCGAAGACGCGGCATCGTGCACAGCACCCGGCCGCCGTACAGGATTTCAACCGTCGACGGGTGCTGACGCGCCTCGACCGTGTGACCGATCAGACGCGACGGTACCGAATAGATCCGGTTGCCGAGGCGAATCGTGCTCCACTTGCGCACCCTGCACCGGAACGTCGTGTACTCCGGGATCCGCGACGCCGGCAACGGCCGCAGAAACGCCCGCTCCTCGGCCAGCCGTGCCGCCGCCGGCCGGTTCCGCTCCTCGTCGACGACCGCTCGTGCGAAGCGCAGGTAGGAGGACTCGTCATCGAAGTCTCGGTCGCCCCGCAGCAGCAGCGCCTGCTCGATGGCTGTCTTCGTGCGGAAGTGCGATTGCTCGACCACCCCGTTCTCGTGCGCCTTCCCCGGCCGGATCCTCGACGAGTCCAGCCCGTAGTGGTCCAGCACCTGCTTGAACCGAGCCGTCAGCTGGCGGCCACCGCTGCGCTTCAGCTCGTGCGTCGCCGCCGACAGGTTGTCGTGACGAAGCAACGCTGGCACCGCGCCCAGCATCCAAAGCGCCCCCTGCAGGCCGGCCACCAGCGCCTCGAACGTCTCGCTCAGCGCCAGTCCCACATACGTCCACTTGCTGTAGCTGAGCACCCACTCGAACAGCAGGTGCGGCAAGGGCACGCCCCGGATCGTCACCCCCAGGTCGCTCGCGTCCGTGAAGTCGAACGCCGCTTCCCGACCCGGAACCGCCACCTGCTCGAAGTGCACCTCGCGGTCCGGACCGTACTGCACCCGCCAGTCCCGAACCCGCCGCTGCAGCGTCCGTAGCTGCCCCCTTTGGAAACGGCCCGGATGCCGCACGCACAGCGCTTTGAACAACGTCAGCACTTGCAGCCGGCCGTCGGTGTCGGCCACCAACTGCGGAACCACCTCCGACTCCCACACCTCGGCGAACGGGTCCTCCCGCGTCCGCCACGTCCGTGGCGCGTTCGTCGTCGACGGCAACGCGCCGCGCTGTTGCCAACGACGCGCCGTCCGCTCGCTCATGCCCGCCGCTGCTGCGGCCGCCGCCAACGTTTTCCCAGACATCCGTTTCTCGCGGAATCGCCGAACCTGCGCATCCGTGACCAACCCGTCCTCCACCAGGAAAACGGGCAGTCTCACACGACTCTGCGTGCAACCTCGAAACGACCGATCGCGTGCTCGCCGACCGGTCAAAGTAATTGTCGTTGATCATTGCGCCAGCCGGGCCGCATCTGCGCCAGGACCGCCTCGGCCGCGGCGGCGAACGACGGCATGTTCTTGAGGCGCCGCTTCTCGGCCAGCGGATCGCCGCCCGCGCGGGCGAGCCCGCGGTTGGCGAGCGCCGCCGCTCGAGCGTCCTTGAGCGGGACGAGCGGGAAGCCGCCGAGTCCGAGTTCGCGGTGGCGTCCAGGGCTTCCGACGCCATGCTCACGTAAGTTGCTGATTGCAGGCGCGTTATCGACTTCCGGCGTGTTCGTTCCCCTCGGTGCCCTCCCCCGTTGTGAGACGGATTGCGGAGGACCACACGCACCGACGATAGACTGTGGATCTGTGGACTGTGGACATCCACAGCCTGTGGATCTGTGGACGTGTGGACGTACCCGTTCGTTCACGGGGGTGCTAAACACGTGGGGCGACGGATGGTATGGTCGGAAGCGATGCAGCCCAGGAGGGTGACGCGCCCACGCGATCCCGTACAGCATGCCGCCACGGTCAGCTGGCGACTGCCGACCACGCGCCCACGCGCGGAGCCGGTACTCTCAAAGACTGGTGCTCAAGCGTCTGCGGCTCATCGGCGGCCGCTGGTACCTGATGGGCGACAACCCGGCCTACGAGCCACGGCCGCTTGCAAGCAGTGAGGATCAAATCCTGGGCCAGGTCGCGGGCGTGGGGCCGCCGACGACTGCCGACTGACTCCGCAAGAACGCGCAGGCCGGTACGGCCATTTGAGAAAGGGCTTTTCCAGGTGTGACCTTCGAAACCTACGAAAACACGTGGCGGTTCTACGTCCGGATTCACCGAAGAGGTTGCTCGGCGACGCGTGTCCACGGTGGGACGCACAAGTACGGTCAGGGCGAATACAAAAGGCATGCAACGTACGATGATGCCCGCTCGTACGCCAACACGACCGGCCTCGCCGATTTCTGTTGCCAGCGTTGCCGCCCATGCGGGTCCCGGGCGTGCACCGGCACCTGTTGTCGGCGTGTTCGGGCGCAGTGAGACGGAGGGCACAGAAATGACGCGCGAAGCGATGGAGATCCTCAGGGCAGCCCGTGACAACGACGGCGACACCATGCACCTGACCACCTTGTCGGATCCGAGTGTCCGCATTCTGGTCGGGGTAGGCAGATGATTCCCAAAGATGCAACTGCCGAAACGGTCGCCGCGTGGGTTGGTGGCTTGGGAGACCTGAAGAGGGCGGGGCAGGTTCGCCAGACCGATCTCGATGGCGAGTGCTTCGCGGTGACGAAGGAAGGGTTCGCGGCCCTGCGCGCTGCAGAAGCAGGGCAAACGGACCCGCTACCTGCCGGGCGGATCGGGTTCTAGTGGTGTGTCACTAGAACAAGTTTGCAGTTCAACTTCCGTGGCGCGGTGACGCTCTCGTCCACAATCGCCCCGGAAATAGGGCGTTTCTGCGAGCCGTCGGCCACGAGAGGTAAGTGTAAAGTCATTTCGGGGACACACCACTAGCGCCGACCTCGCGATTCCAGGAAGACGGCGGTGCTGGCGGTGCCGGCGCTGTTGGGATTCGTCCACGGAGTTGCCGGCCGCGCTGCGGCGCGTGCTCGCCAGCGTCCAAGAGGAGATCCGGGGCTCGGAGGACCGCGTCGCCGAGGTCGACCGCGAACTCGGGAATGTGCGAGCGCCGCCTCGATCACTTCGCGCGGATAGTCCGTCTCCTCGGCTGCCCAGTCCCGGAACCACGAGCGGAACGTGCGACCGCCACACGCGGTGGAGCCGGCGCGTGCTGTTCGTGCTATGCTACCGCGCTCAGGCAAACGGTGCAGTCGTGACGGTTCGGCCGGCTGACGCAGAGTGGAACAAGAGCCACGGGATAGGGGGCTCTCATGAACGACAAGACCACCTCCAGAACGACGATCTACGCCGCCGGAGAGGCGCACCAGCGCCTTGATGTACTCATGGACCAGGCAATCGACCACCGCGATGAACCGGTCCTTATCCAGCGCCCCGGCAAGGAGCCCGTCGCGCTGGTCGTAGCTGCCGAACTCGCAAATTGGCTTGAAACGGCGGTCTTTCCAGGGAAGTACATTGAGAACGAGGATGCCGGGGATGCCGAGCGCGACCGGCTTGCAAGCATACTTGATGGCCTGGAAACAGATTACCTCCTGTGCTCCGTGGAGAACGCACAGCGCCTGCGGGAAGCGAGTGACCGCGCCGCGGCCGGTAAGGGCGAATCTCTAAGCGTCGAGCAGTTGCGCAGTCGTTTCGGACTCGAAGAATCGCAATGAGTGATCGGGCGATGCGCGACGCCGTCATGGACCCCAACTTCCTGGAGGATCTCGGGTACTGGACGCGGACGGACGTCCGGATCGCAAGTCGAATAGTCTCGCTTGTGGAAGCGACGCTGCGAGATCCGTTCAGGGGACTTGGCAAGCCGGAACCGCTCCGCGGACCACTCACGGGCAAGTGGTCCCGACGCATCAACAAGATGCACCGGCTCGTCTACACGGTCGACGCCGACCGCGTGTATTTCGTCGCCGCCCGCTACCACCCTTGACTTGACCCGACGTCGCGCCCCGACCGCTGGCAGCGGTTGACAGGGGCGCGTGTGACGGAAAGAGATACGGATAGTCGTAGCGGTCTGGAAGGCCGGGGGATACTGTGAGAGAGCCGCGCCGCTGGCGCCTCGGTGCGACGGACGGACGTGCCTTCCGCATCGAGGTCGACACCGGCGACGGCTTCCGCCCCGCCACGGCCGACCAACTCGCCGCCGCACTGGAGCGTTCCATTGTCGATCCGCCGGACCCGCTGCCGTGGAGTCCGTTGGCGGATCTGCCGGACGTTGCCGGGGTGATTCCACGCCCCGTTCCTCCAAGGGTGCGGGCACCTCGTGCAAAGCGCCGATCGCCGTGGCGCGTCAGGGTCGGGCGCTGGCTGGTGGCGCTCGGTGAGCGGCTGAAACGCCATTAGCTACGGTAGGATCTGGCATCTTTCCTGCTCCTGTGCTTGTTTGCGAGCCCACACGCTCAGGTATCCATTACACTATGGCGAACGCTGGTGAGGTACCGGCTTTCAGGATTCGAAGGCAGCGGCGCATCAAGCGGGCCGATCCCGACAAGCGGCTCGACGAGCAGCCGCGCTGCGGTGATGGAGACCGGCATGTCGAGTAACCCGCGCGAGGAGTCCTTTAGCAGCCCGTGGAAGAAGTCTGTTCGCTGAGCCCTGCTGTCAGGCAGCTTTGCGATGAGCAATTGAGCCGACGAGCGCCGTCGGTGTCCATTTGAACCCCCAGGCGCGCCTCAGACGCCCCCAGCGGTCGATCAAACGGTCGATCAGGCGGCAAATCGCCGAAAGAGCCCGCCCCTGCAGGCTGCGGGGAGTGCCGATGCCGGTCTGGTGGCGCAGCAGCAGCCCGATGTTGCAAGCGGCCGCCTGGATCAGCACCCGCTTGCGGACATTCTCGTGACCGCGCACCCACACGCGACGCATGCCCCCCGTCTCATACATGTGCGCGAAAGTTCGCTCCACCACCTCGCCCCGGCAGCGTTGCAGGCGACGACCCCGCCGCCCCCGCACTCGCCGGCGGTTCGCATACAACGCTCGCTGCGCAGCACGCTTCTCCGGCGGCGTCTTTCCCGTCTTCTTGTCCTGCCAGCAGCGCCGGCCGCGCTCCGGCTCCGATACGTGGGTATTTCGCTGAAGTTGAACACCGATCTCGGTGAACGTGAACGCTGATTTCGGCGAACGTGAACGCTCGTCGGAGCGTAGCGACGATGCTCTGTCAGTTCCCTCCCTTCTGTGTCGTAACGGATCCTTGAGATCCTACTCTCGACCTCCTGGTCGAGAGGTCGAAGAAACGTTCCGAGCGTAGCGAGGGCCTTTCTGTTCCGGTCACCCCGGTGGGTTCCGAGCCGGACGTCGGTGTTGGTCATGCCCGGCCGGGGTACCCTCGCGAGACGCAACGGCCGGGCTGGGCCGGACGGTGTGGTCGTCGACGACGAATCGGCAAGGGCGTTGCGTCGAGCGACCACCCGAGTGCCGCGGAAGGCTCGTCTGGCGCACGCGGCGACGGTGGGGCTGGTCGATGTCGGTTGTTGCGCCAGACGAGCCTGGAGGCGGTGCTCTCGCGCGCGGGGACCACGTCCGGATGGGCGTTGACGCTCGCCGCGCGCGAATCCTCCGCTCGGCTCCGCAACGCCGGGGCCAAGCGTCGCGGGGTTGGATGTCGCCGACGGGAGGCTCATGTCGTCTCCTTCTGGCCGTTGGTTGGCGCGTCGTGCGTCCGCCGCATCGAGCGGCCCTTGAGCTCGATGCGGTGCGCGTCGTGGAGCAGGCGGTCGCAGATGGCGTCGGCCTGGTTGGGGTCTCCGATGACGGCGTGCCAGTCGGTCACCGGCAACTGGCTGGCGATCAGCGTCGAGGCGCGCTCGGCGCGGTCCTCGATGACCTCGGTCAGGTCCCGGCGCTCGGTGTCACGCAACGGCGCGAGCATCCAGTCGTCGATCGCCAGCAGGTCGAGCCTGGCCAGCCGGGCGAGCAGTCGCGTATAGGAGCCGTCGCCGCGGCCGACGGCCAGCTCGTGCAGCAGGCGCGGCATGCGGAGATAGCGCGCGGTGAAGCCGCGGCGGCACGCCCGCTCGACGAACGCGCACGCCAGGAAACTCTTTCCGATCCCGCACGGCCCGGTGAGGACCAAGTTGTGGCGCTCGGCGATCCACGCGCAGGTTCCCAGCGTCAGGACCTGCTGGCGGTTGAGCCGACGGGGATGGGTGAAGTCGACGGCTTCGAGCGACGCCGGGTAGCGCAGCTTCGCGGTGTGGAGGCGGCGCTGCAGCTTGCGCTGCTCGCGGGCGGTCCACTCGGCGTCGACGAGCAGCCCGAGGCGCTCCTCGAAGCCGAGCGCGGCGGCCTCGTCGGTCTGCAGTTGTTGCTGGAAGGCGTCGGCCATCCCGCCCAGCTTCATGGCGTTGAGCTTGTCGAGCGTCTGTTCGATCAGCATCGGTCCTCCTCGGTGGTCGTGGCCGCGGCGTAGTAGTCGGCCCCGCGGATATTGGCGTGCGTCGGCGTCGGGGCCGTCTCGGCCGGCGGCTCGATGGGCAAACGGTCCTGGCCGGCGGTGAGGATGTTCCTGACGGTGTGATAGCGGCAGGAGCCGAGCGCGAGGGCGCGGGCGCAGGCCGCCTCGAGCCGGATGTTTCCGTGACGCCGCCCCAGCTGCATGATCCCCAGACAGGGGCGATAGCCCTGCTCGGGGTGCGGGCGGCTCTCGAGGATCCGGGTGACGAGCTGCCCGGTCTCCGGTCCGACCTTGTTGGCCCAGCGGATCAGGCGTGACGGCGACCACTCGGCGTGCGCGCGGTGGGCGCTGGGCATGTGCTCGGCGATGGTCGACGGCTGGCGGTCGTAGCGGCGCCGGTGCGACGCGATGCGCTTGTCGCGATGGAAGATCTCGACCGTGTTCGTCGTGTAGCGGACCTCGACCTGCTCGCGCAGCAGTTGGTACGGGACGCTGTAGAAGTGGCGCTCGACCTCGACGTGGTAGTCGATGTTGACGCGGCACTGCTTCCACTGCGCGAGGACGTAGCGCGCGGCGGGCAGGGGCCGCAGCGCCGGGCGGTCGAGCTGCTCGTACAGCGCGCGGCGGCTGACGCCCAGCTTCTTCATCGGCCGGTCGTTTAGCTCGTCGAGCAGGTCGCGGATCGCGGCATTGAGCGCACCGAGCTCGAAGAAGGTCTGGTCGCGCAGCCGGGCGAGTATCCACCGTTGCGCGATGAGCACACAATTTTCTACGGCAGCCTTGTCCCTCGGCTTCCTCGGCCGCGCCGGCAAGACGACCGCGCCGTAGTGCGCGGCCAGGTCCTCGTAGGTGCGGTTGACGCCGGCCTCGTAGCGGCAGGGGCGGGTGATGGCGCTCTTCAGCTGGTCGGGCACCCACATCGTCGTGGAGCCGCCGAAGTACTCCGCCATGTGAATGTGGGCATCGACCCAGTCGGGCAACTGCTGGGTCCGGGTCGCCTCGGCGTAGGTGAGGCTGCTGGCGCCGAGCACCGAGACGAACAGCTCGACCGGCCGCAGCTCACCCGTGCGCCGGTCGACCAGGCTGGGCCGCTTGCCCGAGAAGTCGATGAAGGTCTTCTCGCCGGCGCGGTGGATCTGTCGCATCGACGGCCGCAGCCGCCGCACCCATTGCCGGTAGATCTCGCAGAACTGCGTGTAGCGGTAGCCGCTGGGATGGACCTGAAGGTGCTCCTCCCAGAGCAGTTGCAGCGTGACGCCGTCGCGCTTGAGTTCCCGGTGGATGTAGGCGCAGTCAGGCCGGACCCGGTTGCGCACCGGCGCCGGTCGGGGAAACAACTGCGCCTCAAGCGCCGCGTCGTCCAGTTCGGCCGGCAACGGCCAGCCCAACCCTTGTTGCGCCGTCCGCTTCAGATACAGCGTGACCGTGCCCACGCCCATGGCGCAGGCCTGGGCTATCGCCCGGTGGGGCAACCCCCGCTCATACTTGAGCCGAAGAACCTCACGAATCTTCCTCATCAGCAGCCTCCGTGCCGGCATCGCCTCGCCCCTCCCGTCGAAAGGGCGAAAGCATGCTGGGTCAGGCTACCGACGAGCGTTCACGATGACCGAAATCGGTGTTCAACATCCCGAAATCGGCGTTCAACTTCCTCCGAAACCGGCGTTCAACTTCCCCCGAAACCGGCGTTCAACTTCCTCCGATAAACCCAATACGTGACTCCGAACCCCGACCTCGCCGAGAGCCACCAGCGTCTCGTCGCTGTGATAGCCCTTGTCGGCCACCACCTCTTCGACCCCTCGACCGTCCGGCTGCACCAACTCCACTTGCTCGGCCGCCATGATCAGCGTCCCCGGCAGCGTGGCCGTATCGCCGTCGGAGGCATCCTGCACCGTCACCGACACAACGGCCCCCGTGTCCATGTCGACCCCGTGCTCGACCTTGTGAGCCAAGTGCGTCCGGCCGTCCTTCATCTTCGCGATCTTCGCGTCCGGGTCCTGCGGCGATTTCCAGTCCTTGTTCGACGTCTTCTTGTTCTTCCGCGACCGGTCGAACCGAGCCAGCTCCGCACGCGTCGGTGTCTCCACCCCCGACGCTTCCGCCAACCGCCGAATGAACGCCTCGTGCGATTCTCCCGTGTCCCGACGCTCGATGCTCCGCATCGCCGCGTTCGCTTCCAGCGTCGTCGCATCCACGCCGACCGTCTTCCCCTTCACCAGACCCGCCGCCGACAGCCGCTCGAGAACCCACGTGAAGACCGCCTCGTGCGTCTCCACGTCGATCAGACGACGCGTCCGCGACAGCGTCGAGTGGTCCGGAGACGCCTCGGTCACATCCAGGTCCAGGAACGACCGCAGGCTCAGAGAGTCGGCCACCCGCCACGCAATCCCGCGCTCCGAGGACAGCCCCTCGAAGTAGCCGATCAACAGCATCCGGAAATACCGCCCAGGACGCAGGCTCGGTCGGCCCATCCGCGCCGCGTAGAACACCGCGCACAGCTCCTCGACGTAGGCGTCGAAGCCGGCCGCTTCCAGGACCCGGTTCAGATGCTCGAAGAAGGGATGGCCGGCGTTCGTCGGCAAATCCGCCGTCGTCACCCATAGCGGCGAACCCTGCCGTGCTTTCGGTCTCTTGCCCATCGCCATGGGCCTTCAGTGTACGGGATGAGATCGCTTCGGGACCAAGCCGGATCCGCGACTTTCACCACGGGCTGTTAGGGACTTCTTCAGGGCCGCTACCGGGGGGGTTATGCCATACGCTTGGCAGCTCCAGATTGCCGTCGACGGCCTCCCCGACGTTCTCCCCGTTCCGACGGGTCTTGGGAAGACGGAGGTCGCGCTGGCGTGGGCGTGGCGCCTTCTTGTCGATAAGCGGCCCGAGCCGTTGCACCTCGTGACCTGCCTGCCGATGCGCAGCCTTGTGACGCAGACCGTGCAGCGGTTGAAGGCCTACTTCGACTCGCTCGAGGCCATGAAGCCCGCCATCGACGTTGACGTCTACCAGCTCATGGGTGGCGCGATCGAGGACGAGTGGGTTCGTCAGCCTCACAAGCCTTGGGTACTTGTTGGCACGCAGGACCAGCTCCTCTCGCGTGCGCTGAACCGCGGTTACGCAATGAGTCGCTTTGAATGGCCGGTCCACTTCGGCCTCCTCAACAATGATTGCCGGTGGATCATCGACGAGGTTCAACTCATGGGTCCGGGCTTGTGGACGACCTCGCAACTCGACTGGATGCGCAGGAAGCGGTTCCGATCGCTAAAGCCGTGCCTGACGACGTGGATGAGCGCTACGGTCGGCACATCATTTCTGAGCACCACCGATAGAACGCGCGAAGGGCTCGGCGAGGCGTCGCCGGAGCAGGTCGCATTCGAGAAAAAGCTGGCGACTTCACTCAAAAGCGACCAGAACCTCCAGTGGTGGCAAGACGCAAAGCGCCCCGTCGAGTGGTGGCAGCCGACTGCGTCGGACGCGTCGGACGCGTCGGACGGGAAGACCGCTCGTGCGACGAAGCGCGGCGCCCGCGAAGTTCGGGTGCCCGAGGCCATCGCCAAGGCTGTAACGGAGACGCACGCAGTGGCCACACTTTCCCTCGTCATCTGCAACACCGTGGACATGGCGCGCGACGTATTCTGCAAGCTTTCCTCGGTGACTCACCGGGTTCTGCTTACCTCGCGGTTCCGGCGCGAGGATCGCGCCCGACATGAGCAGAGATTGCTCGAGTTCGACACCAACCGAAAGACATACAAGCTGTCGAGCGACGATCCCGGGCTTATCTGCGTCAGCACACAAGTCGTCGAGGCGGGCATGGACATTTCGGCGCACAATCTCTGGACCGAGCTCGCGCCATGGCCTTCGATGCTGCAACGTTTCGGTCGTCTGAATCGAAAGGGAGACGACCAAGGGGCGCGTGCCTGGGTTTGGGAAGTTCCAGAGGAGGGCGGCAACAAGAAGGTCGAGCGCATAGGGCCATACGAGGTCGCTGACATCAAGCGCGCCAAGGCACTCGTGAACGTGTTCGCGCCGCTTTCGCAGCAGAAGCCGTTCGCGGAAGCGCTCGACGATCTGCACACGCAATGTTCTGAGGAGATCGGCGAAGCTCTTCAACCGAAGCCGAGCCCACTGCCGCGCGCGCTTGATGTGCATGGTCTCTTTTCGACAGAGCGCGATGTCCACGGCGGTTTCACTGACGTCAGCGCTTTCGTGCGAGGCGTCGATCCCGACCTCGACGTGACGGTGTTCTGGCGCGACTGGTCAGGCAACGACCCTCCGCGCCGCGACGACCTCGACGGCCCGTTGTTGGAGCCGGCGAAGGAAGGCTGCCCCGTTTCCTTCCTCCGCGTGCGAAAGATGCTGCAGAGCAGCAAGGCCAAGGCGTGGCTGTGGGACGACGAGAACGACCAATGGGAACGCGTGAACCATAGGGACATTCGCCCCGGCATGCTCGTCATGCTGAAGCGCGATGTCGGCGGCTACGACGCAACCAACGGCTGGACGGGCGACAAGGAGGACCGTCTCGACGAAGTGCCGCGCGCCGGGCGGGGAGCGACTCTGCGAGACGATGCTTGGACCGAGTTTGGCTACTGGACGAAGCTGGAAGACCACCTGAAGGATGCGAAAGGCGAGGCGGAGACGCTGTGCGACGCGCTCTCGCTGACTGGTCACACGTGGGCAGCCGTCGTGGAAGCCTCGGGCCTTCACGACCTCGGCAAGGCGCATCCCCAGTGGCAGGAGAAGTTGCCCGATCGCTCTCACCTACCCGACGCGCTGCTCGCCAAGACCCCGCGAGTTGTGGGTGTTGACATTGTCGGAGCCCTCGCCGACACCGACGTCGTCGTAGCGGTTGATGCGCAGGTCCGTCGGCTGAGGCCGACCGCCCTTCGACTAAACGATGCTCGTCAGCAGCAAGGAAAAGACGTACTCGTCTGCCTTCGATGGGCTCTTGACGATAATAGGCTCAACAGCGAGGAACGCATTAAACTGAGGGCACAGCAGGACGTTCGTTGGGCGGGGAATGTTCCGTTTCTTCCAGGGCTCCGCCACGAAGTGGCTTCGGCGCTTGCGATGTGGCGCAAGTATATCGACAGCGAGACGAAGCCATACCCCGCCCTCGCGGTCTATCTCACCGCCACGCACCACGGAAAGGCGCGCACAGTGCTGCGCTCGACGAAGGGCGACGGCGACGACGTCTTTGGCGTGCGAAGCGATTCGGACCCACTGGTGGTTGGCGCTGAGCAGTGGCCACTCGATTTCTCCATCGCTAAGGATGGCGCCGAGGGTCGCTGGGAAGGTAACGAGTTCGTGCTGACCGGGCACGGCTGGACGGGCCTCGTCGCCGATCTGCTTGGCCCGTGGCGGGCCGAAGACGCGGACGAGGCCGGCGTCGTGCCTGAGTCTGAGCCGCGCCGCCTGGGCCCATTCGCGTTGGCGTACCTGGAAGCACTTGTCCGCATTGCCGACTGGCGAGCCAGCGAGTACCCGAGTGCGAGCACGAAGCCGAGTGAGGTGCGCAATGGCCGCTGAGCTCCGCCTTTCGGTGCTGGCGTTACCCGGCCTGTCGCCCGACAGCTTGGGCAACTATCTTGCCTCGCTCGGGCTCTTGCGTGTCCTCAGCCGGGAGTGGCCGAGCACGCGCATCGCATGGCGCGACGAGGTGTTGCAGGTGATCGGTGGCCCCGCGACGCTCGATGACCTACTCCACGAATTGGTGCGCGTCGCTAGCGATCGCGCGTGGACGCCATATGTCCGTGATTGGACGGATGCACAGAAGAAGAGTAGCGTGTTGGCTCAGAATCCGAAGACCAAGGCGAGAACTGGAATCCCCTTCGCACTCTGGCAGGCGGAGGCAGCGGAGGATCTGCTTGATGGGTTTACAGCTCACGTCGTGGTTCATGTCGCTGGCCGGGCGATGAATCCCGTCTTGGGCAAGGCGGGGAAGATCGGACAACGAGACTTCGCCAAAGGATGGGCACGTGCCGTGGATCTTTTGGCACGGCCTAAGCCATTCAAGCGAGGCAAGAACGAGACGCCAGCGAGGAGGGCAGCACGCGAAAAGGCTGATGCTGAGAACGTCACTACAGAAACCGCTCGAAAGCGCACCGAAATTAAGGCTCTCCTTCAGGGCACTACAATTTCGTGGTTGGAGAAGGATCTGAATGCCGCGACGTGGTTTAGTGATGCGAATAAACTCTACAACAATGGTCAGAGGCCCTTCCGAGATGGTCTTCTTTCCCCATGGCTGATGGTCCTGGCAAGCGAAGGCATCTCATTTCTCTCCGGTGGTTCGTCCCGCCGACTCGGTGCGAAAGCACGTGCCGTCGGCGCTTTTCCCTTTGTCACTCAGGCTGCGGCCTCTGAAGCGAGTGGGCAGGCTAAACGCGATACCGCAGAACTGTGGGCGCCTGTGTGGGCACGTCCGATGGCAGTCTCAGAGGTGGTTACCCTCTTTCGCCGGGGGCGTGCAGAGCTTGCTGGTCGCTCGGTGCAAACGCCTGCGGCATTCGCCAGCGCAATTCTCCAAAGAGGCGTGGATGCGGGCGTCGCGGAATTTCGCAGATTCGTCCTCGGGTGGACGACAGCGCAGGACTACGTGGAACCCCGGTTTCAGGGCGCAGTTGCAAATCCCAGTTCCGACTCGCCGAGTGCTGCTGCGCTTTCGAAGGCGCTCCGGCGCATCACCGCGCTGATCGAACATCGCGGCTTCCCGCGAGACCGCAAGCGGTTCGCTGGCCTGCGCGGCCCCATTGAGTCTGCGCTTCTTGACGTCTCGGCAGCGCCGAGCCGCTCCGAAGCAGCCATCGCGCTACTCGATGCGGTCGCCTGCGCGCTGGATCGCATCGACCGCAATCGTAGCTTCCGTGAGGGCAAGGTCCGATGGGAGCCTCTGCCGCTCCAATGGCTGCCGTCATTGTTTGCGGAAGAGCAGCCCGGAGCCGAAGCGCGGCTCGCTCTGTCTCTTGTGTCAGGTTTTTCCGAGGCGCTGCCGTTCGCGGCGTTCCGCTTTGGCGTGCAGTGGGCCCGAGAAAGGAAAGGCAAGTACGAATACACCTGGGCCACGAAGCCAGCTTGGTTCGAGCACTCGAAATTTGCTCCCGCCCGTTGGGTCTGGGGTGCGGGTGAACTTGCTCGCGTCCTTGGTTCGGTGCTGTCACGTAAGCTCCTCGAAGAAGCCACGCTGGACGGCGCCAATGGCGCCAACAGGCGACGCCCACCAGGTCGCGCTCCTTTGCCGGCCACGACGTCGCAGGCGTGTCTTTGGCTCGCTGGCGATATCGATGAGTCGCTTTTTTCGGCGTGGCTGTCGCGACTCGCGCTTTTCGACTGGAGAACAGTCCCGCGGGAGGCGCACGCGCTCGTCCAAGGCGAGGTTCACGCTCCGCGAACGGATGGCGGGCTGGCTCTGTTGGGACTGCTGCAGCCCCTCGTCGATCAACGCCCGTTGGTCGTCCGAAGCCCTTCGTCACATGATCTGCTGTCCGACAAGACTGGGGCGCGCACTATCGAAGCGGGACGCTCGCTCGTGACGCTGATCCGCTCTGGCAACATCGATGCCGCTCGACGGCTTGCGAGCAGCCGCTACGCGATGGCAGGCGCGCGTCTCGCGTCCTTCGACGCAACCTGTTTTGACGCACCCCGGCGTGCCAGCGAGTCAGACCGTCTCGTGGCGGCTCTGCTTTTCACCATTTCGGACCCCGATCGGGCGGTTCTCTTTCACCGCTGGCTTCGTCCTCGACGCCGGCAACCAGGAGGCGAAGTACATGTCTGAAGCGGAGAAGAAGAGGCTCAACCCCGCCGAGGTCTTGAAGGGCGAATCCCCGCTCGTTCTAATGGCGACGCTGGAACCGATCGTCGGCGATCGGTTTCAGCCAGCGGGGTTTCCGGAAATCGGGCACGTCATCTACAAGGCACCACGCAAGAACGGCAGCACCGAGAACGTCTGCATCGTCGACAGTGCGGCGAGCATGGCCAACCACCTCGAGTCGGTTTGCTGGCGTGGCGCGCACGATCTCGACCTTGTCGAGGATCTCGACGGCCTGCCCTACATCCGCTGCGTCACCGGTGATGTCGCCGACAGAACACTGCCGAGCGACAAGCGCGAGGTTGTCGTGACGAGCCTCACCGAGGGACATCGCATCGCCTCAAGCTATTTCTTCGGCACTCGGAAGAATAGGAAGTGGGATGGGAAGGGCGCTCAACGTATCGGCAACGATTCCTTGATCGCCAAAGAGAGCTTCGGCGACGAACTTGCGAAACCGACGCATTTCGGGATTCACAGCGATGGCGAGACTATCGCCCATCCGCCGCCTCATCGGTGGTGGAACGTTTTCAAGACCATCTTCAGATTTGATCCGAGTTCATTGGTCCACGGAGTCTTTTTTACTGAGTGGCAGGTCAAGATTCCCCGAGCGCTCACCGCACACCTCGAAGCCTTCGGCGCTGGCCGCGTCGATCGTTCCGGTGTGAAGTTCGACCGGTTGGGAAAGACCACATCTGGCCAGCCGATCTTCGCGGTCGATGACGCCACTGCCGAGTTCATCCGCGCGACTTTTGTCCTGGATGTCAGCCTCATCCGATCCTTTGGCCGCAAGAGAGGGGAGGGTGAGAACGAGACTCAGCTCGGTCTTTGCGAGAAGCAACAAGAGTTGCTTGTCGCCCTCGCGCTGTGGAAGGTCCAGAAACTCATCGAGTCGCCCTTCCGCTTCCGGTCTGGTTGTCACCTGCGCTGTTCCGCTCTCAAGAGCTACGAGCAGGACGTGGAGCTCGACGTCGACATCAAGACAGCGATCACCGCTGCTGGCTTCGGCGAGCAGCGCATCACCGACGTGTTCTGGCCGCGTGAAGAGCTGTACCGTGAAGGTCAGGCTAAAGCAGCCAAGAACCCCGAAGACGACCAGGACTCAGAAGAGAACGAGGAATGAAACTTGTTCTTCGACAGGGATTCCCGCTGGGACGCTTCCACGCCACGCCGTGGCGCGTGAATCCGTTCGACGACCCGCACGGCGAGTGGCCTCCGAGCCCTTGGCGTTTGGTTCGCGCAGTCACAGCGCGCTGGTATCAGTGGGCGCGCGAAACGGAGCAGGAGGCGGACGTTGTGAAGCTCGAACAACTGCAGGCCGCGTTGTGCAGGAGTACGTACGCATTCCATCTCCCGGCTGACGCGCGAAAGGGAAGCCCGCTCAGGCAGTACCACCCGACCGAGTTCAAGATGGACCCGCCAAACTGGCGACACGTTGCCCGTTATCAACGAGCTACAGGTGGCGCACCCGAGGAGGACGACGCGTCGGCGCCAACGCGGCCATCGAAGAAGTCCAAGACCAAGGCGTCTCGCAAGAAGCAGGAGACACCGGAGGAAAAGGCCAACAGGGAGGCCAAGCAAAAGGTTAGTGAACTCAAGGGCGTGAAGCTGTCCGAGAGGAAGCGTGAGGGGAAGAGGCTCGTCGCGTGGGATATCACGGTCAAAGACAAGGGCGCAGACGAGACGAAGAAGAAGGTCGAGGCCATCCTGGGTGCGCCGTCAGCTCCGTGGCGAAGAGTGGCCGATGCCGGCACCCGCGGATACGGAATCAGCCTCGTCCAAGACAACTACTGGTGCGTTCCGTCCGAGTCGCCGGCGTGGTGGTTCCTCGAATGGGATGATTGGACGGACGAACTCCGTGCGCTGCTCGCACAGTGCCTCGAGCGCATGATCTATTTCGGCCGCGCCGAGTCCCTCACGCGCATTCGCATCGCCGGTTCTTGCGATGACATCCCAGCCCCCAACTGCACGCTGGTCGACAAGCGGGCGGCTGGCGCTGTGCCCGTGCTCTCGCCGCTGTCGGACGCCACGCGCAACGACATCGAGCGCAACGACTGACAATCCCGAAGCCGTGAAGCGAACCGCTCCCCGCGGCGCGCAATGGCTCTACGCGAAGCGGTTACCACGCCCGGCGTACCGTGAGCGCAGACGCATGCGTGCGCATCGACCTGACTGCAATGTGATGCAGTTCGCGCTCGGATGGAGCGTCGCGCCTAATTTCCGCGCGATCGCGCGGCTCACGTCGCGGTTCCGAGGCGCTGTGCTCGGCGAGCTTCTGCGGCTCAAGACGGGTGACGCTTCCGCGACCTGGACGCGCGTCGATAAGAACATCCGTGAGGCGGTCGCCGACATGGCCGGTAAGGATGCGAACGGTGAGCCGCTGAGGGGCCACCGGCATACGGAATTCCTCGCCTGGTGCGAGGACGGCCAGCCGACGCGCATCCTCGTCTGGAGGGGCTCGCGCGCGTTCGATGCTGATGAACAAGATGCAATTCTGCTTGCCGCGGCGCGCGATGTGTCATGGGCTGCGGCGGGCTCGGACTCGGAGGAATGGAAGGTGCGCCTTGTTCCGCTCGATCGAGAGGTCCCGCCGCCGTCGGGATTCGACGGGAAGGCATCGAAGGTTTGGACATCGGTGACCCCGTATGTCCCGCCTCGTCATCATCTGAGAGGAGGCAAGGAGCGAGAGGGGGAATCGATGGCCAAGCAGATCAGCCGGGAGCTTCAGCGCCGCGGGATCACCGAGAGCGTCGAGGTCGAGCTTGTCGGATATCCCTTGTGGGTTTCCGTGCATGTTCCTCGGCCAGAGTCGAGCAAGCGCGCGTTCATCGGTGATCGCCGAGGGCAGATGATCCGGTTGCGGTTCGCGGTGTCGGTGACCGGGCCCATACGCTTGGGTCACTCGAGCAGCTTCGGCTTGGGACTCTTCCGATGTGTCAAGGAGCAGTGACGTAAACCCGCCCTTCCTGCAGGCGGTGTTCGACGTGACGGCGGCGGCTCGAACGGTAGCGCCGGCCCGTCCCGAGATCGAGTTCCTGCACGACTGGTCCGCCTACGACCTGCGGGAATGGACCGCTCCCGTCGACCGGGACGACCCGGACGCACCCACGGCCTGGCGGATGCCGATGCCGAGTTACTACTGGGACCGGATCGAGGCGGACGATCCTGTCGTGCGGGAGGCGCTTGAACGGGCGGCGGCGCTCGGCCCGGACGACCCGCTCTTCGTCGAGGCCGCCCCGGGTGTTGGCGGAACGGGCGGACTTGCCGCACGCCGACACCATGCGGCGCGCGTTCCTTCTGTTCGACACCGGCACCGGCTCCTGCGCCGGTGTCGACTGCTCGGAACGACCCCCGCGGACCGCGGTCGCTACGGACGCTGGCGTCACGCCGTGGCGTCCGGTGCGGACACCACGCGTCGTGCAGGAAGCCTCTCGATGTTCTTGATCGTTGCATCGAAGACCTGGTGATCCTGCTTCAATTTTGTGCCGCCTGTGTTAGTAGGACAGAATCGCATTGCACCGAAGCTCTTCTCACCTACGGGCAACCGTGCGGTGTGCTTAAATTGAGTCCATGCTCGGCGGTCTCAACCTATTGAGCGGTCGGTCCCCTCGCGGGGATGTCCCGGACGCTGTTGAACTTGAGCTGATGTGAAGCGGGTGGCGGCTCCTGCCCCTGTCCTGTGGTAGGACAGGGGATGCAATCAGAAAGGAGACTGCCACCCATGGCGAAGCATGACAGGCGGAAGACGTCCGGCCAACCCCCCAGCTCGCGACCCGTCACGATTCAGGTGCCGCTGCCGGTCCTCGGCGTGGTCAACGGTGTCCGGGAAGCATTCCATGGATTGTGCATCGCGACCGGTCTGCAGGTCCTGGAGGCGATGATGGAGGCGGACCGGGAAATGCTGTGTGGCCCGAAGGGGCGCCATCAGGTTGAGCGGCCCGCGTGGCGCGGCGGGAGTGTCGACAGCCAGGTGACGCTCGGCGGGCGGCAGGTCGAGCTGCCACGGCTCCGGGTGCGGAGCACCGAGGGGGAAGTCCCCCTGGCGAGCTTCCAATGGGCGGCGGCCACCGACCCGCTGGACGAGCACACGCTGGCCGCGGTCGCTGCCGGGGTGTCGACACGCCGGTACGCGAGCACGTTGGACCCGGTACCGTCCGAGGTAACCGAGCGGGCGACGTCGAGCAGCGCCGTGTCGCGGCGGTTCGTGGCGTTGTCGACAAAGCGCCTCCAGGCGTTTCTCGACCGGCCGTTGGGCGAGGTGGACCTGCGGGTGGTCTGTATCGACGGCAAGGTCTTCCGGGACCATTGCATGGTGATCGCGCTGGGGATCGACACACAGGGCCGGAAACACGTGCTGGGCCTGCGCGAAGGCGCCACCGAGACGGCGGCCGTCACCACCGGCTTGCTGAGCGACCTGGTGACGCGCGGACTGCCGACGGACCGGACGTTGCTGTTCGTCATCGATGGCGCTGCGGGGGCTGCGCCGGGCCATCACCGACGTCTTCGGTTCTCGCGGCGTGGTGCAACGCTGCCAAGTCCATAAGTGGAGGAACGTCATCGGCCATCTCCCCGAGCGGCTGCACGTCTCTGTCGGCAAGGCGTTGCGGGATGCGTGGAACCTGGATTCGGCGGACCGTGCGGCGCGGGTGCTCGAGCGGCTGGCCAAGTCGCTGGAGCGCGAGCACCCCGGGGCGGCGGCGTCCATCCGGGAGGGATTGGACGAGACGCTGACCGTGCAACGCCTCGGTCTGACAGGGGCGCTCCAGCGTACGTTGCGGACGACGAACATCATCGAGAACCTGAACGGAAGCGTCGAGCACTACTCGCGCAACGTCAAGCGCTGGCGCGGTGGTCAGATGATTCAACGCTGGGTAGCGAGCGCGCTGGTGGAGGCGGAGAAGCGCTTCCGGCGGGTCTGGGGCTACCGTGATCTACAGCACCTGGTCGGTGCCCTCGACGCAATGAGCCCGCCTGACGGCGTGGTTGCTGACGTGGCGTAAGATAGACGGACAGGGAGTCCGCCACTCTCGAAGTTCAACAACGAACGGGACAATCCCCCCCTCGCTCTTGATCCTATCTGGCCTCCCAGCACGTACCGTCGAACGCTCCATGGCAATTCGATCCATCTCTGTCTTGTACAGACTATGCCAACTCCCCGGGCCAAGATTTCGAACGTAGTGCCGCGCACGTTCCAATTCGTCACCTGCAATAGTCAACTCACCGCCCGGGAGTAGGTATCCATGCTCCTTCGAGAATTCTACAGCACGCAACGAGCCGTCGTCTTGAGGCTCTCCTCAAACAGGTGTGGGTGGGTTGAGGGCAATCTGCGGGGGGACGGGATAAGGCCCTCGCTTCGCTCGGAGCGTTCACCACGCACGGTCGGTCCCGGCCGTCAACCCACTTCGCGGGTCCTCCGCTGCGCTGCGGTCCTTCGGATGACCGCCGCGACCGACCGTGCGGGAGTCCCTTGCGGGCCAGCCGGAAGGCTGGCCCTTGATCTACCGGCTGAGAGTGCGACGCCAGCGCGCCGCTCCGCTGTCGCGGAGGACGGCCGGCAACGTCGGTACCGGGGTCACGTCTGCAGGCTTGGCGGGCTCGGTCTCGAGCGGCGCAAGCGGTTGCGAACGCAGGGGCTTCCTGTTCTCATTGGTGGTTGCCAAACGACCAGCGAGGAGGAGGAGAGCCCCATGCGTCTGACCACGGTACTACGGCGGCTGTTGGGTGTCATCCAGATGCACGTCAAGGATGCTCATCTGGGGAACACGGGTCCGTTGACCGTGCTGGTGCGGCCGTCGTGGCGGCGGTCGCGGTGCGGGGTGTGCGGCCGGCGGGCGTCGCGCTATGACCGGCGGCCGCCGCGCCAGTGGCGGCATGTGCCCTGGGGGGCGACGCCGGTGTGGTTGCAGTATGCGCCGTGGCGGGTATCGTGCCGGCAGTGCGGCGTGCGGGTGGAGGAAGTGTCGTGGGCGCTGGGCCGCAGCGTGTTCACGGCGCCGTTCGAAGAGTTGACGGCGTATCTGGCGCAGGTGACGGACCGGACGACGGTCAGTCGGGTGCTGGGGATATCGTGGCAGGCGGTGGGCAGCATCGTCGAGCGGGTGGTGTCGCGACACCTGGACGAGAGTCGGTTCGACGACCTGCGTCGAATCGGCGTCGATGAGTTCAGCTACAGAAAACGGCATCATTATCTGACGCTGGTGGTCGACCACGACCGCCAGCGGGTGGTGTGGGCCGGCAAGGGGCGCAGCGCACACACGCTGGAGACGTTCTTCGACCGGCTGGGACCGGCCGGCTGCGAGCGGCTCGAACTGGTGACGGCGGACTTGGCGGCGAGTTGGCAGAAGGCGCTACAGGCGCGGGCGCCGCACGCGCGGGTGGTCTTCGACCGGTTCCACGTTGAACGGCTCGCCGCCGACGCGGTCGACGAGGTCCGGCGGGGGGAACAACGGCGCGTGGGCGCCAAGGCGGCGAAGACGCTCAAGGGGACGCGCTTCTGCCTGCTGAAACACCCGGCCCGGCTGAAGCCCGGCGAGAAGCGGCGCCTGGCGGCGCTACGCAGCCAGAATCGTATGCTCGACCGCGCCTACGAACTGAAGGAGTACCTGGCGATCATCCTGGAGCAGGCCACGCCGGATGAAGCGCCCGACATGCTCGACCAGTGGCTGGCGTGGGCGGCGCGGTCCCGCTTGGCGCCGTTCGTCAAGCTGGGACGGACGGTTCGCAAGCACGCGGCCGGCATCCTGGCCTACCTGGACACGAAGATGACCAATGGGCCGGTGGAGGGCTTCAACAACAAGCTGCGGGTGATCGCGCGCCGTGCCTACGGATTCCACTCCCACGGCGCGCTCATCTCGATGCTGTTTCTCTGCTGCGGAGGCATCGAACTGGCTCCGCCCCTACCCACACGTGTTTGAGGAGATTCCGTCTTGAGGTCTGGCAAGAAAGTGATTGTACGTATGGAGATCTTCACCAGAGCGACTCAAGACAGTCGCGCAAATGACGCCCTCCAACTCCAGCTTTCGACGCGCGTTGTCCGGCTGCAAGCAGACGTTATGATATGTTCCTGACTTTATCGATGGGTATTGCCATCCGTCATGATTGTCGTATATGCCCCAATGCTCCTTAGCGATAGCTTGGGAAATCTGGTAGAGGTATTCGGCTCCGGAGGGCACTGGTCTAATGAACTCTGAGCTCAAGAAGGCAAAGAGGCACATCTGTTTTTCTTGCTGTTCCTTGTTGAGATACGCATAGTGCCGCATCGTTCCGAGAATCATTAGCCTTAACGGCTCCTTCACTCTGTAGACGATGATGGACACCGCATCCCCAGGCTTCGCTCCGATCTCGTCCAGCACCACCTTGGGGCCGTCAGCGGACGTGTACAGCACAGGCTCGCCCGCTCTGTTTAGTCTACTGGATCTAACTCTCGCTGCGGGGGGGCTCCAACAATCATTCACCGCTCCAAGAGGAATGACGTCCATGCGGGCCCTGTACAGCAGACTTCCACGACTCCTATTGTCCGTTATCCATGAGAGCACAGCGAACTTCTCCGCTCCCACGGCCTCAATAAACATAACATCGCCGACGGCTCTCTTGACGTTTTCGTATGTCATCCTATCAAAAGGCAGCTTGCGAAACTCTCTGATCCTGCGCTTCAAATCAGCGAGCGACAACCTATCCAACATGAGTCTGTGCACGCGCCTTTCAATACTCCTGACCTCGTCTCTTGTCAGTAAGCCTTTCCTTCCGCTGAGGGCTTGCTTTCCTAGCCAGGATACGTAGCGCAAGAACTGGTCGTCACGCGTTTTCTGTTTTCTGGCTCTTTTCTTGCGCGTCATTGCTCTCTAGAGTAGCACGTGTCTGCTGCAGTCCGGCAGTGCCCACGAGCCGCGAGGTTGGCGCCATACTGAGAGCGTTGTACAGCCGGATGACTTCACGAGCGAAATGGATGGCCAATGTGGACAACACAGACTACCCTGAGAGGAGTTCGGTGCGGACTCCCGGCGTCGGCCGTGAGACCCTGTTCTTCTTGGGCGGAAGCGGGGAGAACAGCGTCGTCGTATTCAATTCCATGTGCAATCGACGCGTGGATTGTGTCGGACCCGACTGGACGATCATCCGATCATCCGTAACCGTTCGGTGAACCTGGTATTGACGTGGGAGCGGGCCAACCGGACGCTGTCGTTGTCGACGGCCAGCACCGGTCGATGTCCCGTGCGCAGGGAGGGAGCCCGGACCGGATCGGCTCGCTGTTCGACGGTGCTTGCCCGACGGCCGGAACGCCGGATACCAGGGTGCCCGAACGCTTACGATCATCCCCGTGAGGCGCCGCCATCCATAGGTCAGAAGTACGGCATGTCCAGCACCGGATTACCAGCGGGATCGTACTGAGGGATCGGCGTCCGGGGCCGGTCGTTGTTGCGCCTCCCCAAGTTGAACAGGTTGCGCACGGTGCGGACGCTCTTCATCGTGTACCGGGTGCGGGAGTTGGGAAACTCGGCCTGCCACAGCAGCGCCAACTGCTCGTCGGTCAAGCGCCACCGGGCGTTGGAAGCGAGCGTCCAGTTCTGGAACTCCATCACGCGGCGGCCGAAGAACCGGCCGGTGCGTGCCTTGTCCGGGACCGGCGGCATGCCGTCGGCCTCGAGGAACCCGGGCGGCAGGCCGGGACCGAGCGCCGGCAGGATGACGAGCGGCAGCGCCGAAGCAACAGCCGCGGTCCTGCCGCTCCTGGGTAGGCGCTCGACGGAGTCCAGTAGTTGGACGAGGCACTCGCGCTCGCCAGCGGTCAGGCGCTTGCGCTGACCCGCGGGCCGGCGCCGGACCAGCGTGTCGAGCTCGACGAGCCATTCCAGGTCACTGCGCTCCTGGCCGGCGGCCAGCCGCACAGCCTGCTGCCACTTGCCGGCAGCGCGCCAGTTGCGCAGCGCGTCGGCCGCCATGTCGGCCGCCTCGAACGTCTCGGCGGCGTCCTCGAGGCGGCCCTGCACTTCCCGCAGCCTTCCGAGGCGCGCCAGGTCCGGCGGCTTGACGGCCACCAGGACCTGGGCGGCCGCCAGCGTCTCTCCACCTTCCGTCAGGCTATCGACGGCCCGGCAACGCAGCGTCCGGGCCGTCGCCGCGGCGTCGCCGGCATAGCCGGTCAGTTGCAGCCAGCCCTCGACGTTGCCGGCGTAGGCGCCGGCCGCGGTCGTGTCGCTGGCGAACGTCTCGACGGCGTCGCGCAACCGCTGCGCCACCGGCGGCAGCGCCCGCCGCAGCCAGCTCCCGTCGGAGTCGAGCGCGAGCGTGGCGTCGAGCAGCGCGAACGGCGCCGTCTGCGGCGCCCGCGTCCACGCATCCAGCGCGTGCAGCGCCTGCGCGTACCGGTCTGACGCGCCGAGCAGCACGATCGCTTCGCCGGCCATGTTGACCACCTCGTGACGGCGGACCGCGGCGGGCACACCGTCGACGAGCAGACGGGCCGCCGTGGACAGCAGGGTCGATCGCGCCTCGATACGCACATTCTCGTCCGAGACGCCGTTGGGCAACTGCGGGTCGCCGAGCAGGCGCATCGCCTGGCACGCCCGTTGCCATGCCCGCCCGGGGGCCGTGTCGATCAGACCTCGCGCGTCCTTCGTCCGAGCCTGTACGCGTTCCTCCGGCGGCGCGTCATCGGCGAAGTGCTCGACCAGATCATCGGCATGGTAGGGCGCGGCGTCCTCGAGCAGGTCCGCGCTCAGCGCGTGCGCGTCGTCGTCGCCGGCCACGTCGACGAAGGCGAGCGTCTCGGTGGCGCGACTCAGCGCCACCCGCAACTGGTCGATGGCGGTCCGGTGCTCCTGCTCCCGCAGTGCCCGCGATGCGCCTGTGGTCATCGACCCGGTCGCATCCTCGAGCTGCGCCAGCACCCGTCCCGGGTCCAGGACGCAGACCGACTGGTACTCGAGCCCCTTCGCGTCGGCCGGGGTCAGCACCATGTCTCGCAGCCGCTCGGGCACCCAGGCCGGTTTCTCGTCGGCGACCGTGATCAACACCAGTCGCTCGACCTCGTCGAGCCGCTCGAGCAGCCCGACGGCCGTCGGCACGTCGGCCACGACGTGAAGCAGGTGGGCGTCGACGTGCTGTCCTCCCTGCTGGTGACGTTGCTTGGTCGGGCGCCGCGACTTGTCGAGGTGCACGTACCATTCGGACGCGCGTTCGATGACTCCCGCGATGCGGCTCGGGCAGCGCAGGTTGTCTTCGAGGTGGAACCGGCGCGGCGCGTCGAGGCGCGCGGCCAGCAGGTCGTTCAACGCGCCCCAGTCGAAACCCGACGGACGCACGGTCTGCCCGTCGTCGCCGGCCGCCAGCAGCCACGGCGCATGCCCCCGTCGGCGAGCGATCGCCAGGCACAACTCGACGACCACGGCGGTTTCCAGCAGCGTCAGGTCCTGGACCTCGTCTATGACGACGCGGTCGAAATCGGCGAACCCCTCCGGCAGCGCGCCGTCCCGCAGCCGACCGACAGCCGCCGTCGCGGCGGCCAGTTCGGGAAACACGCTGACCATCGCCTCGGGTCCGACGTGTTCGGCCACCTTGAGCAGCGCGCTTGCGGCCGCCCGGCCGACGCCGTCGTCGCCCGCCCGCCGGTCGCGGTACGTGGCGTCGCTCAGCCGTACCAAGCCGCCGGCCGGGATGGAGTCCGTGTCCCCGGGCACAGCGAGACCGAGCAGCATCGCCCGCACCTCGGCATGCAGCGCCGTGCCGCGGTTCGTCCACGGTCCGGCCTGCCGGCGTCCGAGCCGCGAGGTGGCCGCCGCGAACAGAGCGCGGCTCTTCGACAACGGTAGCCGGTCGACGTCAGCGCCGCACACCTCGCCCAGGAACGTCGCGAAGTCGCGCGCCTCCACTCGCACGTCGGCCGGGGCGAATGCGCGGAAGTGCTCCTCGGCGGCGGCCGTCAGTTCGCGCGACCACGTCAGGTACAGCACGCGTTGGCCGCTGCGCGCCTCGACCGCCTTCCACAGAACGGTCGTCTTTCCCGACCCCGGGCGCCCGTGGACGAGACGCACGGGCCCTTCGTGCCGTATGAACTGCAACTGGTCCGCTGTCCAGGGCCGGCCGACGAGGTCGGCGTCCTCGATCTCGTGCTGCGAGAACGGCAGGTAGTCGTCCAGGGCACCGGCGTCGAGACGCCCGTGGTCGTCGTGGTGCCGGACCGCGCGCACGAGAACGCCCCGGCGGCCCGGGAACGCGATGTCGCGAGCGGGTGCGCTTCCCTGTACCGTCCACCACAGGTAGTACTGCATGCCGCCGCTACCGCCGAGCGGCGAGCGCCGCCAGCCGCGGTTCACCGTGTCCCGGCAGCCCTTCACCACGGTCGTGCGCCCGTGCGCGGCCAAGTGCTGCAGCACGATGCCCAATCGCTGGCGCAGCGGCGTCATCCCGCCGAGGCCATCGGGAACCTCGGGGTGAACCCACACGCCGTGCGGCAGGCTGGAGAACGTCAGCTCGCCCTTCGCGCAGGGATCGCGCTTCAACACCGGCCGTCGCGCCGCCGTTGGATTGGACAGCGCGAACGCTCGCGACGCAGACGCCCACGGGTCCGACTTGCCGAGCGCCTGCGCGATCTGCCGGCAGTGGTTGCGCGATAGCGCCAGTGCCGGATCCCGAACCATCGCCGCGCTCAGGCCCAGTACCCGCCGCGCGGTCCTGGAAACCTTGCGCTCGTCAACGTCGAGAACACGTGACAATTGTGCGATCGTCTGCGTCTGTGCCGTCATCCGATGCGCCCGTTGCAGGTCGGACAGTGATGCAGGAGGACGAGAGATCGTACATCGGGTGTCCGGGGACTACGGCATGGCGGGAACAAACCCGGGACCAGGTGGTCGAGGCGACCAACGCGCGGTGTGCGAGGAGGGGGCGGTTCGGTTCGCCCGTCGGCGGTTTCAGCCGCCGGTCGCGCAGTTCGACCAGCCGCTGAGCTTCCAGGGCTTCCGATTTCGACCTCATGTAAACTACTGATAATGGACTGCTTACGAGCATAGGTGCCGTAGTTTCCCCTCGTTGCACCCCACGTCCTGAAGTCGCTTCCAGCGGACGAATCGGATCGTCCACGGACCCCACGGACCACGGACCCACGGACGCCACGGACCACGGACCCACGGACTGCCCTGGAATCGCTCCGACCATGGCTCAGGGCGCCG
Organism: Vicinamibacterales bacterium; assembly: GCA_965208535.1. Taxonomy (GTDB): domain Bacteria; phylum Acidobacteriota; class Vicinamibacteria; order Vicinamibacterales; family UBA8438; genus WTFV01. The sequence continues at coordinate 2,556,041 of CBDBOU010000003.1, read as the reverse complement.
ATGGCCGCATCGACGCCGGCTCCAGCGCGGCCGCCGACGCTTCCGAGAACGCTCGCGGCGGCAGTCGAGGGTGCTACTCTACTGCCGGAGAGAATGCCGGCAGTCAATCCTGAAATCCTCGTCTGGGCACGCAAGACCGCGGGTCTGACTCTCCAAGATGCCGTGGCGAGGGTCGGCATCAGAGATGCCCGCGGCGTGGCAGCTGCCGATCGGCTCGCGGCTCTGGAACGCGGCGAAGGGAAGCCCACACGGCGGACTCTTGTCAAGATGGCGCACCACTACCGGCGCCCGCTACTCGCTTTCTACTTGAACGCCCCGCCGCGGCGGGATGACGGCGTCCCGGAGTTCCGCACGCTGCCTGGGGCTCGTTCTTCGGAGACGGATGCCCTCGTCGACGCGCTGGTCCGCAACCTCAAGAGTCGTCAGAACATGGTTCGGGCCGCGCTGGAGGCTGAGGACGAAGCCGAGCCTCTGCCGTTCGTCGGTTCCCTGCTGCGGAGCGACAACCCAGGTACGGAGATCGAATCGTTGCGCCGAGTACTCCGCAGCAAGCCACAGGCCGCCCGACTGCGGCAACGCGCGGCGACCTCCCTAGGCCAAATGCTCGGCGACGATCTGAACGCGACGAGGTACTACGGCGAGCCGACCGCCGAGCACGCATTCCGGCTGCTTCGCTCGCGAACGGAGGATTCTGGCGTATTCGTTCTGCTCAAGGGCGACCTCGGCAGCCACCACACGGCCATCGATGTAGAGGTGTTTCGCGGCCTCGCGATCGCGGACGATGTGGCTCCGTTCGTGGTTATCAACGACAACGACTCCAGGGCCGCGCGGTCATTCACGCTCCTGCACGAGTTGACCCACCTACTCCTCGGCCAATCTGGATTCGCTGACGTGAACTCGGAAACCGAGATCGAGGAGTTCTGCAACAGTGTTGCAGCCGAATGGTTGCTGCCCCCGCGCATGCTCGATGCGATCAACATCGCGCGAGGGTCTGGGGTCGTCGAACAACGGCACCATATCGGCCAGTTCGCCCGCGAGCGCAACCTGAGCCGGACGATGGTCGCCTACCAACTCCTGCGGGCCAATCGCATAGATCAGCCGACCTTCGACCGCCTACAGGCAGATTTTCGCACGCAGTGGCGGCAGAATCGCGACCGGCACCGTGCGACGGCGCGCGAGTCCGCGGGCGGTCCCAGCTACTACGTGGTACGCCGACACCGGGTCGGGCCGGGCTTGCTCAATTTCACCCGCCGTATGTTGGACTCTGGAGCACTGTCGACGACCAAAGCGGCCAGAATCCTGGGCGTCAAGCCCCCGCAGGTCGGGAAGATGCTTCGCCCGGCCAAGGCGCGGTAGGGAGTCGCTGCTTGATCTACCTGCTCGACGCCAACGTTCTCATCGATGCGAATCGCGACTACTACCCGCTCGGACGCGTGCCCGAGTTCTGGGAGTGGCTGGTCGATCGCGCGAGCAGGCACCAGGTGAAGGTCCCGCTGGAGATGTACGAGGAGATTCTTGCCGGTAGAGACGACGATCTGACGCGTTGGCTGAAGGACAACCGCGACGTGCTACTACTCGACGAGCACGTCAACGAGACCTTGGTCGCCCGAGTGACGAGCCAGGGCTACGCGCCGGATCTGAGCGACGAGGAGATCGAGCGAGTCGGCCGCGACCCGTTTCTCATCGCCTACGCGCTCGGTGATCCTGCACGGCGGACAGTCGTCACGACCGAGGTCTCGAAGCCGAGGAAAAAGCGCGCAAACCGCCACATCCCTGACGTGTGTGATGATCTCCACGTGCCGCACTGCAATACGTACCAGTTTATTGAGGCCCTGGACTTCACGACCGGCCGGCAGGCGTGAGGGTGGCACCCCGAGCCGCCCGATTTCTCCGCACTTGCGCTGTGATCGGGACACTCCCACGCCTCCGGCGTGGACAGATTCGCGAGACGACGGTGGGGTGCGGTGCTCTGGGACTGGACGATTCTGGTCAGGCGGCAGCCAGAGACTACAATTTCCAACCATGAGCGGATTCAACGACCCGCGGCTGGTGGCGTTCATTTCGCACTCGCACGTAGACCGGAAGTTCGCCGGGCAGGCGAAGGCCGTACTCGGTCGTGCTGGAATCGACGCCTTCGTGGCTCACGACGATCTGAGAACCTCCGAGGAGTGGCAGCGTCGAATCCGCGACGAGTTGCGTCGCTGCCAGTTGTTCGTACCGCTCCTCAGCAAGAGCTTCCTGAGGTCGCGATGGACGCTACAGGAAGTGGGCTTCATCGCCTCACGCCGCAAGGTCAAGATCGCCCCACTCTCCATCGACGAAACGATTCCCTTCGGATTTCTCTCGCATCTCCAGAGCGGCCGTATTTTGAGCGACGGCGTGACCCCGAAGCTCCTTGTAGAGCCGCTGGCAAGGGATTTCCCTCGGGAGATCATCCCGTACCTGACGCGCAGAGCTGGAGAGGCCGGTTCGTTTCGGTCGGCTGAAGCCGAGATGCGCCCGCTTGTCCCATTGTTCGGCCTCTTCACGATGGAGGAAGCTCAAGCCTTGGCTGAGGCTGCCATCCGCAATGGCCAAGTCTGGTCTGCCCGAGAATGCCGGGACGAATTCCTGCCCGAGTTCATTCGAGTCCAGGGAAGCAACCTAAAGGACGAGACGCTGCGTGCTCTCCGGTACCAGATCGAGAGAGGCGAGTGGTACCGTGCCTCCGCATGAACAAGCGTTCAGCATCAGATTGCCCAGCCAGCCTGCGCCTCGTCCGTCTCCGCGTCGTCGCTCTCCAGGATCTTGACGAGCGCGCGCATGACGCTGGGGCGGCGTGTGGAGGCGGGCGGCAGTGAGGAGCCGCGGCTGACGGTGATGGGTCGCGCGGTGCCGCTGGGGACGGCGGCGGCGCGGTACAGAACCTCGGCCTGCTGCAGCACCGTCCGCGTCGCCGACTCTCCGCATCTCGGCTCGCTCACGTGGCGGGGGCACCGAACGGGTTGCGGCGACGGGCGGAGCAACTTCGTCGTCTGCGAGCCTGCGTTCCGCGTTCCGTCGAGGACGCCGGCTCAGTCCTCCGCCTCGAACAGCCGCCGATAGGCAGCCTCCGCCCGGCGCAGACCCGCCTCCGTGAACTTCACCGACTTCGCCTTGCTCACCGGGTCGGAGATGAGCCCCTTCCGGTGAAGGCGATCCATTGCGTTCCAGTCGAACGACTTCCACGTGCGCGCGCCCGTCATCGGGTCGCGCTCGCAGATCCCCAGATAGAGGAGAGCGAGTACGGCTTCGTCTATCCTGTCGGCCGTCCGGTCCCGGCTCATCGAGAGCAGGGTAACCTACCAGCGAGCGGCGCGCCTCGTAGCCCGGTGCGACGGTTCACTGCACCCGTCGCCTACGCCGCGTCTTCGGTTTCGCCGCCGTGGCGGCGACCGGGGGCCTGCATGCGCTTGTACAGCGCGAACAGGTACTCGATGCGTTCAGCTCCGACGTAAAGCGTTGACGACGGTAGAGAAGGTCGACAGCGCGATCCAGCGCGTGATGCCTCCCTTCGGAGGTTGGGCGGCGTCAGGTCGGAATCGTACAGGGTACGCCAGCGTCGCGTCGGGACGCGCGGAGTCGAGGACGGCCTGCATCATCGCAAATGAGCCGGGCCACGGCGTCGCCCGTTCGCGCTCTGGCCTCATGGTGGGACGAAGCGGGCACCAGAGTTCAACGGGGCCATGATAAGCTGGACGCCAGAGGACGACACATGGATGATCGTCAACGATGGGAAGCCGTGGCGGCAACTGGTCGATGTGTCGAGCGGACCGTCGAGGCTCTGGAGAAGATTGAGGATCAGGTAGATGCCCTGTCGCGCGTCGTGAGCGCATTGGCCGCGAAGACGGAATTGAGCACCGGACTCAGTGAAGACGACAAGATCCAGTTGGAGGCCGATCTTGATGCCATCAAGAGGCCAGTCGGGGCAAGCGTCAGCCACATCCGCATGAACTTTCGCCTGGATCTGCCATAGAGGCGTGCGGGTTGACGACCGTTCGGGTTGTCGATCCTCCTCTTGGAAACGTCTTCTAGCCGTCGGATCCGCAGCCCCGTGACAGCGACCGAACGCTGTGTGATTCCGCCTCCGCGACCGCCGCAACGATCAGTCGTCGAAACCGCAGCCAACACGGCCACCGTGTCCACCATTTTCAGTAGGCGAAGATGGCCGCCAGGATGATGATGAGCACGAACAGCGCCGCCGCGCCGAGCAACATGCAGCCGGCCGTCTTTGCGTTCGCGAGGTCGTATTCCTGCCGTTCTTTCCGGTCCATCAGTCTTCCTCGGATCCCGAGTCCGAATCACGGTTCAGATGGTCGGAGCCGGCGAATTCACCGGCCACATTCCGGCCCTCCAAACTGCGGGATTTGCAGATGGGACAGTCCACCTTGGAGCCATCCATCGTCAGGTTCTCAGTCGCGCCGCAGGGTGCCGGAACGCCCGCATACGGGTCGTCTGACCAATGCGTCAGCTTGGACCGCTTTCCCCAACTCATCCGCCAACCTTCGGGTCAACGGCCGTCTGGAGCGCATCGCCGAAGCACTGAAGTACTCCATGACGGACTCGGTGGCCAAGTCCGGACACTGAGCGGATGGGCGCGAACGCCGCCGCTCGGATGCCATCCACCAACGGCCCGGCAACCTGAGCACACGTCTCCTTCACGATTTCGTCGTTCACCCTGCTCCCTTCCTTGCGTGAATCCGCACATGCGCCGAGCCTCTCCATCCTCCATGCCGACGTCGCGCAACTGGCGATACGCCCGCACCCGGCCGGCGAGGTCGGACGCGCCGAGCGCCGCCCAATCGATGCGGCCGGCTCCCCCAAGCACGCGCCGCGCTTTCGGCGGCGACGACACTCTCACGTGAAGTCGGCGGCCCGCGTGCGGGTCTCGTTCCACGAAAGCCTAATCGACGCCGCCAGTCAGTATCGGTCCGCCGACAGCGTATCATGGTCCTTGTGAGCGGCACGCCGCCGGCAGCACGTCACGGAGCACGCCGCCAGCGGCGGCATGCACGAGCCTTCCCGCAGGGACAATTCAGCCGGGAGCGACCCGGCGCGGCAGGTGTGACGGAGGAACACCTGCCGGGTCCGCAAAACGCCAGTTTTGCGGTGGGTCGCTCCCGGCTTTTCCCTGACCCCGTTACGTGTACCGAGGTTGGTGTGTGGGCGTGCGGTTGGGTCAGCGAATCCGGGGCTCCTTCGCGGGGGCGGCTGTGATCCGGGGTGTGATCAGGCTGTGATCGGGCGCTGAGGGCTGATCACAGTCTGGCGCGGCACTATCGGGCCGGATCCTCGCCCCGTGTCGCCGTGATCGTCGTGCTCCGCAACCGCGAGGCCCATGTCGTCGACGCCTCGTGTTGCCTAGCCTGCTCTTCCTCACCCTCGGCACCTTCTGATTCCCGTCGATCACCGGGGCCGCAGTGCCCTCTACCTGGGTCAGTGGCACGACCCTTGCTTGGCGCTGGCCCGTCCTGCTTGCACCGGTCCGGTGGTCCCGCTGCACTGCTGATGATGCCACACTTCGTTCCGGTGTCCGATCCGCGTTCTTCGATGTTGCCGCGCCTGGAACGGAGCGCGGGTCCGTAGCTGGTCGGTTCGAGGCGGGCGGTGCTCGTCGGCGGCTCCGGCGGGGAGCGGTTCGAGGACCTGGTGGGGGTCCGGGTCCGTTCAAGGGCCGGACGCTTGCGTTCGGCATAATCGCCCAACACCACGCCGGTGGACGGCGTGTCACCGGCACGGCCGTAGCGACAGCGAAGGAGACGCCCGGAGGGCGGCTTGACACGGCGGCCACCGGCGTGGTCCATCTTTCCGAGAAACGCTGTTGCGGCGGGCGGGATCACTCCGGCACGCGCTTCGAGCGCCACGTCCCGGCCACGGGCGACGGCTGCCCGCGGCCGGCGCTTCACGCCGCGCGAGCGCGGCGCGGTAGACGGCATCGTCGGCCACGACACCATCGGCGCGTGCTCCCCGGCGTCAAGGCCCGTCGCTGCGCTCCGTCCGCTTCGCGGCTGGCGGCCTTGACGCCGGCTCCGCGCGCGCTTCAGACCGGCAATTGCCCGACGATGCCTCACTCCGATCCCGAACAACCCCCGATGAGATCACACACGGGCATCAGAAGCGCGTACCGAATCGGGCGAGCAGGACATCGACCGGGCCGGCGGACACGAGCAGAGTCCGGAGAGAGCGACGAAGATGATCCGAGCGGTGAAGACGGAGACGGTCGGGTGCCAGATGGAAAGACACGTCGGCTGGCTCATCACGACCGTTGGTGGTGATGAGCCAGCCGACCCGATGTGTACACATCAGGGCTGGCGAGGGGAGGCTGCGCCTCCCCTTCGATCCCCTCGCCGGCTGTCGCGCCCGACGGATGCGGCCGGGAACGTGGACCGGCTTGCCGCCGGTGGTCCGTCACGCTCGCCGCGTGCCGTTGCTATTATGTCGCCGGCAGGTCGCCGCCGAGCGACAGCGGCGCGAGCCAAGCTCCTGCTGCCGGTACCCTCCTGACGGAAGATCGACCGTGACCGACGGCACACTGACGAAGGCCGCGCTCATAGAGCAAGTGGCCCGCGTCGCCGGCCTCACGAAGAGCCGCGCCAAGATCGTCGTCGATACCGTGTTCGGCAACATCGCCGAGTCGCTGCGCCGGGGCGAGAAGGTCGAACTCCGCGGCTTCGGCAGCTTCCGTCACCGGCGGCGCGGGCCGCACACGGGCCGCAATCCGAGGACCGGCGACCGAGTGGAGGTCGTGTCGAAGCACGTCGCCTACTTCACGCCGGGCAAGGAACTGAAGGAGCAGATCAACCGGGAGCCCGCGCGGACCGAGCCGCCGCCCGCTGCTGTGGATCGGTGACCGTCATCGGCCGCCGGCCCGTGCGTTGCGGATCCGCCGCGTCTGACGGGGCGGCGCATCCGCCGACGACGTAGGCGGACCAGTCGTCCATCAACTGCCGGCGCCGCTCGAACAGGTCCGAGCGGGCGTAGGCGGCCTCCACCTTGTTCTGCACGACGTGGGCCAGCGCCGCCTCAACGACCTCCCGCGGGTGGTTCGTCTCCTCGGCCGCCCAGTCCCGGAAGGTCGAGCGGAAGCCGTGAGGCACGGCGGGGACCTCCAGCGTCCTGAGCAGTCCTGACAGGGCCATGTCGTTGAACCGCTTGCCGCGCGGGCTCGGGAACACGAGCACGTTCCCGTTGCTGAGCGTCCGCGCCGCGTCGAGGACCTGTTCGGCGCGGCGTGTCAGCGGCACCCGATGCTCGCGCTTCGCCTTCGTCCGCGTCGCCGGGACGGTCCACACGTGTTCGTCGGTGTCGATCTCGGCCCACTCGGCCCCGCGCGCCTCGCCGGACCGAGCCGCCGTGAGCACCAGAAACTCGAACGCCAGCTTGACGACAGGAGCCGCGCCCGACGCTCGCACCGTCTCGACCACAGCCGCCACGTCCCGATGAGGCAGCGCCCGCATGTGCTGGACGAGATCCTGCTGCGGGCCGAGGACCGGCCCGATGCGGCTGCACGGGTTGTCGTCGCGGTAGTTCAACGCGACGGCCCACTCCATGACGGTGCTGATGCGCTGGCGGACCCGCCGCGCCGTCGCCGGCCGTTCGTGCCAGACGGTCCGCAGCGTCTCGACCACGTCCGCGCTGGTCACCTCGGAGACAGGCAGCTTGCCGAGCCGGGGGAAGGCGAAGCGCTCCATGCTCGACAGCCAGTCCTTGCCGTGCTTGGGGTTGCGCCAGCCGGGCCGCATCTGTGCCAGGACCGCCTCGGCGGCGGCGGCGAACGACGGCATGCTCTTGAGTCGGCGCTTTTCGGCCAGCGGGTCGCCTCCGGCGCGGGCGAGCCTGCGGTTGGCGAGAGCCGCCGCACGGGCCTCCTTGAGCGGGACGAGCGGGAAGCCGCCGAGTCCGAGTTCGCGGCGGCGTCCGCGGATGACGAGCCGCTGTACCCAGCATCGGGTGCCGGTCGGCTGCACGTCGAGGTACAAGCCGTCGCCATCGCAGTAGCGTCCAGCCTGTGCTACGTTGCGGGCGAAGGCGGTCGACAGGGCGTGGTGCGGCTGGCGGCCGTTGGGCTTGGCGGTCCGGGGTCGATTCGGGAGTTCCATCTCTACCAGTATACCCCTCAGTGAATGGCGGATACTGGCGAATCGTAGCGGACTGGTCCGGCCGGCGTCAAGCCGGTTAAACGGTAGTAATCACTAATTATTCAGTCATATGCGGACGATTCAGGACCGCACCGGACGGCCCGGGCTCTCCTGGTATGGTGGACAGGGCTTCTGCCATTTAACGCGCCACGAGCGGGCCGCGGTGCCATCGTTCCTCGGGTCATGCTACAGCCTGCTGCGCGTTCGGTCCCTTGTGTTCCGAAAGGGCCTCTGCGAGACGGTCCAGGCCTTCGCGGACGGCCGGCCACGGCTTCGTGAGGTCTACTGACGACACCCGTAGCGGGTGTCCATGCACGCGGTAGCGGTAGTCGAACGTCGTCCCCGCGGTCGCGTAGAGCAGCACGCCGAGAGCCGGCGGCTCAGCCGCGTACGACCGAGCGTGGTTCGTCAGGTACCCGAACAACTGATATAGATGGTCGCTGCGTAGCGAGACCGTGCTGGCCTCGCCCCCGCGCGCGAACGGTTCCGACACACACTTGGTCTCAACGATGGCGCTCCGCCCGTCGGCAGCGCCCGCTACGTAGATGTCGGTTTCCATCAGCGGGAGGCGCATGACGGCGTCCCCCTCGGGCGCCGCGTCCCACTTGATGCTCTTGTGCCCGCGAACCCCGAGCCGCGGATGCTCGGTGCGGAGGAAGCCGCGTACGAAGTCCTCGAAGAGCCGGCCCATCTCCCGCTCGTCGGTCGTGAAGTCGCGGAATCGCACCGCCCCGGCGTGAGCCTCCGGGAACAAGTGGCGGGCGATCATCCGACACAGGTCGAGCAGGAAGCCGTAGTCGGCGTTGTTCCGGTGGATCTGCACGCGGCGGAACAGATCCTCGCGCAGATCCACCTCGCCGATATCGGCGATCCGCTGCACGAGCCGTGTCAACTTCCCCTTCAGGTTCGTGTTCAGCTCTTTGACCGCGGCCAGCCGCAGCATGGTCGTCTTGACGATCCGGTTGTAGAGTACGTCGCGGCTCAGCTCCTCGAAGCGGATACGCACTTGGCCCTGCAGGCGTAACGCACGCCGAACGGTCGACGGCAGATCCAGCTTGCCGCGCGGCCTGCGGGTGTCCTCCTCCCGTTCCCGGTAGCCTCGATCCAGGCCACGTCGCAACACCTGAGAGAAGCTGTCGTGAAGGAGTCGGGCCAACAGGTTCTGCGGCAAGTCGAACGTGGATGTACGCACGTCGTCCGGTACCGCCTCCAGTCGGTCCAGCCGTTCCCATGCGTAACAGAGAACGTAGTACAGGTTCTCGGCGGGAATCTTCATGACGCGGCGTCAGTCGGCGGCACGCAGGGCGGCGAGCGCGTTCCTTGCACGCTCCGCGTCGTCGAACCAGTACTCACGGAGCAGCGGTTCGATCTCGTAGCGGAGCACATCCGTGTACCAGCCGTTCCAGGCGGCGGCGTCGGCCAAGCCTTTCGGCGGCCGGCAGAAGTAGCTGTGACCGATCTGGAATCCCGCGCCCAACTGCGGGTGTTCTCGGATCTGCCGGTTCAACGCCTCAAGGCGCGTCCTGATCCGACGACGCATCGGCTCCAGCACGCCGCCATCGGCGAGGTGGCGGTCAAACCCCTGGCTGCCGAAGGCCGGCTCGACGGTCGAGAAGGCGAAACGCCGCCGCAACGCGTAGTCCACCAACGCGAGGGAGCGGTCAGCGGTGTTCATCGTGCCGACCAGATGGAGATTCGCCGGGACGTGGAACGCAGGCTCGTCGGGTCGCGCGTAGGCTGTGCGGACCGCCCAAGCGGGATCGCGCTTGTCGGCCTCGATCAGCATCAGCAACTCGCCGAAGATGCGGCTCAGGTTGCCGCGGTTGATCTCGTCGATGATCAGCACATGCGGGCGATCCGGTGCCTCTCGGGCGCGAGTGCAGAAACGCAGAAACGGCCCGTCCTGTAGGTCGAAACCGCCGGTATCGGTGGGCCGGTACCCGCGAACGAAGTCCTCGTATCCGCAAGACTGGTGGAACTGAACGGCCTCGATGCGCTCTGTCGACCGCTCGCCGGCCAGCAGCCATGCAAGACGCTGCGCCGCGTAGGTCTTGCCCGTGCCCGGGGGCCCCTGGAGGACGAGGTTCCTCTTGCGCTTCAGAAGCTTGACGAGGCTCTCGATCTCGTCGGCGGGCAGGAAGAGATCCTGACGCGCATGCTCGAGGGCATAGGCGCCAAGGTCCAGTCGAGCGGGCGGGTCAGGTCCGTTCTTACCCTCGTCTCGTGTTGCCCACCACACGGCGCCTTGTGCATCAAGGCGATCACGCAAGGGGACCGGCCAGTCGTGGCCGTCCCGAACGAGATCGTCCAGGAATCGGAGGATCTCTCCGTAAACGGCGCCCGGTTCCGCACCGGTCGGTCCGTTCCCCCGCCCCGCCAGCTTCCAGGCTCTACGGAACGCATCGATCTTCGCCGGTGGCAGCCGGTGCACGTCCTCTGCCATCAGCAGGAAGGTCCCGGTGTTCAGACGCCCGCCGAGTGTCCCGAGAATCTCCGTGGGTACCTGGTCGCAGAAGCCCTGCAGGCGCTCTTCCGGAGTCCCGTCAACTGACCACAAAGAGTGCAGCGCGCCCCGGCACTGGCCCGGTTCGCGAGTCATCCACTTGAGAAACGGGTCGTGGCTTCGGTAGTTGGTCAGGTTGTTGAGCTTGTGAGTGAAGGCGTGTCGCAACAGGTCTTCCCAACCCGCCCCTCCTGACCGCAAGCGCTCGCGCGCCGCGTTGACCTTGGCGGCCACTTCCACTTTGTACGTCACCTCGTCCGCCTCGAAGTTCGGAGCTGCCCGGCAGCGCTCGATCCGGTTCAGCAGTCCGGACCAAGCCTCGGACGGTGGATCGTCGATGTTGAGCAGTGCAAACGTCGGTTCGTACGCAGTCGCCGTCGCAAACGCCCTGTACGTGGAACTGCCCGGTTGGGTGCGTGCAAAGGCCTTCTGGTCCGTCTGGGCGCCGCCGAAGCTGGCCGAGGCCTTGTTGATCCAGTACACGTGGACTCTGCTGCGCTCATTCAGTCCGTCGGGCTTGGCGTAGTCGTTGCTGTGCACGACGCCGATCGCGCGCCCCTCGAACCCGGCGCGGACCAGGATGACGTCTCCCCGCTTTGCCGCGAAAGTTTCTGTCGCTTCGGACGCACGTCTCCTGGCGCGACGAAAGGCGTCACGAAGGGATGGCGCCGTTGGGCACGTTCTCCCCCGGGTGAGGCTCGACGGACGAGGCTGCCCCAAGTGGCCTCTGCGCGAACCGTGCTGGGGGTGAACGCGGGTGGGATGGCGGTCTCAGCGCGTCGGGACGGTGCTCCTGTTTGCGGGAGGCGGCCAGTGGACCGAGCAGGTGCCGTCGTCGTTGCGAACGAGAATGTCGAACTGATGCAGCTTGCGGAGCCAGCGCGAAGCGCTGCGCTGCACGAGCAGCGCCTCGTAGTCGGTATCCGGGTCGCGGTAGGGCGTGGCGTCGCGCAGCACCGCGAAGACGCATCGCAGCAGCTTGTGGGCGGTGGCCACGATGGCGCGCTTGAAGCCGCGCTTCCGGGTCAGCGTCTGGTGATACGTCTGGAACTGGCAGTTGTGGGTTCGGGCGGCGGCGTGGGCGCACTCGATGAGCACGGTGCGCAGCGTCTGATTTCCGCGCCGGGTGCGACCGGTGCGGCGTTTGCCGGCGCTCTCGTTGTTGCCGGGGCACAGGCCGGCCCAGGCTGCCAGGCGGTGCGCGTTGCCGAACACGCGGTGCGGGTCGGCTCCGGTCTCGCTCAGGATGGCGCAGGCCGCCGTGTGGTCGATGCCGGGAAGCGTCTCCAGCAGGCGGAGTTGCTCGGCCCAGGGGGCCAGCGCCTCGTCGAGGTGCCGGTCGAAGTCGTCGACGCGCCGGCTGAGCGTGTCGTGCTCGCTCAGCAGGTCGGCGAGCAGGCGGCGCTCGGTCTCGCGCAGCGTCAGGCCCAATGCGTCGCCGAGCTGCTCGAGCTTGCCGCGGACGTGCGCGCTGAGCGAGGCCAGGATGTCGGTACTGGGCCGCCGGGCGACCAGACCGTCGAGGATGCGCCGGCCGTTCCTGCCGAAGATGTCGCTCAGCACCGCCCCGATGCGGACGCCGCCGCGGTCGATCACCTTCTGTGTCTGGTTGCGGACCTGCGAGCGCCGCGCGACCAGCTTCCGCCGGTGGCGGCTCAACGTGCGCAGGTCGCGGAACTGCTGGGAGGGAACGAAACTGGGCCGCCCCAACCCGAACTGGCACACCCGCGCCAGCCAGCGGCTGTCCTCGACATCGGTCTTCCTGCCGCGCAGTTGCTTCACATGCTGCGCGTGGAGTAACTGGGCGTTGATGCCGGCGTCGGTCAGCGCCTGCCACGGCGTGTGCCAGTAGACGCCGGTCGCCTCCATCGCGGCGGCCACGACGCGGTGGCTCGTCAACCACGCGACCAGGGCGGCCAGGCCGCTCGCCAGCGCGCTGAACATGCGCGTCTCGCACTGCGGCGGGCCGGCCGTCGCCTCGGACAGCCGCACGGTGGCCGTGATGTGCCCCTTGTGGATGTCGAGTCCCGCCGCGCGGGGATGGACAACACACAACTCATCGTTCATCATCGGGATGCCTCCAGTTTCCGGGGGGTAGGCGGAGGCGGGACAGGCCGGTCGGACTCGGAACTCGCGCCCTGCACGGGCACGGTGCGTTTTGCCGCGCGTCCACAGCCCGGGGGCCGGGTACAATTCGGGGCTCGATGCCGAACCGGCCGGGTCAGTTTGGCTTCGGGGATAAACACCCGCCATTGAAACAGACGACCACTCGTCCCGCCTCCGCCACTATTGTGCGACCCGCGGTCGGTCTCTGACGAACTTTCATCCTTCGGGGTGAGCGGCGCACGGTCGCTCATGACGTTTGCCGCGAAAGTTTCTGTCGCTTCGGACGCACGTCTCCTGGCGCGACGAAAGGCGTCACGAAGGGATGGCGCCGTTGGGCACGTTCTCCCCCGGGTGAGGCTCGACGGACGAGGCTGCCCCAAGTGGCCTCTGCGCGAACCGTGCTGGGGGTGAACGCGGGTGGGATGGCGGTCTCAGCGCGTCGGGACGGTGCTCCTGTTTGCGGGAGGCGGCCAGTGGACCGAGCAGGTGCCGTCGTCGTTGCGAACGAGAATGTCGAACTGATGCAGCTTGCGGAGCCAGCGCGAAGCGCTGCGCTGCACGAGCAGCGCCTCGTAGTCGGTATCCGGGTCGCGGTAGGGCGTGGCGTCGCGCAGCACCGCGAAGACGCATCGCAGCAGCTTGTGGGCGGTGGCCACGATGGCGCGCTTGAAGCCGCGCTTCCGGGTCAGCGTCTGGTGATACGTCTGGAACTGGCAGTTGTGGGTTCGGGCGGCGGCGTGGGCGCACTCGATGAGCACGGTGCGCAGCGTCTGATTTCCGCGCCGGGTGCGACCGGTGCGGCGTTTGCCGGCGCTCTCGTTGTTGCCGGGGCACAGGCCGGCCCAGGCTGCCAGGCGGTGCGCGTTGCCGAACACGCGGTGCGGGTCGGCTCCGGTCTCGCTCAGGATGGCGCAGGCCGCCGTGTGGTCGATGCCGGGAAGCGTCTCCAGCAGGCGGAGTTGCTCGGCCCAGGGGGCCAGCGCCTCGTCGAGGTGCCGGTCGAAGTCGTCGACGCGCCGGCTGAGCGTGTCGTGCTCGCTCAGCAGGTCGGCGAGCAGGCGGCGCTCGGTCTCGCGCAGCGTCAGGCCCAATGCGTCGCCGAGCTGCTCGAGCTTGCCGCGGACGTGCGCGCTGAGCGAGGCCAGGATGTCGGTACTGGGCCGCCGGGCGACCAGACCGTCGAGGATGCGCCGGCCGTTCCTGCCGAAGATGTCGCTCAGCACCGCCCCGATGCGGACGCCGCCGCGGTCGATCACCTTCTGTGTCTGGTTGCGGACCTGCGAGCGCCGCGCGACCAGCTTCCGCCGGTGGCGGCTCAACGTGCGCAGGTCGCGGAACTGCTGGGAGGGAACGAAACTGGGCCGCCCCAACCCGAACTGGCACACCCGCGCCAGCCAGCGGCTGTCCTCGACATCGGTCTTCCTGCCGCGCAGTTGCTTCACATGCTGCGCGTGGAGTAACTGGGCGTTGATGCCGGCGTCGGTCAGCGCCTGCCACGGCGTGTGCCAGTAGACGCCGGTCGCCTCCATCGCGGCGGCCACGACGCGGTGGCTCGTCAACCACGCGACCAGGGCGGCCAGGCCGCTCGCCAGCGCGCTGAACATGCGCGTCTCGCACTGCGGCGGGCCGGCCGTCGCCTCGGACAGCCGCACGGTGGCCGTGATGTGCCCCTTGTGGATGTCGAGTCCCGCCGCGCGGGGATGGACAACACACAACTCATCGTTCATCATCGGGATGCCTCCAGTTTCCGGGGGGTAGGCGGAGGCGGGACAGGCCGGTCGGACTCGGAACTCGCGCCCTGCACGGGCACGGTGCGTTTTGCCGCGCGTCCACAGCCCGGGGGCCGGGTACAATTCGGGGCTCGATGCCGAACCGGCCGGGTCAGTTTGGCTTCGGGGATAAACACCCGCCATTGAAACAGACGACCACTCGTCCCGCCTCCGCCACTATTGTGCGACCCGCGGTCGGTCTCTGACGAACTTTCATCCTTCGGGGTGAGCGGCGCACGGTCGCTCATGACGTTTGGCTCCGCGAGGGGATACGGACCGCGCAGAGGGTCACCGTCAGTCGTCTCCTCGCGCCAAGAACCAGGGGGGGCTCCCGGTCTGGATGCATCCGTGTACACAGCGTAACTCTGGTCGAAGTCAGGCCAGCGGTCGTCCTTGTAGGCTCGCGTACTGACTTGGAAGTACCGGGATTCAGCCGTGATCAGCGGAGACCTCGACATGTACTGGAACCACACGAACGCGTTGATTTCGTACGGACGGCATTCGGGGAAGGTCCGCTTGGCCTTGCCCGTGGCCGATACGTACTCCGCATGACCACAGCGCTTCAGGTCCATGCTACGGTTCACCGTCAGGCGTTGCAGCGCATCGGCAGGCACGAAGTAGTCAGGGTTGATCAGGAACAGCGTCTGCGTCAGCTTCACGATCGCGACAAACTTGATTTCCAGAACATCCCGAAACAGCTCTGGATCGATCTGCGGCTCGTCCTCGACCGCCTGCCGGAACAGACGCCACAGCAGATCGGCCCTGAACTCGCGTCTGTCGTTGAAAACGACGGGAGTCTGCGGGGTCGGCGTGGGAAAGACGTAGAGATCCTGATTGTCGGGATCCGGCGGTGGCGCCAGCCCGAAGCACTTCGCGACACTGGGATAGACCCTCGATCGCTGGTGCTTGGTGCTCTTCTGAGCCAGAGAGTAGAAGAACGAGAACGGATCGATTCCCGCATCACCGTTCCTGAGCAACTCGGGCTTGCCGCCCCAGTCCACCCGGCTTGCCTGCGTGATCAATCCGGTTTCGCCTGCATCCAGAACGGCCCGCGCGAGTTCTCGGAACCAAGGTGCCCAGTCGTGGATTTCCTTCACAAGTGCTCCTTGAGGTTGCCCCAGTCCCGTGGACGGGTTAACGCTTCCGGGCTCACATCATGACACGTCCTCGAATGAACGTCGTTCTGGGAATCTGCGCCCCGGACACAGGCGTGACCGGCGGAGCGAACGTCCGTGTTCGGACGGTGGGTCCGAGCCGGACGTTGATGTTGGTCATGCTCGGCCGGAATACTCTCGCGAGATGGAACGGCCGGGCTGGGCCGGACGGTGTGATCGACGGCGAACCAGCAAGGGCGTTCCGTCGAGCGACAACCCGAGTGCCGCGGAAGGCTACAAAGAAACTCTTGGTGGGCACGGGCTCATGCAGCCTTCACCTCCACGACCACTCCAAGGTTCTGTAGATGCCGGAGGAGGTTCTTGGTGACGCGCTCCTTGTCTCGGTTCGCCAGGTACCGGCCGCCGAGGTCGTGGTAGTCCTTCTCGTCGCGGAGCATGAAGTAAACCGCGGTCAGCATGGAAGCGGCGACCGCCACGATCGCCTTCTTCGGGCCGCAGCGCCCGCGGAGCCGTCGAAACTGCGCCTGCAGGTAGCTCCCGTTCTTCCGGGTCGCCGCCCACGCGGCCTGGATGAGTGTCGTCTTCAGCCAGGGCGTCGCATGCCGGATCCGGGTAGAGCGGCGCTTGCCCGCGCTCTCGTCGAGGCGCGGGCACAGGCCCGCCCACGAGACCAGGTGGCCCGCAGTGGGAAACTGCGTCATGTCGACGCCGACCTCGGCGATGATCAACCCGCGCGACCGTCTCACTGACCCCGGGCATCGTCGCCAGCCGGTCGGCCGCCTCGCGAAAAGGGCGCAGCACCTCGTCGGCCTATCGCTCCAGTTTCTCCACCGCGGCGCGCAACGCATCGATCTGACCCAGATGCAGCTCCAGCAGGAAGCGATGGTGCTCCGTCACCCGGCCGTGCACCGCGGCGCGTTCCACGCGAACCGCGGACTTCGCCGCGATCCCCGCAGTGCGTGGCGCACGTCTTGCCGGAGCTCGTCGGCGAGTTGCAGGCCGCGCGCGTGGCCGCAGTTCTTCACGTCCTCTCCGTATGGCACTGCCCTACCTGCTGCGCAACGCCGTCATCGGATTGATGCGCGACGCTCGATGCGCCGGGACGACGCCGGCGGCGAGCGCCACGACGATCAAACCCACCACTGCAGCGACGACGACGACTGTCGGGAGGCCGTCGATCTCGTAGAGCAGCGACTGCGCGACGCGGCCGAATGCAAACGCGCCGGCGAGCCCGATGGCGGCGCCCACAAGTGTCATGCGGCCGATCTGCCCAAGCACCATCGTGCACACCCAACGGGCGTCCGCGCCGAGCGCCATCCGCAGGCCGATCTCCCGCGTCCGTTGCGCCACCGTGTATGCCAGCACGCCGTAGAGACCGACCGCCGACAGGAGCGTCGCGAGCACGGCGAATGCTGTCGAGAGAATCGTACCGACGCGAAGCTGCCAGTTGCGGTCCCGGTGTCTTTGCGACAGCGTCTCCAGGAAGGTGACCGTCAGGTTCGGGTCGATGCCGCCCACCAGTGTCGGGATCGAGCGGAGCAGCCCATTCAGAGGCAGGCCGCTGCGAACGTAGAACGAGAGGCTGCCTGATGAGGCGGCGTACTGGCGCAACGGGACATACAGCATCGGCGGGTCGGGTCTGTAGATGGAGCTGGACCAGGTGTCCGGCACCAGTCCCACGATCTCGGTATCCGGATCGGCGTCGCGGTCCCCGTATCCCAGGTGGCTGCCGATCACGTCGCGTCCCGAACTGAACCTGCGCGCGAACGCTTCGTTGACGATCGCCACCTTCTGCGTCCGTTGCGTGTCCAGGTCCGTGAACGGCTGGCCGGCCAGCAGCGGAATCCCCAGGGTCTGGAAGTATCCGGGGGTAATCGAGTCGAACCGCGCGTAGCCATCCGGGTCCGACCCGGTCTCGGATCCGTCGACGACGATGTTGGTCGTCGCGCCTCCATAGAACAGCAGGCCCGTCGCGGCCGCCACGTTGGTCACGCCGGGCTGCGCGGCCAGAACCGACTCCAGGCGCTCCCAGAGAGCTTGTCGGCCCGCGTCCCCGTAGCTCGGATCGGGCCACAGTGTGAACGACACCACGCCATCCGTGCGGAGGCCCCGATCGACGTTGATCATGTTCTGCAGGCTGCGAATGTTGAGGCCGGCGCCCACCAGCAGCGTCAGCGCCATGGCGAGTTGCGCCACGACCAGTCCGTTGCGGAAACGGGAGGTCGACCGCCCGCCGGCCGGCTGTCCGGCGTCGTCCTTGAGCGCGAAGACCAGCTCCGCGCGCGTCCCGTGCAGCGCCGGCACGATGCCGAACAGCAGGCCCGTCGCCAGAGCGGCTGCGGCCGTGAACGGGATGGCGTAAGGGTCGAGCTCCAGTCGGAGCATGTCGGCAACGTCGGGCGGCAGGAGCGCGCCGATCGAGCGCAGCGTCCACTGCGCGACGACCAGGGCGGCCGCGCCGCCGAGCATTGCCAGAAGCCACGACTCCGTCAACAGTTGCGCCAGCAGGCGCCGGCGGGAGGCGCCGAGCGAGAGCCGCACCGCCATCTCGGACGTCCGGTCGGTAGACCGCGCCAGCAGCAGATTGGCGATGTTGGCGCAGGCAATCAGGACGACCAGGGCGGTGACGGCGAACAGAACCAGGATCGGCGCGTCGACCCCCTCGTCCAAGCGGCTCTGTCCTCGCCGTCCGTCCCGCAGCAGGAGCGGCTTGGCGAGGAACCGGTCCAGGACCTGACTGCTCATGTCGACCTGCAGCGGCGCTTCCACTTCGGCGAGGATGCTCCGGTAGAGGGGGCGAGTCCGACGCCGGCCTGGTCGATCGACAGGTACGGCTTCAGGCGGCCGAACAGGTAGATCCAGTAGTTGCGGCGATCCTCGAATCCGACGTCTCCGGCGGAGAGCGCGCCGTGCATGGTAAGCGGCACGAAGATCTTCGGACGAGGACCCAGCGTTGTTCCGCGGAATCCCGCCGGTGCCACGCCGATGATGGTTAGCGATCGGCCGTTGACCATCATCGCGTCGCCGACCGCGTCCGGCGACCCGCCGAGATCGGACTGCCAGAACTCATGGCTTAGGACGACGCTCGGGTGCCCACCGATCGGTTCGTCGACCTCGCGACCAAACAGGCGACCAGCGGCTGGCGCGAGACCCAGGGTCGGGAAATACGATCCGGAGACCAGCGTTGCCGTGCCGTGGAGGCCCCGACTCCGATAGGTCATGTTGACCTGTAGCGCGCGATGGGCCGCAAGACCGGTCAAGACCGTCTGTTCCCGCTCCAGGTCGCGGAACATCGGATAGCTGAACACTTCGTCGCACCCTCCCGCCGCGTCGCAGCTCACCGCGCCCGGCTTCGGTCCGGGCGCCTCGAGGTTGACCAGCCGTTCCGGTTCGGTCACCGGCAACGGACGCAGCAGGACCTCGCTGTAGAGCGAGAAGATCGCCGCGTTGGATCCGATGCCCAGGGCGAGGGATACGACGGCCACGCCCGTGACCATCGGGGACTTCAGGAGCGTGCGCAACGCGAGCCTGAGGTTGGCGGCTGCGTGGACTAGCTCGTCGGCCAGCCGCAGGCCGCGCGCATGCCGGCAGTCGTCCTTCATGCTCTCGACGCTGCCGAAGCGGACCCGGGCGCGCCGCACCGCTTCCGGCTTGGCCACTCCGGAGCGAATCAAATCCTCGATACAGGCGTCGAGGTGGAAGCTCACTTCCTCGTCGAGCCTGTCCTCGAAGTGCTCCCGCCGGATCCAGGCGGTCAGGAACGACCGCAGCCGCGCGAGCACGTCACGCCCCGTCCGGCGTCGCGCTCAGGGCGGCCTGCATGGCGACGGCCAGCCGTTCCCAGCCTGCCGTATCTTCCTGGAACCGCCGCCGCCCGGCGCGGGTGAGGCGGTAGTACTTGGCGCGGCGCCGGTTGTCGCTCTCGCCCCATTCCGATTCGATGAAACCTTGGTGCTCCAACCGTTTGAGCGCCGGATAAAGGGAGCCCTGCGGCACGTCGAGCGCCTCGCCGAAGATCTGCCGAATCCGGAGCAGCACGCCGTAGCCGTGCAGGCGCTTCAGCGAGACCGCCTTGAGGATCAGCAGGTCGAGGGTGCCGGGGAGCACGCCAGCGGCATGTCGTAGGATGAATTGATGGCTGCGCCGACCGTGACCCCGACCGCAAGCGGGGAGAAGTTCGGCATTCCGGCTTACGCGGTCGTGCTGTGGTGCGCGCTGTCTTCGGGCCGCCGGGACCGCCTGGATGCTGCGGTGGGACATGGCCCTGTCGGACGCCCTGTTCGGCGGGGCGCTGGCGGCTGCAGCGGGAAACGTGGCGTTGTTGCTCCTGGCTCCGATACTGGGGCTCATCGTCATTCCCGCGCTGACGGTCGTAGCCATCATGGTGCAGGCTTCGCTGATCGTGGCCGCCGCCCTGTTGACGGCAGCTGTTGCCGGCTTCATGTCCGGCCTCCGTTCAGCGGCGGCGCGGCGACCCGTAGATCCGGCGCACAAGTGAGCCCCGCCTCGTCCGTCCACCGATGCAGCTCGCCGAGTTCCATCTCCCACACCGCCAGGATCGGGGTCGTGCGCCACCAGCCCCACCATCGCCAGTAGCGCCGCCGGCGCCGGGAGCGTGGCGGCGACATCGCCGATCCGCTTCAGCTTGCCACATCCTGGAACTGCTCCTGCAGTCTACTGGTAATTGCCGAGGTCGAGCTGCTCGATGACGCCGGGCGCCACCTCGCAGAGGTTGGCGAACAGCCGCATCTCGATCTCGGCCGGCATCCCGCCGCCGCGCTGCGCGTCGCGCGAGTCCCCCGCGATCTCGCGGCGCATCGTCAGCTGCTCGTAGGTCTCCCCGTCCACCGTCTTCGGGTGGCGCAGGTTGACCACGGCAGTCCCTTTGCTACGGTCGTCACCCACTTGCTGTCTCCTCTGTTCTCGACGCCTGAGGCGTCAGATGCCCAACGCCGCCTGCTGCTCGTTCGCCAGCAGAGCGGGATCGTCGAGATCGACCTCGGCCGTCGCGAAAGGCTCCTCGAGCGGGTGGTGCAGCAGACGGTTCAGCGCGACCCAGGCGACGCTGCGTGCGGCGCCCGCCTCGATCACGTCCCGCCGGTTGATGGCGATCTGGTTCCCAGCGGATCACCTCGGACGCGCGGGTGACGCCGATCCGCCGGCGCGACTGCGCCAGCTCGAGGTTCGGTCGGGTGAGGGTGAGGTTCTCCCTCTGGACCCGCTCGAAGGTCCGGGCTCACAGCAGGTCCAGATAGCCGACCGCGGCGCCGTGGGCCACGTCGAGCCGCAGCTCCTCGCGAGCCTGTTCGCACGACGTCTGCACGTGGGGCTCGATGGTCGCCCGGGCGCGCGCGTCGTCCGAGTAGAGGACCTGCGAGACGCCGACCGACCCGGCCGATGTCAACACGGGCTGCAGGCCGAACGAGCTCTCGGCACGGTCCCGATCAACGTCTCGACGCCGCCGGACGCAGTTATCTGCGGTCGCAGGGCGGCCCGCGCCGCCCGCACCGCCGGCCGGCCGGCCGGCCGCGACCTTACGATCGGCTGCGGCGAGATCAAGATTCGCTGCCACGTCCTCGCGCGCCGCCGACGCCAGGCAGAGCCGCCGGGTCACGTTCGTGGGCTCGTGGTGCAGGAGTTCCGCCTCGGTCATCACGCGCGAATGAACGGATGCGGTCCTGGCCGGTAGATGATTCCTCGCAGTCCGGCGATCACGGTCCCGTGTCCGCGGCGCACCGCATTCGGCGGCCCTTGGTCGTCGAACACGCCCTGACCGCCATCGGGTGCCGACGGATTCGCGACCGCGATGCTGCCAGGCGTCGATGATGCTGTCGTAGTAGCGCAACGCGTCGTGGGTGTCAGGGTCGGCCCCGTTCGTCAGGCGCGGTCTGTCCATGTGTTCGATCATCTCGCCGACGGTCGTCACGATGCCCTCAATGGCGGAACTGGCCTGGGCCTCGATCAGCGTGGCCGTCTTGAATGACGCGTATGGGGCGGCGAGCTTGCGGGTCGCGTCGCGCAGCGCGTCGAGTGCTGCGGTCACGAGCTGGCAGCGCCTCTCGACCGCGCGTGTCGTCAGCTGCTCGCCGGGAACCGGCGGCAGGTTGTTGTAGGGGAACAGCGGATCCCATGGCGGGTACGGCTCGGTGCGCGTGCTCGCCGATGTCGCGTCTGGTGCTGACAGTGGTCGTAGCCATGGGGTGGTCTGCGCTTGGGCGCCTGCGGAACTGGCGTTGGAATCCGGCTGTCCGGGTGGATCTTGAAGGCGGTGTACCGGCCGTTGACGGCGGCCGAGTGCTCGCTTGACGGGCGGGGCGGATTTTCGCGGACCGTTCACCGCTGCTGACCCACCCATCGCGGAGTGATGCGAACCGTTCACCCTCTGTTCACCACTTGTGCACCACTTGTGCCGGCTCCGCCGGATCCAGCCTTCCCGCAGGGAAAAATCGTGGGTGAGCGACGCCGGAACCGGGGTCGCTCACCCTTCTGGATCTCTGATCTCTGTACGCCTGCACGACAGTGCCCTCTTCGGGTGAACGTACGGTGAAATGGTGCACTGTTTTCGTGCTCCCGTTCTGGCTCGCTGGAGCGTTCTTCGAGGGATTCCACTCGGTGCGTTCCCGTCCGGCTGAATCTGCTTGCAAGTTGCGTGTTTGCAGTCCTTTGGCGTGTGCCTGCCGGACGTGTGCCGGCCTTCGGTTCCGTAGGCTTGAGGCTGATGCGAGGGAGCTTTGAGGGGAGTTGGTCGGTCTACCGGGGTCAGGGGGTGGCCATCCGTAGGCGTTCACCAATTGCCCGTTCGGGCTCCGGGCGTTTCCGATCCTTCTGCGGTGCCGGTGGACCCACGAACGAACGCGATCCTGACCCCGGTCGAAACGGCGATCTCGTTGGGTGTTCGGGGAGTTTTCCTGAACGTTGCAACCGGGGTGCACCGTTTTTGAAGATTCGGGCGGATCTCGTCATGGCGCGGTGGAGATTTTTCATGCAGATGAAGCGCGTGGTGGTGTTCCTGCCGATGGCCGCCGTCCAGGCTTGCGACGATCTTGCGGCCCGGTACGGCTCGAACCGTTCCGAGGTCTTCCGTCTTGCGATAGCCGAAGGCAGGCCTGGTGCGGTCGAGGCGCTGGAGAAGCTCCAGGAGATCCGGATGGTCGAGGCGCTCGGCGCCGGCGCGTCGCGCTCGTGGCGTATCCGGGGTGCGCAGAAGCGTCCGGGGCGGGGCCGTCCACGCAGCTTTCTCGACCCGGATCGTGCCGTTGCTGTTCTCGTGGACTACGGCCGTGCCGTGCGTGCGGCCGACCCGGGACTGACCGAAGAAGACCTGGGCGTCAGCTTGCGGAGCCACGCGCAGGTGATCGGCGTGGCGGCCGATGACCTCGAGGAGGTCGTGGTCGACGCGGTGTCGCGCCTGTTCGGCAGGCCGCAGCTGCAGTCGGTCGCCGACCCGTCGCAGCCGCCGGAGTAGTGCTCCGACCTCGTTGTCGTGCGTGGACACCTGTAGAGTGTGCACGATCCTGGGCGCGTGCGGAGCAGCGCTGGCCGCGGTTCCTGCGCGTCAGGGGCGATTTCTGATGCCGTTGCCGATCTGGGAACCTGATGCCGAGCCTCTGGACCGGACCGTGAAGGTCAGGCTGTCGGTGCGTCAGCTCGAGCATCTCGACCTGGCGGTGAAGGAGTTTTCGGATGTCGCGCTCCTGGGTGCTGCGCGAATCGCTCGCGCTGGGCTTCCCGCTGTTTGTCGACAAGGTCCGCCAGCGGCGGCGTGCGAGCCTGGCGCCGCGCGGGGAGTACCAGAACCCGACAGCGGCGGGTCCGTTGCGTGGGGCCGCGGTCGGACGGGCCGCGTGCGGACCGCTGGGTGAATGCGCCCAAGGCGCGCGAGCCTCGCACGCCGCGGAGGCGGGGGAAGTCGGATTGAGCGGCGGGGAGTGCCGCCGCGGGGTTTGCGCGATGTTCAGGATCGGAGGGTCAGGATCGGAGCGGGAAAGTGGACCCGGCACCAAGAAGTATACTTCTCGGTGCCCGACGGCTGGTTGGACACCGGATCGGGCTGTTTGGTTCCCTCGTTGCGTGATTTCTTGGGGTGCGCGGTTCGCCCCTCTGCGGCTGTTGTCAAGCGACACTCAAAACTGACCCCCTGGCGACACCCTATGCGGAGTTCGGGACTATGCGGAGTCGGTTCAGGATTTGCTCTCAAGTACCTGTCAGAACGAGGGTTACGTGAGCTGACCGGTTCCGGATACTCCGCATAGTTGGGATGCTCTGTCCGGCCTGATTGGCCGGAAAGGAGCATTCCATGACCGTTCACGGCTCGTGGACCGTCGACCGCCTCGTCGACGCGTTCACGCACCACCAGCGACGTACGCGCGGCTTGCGCCCTCAGACGTTGCGCTACCGCGCCTGGTTCGCCCGGAAGCTCGTCCGGGCCGCTCTTGGCGCGGACCCGATCGACCCCAGCCGCCTGACGCCGGCCGACGTGGTGGCGTTCATCACATCGTTGCGGCACCGGTTCTGCCCCGCGTCGATGCAGACCGCGCGGTCATCGTTGCGGTCGTTCTTCCGGTTCCTGCGCGTCGAGGGATTCTGCGGCGACGCACTCGAAGCGGCTCTCCCGACCGTTGCCCATTGGCGGCTGGCGACGCTGCCTCGTTCCCTGACCGAGCAACAGGTCGAGCAAGTGCTCGCGTCGTTCGACTCGTCCACCCCGTGCGGGCAACGTGACCGGGCAATCGTGCAGTGCCTAGCGACCCTGGGGCTGCGGCCCGGCGAGGTGGCCAACCTCTGTCTGGACGACATCGACTGGCGCGGCGGCACCTTGCAGATACGCACCCGAAAGAACCGTCGAGGCGCCGTGCTGCCGCTGCCCCGCGTGGTGGGGCAGGCGCTGGTCGCCTATCTGAGCCGGGAGCGTCCGGCGACCGACGAACGCCGGGTGTTCGTCGTGCACCAGGAAGAGCGTCGCGGCAAGCCGCTCTCCAGCGCCGCCGTCTCGCGTGTCGTGGCACGCGCGGTTCGCCGGGCGGGAGTCGACGCGCCGCACGCCGGCGCCAACGTCCTCCGGCACACGGTAGCCAGCCGCATGGTGCGAGAGGGAGCCAGCCTCAAGGAGGTCGCTGACGTACTCGGCCATCGCAGCCTCGACACCACGACGGTCTACGCCAAGCTCGACCTGCCGCGGTTGCGTGAGGTCGCGCTTCCCTGGCCGGAGGTGCTCCGATGACGCCTCCAAGCTTCCATCATCTGGTCGACGAGTACCTCAACACGCGTCGGGGACTGGGTTTCGACCTCGAAACGGATGAGTGGTTCCTGCGGGGCTTCGCGCGCTATGCAGAGCGGATCGGACACAGGGGGGCCGTGACAGTCGAGCTCGCAGTCCAGTGGGCAACCTCATGCTCCACCAATCCAGCGCAGGCTGCACGCCGACTGACGATCGTGCGGCAGTTCGCCCGGTACCGCGCACTCGTCGACCCGGCCACCGAAGTGCCGCCGGTCGGGCTCCTGGGACGCGACTCCAGGCGCCGCTCGACGCCCCACATCTACACCGAGGCGGAGATCGCCGCGCTCCTGCAGCAGGCACGCTGCTTGCGGCCCCGAGGCGGGTTGCGACCCGCCACCTATGTCGCGTTCTTCGCCCTCCTGGCGTCGACCGGCCTGCGGCTGTCCGAGGCCCGCCGTCTCACGACCGACGACGCCGACCTTGACGACAGCATCCTGACCATTCGCGAGACCAAGTTCCGCAAGTCCCGACTCGTCCCGCTCCATCCGACCACGACCCGGGCACTGCGTCGCTACGCCGACCGCCGTGACGCTTGTCTTGCTGCACCCCGGTCCGAGTACTTCTTCCGCACCGAGCACTCGCCCCGGCTCACGCGCACCGCAGTGAAGGCGACGTTCGGCCTGATCAGGCGGCGTCTCGACTGGACCGCGCAAGGGCGTACGCGCCGACCGCGCATCCACGACCTTCGCCACACCTTCGTCGTTCGCCGGTTGCTGCGCTGGCACCAGGAAGGCGCAGATGTGGATCGCAGAATCCTCGCTCTCGCAACCTACCTCGGCCACACCGGGGTCGCCCACACCTACTGGTACTGCACCGCCGTCCCCGAGTTGCTCGCCACCACCGGGCAGCGTTTCGAACGCTTCGCCCACCGAGCGTCGGAGCGCCCGTCATGACCTCCGTCGAGCGGGCGTTTCCCGCACTCCTGCAAGAGTTCTTTCACCGGCGCCTCATCGCACAACGGGGCGCCAGCGCGCACACGATCGCCAGCTACCGCGACACCTTCACGTTGTTCCTTGGGTACGCCGCAGAGCGCACCGGACGCACCCCCTCGGCGCTGACCTTCTCGGATCTCGACGCGCCCGTGGTCCTCGGCTTCCTCGACCATCTCGAGACCGAACGCGGCAACTCTGCGCGCACCCGCAACCTCCGGCTCACCGCCATCCGGTCCTTCATGCGCTACGCCTCGTTGCGCGAGCCATCCCTGCTGCCCGTCGCGCAACGCGTCCTCGCGATTGCCGTCAAGCGCTTCGACCGGCCGGTCCTCGGCTACCTGTCCCGCGACGAGATCTCGGCGATCATCGACGCGCCCGACCGGTCCACCTGGAGCGGACAGCGCGACGCCGTCCTCTTCGCTGTGCTCTACAACACCGGCGCCCGCGTCTCCGAGATCACCCGGCTGCACGTCGCCGACGTGCTCCTCGACCGGGCGTCCTCGCTGCTTCTGCACGGCAAGGGGCGCAAGGAGCGTGTCGTCCCGCTCTGGAAGAGCACCGCAGCGCAACTGCGGAGGTGGCTGCCCCGAATCGATGGAAACCCCGACGCCCCCGTGTTCCCCAATCGCGCGGGCAAGCCCCTGTCGCGCTCCGGGGTCGAACATCAACTGCGCGTCGCCTGCCGAAAGGCCTCGGAGCGTCACCCATCGCTCGCGACGCGGCGGATCTCGCCCCACACGCTACGCCACACGACCGCGATGCATCTGCTCCAGTCCGGAGTCGACATCACCGTCATCGCTCTCTGGCTCGGCCACGAACACACCGCGACCACCCACCAGTACGTCGAAGCCGACCTCGCCATGAAGGAGGCGGCACTCCGGCGCGTCGACGATCCCGCACCTCAGCCACTCCGGTTCACCGCCACTGACCGGCTCCTCAATTTCCTGGAAGGCCTCTGACTATGCGGAGTACCGCTCCAGGCAAATGCCCGGGTCAACGCGGGCCGCCGTACCAACTCCGCATAGTCCTGAACTCCGCATAGGGTGTCCTATGCGGAGCTCTGCATAGGACACCGAAAACTGACCCCCGAAGAAACGGCGTATGTAGACGGTTCCGCCGGGAGCAAAGGTCTGTCTGCGGACGGCGGGTTCCGAGCCGGACGTTGGTGTTGGTCATGCCGGACCGGGGTACCCTCGCGAGACGGAACGGCCTGGCTGGGCCGGACGGTGTGGTCGACGACGACGCAGCGGAAAGGGCGTTCCGTCGAGCGACAACCCGAGTGCCGCGGAAGGCTCGTCTGGCGCACGCGTTGCCGGTGGGGTTGGTCGGCATCGGTGGCTGCGCCAGGCGAGCCTGGAGGCGGCGCTATCGCGCGCGCGGACCACGTCCGGATGGGCGTTGACGCTCGGCCGCGCGCGAATCCTCCGCTCGGCTCCGCAAGGCCGGGGCAGACTGGCGCGTTGGTCTGCGGAAGGACGAGCCGGTGGCTCATCGAGATCCTCCGGATGAACGTCGTTCCCGTGTCAGTCATCGACGATGACCGCTGTGGGGACACTTCGACGGTCCCCGTGGATACGGCACACGGTCCCGCAACAGCGGTTCGCGTCGCGAAGCCGAAGGCGAGCCGTGTACCTGTCAGCACCATTTCCCCCCGAGTGTTTCCAGTTCAACTGTGCAGCGTTACGTAACGGCTTGACACCGGCGAGCACACGGTCACGCTGGGCGGCCCGACAATCCGACCCGGAAGCTGGTCGCCGGTGGTCTAGCCGTCACGCCCGAAGCCCCTGGGAAGCTCAACGGCCTCCAGTTCCGACAGGTCCAGATCGCAGACCTGCTCGAGCAACTCCGCGGTCGCGGACCCGGCGAGGGATTCCGGCAACGCGTCCCGCCACTCCCGGTACTGGTCCTGCAGCACCAGGAGCGTGTGCACCGCGTCGTCCCACTGCTGTGGCCGCGACCTCCGGTCCGCCGGCCGGCGGTACCGGATCCGGGACTCGCCGGCCTTGTGCCGCTCCCGATAACGCGCCTGCCGCTCCGCGCTCGTCAACGCCACAACCACTCCACACCGTTACGTAACGGACCAGTGACAGGCGGCTCGGCCCCCGGACGTTCACGACATCGAGCGTCGGCAGGCTCGACCGCTGCCGCGTTGCAGCGGGCCGGCCCGCCGGACAACCACCACGCCGGCCGAAGGGCGGCGTGGGGCGGCACCGGCGCGTGAGCGTGAGTCCCTGTCTGTGCTCGCCATGATGTCGGTCGCGTGGTCATGACGGCGCCCCCGAGCGGGTCTCCGACGCGACAGGCTTCGGCACCGGGACCCTCAGGGCGCCCGCCCGACGCTTCTCCCGCAACCTGAAGCTCTCCCCGGTGATCTGCATGATAGGAACGCAAATGCGCGATTGCGCTGGATCTTGACGATTCGCGTCGACCCGATCGCGTCGGGCTTGTTCCTGCGTCCCAAGTACCGACGGGGAAATCGTCGCTGGACGAGTTGAATCTGAGAGACAAATGGGCGTGTCAGGGGATCAAGGCCGCATGTCAGGAGATCTGAGCCGTTCAGCAGGCGGGAGGAGCGAAGGCGCGTTCAGCCTGGGGGTCGGGCTCTTGGGGTGGTCGCGGCGTGAAACAGGCACGTACAGAGATGGTTACTTGCAGTCGTTGACCCTGGGAGCTGGCCCGGGAAGATGACAAGAGAACTGCTGTGAGCAGACCCCGAAGCAGTAGCGGTAAAGATACATTGACATGCGTGGGCTCCCCGTGCAAGGCTGTCCCGCGGGAGGCAGCCCATGCCACGAAGCGAGCCCGAGAAGCGTCGGGCACTTGGGCAGGAACGAACGCTTCATCCGGCGCCGGACCGAGTGCGCGCGGCCGTGTTCTTGAAGCACCCGGCCTTCTTCGACGCCTGCGACGAACTCCAGGTCAAGTACGAGATGCTGCGCGCCCACTTTCTGGACGGCGAGTCGGTGACGACCGTCTGCGCGGCGTTCGGCTACAGCCGCCAAACTTTCTACCTGCTGCGCGACCGGCTGACGCACCGCGGACTCGCCGGCCTGCGCGACGGACGTCCCGGTCCGGTTGGCCCGCGTACCTGCACGCCGGAGGTGGTTGCCTTTCTCCGCGCCCAGCGCGCCGACGAGCCGACCGTGTCGGTCCCGGCCTTGCTGGACCGCCTCCAGCGGACGCACGGGGTCCGTCTACATCGGCGGACGGTGGAGCGGATCGTGGGAGGTGGTGCACGAAAAAAAAACGCCGCCGGAGGGTGAACCCGCCGTCGGTGCGGGCCGATGGCTCGACCCGGGGCGGTTCCGCGTGGCTGGAGGTCCGGCTCAAGCCGAGTACGAACGGCGGCGGGCCGCGTTCCTGGGTTGGGACAGCCGCGACGCCGCAGTGCCCCCGGCCGAACTCGGCCTCGCGGGTCTGGCTGGGCTCCTCGCACGCCCGGCGGCCGAGTGGATGGTGCACTGTGTGGCCGCGCGCCCGTCGCGCTGGACCGGGGCGCTGGATGTGCGGATGACCGCGTTGGGTGAAGCCTACCGGCTCATCCTGCGCGCAGCGCCCCGCCCGGACGCGCCCGTCGCGACCCTGGAACCGAAGGAGGATGATCATGCGAGTCGCGCTCTACGCCCGCGTGTCGACCGAACGCCAGGAACAGACCGGGACGATCGCTTCGCAACTGGATGCACTTATGCGCTGGGCTCGTGAGCAGCACCACGACGTGGTGGAAGCCTATGTCTGCGTGGACGACGGCTACAGCGGTACGCGGCTCGACCGGCCAGGCCTCGACCGGCTGCGTGACGGAGCCGAGGCCGGGGCGTTCGAGGCCGCGCTGGTTCTGTGTCCGGATCGCCTCGCGCGCAAGTACGCGTATCAGGTCCTGATTCTCGAAGAGCTCGAGCGCTTCCGCGTTCAGGTGCTCTTTCTCGACCAGCCCCTGTCCGATGACCCGCAGGCGCGCCTGCTCACGCAGATCCAGGGCGCGGTCGCCGAATACGAGCGCATCAAGATCGCGGAACGCTACCGTCGCGGGAAGCTCTTTCGCGCGCGACAAGGCGAGGTGTTCTGGTGGAAGGTCCCCTACGGCTACCGGCATGTTCCACGCCGTGACGGGGTCCCGGCGCACGTGGAAGTGTCCGAGCCCGAGGCCCAGGTCGTGCGCCAGATCTTCCGCTGGCACGTCGACGAGCACCTCAGCGTACGGCAGATCGCGTTGCGCTTGACCGAGTCGCCGCATGTGACCGCCACCGGACTCCCGCGCTGGGGAACGAGCACCGTGACCCGGATGCTGCACAACGAGGCCTACATCGGCACGATGCACTACAACCGCAGCGAAGCGGTTAGCAGCGAGCCGAGGTCCACGACGCGGCGTCGGCGTCGGCCCTTCCGCCAGCAGGCCCGCCCGACAGCCGAGTGGATTCCGGTTCCGGTGCCCCCGATCATCGACGCCGAACTGTTTCGCCGTTCGCAGGAGGTCCACCACGACAACAGCCGTTTCAGTCCGCGCCATCTCAAATCCGGCCACTATCTGCTCCGCGGCCTGGTCCGTTGCCGCGTGTGTGACCTGAGCATGTCTTGTCACCGCATGCGCGCACCCAACGGCGCGTTCCACCACTACTATTACTGCGCTGGGCACGACGTGCTGAAGGCGCGCAGTGCCATCGGCCGCTGCCCACAACGGAATCTGCGGTCGGACGAGATCGATGCACTCGTCTGGAGCGAGGTTTGCCGCCACCTCGAGGACCCTTCCTTGATCTGCGAAGGGTACGCACGCCTGCAGGCCCAGGTCGGGTCACCGGAAGGCGACGGCCTGGCCGACGATCTGTCCGCGTTGGAGAAGCAACTGGCCGAGCTGGATCGCGAGGAACACCGACTGCTTGACGCCTATCAGGCCGGACTCGTCGGCCTCGACCAGCTCCGGCAACGTCAGGAACGGCTGCGGCAGCAGCGGGCCCACGTTGACGGCAGTATCGAGGTACTGCGTACCGAGCGGACTACGGCACAGCAGCAGGCGCAGCTCCAGGCTGACCTGGAAACCTTCGTCGACCGTATCTGCGGTTCACTCGCCACGCTCGACTTCGACGCCCGGCAACAACTCGTCCGCACCGTGCTCGAACGGGTGATGGTCGAGGACGGCCGCGTCGATCTCCACTTCGCAATCCCGCTGCCGGATCCGCCGCCGGTTACCACCAACAACAACAAGTCCGCCGTGTCAGGACGTTTTGGGTTGCGTTCCAGTGGTAGTCAGCACGTGGCTGTGGTGCAACAGCCGGTCGAGGATCGCGGTGGCGACCACGGCGTCGCCGAACACCTCGCCCCATTCGCCGACCGAGCGGTTCGACGTGATCAGGATGCTCCCGCGCTCGTAGCGCCTCGAGACGAGCTGGAAGAACAGGTGCGCGGCATGCGCCTCGAAAGGGAGGTATCCCAGTTCGTCGACGAGCAATAATTTCGGCTTGGCGTAGAAGGTCAGGCGGTCCTCCAGCCGCCCCTCGCTGTGCGCCTTGACCAGCGCCGCCATCAGCGCCTGGGCCGTCGTGAACAGGGTCGAGTAGCTCTGCCGGATCGCCTCGCGCCCGAGCGCGATCGCCAGGTGCGTCTTCCCGACCCCCGGGAACCCCGTTTCATACTGCCCGATATCAAGGCTCCGAAGCGACGGTCCACTATCGGTTCCATCCGCGGAGCGGGGAGCGCGTGGAGGTCGTCCGCCGCCAGCAGTTTCGTGGCAGAAGCATGTTCGTCGTCCGACAACCGGACGGCACGCTGGCGCAGATCCCGACCTGGATGTGCGAGCCCTCGGCGGCCGCGCTGTCGGTGACGGACTCGCCGCGAGTTGCGTTGGCCGGCCTGCGCGACCTCCGTTTCGCCCTCGACGCGGCGCTATCGTCGTTCTCCAGCATGGAGAAAGGAGAGCGGCATGGGACGGATACAAGTGGTGCGGCAAGGCGAGCTGCTGGTGGAGATGGAGCCGGGACCGACGCTCGCGGCACGGACACGGGTGACTCTGCTCCCGCTGGTGGCGACCCTGCTGCTCGAAGCGGCGGCTGTGCCGGTGACCATGACCGAGCCGGGGAAAGCCCGCGAGACGGAGGGCGGCGATGAGCAAGATCGTACCTGACCATCTCAGCCGTCAGGCTTTCGTTTATGTCCGGCAGTCGACGCGGGACCAACTGCGCCACCACCACGAGAGCCGACGTCGGCAGTATGAGCTCGCGGAGCGTGCCCGCCAGCTCGG
Source organism: Vicinamibacterales bacterium (assembly GCA_965208535.1). Taxonomy (GTDB): domain Bacteria; phylum Acidobacteriota; class Vicinamibacteria; order Vicinamibacterales; family UBA8438; genus WTFV01. Next base: position 2,523,954 of record CBDBOU010000003.1, on the reverse strand, counting down.
CTGGACCGACCCGGTCGTGGTGGACGACGATCTCGGGCGTTCGGGCGGTGGCAGTGCTCGTCCGGGGTTCGAGCGGCTGCTGCTCGCGATCTGCGAGGGACACGTCGGCATCGTGTTGGCGGTAGAGGCCTCTCGCTTGGCGCGCAACGGACGCGACTGGCACACGCTGCTCGAGTTCTGCGGTCTGGTGAGCTGCCTGCTCGCCGACGAGGAGGCCATCTACGATCCGCGCCTGCCGAACGACCGCCTCTTGCTCGGCATGAAGGGGACGTTCAGCGAAATGGAGCTGTCGCTGCTGCGGCAGCGCTCGCTCGAAGCACTCCGGCAGAAGGCGTGTCGCGGTGAGCTGTTCCTGGGCGTCGCGGTCGGCTACGTGAAGGTCCGGCACGACCGGATCGCGAAGGACCCCGACCTGCGGGTGCAGGAGGCGATCGACCTCGTGTTCCGGAAGTTCGCCGAGCTCCAGAGCATCCGGCAGGTGCATCTCTGGTTCCGCCAGGAGGACGTGCGACTGCCGACGGTCGACTACAACGGCGAAGGCCGACGGGTGGTGTGGAAGCTGCCGCTCTACAACACGATTCACAGACTGCTGACCAATCCGGTCTATGGCGGCGCCTACGCGTTCGGTCGGACGGGGAGCCGTGTCACCGTTGAGAATGGGCGCAAGCGCGTCAGGCGCGGGCTGCACCGGGAACGTGAGCAGTGGGATGTATTGATCGAGGATCACCACGAGGGCTATGTTTCCTGGGCGGCGTATGAAAGGAACCAGAGCGTGATCGCCGACAACGCCACCAGGCACGGTCTGCTGGCGCGCGGCGCGGTTCGCCGCGGGGACGGGCTGCTCGCCGGTCTGCTGCGTTGCGGGCATTGCGGACGTCGGCTCCACGTCGCCTACAGCGGTGCCAATGGCGCGTGCGTTCGCTATAGCTGCCGCGGTGCGCATGTCAACCATGGGACGGGCTCCTGCATCGCGTTCGGCGGCGTGCGCGTTGACGCGGCGGTGGCCACCGAGGTGCTGCGGCTCTTGAACCCGCTCGGCATCGAGGCTGCCCTCAAGGCGGTAGCGATGCGCGAAGACGAGCACGCCGAAACGCGCCACCAGGCGGAGCTGGCGCTGACCCAGGCGCGGTACGAGGCGGACCTGGCACGTCGCCAGTACGACGCCGTAGATCCGGCGAACCGGCTCGTTGCCGCGGAGCTCGAACGCCGATGGAACGATCGGCTCGTCGACGTGCAACGGCAGGAAGAACGGATCGCCGGCCTGAAGGTTGCCCACCCGGAGGCGCTATCACGCACGGAGCACGATCGTCTGCTGGCGCTCGGTGCCGATCTCGAGACGGCCTGGACGCATCCGGGTGCAACAGCGCAGACGCGCAAACGCATCGTGCGCGCCGTCCTCGAAGAGGTCGTCGCGAAGCTGGACGCTGATCAGATCGAACTGTTGCTCCACTGGCGGGGCGGCGATCACACTCGACTCACGGTCCCCCGCAACGGAACGGGACGGCATCGCTGGTGTACGGACGCGACGGTCGGCGACTTGATCCGGGGACTGGCCCGGCAGCAGGAGGACAGCGCCATCGCCGCAACGCTGAACCGTCTCGGCAAGCAAACCGGACGCGGCAACGCCTGGACCGAGGCGCGGGTCCGCTCCTTCCGTTGCCAGCACGGTGTGCCGGTACATCGTCCCGGCGAGATGGCGGAACGTGGGGAGCTGACCCTCAAGGAAGCGGCCGCTCGGCTCGGCGTGAGCACCATGACCGTGCTGCGGCTCATCGGCGACGACACGATCGCCGCCCGGCAGGTCTGCAAGGGCGCGCCCTGGGCCATTCCGGAGGGGCAGATCGTCGCGCTCGATGGCGCGATTCCGCCCGCGCGTGGCCCGCGAACATCGAGCTCGGCCCAGAAAGTGCTGGATTTTCAGTGACGTAGCGAGGTGTGCATTATGAGACCCGACTCGGCGGGCCGAGCACAAGGAGCGCATCGCCGTGCGCCACCCACCGCGACGTCGCCAAGTTCCCGCACCTGGCGCCGGTCGACGCTCGGCTGCGCCTTGAAGTCGAAGTCGGCGAGCTCGCGCACCATCGGGAAGCGCGCGATCTTCAGCGCCATCTCGATGCGCCGCTCGTCCTTGCGCGAGACCTCCCGCTCGACGAGCAGCGCCAGCGCCTCGCGCAGCGTCAGCTTCTTCTCCGCCGCCTCGTCGAGCAGGTTGTCGAGCTGGTCGCGGATCGCCGTCAGCTGCAGCCGCGTCAGCCAGCCGACCAGCGTCTCGTGGTCCACGCCAGCCATCAGAAACGCCCCCCGGCAACGGCGGCGTACTCGTCGAGCGGACGCAGCAGCTTCGGTTTCGGCCGGGTCGCCTCGGTCTCGGCCGGACGCGGGCCGCCGACGACGCCGACCAGGTGGGCGCGGTCGGTGACCCGCGCGTGGCGTCCCTCGTGCTCGACGTGCTCGGCGACAACCCTCGGGCCGTGGTGAACGCGCACCCGCCGGCCGCTGACCACCACCCGCACCCGCTCGCCGATCAGACGCCACGGCACCGAATAGGCGTTGGTGTCGACCACCACCGCGCAGTCGGCGTGGACCGTCCGGATCAGGTCCCGCAACTGGCCGAACGGCGGCCGGTCCGCACAGGGATGCAACAGCGCCGCTTCGCGCTCGAATCGGATGAGGGGAACTTCCCCGGTGGTGCCGTGGCGCCGCTTGTCCGCAATCTCGCGCTGCCACCACCCCAGATGCGCCTCCATCCCCGTCCAGCTGTCGAAGCGATGTCCTGCAATCGCGTTCCGCTTGACCTTGTTGTCGAGCTCGAAGAAGTGAGGGGTATGACCAGCTGGTCATACCGATCAGTATGACCAGTGGCGCGTTATGACAAGTGACCGTCAGCGGGACGGCGGCGGCCGGGGTCCAGGACGCCGCCTGCTTGTCATAATCAGAGGCTTGCCAGGAAAGCCAGCAGCGAGGAGTCGGCCTTGAACCGCTGCGTTCGTTGACCGAGCGGCTCGAGTTTCCGCAGCGCGTCTTCCTTCAGTTGCAGGTCCGCCTCAACGTATTGATGGGTTGTCTCGAGTCGCTCGTGGCCGAGCCACAGGGCGATGGTTGCGATGTCGACGCCGGCCTGCAGCAGGTGCATCGCGGTGGTATGACGGACGACGTGCGGCGACACGCGCTTCGCGTTCAGGCTCGGACAGCGCTCGCGAGCGCGCTGGCAGGCCTGATCGAGCAGATGGGTGACGCCCTGTCGCGTCAAGCGGTCGCCCCGCGCGTTGCGGAACGCATAGTCGGACGCGGCTTCGCCCTCTTCGTCGAACCACTGGCGCAGGCAGCGGCTGGTCCTGGTCCACAGGGGAACCGCTCGCTCCTTGCGGCCCTTTCCGAAGAGCTGGACGACCGCGGTGGCGCCGAAGCGTACGTCGGAGCACCGCACCGCAATGAGTTCGGATACTCGCGCCCCGGTGTTGTACAGCGTGAGCAGAAGCGCGTGGTCCCGCCGTCCGCCGTGGGTCGAACGGTCACAGCCTGCCAGGATGGCGTCCATTTCCGCACGCGTCAGGTAGGCGACCTGTCGTCGTGGCATGCGTTTGCGGGGAATGGCCAGGACGCGAGACGTCAGGTCGACGCACTCGGGCGTACGTACGTAGCGCTGCGAACCGGATGAAGGAGCGGACGGCGCCCAGACGCGCATTGCGCGATGCGATGCTGTTGGCGCGGTCTTCTTCGAGGTGCTCGAGAAACGCCAGGATGACGGGCGCATCGAGGTCGTCGAGTGTGAGCACCTCGGGCTTGCGCTGACGGTGCTGCTGCAGAAACGTCAGCAGCAGGCGAAAGGCGTCGCGGTAGGCGTGGACGGTCTGTGGGCTGACGGCCTTCTGCTGCAGGAGATGGTCGGCGAAGAATGCACGGAGCAATGGGCCGAGCGGGGCACGGGCAGTCATGGCGCCCCCTTCCCGTCGACGAACGCTTCGAAGCGCGCGGCGGCGGGTTCGAGCACCGGCGGCGTGGCCGTCAGATACCAGTAGGTGTTTTGCGGGCTGACGTGGCCGAGGTAGACGGCGAGCGCGGGGAGCCGATCGCGGACTGCGACTCCTTGCTGCGCCCAGGCGGCGAGCCTGGCCACGGCGAAGCTGTGGCGCAGCTTGTGGAGGCTGACCCCCGGGGTGCCGGCTGGCCCGCGCAGGCCGAGCTGGCGAGCCAACTGCACGAAGGTCCGGGCGATGTCGTGGTAGTGGAGTCTGGCGCCGCGTTCGGAGACGAAGAAGGCGCTGGACAAGCCGTCGTAGCCGAGAGCCCGGCGTTGCTCGGCGTAGGCGCGCAGCGCGGCGGCAGTCGTGGGATGAAGCGGCACGAGGCGCGACTTCCGGAACTTGGTGCTCTGAATCTCCAGGCATGGCGGAATGCCGACGAGGTCGACGTGATCGATGTCGAGGCGAATCGCCTCGCCGCCACGAAGGCCACAGCTCGCCATCAACCCGATCACGGTGGCGACGGTGTGCGGACGCAGCGCATTGGGCGGTCCGAGCGCGCGCGCGGCGTCCATCAGAGCAACGATCTCGTCGGGCGTGAGGATGCGCGGCGTGGGACGCTTGTACGTGCGAACCAGCCCGGCGCCGGGCACGTCGATGTCGGGCTCGGCGGCGCGGACCATCGTGAGAAACCCGCGCACGATGCTCAACCGCCCCGCGTGCTGGCTGTCGGTGCTCGCCGAGGCCCACTCGACGGCGACCTGTGCAATCGAAGCGTTTTGGTCGCGCCGTTCGAGATGCTCGACGAAGTCGTGCAGGAGGCGTTCTTCCCGTTGCATGCTGAAGCCGGTGGCGCGGCGCAACGCGACGTAGGTCTGCAAGTACTGGCGCCAAACCTTGCCGGTCATCGTGCGCCTCCGGGCCACGGCAGGGCGATCGTCGCCAGGGTTTCGCGGTCCAGCTTGGCGTAGATGGTGGTGGTCTCCAGGCGGGCATGGCCAAGCAGATCCGCGACGGCTTTCATCGGCACGTCGCGGCGGACCATCCGGGAAGCAGCGGTGTGTCGGAAAACGTGGGCGCCGGGCCGCGGGACGGTGACGCCGGCGCGACGCAGCGCTCGCTTGGCGATGTCCGACACGGTCGAACCGCCGAGCGGCCGATACGGCGGCTGCGCGGTGACGAAGATCACGTCCGGTGGACTCGCCAGGGGCCGGGAGCGCAACGTGGCGACCAGAGCCGCCCCGACATCGGCCGGCAACGGGAGTCGTCGCTCCTTTCCTCCTTTGCCGGCCACACGGACAACCCCGTTGTGCCAGTCGACGTCCTTCACCGTGAGGGTTGCGGCCTCTGCCGCCCGGAGGCCGAGCCGGCTCAGCAGCAGCAGGATGGCGCGGTCACGACGGCCGTTGGGGCGCGTCTCGTCGATTTCGTCCAGTACTCGCTGCACCTCGTCATCGGCGAGGGCTCGGGGCAGCCTGGCGTGCTTCCATTCGCGGATAGTCGGCACGGCGCCCTCGATGCTGGCGGGAACCACACCGTGGGTGGCCAGGAAGCGGAGAAACGCACGGGTGGCCGTAGCCGGGTTGCGGCAGGACGACTGACAAAGCCCGCTGGCCCGGGCCTGCACGAACGCGGCGATCGTCGGTACGGTGAGGCGCGACCAGTCGGGGGTCGGCGTCCCCGCACACTCGGCGAGAAAGGATGCGGCGTAGCGCCCGTACATCCGCCGGGTTCCGACGACCAAGCCATGCGCCTGCACGAGGTGATCGTCGAAGCGTTGCAGCCACTGCTCGGACTCGCATGGCGTGACGACCGGGACAAGGCGTGCCGCTACCCCTCGATTCCACAGATGCGCGGCCAGCAGACGGACGCCGTACGCCACATCCGGGAGCCGGCCGCTCGGGCGGGTCGAAGACGGTCGTCGTGACAGCCCGGTCACGAACCGGGTGACCAGCGTCTCGTCAACATCCGGTGCCGCAACGCGCTGCTGGTCCAGCCAGGAACTGAATATCGCGGCGGCTCGCACGTACCGCCGCACGGTGCTCGTCGCGTACCCGCGCGTCATGAGTACGTCGACGAAGTCGTCGACCAAGCGACCCAACGGCCCAGACCGGATCTGGTCGCAAATGCGTGGGCGAACGGAGAGGGTTTCAAGCATGGTCTCCTCCTGGGTCCCCTGACACTGGGAACCCGCAGAGACCATGCGTACTATGTCAAGCTCGCGGTGGCTCCAATGCCCGCCACGCTGGGGGCAACGGTGCTCGCCTGACGGTCACTTGTCATAACGCGACGCTGGTCATACTGAGGGGTATGACCAGCTGGTCATACTGATCACTTCTCGAGGCTCGTTGACAGACGTAGCCGACACCGCGCTCGTCCTTCCCCTTCGTCCGCGCCCGGTACGGGGCACACGCCCGCGGACGGAACCCCCAGTAGGCGGCGAATGCCAGGAACCGGTCGTTGAACTCGACCGTGTGCGTCTTCGCGTCATGATCGAGCACCAGCGGCCGCGGGTTGTCGATCAGCACCTCCTTGGTCACGCCGCCGAAGTGACGGAAGGTACCCTCCAGGCCGCGAAACCACGCCGACTGACGCTCGTGCCTGAACGCCGCGACATAGCAGCGGCGCGAATAGCCCAACGTCGCCACGAACAGGAAGACGCGCACCCGCTCGTCAGCAATCGGCACCCGCAACTGACCGAAATCGATCTGCAGCTGGCGTCCCGGCGGCGTTTCGAACCGCACCGTCGCCTTCGCCTCGGCCGTCAGCAGCCGACGCCACGGCGCCACCGCACGCTCGACCGTGCGCAGGCTTACGTCGATCGACTGCTCCCGCAGCAGGTCCTGCCGCACCACCTCCGCGTTGCCCCGGTGTCGGAAGAAGCGCTCCTTCAGCCATTCCTCCTGATCCCCGAGCTTGCCGCCACCGGCCCGTCGGCTGTACGTCATCCAGCCGTCGGCCTCCACGTAGCGTCGCACCGTGTTCTTGCTGCACCCGAACTCCCTCGCGATGCGCTTCAATCCCCACCCGAGGGCGTGCAGATGCAGCATCGCCTCCACCTCGTCCGATTTCATCATGGTCTGTGCCCGTGGCCTCCTCGTCCACGGGCCGACATCCTCGCATCCCTTCATCTGCTGACTCCTCCTTGGACAAGGGGGTCAGTTTTCACTGTCGCTGGGGGGTCAGTTTTCCATGTCGTCTGACAGCTGTGGTTTCCTGGATGGCGGATGGTTGGGCGCGGGCCCTGGCTGTCGCTACTCAGCGGTAACCTGCAGGGTAGAGCGGTTTCGCTTGCTCGGCACCCGAGCGCTGTCGGCGTGCCTTTCGCGGGTGACCTGCTCGGTGGTGTTGTAGCGTGCCGGGACGAATCCGTCTGAATCCGTGTGGGCCTGTCGATTCGCGGGTCGCGTGACGGCTGCAGGTAGCAGAACTCGTTGTCGCCCGCCGCTGCCCGGTACCCGACCTTCGTAGCGGCGCAACGGCAGTCCGCTGCTCGGTGCGGTCCATGCGCTGGTGACCTGTCCGGCGTCGACGTTCTCCGGCGTTGCCGGCTCGACGGCGGAGGAGCTCGGTGCGCTGGGCTGCGGGTGCGGGGTGGAAATCGGTGAGTGGGATTGGGTCCCGGCGTCGAGAAATATACTTCTCAGACGCCGGACGGCTGATTGGACGTCGGATCGGGCTGTTTGGTTCCCTCGTTGCGTGATTTTTTCGGGCGCGTGTCCGGCGCACTTCTGGGGCCGGTACGCTCGGCGGGTACTGGGGCCGGTACTTCTCGGTGCGTGTAGCCGTTGCGGATCCTGGGTTCGCCGAAGCCAGGCGTCGCCGTGGCCCGGGTCGGCAGCGGTCGTCAGGGACCTCATCCCTGATGCCTGCGGTCCGGCGACGGCGCCTTCCAGCGCCATTCAGGCAGAAAAGCAAGTGCGGCACGGGCAGTGGATTCCATGGCTTGAGAGGATCCGAATTCGGATCCGGATGGCGCAAAGGACCATGGCGCTCTGCGACCGATACCCTGAAATGCGACAGTTGTCGTTTTTCGACCATCTGCACGGCGAGTGCCACGGCCACGGAGGTCGCGATGCAGACCATCCAGCGGATGAGGCGGTCGGCGTCGCGCCCGCGGCCGTCGGCCAGGTCGGCCGCGGCTTCGGATCGCTCGGCGGCGTCGCGGTCGGTAGCTCGCGGCGGCCTGCCCGACCTCCACGCGATCATCGGCGCAAAGGTCATCGAGAACGGTACAGGTCGGCGGGTGCGAGCATGTCGTCGACGGCGTCGAGCAGGGGAACGATGGCGTCGGTGTGCGGGTCGTCTTCGCGCTCGCGGTCGGCGACGTCGTGCTCGATCTCGTCGGCGAGCGTGCCCGCGACGGCGATCTCGTACGGCGACATGGCGTGGTTGAGCAACCAGCGCCTGCGCTGCCAGCAGCGGTAACACCTCTCGCCGCTCGAGCGGTTCACGTGGCGTCCGCAGGTGCCCGCTTCCAGCGGCAGATCCACGCCCACGCACAACGCCTTGTAGTAGGTCGGGTCCGCACGGCGCTGGCGCATGTGCGTGCGGTTGGCGATGCGCTTGCGCAGGCGGCGCAGCGCGGCGAGCTGGTCGGGGCGCAGCAAGTCCTTGATGGGCATGGTCGTCCTCCGGTGCGGGAATGGCCCGAACGGGCCGGGTTGCAGGTGCGGGCCGTCAGGCCCGGAGCGTCGCGGATGCGGGGTCGGAGACCGGTGGCGTGGAAGCCGGGGAGCAGGGACGCACAGGCGTTGCCTTGCCCGCCCGTGTTCCGCCCGTCCGCCCGCGTTCGCTGGAGTAATTGTCGTTCGTTGTGGGTTCCCTCTCCGGGTCCGTGGGTGCTTGCGCGCCGACTCGGGGAGGCGCGCCGGCCCGTAGGGGCGTTGGCGTAGTGCTGGATCCGGGGTCGCACCGCTCGGCGGCGTTCAGGAAGGTGCGCTTCTCGGCGCGTCGAGGTGTTCGGGATCGGGGGTCGCCTCACTCGGTGCTGGATCTGGGGTCGCTTCGCTCGGCGGCGTTCGTGAGGGCGAGCTTCTCTGAGCCTCGATGTATTCGACTCGGTTGCCGGAGCTGCTCGGTGCGACCGGTGAGGGCGGGCTTCTCGGGGACGTGTGGTGTTCGACTCGGTGGTGCGCCAGGCTAACTGGTGCCAGTGCAGCCGGTGAGAGTCCGGCAGGAAGGAGAAGGTGAGCCACCACTTCCACCCCGAGTCATGGGCCACGGCCCCGCGAGGGCCGGGGTCAAGCGTTGACAGGGGCGCGTGCGGGCAGGGCTATTGAGCATCGAAAGGAACAGTCATCCGGGATGCCGAGGTCGTCACCGAGGGCCGAAGGCAGCATCCGTCCCACCGATATGGCGAGGGGGGCCGGAATCCCGCGGTGTCGAAGAACCCAGGCACGCACGTACGCACGGCACCGGGACCTGGGAGGTCTCCATGCCATCCCGTTGTCGTGGGCGGGATCGCTGAGGAAAGGAGAGACTCCGTAACCGAGGATGCACGGCATGGAGAAGTCTGACTCGGTCGAAGTAGCTGTGAAGTCGACGAACAAGGGGACTCGTGTCCCTGCGGAGCCGATGGAGCCAAGGACCGAGCCCAAGGGGAATCCGGGCGGTCAAAGCGCGCGCCGGACGCAGTGCCGGGAAAGCGCGTCACAGGCGGCCGACCGGATACGGCACTTCGTACGCCGGGGACCACGGGAACGTCTGACGGCGCTCCTCACTCGGGAGCGTACCGAGCGCCGCCATCGCCCGATGGCGGCACACGACCGCTCGGCGTCGCGGCCAAAGGTCGTGGCGGAGACAATCCTGACGCCGATAAGGCGGAGTTCCTGGGGTTCAGCTACGCATGGTCGAACCAACGAGTTGCCGTCAGTGCTCGCCAGGGCAACCCAAGGGAAGAGCCGGATGCCTTAAACGGGCACGTCCGGATCTGTGCGGGGGGCGCCGGGTAACCGGCGTCCCTACCGCGAACCGGGAAACCGGGGCCGTTCCATTCTCGGAGCCGGATCCTGGAGTCGTTCCGCTCGGTGGCCGTCGTGCGGGCGCAGCTTCTCGGAGCGCGAGGTGTTCGACTCGGCGTCGGCGAACGGGTCGCTTCACTTGGTGGCGGACCCGGAGGTCGCTCCTCTCGGAGGCGATCCAGCAGCCGGTTGCGTCAGCGGCATTGCTGCCCCGGCTCGAACTGCCGGGGCCGGACGAACTGCGTCACGCCGGCGTCGACCGTGTCGTTGAGAAGGTGCTCCAGTTCACGCCGGAGCCCGGGCACAACCCCGCTCGGCGGATGCGGGGCTTCGATCTGGCGTTCGGCGTCGACCGGCGCGTCGGTGCAGCGTCTCGGTGGAGCACGTCCTCAACCTTGAGGTGGGATTCCCCCTCCTCCCGCAAACAACCCGATCGAGGTCGAGCGCGGTGCGGACCAGGTCTTCGTCGACTTCGAGCAGCGCGGCCGCCAGCGGGCAGAGCTCGTCGACGCGCAGTCCGCAGTGTCCCTTCTTCGTCGCCTCGTCGAGCGCGCGTGGCCGATGCCGGCACGTACCCCGGGTGGGCGCCGTCTTGTCGATGCCCAGCCTCATCGCGATCGTGTCGGCGACCTTGACCCGATCCCGCGGATGTCCCGCGCGAGCCGGTAGGGGTTCTCGCTCATGACCTCGACGACCGCGTCGTTGCCGCAGGTCTTGAGGATTCGCACCGCGCGCGGTGCTTGCGCCGTGCTCGTGCAGGGAACACCATGAATCTCGCGGGCGGCTTTCTGCTCCGCCGACGCGTGGCCGGCGTGCGTCGGCGTCCCGTTCGAGGTGGGACGCCGGACGGGCGGCCGGAGCCGTGCGGCGGCGGGCCCGCAGGAGTGCGTGCTGGACGAGCGCAGTGGCCGCCGTTGGGCGGCGGGAGCCAGTCTGGATAGGCGTGCGCGGAGCCGTCGTCAAGGCCGTCAGCCCCGCGAAGCGGGGGCCGAGCGTAGCGCGGAGCCTTGACGACAGCGAGCACCCGTGCACCCTGGTGGTCTGACGATGCCACCGGAGGCCACAACATCTTGGGGTCGACCCGAGGGCAGATTCATTCGATTTTACAAGAGCGCCAACAGCTGCTCGACGGTTTCTACGGGAAGCTGGGCGAGGAGCCGTCCGGCGCCGAGGCGGATTCGTCGTTCGTGCCGCCGAAGCCGGCGGTGGTCGATCATCCCTGTCCGCGGTGCGGGGGACCGACGGCGGTACTGCTCGAGCGCGACCAGCTGGTGCTGGCGTGCCGCACGTGCCCGGACCCGGAGGAGCTGGCCTGGTCGCCGAAGAAGGCGAAGCGGCCGGCCGCGAAGAAGGAGTCGTCCGAGAAGGAGTCGTCCGAGAAGGCGGCGTCCGAGCAGGCCGCCGCCGACCAGCGGCTGCAGTCGCGTTGCGGGTCGTGCGAGGGTGCGCAGCAGCGCTGGAAGGTTTCCGGCGGCTACGTCCATCTGTGCGCGGCGTGGCCGGCGTGCGGCGGCGTGGTGTTCGAGGTGGGGCGGGCCGCAGGGGGCCGGCGGCGCCGCCGGTGATCGCATGCGGCTCTTCTCGGAGCCTGTTCGTGGCGTTCCGACTGCGCCGTCAGCCGTGTCGCGCGGGTTTCGCGTCGACGGACTTTCGCCCTTTTTGCGTCAGTGTTCGGAGACGCGAAGAAAAGGCGTATGTAGTAGGAAAAAACCAAGTAGTCATGCACTATAACCGGCGTGACCTCCGACCCGTCAATATATTGACACACTGGAAACATTGACCGGAGCACCTTTTTACTGTCTGAAGTCTTGTGTCTGCAGAGGTAATTCTGAGTAAGATTTTAGCAAAGTGCCGAAAGGCGAATAAACAGGCGAAAGCCGTCCCCTCCAGGTGACATGCGCTTCCGCGGGGGTTTGCAGGACTTTCGCCCCCAGGGGCGGTCGGGGTGGCCGTGTGTGTGTGCGTCCCGGCGGGGCGGCGCCGTCGGCCGCCCCGCCGGTCGCGAGCGCCCGGTGCGGGGCGCTCTGTGGCTGGAACCTGAAAGACATGCCGACCGTCACGTGGACGTTGCCTCCGTAGTCGATGCCCGCCCGGAAGCTGTGGCCTTCGCTGAGCGGGTAGTCGACGCCGCCGCCGAAGCGGCCGTCGAATCCTCTCGCGTTGCCCGTCCGGCGGTCCGAACCGCGCGTGCGCGTAGATCTGCAACGTGCCCGTGTCGTAGCGGACGCCCGGCCCGGCGCCGGCGAACAGGTGGTTCACCGTCCTGTTGTTGAACGAGCCGATGACGAAGGCGCCGCTGGCGGCGAGGCGGACGCCTGGGCGGCGGCCGGGGTGACGCCGAGCGTGCTCAGCGTAACGCCACGGCTTGGGTGCCACCATCCGGACCCGAAGGGCGCGTCTGCTGGTCGAGGCTGATCGGCTGGGAGCAGGCGATCCGGCTTCGACGGCGGTCAGCTCGCCGCCGACAACACACACGGCGGCGGCGGGCCGGAGCCGCCGACCCGGTCGCCAGCGTCGCGGCGCGCGGGCGGTGACCCGCGTGGCAGGACGACACCTCATCAGCAGCAGCCGATACCACGTGGACTCACGGCAACGGGCGTCCAGACTGCAGGATGCGCATTCCCCAGCCAAGGCTTGCCCAGCTCTGGATGCGGCTCGTCGTCAGGATCATGTCGGGCAGCGCATTGCGCGGTGGGCCCGTGTTCCTGCTCGGTGCGGGCGGACCGTCCCTTCTGCTCGGTGGCGCCGTCACGCCCACCGCGGGTCGACATCGACCTTGCGGTCGTGCGCCGGCGGCGCCCGCAGCCGCCGCCGACGCCAGGAGCCGGGGTATCAGCCGGCCAGCGCTTCGACGGCGCCCTGCACGCCCAATCGCCGGACCGCCTCGGCCATCTGCAGGATCGACTGCTGCTCCTGCGCTTCGACCGTCCTGGTGATCTCGAGCGCGCGGGGCGGCAGATATTCTTCGGCCGTGCGGCGCAGCAGCGCCCGCAGCGCGTCGGCCGGCATCGCCTCGGCTTCGACCGTGCGGAGGATGTCGGGCCGCCGCTTCTCGCCGCGCTTGCGCGGCTTCGACGGCAACTCGGCGGCCTGTTCGGCGGTGACCGCCAGGCGGCGTTCCGCGATGTCGAAGTCGGGCAGGTGTCCCCGCAACTCATCAAGGACTTTCTGGTCGATCAGGACCCCGGCCGGGTCCCAGTCGCCGATGTAGAGGATCCGCACCGGCCGGCCGTTGGCGAGTCTGCCGATGTGCTCGGCGGCGTTGTTGGCCAGCGTCAGCGACGAGAAGCCGCCGGCGGCGTAGAGCGGCACGGCCAACTCGTCGATCACGTTGCGGATGACGCCGACCATGCTGCGGCTCTCGGTCCACACCTCGACGTAGGTGTCGGCCTGCGACCACAGGTCGACGCGGTAGGCGTAGGCGGCGGCCTGCAGCGCGTCGGCGGCATGCTGGTAGGCGCTGACGTAATAGCCCCACCGCGTGGCGTCGCTGATCCAGGAGTACGGCGCCTGGCCGGAACGGCGCAGGTCGACGAGCGCGCGCTGGACGCACTTTGTACCCGGCTTCGGTCTTCGGCAGCGGCATCGGCATCGTGGGGTCGAGCAGGCGATAGAACACGTGCCGCACGCTCTGCGGATGGTCCTGGGCGAGGACGGCGAGAATCTGCCGTGCGATCTGGAGCATGCGCTCGGTCTTGGGCCGCCCCCTGCGCGTTGCCGGCGTGTCGGTCGACATGATGGCTACCTCCCTGTGTGCGGTTTCCGAATTACGGACCTGGGGTCGAGTATTCGGGACCGGCGCCATCGGTCCGCCCGGCGCCGCCCGCTGGCCGGGGCCGGTTGTTCGACGATGCCGGGGCCATCTCGACCGGCCCGACCACCCTGTAGCGGTCACTCGTCGCAGCCCTCGGCGCCTGCGGCTCTCGCCCGGCCGGACGTCTCCGGCGGGTTGCTGAATTACTGACCCGCGGGTCAGTAAGTGTTTGGTCGCCGATGCGATCAGCCCGTCGGGGAACACACTCGGCGTGAGGCCGAGCGACTGGGGTCGGGCCGGCCGCCTCGTCTGCTGGCGGCAAACGCGAATGGCCTGGGCGGGGTCGCCGCAGCAGTCAGGGCCCTTGCGCCTCGTCTGCCACGCCGACTCTTCGCACGATGCTGCCGTGCATGTGGTTGTACGCCGGGACGGGAATCCGGGAGCTCGAGTGGGAGGATGCGCCCCGGTTCCGGCCGCTGCCCGGGTCGGTCCGGCGCGTTGTGTCACTGGATTGACCTTCCCCCTTGCGAATTACTGACCCGCGGGTCAGTAAGTGCTGGCCTGGCTGTCGTTGGCGAGCGTTCCGCGGCCCCTTGTGAATTACCGACCCGCGGGTCAGCAAGTGCCGGATCGGTCCGGTCAGCACTCGGTGTGCGAGCCGGCGAGCGTGTCGCTGGAAGTCTCGTCGTCGACGACGAAGCCCCCGGCGCGCTATCCCGAGGCATCGCCGGTGGCGGCAGCAGCCGCACGTCGATGGCGAACTGCGCGCTGCAGCCTCGGACGCTCGCCCGCCACCGTCTCCCGCCGCTGCACGGACGCGGCCGGCGGCCCCGGCGCTATCGCGCCCTGCGACGAGTTCCTCCCTTCCAGTGCAGGGACCTCCAACCGGAAGCAGGGCCGTGGAGCGCGGCCGCCGGTGACCGCCGTTCCGAATACTTCACACCGCCGCCGGACTTGGCCGGGGCCATCAGAAAGAGGTACGGGATGAGCAGGCGGATTCTTCGGTTGAAGGACGTCAAGGAGGCGACCGGGCTGTCGCGTTCGTCGATCTACGCGCTGCGCAAACGGGGACTCTTCCCCCCCTCGGTCCGGATCGGACCCAAGGCGGTCGGCTGGTTCGAGGACGAGATCCTCGGCTACCTGAAGTCGCGTCCCCGCGTCGGGGGTGACGCAACCACGAAGAGACCGTGAACCGCGGCGTGGCTCCAGGCGTTTCCTACGCTCGCTCCGAGGTGCGGGCCGGAGCAAACGCCAGCGCAGGTTGCAGCACTCGCTTCGGGAACCTGCGCCGGGCACTCACCGCGGTGCGGTCGGACGCAGGCCGAGGCCGCCCTCGGCGATGACCACGACGTCGCCGGCAAGGAACGCCGACCAGGCGTCGAGCAGTGCCCGGCGCTTGTCCGGAAACGTCGACCGCGAATAGCTCCGCTCGACAGCCGAGCCGACCGCATGCGACTCGTTTCCATCACCGCGTAATCGGCGTCCGCGCGCTCCGATGCCCACGTGCGGAACGTCGAGCGCCAGCTATGAGGCGACCCCGCGCCGGCGAGACCGGCCGACCGCATCACGCCAGCCACGGGCGCCGCCGACAACGAGCCGGCCCCCGCCTGCGGACTCGGGAAAACCAACGCGTCGTCACCGTCGTGCCGGCGCAGCGGCCGCACCGAGCCGAGCAACGCCACGGCCGCAGGAACCAGCGGTACAGGATGGGAGTGCCCTTGTCGCCCTTCCGGACGTGCCTACCGGCTTCCTGGACCTTGGCGGTAGCCGCCCCAGCGGGGCTGGGCCCGCTGTCGAGCGCCTGCATGGCCAAGGCACACGGTGTTCGGCGCCGCGGTAGTCGCGTCGGCTGCCGAAGTGGTGCGGCAGGATGCGCTCGCCCGACTTCCACCGCGCCTATGCTTCGACCACGTCCTTGAGCTGCTTCGCGATGCGCGCCTTGATCACCTGCCTGGCCGGGATCTCGACACTGGCCCCCGTTGCCGGGTTGCGGCCTGTACGCTTCTCACGCTGCTGCACCACCAGCTTAGCGACCCCCGGCAGCACGAACTCGTGGCACCGCAACAACTCCTGCCCGGTCAACCGCTGCAACTCGTCGAAGAACGCGCCGACCTCCGCACGCTTGATGCCGAAGCGCTCGGCGAAATGCGCGTGCAACTCGCTCTTGTTCATTCTGCGCGACTCAGCCATCCGCTGCCTCCTCTCCCCTCGTGTCCCCGAGTCACCAGGCCGCCCTGGTCCGCGCCGACCGGCCCGCAGAATCCGAGCTCTCCTCACGGCGGCGTTGTCTCCAGGGTGATCATTTACCTCCCCTGCAGGCCCGGCCGTCGTTGTCGCGGTCCCTGCGCCGTTGATGCACACAATCGCCACGCGGGGCGCCGTTGCGAGGATCGCGCCACCGCGCCATGCAGTCGCGGTACGGCTCGCACCCGGCGCCGAACGCACGTGGCGACGCTGGCGGACTGGTCAGGGGGCCTCACCGGCTGCCGGATTCACAGACCACGCCGGCGCCACCACAGGTAGCGCACGTCTCTCGAACATCCGCCTCGATGTGCCGGACGGGAGCGCCGGCGTCGGTGTCGCAAGACTTCCTCACAGCCTCGTTGGTGTCTTGGGGGATGCGCCCGGATCGACGCCGAACGCCGCCCTCGGCGTGCGGACGAGCAACTATACGGCACGACCTGGACGGCGTGGGTGAAGCGGATTCGGACAACGCGCAGCCCCGCAGGCAGCAGCGACTCCTCGGCGCCGCCGCCGGCGCATCGCCGAGCCCGCCATGCGCGGGGTCCACGCCTGCAGGCATGGAGAGCCGGCAGCCGGGACTCGAGTCGAGACCACAGGACTCCGGATCGGATAACGTCAACGGCCAATGACCCGAACAGGGACCGTCGGCTGCGGCCGTCAGCCCGGCGGCTTGCGAAGGAGACCGCGACTCGCGCCAGGCGGCTGCGGCGCGGCGCGCGGCGGCATCGGCCGCAACCAGGCTCCGCGGCCGTGGAACAGGAGGCGCCATTTGTGCAGACCGGCCCGCGCGAAGGGGAAGTGCGAGCGGCGAACGAGATCTTCACCCTGCTGCCCGAGGGGCACGACCTGACAGTGATAATCGATGCGCTCGCCAGCCGAAACGGCGTGAGCGACGAGACCCGCAGCGACTGTCCGCCCGCATCCGCAAGCTGCGCATCAAGGGGTTCCGCGACGCCAACCGCGCGCCACACGACCGACTGGTCGAGACGATCCTCGAGGCGATCGCCGAAGGCGACCACCGGCTCGCCGCGGCCATCCTCGCCACCTGGATGCAGACCCATTCGGCCCTGCGGGAGAGGGCCGCCGCGCACCTGCGGGGACGAGGCATCGAGGTCGTCGACGCGCCGCCGGTGCGGTTCACCAGTTGCTGGGACACCGACGAGTGGTTGCTCGAACGCAACCGGATGCTGCGGGACGGCGACGGGGCCCCTGTGCACCGCGACGATGCCGCGCTGATGCTGAGCCTTTTGTCCGGCCGGTTTCCCGGTCCCCCGCCGGTCGAATCCGAGCTTTTCAAGACCTGGATCGACGCGCTGTGGGAACTGCCCGTGTCAGCGCCCGAATGGGCTGCTGACGCGGCCAACCTGGACAAGTGGACTCCCCACCGTTTTGCAACCCGATTCTCGAGTTCGTTTCGGTGGCGCCTTCCATCGAGCCCCAGGACGCGATTCGCCGCCCTCTCGGCACAGATGTAGGTCGGCCGGAGGGCAACTGAATGCCCTCGCTGCGCTCGGAACGCGTTTACCTCGCGCACGGTCAGCCGCGGCCGTCAAGCCGCTTCCCGGCTCCTTCGCTTCGCTACGGCCCTCCGGGTGACCGCCGCGGCTGACCGTGCGGGAAGTTCTTGCGGGCCAGCCAGAAGGCTGGCCCTCCTTCCACGAACAGAATGCGCGCCTGGTCCGGACGCCACGAGCTACATGATCGACGATCCGCTCAGACAGCGCCAATCCCGGCGCGCTGCGGGTCGTAGCAGACACCGTCGCGCAGCATCGCGCAGGCGACGTTCAGCAGTCGGTCGGCCACCGAGCGCAGGGCGCGGGCGTGCCCGAGGCCGCGGGCGCGCAGCGACCGGTACTTGTCATGGCTGACCGGGTCGCGTTGGGCAGCGACGCGGGCCCAGTGGTAGGCGGCGTCGCGCAGCCGGCCATGGGCCGTCACTCGCCGCGTCACGATCATGCTCTTGCCCGAACGCCGGGTGACTGGAGCCACCCCGCACAAACAGCGCAACGCGTGGTAGTCCCGCCGCTCCACCGCGTCGCTGCCTTCGGCAAGCAGCGCGGCGAACACCTTGGCGCCGATGCCGGGCAGCGACAGCAGGATTGCCGCATCCGGCAGCGCTTTCGACGAGGGTTCGTCCTCCGCCGGAGCGTTCGGGTCGTCCACCGGAGCAGCCTCGGCGAGCCGATGTACCAACCCGTCGAGTTCGCGCCGAGCTTGATCGAGCTGGCGGTTGACCAGGGCGAGGCGTTCAGCGACGAGCCGCACATGCGTAGTAGCGGCTTCGGCCGCGCCCGGCGTCAGCTTGACGGCCGGTGTGCGCAGCTTGGCGCGCAATGTCGCGGCGTCGATCCGGCGAATGCGGTGTTGTTTCAACACTCTGGTGAGCGTCACCTCGCGCACGCGTTGGCCGGCACGCGGCGTTGGCAGGCTCCGCCACAGGTCGAGTGCCCACGGCGCAGCGACGTCGTCGTCAACTGCGTCGAGGAACTGTGGGTAGTAGCGCCAGAGCTGATCCCGCATGCGGTTGGCCAGACGAACCCGTTCCCGAGTCAGCTCCTCGTCAAGGCGCGACCACTCCCGCAACTCAACGATCGCCGGGTCGGTCGGCTCCAGCCGCCGAAGACAGTGCGGGTCGGTACGCAACGCCGAGGCCAGCACCCGCGCGTCCCGCCGGTCGTCCTTCGCCCCTGCCGGCGACAGCCGGTCGCGGAAGCGGTCGAGCTGTTTCGGGTTGATCGAGTGGACGGCGAAGCCGCGCTCCATCAGGCTCTCGACCACCGGCCCGCGTGGCGTCTCGACCGCCACGCCGACTTCGCTCGCGTCGCCCTTTGCGAACGAGAGCAGCCAGTCCGCCATTTGCAGCAACCCTTCACCGCCGTGCTCGAACACCCGCTCCCGGACCACCTTCCCGGTAGCGTCGAGCACGCACGCCTGATGCTTCTGCGACCCCCAGTCGATACCCGCGAACCAAGTCAGCTTCAAGTTCAACCCTCCGTTCTGCCGAATCGAACGGGCGCGCCGCCGATGCCTGCCGGTCCCTGTACTGGCGCTCAGCGGCGCAAACTCCCCACGGGGCATCCATCGGTGACTGGACCGCCGGGGCACAAGTCCACTTGAGGTGCTTGATGCACTGGATCCGCTTGGTGCTCCCGGCGGTCTGCCCGACTCCGCGAGACCATCCGCGCGAAGTCATTGGGAAAGGTACAGGATCCGCTTCATCCTGCGAGAGAAGCAACGCGAGGTCATCGAAGGTGTCGTGCACAAGATCGCCGAGCAGTGGAACGGGATCGACAACGAGTTCCACGACGACCTGGACTACCTGGGGATCGGCCCGCTGACGTTGCAGGCCCCGCCCGGCGGACCGGAGCTGCTGATCGGAACGCTCGAGTTCCTGACCGCGCTGCGCGTCCAGTTGGAGGCTTATCGGCCGTTGCGCCCGCAGGCGGCCTCCCGCCAGGAAGAGCTCGAACGGTCCGAAGCGCGCCGGGCGGCAGAGGACGGGATCCTGAAGCTGACGGCCGAGTGGCAGGAGCGACTGGCGCACGCCAGACAGGCGCAGGACGCTGCGACAGCAGCCCACGGAGCCGAGTTCGCTGTCGAGGAGGAAGAACCCCCGGCCCGGAAGCAGGCCGACGCAGACCCTGCGGCCATCGAGGCGCTGACGGCCGAACGCGATCGGCTGCAGGCCGAACTGAGCACGCTGCGCGAGGAGAACGGCCGGCTGTGCAGCAGCAACGAGGAGCTGCGCGCCGAGAGCGGGCGGCGGGACGACGAGACCAGGAAGCTGAACGACCTGATCGTCCGCAGCCGCAGGACCGAAGAGCAGTGGCGGCAGGCCTATGTCGAGAGCAGGAAGGGGCGCCGGCCCGACGACACGCCCGTCACCATCGACAGCGTCGGCGAGGCGGTGGCGCTGGCGCGCGAGGCCTTCGGCGACCGGTTGCTGATCAAGCTCAACTCGCGCTCGAACGAGAACACGCCGTTCGCGAACCCTGCCG
Source organism: Vicinamibacterales bacterium (assembly GCA_965208535.1). Lineage (GTDB taxonomy): Bacteria > Acidobacteriota > Vicinamibacteria > Vicinamibacterales > UBA8438 > WTFV01. Next base: position 2,504,033 of record CBDBOU010000003.1, on the reverse strand, counting down.
AGGTGTACGACGCGCTGGCCTGGCTCGCCACCGCGCACTGCGACGGAAACGACAGCCGCATAGGCGAAGCCTGCTCCGGGTGGACGTACAAGACGAGCCAGCGCGAGGAGTCGATCGCGAAGTACCGCGAATGGTACGAGACGCTGGCCGACGGAAAGACCTGGTATCTGGGCGCCCACATCGGGAAGGGAACCAGTCGCGACCCGCAGCACACCATCCGGATCGGATTCGTGCGCGACGAGGAAGGCCACCGCGTGATCGTGGGGTTCATCGTCCTGCGCCAGCGAAACCGGCAGTCATGAAGAACAGGAAGGAAGCTGCGGGAACGGAGTGGACCGACGGCACGCTGCACATGTGCTGGCGCACGGCCGGCTGGGGAACGAGCGCCCCGGCCACCCACCGCCGCGACCGGATCGACCTCGATCAGCCCCGCCGCGCGCATGGCGGAAGAGAGCGCCGAGCACCGTCCGCAGCTTCCGGCCGGTCCCCGGCTGCGATGTCCACACCCGTTCGAGGGTCCGCAGCACTTCCGGCTTGCCGACCCGATCGACCGCCAGGTCGAGCAGTTCCGCCGCGTGCCGCTCCAACGTCGCCGCCCGCGCCCTCTGTTCGCTCGGCGACAGCCGCGCCCGGTTCGAGTCGGCGACCTTGCCGGCGAGCTTGCGGCAGCGTCGACACCGACGTGCGCTGCGGCCCCGCGAGAGTGGTCAACGGACCTCCCACGTCGGCGAGAATCGTTCGCCCGGCGGAACGATTTCCGTCGACGGCCCGAGGTCCACGACCGGCGACCTGCCGCGGGCGACGCGCAGCGCCTGCCGCAAGGATGCCGAAGCGCTCACCGACGCCGGCTTCGAGCGCATCAGCGCCGGCGTGCGTGCGGCGGCCGGGGCCGCCCCGGCAGCGGGTCACAGGCTGGGTCGGGGTCTGGTCCGGGCAGCCGGCGCGGTGAAGGCTGCCGGTGGCGACCCGGGCGACCTGCAGGTGATCGAGGCGAAGAAGCAGGAGTTGTCGGCCGCGCGCAAGCGGTCGACGAGGCGGCCGACGAGGTCCCGCCGTGTTCATGTCTCACCCCGCATCATCGAGGTCGTCCGACAGATCCTCGGCGACCGGATCGACCTGGACCCGGCATCCAGCGCGGCGCAGAACGGTTACGGCGTGCCCGAGTCTTCCACGACGGGACCGACGCCTCGCAGCTTCGAGATCGCCATCGCCCGCCGCCTCTCGCAACCGCCAAATCAATCGCGCGAGATCGCGCCGCCCCCGCTCGAGGTCGACTGTCCTGTCCAGCCGGACAGCCTGCTGTGGTCGAGGGCGCCGACGTCAACTGGCGCACGACATGGGAAGGGACGCTGACCGGCGGTGTTTCTGCGCGCAGCCGTCTGCGCGCAGCCGCCGTGGGCGGACACGCGCGGCGGCGCGAACCACCATCGAGCGCGCTGTCTCCGGGCCCGCCGCCGGGATCCGGTTACGATGGTGTTGGCCAGAGGACGGCCGGACGGAAGGGGAGCGCGGCCGCCGAACGCCGCAGCGGCCATCTCGGCGGTGCGCCGGCCGGGGACGGCAAGCGTTTCCAGTGGCCGGCGCGATGCGGCGGCGGGTCACTCGGGGGGAGCAGGTCACGATGCCGAGGATCGAAATCCTGGACGCGTTGCGCGATGAGGAGCGGTCGCTGAAGAACCAACTCGTCGCCATACAGCGCGCCATCGAGGCAATCGAAGGAAACGCGCGGCCGGCCGCCGCGCGCGGCGGGAAGAAGGCGGTCAAGGCGGTCGGGAGGCGCAAGCGAGCGATGACCGAGGAACAGCGCAAGGCGGTGGCCGAGCGGATGCGCAACTACTGGGCCTCGCGCCGTGCGGAAAAGGCCGAGGAGAACAAGCCGCAGGCGTGATGCGAACCGCGCGCGCGGTCTGTTGCCGCGCCGATGGCCCGTGCGCCGGATCGCATGCGCGTCGGCTGCAACCCGGGCGCGGTTGCACCACCACGCGGCTCGCCGCACGGCTCTCCTCGACCCGGCCGGCCAAGGGCGCTGCGAGGTGCAGGGGGTGCCCCCGCCTCGGGGTTCATCGCGAGCGACGCGAGGGAAGAACGGCTTGCTTCGTCACATACTCCGCCCACCGGTCCATCAGGCCACGACGCTTGTCGAACAGGTCCGACCGGGCGTACGACCGCTCGACGGCGTTGCCTACCTGATGCGCCAGCGCCGCCTCGGCCACCGCATGCGGTACGCTGGTCTGCTCGCTCGCCCAGTCGCGGAACGACGAGCGGAAGCCGTGCACCGTGCAGCGGTCGCCGTACAGCCGCCGCACGACTTGCGCCAGCGTCGTCGCGTGCATCTGGCGACGACTGCCGCGCGACGGGGCCGGGAAGCACCAGCCGGCCGGACTGTCCAGGCTTCTGGCACGTTCCAGCGTGTCCATCGCCGCCGGCGACAACGGGACGCGATGCTCGCGCCCGGTTTTCATGCGTTCGGCCGGTATGCGCCACTCCGCCGCTTGCACGTCGATCTCGCTCCACGTGGCGCCGCGCGCCTCACCCGAGCGAACGGCAGTCAGGATGATGAACCGGAGACAGATCTTCGGCGCATCGGTCGCCGTGCACGCCGCGATGGCTTCCAACGCCGCGCCCACCTCGGCGTAGGGCAGCGCCGGGTGGTGCTTCTTCCCCTTGCGAGCCGCGGGCAGCGCCGCGCCGATGCCGTCGGCCACGTTGAACTCGATGTGCTCGCGGGCCACGCCCCACGCCAGCGCCCCGCGGATCCACCCGTGCAGCTTCGACCCCATGGCCCGCTTCTCCGCCATCAACGGGGCGAGGATGGCGATCACGTCGGCGCGGCGGACCTGGTCGAGGCGCCGGTCCAGGATCGAGCCGCAGTACCGCTCCAGGGCGCGCCGCCGGTCCTCCGCTCCATGGCCCTTCCAGGTCGCGGCCGCGTCGACCCGCTCGCACGCCGTGCGGAAGGTCGGGACTCGCGACGGCCGAAGGGCCGCCGTCGGGTCGCCGCCGCGGCGCGCGAGCTGACGGTTGGAGAAGGCGGCGGCGCGCGCCTCGGCGAGCCCGACGTACGGATAGCCGCCGAGCCCGAGGTCGCGGCGCTTGCCGTCGACGGTCAGCCGCTGCACCCAGTGGCGGCTGTGGCCGCCGGGCTCGACGACGAGGTAGAGGGTGCCGCCGTCGCCGTGGCGGCCCGGTCGCAGGGTCGGGATCTGCTTGACTCGGAGGCGTCCTGCCATGTGGATTTGGGTTGCGATTACGTCCCACGACTATACCACGTTAGGGGCTGGAGCTGGCGGCTCGTGCTCGGATGCGTCCGGACGCATACCGCAGAATAATCCCATGAAAAAGGTATATCTTGGATGTTTAGGGACTACTACGGACCCTAATCATCTTCTGGAAGCGCGAAGGCGATCAGCTCCGGCACCCGCCCGCCGCCGACCGTCAGCGCGATGTACTGCCGACCGTTGATCAGGTAGGTCATCGGCGTGCCGATGGCACCGCCCGGCAGATCGATCTGCGCCAGCTCCTCGCCGGTCGCCTTGTCGAGCGCCACCAGACGCGGCCCGTCGTCGGTCCCGCCCGCGGTCAGCGCGTAGATCAGGATGTCCGGCGTCAGCAGCGGCCCCGCCCGGCTGCTGTCGCCCCCGAGCGGCGGCAGGTCGAGGTCGCGCAGCAGGCGGTGGTTGCGGATGCGGTCGCCGTTGCCCATCGGCTTCATCCAGACGTGCTCGCCGGTGTTCATGTCGATGGCGGTCATGCGCGAGTAGGGCGGCTTGAAGAGCGGCAGCCCCTGCGGCATCTGCGGCCGCGTGCGGGTCGGTCCGCGCCGCTCGATGACGGCCAGCGTGGCTCCTTCGTCCGGCTCCGGCTCGCGGTACTGCATCACCGAATAGGCGTTGTTGGAGGGCACGTAGAGAATGCCCGTCTCCGGGTCGACCGCCGCCCCCGACCAGTTGGCCCCGCCGCCGGCACTCGGCCGCTGGATGGTCCCGTCCCACATCGGCGGCGTGAAGATCGGGCCCAGCCGGTAGCCCTGAACCGCGTCGACCGCCATCTGACGGATCTCCGGCGTGAAGTCGACCAGATCGTCGACCACCGCCCCCTGGTACTCGAACGGCTCCGGCCTGGTCGGGAACGGCTGCGTGGGCGACGGCCGCTCTCCCGGGACGTTGGTGTCGGTCGCCACCGGGCGCTCCTCGATCGGCCAGATCGGCTCGCCGGTGGCCCGATCGAAGGCGTACAGGAAGCCCTGCTTGCTTACCTGCGCCAGCGCCTTCACCGGCCGGCCGTCGACCACCACGTCGAGCAGGTTGGGCGCGGCCGGGAAGTCCCAATCCCAGAGGCCGTGGTGGACGGCCTGGAAGTACCACTCGCGCTCCCCCGTCTCGATGTTCAGGGCCACGACGCTCTCGGCGAACAGGTTGTCGCCGAGGCGGTGCCCGCCGTAATAGTCCGGGGCCGGAGTGTTCGTGGGCAGATACAGCAACCCCAGCTCCGGGTCGGCGCTCATGAACGACCAGACGCCGACCTTGCCGGTCACCCGCCACGAGTCGCCTTCCCACGTGTCGTTGCCGAACTCGTCCCCCTGCGGGATGGTGTGGAACATCCACTTCATGCTCCCGGTGCGCACGTCGAAGCCGCGCATCCACCCCGGCGGCGCCTCCCGGGTGATGTTGTAGGACGAGATGGACGACGGCGTGACGATCGTGTCGCCGACGACCAGCGGCGGCGACTGCACCGAATAGAGCAAGGCGTTCAGCCAGTCGCGGCTGCCGCGCTCGGCGCGCGGGATGCCCTCGGTCAGGTCGACCCAGCCGTCGTCGCCGAAGTCCGCGCAGGGACGGCCGGTCTTCGCGTCGACGCAGATGAGGTAGCCGTTGCCGGTCCCGAACAGGATTCGCTCGTCCTCCCGCGCCGGGCCGTCGGACCAGTACGCCACCCCGCGCTGGTTCCAGCGCGCGGTCATCGTCGTGGTGCCTTCCTCGTAGGTCTTCGGGTTGTAGACCCAGAGCGTCTCGCCGGTCTCGGCGTCGATGGACGCGGCCTGCGAGGTCGGCATGTTGATGAAGAGGCGCCCGCCGACCATCAGCGGCGTGGCCTTCAGGTTCGTGATGTAGGGCGGCTGCGCGTCGCGCCAGCGGTCGGGGTCGCGGCGCAGGAGCTCTTCGAAAATGAGCCGCGAGTCGGCCCACCACTCGCCCCCGTCCGGCGTGTCGATGCTCATGAACGCGTCGGCCGACAGCCAGCGCCAGGCGATCTCCAGGTCGCCGAAGTTGCTCCGGTCGATCTGGTCGAGCGGAGAGTACTTCGTGCCGCCGAGGTCGCCCCCGTAGGTCGGCCACTCGCCGTTGGCCGGGGCGCCGCGCTGGGCGAGCGCCGGCGCGCCTGCCGCCAGGACGACGACCAGAGCGACTGTCGCCGCCGCCCCAATCCGCTTATGTGTTCGGTCGCGCATAATTCTGCCTCTTCCCGCCTTGCTGCCCCACGTCTGTCGATGTGCCGGCCATCATAGCGCAGCGTCGAGCTCGCCCGGTCAAACTGTTGTCTGCGGCGTCACCAGCGAGTCCCCGTGTGGACCGCCATTCTCCGCGTTCGACCGACTCCAGAAGCTCACGCTCGTCTGCATCGAGTGGCATCTCTCACTACTCCTCGCCCAGGTACTTGCGCGCCATCTTCCGACTCGGAATGATCGTCTCACAACGGTGCTTCTCAGACACACGCCAATGGGAGCCAAGACATGAACTCGTACGACGCCATCGTCATCGGAACCGGTCAGGCGGGCCCCAGTCTCGCCGCGGCCCTTGCGGGCGCCGGGATGCGGGTGGCGGTCGTAGAGCGACACCGCTTCGGCGGGACCTGCGTCAACGTCGGCTGCATTCCGACGAAGGCGTTGGTGGCGAGCGCCCGCGCCGCCTACATTGCGCGGCGTGCCGGCGAGTTCGGCGTCGTCATCGGCGGCAACGTGTCGGTCGACATGAAGAAGGTCAAGGCGCGCAAGGACGCCATCGTGCGCCGCTCGCGCGAGGGCGTCGAGAAGTGGCTCCGGGCCCTCGACAACGTGACCGTGTATACGGGTCACGCTCGCTTCGAGGGGCCGCGCACCATACGGGTCGAGGAAGAGACCCTCGAGGCCGACCGGATTTTCGTCAACGTCGGCGCGCGCGCTCACGTTCCACCGTTCCCCGGACTCGACCGGGTCCCCTACCGGACCAACTCGAGCATGATGGCGGTCGACTTCCTGCCGGACCACCTCGTCATCGTCGGAGGCGGCTACATCGGCATCGAGTTCGCCCAGATGTACCGCCGGTTCGGCAGCCGCGTGACACTGATTCACCGGGGCGACCGGCTGCTTCCGCGCGAGTCGCCGGACGTGTCGTCGTCGGTCGGGGAGATTCTCGAATCGGAGGGTATCGAGGTCCGCCTCAACGCCGAATGCCTGAGCGTCGACACGCTCGATGACCGGATTGTCGCCCACGTCACCTGCGACGACGGCCCGCCCGGCGTGGCCGGGTCGATGCTCCTGGTGGCCGTGGGACGCCGTCCCAACACCGACGACCTCGGCCTCGAAGCCGCCGGCGTCGAGATGAACGACCGTGGCCATATACGGGTCGACGACACGCTCGCGACGAGTGTCCCCGGCGTGTGGGCGCTCGGTGAGTGCAACGGCCGCGGCGCATTCACCCACACCGCCTACAACGACTACGAGATCGTGGCCGCGAACCTGCTGCACGGCGACCGCCGCCGCGTGTCGGACAGGATCGATTGCTACGGACTGTTCATCGATCCGCCGCTCGGCCGCGTCGGGATGACGGAGCAGCAGGTGCGGGCATCCGGGCGTCCGGCGCTGGTGGGCAAACGGCCGATGACGAAGGTCGGCCGCGCGGTCCAGCGCGGCGAAACGCAAGGGTTCATGAAGGTGCTGGTCGACGCCACGAACAAGCGGATCCTCGGCGCCGCGATTCTCGGCGTCGGCGGCGACGAAGCCGTCCACTCCATCCTCGACGTCATGTACGCGAAGGCGCCGTACACGGTGATTCAACGCGCGGTGCACATTCACCCGACCGTCGCCGAGCTCGTGCCTACCATGCTGGGCGACCTGAAGCCCCTGGTGTGACGAGGAACCCGCCCGGCCTGTACGGAAGCGCACGCGAAACATCTCGACCGCGCCATGCTGGCCGCGCTCGCGAGTTACCGCCTGGCCGCGGAGCTCGCGCCCACGGGTCCCATGCGGCGATCCGTGGACCGCGCGCTACGAGCGCTCGGACGCATCTGCGTCCGCAGAAACCGATCCGGCGCTGTTTCGTAGCCGCAGCGCGTGGTACGGTGCGGCATGCAGACTTCCCGCACCGCCACGGCGCTCCTGGCCTCGCTGCCGCTTGTTCTTGCCACGCTTGCCGGCACGGCCGGCCCGGCGGCGGCGCAGCCGGACATCGCCCCGCAGAACGACGCGCCGAATCCTTACTCCACGATCCACGACTGGGCGAAGCTGCCGGACGGCCGTGAATGGGGCTCGACCGGCGGCGTCGACATGGACCAGGACGGACGCCACGTGTGGGTCGCCGAGCGTTGCGGCGGCAACTCCTGCGCCGGGCTCGACCTCGATCCGATCCTGAAGTTCGATCCGGAGGGCAACTTGGTCGCCAGCTTCGGCGCCGGGCTCATGGTCCAACCCCACGGGATGCACATCGACCCCGACGGCAACGTCTGGGTCACCGACGCGCAGGGACCCGACGGCGCGGATCCGCAGCGCGAGGGAAAAGGGCACGTCGCCATGAAGTTCAGCCCGGCGGGCGAGCTGCTGCTCACGCTCGGCACGCCGGGCGTCGGCGCGGCCCGGCGCGATACCCTCGACCAGCCGTGCGACGTCGTCGTGGCGGACGACGGCACGATCTACGTCGCCGACGGCCACGGCGGCCAGCTCCCCGGCGCCGGACCCCACACGACGGCGCGCGTCGTCAAGTTCGCGCCCGACGGGAGCTACCTCGCCGAATGGGGCTCGCATGGCAGCGGCCCCGGCCAGTTCCGCACCCCGCACGCCATCGACCTCGACTCCCGGGGCCGAGTCGTGGTCGCCGACCGCGGCAACGACCGGCTCCAGGTATTCGACCCGGACGGCACGTTCATCGAGGAGTTCTTCCAGTACAGCCGGCCGAGCGGCCTCCACATCGCCGACGACGACACGGTCTACGTCGCCGACTCGGCCTCGTCGCGCAACGGCCAGCACCCGGGCTGGGATTACGGCATCCGGATCGGGAACCTGCGGGACGGATCGCTCGACTGGTTCATCGACGGGTCGAATCCCGAAGGCGTGACCGTAGCCGCCGACGGCACGGTCTACGGTGCCGTCGTGGCGTTCGGAGGCGCCCTCCTCAAGTACGTCCGGCCGGACGCCTCCGGCAAGGACAGGTAACGCGGCAGCGCAGGACGTGCGCGCTACCCCGTTCATGACGGCTATGACGCCGTGAACCAAAGGCGTCGCACGAACTGCCGGTAAACCGTTCGCAGGTCCTGGGGCCGGCTGGCGTCGGCCACGCGCCGGAAAGGCGCGTCGGGGTGCTGGCGAAGCGGCGCGGCGGAGAGCCGCAGCCGCGGGTGGGCATTACGGGCGATGGTCGCTCCGTTCGCCTGTCGTCGTGTCGGCATCGTTTCCTCCTCTATTGCCATAGGCAGCGCTGATTGCGGTCTGCCCAACTGAGTATCTTAACACAGAGATACATGCCTCCGAGCATCTTCCGGTTGACTTTTCGTATATTCGGCGTTTCACGGGGAAGCCTCAGGCAGACTCGCCGCCAGCGCGATGACGGGCCTGCGTGGCAGGGCAGCCCACGCGGGATGCATCGCCGCTCGAATGCAGCGGGGCTCTTGCCGCGGACTGCTAGAATGCGTGTATGGACCGCGCGAGGCGCGTGGCGTTCGCGGCGGGGGCCGTGGTCGTCGGGTGTCTGGCCGGTTCGGTCCCGACGGGGCAGCAGCCGTCACGGCCTGCCCCGCAGACCTACTACTGGGTGCTGCCGGTCGATCAATCCGCCGTCGAGGTAGCCACGCTACATCCCAACGACTGCTACGTGATCCAGGCCGCCGAGGGACTGGCGTACTTCGGGGAACCGACCCCTGCGTTGCGCGAACTGCAGGACCAGTTGCCGATCCCCGTGGCGCACCTGGTCGAGACGCGGGAGGAGCACGCCGAATGCACGCTCGGCACCTGCGTGCAGACCGCCCGCATAGCCGCAGCCCTGGAGCGCGAGATGATGTCTCTCAACCGGCGCTACCTGCGCCGCGTCGACCACCGTCCGACTCCAATCGACCAATGGTTCGGCGGCGCCTACACGGACGTCGGTTCCGACGATCGCGAGAGGTTCCGCAGAGCCCCCGAACAGCGCATGCTCTTCCAGCACCTCTCGACCGCACGCCGGGGCAACTGCTACGAGGCGAAGGCGCCCCGGACGCTGACCATCCACGTCCGGGACCAGGCGCGGCGCCCGCACCGCACCGGCGTCTACCACGGTTTCCTGTATATCGAGCATCATCATCCGGAGATCGCGGGCCGGGCGACCGCCGACTGAGGAACGGCCGCCGCCGCAGGAACCGGACAGTACACGCGAGCAGAGACGAGAGAAGCGGACGGAAACGAAAAAGAGGAACGCACGACATGTTCAAGACACGACGCAGCGCAGCGCGGGCCGCGGTTCTCGCGGCGACATTGCTCACCACCGGCCTGCTGGTGGCGGCCCAGGAAACGGATCCGACCGATGGCGCCGCGGCCTGGCGGTTCGAGGAGATCGGCGACGGCGTCTTCTTCGCGACCGGCACCGGCGCGATGACGACGATGAGCAACTCGCTGGTCATCGTCAACGACGACCACGCGATGCTCGTCGACACCACCGTCACGCCGGCGGCGGCGCGCAAGCTGATCGCGGAAATCAAGTCGGAGGTGACCGACAAGCCGATCCGGTACGTCTTCAACACGCACTTCCACTTCGATCACTCCCACGGCAACCAGCTCTTCGGCGACGACGTGGAGATCATCGGACACGACTACACGCGCTCGCAGCATCTGGCCGACCCGCTGAACCAGCGCACCAACCGGTCCTTCTCTGCCGCAATCCCGGGGCAGATCGAACAGATCAAGGCGCAACTCGCCACGGCGACCGATCCGACCGAGCGGACCAGGCTGGAAACGGATCTCCGCATCCGCGAGGCACACTACAACGCCATTCAGGAGACGGTGGTCAAGGCCCCTAACGTCACCTACAACGACACGATGACCCTGGTGAAGGGTGGGCGCGAGGTGCAGCTCCACTTTGTCGGGCGCGGCCACACCGGCGGCGACACGATGGTCTTCCTGCCGGAGGATCGCATCGTGTTCACGGGCGATTTCTTCGTCGGCAGCCCCGGCGCCAACGGCCTGCCGTACATGGGAGATGGGTTCGTAAACGAGTGGCCGGCGAGCCTCGACGGCCTGAAGGCGCTCGACTTCGACATCATCGTGCCGGGCCACGGCGCACCGCTCCGCGACCGCAGCCAGCTCGACGACCTGCAGGCTTATCTGCGCGACCTCTGGGCGCAGGCGTCGAAGCTGCGCGCCGAAGGGGTGCCGGCACACGAGGCCGCCGCGCGCATCGACCTCAGCGCGCACCAGGACGCCTACGGGGCGCGCGCGCGAAGCGCGGACCCGCGCGCGGTGGTGCGGATCTACGAGGTGCTGCAGATCCAGCACCCGATGTAGATGACACGACCCAGGGAGCCGGACGGAGACCCGCCGTGGTCTCCGATCCGGTGGGGGACCGGTGAAGACGTTTGCCGTCGTCGCGGGGGCGGTTGCCACAGGCTCAACCGCCATCGTGTGGTTCCCGGACAGTTGGCCTGCCTATGCGTTCGGTTGGATGATCTACCTGACGATCGCGATCGTCAGCACCACTTGGTATACGGGCCTGCTCATCCTGGCCGGGTTCTCGATCTGGTGGGTGTTGCGGCAACGGAAGGAATGACATGCGAAGTCAACGGATACCCCTTGTCATCGTCGCCGCGGGCGTGACGCTCGTCGTCTGCGGGAGCCCGGCCCTGGCGCAGGAGGAAGCCGGGCCCCGCGTCCTCTCTGCCCGGGACACCCTGCGCATCAACCAGGTCGGCTCCCCCAAGCTGTCGCCCGCCGGCGAATGGGTTGCCTACACGCTCAGAGAGCGTGACATGGACGCGGACGACCTCGCGGCGGTTACCCACCTCTGGCGCGTCCGTGTCGACGGGACCGGCAACCGGCAGCTCACGCGCGGCCCGAAGAACGCCACCGCGCCGGCCTGGTCGCCGGACGGCAAGATCATCGCCTTCCTGGCCGCCCGCGGCGAGGAGGCGGACACGAAGACGCAGGTGCACTTCCTCTACGCCGACGGCGGCGAGGCGTGGCAGGTGACCGACCACGACGAGTCGGTGCGCTCGTTTTCCTTCGCTCCCGACGGGTCGACGCTGCTGTTCACGGCGCGCGATCCGCTTCCCGAGGAAGAAGAGAAGCGCCGGAGAGAAGAGGGCGACGCCGAGGTGGTCGACGGCCTGTTCCGGATGACCCACCTCTGGTTGCACGATCTCGGGACTTCCGAGACACGACGGCTGACCGAGGGCGACTTCTCGGTGGCCAACCCCGACTGGTCGCCGGACTCCCGGCAGGTCGCCTTTGAGACGAGGCCGAATCCCACCGCCAACGACCGCTGGCGGAGCGACGTGTGGGTGGTCGACGTGGAGAGCGGCGAGCGGCGGCTCCTCCACGAGAACGGCGGCAGCGACACCTCTCCGCGGTGGTCTCCCGACGGCCGCACGATCGCGTTCGCCTCGAACGCCACGGCGTCGAGCAACACGCTGCACAACAAGCTGTACCTGGCGCCGGTGGGCGGCGGCGAACCCCGGGTGCTCCTGGAGGACGTCGACCGGGACTTTTCGGTTCCCATCTGGTCCGCGAACGGGCGGTTCGTGTACTGGCCCACCGGCGAAGGCACCTCCACCGGCCTGTTCCGGGTCAGCCTCGAGTCGGGCGCAACCATCACGGCGTCGGCCCCGGGCGGGCGCAACAGTGCCTGGTCCCAGTCCGAGGACGGGACCCGGTGGGTCTGGGTCCACACGAGCCCCGACTGGCCCAGCGAGATATACACGGCAACAACCGACGGCGAGCCGGTCGGGTTGACCGACGCGAACGCCTGGCTGCGTGATGAAGGCGTTCAACTCGGCAAGGTGGAGACGGTCCGCTGGACGAACAGCGACGGCGAGCAGGTCGAGGGCGTGCTGACGAGGCCGGTCGGTTACGAGGAGGGCGCCGCCTATCCGTTCATCGTCAACCCGCACGGCGGCCCGACCGGTGCGTCGCTGGCCGCCTTCAACACCGCGGCCCAGTTCTTCGCGGGCAACGGCTACGTCGTGCTGCAGCCCAACTTCCGGGGCAGCACGAACTACGGTCAGGCCTTCGTCAGCGCCAACATCGACAACTGGGGCATCACCGACTACGACGACGTGATGACCGGCGTGGATCACGCCATCGAGATGGGCTGGGCCGACGTCGACCGCCTGATCTGCTACGGCTGGAGCTACGGCGGGTACCTGTCGGCCTGGATCGTCACCCAGACGGACCGCTTCCAGGCGGTCTCGCCGGGAGCGGGTCTGACGAACCTCTACAGCATGTACAGCACCAACGACATTCAGGACTACCTGGCGTCGTTCTTCGGCGGCACGCCCTGGACCGCCACCGACAACTATCGCGAGCACTCCCCCATGACCTACGTGGCCGACGTCGAGAGCCCGGTGCTGCTGATGCACGGGGGCAACGACACGCGGGTGCCGCCGGAACAGTCGGTCGAGTTCTACCGGGCGCTGCGGGATCTCGGCAAGGACGTCACCTTCGTCCGTTTCCCGCGCGAGGGGCACGGCATCGTCGAGCCGCTGCACCAGATGGACCGGCTGCGGCGCTACGCCGCGTTCTTCGGCGAGCACGTGGACAACCCGCCGATCAGCGAGGCGCAACCGCACGAGGCGGAACCGGCGGAAACCGAGGACGACGACGGGCAGTGACCTTGACGGCGCAAACGGCCGATACCGCCAACAGCGAGGAACAGCAACCATGCAGTGGATGAGTGCTCGACATGCCCCCGGACACGCACCGGATCGTCGCAGGGCGCGAACGAGAATCCCCCCGACGACAACTCGCGTCGCCGGCGTCCTCGCCGCCGTTGCCGTCGCCTGGCTCGCAGGCGGTGCGCTCCTCACGGACGCCGTACGGGCCCAGACCGATCAGCCGGGGATCTACCTCGACATCGACGAGATCCGAGCCATCGCCAACCGGGTCCGCGCCGGCCGGAGCCTGCAGCCGGCCTCGTGGCCGAACGGCGCGCGCGTCGCGGTGATGATCTCGTTCGACGTCGACAACGACACAATCCTCATCGGCCGCAACGCCAATCCGTCCATCGGCGCGATGTCGCAGGGCGAATACGGCGCGCGCGTCGGTTTGCAGCGGGTCGTCGACCTGATGGACCAGCACGAGATCCCGGCCTCGTTCTTCATTCCAGCGGTCAGCCTGGTGTTGCGGCCGGACATGATCGACGTCATCCAGGCCTCGGGGCGTCACGAGTTCGCCGTGCACGGCTGGATCCACGAGCTGAACAGCGCGCTGGACGCCGAGACCGAGCGCGACCTCGTCATCCGCGCGACCGACTACCTGGAGCAGGTGACCGGCAGCCGCCCGGTCGGCTACCGGGCCCCGTCCTGGAACTTCAGCCCCAACACGCTCGACATCATTCGCGGGATGGGATTCCTCTACGACAGCTCGCTGATGGCCGACGACCGCCCCTACGAGCTGCTGCAGAACGGCGAGCCGACCGGCATCGTCGAGCTGCCGGTGGAGTGGATTCTCGACGACGCGCCGCTGATGAACCCGCGCGGCAACAGCTACACGCCGCCCCGCGAGCTGCTGCAGGTCTACATCGACGAGTTCGACAAGGCGTACGAGGAAGGGACGATGTTCCTTTTGACGACGCACCCGCACATCATCGGCCACCGCTCGCGCATGGTGATCCTCGAGGAGCTGATAGACCACATCCAGGCGAAGGGCAATGTCTGGTTCGCGACCCACGAGCAGGTGGCGCGTTACGTGAAGGAACAGGCGGGACTGTGAGCGTCGAGCACTGGGACGCCGCCACCGAGGGACCGCTCTCCGAGCCGGCCCTCCGCCGCAAGCTGGAGGCGCGCGGCTACGCCGTGTCGCGCTACGTCTATCCGCCGGGCACACGCTTCCCGCCGCACACGCATGGCATCGACAAGATCGACGCCGTCGTCTCCGGCCGGTTCCGGATGACGATGGGCGACGTCGACGCCGTCCTCGAAGCGGGCGACTGCCTGTCCGTCCCGCGCGGGGCGCTTCACAGCGCGGAGGTGGTCAGCGACGAGCCGGTAGTGAGCCTGGACGCGACGCGGGGATAGGCTGCCGGCGTCGAAGTCGTATGACCAAGAGCGGTTCGGTCTTTCCCGCTCCGGAACTGCCTCCGCCCCTCGTCGCCGATCTTCGCCGCCAGAACCCCTGGTGGGCAGGCGAGCCCGCACCGGTGCAACCCGGCCCGCGACGCCATCTGGTCGGCCAGATCCGGCGCCGGCTGAATCTGGAACTTGCACCCATCGTCGCGGTGCGCGGCCCCCGTCAGGTGGGCAAGACCACGGCGCAACTCCAGATCATCGAGGATCTGCTGGCCGAGGGCATCCCGCCGAACACGATCCTCCGCGTGCAGTTCGACGAGTTGGGATCGCTGCAGGCGCTCGTGGACCCAATCCTGCGCATCGCGGACTGGTTCGAGCACCACATCGCCGGCATGCACTTCAATCGCCTGGCCCGCGCCGGTCAGTGGGCGCATCTCCTCTTCGACGAGGTGCAGGTCGTGGGCGGCTGGCACGTGCAGTTGAAGTTCCTCGTGGACAACGCTTCCGTGCGCACCATGATCACCGGCAGTTCCGCCCTGCGCATCGAGCAGGGACGCGACAGCCTCGCCGGACGGATCAGCACTATCGAAGCCGGCGTTTTCTCCCTGACGGAGATCGGTCCGCTGCACGGACTCGAAACCCCGAAGCCGTTTCTTCCCACCAACGGCCTGAGCGCCATCGTCGACAAGGCGTTCTGGACCGACCTCCGCGAGCATGGCCAGCGGCACTCGAGCTTCCGTACGGGCGCCTTCCGGCACTTCTCGGAGCGCGGGGGCTACCCTATCGTCCATAAGCGGAAGAACGTCGACTGGGCGGATCTTGCCGATCTCCTGCAGGAAACCGTCATTCGCAGGGTGATCCGCCACGATGTTCCCAACGGAGGCGGCCGACGAGACGTCGCGTTGCTGGAGGCCCTCCTGCAACTGACCTGCCGCTACGCGGGCCTCGCCCCCGCCGTATCGGAGCTGGCCGAGCAGGTCGGCCTGTCGCTGAACATGCCCGTCGACGGACGGCGGGTGACGCGCTATCTCAACCTGTTGGCGGACACTCTCCTCGTCACGCTCGTCCCGCCGCTGGACCTGCGTCTGCGAAAGAACCGCGGCGGTCCCAAGCTGTGCCTCGCCGACCACGCGCTACGCGCATGCTGGCTCCAGGAACAGGTCCCGCTCACACCGGACGCCCTCGCGGAGCGCCCGGACCTGACGACACAGGCCGGACACCTCGCCGAGAGCGTTTTCGGCTCGGCCGCATCCCTGGTCGCCGGGCTCGACATCGCGCACTGGCCCGCGCGCGGTACCGATCGCGAGGTGGACTTCGTCCTGACCGTCGGCGTCCGGCGCGTGCCGGTCGAGATCAAGTATCAGCGACGTATCGATCAGCACCGCGACACCGCGGGCCTTCGTTCGTTCCTCGAGAAGACCGTGAACAACGCCGCTTTCGGCATCCTGATCACCCAGGACGCCTCCGGCGTGGTGGACGACCCGCGGATCGTCAGTCTTCCGCTGTCGACCTTCCTGCTGCTGCGGTGAACGTTCGTCCGGTCCAGAATCCGACTGCGGAGCCGGCTCCCCCCGTACCGGCGCGGATAGGCCGCGACCAAACGAGGCACCGGTGCTCGCGCCGAGCATCGCGCGTCGCTCGCCCCGAAGGAAAGAAGGCGGATGTAACCGCGCAAGCGGGCGGTCACCGAACGAGACGAAGAAGGCACCGAGGTAACATATCCGTTACCGTGGGCCGATGTTCGAGATCAGCGAGTACATCGATGCGCGGGGCAGCAGCCCGTTCGCGCGATGGTTCGATCGCCTGGACGGCCGATCCGCCGCGAAGATCACGACCGCGCTGACCCGCATGGAGCTGGGCAACCTGTCCAACACCAGAAGCGTCGGAGCAGGCGTCCTGGAGTACCGGATCGACTTCGGACCCGGCTACCGGATCTACCTGGGTCGCGATGGCGATGCGCTGATCGTCCTGCTCGGTGGCGGAACCAAGGCACGCCAGCAACGAGACATCGAGACCGCGCGAAAACTGTGGCGGGAGTATCGGAGACGGAAACGGTCGGAGGAATGAGTTGATGGCATTGACGCGAAACGTCAAGGAGACCGTTCGAGCGCGGATGGAGCGCGAGCCGGGCTTTCGGCAGGCGCTGCTCGAGGAGGGCATTGAGCGTCTTCTGGCCGGCGAGGTGGACTTGGGCAAGGCAGTCCTGCGCGACTACGTCAACGCCACCATCGGGTTTCAGGAACTCGGGGACCTGACGGCGAAGTCGCCGAAGAGCCTCATGCGGATGCTGGGACCGGATGGGAATCCACAGGCGCGCCACCTGTTCAAGATCATCAGTTGCCTACAGGAACGCGCGGGCTTGGAACTGAAGGTTCACGGGCTCCGGTAAGCGCAACCCACGAACGCCAGTTCCGGCTGTAGACGTCGGCCAGCGACGCCATGTGGCCGCCAGCACAAGCGGGCGAGCCACCGGGAACGGCAAGGACATGCGCGAGGGAGGCGGGCCGATGCGGACCCGGGAATGAGAGCTTCCGCCTGGCGACGTCACGGTCGACGGCGAAGCCCTGGCGCACCACCAGGAATGGTGGAGCCACCGCGCTGCCCCCTCGGTATCGACCCCAGTCCCCGGAGCAATCGCGGAGCTCAGTTCTCGGTGCCGGTCGGTCTCCGGATCGAACACCGGCCAACGTCGTCCTCACCGTCGGCGTCTGGCGCGTGCCGGTTGAGATCAAGTATCAGCGACGTATCGATCCGCACCGCGACACTACGGGCCTTCGTTCATTCATCGAGAAGACGGTGAACAACGCCGCCTTCGACATCCTGATCACCCAGGACGCCTCCGGCTGGTGGACGACCCGCGCATCGTCAGTCTTCCGCTATCGACCTTCCTGCTGCTGCGGTGAGCGGTCGTCCGGTCCACGCGTCACGCGGATCACCGCACGCCGACGAACGTTCAGAAGTCGAGCGCCTCAGGAGCCGCGTGGAACAACGTGGCCAACCGATCGTGATGACGGTGCTGACGCTTCATCTCCGCCCAGACCGTCGGATGAGGACTGCCTTGAATGCACCCCTTCACACGGGCGACCTGCCGATGCGATGCGCCGTCCCGCGTCAGCGTCACGTACCTGTCCAGAAGCGCCTCGTAAAATCCCCTCGCGTTCCTCCGCGCCTCCGTCAAGAAGCCCCGGTCGTTCAGTCGTAGCAAGTCGATGGTGTAATCTGCCCGTCTGAACTCTACCGTGCCCGAGTCAGCGAGAGGGGTGAATTCGAAGGTGTCCCGCAGGTCGAGGATGATGAAGTCCAACGGATTCTCGTGCCGAGGATCAATCAGCACAGCCGCGCCCTCCCGCGGCGGCGTGACTCGAGCGCGTCGCCGTCTGGTGACGTCCACCAATTCGCCGGTGCCAGGCGCGACTACGCTGAAACGATTGCTCTTGCTCCCGTTACACGGTCCGCAGGCGTACAGGTAATTCCGCCACGCGAACACCACTTCCGGATACAGGTCCTTGGGCCTGAAGTGCTCCACTTCGTCGGCGAAGGAGTCTTCACAGTACATGCATCGGCTTGTTCTGCCGCACATTTCCGCAAGTTTCGCGCGCACTGCCGCGAAGGTGGGGTTCGTCTTCCTGTTGTACCGAGTGAACCTGGTCTTCGCACGGCTGACCCGCTCGCGATACGTGTTCTGCGCGTCCACATCCCGCTGATACTCCGCCAAAGCGTTCATAGCCGCCGGAGACAGCCGCCCGTCTCGAATCTTCAGCACTGTCAGCTCAGAGTCGTCGCCGCAGATGGCAGTGCGTCTCGCAGCTTCTGCCGTTCCTTCTCCTCGTCGTGGGTGAGTCTCCGCCGGATTTCCGTGTTGTTGAGGGTCGCCAAGCGCTTGCGCATGTCCCGGGAACTTGGCGAACGGGTCAACGCAGCTTCCTGACCGAACGCTTCTGTTCCGTAGGCGTCAAGTACAGTGCCGTGGACCAGTCGTTTCAGAGCCGCCCCCTCCATCATTCCACCGCGCTCGTCCGTCCCCGATCGAGGAAGGACGTAGATCGAACCGTTCTCCGCGGCTTGGCAGACCAGAGGGCTGTGAGTGGAGACGATGAACTGGACGTTGGGAAAATGCTCGCAGAACCACCGGCCGATCCTCTGCTGCCACGTGGGGTGCAGATGAGCATCGACCTCGTCGATGATGACCACCCCTTCGGAGCGGATTCTGGTGGCATCAGTCGGTTCGAAGACATGTTCCGGACCGAACGTCTTCGCCATCTGCCGAATCAATTCAAAGGTCAAACTGAGGATGGATCGATAGCCATCGCTCAGATCGCCGACTGAAACATCCACACCGTTGGCATCACGAAACAGGATCCCGCGCGATGTCACTTCCTCCAGTCTCACGTTCGACGGAAGGAAGTCACCCTGATTGACGAATTCCATCACCTGATGAAGCAGGGCACCCTCCGGATCATCTTCCAGCTTCCGGAACTTCAAGTCGCGTAACCACTCGAGACACTCGGTCAGCGCGATTCCCTCCTCGAACAGAGAGAGGTGCCTTCCCACCCTCGGTGCGGATCCGAGGGACTTCCAAAGGCTCGCATTGCCGCCGAAAAAGCGGCGAAATGGTCCGAAAGACGCAGCGAACCAGCCTCGATCGTGTGTCCAGCCTACTCCTTCCCGAGGCTCCGGCGACTGTGACAACTCTACGCCTGCATCCTGTCGAACCAGCCTGATTCCAAGCGGGAATGACTGTTCAACGCCCGGTTTGGTAAGGCCGTCGCACCCGGCGCTCGGAGCAACCTGTAGCTCTACATGTCCATCCTTGCGCGAGCGCGTCAGCCAATCGTTCCATGACTGCCTGAGTTGTCCGGCGTGTCCCGGCTCGGTCAGGGCCAGAGCGATCGCACGAAGAAAGCTCGACTTGCCCGAACCGTTGTCGCCCAGAATCACGTGCCAGCCGGCGCACTTCTCTCTTGGAACCGACCACTCGTGCAAGTGCAGGGAACGGATGTTCCTGATTCTGATTGCCGGAATGTGCATCGCGAATCTGGTCCCCCGATCGCGCCGGGACGGGGTGTCTATCGCACCGCCCGGTGACTCACTCCCCGCCGCCGCGGCGGTTCGCCTCCAACGCCTCCCACAACCCCGCGCCGTCGGTATCGACCCCCGTGCCGGGCCTGATCACCGGGCTCAGCTCCAGATGCCGGTCGGTCTCCGGATCGAACACCGGCCAGGGCGGCAGCCCGCCACGGTTCGGATTCCCGGTGGCGGCGAACTGCACCCAGTAGCCGCGCATCGTGGCGGAGAGGTCGGTGTCGGTGTCGGTGTAGTCACCCACCGGGGTGAGGCCGAGCGGACGCTCGCCGCCCTCCTCTCTCCGCGTCAGCGTGCCGAAGACGTAGACCAGTTCCGCCGCGTGGTGGGAGCCGAGGTCCGCGCCCCAGGGAGTCGGGGGCACATGAGTGAAGTGATACAGCCACGTCGGCGCGCCGGCCCCGGCCTGCGACTCGGCGTGCGCGCGCACCGGCCCGGCGAAGTACAGGTCGTGGATCACCTTGTCGATGGCGGCCTGCGCGGCGTCGGGCGACGACGCGTCGTAGTGTGCCAGCATCTCGTCGGCCAGCTCTGGATAGACGGACCGGACGTAGCCCTCGAACGCCTCGGCATCGGGAATATCCATGTTGCGGGTCATCAACGAGCCCTCGTTGCCGTTCAGGCCTGTGATTAGCGGGACGGCGTGCTGCCGGCCGGCGCGGTACATCGCCAGCGGGTCGTCCGGGATGACCCGGCCGTCGACGTTGGGAGCCCAGACGTTGCCGGTCCGCAGGAACGGGCTGCCGGCGTCGGCGTTCGACGCGGCCAGCACGTCGGCCGCGCTCGCCGCGCGCATCGCGGCCAGCGCCTCGTCGGTATTCCCGGTGATTCCGAGCGCGGTGGCCACCCGGAGCCCCTGCGCCTCGGCCGCCTCCCAGCCGCGGGCCGCTTCGGCCAGGGGGCGATCCCAGCCGTTGATCCAATTGCTCTGCGCGATGGCCCCGTGGAACAGGCCCTCCGCCTGTGGGATGAGCATCACCGACATGACCGCGCCGCCGCCGGCCGACTCGCCGAAGATCGTCACCCGGCCGGGGTCGCCGCCGAACGTCGCGATGTTGTCGCGGACCCATTCGAGCGCCGCCACCATGTCCAGCAGGCCGTAGTTGCCGGACGCGCCGTGCCGCGACTCGGCCGACAGGGCCGGGTGCGCGAGGAAGCCGAAGACGTTCAGGCGATAGTTGATGGTGACCACCACCGCCCCGTCTGCGGCGAGCTGCGTGCCGTCATAGATGGCGGTCGACCCGGAGCCGCCCGTATAGCCGCCGCCGTGAATCCAGAACAGCACGGGGCGCGGCTCGCTCGTCTCGCGCGGCGCCCAGACGTTGAGGAACAGGCAGTCCTCGTCCTGGGTGACGTTCCGGCCGCCGTTCTGGATGCAGATGGCGCCGCTCTCGGACGCATCGCGCACCCCTTCCCAACCGACGACCGGCTCGGGCGGACGCCAGCGCAGGTCGCCGACCGGCGGCGCGGCGTAGGGGATCCCCTTGAAGGCAACGATTTCGTCGTTGCGCGCAGAGACGGCTCCTTGGATGGCTCCGCCGGTCACCATGACGGGCGCGTCGGGATCGAGGACGGTCTGGGCGGCAGCCGGAACCGCCCGGACGGCCAGGACCAGCGCGATAGCCGCGCAGACCGCCGCGCGAACGAGAGGAGTGCTTCGAATCCTGGTCATCTGTCGTCTCCGCTGTCGTCGCGACCCCGCGGCCGGGCACCGCTGCCTCGTCTCGGGGGTGGCGCGTGTCTGATAAGGTCCACTTGTCCGAATGTTAGCTTGGAAAGCGTCGCCTGGGGCTCCGATTGCCGGCCAACCGGGCCTGAACAGGAGGTCTTCGCCGCTTCCACGGCGCAGACTCCCGGCCCGGAAATCGTCGCCTCGCGCGGCGGTCGGCCGCGACTGAGAATGAGGCGCGCACAACGGACGTCGCGAGAGCACGCTCCCATGGCGAATCAGCAGCCCGCACGCCCCTGGTACCGGCAGGTGAACCGCGAGCAGAGGAAGGTGTTCGCCGCCACCTTCCTCGCCTGGCTGCTCGACGCGTTCGACTTCACCATCCTGACCTTCATCCTGATCGACATCCAGCAGAGCTTTACCGTCGACCGCGCGCTGGCCGGCGCGCTCGGAACGGTCACGCTGATGTTCCGGCTGGTGGGCGGCCTGGGCGCGGGCATGATGGCCGACCGCTACGGGCGGAAGCTGCCCCTGATGCTCTCCATCCTGTGGTTCTCGCTGTTCGCGTTCCTGAGCGGCTTTTCGACCTCGTATGCGATGCTCTTCGCCTTCCGCGCCCTCTTCGGCATCGGGATGGGCGGCCCGTGGGCGGCCGGCATGCCCCTGGCCCTCGAGCAGTGGCCGGCGCGGCTGCGCGGGCTGGCGTCCGGGCTGCTTCAGGGCGGCTGGTTCTGGGGCTACATGCTGGCCGCCCTGACGTTCCATTACGTCTATCCCCTCTTCAGCGGCCTTCCGGATCCGCTCAGCGACGCCGAGGGATCGACGCTCGGCTGGCGCGTGATGTTCTGGGTCGGCGTCGTGCCGGCACTGCTCGTGCCCTGGATCCGCTCGGCGATCCCCGAGAGCCCGGTCTGGCTGGAACGCCAGCGCCACCTGCGGGAGACAGGCGCCGAGAGCGCGGCCGAGCGCGTGTCGATACTGCAACTGCTCCGGCCGGACCTGCTGTGGGCCACCGTGCAGTCGTCGATCCTGATGGGCGCCTTCATGTTCTCCTACTACTCGCTCAGCTTCTGGTACCCGACGTTCCTCCGCGAGGTCGGGCGGGAGCCGCTCGGCTACCTGCTGGCGTTCAATCTCGGCGCCGTCGTGGGAATGGCGCTCTGGGGGC
Organism: Vicinamibacterales bacterium; assembly: GCA_965208535.1. Lineage (GTDB taxonomy): Bacteria > Acidobacteriota > Vicinamibacteria > Vicinamibacterales > UBA8438 > WTFV01. Next base: position 2,481,678 of record CBDBOU010000003.1, on the reverse strand, counting down.
ATGCCTCCGAGACGCGGCTCGGACGTCGCGGCGCCGTGGCGGCCGCGGCGCTGACGGGCGTGGCCTCGATCCCCGCCTATCTCGGTGGAGCGGGCGGCGCAACGCTGGCCATCGGCGCGGTCGTGATGGGCGCCTCGGGGGGCGGGATCTGGGGCATGGCCCCGTCGTATCTCACCGAGCGGTTCCCGACGGCGGTGCGCGGCGTCGGTCCCGGCCTCTCGTACCACGTCGGCGCGGCGCTCGGGTCGCTGACGCCGTTCGTCCTCGGACGGCTGCAGGATGGCGGGATGACCACCGGGTCGGCGATGATGGTCTGCATCGCGGCATCCGGCCTGCTCGTGGCCGCCGTCGTCTGGCTGGGGCCGGAGACCCGCGGACGTCGATTCACGGCCGCCGAGGCGTGACCTCGCGGCATCTCGAGCGTCAACGTCGGCTGGTCCCCGTGAGGCGTCTCACGCCGAAGGTGGCAAGCCGCTCTACCCCGGAGACGCCGCGCAATCGGCTACGCCGTCCCGGTCGGACGCGAAGCGCAGTACTATCGCAGCCGGGAGCATCCTGCCTTGGAAAGCAAAACGCCACATATGGAATCAACACGGGAGCAAGAGATGTCGCAGCAACGAGGACGAGCGCGCGAGCGCGTCTGGACGATAGTCGCGATGCTGGCCGCATCGTTAATCGGTGGCGCGGCGACGCATCTGTTGATGTCCGGCGCGGTGCAGGCGCAGGGGACGGCCGGCGTGGTCACGGCAACACAGGTAAATCTGGTCGACGGCGCGGGACGGCTGCGCGGCATACTTGCCGGCAGCGACCCCGGGGGCCTTGCGTCGATCACGCTCTACGACCAGGCCGGCCAAGCACGGAATACGTTCGCAGTCGAACCCGACGGCACGCCAGTCATTCAGCTCCACGGACCCGGCGGCGAGACACGTTTGCGCGCCACGGTGCAAGGCAACGACGCATTGATCGTCGCCGGCTCTGAGGCCGAGGGGCAGGGCCTGTTCGGTGCGGTCCAGGGCCGGCCGATCCTCACCCTTGGGGACGGCTCGCGAGTCCGCCTGCAACTGCATCTGACCAGGGAGGGACTCCCCCGGTTGGTGCTCGCCGAAAGCACCGGACAGGAGGCCGCCTCTCTCGCCGTCGGCGGCGACGACATGCCGCAACTGGCGCTCACCTCCGCGGGACGGCGGCGGGCGGTCCTGACCACGGTAGGCAACGCCACGGTGCTCAACCTGGGCGGCTCGACCGGCACGCGCCTGGTCGCCGGGGTGGCTGAGGATGGCGCCCCGAGCATCATCTTCCTCGACGGGCAAGGGGCCTTCATGGCCTCGCTCGGGGACATCGGCAACGGACGCCTCGGTTTCGTCAACGCCGCCGGCGAGGTGACCGACGTTACCTCCCGGTGAGACCCACCGGCGCGACGCGAGACGCGGGACCCGGCCACGAACTGCTGCTCCCCGACGTGCTATTCTGCGCGTCGCCGGCAGGCGCCGGGCAAGGCCGTGCGGCAGCGGGTGTCGACGGCGTTGCCGGGTTCTCCGCCGGCGCCTGGAGTTCGCACGCGAACGGCCAGAACGAACCATTCGTGCAAGAGAGGTCAAGTCATGCAATTCGCCGACTTCCGCCGCGTTCTCTCCGTGCTGATCGTTCTGCTTCTCGCGGCCGGCAGCGCGGCCGCGCAATCGTCGGGGGACGGCGAACGGCCGCGCCGCATCGCCCTCTGGGGATCGTCGGTCCCCAACGGCACCGGCGACGAGCTGAACCTCGGCGGCTACACCGGCCGCCTGCGCGAGTTGCTGCAGCCGTGGGGATGGGAAGTGCTGAACGTCTCGCGGGGCGGCGACAACACGATCACCATCACCCCGCGCTTCGAGCCGGAGGGCGATCCCGATCCCGGCACACGCTACCTGACGCCTGTCGATCCGGGCTACGTCGTCATCGCGCTGTCGCTCGGCAACGAGGGCATCATGCGCTGCCCGCCCGGACAGCCGTCGCCCCGCTGCGCCGACTCGCGCGAGGCGGCCGACGCCGTCGCCCAGCAGTTTGCCGACGGCCTGCAGCGGCTGATCGCCCGCGCGCGCGATCACGACATCGTGCCGGTAATCGGCCTCACCTACACCCGCGGTGACTTTACCGAGGCCGAGTACGCCCACACGCGGGCGACGAACCTGCTGATCAACACCTGGGACGTGCCCAGCGTCAACCTGCTCGGCGCCATCGACGACGGCTACGGCCGTTGGGCGCGGGGCTTCTTCCCCGAGCCGATCCATCCCAACGCGGCCGGCCACACCGAGATGTTCCACGCCTTCGTGCCGACCCTCTTCGACGCGCTCGAGGCGGGCAAGCCGACTCCGACGCGATCCGCCGCGGACGGCTTCGCGCGGGTGCGTGGCCGCGGTCGGTCGCCGCTGACGTTGAACGTCGACCAGACCATGCGCTCGTTCGGACTGACCTTCCAGGTACGGGCCGAGGGCGACGGCACCATCGCCAGCATCGGCGGCCAGACCGTCGGCCACGAGGTGGACTGGGTGACGGTCCCCTTCCGCCGCGCCGAGCTGGACTTCGAGGCAATGACGCTCAGCCCCACCGGGCGGCGCTTCCAGGCCACCATCGCCATCCAGAACGGACGCTGGGTCTATACGTCCGCGAACGGCAACGCGGCGACGTCGCCGCAGCCGGGCGCCGACGGCCAGTGGCACCACGTGACGCTGACCCACCATGTGGCGCGCGGACAGACCCACTTCTACGTCGACGGACGGCTCGTCGGCACGATCGACGAGCGGCTGCAGCCCGACCGCTTCGTGCTCGGCGGCCCCGGCCCCGACTGGTCGACCGCGGTCCCTGCCCCGGCCGACTACAGGGACTGGATGGTGCACCGGGCGGGCCTGAACGCCGACGAGGTCGGGGTGCTGCACGGCGGCGGCCTGCTGCAGTCGAGTCTGGAGCTCTACGCGCCGCTCTCCGACGACCGGTTCGATAACCGGGCGCAGAGCCTGTCGGGAATCGCGGTCGACGGCCGCGCGGTGTCTGCGACGACCGAGGACTGAAACGGGCTGTAGGAGCTGCAGGGCAGCGAGAGAAGCGAGAGAAGCAAGAGGAGCGCGGGACGATGGGCAGGATGGTCGAGTTCGCGGCGAACGGGAAGATCTCCGGCGGCTACCTGGCGACACCGGCATCCGGTTCCGGCCCGGGCGTCATCGTCATCCAGGAGTGGTGGGGGCTCGTCGATCACGTCAAGGACGTCGCCGACCGGTTCGCCGGCGAAGGCTTCGTCGCGCTCGCGCCCGACATGTACCACGGGGAGACCGCCACGAGCCCCGACGACGCCGGCAAGCTGATGATGGCGCTCAACATCGAGCAGACCGAACGGGACCTGCGCGGCGCCGTCGATTACCTCCTGGCCCGCGACGAGGTGACCGGCAACCGGGTCGGCACCGTCGGCTTCTGCATGGGCGGCCAGCTCTCGCTCTTCGCCGCGTGCGCCAACGCGAAGGTCGGCGCCTGCGTCGATTTCTACGGGATCCACCCCAACGTCACGCCCGATCTGGCGAGCCTGCAGGCGCCGGTCCTCGGCTTCTTCGCCGAGAAGGACGGCTTCGTCACCCCGGAGGTGGCCCGCAAGCTGGAGGCCGACCTGCGCGCGGCCGGCAAGGAGGCCGAGATCACGATCTTCGAGGGCGCCGACCACGCCTTCTTCAACGACACCCGCGCGGAGGTATATCACGCGGAGTACGCCGCCGAGTGCTGGATGCAGATGCTCGCGTTCTATCGGCGGCACCTCGCTTGACGCGTGCCGGCTATCGTCGGATGTGGTTGACTGCGGCAAGGACGACCACATCACCTCAAGGCGTATCCGGCTCCAGCAACACCCTCACGTCCCGCCACAGCTTGTCGAACGACGGGGCGGCTCGGCGAGCGGCATCGAGGTCGAAGTACTCCGTCAGGTTCGCCTGATCCCGAGTCGGACGATATGAGCGACCGAAGGGCATCCGTGCGGTCAGCCACCCCTTTGCGTCTCTGATCCCTTCTGGATCGTCGGGTTGCGCCGCGGCTTCGTCAATGTCGCAGCGGCCGGCAATCGATGCCGTCGCCGCAAGGAACCACGCTTCGTACTCCGCCTTTGCCAGCACGACGCGAATCATGCGATCCGGTCGCGCAGCCCTGGCTCGCTCCAACAGCGCGGGACCAAGTTCTGCCGGGCAATCGTCGTCGGCGTCCAGCAGCAGTAGAATGCTCCCGTCGGTTCCAGTCATTCGAGCTGCCAACTCGACGGCCCGTTCCAGCTCTCCCTGCTTAACGACACCGTACCGGTCGACGCGTACCGGCGGGAGAATAGCGACGTCGGTAGCCGGGGCGACCGCCTCGGCGATTCGGCCCAGCAGAATCGGGACCGCGTCCATCTCGCCATGCCCCTCGACGATGGCAACGATTCTTGCCATCGCTCATGGCAGGACGTGGAACAGGTGAAGCTGTTCCGGTCGCAATTCGAAGACGCTCGGGTCAGGGCGCAGTTGATTCATGCGGAGAAGCTCGCCGGCGGTGTAGAGATGATCCCTGAGCGCAGACCGCCCTACTTCATCCAGAGGACCGATGCGACTCTCGCCATGTTCCGCAACAACCGCGATGATTGCATCGTCGGGTATCCCCCTGTTGTCCAGCAAATCGGGGCTGTGGCTCGTGACGAGGATCTGTGCCTGCTCCGCGGCGTCCTGGAGCCCGTCGATCAGAACTCCCGCGGCCGCCGGGTGCAGAGCGACCTCGGGCTCCTCTATGCCGACGCATCGCCGAGTCGATTCCGCGCCGTCGAATCCCTGAAACAGCGCGACGAGCACACCCAGCGCGCGCAGCGTTCCGTCCGACATGCTGCTCGCAAAGAACCGCCACGGGTAGCGAGCCCCGCGCACCTCCTGCCTGAACTCCAGGGTCTCCTTGGGGCCGACAGACCTTTCGTCGACGCCCGAGATTCCGGAAACCACCTTGCCCAGGTACTCCTCGACCCGCTTCTTGACGTCAGGTGAACGGGTGCGCAGATTGGCAAGCACGCTCGCGATGTTGCCTCCGTCCCGCTTCAACAGATCGCCCGGGTCGGGCGACTGAAGCTCCCGGATCGCTTCGGGATTCAGGCTATAGAACCCCATGCCCACGAGCGCGTCATATACGGGTCGAAAAGCCTCGACACCCGAAACGTTCACGAGGTAGAGGCGATCATCGGCGGCGACGGGAGATGGGGACAGGGTGCTCTCGGCAACTCGACCGCGCTCGACCGAGTAGGAATGACGCTCGGTGCCGTCGTATCGAACGACGCGGCACTCCTCGCGTTGCACCTCGTACCCGCCGCGTGGCTTTGCGCCGACCGTGAACGCGTAGCTTGCCGCCGACTGTGCCAGACCGAGCCTGATGCCAATCCCGAAGTGATTGGGATGGCCCCCGGACCTCCGCCGAACCTCGCCGATCCCGCCTCTATCCCGCAGGGCGTGGTCGAGCGAAAACCGAACCGCATCGGCAACGAAACGTAGCGCGTCGAGGAAGTTGCTCTTGCCCGACCCGTTCGGACCGACCAGAAACGTCAACTGCGCAGGCGAGACGTCACACGCCGCGATGCTCTTGTAGTTGCGCAGCACGACACGGGTCAGCAAACGACGATCAGCCTCCACGGCGCCTCCGAGTCACGACGTCCATTCTATCCAGTGCGCACCCCTGCCCTTTCCCCAATGCGCCTGGTGCCGGGATGGAATGGAGTCGCCTTACGGCAGCGCGAACGTCAGGATCGTGTTGGTCGCGATCACCGTCACGTACTGCTTCCCGTTCACCTGGTACGTCATCGGGCTCGACCGAATCGGCCGCTGCGCCTGGTGCAGGAACAACTGCTCGCCGGTCGCCGCGTGGAAGGCGTAGAACGCGCCGTCGTCCGCCCCCTGGAACACCAGGTCGCCGGCCGTGGCGAGATTGCCGCTCGCGCCGATGGGGGTGAGCGCGGGAAACACGGCCTGCCACGCCTCTTCCCCGCTGGCCGGCTCGTAGGCGGTCAGGGTGGTCGTCGGCGTGTAGGCGGGGATGCGGCTCAGCTCCTCGAAGTTGGCGCTGTGTCCGTCGCCGTGCGGCCCCGGCTCGAGGCTGTCGCCGAGCGGCCGGACGATCATCGAGACCGCCGCGTTCTTGCCGGTGACGTAGAGCAACCCGGTGCGGGGGCTGAACGCCGGCGAGCCGAAGCTCGATCCGCCGTGGGCGACGATCAGGTGCTCCTCGATGGAGTACGGCGTGTACATCTGCCGGCTCTGCGCCTGCAGCTCGGGATCGTCGAGGTGCACGTAGGTCGCGCAGAACGGCGTCATCGGCACGCCGCGTGCGTTGTGCGGGATCGGCTGGGTCGGATAGACCACCTCGCCCGGCACGTTGCTCTCGGTCGGCACCAGCGTCTCGACCATCGGGTTGATCGGCTCCCCGGTCTCGCGATTCCAGAGGTAGAGCAGGCAGTTCTTCCCGGCCGAGCCGACGCCGGGGACGATCTCGCCGTCGGCGCCCAGGACGTCGAAGAGCACCGGCCCGGTAACGTGGTCCCAGTCCCACAGGTCGTGGTGGATGGCCTGGTAGTACCACCGCAACGCGCCCGTCTCGAGGTCGAGGGCCACGGTGGAATTGGTGAACAGGTTGGCCCCGGGGCGTGCGGAGCCGTCGTAGTCGGGCGACGGGTTGCCGGTGTTGAAGTAGATGAGCCCGAGGTCGAGATCGATGGCTGGCTGCGTCCAGACCCCGCCCCCGGCCCGCTGGCCGTCGCCCCACGTGTCCGCGGCAATCTCCCAGCCGTCGTCCTGTGGCCGCTGCGGAATGGTGTTGAACACCCAATTGATGGTTCCCGTCGTGGCGTCGGTGGCGATCACCAGGCCGCCCGGTATGTGCCCCTCCGAGAGCGCGGCCCCGACGTAGAGCGTCCCGTTGTGGTATGCCGGCGCGGCCGTGATCCGGTAGCCCAACTCGTGCGGGTCGAGAGTCGGCGGGTAGGTATCCGGGTACTTCGTCTGCAGCGCCAACCCGACGACGGGCAGCACGCCGCCGTCGCCGAACGACTCGACGAGCTCGCCGGTCCTGGCATCGGCGGCCACCAGGCTCGGCCCGTTGTAGGCGTAGATATTGCCGTTCGCGTAGGTCGGCCCGCGGACGCGGTTGCGGCGCGCCTCGTTCAGCTCGAGGCTCCAGATTTCTTCCCCGGTGACCGCGTCGATGGCAACGACGCTGGGCCCGGCGTGGAAGTACATCACGCCGTCGATCACGAGCGGCGTCACCTGGCCGACGTCGATTCCCGCCGGCACCTCGTAAGACCACCGCTCGGCCAGTTGCGCCACCGTCCGGGTGTCGACCTCGTCCAGCTCCGAATAGCGGCTGTTGTCGAGGTCGAGGTTGTGGCTCGTCCAGTTGGTCTGGCCGCCCGCGGTGATATTCGGCAGCTCTCCCTGTGTCGTGGTCTGCCCCTGCTGACCGGCAGCCGACGCGCCGGCGACCAGGAAGGACGCGGTCAGAACTGCCGCTAACGGCCGAATATACACACTGCTGAATGAGGTCATCTGTCGCTCCTTGGCCCTCATCATAACGCCGTCCACGCGGAATGCATCGCCGCTCGAATGCAACGGGGCTTTCGCCAAGTGCTGCTACAATCGAGATGTGGAGGAACTCGTGCCCTGGCTCACGCCGCCCCTGATCGTGGCTCTGGCCGCGTGGCTCAGATCGGACCTGCGCGACATTCGCCAGAAACTCCGGGATCTGCGGCGTGACTTTACCAGCCTGGCCGAGCGCGTCGCCAGTCTGGCCGAGCGCGTCGCACACCTCGAAGGCGCGCTGCTTCGACCCGCGGCGCCCACCGGCGACAGCGACTGATCTCCTGAACGGAGTTCCTGAACTTCCGACTCACTCCCTGCGTCCGGCTAGCGGTCCGCGATGAGCGCGTCGTCGTGGAGAATGCCAATCGCGCAGGTTGGACACTGGGGCACGTCCACGCCTGCCGCCAGCGTCCGCTCGCGCAGCAGCGCGTAGGTCTCGGGAAACGGCTCGATGGTGTCGATCGGCCCCTGGGCGATGGTGACCGGCAGCCAGCCCCGCCCGTTGGCCGCGTCGAGCCTGGAACCGTGCGCGAGCAGCAACTCGACGACGGAGTTGGCGCCCCGGTTCGCCGCCCCGTGCAGCGCCGTGTTGCCGGCCTCGTCCGCGGCGTGCACGTCCGCGCCGGCCTCGAGCAGCAGCCTTACCGCTTCGAGGGCGTCGGCCTCCGCTCCGGCGCCCTGCCCCGCATAGGTCGCGGCCCCCGCCGCCGCCATCAGTGCTGTCGACCCGCTCGCTGTCGTAGCGCTCGTATCCGCACCGTGCGCCAGCAACCGCCGCATGAGCGGCACGTCCGCCGCGATGGCGGCGAGCAGGAAAGGTGTCACTCCTTCCGTGGGATACAACGGCGAGGTCTGCGTGGCCAGCCTGACGCGCTCGCGGGACGCTGCGTTCGGATCGGCGCCGGCGGCCAGCAGCGCCTCGATCAGCGCGCCGCTGCTCAGTTTGCCGGTCGGCGACGGGTCCGGCACGACCCGAAAGTGCGGCCGGTGGGCGAGAACGGCGGTATGGAGCGCCGTCCAGCCAACCCCGTCCGCGTTGGGGTCGGCACCGCGATCGAGCAGCCACGCCGCCAACTCGTAGTGGCGGTTGTCGATGGCGACGATCAGCGCGCTGGAACCGTCCGGCGCCATGTCGTCGACATCCGCACCGGCATCGGCCAGAACCGTTGCAGCACCAGGATGACCACCCTGCACGGCGAAGAGAAACGCCGAGAATCCCGGCGGCGCTGCTTCGTCCGCCGCGCCCGCGTCGTCGCCGGCCGTCTCCCCGCTTGCCGCCGCCGCGTGTCCCGATCGGGCGTGAACGTCCGCCCCGTGGGCAATCAGCTCCCGTACCGCCGCCGTGTGCCCCTCGGCCGCAGCCCACATCAGCGCGGTCTGGCCGCGCCACTGCTCGGCCGCGTTGACGTCGGCGCCGTGATCCAGCAGAAGCCGGACCGCTTCGACCCGCCCCGTACGGGCCGCGGTCATCAGCGCCGTCTCTCCCTCCGGCTGCGTGCGGTTTGCGTCCGCTCCGGCCGCGAGCAACCGGGACAGCATCGACGCGCTGCCGTTCAGGCTCGCCAGCGCGATCGGCGCCACCCCATAGCGGTTGGTTGCCGTCACGTCCGCCCCGGCGCCAATTAGCAGCCCGGCGATATCGCCGTCGTCGCGGTGAACCGCCCAGTGGAGCGCCGTGGTGCCGTCTACCTCGGGCGCATCGACGTCGGTCCCCCGCTCCGCCAGCGCCCGCACCTGCGCCTGGTCGCCCTGCTTCACCGCCTCGATGAGCGGCGACTGCGCCGCTGCTGCGCCGGCCCCCGCACACAACGCGAGAGCCAGCGCCGCGCTCACCAGGCACCCGCGGTATCGCACACGCATTACACCGCTGCCTGCGCTACACGCCCGACAGCTCGTGAAGCTGCCCGGTGCTGTCACCGATACGCTCGACCCGCACCCCCGCCTTGCCGAGCAGGCTCACGAGCAGGTTCGCATGCGGTGTCCCGGCCGGATACGCCAAGTGCTGCCCACCGGCGAGCCTGCCCCCGCCGCGCCCCGCGACCAGCAGCGGCAACGCCGTGTGGCTGTGCTGATTGGCGTCGCTGATCCCGCCGCCGTACATCACCATTGCGTGATCCAGCAGCGACCCGTCCCCGTCCGGCGTCGACTGCAGCCGGTCCAGGAAGTAGGCGAACAGTTGGACCAGATAGGTATCGATGAGGCCGATCTTGGCCAGCCGCTCCGGGTCGTACTGGTGATGCGACGTGGCGTGGTGCGGGTCCGGCACGCCGATCTCCGGAAATGCGCGCTGGCTGGTCTCGCGTCCCAACTGGAACGTAAAGACACGGGTCAGGTCGGCCTGGAACGCCAGCACCTGCAGGTCGTACATCAGTTTGCAGTGCGCTCCGGTCGAATCCGGCACCCCGAGCGGGCGGTCGGCGTCCGGCATGGCGGCGCTGTGCGCCTCGCTGCGCTGGATGCGCCGCTCGATCTCGCGCACCGCGTCCAGATACTCCGTCAGACGGACGCGATCCTGCGCACCGATCTGCAGTTCCAGTCCGGCGATCTCCTCCGTTACCGAGTCGAGCACGCTGCGGTTGCGCTTCCGCAGGGCGTGCCGCTCCTCGGGGGTGGCGCCGTCGCCGAACATCCGATCGAACACGTTGCGCGGGTTGTGCTCGGCCGGCAGCGGCGTGGTCGGCGTGCGCCAGGAGAGCGAGTCGGTATAGGCGCAACTGTAGCCGCTGCCCCCGCAAGTGCCCATCCAGCCGGCCGGCTCGATACAGAGCTCCAGCGAACCGAGCGGCGTGTCCTGCCCGATCTCGGCCGCGGCGATCTGATCGATAGTCTTCCCGGCCCGTACGGCCGGACCCTCGCTCTTGAGCGGATGGGTGGCGTTCAGCCACGAGGAACCGGCGCGCGGGTGGTCGCCGATGCCGTCGCCCCACGGATTCGCCGGGTCGTTGTCGAGCCCGGACAGAACCGTGACCGCATCGCGGAAGGGACCCAGGGGCGCCAGGGTCGGCGACAGCTCGAACACCCTGCCCTCTCCCTTGCTCTGCCACTGGAACATGTTCGCGCCGTTGGGGAAGTAGACGAACCCGAGCCGCCGCACCGGATTGGCCGCGGTCCGCGACAGCGCGGAGGCCGCGGGAACCATGGCGTCCAGCAACGGCAGCGCCAGCGCGGCGCCGGCGCCTCGGAGAAACATCCGCCTGGGCAACGCCCGCTTCGTGATCAGCATGATTCCTCCCGCGCTCCTCTCTAATCTGAATCCAACCTGAATCTGTCGTCCTGACCTGACTTGTCGTCGAGCCGTCAGTTTACCGCTTCCGGTGTGCGGCCGGCCGATCGCCGCTGCCGGAAGGGCACGCTCTCCACAATGCCGAGCACCAGCGCCGAGAAACGATGTTCCCGCGACGCCGCGTCACGCACGATTCGCCGCACCGCGGGGGCGTCGGTGTACTCCAGGCCGCGCCCCAGGGCATAGGTCAGCAGCTTCTCGGTCAGCGTCCGCAGGAACGGCTCCGGATTGGCCAGCAACGCCTGCTTCAGCTCCGCGACTCCTGTGAAAGGCGTGCCGTCGGGAAGCTCGCCCGAGACGTCGAGTGGCTCCCCCGACGCGTCCGTCTCGCGCCAGCGGCCGACCGCGTCGAAGTTCTCCAGCGCCAGTCCCAGCGGGTCCATCAGCCGGTGACATGCCGCGCACGTCGGGTTGGCGCGGTGCCGCTCCATCGCCTCCCGCATCGTGAGCTCGCGGCCGTCATTCGCGCTGGCCTCCAGCTCCGGCACGTCCGGCGGCGGGTCGGGCGGCGTCGTCCCGAGGATGTTCTCGAGAATCCAGATGCCGCGCTTCACCGGCGACGTGCGGGTCGACAGCGACTGCACGGTGAGCATGCTGCCCTGCCCGAGCAACCCGCCCCGCATCGGATGGCCGGCCGTGCCGACGCGCCGGAAATGGTCGCCGTAGACGTGCGGAATGTCGTAGTGCCGGGCCAGGCGCTCGTTGACGAACGTATAGTCGGCGGCCAGCAGATCGATGACGCTGCGATCCTCGCGGACGATGCTCTGGAACAGCATCTCCGTCTCGCGGCGGAACGCGTGCCGGAGGTTGTCGTCGACGTCCGGAAACCGCCGGAAGTCCGGCCGGGCCGCCGGCACGTTGCGCAGGTAGAGCCACTGCCCGGCGAAGTTCTCGGCCAGGGCGTCCGCGCGCGGGTCGGCCAGCATGCGCCGCACCTGCCGCTCCAGCACGTCCGGGTCGCTCAGCTCGCCCCGGTCGGCGAGAGCGAGCAGCTCCTCGTCGGGCAGGCTGCTCCAGAGGAAGAACGACAGCCGGGACGCGAGCGCCAGATCCTCGACCGGGTATCCCCTGCCGGCAGCCGCGTCCACCGGATCGAGCTCGATCCGGAACAGGAACGACGGACTGACCAGGAGCCGGGCCAGCGCCTGCTCGATGCCCCGCTCGAAGCCCCCTTCGCGGCGGCCCGCTTCGTAGAAGGGCTGCAGCACGCCCAGGTCGTTCGCGTCGACCGGACGGCGGAACGCCCGCCGGGCCAGAGCGGACAGGATCTCCTCGGCACACGCGCGCTCGTCCTCGGCGTCCGCCTCGGGCCGGCAGGTCAAGATGCGATCCCTGCTCGGCGTCCCGGCCGGCGCGGCAGGGAGGTACGGTCCAGTGACGATCACCTCGCTGACGTACGGCAGGTCGTGCGTCCGGTTTTGCTCCAGCAGCGCGCGCAGGAACGGGCGCCGCACGCGCTCGACCAGCGCGGAAGGCCGTCTGAGGAACGAGACGGCCAGCCGACGCGGCCCAGCCCGCACCGGAACCCGGACGCGCAGATTGGCGTCGCCCGGCTCCTGTGGACTCGCATCCCAGTCGGAATCCTCGGCCGAGGCGTCCGCGCCGGCGGTCAGCAGCCCGGCCCGCGCGCCGTCGACGGCAATCTCCACCTGGTGCGGCTCGGTCAACCCCACGATGTCGCCGCTGTTGCCGGAGGCGCCGTTGCGGGCCAGGCGGACCCGGATCTCGTACTCTCCGTCGACCGGGAAGAAATGGTCGACCAGCGTGCCCCCCCGCGTGCCGAACGGGAGACCGTCCAGATGGTCGCGCTGGGTCAGCTCGGTCGACACCCGGTACACGTCGGCGGTCACGGCAACGCCGGAATCGCTGGCGACGGCGAGCCGGCTGATCCGGTTCGCGGCGGCCAGGTAGCTTTCGAGCAGCAGCGGCGAGAGGCCGAGGACATCGCCGATGTTGTCGAAGCCGTAACTGGACGTATCGGGTGGCAGCAGCGACGACACGTCGACGTCGAGAGCAAGCAGATCGCGCACCGCGTTGCGGTACTCGGCGCGGTTCAGCCGGTGCAGAACGGCCGGGCGGCCCGGATCCGGGTTAGCCTCCGCGGCCGCGTCGAGCCGGCTCTCTATCCACGTGGCGACGCGGTCATAGGTGTCCGCCGCCGGCCGCGGCCGACCCGCCGGTGGCATCGAGCCGTTCCGGAGCCGCCGGACGACGTGCTCCCAGCGCTCCGCGTCACCGGCGATCTCGCCGACATCGAGCGCGTCGAAAGCGAGCCCCGTCTCGCGCCCGACGGTCGAGCGCTGGTTGTGGCACGCCTGGCAGTAACGGCTCAGGACCGCCTGAGTCTCCGCGCCGGCGCCGGGCTCATCGGCAGCGACCGTAGCGTTCCCCGGTTGCGCGAAGCCGGGCGACGCCGCCCCTGGCCCCACGAGTGTGGCCAGTAGCCCAAACAGGACGAGAAACGGCGGTCTTCGCATCGCCCTCATTCTCCGAGCGCCCCAAGACGCCTCGCTGGCTCCGCGTTTCGGCCCATCCCTCCGCTCCATGACCCTGCGCCTCAGCACTCTGCTTCGCTGCGTTCTGCGGCGCAAGCTCCTAGCTTCGTCCGGCCCCGGATCTCCCGTCAGCCTCAGCTCCGCGTCAGAATGGCTCAACGCCCGGGCGGACTCAGACCCCCGTCAGGTAGCGCAGCTCCCCGGTGCTGTCGCCGAAGCGCTCGGTCGGCACATCCATCATGCCGAGCAGCGTCAAGTACAAATTCGTCAGCGGCGTCTCGTCCGCGTAGCGCAAGTGGCGGTTCCCCTTGAGCTGTCCTGCCGCGCCACCCGCGACCAGGATCGGCAGCTTCTGGATGTTGTGCAGGTTGCTGTTGCTCATCCCGCTCCCGTAGAGAATCGCCACCTGGTCCAGCAGCGTGGCGTCGCCGTCGGGCGTAGCCCGCAGCTTGTCCAGGTAGTAGGACAACAGCGACGTGTGGTAGGTGCCGACCTTGGTCAGCTTCTCCAGGCTCTCCGGCCGGTTCTCGTGGTGCGAGAGCGCGTGGTGCGGATCCGGCACCCCGATCTGCGGATAGGTCTGCGCGGTCAGCTCCGGCGTCATCAGGAACGAGACGACGCGGGTCAGATCGGCTTGGTAGGCCAGCACCTGCAGGTCGAACATCACCTTGACGTACTCGTCGAACGAAGCCGGAATGCTCGCCGACGGCCGATCCACCACCGGCAGCTCGCGGTCGGCATCCGCCTCGGCGCGCTGGATGCGCCGCTCGACGTCGCGCACCGCGGCGAGGTAGTCGGTCAGCTTGGCGCGGTCCGCCGCACCCAACCCGTCCTGCAACCGCGCCACTTTGCGGGTGACAGCGTCGAGGATGCTGCGGTCCTTGCGCATCCGCTCGCGCCGCGCCTCCGGGTCGGTGCTCGTGCCATCCCCGAACAGCCGCTCGAAGAGCGCGCGCGGGTTGCTCTCCATCGGCAGCGGGGTCGTCGGCGTGCTCCAGGACAGGGTGCTGATGTAGGCGCAACTGAAGCCGGCGTCGCAGGCGCCGCCGAACTCCGGCAGCCCGATGCCCACCTCCAGGGACGCGAGCTGCGTCTGCTGGCCGAGCTTCGCCGCCGCGATCTGGTCGACCGACACGCCCGCCTCGAAGTCGGCCCCCTCGGTCGGCTTCGCGTGCACGCCGGTCAGGAAGGCGCCGGTGATGCGCCCGTGCCCTCCGGCCGGGTCCCCCGGCATCTGGGCCGCCGGTGCGTGATCGAGGTTGGACAGCACGAGCAGGTTGTCCCGGAACGGCTCCAGCGGCTTCAGGATCGGCGTGAAGTCGAGACCGGCCCCCTCGGTGGGCGGGGTCCAGTTCCGCATCACGGCGCCGTGCGGGACGTACACGAACCCCAGCCGCGGCTTCGGCCGGGCCGCCGTCCGGCTCAGCGCGGTCAGCGCCGGCACCATCCCGTCGAGCAGCGGCAGCGCCACCGCCGTCCCGAGTCCGCGCAGCACGGTACGCCGCGGCAGCGTCTTCTTCGTGATGATCATGAATCCGATCTCCTCATCTGGAACGGGAGACTCCGGGCGACGCCCAGAATCAGCGACGACCAGCGGTACTCGTTCGCCGCGGCCTCCCGCACGATGGCGCGGATGGCCGGGCGGTCGTAGTATTCCACCCCGCGCCCGAGGGCGTAGGTCAGCAGCTTCTCGGCGACGGTCGTGACGAACTCCTCGCGACGCTCCAGCAGTATGTCCCGCAAGCCGGGAAAGCCGTCGAAGGCGGTCCCGTCGGGCAAGGTGCCGGAAGGATCGATGCGCGTGCCGGCAACGCCGGTGTCGCGCCACTTGCCGACCGCGTCGAAGTTCTCCAGGGCGAAGCCGAGCGGATCCATCCGGGCGTGGCAGTTCGAGCACACCGGGTTGGCGCGGTGCGCCTCCAGCCGCGCGCGCAGGGACGTGACCGTCCCGTCGTCGGCCCGCTCCGGCAGGTCCGGGACATCGGGTGGCGGCGGGGGCGGCGGCGTGCCGAGGATGTTCTCCAGCACCCACTTGCCCCGCACGACCGGCGATGTGCGCGTAGCCAGCGACGTCACCGTCAGGACGCTGCCGTGGCCGAGCAGACCGCGGCGCTCCTCGTCCGGCAACTCCACGCGGCGGAAGCGGGAGCCGTACACGTTCGGAATCCCGTAGTGGCGGGCGAGCCGCTCGTTGACGAAGGTATAGTCCGCGTCCAGCAGGTCGACCACGCTCCGGTCGTCCCGGATCTGGTTCCGGACGAACAGCTCCGTCTCGCGCACGAGGGCGTCGCGCAGGTTGTCGTCGAATCCGGGAAACGCGTTGACGTCCGGGGTCACGGTGCGCATGCGGCGCAGGTGCAGCCATTGCGCGGCGAAGCTCGAGACCAGCACGCCCGCCTTCTCGTCAGCGAGCAGCCGGCGCACCTGTTGCTCCAGCACCTCTGGATCCGTCAGATGTCCCGCCGCCGCCGCGTCCAGGAGCTCCTCGTCGGGAATGCTGCTCCACAGGAAGAAGGACAGGCGAGACGCCAGCTCGACGTCGCTCAGGGGATAGGGAGTGGCTGGATCGACGCCCGCCGGATCGCGCTCGATGCGGAACAGGAACTCGGGATCGACCAGCATGCTCTCCAGGGCCCGCTGGATGCCCGCGTCGAAGTTGCCCTCGGCCCGCCCCTCGGCATAGAAGCCGCGCAGCACCTCCAGATCGAGCTCGTCCACCGGCCGGCGGAACGCCCGCCGCGCCAGCGTTCCCAGGATCTCGTCCGCGCACGGTCCCTCGTCTTCCGCGGTCGCCGGCCGGCAGACGAAGATGCGCCGCCGGCTCGCCGCCTCGGTTTCGCCGCCGGGCCCACGGCCGAGCGTATCGGGACTGAAGGGACCTTCGATCTCCATGCTCTCGAGCGCCATTCGCTGCACGTAGCCGCGTCCGAAGGAGAACGTCCAGATCGGGAGCCGGCTTGGCGCCATCCCCTCGGTCACCGCCGTCCGTTTCGTGAACGACACGCTCACCACGTGCGTGCCTGCGCGGGCGGGAAAGCGGACCAGCAACGGCTCGCCGGGCTCCACCACACGCGCCGCGCCGGGATCGGCGCCCTCCGGCCAGTTCCCGACCCGCAGCAGCGCGCGCCGGACGCCATCCACGCGAACGTCGATCTCCTGCGGCTCGCGCCGGCCGCCGCCCTGCAGCCCGATGCGGACGAGGTACTCGCCGTCGAGCGGAAAATGGTGCCGCACCGCGGAGCCGCCTCGCGAGCCGAACGGCAGGTCCTCGCTCATGCGGTCGTCCTGCACCAGCAGGGACGACAGCGGGTAGCGCACCGCGTCGGCTTCTATGTTCGGGTCGCCCACCGCCAACCGGCTGATCCTGCGCGCCGCCGACATGTAGCGCTCCAGCAACCCCGGCGCCACCGTCAGGATGTCGGCGTTGTTGTCGAAGCCGTAGGCGAGGTCGTCGGCCGGCAGCATCGTCCCGGTGTCGATCTCCAGGTGGAGCAGGTCGCGGATGGCGTTCGTGTACTCGAGCCGGTTGAGCCGATGGATGGTCGGGCGGCCCGGATTCGGCTGTTCGGCGGCGGACCGGTCGAGGGCGGTCTCCAACCACGTCGCGAACGCGCCGTAGGTCGCGGCGTCCGGCCGCGGGCGGCGCGGCGGCGGCATCGCCTGCGTGCGCAGCTTCTGGAGGACCTTCTCCCAGACCTCCGCGTCCGCCCCGACATGCTCGACGTCGATGCCGTCGAGGGCCAGGTTCCCGGTCAGCAGTCGCTCGTTGTGGCAGGTGACGCAGTAGCGGTCCAGTACCGCCCGCCAGGTCGCGGCGTCGGACGCCAGCGGACTCGACGGCTGCGCGGCGGCGCCGGAGGCGCTGAATGTTGCCGACGGCTGGCTGGGGGCCTGAACGGCCGGCGGCATGGGTGCGGCCGCAACGGAGGGAGCCTGAGCTGCCGCGGGCGCGGCAAAGGCGTACAGGGCGAACATGTATCCCGTCACCACAGCCGCTGCCGGCCCGGTTCCCCTCGCCCGACTCGTCATCGTCGTCTCCCGTGGCGTCACGCCGTCCACCCGTTGCCCGCCATCGCGGCCGTCAAACCGGAAATCGCCGCCTGACGGTTTCGCTTCCCGCCCAGCCAACTCTACTCCGGAAGGCTACACCGCTCTACGGCCCGGACTCCGGCCAAGCTCCCCCGCCAAATTACCGAATCGGTCCCTCGTTGAAGATGTCGATGAAGCTCTCGGTCGTCGCCGCGCTGCCGAGCGCCCGCAGCAGTTCGGCGGTGCTCCCCCCGCCGAGTCCCGGCAGAAGGATGTGCCCGCCGCCCTCGGCGATCATCAACGGCGTGATGCCGCGCTGATCCGGGACCTCCACCGTCGCCCCGTGGTCGAAGAGAAGTTGCACGGCCGCGTCCGAGCGGATGTGCGCGGCGCCGTGCAACGCCGAGCGGCCGACCGCGTTGGTCGCGTTGACCGGGGCGCCGTGATCCACCAGGAACTGCACGGCATCGAGCGTGTCCGCCTCGGTCACCCGGGTCTCGGCCGGCACCCGCCCCAGACCCGACGCCACCATCAGCGGCGTGGTCCCTTCGTCGGTCGCCAGCGAGGTGTCGGCGCCGGCCGCGACGAGCGCGTCCATCGCAGCCACGTTGGCGTCCATTGCGGCCAGCAGGAACGGCGTGGCCCCGACCAGGCTCACGCGGAAGCGCTGACTCGCGAACCCGAACTGCGGCGGATGCGTCCTCAGGCGCACGTCGGGATCGGCTCCGTGCGCCAGCAGCGCCTCGACCAGCGCCAGCCTGCCCTCCCGCACGCCGTTCAGCGAGCGCCATTCCTCCTCGCGCGCCGTCTCGATGCCGCGCAGGCTGCCGGTCAGCTCGGTGTGCCACGAGCCGGACGCCCAGTGCAGCGGCGTGTAGCCGGCCTCGCCGGCGTTCGGGTCCGCGCCTTGCTCCAGCAGGAACATCGCCAGCCGGGTGTGCCCGCGAACCGTGGCGACGATCAGCGGCGTGGCGCCGCCCGGCGCCGTGGCGTTCACGTCCGCGCCGGCGTCTAGCAGCAACGTGGCCAGCTCCGGCTCGTCCTCGCGCGCCGCGATCAGCAGCGCCGTGAACCCGCCCGCCGTCCGGGCATGAACATCGGCCCCCTTGTCGACCAGCGCCCGCACGATCTCCGTGTGCCCCTCGGCCGCCGCCCACATCAGCGCCGACTGACCCTGCCAGCTCTCCGCCGCGGAGGGATTCGCGCCCGCGTCCAGCAGCGCCCGCACCGCCGCGACATTGCCCGTCCGGGCGCACGTCATCAGGGGCGTCTCCCCCGTCGAGCGCGCCGCGTCCGGGTTCGCGCCCGCGTCGAGCAGGCGCGTGACCATGCCCGCGGACCCGTTGTCGCACGCCAGCGACAGGGGGGTCACGCCGTAGTCGTTCGCCGCGTCGACGTCGGCACCCGCGCGGAGCAACAGATCTGCCAGCGGCAGCGCGTCGTGGTAGGCGGCCCAATGGAGAGCGGTCGCCCCGTCGGCGGCCGGAACGTTCACATCCGCCGATGTCCGCAGAAGTGCCTCGACCGCCTTGGTGTCCCGCACCTTGACCGCGTCGATCAGGGAACCGTCGTTCGCGCCGGCGGACACGTTACCGGCGGACAGCGCCAGAATCAATGCCAGCCCGCACAGGTATCCGATGACTCGCATCATCACCTCATCGACGCCCTCCGCGGCGCCTCACTTGGGTCGACTCTCCTGGCCCGACCATCGTCGCCTGCGGCTCCGCTTGCCGCCCAACCGGGCCTGACCAGGAGTCTGCACCGTTCTACGGCACAGACTCCCAGGCGTCCCGGGTCATGCGGTCCGTCTAGTTCGCCAGCGGATGCGGCCGGATCTGGAACCGGACGATCTCGCTCGTGGTTCCCTTGCCTCCTTCGAGGTGGAACGGCGACCCGGTGTTGAAGCTCGACCACACCCCGCGCCCCTTCCAACCGGCGTTCGGATCGTCGATCCGGCCGTCGAGGCCGCGGCTGTAGAAGCCGAGCGGGTACGGCACGCGCATGATCACCCACTCGCCGCTGTCCGGGTCGAGCGCGAGGAGCGCATCCGACGTGGTTCCCGTCGCAATAGGTGTGTTTGCGCCGAGGCCGAGCGTGTCGAACTGGTCGACCCAGTTGTAATAGTGGTAGTCGGCGTTCGCCGAGCCTTCGAACCCCTTGAACGTCGGTCCCGGCGTCGGATACAACGTCCATCCCTCGCGGCAGTGCTGGCCGGTGGCCGTCGGCCCGTTCAGGACCGCGCACTTGGTACGATCGAAGCTGGCGAGGTGGCCGCTGCCGCCCAGCGCCGTCCAGATCACGCCGTTGCGGTCCACGTCGATGCCGCGCGGTCCGTAACCCCACCCATTCGGGTCGGCGGGATCGTACGGCGGCTCGTAGACCTCCGAGATGCAGGTCTCGGGTGGATTGTCGCCGAGCTCCAGCCGGACCAGCCGTCCCGGAACATCGAAGCGCCGGGTGATCCAGACCGATCCGTCCGGATGCGGTATCACGCCGTAGGCGCGCTTGAACTTGTCGAGGCTCCCGATGCGGGTGTCCCGCGCCGGATCGATCTCGACGTCGCCGTTGTAGTCCGGCTCGTTCCACGGCTTCGTGATGACGCCGTCGCCGTTGGTGTCGATGACGGTCGGGCACCAGCCCTGCGACACCCGTTCGTCCCCGGTCTCGTCGTAGAGGCGCGTGTTCAGCCACCCGATGGCCTCGGTCGAGCCGCTCAGCCAGAGCGTGTCGTCCTCGTCGTCGGCGAACTGCAGGTGGTGCGTGAAGTAGCAGGTGTCGATCAGCTCGAACTCGCCGGTCTCCGGGTCGTAGTAGGACACCTGACGCGACTCGGCGCGGTGCTGGATCGGGTAGTACTGCGCGAACGGGTGATCCGACCCCTCCAGGCACCAGTCGGGAACGTCGTTCGGCCGGACCGCCTGCGTGATCCAGAGGCGCCCCTTGTCGTCCAGCATCGGGTTGTGGGCGCTCCGGCTCTGCAGGCCGGCGGGCGGTTCATTGGCCCAATAGAGCGACGGGACCGCCGTGGACGAGCCCTGGTAGGAGTCGGCGCGTCTTGGCCGCTCGATGCGGGTCGGCAGATCCATGCGGACCGACGTGTGGGTGCGCGGATCGGTGATCACGAGCCCCGCCCCGCCGACCCCGTAGATCGGTCCGTTCGCGTTGAGCGTCGGGTTGCGCTTGTCGGTGGTGATCTCGTCGTGGACCATGCCGCGCGGATGGCCCCACTTCCACATGCTGAGGACGAGGTTGCGCTCGCGCCCCTGCGGCCGCGGCGGCACCGGCGGCAACTCCCCGGCGGCGATCCGGTCGCTCCAGTCGGCGTACAACTGGAGTGCGCGCGGGCGGCCCATGCGGTTTATCTCGACCGCCATCGCCGGTCCTGCCCCGCCGGCCCGGATGCGGTACTCCCACGCGTCGACGGCCGAGTCGAAGTCGTCCAGATCGAGCATCGGCATCTCGCGCGTCGCCTTGTTCCCGAGCTGGTGACAGAGCTGGCAGCCGTCCTTCAGCCGGTCGACCCAGTCGGCCTGGGTCCGCATGGTGACGCCGATGCCGTTGCCGCGCGGGCCGGTGCCCGGAAAGTCGCTGGCCGGCGGCACCTCGAGCAGCGAGTACCAATAGTTGGCCGGATAGATCTCCGCCGCCGCGTGCGGCGACGCGGCCACGGTGGCGGTCAGGGCGAGATCGTCGCCGGGCCGTGCGGCCGTCTTCTCGGAGTCGGCCAGACCGTAGCCGCGCACCCACACTTCATAGGCAGCGTCTGGAAGGTCCGGCACCAGAAAGCGCCCGTCGTCGTCGGTCACGACGATCTTCCGGAAGCCGGTATCGAAATCCCCTGTCTCGGCGATGACCCAGACGCCCGCCTCGGGACCGGCCGCACTGGTCACGACGCCGCTGATGTCAGCGTCCTGGGCCGCAACCGGAGGGCCGAGCACCGCGAGAGCCGCCGCCAGGAACGCCGCCGTCGCATACATGCTCGTCGCACGGAGTCGTTCGCTCATGTCGTTTCCCCCTCGCGTACTCTGAGACTTCCCGGGTCACGGACCGGAGCTCGACACGTCGCCAAGAGTCTCGGCACCGGGTCGCTCAGCAGTCCGGCGCTAGGATCAAGTGTCTCGTATACTAGCGTAGTCCCTAGTCCATCACAACGCTGGCCATCGACCGGTGGTGTGTGTCGCGTGAAGTGCTGCAGCACGCACGGGAAGCAACGAGCGCTCCGGGCACCGAACTGCGCGCGCGCAGTTGATGCCTCGAAGCATCGAGTTCTTGGGCGGATGACACCGGCCTTCCTGGCGTTGGCGTGCGCGTGCGCTGCGGGCTGCGCCGTCGACTCGCCGAGGAGCCGCGACGCGCCACTGTTCGACGAGGCCCGCGCCGTGTCCGGCGCGGGTGATCCCGAACGTCGCCAACCTGGCGCCCAGGCCGATTGGTTCATTGAAGCCGCAGCCAGCGGCTTCCACTTCGTCCACTTCAACGGCGCCGCGGGCGAGTTCCACATCCCGGAGATCATGGGGCCGGGGGCGGGCGTCGTCGACTACGACAACGACGGCGACCTCGACCTGTACGTCGTGCAGGGGCAGATGCTCGGCGCGAATCAGCCGGTCAGCCGGGCCCTGTTCCCTCCGGCGGGTCCACTCCGGCCGGCTGGACGCCTGTTTCGCAACGACCTGATCCTGCACGCGGATGGAACCCGCAGCATCCGGTTCACCGACGTGACGGACGACAGCGGCATCGACGGGCACGGGTACGGCATGGGCATCGCAACCGGGGACGTGGACAACGACGGGTGGATCGATATCTACCTGACGAATTTCGGCCGCAACCAGCTCTTCCGGAACAATGGGGACGGGACGTTTGTCGAACGCTCGCGAGAGAGTGGCGCGGACGATGACGGGTGGGCGGTGTCGGCTTCTTTCGTGGACTACGACCGCGACGGGTGGTTGGACCTCTACGTGGGCAACTATCTGCACTACGACGTCGAGACCGCCACGGCCTGCCCGGGCAGAACGGGTGGCCGCGACTACTGCGCGCCCCATCATGGGGGACCGGCCGACACGGGCGCGTTTCGCCCCCAACCGGATCGTCTGTACCGCAACCGGGGCGACGGACGGTTCGACGACGTTACCGCAACGGCCCTGCCGGGGCAGGCCTTCGGGGCGGCCCTTGGCGTAGTGACCGCCGACTTCAACAACGACGGCTGGCTCGACATCTATGTCGCCAACGACGGCCACGAGAATCAGCTCTGGATGAACCGGCGCGACGGCGCGTTCACCAACGCAGGGCCATTGTCGGGTACGGCGGTGAACGCGGACGGCAACGCGGAAGCGAGCATGGGCGTCGACGCCGGCGACTTCGACAACGACGGCGACGTGGACCTCTTCATGACCCATCTGACGAGTCAGACGAACACGATCTACGTCAACGACGGGACTGCCCTCTTCTCGGACCGGAGTGCCGCGTCCGGGCTCGGTCCCTCCAGCTTCGGCTACACCGGCTTCGGAGCCGCCTGGGTCGACTTCGACAACGACGGATGGCTCGACGTGCTGGCAGTGAACGGCACGGTGCAGGACGTCGGCCTGAACCCCGGCGCTCCCTTCCCGTATGCGCAGCGCAACCAGTTGTTCCGCAATCTCGCCAACGGTCGGTTCGAGGAGGTGACGGAGCGGGCCGGAGCCGTGTTCGCATTGTCCGAAGTCAGCCGCGGAGCGGCTTTCGGCGACATTGACAACGACGGCGACGTGGACGTGCTTGTCGCGAACGACAACGGCCGGGCACGGCTGCTCATCAACCAGATCGCCAACCGCCATCATTGGATCGGACTACGACTCGCAGGGACAGAGTCCCGCGACATGCTCGGCGCGCGGGTCGAGATTGTCCGCGGTGACGGGCAAACCCTGTGGCGACGGGCGCGGAGCGACGGCAGCTACGCTTCGGCCAACGATCCGCGGGTGCACGTCGGGCTCGGCGACGAGGCGGCGGTGCGTCGGGTGCGCGTCCATTGGCCGGATGGAACGCTGGAGGAGTGGCCACACATGGCCGTCGATCGTTGGACGACCTTGATCAAGGGAACGGCACCTTGAGGCAAGGGACGGAGCAACATGGCGCACTTGCCGCCGCGGTCTGCTTCGCGGCCGTGCTTGCCGCCGCCTGCACTCCGCAGGATCGCGCCTCCCCGACGCGCACGGCTGGAACGCCAGCACCCGCTGGATTGGATGCCCCAGAGTTGCCGCCTGTCACCCTGCCCAATCTCTCGAACGTCGAATCGTCCATCCGGACGCAGCTCGAGGAAGAGTACGCCGCGTTGGAATCGGCAATCGAAGACCCGAACACCACCCCCGTCGATCTTAGTCACGCCTACGGAAAAACGGGACATCTCCTCATGGCCACCGGGCATCGCGAGGAGGCCGAGGCCTGTTATCTCCACGCGCGGGCCCTCGTGCCGGACGAGCGGCGGTGGCCCTACTACCTGGGCCACGTCTCCCGGCTTGGTGGTGCGTTCGCGCGTTCCGCGACGTTCTTCGCAGAAGCTCTCGCACTCGGACCGCATGACGTACCCACGTTGCTCTGGCTCGGCGAGGTGCACCTCGCACAGGGCCGGCCCGACGCGGCCGAGCCTCCGTTCCAACAAGCGCTGGTTCTGGAACCCCGCTCGGTTCTCGCTCGCTTCGGCCTGGGACGCGCGGCGCTGGAAAGAGGGGACTATGCGCGCGCGGCGCGGCGCCTGGAAGAAGCCCTGGCGCTCGATCCGGACGCCACTAGCCGGAAGTTTCCGCGGTCATTGTCCCGGAACCCATAGATTCTAAAGGCTTTACGGGGTTTTTTGCGGGTCGTATCCGGTGAAATGTAGCCATGTAATAGCAGGGATGAACGTCTTGTATTCCCTTGCAATAGATGCCTTAACGCGGGATAATGGTATCCATGTATATCGAGAGCGTCCCCAACCGCTCCTCGCCCCCCGCCATCCTCCTCCGAGAGTCCTTCCGCGACCGCGGCCGCGTCAAGAAGCGTACCCTCGCCAACCTCTCCAAGCTCCCCGACGTCGCCATCAACGCCCTGCGCCGCACCCTCCGCGGCGAGCGACTCGTCAGTCCCGATGACGCCTTCACCTGCCTCCGAAGCCTCCCACACGGCCACGTCGCCGCCGTGCTCGCCACCGTCCGCAAGCTCGGACTGGCGGCCATCCTCGCCCGCAGTCCCGGCCGCCTCCGCGACCTCGTCCTCGCACTGCTCGTCGCCCGCGTCATCGACGCGCAGTCGAAGCTCGCCACCGCCCGCGCTCTGACGCCCGAAAGCGCCGTCTCCACGCTCGGCCAGATGCTCGACCTCGGCGCCGTCGACCCGAAGGAGCTGTACGCCGCGATGGACTGGCTCGTCGAGCGGCAGGCGGTCATCGAGCAGCGCCTCGCCAAGCGCCACCTCCAGGAACACACCCTCGTGCTCTACGACCTGACCTCCAGCTACGTCGAGGGGACGCACTGCGAACTCGCCCAGCGCGGACACAGCCGCGACCGCAAGAAGGGCACGCTCCAGATCGTCTTCGGTCTGCTCTGCACCGCCACCGGGTGTCCGGTCGCCGTCGAGGTCTTCGAAGGCTCGACCAGCGACCCCAACACCGTCGCCGCGCAGGTCGACAAGATCCGCACCCGTTTCGGCCTCCACCGCGTGGTGCTCGTCGGCGACCGCGGGATGCTGACCGCGGCCCGCATCCGAGAGGACCTCGCCGAGGTCGACGGGCTGCGCTGGATCACTACACTGCGCGCACCGACCATCCGCAAGCTGCTGGCGGCAGGAACCGTCAGCGCGTCGCTGTTCGACCAACGTGACCTCGCCGAGGTCACCAGCGAGGAGTTCCCCGGTGAGCGTCTGATCGTCTGCCGCAATCCGCTGCTCGCCGCCGAGCGGCAGCGCAAGCGACACGAACTGCTCGCCGCCACCGAGAAGGAACTCGAACCGATTGTCGCCGCCACCCGGCGACCGAAGACCCCCCTACGCGGGGCCGCCGCCATCGGCATGCGCGTCGGCAAGGTCATCAACCGCTACAAGGTCGCCAAGCACTTCGTCACCAACATCACCGACGAGTCCTTCTCGTTCCAGCGCGACGAAGCCGGGATCGCGGACGAGCAGCAACTCGACGGGCTCTACATCGTCCGTTCCAACGTCGAGCCCGAACACTTCGATGCCGCCCAGACCGTGCGCGCCTACAAGGACCTGGCGAAGGTCGAGCGCGCCTTTCGGTCCCTCAAGACCGTCGACCTGAAGGTACGGCCGATCCACCACCGCCGCGCCGACCGGGTGCGCGCCCACGTCCTGTTGTGCATGCTCGCCTATTACGTCGAGTGGCACATGCGCCAGGCCCTCAAGCCGCTCCTGTTCGACGACCACGACCCGGCCGCCGCCGAACGACAGCGCGCCTCGGTGGTCCAGAAGGCCAGGCGCTCGCCCGCCGCACGCGCCAAGGCCGCCGGAAAGCGCACCGAAGACGACCTGCCCGTGCACAGCTTCCGAACCTTGCTCGCCGACCTCGGCACCCTGACCGCCAACACCATGCGGGTGGCCGACGGCGACGCCACCTTCACCATGCTCACCAAGCCCACACCCGTGCAGCAACGCAGCTTCGAGCTGCTGGGAGTCACCCCGAAAATGTAGCCAGCACCCAACACCTTCGAAACCTGTAACTCCGCCACCAACAGTGACTTATGCGCGATCGGCCTGGAAACTTCCGACTAGCCTGCACTATCCGCTTGCGATGGCCTACCGCGGATTGGGCGATCTGACCAAGGCCGAGACGCACGTGCGACAGCGCGGAAACCGACCGATCCAGCGGCACGATCCGCTGCTGGAAGAGACGGACGTCGTGCTGCGGAGTCCGCTCGCGTACGACGGCCGCGGAACCCGGGCTCTCGAACGCGCCGAGTGGGCGGTAGCTGCAACCTACTTCCGGCAGGGCATCGAAATGGCCCCCAACAATGCTTCACTCCGCCAGAAGCTGGGCATTGCACTGTTCATGATGAACGACAGAAGCGGCGCTGGCGAGCAGTTCGAGGAAGCGGTGCGGCTGGCCCCCGGCTCAGCCAGGACGCTGTACAGCCTCGGCGTACTCTTGCAGGCGAGCGGTCGAGATGCCGAGGCCATCGACCGCTTTTCGGCCGCCGTGCGGTCCGACCCCGCGTTCATCGACGCCCGCCTCTGGCTGGCCGGGGTCTTGCGTCGGACCGGACGTCCGAACGAGGCGCTGTCGCATTATTCGCGAGTATCCACCACGCATTCGCGGGCCGGGGACGCGCTGTTCGGGTACGCGGTGACCCTCGTCGACCTGCGACGTTTTCGGGAGGCCCGCGACCGGCTGGCCGATCTGGTCTCCAGCTACCCCGAGCGGCCGATCTTCGCCCACGCGCTGGCGCGCCTGCTGGCGACCGCCCCGGACAGTGGGGTCCGTGACGGTCTCGCGGCGATGGCCGTGCTGGATTCTCTTCCCGAGGCGCAACGGATTACCGACTTCGGAGAAACCCTCGCCATGGCGCTCGCCGAACTCGAATACTACGAAGACGCCGCCCGCTGGCAGCGCGAGGGTATTGCCGCCGCGACGCGCGCCGACCGGGCGGACCTCGTACCGCACATGGCCGAGAAACTCGAGCAGTACCGGCGCGGCAGGCCCTGGAGGAGTGACGCGCCGCTCGGGCTCGACCCCCTGTCCGTGCTGATCCCGTTCTGACCGCCGTCCCCCTCGTTGCTCACAATCAGGAACGCCCCTGCTCCGCCGCGCGGGCGAAAGCAGGGGCGAACGGGTCGCGAAGCACCTCCGGTCTTAGAAGTCCACGTTGAGTCCGAACTTGATGAGTCGTCCCCGCTGAATGTCCCGCACACGCTGGTAGGCTGACCCCAACGTGGTTACGCGCGCTGCGATGGCGGCGCTGTTGAACAGGTTGAAGACATCGAGCACCGGGGTGAACTGATAGCGGCCGTTCGCGAAAGCGCGACGCAGGCTGATGTCGACCATCTTGACGCTCTCCCGGCGCGTCGTCCCGTACGGCTCCACCGTCAGCGTCTGCGCCACCTGGGTCAGCGCGACGGTGTTGCCGCTCACCCGCACCGTGGTCAGCTCGGGAAAACCGGTGAAGTGCTGGGCGCTCGCGCTGAGCTGGAGCTGATACGGCAGCTCGTAGAGGCCGAACGCCTTGAACGACACGGGTATGTCGTACCTGGTCACCCCGCGCCTGAACTGGTAGTTGGGATTGTTCAGATCGGCGCGCGCGCCGTAGATGTCCCCGACCGTGTCGCCAAGACTCAGGCCGCCCATCAGCATCCAGCCGTCGCTCATGCGCTTGTTGAACGTTATGTCGACGCCGTTGAACACGACATCGTGCTCCGGCTCATTGGCGTAGACCACGTCGAACACGCCTCTGAGCATGGGATCGAGGTTGTAGACGGTCACGGGCCGACCGGTGACCGCCTCGGTAACTTCGATCGGCGTGTAGCTGGAAGCCGGAACCGCCGCGTTGCGCGATCCGATCTCGTTCGAGCGCCTGCGATGGATATACGTCGCGCCGACGACCAGCTCACCGGGGAGCTGATGCTCGAGGCCGACCGAATACTCCGTCGCGGCAGGCCAGCGAAGGTCGTCGGAAAACCGGTTGGTCGTGCCGAGATTGAACCCGGTCGATGGCCCGAGCTCCTCAAGCTGCGGGAACATGTCGCCGTTCGCATCGGTCCACGTACGGGTGTCGTTCGTCCGGCGCACCGGGTTCAGATAGGACCGGATATAGCTGACGCCGATGGGCTGGTTGTAGCGGTTGACGGTGAGCTTGAGCGCGGTCCGTCCGTCGCCGGCGAAGTCGTAGATCAGGCCGAACCGAGGAGACGGCGCGAAGAAGTCCGGCGCCCCGTTGATGGCCGGGAAGCATTCCGCGGCGATGAAGAGCGTTTCCTGCTGACAGACCTCGGGCTGCCAGGCGTAGAGCTTCTCCAGCCTCAACCCCAGGTTCAGGGTCAGCTTCCGCGTCGGCCGCCACCTGTCCTGGATGTACGCCGCGTGGTCGCGGGCGAACATCTCGAACGTCGTCGGGGTGTTGTACGTGTTGACGGAATCGGGCACGCCGTCGCGAAAGACCGCGCGAATTCCGTTCGGCACGCCGCCGAATCCGTACGGAGAGATGAACGAGAAGTGCGTGTCGCCGTGCTTGCGCCACTGCAACTGGTAGCCAACCTTGATGCCGTGCGCCCCGGCCAGGAAGGTGAGCCCGGAAAGGACGTGAACGCGGGTCGCCGGCCGGTTCAGGTAGCTTGGCACCGCCCCCCGGTGCTCGAGCCGGACGGCGTCGAATGTCGGCAGGTCGTCGGGCCGCACGCCCGGCACCGGACGCCCGTGCTCCTCACCGGTCAACAGGCTCGCCGACGCCTCCAGCAGCATGTTCCCGCGCAGGGCCGACGTCCACTTGGTCTGATACAGCGGACTGCTGATCCGCTGGCTCGTCATCGCGTTGGATTCGATGAAGTGGCTGCTCGGCCCGGTGTTCTGCGGCCGGAAGTACACCCGCTTCTCGTTGAAGTTGAACATGAAATGAAGCTGGCTGGCCTCCGCGGCCTGCCAGGACAACTTTCCCTGGACGTTCCGCATCCGGTTGCTTTCCAGGACCCGCGTGCCGTCGATGTTGTAGGAACCCAGGCGATTCTGCCGCAAGTACACCAGCGACGACGTGAACGTGTACCACAGGTTGTCCCGCACGAGCGGACCCCCGATCGTCAGCGAGTTGTCGTAGACGCCGAGCATCCTGGCGCTCGGCACCAGATTGGGGTTCGCCTCGAGTGCCCGCGCCGGAACCGCCGCCAGCAGGTCGTCGAAGTGTCGGGCGGGAAGGTTGTCGAAGGCGGTGGGGCCGCCGCCGCCCGTGAACGAGTACTGGCCCGTGAAGTCGTTGGTGCCCGTCCTGGTGATCATGTTGATGACGGGACCGCCCTTGCCGTACTCCGCGGAGCCGCCCGACGTCTGGAAGTTCACCTCCTCGAAGCTGTGGGCGTCGAAGTAGCTGATCACCCAGCCCTCGCCGCCGCCCCACGTGACCTCCATGCCGTCGATCATGTGGGTTCGCTCCTCGAACGCGCTGCCGTGCACCACCGATGCCGTCTGCGCGAACATCTCCGACCCGCCCACGTCGTACTTCGTCATGACGACGGCCGGAGCCGTGCGGGCCATCGCCCAGATGTCCTGCCGCGCCGGCAGGGTGTCGATTACCTCTCGAGGCATTACGGTCTGCCGTAGCGTGGACGCCGTATCCAAGAGCGGCGTTTCGCCGGTCACCGTGACGGTCTCCTCCAGGGTACCCACGGAGAGTTGCAGATCCGCCCGGGCCGTCACGTTGGCATTGACCACGACGCCTTCCTGAATGCGGGTGCTGAAGCCGACCAGCGTCGCGGTGACGGTGTAGGTGCCGGGCACGAGCTGTGGAAACTGGTACGCGCCTCGGCCGTCGGACACCGTTTCCTGCGCGCCGCCGATCACCCCGGGATTCGAGAGGGTGACCGTGACGCCCGGCAGCACGAAACCCGCCTCGTCGAGCACGGTTCCGCCGATAGCACCGAAACCCTGAGCCGAAGCCGACAGGGCTGAACAGCCCGTGGAAGAAGTGTGTTCGCTGAGCCCTGCTGTTCAGGCAGCTTGGCGATGAGCAATTGAGCCGACGAGCGCCGTCGGTGTCGATCTGAACCCCCCAAGCGCGCCTCAGACGCCCCCAGCGGTCGATCAGACGGCCGATCAGGCGAAAAATCGCCGAAAGAGCCCGCCCCTGCAGGCTCCGGGGCGTACCGATGCCGGTCTGGTGGCGCAGCAGCAGCCCGATGTTGCAGGCGGCCGCCTGAATCAGCACCCGCTTGCGAACATTCTCGTGACCGCGCACCCACACGCGACGCATGCCCCCCGTCTCGTACATGTGCGCGAACGTTCGCTCCACCACCTCGCCCCGGCAGCGTTGCAGGCGACGACCCCGCCGCCCGCGAACGCGACGGCGGTTGGCATACAACGCCTTCTGCGCAGCGCGCTTCTCCGGCGGCGTCTCGCCCGTCTTCTTGTCTTGCCAGCAGCGCCGGCCGCGCTCCGGCTCCGATACGTGACTCCGAACCCCAACCTCGCCGAGCCCCACCAGCATCGCGTCGCTGTGGTACCCCTTGTCGGCCACCACCTCTTCGACCCCCGGACCTTCCGGCTGCACCAACTCCACCTGCTCGGCCGCCATGGTCAGCGTCGCCGGCAGCGTCGCCGTATCGCCCTCGCAGGCATCCTGCACCGTCACCGACACGATGGCCCCCGTGTCCATGTCGACCCCGTGCTCGGCCTTGTACGCCAAGTGCGTCCGGCCGTCCTTCATCTTCGCGATCTTCGCGTCCGGGTCGTGCGGCGATTTCCAGTCCTTGTTCGACGTCTTCTTGTCCTTCCGCGACCGGTCGAACCGAGCCAACTCGGCACGCGTCGGCGTCTCCATCCCCGACGCGTCCGCCAAACGCCGAATGAACGCTTCGTGGGATTCGCCCGTGTCCCGACGCTCGATGCTCCGCATCGCCGCGTTCGCTTCCAGCGTCGTCGCATCGACCCCGACCGTCTTCCCACGCACCAGACCCGCCGCCGACACCCGCTCGAGAACCCACGTGAAGACCGCCTCGTGCGTCTCCACGTCGATCAGACGACGCGTCCGCGACAGCGTCGAGTGGTCCGGCGACGACTCGGTCACATCCAGGTCCAGGAATGACCGCAGGCTCAGAGAGTCAGCCACCCGCCACGCGATCCCGCGCTCCGAAGAGATGCCCTCGAAGTAGCCGATCAACAGCATCCGGAAATACCGCCCAGGACGCAGGCTTGGCCGCCCCATCCGCGCCGCGTAGAACTCCGCGCACAGCTCTTCGACGTAGGCGTCGAAGCCGGCCTCGTCCAGGACCCGATTCAGATGCTCGAAGAAGGGATGGCCCGCGTTCGTCGGCAGATCCGCCGTCGTCACCCAGAGCGGCGCCCCCGGTCGTGCTGTCGGTCTCTTGCCCATCGCCATGGGTCTTCAGTGTACGGGAATCGATCGCCCCCGGACCAGGCTGGATCCCTGACTTTCGCCACGGGCTGTGAAGAGCCGATCACGAGCGCGACAACGCCGCCGGCGAACGCCGCTCTTCTCATGACGCTACCTCCTCGGACGTGAAGGTGACTGGCGGTTCACGACGCCATCGTGCTTCCCTCCTTCTTGTGGACCTGCGACCTCGCCGACACCTGACGTGACGGCACGAAACGAAGAAACGGAACTTGCAGCGGCCCGACCGAGCCGCATGATCGAAGGGAAGGAGGGTGGATGCGAAGGACGGAGAATCGCGCGGTGACGGGCGGAACTACAGCTTCCCGCCGGGCGTAGTCGAAACCGGCAGGCGGTCGAGCGCGCGCGTGGTTGACGTAGATCATCATCCCACCCGGCGACACCGACGTACGCGCGACCTCGTCAGTCTATCCGGTCGACATCCTCCCGTAAACCGCTCTACCGTCTTGAAGACTGGGTGAACGGAGACCGGGTGAGGCGCCTACGGCAACACTACCGCTTCCTTCCCCGGCCGTCCCGTCGCAGGCCGCACGCCGCCCGCGGCGTCAGTTTGGGCAGCACGGCGAACTCCCGCGAGCCTGCAAGCCGACCATCGGCCGTCACCAGGGTGAACTCCAGCACCTTCGCCGTCGCCGCCAGAAACCGGTCCGCGGGATCCTCGTGAGGCGGACCGAGAACGCGACTCACGAGCGCAACACCTCCCATTCCTTTTCGTCCAGACCAGCGGTCAGCTTCTCGAGACCGTCCTTGTGAATCACGGTTACGCCGAGCTCCTGTGCCTTGCGCAGCTTTGAGCCGGACTTGTCCCCGGCCACGACGTAGTCCGTCTTTCGGCTTACGGAGCCGCTGACCTTGCCGCCAGCGGCCAGAATGCGCGCCTTGGCCTCGTCGCGGGTCATGCCGTCCAGCGCTCCGGTGAGCACGAAGACCTTGCCGGCAAGCGGGGGCGGCTCCTGGTCAACCTTCCTTGCGCCTTCCTGGAACCGCAGCCCGTGTCCTCGCAACCGTTCGACCAGGTCCCGGTTCATGCTCGCCTCGAAGAAGTTCCGAATCGATTCCGCGATCCGGGGTCCGACCTCTTCTACCTGCTCCAGGTCCGCTGTCGAAGCCGATGCAATCGCATCCAGGCTGTGGAAGTGCTCCGCAAGCAACGCAGCGGTCCGATCTCCGACGTGCCGGATTCCGAGACCGAATACCAGACGGCCGAGTGGCATGCTCTTCGACTGCTTCAGGCTGTCCATGATCCTGCGAGCAGACTTCCCGCCGAGCCGGACTCTCAGCGGGATTTTCGCGAGTTGTTCCGTCGTCAACTGAAACAGGTCATCGGGGTTCCGTACCAGGCCGTGGTCTACCAACTTGCCGGCGAGCGTATCGCCCAAGCCCTTGATGTGCTTCGCGCTCCGGACGACGAAGCGCCGCAGGGCCGGACGGTCCGACTCCCGGTCCTTCGTGCCAGCCTCGGACGTCAATCCAGTCGAGTCGGCAGGTTTCTCCTTCGCGTCCGCTCGCTTCGCAATCTCGGCCCTGAACCGAGCGATGCCACTCACGAGCATCGAGGCCTTTTTTTCGCCAACCGCGCTCCCCTTCTCTAGCCCCGCCAACTGTTCCGCGTTCAACTCGTAGAGATCCGCGAAGTCTCGCACCAACCCGCCGTCCACGAGCGCGTCGACGAGCCACTCGCCCATGCCGTCGATGTCCATGGCGGTCCGCCGCGCAAAGTGCAGGATCGATTCCTTCAACCGCGCGATGCAACTGACGTTTACGCACCGAGCGACCGCCTCCCCTTCCTCGCGTACGACCGGGGCTTCGCACACCGGGCACCGCGAAGGCATCACGAAGGACCGGCGATTCGCGCCCTCGCGCACCACCCGCACGACCTTGGGGATCACGTCGCCGCTGCGCTCCACGAGCACGGCATCTCCGATCTGCAGTCCAAGGCGCGCGATCTCGTCCCCGTTGTGCAGCGTCGCATGCGACACCGTC
The DNA here is from genome assembly GCA_965208535.1 of Vicinamibacterales bacterium. GTDB lineage: Bacteria > Acidobacteriota > Vicinamibacteria > Vicinamibacterales > UBA8438 > WTFV01. The sequence continues at coordinate 2,448,233 of CBDBOU010000003.1, read as the reverse complement.
ACTCCGCCGACCTGTACCGGCCGCAGCCGGGCCCGCGGGGTCACCGCGCCGGTCCTTCCCACCTGCACGTCGATATGCTCGACCACCGTCTCCACCTGCTGCGCGGCGGGCTTGCACGCAACAGCCCAGCGGGGCGACTTCGACGTCGCGCCGAGCCGCCGCTGCAGGTCGACTGAATCGACCTTGAAGACCAGGCCGTCGATCTCGTAACGGAGTTCTTCCCGTCGCGGCAGCCATTCGTCCCGGAATCGCCGCAGGTCATCGACGCCGCGCAACCGTGCGCGCGCCTTGTTCACCTTGAAGCCCAGGGCCGCGAGCGCCTCCAGAGCCTCCCAGTGCGACGGAAAGACCGACCGGCCGGCTGCGAGCAATTGATACGGGTAGAAATCGAGTCGCCGCGAGGCAGTGACCTTTGCGTCCAGCATCCGTAGCGACCCGGCCGCCGCGTTGCGGGGATTCGCGAACTTGTCATCGGGACGCTGCCGGGCATTCAGGGCCGCAAAAGCCTGCTTCGGCATCACGACCTCGCCGCGCACCTCGAACTCCATGGGCACCCGCCGCCTCGTACGCTCCCGCGCAGGAATCGAGAGTGGCAGAGTAGGAAGGGTGCGAGCATTCGGTGTGATCACCTCGCCCTCGAGCCCGTTGCCGCGAGTCAGCGCCAGCGTCAGGTGACTGTCGGCATCCGGTTCTTCCAGCAAACCGGGCAGCCCGGCGCCGGCCTGGTCACCCGCCTTGTCGCGCTCCGGGCCGAAACGCACCGCCATCGAGAGCCCGTCCAGCTTCAGCTCGCCGACGTAGTCCAGCACATCCAGCCCGGCCAGCTCCCGCGCCCGACGGTCGAAGTCGACCAGCTCGCCGTCGTCCAACGCGTTGTCGAGGCTGAGCATGGCTGACGAGTGCGCCGCCTTGTCGACTCCTTCCCGCGACGCGCCGCCGACGCGCTGCGAAGGTGAATCGGGCGTGACCAGCTCCGGATGCCGTGCTTCGAGTTGCTGCAACTCCCGCAGCAGGACATCGAACTCGGCGTCGCTGATCTCGGGCGTATCGAGGACGTAGTAGAGATGCTCGTGCCGTCTCAACTCGCCGCGCAGGAAGGCAACGCGGGTGCGGGCCTCGTCGAGCGTGCCGTCGGATCCGGAGTCGGCAGGCATCGGCGCGTCAGGCCTGGGAGTACATCACCGGCTGCCCGGAGCTCGGCCGGAATCAGCGATCGCGCGCCAGCACGTAGTCCGGCAGGGCGAGCAGCGCATCGCGCTCGACGGAAGGCGAAAACCCGGCGAGACAGCCGCGGGCCGCCGCCGCGTGCTCGACGGCCTTGTCGTAGGCGTAGTCCGTGGCGCGATGCTCGCGCAGCAGGACTGCCAGCTCGCGCCAGTCGTTCATGTCAATCTCGCCGGTCTCCACCGCAGCGCGGGCGATCTGCCGCGCCCGACCGTCCGCGGCCTGCCGGCCGAGCAGGTGAATCAGGGCCAGCGTGACCTTTCCTTCGCGCAGATCCTGGCCGACCGGCTTGCCGAGCTTGGCCTGATCCGCCGTGAAGTCGAGCAGATCGTCGACGAGCTGAAAGGCAACGCCGAGATTGAAACCGTAGTCGCGGAGTGCGGCGCGTTGCGCGTCGGTCGTGGCCCCGAGCATGCCGCCGATCTCGGCGGAGCCACCGAACAGGAACGCCGTCTTGCGCCGGATGATCTCGAAGTACTCCTCCTCGGAGATATCCACGTCGCCGGTCTTGGTCAACTGGTACAGCTCGCCCTCGATCATCCGCCGCGTGACGTCGCACAGCAGGCGCACGATCGGGATGGCGTCGTCGTAGGTAAGAGCCAGCTTCATGGAGCTGATGTACAGGTAGTCGCCCAGCAGGACCGTCTTGTCGTTGCCCCAGCGCGAGTGGGCCGCGAGACGGCCGCGCCGCAGCTCGGACTCGTCGATGATGTCGTCGTGGACCAGCGTCGCGGTGTGAATGAACTCCACCGCGGAGGCGTAGACCACCGCGCGCTCGCCCGTGTAGCCGGCCAGCCGCGCGGCGAGCAGCAACAGGGCAGGGCGAACGCGCTTGCCGCCGCTGGCTTGGATGTACCGCGCCATGCGCGGAATCACCTCGTCCACCACGTGCACGGCTCGCGGTCCCCGCGCCGTGCCGGCGCCGGCCGTCTCCAGCGCCGCCGCGTCGGCCTCGACGGCAGGCCGGACGTAGGTTGCATAGGCCTGCTCGACCGCTTCGAGCGAGGCACGGATGGGTTCGAAGATCTGTTCCAGGTCAGCCGGCGCCGACGACTTGAGTGCCACGTTCACGCCGCGAGAATCAGACCACAGTTGCGCAGCGAGCGTCAACGCGCCGGGGCTTCGGCCGAGCGGGCGCCGAACAACCGGTCGTACGACTGCCGGGTCGCCTGGATGACGTCGGCGCGGTCCACGCCGCGCACCTCGGCAAGCCTGTCGATCACCTGCGATACGCGCGCCGGCTCGTTGCGCCGGCCGCGGTAGGGAACCGGCGAGAGATAGGGCGCATCCGTCTCCGCCAGGAGTCGATCCGGAGGGACGATCGCCGCCGCCTCGCGAATCGCGGTCGCGTTGCGAAACGTCACGATGCCCGAGAACGACACGTGAAAGCCCAGGTCGAGGGCCCGGCGCGCGAACGCGGCGTCGCCGGTGAAGCAGTGGAAGACCCCCTCCACGTCGCCGCGCCCCTCGGTGTGCAACGCGTCCACGGTGTCGTCGTCCGCCTCCCGCGTGTGAATCACGATCGGCCACCCCATCTCGCGCGCCAACCCGATCTGCCGGCGAAACACCTCGATCTGGGTCTCGCGCGGGGCGAAGTCGTAGTGGTAATCGAGTCCGATCTCGCCGATGGCGCAGGTCCCGCGCCGCGCCTCCGCCGCCCCGCGCACGAACGACGCCACCCCGTCCGGTCCGCCGGTCGCATCGCCCACCGCACCGGCCTGATGGGGATGGATACCGACCGCGAAGGCGACATCCGGCCACACCTCGGCGACACGGTCGGCACGGGCGGCCTCCTCGCCATTCAACGGGTCGAGGATGCACAGCGCCCCGTCCACGCCGGCGCCGTGCGCCCGCGCGACCACCGCATCGAGGTCGGCGGCGAACTGCTCGTCCGCCAGGTGGCAGTGCGAATCGATCATCGGATCGCCGAACCGGCGGGAGCGCGCTCGGGGTCGTCGGGGGCCAGGAGCACCGGCTGCCCTTCGGCATCGAGCGCCGCGAGCACCATGCCGTTCGACTCGATGCCCATCAGCTTTGCCGGCTGCAGGTTGGCCACGAAGACGACGTGCCGTCCCACGAGGCGCTCCGGCTCGTAGGCCTTCGCGATACCGGCGACGACCTGGCGCACACCCCCGCCGTCGTCGATCTCCAACCGCAGGAGCTTCTTCGACTTGCGCACCGCCTCGGCCGTCACGACGCGTCCGACACGCAGCTCGACCCGAGCGAAGTCGTCTATGGAGATGCGCGGCGTTTCGGGCGCTGCGGCCTCCTCCGTACCGGCGCCGGTCCCTGCCGGCGCGGCGCTGCCGCCGACCGGCGCCGAACCGCCAACCTCCGACTGGGGCGAGCCTTCGGCGGAAACCGCTTCGCCCGCGCCCGACTGTTCACCATCCTTCATCGTGCGCTGCTCCCTCTGTTGGGCGCCGGTGGCGACATCGGCCGCCACCGGCGCCTTCAGTCCGACCACCGCCCGCGGCGGTGAAGCCTTCCGTTGCACATCTGTCTCGACGTTGGTGGCCGCTCGATCCGGATCGAGCCGCGGCCAGAGCGGATCGCCCTTCGCGATCTGCCGCCCGGCGCCCGGCGGCGTCGCCCACACCCCGTCGCGGTCGAGGTTCGGATCCGAACCGTCGACCGCCGACCCGACGCGCGCGAGCACCTCCCGGCAAGACCGGGGCATCACCGGCGTCAACAGCACACCGGCGATTCGCACCGCCTCGCTCACGTCGTACAACTGCCGGTCGAGCTCGGCCGCGCGCGCCGGGTCGCGCGCCGTCACCCACGGCTCGACCGCCGCGATGTATTCGTTCGCGGCGTCGATTAGCTGGAAGGCGGCCGCGACGCCGCCGTGCAGCGCGAACACGTCCATCGCTTCCCGGTAGGCCGCCACCGCCCAGCCCGCCGCCGCGGCCAGCGGACCCGGCTCGCTCGCCGGCGCGACCAGTCGTCCCTTGCGGTAACGGTGGGCCATCGACGCAAGGCGCGAAACCAGGTTGCCGAAGTTGTTCGCCAGATCGACGTTGTAGCGCTCCTCGAACCGGTCCCACGTGAAGTCGCCGTCCTGGCCGAACGCGATCTCCTTGGTGAGATACAGCCGCAGGGGATCGGGTCCCAGGCGATCCGCCGCCTCGAGCGGGTCGACCACGGTCCCAAGCGACTTGCTCATCTTCTGGCCCTGCCAGTGCACCCAGCCGTGGCCGAACACCCGGCGCGGTAGCGGCACGCCGGCGCTCATCAGCATCGCCGGCCAGATGACGCAGTGGAAGCGGGTGATGTCCTTGCCGATGACGTGCAGGTCCGCCGGCCACCAGGTCTCGAACAGCGCCTCGTCGGCGCCGTACCCGACGCCCGAGATGTAGTTGATGAGCGCATCGAACCAGACGTAGATGACGCTCCCCGGATCCGAGGGCACGGGGATGCCCCACGCCTGGCCGGTCCGGCTCATCGAGATGTCGTCGAGGCCGGCCTCGAGCAGCCTGAGCATCTCGTTGCGGCGGATCTCCGGCTCGAGGAACTCGGGATGCGCCGCGTAGTGGTCGAGCAGGCGCTGCCGGTACTTCGAGAGCCGGAAGAAGTGGTTCTTCTCCTTGATCCACTGCGGCGGCTTACGGTGCACGGGGCAGTTGCCGTCCTCGAGGTCCTTCTCGGTCTTGAACGCCTCGCATGAGACGCAGTACCAGCCTTCGAAGAAGCCCTCGTACACGTCGCCGGCGTCGGCCAGGCGCGACACCAGGGTCGTCACGCTCGTCCGATGGCGCGCCTCGGTCGTGCGGATGAAGTCGTCGAACGAGATGTCGAGCCGCGCCCAGACGTCGCGGAACGTCTTCTCCATGCCGTCGCAGAAGGCAAGCGGCTCGACGTCCAGATCGCGCGCGCGCTGGAAGACGTTCTGCGAGTGCTCGTCGTTACCCATCATGAAGCGGGTGTCGACGCCGCAGAGCCGCTTGTAGCGGGCGATGACGTCCGCCGCAATCTTCTCGTAGGCGGTCCCCAGGTGGGGCCGGCTGTTGACGTAGTCGATCGCCGTGGTGATGTAGAACCTGGGCATCGGGATCAGGAACCGGTCTCCGCGCTCCGGTCGAGCCACGCCTTGACGGCGATGGCCTGTACGTCCTTTATCGACAGCCCCCGTTCCGCCGCCAGCCGCGCGCAGTCGTCGAACTCGGGAGCGGCGTTGCGTATCGCGCCGTGGCGGCGCGCCACCTTGATGCGAACGGAGCCGACCGGCGTCTCGACGGCCACCGTCTCGCGGTCGAGCCGCTCGCGTTCGGTCTCCGTCACCCGGAAGCCGATGGTGGTCGACTCCCGGAACAGCACGTCCGCCAGCGCCTCGCGGCGGCCGGGCGGCGCAACCACGGTCACCAGCGTGCCCGGGCGGTTCTTCTTCATCTGGATCGGGGCATAGAAGACGTCGAGCGCCCCGGCCGCCGCCAACCGCTCCATCAGCACGCCGTAGAGCTGTGGGTTCATGTCGTCGATCTGGCATTCCAGGACGACCACGCGCTCGAAAGCGCCGGTCTCGGCCCCCCGGCCCACCAGAGCACGCAGGACGTTGGGACGCCCGGCCGGATTCCGGTCGCCCGCCCCGTAGCCGATGCGCTCGACCCGCATCGGCGGCGCCGCGCCGTAGGCATCCGCGTACTCCGTCACAATGAGCGCCCCGGTCGGCGTGACCAGCTCCGACGGCGGTCCCTGCGCGTACGTCGGCACGCCCACCAGGAGCGCGGCCGTGGCCGGGGCCGGCACGGGCAGCACGCCGTGCGCGCACTCGACGGTGCCGGAGCCGACGTTGAGCGGAGACGCGACCACCCGATCGGGCGCGAGCCATTCCAGCGCGCGGACCGCCGCCACCACGTCCACTATGGAGTCGACCGCACCGACCTCGTGCAGGTGCACTTCCTCGACCGGAACCTGGTGTATGCCCGCCTCCACCTCCGCCAGACGGCGGAAGAGCCGCGACGCGCGCGCCTTCGCCGCCGGCGACAGCGCCGACCGGTCGACGATCCCGTCGATTTCCGTCAGGCCGCGGTGGTGCTGGTGCCCGTGATCGTGCGGATGCTCATGACCGTGCGGGTGTTCATGACCATGCGTGTGCTCGTGGCCGGACGTGTGTTCGTTACCCGACGTGTGCTCATGACCATGCGTGTGCTCATGCCCACGGCCGTGCCTGTGCTCATGGTCATGCGTGCGCTCATGGTCATGCGTGTGGTCGTGGGCGTGCGTGTAACCGTGTTCCCGGTGGTCGCGGTCGCGCCCGTCGGCCGCCTGGCCGCCGACGGTCACGCGGAACTTGGCCGCGCCGATTCCGCTCCGGTCCACGCGTTCGCTGCTGACGTGCACACCATCGAGACCGAGCGAATCGACCACCTGCGACAGAACCTCGAACGGCACGCCCGCGTCGACGAGCGCGCCGGCGATCATGTCGCCGGACGCTCCCGAGAAGCAGTCGAGATACAGGATTCTGGACATCGTCCCCTAAAGGAGCCCGTGGCAATGGTCCCGCTGCATTCGAGCGGCGCTGCGTCCCCCGTGGGCAGCGTCGCTTCTCGGTCGAACATGCCCCACCCACCACCGGCTAGCGCCCCTACACGCTTCGCCGGCTCGGCGTCTCGGCCCATCCCCCCACTCCATGAGCTTGCGCGGCAGCACTTCGCCGCGCTGCGCTCCGGGGCGCGGGCTCCTACAGCCGGCCGTGCTCCTTGAAACTGTAGTAGCAGGCATCGGCCAGCACCATGTGATCGAGCACGTCGATGCCCATGATGGCGCCGGCCTCCACCAGGCGCGCCGTCAGGGCCACGTCGTCCTCGCTCGGGGTGGGATCCCCCGACGGATGGTTGTGAAACACCACTATCGCCGCCGCGCCTCCCGCGGCGGCCATCCGGAACACCTCGCGCGGGTGCGCCAGTGTCTCGTCCAGCGTACCCACGGACAACAGCGCCGTCAGCAACACGCGGTGACGCGCATCGAGCTGCACCACGCCGAACTGCTCCACCGACCGCGCGCCGTACCGCGGCAGCAGGTAACGCGCCATCTCGCGCGGCCCGCCCAGCCGGGTCCGCTCGTCGGGCAGCGCCAGCGTGCGGCGCCCCAGCTCGATGGCAGCCATGATCCGGGCGGACATGGCCGGCCCGACACCGGAAACACCCTGCAACTGGCCCTCCAGAGAGCGCGTCAACCCGTGTACTCCCCCGGAGTGGAAGAGCACCCGGTTCGCGATGTCGAGCGCGCTCTCGTGCTGAGAACCGTGACCGATTACCGCGGCGAGCAACTCGTTGTCGCCCAGCCCGGCCGGGCCCAGGCGCCTCAGCTTCTCGCGCGGGCGATCGTGGAGAGCCAGTTGCCTAACGCTCACGCGGTACGCCCATTCAATACGCGTGCCGCGTTGCGCTCGATCGTACTACAGCGCCGACGGCGGCGGCGGGTTCCACCGGCCGCGCGCGACGACGTCGGCCCAACCGGTGAGCCGGATCTCCTCCTCCGTCCAGTCGACGTGCTGCGCCCCGCCCGGGGAAACGACATCCACACTGCGCGCCGCGCCGCCGAAGCGGGCCGCCGCGACCGCGGCCGCGCACGCTCCCGTCCCCGAGGCCAGCGTCGGCCCCACGCCCCGTTCCCAGATCAGGATCCGAATCCGATCGGGTCGCTCGACCGTTGCGAACTCCACGTTGGTACCTTCCGGAAACCGCTCGTGCGTCGCCAGGAGCCGTCCCAGACTCCGAAACTGCCGTTCCCCTTCGTCGGCGGAGGGAGACAGAACGACGCACTGCGGGTTGCCGACGGACAGCACGACGACGCCCACCCTCTCGCCACCGACCGCCAGCTCTTCCTCGCGCAACCCGAGTGGCTGCCCCATGCCGGCCCGAAACGTGTAGCGGGGAGGATTCGCTTCCAGCAGCGTCAGGGTTTTCAAGCCGCCCGCGGTCTCGATCTCCATGGAACCGCCGGCGCCGGACATCTCCACCGGAGCGTTCTCCACCAGTAGCGCCCCCAGGCAGCGCACGCCGTTGCCTGACACCTCCGCGGTGCTGCCGTCGGCGTTGAACAGCCGCATGGCCGCGCCCGTCCGGGTGGGCCGATAGACGATCAACCCGTCCGCTCCCACGCCGTGCCGGCGCCGGCAGACGGCCCGCGCCAGACCGTCCAGGGGCGCGTCGGCAACGCTTCCCTCCTCGATGAAAAGGAAGTCGTTGCCGTAGGCCTGCGCCTTGACGAACCCGACTGTCTCGCCCGATTGGTCTCTCACGGCACTTCGATTGCCCGGAACACCCACGTCAACCCGGTGGTCACGCCGAGCCCGGCGTCGCGCGGCGTGAGACCGGCCACGAGGGCGGCGTCCACTCTGACCAGCCCCCGCGTGAAGCGCGCCCCGAAACGGACGTAGCCGGAGCTGTCCGTCCCCGGAGGCGGGTCGCCCCGCCGCGTGTTGGCGCGGCCGTTCACCTCGCCGACGATCTCGGCGCCTTCCGCGAATGCGCGCGCGAAGGAAATCCCGTACACCAGCACGTCGTTCTGCCGGTCGCCGCGCGTGGGGTCGCTGAGAATGCCGAGCCCGACGTTGCCTACCACGCGGAGCGATCGGACCGTCTTGCCGACCAGCAGCGTGTTGTAGAAGTCCATCGTGTCGAGCCCGATCCCTTCCTCGTTGCCGGCGTTCGGCAGCTTGGTGGCGAACCGGAGCGAGATGCCGGGACGGACGCCGCCCTCGGAGAGCAGCCGCGTCTTGGCGCCGACCACCGTATCGGACCAGCTCGACGTACGGTTGCCGCTGACGCGCAACAGATGGGAAAGGGGCGCGGGCGTCCGGCCGGTGATGTTCAGGGTGTCCAACGACACGTTGTCTATCTGCACCTCGGCGATGGAGCTGACCCCGATGCTGACCCCGAACCGCGGCAGGCTGCGCAGGTGTCCGGTCAGCCCGGAAACCGGAAAGTGCTGGTCGCGCTGGTAGTCGAATCCAGCCTCCATCAGCACGATGCCGGCGCCCACGGATTCCGGATCCTCGGTCAGGAGCGGCCGTTGCTGTGCGGCGGCGAACGCCGGCCAGGCCAGAAGCGCAAGCGGGAGCAGGAACGGCAGGGAACGCATGTCCTGATTCTAGTCCCCCGGATGGGCGGCGGGTTCGTCGACCGCCCCGCAGTCACCAGCCCAGCGGATGTGGACCAGCGCAGCCGCGTCGTAGAGCGCATGCGCCACGATCGGCGCCAGCAGCCCGCCCGTCGCTACCGCCAGCCACCCGAGCGCCGCGCCCATGACCGCGACCCAGCAGCCGAAGGCGAGCGTGCCGCGTCCGCCCGTGTGCAGCGCGCCGAAGACGAGGCTCGCGGGAATCAGCCCAATCTCCGGCTGCAACGCGCCGCGAAACAGCAACTCCTCCCCCACGCCCGCCGCAAGCGCGATGACGACGACCTCGCGCATCCCGATGTCGGCGAAGAGCGGCTTCAGAAGGTCGCGGTACACCCGGCGCACGGCCCGCACGGGGCGAACCGCGGGCGCGTGGCGGAGCAGCCAGTAGTTGACGGCGGCGAACGCGCCGGCGGCCAGCAGACCGGCGGCCACATCGCGCACCCACGGACCGGAGCCGGCGTCCAGCGGCAGGCCCCGGTAGCGCGCCCACGCCAGTGCCAGCAGCACGAGAAGCGACTCGCCGGCCAGCGCCAGGCGCAACAGCTCGCTGGCGGTCGGGCCCGTCCTGTCCATGTTCCCGCACACCGCCTAACGCCCCGCAACGCCTCGCCGGCGAGGCGTATCAGCCCATCCCCCCGGCTCCGTGACCCTGCGCCTCGGCACTTCTCTTCGCTGCGTTCTGCGGCGCAAGCTCCTGGCAGCCCGTGGCAAAAGCCCCGCTGCATTCGAGCGGCGATGCATCCCGCGTGGACTGCGTTGCTCCTCGGTCGAATATGCCCAATATGGTCCCTCGTCGCGCCTTGCCACGCGGGCGCCTCGCCGCTCTCGATGCGACGCGGGGTTTCGCCACGGACTGCTAGAAGGCTCGCCCGCTGTCGAGCAGCACCGTCACCGGCCCGTCGTTGACCAGCTCGACGTCCATCATCGCCTGGAACTCGCCCGCCTGCACCGGCAACCCGTGCAGACGCAGTCGTTCCAGCAGTGCTTCGTACAGCTCCCGCGCCCGCTCCGGGGCCGCCGCCCCGCTGTAGGAGGGCCGCCGACCGCGCCGGCAGTCGCCGAACAGCGTGAACTGCGAGACCACCAGCACGGCGCCGCCCACCTCGGCCACCGAGCGGTTCATTCTGCCGTCGGCGTCCGCGAAGAGACGGAGGTCGCGGATCTTGCCGGCCACGTAGTCGACGTCGCGGTCGGTGTCGTCGCGGCCGACGCCGAGCAGCACCAGCAGGCCGTGTCCGACGACACCGACGACGCGCCCGTCGACGGTCACCGAAGCCCGTCGGACACGCTGCAGCACGGCACGCACTACCGGAACCTGGAAGTGCGCCGCACGGCAACGTCCTGGCGAGGAGTCATTGCGCGACCGCGCCGTCCGGCACGGTCGCGGGCAGGTCGGGCGGAACGCGGGCCACCGCGCGCAACTCGCCGGGGGGATTCAGGCGCGTATCGAGCAGATGGCGCGGCGCCACGTTGCCGAGTGCCTTCAGCAGGGAACTCTTCACTCCCGGATGCTCGCGTTCGAGATCCAGCAGCCAGCGCTTGACCCGCTGCCGCTTCAGGCTGAGGTCGCCGCAGACGGGACAGCAGCACCCGATCACCTCAAGGCCGCACTCGCGCGTATAGGCCCGCGCCTCGTCCTCCGTCACGTATACCAACGGACGGATGACCACGTGCCGGCCATCGTCGGAAACCAGCCGCGCCGGCATCGCCTTCAGCGACCCGGCGAAGAGCAGGTTGAGCAACAGCGTCTCGATGAAATCGTCGGCGTGATGTCCCAGCGCGATCTTCGTCGCGCCCACGTCGGCGGCGATCCGGTACAGGACCCCGCGGCGCAGCCGCGCGCAGAGCGAGCAGGGCGTCGCGTCGGCATCCAGCACGTCGTCCATGATGTCGCCGATGGACGTGTGCTCGATGCGGTACTCCCAGCCTCGCTCTTCACACGTGCGCGCGATGACGTCGTGCTTGTAGGCGGCGTAACCGGAGTCGACGTTGACCGCCACCAGCGAAAAGTCCACCGGCGCGCGCCGGCGCAGGACGTCGAGCAGGTGCATCAGCGCCCAACTGTCCTTCCCGCCCGACAGGCCGACCATGACGCGGTCGCCTTCCTCGACGAGGTCGAACGTCTTGATCGCACGGGTCGCCTTGCGGGCGAGCCGTGCCTCGAGCGTGCTGCGGTACGCCATGCGAAACCGTTTCCAGTCTATATCGCCCGGGGGTCGCCCGGTGTCTCGCGAGGGGGTAAAATGCGCGCCCATGACTCGCGCCGATGAGATCCAGCGTATCCGGGAAACGGTCGTCGGAATGTACTCGGAACATCCCTGGCCGCTGCACCGCGAGACCGACGAGGAGATGGGATGGCGGCTCAAGTGCCTGGGCGTGACCCCGGACGACTACAGGAACAAGCGGGTCCTCGACATGGGCTGCGGCACGGGCGAGTACGCACTCTGGTACGGCCGCAACGGCGCGGGCGAGGTGGTCGGCATCGATCTCTCCGCCGGTTCGCTGTCAATCGCCCGGCAGCGGCAGGCCGAGTCCGCCCTGGTGAACGTCTCCTTCAGAACCATGGATGTTCTGAAGTGCGAGTTTCCGGACGACTATTTCGATTACGCCTATTCGGTCGGCGTGTTGCATCACACGGGCGACCCGGCCAACGGTTTCCGACAACTCGCGCGGGTGACGAGGCCGGGCGGCACGGTCATCGTCAGTCTGTACAGTCGATACAGCCGGCGGCTCCTGCGCTGCAAGCAGACGCTGTGCCGCTGGCTCGGCGGAGACGACATCGATGCGCGCGTCCGCTGGGGCAAGCGGCTCTTCGGCAGGACGCTCGGCAAGCTGGACAAGCGTTATCACGGGCTGAACACGGAACAGATCGGCTATGACATCTTCGGTTTCCCCCACGAGAGCCTGCACACCGCCGGCGAAGTCCTGCGCTGGTTCGACGCCAACGGCATCGAGTTCAAGGGAGCGTTCGCGCCGTTGCGGCTGCGGGACTACCTGTACGCCTTCGCGCAGCCGGAATACCGGTCGTTCCGAGCCACCTTCGACGGATTCCCGATGATGAGAGCGGTCGCCGACCTGCTGGAGCACGTCTCGGCGCACGCGGTCCGTCCGGGCCGAACCGTGCGCCGCTTCCCGCGGCCCGGTCCGCTGTCGCGCGCGGCGTGCCAGTCCGCCTGGATTCTCTTCGGGCTCCGGTTCAACTGCTTCACCGTTGCCGGCACGAAGCGCGGGTGAGCGCCGACGCCGATGCGCCGGCGTCCCCGCCACCGTCGTGCGAGCTCGGACGACTGCCCCTACGGCCAGGTCACGACCACGATGTTCGACCGCTCGCGGACCGGCCCGTCCGGACCGAAGCGGGCCGGCGTGCTCACCATGAAGCCGACCCTCTCGCCGGACTTCGGAACCCAGCTCGTCATCGGCGGTCGCTTGATGTGGGGTCCCAGTTCCTCGGACGGGGACTTGTGCTTGCCGGCCACGGTGAGCTTGCAGGTCTGGCCCGGCCTGTTCCACTCGTAGGTTCCGGCGTACCAGCGGCCGTTGATGTTCGCGAAGACCCACGGATTGCCCGCCAGAGACGTTCCGCTTATCGAAACGCTCGGCCACGATCTGGACTTGGTGTGCTCGATGCAGATCCCGCCGGCGGGCACGTCGCGGATTCTCACGCTGGTGATTCTCGACGCGGCGGGCCAGCCGCTGACATCGTGGTGCAGCCACGTGACGTCCGAGACGTCGATCTCGTCGGCGCCGCTGCCCGTCGGCGGCGTGGTGGTCGGCGTGACACTCGCGGTCGTGAACCGGCGCGTGCGCGAATACTCGCTGGCATGCCCCTTGTCGTCTCGGGCGATGACGCGCCAGTAGTAGGTGGTCCCCGGCCTGAGCTCGACCGACGGCTGAACGCTGGTGCGTCTCGCCCGCTCTGGATCCGTGCCGGGCTTCTTGTCCGTACCCGTGAAGTCGTGCCGGCCGGCGCGCTGGCGGATGGTGTCGATGATGCTGCCGAACGCCGAATCGGTCGCAATCTCGAAGGTCATGGTCACGGTGCCGACCGGGCCATGCGTTGCCCCGTTGATCACCTCCAGGATGATCGGCTTGCGGATGTTTCTGGCGCCGTTCGCCGGCGCGTTCGGGATTGGCGGATCTATCCTGACGGCCAGCGTCCGGAACGTGGCGTCCGCCCATGGACCATGTGCACCGTCGAGCTCGGCGCGCGCGCGCCAGCGATAGGCGGTATCCGGTTTCAGCTCCACCGACACCATGAAGGTGGCGGACCCTGCATCCCTGGGCTCCCCGACACCCTCGACGATCCGGTTCATGCCATCGTACAGCTCGAACCGATAGGTGAAGGATGCAGCGACGAAGAGCCCTTCGGCGTTCCCGACCACGAGGGTCGGCTGAAGCGTACGCACCACGACGTCGTCCACGGGAGCGAGCGGAGTCGGCGGATGCGCCTTCAGCGTCGGCGCGTCTTCGGCATCCGGACGGGCCACGTCAGCCTCATCCAGACCCATGAACACAGCGCCATTGGCAACTCCGAGAATCGTACCGCCCGAATTCGCAACGTCGGCAGCGATCGTCGGTTCTGCGAGCGGCGACGGCGAAGCAGGAGTGGAATCGTCGCACCCGGTTGCGAACACGACGAGCAGGGACGCGAAAGACAGCACGGCAAGAGCGCGGGCGGTTGTCATCGGCTCGACTTCGACTCGGACAAGAGGTTGGAACAAGGCACCGGATACCCGGGCAACACGGCGCATGATAGCAGGAAGCGCGAAGCTGCATCCGGCCGTCGAACAAGCGATTCTCTTCAGCATGGTAGGATTCCGAGGTTCCGGTGGACCCTCCTCCGGGGCTGCGGAATCCAGGCACACGAGGTACGACGCGCGCATGCAAGGCCGAATTCACGGACGAGTTTTGCTACTGGTCATCATCACACTGCTCTGGGCGGACCGCGCCGCAGCGCAGTGGGCGGGCAACGGTTTCCTCAACATCAACGGCGGCTTCCAGCCCGGTGATCGCTCGGTGACGGACACCATCGAGGCTCCTCTCTTCGACGAGACGGCCGTGTACGACGCCACGTCCTCTTCGTCCGAAGGAACGGTGCTCGACGCGTCGGCAGGCGTGCGCGTCTGGCGGGGCCTGGCGGTCGGGCTCGGCGTGACGATGTTCGAGGTGCGCAGCAGCATGGAGGTGTCGGGCTCGATCCCATCGCCACTCTTCGTGAATCGGCCGCGCAACGCACAGTTTCAGCAGGGCGGCCTGACCCACCGGCAGCTCGGTATTCACCTGCACATGACGTACATCTTTCCGGTAACGGACAGAATCGACGTCGCCGTTTCAGCGGGCCCGTCCCTGTTCCGCATGCGACAGGATTCACCCCTCGCCGTGGCACTCGGCGCCGAGACCGCGCCGTTCAACACCGTGACGATTGCCAGCGTCGACACGGCTACGGCACGTGCGACCGGATTCGGCGGCAACGCGGGACTCGACGTCACCTATATGCTGACCCGCTTCATCGGCGCCGGGATCTTCGTCCGGTACATGGGCGGCCCAATCGACTTCGGTGGAGAGTCGGTCGACGCAGGAGGGGCGCAGGCAGGCGGCGGCCTCCGGTTACGGTTCTGACGACGTCGAGTGACGCACCTGGCGGCAGCCGGACGGCAACCGATCCAGGTCACCTCTGCTGTCCACGGTTCACCTCCCAATGACGGCACTCGTTACCGGCGGCACCGGATTCACCGGCAGCCATCTCGTGCGGCGGCTCCTCGCCGACGGGCATACCGTGCGCGTGCTCGACACCGGGCGCGGACTGTTCGCCGACGAACTGACCCGGCTCGGGGCGCAACTCACGCTCGGCAGCGTCACCGACGAGGCCCTGGTCAATCGCCTGACGGCGGGAACCGATCGGGTGTTTCACGTCGCGGCGGTGTTCCGGCAGGTCAACCTCGCCGATAGCGTCTATCACCGGATCAACGCTGTTGGAACGCGTATAGTCGGAGATGCCGCACTGCGCCACGGCGTCGAATCGTTCGTCTATTGCTCCACGCAGGGAGTGCACGGCAACGTCGCGTCGCCGCCCGGGGACGAGCGTTCGCCCATCGCGCCGGAAGACTACTACCAGCAGACCAAGTACGAGGGTGAGCAGGCAATCGCCGCGCTGGCCGCCCGCGGCCTGCCGGCAACGACGCTGCGGCCCATGGCCATCTACGGTCCCGGCGACCCCGCCCGGTTTCTCTTTCTGTTCCGAGCGACCAGGGGTGGACGTTTTCTGATGTTCGGCGACGGGGAAACGTTCTACCACCCGTTGTACATCGACAATCTTGTCGATGCCTTCGTGCTGGCGAGCGAGCGGGCGGGTACGGGAGAGACCTACCTGATCGGTGACGCGCGGTACTATTCCCTCAACGATCTGGTGCGCGCCGTGGCGGCGAGCATGGACCGCGAGGTCCGCATCCTGCACCTTCCCTTCGCTCCCCTGTGGGCCGCCGCCGCTGCGTGCGAGACAGTGTGCCGGCCGTTGGGAATCGAACCGCCGCTGTTCCGCCGACGCGCCGACTGGTTCCGGCAGAACCGCGCCTTCCGCATAGACAAGGCGCGACGCGAACTGGGGTACGAGCCGGCCGTGGACCTGCCGAACGGCCTCCGGCGCACCGCCACCTGGTACCGGGACCACGGATACCTCTGATGTGCGGCATCGCCGGGATCCTGGATACGAACCCGCAGGCCCGCGTGGAACCGTCGCGCGTGCGTCGCATGCTCGAGTCCATCGAGCATCGCGGCCCCGACGACGAGGGCCTGCACGATTCGGAATCACTGGTGTTCGGCACGCGGCGGCTGAAGATCATCGATCTGGCGGGCGGGCACCAGCCGCTGTCCAACGAGGACGACAGCGTCTGGGTGGCATTCAACGGCGAGATCTTCAATCACCAAGTCCGCCGTGACGTGCTGCGCCGCAACGGACACGTCTTTCGCACCCGCTGCGATACCGAAGTAATCGTCCACGATTGGGAGCAGCACGGCGCCGACTGCGTCCACAAGCTCGACGGCCAGTTCGGATTCGCCGTCTGGGACAGCCGCACGCGCACGCTCATGCTCGCGCGCGATCGTCTCGGCATCAAACCCATCTACTACGCGTGGAGCGGCACGCGCCTCATCTTCGCCTCGGAGATCAAGGCGATCCTGGCCACCGGCCTCGTCACCCCCGAGGTCGACCTGCAGTCGCTCCATCACTACGTGGGATACGAGTTCGTACCGGCTCCGGCCACCATGTTTCGCGGCATCCGCAAGCTGCCGGCGGGACATCGGCTCATCGTCTCGAACGGCGAGATGACGGTCGAGCAGTACTGGAACGTGGATTTCGCGCCGGCCGACGTGTCCGAATCCGACTGTGTCCGGTCGATTCGTCAATTGCTGGGGGAAGCGGTCGAGAAGCGCCTCATGGCGGAGGTGCCGCTCGGCGTCTTCCTGTCGGGAGGACTCGATTCCACGGCAGTTCTCGCCTACGCCTGCCAGGCCACCGCCCGCCGCCTGCCGACTTTCACCATCGGCTACGCCGACGAGTCGTTCAGCGAATGGGAACATGCGCGGCGGGCGGCCAGGCACTACGGCACGAACCACCACGAGATAGTCATCGAGCCAATCACCCCGGCACTCATCGAGACGGCGGTCTGGCACCTCGACGAACCGATGACCGACCTGTCGTCCATTCCCTTTCACCTCCTCTGCCGCCAGGCGCGCGCACACGCCACGGTGTGTCTCTCCGGCGAGGGAGGCGACGAGGTGTTCGTCGGCTACGATCGCTTCATCGCCTCGAAGATCGAGCAGACGATTTATCGCCGCATCCCCTCGGCGCTGCGGCGCGGCCTGATCGAGCCGCTGGTCGCCCGGCTGCCGGACCGGCCTCGGAAGAAGGGGGCAGTCAACATGCTCAAGCGATTCGTGGAGGGTGCATCGCTCCCCGCCGAGGGCGGCCACATGCGCTGGCAGTACTTCTCGAGCGACGCGCAGGATCGACGGCTGTTCACGCCGGCCTTCCTGTCCGCGGTCGCGCCCGACCCGTTCGAGCCCGTCCGGCGTCACGCGGCCCGCGCCGGCACCGCCGATCGCGTGGGACGCGAATGCTACGTCGACCTGCGCCTCACCATGCCGGACTCGGTACTGATGAAGGTGGACAAGATGTCGATGGGCACCAGCCTGGAGGTCCGCGTCCCGTTCCTCGACCACCGGCTGGTGGAGTTCGCTGCCCGCATCCCGTCGCGTCTCAAGTTGTCCGGACTCCGCACGCGCGCCATCTATCGCCGGGCCATGACCGGCATCCTGCCCTCGTTCGTTCTGGAACGCGGCAAGCAGGGCTACAGCCTGCCGCTGAAGACCTGGTTACGGGGAGAGCTGCGCGAGTACATGGAGACGCTGCTCGACACTTCGCCGCTGATTCGCGAGCACTTCAATCCGGCGGGCGTCCACGTCCTCATCGACGAGCACATGCGGCGCGTCCGCAACCACAACCACGTCCTGTGGGCGCTGATGAACGCGGCGCTGTGGCACCGGCGGTTCATCGAAGGCGCGGCGTCCGCCCGCTGATCGGACGTCCATGCACATGCCGCGTGGTACCGCCGGTCTGCTCCTGCGTCTGACGGTCTCGTTCGGACTCCTGTCGCTTCTCTTGTTCGTAGTCGCCGACCCTGCCGAGGTGTTCCGCCGCGTACGGGGAATAGCGCCCGGGGCGCTGCTCGGCGCAATCGGCCTGAGCGTGCTCGATCGCCTCGCGATGGCCTACAAGTGGTGGCTGCTGCTGCGGGCGCGCAGGCTGACGGTGAGATTGTGGATCGCGGTTCGCGCGTACTTCGCGTCGTCTCTCTATGGCCTGATTCTGCCCGTAACCGTCGGAGCTGACGCCGTCCGGGTCGTTGCCCTGCGCCACGCCGGCGTACTCGACGTCACGGCTTCGATCGCCATCGAGCGCGGCCTCGGCTTCATCGCGATGGGCTCGGTCGCGCTGCTCGGTTGCCTGCTGCTCGCCAGCGCCGTGGCAGATGAAGCTGTCCGGTCTCTCGGTCCCCTGTTGCTTGCCGTGGTGGCCGTCAGCGGAGGCCTGTTCGTCATCTCGCTGGCTGTCGCCGGCCGCGTCGCCCGGTGGAGTCGCGCCCCGGCCTTCGCACGCCGCGCCGCCGAGGCCTACGGTCTGTACCGACGCCACCCGGGGGTGTTGGCGACCTTCTACGGGCTGTCGGTGTTCGAGAGTCTGCTGCCCGCCGCGACCGGTTGGATCCTGGCCGCCGGACTGGGGATTCCACTGTCCCTCCCGACCGCCGTGGCAACGGTCCCCATCTCGCTGGCGGTGGCCCGACTGCCCGTGTCACTCGGCGGCTTCGGCGTGCAGGAGGCCGCGTTCATGTTCTTCGCCGGCCTCGTCGGCATTCCGCGGGACGACGCGTTCTCGATCTTCGCGTTGATCGGAATTGCGATGCTGGTCGCCCTGCTTCCCTCCGCCTTCGACAGCCGGATGCTCACGCTACGCCGGGAGGCGGCCGGGGGCGGCGTCAACTCGGACGAAACTCCGCCCTGAGCACCAGATCACCGTCAACGCGCTGCCGGACCCGCCGCGTGGGAACGGACCGGTCGCCGACGCTCCAGTGCAGGAAGTCGTCCGCGTCCTCGGCCGTCTCCGCCCACACGTCGGTTCCGCGGACGTACCAGCCCGAGAAGCCGGCGGACACCGGGTGGTCGTCGATCCGGAAGACGGTTCCCGGCGGGCCCTCGATTCGCACGCGATGCAGCGGATCCAGGTTCAGGTGCCGTACGATCATTTCGCGGACATACGTCGCGCGAAGTCCGAGGAACTCCGCGAGGCCCCGTAGGTAGCGGTCGTCCTCCAGCCCGAACCGCTCGGTGACCTCCCGATAGTGGCGAAACCGCTCGTTGAGGAACGGCAGGGTGATCCGATAGTTGAGCGCATCCAGGAACAGGTCCGCGAGGTACCGGCGATACAGCGGGTCGTCCGCGATCAGCCGCCTGATGACCCGCGCCTCGAAGGCCTCCGGCCGAATCGTCGCACTGAAGGTGTCCTGACGCCACGGGTCCGAAGCTCTCCGGTAGAAGTCCATGAAACTGTGGTCCATGTCCCAGTTGACCCAGAACCAGCGTGCTCCGGGATGCGTGCGATCACGGAACATGACCGCTTGGAACGGGTCGCTGGTGCCGCAGAACACCACCGCTACGAACCATCGGGTCAGACTCTCGACGTCGAGCCAGGAGGCCGCATCGGCCATCGTGAAGGACGGCGCCGCGGCGACCTCGCGCATCCACCGCCGCCGGAGCGCCTCGTCGGCCCGGTCGAAGTTGTCATGGCCGAAGCGGGACACGAGAAAGGGCCTGCGCACATGCTCGGTGAGCACGTAGAGCCCCTGCGGCTTGCCGTTGAGTACGAAGGAAGCCGGCTGCGTCTCGGGAGCCAGAGCGCCGATCCGGCGCGCGATGTCGAAGGCCAGCGGGTTGACCAGATGCCACCAGCGTCCGCGCTGATCCAGCCTGAGATCGTTGTGCGCGACGAGTCGGGTCAGCGGATCGCCCTTTCCGCCGAACAGCGTGCCCGTACGGAACTGCACCGATCCGTACTCGCGGCGGAAGTACAGCCGGAAGCTCTTGACCGGCGACCCGATACGGCTCTTTCCACCGTGTACGCGCAAGCCGATGTTCGAGGCGAACCGCAACTGCCCGTCTTCGAAGTAGGACACCGTCGCGGGATGCTCCCAGTCGCGCCCGACCCGCGTCGGATTGGCCAACAGCCCGTGCTCCGGATCGTGGAGATAGTGGTCCTCCGTATAGATGGAGAGCACGGAGCCCGCACGGGAGAGCGCGGCGGGCGGCACTGCCAGGCTGCTCGGAAACTGTGACGGGGAACGCTGGACGACGATCCTCAGATTCGACAGCCAGGCAAGATTGTCGGCCAGAAGACCGACGCACAGGAAGGCGGCGCACAGCGTCGCCAGCGTTACCGGCCCGAGAACCGGACGCCTCGCCGTTCCCGGTGCGACGGCAGGTTTCACCACGGACTCCCAGGCTGCGGCATGGCGCCGGTCAGGGCGCGCCGGTACGGTTGAGGAAAATGTCGACGGTCGCTCGCGCGGCGCGCCGCTGCAGTTCAGCCTGCAACTCGAGCAACGCCTGATCCGACCGGGTGCGGAACGCGTACGAGATGATCGTTGCCTCGCCGTTGCGCGACAGGCTCTCGACCCGCCCGCGCCGAAGTCTGGAGGCGAGAAGCTCGGTTACATCCCTCGTTGCCCCCGCATCGTCGTCCGCGGGCAAGGAGACGACGATCAACCCACCTCCGGGCACGCCCAGGAAGTAGCGGGCCGCCACGCGCTGGATGACCAGCGCGGCCAGGGCGACGAGCAGGAGGATGCCGAGAAACGCGAACTTCAACGTGGCGCAGGCCAGCGCCGAGGCGATGACCAGCATGATGAATCCAATCTCCTCGGGCTCCTTGATCGGCGTCCGAAACCGCACGATCGAAAGCGCTCCCAAGAGGCCGAGCGAGAGCGGAAGCGAGAACTGAATGGCGATGAAGATCGCCGTGATCGAGATCCCGAGCAGCGGAAACGCCCGGTGCACTTGACTGCCGGTCGCGCGGCTCGCATAGAAGACTACGTAGAACTGTGCGATGAGGAGCGAGTTGGCCAGCGACAGCGCCATCACGAGCAGAAAGGCGCCCACGCCGATCTCGCCCATCGTCTGCGGACCGCCTCCCGAGAGGATGCGGAAGATGTTGTCGAGTTGCTGCTCCATTCGCTGCTGGCCGTACGAACGCCGCTCAGCCTGACGGCGCAAGGCAGTGATCATAGCAGGCGGCGTACTTGGAAAAGGACGCCTTGCGGAACCCCAGGGTGGTCAGTACACGCAGTGATTCCGGCAGATGATCGTGCGGTCCCTTGAACTCGAAGACCGTCACCGGCAATGGAATCGGATTCGGGATGAGCCCCACCGTCCGGCTGACCGCGGGTGCGTGGATGTCGCTGTCCAGACTGGCGCGCAATCCGGTGTGCCGCTCGATGAACCGATGGCGCCGGTAGCGCACCAGGAGCACCGGTCGATAGTCGTCCGGCATCACGATTCCGGCCGGCCGCAGCAAGCAGGGCACATCGCGCAGAGAAGCGATGTCGAGGGAACCGCATTTCCACCAGGCCGACTCGAAGGGCACTGCCACCCGGCGCTTCTCCCGGCGCGCGCCGAACCGCAACTTGACCTCCACGAAGGCAGTGTCGGTCACGCGTTCGCCGACCCGGTACCAGCGAAGGCGGAGCTTGGTCTTCAGGTAGTCGCTGTTGCGCTTCTCGCGCAGACTGTCCAGGTCGGGCGTATCGTAATAGACGGTGCAGATCGTGCTCTCCGGAAACACCGGGTCGGGCCGGCAGGCCAGCCGGAGCCAGCGCAGCACCGGCTCCCGCCGCCATCGGTCCCCGACGAACTTCAGCTCGTAGTCCGAGCCGGCGAGACGATCGTCCTCCGTATCCCGGGCGGCGGGCAGCAACCCGACCTGCCCGCTCGATGACGAAACCGCAGACACGGAGAATGATCTCCCTCCTCGCCGTCTCGGGTGAAAGACACGGCTCCATCCGCCGGCGAACGGCGTAGTATAGACTCCGGCCGTGGCAGTGAGGGCCGACAACGTTCCGCGAGAGATCTTCAGCTCCACCGGCAGCAAGCGACAGAAGTACGAACAGCTCATCGTCGGCCGGCCCGGGTGGCGCGCCCTGCTGCGCTACGAGTTGGTCACCCTGCTCGCGCGCCGCGCGCCGGGAGCCTTCGGGCTGTGGCTGCGATCCCGTCTGTATCCGAAGCTGCTCGGCGCCTGCGGCCGGAACGTCTTCTTCGGAAACGACGTGACGCTGCGCCACCCGCACAAGATTCGCATCGGGAACAACGTGGTGGTCGACGACGGCTGCGTCCTCGATGCAAAGGGCGCCGACAACGACGGCATCACGATCGGTAGCGGCGTCTTCCTCGGGCGCCAGACCATCGTGACGACCAAGGACGGTGGCATCGTGCTGGAGGACGGCGTGAACGTCAGCGCCTTCTGCCTGATTTTCTCCGCCAGCCGCGTACGGTGCGGCCGCAACACCCTGATCGCGGCATATACGTACCTGGTCGGAGGGAGCCACGACGTGGATCGGACCGACATCGCCATCATCGACCAGGCGCGCCCGTCGCACGGCATCGCCATCGGGCCGAACTGCTGGCTGGGCGCCGGCGTCACCGTCCTCGACGGCGTGAACGTCGGACGCGACGCGGTCATCGGAGCCAACTCGGTCGTGACGAAGGACATCGACGACTTCGCGGTCGCCGCCGGTTCTCCGGCCGCCACCATTCGCCGCCGTGCAGCTACCACGGTCACCGACTAGCTCGCTTGCCGCGCACCAGCCGGCTCCGGCGAGCTGGCGGTCCTGGCTTGTCGCGATCGGGGTCACCGGCGGCCTCCTCGGCTATCTGCTGTCGCAGATCGATCCGGCCGAGCTCATCGCAGCGGCCCGGGGCATGACTCCCCGGCACGTTGCCGCCTTCCTCGTTCTGCTGCTGGCGGGAGTCGCCGCGCGCGCAATCAGGTTCCGGCTGCTGCTCGGCCCGCCGATCCGCATGCCGCTGCTGACCGGGATCGTTCTCGTCCGCAACCTGTTCGTCGATCTGCTGCCGGCCAGGCTCGGCGAGCTGTCGTACGTCTACCTTCTCACCAGCCGCGCCGGACGGCGCGTCGAGGATGGTCTCGCATCACTCATGCTGTCGGTCGCGTTCGACGTGGTCGCCTTGACGCCGCTACTGCTGCTCGCCCTGCTCACGGTCGGCAGCGGCGGCGCGGTGGCCGGTCCCTGGCTCGCCGCCGCGGCGCTCGTCCTGGGCGCACTGGGCTTCGGAGGCGCCCGTCTGGCGGGCCCGGTCGGCCGCCGGGTAGCCCAGGCGCTCGCGCCGCCGGGAAGTACCGTGGCCGGCCGGCGCGCGGCTCTGGGGGAACTGATTCGCAGGACGGCACTGGTCCTCGACGACGCGTGGGCACGCGGTATCGCGGTCCCCGTGCTCGCCATCTCCATCGTTGTGCGGCTGTGCAAGTTCGGCAGTTACTTCTTTCTCGTGCTGGCCATCCTGGGCCCGCGCATCGATTCGACAACGGAGCTCGGATTCTTCCGTGTCTTCATCGGCGTGCTCAGCGCGGAGCTCGCCGCGGCGCTCCCCATTCCGACGATCGCCAGCTTCGGTACCTTCGAGGCGGCTTGGACGGTGAGCTTCATGCAGCTCGGTTTCGCGCGTGAGGATGCCATCGTCTCCGGGGTGATCGCCCACGCGGCATCGCAGGCCGTCGAGTACGCCATCGGCGGACTTGCCCTCCTCGCCATCCTGTGGCCGCGACGGAACGGCACGCGCGTTCGCTGAGCAGTCAAGGCGTTTTCGACAAGGAGGATGTACATGCGAATTCCGGCACATCGCCTCCTGAGAGCAGCCGTCGGGCTCGTTGCCCTGGTACTGCTGGCCGCTGCCCTTCAGCAGTTGTGGATACGGGGGACGCCGGGCCTGGCTCGCCTCACCGAGCGCGTCCTCACCCGCTGGTTTCCGCCGGAAGCACCACCGCAGGTGCCCGGCATGTCGGAACTGGAGCGGGGCGCCTGGCGCGTGCTGGGCCGCCAACTCGACGGCCGCCTCCTCTGGTCGTCCAACCGTAACGGCAATCACGACCTGTACGTGGTGGAGCTCGGCTCCGGCGCCGAACAGCGGCTTACCGATCACGATCACGTCGACTTCTTCTCGCGCTTCTCCCCGGACGGCACGCGCATATCCTTCCTGCGCAGCCAGCGGCCGTGGGTGTCCTTCCGCGACGAGACCGCCTGGGACCTCTACTTGATGAACGCCGACGGCAGCGGAGAGCGCAGGCTGGTCGAGGGAGCGTA
Organism: Vicinamibacterales bacterium; assembly: GCA_965208535.1. Classification (GTDB taxonomy): domain Bacteria; phylum Acidobacteriota; class Vicinamibacteria; order Vicinamibacterales; family UBA8438; genus WTFV01. The sequence goes on along the minus strand of CBDBOU010000003.1, from coordinate 2,423,958 downwards.
CCATCCGACCTGGCGCCCGGATGGCACTGGTCTCGTCTACGTATTCGAGAATCGCGTCTTCAGCTACGACCTCGAGTCGGAAACGGCCACGGTGATCCACCGGGGTGGCGACCACCCGACCGAGGGCCGGGTACTGGAGCCGGAGATCTCCGCGGACGGCCTGCTGGCGCTGACGCTCCGGGATGTGCCGCGCGAGACGGTCGGCGTGCTCGATGCGTCGGCCGGCCGTTTCCAACCGTTGGCGAGTCGGGGCGCCTGCCAGATCACCTGGTTCCCCGGCCGGAGACAGGCAGTCTGGATCGATCCGCGCGGCGCGGGGGGGACGAGGGTGATGACAGCGGCTCTCGCCGACGGCGCGGAGCGTCTCCTCATCGACCTGCCGGGCGAGTACAGCCACGAGTACTTCCCGCGGGTGACGGCCGACGGGCAGTGGCTGGTGTGGGGCGCGTCGTCCGGCGGCCACGAACACGACCGTGCCGACTACGAGATCTTCGTCTGGCGTATCGGAGAACCGTTCGAGCGCAGCGTGCGAGTGACGTATTCGCCAGCCAACGATCAGTGGCCCGACCTCTTCGTCGACGGCTGAACCGAACGATACAGCGCCTCGAGACGGCGGATGAGCACGGGCCAGGCGAATTCCTCCTCTGCACGTATCCGCAGCGCTACGCCCCGCGCTCGGGCGTCCTCCGGATTCGAGAGCATGTCTCCCAGGCGTCCGGCAAGGGCGGCCGCGTCGCCGACCGTGGTGAAGACGCCGGCATCACCCAGCAGTTCCCTGTTGACCGGCGTGTCCGTCGCCACGACCGGCAGGCCGCACGCCATGTAGTTCAGCAGCTTGCCGTTGGCCTCGGTGAGCGATCGCTTGGGAGAGACCGCGACGTCGCCGAGGTTGAGCCAACGGGGCGCCTGCTCGTACGGCACGCGGCCGGTGAAGGTCACGGCAGCCTCGATCCCGCGCGACCGGGCCAGTTGCCGGTAGTGTTGCTCGTTGGGATAGCCCATCACCAGGAAGTGGGCGTCCGGACGCCGGCGAATCACCGCCGGCACGGCTTCGAGCAGCAGGTCGACGCCCTGGTAGTCCGTGAGCACGCCGAGAAAGACGACGACCCGCCGGTGCTCCAACCGCAGTTGCCGGCTGAGCTCCACGTCCGGCGGACACGGCCGGAAAACGCCGATGTCGACGCCATCCGGCAAGGCCACGATCCTGCTCGCGTCGACCCCCTGTTGCCGCAACAGCGCGGCGCCGTGCAAGGAGCTGGTCACTATCCGGTCGGGACGGCGCAGAAGCCAGCGCTCGGAGAACGATGCCAGCTCGCGCAACACGCCGCGCTCGGGGATGAACCGATGGTCGGCGAGCTCCTCCGTCAGGCTGCCCTGCAGGTCCGCCACGAGCGGCAGCCGGTAACAGGCACGCAGCACCGTGCCGATCGCGATGCCCTCGTGCAGGTGCCCGTGGACCAGATGCGGCCTGAAGTCGCGGGCGACCCGCCGGCACGCAGCGAGCAGGGACAGGTCCAGCAAACCCCGTCCCCACGTCGGCCCCAACGGCCCGGCCTCGATGCCGAACCAGGATCGGGCGCGCGTGATTGCGAGACCGTCGAGATCGCGACCCGTGGGATAAGTCACCACCCTGACATCGACGCCCCGCGCCGTGAGACCTCGCACTTCCTCGTAGATGCGGACGTGGCAACCCCGATCGCCGAAGAACGGCGTGGGAGCCACGACGAGCACCCGCAACGTGTCGCGCGCCATTCACTCAGTCCCGCGAGCGCCGCCAAACCCGTCGCAAGGCTCCGTGTTCGGCCCCATCCCCCACCCCCCGGGACCTTGCGCCTCGGAACGCACTCCGTTGCGTTCTACGGCGCAAGCTCCATGACCGGGAAACCGGCCGCTGTCGCGCGCAGCTCCTCCGCGCGCCGGGCCGCCGACCAACCGAGGCGGGCGGCCATGATCGCGGCGCAGCGCTCCAGGACCCTTGCGCCCGGATGGCCCAGCATGCCGATCCCGGTGCGGCGGAACACCACGTCCGCAAGCCGTCCGGCCATCTCGTGGTCGACCGCGTAGGCGACCTCCGCCTCGATCGTCTCCCGCTCGGCGCCTACGCGCCGCAGGAGGGACGGGTCGCCAACGGCGCTCCGCAACACATCCTCGGCCTCTTCGCCGTAGTGCCGCAGCAGCGATTCGACAACCGGCGAATCCAGCTCGCCGGCATGCCCCTCGGCAAGGCGTCGCCGCAACGACGCCGTGTCCGACACGGACCCGACAAGCGGTATCTCGCGGGTGCGACACGCGGCGCCCGCACGGCCGAGCTTGCGGCAGACCAGGTCCGTCGCCAGCTCCGCTACCCGACGCGCCGTCGTGTACCTCGCGCCGAGCACCGACACGATTCCCGCGGCCGGACCCTGCCTGTCGTGGTCGACGATCTGGTAATCCCCGGTGCCCTGATAGACACTCGCCTCGATACGCGGGGCGGTCAGCGGATACAGGCCCGCAAACGCATGCCGCACCTCGTCTGCGCGCAAGGCCGCCGATGGCAACGCGCGGTTGACGTCGTCCACGAGGTCGGCCACGTCCTGCGCCCCCGGGCGCACTGCTCCGGGCTCGCCGCGAAACGGGCGATTCGAGGTACCGATCAGCGAGTGGCCGCGCCACGGGATGACGAAGACGTGGCGGCCGCCCCGATCGAAGAGTGCGCCCGAGGCCCGCTCGGTGGGAAGCGCCACCGCGTACCGCGGCAGGATCTGCCGGGTCACGATGTGCGCCCCCTGCGCGAAGCCGTTGATCGGACGCCGCAGGGGTCCGATCCCGAACGAGTCGTTCAGGCCGGGCAACCAGGGTCCGGCCGCGTTGACGGTGACCGTGGCCCGAACTCGAATCTCGTCGCCGCCCTCGACATCGCGCGCCCGCACTCCGACCACGCGCTCTCCTTCCCGCAGGAGCCCGTGACACGCCATGTAGTTCGCGACGACCGCGCCGTGGGCGACCGCGGTCTTGAGAAACGCCAGCGTCATCCGCTCCGAGCTGTGGAGGTGGCACTCGTTCAGCACGAAGGCGCCATCGAAGCGAGAGCCGGCGGCCAACGCGGGTGCCTCGCGACCGAGTGCGGTCCGACCGAGGTAGGTGCCCGACGGCACCTTGAAGTCGCCGCCCGATTCGTCGGCACCTCCCAACCAGGCATAGAGCGCCATTCCGCCCGCCAGCAGCCAGCGCCCTCTGGCCAGCGACCGGTCGGTCGGCACGAGGAACGGCACCCAACGCACCAGATGCGGGGCCATGCGGCGCAGGTGCGTACGTTCCTGTGCGGACTCCCGGACCTTGTCGAGTCTGAGCTGCTGCAGATAGCGGATCCCGCCGTGCAGCAGTCGGGACGAGGCGGCGGATGTCGCGCCGCCGAAGTCGCCGCGCTCGATCAACGCCACCGACAGCCCGCGCAAGGCGGCGTCGTGGGCCAGGCATGCACCCGTGATGCCGCCCCCGATGATGACGACATCGAAGCGGGTGCGATCCAGCGTAGCGAGCGATCGGCGCAAAGTGCGTGCCTTGACAGATGAGCGGCTGCGCCACGGCCCTGGTTGGCTGGCTGCGGCGGCGCGGCGTTGGGTATATAGTAGCCTCCGTGCGACCGGCGCCCGCGGCCCCGGACCCTGTTCCCGCCTGCACTCCGTGGTCAGTGACACGCGATCCGGCCCTGCAAATCGTCCTGCTCTTCTTTGCGGTCCTCACCGTCGCCGCGCTCTCGATGGACGTCGGCCGTACGACGTACGGCGTCAAGGGCGACGAGGCCACGTACGTCGCGATGGCCCTCAGCATCGCCCACGACCGCGACATGGCCTACACGCGGGAAGACATAGTCCGTTTCTTCCGCGTCTACGGAAGAGGTCCGGACGGGATCTTCCTGAAACCCGGCCAGGGCGCCGCGGCCGCGAACAACCGCCTCTTTTTCGCGAAGTCCTACATCTACCCGCTTGCCGCCGCCCCGTTTGCCTGGGTCGCGGATCTGAACGGCCTGCTGACGTTCAATGTACTGCTCCTCGCGGGCGTCTTCCTCTGTCTGTACGCCTTCGCGTCCGCGAGGCTCTCGCCTGCCGCCGCCGCGCTCACGAGCACCGCCTTTCTGGGCGCATCCATCGTGCCCTTCTACGCCGTGTTCCTTGCACCAGAGACCTTCAACCTTGCGCTCGTATGCTTCGCCTATTTCCTCTGGCTCTACAAGGAAGTCGCGGATGCGCCCGAGAAACTACCGGCGCTGTTTCGGGGCCGGCGCGCCGAGCTCGCGGCCGCCGCGCTGCTGGGTCTGGCCGTCTTTTCGAAACCGAGCAACCTGCCCCTCGTGGCGCCGCTCGTTGCGCTGGCGTGGTGGCGACGCCGCTTCCTGGACGGCCTGCTCATCGGCGCCGCCTGCTGTTGCGTGACGGCGGCCTGCTTCGGCGTCAACGCCTGGATCACCGGTGAGTGGAACTATCAGGGGGGCCTGGCCAGAAAGACTTTCTACGGCCGTTTCCCCTTCGAGCAGCCGGCGTACGCTTTCGAGAGCCTGGGCAGGTCTGTCGTGACCAACGAACTGCCGCTGCAGCTCACAGGCGACTCGGTCGCGCAACTGGGACGCAACATCGCCTACTTCCTGACCGGGCGGCACTTCGGACTCGCGCCCTATTTCTTTCCCGGTCTCGTCATCGCCGGCTGGATGATCTCGCGGCGCAGGACCGCCGCCCCATGGCAGGTGGTGATTGCGGGCATGCTCGTTCTGAGCGCGCTGGGGCTCCTGTTCCTCCTCCCGAACACCTGGTCCGGCGGGGGCGGCCCGCTGGGGAATCGTTACTTCCTCGGCTTCTATCCGGCATTCTTCTTCCTGCTGCCGGCGGGACGATCGGTCGTTCCCGGCCTGCTCGCCTGGGGCGGAGGGGTGCTTTTCGTGTCTCAGGTGCTGGTCGCTCCGTTCGTGGCCGCCAAGAACCCCTGGCTGATTCCCGAACAGGGCCCACTGCGAATCCTGCCGGTAGAGCTCACCATGGTGAACGACCTGCCGGTGCGTCTCGACGCCGGCCGGTCCCTGGTCGCCTACAACACGAATCCGCGGCTCTACCTGTACTTCCTCGACGACAACGCCGGACGTCCGGAGGATCCGGGTATCTGGGTAATGGGCGGCAGGCGCGCCGACATGATCGTGCGAACCGACGAGCCGCTGACCGCGCTCACGGTGCGCCTGTCGGCGCCGATATGCAACCGGGTGACGGTCACGGTGGACGGCACGTCCAGGTCGGTGGACCTGCGCCGCGACGAGCCGGCCGAACTCCTGTTTCCGGTACGGGGCGTGCTGGCTGCCGGCGGACAGAATTTCCTGATCTCGGTGACGTCCCGGGACGGTGTAATGCCCCGGTTGTCCAATCCGCAATCACGGGATGCGCGCTTCCTCGGCGTGCGGCTCCGTCTGTCGCCGCATCTGTCCGGCTCCCGGCCGAGGGGCTCCTAAAAGCGAAAACGCAACCCCATGCCGGCCTGCACACCGCCGACCGAGACCCTCCGCCGCGTGTCGGCAGTGACGGGAACGGAAACCGACCCCTCCGTGAACCGCGCGAACAAACCTACGCCGACCTGCGGTATTCGGGTGGCGGAGGTGAGCATGTACGTCAGGTCGAAGCCGGCGTTGAAACCCGCCCCGTTCCGCGTGTGCTCCCCGGTATCGACCTGCAGCCCGATCTCGCTGAACGGCGGACCGGTCACTTCGACCGGTGTCAGGTGGACGACCACTCCCTGGTGCAGGCTGAAGTACGTCCCCCCGGCCAGCAGCTCCAGCTCCAACCCTTCGCGCAACGCCACGCGCCAGCCGAGATACGCGTGCGTCGCTCGCTCCTGGCGGGGCAAGGCGAGCGTTTGCTCCGGCACGGTTCGGTCCCGCCCGGCGTCCAGGGGGTGTGGTACGGTCCCGGTCACCGTCGCGCTGCCGCTACGGCTCATCTGCGTAAAGCTGGCCCCGAACAGCAGCCCGCGCCAGACGCGCAGAGAACCCCCGACGTCGACGTGGGCGGCGCCCCGGAAACGCTCCAGCGTCGACAGCTCCGACTGCTCGCCGTACGTCCGGAAAGAGACCTCGATCCGTTCCTGCCTGGAGCTGGCCTGGTAGGCGCCGTTCACGTGCACCTGCAGGCGATTCCCGGTGAAGATCCCGAAAACACCCGATGTAATCCCGGAGCCCCCGGATGCCCCATCCTGCCCCCCGGCAGGCTGAACCCCCTGCTGGCGCGCCCGCGCCGTCAAGTCCCCGGCCGTCTCCTGCCCATGCGCGCTCCCGGTCAGCACGAGCAGGACGGCCGTGCCGCCAACGCAACGCTTGGTGAGACGCCACATACCTCGCACCCTCACTGGCGCCCGCCCCGGGGGAGCGACATCCCGAAGCCGAGAATCCCCGGCGGCTGGCTGGCAGCCGCCTGATTCCCATCCGCCGGCAGTATCTCGACGTCATACCGTTCCACGACGATTCGCGCGACCTCCTCCGCGATCAGACGGTAACCGTCGGCCGTCGGATGTAGACCGTCCGCACCGATGCACGGAATCGTGCCGCCACCCGGACAGGAGCCGTGCCACACCACGTCGTGCACGTCGATCAGCCCCGCGCCTCGCCGTGCCGCGATGGACCGTATGGCCCTGTTCAAGGGCGACACACGCTCGTCCACGCCGGGGCGCAACGAGGGGGGAACGGTCATGAGCAGGACGTCCGCGCCGCTGTTCCGCCCATGGATCACCATGGCCTCGAGCGCTTGCGCGGCGACATCGACCCCACCGCCGGTAATCGGGTTCAGGTCGTTCGTCCCCTGCATGAGCATGATGACTTCGGGTCGCTGGAACCCAACCTCCGAGCGGAACCTCGCCACCGCGTCGCGCGCGTCCTCGCCCGCGGCTCCCGCGTTGATGACCTCGATCATCTGCGTCACGTAACGCGACTGCAGGTCACGTTCGACCAGATAGGGATAGGCGCTGGTCGGTTCCGGCCGCGCCTGGGAGGTAGGGCTCGATACCCACCCCGAGGTCAGACTGTCGCCGAAGGCGAGGAAGCGGGTTGCCGACAACCTCGGCGGATCGAGCACGGTCACCCGGAACGCGCAACTCGCGGTCTGCCGCAGCGCGTCCGACGCGCTGCAGGAGACCTCGGTCGTGCCTATGGCGAAACCGTGACCCGGCTCGAGCGTGCAGCCGACGGTGACCGGAGCCTGCCCGCCGGTGGCCACCGGCAACCCGAAAGCCACGGGCACCGGCTGTCCGTCGAACGACTGTGTTCGAACGGACGCGGGGCAGGACAACGCCAGGCGGCCGATCTTCTCCTCCGGCAAGGGCGTCGGCGCTCCGGAAGGCAATACGGACGACTCCTCGCACGCACACAGGCAGCATGCGGCGGCGATGGAAACGGCACGTAGAACGGACCGGATACTCAAGAAACGCTGGAGGTCACCGTCAGGGCGAACGGGAAATGGTAGCCTCAACCTGCATGCGGATCAACCGGCCGCTCGTCGTTGTCCTGCTGGCTGTCGCCGCGTGTACCCGTGCTGCGGACCCGCAGCTCGTCGAGGGCTTCCGCGTCGCCTGCGCGCGGCTGGCTGCCGCGGCCGAAGCCGCGAACACATCCGTCGTGACCGGGAACGACGGATGGTACTTCGCGGCGGGCGAGATAGCCTCTCTCGGCGCCGCAGCAACCGATTCCACCGCGGCCGCCAGCGCGATCTCGGCGCACGCAGCACGCCTGCGGGAGAACGGCATCGAGCTCGTCGTCGCTCCCGTACCCCCGAAGGGCATCGTCTACCCCGACCGACTGGCGCCCGAGCTCGACGTGCCGATCCCGGTGCGGAGGCTCGACGCCACCCTGCAGGATGCCTACGAGGACCTGCGTGCCCGCGACGTGCGCGTCGTCGACTTGACCGAGGCGTTCATCAGGGACCGCTTTCATCCCGAGGGCCCGCTCTACTGCCGGCAGGACTCGCACTGGTCAGGCGTCGGATGCGTCGTGGCGGCGCAGATCATAGCGGCGGCAGTCCGCGATGCGGGCGTGCTCGAGGTGCCGCCGGATCCGCTGTACGGGCTCGCCTGGTTCACGACACCCATCCGAGGCAATCTCGGGCAAAGGCTGCCGGAACCGCCGCAGCGCGAGGAGATCCGCGCGCGCGGCGTCATCGCGCCCGAAGATCCGTTGCTGGCTCCCGTGGCCCGGGACGGCAACGCCCCGATCGCGATTGTGGGAGACACCCACACGCTCGTGTTCCACGACGGCGAGCCGTATCACGCGACGGGGGCGGGTGTGGCCGATCAACTTGCCTTCGAGTTTCGGCAGCCGGTGGCTCTCTATGCGGACGACGGCGGCTCCTCGTCCACCGCCACCCTGGAGTTGCCGGCTCTGGGCGAACGGACCAGGACCGTGATCTGGATCTTCGCCGCGACACGGCTGCTCGGCGGCGCGTGACTCGCGGCTCGCGGGGAAAGACCGCTCCGGCCACGGGCGGCCCGGACCGGGCTGCATCAACGCCCGGCGGAGACCGTCGATCCGGTCTCGCCGGCCGCGGTGTCCGCCGGCGTCTCGAGAATCTCGCGCACGGCGTAGATCGGCTTGTCCTGCGACTCGTGGTAGGTCCGGGCCTGCAGCTCCGCAAGGAGCCCGAGGGTCAGAAACTGCATGCCGGCGAACAACAGCAGGATTCCGAGCAGCAGCAAGGGGCGATCGCCGATCGCCTGACCGGCGAAGAGCCGAACGTAGCCGAGGTAGGCCGTAATCCCGAGCCCCGCTGCCCCCATCAGCAGCCCGGGCGGGCCGAAGATCTGAATCGGCTGCGTCGAATAGCTCAGCAGGAACTTGACCGTGAACAGGTCGAGAACGACCCGCATCGTCCGCGACAGGCCGTACTTCGACGTCCCGAAACGCCGGGGCCGATGGTTGACCACGACCTCCGCGATCCGGACTCCCTGCTCGCTGGCGATCGCCGGGATGAACCGGTGCATCTCGCCGTACAGGCGGAGCGACCGGACCACCTCGCCCCGGAACACCTTGAGTGAGCAACCGTAGTCGTGAAGCCTCACGCCGGTCGTGCGCGAGATCAGCCAGTTCGCGATGTTCGAGGGCACGCGCCGGGTGAGCCAGGGGTCGCGGCGCGCCCGCCGCCAGCCGCAGACGATGTCGTGCCCCTCCTCGAGCACGGCGACCATCGTCGGCAGATCGCACGGGTCGTTCTGCAGGTCGCCGTCGGAAGTCGCGATCATCCGCCCCCTGGCGTAGGCGAAGCCAGCCGCGAAAGCAGCGGTCTGCCCGAAGTTCCGGCGGAGCGCAATCGCCCGCACGAGCGGGTCGCCCGCCTGCAGCTCCTTGAGCACCCGGAAGGTACCGTCCGTGCTGCCGTCATCTATGAACAGCAACTCGTACGATCGCCCCCACGCGCCAAGCGCCGCGCTCAGCTCGCGGTGCAGCTCGGCGACGTTCGGCTCCTCGTTGTAGAGAGGAATCACGACCGAGAGGTCGGGGGCCATGCTTCGATGCGGCCGCGGTATTCCCCGCGGAAGACTACGCGTGCCGATGCCGATTGCCGGCGCTCGGATCACGCTCCAAAGAGGCCGCGGGCGAGAGCACCGCGGAAGCGGTCGATTATAGATCGCCGGCTTCCGTTCTTCGGCGGCGCCGCCAGATGACCCACGCAAGGCCGCCGGCGACGATCAACCCGACCAGAACGAGGGAGACGACCCGGCCGTTCGCCTCGATGAACGCGATGGCGTCGTCTCCGTAGCGCACGGAGAGCACCCCGACCATGAAGTACCGAAAGCCCCGCGCCAGCGCGATCGTGGTCGCGAACTGCCATAAGGGCACGGCGGCCACCCCGGCAAGAAGCACGAAGATCTTGAACGGCGCCGGCGGAGGCAGGACGGCGGGTACCGCAATCGCGAACACGCCGTAGCGTTTCGACAGCGCCAGCGCCCGTTCCATCCGGGGGCCGCCGAACCGCCGCCTGACCAGCGCCTCCCCGCCCCGCCGGCCGAAGGCGTACAGCACCAGGCAGCCGGTGACCGAGCCGAGTGTCGCCATCAGCGCGTAGTACGGCATGCGGGTCTTGTGCTCGATCACGAGCATCACGACGAGCAGGTCGTTGATCTCGGGCAGAGACAGAAAGGACGAGTCGAGGAAGGCGACCAGAAACAGGCCCGGCCCGCCGATGCCGAGCGCGAACGCCTGGACCCAGGTAACGATGCGGGCCACGGAGGCGAACATTATATCAACGGCCCGCCGCCGGCGCCGCCGTGGATCCCGCGAAGAGCCCGTGGCGGAACGCCTCGCGGCGCCGAGAGCGGCGAGGCGCCCGCGTGGCAAGGCGCGACGAGGTCAGAAGCCGACCTGGAACGTCACCTGCGTGGCGAGTCCTCCGAGGTCGATCTCGTCCTCGAGAAAGCCGTTGTCGATGCCGACCACCCCGCTCACGTCGTGGTACTGAATCTCCAGGCCGAAGGAGTGCCGGTCGCCGAAGGGAAACCGCACGCCGCCCAGGACGATGCCGCCCGCATCGATTCCCTGGGCCACAAAGCGGTCGCTGAACGTCCCGAACGAGCCGAAGCGATCGAAGTCGCTGAAGTCGATGAACTGGCCGAATTCGGCGTACCGCCACCCGTAGACGCCGACGCCCCCTCCGATGTAGGGCTGCACGGGCGCGTCCCCGAAGGGCAGGAAGCGCAGCGTCGCCGTCCCCGGGACGATACGCAGACTGAAGTCCTGGGCGATTTCGTTGCCGCCGGGGTCCACGTAGTCCCAGTAGACGCTGGGAACCGTCCGCCGGTAGTACCCGAGGCCGAGACTGGCCTCGAAGTGGTCGCCGAGAGCGAGATTCCAGGAGCCGCCGACCGACGCGCCGTCGAAGTCGTCGAGCCGGAACGCGAAGACGTTCAGGTTTTCGAGCAGCACGTCACGGTCGATGCGGCTGTCGAAGCCCTTGACCGCGAACTGCCCCGCGCTGAGCGTGACGGACTGTTGCGCTTGCGCCGTTCCGGCGCCGAGGACGGCCGCCGCGGCGATCGCGGCGGCTCCCGCTACCCAGGTCTTGCTCGACATTCTGGCCTCCAGTGTCGTGAACCGGCATCCGACTCTCCTGCGACTCCCTACCTGGGACACGTGAGCACGATCGATGCCAAGTCGGCCCCGTGGGTGAACGGCGGAGCGGAACGGGCCGTCGGGCCGCGAGTCCGCAGCCGGAAGGGGACTGTCCTTCTGCTCGTCGACGCGAGGGCGTCGGGCCCGCCGGGAGATCGAGTGTCATGGAGCGATGACAGACCGTCCACCGCCGGCCACGGTCGCCGGTTGCGCGGCGCTCGCACCGCAGGAAAGGGCCAGGCGGAAAGCAGTGAAGCGAAGTGCTGCGGCGCAGGGTCATGGAGCCGGGAGGGGATGGGGCCGAAACGCCGAGCCGGCGAGGCGTTTCGGGGCGCCAGGAGTCTGCGCCGTAGAACGGTGCAGACTCCTGGTCAGGCCCGGCTGGGCGGCAATCGGAGCCGCAGGCGACGATTGTCGGGCTATGAGAGCGGCCGGGCGATGATGGCCAGCATGGCCTCGTGCAGCGGGCCGTTGGTCGCCACAACCGAGCCCTCGCGGGAATCGAAGGGGGCGCCGTCCATGGTCGAGACGTTGCCGCCGGCCTCCGTCACCAGCAAGGCGCCGGCCGCCATGTCCCACGGATGCAGGCGCTGCTCCCAGAAGCCGTCGAACCGGCCCGCGGCCACGTAGCAGAGGTCGAGCGCGGCGGAACCGAGCCGCCGTACGGCCCGCGCCTCCGCCACGAACGCGCCGAACAGTCCGATCACCTCGTGCACGGTATCGTGCACGTCGTACGGAAAGCCGGTGCACAGCATCGCATCGACCAGTGACGAGGTCGCGGACACACGGAGGGGCACGCCGTTGAGCCGGGCGCCGGCGCCCCGCTCGGCCGTGAACAATTCCTCGCGCAGCGGGTCGTAGACCGCCGCCACGCTCGGAACGCCGTCGATCTCCAGCGCCAGCGAGGCGCAGAAGATCGGCAGCCCGTGCGCGTAGTTGACCGTGCCGTCGATCGGGTCGAACACCCAGCAGTGCCGCGGAGTGTCCGTTTCTCCGGATGGGTCGTCGAGCTCTTCCGCGAGCACCGCGTGGGATGGAAAGCGCTCCCGGATCATGCCGCGGAACCAGCGTTCCACCTCGAGGTCGACCTGCGTCACCAGGTCGATGACCCCCTTCTTGCCGACCTCCACGTCCTTGCCGAAGTGCGTGCGTTGAATGGCGCCCGCGTGCAGGACGGCTTCGGCCGCGGTCGCGACGAGGAGCGGATCGATGCCCGCGGGTTCGTCGCCCCGGCCGACCGCGTCCTGCGTCATTCTCCGGAGCCCAGGTTCTTGATCATGCGCACCTCCATCCCGCCCTCCGGGATGCGCTGCAACGTGATGTCGTCCATGAAGCTGCGCATGAAGAAGATGCCGCGGCCGCTCGACCGCAGGAGGTTCTCGGGCGCCAGCGGATCGGCCACCGCATCCGGATCGAATCCCGGCCCCTGATCGAGCACGCGGACGACGAGACGCGACGGTTCCGCCCGCGGCTCGAGCAGTAGCTCCACGGTCACGCGCTTGGTGCGGTCCTCACCGTTCCCGTGCTTGATCGCGTTGATGACCGATTCGCGAACCGCGACCCCGACCCAATGGGTGGCATCTTCGTCGAGGCCGCCGACCTGGCCCACATGATCGGTCAACACCTGCACCACGTCCAGCATGTCGAGATGGCTAGGAAAGTCGAGGCGAATGAGGTTGCCGACGGGTGGCATACGCTGGCGGGTTACGGGCTACGATACCCGGCGCCGGGGCGACCGGGCAAGCCCGGGAGCCCACGGCACGAGCCCTCCGTGCCGGGGAGCGGCTCCGAGACCGTGCAGTATAGTGGGCGCGCATGAACGCCTCGGCAGGAACGGACATTACCGTGGAGCCGGCGCGGCGCCTGACCGGGCGGCTGCGCGTGCCGGGCGACAAGTCGATCTCGCACCGCTATGCGCTCTTGTCGGCGCTGGCCGGCGGGACGTCGACGATCGCCGGCTACTCCGCGGGGGCCGACTGCCGTTCGACGCTGGAATGCCTGCGCGCGCTCGGTGTCGGGATTCGCGAAACGGCGAACGCGGACGACTCCTCCACCAACGCGAACTACTCCTCCACCGTCGTGGTCGACGGCCTCGGCCTCGGCGGGTTCGTCCGACCGGCGAACGCGCTCGACGCGGGCAACTCCGGCACGACCATGCGTCTGCTCGCCGGCATCCTCGCCGGTCATCCGTTCGAGGCGCGGATCACCGGCGACGCGTCTCTGCGGCGCCGGCCCATGCGACGCGTAATCGATCCGTTGGAACGCATGGGGGGATGCGTGGCAGCGGACGACGGACGGCCGCCGTTGCGCATTCGGGGAGGCTCCCTGCAGGGGATCACCTACACCCCGCCGGTCGCGAGCGCTCAGGTCAAGAGCGCCGTGCTGCTGGCCGGCCTGCACGCCGAGGGCACGACGCGGGTGTGCGAACGATCCCCGACGCGGGACCACACGGAGCGGGCCCTCGAAGCATTCGGCGTGCCGGTGAACCGCGACGATGGCGCCGTCGCGGTGGTCGGCGGCCCCGCGCTCCGTCCCCTGGCCCTGTCGGTACCTGGCGATCCCTCCGCCGCCGCCTTCTGGGCCGTGACTGCCGCCGCACTCCCCGATTCGGACGTGAGCATCGAAGCGGTCGGCCTGAACGCAACCCGCACCGCGTTTCTCGACATCCTGCGCCGTGCCGGAGCGGAGGTCGAAACACGCGTCACGGACGTCTCGGGCGGCGAGCCCGTCGGCTGCATCCGGGTCCGCTCGGGAACGCTCCGCAACGTCGAGATCGCCGGGGAGGAGGTGCCCGCTCTCATCGACGAGCTGCCCGTCATCGGCGCCCTCGCCGCCCATGGCCCCGCCGTGGAGGTGAGCGGAGCGGCGGAGCTGCGCCACAAGGAGAGCGACCGCATCAGCGCGTTCGCAGCGGGCCTGCGAGCCATCGGCGTACGGGTCGAGGAACGCCCGGACGGGTTCCGGGCCGCGCGCGACGCGCCCCCGCCGGGAGGAACCGCCGACGCGGCCGGCGACCACCGGCTCGCGATGGCCTTTGCCGTGGCGGCTCTCGCCGGCGCCGGGCCGAGCCGGATCGAGGGCGCCGGGGTGGTCGACATCTCCTATCCGGGGTTCTTCGTCGCTCTCGATTCGCTCCGCGCCTGAGAGTCCGGGGGAAAGGCCCCGCTGCATTCGAGCGGCGACCCATCCCGCGCGGAGGGCGTCCCTCCTCGTCGAACATGCCCGACATGCTCCCTCGCGGCGCCTTGCCACGCGGGCGCCCTCCGACCCGCCGCCCGGTTCTCCTTGCTACACTGCGCCGCGTGCGAACCGACAAGGTGTTCCTGGTGGGGTTCATGGCCGCCGGCAAGTCGACGGTGGCCCGGGCGCTCGGCGCCCGGATCGACTGGCGGGTGGAGGACGTCGACGCCCGGATCGAGTCGCGGGAGCGCAGCACGGTGGCCGACATCTTCGCGACGCGGGGCGAGACCTACTTCCGGGCGATGGAGCGCGCGGTGCTCCGCGAGCTGCTGCCGTTGCGGCACACGGTGGTCGCCACCGGCGGCGGCACGTTCGCCGACCCCGGCAATCGCCGGATCATCAACGCCGACGGCGCTTCCGTCTGGCTGGATGTGTCGTTCCAGACGGTCGTCGACCGTATCCCGCCCGACGGCCGGCGCCCGCTGGCCTCCGATCGGACCAGCATGGAGGCGCTGTACAGCTCGCGGCGAGCGTCCTACCGGCACGCCCACTTGCGGCTGGACGCCGACCGCGCGCCGGCCGGCGAGCTGGTCGAGCGCATACTGGAATGGCTCGGCGAGTGAGCCGTGTCTGTGGATGGCGACGATGTGATCGTGACAGGGAGATCTGCTGCAAAATGGCGCCGGCGGGGAACCGGCGCGCAAGAGGCCGGGACGCCGTCAGGCCGCGTCGGCCGTCGACGACGCCGTTACGGGCTTCGCAACGGCGGCGCGCCGTGCCGCCCGCTCCTCGCGCCGGCGCAGTTCCGCCGCGTAGGCGTCGGCGGCGGCGCGCGATCCGAGGATCCAGCCAATCACGATACCGAACAGCAGCACCGCTGGGATGAACACGAAGTGGCCGGCGGTCATGTCGAACATCAGGCCGCCTCCAGGGGATCGTCGTCGTCGTCCACCACCGGACGGCGGCGGGCCAGCTCGGCCAGGTCCCGCTCCACATCCGCCTGCCGCCGGGATAGTAGCCAGAAATAGCCGAACGCCAGAATCCAGACGATCGAGTAGGCGGTGATGAGGAACGGCGCCGCGGGCAGGCGATCCTCCTCCGGCAGCTCGTCGATCGGCACGAACTCGTTCACCGGCTCCGGCTGCGCCTCGGCCCACGACGGCGCGATCGAAACCAGCGCGGCGGCGAGAATCAGCACCATTACCGACGGCAGCACACTTCTCCAGCCGCTCGCAACGTCACGGACTTCCAGGTTCATCCCCAGCACGCGTCGCACCCTGTAGGAGGAGATCAGTATTCCTCGTCGTACGCCAGCCGCAGTCGATCCAGCTCCGCCTCCTGCTCCGCCAGCCGCCGCCGGCCGTCGAGCATGACGAGGAACAGGGCCACGAAGGCCAGCACGCACCACCAGAACGGCCCGGCCATCGACGCCCCGAACGTCGGCACGACCGTGGTCTGCGGGTGCAGGGTCCGCCAGACGTTCACCGACACGTAGACGATGGGCACATTGAACATGCCGAACAGCGCCAGCCCCGCCGAGAGCTTGTCCGACCCCGGACCGCCGTACTTGCGGAGCAGCAGGTACGCCACGAAGGTCATTTCCAGGATCAGCGCAAGGGTCAGCCGGACGTCCCAGACCCACCAGGCGCCCCACGAGACACGCGCCCAGAGCGGCCCCGTGGTCAAGCCCATCGCCCCGAACAGCACCGCCAGCTCGGCCGCCGCCACCGCCGTTCGATCCGCCGACGGCCGCTCCTTGAACAGGTAGATCCCGCTGGAGATGCCGCACACGAAGATGGCGATGAACATCACGAACCAGACCGGCACGTGGAAGTAGACGATCTTGGCCACCAGGCCCATCGTCGCCTCGTAGGGCGCCTGCGCGATGAGCAGCGGCGCCACGGCGAACATGACGGTGGCTGCGACGAGCCACCCGATCGACCAGCGTCCGGTCATGCGGCTCATTCTGTCATGAGCGGTTCGAATGTCCAAAACGCCAGCGTCAGGAAGACCGCGTCGAAGAAGACGATGAGTGCGAACCAGAACCGCGCCAGATCGAGGTTCGGATCGGCCTGTATCAGCGCCAGGGTACCGTTGACGCCGGCGATCAGCACCGGCACGGTGATCGGATACAGCAGCACCGGCAACAGCACCGCGCGGCTCTGGGCCCGCGCCAGCATCGCCGCGAAGAGCGCGCCGACGGCGGCGAAGCCGACCGTGCCGGCGGCGAGCAGCCCGACGAACAGCAGGCCGTGCTCGAAGAACGGGGTCGAGAAGAAGAGCGCCACGAAAAAGACGACGACCACCTCGACCAGCGCCATCAGCAGGACGATGCCCAGCAGCTTGCCGGCGAAGATCGCGCCGCGCTCGACCGGGGCGAGCAGCAGTCCCCGCAGCGCGTCGTGGTGCAGCTCGCGTTCGAAGGCGCGCCCGAGGGCGAGTTGCCCCGCGTAGGCGAGGGCGACCCAGACGATGCCCGACTCGGCCCCTTCGACCGGCCGGCCGGAACGCACGAACGCGAACGAGAAGACCAGCACGCACGACGCAGCGAAGAACGTCGTGGTGTACAGCACCTCGCGGCTGCGCGATTCGACGCGGATGTCCTTGCGCAGGACGAGCGACGCAATGCGCAGCACCTCACGCATCGGCGGCCGCCTTCGCAGCGCGCTCGACGGAAGCCGCCGTCCTCTTGGCGTGCCCGTCGGCGACGGCCGTCCGGTACCGCTCGCGCAAGCTGCCGCCGGCGTCCGCGACCGGCACCGTGCGACCCGCGCGCAGCACCACCGCGCGGTCGAGAAGACCGTCGACGATGTCGAGATCGTGCGTCGCCAGCAGCACGATGCGGCCGGCGGCGCGCAGTTCGCGCAGGCGCGCGACGAAGTCTCCGACCGACCGTTCGTCGAGCCCGGTGAACGGTTCGTCCAGCAGGACGAGGCGCGGCTCGTGCAGCAGCGCCCGCTCCAGGGCCAGCCGCTGCCGCATGCCGCGCGAGAAACCGACCACCCGGTCGTCGCCGCGATCGGTCAGGCGCGCCCGCGCGAGCGCCGCTGCCACGCGCCTGGCCGGCTCCCTGTCGCCGTAGAGCCGAGCGAAGAAATCCAGGTTCTCGCCGGCGGTCAGCTCCGGGTAGAGCTGCAGATCGTGGGAGAGATAGCCGAGGCGTCCACGCAGGGCCGCGCCCAGCTCGCGGGCCGACTGCCCGCCGTAGAGCACGCGCCCGCGCGACGGCGCGACAAGGGTGGCGAGCACGCCCAGCAACGTCGACTTGCCGGCGCCGTTCGGGCCGAGCAGCCCGACGATCTCCCCCGCCCCGGCCGCCAGTGATACCCGCGAGAGCGCCCTCTGGCGGCCGTAGTGGCGCGAGACGCGGTGGACCGTGAGACGCTCGAAATCGAAGGCGCCCTCGGAACTGGTGGACGGCATGGCGTGGCGGAGCCGCGTGGAGCTGGCGGCAACCGGCTACCCGGCGCTGCTCGACTGGCTGGTAACGGGCGGCGCGGCCGCCGCGGCGACGCCGGGGCCGAGCAGCACCGGCGCGAGCTCGTCGTCGAGCTCGGCGTAGATCCGTTCGAGCTCGGCCATCAGCTCGTTGCGCCGATTCGCGTACTTGGTATCCCCTATGCGCCCGGCGCGATGCTGGTGCTCGTTCCTGACCAGGTCGCGGAACCGTTTCTCGCGGCGCGACTCCAGCCGGCGGCGTCGCTCCGCGCCATCCGCCTCGCGCCTCGGCGTGGCGGCGCCCCACGCGCCGGCGCCCAGGAACACGAACGCCACCGCCAGTGCCAGCATCGCGGGCAGCCGGCTGTGGTGCGGCAGGCCGGATACCTCCAGCGACACCGCGGCCCCCGACGCGACGGGCGGACCGGCGGCGAAGATATAGGTCTCGTCAGTGCCTTCCGGATTCATGTCGGCCCGCCTGGCGATCTGATCGGACGCGACATCCATGGTTCCCCACTTCTCGACGACGAGCAGAAGCGATTCGAGCGTGACCGGCATCGTCTGCTCGATCGCCACGCTGTCACCGGTGTACGGCAGCACGAACCCGACGCGGAGCGGCGTCAGACCGGGCTCGAACGGTCCGGACACGGACACCTGGGCGCCGGCCGCCTCGGCACGCGGCGTCGAACCTCCCATCATGGTGGTTCCCGTCGCGCCGGCCGGCAGCGCCAGCATGATCGGCGCGCCCGGCTCGACCGGCACAGCCCGGTCGTTCATGATGTCGAGCAGGTAGTAGACGTTGAGCGTTTCCTCGCCCAGCTCGATCACGATGCGGGAGTCGGCGCCGAAAGTCACCGTGCCGCTCTCGGCAGGCACATCCGCCAGCGTCGGATCGGCGGCGCCGACGAGCATCAGGCGGATCCCCCCCCGTCCCGGGACCGGAAACGGCTGCGACTCCAGACGCACCCCATCCAGTTCCGTGGAAGCCACGACCGTGGCGCCCGGGTTCAGGGTCAGGAACTCGGCCCGCCCCTCGGCGTTGGTGACCGCGGTCGCGACGTTGTCTCCCTCGCGCAACTCCACGGTCTGATCGGAAACGTTGTTGGACAGCGTGCCGCGAACCACGCGCACGGTGATCGTGCCCGCCGGCAACTGCGGGTCCGGAAGCGGAATGCCGGACATCTGGCGCGGGTCGGGCTGCGCCGACGCCGGCGACGGCAGAAGTGCCAGGACCGCCAGCAGGACCAGCGCCACGGGCCATCCCGCAGACGTCACGGTTCCTGCCATCTCTCGTCCATCGACACGCAACCCGCTTGCCACGTTCCTCCCTACAGCCCAGTCCCGCAGCTCTTGCAGAACTTGGCGTCCCGCTCGTTGCTTTCGCCGCAGTTCCCGCACACCAGGCGCGCCGCCTGCGGACTCGCAGTGTCCGCGGAGACCTCGCCGCCCTGCATCACGCGCTCGGCGAGCTCGCGTTCGATCAGGTCGCGATAGGCCGCCCCGTCGACGTCGAGCTGCTTCAGGAGCGAACGGGCGCGGGCACGGAGCCGCCCACCCATCTCCTGAAAATCCGCATCCGACACCTTCCCCATCGCCCGGTCGAACTCCAGCTCCTTCAGCGAGCGCAGCACGAGCGTCTTCTCCCGGTCCAGGGCGGCCCGCGTCCTGCCGCCGACCATCTCGACGCGCTCGGTGAAATCGCGAAC
This sequence comes from Vicinamibacterales bacterium, assembly GCA_965208535.1. Classification (GTDB taxonomy): domain Bacteria; phylum Acidobacteriota; class Vicinamibacteria; order Vicinamibacterales; family UBA8438; genus WTFV01. The sequence goes on along the minus strand of CBDBOU010000003.1, from coordinate 2,404,530 downwards.
CGCCAACGGAACCACCATGCGGTAGGCGGCATAGCCCACGTACGCGCCGGCCCAAGACGCCAGCACCACCAGCACCAGTGGGGCGATGCCGCTCGGACGCAGCGTGACCACGGCGATGGTCGCGCCGGCGAGTCCGGCGAGAACGAAGAAGTGCCAGGGGCGGAAAGTCGCCGGCGGGGCGTCAGTCGAGGTTCCGGAGCTCATCATCCAAACGGGCATCGAGCTCGGCGTCGATCGGCTCGGCAACGGCCACCGCTGCGCCCCCCGCAACCGCGCCGCGACGAGACCAGCGGACTGCGAGGGCTCCTACGCCCAGGAGACACGCAAGACCCACGAGATAGGGAAAGAGCCACGCCAGCCGGTTGAAGCCCTCGTCGAGCGGCGCGCCCAACGGTGCCTGGCTGCCGTAGGCGGCGATGAAGAAGTCGAGGATCTCGCGCTCGGAGCGGCCCGCCTCGATCTGCTCGCGGAGCTGGCCGCGCATGAACTCCGCGCCGGCCGCCACGAGCTGTTGCGATCCATCCGCCGCGGTGACGTAGCGCGGCGGCGACGAGCAGCGACAGTCCGCCAGCGTGTATGGGGGGCAGTCGCCGCAGGTGCAGACGAGCCGGCGTTGCAACTCCGATTCCAGCGGCGTGGTCGCGGTGTACGATTCCGGCGGCGCGCCGATCTGCGCGTGCGCGGGCGTCGCCAGTCCCGGCAGCGCCAGGGCCAACACGAGTACCGTGGTGGCGGCCCCCGATGCCGCTCCCACCTCCGCTCCCGGCGCCTTGCTGGCCAGGAACGCGAAGCGGCTCTCCGGCAGCAGCGCAATCCCCGTCCCCAGCGCCAGCAGCGCAAAGCCGAACCAGATCCAGTTCACCAGCGGGTTCACCGTCACCTGGAACGTCGCCGACTGGTCGCTCATGTCATAGGCCGCCAGCACCACATACACGTCCTCGCTCAGCCGGCGCCGCATCGCCACCTCGGTCGTCGGCTCCGCCTCGTACTTGCGGTAATACCAACGCCCCGGATACAACTGGCCCACCTCGCGCCCGTCCTCCAGCACGGTGACGTGCGCCGTGTGCATCTCCTTCGCCCCGTCGTCGGTCACGCTCAGCCGGTCGTGACGCACCGCGAAACGACCCACCTCCACCGACTCGCCGGGAGACAGCAGCACCTGCTCGGTCTGCCGGTACCCCGCACCCGCAAACCCCAGCATCATCAGCACGATGCCCAGGTGCACCACATACCCGCCGTAGCGCCGCCGAGACCGCATCACCAACCCGATCATCGCCGTCACGATGTCCGTGCCCGTCACGCCCTGCCGCACGACGGCGCCGCGCACGAACTCCTGCGTCACCGTGCCGACCACGAATCCGCACAGCCCAAAGCAGATCCCCGACACCCACACCCGGAACCCCAGCGCATACAGCACCGCCGCCGTGGCGATGCCCGCCACCGTGGGCCAGAGGAACTGGTAGCGCATGTTGGCGATGGTCGACTTGCGCCACGCCAGCAGCGGACCGATCCCCGTCAGCAACAGCAGCATCAGCCCGATCGGGATCATCCACTTGTTGAAGAACGGCGGGCCCACCGTGATCCGCTGCCCCGTCACCGCCTCGCTCAGCGTCGGGAACATCGTCGCGAACAGAATGAAGAACGCCGAGAACAGCAGGATCCAGTTGTTCGCCAGAAACGCCGCCTCACGAGACGCCCACGACTCCAGCTCGTTGCGCGCACGCAGAAGCGGCAACCGGTAGATCACCAGACCGAAGCTGATCAGCATCACCGCCCCGATGAAGATCCCGAACATCAGCGCAAGCTGCGGGTCCTCCCCGAACGCGTGCACCGACTGCACGATCCCCGTCCGAGTCAGCGCCGTCGCGAACAGCGTCAGCGCAAACGCGATGATCACCAGCGAGATGTTCCAGACCCGCAGCATGCTCCGACGCTCCTGCACCATCACCGAGTGCAGAAACGCCGTCGCGGGAAACCATGGCAACGCACCCGCGTTCTCCACCGGGTCCCAGCCCCACCAGCCGCCCCACCCCAGCTCCTCGTAGGCCCAGATCATCCCCAGCGTCAGACCCAGCGACAGGAAGAACCACGAGAACATCGTCCACCGCCGGACCGCACGCAGCCACGAGTCGTCCAGATACCCCGTGATCAGAGCCGCCATCCCGAACGCAAACGGGATCGTCATCCCCACCAGGCCCGTATACAGAGACGGCGGGTGGATCACCATGTACGGGTTCTGCAGCAGCGGGTTCAGTCCGCGGCCGTCCACCGGCGTCTGCGTCAGGTAGGTCGCAAACGGGTCCTTGTTGACGATCATGATGCTCAGGAAGAACATCTGCACCACCGCGATCGTCGCCACCACATACGGAATCAGCTCCCGGTGCCGCTCCCGGTTCGTCTTCACCGCTATCGCCCCGAACACCGACAGCAGGAACACCCAGAACATGATCGACCCGTCGAGACCGCCCCAGTACGACGTCAGGCGGTAGAACAGCGGCTGGATCAAATCCGAGTAGCGGTCGACGTAGCGGATCGAATAGTCCCCGATGACGAACGCCCGCACGATGATCGCCGAGGCCAGCGTCATCAGCGCCGTCACCAGATAGAACGAGCCGATGCCGCTCTCGACCAGACGCGCCGAGCGCCGCCGGTGCCCCGCAACCACCGCGGCGGCCGCGTAGGCGCAGGCGATGAACGCCGCGAGCAGCGTGTAGCTTCCCAGTGTCGCCATCGTACGGCCTCGATCCAGGATGTCAGAGTACGGGGCAGAATCCGCGGAACCCGCTCGGCCGCGAGTCCGTCAGCACCGGTCCGGCCGAATCCGGCACCGGTCCGGCCGAATCCCCGCGATCAGTTGCTGGTGCTGCCGGTGCCCGAAACGTAGTCGCCCGCGACCGCGGGCCGCTCCTCGTACTTCGACGGGCACTTGGCCATGATGCCGTCGGCGTCGATGTACAGCGTGTCCCCGTCGAGACGACCCGTCGCCACCACCTCCGCGTGGTTGTCGAACGTGTCCGGCACGATGCCGGTGTAGACCGCGTTGAGCACGTGCGTGCGCCCCTCCACGCTGTCGGTAATCTCGAAGCGGTAGTCGAGAGTCTTCGGACGGCGCATCACGTTGGCCGCATACCCGTGCACCTGCAACGGCTTGCCGTCCCATTCCACGGGATCGGCCATCACCTCTTCGACCTCCAGGTAGTACTGCGTGCCCTCCTGCATCGTCGTCCACAGCAGGCCGACGAACGCGGCGCACAGGATGCCGGTGGTCAGCACGATCTTCACGGCTTTGTCAGGCATGGAAGCTGAATCCTCTACGCGTGAAACGCCCTAACAGGATATCGCCGGGACCGCGGGCCGTCAACGCGCCGGGGTGCCGTCAAGGGCGGCCGGCCCGGCCGGGAATCTGCACCGCAGAACGCAACGGAATGAGTTCTGCGGTGCAAGCTCCTGGGGCGGTGGGGGCTGGGGCCGGACACGGAGCCTTTGGCGACGGGTTTGGCGGCGTTACCGGGACGCCTCCGGATCGGCTTCGAGCTGTCGCACGAAACGGTCGACGAGCGCGACCGGCAGGCCGACCACGTTCGTGTACGAGCCCTCGATCCGCTCGACGAAACGCGACCCGATGCCCTGCACGGCATACGCCCCCGCCTTGTCGTCCGGTTCGCCTGTCCCCGCGTACCAGGCGATGCGTGCCCGGTCCAGCGCGGCGAAGGTCACCCGCGTCACCTCCACTGCGTCCAGGAGCCGGGGGCCGCGGACCACGGCCACGCCGGTCAGCACCTCGTGCGTGCGCCCCGACAGACGCTCCAGCATGGACGCCGCCTCGCGCCGGTCGGCCGGCTTCCCGAGCACGAGCCCGTCGATGAGCACGACCGTATCGGCCGCCACCACGATGCGGTCGCCGGCCCCCGGGGCCACCGCGGCCGCCTTGCCGGCGGCCACTCGCGAGACGTACTGCCGCGGCTCCTCGCCGTCGAGCCGACTCTCGTCGATGTCGGCCGGAACGACGTCTATCTCGTAGCCCGCCTCGCGCAGCAGCCTCGCGCGCCGGGGAGACCGCGACGCCAGGACCAGCACGGCGCGAATGATACACTCGGCAACGTGATCCCGGCCCGGCACTGCGCTGTGCGTGCGCTCGGCAACGTGCTGCGCCGGCAGCCGCTCTCCGACGCCAAGGTCCGCTTTGCGTGGACCGCGGCCGTCGGCCCCGCGCTCGCCCGCGTGACGGCCGTGCGGCTGCGCTCGGACGGCACCCTGGGGGTGCGCGCGGCAACCGATTCCTGGCGCCGCGAGACGTACCGGTCCCGCCGCGTGATCCGCGAGCGGTTGGCGGAGCTGCTGGGAACAGGTGTGGTCAGGAAGCTGGATGTAACGAGCGAAGGAGCGGAGCATCATGCGAGCAGCGGTCATCGCCAGCGCCGTGCGGCTGCCGACCGGCAAGTTTCTCGGAGCGCTCAAGGACCTGCCGGCCACGGATCTCGGATCCCGCGTCGTCCGTGAAGCGGTGGCCCGGGCCGGCATCGAGCCGGACGTGGTCGACGAGTGCATCATGGGCAACGTCGTCTCCGCGGGCCTGGGACAGGCCCCGGCCCGGCAGGCGGCCCTCGGCGCCGGTCTGCCCGACCACGTCGGCGCCCTGACCATCAACAAGGTGTGCGGCTCGGGGCTCAAGGCGGTCATGCTCGCCGCGCAGGGCATCGCCACCGGCGACATCGACGTCGCCGTCGCGGGCGGCATGGAGTCGATGAGCAACTGTCCCTACATGCTCCCGAAGGCGCGCGGCGGCATGCGCATGGGCAACGGCCAGGTGCTCGACGCGATGATGCACGACGGGCTCTGGTGCGCGGTCGAGAACTGGTCGATGGGCGAGGCGGCCGAGGCGGTGGTCGAGCGCTACGGCGTAAGTCGCGAGGACCAGGATGCCTTCGCGGCGGGCAGCCACCGGAAGGCCGCGACCGCGATCCGGGAGTGCTTCTTCAAGGACGAGATCCTGCCGGTCGAGATACCGCAGCGCCGGGGCGATCCGATCCGGCTCGAGTACGACGAGGCGGTGCGCCCCGACACCACCGCCGAGGCGCTCGCCCGGCTGCGGCCGGCCTTCAAGAAGGACGGCGGCACCGTCACCGCCGGCAACGCACCGGGCGTCAACGACGGCGCAGCGGCGACCGTGGTGATGGCCGAGGAGCGCGCCGCCGCGCTCGGGGTCACGCCCATGGCCCGCATCGTCGGGCAGGCGTTCAGCGGCCGGCCAGCCAAGTGGCTCCTGATGACCCCGGTCGAAGCGGTCCAGAAGCTGCTCGCCAAGGTGGGCTGGACGCTGGACGACGTGGACCTGATCGAGCTCAACGAGGCCTTCTCCGCGCAGGCGGTAGCCGTCGTGCGCGAGCTGGGGGCCGATTTCGACAGGGTGAACGTCAACGGCGGCGCCGTGGCGCTCGGGCACCCGATCGGGGCCAGCGGCGCCCGCATTCTGACCACCCTGCTCTACGCGCTGAAGAACCGCAACCTGCGGCGGGGCGTCGCCACCCTGTGCCTGGGCGGCGGCAACGGCGTCGCGCTGGCGGTGGAGCGCGTCCAGGAGTCTGCGCAGTAGGACGCAACGGAGCGAGTTCCTCGGCGCAAGCTCCCGGGCGGTGAAAGCCGGGGCCGAACACGGCGCCTTGCGACTATATCTGGCGACAGTAGCCGGCCGGGCGTCGGCACGGCCGACGGGCCGCGTCACCGCCGCCGGGAACCACCGGCGCGGTTGCTGCGTCCACCGTTCGTAAGAGCATGTGGAACAGGTGGTCGCGCATCGCCGGCGCCCTCGGTGCCCTGGGGACGGTCGTCTTCCTGGGCTTGGTGGTCAACCAGACGGCCCAGCTCGTCTCGCTGGCCACGGCACTTCACCCGACCCTCGGCACAGCCGTACTCGGCGTCCTGCTCGTCGTCTACGCCGTCTGTTTCCTGGTGCCGCTGATCCTCTTCCTCCGGCTTCCGAAACCGCTCCGGCCACCGCTGCTGGACGAGGGAAGAGCGTTCGAACGGCACCTGCGGGCGCTCGGCCGGCGGCTGGAGAGCAACGAGCGGGCCGGCGCCGGCCCCTTCCGCACGCGCGAGGAGGTCGAAGCCGGACTGGACCGGCTCGGCGCCCGGGCCGACGAGATCGCCCGGCGCTCGGGCTCGGAGGTCTTCATCGCCACCGCCGTGTCGCAGCACGGCGGCCTCGATGCGCTGGTGATGCTCGGCATCCAGGCCAAGATGGTCTGGCGCATCGCCCACGTCTACCACCAGCGCCCCGGCGCCCGCGAGCTGGTGCACCTGTACGCCAACGTCGGCGCGACCGCCTTCATCGCCGGCGAGCTGGAGGACATGGACATCAGCGACCACATCCAGCCGGTCGTTTCGGGGGTGTTCGGATCGGTGGCGGGCAGCGTCCCGGGGCTGCAGACCGCCAGCACGGTATTCGTCACCTCCGTGCTCGGCGGGGCCACGAATGCATTCCTGACCCTGCGCGTGGCGATGATCGCCAAGCAGTACTGCGCGGCGCTGACCTCCCGGCCGCGCCGCAGCCTCCGCCGCGCCGCCGTCGTGCAGGCGGGCGCCATGCTCGGCGGCATCGTACGCACGGGAACCCGCCGCATCTCGCAGGCGCTGCTGACCGCCTCGGGACGCACCGTGAGCGGCACGGCGCGGCACCTCGGCCAGCGGGTACGCGCGGCGGGTCAGGCCCTGGCCGACCGGATCGGTCCCGCCCGGAACCAGGAGCGCGTGCGCGAGGAGTCTGCGCCGGAGAGAGCGCAGGCAGAGACGACGCCGGCCGGCCGCCAGGAGTCTGTATCGTAGAGCGGCGCAGACCTCCTGGTCAGGCCCGGTTGGGCGGCAAGCGGAGCCGCAGACGACGATCGACGGGCTAGGAGCTTGCGCCGCAGAACGCAAGCGAAGCGAAGTGCTGCGGCGTGAGGTCGTGGAGCGGCGGGGATGGGCCGAAACGCCGAGCCAGCGAGGCGTTTCGGGGCGCTAGCGACCTCTCGCTACTCCTCCATCTTCCAGAAGGCGATGCCGCCGGCCTGCTTACCGATCTCGGCCGCGTCGACGCGCTCGGCCGTCGGCACGTGGTAGACCTCCACCGTACCGGGGTCGCCGCCCACGCCCTCGAGGGTGACGAAGGCGTACTCCCCGTCGGGAGTCACGACCACGCCATGCGGGATGGTGCGGCTCGTGGGCACTCGCGCGCGCTCGCGGCCGCTCGCCAGGTCCCAGAAGCCGACCGCGTCGCCGTTCTTGTAGGTGGCGACGAGCGTACCGCCGTCGGCGGTCACGTCGAGGTTGTAGGGGCCGGCTCCGGTGTCGAAGGTCCGCACTATGCGCCAGTCGCCCAGGTCGACCTCGAACACCCTGGCGACGTTGTTGCCCGTGACATACACGATTCCTTCCGCGGTGGGTGTCGTCACCCAGGTGGGCTGGACACCGGCGCCGAGCGGCAGGCGGCGCGCGATCTCGAAGCCGAGCGCGTCCAGCTCGACGAGGTCTCCTCCCATCATGTTGACCGAGTAGTGCAACGTCCCGTCCCGGCTGAGGCGCGAGCCGTGCGGCATGACGCCCGTGTCGATGCGCGCCACCTCGGTCATCGTCTCCACCTCGACGGCCGAGATGCTGCTCGGCTCCATCGCGCCGTGGAGATTGAAGTTGACCGCGTACAGCAGGCCGGTGGCCGGCGAGACGTCGAGGGTCGCGGGGAACAGACCGAGCGTCACGTCTCCCACCCACAGGTCCGTGCCGGTCTCGTACTTGTGGACGCTGCCGAAGGGCAGCCCGTGGGCGATGGATACGTACCAGTGGCGCCCGTCCGGGTCGACGTTGATGCCGTGCGGCCCCTCGATCTCGTTGGGATAGCTCCCCACCCGGATCGTCTTGACGACCTCCGCGCCGGCCGGACCGTAGCGAACCAGGGCCACCTCGTCCTCCGACTCCGCGCAGACGTAGACGTAGTAGCTCCGCGCCGGCGGGTCCGGCGGCGCCGCCGTCGCCGGGAGTCCCGCGCCCCACCAGGCGAGCCCGCCCAGCAGGGCGAACGAGAGCAACCTCGCGCCGGTCGATTGCATCGTCAGCTCCCTGATCCCTCGCAACCGGCTTCGCAGCTCCACACCCGGGCCCGCCTATTGCGGCTCGCCGATGACCCGGCCGGGACCGGTCTTCTCCTCGAGCCGCACGGCCCAGAGGCCGCTGTTGTAGTCCGTGAAGAAGATGTGCCCCTTGTAGGGCTGCGGGCCCCACACGAACGGTGCGTTGGGGGCGAAGCCCTCGGGATCGAAAGGCACGAACCGCGCGATCTCCCGGCCCTGCCGGTAGAGGTCGCCCATCAGCTCCCCGGACACGTCGACTACGCGCAGCCCCCCGGGGTAATAGAAGCCGACGTACATGATGTCGTCCTCGACCCAGATGTTGTGCGAGCCCGCCTCGGGCACCTGGTAGCGCGCCACCTCCCGCGGATTGTCCCAGTCGGTCCAGTCGATGACGTGGATCCAGCCGGCGGTCCGGAACGGCAACTGGGCGTCTTCGGCGTCGTTCGCCAGCCCGCCGTAGGGATACGCCTCGTCGCCGGCGAACAGGTAGAACTTGCCGGTCGACCGGCTGCGGTACGGGAAGGCGGCATGGTTCCAGCCGTTCGGATACGCGTAGCGGCCGAGCTCCACCGGCCGCTCGGGCGTTCCCCCGCGCCCCCCGCCGCCCACGTCGACGGCCACGACGCCGTCGCTCCAGTTCGACGAGAACGCGATGCCGTCGCTGACCCAGACGTCGTGCACGCTGTGGCCCTGCGTCTGCAGCTCGAAGCGTCCGACCCGCTCGGGATTCCGCGGGTCCTCGATGTCGATGATGTCGTAGCGCCGGCCGGCGCTGAGCGCGTAGACGTGGTCCCCGTCGACGAAGAGGTTGTGAACCCCGCCGGTCAGTTGGTTGGTGAACTCCGACAGCACCGGGACGCCCTCGCGGGGATTGCCGGCGCCGAGCACCACGATGCCGTTGCGGCGGTTCGAGGCGCCCTCGCGGCCGATCACGGCCAGCTCGCCGTCGGCAGAGACCTTCACGTCGTTCACGGTCCGGGCGTCGACCTGCACCTCGTTGACCTTCTCGATGTCGGCCGGGTCGGTCACGTCCCAGAAGTAGGTGCGCCCGTCCGCACCCCAGGTTCCGGTGATGGCGTAGTCCCGACCGTCGGTCCCCTCCCAGACCCACAGGTCCGAGGAGCGGCGGTCGAGGACCTTGCCGCGCCCGACGACCTCCACATCCCGCGTCACGTCGCGCGGCTCGATCAAGACCGTCCGGGTGGCCGTGTGGGTGCCCGCGGTGGCGATCACCGTGTAGGTTCCGGAGCGTTCCGCCACGAAGCGGCCGTCTGACGCGATCTGGGCCGGAGCGCCGGCCGCGACGATGGCGGGCGCGGTCTCTCCACCGACCGCGTAGCGCACCGGCACGCCGGGCACCTCCCGCCCGCTCGCGTCGGTGGCGACCGCTGTGAAGCGCAGCACATCGCCGGTGCGGGCCGTCTCGGCCCCTACGCGCAACTCCAGCGCCGCGACCGGGTTCTCGACCACCTCTATCGCCAGAGCGTCGCTCTCGGTATCGACCGCGGCGGTCAAGGTGACCGTGCCCGGCTCCCGCAGGGTGAGGAAACCGAACCGGTCGATCGTCGCAACCGACGGGTCGCCGCTGGAGAACGTGACCGGTACGTCGTCTCGGCGGGCGCCGGCGGTATCCGTGACCTCTACATCGAGGCGCGGTTGCGTCCCCGCGTAGAAGGTGTCCGGGATGCCGGTGAAGGCAACCTCCGCGACAGGGGGCAGCGGCACCGTAACGGGGATCTCGACCCGCGCGCGGGCGTCGGGACGGCGGCTCCTGTCCTCCGGATTCGAGGGCACCAGCACGACCAGCGTGAACTCGCCCGGACGAAAGGCTTCGACGCGGCCCGTGCGGGTCACGCCCACGCTGCGCCGCGCGCGGGAGTAGTAGACGACGGTGGCATCGTCCACGACGGCGCCGCCGGCATCCCGCACCGTGGCGGACAACTGCGCCGTTTCACCCAACTCCAGCGTCAACGCGCCGGGCTCGACCTCGATGGTCAGCCCTGCCTCCGTCTCGTCCCCCTGCCCCCGAGCCATGGCCGCAACGCACGCCACCAGCAGCGCGAGGCAGGATACGGTGCACGCGACAAGCACCACCCCGCGTCCCGGCCGCCGCGCGGCGCGCTCGTCCGGCCCCTTCGCCGTGTGTGTTCCAACGCTGCTCACCTGGCACCCCTTCCCTGCCTGGCGACCCCTCGCCATCCCGGGGCCCCCTCGTCGCGCCTTGCGACCCGGGCGCCCCTCCGCACTCGGTGCCGCGGCGTTTCGCCACGAACTCCCGGGCTACGCCTGCCCTGCAGCCCTCCGTGCCACGCGGCGTTTCGCCACGGACTCCCAGGGCTACGCCTGCCCTGCAGCCCTCATTGTATCGCCGCATCGGCTCCGCCGGCCCTTCGCGACAAATGAAGCAGAATTTGCGTCCCGACCGCCGTCACGATGCGGCAACAACTGCAACTTCAAGAAGACGTAGGCGAAAGTCTGTATTCCTGCAACTACATCTATACAATACGTTTGCCTTATTGTGTAGAAAGACTTTCGCTTGACAGACGCCTGGCACGATCCTAGAATACGTCTTGCGGCGCGGCGTTCCTTGTTCGCTCAGCACCAGAATTGGAGAGTCCATGTCCACCCCCGATCGGATAACCCGCGAGCGCTCCAAGGCCATCGAGATGGCGGTCGGCCAGATCGAGAAGCAGTTCGGCAAGGGCTCGATCATGCGCCTGGGCGCGAAGGGCGCGGTATCCGCGGTTCCGAGCATCTCCACCGGAGCCATCAGCATCGACTACGCGCTCGGCATAGGCGGCGTGCCCCGCGGCCGCGTCGTCGAGGTCTACGGACCCGAATCCTCGGGCAAGACCACGCTCGCCTTGCAGGTCATCGCGCAGTCCCAGCGGGCCGGCGGCAACGCGGCGTTCGTCGACGCGGAGCACGCGCTCGATCCGATCTACGCGCGGAAGCTGGGGGTCGAGCTCGACAACCTGCTCGTCTCGCAACCGGACCACGGAGAGCAGGCCCTGGAGATCGTCGAGACGCTGGTGCGCTCGGGCGCCATCGACGTGGTCGTCGTCGACTCGGTAGCCGCCCTCGTCCCGCGCGCCGAAATCGAGGGCGAGATGGGCGAGGCCCAGGTCGGGCTGCAGGCCCGCCTGATGTCCCAGGCGTTGCGGAAGCTGACCGGCGTGGTTGCCAAGTCCCGCACCTGCCTCCTGTTCATCAACCAGCTCCGCGAGAAGATCGGCGTGATGTTCGGCAACCCGGAGACGACCACCGGCGGCCGGGCCCTGAAGTTCTACTCGTCCGTACGCGTCGACATCCGGCGCATAGGAGCCATCAAGGACGCCGACCGGGTGATCGGGGGACGGACTCGCGTAAAGGTGGTCAAGAACAAGCTGGCTCCGCCCTTTCGCGTGGCGGAGTTCGACATCATGTACGGCCAAGGCATCTCGCGCGAAGGGGACCTGCTCGATCTCGCCGTCGAACGGCGCATCGTGGAGAAGAGCGGCGCCTGGTTCTCCTACGGGGGCGAGCGCCTCGGGCAGGGCCGCGAGAACGTGAAGCTGCTCCTGCGCGAGAAGACGGATCTCTTCGGCGCGATAGAAGCCGAGGTGCGGAAGGCGTTGGGGCTGGCGCCCGCAAGACCCTCCCCGGAACACGCCGCGGAAAGCGCGACCGCGTAGGAGCCCGCGACGAAATGCCGTGTGGCACGAGAGCGGCGAGGCACTCGCGCAGCAAGAGCGACGCAGGAGCTATTCCACGCGCTATAGCGGATTACCGCTCGGCGTCGGGCGTGACCGTGCCGGTTTCGCCGGGAGCCGGACGGATGACGAAAACGCGCTCGCCGGGACGGATCATTCCGAACTCCCGGCGGGCTACTTCCTCTATCAGGGCAGGATCTTCCCGCAACCGCCGTGCCTGCTCGCGGAGCGCGTCGTTATCCGCCTTCAAGGCAGCAATCCGATCCGCCAGACGCGATTCCTGAAGACTCGCCATCCGTGTGGCCAGCAGGCCGCTCTCGCCGACGAGGGCATTCGCCACGAGCGCACAGGTAGCCAGCAGCAACAGATAGTGAATCGCTCGCCCGGCCGGTCGTCGTCGCCGGGCAGGTGGCGGAGGCGCAGGCAGATCAGCAGCCAAGAGACTTTCTCACCATACACGAAACAGGACCGTTACACATAGCGCCGCCAAACCCGTCGCAAGGCTCCGTGTTCGGCCCCAGCCCCCACCGCCCCAGGAACTTGCGCTTCGGAACTCGGTTGCGTTCTGCATCGCAAGCTCCTGGCCCGGGATACCGAAACACCCCTGTCTGCTCATCCGCTCAAGGCGAACTCGGATACTGCATGGTGAACGGATCGGGTAGCGGAATACCGGTAATCGCACCTCCCGCCAGGTCGGCCAGCCTGACGTCCGGATTGTCCGGGTCGCCCGCCTCGATAGTCGTCCGATCCCCGACCACCAGCACGATCAGCCGATCGGGATGGAGGTACTCGCGCGCCACGCGCAGCACGTCCTCGCCGCTGATGCTGCGAATGCGATCGCGGTAGGCGGCGAGATAGGACGGGTCGCGTCCGGTGTACTCGTCGTTGGCGAATAGGCGCGCTGTCGAGGCCGCGCTCGAGAAATTGCGACTGAAGGTCTCGATGAACGACGCCTTCGAGGTACCGAGCTCGGCTTCCGTCACCGGCTCGGACCGGATACGGTCGATCTCCTCCAGCACGATCGCCGCCGCGCGCGCCACCGTCTCGCTGCGCGACTGGAAGCTGGCCCGGAACGCGCCCGGATAGTAGGTGCCGAACCCGAAGGACGAATAGGCGCTGTAGGCGAGCCCCTCCTCCGACCGGATGCGGGTGAGGAGGCGGGCGGTGAAGCCTCCGCCGCCGAGAATATCGTTCATCACCATCAACGCGTAGCGGTCCGGGTTGTCCCGCATCGTGGCGAGATGCCCGATGACCACGCGTCCCTGGTTCACGTCGTCCTTGTCTACCACGTACAGGCCCGGCCGAATGCCGTGTTCCGGTTTCGGGACGGGGGTGGCGACCGCCGCGCGCGCCGGCCAGTCCGCCATCCGGGCCTCGAGCCGGGCCAGGAAGTCGGCCGGCTCGACATCTCCCGACACTGCGAAGAGGAAGTTCCCCGGGTGGTAGTACTCGCGGTGGAAGGCGACCAGGTCGTCCCGGGTAATCGACTCGATGCTCGCCCGGGTCGACGGACTCGTGGTGAAGTGGTCGGCGCCGCGCAGCAACCGGCCCCACTCGCGGACCTCGATGCTCTGGGTGCTGTCGTTGCGGCGCTCCATCTGCTGCAGCGCCTGGCTCTTGGCGAGCTCGAGGCGGTCCGGGTCGAAGCGCGGCCGCCGCAGCATGTCGAAGAGCAGGTCGAGCGAGGCGTCGAGGTCCTTGGTGAGGCTGTTGACGCTGGCGCTTCCCGAGGTGCCGCCGATGCTGCTCGAAAGCTGGGCGGCCAGGAACGCCGCTTCATCGTCGAACGCGGCGGGCTCCAGCGCGCCGGCGCCGCCGGCGCGCATCTGGCTGCCGGTAAGCGCCGCCAGACCCGCCTTGTCGGCCGGCTCGAGGTAGGCGCCGGTCCGGACGATCACCGACACCGTGACCAGCGGCAGGGCGCGGTCCGGGACGATGTAGGCGACGGCGCCGTTGGACAGGTCGTGCCGATGCGCGGCCGGATCCGGGGACTCGAATTCCAGGTCCTCGAACACCAGATCACGCGGATGGGCGGGGATGGGCTGGGCCACCGCCTCCGGCGCCGCGAAGCCGGCGAAGAGAACTCCCAACCAGCAAGACACCACGAAGCGCTGTGCCAGGGTCACCGCTCACCTCCCGTCTCCTCGATCCGCTGCCGGACCAGCGCAACCAGCGCCTCGGCCATGTCCCGGTTCTCGGGCGGCACCTGTCCGACCATCTGCTCCGCCTGCGCCAGAAACCGGCCGAGCTGCTCGGCCGGCATCTGCCCGAGCATCGCGCGCACCTGGCGAACCTGCTGCCGCTCCTCGTCGCTTAGCCCCGCCAGCAGCGGATCTTCCTCGGCCTCGGTGGTCTCGTCGCGGTAGTAGACGGCAACCGCGCGCGTCTCCGGCGTGAAGTAGGTGTTGGCGACCCGCATGACGTCGTCCGCGGTGACCGCCTCGTAGAGGGCCGGATCCATATTGATGTGCTCCCAGCCGCGGTTCCCCTCGCGGATGAGGAGCTGCATCATCAGCCCGAAGTTGCTGCGCAGTCCGCGGAACGTGTCCGCGGCGTTCTGGTTCTTGACCTTCTGCAGCTCCCGCTCGCCCACCGGCTCGGTCTTCAGGTTCTCCAGCTCGGCGTAGATGGCCTGTTCCACCTCCTCCGGCGTCCTTCCCTGCCGGGCGGTCCCGCGCAGCTCGAACATCCCCTCGAACTGGAAGCCCGCCTGCCCGCCGGAGGCGCTCGTCGCCACCTCCTGCTCCTCCACCAGCGAGCGATACAGGCGTCCGGTGCGGCCGCTCAGCAACTGCCCGAGCACGACCAGCGCCGGCTCGTCCACGTGCCCGTCCCGCACCGAGTGATACCGGACGACGACCTGCGGGTTCGTGTCGGCGTAGGCCACCATGCGCTTCTCGGCCAGTTGCGGCATCTCGCGCGTGCGCGGCTGCAGCGGCGGGCGGGCGCCCCGTTGGAGACGGCCTAAGTACCGCTCGGCCAGGGCGATGGCCTCGTCCGGGTCGAAGTCGCCGACGAGCGCGGCGGCCAGGTTGTTCGGGGCGTAGTAGGTGTCGAAGAATGACAGCGCCTCGTCGCGCGTGATGCCCTCGAGGTCGCTCGGCCAGCCGATCACCGGCCAGCCGTACGGCGACGACTGCCAGAACATCGCCTCGAACTGCTCCCGGAACTTGCCGATGGGCGTGCTGTCGGTCCGCAGCCGCCGTTCCTCGTGCACCACGTCGCGCTCGGCATAGAACTCGCGGAACACCGGGTTGGCGAGCCGGTCGCTCTCCATCCAGAACCACAGCTCCAGCTTGTTCGCCGGCACGTTGATGAAGTAGATGGTGAAGTCGTAGCTGGTGCCGGCGTTCATGCCGGAGGCCCCCTCCGCGGTGTAGAGGCGGCTGAACTCCTCCGGGATCAGCAACTCGCTCTGCCGGGCGAGCAGCGCCTCGAACTCGTCGAGCAACTCCTGGTGCCGGGGGCTGCGCACCGCGGGATCGGCCGGATCGTCGATCTCGCCGAGCTGGTGCCGCCGGTCGATCTCGATCTCGGCCGCCTGGATCTCGGTCCGCAACGCGTCGAGCTGCTCGATGATCTGCAGGTCCTGCTCGATGTCGCGGGTCCCTATCGTCTGCGTCCCCTTGAACATCATGTGCTCGAACAGATGCGCCACGCCGGTGATGCCGGGCCGCTCGTACACCGAGCCCACCTTGGCCACCCAGCCGGCGGCCACGTTCGGGTCGCCGGGCCGCGGCACCAGCAGCAGGGTCAGGCCGTTGTCGAGCTCGTGCTCGATCACGTCGACCTGCTGGGCCCCGGCGGGGCCGGCCAGCACGAGCACGGTCCCCAACACCAGACACAGAAAGTTCTTCATCGCATGCCTCGTCACGCCGCAGGGAGGAGTCGGCGTCCGCTCGACGCCGGCCGCAGGTTCATGCGCACGGTACACCAGTCCCGGCGGGACGCCAAGCCGCGCGCCCGGACCTTGCGCACAACGGGCGCCGTGCGGTATTTTGGATGTTCCGAGGCCCCATCGCCCTCCACCGTGCCGAGGTAGCTCAGTCGGTAGAGCACATGACTGAAAATCATGGTGTCGCCAGTTCGATTCTGGCCCTCGGCACCACCTTAACTCACTGACAATGAAGAACTTGGCCGGCTCGACGAACACGCTCGTCGGGCCAGTTTGGGCGAATTGACAGCCTAACTGACAGCCTAACTCGCGATTTCGGGCGCCACAGATCGCCCCGATGTGGCCGCTCGGAAGGAATCCGCACCGGGTGAAGCCGAAGGTTCAGGGGTTGCCGAGAAACGGGTGCGCTGGCTCTTCGACGCGGCCATTGGAGGCCCGCCGGACAGGCAGGGCGGGACTGAATCGCCAGGAGCAGACTGTTTCGGTGTCGACCAGCAAGTGTAAGCCTTTGCCGTCCTCCTCCTCCAAGGCGACGGCCCTTCGACAAGGCGACGGACGATGCGATCGCGACCTGCCGGGCTGGCCATCGGCAGGGCGGGAGACCTCCACGTCGGGGCGGCGAGCAGTCCATCGCGCTGGCCGTCGGAGGCCGGGGGATGGTCGGAACTGACCGCCCTGGGTCGTCGGCTTCGGCACGTCGCGTACCTCGAAGGAGGCAGCCCGCGGACTGGTCATCCATTCCGGGAGGTAGGCAAGCGTCGCCACGCGTTGTGCGCTGTCGGGCACGCACGCCCTGGTCGAGGCCGGCCACAGCGTGTTGTGCGTGCCGGCCTACGCGCTGGTCCAGGAACTGCTCGGGCCAAACGCGACCTCGACCTCCCGCGCGCCGCTGCGTAAGCTCGACCTCTTCAAGGTAATCCTGTGCGACGACCTGGGCTACGTCCAGCAGAGTCCCGACGAGGCCGAGGTGCTGTTCACGTTGCTGGCCGAGCGGTACGAGCGGCGCTCGGTGATGGTGACCCAGCAACCTGGTGTTCAGCCAGTGGGATCGGATCTTTCCCGACCAGATGGCCAGCGCCGCGGCGATAGACCGCCTGTGCACCACTCGGTCGTGCTCGAGTTCGATGTGCCGAGCTTTCGAACCGACCCGTCGCGCCCCAAGTCATCGGCGCCATCACCGCCGCCCGCGCCGCGCGGACGCCTGCCCGGTCCGCTGTTGCCACGGCGCCGCCGGCCTGCGAGCTCCTGAGCCTCCCCGGTCTGCAACAGCGCCACGTCGACGGCGAGTGTGACCCTGGCAGGCACGCGCGCCGACGACGAGCCGTCCAGCCGTCCTCGACGGACCCACAGCTCCTCGCGTAGCAACGACCAGCCGATCCCTTCGGAAGCCGCGCGCTCGGCTGCCGCACCTGCGTGAACGTCCCCAAGCGGACGTTCACTCCGTTTGGTCTTCTGCTGCTTCAGAACCCGCAGCAACGCTCGCGGAGGAACCGAACCGCGCGGCTCGGGAAGTCCCTTCCAGGCGCTCACTCGCCGTCGATGAGAAGCCTCTCCGAACCGGCCAAAATGGTTGACGTTGAGCGGCAAGAGTACTTGACGCCGAACAGCGTGAGCCGGTGGCGGACTGCTACTGCGTGGACAACGGTCGGCCCGGCATCTATACGGAGGTCGCGGTCCGGTTGATGCTCGCCGGGCTGTTGCTCGGCATTGTGCATGACCGTCGGCTGATGCGGGAAGCGCAGGTCAATATCGCGATCCGCTGGTTCATCGGCTACGAGCTCCACGAGCGTCTGCCTGATCATTCGAGCCTGACCCGTATCCGCCAGCGTTTGGGGAGAGCAACGGTTCCGGGAGATCTTCCAGCGGACGGTGCAGTCCTGTCTGGCGGCGAAAGATCTCCACACCCGAGGTCGTGCGTATCCGATGCGTCGCTGATCCGGGCCGACGTCAGTTGGGAGAGCCCGGTCGAGCGTCACGTGGGGAATCGTGATGGCAGAGACTGTCGATGCTGTTCGCTCTGGGATGACTGCTATCGAAGGGGCGCGCCAACAAGGCGGCGGTGGTCGGTGATGACTACCCGGCACTGCTCCGAGCGCGCCGCCGCCGTGTGCGGTGGAGCGACGAAGACCGGCGCCTGTACCGACGTCACCGTTGGCGTTCGGAAGGCTTCCACGGCGAAGCGAAGACCTGGCACGGACTTGCGCGCGCTATCCGGCGCGGCCTCGACGACATGAAGATCCAGTCTTACGTGACGGCCGCAACGACCAATC
Source organism: Vicinamibacterales bacterium (assembly GCA_965208535.1). Classification (GTDB taxonomy): domain Bacteria; phylum Acidobacteriota; class Vicinamibacteria; order Vicinamibacterales; family UBA8438; genus WTFV01. Next base: position 2,386,568 of record CBDBOU010000003.1, on the reverse strand, counting down.
TCCAGCGGCTCGCCGCCGCGATTCTTGCGGCCCTGTGGCCCCTCCTCGTGGCCGCGGTCGCCGGACAGGACCCGCTGTGCACCTGTCTCAGCCAAATGCGCCGCACCAGCGTCTGGGCAGCCGCCACGTGATCCTGCACGCGCGTTCCGTCTGAAGCCGGGTTCTTCAACAGCCCCACGCGGCACCGTTGTCAGCTCGCCCCGCCCAGCATCTTGCCCAGCCGCGGCCTGCGGGGCCTGCAGCTGGTGATCTCGGATGCGCACGAGGATCTCAAGCACCCGGTGGAACCAGACTACGGAGGAATGCCGTCCAGAGAGCGCCGTCCTCCGACGCGCCGCATCGACACCCAGCACCTGCCGCTCCCCGTCGGCGGTCACCGAATCGCCACCGCCGTCGCCTGACTGACCACACGCCCGTCGACCCGCACCTTGTGGTACGTCGCGTCCAGCCACAGGTACGGATACTCGTCACTCAGCGGCCGCGTACGAAACGGCTCGACCAGCGTGTCCAGTTCCTGGCACAGCCGGGACACCGCCGACTTCGACATCCCGTCGAGCCCCAACGCCTTGACCACGTCGTCGAACTTCCGCGTCGACACCCCGTGGACGTAGGCCTCCTGCACGACGGCCCGCAATGCCTGTTCGGCTCGCCGCCACGGCTCCAGCAGCGAAGGGTAGTAGCTGCCGGTCCGTACTGTCGGCACCTCCGATCGATCGTCCCGACCCGGGTATCCCACCTCCGCGTCCGGCTTCCGTTGCGGTACGTCGTCCACTCGTCGCTGCACTCGTGCCGCTTGGCTCCGATCAACTCGGTCACACCGGCGTCCATGAACACCTGGGCCAGCACCCGGTCCTAGCCCGCTCGCGCGCGCAAGCAGCCGCGTGCTCCAACTGCATGGCGCTCGGCGGCGTCGTCTCCAACCGGTCGATGATGACCCACCAGTTCGGCCTTCGCGTCGGTCAAACGCTTCGCGCCCCCGGTGTGCCTTATCCAGCAGCCCGTCGAGCCGATCCCCCGCGAGGCGCGCGCCCCAATTGCCACGGTGGCCGGCGACAGCCGCAGACGGGGAACCGTCTTGTTGTTCTGCGCGGCCGTCCGGGCGAGCACGAGGCCCCGGCGCCGCGCCACGCGCCGCGCCACGCGTGATCGTCGGGCCACCGACCTCGCCTGCATTCATCGGCTTCAGTCAGTACAATTGCAATCCACGGGCGTCTTAGCCCACCAACACGGCGGCGTCGCCTGAGAAGCCTCACCGCCCGACTTCAAGCCATGCGTGCTGCCCGTCTGGTGCCGGAAACCCGCGCTACACCACTTCGTCTCGTCGCTGTTCCGTCTCCCCCGAGTCATCTAGTCGACGCGTACCGGCGTTGCCCGACCGCGACGACCAACCCGCGGGCTGTATCCCCACCACGCTGGGAGTCGATGCGCCGATCGTGCGAGTTGACCGGAAGCCTGCCGGTCAGGTCCGCGACCGTCGGGAATCGAATTCCCATCCGCCGCCGCCCTCAGCCCACCCCAATCGCGCTGGCACGTGTCCAGCCGACCGGCCGGCCGGGCTGGTCGGAATGGACTCTATTCCCTTCTCTCATTCCAATTGTAGCCAACACGGACACAATGGCGCCTGTTCTTGCAGCCGGGCGCGCAGGGCCGCGTCCCCCGGACAGGCGTACCTGAATCGACGTGAACCGGAGGTACCAATGCCCGCATCTTCAATCGGGGTGGCGTTGTCTGGCGGTGGATCTCGCGCAATCGCCTTTCATCTTGGATGTCTGCGTGCGCTCCACGACCTCGGTATTCTCCCCAAGGTTCAGGTCCTCTCTACCGTGTCGGGCGGTAGTGTGATAGGCGCGCTCTATGCTTTGTCCCGCAAGCCCTTTCCTGTATTCGAGAACCAAGTTCGCACACTTCTTCGCCAGGGCCTTGCCTGGCCGACGGTCCGGACCACCTTATTCACGTGTGAGGGGCTTCGCGCGCTCTCCTGCTGGCTACTTGTTGGCACCACCAACATCGTCCGCTTTTCCGCCACCGTGCTCGCGTCCTTCATCTTCCCATTTCCCCGGGCGACCGCCGGCGACGCAACGCCCTCCCGGAACTGCCACCCGCCCCTGAGACGATTCGCCAGCCGCACCACGATCTTCCGAGTGACGTTAGACAACCAACTCTTCAAGGGAGCTCGGCTTACTGATTTGAACGACAACAAACCCTTCCTCATCATCAACGCCACCGAACTGCGCACCGGCTCAGCCTTCTATTTCACGGCCAACGACTCCGGTTCCTGGCGCCTCGGCAACCTAGCCACTGCCCGAATCCCCCTCGCGCAAGCTGTCACGGCGTCAGCGGCCTATCCTATCTTGCTCCCTGCTCTCGACGAGCGCCTTCCCTTCACCCGCCGCGACGGCTCTCTGCGCGTCGAGCGCGTACTTCTCGCCGACGGAGGTGTCTATGACAACCTAGGCCTTGCACCTCTCTGGCCGGACCGAAAACCTTCGGTGAGTCTAAACGTCACTTCCGTGGATACGATCATTTGTTGTCGTGCAGGATACGGGCTCCGCACCGACCCCCCGACCCAGTTCCTCATCGCCAGACTCAAGAGCGCCTTCGCCTGCATCCACGACCGCGCGCAGAACGCCGCCATGCAGCGACTCTTCGACCTCCGTAAGAGCGGTCGCCTCCGCGCCTTCGTCCTTCCCTATCTCGGTCAAAATGACGCCAAACTCAAGACACTTCCCGCCGATTTCGTAACTCGTGAGGACAGTTCTGGTTATTCTACCAACTTCTACGCGATGCCCGAAGCGTGGATCGACAGACTCTCCCGTCGCGGCGAACAACTTACACGAGCTCTCATCGCTGAGCACGCACCCGAACTCCTGTCGAACATCTCGTCGGTGACCGCAGAGTCGCGTTGCTCTACCAGCACCCGATGACGCCACTCCCTCCATTTGACCCTACTCTCGCCTACCCCCCCCCCCGGCCCACGCGTCTCGGCGGAAGCCAACCCGCGCCCGGGAGACATTCCCTCGGCTCGGCAACCTTCGCGGCGCCGCACAAAGAACGACCTCTCACCTCACAAGACGCGTGTCGAAATCGGGACCATCCGCCCTCGTAAACAACGACACGCCGCCCTGCACGTTGGTCGCGTATACGTGCTTCGCGACCCTACCATACGCAGCCACTGCTTGCGCATGTGGATGACCGTACATGTTCTCAACCCCTGCACTAATCAATACCGTGTTTGGCCTGATAAGCGTCAGTGCCCGCGCGTTGGTCGCATTCCTCGATCCGTGGTGTGGCGCTGCCATGACGTCGGACCGTATCGACTCGCCAAAGATAGTCGCAATGCGCTCCCATCGGTCGTTCTCCGTGTCCCCGGTAATCAAATACGAAAAGCCCTTCGGGCCCCGTCCCGTCAATCTCAGCACAATGCTGGCGTTGTTCGAATTGTCGATATCCTCGAAATGTGGTGAAAACAACTCAAATTCAAAATCGCCCGCCAAGTCGGCCAGGCGCCGTCCGTCGGCATTGTCTACTCGCACTGACAGCCGTCTCAGGGGATCGCGCGACACCCGCCGCCTTCTCTCGTGCCGGTTGATCACTTCGAACGACTCCGCCGCGCTGTCAGTATCTTTGTAGTACTTCGGGTACATGACCCAGTGCGGCCGATGGTTCGAGAGAATGTAATCAACCCCGCTTGGGCTGCAATGATCGGCGTCCAGGCCTGTAAGTACCAGTCCCACAACCGCACGATCGCGGAGCAACCGCTCCAGCATAGGCTCGACGTCCTCGCCTGTACCGCCATCTCCGCCTGGAATGAATGCGTCAACGAAGATAGCTTCGCTTCCACACCGCACCACTGCCAAAGCCCCCTGTCCAACATAAAATGTAACGATATCCACTTTTCCTCACCTCTCTCCTTCCACGGATGGAATTGCGTCCCGCCAAATCCTCCGATTGAGCTCCCTCTGCAACAGAACAACCGCGTCCCTTGCGCATCCGAACCTTCTGTCCACAAACCCCCTCGCCACATCGTCCACCGGCTGCGGAAGCCCCTTCGCCGCAATCCGATAAACCCACCGTCCATCCTCTTCGAGTTCCGCGACGACAATATCCACCATTGAGTCGTCGCATAGCACTATCGGGCCTCGCCAGTAGATGTTCCCCGTTGCCTTCGACCTAAATGGTTTTATACTTGAAAACAGCGCTCCAAAAAATTCGTCATCGCTGGCTCGCCGGCTGTAGTGTGTCGGTGTACGTTCCTTCTCCAGAGCCTTCGCCTTCTCCCCGGCACTCGTACGAGGCCACACGATTGGCGCATCGATAACACTCACTTGAGACGACGGAATCACGAACTCGCCGGACCGGTCACGAAAGAGAATAAAGTGTTTGACGTTGTACCGGAGGCCCCGTTCTCTCTCAGCGAGCCTTTCTGTCACCAAGAGCGCATAAAAGAAATCCAGGTTGTGCTTCGGGTGATTCACGATTCGGTGATATGTCACGCGATCGCCTCCACTGAGCGTCGGATACCCGTTCACGTGATGAGTGTGCCAGTTACCAAGATGCTCTATCTCTCCCTGTTCGGCTTCAAGTCTTCGAAAAACACCTTCCTGGTAGCCACCGTCCTGAAAGAAGCTCGTGGCCGTTCGTCGGGCGCCCGGACCGGGCTCTATGACTCCACAGACCGTGATAACCAGTCGGCCATCGCTCCCTACTTCGAACGTACCTATCAAACGACCGCCGGTCTCCTCACTTTCAAAACGGTCGCATTCCTGAAAAATCGACTCAAGTGCCAACCGTGGCAACCTGACCCAAACTCTCGGCTCGGGAACATCCATATCCTAACCTCCACACACCAAGCAGCTGGCTTGGCGCTGAACCATGACGCGCTGGAGTTGAAAATTCCGTGAGAACGGATGAACGGGTCGATTACCCCAGACGAGGTAGTTTTCCTCCAGAGGATACAGATAACGTGGTCTCTCCGGTAAACTGCTAGCAATCGCATCGAGCGCGAAGCGTGTGTGAAACGACGTAATAAATGCAATGTCTACATTCAAACCGGGCGAATCCTTGATTTCTCCTTGTTCAAGGCCGTACATGCGCTGTCGTTCTTCCTCCGACACTATATCGACTTCGCGTACACCCTCACGGTACTGCGTTCGCTCCAGAACCGTCTCTAGGCAGGCAAGGCAGCCTCCATTGTCGGGCCAATAGCTGAAGACTTCCCCGCCAATCCCGCGAGTAAACACCCGTCCCACAACGAATGGAGTGCCTGTCTTGACGCAGCATTCATTCAGCTTGTATCGCGTCGGGTCGTCATCGGTGGCTAGAACCATTACGGTGGCCTGCTCAACTACTTCAGGCAGCGCATCGTATCGTAGCAGGTCCTCATGAAGTGCAGCGACGTTAATCCTTGGGTTGCGGTCTCGCAGAACGTCGGACAGTGCGTCCACCTTGCGCCGACCGACATACCGCAGTCCACATACGTGCCTGATTACGTTCTCCACTCCAAGTACTTGTTTGTCGAGTAGTGTGAAGTCTCGCACGCCAGACATTGCTAGCTGCAGCGCAACGGCCCCTCCACCGGAACCGCATCCAGCAATCAGCACATTGGCCTCGGCCATGAGACCAACGTCGAAAAGCGCGTCGATACGAGTAAAGAGATTGTCGGTCACTGCGTAGGTTCTCCTGTCCAAGTGCCGTCCGCGCGCCAGGCCTCGTAGTGGGAAATCCACCGCCTGGCGAGGGCGAGGACCCGCAAGATGTTGTGTTTTCCAGGATTCCAAATCTCAATTGCGCCGAAAATGCACAGCGAGCCGTCCTGCCACCGATGCGGACAGTCGGGAACCAGCGGATCGACGAATACCTTTGGGCTCGCGTTGGGGTAGCCGTGTGGTAAACGAACTGTGAGGATCATGTCGTTGCTCGTGCCTTCGCCGTGAAAACGCAGCTCGAGCTCATTATCGTGAGTGAGCGAGACTCTGCGTTCTTCGCCGTTGACATCGAGCGCTTCTAGTTCCTGCGCGAGTCGAGCGGGTTGAATATCGGGCATGAAGACGGAGAGGGGCACAAGACACGCTATTTGCTGTCCGTTCCGCTCGACAATGAACGCTTCATGGTTTTGGGCGACGCGGTCTAGCACGTCGCCAGGTGCGCCACGCAGAGCCATCATCGACAGCGGCTGGAAGTTAAGCGGCATCCTTCAGTGGTCCATTTCCGCGCCGGGCCATGTTCGGGTTACGAGCCAAACCTCGTACTTATTTAGCCATTTGGCTGCTCGAGTGAGCACGAAGGTTAAATCGTGACGTCCGGGATTCCACAGGTTCGGGTGAATGTAGCAGATCCTACCCGCCCCGAAGGTATGCGGTACCGACGCATTGAGGGCCGGCTTGCGCACATACACAGAGGGTGCGGTGTGTGGATAAATGCTGGGGAATTCGACACGAAGGGTGTATAGTCGGCCTGCGGTCGTTTGCAGAGCACTCAGCACGTCGACACTACCGGCGCTTGTCGGGTGCGATTCGACATACGAAAAGACCGTTCTGGCTTTCGCGATCTCAGTACGGATACGAGCTAGGTCCATGAGAATTACCCTCGCAAGTTACGCCAGCGGATTGCAGTATCCCGTTAGGATCGAAGAATCGATTGTCCGCCACGCCTCGGCTGACCTGGCCTCCGAAGCGGAGAGGAGTCAATGTAGACCGAATAGCGCCACACCGCGACTTGTCGGGTGGTCCTGAGGCTGACTGCCGGTCGGAATAGTAGGCGGTCCGAAGAATTGAGTCCGGGAAAGGCCTTGTCGATCCCGTTCGGACGAAGGGCGAGTCTGTGTGCTCTCGACGGCGCCAGCCACACATGGCCGGGGATGGAGGACCCGTCGAGGCCAGCAAGGTTGTCGGTGAGCCGGGTTCATCGATCCAACTCACTTCGGTCTCCAAACAACATCGCCGCGCATCCGCTGGCCGACGGTAGTGACGTCCGGCCGACCGGCCAGGGTGTTCTCGAGTTCTCGGAGCTGCTCACGGGAGTGACCGTCTTTCGCCCTGAGGCGAGAGAGGCGACGCTTGAGTCTCGAGACCACGCTGGCCAGCCGTGCGGTCTCGGCCCTGAAGGTTTGCGTTGGGTCGTAGAGAACCAGAGAGATCAGCGGAGGGTGGCCGAGGGACAGCGGTCGGGCGTCATCGCCGGGTGGGGGGCCTGTGAGACGACCCCTTCTCGGTGCGCTCCCGGCGTACTCACCGCCGAGGTCCTCGCGCATCGTCAGCGGTTTCTTGCCCCCGATCTCGGCGGCACCTGTTCCCCGGGCTCGGACCTCCCCGTTGGGGAGTATTTCGATCGGAGTGTCTTCCTCGGCATCTAGGATCCGCTCCAGTTCGTGAATCGTTGGTCGACGTGGCATCGCTCCCCTCCTTCCGGGATGCGAAAGGATACCTCGAACTGCATGATTGTGCAATCGCGCAAGTGGATGGCTTAAACCGCAGCACGGGGCCTCAGCCTGGAGCGACCTGCAGGCGGGTGCCGGCGGCACGTTCGTTCAGCATCGCCTCGATGGTGGGCGCGGGCACCGCGCTGGAGTGATGGAGGGAGCCAGCCCGCAGTCTAGCGGGCCAGGATCTCATCCATCTTTGCGGCGGCCTTGCGCTGGAGCGCTGGCACGACGTGCGCGTACGTGTTCAGAGTGAAGCTGATCTGGGAATGGCCCAGGGTCTCCATGATGGTGCGCGGGTCGACGCCCTGCGCGAGCAGCAACGTGGCCGCCGTGTGCCGGAGGTCGTGGTAGCGGATGTCCGGCAGGCCAGCACCGCGCAGGATCGTCTTGAACGTGCGATGGAGACTGTGGGCGCCGATCGGAGTTCCGATCGGCGTCGTGAAGACGAGCCCGGATTCGCGCCAGCGTGAGCCCGCCGCCAGCCGCTCCCCGAGCTGGCGTGTCCAGTGCTTACGCAGCGCGCAGGCGACGACGTCAGGGAGCATGATGGCGCGGCGACTGCGCGCCGTCTTCGGCTCGGAGAACTGTACGGATCCGCGAACTGCCTTGAGCTTCTGACGCGTGTCGGTCAGCGATGCCTGGAGGCGACGCCGGGTCGCGCCGTCGGCCGTTGCGTTGATCCGAGCCAAGAGTAGGTCGCATTCGGCGGACAGAGACCTGCGGGCAACAGGATCGCCCCCCTTCCAACCCAAAGTGTGGCGCACCGACAGTACGCCGGCCTCCAGATCCACGGCGTCCCAATGTAAGGCCAGGGCTTCACCCCGACGCAAGCCGAGGCCAAGAGCTACCGTGATGAGCGCCTCGAGGCGATGTCCGACGACGGCCCGAAGGAGCGTCCTGGCCTGCTCGGATGTGAGGGGCCGAATCTGCCGCGGCCGATGCCGGGGCGGATCGGTAAGCGCCGCCGCGTTACGCGAAACCAGCTCCCAGCGGAGAGCCTGATTCAACGCGGCTCGCAGCACGGTGCGCGCGTACTGGATCGAGCGCGGGCCTGCCCCCTCTTCCGCGTGGACGCGGAACCACGTCGCCACATCCTGAGGTGAGAGCTTCGCGAGTCGCACGTGACCGAGCCCCGGGAGCAGGTGCAGGCGAACCACTTGCTCGTAACTCGTGTAGGTTCTCGGCCTTAGCTGGCCCTTCTTGGCCTGAAGCCAGCGACCCAGATAACCGCGCACGGTCTCCTTTTCGGGGAGCGGCGGCAGGCCGTGCTCGAACCGTTGTAGCGTCTCGCGCAGCTTGTCCTGGACTTCCCGCTTGGTCCGCCCGTAGACGGTCTTGCGGCGGCGCTTGCCGTTCCGCCAACCGAGATCCGCCTGGGCCATCCAGCGCCCGTCCGACCGCTTCGTGATGCCGCCTTCACCACGGCCGCGCCGCGTTGGCATTGTCCAATGTCTCCTGCTGGCCGCGTGCCGACGACTTCGGTTGACGTGTCGCGATGGGATGCGGCCCCGAATCGAGGGGCGTCGAAACCAAGAACCGGTGGGCGGGCCTGCGGGCCGCGATGCCGGAATCGCCCAGCGCGTTCAGGCGTGCAACCGGTGCGAGCGAGGCGTGTACACCCCGTCTGGGCGCGTGAACAGGACCACCCTGTCGCCGAGTCCGCCGCGTGCGGTGAGCGTTTTCCCCTTCTCGGAGGCAACCCGGGCACGGTCGAAACGGTCGCGCGCCTGCACGGGACTACCGTTGTCCGACCGAATGGAATCGAGCGACTACCGTGGCAATCGCGCATCACGCGCGCCGGCTGTCCCGATCAGCTGTCGCAGTGCTTCCACGGGCACGCGGCGAGAACGGCCCACGAGCACCCAGGGAATGTCGCGGCGGTTCATCAGCTCGTACATCTTGCTGCGGCTGACTCCAAGGGCTTCGGCCGCTTCGGCTGGCCGGTACAGCAACCGCTCTACTGGCGGGCGACTATCGCCCGGCTGGCCGTTCCGATTTTGTGATCCGGGACACATGTCTGGCTCCTTGGCGAATCGATACGTCTGCCTCGTCAAGAGAATGTAGCGACCCGCTGCCGTTTGGATGCCGTTCACGGCACATCAAGAACGGCGGATCCGGAATGCCGCCGCGGTGGGAAAGAAACGACGAAACTGGTCGGAGAGGCAGATGTGAATCGAGTGCCGGATGTTGCCGGCCGCAGACATGAATACCCGGGATCGTCCGGGCAATTCGGCGGGACCGTGGCCAACGATGGCAGGGCTTGTCTCCAAGGGCAGCCTCTGCCACGGCGGGGCCCGTCAGGCAGCCTGGCGCTGCTCTTCGTCGATCTTCCCAAGGCGGACATCGCGCAGCAGCCACTCGCAGATGTCGGTTGCGTCGGCGGCGGCGCGCCGCACGGCGTCCGGATCGTTGCGTAGCGCTCGTATCCACGACTTGACGTAGGCCTGACCGTGGTGCGGCTTGTGGCCGAGCCGCAGTCTGTCGCCGAGCATCATCGACGATATCTCGGCACGCAGTTCCTCGATCGCGTACGCTTCGCGGTCGTTCAGCCACTGGCGGAACACTTCCCGGTCGAGACGGCTGGGATGCGCCGTCGCGTGCGCCAACTCGTGCAGGAGCGTCTGCTCATAGCCCAGCCGCGAGTGGAACTGGTCCCGCAACGGCATCACGATCCGGTCGCGAAACGGCTGATAGCACGCCTTGTCGCCGTCCTGGTGGACGATTTCGATCTTGGTGTCGGCCGCAATCTGCCGCACCACGGCGGCCGGCTCCCAACTGGCCGGCGGCCGTTCGCTGATCGGCGCCAGCTCAAGACCATCAGTCTGTTGGACGTTGAAGACGTAGTGGAAGCTGCGGTACATCCGGCGCTCGGGCTCGTCGTCGGCGTCCTCGTCGGGGTTCCGCTTCGACGGCCTGCAGATCATGATGAGCGTGCCCTTTTCGCCCTTCCGGACACAGCCGCCGGCATTGCGGATCTGTTGGAACCCGCCCCACCTGGGGTCGGAGTAGCCCATCGCGGCGGCCGTGGCCATCAACAGGATCCAGTTGCCGCCCTGGTACTGGTGGGCGGTGCTGAAGTTGTGCGGCGTGGACATTTCGCCGGGTCGCCAAGGCTTCTGCCAGGGTGCCGTGCCCTTCGCGATCGCGTCGAGCAGCCGGTCGGCGAACTGCGCCGTGTACTTTTCCAGCCGTGTCGGCATGGCAGTCGTTCTCCTCGCTGGTGTTCCGAGCCCGGGCTCGTTCCCTCGTTCAGTTGCGGCGACTTCCGTGGGCTCGCTGGGTGGGGTCTAGGCAGGTCGGCGGCCCTGGACGAGCCGCGGCCTCGGGAGCGGGCGGGGCCGCGCTGCCGGCCGGCTCGATCCGGTTCGGATGGCAGCGGTGCCACGTCACGTGCAGCATGGTTCCGTGTCCGGTTAGCCGGACCCGGCGGACCTGCGCGACGCGAAGGCCGTCTTCGGTGACCGCCGATGCGCGGCGGAGGTCGCGGTCGAGCACGATCAGCCAGTTGCGGCGAAGGCCGATCTGGCGCGCCTTCATGGTGCTGACCCGGAGTCGCGTCCTGGGGCGGGCGCGCTCTCGGTCGAGAGTCACGTCGAGCAGGATGTCGTGGCGGCGGGACGGCTGTGTCGGCTGCCAGAACCGCCACCAGCGCCGGCTCGGCCGGCTGATCGCGGTCGCCCGCTCTATGCCTCGCTCGAGGAGGATCCGCTCGATCTCGAACGGGAGGTCGTCCATGTCTGGCGCGGCGTTCATCGTCTCTACTCCCCTCGTCGCCTGTTCGGGCAGGCTTCGCCCGTGTCCTGCCGCGCGGTCGGGGCCACCCTTGGCTAATCGGTTGGTCGCCGGCCGCCGGGCGGTCCGTGCTTCAAAGGCGTGTCGGTGTTGTCGGTCTGCTGGCGGGGCGCCAGCGTTGTGTGCTTCGGCGCCGACTTCCGATCAGCGGCGCGCGTTCTGAAGTCCCGCTGCTGCGGACCGGCGCTGGTGGATCTCGAACAGCTTCTCAGCGGGGTGGCCGGACCCGGTCCCCTTCTGTTGGTAGTGGCGGACGACGGCGCCGATGGCAACACTCATCACGTTGTCGAGCACGTGCTTCTGCTCCACTGGGGTCAGTGCAGCGACTACGGTCTGGCCGCCCTGCTCGTCGTCGAAGTGCTCGAAGATGGTCCAAACCGCTACGGCGGCCGTGGTCTTTGGCAGTCCGAACCGCACGATCTCGGCCGGGCTGATCGGGGCGATGTGTCCGTTGTCACGGGTGCCGAGTTCGAGCAGCGGCACGCCTGCGTTGCTCGCCAGCACGGCGTCGATCAGGTCCGGCGTGCCCGGGCCGTGCGGGTCGATTAAGGTGCCGATGCCGCTCAGTTCGTGCAACATGCCTTGTCTCCTGGCTGGTGTTTACATCTGCCCCACGGCCGTGCCGGCGGCCTCGGGGCCATCGACGTGAGCCCTGGGATGGAACAGACACGGCCGGACGGCCGGGCGCCGGCGTGACCGCCCGGACGCCGGTCCCATGGCCGGGGGTACGATGGCGTCGATGATTGGGCGGCCGTCCGAGCCCGACGGCCAAGGATGCCGCTTGAGATGAATAGGCTCCGGTCGGGGAGCTTGCTCGAAGACTCACGCCTCGTTGTACGCGCGAAGCAGCCGGCTCACGGCCTGCTCGGCAGCGCGCTTGGCCGCGACATCGGGCGCCGCGCCCTCGCCTTCGCCTTCGCGGTTCATCGTCAGGGGCTCGATCGTCGCGGCTCGCGCGGTCGCCTTCCACCGCCGCGCCGTGTCGCCGCGGCGGACCTCGGTCAGGATCGTGATCCGGTCGGGGTGTCGCATGGCCTCCTCGTGTCTCCGGGCGCTTGCCCTGCTGCAGTCGCCTGTGCCTCGGTGGGGTGGCGGGACGGCATCGGTCGAGCGTCATGGACGTGCGGCTCGCCACTGCGCCGCCGGCGTTGTTTGTCGACCATTCTTCGGCGGGGGTCGTCCGGATCTCTCCGTCCGCGCTTGCGCGAAACCGCATCTGGCGGAGGGTGTCGTCACCTCGAACGACGACCACGGGGTCCAAATCTTCTGGCACCCGTCGGCGTGTCACCTCGGCTATCCGGACCGACTGCCGCTGATCGGTAGTCAGGTCGGCAAAGCAGCTCGGGACCGTGGACCTGGAGGTCAGACTGCAGGCCAACGGCGGGTTCTGAGGACCTATCCGGGCCTCAAGGTCTTCGGGTGGCTCTGTGGCTCGCTCCCCACCCCGAGATGCCGGGCGCCTGCGTCGTGGTCGACCCGCGGTACTGGGTCTATGGGATCTCAACTCCTCGGCGAGGACCTATACCTTCCGCGTCGCCGCCAGTGGCGGAATTCCGTGCGGGAGTCGTGCGTCCGCTGACGGGCTATTCCCTTCGCCGCCCTGGGCCTGTCGATGGTCGTTCGGCTGCTGCCGTTCCTGGCGCAGTCCGGCGACGGGTGCGGAGCCTGGACGTGGTCGTGTCCTGCTCCGGTTTCCGCATCGATCTCGCCTTCGACGCGCCGGGGCGCTCTGGTTCCGGTGACGGAACGATTTCTGGCGCAACCGCTCGCGGCGCGGGGCGCATGATGGCGGCTATGCGCCGTGCGGGCCGGGCGCCACGGCGCGGGTTCGCCGACGCACTCTTGTCCGACGGGCGCATTGGCATCAGTTCGTGCGCTGGGATGCCACCGAGAGGGACGGGCGTGCCCGGTGCATTCCGTCGTCTCGGTGCCGCTCGTCGTGGCTGGCCGTTCCTCGGGCGGGCGTCGCCCGTGGCAAGAGACTCGCCCACGGGTGGCTCTTCCGTCATCAGTCCCTGCCGTCTGCTTCGGAGCTGTCAGCTGGGACCGCTTCTGTTTCCTCGGGGCCGAGATCGTCGTCGGGGGGCGGTTCGCGTCCCTGGCCGTACAGCCAGGCGATGCGCCTGCATCGCGCCCGCTGCTCGGCGGACAGGAATTGTTTCCGCGGCCGCGGCTTGGGTCGCGGCCGCGCTCTTTCCATTGCCACCAAGAGATCCTGCTGGATCGGATCTTTCATTGTCGTTTCTCTCAAGGGCTGCCAGCGTGGTCGTCGTCGTTGGTTGGCTTCCGACGAAAGTCGCCGAGACTGTTCCGGCCGTTCATCGTGAAGGCCGGGGGCGTGTAGTGTTGGTCCCGTGGGGTCGGGACGATTGACGGAAGCCTTCGTGGAGGCGGCTGGATGGGGACGCTACCCGGATGGGGGCGGACTCTGGCTGGTCGTTGAACGTTTCGGCCAACGCCGGTGGGAGGTGCTGTCAGAGCCGAACCGGGCGGCGAGCCGCTTGACCATGGCGAAGGGGCTCGGGGCGTATCCCGCTGTGGGGTTGGAGGAGGCGCGCCGACTGGCTGCCGGTCATCAACGGCTGTCCGCCAGCCGGGGTCGGCGGCGCCGGGGTGCTGCCACGGGGCATCGCCTCGTGGACGAGAAACTGCGCCGGCTCGTGCGGCGGGGCCGGTACTACGACGGCCGGGGTCTGTTCCTGCGCGTCCTCAGCAGGACGCGGCGCTACTGGATTCAACGGCTGTGGTGGAACGGGCGCGCGTATGAGCGGATGCTCGGGTCGTTCCCCGAGGTCTCGCTCGGGCAGGCGCGCGCCGCGGCCCGCGAGAACTACGACCGGTTCCGTTCGGCGGTGGACAGGGGCCGGCCGCCCTCGGCGGCTCTGATCGCGCGGGTCCCGCTCGCGCTATCGGATGGCGAATGACGGCGCGGTGCGCCGTGTCGGGACCGTGGGGACGGTGCCGCGCGTGAACAAGCATCGAGGGGGCTGGACAACAGGATTCCTCCGGGGAACCGGAAGCGGGCGGCGCCTTGAGGCGGCGGTATCTCGTGTGCCGCCCAGAGATGCGGCCGCTTGGTGCACGAATCAGGTGTCGAGGCCGCAGGGGGCCCCAAGCTAGGGCGCGGCGGCGCCGGCTTCCGGGGAGGGTGTCGCCAATGGGCTCTTCCTCGGCGGCGACGGTTCGGACGGGCCATGAGGGATCGCGGGGCGGGTAGCGGATTCTGGCCGCTGGCGGCTCGGATCGAGGCGGTCGACCCGTAGGCGCACCATCAGCTTGGACAGCCCTTGGCGCGTGATGCCCAGCTCGCCGGCGGCGCCGGAGATGCTGGCATGGCGTCCGAGCGCGTCTCTTACCATGGTGCGTTCGAGTTCCTCGCGCGCCTGGGCGAGCGTCGGCCGGCGCTCGGCGGCGACTTCCCGCTGGATGGCGGCGGGGAGCACGTCCGGGCCGACCGCGCCGTCCAGCGGCCCGGCAATCGTCAGGTTGGCCAGCACGTTCTGCAGCTCCCGGACGTTGCCCGGCCAGGGATGGGCAGCCAGCGCAGTCACCGTCTCGCGCGCCAAGCTCGCGCGGCTCCCCGCAGCCGCGCTCATGTTGTCCCAGTAGTGGGCGGTGAGCTGCGGGATGTCGGGCGTCCGGTCGCGCAACGGGGGCGCGGTGAGCTCGAGGACCTTGAGGCGATACAGCAGGTCCCTTCGGAAGCGGCCCGCCGCCGCCTCGGCGTCGAGCGTCGTGTTGGTGGCGGCGACGACGCGCAGGTCCAACCGCTGGGTGCGGTTCTCACCGAGCCGGCGGACCTCGCCGTCCTGCAGCACGCGCAACAGCTTCGCCTGGGCGGCGGGCGAGAGTTCCGCGACCTCGTCGAGGAAGACGGTGCCGCCCGAGGACAGCTCCAGCAGGCCCTTGCGGTCGCGAGTCGCGCTGGTGAACGCTCCCTTGGCGTGGCCGAACAGCTCGGACTCGAACAGCTCGTCGCCGAGGACCGCGCAGTTGACGGGAACGAAGACGGCGTGACCGCGCGGGCCTTCCTCGTGGATTGCCCGGGCGATCAGCTCCTTGCCGGTGCCCGACTCCCCGTGGATGACCACCGGGAACGGGGAGGCCGCCAACCGCCGGATCCGAGCCTTCAGCTCGCGCATCGGCCGGCTGTCGCCGACGAGCCGGGCCACCCCGCGCGACCGGTCGGCCGCCCGTCCGGGCGCCGGCTGGCAGGCGTCGCGCCAACTCGCCGGGCCTCGTGGCAGAACGCCGCGAGAGGGCTGATCGTGCAAGTCCGCGCCGTATCGTTCGCTCATCCGTCCACCTCCGATGAATCACCGTGTCAGTTCCGTCGTGCGCCGACCCTGTTCGGCAGGGCGGCCCACAGGCGCGTATCGCGATTTGCGGATGCAGGCCGCGCGCTCAACGCGCCGCACCCTTCAGGCCGGGATGCAAGCAGGCCGGCAGGGCGGCCCACAGGCTGCATACGTTCTGCAGGTTTCCGAAGAGGTCGTTGTGCCGAAGAGGGCACGAGAGCGATACCGGGCGAGGCGACCCAGGCCGGATCGGGGAGTTCTTCGCTGCCGCTACTGCTCGCGTTCGTTCCGCCGGATTTGCTGGATGGCCTTGCCGGCCAGGAACAAGGCGAGCAGATTCCCGCTGTAGGGCCGCAGTCCGGCGCGGGCCATCTGCTCGATGATGTCGGGCGCACGTTCGGCGGCGATGGTCGTCTCGCCGCGGTGTCCGAACCGGTGGCGGCAGTAGTCCCTGCCTCTGGCGGTCGTCGGCGTCACGACGATCCGGTCGTTCCGCAAGTCGAGCTCGAAGTCCGGTTTGGCGCCTGCGAGCACGCGGCGCCAGCCGGTGGGCTCGTCGTCGCCGGCCGCGGCGCGCATGACCTGGGCGGCGCACTGGTCGTGGTCGTCCAGGTCGCTGTAGTCGACCCAGCGCCGCAGCCTGCCGTCGTGGCGCTCGGTTCCGTGGGCGACGATCTCCACGCGGCGGCCCTTGTGCTGCAGCCGATCTCCCGGCTTCGCTTCGGTCAGCTTCATCGGATTTGGTGCGTGAGGCGGCGTTCGTTCATGCCGGAATCGCGTTCGCCGGGGTCGGAACTGCCCCGTCACCCGAAGTATGGGCCTGTCGGACGCTTTGTCTGCGTCGTCAGACACAGCTCCACACGACGTCGTCGCCCGAGATCACGGTGACGTTGCCGTGGTCGTTGATCTCGACCTGGAAGCCCGCCTCTTTGATCGACTCGCCGTCGACGATGCCGTCCTGGATGCAGGGCGGTCCCATGCACCAGGTTCGCGGGTCGACGCCCAGCAGGGCGAAACCGATGGCCTCGCGCACCAGATTGGCTACCTGCTCCAGGATGCGCTTGTTGGAAGGATGTTCGGTCGGCTCTCCCCACCGGTCTCGCGGCAGTGCCCCCCACTGGTCGCGGTCGAGCTGGCGGAGCAGTTCCTCTGCTTCAGCAATGCTCTCGGGCGGGGCCTCGGCCCATTGCATCGCCTCGATGCCTGCGTCGGCGATGTGCTCCCCCATCGCCGGAAAATCGGCTCCGTGCTCCGGCCATGTCCTTGTCATGTCGGTCTCCGTCGCGGGGTCGGGTTCGGTTGCGCCGAGGGGCGAGTCTCGAAGCGAAGAGCCCCTCGAACGGGCCGAGTGCAATTCCGGCACGTCTCGGTGGCGGCTCTCGAGGGTGCGAGGACGGCGTCGATGAGATTCCCGGGAAGTTCCGGGGCCGCGTCCGCGATCGCGTGACGCAGTCGGGTGATTCTTCGCGGGTTCGTGAGGCCGATGCGACGCAGGACGGGCGGGCGTGATCTATGCGGGGAGCGCGGGCGCGGACGCCGTGGGAAGGGCGTCGGTTCGCGCTGTTCTCTTCATTGCTCGGGTGCTGCCCCGTTTGCATCGGCCGGGACCCAGACGCACTCACGCACGCCGGTCGCCCGGACGATGGTCGCGCGCTCCGCCGTTTCGCAGACGAGCTCCCACCCGGGTCCGGCCGGCAGCTCTCGGGCGTCCGCGGGTGGCAGTTGCCGCGCGACGTACTCCCGCTCCAGCGACGGCCCTGAGCACGCCGCGTCCCGCGGTCTTCACCACCTCGCCAATGAGCAGGTCGACGAAGCGCCGCGCGTTGCGGTACGGGTCGGCGAGGGTCGGGGTGTTACGTTGTGGTCTCTTCGTTGCGGATGGCCGCCGGCCATGCACGGTCGTCGGGCGGTGGCGTGATTCCACCGGAGACTTGGCCGCTCGGCCACAATCCCTGCGTTTGCCGCTCCGGCCGGGATTCGTGTGCGGGCGGTCCGTTCCTTGCGGCGTGCTCGACGCTCGGTCGCCGCCGGTGGCGGCTCCTCGTGCCGGCGCACAATCCGGTGTGCGAGTACGAGGTCTTGGCGGTGGGTGGGTATTGATTGCCCGGCCTATGCGGCCCGTTTTCCCGTGATTGCTTCCCGGAGGCCTTCCAGCAGTCCTTCGAGCTTGGCCATTCGTTCCCGGAGCTGCCCAAGCTGCTCGGCCGTTTCTTTCCCCTGGGCGGCGATCCGGTCTCGGAGCGCATCCATCCGGTTTCGCACCCGGTCGTCGTACCGTGCCACGATCCCCCACACGCCCAGCAGTACTGCTGCGACCATGCCCATGCCGGTCAGCACTATCGGGATGATTCCGGGGCTATCCATGTTCTTCCTCATCTGTACGCTAGTTTTCGTTAGCCTCGCTGTCAACGTAGAGCTGTCCTTCTACCCTGTGCCGCCGCTTCGGGGTCAGCCAGTGCCGATCGGTTCGGGCTCGTGCACCGCGTCCAGCCGCAGGCTGGCGGTCAAAACGCCGGCCGGGGAGCCCTCCTCCGGCCGGGATTGACAGCAGGTCGGGGCGGTAGCTCGACTCGGACCATACCCAGACTGTTCGAACGTACTCGTCAACCCGACTTCTCCTCGCCGGCGTTGAACTCGATGCCGTCGGCATTGGCGAACCAACCCGCCATCTTCTCGGCCAGCGCCTTGCTGCCGCGTCCGCCCCAGTACTGGGGGGTGATGACGACGAAGTCGCCCTTGAGCTTCTTCTGCAGGTTCTTGACGGTGCTCTCGAAGCTCTCCCTGTCTTCGTCGAGGTCGTCGTCGAAGGCGAATGCCTGCGGCCCTATCTGTTCGATGTTGGCCGGGGCGATCGCCTCCCTGATCCCGCGGGTTCCTTCCCCGAAGACGATGTGGAACATCCGGTCCTCCCTCGGTGCGGCTTCGGCCGCCAGTCGCCGTCAGCCCTGCGCCGACGGTTCGGCGCCGTCGGGAGCATACCGATCGAGGACCCGTTCGAGGACTGCCTGATCGGGCACGAAGACCCGGGTCTCGTAGGCGATGACCTCGGTCTTGCAGCCGCGGCGCTTCAGGTCGGCGAGCGTACGGTAGTCGACGCCGTGGATCTCGACGCGCGGCTGGCCCATCACGCGCCGGCAGACGAGCCGCTTTCCCTCGCTGAGCGGCACCTTGCTCTTCGTCTCGGTCAGCATCTTCCACATCTCGGCCGCCGAAATGCGGATCCGTCCCTCGAGGCCGAAGGCGACGCGCACGGCATTGACCTCGGCGAGGCTCACGAGGCGTCCGACGAGCCGTCGGCCGTCGCGGGTCACGGCGCGGCGGATCTTCATGTCCTCGGTCTGCAAGCGGTTCCAGTACGGGAGCAACAGGCCCGTGACGAGCCAGATGCGCGTCTCGACGTGCATCGGCACGCGCTTCATCTGCTCTTCCCAGACGGAGGTCCAGGCAACGGCCGGGGTCGCCCCCCAGCCGTCCTCCTCAAAGAGGAGTTTCGCCTGGGTGCGCTGGCTGTCGGGCTGCAGGAGCCGCACGCGCGGCTGGATGCCGCCGTTGTCGAGGAGCCAGGACGGCGCCGGCGCCACGACGGCCGCTTCCGGGTCCTTTCCAGGGAGCCTGCGTGCAACGAGTCGCACCTCGTCGGCGCGGCCGCGCTGCTCGGCGGCCTTGCGCGCCTTGCCGATGGCCGCTTCCGGCTTCAGCGGCCGCGTCCGCTTGCAGCAGACGAGCTCGGCTATGCGGGTCGTCGCTCCCGTTCGTTCGTGGGTGGCGAGCATCTCGGTGTTGGTCAGCTCGATCTCGTCGGCGTCGACGTCCTCGACGCCCTGGTTGTAGGTGCCGCTCTCGATGGCCTGCTCGAGATTGCCTTCGATCAGTTCCTCCAGGTGCTCGAACAGCTCGTTCTGGTCGTCGATCGGCAGCGCCAGCAGCCGGTTCAGGAAGGTCGGCATCGGCGGCGTGTCGTGCTTCAGCTCGGTGCCGCCGTCGGTGGCGAGCGCCAGGCCGGTGGCGCGGTGGAACCGCTCTTCGGACCACCCGTCGATGCGGCTCCCCACCAGGTCGTAGTAGAACTGGCGGAGCGCCTTGTGCGCGTAGACGGACTCGAAGTTGTCGCTCGCGTGGAAGAGCGCGCGGTCGTCGTCGCCCATGGCGGACTGCGCGTTGCGCTGGCCGCGCGTGATCGCCCCCAGCGCGTCCAGCCGCTTGGCGATGGTGGAGATGAACCGGCGCTCGGCCTTCACGTCGGTGGTCACGGGCCGGAAGACGGGGGCCGACACCTGGTGTGTGCGGTGCGAGCGGCCCAGTCCCTGGATGGCTTGGTCGGCGCGCCATCCGGCTTCCAGCAGGTAGTGGACGCGGCGTCGGCGGTTTCCACAGCCGGCGTCGGCATGGTAGCTGCGCCCCGTCCCGCCGGCTCCCGAGAAGACGAGGATCAGCTTCTTGCCGGCCATGAACTCCTGCGCCTCGCTCAGGTTGGCGGAGTCCGGCCGCGTGCGCACGGCCAGGCGCTCGCCCTCGTGGTCGGCGACGCGCACGACGCGGCGGGCACGGCCCGTGATCTCGGCGACGCGCTCGGCGCCGAAGTGATGGATCAGTTGGTCGAGAGCGGCCGGGACGGGCGGCATCGCGCCGAGCCGTTCGATCAGCTCGTCGCGCATGCGGACGGCGATCCGCGACTGCACCGGGTTGCCGTCGGGGTCGAGCACCTTGCGGCTGCGGATATTCCCCTCCTCGTCGGCGTACTCCTCGTACAGGTCGAGCGGGAACGCGCGGCGCAGGTAGTCCAGGACGTACTCGCGCGGCGTCATGTCGATCGACAGGTCGTCCCACTCGCTGACCGGGATCTGCTCGATCCGCCGCTCCATCAGCGCCTCGCCGGTCGAGACGATCTGGATGACGGCGGCGCGCCCCTCGGCGATGTCGCGCTCGACCGAGCGGATGAGCGTGGGCGTCTTCATGGCCGTGAGCAGGTGGTTGAAGAATCGCTGCTTGGCGCCTTCGAAGGCCGACAACGCGGCGGCGCGGGCCGCGCGGTCTCCGCCGCCGTCGTCGCCGTTGACGCCGGTCAGCTCCAGCGCCTCGTCCAGATGGTCGTGGATGATCTGGAACGCGTGGGCGTACTCGTCGTAGATGGCGCGCTGCTCGCCGGTCAGCGCGTGCCGCAGCATGTCGATCTCGACGCCGTCGTAGGCCAGGGCGCGCGCCTGGTACAGGCCCAGCGCCTTCAGATCCCGCGCGACCACTTCCAGGGCCGCCACCCCGCCCCGTTCCATCGCCTGGACGAAGTGCTCGCGCGTGGCGAACGGCGTCAGCGCCGTCGCCCACAGCCCGAGGCGCTTGGCGTAGGCCAAGCCATGGACGGTCGACGCCCCGGTGGCCGAGACGTAGACGACGCGCGCGTCGGGCAACGCGTTCTGCAGTCGGAGCCCGGCGAGGCCCTGTTGCGACGGGAGCACGTCGCCCCGCGCTCCTTTCTTGCCGACGGCGTTGGCCATCGCGTGGGCTTCGTCGAAGACGACGACGCCGTCGTAGGCGTGGCGCGCCTGCTCGGTGGCGCCGCCGGCGAGCCACTCGATGATCTGGTCGAGGCGGGCCTTGCGCCCCTGGCGCTCGGCGGTCCGCAGCGACGCGTAGGTCGAGAAGAGCACCCCCTGGGCGAGCCGGATCGGCTGGCCCTGCTTGATGCGCCGGATCGGGACGACGTCGACCTCGCTGCCGCCGACGGCGGCCCAGTCGCGGCGAGCGTCCTCGATCAGCTTGTCGGACTGCGACAGCCAGAGTGCGCGCCGCCGGCCCTGCAGCCAGTGTCCGGCGATGATGGCGGCCACCTGCCGGCCCTTGCCGCATCCGGTGCCGTCGCCCAGCATCCACGCCTGGCGGAACCGTACCGGGGCTTGCTCGAAGTGCTCGCCCGGGTTCTCCTGCTGGGCGTGAGCGATCGCCGCCGGACTCGGCTCGCCGTCCACGTCCACGCGGACGCTCCGCTCCCAGGTGCGGCTGACCAGGTGCCAGGCCGGCAGGTGCTGCTCGTGCGCCTCGCCGGCCAGCGCGACGCTCTCGAGCTGTGCGGCCGACAGCCGGCCCTGACGGAGGATGGCCGACGGCAGCGTCGGCTGGTACTTCGGCGCCGGATGGCGCACGGCCGCCATCGCCTGCGTCTGCACGAGCGCGGTCGGGTGGTCGAAGGCGTCGCGAACGCGGATCGTCTCCGGCCTCCAGGGCGCGTACGGTCCGGCGCCGTCCGCCTCGACGCACGCGTGCTCGTCGTGATGCACCGGCTCGTACTTGAGCCGCTCGACCGGGCCCCAGTTGTGCTCGACGAGCGTGAGCGTCTTCGTCCTGCGGGCCGGCGGGGTCGGCTCGGCCGCCTTGCGGCGCCTGCGCGCCGGCGCCTGCAGCGCCAGCCGGTGCGGCACGCGTTCGGTCACGAGCTCCAGCAGGTCGGCGGCGGTGTCGGCGCGCGCGTGCGTGTCGACCGCCGAGTCGGGCTGTTCTCCGCGGCCGGTCGGCTTGTCGACCACGGTCAGGCGGGACGCGAAGCGCGTTCCCCGGGTCGCGTACACCCGGCCGCCCACCTCGGCGGTGAAACGGATGATCGGCTGCAGCGATTCGGCGTGGCAGGCCCGGCGCCACCGCTCGCCGTCGGGGATGCAATGGGCGGAGGTGACGGCCACGAGCCGCCCTCCGGGGCGCAGCAGGCGGTAGGCGGATCGCAGGTGCTTGAGATCGGCGTCGGGGTCGAGAGCCCCGCCGGTCGCCCGTCTCGAGAACGGGGGATTCATGACCACCACCCCGGGCTGGGTCTCCAGCAGGTGACCGATGTGCTCGCCGTTGAGCCTCGTGACCGCGACCTGGGGGAAGAGGCGATCGAGGAGGTCGGCGCGGTTGGGAGCGAGCTCGTTGAGGAGCAGCCTCCCCTGCCGCTTCGGCTCCAGCCGCCAGGCGGCCATCACGGCCAGGGTTCCGGTGCCGGCCGAGGGCTCGAGCACCAGGTCGCCGGCTTCGACCCGCGCGGCCGCGGCGACCGCGTAGGCCAGGCCCAGCGGCGTGGAGAACTGCTGCATCCGGATCTGCTCTTCCGAGCGGTAGGTGTGCGGCGGCTCCAGGCGCGCCGCCCGCTCGACGTAGCCGAGCCCCTCGCGGAGACCGCTCCGGAGGATGCGGCGTCCGTACCGGAGCAGGAAGAGCGTCATCGCGCCCTCGGCGGCGTCGTACGCCTCCTTCCAGCTCCAGCCGCCCTGGGCGTCGGAGAGCCCGAAGGCTCCGGTCATCGCCTCGCGCAAGGCGCGGCGTTCCATGCGCTCCCCCCGTTCCAGGGTCCGGAGCAGTCTCCGGGCCGCGCGGAAGAGCAGTTCCCCTATCTGACGTGGTCCGGCCGCGGGGGTCTCGTCCAACAGGCTTGCGGCGGCGCTCTGCTGCGTCGTCATCGGCTGTCTCGTTCCCTCGTCGAAGGTGGTGATCGTGATCTCGCACCGGGCCGCTAGGCCGCGTGCTTGCGCAGCTTCGAGAGCAGGCTCTCGGTGAGCTCCGGGTGCGCGTTGCACGTCCCGGCCCAGGCGCGCACGTTGCGCTCGGCGTCCTGCAGGCTGCCGAGCAGGTGGTTGAAGAACGGGTCCTCGGTGGTCGCCAGCCAGACGCAATCCTGCGTCACGCACAGGTCGACGATTGCCGGCGTCGTCATCGGCTCGACGTCGAGCAGCCAGCACATCAGCGCGCAGAACTTCGGCGAGCACCCGCTCGCGCGGCTCGGCCGCAGGTCCTGCGGGTTCCGCGTGCGGACGTCCTCGCCCGGTCTCGATGCAGCGGTTTGTCCTGTTGCCATCCTCGCGGCCCTCCCGTGGCCGCGGCGCTTCGGCGGGCGAAGGCCCGTTGCGGGCCTTGCCGTCCTGTCCGGCTCTGTCCGCGGGGGTGCGGGGTCCCCGGGTCCGGGAACCCCGTCAGGCAGGCGGGTTCAGGTCAGGCCGACTCTTCGTGCATGAAGGCCGGCAGATCGTCGGCCTCGGCGACCGGCGCCGGGGCGTCCGGGGCCGGTCCCGGGAAGCCGGCGACCGTCTCGGCCGCGCCGGCCTCGGCCTCGGCGTTCGTGCCCGGTGCTTCGTCGGCCTGTGCGGCCGGCGCCGCAGCGTCGGCCGCGCCGTTGTCGACCAGGCCGCTGTCGTGGTCCCAGGGCTTGAAGCCCGGCATCGTCCAGGCCTCGATGCGCTCGCGCACCTCGGCGTCGAACCCGCCGCGCGCGGCCGGCTTCGGCCCGAAGATGCCGCCGAGTTCCTCGGCCAATGTGGCCTTCTTCGCTCGCAGCCGCGCGTCGGCCCAGGCGTCGCCGAGGACCTCCCGGCCGACCTTCAGCAGCTGCTCGCGCTTAAGCCGCCGCCAGAAGTACTGCTCGGTCGGTCGCACCTGGCCGGCGAAGTCGATGTCCAGCAGCTCGATCACCCGCTCCAGCTCCGGCCTGGCCCGCGGCTCGAACGCGATCTGGTCGTTGAGCATGGCGGCGACGCACCCGGCGAACAGGCGCTGCTTCGTCCTGCGGTCGAGGCTGCGGAACGCGTCGAAGCGGGCGAGCCGGTCCTCGGCGGCGATGTCCAGCTTCGGCCGGACGAACAGCTTCTCGCCCGGGTTGGCGATGGCGAAGTCGTCCTCGCGGAGCCGGTCCACCGGGCGCATGTGCGTCTCGGCGCCGGAGATGCTCGTGCAGTTGTCGCGCCCCAGCGTGTGGAGCTTCTCGACGAGCTCGAAGACGAACAGGTCGAAGGCGACCGCGAAGTTGCGGGCGAGCCGCGCCTTGACGATCCCCGTCCGGATGGACTTCAGATCGTTGGTCAGTGACAGGCTCATCCCCGCCTCCTCGGCGGCCTTCACCGCGGGGTTGCTGGCCTTCGTCCGGCCGCTGGACCAGACCGGGTCCTCGAAGCGCTCGCCGAAGGAGGGGACCGGCGCGTCGACGGCGTCGTCCTCGGCCGAGTCGGCTGCCGTCGCCTGGCCGCTGTGGGCCGCCCCGGCTACCGCCGCCTCGCTCGTGTCCCCCTCGGCCGGCGCGTGGCTGGCCGGCGCCTTCGGTTCCGGCGTGGGCCGCTCCTCCCGCTTCGGGACGTCCTCCGGCCGGACCAGACCGCCGATGACGCCTACCTCTCCGTTCGGGGCGAGGTAGACGACGCAGCCGGCGATCGCCTTGTCCTCCTCGCGGAAGGTGCCCTTCTCGTCGAGCTCCTCCTCGAGGGCGTTGGCCTCGGCCTCGACGCGGTAGTACTCCTCGACCTGCTCGTCGCCGAGCTGGCCGGCGTCGTCGAAGCCCGCGAGCTTCTGGCGCAGCGCGTCGAGTCGCGCCTGCTCCTCCTCGGTGGGCGGCACCGGGACCATCTTCAGCCGCACCATGCGGTTGACGGCCTCGTAGTCGGGCTCGATGCGGGCCTCGGCCCACTTCCATTCGGTGGCCAGCTCGTTGGCCGCGGCCTGGAGCTTCTCACCCGCCAACCGGTTCACCAGCGCGCGGTCGGTGAGATAGACGCCGTCGGAGTCCTGGCTGAACAGGTCCCGCTGGACGGTGCCCCCGGCCCGCTCGTAGTCCTCGATGCCCACGAAGCGCGCCAGCGCGGCGTTGCCCGCCACCGCGCCTTCGGTCAGCTCCCGCCGGACCTCGTTCGGCCACAGCGCCCGGTGCTGCGCCTGCGAGCGGTCCCAGATCTCCTTCTGCGCGGCGTGGTCCTCGGTCACGGAGAACGCCATCAGCGTCTCAAGGGTCATCCTCTCGTCCCGATAGGCGGCGACGAGCTCGGGGGAGACCGAGGCGAGCCGGAGGAGCCGCTCGACGGAGCGCTCCGGGACGCCGAAGCGCGTGGCGATGACCGACGAGGTGAGCCCCTGCTTCGTCAGGGCGTGGTACGCCTCGAACCGGTCGGCCGGATGCATCGCCGCGCGCACCTCGTTCTCGTGGAGCGAGACGTCGGTGCCGGTCGCCGCGCCGCAGAGCAGCCGGCACGGGACCGGGTGGTCACGGGGAATGTCGCCGTTGGCGGCGAGCGCCTGCAGCGCGGCGAGCCGGCGGCCGCCGGCGACGACCTCGAAGGTGTTCCTGACGCCCTTCTTCGGACGCACGAGCAGGTTCTCGAGAACGTCGAGCGCCAGGATGCTGGCGCGCAGCTGCTCGTCGGCCGCCGCATCGGCCGGCGTGCGCCGCACGTTGTCCGGAGCCAGCTCGAGCTGGCCGAGCGGAATGTTCCGGTTCGTGATCTTCGACATTGCGTCTGCTTCTCCTTTCCGGTTCTCCTCTGGGGCAATCGGTTACTTGTGACAGTGGGCCGCCAGCGTGTCCTCGGCCGCCTCGATGAGCGCCATGCAGGCGTCCCACAGGCGCGTCGAGCTGTAGTCGGACTCGCGCGCGGGCTCTGCCTGGCGCCGCGCCTCGGCCGCGGCTCGGTCGAGCGCGGCCAGCGTCGCGGCCCGTCTGCGGGCGTTGCGTTCCGTCTCCGTTTCCGCGTGCGCGACAGCGTCTCCCCGGCAGCGCGCTTCGTGTCGGGGCGGGCACACCTCGGGCGTGCGCATTGGTCGTCCTTCCTTGTTGGCTCGCCCCACGGCGGAGGCCGGTGCCGTGGGGCAGTTATCGGGGTCGGCGGCGCATCGCGCGGGGCCCACCGGGAGGGCGTTCGGGCAGCCGGGCCTGCGCCAGGAGCTGTTCAGTCGGCCGACCGGAGAGTCAGCCTGCCTGCTCGAGGTGTTCCAGCTCGATGTCGATGGAGGTGTTCCGGGCGGTCCGCTCGATGCGGATCGTCGCGTTGCTGTTGCGCGGGACGTACTTCCGGACGGTGTCCTCGATGCCGTTGCGCACCATCTGCTTGATGCGCTGCTCGGGGGTGGCAAGCAGCCGCAGCGCCGCGTCGCGCGCCGCCTCGGCGAACTCGGCCTTCTGGCGCTCGCTCGAGTCGGCGTCGGCGCCGTCGTCCGGAGAGAAGAAGGACGCGGTCACCAGCTGCTCCAGGTCGGTCTGGTCGATGCGCGCCGTCTCGGTCAGCACGATCCCCGCCCCGTCCGGGCAGCCGGCGTGGTCGTTCGTGTCGACGAACGCGACGTCGCTGTCGAGATGGAGATTGCTCTTCCTGCCGCCGCGATCGACCGCGAGCGTGATCCGCACGGCCTTGGGTCGCGTTGTCGGAACCCGAGGCCACTTCGTCTGCGGCCGGCGCAGCCGGATGGTCTCGGCGCCGTAGACCAGGTCGATGTCCATGCGGGTGATGCGCCCCAGGTGGTCGTACCACTCGTAGCCTTCCAGGCGCGTGTCCGCATCGTAGATCTCGCGCCGCAGTTGCGTCCCCTTGAGCGCGTAGGCGAGCAGCTGCTCGTCGGAAGCGTCGAGGTGGGCGTCCATCAGCAGATCGGTCGGCCGGACCGGCCGGCGGGCCGAGCGGTCCCGCTGCTGGTCCCAGCGCGCGGTCTGCGGCTCCCACGGGCAGAGCGCCGGGGCCGGGACCGGGAGCGCGATGCCGGCCTCGCGGGCCTTGTCGAAGACCCGATAGCCCGCCTCGGCCGCCTCGACGCCCATCGCCTGGAGGATCGTCTTGCGGGCCTCCTCCTGGAGCTGCTTGCTGAAGTCCGACTGCACGATCTCCTGCCGCGCCGGCAGCACCAGCTCCAGTTCCGGACAGCGGCGCACGTCGATGCGCGCGTGCCATTGGGTGAGCAGCGTCGGCACCGTCGGGACTTCCATCCGGATGGCGTGGCCGTGGAAGTTCAGGTTCGGCTCGCCGCAGTGGGTCTCGGTGTCGAAGACGCCGATGTCGAGGCCGCGCCAGCGGCGGCGGTAGAGGGCCTCGCCCAGGAACTCCTGCTGCTCGGCCGGCTTGCCGTTGATGGTCACCGGGAGCGGGTAATGGCGCACGGCCGCTCTGATGGCGTTGCCGTAGACCCACAACCACCACTTGGCGGGCGCCTCGCGGTCCCCGCTGGCGGGGGCGCGGCGCGCGTGCCACCGCGCGTCGGGTGGGAGGAAACTGACTCTCGTGCCGCTCGGCGCTGGCGCCGCGGCCGCGTCGACCACGGTGGCCGCCTTGCGTCCCGTGTAGTGGTCGGGCTCGAGCTCGACCTGCCAGCCCATCGGCGCCCCCTTCGGTCTCGACGTGATGGTCGCGGTCGTCCTCGCCAGTGCGTACACCCCCATGCCGGCCGGGTCCTCGCCGTAGCGGGTGTCGGCGGCCCAGGCGCTTCGCCCGAAGGCGAGCAGCGCCGCGGGATCGTCGATCCCGGTCCCGTCGTCGGTGATGCTCAGCCGGCCGTCGTCCTCGGTGGTGATCTCTACCGTGGTCGCGCCGGAGCGCCGCGCGTTCTGCAGGATCTCCTGCAGGGTCTGCTCCGTGCTCGCGTTGAAGAAGCGGGTCACCTTGTCGACCGCGCCGGAATCGATGCAGGCACGGATCTCTGTCTGGTTCTTCATGTCGGCTCCTTGTCGTGGAGGCGCACTGCGCCCGGGTTGCCGGTAGCGGTCGGGTTGTGATCGGTCGCCGCGTGGAGAGGCCTTCTTGCGCGGTCGAGGGGCGGCCATTACCACTGGCCGCCTGGGCCGTGCCGATCACGATGCGTGGTAGCCGGAAAGAAGTGCGTTAGCCCAGCGTTAGCCCGCGTTAGCCCCCGGGGTCGCGCGCCGAGCGGGCCGTTTCAGTTGCCGGCTTCCGTGGGCGACTGGGGATGCTCGTGGCGGGCTTGTCACGCCTCGAGGTTGGGCCGGTGGATCAGGTCACATGCTCCCGCGGCGACGCACCGTGCCAGCATTCGTTCGTCCGGGGCGTCGATTCCCTTCCACTCGTTGTGTTTGCGGTGCCGATCCGCGATGCGGTGCGGCTCGGCGCTGAACGTCTGGTCGTCGTCGCAGTCGAGGAGCGTCTGGTCTCCCTCGGCGTACGTGGCGATGCCCCGAAGGGCTTCCTCGACGGCGTCCGGGTGTTCGTCCAGGGAGATCCGGCCGGCCTTCGGCGAGCGAAAAACGGCGCTGTGCTCCGGCGGCGGCGGTGTCGCGGCATGCCGGCACGGACAGGGATCGGCCTTCCATGGGGGTTGCCGTCGCCGCGAAGCTCGTCAGTGGATGCGGCCCTCCGCCTTGTCGCGAATCTCGCGCAGCATGGTCGCCATCAGGTCGCACAGTTGGAGCCCGGACTGGTAGCGTGGCGTCTTGGCCGCCAGGTTGAGGATCCGTTGTCTGGCATCCTCGCCTGCCGCATCCGTCAACGGATCGATGATCATGACCGCTGCCATGGCCAGCAGCTTCACGGCGGCCCTGCTGGTTACCGCCTCGACCTGCGCCCGGTCGTCGGAATGCGATCGGATGTCGGTCTCCTCCCCCCAGCGGTGGGCGGCCCAGACCGCCACTTGGCGTTCGAGCCGATCGATGTTGTCTGCGAGTGTCTTGATGTGGTCGAGGGGACTCGTACTCATGGCTGTTGCGTTCTACCTTCCCGGGTGGATGACGAAGTGGACACTCCGCCGCTGGTCTTGCTGCTGCGGCCCGCTCCGGAGCGGGGAACCTATTGTCCTTCGCGCCCTGGATGCGTCTGTCGAGCGCGGTGGCGACGGGCCTTCCCGTACCGGCTTCCCGCTCCGGGAGGCGCCGGAATGGCTCCATTCGCTTGGACCGTGGTCTCGGAGCCACGGCCGCTCGGCGGTGGGCCGGGGCCGGCGGATCTGGTCGGCCTTTCAGGGTTCGGCGCAGCTGTGCGGCCGTGGTCGCCCAGGCATGCGTGAGCGCCCGACCGAGTCGGCAGCCGCACGAATCGGGAACGCTGCGTCTCCTTCCGGGAACGTGGCAGCTCGACCTTTGTCGGATTGGCGATTGGCGCGAGGACGAGCAACCGCGACTGGCGTTCGGGCCGGCCGGCCGGTGACTCGCCGGCAATGGAACCGCAGGGCTGCGAACCTCTGTTCAGCCCTGGCGAGCAGGCGGCTCGTGTCCGAGCCGATCGTGATCCGGGCAGCGTTCGGGAGTTGCATGCGCCACCACTCGCGCCGGGGACTCGCCCTCAAGTCGCACCGTTCGTCGCACGTGGCTCCGACAGAGAGGCGCGGTCATGTCGCGGTTGACGCACGTGCCGCGCGGTCTGGAACGCCGTTTCGGCCTCGGGCGAACACGTCGCGGGCGGCGTGGTTTGCCAGGAATGCGATGAATGAGAACGTCGTCGGGATTGCAACCGTCGGGGTCGGAGCGAAGAACGCGGCGACCGGGAGGGCAGCGACAGCGAAGGCGCCCGCGATGGCGGTTGTTGGCGTGCGCATGAGTATGCAGCTTCCCTTCGCGCAGCCCGAGGCGTACGGTTCGTACCGGAGGCAGCGCGTGTGCCCGGCGCCCATCCCCAAGGGGATCGCCGGGCCGGTTGCCACACGTACTCCTGGCCATGTCGGTCGCAGGGACCCCGCCTGTTCCCCCGCTGGCGCGGAGTGTTCTATTCGGCGAGCGACCCGGCGTCAGACGACATGGCCCGACCCGGAGAACGTGTGGCAACGGGAGCGTACCACGATTGCACAGCGCACACACGGACAAGGAGCCAGCAAGGAAGAAGCCTGAAGGGACGTTGCCGTTCAGGCCGCGGGCGTGCGGGAGGCGCGCTGCGTCCGCCGGCGGCTTGTTGTGCCGGCAGCGCCGGTCGCCACGGCGCGGTACAGGCGCATGGCGTCGGCATGCTCCTTGAGCACGGCGCGCAGCAGCTCGTGGCGTTCGGCTCGTTGCCGCCGACCCCTGCGGCTGGGCTTCCTGAGCCGTCGCAGGGCGGCTCGGATGACGGTTCTGCTGCTCGCGGTCACGGGCACGCACAGACGGTTGTAGAAGGCGTAGTACATGGCTTCGTCCCTGGCCGTTTCCTGTCTGCTCCGCGGGCGGATTCGAGCCGGTGCGGCGCGGATTCGCTGGTTGTCGTGAACCGCCGGGCTCAGGGTGTTCGGTCGACGCGGCGCTTGTGGGCGCGGGAGGATAGCGCCGGGGCGGGGTGCTAAGCGTGCGTGCAGCGGTCGAGTGCGGCGGCGGCGGCGCGCAGCTCGGCGAGCGCGTCGAGCATTGCCGCAGGCGTCGCTGCGCCTGCCCCCATGGGGCGCGTGGGACAGAAGCGGATGCCATCCGGATCGCCGCCCGCGGCTCTGTGGTCCAACTCGGAATAGCGACGGGCCGCCGCGCCCAGACGCTGCAGGAGCCCTTCGAGGACGAGTTGCTCGGCCCGGATCATGCGCTCGTGCCCCTGGCCTTCCCAGCAGTGGTCCAGCGCGCGGCCGTCGAGCGTATAGACGAAACTCGCCAGCCAGTCGATCTCGATCGGGCCGGTTGTGCCGGTCTCGCTCGGACCGATGCCGTAGCCCGGCTCGCCGGGGGCAGACTGCGCCCCGATGGTGTGCACGTACCACCCGGCCGGCCGATCAGGGGTGCCGTACGCGTTCCAACGGACCGAGGTGTGCTCGAGGGCGGTGTCGTGGCGGTGCGCTTCGGGGTGGACCTGCACGAGCGGGTTCGGGATCGTTACCGTCCAGGCTTCCCAACGGGCGCGGTTCGCTGGGGGCGGCAGCGCGTTCGTCTGTTGCTCGGATTGCATCCGTTCCTCCGTGTGTGTTCGGAATCCTGTCGGCGGAAGGGTGCTTCCGCGGTCGGGCAGGTGAACGTCGTCGCCGCGTGGGGTTGCCGCTGCTTGCCGTCCGGGGGGACCGCAGACTGGCGGTAGCCGCGGGGCGCGGATCGCTGTTGCCGGGCTCGCGGAGTCACCCAGTGGAGTCGGGTCGGCGCACGGGAGCTCGTCGTGCTCCCAGACGGGCCCGGGTTTCGTTGCGGTACGGCGAACCAGCCGCGGCGCCCGTGCGGCGCTTCGTGTTCCGGTGCGGTCTAGCCGTCGAGCCAGACCCGGCGTTCGTCGCACGCCGCCTGCAGCCGGTCGAGCATCTTCGCCGGATTGGCGCCAAGCACGCTCAGCGGCGGCGCGGTCTTCATGGACGCGTAGGCGACGGCGGCGGCCTCGACGCGTTCGCCGAGTCCGGCCTCGATGATCCGGGCGGCCCGCCCCTCCATGTACTGCAGCGTGGCGCGGTCGGCTCCCTGAGGCGCCGGAAACAGATCGCGCAAGGCGTTGGCCGCCTTCCACACGTCGGTCAGCGGGCCGATGCGCAAGTCTGTCACTTCCGAACCGTCGTCGACGAGGACGTACCAGCCCTCGGCCTCGGCGGCGGCCGCGGCGTGCCAGACGGCACGGCAGCGATTCTGATCGTGGCGCTGCTCCCGGTTTGGGCGGGTCCATTCCCAACCGCCGTCGGGGCGCTCGATGGGCTGGTCGTCGCCGAGCTCTCCTCCCGGCAGGCCGGCCTCGGCCGGCGGCGTTCTGTCCTGCATGTGATCCTCTTGCTCGCGGCCTCCGGGACCTGGAGGTCGACAATGATGTTTCGGCGGCGCCGTCCGGGTGGGCGCCCGGGCGGGCACGCGCTGTCGTGCCTGGGAATGGCGCGTCAGCGTCCCAGCGTGCCGGAACCGGGGTGGTGTGCCCGGACGGCGCCGGCCGAGCTCGTCGCCCGGTCCGCACTCGCCTGCGGCGTTCGTCGCCGGGACCGGGGCCGAAGCTTACCGGGCGCCTACCGCGGGCCGGGCATGGGTGCGGCGTAGTTGTGGTCGATGCCGATCCACCCGCCGGGCTCGATACGGATGGTCGTCTGGGCTGCCTCGGTGGGAAGCAGGGGCAGAATCTCGCGACGGGTGATGTTGCCGATCAGCCAGTGTCTGGCATCGTGGGCAAGGAGCGGGACGCCGGCCAGGGCCCGGGCGGCGTTCACGCGGAAACTATCGTATGAACGCCGCCATTCGTCGGCGCCGACCTCGTCGTGCGGCCGGAAGTAGGCGGCAGCCGCGCGGCGCGTGATCTCGCTGATGGTGGCTCCCAGCCGCTGGCGGCAGACGGCCATCCGGGGCGCGTCGGGCGGCCTGTACCGATGCGCCTCGGTTACGAGTGCCAGATCGCTCGGGAGGACAAGTGTGTCCTCGCACTTGCCGTTCCGGGTCGTCTCGAGTCGGACTTCGATCGCTTCGACTACCGTCCCGCCGTCGCTGTGGCCGTCTCGCAGCGCCAGAACCGGGGTGTTCCCCGCGCGGGTGCGCAGGTCGATTGTCACCCGGGTAACCACGGGCAGGCCGGCGCAGGTCTGCGCATCGGCTCCGGTTGCGGGGGGCCTGATCAACCGGATCGGCGACATGGCGGCCGCGTGCTCGACCGTCTGCTGGTCGGCGGGGTCGAGCTGGACGTCCATGACGACACAGTCGCGGTCGACGCCGACGTGTCGATCCGGCTCTCGCAGTCGTGTATCCATGGGCTGCGCCGTCCAAAGCTTCGCTT
Organism: Vicinamibacterales bacterium; assembly: GCA_965208535.1. Classification (GTDB taxonomy): domain Bacteria; phylum Acidobacteriota; class Vicinamibacteria; order Vicinamibacterales; family UBA8438; genus WTFV01. The sequence goes on along the minus strand of CBDBOU010000003.1, from coordinate 2,353,734 downwards.
GCGGCGTCGCTACGTGTCGCATCGCATCTCCCTTCTGAGAAGCCCTGCCCAACGGCTCGCGTCGGCGGTGCGCGTGTGAAGCGGCGAACCTGGCCGCTCGACCCCGCGCGGCTCGTTTCTCGACGTGCCTTTGCAGTCGTGCGCCCGTGACGGCACTGGTGACTGGCGCCAACCGTGTTGACCGGGTCGGCAAGCAGCGGCCGTCCCGCTGTCGAGTTGCGGCCGGGCACGCGGCTGGCGGTCGCGGAAATGTCGATGAGCGGTTGGACTGCCGGCGTCTGCCGGCGGTTCGGGGCACGCGGACGCCCAGCCGGGGCCTGGGGTCACCGGGCCGCCGCGTGGCGGCGGCCGCGGCCGCAAGGCCCCTTCTGCCCGCCCGCCCCCGAACCGCCCCCAAGCACCATTCTCGCCTGTCCGCCCCTCCCCCCAGTGGAAACAGCCGGCGCGTTCTTCTGTCCGGTTCGTGCGTCGTCGGTGCGGGTTCGTATAGTCTGCATCGCTCCGCATCGACCCGCGCGCGATTCGATCGCCAGGTGAGCGGGCGGAGGCGTAAGGGGTCGCCATCGTGCGCCGGCTTCCAGGGCCAGGCCCGCGCCGGTGCAGCGTGGCAGCCCACTGCCTCGGGTTCTGTCCGTGCTCGGGATCTGTCGGCGTCGGCGCGGACCATCAGTGCAAGCTACTCAAGGGTTGAATCCCTGGCCCAAGGCACGATCCGTCGTGCCAGTTCCAGGGCCTCAAACGCTTCTGCCGCCGACGGACTCGGGTAGCCGGGATACACCGATCCCGTGTAGTGGTTGGCTGCACGCTCGAGCGCACCCGGGTCGACGGCAGGCACGGTGGCCCCGGCCGCCTGCGCCTCGGAGGCCAAGCCGGCGGGGTCCTTCCAGGCTCGCGGGCGCCGGCCCGCAGCCACAATTACCGCCTGCAGGGACAACTCGACGGCCTTGCGCGCATCGCCGGCAACCAGGGTGGCTTGGTACCAATCCAGCGTCGCACTGCTGTGGGCGCTCCGGACGCACGCTTCGGCCATCTGCAGCTTCGTCTGCGCGTGCTGCCACAGCCGCTCCGCTTCCCGCCGGGCTATCCGGCGATCTTCGTCCCTGTCGATCGGCTCCGGCCTCTGTCGGGGCTCGTAGGCCTGCCTCTGGCCCTGCCGGTAGAGCGTGATTCCTTCCTCGCGGGCCGTACGCAGGATTCCCGCCAGGCTCCGGGCCGCTTTCCGGACATCCTCCTCGTAGGCGACCACGACGTCGGCTCTGGGCCGATACCCGATCGCCTCGCAGATGTTCACCCGGGTCCAGTTCGGATCTGTCGGATCGCCGTCGTCCAGCACGACCAGCAGGTCGATGTCGCTGTTCTCGCCCAATTCCCCTCGGGCTGCCGACCCGAACAGCACGACCTCGACCGGACTGCAGACTTGCAGGACCCGGTCGAGCGCCTCGTCGAGGCGCCTTGGGTCCGGCTGGCCGTCGCCTCGGTTCCAGCTTTCGTGTTTCGTGGATTCTCCCAATGAGTGGTTCCTCCATGTGCGGCGGCGGGCGGGTCCCTTGTTGCCCACACAGCAGCGTGGCAACCGCGGCAGCGCGGGACCTGTTCGGACCGCCGTCTCGCAGTCCGGCTGCGCTCGCTCTGCTCGGTCGCTCCGGAGTCGATGATGCGCGCCGGGGCCCGCGCCCGGTGTGGGGGGGATTCGAATCGCGGTTTGCGGCGCTACGCCCGGTCCCATCGAAACCGGACTTGATGGGTCTGCTCTTCGGGAGGACTAGCCCTCGTGCGGAGCCGCGGTTCCGACTTCGCTTCCTCTCCGACGTTCGATGCGCCTGGTCAGATCCGCCGCCCAGCCTGGAGCGTCCCGTGCAGACCTCGCCCGTTGCTCCCGGGAATGGTGGCTACTCGCCGCGCGCGGCCTTGGCTGTTGTCGATCAACTGGATGTCGTCGATGGGCGTTGCTGGTGCGGACCAGGTTCTGCTGGCGGCGGTTCAGCGCCGGCGGACCTCGCTGCTCGGCATGTCGTGTCCCGTGCGGTCTGCGACGCGTGCCTTGATCCGGTCGATGTTGATTTCCGGGCGGCGCGTTCCGACGAAGACCGCGGCTACTTCGTATCCGAGCGCCCTGGCGCGTCGCACAATGCTTGGCCGCGAGCGCCCCGAATACGTGCTCTCGAACCCGGTGTCGCTCCGGGCTTTGAGGGGTCTTCGATCGCCCTGTCGACCAGTTCCCGTGCCGCGCGTTGCTTCTCGGCACTGTCCAGTCGCCGAGCTTGTGGCGATCCGGGGCTCAGTGGCGTGAATGGGTGTCCGGGAGTCCTGAATCGTCAGCCCGGAGTCGTGCGGCGAAACGGTTGTTCGCGCGGCTTCCTGCTAGTGCCGGGGGCGCGGCCAAATCGGGTACTGGACCGTCTCATCCTCATGACGGCTCTCGGTCGTCCCGTCCGGCCAGTGCCGTACACGAGTCTTCGTCTCCAGATTGTGCCGGTCGATCACGCCGTTCGGCCATTCGGTCACGATGGTGCCCGGGTCGTCTTCCGGTTCGTACACAAATGCCTTGCCCTGGCTGAAGCACATCTGCCGGCTATCCTCGGTCTCGGGTACGGCTGGTCCGATGCGCTGCTCGGTCGTGCTGCTGGCCAGGTTGCCTCATTCCCTGGCGGTCTCGCCTTCCGATTCTATGATGTCCCGCGTATCGCGTTCGTCACTCGGGCCCGGCGCTCCGCCTGCCGTCGTCGGGTTTGTTGTGCTCTCCGGCCCGGCCCGTGCCGACAATGTGCGCGTCCGCCGGGCTCAGTCGAGGGCTGGGGTGGTAGTGCGCTTGCTCGCACAGGATCCGGCGGCTTCCGCCCTGGTAGGTCCGCGCGTGGTCGAGCCGTTCGCGCGCTTCCTCCAGCCAGCGCTTGGCAGCTTCAGGCCTGCGCGCGGGCGTCATAGAGCACACGTCCTTCGCGTACTGCCGCCCCGATCACGTAGTAAGGCGCGTCGCGGTGCCGCTCGATGTCCTCGTTCGTCGCCACGACGAGGTTGACGGCCCGTCTCTTGCGGGGCAGCCCAAGATAGATTCGTCGACTCACGGCCCGGTAGTGGTCGCCTTCCTTCACGACCAAGACGTCGAGGTCACTCTTGGCCCGCATCTCGCCCCGGGCGGCCGAGCCGAACAGAATGATTCGCTCCGGGCTGACCGCTTCGACGATGGCCTGGGTCATCTCCGCCAGCATCTGCTCGTCCGGCGTACCGTCGGGGTTGATCCCGCGCCAGTCGATCGAGTCGGCGTCGTAGCCTCTGACCGTTCCCATGGCTGCTCCCTTCGCCTGGTTCCATCATTTCGCATGGCGTGGGGTACCCGCGACTTGGTGTCTGCGCTGGAACCCAGACTTCCCACTTGTACGGGGGCCGTTGGTTTGTGGACAGCCGGCGGGCTGGCGCAGGCAGGTGCTTCCCCGCAGTTGTGGGGCGGGTCGCCAACCTGTCACAGAGTCATGGTAATTTGTGGGTTCTCCCCGTGCTCGCGGGGCGGATGGGCCGGCACCGGCCCGGATGCGTGGCGACAGGGGTACATTCCCTCGCTTGCGGGGCGACTCGGTTCCCTCCAGATGGTCCGAGCGACCCTTCGGGCTCCGACTATCCTCGCGATTGGACTGCGGAGGTCGCTGTCCCCTGTCTGTTGGCGCGGGCCGTATCTGCGTCGCCGAGCTCGTCGCAGTCCGCCGCTGACACCGGCAGGAACGTGGCGTGCGGGATCGGTCTGCCGTCGGCTGCCGCTGCGAGGTTGTCCAGCGCCTTCTCCGGCGCGCCTATGGCGCCGGCCAGCTGGTATGCCTCCGCACAGACCTGCTGGAGAACCCCGATCCGCTCCTCGAGCTGTCTGCGCGTCCTCGTGTTTTCCATGCTGCTCATGACGCTACTCCTCGGGCTTTCCGATACCCGCCTGTCGCCAGATGCTCGCCAGCAGTGCCCCGCTGATCTGGTCGCTCGGATGTCCCTTGACCGTCACCTTCCCCGGCTTGGCCGGGTGCTTGAATGATGGTGGTCTCCCCCGGCTCTTCACGTAGTACCAGCCGTCGGCGGTGATTTTGGCTCACCGAGCGGGCGGGGATGGGCGTCGGTGCCGCTGCAGAACGGCCAGTCGGCGTGATGAGGGCCCTTCTTGATCTGGGTCCGCTTGCGCTGCCTATTCCGGCCACGTACTGAGGCCTTCGGCCGCAGCTGCCTGGACCAACTCGGCGTCGAAGCAGGCGAACACGATCTCGTCCTGCATGTCTTCCCTCATCTCTTGCCACGCCAGCGCTGCTGCGAGCTGCGCAGCGTCGTACCCTCGCAGGTTGTACCGCCAAGCGAGGTCGCCGGCTCGTCCGACCAGCGCCTCCGTCACCCCGATTCTCGTGAAGTCATCCCAGTCGCCCAGGAACTCCTGTTCGGCGTCCTCTGCCTCGTTGCGGTCCAGACGCTGCGCACGCACGGCCCTGGCCAGGGCGGCCGCCACCTCGACCCGCGTGATCACCGCCGTCCCGACCGCAGGCGCCTCGTCTATCCTCGCGAGTACCGCTTCCGAATCGTGCTCCTCCACGTAACGCTTGAACAGCGCACTCGTGTCCATGTACAGCAGTATCAACTGCGGTTCTCCTTGACGATGTCGGCCATGCTGCCTCCACCCCGCAGGCGCGCCTTGGGCTTGGTCTTCTTCAGCCGCCGTCCGCTCCACGCGATTGCTGGGCCGTCCTTCGACTCGCTCGTTCCGGGCTCCGGGATCAGGCGTGCTACCCGGTGCCCGCCGTCCGTCAGGAGGAGGGTCGTGCCGCTCCGCACCTCGTCCAGGCACCCGTTCAGGTTCGCCTCGAGTTCTTGGATCCCTACGCGTCGTTCTCGCATCTCCGTGCTCCTCGTCCGCGCTCTACTGTAGCTGAAGCGGCTGTCCCGGCAAGGTGGCCGTCGATCGGTCGACGGATCGTGGCCAGTTCCGGTTGGTTGCCGCGTCCTGCGCGTGAGTAACTCGGGTTTGGCGCGTGCCCCCGCGGATCGAATGAAGGCGAATCTTGAACACGAGGTTCCTCTCTCCTCGCAGGCCGTTGCTTGTGCTCCAGCGCGCCCGTGCGTTGAAGCGCCATCCGTCGCTGGTCTTCTTCTCTCCGCGGTCGCGCGGGCGACACGCGGCGTGTCAATCAGGAAGCTGTCTCGGACGCCCTGCGCAAGCTTGATCGTCTCGATCCCGATGGGCCGTTCGATTGTCGCGCACGGGTTCCGAGCGACCTTTCGGGTGTGGGCGATTGAGGTCCCGCAGGCCTCCCGGGAGGTTTGCGAGGACGCCTTGGCGCACACCAAGTCGGATAACACGGTTGCGGCCTACGCCGATCGGGCCAGACTTCTCGACAAGTCCTTCTCTCGTTCGTCCGCTGTCGTCGCACGGCCATCTGCTGCTTTCTTCGTCGTTATCCGGCCTTGGATCGATCCCACGGTCGATCCCACAAAATCCTGCGTATGGGGAGTACGCATTCTCAGACCTGTCACACAAGTCATTTTTCTACAGTCACTTACGAAACGCGGCTTTGCCGGGATACCGGCGGCGGCGGGAACGGCCCCGGTCAGCGGAAGCCTGCCCAATCACTGGTAGCTGCTCCATCCCCGCTAGGCTCCGCGCCGCTTTCCGGAGGTCCACTTCAGGGGCGACCACGACGTCCGCTTGGGCCGATAGCCGATCGCCTCGCAGATGTTCACTGGGGTCCAGTTCGGATCTGACGGATCGCCGTTGGCCAGCACAACGAGCAGATCGATGTCGCTGTTCTCGCCCGATTCCCCTCGGGCTGCGGACCCAAACAGCAAGACCTCGACCGGACTGCAGGCATCGGGCTGTACGAGTCCCGCTGCTGGACACTGTGGACCGACTTGTCTGGCCGGCCGGTTCCGCCACGGCTGCGGCGGCATCGGTCAAGGCGCGGACGATCGGCGGCGTGTCAACATGGTTCGACTAGCGCGTGTGGCCGGCCCTGTCGCGCTCGGGCAGGCGCCCCGGGTAGTTGTCGGTCCCATACCGCGGCCGGGGCGGCGGCGGCGGGACATCGGGATGGCCGCCGACGACGCACGGCCTCAGCGGGGCGGTCGGGTGGAGCGCGCCGACGCTGGGCATCGCCGTGCTCGATTCCCGTTGCCGGGCGCCGGGAACCGGCTTCTCGGGCCGGTTGGTCTTCGCCCTCGGTTCGACGGGCCGGTTGACGGATTGGGCATGGCCTTCGGCCAGGGCGGATGCGCCGGCGGGCTGCATCGTCGACTGGTCGCGGCTGATCACGCTCACCGCGATCGCTCCGTCGGAAGCGCCCGTCTTGGCCGTCGAGGCTGCCGGCGGCTGGGTCTCCTTGCCTCGGGCGAGCGCGGCGAGCTGCAGTTCCAGGCGGTGGTCTTCGATGCCTTTGCGAACCTCGCGCGGCGCGTGCGCGGTGCGCGACTGGGCCGCAATGCGGTCCATGTGCGCGTCGACCCCGTGTGCCGTGTCCGGGATGGATACCCCCGATGGCGTGGCCCTCGCGCGCGCCGCGGCGGCCTGGGTCGCCTGGTGGATGTTCTCCTTCGTCGAAGGGTCGTTGCCGGCTTCGTGCGACATGGGGGCTGACCTCCGGCCGGTAGTGTAACGACGGTGCGCTCGGCGGCGGCCGGGAACCGTTCGCCGCCAGCCGGAGGTATCAGGCTGATGCGACTCTTCCTGTATCTGGCCTACTACGCGCTGGCGTTGCTGCTCGGCTTCGTCCTGCGCCAGCGTTACGACCGCTGGATGTACGGCAGGACCCACATGCAGCAACGCCTGCGCCTGTTCGCGCTGGAAGTCGCGGCGGACCGCGAGGCGGTCGGGGCGACGCTGTACTTCCCGCCGTCGACCACGGACAACCTGGCGCTGTCGCCCCGGGCGACCGGCGCGTGGCTGCGCGGCTACGCCGGTCAGCCCGACGGGGCCGGGGCGGAACGCTCTCCTTCCGGCGGTCTGCGAGACGACCCGCGAGAGACGCCGGGTCCGGGCGCTTCTTCCCGGGACGCCGATGACGTCGACGACGACCTGGCCGCTTTGGAGGGGGCCGAAGAGGCCGAAGAGGCCGAGCGTTGTTCGTCCGCCCCCATCCGGCCCCGCTGAGCGGGGCCGGCCGGCGCCGCGCGCAACTCGTGTCCAGAGGGGAGGTTCCGGCCGATGGCGACGAACGAGCCCGCTCCGGATCGTGACGAACTGGCAGGCAAGGAGACCTACGTCGTCGACGGGGTCACCTACACGGTTCACTCCGCGGCGGCGCTGTTCCCCCTGCTGCCGCCATCCATCTACGAGGATCTGGTCGCGGATATCCGCAAGCATGGCATTCGCCAGCCGGTTCTCGTCTTCGGGACCGAAATCGTCGACGGCCGCAACCGCGTGCGGGCCGGGCTCGAGGCCGGGGTACAGATCCCCATCGAGCAGATCGCCGACGAGGAGACGATCTACGAGATCGCGGCGTCGGCGAATCTGCACCGGCGCAGTCTCGTACCGTCGCAGCGCGCCTACATCGCCGAGCAACTGCACCGCATGGCGGTCGAGGCGCGGCGGGAGCGCCAGGCGCTGCGCGATCGCGCGCGCAACCGGCGCTGGAGGATCGAGCACCGCGGGGCCGGCGCCTCGCCGCCGCATTCCGGCGCGGGCGGGGACGTGGCGGGGCCGGCTGGCTCGGCGGCGTCGTCGGGTGGCTCGGCTGCGGCGGCGCCCACCGCGGGGGCCTCGGTTACGGGGGACCGGAACTCGGTGCCGGCTCCGGAATCGAAGGCGGACGAGTGTCCGTCTTCGGCCGCCGCGCCCGCCGAGGGGCGTGGGGCGGATTCGGCGCCGGGACTGGTCGACGGCACGGCTGCCGAGGCGCCCGCCCCCGAGGCGGCCGACCCGCCGAGCGCGCCGGACGTGCCGGACGTCCCGGAGCCCATGCCGGCTCCTACCAGCGCCGATCTCGCGCGCAGGATGGGCGTGTCGGAGCGTTCCGTGGGGCGTGTGCGCGCGGCCCTGGCGGCGGCCCCGTGCCTGGGACCGCTGCTGCGGCTGGGTCAACTGAACGTCCGGGAGGCCTACGCGGCGCGGAACGAGCCGAAGGAGCTTCTCGAGGCGGCTGCGGCGCTGATCGCGTCGGGCAGGCAGACGAGCCTGCGCGAGGCGCTGGCGGAGGCGCGCGGGGGCAAGCGCGCTCCCCGGGGCAGCCGCGTGTACCGTGCGGAGGAGACCGGCGACGATGCAGGCCTCGGTCTGCCGCCGATGCCCGGCGACGAGCCGCCGGGGGCGTCCGGCGGCGGGGGCGCGGAGCCGGGTGGCTGGTCCTTGCCCGGGGGACTGGGCGGCGCGGCGGCCGCGACGGCGGCGGCGGCGGCCGATTCGACGCCGCCCCCGGAGGTGCTGGCGCGGATGGAGAAGGACCGCATCGCGGCCTGGTCACTGCCGGCCGACTTCCTGTCTCCGGACCCGGTCATCGACGCGGTGCGCGAGCTTCTCGGGCCGATCGACCTGGATCCCTGCTCCCACGAGGCGGCGCAGTGCGTGGTCGGCGCCCGTGCCTGGTACGAGTTCGGGGAGGACGCGTCACGCGATCACTGGAAGGGAGCCGTCTACCTGTTTCCTCCCGTGCCGCAGGCGCCGCGGCTGGTCGACAAGCTCGTCGCCGAGCTCGAGGCGGGGCGCGTGGAGCGCGCGGCGCTGTTCTCCACGTTCGACCTGCGCGACCGGTGGGTCGGCACGCTGCTGGGCCACCGCTGCCTGTCGGCGGTGGTGGTGTCGGCGCGCCCGCCGAAGATCCCTTCGGCGGGCGCGCCGGCGTGGCAGGCGCCGCTGCCGATGGCGCTCTACCTGTTCGGGCTCAAGGGGGACGGCGGCAAGGTGGCCGAGGTGCTCGACTACTGGGGCCACGTCTTCACGGTTCAACGCAGCGACCAATAGGCTTCTCCCGTGCCTGTCCGCGTCTGGACCGTCGTCGTGAGCGGGTCCTGCCTGCTGGCGGCCTACAACTGGCTGGACGGACGCTACGAGGCGCCGTCCGGGCCCGGGGCCTCGCCGGCGTACTCGCCGGCGGCTCCTCCGCAGGACCCGGTCGACCCGCTGGACATCGCGTGGGAGTTCGCGGACTGCCTGGAGCGGCTGGCGGTTCTCGAACCCGGGGACTGGCCCGTGCCTCCCGAGGGGGTCGACGCGGGGGTGGTCGAGCGAATCGACTTCGCGTACCGGTTGCGCTGTGGCGATCTGCTGCGCACGTCGCGGGCGCGGTACTTCGAGAGGCGCTACGGCGTGCTGGCCCGCGAACGGCTGGCGGAGCTGGTCGCCGAGGAGCTCGCGCTGGCCGAGGAGTTCGCGGCGTCGCCCGCGTCCGGGGGCGTCGATGCGGGAATCGTCCGCCTGTCGGGGTACGGCCGAGCGGGGCTGGGTGTTCGCTCGTTCCTGTTCGCTCTCGAGGAGTTGTTCGGGTCCGGCGCACCGGAGGAGGAACTGCCGTGAGAGCCGTGTCCTCGATCGTGGTGTCCGTGTTGGCCGCCGCGTGCGTGACGAATCCACCGCCTGCCGGGGGTCCGGATTGGCGGAGCGCGTACCGGCAACCCGCCGCGCCGGGGGTGGAGGTTGCGCCGCAGCGGCGCGCGCCCACGGAGGTGGCGTTCGTTCATCCGCGCAGCTGGCGCGGCTTGCGCATCGGGGAGCCTTCGGCCTGCACGGCCTACGACGGGAGCGACTACGCCTCGTCAGGCCCGTGGCCGGCTCCGAGGCTGTGGGCCGTCCCACGAGGCGACGGATTCCGCTCGGTGCTCTCGTGCACGGCATTCGATTCGGTGCGCTCGGTCGCTCTGGGTCGGGTCGTCCCGCCCGCCGCGGCGCATGCGGCGGGGCTGTGCGCCGCGCCGCCGCTGGTGCGCCGGGCGTTCGCCTCGGACCCGGACAACTGGGTCTATGCCGAACGGGCCGTATTCGCGGACGGCCGTCGGGGCCGCGGCCCCGACGGCTGGCTGCCTACGCGCAATGCCTGCTGGTACGCGCGCGCGCAGCTGCGCATCCGCCAGCGGTACGGGCTGACGGTCACCGAGGCCGAGGCCAGGGCGCTCGAGGCGCTTCTGGATCGCTGCGGCGAGGCGGGTCGGCGCCCCGCGTGCGGGCAGCCGGGCGGCGTCTGGGAACCGCGACTCGGCAAGGTAGTGGCCGGCGGCGCGCGGGACTACACGAGGGACTGGAACCGGTAGTCGAGCTCGTCCATCCAGGCGGCCCGGTCGTCGCGCCGCGCCTGCATCACCCGGCCGAGGTTGGCGGGGTCCTTCGCCTGGTGATAGCGCAGGTAGATGCTGTCGTCGGTGACCAGCGACACCTCGATCTTGCCCGTCGCGTGGGACATGACGTAGCGGGCGCGCCGCGCCAGCCCGGACCCGTGGCGCAGCGCCGCCTGGAAGATCCGCCAGCCCTCGACCAGCGGCACCTCGTAGGGCGCGTTGCCGGCGGTCGGCCGGCCCTGGAACAGGTAGTAGGGAGGGCATCCGGCCCAGCTCAGGCGATTGTACAGCTCGCCGAGCACCTCGGCGTCGTCGTTGATGCCGCGGATGAGCGGACACTGGTTCACCATCGTCACGCCGCAGTCGGCGAAGGCCTGCAGCTCGGCGAGCGCCTCGCCGGTGAGCTCGCGCGGGTGGTCGAAGTGCGCCATCAGGTAGATGCGCCGGCGTCCGCGCGAGTGCTTGCGCAGCAGCGCCTGCAGCTCGGCGTCGCGGCGCAGCCGCCACGGATCGAACGCCGGCATCTTCGATCCGATGCGGATGATCCGGACGTGGTCGATCAGCGCGAGCTGGCCGATGATCTCGGTCAGGCGCCTCGTGCTCATCAGCAGCGGGTCGCCGCCGGTGAGCAGGACGTTGGTGATCTCGGGATGCGCGGCGATGTAGGCGACGCCGTCGGCGACGTCGTTGGTCGCCTCGTCGTTGTCGTTCATGAACAGCCGCTTGCGGAAGCAGTAGCGGCAGTAGGCGCCGCAGACCTCGTTGCACAGCAGCAGCGCCGTGTCGGCGTACTTGTGCTGCACGCCGCGGGCGACCGTGTTCGCCTCCTCGTCGCTCGCATCGAGCGCGCCGTAGTCGGCGAGCTCCTGCTCGTCGGGCACGACCAGGCGGCGGATCGGATCCTCGGGGTCCGACCAGTCGATGAGGCCGGCGTAGTAGTCGTTGAGCCGGAAGGCGTAGCGTTCGGCGACCGGCGCCAGACGGCGCCGCTCGTCGTCGCTCAGCTGCTCCAGCCGGTCCAGCGTCGTGACGTACCGGACGCGGGGGCTCCTGCTTCCGGCGGTGGGCTCGGCGGTCGCTGTCTGCTCCATGGTCGGTCTCTCCCTGGTTGATTGGCTCGCCGGTTACGCGGCCCGTGCCGATGCCTTCCCGGCGCGCGTGTCGGCGCCGACGACGCGCGCCTTGACGGGCGCGTCGAGCGCGCGCGCCAGCTCGTTGATGAGCGTGGCCTTGCGGGCCGCGGGCCGGACGATCGACGTGTACCAACCGTTGCCGGACCAGTAGCGGCTCGGGTTGGCGCGGACCGTCGCGGGCAGGTCCGCGAGGTCGCGGGTCATCGGCTTGGACTTGGCGAAGGCCTCGTCCGCGCCCGGTCGGCTCGCTAGCCGGTCGAGGGCCCAGCGCATCACGTCCGCTTGGTTGCGCGTGTCGGTGGGCGCCGGGCAGCCCGGCTCGTCGCATTCGAGGGCCAGCGTCTGGCCCGGCCGCTTCGGGCGCGGTTGCGGAATCGCGGTTGGCGTCAGCCCGGGAGGCGGCGTTCTGGCGTCCATCGACGCGATGGCCGCCCGCAGCCCGGCGCCGACCAGGTCGAGGACGCGCGGGGTGCTCTGGCCGGTGTGCACCATGCCGGCGATCATCTTCACCAACTCGTCCGACGGCTCGGTGAGCAGCTCCATCAGGGCGCTTCGGGCACGGGCGGTGTAGATCGCCAGGGCGGCCTGTTCCAGGACCCGCCTCTGGTCCCAGTTGGCTTGGTGCATGCGCGCCAGGGCCTGTGCGGCAGGGAGGCGCAGCGTGCCCGGTTCCAGCACCGTGCGGGCCCACGCGCTGACTCCGAGGCCGGCCTCGCGCAGGTCTCCGATCCACTCCCAGGTGCGTCCGTCCGTGATCGCCCCCAGTTTCGCCTGGCTCTGTTCCAGGCATTTCGACAGCCGATCGAGCGCCTCGTTCCGGCCGTCGCGATCGCGGCGCGCGAAAACAGCGACGAGCAGCACCGGGGCGCCGCCCCGGCGCACGGCGTACTCGACCCTGGCGTCCGGGTGCTTGAGGTTCGTCTTCGTGGTCGAACCGGCCGAGTCCGGGACGAGTGCGAACGGATCGAAGACATCGACGCCAAGGACACGCTGCAGGAACGGCTGCACGAGTGCCTGGCGCACTTCGGCTCTCACCGTGCACGCTTCCCATCGCGTGTGGACGTCGGCGCTGGCGCGCCGCAGGGCGGCCAGCAGCTTGCCCGCGGTCATGGAGGTCATTTCGGCGTCATTGTAGAGAGGCGCAGCCGCCTGAATCGCCGGCCAGCGGATACGGCGCGGCTCGGCAGACCGGGCGAGCCTCGGTTCGCGGAGGCGCCGCGGTGCGGCATGGATCGGCAGAGAGCCTGCGGCGACAGCGCCGCGATGGCATCCCCGATCAGGGCGAGGAACCGCGGGCGGCAGCGCCGGAGCCGGCCGGCCCTTGCCAGTCGAGGATGGTGGTCTCGGTGCCGCCGCGCCCTCTCGCGGCGGCGGCCTCTTGCGTGACGCGCCTGCGGCCGCCGGCGGTGTGCCGGTTGAGGAACTCGCCCACGCCGGTGCGCTCGAGCGTGGCGGCCGCCTCGTCGTGCCCGGTGCGGATCGTCGTCGGGGGCCGCCCCGCCGTGCGCGTCTCGATGGTCAGTCCGCCTTGCGTTACGCGGATGCGGACCGCCTGGTAGCGTGCGTCCTCGAGCCGTGCGATGGCCCGCGCGACCACGTCGCGCCGCTCCGGCTCGTACTCCGGGCTCACCCTCGCCAGTGCCGCCTCGGCTTCGTGCCCGAGGCGGTGCGCGTTGATCCGCCAGTGCGTCTTGACCTGGCGGATCTCGTCCTCGCCGAGCATGTTCGCGGCCTGCGCGAGCGCGTCGGGGTCCACGTGGTGCGCGACCGCGACGTCGAACAGGTCCCGGGCGGGGCTTTCCTCGCGCAGCGCCCGCTCGAGCATCCCGCGCAGGATCTGCGTCGTGCGCTTGACGCCGACCTCGCGGCCCTCGATGAGCGCGGCGGCCTGCCCGGCCGCCGGCCGAGGATCCAGCTCCGCGATGTCGATGCTCCCCTCGCGGAACACGATCCGGTGGCGCATCCTGCCGGTCGACACGTCGGCGGCGCCCGCGGCCGTCATGTCGGCCCGCAGCGTGCCGCCGACCCGCTCGTCGAGCCGGTCGATCCCGGTGCCGGCCGGGGCCGTCAGGTCGATGCCGGTGCTCTCGCGGTGCCCCCAGCGGCAGGCGAGGATGGTGCCGCCGCCGATGCTCCACCGCGCCGGCGGGCGTCCGGTCTGCGCGAGGGCGCGCTCGAGCGCCGGACCGGCCCTTCGCCACAGCGTCGCTGCCGGTTCGGGCAGCGTCAGCAGTTCCACAGCGGGATTCCGTCGGCTTCGGGCACCAGCGCCATGTGGTTCAGCCACCGGAACCGCGTGAAGGTGCGGAGGCCCTCGACCTTGTGGAACGCGTCGACCAACTCGCGGATCGTGTAGACGTGCTCGCCCCACGCGTCGATGATGTCGAGGTACGTGGCTTCCCGCGCCCAGACGGCGATGAGAAGTTGTTGCCGCGCGTCGGGTCTGTCAACGTGGACGGCGGTGTAGAACTCGGCCGCGCTCGGCCGGCGCGGCCAGCCGGCGCAGCTGCTCGCCAGCCGCCGCGCCACGGCCATGCTCGACGGCCCTATGCGCGCCGGGTCGTGGCCCGTCCAGTCGTTGAAGTACGACGCCGGCGCCGGCTGGTCGGAGAATGCCTCCGGGGGCCCGAGCAGGCACGGGCGGCGGTGGGCAAGGTCGGGAGGGAGCGCGCCGACGAGCTCGTTCCAATGTGCGAGCAGCCTGCGCCTGTCGTCGGATACTGGCTCCCTCGGCTCGCGGCGCAACTGCGTCGTCGTGGTCGGCATCCGTCTCGGGCAGAGTATTCGCTGGTCTCGCGCGTCGTCAAAACTCGCTGCCGGCCGGTCCGGCAGGCGGCACGCCGTCCCGGGCGGGGCCGCGGTTCGCGTCGCATTGCAGGTCGGCCGGCTCGAACGAGGACATCGGACGGCCGCGCAGCCGGCCGTCGCGTGCGCAAGCACATTTCCGCCCGGCCGGCACCGAATCCGCGCCTCCGCCCCACCACACCATCATCCCATCCCGCGCCACGCCCCCGTGTGGAAAGCGTGTGGCGGTGGCGACGCCCAACGGCGTTGCGGCACGCTCTGCGCGACGGCGCCGTCGGTACGCTGCCGGCGCGGTCCGTCCGCGCGCGTGCCCTGGTCATGGAACTCGATTTCGAGATGGCGCAGTCGTGGCTCGAGGACCTGTACGAGTCGGACGACGTGCTGAAGATCCAGATCATCAATCACCGCTGTCCGGGGGCGGCGGACTACCGCCAGATCCGGACCGCGTATCTGGAACGCGCCGAGGTCACCAGGGCCGGCCGGCAGCGGGGCCGTCTGATGTGGCTGGGCGAGAAGAACCTCCAGGGCTGGGACGTCTACTGCGGCGTCCATCCGGTGCGCCGGCTGCCCGACGAGCGGGGCCGGCCGGTCTACGGGGCGGAGGCGCGTTTCGTGTCGCGCTTCGCGTTCCTGCACGCCGATCTGGATGCGGGCGGGCCCGCCGCCCTCGAGCGGCTCGCCGAGGACGTCAAGGCGGACTATCTGCCCGCGCCGACGCACGTGCTGCGCAGCTCGTCGACCCCGCCGAAGTACCACCTCTACTGGGAGCTGGATGACCAGTACTGGGGGGCGCCGGACGATGCGGGCGCCGCCGCCCGCGTGGTCGCCTACAACACGGCCCTGGCCGAGCGCTACGGCGGGGACCCCGGCGCGGTAGACGTCGCGCGCATCCTGCGCGTGCCGGGCTTCGTCAATCGGAAGCCGGCCTACGCGACCGCCCCGCCGCTGGTGGCGGCGACGAGGGTGCCGCAGCTCTACCGGCTGCCGGTGGCGAAGGCGGTGGCGCCGGATCAGATGCAGGCGCTGATGCTGCTCGTCCGGCCGGAGGTGGCCCACCGGGTGTTCGATCGGGCGGAGCTTCGTTCGATCGCGGAGGACTACGAGTCCTGGCGCCGCGTGTCGGCCTACGCGGCCGAGCGCCGGCGGGCCGCCAGCGCGGGCCGCAACCCGGAGGCCGTGCCGGTCGAGGAGCTGCCTCCCGCCAGGCACGCGGCGCTGGAGCACGAGGCGGGCCGTTCGAGGCCGGAATCGCGGAGCCGTCCCGGGGGCGGCGTAGCCGGACGCGGCGACCACTTCTCGCAATCCGAGGCGGACTGGCGCACGGTGTGCCGCGCACTGGAGTCCGGGGCCGCGGCCGACCGGCTGGTCCGCGAGCTCGCGGAGCGCCGCTCGCCGGTCATGGCGGCGGCGGCGGGGATCGCGCCGAAGCACTCGCCCTACTACTACGCGTGCCTGACGGTCACCAAGGCGGCGCGCAAGGTCGGCGCTCCCCCGCCCACGATGACGGTGGAACAGGCTCGGGCCCTCGACCGGGGACAGCGTCCCGCCCGCCACGGTGCTTCCCCCACCTCGTCTGGCCCTGCGAACGCCGCCGCGGCGGGTCATTCGGGCGGCGTGCCCGACCGGGCGGCCGGCACCCGGGGCGGCGCGGAGGCGGCCGCAGGGCGTGGTCCCGCGATCGACCGGGCTGGCGGTTCGATGTCCCGCTGAGCCTGGCGGGCGCTCGCGCAGGGGCATCCTCGGTGCGGTTTCGCGTTCCTACCCTTACGCGTCCTGGGTTGCCGGCCACCCCGCGCCGACGGCCCTGTCCGGTTCTCGTGATGCCGGGTCGTGAGCCGGCGGGAGGAGAGGGTGCCGTGGAGCACGAGACCTTGCAGTTCGAGCACCGATTGATCTCGGTGGTCTTTCCCCTCACTCGCGAGGAGTACGACGCGGCGATGGCCTCGGCCTACCAGGTCGCGACGACCGAGCAGCAACGCCGGGATTGGGGTCTGCCCCCCACGCCGGACCTGCCGGAGATGAGCACCGAGCAGGCGATGAAGCTGCTGTTCGCGCAGCCGGGCGATCCGGCCCTCGCCGAGTTCGACACCGAGCTCGGTCCGAGTGACGAGGAGCTGGAGGCGGAGATGGAGGAGGAGCACGCCTCGCGCGGCGAAGTGAAGCTCGACGCGAGCCTGACGCTGGACGAGGAAGCGCTGATGCGGGGCGGCGACGTGGGCGAGCAGCCGCCCCCGGCCGCGGGATCCGCGCCGCCTGCTCCCGGCGCGCCGGTCCCCGCCGCCTGACCCGATCCTCTCGCCATGAGGCCCGGCCCCGGCGGCCGGCCGCCATCGCGCGGTCGGTCGCCGGGCTTGCGGTCTCCTCGTCCCCCGCGTGTCACTGAGCGTTGGCTGGGTTTTCCGGTGGCGAGGCGGCTCCGTTCCCGGAGCCCGCTCCCGAGAGGAGGCGTACGCGATGGCGAAGCGCGGCGCGTCGTCCGGCGGTCGCGGTCCGGGTTCCCGGCTGGTTGAGGACGCGGCGGGGCGTTCGTTGGAGGCGAGGACCTTCGGATGGCCGGACCTGGTCCAGGACCCCGGCGAGGAGCAGGCGGCGGAAGACGAGGCGGCGGCCCGCGCCGAGGAGGTCGCCGAGGAGCTCGATGCGCGCGACATCGAGGATCGCGCCGTCGATCCGCTGGCGCTCGAGCCGGGCCGGATCCGCGAGGCCGGGCGCAGCGAGCCGCGGGCCCCCTGGCACGGGGATCCGCTCGAGGAGCGGCGGCACCGCATGCCGCAGCACTCGATCTGGGTCAGCGACGGCAGGGCGGCCTATCTGCGCGAGGACGCGGACCCGGAGCAGCGCCAGCGGGTCGTCCGCGAGATCTGCGGGAGATGGAGGCGGCGCGCGGCGGTGCAGGCGCTGGCCGAAGGGGTCGAGGCGGTGCGCGCGCTGCGCGGGCCGTTCCTGGCGCGGCGTCCGAATCCCGACCTGGTGGCCTACTACCGCGAGTCGGTGGGACGCCCGCCCGATTGGTACCGGGCGCTGTACGCGGCCGAGGGTCCCAAGGCCGGGACCGGGTGGGTCGTCTTCCGTCCAGAGCGGGTGCGGGGGCGTTACGAGACCGAGGCCGAGGCGAAGCGCGCCGCGCATCCGGGCGACATCCTGCGCCGCTTCCGGGGGAGCAAGGCGGCGGGCCGCCACGCGGGATGGATCGTCTACGAGCGCGAGGCCAGCGTGTCGCGCGTCTTCGGGACGCAGGAAGCGGCCCGGCGGCAGGCCGGCCCCGGTGACCAGGTCCGGGCCGTGCCGCGCGAGATTCCGCGCGACATCGTGTCGGGTTGGGTCGTCGTCACGCCGGAGGTGCTTCGCGGCGGCGCGCACGCCACCGAGACGGCGGCCCGGGCCGCCGCGCGGCCGGGCGAGCGGGTCGAGCATCGGGCCGGCCGGGCCGTGGATACCGAAGAGCCCATCACGGGCTGGGTGGTCGTCGAGCGTCCGCGCCGGGTCTCGCAGCAGATCTACTTCGACGCGAAGGAGGCGCGGGACGCCGCCGGCGAGGACGACAAGGTCGCGGCCGTCGACGTCAAGCTGCCCGAGGCGCGCGAGTCGCTCGAAAGACGCCTGCTCCGGGAGGCGGAGCCGCCGTACCTGCACGTGACGTTGCGGCAGGTGCACTTCGATCCGGCGGTGCTGTCTGTGCTGCTCGGGATGCACGAGCGGGTTCCGGGGCACCGGGGTTATCCGGACCCGGGCGATCACGCGCGGCGGCTGCTCGACCGCCGCGAGTCGGATCACCGCGCGCTCTGCAGGCGCGACCCCGCCGCGTCACAGGACGTCGAGCGGGGCTGGAACGCCGACCGGCGCGCGATCGCGCAACGCGTGCTCTCGGGAGGCGGCCCCGTCGAACAGGGCCTGACCCTGCTGCGTGCCGTGCACGAGCACGCCGAGTCGCACTGGGCGTGGTGCGAGGTCACTCGGTTCCGCAGCCGCGCCCATACCGCGGTGGGACTCGACCCGGCGCGCCAGCAGGCGGCTCCCGACAAGCTGGCGCTGATCGACGAGGCGTATCCGAACCTCAACCGCGCGATCGAGGTGCTCGACCCCGCGTCACCGCTCGCCGTGCGCCCGGCGGGGGCGGGCGCGCGCTTCGACCGGGCGATGGCCGCCGCGATCGACGGCGTGCGCAGCTTGTCGCTGGCGGCCGGCGCGCGCCCCTCGGCGGCCGATGCGGAGTTGGCGGTCTTCGAGGCCGTGCGGGCGCTCGACGGCCGCCTCGGCGGCACGGGGACGATGCCCGGCTCGCCGCCCGAGTGGCCGCTCGACGGGCTCGCGGACCAGGTTCCGGCGCCCGCGCAGTGGGTCGCCGAGACCATCGGCCCGCTTGCCGACCACGGCCGCGCGGTCCGGTTCGCGGCCGATGCCGCGCGTCCCGAGCTGATCGATCCGCTCAGGGGCGGGATGGAGCTGCGGCTGCCGGCGTCGTGGTCGGTGGCGGCGGCCGACGGCGAGGTCATCGTGCACGTGACCTCGTCGGAGGCGCTCGTGGACGGCCGGCTCCGCCTGGCGCCGCTCTCGGAGGACGACTGCCGGGACTTCTTCCGGGAGGTCGGCTTCGCCCTCGAGGAGACGCTTCGGCCCTTCGAGCCGTCCCCGGATCCGTCTCCGTCGCCGGCCGAGGCGGAGGCGGCCAAGGCGGTCGCGGCAGCGGACCGGTTCTACAACCGGTATCCGCGGGACGCCGCCGTCTACTACGGCCGGCAGGTCGAGCACTTCGCGGAACTGATGACGGCACGCGCCTGCTCGCGCGAGATTCGCGAGCTTCCCGGTGACGCGGACGGCGCCTGGGTGGCACCCGGGCGGACGCTGGCGCAGTCGGACCGGGTCGACGAGCTGCTGGCCCGCCGTGCCGGCGTCGATGCGCAGCGCATCGGGGCGCTGGTCCCCGAGGTTCGCGCCGCGGTGCGCGACTCGGAACGGCAGCGGCGCGACCTGGTCGATCGGCTGCAGACGGTGCTGGAGGCGGCCGAGACCGCGGGGCTTCGCGTTGACGGACCGGCCGGCGGACAGGTCGGCTACGTGGCCGACGCGCGTCCGCCAGAGGCGCAGCGCGATGCGCGGGCCGGCGGGCCAGAGGACCGTCTCGTCGTCCCGGCGCGGGCGGCCGACGCCGCGCAGCCGCGGTCCCGGCTGACCGAACTGCATCGTCAGGTCTACGAGGCGCTCTGGCTGGCGTCCGGGCACCCGCAGCGTCGCGATCGGGAGACGGCCGGGGCCGTGGCCGCCGTCCAGCCGGCCGGGCGCCCGTGCACGGTGGAGTCGCTGCGTCTGGTGGCCGACCATCCCGGAGCCGATGCCCATCGCGCCGCGTACCCGCGCGAGCGCGAGCTGGCGTCGCGCTTCGCGGAGGCCCGCCTCGCCGAGGCGGCGGCCCCGAACAGCCGGGGGAGCTGTCCGTCCTCGGGCGACGGCCTGGACAAGCGGGACCGGATGGCGCTCAAGCGCGCCGACACGTGGCTCGGCCGGGCGCTGGCCGAAGCGGATGCCGGCGATTCGCCCGCGGCCGCGGAACCACCGACTCGCTGCGGCGGGGTCCCGGACCGGGCCGCGCCTGCCGGCGGCAGGACCGCGGGGCCTGAGCCGGAGCGGGGGCCGGAGCTCTCCCGGTAGTTCGTTGGGGGCGGCCTCGGGTGGCTCGTCCCCGTCCTCGCCGTCGGTAGCTTTCTCGCGTCGCCGGGGCGGTCCCGGCGCCTGTTCACCGCTTCATTTTCTCCGGGAGGGGTCTCATGGCCAGACGAACAGGGTTCCCGCGGCGGCCGCGATCCGACGATCTGACCGCGGACGTCCTGTACGACCAGTACGGAAAGGACTTCGCGGCGGATCTTCGGGCGGGCGTCGCGCCGAACCAGCGCGAGGACGACATGCTGCCGCCGTGCGCGATTCTCAACGCCACCGGGCGCCAGAACGACGACGGCACGCCGGAGTTCAAGTCCGGGAAGCGCTACATGGGGGCGACCGGCATGGTGCTGCGGCGCGACTGCGCCCAGCGCGATTCTCCGGACTCCCGCTACGGCACGCTCAACGGGGCCGCGAGGCTGAAGGAGGCGCTCGGCGAGCGGGGCCGCGCCCTGCGCGGCCGCAACCCGGTCACCGGCGACCGCCCGCAGCCGGTTCAGGTCCGCAGCAACTTCGCCAGCCAGGTGCAGTCCGTGCACCAGCAAGACGGCGAGGGCTACAACGCGCGCGGCGAGTTGGGCCCGGTGAAGAAGGGCGATCCGATCTACGACGAGGACCGGAACCGGGCGCCGGACACCTACGAGGCGCGGCGCACCTACCCCGCCTACCACCTGTCGGACTTCGACATCCAGAACATGCCGGAGCGCTCGCAGCCGATGTCGCGGGACTGGGCGATCGAGGAGGGCAACCGCCGCTTCGCCGAAAAGTGCAAGGCGGCCGGCGCCGAGGTGCGCGAGCCGGACGACGAGGAGCGGGCGATCTGCAACATCGAGTACGCCATGGACCGCGTCCTCGACAAGGAGGCGGCGCGCGGCACCGTCGTCAACAGGGACGTCGAGGACCTGAAGAAGATCGAGTTCTCGGTCGGGCCGGAGGGCGAAGCCACGATCAGCGTGCCGAAGGACGAGGCGTTCGCCGACGTTCACGAGAAGTACACGCAGCTGGCGGTGGCGAGCGCGCACGCTCACCTCTACCGGGAGGCGCACGCGCGCGCGGGGGACGCCGAGGCGCGCCACGAGGTCGACCAGGCCGCCGAGGACCGGATCGAGGCCTACAAGCTGGCGGAGAGCAAGCGGCCGTACTCGGCCGAGTTCGCCAAGGCGGAGCTGGCGGCGACCTATGCCGGGATGACCGAGGTCACCGGCCACTGCGCCACCTACGTGCCGCCCGCGTCGACGCATCACAAGAAGATGGTCGAGACCTGGGCGCAGACGCTCGAGGCGCCCGGCGGGCTGGCCGCCGTCGGCCGCGACGTCCAGTCGTGCGAGAGCTACTTCAACGCCAGGCGCGTGTCGCAAGAGCGCAACCGCGAGCAGCAGCGCGACCGCGCACCGGCCCGGGTGGACGAACAGGGCAACCCGGTGCCCGGGGGCTCCGCCCAGGAGGCGGCGCGCCGGGCCCGCGCCCAGATGCGCGCCGAGCGTCAGGCGGGCGAGCAGCCCCAGGAGCACCGGGGTGGGGTGCCCGACCGGGCGGCCCTGCCCGCCGGCGCCGCCGCCGGGACGCCCGGGCGGGACAGTTCCCGGACCCCGGACACCGCCGGCCGGGACCAGGCGTCGCAGGCCGACGAGAGCAGTCCCGCGCGGTAGCGCCCGATTCCCGTCAGGGGAACTCGCGGTTGGCGAGTTCCCCCTCTCCTTCCTTCCATCGGTTTCCTCAGGGTCGTCCGATCGGTATTCGCGCCCTCGCTGCAGGGCGCTGAGGGGCGGATGGGCGCGGGTCGCGGGGTCCCGCGAAGTCGCGCGCTTCGCAGGCTCCCACGGGGACTCGCGTGCCTGGAATCTCGACGGTTGATTCGGGTCTCAGTCTGTCTCGGCGGCTCAACCGGACCGCTCCTGCGGCCGCACATCGGGTGCTGAACCGGAAATCGGACTTCGGGCCGGGAATGCGTTGCAGCCTTGTTTCACGGGAAGAAAACGGCGACGGGTGATCCCCTTTTGCCCGCCGTTACGGTAAGTGCAGAAGCATGCGTTTGCTCGCTTCGCAGAGTGTCAGCACGACCCTCTCGCTACCGGCAGACCCATTGAGCGGGGTATCGGAGACACCGGGAGGGTTCGGCTCCGGCGCACTGGGCGGGTGCCGCCGAGCCGGCGCGAGAGCTTCTTCGTTCGTCGCGCCCGGGCCTCGTGCGATCTTCGCTTCGGTATCGTTGTCGCCGGTCGTTCAGGCGGTTGCCCACGTGCCGGAGCCCGACATCTGCCTCCCCGCCGGCGCCGACATGGTCGAGATTCTCCTCGCAGGCGGCGCGCCCCTCGACGACCTCCGGAGGCTGTTCAGCGGTCTCGACCCCGCGGTGTACATCAACGCGCTGCTCGTGCAGGCGGTCGATCCGGATCTGCTCGAGCACATCCTGCCGCCCGCCGAGGCGTCCCGCTGGGTGCCTACGCTGCGGGCGCGCTACGTGGCGCTACGGCGCCACTTCCCCGCTCCGTTCCTGACGGTGGATCGGGACTGGACGCGGCAGCGCGCCCGGTGGCAGAGCGGCGGCGGCGCCGCGCTGGAACAGCCCGCGGACCGGCGCGCGGATGCCCGGGACGGTGCCGGCGCACCGGCGCCGCCGAGCCGGGCCGCGCCGCCGCGCGGCCGCGGGAAAAGGCGGCGGGGCGGCGCCGGGTCGCGCCCGCAGGCGGCGGCGCAGGATGGCGGCGAGGCCGTCCCGGTTGCCGGTGCCGAGCAGGGAACGGCTGGCGCGACCGGAGACGGCACGGCGGCCACGCGAGCGCGCAAGCCCGCCGGTGCCGGGGGCTCGCCTTCGGCCCTGGCGGGAGGCAGCCCGGCGCACCCGCGGCAGGGCGGCGGCGTGCCGGACCGTGCCGCGGTGGCGCGGCCGGCTGACGCCGGTGGCCGGCCCGCCGCACGCGCCGCCCTGGGCATGCACGGCACCGTCCTTCTGCAGACCGCGCGTCAGGGACCCGACGCGCCGGCCGCCGTGCTCGAGGCGCTGCGCAGCCGCCCGGCGGTGGCCGACGACTGGGCGGCGTTCCGCATCGGCTCGTCCGCCTTCGCGCGCGTGGTCGAGCGCTCCGCGCCGGGCGGGACGCGGGGCCGGTAGGACCGGGGCGGTAGAGATCCGCCGTGGCGCTGTTTCATCGCTGGGACGCGCGCGCCGTCGTCGACGAAGTGCGTCGACGACGCGCTGCGGCGCCGTCGCTGTCGGAGATTCCGCGGCCGCCGCGGCTGGACGGCGATCCGCGCCGTCCGGTGAACGAGCTGCGCGATCCGCGCGGCCCGCGCCACCGCGGGAGCCGGGGCGACCGTCGCGACGTCGCCCGGCGCAGCCGCCAGGAGCGCGAGGACGACGTCCTCGTCCTGCTCGGCGTCTTCCGGGTCGCTTCGCGCCGCTCGGTCGTCGAACGCTGCTTCGACGGACACCCGTTCGCGGCCAACCGCACGCTGGCGTCGCTGCGGAAGCGGGGCCTCGTCGACGTGCACACCGTCGAGCGGGGCCGCTACGGCTACCAGGTGTTCGCGCTCTCGGGCACGGGGCGCGACCTTGCCGCCCGCCGCCTCCGGAGGCGCCGCACGGCCGCGGATGCGCGGGCGGACCCGCTTCTCGAGCAGGAGCAGCGCCTCTGGCAGGGCATGGGCGACGCGCGCCAGCTCGAGCACGACCACAACGTGGTCGAGGCGGTGCTTCAGGACGCCGAGCCCGCGCTGGCCTCGGGTGCGCGCATCCGCCGGGTGCGCCTCGAGTCGGAGCTGCGCGGATTCCTGGCCGCCGCCGACGACGCCGGCCGGCGCCGGGGCGGTCCGGCCGAGGCGCGCCGGGAGCGGGCGCGATCCGCCCAGTCGATAGGCTTGCGGGTGTTCGCCGAAGGCGTTCCCCTGCCCGATGCCCTGGTCGAGCTCGAGTACCCCGACGGAACCCGCACGGTGCGTGGCATCGAGGTCGCCACCGGCAAGTACACGAGCCGCCAGATGGCCCAGAAGCGGGAGGCCGGGTTCCGTGTCTACGGCTTGCAGGGCTTCCGGGGCGAGCGCGGGCGGAAGCGCTACGGGACGTTGAACAAGGACGTGGAGTTCCCGCTCGACTGGGGAGGGGGAAGGTGATGGCGTTCGAACGGGCCGCGGGAGCATTCGGCGGCGCTGGCGCGCGGGCTGCGTACGGCAGCGGCGAGAGCGGTCCGTGCCGCGGCCGCCGGCGGGCGGTACCCAAACGCACGATAGGAGGCGGTCGAGTGCCCACGTCTTTCCGAAGGTGATGCAGTCGTGCAGCCGTGGCAGGTCTCGCTCGGACTGTCGATCGTGATCCTCGTGCCGGGAGGCGTATTCGTATCCTACGAGCTCGGCTACCTGACCGGCTACTGGGGCCTGGTCATGGACCTCTACGGCTACCACGTCGTCGTGTGTGTGGCGAGTGTGTACCTGCTGACCGTTTTCGGCGTCTACCAGCTCGCGCGCTCCCTGTCCCTGGGCGATGTCGGATCGCGGATCAGCGTGCTGGATCGGACCATCCGGGAGGGCCGGGCCGGTGACGAGACGCTGTCCGAGGCGCTGCGGCGCGAGGAGGCCGAGGACTACGAGTCCTAGTCTTCTCCTGTCGTCAGGGCCGGGCGGCCCTGAAGGGGGTGAGCCGATGTTTCCCGTTGCGTTGAACGTAGGTCCTCTCGTGCGTTGCGTCCTGGTGCCCGGCGCCTTCCTGGGCGTGTTGTCGGCGGCGTGGCCCGCAATGGGTCCGTGGACCACGCTGCTGCTGGCGGTCGGCTTCGTGCTCCTGCCGGAACTCGTGCAGGCCAGCGCCGGCACCGGCACGGGCGCAAACCCGTGGACGGACGGCATCCAGGTGATCTGTCAGGCGTTCGGCGGCGTCATCGGGCGGTCGCTGGCGATCGTCGCGGTCGTCGTCGGCGGTTTGCTCTTCGCTTTTGGCGAAGGCGGTTCCAAGTCGGCCATCGCGTCGCTGATCTTCGGGGCCGGCATGGTCCTGGGCGCGGTCAACTTCCTCACCTGGCTCAACCTCGGAGGCGGGGTCGGCGCAGGCGGCACCGGCGCCGGAACCGTCACCGGCTGCGTGTAGGGCGTCATGGCGCGCCGGCTGCTCGTCGGTCAGCAACGCTGGGAGGGCTTCCACGTGCTGTGCAAGCCCGCGGAAATGGCCGGGGTGGACCGCCGGCTGATCGGCATTCTGGTGGTCTGCTTCATGGTGCTGTGGCAGGGCATGTCGATCTGGATCGGCATCGCGATCACCGCGACGCTCTACTGGTTCTTCAGGCGCCTGAGCAAGCACGACCCGCAGTTCTTCTCGGTGTTGCGCAACGCCTCGCGGCTCCCCGCCGCGTGGTACGACCCCGCCCGGGTGCCGACCGTTCTCGGCGGCTTCGTCGTCGACTCGCAGGAGCAACTGGCCGCGATGGACGACATGCGCAAGCGCTTCTTCGAGCCGAAGCGCCAGGTTCCGGCCGGCTGGCGCAGCCGGCTGCTGGAGCTGATCGAACTGCTGGGCGGCGGCGGGCACGCAACCTCGGGTTCCTAGAGGGCGCAGATGGGCATGTTCTCTCCGAGCGAAGCATCGCTCGTCGACCGTCTTCCCTACTGGGGCTTCATGGCTCCCGACATCGTCCTTACGACCGACGGCCTGCTGCTCCTGTTCGCGCAGGTGACGCCGGCCGGCGTCGACGGCAAGTCGGCCGAGGACCTCGATCAGGTCACGCAGGCGTGGCAGCGCCTGCTGGCCGCAGTCGAAGCGCCGCACCGGGCGTTCTTCGTCTTCCAGCGCCCGGAACCGCCGCTCGCGGGCGACTTCGCCGGCCGGGACGATCTGGCCGGGCTCGCGCAGCGCAAACGCGCCGCGTTCGTCTCCCGCAACACGCGGCAGATGGACGTCTATCTCGTCGTCGCCTTCGACCCGAAGCTGCGGAGCAGCTTCCGCGAGGACCACGCGCGCTGGTGGATGGCCTACGCGCGCCGGTGGCTGCGGGAGCGCACGCGCCAGGAGCACCTGACGTTCTACGTGCGCGAGCTGATGGCGGACGCGGTCGCGGCGGCGCGCACCCGCTACCAGGCGCTGGTCGCCCAGGTCTCGGACCTGACCCCCGTGCGCACGCTCGAGGGAAACGCGATCACCCGCCTGCTGCACCGCATCGTCAATCAGGCGCAGGGCGCGTATGCGCCGCTGTCGCGCAATCCGCGCTACGGGCTGAGCTGGCGCCTGGCCGACGAGACGCTCGTCTTCGAGCGCAACCACATGCTGGTGGGCGACAAGATCGTGGGCCTGTACTCGCTGGCCCTGCCCCCGCAGGCGAGCGCCGCCAACGCGCTGGGCGAGCTCTACTCGCTGCCCGTGGACCTGTGCGGGGTGCTCGAGTGGCGCCCGGTCGAGCGCTACGAGGCGGCCAGGCGCATCCGCTCGGTCCAGAAGCACTACAACACGATGCGCTGGTCGTTCCTCGCCGCGATCACCGACACCGAGGGGACGCAGATGGCCGTCGAGGACGCCTCGTCGGGCGCCGCCGTCGAGCAGCTTCACCGGGCGATGCTGGAGTTGGAGACCGTCGGGGTGCCCTACGGCGATTTCGCGCTGTCGTTCTCGCTGGCGGTCGATTCGCCGGCCGAGCTCGACGAGGTCGGCGCGCAGATCCAGCGCGTCGTCACCGAGCTCGACGGCAAGGCCGTCAAGGAGCGCTACGGGCAGCCCTCGGTCTGGTTCCAGCGCTGGCCGGGCCAGAAGGCCGCGCCGTTCGCGCGGCCCCTGTTCGTGTCGGCGGGACAGGTCGCCACGATGGCCCCGCTGTTCGGTCCGGTCAGCGGGTACGACCGCTGCAAGCACCTGGACGCACCGCCGCTGACGCGCTTCGAGACCCGCTGGTCGAGCCTCTACGGCTACGATTTGTTCGGCGGCAAGGACGTCGGCCACACCCTGGTGCTCGGCGCCACGGGGTCCGGCAAGTCGTTCCTGCTGAACTTCCTGCTCACCCAGGCGCTGCAGTACGACCCGCGGGTGGTCATCCTGGACCTGGGCGGGTCCTATCGCTGGATCACCGAGTTCGTCGAGGGCTCCTACCTCGGCATGAGCGCCGAGGTGGACCCGGCGGCGGCCGGCCTGCAGCCGCTCGGCCTCGAGCCGGGCGAGCGCACGACGCAGTTCCTCACCGGCTGGCTCCGGCGCCTGCTCGAGCTCGGGGACTACCCCGTGCAGTCGGCCGAGCTGGAGGACATCCGCCGGCGCATCGAGGACGTCTACCGGCTGCCGCGCGAGGAACGGACCCTGTCGGCCGTGGTCAAGCTGCTCGACAAGGAGATGTGGCCGGCGCTCGGCCGCTGGGTCGGCGAGGGGGCGTGGGCGTCGACCTTCGACGGCCCGCCGCGGCCGGTCGATCTGGCCCGCGACCGCTGGCAGGTCATCGACCTGGCCGGGGCGCAGGAGCACGAGGACTGGTGCGCCGCGGCGCTGTCGTACCTCTTCGAGCGGCTGCGCCTGGTGATCGACGACGAGAAGGAGATCGGCCGCCTCAAGCTGATGGTCGTCGACGAGGCGTGGCGCTACCTGTCGGACCCGTCGGTGCTGACCGCGCTGATGGAGGCGGCCAAGACGTGGCGCAAGCGCAACGCCGTGCTGATCCTGGCCACGCAGAGCGTCGTCGACGTGGCGTCGAACGACGCGGCGCGCGCGCTGCTGGAGATGCTGCCGACGAAGCTCTTCCTCGCCAATCCGGACTTTCCGCGCTCGGCAGCCGATACGCTGTCGCTCACCGATGCGCAGTTCGAGACCGTCCGCACGCTCCAGCCGAAGCAGGAGATCTACCTGCACCGCGCCCGGGAGCAGGTCGTCCTGCGGCTCGGGGTGGATCCGGAGAGCTACTGGCTCTACACGTCGTCGCCGACCGACGCCGCCGTGCGCGCCAGGATGGTCGCGGCGTACGGCCTCGAGGGGGCGCTCACGCGCCTGGCCGCGGGCCTGCGCGAACCCGGCGAGGACGTCATGAAGCAGGCGGTGCTGGCGTGAGGCGCTGCGCCCGGGTCGCCGCGTGCGTCCTGTTCCCCGCCTGGGCCGCGGCGCAGCCGACGCCGCCGTTGCCGGCCGATGCAACGGCGCAGCCGGCCGGCGCGCCCGCCGTGGCGTCGAACCCCGAGCTCGACAACGTCCTCGCCGACATCCAGGCCGAGCTGGCGCGGCTCGCAGGCCAGGGCGGCCCGGGCGATGGCGAAGGTCTCCCGGCGGACTGGCCGGACCTGACGCCGTTCGCCCAGGCGGCGCCCATTCGCCAGATCGTCCATCCGGCCGACCGCTCGATCACCGTGCTCACGGCGCTGCTGCGGCACACCGTGCTGCTGCTGCCAGCCGACGAGCGCATCGTCGACTATGTCGTCGGCGATTCGCTGTTCTTCGACGTGCGAGGGGCGGACAACGTCGCCTACGTCAAGGCGATGGCGCCCAACCGGCGCACCCAGCTGTCGCTGGTCACCGACCGGAACCGGGCCTACAGCTTCGATCTGTTCTCGACCGAAGTCCATCGCCCCGACGAGGTCCTGACGATCCTCTGGGAGCCCGAGCGCGCGCTGTCGGACGGCGACGTGGGCGCCGGCCTGGTGAGGGGCTTCGACCAGCCGTTCGCGCTCGACTTCGCGCCGGCCGAGCGGATCACCGAGCTGCGGCGGCGCATCGGCGCGGCAGAGGCCGATCAGCGGCGCGTCGAGGCGGACGCGCAACGGCAGCTGCGCACGGTCGAGGAACTGGCCGAGCGCCGGTTCACCGAGTTCCTGCAGGCGTATCCCCGCCGCCTCCAGTTCCGCTACCGCCTGACGCCCGAGATTCAGGAGGCGCCGCTGTTCATCACTCAGATCTGGACCGACGGCCAGTTCACGTACCTGCGATCGAGCGCGCAGGAGTCGCCCGCCATCTACACGCTGAGCGGCATCGAGGGCGAGGAGCCGGTGCTGGTCAACGTGGAGCTGAGCCCTGCGGGCCTGTACGTCATCGACCATGTCGTCGGGGCGGGCTTCGCGCAGCTGCACGGCGCCCGCGGGGAGTGGTTCCTCTGGGACGTGCCCCCGCTCGGGATCCTGCCCGAGATCGTCGAGCAGGGGTTGCCGCCCGCCGGAAGGCCGCCGGCGTGGATACCGACGCGCGCCTCGCGCAACTGGTTCCGGCGCCACCCGAAGCTGTTCGGGTGGCTCGTCGCCTCCGGCGTCGGCGGCTCGATCGTCCTGTCGAAGGTCTTCTAGGGCTGTGGCCTCGG
The DNA here is from genome assembly GCA_965208535.1 of Vicinamibacterales bacterium. Taxonomy (GTDB): domain Bacteria; phylum Acidobacteriota; class Vicinamibacteria; order Vicinamibacterales; family UBA8438; genus WTFV01. Next base: position 2,324,690 of record CBDBOU010000003.1, on the reverse strand, counting down.
GGTGAGCACCGATGTTTCCGACCAGGAATTTGTCGCTTCGCCTGATTCTCGCCGCGGCGCTGGCCCTGCAGTCGGCGTCGGCCGCCGCGCAGGGCGGCCGGGCCGCCGCCCTGCGGCAGGAGGCTTCCGAGCTGCTCGGCGGGGCGCTCGAAACGGTCGCCGGCATGCTCCCCGGCGACGCGCCCGACCCGGCGCTGCTCGACGCGGTCGATACCGCCTTCGACGTGCGCCAGCGGCTCGGCAACGCCGTGTTCGCGGTTCCGGTCGCCGGCAACATCGGCTACGTCCTTCGTGCGCGGGTCTTTCACGACCTGACGATCATGTTTCCTCCGGCCTGGCGCATCGCGCAGGTCTTTCCGGGGGACGCCACCCGGTGGCGGGTGACGCAGCTCAGCTCGCTGGTCGTGGTGCAGCCGGGCGAGGCGCAGGCCCGTACGAACCTGACGGTGGTCTTCGCCAACGGCGAGCTGCTGCAGATCGATCTGCAGGAGATCACCGGCGTCTGGGGCGTCGAGCGCACCGGCCGGGCCTACATCGGCCCCGAGTCGTGGCTCGTGCGGCGCATCTTCGCGATGATGCCGGCCGACGTCGAGGCGCGGATGACCGGGCTGATCGTCTCGGGCGAGCTGCCGGTCGGCGCGTTGCTGGCCGACCCGGTTGAAGCCATCCGGCGGCACGGCGCCTTCGACGCGCTGCCTCCGCCGCCCGACGAAGCCGGCTTCGCGCCCCCGAAGCGGGAACGTGCGGCGCCGGGCGGGCCTGCCGCCCCGGTTGGGCCCGACCCGGCCGGTGCGGCCGCGCCTGCCGCCCGCCCCCCCGAGGCCGCGCGCCGGCAGACCGGATCGCCGGACACGGACGCCGATGAGGCGACGGCCGAGGATGCCGGCGCAGCTTCGCCGGTCGCGCCGGGGCCGGTCGTGCCCGGTTTCGACGACCCCGCGCCGGAGCCGGAGCCGGAGCCGGAGGCGATCGAGCCGGGAGTGGCGCCTCCGGGCGACGGCGTCGGCCCGGTCATTCGTCCGCCCTCGCCGGCCGCCGCGCTCGGCGACCGGCCGGCCGGCCCCGCGCCGGCCCGGATTCGATACGTGAGCCTCGTCCGGTCGCGCGCGGCGCTGGCCGCCGGACGGCCGGAGCCGCGTGCGCAAGGGGCTCGGCCCGCGGCGGCCGATGTCCCTCCGCTCGACGCGCAGTTCGTGTCCGGGGACGAGATTCAGGCGCTCGAATCTGAGCTGGCCGCCGCGGAACGCGCCCGCGACTACGCGCGCCGGTCCGCCGGCGACCGGCTCGCCGAAGCGGCGCTGGGGATCGAGGCCGGCCTCGAGGAGCTGCGCGCCGACTACCCGTCGCGGGTCCAGTTCTCGCTGATGACCGATCCGGAGATACCCCCCTATACGGGCCCCTTCTGGCATCTGGGGGGCTGGCACGACGGCGACTACACCTACTGGCGGCTGCTCGCGCCGGACCCGGTGTTCGTCGATGCCGAGACCGGCCGGACCCTGCGCGCCGAGGGTCTCGACCGCTTCCTGTACCGCCTCGACGGGGTCGTCGAGCGCGGCGCGATCGTGGTGGACGGTGCCGACGGCCGTCCCCGTCACCTCTATTGGCGCCGCCGCCGCGAGCTGGAGGGCCCGTAGCCATGGCGTCTCCGTCCTGGAAGGACGTCCGCAAGCCGCTCGGAGCGCTGCTTCCCAACTGGCCGCTGCTGGTGGGGCTCGTGCTGTCGGCCGTGCTGCTCGCCGGCCTGTTCCTGACCGCGCCGCCCGCGCCGCCGGCGCCGGTGGATCCGCTGGACCAGCGGCTTCTGATCCCCGTCGACGAGGCGGCCACGCCGCGCGACGTCGAGCGCCGCACCGGCGACATCCAGAGCGAGGCGCAGCGCCGCGCGAACGAGCTGGCGCAGCAGCGCCGCCGCGAGCAGATGGAGGCCGAGCGCCTGCGCCGCGAGCAGGCGGCGCGCATGGCCGCCGACGCCGAGGCGCTGCGCCGCGCCCGCGCCCAGTTGGCCGCGCTGCGGAGCCAGCCGAACCAGGTCGGGCTCGACACCGAGCTGACCGACGCGATGGCAACGTCGGCCGACGAGGCGCAGATGCTCGAGACGCTGCGCCTGGAGGATGTCCAGCGCCGGCATCAATCCGTGCGGGCCGCCGCGGTCGTCTCCTCGGCCCGCGGCATCGGCGAGCGCGCGCACGTGCTCGACCGCCCGGAGATCATGTCGCGCGCCGTGCGCCCGCAGGCGCCGCCGCGCCGGCCCGCCGCGGCCGGGCCGGGAGGCGAAACCGTTCCGGTCGCGGGCGGGCCGCTCGGCGGCCCGGTCTCGCAGGCGCCGCCGCGCTACGCCCCGCCGCGGCCGGCCCCGCCGGCTTCGGCCGGCGCGGGAGGCGGCTCGGCGCCGGACCTCGCGCGGGGAGACGGCGCACCCGCAGCGCGGTATGCGGATGCGGGCGTCGGCGCCGCGCCTGCGGCTGGGCGGTTCAGGCTCGGTCCTTCGGCCGACGGCGGGGACGCGGTCGGCGTCGTCGTCACGCCCGACGACGGCGCGCACAGCCGCCTCTACGAGGGCACGCTGCTGCCGGCCGCGCTGCAGACCCAGATCCAGGGCGCGTACTCCGGTCCGATCTCGGCGCAGATCACCCGCCACGTCTATTCGCGGGACCGCCAGCGCGTGCTCGTGCCGCGGGGAACGGTCGCTCTGGGCCGGTCCGGCTCGGTCACCGGACCGTTCCAGGACCGGCTGGCGGTTTCGTTCCACCGTCTCATCTTCCCCGACGGCCGGTGGGTGCGGCTCGACTTCACCGGGTTGAACTCGGTCGGCGAGACCTCGCTCCGCGATCAGGTCAACCGGCACTACGTCAGCACGTTCGGCACCGCCGGGGCCATAGGGCTGTTGGCCGGGCTGTCCACCGCCGGGCAGGAGTCGCAATTGATGGGGACGATGTCCCAGCAGATGGCGAACCTGTCGCTGCAGCTGCTCTCTCACTACATGAACCGGCGTCCCGAGGTGACGATCCGCGCCGGCCACCGGGTCAACATCCGGCTCACCTCCGACGTAATCGTCCCCGACTACGCGGCGTGGGAGCCTCGCTGAGCCGGACGCTCGGCGGGCCGAGCGCCGCTATCCTTCCGCCCGCCGCATGGCGCGGCAGGGAGGGGATGTCTCGTGACCAGCTCGGATCGGGTTTCGGTGCGCGCGCGTGCGGCGCGCCTCGTCCTTGCGGCCGGGGTCAGGCCGCCGCGCCGGCCGGGGTTGCAGCGCCCGGCGCGCCGCCTGCTTGCCGCGGCGCTCGTCGTCTGCGCCGCCGCCGCCTCGGTCCGCCCGCTGCAGGCGCAGTTCTTCGACCCGGCCGCCGTGGCCGTCGCCCAGCAGATGGGCGCGCTCGTGGCGGAGACGATCGCGCTCAAGCGTCTGGTCGAGAACCAGCGCGACCAGGCGCGGGCGCACGTGCTCGGCAAGCTGGCGCCGCTGACCGGACGCCTGACGACGGTCTTCGACTCCATCGACCGCTCGATGGCTTTCGTCTACTCGCCGTACCTGAATCCGCCGGCGAGTCCGGATCCGATTCCGACGCGCCCGGTCAATCAGGTCGTTCGCCCGTGCGCGGCCGGGGCGTCGTGGAACGTGGACGATCCGGACCAGGCGTTCTGCCTGGAGCCTGTGCTCGCCGAGACGGCGATCGAGCGCGTGCACGCCCGGCTCGACGCCGCGTACGGCGCCGCCGCGGAGGCGCTCTACGGCACCACCCGCATCAGCGTGGACCCGGCCACGCGTGTCGTCACCGTCCAGCAGACCAACGCCGCGCAGCTGCCGGCGCACGTCGTCGAGCTGCGCGCCGCCCATGACGACACCATCCGCGCCCGCGGCCGGCTGCTCCGCGAATCCGACGAGGCGAACGTCGAGGAGACCGCCGGGCGGCGTGCCGCGGTGGCCGGCGCCTACAAGATCCTCGAGGAATGGCGCGGCTGCGAGAACGTCACGCCCGGCTCGCCGGCCGGCGGCGCCCTGCCGCCCTGCATGACGACGCCGGACGGCGCATCTGCGGCCGGCCTCGGCGAGACCTTCGACGTGCCCGACGGCGCCGGCGGCACCGTCGCGGTGACGGGTACCGAGGGAATGCTGCAGCACGTCCGCGAGCAGTTGCGCTTCGTGACCGAACGGATGCCCGACGCCGATGCGTCCCACACGCAGATGCAGACGATGCTGACCCAGATCGCGGTCATGCAGGGCCGGCTCCGCGCGGCGCAGCTCGAGTTGACCGCCGCCGCCGTCGAGTCCGCCGAACAGTCGCGCGTGCGCGCCGAGGCGGCCCAGCGCCGCTACCAGGAGCGCGCCGTGCACGCAATCGACTGCCTGCACGGCGAGGGCGTCTTCGGCGGCGTCGCGGCCAGCCCGTTCAACGTCTACCTCCCGGACGAGACGGGCTCGGGCGGCAACGGCCGCTGCATCCCCGTCGCTGACGACACCGACCAGGTGCTGCAGGCGATGATGAACAGCGACCGGGTCTTCGCCACCTTTACCCCGTAGCGTGGTTCCGTTGGGAAGGGTCTGCGCGATGCGTATCCGGCCGCTCGTCGTTCTCCTCGTCGTCGGGGTGGGCCTGCTTGCCCTTCCGGGGCACGCCGATGCCCAGTGGCAGGCGGTCCTCGACAAGCTCGTCCTGACCATCAACAACGTCGTCGACACGTGGGAGAAGCACGCGCGGATCATCGAGGACAGGACGAACCTGGCCGGAGGCCTGATCGCCAACTTCTCCGTGCTCAACTCCGGGTTCGCCTCCTTCGGCGCGGGCCGGCGCCCCTACCGGATGGCGGACCTGTTCTATCACCACGCCCCCGACCCGGCGTGCTACCGCCGCACGGCCGCCCAGGTCGGCGTGTGCAACGTGGTGCGCGCCTTCGTTCCCGCGCCGGTGCGCGAAGTGCGCTGGCGCATACCGTTCTACCAGGGGCAGGTCCAGCGCCTGCGGCACCTCGGGTACGAGGACGCCGTGCGCATCGGCTGGAACGGGCTGGTCACGGCCCTGGACAACCCGTCGAGCCAGGTGCTGCGGGACGTCTACGACCGCTGGCGCAACGGCGAGCACCTGTACCGCCGGCTGCGCGAGAACTACCATCGCTCGCGCTGGACCGCCCGGCAGATGCTCGCGACCGTCGAGGCGGGCCGGACCGCCGCGCATCAGTTCGTCTCCGTCGATCCGCCGGCGGCCGCCTCGGCGGCCACCGGCCGGTTCCTGGTGCCCGGCGGACTCGCCGCGGTCGGCAACGCCTCGCCGTGTTTGCCGAGCGCCGGGGACCCGCCGCCGACGGTTCTGCTCCAGGCCCTGCGGGCCGACTGCAACCCGAACCCCGACGCGAATCTCGTCTACGGCGGCCCGGGCGACGACGGCCATCATCTCTCCGAGACCGAGGCGCTGACGATTCGCGTGGCCGCCGCGATCGCGGACACCGTGCAGCTCGCCGCGCAGCTCGAGATGGCGGCGCTGGCCCAGGAGGAGGCGTTGCGCCATGCGGATCTGGCCGTCGACCTCGGCCGCCGCGTCAAGAGCGCCAGGATGGAGCGCGTCGAACGCGGATCGAGCGCTCCGGGGCCCTGCGGCGCCCTCACCCACGCGTACTACAACGAGTGCCAGGCCGGTAGCCTTTCCGCCACGGACGGGACCACACTTGCCAACGTCGACCCGGACGCCCTGTTCCGCGCGCAGCTCGCTCTCGGCGGGTAGGGCCATCGTTCGCCTCGGCCGGCGTGCCGGTTCCCGTCCGTCCCCGGTCGCCCGCGCTGCCGCGGCCCTCGCGTGCGCCTTCCTGCTCGTGCCGGCCGCCGCCCACGCGCAGGGGACCGGCACCACGGTCGCGCCGCTGCCCGATCTGCCGCCGGTGGCGCCCGGTTCCCTGAATACGCCCGCGGCGTTCTCCGATTGCCTGCGGCGCGACGATCCGACCGACGTCAACGATCCGAGGCATCCGGCCCGCGGTCCCGGCTTCGCCTCCATCAGCTCGCCGAGGCGCTTCCTCCAGAACGCGCAGATGTGCGCGGCGGCCTTCGGGGCGGCCTACATCGCGCCGACCTATGCGCTGCCCATCCTGGCGAGCCTGCTCGTGATTCTCGTCGTCTGGACCGGTGTCCAGATCATGTTCTCCGGCCGCTGGGACGTCACCGAGGTGATCAGCACCGTGCTGCTGGCCGGCTTTCCCGTGATGATCCTCTCGACCTATGGCGGGGCCGGGACCGGCGGCGCCGCGGTCTGGGGCGACGAGTCGCTGCCGCGGCTGGTCGGCTCGCTCGGCGAGGACTTCTCCGACAACATGGTCCGCACCGCCTGGGCCCGCGCTCAGGGGGTCGTCCAGTCCGGTTTCCGGCTGCTCAGCGCGAGCGCCTCGGCCGAGGACCACGAGGAGGCGACCGAGTCGGAGGACAGCGACGACCCGGGCTTCGTCGAGGGCTGGCTGCAGTGGTTCGTCTACCTCGTCTTCTTCGTCCTGCTCGTGGCGATCGGGCTGCTGCCCATGCTGGTCGCCTACTTCTCGTACCTGTGGGGTTACCTGAGCCTCATCGTGGCCACGCTGGTCGGCCCGGTCTTCGTGCCCTGGATTCTGCTGCCGCAGACCAACTTCATCTTCTGGGGCTGGCTGCGCGCCCTCGTCTCGTCGACCGTCCAGCTGATGGTCGGCGGCGCGGTCTTCGCCCTGGTCGTCTCGCTGATGATCGCGCCCTTCGAGCGCTACGTGAACCGCCTCGACCAGATGCAGCGCACGACCGGCGACCAGTCGCTGCCGGGGATGCTGCTCGACGGCGGCTCGATGATCTTCGAGCTGCTGCCGCTGGCGGTGGTCTCGTGGCTCGCCGCCGGCAAGGTCTCCGAGCTGACCGCCATGATCCTCAGCGGCGGCTCGATGCCGTCGTCCGGCCTGTCGGGACGCGCCGAGGCCCTGCAGTCCAACGTGCGCAAGGCGGGCACCGCCGGCCTCGGCGCCGCCCACGGCGCCGCCCGAGGCTACGGCTACGCGCGGGACCGGGGACGCGCCGTGATGAGCGTGCTGACGAGGGGCGGGAAGTGATCGGCGCCCGGCGCCGGCGGCTCGCCCTGGCCGGGCTCCTGCTCGCCACCGCGCCGGCGCCGGCGGCGGCGCAGGACTTCGGCGATTGCCTCGCCGAGCCGGGCCGCTTCCTGGCCGAGACCGAACAGGCCGTCGCCGACCGGCCCGCCGGGTGGTTCGGCGATCCGCGCCGGGCGCTCACCGACGCCTACCAGTGCGCGCTCGTCCACGCCGAGAACGAGGTGGTCCCCGAGGTGCGCGGGTGGTTCCTCGGTCTGACCATCGTGCTGGTCGTCTGGACCGGCATCCAGATCCAGTTCGGCTGGTTCGACGTCAGCCGGCTCGTCTCGGTGGTCATGCTGCTCGGCTTCGCCTGGTTCATATTCGAGAACTACTACTCGCCCACCCCGCTGCTCGGCGGCAACAACCGGGGCTTCGCCCACTTCATCGTCCAGGGGGGCCAGGTCATCGGCGACGACCTGATCGCGTCGGCCGACGACGTGTTCCTGGAGGCGGTTCGCGCCGCGCGCCGCGATCTGAATACCGAGACGCGCACGGCCGATAGCATCTTCAGTTCCCGCGCGGCCGGCGTCGCCTTCGCGGCGACCGTGCTCGCCGGGGCCGGCGTCGGCGCCGGCGCGGGCGGCAAGGTGGGCGCCGGGGCCGGCACCTTCGTCGGCGGGCCCGTCGGCACGCTGGTCGGCGCGGTGGGCGGCGCCGTGGCCGGCGGCGTCACCGGCGCCGCGCTGGCTGCGTGGAGCGCGTGGCAGGTGTCCGAGGACTGGTTCGCCTACCAGATGCGGATCTTCATGGTCACCGCCATCAAGTGGCTCGGCCTGCTGGCGATGTGGCTCATCTACTGGATGATCATGGCTCAGTACCTCTGGGGCATGGCGTCGCTCTCGCTGCTGTCGCTGATCGGCCCGATCTTCATTCCCTTCATTCTGCTGCCGCAGACCGACTGGCTGTTCTGGGGCTGGCTGAAGGCGCTCATCCAGGCCACCTTCCACATGATCACGTCCGCCGCGCTCTACGCCGTCGTCGCCGTCGTGCTGGTCACGCCGCTGGAGCGCTTGCGCCACCTGCCGCTCCCGGCCGATCCGGGCGGCGCGGCCGGCGTGGCCGAGTTCTCGCTGTCGCTGCTGCTGGGCGGCTTCCCCACCCTGGTCATGAGCTTTCTCGCCGCGCTGCAGGTCGGCTCCCTGTCGGGCGCGCTGCTGTCGGGCGGCGCCCTGCCCGGGGCCGGGCTCGCCGGGCGTGTCGGCCAGGCCCTGGCCGGCGCCCGGGCGGCGACCTCGCGCTTCATCCCGCAGCCCGCGCAAATGAGCGGCGAGGCGGGGCTGGCCATCGAGGCCGCCAAGAGGCGCGCCGGCGCCACGGGCGCCGCGGCGGGAGGCGCCGGGAGCGGCGCCGGATGGACCGGCAGCACGGTTGCGCAGCGCACGGCGCGTGAGCTGGCTTCCACCCGCGCCCTGCGGCAGATGTACCGCCAGGCGGGCCAGGCTTCGAGCGCCGAGCGGGAGCTCGCCGTCTATCGCCAGTGGGGCGAGCGCATCGGCCGTTTCCAGCGGCTCGAGCACAAGGCCATCACCGAGGGCAGGGACCCGTTCTCGGTCGGTCAGCGCAAGCTCTAGGGTTTCGTCGTCATGGGCCGGCGCCGGGATGTGTCGGCCGATTTTTGGACGTTCGCTTCTTGTCGGGGGAGGCATCATCCGTGGCTGACTCTGGGACAACAGGCGTTCTGACGGAACTGACGGCCGCCGCCGAGCGCGACGGCTACCTCACCCTGGACGACGTGGCACAGGCGCTGGACGCCGATGTCCGCGACGAGGCGGTCGTCCACATGGTGTCGGAGCTGCTGGTGGCGGGCGTCGAGGTGGCGGGCGACGACCTGTCGGCCGACGTCGGCCGGATCGCCCCGGCCGCCGCCCGCGGTCTCGATCCGACGCGCGCCTACTACCGCGAGATCGGCCGCCGGGCCTTGCTCGACAAGGAGGGCGAGGTGCGGCTCGCCCGGCGCATCAATCGCGCCGACGCCCAGGTCGTGCGCGCGCTCAGCCGCAGCATCGTCGCCGCGTCCTGGATCCGCGATCTCGTTCGGACGGTCTTCACTTCCGAGCGCTCGGTGTGGCGGGTGGTGGATCCGCCGGGGCTGGAGCCCACCGCGGACGATGCCGCCGAGGCCCGCGAGCGCCTGCGCGTCGGCATCGTGGTGCTCGAGGCGCAACTTCGCGGGTTCGACAGGCTGTCCGCCCGCCTCGCGCGCCGGCGCGCCGGCCGCCGTTCGGTGTCCGGTCCGGAGCTGCGCCTGCTCCATCGGGCCCGCGTGCGCGTCTCGCGGGCGGTGCGTGCCCTGCGACCCGCGCGGGCGGTCTGGTCGCGCGCCGGCGATCAGGTGGAGCTGGCGTGGCACCGGTGGATGACCTCCCGGGCGGTGCACTTGCGGTTCGACGGCCCAGGGCGCTCCCTCGGGCGCGTGCTCGTCGAGCGGCGCGATCCGCGGCTGGCGCCCAAGGGCATTCCCGACCCGCCGGAAGTCCTGCTGGTGCTGCGCCGGCGTCATCAGGCCGCCGCCCGGACGGGCCGGGTCGCGCGCGCCGCGCTGATGGAGGCGAATCTCCGGCTCGTCGTCAAGCTCGCCCATCGCTGGCACCGGCCCGCTTCCGGGCTCATGCTCGCCGACCTCGTGCAGGAAGGGAACATCGGCCTGATGCGGGCCGTCGAGAAGTTCGACGCCACCAAGGGCTTCAAGTTCTCCACCTACGCCACGTGGTGGATCCGGCAGGCGATCACGCGCGCGCTCATGGAACAGTCGCGCACGGTGCGGGTCCCCGGCCATCTGCAGGAAGCCGCCCAGAGGGTCCGCAACGCCGAGCTCGAGCTCGCCCGGCAACTCGACCGCCCGCCGTCGGCGGCGGAGGTCTCGACCTACGCGTCGCTGTCCGAGGACATGGTCGAGCGCATCGTCCATGTGCCGCAGGGGGAGCAGTCGCTCGACGAGCCGCTGCGCAACAACAGCTTCGAGGACTCCGACACGGTGGGCACGCGGATCGAGGACCCGGCATCGCCCGATCCGGAGGCCTCGACCGAGGCGCTGGAGCTGCGCGCGGCGGTGGACACGGTGCTCGAAGCGGCGCTCACGTCCCGCGAGCGGCGCGTCGTGCTGCGGCGCTTCGGCCTCGACCGACGGCGAGTCTCCAAGCCCCTGGAGAAGGAGCTCGGCGTCAGCCGCGACGACCTTCGGCGGCTGGAGTCGAGCGCGATGGAGAAGCTCCGCCACCCCGCGGTTCTGCGCCGTCTGGCTCCCTACAGGGAGCTGTTGCCTGCCTCCCGGGCATGACTGCCCCGCTGCTCGTCCAGACTTGCTCTTCTTGAACGGGCCGCCCGTGTCCGTACCAGCATCCCGGCGCTTCCGACCCCCTTGTGGGATCCGACTGTACGGGCCGGTCGGAGGCCGTCGGTAGACTTCCGGCGCATCGCCCTCGGTGCGGGGGCTTGGTCGGGTTCGGTCGCCAAGGGGGGTGGTGGGGTCGTGCCGCCTACGACACACGCCGAGGAGTTTTCCGACATCCTGTCGGAGTCGATTCACGCCGGGCGCTGGTTCCGCGCGATGACGGTGTTCCTGGCGCTGGTGACCCTGATACTGGTCGTCGCGGTCGTCCTCCTGCTGTCCGAGCCGGCCCCGGCGCCGCTCGTCGTGCGCGTCGACGAGGTAGGGCGCGCCGAGGTTGTCGACTACAACGTCGACCGCGCGACGGCGGATCAGGGCGATCCGGTCGTTCCCTACTTCCTCACCACGTTCGTCACGAACCACTATGCGCGGCGGCACGGGCTCGGCGCCGAGCGTTGGCAGCTCAGCCACCACTTCCTGACCCCGCAACTGTCCCAGGAGGCGCTGGCCCGTGATCGGGCCGAGCTGACCGAATTCGTCGCGTCGGCGGGCCAGCTCCCGGAGCAGCACGTCGAGAACATCTCGGTGCGGATCATTCCGCAGCCGGAGCCGCCCTTCCGCGCCGAGGTCTTCTTCGATCGGGTCGAGCGCTTCTACGAGACCGAGATCGGCCGGGTCGGCGTCATCCTGTCGCTGCAGTTCGTCTTCGCCGACAGCGTGCCTCCCGAGTCGGTCCTGATCAACCCGCTGGGAATCGTGATCACGTACCTGGAGTCCGAGGAGGCGGTGGTCGGGGCCGCGCCGTCTCCCTGATCAACGGCGGCCGCGATGTCCGTTCCCTTCGCCTCTCCCTATCTCGACCCGGACCGCAGGCCGCCGACGGTGGAGCCGGCACGCGTGCAGGCGCTTTGCGACGAGGGCGTCGAACCCCTGCAGGCCCGCTTCGCGGCGCTCGTGATGCATCTGGGCGGGCTGTTCATGCGCGCTCACGTCGACGAGTGGCTCTCGCGCCACTGGAAGGCGTTTCCGGACAAGGGCGACGAGCGCAAACGCGAATCGTTCCGGATGCACTTCCTGCAGCCTCTGTACCAGCCTGTCGGTCGGCGCAAGGCGCTTGCCGTCACGCGCTGCCTGCCGGGGAAGGTGGTGGAGCCCCGGTACGGGCACTTCTGCTCGCGCCACTTCTACGGGGTCCTCGGGCTGCCGCACTGCCGCTACGCGCGCAACGACGACGAGCGGTCCGACAGGCGCGTGCAGCGGCTGCTCGCGTTCGACTACATGGTCGAGCACCCGGAGTACACCTGGTACTGCCTCTCGCAGGCGCGCGAGGCGCTCTTTCGCTCGCTGCGGCTGCCCGAGTCGGTCCTGCCGGCGCGCGACTACCGTGGCCGCCACAATGCGGCCCCGACGGTCCGCGTGCCGTTCGTGCACCACGTTCCGGTGGGGGTGAGCGACTGGAGCGTCGTGTTCGTCGTTCCGTTTCCGCATGCCGGCGGCGGCTCGCTGCCGCAGGTCTGCAGGACCCATCGCCGCCTGTGGCAGGCGCTTCGCGCCCGGGGGTTTCGGGTCACGGTCGTCGTCGCGGTCAAGGACAACACGCCGCTTCCGAACCTGATTCAGGCGCAGGGCCCGACGCGGGCCGACGAGGAAGCGCTCGTCTACGGGGTCTGGCGCTATCTGTTGCAGCTGGCCGTCGAGTTCCGGGACGCGGAAATCCTCGCCGCGCAAGGCGGGACCGACGGCGTACGCCGTTCCTACGAGAGCGCGCTCCGGCGCGTCGATCGGCTCGTCAAGGCCGTTCCGGCCGCGCCGATGGAGATCCGGCACCACGTGAGCCGGTGCGTGGCGAACGCACCCTACTCCGAACTGCGGGGGGCGGGCTCGTGAGCCGCAACCTGCCGTCGCAACTGTCGGCGGCCGTCTTCGTCGGGGTGGCCTCGTGGCTGCTCGAGCCGCTGCCGCAGCCGGACCCGGACGCGCATCCGATTCTGGTGATCGTCAGGGCGCAGTCGCCGGTCCTCTACGGGAGCTTCCGGTTCCTGTCGGTGGTCGGTCCGGCTTTCGTCTTCTTCATCGCCCTGCGGGTGGCGCAGGCGGTCATAAGCGTCTGGATGCAGCGGCTCGTCGACATGCGGACGCGCGGGAAGCTGCCGGCCTGGCCGTTGGACCCGCACGACGAGGGTCCCGCCGTGGTTATCGGCGAGGTGCATCACAAGACCCGCTACGGCGAGGCCTCTCATCCGAAGTGGTGCGTCATCCCGGAAAAGGGGCTCTACACGGGCCTGGCGATCTTCGGCGCGGTGGGGACGGGCAAGACCACCTCGTGCATGCGCCCGTTCACCCGCCAGCTTCTCCACTGGCAGAAGGACAGTCCGGAAAAGCGCTGCGCGATGCTGCTGCTGGAGGTCAAGGGCGACTTCTGCTACCAGGTCCAGGAGATGCTCGAGGAGTGCGGCCGCATGGACGACTACATGGAGATCACGCTGGCCGAGGACGGCTGGCAGTGGAACCCCATGCACGCTCCATGGATCGACAGCTACTCGCTCGCCTACACGGTGGCCTCGGTGATGACCCAGTTGTGGGGCAAGGGAAAGGAACCCTTCTGGCAGCAGTCCTACGTGAACCTGATGCGGTGGATCATCGAGATCCATCGCTCGTTCCCCGACCCGTGGTTCACGTTCGCGGACATCTATCACGCGATGCTCGACCAGGAGGCCCTGGGAGAGCTCGTCAGGCGCAACCACCGGCAGACGTACGACAAGTACGCCTTCACGGTCGAGATCGAGGAGCACCTGTTCGTCAAGCACGAGCAACGCATCAAACGGATCCGAGTCACGCGCGCCGATGTCGAAGAGGCCGCCCGGCTGCCGCCGAAGCCGGACGGGACCCTTCCCTACACCCCGTCCGCCGGTCTGCTTGCGGACGGGGCCGACGAGGGGTTCCTCGACTTGCCCGACTGGGAGCTGGCGCGCGGGCGCTACGTCGCCAAGCTCAACGACGTCGAGTTCAACGCGCTCGGCTGGGAGCTGTCCAAGGAGCCGGAGACCGTCGCGTTCAGCCAACAGAAGGTCAGCGCTCCGAGCGGCGCCGAGCTGCTCCTGACGAAGGAGATCGGCATCTGGTACCACACCGAGTGGCTGCGCCTGGACCAGAAGCTGCGCTCGTCGATCATCGCGGGCCTGTCCGTGTTTCTCGGAATCTTCGTGGTGCCCGAGACGGCCGGCATCTTCTGTCCGAGGAAGCCGTCGGAGATGACGCCGGCCGAACGCGAGCGGCTGCTGCCGCCCCTCGACGAGCTGATCGAGTCCGGGAGGGTGCTGGCGCTGAACATGCCGAGCGGGGCCAATCCCGCGCTGGCCCGCACCGCCGGCGTGATGCTCAAGCAGGCGTGGCTCAGCACGCTGCTGCTGCGCCCGAAGCGGATGCGGGAGGACGAGGCCCGCGTCAGGGAGAAGGGCGGCGACCCGTTCTACTGGCGGCCGGCGGTCTTCGTCTGCGACGAGTACCAGGCCTTCGTGACCAGCGGCGAGGACGACCCGGGCGGGGACGAGAAGGCATTCGCGCTGACGCGCCAATCGCGCTGCATCCCGATCGTCGCCACGCAGTCGATTACGTCGCTGAAGGCCGTCCTCGGCGAGGGCGAGGCGTGGCGGGCGCTGCTGCAGACGCTGCGCTCGCGGATCTTCTTCTCGCTCGGCGACGACTTCTCCCAGAAGACCGCGTCCGACCTGCTCGGCCAGGTCAACCGGATGCGCGCGTCGTTCTCCCTGAGCGAGAACACCGGGAAGGCCTCCGCCTCGCTGCTCACCGGCAAAGTCGGCGGCGGCACCGCGTCGGCCGGGATCTCGAAGTCCTACTCCGAGAAGCGCGAGCCGCTGTTCCACCCGCGCGATCTGAGCCTGCTCGACACCTGTCAGGCCGTGTGCCAGATCTTCGACGGCCGGAGGGTGCGCGACGCGCACCGGGTCTATCTCAAGCCCGACTTCCTGCCGCGCGATCTGCCCTACTTCCGGGCCCGAGAGCGGGGCGATCTCTGAGCGGCCAGCTCGGCCGGCCTGCGGCCGCTAGCCTTCCGCCGTCGGGCGACTTCGCCGGATCGGTCTCGTGCTCACACTGGTTCACTCGCAGATCGCGGTCGCGAATCTGACGTCGTACTTCCCGCCGTTGGCCCCGCTGCTGGAGGACGACGCGGTCACCGAGATCATGGTGGTCAGCGGCAAGCACGGCGTGCTCGTCTTCTACGAGCGGCTGGGCCAGCTCCACGAGACCGACTACGGCAAGCAGTCCCTGCGCGACGTCGAGGGGTTGATCATGGCGATCACCCGCCCGCTGGGAAAGAACGCCAACAAGATGCCGCTGGTCGACGCGCGCCTGGCGGACGGCTCGCGCGTGGCGCTGTGCGTCCAGCCGGCGACGCCCTATCCGTGCGTCACCATCCGGCGGTTCTCGAAGACCGAGTTCACGGCGCAGGACCTGGTGCGCATGGGTTCGCTGCCGCAGCCGGTGCTGGACGTGGTGGCCGAGGCGCTGCGCGGGCGCGGCAACGTGCTCGTCGCCGGCGGGACCGGGAGCGGCAAGACGACGCTGCTCAACGCGCTCATCCAGCTCTTTCCCGACGAGGACCGCATCCTCGTCGTCGAGGACACGATCGAGCTGCGCGTCTCGCAGCGCAACTGCGTCCGCCTGGAGGCCCGCGACCTGGGCAGCTACCAGCTCACCGCTCGCGACATGGTCAAGCACGCGTTGAGGCACAGGCCGGATCACATCGTCATCGGGGAGATCCGCGGCGAGGAGGCGCAGGACGTCCTGCAGGCGCTCAACACCGGGCACGGCGGGAGCCTGACGACCATCCACGCCAACAACGCCGTCGACGCCCTCGTCCGGCTGGCGTCGTGCGCCGCGCAGGCCGGCGACGCCCTGCCCTGGGACATCCTGTGCAAGTCGGTGGGCATGGCCTTCTCCTACGTCGTGCACCAGGAGCGGCTGCCGGGGGGCGGGCGCGGGGTCACCGAGCTGATTCGGGTCGGGGACTACGACCGCAAGACCGGGGGCTGGGAAACCGAGTCGGTGTGGCGGCGGCCGGAGGCCGGACGCCGGGTCCGGACACCGCTTCCGCCCCGGGCGGCGCGCCTGGATCCGGCGCGCGGTCCGGTGGCCGTGCCGGTCGGGGGCGAGCCTACCAGCGTCGACATCCATGATCCGGCGACGGTGCCGCCTCCGGCGCGGCACGGCGAGCCGTCGCCTATCGTGATGAACCGCTGGCCCCGGAGGAAGGTCCACCGGCTCTCCCAGGTGCCGGAGAACACGGGTGTGGTGCCCGCGGAACCGCCGGTACGGGTGGTTCTGGCGGGGGACGGCCTCGCCGTTTCCGGCCCGGCCGGCGACGAGGGCGCCGGGGGTGGCCGGGCCAGTGGGCCGGCAGGCGAGCAGGCCGATGCCTGACGATGGTTCCCGGCGCGCACAGCGAGTGGACGACGTGTTCGTCCTGCCGGACGGCCGGCCGGTGGATCCGGACGCGTACGGGATCAAGAAGACGGACCTGCCTCCGGATCTCGACGCGGGCGACGTGCCGGCCGGCGGGCGGCTGCGATTACCAGCGTTCGGCATCGAGGACGATCCCGAGGCTGCGGAAACCGAGGCGGCCGCACCTCCGCTTCGCGTGGATCTGACATCACGGGTGCGCGGTCGGTCTCGCGCGCGACCGGCGCGGGCCGCGCGCCCGGCACGTGCCGACGGCGGGCCGGCGGCCGGCGCCGGGGCCGGCGCCTGGGACGGCACCGGCCGGCCCACGGTCGACCCGGCCGCGGACGGCGGCGTAGCCGGCCGGGTCCTGTTCGACGGAGCGCGCGCCGAGCCCGTTGCGGGCCGTCCGCTTGGGAGCCCAGGCTCGAGCGTTGCGCAGTGGCGTGGCACTGCCCCGCCGCAGTGGCCGCCCGGCCGTGGGCGGGTGGTGTTCGCGGGTACTCGGTGCGCTGGGCGGTACCGGAGGGGATCCCGGTTCGTGTTCGCAGGCGCGCGGCGGCCGGGTATATCCACCCGAACAGCGGGATTTCGCCTCTTCGTCGGCCGCCGGTCCCGCACGGCCGTCGCTGGCGAACTGGGTGCGTGCTTCCTGGGCGCGCGCCAGCTGGACGCACGCCGCCGCGGCGGTGCGCCGTCACTGTTCGTCGGCGCGCGCCGGCGTCGGGGATGGTCGTTCGCCGGGGCGCGTGTCCCGATTCGCTTTCGGCTCGCGGGCGCTCGGCGCCGCTGTCCGGCGCGCTCGGGCGTCGCGTACGTCTTTTCCGGATGCAAGCGGCACCGGCATCCAGCCGCGGCGGCGGCTCCGTCCGTCGCGGTTGCCTTCGCGGGCGCCCGCCTGGATCGTGTCCGGAACGGGCCGCGGGTGGGCTTCGTCGGCGCACGGGCGCGCCCGGTCCAGGGTCGGGGCGGTGACCGGCTGCGGGCCTCGCCCGCAACGGCATCCGATTTCCTTCCGGACGAAGAAGTGGTCCGGGACGAGGTTGACATGGGTGAACCGAAGCCGACTCCTCTCAAATTGGATCCGGCGCGGCAGATACCGGGCGTCGCCGCGGGGGCGACGACTATTCTCTCGCCCGACCAGGTCCAGGCGGCGACCGAGCAGGAGGCGCACCGGTCGGCAGACGGGACTCCGGAACAGGCGTCCGGGAACCCGCCCGGTGGCAGAGGGGCTGGCCGGCCGGAAACTGATGTTGGCCCCAGGCCGGGCGGGTCCGGCGCTTCCCCGGCGCATCGGCCGCCGCGTTCGGCGGAGACGGCTGCGGGGCGCGGGACGCCGTCCTCGCCGGAGCCTTCTCGCAGCGGGCAGGAGAGGCCGGACGGGCGGCAGTACCAGGAACGCCGGACCGCCTTCGCGCGCGCTGGCTTCGTCGCCCCCGCGTCCTCGGGCGCGGGCGGCGCGAAGCCGCCTCGGCTCGGCGCCGAGGCCGCAGGCAGCCTGCAGCAGGCGCTGGGATTCGTGCGGGAGGGCGATCCCGTCGATCCCGATCTCGAGGCCGAGCTCTACGAGGAACTCCGCTCTGTAGGAGTGAACCCGAAGCTCTACGTCGGCCAACTGGCCGAGATCACCGACGCCCAGCGCCGGGGCGGCGTCAACGCATACGAGTTGCAGTACATGTTCGCGGACGCCCTGCAGCAGCTCCAGGCGCTGGTCAAGCGCGCGGCGGCGAGCTCGGACCTGCGGCTGCGCGAAGCCGAGGATCTCGGCCCGCAGGTCTTCAAGGTGGTTCGGTTCCTGCGCACCTCGGCCGAGCATCTCAACGAGAAGCTGAGCGCTCTCGACACCACCGTCGATGCCAAGCGCGAGCAGTTGCTCCAGGCCTTCCACAACGACGTGCAGTCGCTGCTCGGCGACGTCAGCCGGATGGACGAGCTGCTGCGGGGCAGCGAGAAGCTGGTGCTCGAGCGCGTCGACGCCTTCGGTGCCGGGATGCAGGCCAGGATCGTCGAGTACCTCGCGAAGGTCGAGTCGGCGACCGAGGGCCTGCACAAGAAGCTGCACGCGTTCGTGGCGTTCCTCTCGGACAAGGAGACCGACGTCGCGCAGCTGAAGTCGGACATCGAGCGGTTCAAGGCCGGCTTCGGCCGTCTCACGGATCAGGCCGACGCGCTCAAGAAGGTGGTCGACTCGGCGAGGTCGACGGTTCAGTGGACGGCGGTTGGCGCTGCTCTGGCTGGCGGCCTGTTGGGCGCCGCTGTCGGAGCCTTCCTCGCGGTCACTCTCTGGCTGGTGCTGCAGGGCGTGGGAAGCCAGCCCTGACGCGAACGGTCCTGCATGGCTCTCGCGTTTCGCCTGGGCCGGTCGATTAACCGCTCTGCCGGCAGCAGCTTCGGGTCTGTGGGCCGGTATACCGTTCTTGTCGTCAGGGCGACTATCTCTGCCGAAACGTGCTCATCGAGATCGACAACGTTCACTGGGGCGAGCAGGCGGAAGCCCGCAACGGAACGCTCCGGCCCGAGGGGCACGCTGCACTCGCCCAGGGCTGACGGCTGGATGCCGATTCCGGGCGCCGCCGCTCGCGGGGAGAAATGCTGTTTCAATTCTGGAACGGTTCGAACCGGATCAAGTCATCGCGGTACTGCACATATCGGTCTTACGTGGCTACGGCTTTTTTCCGACGTTGATGATTATGGCCTTTGGGGTCTTGTGTCGTAGCTGTTCTGTCCGGAGCGGTCGGCAGGGAATGCCCGCAGCCGTGAGTGCCTCGCTTAGGGTCCGTAGCGCAGCGCCCGCGGCGTCGTTATCAGGTCCGACGAACGCCGTCACGCCGGAGTCGTGGGACGTTCCGGCCGTGTTCCCGGCGGCTTCGACGACGATATCGCCGATCTGCGCCGGCACTCTCAGCCATCCGGCGGACTTCAGCAAGACGTCAAGAGCTCGAAGCAGTGCCAACGCCTCCGGGTCACTAAACACAGAGAAGCCGAAATGTTGTCCGGCGAACTCCTGCAGCGCGGCGATGATCTTCTCTTGATCCTCCGGCGCCATGGTCCTCGGCTCGGTGAGCTTCGCAAGCTCAAGCCGTGCCTGTGAGGCGACGGCATTCGCCTCAGCGGCGCGGGCTTCGGCGGCGGCGACTTGGGACTCCAACTCGGCTCGCGCACGGCGCTCGGATTCCGCGATCCTCATGGCCTCGGCGGCTTCGGCTTGCGCCGCGGCAATCTGCTTGGTGGACTCGGTCCGGTACGTCTCCAACTCGCGGTCCTTGGCGGCGTTAACCCGCGCAGACAAGTGGTAGATCGCCAACGTCGCGACGGCGGCGATCGCCACGGACACTATGTAGGCTATGTTCGACCACTGTAGGAGCTTCTCGAGGGTCAAGTGACTTCCCTTCGACGGACTCTCCGCCCAGAATTCCGTCCTCGACTAGCCCATCTCGCGGGAATTCACGGGACCCGCGAAGGCATCGCCGGCCTCGTACCGCTTCACCGTACGCACCCCGGCTACCGGCTTCAGCGCCAGCAACTCGCGTAGGCCCCGCTGGTCGGAGATGCCTGCCGATCAACCGTACCCGGCAGCCGTAGCGGCGTCAACGCCGGCGTGCGCATCGACGAGCTGAGCTACTCGAGCGTAGAAGCCGACACAACATGCTGCTGAACTCGTACGGCGTCATGGGCGTGTACGGGGTTGCCCATCCGTCCCGCCGTCGGCTACGGCAGCCCGTAGCCGGCGTCCGGGAAGAGCTCCTCCAGCTCGGCGTCGTTCAGGTAACGGTCCCGGTCGAAGCCACGCAGCGTCGGCGACGATGGCGACCACAATCCGGTCGGAGAACTCCCGCCGCCGGTGGTCCTCCAGGCAGCGCCCCATCTTCCCCACGGTCGGATGCCGATGCCGGCAACAGCCGCACTCCCGCCCGAGCGCCGGCTCGAGACCGAGCGGTCGGAGATCGAGGCGACCGCCACGCGCGAGTTGAAGGTGCCTGGCGAGAGCTTGAGAGCCCGTCGCCGGGAGCGCGCTGCGTACCATCGAAGCCGATACGGCGTCGGCGAGCGGGCGGATGCGCGGGATGCTCCTGCGCGCGTGGGTCCGGCCGCTGGCGATCGGCCTGAGCCTCTCAGCGGCCGGAGCTGGCGGCGATGCACTTGCTGTGGACGGCCATCGAGTGGAGCGTCGAGACGTTGGCCGCGTTGAACGTGGACATCGAGCAGGCCCGCCAGACGCTGACCGAGATCGGGAGACGACCTGGGGCCGGGAGCTGCGGGAGCTCGACGGGGCGCGGCTCGTGGTGCTGCCGGCCGGCACGCCGGACCGTCCGTTCTGGACCGTGGGCGGGCGATCTGCGTTGAAGCTGTCGAGCGAGTGAAGGACGTCTGACCGCGTTAGAACGGCAGTTGACGAGAGCCTTGCGGGAGTTGTCCGCGCAGTACGAGCGGGAGCGGACGCAGCACGCCGCGCAGATCGCGACCTTGCAGCGGCAGGTCGAGCACTTCGGCGGTGTCGTGAGGCGCTTGATCGCGGACTACGGGGCGCTCGCGGAGACGTTGCGCGGGCGCTGGAACTGATGCGCCAGCCCGGCCGACCCCGCGGGCCGGAGCGGGACCATGGTCCGAGCCGCTAAGCTACCTCATCCTTCCGGCGTCACCTCCCGAGACGCCGCCCGCCGCGAATCGCGCAGCTGTCGGTTGAGGTCTTCCGGAATCTCAACACGTACGAATTCCACAGAGTCAGGAACTCGGCCCTTCTCAACCTCTTTCTCCCATTGGGCATACATATCCTGCTCGGTCAGGAGAACCAGCTTCCGCTCGACTTCTGTGAGGAGCAGGAAGTAGATGTCGGAGCGGATCTTGTGCATCTTGCCGCTGCCCGACCTACCGGTGGCAGTCTTATAGCCACTCGTCGATATGACGGCGACGATCCTGTGATCGGCACTGACTGCGTCGAAATCGAAGACTCCGCCGGAGGTCAAGCGAACCCGCTCGCGGGAGCACGGTTGCCCGTACTGCGCTCGCATCCATTCTCGCCTTACCCAATCCTCCACCGTCAATTGCGCGCTTGTATCTGCCATCCGATGTCATCCCGAACAATCCAGCGCAACACCCCGCCGTTTAGAGATTCCCGGCCCATGATATCTCCGAAGAGGTTTGAACCAGCCGCACCCGATTCAGTGGGTTGGCGCTGCGCGCGCTCATCGCTCGTGCACCGATCCGTCACCCGTAGCGTGGACGACCCGGCCGTGCGCGCGTAGGCGGCCTCGACCTTGTTCTGGACGACGTGAGCCAGCGCCGCCTCGATGACCTCGCGCGGGTGGTCCGTCTCCTTGGCGGCCCAGTCCCGGAACGAAGACCGGAAACCGTGAGGCACGGCGACGATTTCGTGGTGCTGGAGCATTCTCGGCAGCGTCGACGTCGCTATCGGCCTCCCGCTCCGCATGGGGAACACCAACTGGCGCGGGCCGTCGCCGAGTTGCCGCGCCACATCGAGGATCTCCAGCGCCTGCCCACAGAGCGGAACATGGTGCTGTCGCTTCGCCTTCATCCGCTCCGCAGAGATCGTCCACACGGCACCGGCAGCGTCGACTTCGTCCCACGTCGCCAGCCGCCGGTCGCTACCTTTCTCTGGCCGCGTTCCGTGAGCGCGGTGAGGCAGGGCAGCGATGGTCGAGACCCGCGTCAGTCCAGACTTCGCGGACCAGGCGGTGCGCCTGGCCGGCACCAAGCGCGCGCTCGCCTCGGCGGCGATGATGGACTTGCGGATGCAGCTGGCGGCGCAGCGCGATCGCCGTGCGCTCGACGACTTCGGCAGGTTCGCGCTGGCGCGACCCGTCCGCGTGGCGGCGCTTCTCGAGAACCGCCCGGATCCGCTCGTGCTGGCGGCCGTGGCCGGCGACCGCGCCATGCGCAATCTTGCCGGGCTCTCCGGGCGGGGCACCGAGGGCGAGAAGCTCAAGTTCGCTACGACGCTCGAAGGCCTGGCCGCGAAGACCGCTCGGGATCACCTGGAGCTGTGCAGGTCCGATCCGGCGGCCGCGCGCCGTCTTGAGGCGCGGTGGGCGAGGCAGCGCCAGCCCTACCGCAGCGGGTTCCTCGGCGAGGCCCTCCAGGCGATGGAGGCGACCTACGGCACGGCGTGTACCGTCGCGCAGGACCAGTCGCAGGGTCGCCGGCCGCTGATGACACCGCCGCCGGGATGGTCTCCGACGGGGGTGATGGCGAAGGCCCGGAGTGCGCTGCCCGACCTCGAGAAAGCGCGGGCCGAATCGCTCGTCGACACGGCGATGCCGGAGCGGTGGAACGTGCGCCGCGGGCTGCGGCACCAGGGCCTCGACCGCCTCCGGACCCGTTTCGTCGCCCGCGGCGGCGTCGGGCGCGCCGAGCAGCTCGCGCGCCGTTCGCTGGTCCGCGTTCCGCTCGGCAGGCCGTGGATGCGTCGCCGCCTCGCGGCGAGCATGCGCAAGGGACCCGAGGCGATGCGGTCGTTCCTGGCGCGCGTCGCCTCGAACCCGCGCCGCGCGGCCACGCTCATCAGGATGCGGATCGATCCGGTCCTGGTGGCCGCGGCCATCGGTCCGAAGGCGGTCGAGGCGCTGGTCTCGGGGCGGCCCGTGCCCGAAGCCGGCAACCTCGGGAAGCTCTGCGAGCAACTCGTGGGGCGCGATCGCGAGCGCCTGGTCGACGCCTACCACGCCGGGTCGCCCGCGCAGCGCGAGCGGATGTTGAGCGCCGGCGGGTCGCCCGGGTTTCGCGGCGAGGTGCGGGACTTCGTCAACCGGGTGATGGACGCGACCGCGCGCGCGGCCGAGCGCGCCGAGGATTGGCGCGACCATCTGTACGGAGACAAGGTCGGCGACGTCTACGCCGCGTGGCAGGCGCAGCGGCGCGGCCTCGCCGAGGGGGAGCGCCCGGAGGCGCTCGACCCGGAGGTCGGCGAGCGGCTTCGACACGCGCGGAACGTGCCGGATCCTGTCGACAACGCCAATTCGTACGACACCAGCGACTGGTCGGGGGACAGCCAGGAGATCGTCGACGGGGAGGCGGTCGACGACGACCGCGGCGCCACGGGCCGGAGACCGCGCCGCGCCGATGATGAGGCGCTGCCGTCGCGGATGGAGATTCCGCCGAGCCTGCTGCGGAAGACACCGCCGGGGCCGGATCGGCCGGCTCTGGAGCCCGACGGCGCGTACCGCTGGAAGGTGGAGGGCGATCCCTACATCGAGAGCGTGGAGCGCCGGCTCGACGGCCACTACGTCGTTCACTTCAGGCCGGGGGCCGCCGAGCAGCTCGCCGCGCTCGGCGACGGCGAGGACGTCAAGCTGGCGTCGAAGGTCGCGTCGACCGCGCACGAGCGGCTGCTCGATCAGGAACAGCAGCGCAAGGACAGCCGCGGCGCCTACGAGCGGGTGGGCGTCGACGAGGCCACCCTGGCCGCGCTCGAGGCGGGGCGCTCGACGATCGATCAGCTCCGCGAGCACCCCGGCCCGGTCGAGGCCGCCGTGGTCCGCTACGACGACGAGGGCAACCAGGGTCACCACGTGCAGACGGGGATCGACGGCCAGCGCCTGCGCCAGTGGCAGGAAGACCATCGGCAGTACTCCCCCGCGTTCGTCGCGGCAGGCTACGCCGAGCGTGCCGGGTGCAGCGTGCCGCCCGATGCCGAGGGGCTCTGGATTACCCGCACGGTGTCGCGAAAGGTGCAGCCATTCGACGCGCAGGGCCGCATCGACGATGGGGCCGATCCGGTGACGGTCCGCCAGGTTGTCGCCGAGAGGGTCTATCACGTCAGCGAACTCCGGGCCCGGGACGGCTCGCTGCCGGTCGAGCGCTTCGACCTGCCCGCCGGGCGGCAGATCACCGATCGCTGGAATGGTTCGGACAAGGCAGGCCGGCGCGCCGTCTTCGATGCCGAGGACCTCGCCCTCGGGGCCGGCGCCGGGTTCAGCGATGCACGCGGCGCGGGTCCGCTCGACTCGTACAAGAAGGACTCGATGCTGATCGAGCGTGCGGGCGAGCCGGCGGCCCCGAGCCCGCAGGCGAAGGCCGCGGGGGCGGGCGCCACCGTCCGGGCGGTGGCCGAGGCCGGGCTGGATCGGGGACTGGCCAAGGGCGAACGCCGCGCGAGCATCGACGAGCGTCTGGCCGGAGACGGCTGGGAGCGCCGCCTGTTGGTTCAGGTTGCCGCCGAGCGGATCGCCTCGAGGGCCAACTTGGCGTACGCGCCGCCGGCGGCGGCGGACGCCCCGGAGGAGCGCCGCGAGTGGGTCCGCCAGATGCGCGCCAACCCGAAGCTCTACCGCGACATCGTGACGCGGGCCGAGAAGCTCGCCGACAACATCGTCAGGCGAACGCTCGAGCACCCGGAGTTCGACCGCAAGCCGGATCGGTACGAGCCGCCGCCGGACCGCAGCGGCGGCGCGGCTGCGGACCGAGGACGCGATGCCGCGCGCGATCGCGGCGAAGGCCCCGAGCGGTAGCCGTCTTTCCCTGCGAAGTTCTGGAGGAATCCATGCGCATGTCTCTTCTGGCGTCTGTCGTCGTCGTGCTGGCCTCGCCGGCCTGGGGCCAGCCCGGGTCTCCGGACCCAGACTACGTGGGTCCGTTCTTCTGGGCCCAGCCCCAGGGCGAGCGCCCGGGCAACCACTGGAGCGTTCCCGTGATGCGTTCCTGGGAGGATGACTATTCGAGGGCCACGTCGTTTCCGGATCGGATCTGGAACACGAGGCAGGTCGGCGACGCTCCGCCGAACGATGCCGGTTTCGGTCCGGGCGACTCGCCGCACACCGATCCGGAGTACGGCCCCTACGGCCTGCAGACCGTGCAGTACCTGCTGGACTGGTGGCAGGGGACCACCTACCGGCGCACGACGACGACGCCCGCCGGATGGTCCGAGGCCCTGTGGGGCGGGTTCGGGTTTGCCCCGCGCGGGGACCGCGCCGACGTCGCAGCGTCGGCCGACGGCCGCAGCGCAGGGCTTCCGGAGGGCTTCGTGGGCAACCCGGGAGCGTGCGCGGCGCGCGCCATCGCGGACATGTTCGGATCCGGGGTCCCGTGGCGGTCGCACTTCAAGGACGCACGGGACGGCTCGGTCGACGATTCGCGGCGCTGCCTGTCGCAGAGCTCGCTGCATCGTCTTCGCCTCAACACGGAGCTGCGCTACGAGCCGCTGCTGAGAGACTTGGCCGATCCCTACGTGACGGCGCGCTACAAGCCCGTCTGGGACGGGTGGATCATTCCCGCAGACCTGCTGATCCCGGCGCTGATCTTCCCGCCCGACTACCAGCGGTCCCCCTGGTTCCGGCGGATGGACATCCTGTTGCAGGGGATGAACTGGTCGCAGGGCACGCGGGCGGTGCCGGCCGGCTGGAACGCCGCGGCCGGGGTCTACGGCGCCGGCGGCAGCCAGGCGTCGACCTACGCGGGGCGGTACCTTCCGTGGCTCAACGCCAACGCCTCGGGCGATTGGGCGGACTTCAATCCGTTCACGCCGCGGGACGCCGAGGGGCGGCGGCTCGACGGGCGCGTCATGCGGATCTACGACGGGGTCGCCCGCGGCGGTCCCGAGCAGTTGCGGGGCTGGGGACCGACGAACATCAACGGCGCCGCCTCTTCCAGCTGGGATCCGTCGCTCCCGTCCTACGCCAGCGTCGGCAGCATCGAAGCCGGCGGCGTTCGTGTGCCGGAGGCGGGCATCCGCGAGCGCCGGATGGCCCCGGCAGGCGGCGCGACGGTGCGGGAATACGACGGCCCTGTCCCCCTCCCGACGGCGGGGGCCGCGTTCTGGACGCAGTGGAACACGCCCATCTACCAGTGCACCTGGTACGTGGCCCTGGTCGACCAGGCGCTGCCGCGGAAGGCGGCCACCAAGGCTGACGACTGGGAAGCGCGGTACTGGGCGGCGCGGGCCCGCTGGGAGGAACTGGTTGCGAACGCGCCGACGCCGATGACACCGGAATACCAGGCGCGCATCGACGCGGCGCGGGAGGAAATGGAGTACCGAGGTGGCGTCTGGCAGGGATGGGAAACGATCCTGGCCTATCGGGAAGGCACGCAGCCGGATCTCGAGAGCGCGCTCGGCGGGGCGCAGTACGCCGTCGCCGGTCCGGCGCGGACGCTGAACTTCGGCACCTCGGCGTGCAGCGTGGGTACCCACACGCTGACCACCGTGCGCCACAGCCCGGTTCTCGCCAGCGGCCCGCACGGGCCGCTCGACACGCCGCAGTCTGACGGGTCGCGCACGGCGCAGGCGGCCGGACTGCCCCGCTACTACCGCCCGGAGCGCGCGGTCGGCGGCTTCACCACCTCGGTCACTCCGCGCGCGCGGGCGGCGCATGCCGGCGGCCTCGGCGGGCGGTATCCGGCCGGCATCCACGAGTGGTCCTGGACGCACGGCGTGGCCGGTGCCGGGGCGGTCCGGTCACTGGCGTGCGGGGCGCCCTACGAGCGCTTCTATGCGCAGCGCGTCCGCGCCTTGCGTCCGGATGCCGGCGCGATGCTCTACGAGGGGCTCGGCGATGCCGGCAACCTCAGCGACTCGCCGCATCCGTGGAACGCCGGGGCGGCGACCGTCTGGGACTCGACGCGCGAGGTAGCGTCGATGCGGCCGGAGCGCTCCGCTCCGGACGGGCGCTACATCGGGGGCGCCCAGGAGGACTGGGACTGGCGCAACCCGAACATGGCGGTTCAGCAGGCCGAGATCGGCATGCAGGATGCGACGTACCACCGGACCACGAGCGGCGACCTCGATCCGGACGGCAACCTGATCACCTGGAGTACGGACCCGAGTCGCCGCGCTGCCGACTACGAGGCCACGCCGGGACCGATGGACGTCAACCTGGGGTTCACGGCGGCGCTCGAGACGGGCGTGCCCGAGGTCGACTACCGGCTCGCCGGCGCGCCAGCCCACGGGAGCGCGGGGCTTCGGTTCCGCGAGCACTACACGGGCGTCGCCCCCGGCACGGCCGCATACACGCCGCCGTCGACGACCGTGCTTCCTGACGAGGAAGACGTCGACTTCTCCGGTCCGGTTCGGTACCTCGGGGCGATGCGCGCCCCCGGTGTCGGCGGGTGCACGCTCGTCTGGCACGGCGAGGTCGACTTCGAGGACGCCCGGCATGCGGCCGCGGTCGACGATCCGGGCATGGCGCTGACCCGGACCGTGTGTTTCATCAGCGAGACGTCGCGCCCGCTGGCCGATTGTCCGAGTCGATAGGGTTTCCGGTTCAACGTTCGCCGCGGATCAGGCCTGTCTCCATGGCACCCACGAGCGCTGTCCGAGCCCGGCTGCCGAGCGCGTGTCGCCTCCCGTCGTCCGCGACACGACGGCCATGAATCTGTTCCAGGGCTTGTCATGACGCGCAACTGGTCGGCTCTACTCGTGGCGCGCCGACGCGGGCGCACATGCCGGCTTCCTTCGCCCGCCGGGTCGTCGGTTCCGCCCGGTATGCTTGCCTGCGTAGGCGATGGCGACAATCGATGGCAGAACCTTCCGCCCCGGGTAGAGTCGACGCGAGCGGGTTGACCAGTGTCTCGCGCGCCCTGGAGGCCCTGCGGCCTTCTCAGCGCGTGTACGTCGTCGATCCGGACGCGCTGGTTCCACGACGCGTCACGCGCGAGCAGGCTCGCCGGATGCTTGCCGACGTCGGGCGGCGGAACTCCGCCGCCATCGTCACCTGCCGGGTCCGTGGGCCCAACCTGTTCATCTCGACGCTCGAATGGGTCGGCGACACCTCGATGCCGGCCGTGCCGAAAGCGCCGTAGCCGCTGCGGCCGACCGGGCTGAACGAACTGTCGAACCTGGCGGACGCACCTGCCGCAGGTCCGAGGCGTTCAACGCGAGCGCGGCTCCCGCCGGACCCGAAGCCGATCGTGGGTCCGGTGCGACCCTCTCACGGCCCGATTCGAGCGTCATCTCTGGCAATCGCACGCCGTGTCGCCGTCCCCGGAGGCCTAGGCGTTCGAGAGCAGCAACCGTACGGTTGGCGTGAACGCAGATCAACTAACCGGATGGGAGTAATCTCTTCGGGTGCTCGATACGCGGGCTGAGGACCCGGTCCGTTGCTCGGGGCGGTTTCTGGTGATTGCGCTCCGCATGCGGATGCGGGACGCTGCTTCGGCGGCGGCCCGGAACGAGCCGCCGCCGTCTCGCGGTCGGGATTTGTCACACGGGCAGGTTCCTGTCGTGGGCGTGCGGAGGGCCGGCGTCGGGCGGCATCGAGGCGGATGCGCTCCGAACGTACTCGCCGACGATGGTGTGCTCGATGCGTGGTTCCCCTTCGTCGGGCGTGTACTCGCGCCAGGTCACGGGTCCGTTGACCGTGATGAGCTCGCCCTTCTCGCACCGTTCGAGGCGGTCCATCTGCGCGGGCGCGAAACAGACCACGGTGAGCCATTCGGTGAATCGGTCGCGCTCTTCGGCGGGAATCGACGAGGCGGCCATGTTCACGGCCAAGCGGGCGCGGACGATCTCGCCGCCTGATCGCGTCTGCCTGCGTTCCGGCTTGTTCCCGAGGTTGCCGCGGTAGGTGGCGTCGCAGTTGCGCGGTATCGAGCCGGGAGATGGGGTATCGCTGCTCACTGTTCTACCTCCTGTAGGCGTCGGCGGTCTTGCGGCCTCGCCAGAGCCTTCGTGCCGGATCGCGGCGGGGCGTTTCGGGACAGTCTATTGGCCGGTGGTCGGTTGACCGGGCTCAGCGCCGAGGCCGGCGGCGGCCGTGTCCCAGCGACGAGATCGTCCTTGCGCCGGGGCGTTGCGCGACGGCGGATCCGGTCTTTCGGTCCCAAGCCCGACGCACGATGCGTGGCAGCTCGTATCCCGTGGCACTGAGTGGCGTCGTGGCGTTCGCCGCCGCGTTCAAGTTCTCGTCTACGGGCACCCGGTCCCCCGTCGTCGGGTGAATGGCTGCGACGGGCGTGCGGCCCGGTCCGCACTCGTAGGCAACCGTGTGGTCGACCGCGTAGCGCGTGCAGGTCTCGTCCTCCCACGCGTCCCGCCCGGCGATGGCCTCGGCGCAGAGGTACACCCGCACCCGCGTGCGTCCTGTCCTCGGGTCGTGCCGGACACTGTGGACGCGTACCCGGGTGTCCGGCCCTCTCCTGTTCATGGGGATTCTCTCGCGCTCGTGTTCGTGCGCGGCGGTCGAACGGCAGGTACGTGGAAGAGGTCAACGGCGGCGACGCGTCCCCGGCCGCCCCACCGCTCGTAACCTTCGCGCGGCCGGGTGGTCAGTTTGCGTTGCTCAGCAACGCGCACTGCGCCGCCGCTTCCTGTACGGCCGGCGGACTGACCTCGGCACGGCCGGCCAGATCCGCGATGGTGCGCGCGAGGCGGATCACGCGCGTCTGCTGCTCGCTGCCGGAGCGGTCGCCTGTGCGTGCCGCCGCCGCTTCGGCGCTCCGGCTCAGCTCCGCCAGTTCTGCCAGCACGCGGGGCGGTACGTTGCCGTTCAGCGCGCCGCGGGCGCCATAGCGTTCGGCCTGAGCGTCGCGCGCGCGCCGGACGCGTGCGGCGACCGCAGCCGACGTCTCCCCTGCCACGCGGTTGTGCGCCGCCCACAGGGTCGTACCTTCGACCCTGGCCGCGATCTGGAACGTCCGGAACACCGGGAGGCGATCGAGTCGTGCGTGCAGTTCTGCGTCAAGGCCGGTCGCGCCAGCGTTGCGGCTTTGCGGGTCGGGCGGGACCGTGAGGGTGGCCACCAACAGGAAGTCCGCCGGCATGGCGCCATGCCTGTCGTCGGTCCGCTTCATCTCGGCGGTCCGGGCGAGCTGTTCCACGTCGTTCGCACAGAAGTCGTCGATGTCGTCCAGGCAGAGGACCCCGCAGTGCGCCAGAGTCGCCGCGCCCGGCCGGGCGCGCTCGGTGGACAATCCCTCCGTGGTTCTGTCCATGCGTCCGAGCAGCGCCGCGGTCGACGCGCTGAAGTGCGGCGCCGACAGCGGCCGCGCGGCCAGGACACCCGCCCACGGCGGTAGCACTCCGGCTATCGAGTGGATCTTCGTCGCTGCCAGCCTTTCGTCCCTGGTCATCTCCGGCAGGATGC
Organism: Vicinamibacterales bacterium; assembly: GCA_965208535.1. Taxonomy (GTDB): domain Bacteria; phylum Acidobacteriota; class Vicinamibacteria; order Vicinamibacterales; family UBA8438; genus WTFV01. The sequence continues at coordinate 2,294,780 of CBDBOU010000003.1, read as the reverse complement.
CGGTCAACCGCAGGGCGAGTCCCGTCGTCGGGGCCGCAGGGGGGCCTGCAAGAAGCAGCGGATGCCCGCCGGCGGCCGCGATTTCGAGGGCGCGCTTCGCCGTTTCACGTCCGGTGATCTGCGCCAGGTCACGTCCCCGTTCGAGTTCGGCGGGCTCGATGGGGCCTGCGGCTTCCGGGGCCAGGCCGTTCCGAAGGGCGTCGAGAACCTGTCCCAGTTCGTGGGCCGGCAGGTACCGGACGCCGCCCGGGGCGGCTGCCTCCCGCCGGTTGGCGGCGGGGGCGACCAGCGGCCAGCCGTGCTTGCGGCACAGCTCCGCGACCGCCAGGGTACCCGCGACCGGTTCGACGGCCGGGCCCCAATCGAGCGCACCTACCACCGCCAGCCCTTCGACGGCATCGGCGTCGAGCTCGCCCGCGGCTGCCAGGATCGCCAATGCAATCGGCAGATCGTGGAGCCGCGTGTCCGTCCGTACCGCCGGGCGCGTCCTGACGACGGCACGTAGGCGTCGCCGGTCCCAGCCCCAGGCTTCAATGGCCCGCTCCACGCGCCTAGCCGTTTCCAGGGCGGTCGCCACCGGTTCGCCCTCGACTTGGACGCCCGTGCCCGGTACCTCGTCGACGCGAGCTTCGATCGTCGTGGGCACGGCGTCGAGTCCGCGCAAGACGGCCGTCCGGACGGCCGCCCTTCCCTTGGTCTGCATGCTTCTTCTCCCCGCCGGGCTCCTACGCGCCCGTGAAACGCTCGAGCACGGCCATCAGGCAGCCGCCGCGGGACTTGCCGGTCTTGATCACCGCGGGGCCCGCCGCCGCCGTTGACGAGCGCGTCCCAGTAATCCGGGCCACCGCTCGTTGCGCTGCACGCGGCCGTCCGCGACGGCGGCGCTCCGGCCCTCGACCCACACGTTGAAGGTGTCCCGATCGACCGCCACTATGCGAAACCGCATCTCGTGTCCTGCCTTGCGGGCACCGTCGTCAGTCCGGCGCGCCCGGCTTCCGGAACGGATCTCCCCAGGCGAACGGCCGGCCGATGGAGGTCCGTTCGTTCTCGTTCTCGTGAGAGCCGGCGTGGCCCGCCGGCAGCGTGCAGGTGGCCGTGAATTACCGGGTGACGGGGCCGCCGAGGCCGCGCCGCTCGGTGGTCGGGCCAGAGGTGCGCCCGCACGGGGCCGGGCGGTTGGCGAGGCTCCGGTTGGCGCGGTTGATCGCGCGGGTGACGATGGCCCGGTCCTCATCGCTGTAGTCGTGGGCGCGGCCCTTGGCCGCCTCCAGCGTCGTGAGGAACTCGGCCAACCCGGGCGAGGTGGCCCGGATGGCCGCCTTCGGCGGCAGCCGCTCGAGCGCACCGGCGTCGTAACCCCGCGCGTAGCTTTGCGCCTCGAGGCCGCCGGCCGGGTAGACGCTGACCCTGCTCGGCGTCTTCTCGCGGCCGTCGGCCTCTCCGGCCTTGCGCGCGGCGTGGAGCCTGGCGAGTTCCTCGCGGGCCTGCGTGAGCCGTTCGAGACCGCCCGGGCCCAGTTTCTTCTCGCAGCGCTCGCAGCGCTTGAAGCCCGGGTCGCTGTCCGCCGCGCTCCAGTCCGTGTCCGTCCACACGCGCCCGGTGGCGCCGCAGACGGGTCCCGAGTCGTCGAACCCCTGGATGTGCATCGTCCGAATCCGCATTCGCTCTGCCTCCTCGCAAGCGGCAACCCCTGCAGAAGGGATTGCCGCACGGCATCTGGTCCTGGCCGCACAGTCCTCCGCGCGGCGGGTGTTCCCGCGCCGGCAGGCCGGGTACGCCTCGAGAAAGGGCTCTCCCGTGAACAGGCCGCCCTCCTCCTCCGCGTGCATCGGGTTGATCAGCTCCAGCAGAACGGGTTGGCGGCCCACGCCTCGTCGGGCAGCTCGTCCTCATCCGCCGGGTCCAGAACCCGGCAGGACTCCGTCTCCGGTGGCGTCATCGTCGTTCCTGCTTCGAATACGCGGCGCGTCGAGCCGCCTCGGCGTTGACGGCCTCGTCCCAAGCCGCCAACAACGTCTCGTCGCCGTGCTCGACGACGCACTTGCGACACCATCGCGGGTAGATGTCCTGCTTTCCGAAGAACCCGATGCGCGCGCCGGCGGGCGGGACCGAGGCCCCGCACCGCTGGCACTTGCCCCACGCGTCGTACGGCTGCTTGAAGGTGCGCACTTCTCCTCCTATACGAATCCAACGGGAACGCTCAGCAGTACCAGGGGCGGACCGGAGGGAAGTCATGCCCCGTGATCCGCTCGACCCGCAGGTCGGGCCAGCCCGTGGACAGCACGCTGCCGGGCGGATGCAGCCCCGCGCGCTTGGCGGCGAGGTACTCCCGCGCCCATTCGGAGCGGAGCATCCGTGCTGCTTCCCCGCGAGTCGCGAACTCGCCGTGAGACGCGACGAACGTGCCGCTGGCGTAGTGCCAGCCACCCTCCTCGGGACCACCATAGGAGCGGTAGGTGACGTACTCGTTCAGGAACCACAGGTGAGCAGGCTCGCCCGCACCGTCGCCGGAAGGCGTGACGCGAGCGACGCCCCACGCGGGGCCACGGCCGCCGGTGTCGAAGTCGGCGAGCGCTTCTCTTTTCATCGCCTGCTGGGCGCACGCGGCGGCCTGTTGCACGTCGGGATGCCGGTGTCCGCAGGTGACGTGCGGCTTCCCGTCGCTGTAACGCAGCCGGTACGCTTCGTACCAGTCCTCCGGCACGTGGACGGGCGGACGGACACGGTGGACGTTTTCCGTTTCGGGACCGTTCATGGCTGTTTTCCTTCCGTATCCCGTACCGAGCAACTGAGGCCGCGACCGGCAGGCCGGCGGGCAGGGTGGCGAAGCTCAGGAATCGCAGTCCGGGCACACCGCCCCGGTATGCCGGGCATCCTCGCCGTGGCAGGTCGGACAGGCGTCGGCTACGCGCGGGGGAGGACAGGTTCGCCGCTGCACTTCGCAAAATGCCGTGTCCCGTCGTGGACCCGTCACGGCCGTGGGACCTTGCCCAGGTCATCGGACATCGGGCACGGGGGCGCTTCGTCGGCGTTGGCCTGCTCGGCGGCGGCGATGCAGGTCCCGAGGTCCGACGTGAAGCCGTACTTCTTCAGCACGGCGTCGGCAGCGTGCAGCGTGTGCAGGTCCTCGTCGCTGAACGTGCGCCAGGAAACGTGCGGGTGCGTTTCCTGGCGCATGTCGGCCATGCCCAGGACGATCCCACACGCCTCGTCGCGGGCCCACAGCCGCCCGGCTCGCTCGAAGAAAGCGGCGGCCTTCGCCATCCAGTGGAGTTGCGTCCACGTGTCCGCGACGCCGATCTCGTCGGTCAACGGCTCGCAGGTAAGCAGGCCGGCACGGTCGAGGTAGAGGGTGTAACCGTTCGTTCGTCTTGCCATCTGAGGCTCCCTTCTGCCCTGCGCACCGCGCACTGCGCCCAGGGCTGGTGAGGGGTTGCCGGAAGAAGAAGTGCGGGGCAGCACACGAGCGCCGTGCACACCCGGAATCGGGACCCCGGACGGCAATGCGGTCCGACCGCATTGCGCCTGCGGTCACGGTGGTCCGGTTCCGAGTGCCTCAGGTGCTGCAGGCAAACGACGGGCCGGTGGGCCCGCGGCCTTGCGCGTACGCCGACTCGGGCGCCGGCCGCGGGTGCCGTAGTCGTGTCCGTGGCATGGCCGGCCGCTCGCTGCAGCCGGGCGACAGCCGTAGCCCGGTATGTGGGTTCGGGCGGCTACAACCGCAGCGCGGTCGCGTGCGTCCGTAGTACGCGCGCTGCTCTGTCAGCGGCAGGAGCCCTGGTCGACGCGGTGTCGGTTGTCGGGATTACGGACAAGGTCGCGTTTGGACCTGGTCCGCGCAATCGGTCGCGTCCATGAGCACGATGTCGCAGTCGATGACCGTCAGGTCATCGCCCTGGCGCTGTGCCTCGCCGCGTAGCGACCTGACCCGCTCGCGCACCAGTTCCGGCCGGTCCGCTTCCTCGACCGGGCCGCGAGGCTTCGACGCCAGGGTGCGCAGGACGCGGCCCAGGGCTTCTCGTTGCTGGCGCACCCGGCCGAACGGCTCGTCGTCACGCAGACCGATCGGAGGCCGGGTCAAGGCTGGGGGCGGCAAGCGCCCGTGCGTCTTCCTCCGCTGCCTCCCGGCGTCTCGCTGGGCGTCGTCGCGGTGGGTGCGGCTCTCTGAGCCGTGGCGCCAGCCCGGCTTCCGGGACCGTGTCGAGTCTCGTCGGGCCTCTCGTACGGGGTGCGGTCTGCCGTTGCACTTCAGAACGGCGGTCGGTTCCCGGTCGTGACGTTAGGTGTGGTGCTCGGCAACACGCGCCGGTCGAGTGCAACGAGGAGCGTGGGCACGACGCACTCGGCGGACCGGCGCTTCGTGGCCAGCCACAGCTCGGTGGGGCCGTAGCATTCGTCGAACCACCGAGTCGATCGCAGCGCGGCAGGAGATCGACGACCTGCCATCCGGCGATGAGCAGGAGGTTCAGTGCGAGGTCGCAGGCCCGCGGCCCCCAGCGATCGTCCCGGTCGACGGCGTCCAAGTGCTCCACCAGATCATCGGCGTGGTACGGCGCGGCGTCCTCGAACAGGTCAGCGCTCAGGGCGTGCGCGTCCTCGTCGCCGGCCACGCCGACGAAGGCGAGCGTCTCGGTGGCGCGGCTCAGCGCCACGCGAAGCTGGTCGATGGCGGTTCGTTGCTCCTGCTCGCAGTGCCCGCGATGCCCGCCCGGGCGGCCGGTCTGACCGGCACGTGGCATGATCTGGAGCGGATCGATGGGCAAGTAGACATACCAGGCGGGGCGCAACTCGTTGTTCTCGACACGCTGCGATACGATGGTCGGTGCGGCGCTCCTCGCCCCCTTCGCGCGCAAGGGTGCAGGATGGGAACAGTGGGGCCACCGGAACCCGCGGCCGGCGGCTGACGATGTGACGCGGGAGCGGAGCGCTCGGCGATTGATGGTCGCGAGGCTCCGCGTGCGGATTGCCCGTCTCGAGGCGGAACAGGCATCCGAGTCTCGGATCGGGGAGGTCCGGCAGGAGCTTCGTCCGCTGAACCGGCCTGCCCGAAATGCGGATTGATCCGAAGGCGCGGAGCAGGGACACGGCGCTCGGCACCGAGGTGTCGATGCAGAGAGAAGACCGCGGCATCGATGCCGGTCCGGACGACGCGCTGCCGTGGGTCGAAACCACCAGGAAGGTTCCTGGCGTTGTGCGACCGATTTGGTTCGCATCAAGGCGGTGGCGGCGGTGGTTCTCGGCCGGCGGGCCGCCGTGTACGGCTTGCCCGAGCGAGACGCGTGGCCGGAGTGGAACGCGGCCGAAATGCGTGCAGCGGTCAAGTACCTTCAGCAGACTGCGGCGGCCGGACCAGGAGCATCGCCCCCAACCGCCCCACGGACGGTTCGCCCGGCACCCGACGGCGTCGGCTGGCGGGAGTAGCGGCACGCATCCCCAGGAGCAGGTGGCCATGTCGAAGAGCGGAATCCTGGACGCGCTGCGCAACGAGGAGCGCTCGCTACGGAGCCAGCTCGTTGCCATACAGCGCGCCATCGAGGCGATCGAGGGCAGCGTGCCGCAGGCCGCCGGGCGCGGCAGGAAGAAGGCGGCCAAGGCGGTCGGCAGGCGCAAGCGCACGATGAGCGAGGAGCAGCGCAGGGCCGTCGCCGAGCGGATGCGCAAGTACTGGGCATCGCGCCGAGAGGCCAAGGCGCAGGAGCGAGCGGCGCAGGAGTAACGCTGGGGCGCCGGCCTTGCCGCTGGCCATTGCCCGCTGGCCCCGACCGGATCGACGACGCCCGTTATTCGCGTCGGCGCCGAGAGCTTGGCAGTCTGGGCCCGGCAGCTACCCGATGCCGCGACCGAACGTCGTGCGTGAGTGAGTATCGCCTGAACAGCAGGCCTATCCGGGACCACTACCGGCATCTCGTGATGATCGAACCCGTGGCACGGCTCAGGATCGAATTGCGGGAGATCGAACCCCGGCTGTGGCGCCGGGTCGACGTGCCGCTCTCCTCGACGCTGCTGGCCCTGCACGACATCATCCAGGCCGTAGTCGGTTGGACCGATTCCCATCTGTTCGAGTTCGTGATCGGCGAGCGCGTCTACGGCGAGCCCATGCCCGATGACGACTTCTGGGACCGGCACGTATACAAGGCCGCCGGCGTCCGCCTGAAGTCGCTCATCGAGCGTGGCATCGAGCGCTTCGTCTACGTCTACGACTTCGGCGACGACTGGAGGCACGACATCTTCATCGAATCGCTCGGCGATGGCGAGGCCGATGTCGAGTACCCGGCGTTCGTCGATGGCGAGCGTCGCTGCCCGCCGGAGGATGTCGGCGGCGCTACCGGCTTCATGCAGTTCCTCGAGGCGGCGCTCGATCCGCTCCACGAGGAGCACAACGACGTGGTGACCTGGTACGGGAAGCCGTTCGATCCGGTCGACATCGACGAGCGGTGGGTACGGCCGAGGCTTGCTACGCTGGCCGCCCGCCGCCGCGGTGCACTCGCGAGGCATCGAGGCGCAACGCCGCCAGATTCGACCTGACCTGCGTCTACGTCCCGCGTGGACCATCGATAGTAGCCGCTGGAATGCTGTCCGTTATCTCGCTGGCAGCCGACTGTTCCACGAGGTCAGCAGGGCCGCTGGCGGACGCGTGGTTGCCCTGAGAGGCCGAAGAACGTCTTGGGGAGGAGGACGGGACAGGTGGACAGGTCGTCCAGGATAGTCCTGGGCAATCCGCGCGCCGATTGCGTACGGAATGGGGTACGACCATGGCCTCGCCGATGTCCTCCGCCAAGAACTACGGGCGTGCGGACAACATGCGTGGCTTTCGGTCCGAACTCCACCTTTACCCTGTCCTGAGGCGTTGAGCTAACGAAGATGAAACGACGGCCGGACGCACCTGTCGGCGGGCAATTCGGCGACGCTGCCGGAGACGCTGACGATGGCGGCCGAACAGCTCGAGACGGTGCAGCCGGAGGGTGCGGGCGATTTCGTCACCACCACCGACGAGTCCTTCTCGTCCCAGCGCGAGGAAGGCGGGATCGCTGACGAGCAGCAACTCGACGGGCTCTACATCGTCCGTTCCAACGTCGAGCGCGAACACTTCGATGCCGCGCATCTCGTCCAGCTTGAGCCCGCCGAGGATCTGAGACGTTCCAACGTCGAGCGCGAACACTTCGATGCCGCAAAGACCGTGCGGGCCTACAAGGACCTGGCGAAGGTCAAGCGCTCCCTTCGGTCCCTCCAGACCGTCGACCTGAAGGTACGGCCGATCCACCACCGCCGCGCCGACCGGGTGCGGGCACACGTCCTCTTGTGCATGTTCCCCTACTACATCGAGTGGCACATGCGCCAGACCCTCAAGCCGCTGCTGCTCGACGACCACGACCCGACCGCCGCCGAACGACAGCGCGCCTCCGTGGCGCAGAAGGCCAGGCGCTTGCCCGCGGCACCCGCCAAGGCCGCCGGAACGCGCACCGACGACAACCTACCCGTGCACAGCTTCCGAACCCTGCTCGCCGACCTCAGCACCCTGACCGCCAACACCTTGCGGGCGGCCGACGGCGACCCCACCTTCACCATGCTCACCAAGCCCACACCCGTGCAGCAACGCAGCTTCGAGCTACTGAAAGTCACCCCGCGAATGTAGCCAGCACACAACACCATCGCAAACCGTAACTCCAACACCAACAGTCACTCTCGCGACAATGTAACAGTCACGAACGTCTCCTCACCCAGGATCTCTTCGTGTAGCAACTTGAGAGACTCCGGGACGAAAACAAAGAGCGAAGGCACGTCCCCACGTCCAACCGCCCCTCCAACCGTTTGCAACCACCTATCGAATGCTGGAAATCTCTCTTTGTATAACCGGATCCCCAACCCGAGGTCGCCGCCGACAGCCGGCTGACAGGTCCCAAAAAGCTGTAGACCCGTCTTCCAATCGTCCCAGTCTTGAGTGGAGTCGCACACAGCCACCGCCATTGACGCGCAGGATGCAATGTTCTTCGTATGCCTAGCCTCGTTGCTCGACACAAAGAACATGCGCCACTCCCCATCCACACAAAAAAAAGCGGTGTTCACATGCGCCGTGCCATCTGCATTCACCGTCGCGATAGTACACAGAGCGTTGTCGTCCAAAATTCGCTGTACGAGTGGTCTTACAGTGACCCCTCCACACGCATCGGGACGCAGCGTCAACGCCATAGCGCCTCGCTTCCGCCGACCACGCCACTACAGTTAAACAATCATACCTCCATCAATCACGATTGACGCACCGTTGAGCGACTCGTCGGCCTCCGACGCCAGGAACAGCGCCATCCGGGCGACAGCTGATGGTTCCACCAACTTGCGGGTGGGCAACTCCTCTTCTACGTCATGCATATATTCCTCGAGGCTCGTGCCGCTAGCCGTCGCTCTGTCGGCACAGACACGCTCCAACAACGAGGACCTTATCGGTCCCGGGCAGATCTCATTGCACGTGATTCCATACGCTCCGTACTCGCGCGCGACCGTCTTGGTTATCCCGGACAGGCCATGCTTGGACACGGTGTACGGAAGGTTTGTTTCCACGGCTCGCAGCCCGTAGATGGACGATATGTTTACGATTCGCCCCCAGTTCTGCCGCATCATGTGAGGAAGGCACTGCTGAATAAGTACAAACGGTGCCGTAAGATTTACTGCGATCGCGCGCTCCCAATCCGCCAACCGCACATCGCCGGCCAGGTCGCTCGTCTCGTTGATCGCAGCGCAGTTAATGAGAATATCAATATCCGTGCTCGCCAAATCGACCGGCACCGACAGATCTGCTCCCATAGGCGTGGCCCCGAATTTGTCCTTCAAGGCGCGCGCTATCCCCTCCGAGCGGTGATACAGGAACAAGACCCGATATCCACGTCCCGCAAAAGACGCGACCAGACTCTGCCCCACACTGCCGGTGGCGCCTGTGATGAGAACGGTCCTCACATGTCCTTCAGTCACCGTAGTGGCTACTCCCTTCCCCAATTCCCTAGCGTGAACGCCATGCTGACCAGATCAGCCTCCGCTCAGCAACCCCACGTCGTACGCCCACGCGGAGATCGCTTTCGCCACAGCCTCTTCGCAGCCGACCAAGCTGTGATCGCCGTCCTCCACCCTAAACACCCGCGCCGCCGGCACTAACCGCCGCACATGTCCCACCAGCTCCACAAGAGGAGCGCCCCTGATGGCGTCGTCACCTCCGACGTACACGAACGCCGGGGCCCTGCTCACAAGCTCTGCCGCCCCACCTACTCGCAGTGTCTGGAACGGAGGTCCTGCAATTATGGATAACAGCGCAGCCTTTGTGATCGGAATATTGTATGTCCAGCCGTCGGGGCCACTTACCCCGTATTCGCAACTCTGTACCAATTGCATTTCGCGGCCGCCATCAGAGTCCGCCCTCAACCGGGCCACTTGTTCCGGAACGGTCTCGCCGTCTAGCCAAAGCTCCTGGAGACGATGGCTGTCACAGGGTGACAAGAGAATGAGCGGCATGTGGGCCTCGCGCTGCTTTGTGTAGAACAATACGCGGTCGCAACCTAAACTGTGTCCCTGCAGTACTACTTGGGGGCAGAGGCTTCGCGCCAAACCTACCAACGCGTCCAGATCATCCAGGCAGGTCTCAAATACGGAGAGGGACCCTCCAACGTATCGCATTTCCCCAACTGGGTTATAGCCTTCGCTGATCCCGTCGTGGGCCGTAAGATTGAAGGACAACAGCGCAATCCTATGCTGCATGAGGTGATTGGCAAACACGCGAATGAACGGTTGCTGATAAAAGTTGCCGAGGCTGCCATGCACATGTACTATTGCCAGACGCGCTCGTGGTGGACTAAAGACCAACCCGTCCAACACAAGCCCCGCACGGTTTACCAGCGACAGCAACTCGCCGTGCGCCCGTGGCCCGGCGCCCACGCGGCCGTTTCCAGGGGCGCCGGGCGTTCCTGCTTTCGTCACTGCTTCACTCCACTACTCCGCCGCCAGATGCGGTCGCGCCTCCTGCCGTTGCGCCTCCTGCACATCGCAGTTCAGGAACGCCTCCAAAGACACGTTCTCCGGCAGGTTAGCAGGCAGGTCCCGTGCCTGCGGCGCATCCATGACCAGATCGTGCATCCTACGATACCTCTGAATCGCAGTCGGGTCGACACTGAAGGTTCCTTCGTTCGTCGGTTCGTACTGTGTTGTGCAAAATAGCAAATGGTCACCGTAGACGCCGAAGTCAAGGCACTCATTGGATAAGCCTGCATCCCGCCGGTGCGCCTCGTAGCAGTCGTGGGCCACTACACGACACGCGAATCCCTTCGCGGTGGCGACGAATCCAAAAACGATAGCCACCGCCGGCCGCCGCAGTATGACGTCATCAGCCAAGTCACGCACGACGAACAGAATACGCACCTGAATCCGTTGCGTGCGCCCGGGCTTACCACCAAGTTCCACTAGGTGCGTCATGTAACGGCGCCAGGAGTCGTCAAAGAGCTCGCCGTCGTCGATCAACCACACACAGCGAAAGGTACGGTCTTGGCAACCGTCAAATGCGGCCATCACTTTGTCGACAGTGTCGAAATGATGATCTCGCACCGCGAGTTCTCCGCTCTGAGCCGCCTGTGTCGCAACGGCGAGAGCGTCTTTGAGACTTCTGTGACAGTAGTCTATGAATACGTGGTTAGGCCGTCCGTTCAGTGGTCGCGACGCGATCTCCCGGAGTCGCGACTGGAACTCTAGCAGTAGACTCTCGCCCGCGTCGAGTGCCTCCCGAACAGCCATGGCGGCCCGCCATTCAACGCGGGCCGCGTGGAGTGAGTAGGCGATGGAGAAAACCATGGCTATCACCCAACTGCCGACAGCAACCGTGAGGCTGTTCGTCAACGCGGGCGTCAGGTCAAGAACGTACGTGAGCCCCGCGACGGCGATGCCGATCACCAGAGACGCCAGTGCCTGTACGCCCCAGCGCTGCCAAAAAGGCAAAGTGGTCATGCGGCGCACCCCGCCTTGTCCCAGCGCAGACAGCGCAGACGACCGGAGTACGGGCTATCGCCAGCCTCCAGTACGTCATCCGAACAGTGAAGCCGGGAATCGAAGTCCTCTTGAATGCGGTGCCAGGGCCAACCGTAGTCCCAAGTCATCCCTAGCCCGCATCATGCACGACGTCCCGGACTCGGCCTCCGGGAGGCGGTGACGAGACCGGATTCGGTCACCGACGGCGGGTAGTGACCGGCGGGTGGCCCCCGGAACGTCCTCAACCACGCGTGGCGGCGTGGTTGAGCGCCCCATGGACGTGATGACGGGTGCCGAAGACGATAGCTGCACACACGTCCCCGTTGCGGGCGCTTGGCAGCCGACCGGCCGGCAGCGATATGACGTGCGACAGAACGCTATCCGGTGCGCGCCCCGAGCGCGAACGCGATCTGTCGCCACGCCACCAAGTCCGGTGTCGCGCGCGGCAGGCGCAGGACGATGCGACGCACCGAGCGCACCACCTGGACGCCGAGCTTCAGCAGCCGGTCGCGCAGCCAAGGCACCTGTGCGCGGGCACACGCGGTGTCGGCGGCGCGCAACCGCAACTCCTGCATCAGCACGTAGGCGGCGGCCGTCAGCAGGACGCGCAACTGGTTCGGTGAGAACTTCTGGCAACTCGTGCGGTCGATCTGCAGGGCCTTCAGCTCCTTGATCCGGTTCTCGACGTCGCCGCGCGCGCAGTAGACCTTCTCGTAGATGAAGCGCGGCGTCTGCCGCAGGTTCGTCACCACGAAGCGCGGGTTGTCCCGCGGCTCGCGGTCCCCGAGGCGAACGACCTCGGCCTTGATCACGACGCGGCGCGCGTGACTCCATTTGCCGGCCCGATACTCGTCGGTCTCGGTGTAGACGTGCTCGGTCTGGTCGCTGCGCCAAGTGCGCGCCCGCGCCACCAGCATGGCCGGCTCGGCGTGTCGCAGCAGGACCGCGTTCTTCGCCATCGCGACCACGTAATCGAGCCGCGGCTGCGCCTCCAGGAAGTCGAAGACCGCCGGGCTGGCAAAGCCCCCGTCGAGCCGAACGAGAATGCGTGCCCGCGGAAACGCCCGGCGCACCAGCGGCAGCAAACGCGACAACAGCCCGACCGTTCCGTCGGAGGCGACCGCCTTGCCGTGCCGCAGCAGCGCCGCGCACAGATATTGCTCGGATTCGCGGTCGAAGCGCAGGAAGGCCAGCAGCGGCAGGTAGCACCAGTTGTCGTAGTACCCGTTGAACAGGGTGTACTGCTGCGCCCCGTGCGTCGGGTCGTCCGTCGGGTCCAGGTCGATGGTGATGCACCGCGCCTGCCCGTCCAGACGGCGGCGATGGCGCTCGATGACCCGCGTCGCCAACTCGTCCGCCATGCGGTAGAGCGCGCAGCGGTTGAACGCGTTCTCGAACCGCGACAGGGTCGGCTGCGATGCCAGGCGCTCACCCGAAACCGGGTCTCTGTCGAGCAACAGCTTGTGCACCGGGTCGTCGGCGAGGTGGTCGCCGTCGTTGCAGTCGGGATGGCCGCAGGCGATGCCGAAGATGCGCTGGCCGACCAGGTCCGCGAGCGTGTGACGGGTCTTGTCCGGCGCCCGCTTGTCGAACAGGCACCCGGCGAACGCCTTGACCAGACCGTAGACGCGCTCGGCGGCCTTCAGCAGAACCGCCCCGCCGTCGGAGCTGGCCTGCTCCTGGTTGAACTGGGCGAACAGCGGCTTGTCGAACAGATCCGGGAACAGAACAGTCTGTGATACAGTGTCGGTCGTCACGCAGGGGCCTCCGTGGTGGTGTAAGTGCTTGTTGCCACTACACTTGTACCACGCGGAGGCTCTTGTGTCTGTACCGAAAATCACACCCGCCGCGAATCTTCCGGGCTAGTGGTGTAATGAGCGGTAGCCGGTCCAAAAGCGCGGTTACCGTGGGTCCAGGGCGCAGTGTGCGCAGGTGGGCATGGAAACGCGTCGTGTCCACACGTCCGAACACGGTAAGAAGGTCGCTGCAAAAAAAGACTTCGCAGTTAAATCGGTTTAGTGTATCAAGGTTCAAGGGTGCGTCTTCGTACCTCGCAAGTAGTTGTGCGAGGCTCTCATGGGGAATCGGGTGGCTAAGCAGCTTATCGCAAAACATACCACCAGGCCGAAGTGCGTCCGCAACGAGAGAGTAGAACTGACGACGCTGCGCGTAGGGGACGTTGCCGCTCGTGAGGTCGGAAAGTACTGCCGCAAATTTGTGTGCGCAGGTCGGTAGCGTCTGCATCCAATCGCCATGCAGCAGAGTTTCAGTGGCGTGCCGCGTTCGTAAACGATTCATTGCGGCAAGGAAGTTGAGATTGCGCTCAAGCACGTGAATATGGCGGAAACGAAGGCTTGCGAGCAGGTCCCGCAACTCTGGAGTGCTGCCGAGAAGCGCAACAGGATCGTCCGGTCGTAACGTGCGCAGATGCTGGCGAAACCAATCGAGGTGCCGGTGAGAGGGGCGCGACGGAGGCAGCACCAACTCCCAAGAGTCCATGCGGTCCCAAGCATCCATGTCAGCGATTGGGCGCAGTGAGCGCGGGGCGTGGCACGCCGAGAAGCGTGGTGGGGGTTGGCTGCATCGCTGTCTCGTGGACGACCGAGTGAAGTAGTTGCAGCATCCGTGCGGGATCATCGCGATTGAACACATTGCGGCCGAAACTGACGCCGTTAGCTCCGGCGGCGACAGCTCCGCGGGCGGCCGCCAAAACGGCCGACTCGGGACAGAATGGTCCGCCGGCAATGACCACTGGTACAGGGCGTGTGGCGTCGACGACCCGTGCGAATGTGTCTGGCGAGCCCGTATATGGGGCCTTGATGACGTCCGCGCCCAACTCTACCCCGATGCGGGCGGCGTGGGTGACGAGTTGCGAGTAGCGGTCGGGGGCGGTCTCTTGCATGTCCTCATAGTTGTCATCACCTGCGTCGGCTTCGCGGCGTGGGTACATGATCGCAAACACGGGTACGCCAAGGGCTTCTGCCTGTCGAACGACAGTGCTGAGGGTCTTGAACATGTGGCCTTCGTAACGGCTTGTGACGTTAACGTGAACGGCCACGAGATCTGCGCCGGCGGCGACGGCGCCTTCTACATCAGTGCAAAAAACTTTACGGGTGTGGGTGACATGTGTCGTGCTCGCGGTCATGTTCACGATCGCTGCGACGGTCCCGAGCGCCGGCCAGTGGCGGGTTAGCACACCAGCGAACAGCAATACGCCGTCCGGCTGATGTGGCGCAATGGTGCGGAAGAACGCCGAGGGGTCGGAGAGCGAGCCGTGCGGACCGGAGATAAGCCCATCGTCAATCGGCAAAATAACGGCGCGGCCGTCGTTGTGACGGAACAACCGGGCGAGGCGACGGCGCTTGCCGGAATCTGCAAATGCCATAGGCGGGGTCGGTCTGGGGGATTATCGAATGGGGGCGTGGTCAAGAGAATATACCACGGATCGGCGCTCGGGCGGCTGCGGTCGGGAAGCGGGGGTGCGTCGGAGGGCAGGGCTGCTCCAGCGCGCGGTGCTTGTGCGGAGTGAGGGCGGCGCTGATGGGGCGGTGCGGCCGGACGGGGGCGGTTCACCTCGTTGAGGACGCCGAGTTCTTCGAATTCGAAGTGGGAGTCGGCAACGTTGCCGGCCAGTTCGTCGTCGGACCAAGTGCCCGAGCGACTCGGGGCCCATCACGTCGAACAGCTTGGTCGCAATCGTTCTCTGCAGCGTCGACTGACTGGCCTTCTCCGAGGACGACCGGCCGTTGCTTTCCGCCCGCCCCGGTCCGCATGAAGGCGCTGCTCTCCGGTTTCGGCCGCGGCTTCGACATGGCGTCGGCCGGCGTCAGCGAGACATCGAGATCCAGCACGTCTTCCGCCGGATCCTCCGCCCACACGGCGACCGGTACTCGCGCTGTCTGCGGTCCGCGGCGTCCTTGACGAACGTCAGCAGCAACAGAAGCCCCAAGTCCGAGGACGCGACCTCCAGCCGCCGGACCACCGGTTCGTCGCCGGAGACGACCGCCGCGGTAGACCGTCTGGCTCTTGTGGGCCGTGCTGAGCGTCCGACCCTCGACCGTGTTGCGCAGCAACACGATCCGGTTTCACGGACCAGCCTGCTCGGGGCCCATCGCGCCGAGCGCCCGCGCGAACGCCCGCGGCCAGCGGATGGGGAAAGACGGCGCTACGGCCGGCCGGTATCGCCCTGCGCCACGCGGCGCGTTCTTCGGCCGTTTCCGCCTCGATGGAAGCGCAGTAGATCCAGCCGTTCGTGCCGAGGTAGGTCTCGCCGCCGGTGGCGAGTCCTTCACCGTCGTCGAGGAAGCAGCTTGGCCTCGAGATCCAGATCTTCTCGCAGCCCGGAATCGCGTGCCGCTTCGACGAGGCCTTCTGCAGGACGGTGATCGAGAAACCGCTCGGCCGGGTCGCGGGTCCGAGCGACGGGAAGATGACCACGTCGATCACCTGGTCCGACTCGTGGGTGGGCTACCAGCTCACCGACAAGATCTCGGTGTGGGGAGTGAGCGGCAGCCGCCGAGCAGGCCACGCCCACGAGCGGCCGCTTCGAGGACTGCAGAAGCTGGGGTACCGACGGAGGCGTGACGACCCCGGGGGAGGGAAGTGCCGCGCAACCGCGTCGACACCGCCGCCAAATTCCCACGGCCTCGCCGGTGTCAACCGCCTGGTTGTCGGCTGCCGCCGCGGTCCACGTCGGCGTCCGCGTCCGTGCCAATGGCCTGCCCGGAGCAGGTCGGGCCGAAAAGAAATGGAGGAGAGGCCATCTCAGACGTCCCTTCGGCACCGATCCGCCTCGCGAGCGGCCGTCCAGTGCCTGGCGGGCGAGGTGGCGCAGGGAGGCTTCGTGCCGAGGATCGCCTGCCGGCGACGTCGTGTCGAGGAGCTGAAGCAACTGGTCGAGGCGGCAGAACTCAATGTATTGGCCGCCTATCGGACGCGCTGCCGCTCCAGGTACTCGACCGCAGCCCGCATCTCGCGGGCGTTCCACGCCGTCCAGTCGTCGCTTTGTGGCAAACCCTGAACGCCGGTGCTCCGCCCCACGGCGACCAGCTTGACTGCGAGATGCTGCGAGCCGTGGTGCTCGCACAAGGCAAGGAACCGCTGCGTCATTGCAACCGATGGAAGCTCGTCCACGAACATATAGGGTAGCGCCAAATCAGGCTGGACACGGGGAGGTGGGCAGACGGCTGATTTGGATGCGGTCGAGAGTGTCCGCCGCCCCGCCCCCTTGTGGCGACTCTCATGAAGACGCCGGTGCCGGCTGGAAAACTTCACCGGGGCGCCGGGTCGGAAGTTGACGGAAGATCCGGTTGTCCGACGCAGGCAGGGGACGCCAAAGTCGGTTGCCCGCATATGTTCGGTGACCGGCCAGCCGTCCTGTGCCGGACCCGCGCACTTCATGGAGGCCCGCTGCGGTCCGGAGGACAAGCGGCGCTGGCCCCGCCCACGGGGGGCAACGCGAATCGCGCCGACGGTGTTGGCTCGGCCAGCCGTTCTTTCAGATAGCGCCCCGTGTGGCTGATCGCGTGGTGCGCGACGATGGTCTCGGGCGTGCCCTCGGCGACGATGGCGCCGCCGTGCTTTCCGCCCTCCGGTCCCAAGTCGACGATCCAGTCGGCGGCGGCGATGACGTCGAGG
Organism: Vicinamibacterales bacterium; assembly: GCA_965208535.1. Taxonomy (GTDB): domain Bacteria; phylum Acidobacteriota; class Vicinamibacteria; order Vicinamibacterales; family UBA8438; genus WTFV01. The sequence goes on along the minus strand of CBDBOU010000003.1, from coordinate 2,278,148 downwards.
TTGTGCTCGATGACGACCACCGTGTTGCCGGCCGCGACGAGCCGGTCGACGATGCCGAGCAGCCGGTCGATGTCGGCAGGGTGGAGGCCGGTGGTCGGCTCGTCCATCACGTAGACGTTGCCTGTCCGGGTCAGCTCGGCGGCGAGCTTGAGGCGCTGCGCTTCGCCGCCCGAGAGGGTGGACAGCGACTGGCCGAGGCGCAGATAGCCGACGCCCACGTCGACCAGAAGCTGCAGGCCCCGCCCGATGCCGGCGCCTCGCTTCCGCGGATCCTCGACCGACGCGAAGAAGCCGAGGGCGTCAGCGACGGTCATCTCCAGCACGTCGTGGATGGAGCGGCCGTGCCAGGTCAGCTTCAGCACGTCGTCCCGGTACCGCCTGCGCTCGCAGACTTGGCAGTCCAGATGCACGTCGTCGAGGAACGACAGCTCGACTGCCAGGAAGCCCCGGCCCTTGCATGCCGGGCAGGAACCCTGGGCGTTGAAGCTGAAGAGCGCCGGCGACACCCGGTTGGCGGCGGCGAAAGCCCGCCGGATGGCGTCGAACACGCCGACGTAGGTGGCGGGATTGGAACGGGACGAACGCCCGACGGGGCGTTGATCGACGACGACCACCTCGCCGCCCCCGTCCCCGGCCGGCCGGTACCGGAGGGTGTCGACGAGCTCCGCCACGAGCGAGCTCTTGCCCGACCCGGCCACGCCGGTGACGCACGTCAGCACGTCCTTCGGTATCCGGACGGTGAGGTTGCGCAGGTTGTTGGATGTCGCGTTCTCGATGCGGAACGCGTCGTCGAACGTCCGGCGGTTGCGGCCCGGCGTGGCGACCCGGTCGTTCAGGGCGCGCGATGTCGCGGTGTCGGCGCGCAGCAGGTCGTCGAGACGTCCGGAGAAGACCACCTCGCCGCCGCCGTAGCCGGCGCCGGGGCCGATGTCGACGATCCAGTCCGCCGCGCGGATGACCGCCGGGTCGTGCTCGACGACGAGCACGGAGTTGCCGTGGTCGCGCAGGCGGCCGAGCATGGCGATGAGGTGATCGATGTCCCGTGGATGGAGCCCCACGGTCGGCTCGTCCAGGATGTAGACGAGATCGACGAGGTCGCAGTCGAGCTGCCGGGCCATCTTTACCCGCTGGCTCTCGCCGCCGGACAGCGTCGGCACCCCCCGGTTGAGCGACAGGTAGCCGACGCCGATGTCGATCAGGTGCCGGAGCGTCCCGCGCATCCGGGTGACCAGCGCCGCGACGACGTCGCGGATCGGCTCGTAGTCGTCGCGCACGAGGAGCTCCTCGAGCACGCGGTCCAGCTCCGTCAGCTCGCACTCGACGAGCCGTCCAATGGTCCAGCCGCCCGCGAGCTCCACCGCGCGCGCCGCGGCGTTGAGCCGAACCCCGCCGCAATCGGGGCACGCCCGCTCGGTGAACAGCCGCCGATACGCCTCCTTGCCGGCGCGCGGGATCCGGTCCTCGTCCTTGTCGACGTGCAGCCGCTCGAGCTTGCGCGCGACGCCTTCGAAGGTCCGCTCGTACGTCGCGCCCTGGTGGACCTTCTCGATGCGCACGTCGTCCGACCACAGCAAGCGCTCCCGCTCAGCCGTCGTGAAGCGGCGCAACGGCTTGCGGGGCGGGACGACCCCGGTCTGGACGATCTCGCGCCAGTACCACTTCCCGATATCGTAGGCAGGATGGCGGATGGCGCCCTCCTCGATGCTCCGGTCGAGGTCGAGCAGCTTGTCGACGTCGACCGTGATGCGCTTGCCGAGGCCCTTGCAGGCGGGACACATGCCGTCGGGATGGTTGAACGAGAAGCGGTGCGACCAGCCGGTGAACGGCCGGCCGCAGCGCGAGAAGAGCATCCGCAGGTAGGTGTAAATCTCGGTGACCGTGCCGACGGTGCTGCGGCTGCTTCTTCCCAGGCGCTTCTGGTCGATCACGATGCAGGGGGAGATGTTCCGGATCGCATCGACCGGCGGCCGGGTGAGCTGGGGCAGCCGGCGGCGGGCGTAGGTGCTGAACGTCTCGACGAGCTGGCGCTGCGCCTCGGTGCAGATCGTGTCGAACACGAGCGACGACTTGCCGCTGCCGCTCACGCCGGTGAAGGCGACGAGCCGGTGCTTCGGAACGTCGACGTCGATGCCCTTGAGGTTGTGCGTGCGGGCGCCTCGGATTTCGATGGAGGTCACTTGCGGCCGTCCAGAAGGCGGTACAGGGCGAAGAGTTCTACCTTGGCTGCTGGCTGCGCTGAGCCTCGAACACGCCGGGGGAAGTTCATGGTCTGAAGCCAGAATAGCCGCCGCGCGCGCGACCTCGTGGCAAAAACGACGGCGTAGCGACTGGAAGCGCCGCCGATGCAACCGATGGCGGCGGCGGATCGGCCGATACAGCCGATTGTGCGCGAGCCGCACGCACGGAGGACGACGTGCCGGGCAGCGCTGACTCGGGCGGTTCGTCAACGACGAGCCGGGGGACCTGACCCACGGACAGCGGGCGCATCGACATCCGCGAAACGTGACGCGCCGAACACGGCTGCAGCTTCGCCGGTTTCGCCGGTCTTCGAGGTCGGCAGGCGGCCTGGCGCACCCTACGCTCGCCGAGCCGCGGAGCCGCGTGTCCTTGATCCAACCAGCGGGGGCTCGAGCACGAACCGCCGCCGCGGAAGATGCAGCGTGCGTCGATGGGATGAGCCACGACCCGACTCGTCCGGCTCGGAGCGCGGCTTGGGCTGGGCGTACTCCTCCGTCCACCGCGCGCCCCGGTCGAGAACAGGCTGGTACGAGTCGACTGCCGTTGCTTCAGAACGGCGTCCGGACGCCCATCTTGACGTGGGGTACGGTGGTCGGCGATACGCGCCGAGCGAATGCGGCGCGAAGCGCGGGTGGCACGCGCTCGCTGTGTGGGCGCCTCGTCGCCAGCCACAGCTCGGTCGGGCCGTAGCATTCGTCGAACCATCCGTGGCGATCGCAGCCCGGAAGCAGATCGACGATCTCCCACCCCGCGATCAGGAGTAGCGTCAGGGCCAGGTCGCAGGCCCGCGCTCCCCAGCGATCGTCCCGATCGATGTCGTCTGCGGGAGTGCGTGTCGCGATCGCCGGGTAGTCCTCGGCATGGAGTGTCGGTATCTCGTCCCGGCCGGCCACCGGCACGTCCACGGCGATCTCGTCGACGTCGGCTCCGGGATCGCGGATACGCTCCGTCCACGTGGCGGGAAGCCGGACAATCCCCTCGGCCTCGCGAAGCAGGACGTACTCGGAAGGAAACTCGTCGCATGCGGGCACGCTCCACATGCCGTGCCGACGGTCCTGGTCGAGCACCTGCTCGTTGATCAGCGAGACGCGGACTCGCAGCTCCGCGATGCCGTGCCGTGCGCCGGGGCGTATCCCGGCCTCGGGGCCGGCGATGCCGGCGAAGGCGTAGCCCGCTTCGGCGTGGCGCCTCTCCCATCCGTCAATCCGCTCGAGCTGCGAGCGCGTCAAGTCCCCCGGCTCGTGGTTCACGAGCTGGCCGAGCCAGCTCTCTGGGACGTCGTCGTACAGGACGGCGTTCGGCCCCCGCCGCCGGACCGTGCCGACGTCCGTAGCCGGTTGCCTGGTCTCGATGCGTAGTCGTGCCATCGTTCCTCTCTGGAGGTTCGGGGCTGCCCCCACTGTCGCGTGTCGTTTCCTGCCGGTGCGGACCTTCGTCGCACGGCGCGCCGCGCGCGGTTGTTTTCCCGAGCGTCTGGCGATGTCGGCTGGCCGCACCGGCGCCGTCGCCCGCGTCGCGGGGCGGGCGGTCCGTTCGGTGTTCGGCGGGCCCTTCAAGAGGGCCGTCGCTTGCTGGCGGTATGATCCGGGCTCGCCGAGTGTACGTACACACACTTCTGCAACTTGTGACACCGCCCGGAGAGCCTTCCCGCAGGGAAAAATGGGGTGTGAGCGACCGCCGGAAGGGGGTCGCTCACAGGGTGCCAAATAGCCTGCCAAAAAGTCCGCACACATGTGCGTGTACGTCATACGTGCCTCTGGCAGAGCGCGTGTTCATTGACGTATTACGCCATGATCATGACAACCTGCCAAACCATGTTTATTTGGCCGATGGCGTAATGGCAAAAACTGCCGGGCCCTCTTGGGGTCCTATTTTTTGTCCGGTACAAGAAATTGTGCCACCTGCCAAATAGCGGTTTTTGGGTAGGTAATACATCACTCGTGCCCGGGCGTAAGATCGCGCGCTCGCGTACCGCGGTTCGGTAACCTACCGCCGGGCGGTTCCGGAGAGGATTCCGGTGCCCCGAGCCCGTCTGCGTGCCGAGGTGACTCGGGCGCTCAGGAGGTGCGGTGATGGCCATGGTCAGGCTCACGTTCTTCGTCCCCAGCGACGTGCTCGAGCGTTACGACGCGCTGGTGTATCGGAGCGGCGTCAAGCGTTCACACCTGTTGCGCGAAGCGCTCGAGCACGGGCTCGCGGGGGTGCGTGCCGCCCTGCCCCGCCTCCGGGCACGCTACGCCGACGACCGGATGGTGCGTCGTCGTCGTGCGCTCGGTCCGGTCGATGACGCCGACCGTGCGGATGCGGCCAACGTCGGGATCGAGCGCCGGCTCGTGCGCGTGGGCCGTGTGATGCTGAAGCGCGTGCCGGAGATCTCTCCGGAGGAGCTACGGACGGCGCTACACGATGCGTGCGAGCCGAACGACCTCCGGCACAAGCGCGATGAGCTTCTCGACCGGGTCGTCGATCGCGTGCTCGGAAATCCGTCGTTGAGTTCGGCGAGTGGTCCGGTTGCCGACCTGGATTCGAACTGACGGGTGTTTGTGCTCCAGTGTCTTCTGGCTTGGCGATTCGTATCCGTGCCGGCTCAGGCCGGCGCGGCGAGTAGTTCCGTGCCCGGCACGATGGTGCTGCGCGGCCTGAGTGGAAACATGTCTTCGCGATTGGCGCCAGGGATGCGTTGATGTCGCGCCGGACGATTGTCGATCCGCATTGGGAACCGCTGGCGTACGTCGTGAAGGTGCGCTTCACGGCGACCCAGTTGCACACGCTGGATGAACTCGTCTCGGAGCTGCGCGTATCGCGTGCGTGGCTGCTGCGCATGGCGATCAACCGCGGCTTGCCGGCCGTGGTCGACGATCTGCGCCGGCGCCGGCGCCTCGGACTCCGGCCGGCGACAGCGCACTCGAGGCGCACGACGAGGGGTCCGCGGCGCGGGCCACGCGGCGGTGCGTCGGTCGAGGGCGCGTGGATATCGCGCGACGACGTACCGATCGACGAGCCACGACTCGAGTACCCGGAGCCGGAGGGCGGCTGATGCCGCGGAATATCGGCCACTGGAGCCGGGTCGGTCCCGCGCCCGGAATCGTGGCGGCGTGCCACGTTTGGCGCCACGCCGCCCGGAGCAGCTTCTCGCGGAACAGGTCGATGACCGACTGAATACGCACGGACGATGGGAGACGACTTCCGTGCGCGGATCGAAGACCTCGCGGTCACGGACGAGCAGGATCAGCATCCCGGGCGCTACGCGGAGACGATCCGCGGCCAATCGCTCTCGAGTGACGACCCAGGTACAACCCGCCTGCCCGGCGCGATCCGACGCCGACGAGTCGGGCGAACTCCGGTGCGTGGCCGCGGCGCCCCCCGGGTGGCCGCGCTCCATCAGGATGAGCGATGCGGTGCGTGTCGCGGGGCGTGCGACATCGTAGTTCCGGGTATCGAGCGCGGTACTCGTACGCGCGACACCCATCGCCGGCGCGGATCGGCAAAGACGCGAGCGACGCGTCTGGCGCGGGTCACCAGGCACGGGAGCTCGTCGTCGTGTGGGATCGCTGTCGTGCCCGTACGTGATCGGCGTTGCCTTTTCAGTGGTGGCGACACCTGGTGTCGTTGTAGTCGTGCGCGAGGGGATGCTGGCCATTCCGCCCCGGGTTGCGGCCCGTGTGCCCACGCGAACCCTTGATGCCACCGGCTGCGGCTCGAACGGCGGCGTGCACGCGTCGAACAGTGGTGTCTTCACCGAGCCACAGGGCGGAGGCGTTGGTGTCTGAGGTTGCCTCGCACTACCGGGGCAACCTCACAACCCGGAGCTGCTCTTCGGCGAGCGCGGGGTGCACGGAGGCGGGTCTGATGGTTTCCGACATTGCGCCGCGGAATGGGGCCACCGATACGTGGCCGACGCTGAACCAGGCGTGCGTTCGGCATTGAGCGCGGCGCCGCCTCCGTGCTTCCCTCCGGCAGACAGCAGCGCACCGGCCGCACGCTCGGCCCTGCCCGGCGCCGCGCCGGCCGCTACCATCGGAGACACGGATCGCCGAGCGCGGACAGCTCGTCGAGCAGCGGCACGGTGTCGAGGAGGCGGTCGGGCGCGGGCCGGTTGCCGTCGTGGTCGGCGACGTCTTCGAGGGCGTCGGCGTCGAGGAGTGTGGCGATGGCTGCCTCGACGGGATTGAGGCTGTACTTCAAGAGCCACATTCGACGGTTGTGGCATCGGATGCAGCGGCTGCTCTGGGGCCAGATCCAGCGGCCGCAGGTGCCGGCCTCGAGGGGCAAGTCGACACCGGGGCAGAGGAGCTTGTAGTCGACGGCGCTTCGGATGCGCCGCATGTATTCGCGGTTGCGGATGCGCTTGCGGAGCCGGCGCAACGCGTCGCGCTGTTTCGGGGGGAGCAGGTCGATGAGCGGCAATCTTGTTCTCCTCGAGAAGGGAATGGGGCGGCTGGCTGCGAGCTCGCCGTCGAGGGCGTCGCGCCGCGTGCGCACATCACAGGCGGCGCGGGATGCAGGCGTGCGCAGAGAGCGCAGCGGGAGTCGTATTGCCCACTAGTTGCGAGCCGGTTGCGAGCCGGCTGTGGCCCGTCGTGCGTGACCGGGAGGCGCGAAGCGCGAGTCGAAGGAGAGTCGCGACGACGCGCCTCGCCGTTTGGAAACGGACAAGTCCGTCAGCGGCCCACGGAGGCAGGCGTCGGGGCGGCAAGTCGTAGAGAGGCTGTCGGATAGATTTCCGTAAACCCGGGTAATCCGGAAGCCGATGTGTGGAGTCGCAGCACGCTGCGGCGTTCAGGACTTGTCAAACGGAGCCGGCGGGTGATCCGGTTGTCTCCGGAGCGGGCAGATCCGTGGCTGGTGGCGCTCGGCTGTTCGGCGGGTCTCTTCCGCCTCCCGGATACCCGGTTCCCGTCTATGACGGCGCCGACGGCGTGCGGGCGCGGGTTAAGGCGCCGTATCGCGCGCTGCCGGCCGCCGCCGTCGAGTCGGCGGTGCGGTTGCTCGCGTTGCGGCCCGACGATGTCTTCGTGGACTTCGGCTGCGGTGACGGGCGTCTGGTAGCGGCCGCGACCGGGCGTTGCCGCCTCGCCGTCGGCGTCGAGCTCGATCCGATGCTCGTTGTAGCGGCGCGCCGACGGTTGCGCGAATCGTCCGGGGCGTGGCGCATCCTTCACGAGCCGTTGGGGTGGACTCCGATGTGCGGGGCTACCTGCGGCGTCCTCCATCTGCTTCCGGTGGCCGATGCCTTCTTCCTCCGGGAAATCGCCCCGTCGTTGCGGCTTGGGTTTCGACTGCTCACTGTCGGGCGGCCCTTCCCGGGCGGCCGGGCTGTCGCGGCCGCGGTGGTGGGGGCGCCCGCCCCAGTGGTACGCCTGTGCGTGTCGAGGCTGTTGAACCGGCCGCCGTACGCTTGCCACGTCCATGGGGAGGAGTGACTGATGACGGACAAGCGCTATCGCGGCGGTTCGCCGCTTGCCGGGTCTGGACAGTCCGTTCCGGGGATGCACGCGTTGGATGCGTCGTCGCCGGACTCGCGCCCGTCGGATCGCGTGCGCGTGCGCGCCCGGATTCCGGCTGGATTGCGAGATCGCGTCGAGCGGTTGGCCGAAGAGCGCGGCCTCACCCGCAGTGAGGCCGTGGCAGAAGTACTGGACCGCGGGCTTCGTCGCGTCGTTACCGTGGTCGCTTCCGGGACCGGGGGCCGGCCCGACCTGGTGCACCTCGGGCTCGACGATGACGGCGACCCGGCGGTAGCGAGAGTGGGTCTCGAGCGCACCGATGGCCGACCACCGGTGATTCCGGACGGCTATAGCGATGGACCGGCGGCGCGGGGCGGGCGCGGTCGGGATGGTGACGCCGACGTCCGGGGGCGTGGTCCCGGTTTCGCCGCGTCGATCGGCTCCGTCCTCGGCCTGGACGGAGGAGGCGGCGGTGCGGCGGGTGCAGGTCATCCGGGGTCCAGTGGTTCGGCTGCGGGCCCTGTCGCCACACCCGAAGCCGTCGAAGCCGCCCCAGTGCCGACGAGATTCTTGCCGCAGGGGCGGCATGTTCACTCGATGTTGTGGGGGGTGGGACTGGCGGGTGCCGCCCTGCTGGTTCTTCTTGCGGTGCTTGGGCCCCGGTTCGAGGTCGCCGTGCCGGGCGGATCCGGCGGGGTGCGCGCCGGAGCGTACGTGCTCGATCGTTGGACCGGACGACTGTGGTACTGCGACTCGGCGCCCCGAGGCCGGCCCGCGCCGGTGTGCGTGGAGTTCGAGCGGGCGCAAGGGCCTCGTGTTGACGGGTCGTAGTCTGTTTCGGCTCGTGACCGGCACGCCGGCTGCCGAACTGGGGCGCACCCGTGTCGCGATGCGAGAGAAGCGGGGAGTCGTACCGCGGTCAAAACGGCGAGTGCCGTGTGTTGGTCGGTCGGAGGGTCAGGCTCGGGGCTCGTCCGGGCTCCGCGGTCATCGCGCCATAGGCGGCCGTACGGGCCGCTAGTGGATCGTCGGGTGCGGACTGCGGTCCTGGCTGATGGCCCGGCGCTTCGCGTCCCACTCGACGCGCATTTCCCAGGCATCGCAATCCTGGCCGTCGACGGGCTCGCGGACGACGTTGACGTGATACAAGGTCGTCGGGCTCGACTTGCCGATGAGTCCCGGCATTTCGAGCCGGAAGCGCTCGATGGCGTTCCAGGCTGCCGTCTCGGGTCCCTCGGCTTCGAGGTGCTGCTTCCAGTCGATCTGCTGGGTCGATCCGTTGGGCTGGTGCTGCTCGACGATGTGCACGAGGTAGGTGCGCACGGCCGTTGGGGCATTTCGTTCCGTGGCCGCGAAGCGCGCGTCGCGTTCGACGGCCTGCTCCCGGTTCGTGTCCCGCGCTTCCTCCCGGGCGCGGTCGCCGTAGGTGCTCCCGCGACCTCGCTGGCGGGCGGGTCGGTGGCCTGGCGGCGCGAACTGCGCAACCATGTGCCAGGTCTTCGCGCCGTCGTCGACGTCGGCCCGGAACGCCTCGCCTGGCGTCACGGGCCTGCCGGCTGCGCGCTCGAGTTCCACCATGTCGAGGATGGCCGCCGCGGCGGCCGCCGATTCGTTCTCGGCGGCGACCGTGGCGTGGTACGTCAGGGTTCGTCTCGGCGTCTTCCCGATGGTGACGATCCGCACCTCGAAACGGCGAGCTTGCGCGTCGCGCTCGGTTCCTCGCGTGGCCAGCTCGCGTGTTGGTCTGCTCATTTCCGCTCCTGTCGGTAACTTCGAAGGCTCTGTTCCGGCTTCGAGGACGCGGGTCCCGTGCCGGCTCATTGCCTGTTGGGCTGCTGTCCGTGGCACCGTCGCCGCGGGTCCCGAAGCACCGCCGCCGCTGGGAACGGTCTGCGGCCCCTCGTCCGCGGGACCGCCGTGGGTACGGAGCGCTCGGCAAGCTCTTGCGCTGCGACGCTGGTTCAAACCGGTTCGCGCGGGTCCCGCCTTGCGCGCAGGGCTGCCGCGGCGGCGTGCGCGGCCGGGGCCGGCCCGCCGCCCGAAGTGATCGGCGCGGGGCGCGCGACCTCCCATCCGCGACGCTCGTGCGCGGCGGTGGCGAGCGCGCGCTGGCGTCCGCGGTGCCATCCCCAACCGGCGGCGTACGCGGCGGCGGCAGCGGCCGCCATCAGGCCCGCGAGAGCCGCGATTGCGGCCAACGCGAGGACGGTGCCGCTGACGATCAGGTCTGCCATCGCGGCAAGCCTACGGCTGCGGGCTCGACGGGAGCGCGTCTGCGGCCGGCTGGTCGCCACTCCGGGTCGGACTCGTGTGGCCCCGGTTGATGGGCGGCCCGTTCCCGCGCCGCGGCGCGGAGCGTTGCGGGGCGCCGCCCCGGAACTCCCGCCGCGCGGCCGCGGCGACGGCCACCGCCTCTTGCTCCGCTTCAGCGGCCTGCTCCCGCTCGGCGGGAGTGGGCGTGCGGCTGAGCCTGGCGAGGTCGGTCAGGGTGCCGTCGCGGGACATGGTCGCGGATGTGCTCTGCGGCGCCTCGATGGGGACGCCCGCACGCTCGGCGATCAGCATCATGTGCGCGGTTCCGCTCGACTGTCCCCAGGGAAAGGCGAGAACGAGGTCCGGCTTCGCGTTGTCGAGCATCTCGCGGTTGCGGATTCGTCCGGCCTTGGCGCCGTGGCGATCCCAGCTCGCCGGGTACTCGTCGACGGGCACGCTGTGCTGGTCCGCCCATTCGGCGGCCATGCGGTCGGCGCCGGCCGCGCCGCCGTGCACGACGCGCAGAGGCGCGCCGGCGACACGCACCCGCACTCGATCGAGCGCGGCTTCGAGGGTCTGCCGGAGCGGGTAGTTACGGCTTCCCGTGACCAGGACGCGAATCTCCCGCGGTTCGCGCCGCGGGTCGTAGCCGGCGGGCGGCGGAGCTGTGGTTCGGGCGAGCGTCCACCCCTCGGTCAGTTCGCGGTGGTGCTGGCGGCCGGCTGGCCGTTCCTCGTCGGCGCGCTGCCGGGCGCGGAGCGCTTGGGCGCTCTCGGCCGCGCTGCGCGGCCGGTAGCCGGGGGCCTGCTCTCGGGGCTCGGCCTGCTGGGGCTCCCTGCGTTCGTCCTCGGCGTCGAGCTGCTCGGTGACGAGGCCGGCCGCCGCGCGTACGTCCGTTTCGTCGGCGGCCTCGCCGTCGCCGCCCACGAGCGGGATGGCGTAGTCGTGCGCCAGCACGGCGAGGTGCGAGGCGCCCCGATCGGCCTCATCGGCGAGGACGATCACCAGGTCGGGCTGCTCGTCGAGCAGCTCCTCGTTGCGACGGATGCCCGCGCGACGGTCGTCGTCCCAGGCCGCCGGGAACGCCTCGTACTCGGCGTCGACCATGTTGGCCCACTTGGCGGCCGGGGTGTTCTTGCGGTCGGTCGCCTCGAGGACCTGCATGGGGCGCCCGTCGGCGCCGACGCGGGCGGCTTCCAGCAGGCTGAACGTCCGCTGGCGCGTCGCGTTGTCGTCGCCCCCCGCGATGGCGACGCACATGGGCGTCAGTTCGGGATCGGTGACCAACCGGGCGGGGTTGCCGCCTCCCTCTTCCCTGCTCCGCTGGTGTCCGAAGTACCGCGCCTCGGCCTCGAGGTGGTCTGCCTGGCTGGTGAGGCGTTCGGCGCGCTGTTCGCGCAACGGGTCTCCCGCAATCGCTCGCAGGTGTTCCGCCTGTTCGCGCAGCAGCCGCGCCTGTTCCATCCGCTTCTCGTCGACGGGCTCGTAGTGGTCGAGGTGCTGTTTCCCGGCGTGGTGGCCGGGGTCGCCGGTCTCCGGCGCGGCTGGTTCGGCTCCGCGGGTGAAGGCCTGTTCGGCTGCGTCTGCGGGCGCCGTCGCCCGGCGGAGCCTGGCTTCTTCGAGGAGCACGGCGGAGAGCGCTAGCGGCGTCAGGTTCCCCTCGCCGGTGAACGCGACGACGTTGTGGCCGAGCGCGCCGAGGATCGCGTGCGGATCGACGCCGGCGTCCAGGCACCTGGCGGGCGAGCAGCCGGGGTCCTCGGTGACCATCTGCGCGACCTGCAGGATGCGCGGGTCCCCGAGTGCGAGCGACCGGTGGTTCGGGGAGGCGGTCTTGAGCGCCGCCAGGGCTTGTTCGTGCTGCATTGCGGCTACCGGGGAACGGAAGTGTAGTCGGCCGTCGAGGAGGCCCCCGGCTGGTGTCGGGGAACCGGCGCCGTGCGTGGCCGCGCACGAGGGTCCGGCGTGGCGGCGCCGCACTTCGGAATGCGGCGGGAGCCAAGTCTGCCGGTGCGCTTCTGCTTCGACGGGGTGGTGCGAGTCGTTGGACTGACTGTGGACCGACGCGGCTCCTGACCGGCGTGCTTCGGCCGCTATGCTCGTGCGTGCCGAAGTTGTCGGTTCTCGGGCCCGCGGCCGTTGCCCTGGCGGTCGGCGCGATCGTTTCTCCGTCGAGTGCGGACGATTTGGGGACGCCGCGGGCGGCGGCCGCGTCGCGCTACGTCCGCCTGGTACTCGAAGCGTCGTCGGCCTACAGGCTGGATCCTCGTCTGGTTGACGCGGTCATTCGTACCGAGTCGGCGTACCGGCCGTTCGCCGTTTCCGCGCGGGGCGCGGCCGGGCTCATGCAGTTGATGCCGGCCACGGCGAGCCGCTTCGGGGTCGTCAACCGTTTCGATCCTGTCCAGAACGTCTTCGGCGGCTGCGCCTACCTGGCCGAGCTGCTCGCCGAGTTCGATCTCGTCCCGGCGATTGCAGCCTACAACGCCGGAGCGGGCGCGGTGCACCGGTACGGCGGCATTCCACCCTATGCGGAGACGCGCCGGTTCGTGGCCCGGGTGCTGCTGCGCTACCTGGATGCCGGCGGGGCCGGTCCGGTCAGCGAGGTCGAGCCGCATCCGTCGACGCGGTAGTGCGGGGCCGCGCGAGCGGGAAACGCCCTACTCTACCGAGGAACCCGAAACCCGCGGGGTCACAACAGCAAGACTTCGGCGTGCACGCCCGATGCTGCGCCCGATGCGGTGTCGAGTCCCACCGCGGCTTGCGCATGCAGCGAACACCGTCAATCTGAGCCGGTTCGCCGATCCTCTGCACACTACCTCATGCAGAGGAGGGACCGATGAATTGTCGACTTTCGGTCGTGCTCGTCATCGGGTTGGTGACCGTAACGCCAGCCGTCGCTCAGCAGGCCGCCGACGTGCCGCGCTACGAGCTCGCAGTGGGGTTCGCCCCGTTCTTCCGGGCCGATGAGGGCGCCGAGGCGACCCAGGCGCCGAGTGCGTGGATCACGCTGCCGGTGGGCAGACTGGGTGTCCAGATCGACTACCTGCGGAACGTGCGCAGGCAATCGCTCTACTACCTCGGCTACGGCCACACGGACGACCAGGGCCGGGAGATACGCTACAACGTCGCCCGCGCGGACTTCGACGTCGAGCAGATGGTCAGTGCCGCGATCCGGTGGCGGTTTCCGGGACTCGGCGGGAGAAGCTACCTGCTGATCGGAGGGGCCTGGCAGTACAACAGGCGGCGCGCGTGTGTGGCGATTTCGCCGGATGACAGGCCGGAGCATGGCGCACGTGTGGACTTCCCGCCCGGCTTCGAGTGTTCCCGCTCGCCAGACGTGAGGAGCCGCATCCATCTTGCTCCGCTGTACGGCGTGGGGGTGGATCTCCCGCTGGGGTCCCGGTTCTTCGGGAGCGTGCAGTATCGCGCGCGGTGGCTTCCATCCTTGGCTGAAGTACGGGTCGGAGCAGGAATCCGTTTCTGACCGGGCGTGGATCCTGAGGGAGCCGTCCGCTCACTGAACACGGAGGGCGGAGAATCCGACCGGATTCGGCTCGGGACGACCGAACACGGTACGAGAACCGCCCGTTGTCCGGAGGGGGCGTAGCGAGCGGGGAGCCGGCCTCAACAGCAACAGACGGTCGAGGACGGAACAATGAGCCGCGCGCGTGCGGGGACGATCTTTCGTACGGGTGCCAGGTCCCTGTGAGGGTCAGGTGCAACAAGTCGGTGGCGAACTGCGATAGCCGCGGCGGTCGACCAGCGTGAAGCAGACGCCCTGGAGCAGGTCGTTGCGGGGTGCGCCGCGACCGGCCTGATCACGCTTGCGCCGCGCGTACGACGCCGAACCCGCCGCCAGGGTTCCTGAATGCGCGAATTCCGGCCAGATCGCAAATCGCGCGAAGCCGGCGCCGGCCTCGGAGGGCCGCGCCGCGGCGGCCGCGGGCAGGACCGCGAATCCGAGAGCGAGACGGTGGGGTCATGGTTCAATCCTCCCCGTCTCGGAATGCGTGGAAGGACGGAGAGCGGTTCAGTTGCACGCAGCCGGAAGCACATGGATCCCGGAGGGAGGCGAAGACGCGCGGATGCTGTCCAAACGGCCGGAATCCGTGTGCACAGCCGATCCCCGGCGTGTCGTTACGAGCGGCCGGGGGCGATGAGACTGTCGACGAACGAGGTCCGGCCGTCCCGGTCGAAGAGCTCGCGCTGGACGCCGCCCACGATGCGCCGGCGCCCGGTCTGGGCGGGCCGGCTCCAGTCGAGGCTCGGGCGTCGGGGCGGGCCTCCCCTCCAGGGCTTCGCGATTGGAAGGGTCGTGCCGAGGGTTGCTCCACGGTTGCGGGCCTGCTGTTCGGCCGGACTCATCGGTCCCTCGCGGTCGTGTTGGGGCGGGCTCGTCATGGTGTCCGTCGCGGGTTCACGCTGCCGGCTGCGGCCGCGTCGGCGGAGAGCCGTGCGGCGCGGAGTGCCGGATCCCTACCGCAGTCCGCGATCGTTGTCGATCCGTTGCAGCCGGTCGCTGTAGATCGTCCGATCGCCGTCGAGGGCGCCGCGGACGCAGCGGTAGAGCACGTTGTCGGTCTGCTCGTCGTCGGCGGCGGCCCAGGCCGCGGCGCCGTCCGCCAGGACGGCGACCGACAGGGTCTCGCAATCCGCGAACACCGTGCGGATGCTCCGGTCGGTTCTGGTCCGGAACGCCTGCTGGCGCGGCAGGCTGATGACGTTGAAGATGGCCGTGCCGCCGTCGACCAGCGTGTCGCGCACCCTCTGGTAGAACTCGATCGTCGCCAGGTGGGTGGGCAGGGACGTGCGGTGAGAGTAGGCGTCGGCCACGATGGCGGGCCAGCGCCGCTTCTGGGCGCGGAGCCAGGCTCGCGCGTCGGCGACGACCAGGGGGCCGGCGGGCGGTCCGAACAGCAGGCGCCCGGACAGCTTCCCCTGCGCGGGGTCGATATCGACGAAGGTCGGGCGCAGGAGGCAGCCGGCGTCGCGGCCGAGCGTGCGTCCCGCCGCCCCGAGGACGGCGACCTCGCGGATGCCGCGATTGCACAATGCCGTCTCGATGGCCTCGATGTAGGGGTGACCCTTCCCGTCGGGGTCGTCCCGGGACGAAGAGCTTCGATTGACCGAGAGGACGCGGGCCTGCTCGGCGGGCACTTCGAGCAGCTCGTAGTCGGCGTAGGCGGTGCGCGCCAGGTAGAGGCGCTGGTCGTTGGTCCAGTAGGCGCCGAGGAGGACGGCCATGAACGCGGCCGCGCCGATGGGGAGCGCCTTCGGGAACGCCGTCCACGCCGCGGCGGACAGGACCAGGGCGATGAGGGCGGTTGCCCCGGCCGTTCCGACCGCTGCCAGGACGACCCAGGCGGTGAGGAGCGCGCCTGCGACGTTGCCCGCCGTCGACAGCCCGAGGGTGGTTCCGGTCTGGCGGCGGCCGTCGTCGTCGCGCCGCAGCGGGTCGATGAGCAGGATGCTCTCGGCCAGGAGCATCCCTATCGGGGCTATGCACAGCGTCGAATACACGGCGACGGCCGCGGTGGTCCAGCTGCCGGCGATGCCGAACACCAACGCCGGCGCGATGTCTCCGGTGGCGATGGCGCTGGCCACCGCCGCCGTGGCGAGGCGGTTTGCGGCCGCGCGCCGCAGCGCGCCGGGCAGTTCGGGCGTGGGCGTGGCGGCCGCCAGCCTCTGCGCGGCGCGCTGGCCGCGGTGGTAGCCCCAGGCGAGGGCCGCCAGGTAGGCGGCCAGCAGGATCGAGGTGACGGGCACGGGAGAGCCGACGTAGGGCACCATGCGCCGTAGCGCGAGAACCTCCACGCTCAGCGACGCGAAGCCTTCGGCGGCCAGTATCCACACGGCCGCGCCGCGGCGCAGACCGTGCATGCGCGTCACTCCCATGTGTTCCACGGATCCGGATGCAGGTCCTGGTCGTCGAGCCACTGGAGCAACTCGCTCGCCCCCTGCTTCTGGTGCGAGGCGGCGCGCTCCTGCTTGCGCAGGAACGTCCGCCGGGCCGAGCACTCCGCACAGCGCCCCTTGTGCGGGAGCAGCTTTCCGCAGGTCTCCTCCTCGGGGGGCCATTCCGGACCGGGACACATCCACAGCTTCGGTTTGCCCGGCTCCGCCGGCGGTCGCCGTCGGGTTCTCTTCATGGAGGACATCTCATGCTCCTCCCGCAGGGACTGTACCGGCGTGGCGCCAGGGCGGGCGTCACCGCGCGGCGCGGACGAGCCGGCCGGCGGCGCGGCGCCACCAGGTCTCCAGGGGCCGGGCCCACCGGTCGTCCGCGGGCAGGCTCATGGCCAGCGCGACGAAGATGGCGCTTGCCGTGGCCGTCGCCGTCTGCGCGAAGCCCAGCCGCCCGTGCAGGCCCAGGCCCCAGCCGTGGCCGAGAGCGGCGAGCAGCGTCGTCGTGAACGCGAAGATGGAGAGGCTGCGGCGGCCCGCCCGCTGCAGGAGCGTCCCGACGGGCGTCCGCCATATCGACGCGTGCGCGCGGGCGGCACATGCTGTGATCGATATCGACACGAGGCCGGCTCCCGCGTAGTCCAGGAGGCCGGCAAGGCGCATGGCGAGCCCGGTGGGCTCGCCGGTGGCCAGGGCGGCGGCGGTCGCGCAGGCGAGTGCTCCGCCGGCGGCCAGGCTGCGGCGGACCCACGGGGTGACGTTTCGGTGGCGGCCCTGGCGCATCCACCAGATGCCGGCGAGCAGCCCGGCTCCGGCGTGCCACAGGTCGTTGAGCGGCAGCGCCCTGGCGGTCCGGTCGCGCCAGTGCGCCAGGTGCACCTCGGCCTGGCCTCGCCAGTCTCCCGCGTACGCGGCGCTCTCCCAGCGGTCGTAGTCCGGGCTCGACGGCTGGAAGATGTCCGCCCAGGTCTGGCCGCTCGCGTCGACGTAGCGCGCCCACTGCTCCATCTCCCACAGGGCCAGGATGACGGGGACGGCGCCGGCCGCAAGGGCCGGCCACAGCGGCCGGGCCATGCGGTCGCGCACCGGTGCGGCCAGCAGGAGCGCGGCCAGGGACAGTCCGGCCAGCGGCCCGCTCGGCCAGACGGCCAACTGGAAGCACAGGGCGGCGGCGAGCAGCAGCAGCCACCGCGCGCGGTGGTGCATGGTCCACTCGGGGTCGTCGCGGGCCTCGCGCCCAAGCGCGAGCCCCGCGCCGGCGCAGATGGCCAGGAGCCAGACCGGCGTCTGCCGCCCCGCCGCGTGGAGCAGCACCCATGCCGCCCACGCCACGGGCTGCAGGGCCGGATCGATGGCGGGTCCGCGCAGGGCCTCCGCCCGCGGGTGCAGGAGTCCCTCGGCGGCGAGCGGCAGCATCGCCAGCACCGCCAGTCCCCGCACGGCGTCGAGCCAGGGGACCCGCTCCCGGGCACGGGCAGGCCGGGGCATCAGGGTGCCGGAGAGAGGCCCGTGTCGAGGGCCTCGGTCTCGCCGCCGGCGTCGCTGGCGTCGCGTGCCGCCGGATCGTCGTTGGATCGGGTGTCGAACGCCTGGCGGTCGATCTCGGTGGCGCGCTCGATGTAGTCGGACGCGGTCTGCGCGCCCGGGTCGATCTCGCCGGAGCGGACGAGTTCGGCGAGCTCCTCCAGGCGGGCCGCCATGCAGGCCGCCCGGCGGTTCCAGTTGCCCACGGCCGAGAGCGCGTTCTGCGCGTTGCGGCACGGTCCCCGCTCGGCGCGGACCGCGTCGCGCCACAGTTCCGGGTCGGCGGGCGCGCGCCCGTCGGGCAGCTGCCAGTACCAGCCGGTCGTCAGGCCGTTGTCGGCGGCATCGTCCATGACGAGGTTGGCGACCAGCACCTCGTGCTCCTCGCCCGTCTCGGCGTGCCGCACGGTGGTCGCTAGGAGCGTGCCGTCGACGCGCATTCCTGGCGGTCTCCCCGCAGTGCCATGATCCAGCCTATCGGGGCGGTGGCGATGATCCGCGCCGTTCCCGGGGTAATCACGCCGGACAGATGCCGCGGCAGCCGGTTGCCGTCGGGCGCCGGGGAGATCTCGCACGGGCGGGGCTGGTGCGGCTTGCCGGCCCCGCCGTGGCCGGGCCGTACGGGGTGTCTTCGCATCGTGAGTATCCGTTCCCTTCGGTTCGCGGTGGCGCAGGTTAGTGAACGCGGTCCGGTTCGGCGCGCGAGCCCCGGTGGGTCCGGTCGGTGGCCCAGGTGTCGAGCTCGGCGACGACGCAGGTGATCTCCTCGCCGAGCTCCCGGCGCTCGTCCAGCTCGGGGATCCGGAGTAGCGAGCGGGCCAGGGCCCATGCGATCTGGCTCAGGTCGTCGGGCGCGGCACGGCATCTGCCGTCGTCGAGGCGGGGCGCGGCCGCGCGTTCCGGGCTCAGGCCGTTGCGCAGCAGCAGCTGCGGGCCGGTCTCCGGTCCCCAGAGCGGACCGATGTTGCGGCGCACCCAGGCGGCGAGCCGCGCCGCACTCACCCGGCGGGTTCTCCATCCGGCGAGTCTCGTGCGCAGCCGGTCGATGTTCGCCCAGACCGCGTGCACCAGCGTCAGGTGCGGCCTTCTTCCCGTCAGTACCGGGCCGGTCAGGGTGGCTCCTTCGCGGCTCGCCCAGATGCCCGCCCCGTCGGTCCGGCGCAGGCCGCTGCCGATGGTGATCAGGCCCTGGCGCGTGTCGTGGTCGAGCTCGACGAAGCGCATCAGGTCGTCGCCGCTCGTTTCGCCGTGCTGCGCGGCGGGCCAGCAGCCCCGCACCATCCACCATTCGCCCAGCGGCGTGATGCCCGCCTCCCAGTGCAGCGGCGCTAGGAGCTGGTGGTCGCAGAGGGTCTGGCGCAGGGCCTCGGCGACGGCCCGCGGTTGTGTCGGCGGCGCGACCGCCGGGCCCGAGCCGATGCTCGCCCCGTTCCACTCGCGGCGGGCCTTGCCGGTGAACAGGCCGCGGGGCGGCCACTGCAGGACCACGTCGCCTTCGAGCGTGTGCTCGCGGCCCGCGCGGTTGCGGATAGGCCGGATGTCGAGGCGCGGCAGGCTCTCGACGAGTCGCGGCCACCCGCCGGCCTCGATGCGGGTCCAGTCCACGGGGCGTCCCCGCCAAGTGGTGGCCGGGTCGGGGGTCGGCGCCGCGGCGCCGTGGCGCGTTCCGAGCTTGCGAACGCCGGGGGTCCGACGTCGTGCCGGTCGAGGGTGCGGCGCGGTAGCCGTTCTCGTCCTCATGCTCTGTCTATTCTGCGAATGGCGGGTTCGGCGGCGCCCCCGCGCAGGCGGGCCGGAGGAGCGCCGGGTCTGGGGATGCCGAGCTCTCGGGAGGGTTCCGGTGGCCTGACTTCAGGAGGCGGGGGCGGGTCGTTCGCGCTGCAGTGTTCCGTCGAGCGCGATCGCCCGCAGTCGACGTTTCCCGTGCTCTATGGTTACCGCCGTATCGGGTTCGATCAACCCGTGCTCGTCGGGTTCGGCGACAGTCCAGCCGAGTCGGAGGTACGCGGCGCCGGACGCGGGGCGCGGGGTTGCGTGCCGTCTGCCAACGTGCCTGTGCCGCCATGCCGTCCAGGCTGCCGCAATCCGTCGCCAGGCGGCCGTGCCGCGGAGGCCGGCCCGCCGGCCCGCCCAGGCGGCCGCCCATCGCGCGGCGGCCTTCCACTGGCGTCGTTCTTCCCTGCTGTCCGGCTGCCAGACCGTCCAGCGGCCGTCCTGCTCATAGAGGAGCGTCGGCGTGCGGCAATCGTCGGCGTTCCAGACGAGTTGGGTCGGCGCGGGCTGTTCATGGAACACCAGGCGGATCTCGGTGCCGCGGAGGCGGAACCGGCCCTCGATCAGCGGCTGCGCGCGCCGTGCCGCGCGCAGCTCGGCCGGGCTCGTCAGCGACTGCAAGGCGCCGGTGTCCACGCTCGCCCAGCAGGCGATGAGGGCGCGCGCGGCGGCCCGGGCGCACTCCCACTCGGCCGAGGGCTTCCGGTGCCGGATCGGTGGTCTCATGCTGCTGCGCCCGGCCGGGTGCGTCGGGCGGGCCGGACGGGACCGCGCTGGCGGACCGGTACGTCCGTCAGACACTGATGCGCCGCCAGCTCGTGATCCTCGAGTCGTTCGGCAGTACTGCGGATCCACGCGATCCCGGCCCCTGGGCCACGCTCTCGGTGTGTCGCGACGTGGTCACGATTCTGTGCCGGCCTCGCTGTCGTCGCCGGGTTGTCCTGCCGGCTGCTTTCCGTCCAGCCGGCCGGTTTCGGGCGTGAAGGCGGGCGCGCCGTGTCGCGCAGGCCGCCGGCTCCTCGGACGTGATCTCGGTCCGGGTTCCTCGGGGCCGCCTTCCTTGTCCCGCTCATGATCATCTCGATGCGCTCGCGCGCCCATTCGACCGTCGCGGCCGCTGCGTTGACGGCATCGTAGTACCCATCCTTCCCGACCCATGCGAGCCCGGGGTCTCCGTCGAAGCCGTAGCGTCCGCTTCCGGCGAAGGTGGACAGTCCCTTGGCCTTCTCGATACCGGGAGGGAATCGTCTCCCCGGCGTCGCGCGCAGTCTCGAGCAGCTCCTCGATGTCGTGACTCGTGACGAAGCTGTGATCGTTGGCGATGATCACGGCCTCGATCGAGAACTCGGCCGCCTGGTGCACCTGCTCACGCAGGATCCGTGAGTTTCTCCCGGGCACGCAGCACAGGCGTGGCTGCGCGCGGCCGAGATCGCGCAATGGTCCGGGGACATCTTCTCGATTCGGTGGCGCCTTCCGGTCGCGGCAAGAGGGCCGCGAGGCGGAATCGGACCTCGGGCCGAAAACGCATTGTGCGCTTGTTTCATGCGGGATCGGCGCGAGTTTCTGATCCCCGTTTGCCCGCCGGTATGGAAGAGGCGAAAGGGCGCTATATCCGCGGACTCCGGATGGATCGAACGTCACCGTCGAAACGCAGCCGGCAGAACGCGGCCCCGAGCGGGTCCGTCCGCCGGGGTGTCGGGGTGGCCGCGGCCGGCCGCGGTGCGGTGTCCGGCGGGCCCGGCGCGGGTTGAGGCGCGGTGGCTCGGCTCGCTTGGAACGGAGCGCGTTGCAGGTCGTCTCCTTGCGCGCTCGCGGGCTACAGGGAAGCGTCCGGGGACGGCCATCTGTTGCGCCGCAGCCGGTAGCGGACCAGCCGCAGCGCCGCCCCGGCAAGGGCGGGCGCCGGGGTGCGGCGTTGTATCCACGGGCCGGGCCACCGGTTCCGGCTTATCGCCGCTCCCGTCGCGTGCGGCGTACGCAGCAGCAGTTGGGCGGCCCACGCGGTGGCGACAGTCGTTGCGGGCCTCTTGCCGAGCGCGAGCAGGTGGAGCGCCGCGAGCGCCCGCGCGGTGTCCGGAGCCAGTTCGGTGGTCAGCACGGCAAGAGCGCCGGGGGCCGGGCGTCGCCGGCCACCGGCTGACGCCAGCGCGTCGAAGCGCTCCGGATCGGCTTCGATCCGCTCGACGAGCGCGATCGCCAGCTCGCGCGGCTTCGTACTCCCCGCGGCGAGCCACTCGGTCGCGCGGCCCGGCGGCAGCTCGACCGTGATGCGGATGGCCATCGCATCCGGGTCGGTGCTTCGCCGCCGCCTGCCGAGCGTCGCCAGCGCCGACTCGAAGCTGTCGGCGGTCGTGCCGGCTTCGACCGTGTTGGGTTGGCGCCGGTGCAGCCGTGCTTCGATGGCGATGTACATGGGCGGTCCCTGGCGACGAGGCGGCGGTCGCTCGGCGCCGTCCGACCGCGTGCCGCGGCGTCGTGCGCCAAGGCTACGGGAGTGCGGGTCGGGCCACCGTCCGGCGCGGGCTGCCGCCGAGGGCGCCGGCCGGGCGCCGACCGTGCCGGCGGCGATCGTCCACTCCGGTCGAGACCGCAGGCGGCCAGTGTCTCCAGACTTCCCTCTCACGCGTGATCAGCCGCGTCGGCGGCGGCGGCGCGCCTTCCGGCCGCGGCGCCGCCGCGGGCCGTCGACCTGGAACCGCCACGCGGCGATCGCGGGCTTCACCCGGGCGAGTACGAGATCGGCGTCCTCCTGCGCTTCGAGCTGCTCGATGCAGCGGTCGAAGGCCTCGCGCAGGTCGCGGTCAATCGCCCGCGCGAGCGCCATACAGTCATTCCCGTGGGAGTCCTCGCGAACCACCTCCTCGAGCAGGCACGCGGGGCCGGCCGGCGGCACGCGCCAGATGCGCCACCCGCGCGGGTCGTCTCCCCCGCCCGCGCGGCTGACGAGCACCGCGCCGACGCGGACCGGCCAGCGCCGGCGCCGCCGGGCGCGCGGCAGGTCGGGATTGGGACCGGGACCGGTTTCGGGGAACAGCTCGTACTCGCCGCTCAGGCGCATGCCGTGGATGGCCTGCCAGCCCGGATCGTCGGAGACCGCCGTGACCAGCATCATGCGCCCGACGACCGGCAGCTGGTCGGCCTCGATGGAGCGCTCGACCGTGGAGTTGAGCGCGGTGGGCCGGTCCGGGACCGGGGCCGGGCGGGCGTCGTCGGGGGCGAGGCCCTCGGCCGGCTTCTCGACCCGTGTGAACCGCTCGCCGGTCCACCGCGGGTCACGGGGGATCATGCCCGGCGGATACGGCGCCGGCCGCTCGCCGCGCGGCAGGTAGGTGGTTTCCTGGTCCAGCATCCTGGCCTCCCTCGGCGCTGCGCGCCGGCTCCTCGGGGTGGTCTGACGGGCGGCCGCCCGCCGGGGGCCGCCTCGCGGGCCGGTGGGCCGCCTGGAAGGCGGGGACGTGTTGCCGCCGGGCGCAGCCCCGGCCGCGTGCGCAAGCACACTTCCGCCCGCCCGCGCCCGACCCGCCCCCGTCCACCCATTGTGCCTGCCCGTCCGATCCCCCTGTGGAGACTGAAACCCGTCCGGCGCTCCTGTGCGGTTGCTGTTTCGCCGTGCGGGTCGGCTCTGCTCCGGGCCGGCTACGGTTTGCCGCTCGCCGGGTGCGAGCGGGCGTCGGGTGTGAGCGCGCCGCACCTGTCGCGGGAGGTCTCTTCAAGAGGCTGGCGGGGTGCGACCCGGAGAGTGCGGTCGCGTGCCGGGCGAAGCGGGCTGCTACGGGCGGACAGGCGGGTCGTGGCGCGCCGCGCGCAGATCGATCTTGGTGACGGTGTGCAGCCGGCCGAGGTGGTCTTGCTCGCGCACGGTGCGCAGGCGCGGCTTCGCGGCGACGCGCGCGTCGTCACGCTCCCGCAGCAGCCGCTCGGTGTTCTTCCGGAGCCTGTCCTTCCAGAGCCGGTCGTCTTCGAGAAGGCGGATCGCGCGGCCGGGACGCCGCTTGGCGGCGTCTTCGCGGCTGGTCTCCCAGGCCGCCTGGCACTCGCGGCAGCGCATGGCGCCGCGGGCAGGCTCGCGACCCAGCCGCCCGTTGCCGAGGCACTCGGCCGCGAAGGCTGCCGCGGCGGGGCCGGGACAGGGATCGGCCTTCGTGTAGTGGCCGCCCTGCGGGTCGGCGCGTGCGCGTTGCAGCCGCTGCGCCAGCGCGCGGCGGCACGCCGGACAGAAGCGGCGGTCCCGGCGCTTGCGCGCCGGGCAGCGCGGGCACTGTCTCTCGCCGTCTGGCAACCCGGGCTTCGCGCGTCCCGGGGTTCCGGCAGGCGAGGTAGTGGTCCCTACCATTCGGTCTGCGCGACAGGCGCTCTTCCTGCTTATCGGCCGCTGATGCCCGATCCGCAACTGGTTCAGACACCGCGCCGTATCGCCGGTGCGTTCGATGCCGGCGAGCCGGAGTGTACAGACCGGCGGCTCATCGCCGCCGCGGTCGACTTCGGGCTCCTCCTCCTGGTGGCCGCGACCGTGGGCCTGGTCGCTGTTGCGGCCGGAGTCGCTTCGGGCGGCCGGTTGCGGCCGGGGATGACCGGGTACGTGACGCTGGTCATGGGATTCCAGTGGGCGCACACGGCGCTGCTGGAGGGCTTCGGGGCCTCGGCGGGCAAACGCCTGTGCGGCCTGCTGGTGGTGGCCGGCCGTGACGGCGGGCCGGTGGGCATCGCGCGGGCCGTGCTGCGGCGCGCCGTCCTCGACGCCTGCATCGGCGGCAGCGCATGCCTGGCGTTCGTTCTGACCGGGGTGCGCCAGTTCGCGGACCCGTGGCCGGTGGGCCGCTTCGACGGCCTGGCCGACTACGTGGTCCTGTGCGTGTTCTGGGCGGCCCTGCTGCTGCCGTTCTTCCTGCATCGCACCGTGTCGTGCGGGGGGCAGTGGCTGCACGACCGTATCGCCGGCGCGGTCGTCGTCCGGGCGCATCCGGCGCCGGAGCCGTGCCTGGACCGGGCGGCCGGGGACTCCGCGTGGACGTTCGCCCGGGCGCCGGTGCCGTCGGTGCTGAGGGGCTACGACGTTCCCGAGGTGCCGTCGGCCGCCGCCGCCGCCCGAGCAGCCCGTGCCGGACGCCGGAGGCGGAAGGCCGCCAGCACTTCCCGCGCTTCGAAACCGGTGTCTTCGGGGACCGCCGGCACTGCGCCACGGCCCGCCGGGGCGGGGGCGGGGACGCCGGGCGGGGCTTCCGAGAAGCCGTGAGGCGGCGGCGCGTCGGTACGGTTCGCTGTCCGATGGTTCGGCATCGCAGGCCGGATCCGGGAACGGGCCTCTATTGCGGGAGACCTCATGTCGCGCCGATCGCCCTTCGTGCTCGCCCTGCCGGGTGCCGGGTTCCTTCCGACGGCGGCCGCCCTCGGCAGCCGGCCCGCGCGGCGGTCCGCCGTTCGAGCGGGGCTCATGCTGCGTCGAGCGCTGTGCGCACTCGCGGTGCTGGCCCTGCTGCTCGCGCCCGCGGCCGTGTCGGCCCAGGGCGCCGTCTCGGTAAGCGTCGCCGATGCCGCCGCCGTCGAGGGCGGCACGCTCGCCTTCCGGGTGGTGGCCGAGGGCGTTGTGGCCGGCGCCGCCGTGTGCGCCGTCTGGCATAGCGCCGACGGCACGGCGACGGCCGGCGAGGACTACCGGGCGGTGCGGAGCGAGACGCCGCTGGCCGTCACGACCGGCGGCTTCTCGGTTCCCGTGTCGACCATGGACGACGCCGAGGAGGAGCCGGCCGAAAGCCTGTCGCTCGTGGTGCGCTATGAGGTGGTCCGTCCTCCGGAGGACGGCAGCGCCGCCTCTTGTCCGCCGGAGCTCGCCGCTCCGGTGGCCGCCACGGCGATTGGCACCATTGAGGACGACGACGAGCCGGGCGTGACGCCGAGCGGCGGCGTCTCGGTCGGCGGAGCGTCGGGAGAAGAGGGCGCCGCGCTGGTCTTCAGCCTCGTGCCCTCCCGGGTGCCGGACGGATTCTCGCTGTGCGTGCGCTGGCACACGGCGGACGGGTCGGCGCAGGCCGGGATCGACTACGCCCCGGAAGCGTCCGAGGGTTTCATCCGCGTCGGCGGCGGGTACACGGTGGCCGTTGCGACCCACGACGACGACCTGGTCGAGGCGGCCGAGACGTTCCAGTTCCTGGTCGACTACTTCGTCGTGGCGGGTTCGTCGTGCAGCGCGGGCAGGGACCCCGGCCTCCTGCACGTCAACGCGCTGGGGACCATCGCGGACAACGACGCGGCGGGCCCCGGTCCGGGCGGCGCGGGCGACGTCCTCGGCTACATCGCGCTCCAGGTCTTCCCCCTCGCCGTCGCCGAGCCGCTCGAAGGCGTCTCCTACGTCAACCTGGTGGCGCGGGTGACGGGCGAGCCGCCCCAGGAGGGGGACGGGCGGGCGGGTCCGCGGCCGCCGGTCTACGTGCGGTGGGCGGCGCATTCCGCGTCGGCGGCCGGCGGGGCGTCGTGCGCCGACCCGCGCGCGGACTTCGTGGACGGCGCCGGCGAGTTCGTGGTGCAGCCCGACGACCTCGACAGGGTCGGCGACGTCGTCCTCGGCATCTGCGCCGATGGGTTCGTCGAGGGCGCCGAGAACCTGCTGTTGCGGTTCGAGATCTCGGACACGCCCGCCTTCGGCCGCCTCCGCGTCGTGCAGTGGGCGGTCGAGATTCGCGACGCGACCGAGTTTCCCGGCCTCCGCCCGCTGGCCCCTCCCTCCTTGCTGGAGGCAGACGCCGGAGACCCGCCGGTGTTCCTCGATGCCGTGGTCGAGCTGCGGCGGCCGAACAACGCCGACGCCACCACCATCGTCTATGGCACGGAGCTCATCTCCGGCAGCGCCGTTCCCGGGGTCGACTATGAGGGCCACGCCGGGCGCACCGTCGTTCCGGCGGGCCGGCCGGGGGCCGTCGTGCGTTTCGCCGAGATCCTCGCCGATGGCGTCCCGGAGCCGGTGGAGCTGTTCACCATCTGGGCGCATCTGGAGGGCCGGCCCGAAACCCGCGTCACCGCCGTGGCCGAGATCAGCGACGACGACGTCGCGATCCACGGCCCCGGCTTTGTGGTCTTCGACATCGGGGTGCCCGGCGATCTGCCGCTCATCGAGGGCGACCGGCCGAAGCCGCCGCTGCCGATCGTGGCGCGCCTCGCCGATGCGCAACTGCACTCCGAGGCCTACACCTACCGCATCCTCACGATGGACGGCACGGCGCTGGCCGGCCGGGACTTCGTGGGGTTCGACCGGCGGGTCCGTTTCCGCGAGGGCGAGCTGGCCGTCTTCGACCACGCGGATCCGCTGACGCTGGCCGTGCTGCCGGACCTGGTCGCCGAGGAGCCGCGGGAGTACTTCTACCTGCTCGTCTACGCCCTCATCGACGGCATCTCGTGGCCGGCGTTCACCGCGATTCAGAGGGTCGAGATCGCCGACGACGACCACCAGGAGGAAGTGCTCGACGGCGGCGCCACGCTCTGGGTGGGGGGCGCGGGCGCCGAGATCTGTCCGTCACCGGCGCACAGCGTCGTGCTCGAGGAGCCCGATCCGGAGGTGGCGCCGTGGATCGACGTCGCCGTGCCGCTCGCGGCCCGTCTTGGGCCACTGCCGGGGGAGACGGGCGGCGTCTGCGGGCTGCCGAGCGGGACGTTCGAGGCCCGTGTCAGCCTCGCTCCCGGTGCCGATGCCGGCGCATCCGTGCCGCACGACGTGACGCTCGCCTCGCGAGCGCCGGAGCCGGTGATCTTCGCCCCGCAGGACCATGCCGGCGCGGTGGTGGTGCGCGTCTACGCCGACCAGCTCGTCGAGGCCGACGAGACCGTCCTCCTGCTGGTGTCGGTCGGCGTGCATGGGATCGTCCCGGTCGAGCTGGTGGTGCTCGATTTCCAGAAGCGGCGCGAGCTGGCCGCCGGGCGCGACGCGGCCTTCGCCCGGCTCGGACGCGCAATGGGCACCGCGGTGGCCGACGCGCTGTCGGACCGCTTCTCGTGCTCGCGCTCGGCCGGGTGCGCCGGCCCGCACCGGGAGGCCGGGCGGCGCGATCTCGGCGCGGCCGTGCGGCCGTCGCTCAGGAGGCTCGCCGGGATCCTGCGGTCGCTTGCTCCGCCGGGCGCGCCGCCCGATGCCGCCTTCGGACCTCCTCCGGTTTCCGGCGCTGCGGCGTCCGGGTGGTCCGCGATGCGCAGGGACGTGGCCCGGCCCGGGCCGGCGGCGGGGGCCGGGCTCGTAAACGGCCTGGCGTTCCAGGGCAGCCCGAACACGTGGTTCCGGTCCCGCAACCGGGACGGCGACACGCGATGGACGGCGTGGCTGCGGAGCGGGCGGCGCGTCAGTTCCGACCTGCGCGCGGACCAGTCTCGGGTGCGGACGTCGCTGCTCAGTGTCCTCGGCGGCGCTGACCGGCGTCTGGGTCCGGTGCAAGTGGGCGCGCTGTACGGCTACCTGACAGGCTCCTACAGCCGCCGGTTCTCCGGCGACCTCGCGAGGATCGAGGACGTCGATCCTGCCCGCGATGCCGTGGGCAACGCCGTCAGCTGGCACCTGGTCGCGCCCTACGCCGGGGTCACGCCCCACTCGCGGGTGCGCTTGTGGACCGCCTTCGGCCTCTCGCTCGGGAGCTCGGTGAGACCCTCGCCGGGCTATCAGCCGCATCCGGAGCTGGCGGCCGGCTCGCCGTCCTATCGCCTGTTCGCCGGCGGCGCCTCGCTGACGGCGCTTCGCTTCGGCCATGCCGTGCTGGACGTCGACGCCGACGCCTTCGACGTCGTGACCCGGCTTCCCGGGGGGCGGGGTGCCGGTTCCCGCAAGCTCGCCGGCGCGATGCGGCGGCGGGTCGCGGCCCGCCTGGGCGTCGCTGTCGACGAGACCGGCGGGCGCCGGCTCTCGGTCGGACTCGTCCGGCGCTGGGACGCCGGTCCCGACATCGGCTGGCTCAGTCGGGTCGGCTCGCACATGGACTCCTACGACCTGGTCGGCGACGTGCGCATCGCCGGCCGCGGCTCGCGGGTGTCGGCGGCGCTCAGCGGCCGCGTCCAGCTTGCCGGGGCGGTGCGCGGCGCGGAACCCGGCTCGCGTGCCCACCGGCGCGAGACGGCGGTCACCGGCGTCCTCCGCTGGGGGCACGCCGAGACCGCCGAGGGCTGGTCGATCGCCCTTCGGCCGGCGTACGGCTATCCCGGCCCGGTGGGCGCGCCGCGCGGCTCGCCGCTCTACTCCACGTTCCTCCCGCATGCGGCGGGGACGGCCTTCGACGCGCGGCCGCTCGTGGGCGTGGAGGCGGGCTACGGCTTCGGTTCCGGGGCGCGCGTCTCGGTCACCGGCGAGCGGGGCCTGGGCCATGCGGACGGCTGGTCCGGCAAGTCGTCGATAGCGTTCCGCTTCGGGCGCGCCTGGTAGCGCGGCCCGTGTCAGGAGGTGATCGATGCTCTCGCGGATCCTCTGGCTCCGGTCGTTGGGGACGCTTGCCGCCCTGGGGCTGTGCGTCGCGGCGGCGGTGTTCGTGCCGCCGCCGTCGCGAACCGCCGCGTTCTCCGGCGCGCAGGTGCCGGATTGCAGCTTCGGCGGCCGGGCCTGCTTCGACGTGCGCGTCGAGCTGCTCCTCCGCCCGGCGTACTCGACGGCGGGCTTCCACGAGCCGCCCGCGGTCCGGGCCCGGGCGCTGCAGCGCGAGGTCTACCGGCAGCTGCTCATGGACCGGACGGCGTTCTCCTGCCGGCCGATCGGCGGCGAGATCGCGGTGCTGCGCGACCGGAACCGGGTCTCGGTCGCGCACGTCGTGCCTGCGGCCGAGGCCTTCGCGTCGGGCCTCAGCATCGAAGAGATGCCGGAGTTCGTGGCCGACACGCTGAACCTCACCATCGCGCACGCGGACCAGATCCTGCGCCGCGCGGGCGGGGACCCGTCGCAGTACCTTCCTGAACGCAACGCGTGCTGGTACGTCTGGCGCTGGCTCGTCGTCAAGCAGAGCTGGGCGTTGTCGGTGGACGAGGCCGAGGCGCGGGTCCTGCAGCGGGTGTTCGGCGGCTGCGCGCCGGAGCGCTTCGCGCGGCTGACGTGCTTCGACTCGGATGTCGGGCAGGACCGCGGGGACGCGGCGCGGGGGCGTTCGTGACCGGGCCCTCGGAGCCGACGCCGCCGTGGCCTGCGCGGGTGGCGGCAGTGCTCCTGGAGGTGATCTTCGCCGCCTCGGTCTCCGGGCTCGCCTTCGCCGCGTGGGCCGGCGCCGGTCACCTCGACCCGGGATCGCTGACACGGTTTGAGGCGGCACTGCTGTCGGCGGCGCTCTTCCTCGCCATGTGGGTCGTTGCGGGCCTTCTCCCTCCCGTATGGGCGGCGGTCCTTGCGGCGACGGCGGCTGTCGTCTCCATGCTCGTATGGAGCGTCGCCGACGGCGGCGGCTTCCAGCCCTGAGGGTGCGCCGTGCGACGCCGGTGGCGGCGGTGCATCGTGCGGATCGCGGGGCTTCCCGCGCGTGCTCTCGCCCGCCTGGGCGCGGGGCTCGGCATGCTGGTCGTCGGCCTGGCTGCCCTTGTGGTTCCTGCTCTCCTTCTTCTCGGGCTGGGCCTGGTGATCTGGTACCTGGGCGCTACGGCGCTCGACGGGCTCTGGTGACCGCGGGAGCTCGCGCATGGACGGCGGCCGCTTCGGGGCCGCCTCGGAAGCGGCTTGGGGGCGCACGCCTGCGCGGTCGTCGGGGATGCACAGGGCGCGGGTTGGAGCTACAAGCTGGACAAGTGAGCATGGCACGTCCCGCAAGGGCTCGGCGGGCGATGCTCGACGCGGCGGCCGGCGGGACCGCGCCGGCTGCCATGCCGGCCGGTCCGGTGCGCGGCGCAGTTCACGGCCGCGGCTTCTTGCCACCGGATGGGCGAGTTCCCCGGGAAGGTCTCGCCGTCAGGATGCGCTGTGCGATCTCGTTGCGGTACTGGTTCCACGCGACATCGGCGCGCAACGTGAGCTTGTGCTGGTACAGGATGGCGCCGTCCTGGATGGTGTGCGTGTGCAGCGGCGGCCCCTTGCGGTTGTGGAGCAGCTCCACTCGCGCACCCTTGGCGGCCTGCAGCGCCGCCTGGTCGATGACTTTGCGCTGGCGCTCGACCAGCGCGTCGGCGTCGAGGTTGCGGTGGCGCGCGCGCATCGCCAGCACCGCGTCCTCGCAATAGATGAGCAGCAGCCGGATGCGGTAGCCGGCCTCGCGCAACCGGTCCAGGCAGCCGGTGGCCCACGGGTCGCCGTGCAGCTCGCTGACGATGGCCAGGCTCTGCTGGTTGCGGATGTTGTCGTCGACCAGCTTCACCAGGATCGCCCGCGCCCTGTGCTGAATGTACGGCTCGTCGGCTCGTCCGAGGCTCTCGGCGAGACGTCTTGGGTTGTAGCAGTCGACGGGCAGATGCGGGGCGAAGGCCTGCATCCACCGCTCGGCGCCGCTGAGCGGGGCGCCGGCGATGACCACGACGTCCTTGGGCCGTCTGGCGGCGGCGGCCGCTCCGCGGCGGCTGGGGGCCGGTGGCTTGCCCTTGCTCATCGCTGGTTCAGGACCCCGGCCGTAGGCGCCGGCCGCAGCCGGTGCGGCTCGGCGTGGCGAAGGGCGTCAGCATCGCGCGCGCCGCCAGCCCGCCTGGGCCGGGGCCGCCGCGCGCCGACGCCTCCTGCAGGGCAGCGATCAGAAACCACTCCGGCGGTTCGCGGAAGTCGACGCACGTGCAGGCGACCGGGTTTCCCGCGTCATCGGCGCGGTGTCTGTCCGCCAGATGCTTGAAGCTGTCCATGCACCGTGCGTCCGGGTTCCGTCGCGGCCCAGTAACCAGCCCAGCGTGGAGCGGCCGACGGCCCGATGTCTGTACCGCGCAGCGTCGGGCTCGTGTGACGTGTGCCCCGGCGCCGGCTCGAAGCGCAGACTCCCGCTGCTCCAGCACCCCCAGGCCGGCTATCCCACGAAGTCTTCCAGGTCCACCTCGACGCCGACCTCCACGCGGATCAGGTCGCCGCTTACGTCGATCAGGAGGCTCTCCTCTTCGATGGTCACGTGCTGCTCGAACTCGCAGCGAGTGAAACCGAATGCGGTCAGTCGATGCGGTCAGTCGATCCGGTCGCGAGCGAAATCGGTGATCACCGCATCGCCGAACGTCTCGTCGAACACGAACCGATCTCGACCCGGCCCGCCGGTCAAGCGGTTCAGCCCGGGTCGGCCGTGCAGCGTGTCGTCGCCCCAGCCGCCCCATAGCATGTCCGCGCCGCTGCCGCCCGCAATCGCGTCATCGCCGCGCATGCCGGCCAACAGGTTCGCCGCCTCGTGGCCGCCGAGCGTGTCGTCGCCATTCGACTCGATCACGATCTCGACGGCCTCGATCGTGTCCTGTCCCGTACCGGCAGCCGCCTCACCGAGGCGTACCTTCACCCCGGCCGCCGCGACGGCATGGGTGACCGTGTCCGAGCCGGGTCCGCCCTCAATGCGGTCGGGACCATCGCCGCCGTACAGCCCGTCGTTGCCTGCCTCCCCGAACAGGTCGTCGGCGCCGGCCCCGCCGTACAGTCACGTCGTCGGCCCGCCCCCCGAACAGTAGTCGTGGCCCTCCTCGCCAAAAAGCGTGTCCTGGTCGCTGCGGCCGAAGAGCCAGTCGTTCCCGCGCCGGCCCTCGAACCGGTTGTCGCCGGCGCCCGCGGCCAGCCAGTCATTGAACTTCGTGCCGACGAGGTTCTCGATGGACGAGAAGGTGTCGCCGACCGCGTCGTCGGGCCAGCCGTCGCCGTCGGACCAGGTGGCCCCGGTTCCCAGCGAGATGTTGACGCTGCGGCTGGCCGCGCCGCTGTAGTCCGCCGTGTCGACACCGGGCCCGCCGATCAGAGCGTCGGCCCCGGGTCCGTCTATCAGCGTGTCGTGGCCATCGCCGGCGTCGAGCAGGTCATCGCCCCGGCCGCCTCAGATCAGATCGTCCCCGGCCCCGCCGTGCAGTTCGTCGTCACCGGCCGACCCTCCCTGGACACTCCCCGCGGCAATGCGTCCCCACCGCAGCGTTCCACCGAGTTGGTCCCTCCAGCAGGACGCCCAGGCCCCCGGGATTGCCGCCGCTCGGAGCGCGCAAACTCGCAGACCCCGGCCTACCAGCCCAAGGTGGCCCGCCCCATGAACCCGTTGCTGGTCCCGCCTTCCATCGGGCTCTCCCGCCGCTGCGCCTCGGCGCCCAGCTCGAAGTTCACCTTCCCCTGCTCCAGCACCCCGAGACCGTAGCCCAACCGGTAGTCCCGGCCGTACTGCGAGGTCGAGAGCCCGACCTTCGGCGTCCCCACGAGACGGCCGCCCAGCGGCAGCCCGTAGCCCACCTCCGCGTCGACGCGGTCGCCGGACCCGTACATCTGATGCGAGCCCATGCCGTAGGCCATCTGGTTTCCCCACAGCGCCTCGGCCCCGCCCCGCGCCTGCCCGCCCCACGACGGGGCCACGCGCGCCGTAAGGCCCAGCGGGCTCGACGGCGTCGGGTCCCACCCCAGCGACAGCGACATCCCCCGCTCGGTGAACCCTTCGGCCTGGTGCACCACCAGCGTCCGCACCCGCACGTCCAGCGACAGCCCCGTGACCGTGTCGGTGAAGGCGAGGCCGCCGCCCACGTCCATGCCCGCGCCCGTCTCCGCGTCGCCGCCGTCGCGCCGCAGCCCCACCTCGACGCTCGGCGTCAGCGACAGCCGGCCGCCGAGGGTGAAGCCCCGCGAGCCCTCCAGCGCCGTCCGCACGCGCGTCACTCCCGCCTCGGAGGCGTTCAGCCGGCCCGTGGGGCCGTCGAGCAGGTCGCTGGCCGCGCCCACCCACAGCGCGTCGGCCTTGAACGCCAGCGCGAACCCCCCGGTGGCCCGCGAGCCGATCAGCTCGCCCCGCGTCCCCACCGCCGTCATCGCCATCGACACGCCCGTCTCCAGCGCCGATTGGCCGTCCGGCGTCAGGCTCAGCGCGCCGGTGCCGTAGCCGGTCACGCCCCACACCGAGACCCGGTCGTTGACCTGGTAGCCCACCCACGGGTAGAACCCGGTCATCGACGTGCTCATCCGCCCGCCGCTCGGGCCGCTGTAGCCGCCCAGGCCGAGCGTGCGGCCCACCGACAGGCCGAGCGTGAGCGCGCCGCGCGAGTAGTCGGCCCCGACCATCGTCGTCCGCACGTCCCCGTCGAGCGACAGCGCGTCCTCCAGGCCGCTGAAGTGCGACCGGGAGCTGCGGCTCCACACCGACAGGATGCCGCCGCGGCTCTCGCGGTTCAGCTCGAACTCGGAGTTCGCCAGCGGGTCGTAGCCCAACATCGAGCCGAACAGGCCGGTCTCGTGCGCATCTCCCGCCGATCCGTAGCCCATCGGCTGCTGTCCCGCCATGCCCATCGAGCCCACCATGCCGCCCGTGCCGACGCCACCCATGCCGCCCATGCCGGACATCCCGCTCATGCCGGACATCCCGCTCATGCCCGCCGCGCCCACCGAGCTGCTCATGCCCATCGAGCCCGCCATGCCCATACCGGTCATGCCGCCCATGCCTCTCGGGCCGCTCATGCCGCCGCCCATGCCCCTCGGGCCCGCCATGCCGCCCATCGGGGCCGCGCCCGCCGCGCCCATGCCCATCGGCTGCGTGAACTGCGACAGGAAGCCCAGCGCGAAGTCCCGTTCCTGGCCGGGTTGGAACTCCCGGCCCGCGAACCGCGCCCGGAAGCCCCGCCGCCGCGGCGCCGCCATCCGCTCCTCGATGTGGGTGACCACCTGCTCGGCCGTCGCCCGCCCGAAGCGCGCCAGCAGCGCCGCCGGCATCAGGTCCGCGTTCTCGATCGTGCCGGTCGCCTCGCCGTCCTCCAGCCATGCCCCCGACACGTTCGACAGCGCCAGCGTGAACGTCTCCTCCCCCTCGTCGTGCGCGTCGTCGAGCACCGCCACCGCGACCGTCTTCGACGACTCGCCCGCCGCGAACCGCAGCGTGCCGCTCGCCGCCGTGTAGTCCTCGCCGGCGCGCGCCGTGCCGTCCGCCGTCGCGTAGTCCACCGTCACCGTCTCGGTGGCGGCGCGGCCCAGGCGCACCTCGAAGTCGACCGTCGCGCCCGCGCCCTCCTCGACCCGCGCGTCCGCCACCGAGAGCCCCGGGCGCCAGTCCACCTTGTGCGCCGGGTCGTGGCCGAGGCCGTCATGCGACAGCTCTGCATCTACCTCGGTCGCCGCAGACCGGATTGAGCCGCCGTTCAACGCCAGCGTGTCCGCCAGCACCGCGATGCCCCGGGTCGAATAGTTCGGCTCCACCACCTCGTGCGTGAACGTCAGCGCGTCGCTGCCCCCGCCGCTCGCGTACGCCGCCCACTTCTCGCCCCAGTCCGCCGGGTCCAGGTCGATCTGCAAGCGCGGCGACCCCGTCACATCGACCGCCTCGCTGAACGCCACCCGGATCGAGATCGTGTCGCCCAGGCGGTAGGTGTCGTCGCCGCCCGCGCTCGAGGCCACCGACACGCCGGTCACCGTCACGGCCTCCGGCCGCCAGTCCACCTTGTGCGCCGGGTCGTGGTCCAGCCCCGCGTGCGACAGCTCGGCTTCGGCCTCCGTCTCGGCCGACCGGATCGAGCCGCCGTTCAACGCCAGCGTGTTCGCAAGCACCGCTACGCCCTCGGTCGAGAGGTTCGGCTCCACCACCTGGTAGGCGAACGTCAGCGTGCCGGTGCCGCCGCCGCTCTCGTAAGCCGCCCACTTCTCGCCCCAGTCCGCCGGGTCCAGGTCGATCTTCAGCCGCGGCGACCCCGTCACCGCCACCGCCTCGCTGAACGTCACCGCGACGCGGATTGCCTCGCCGGGCCCGTACGTGTCGCCCGCCGCCGGACGCGACGACACCGCCACGCCCGTCGCCGACGGGGCCTCCGCCTCCGACCCCAACTGCCAGTCCACCTTGTGCGCCGGGTCGTGCGACAGGCCGTCGTGCGACAGGTCCGCATCGGTATCCGTCGCCGCCGACCGGACCGCGCCGCCGTTCAACTCCAGCGAGTTCTCGAGCACCGCGATGCCCCGCGTCGAAACGTTCGGCTCCACTACCTCGTGCGTGAACGTCAGCGTGCCGGTGCCGCCGCCGCTCTCGTAAGCCGCCCACTTCTCGCCCCAGTCCGCCGGGTCCAGGTCGATCTTCAGCCGCGGCGACCCGGTGGCGTCCACCGCCTCGCTGAACGTCACCGCGACGCGGATCGTCTCGCCCCGCCCGTAGGTGTCGCCGCTTGCCGGACGCGACGACACCGCCACGCCGGTCGCCGACGGCGCCCTCGCCTCGGACACCTGTTGCCAGTCCACCTTGTGCGCCGGGTCGTGCGCCAGGCCGTCGTGCGACAGGTCCGCGTCCGCCTCCGTGTCCGCCGACCGGATCGTGCCCCCGTTGGCCTCCAGCGTGTCGGCCAGCACCGCGATGCCCTGCGTCGAGACGTTCGGCTCCACCACCGTGTGGGCGAAGACGAGCGCCGACGTACCCCCGCCGCTCTCGTAGGCCGCCCACTTCTCGCCGTAGTCGGGGTCCATCTTGATCTTCAGCCGCGGCGAGCCCTCGACGTCTACCGCCTCGTCGAACGAAACGGTCACCCGGATCGTCTCGCCGGCGCCGTACGTGTCGCCGTCCGCCGGACGCGACGACACCGTCACCCCGGTCACCGACGGCCCGCTCGCCTCCGGCGGCGACTGTTGCCAGTCCACCTTGTGCGCCGGGTCGTGCGCCAGACCGTCGTGCGACAACCCCGCGGCGGCGCCCATGCCCGTCCCCACGCCCGGAGTCGGCGCCGAACGAATCGAGCCGCCGTTCAGCTCCAGCGTGTTCGCGAGCACCGCGATCCCCTGCGTCGAGACGTCCGGCTCCACCACCCCGTAGGTGAACACCAGCGCCTTCGTCCCGCTCCCGCTCGCATAGGCCGCGTGCCTCGCGCCGCCGTCTCCGGGATCCAGGTCGATCGCGATCCGCGGACTGCCGGCAACGCGGACCACCTTGTTGAACGCCACCCGCACCCGGACGGTGTCGCCCAGCCCGTAGGTGTCGTCGTCGCCCGGGTCCGAGACCACCGACACGCCACTCACCTGCGCACCCGTGTGCGACGTTTCGTGGGGGTGCACGTACTGGTCGGCAAAGGTCGCCACCGCGTTGCCGGCGAGGTCCCGCAGCCAGTTGGCGGACGGCCGGGTGTAGCGCACATAGGTCATCTGACGGCCGACCGCCGAGGCCAGCGTCAGCACCACGTCCGCGCCGCGGATGGCGACGCCGCCGGCGGCGACGTCGCGCCGGGAGTTGCCCACGGTGACGTGGAAGGCGCCGGGCGCGGGCGCCGAGCCCGCGTCCAGCGGCTCGTCGAACGTCATGACGAGCGTCTCCCCGTTCACAGACGCGTGCCCGAACGACGGCGGTCCCGTGACGTTGTGCAGCGTCGCGTCACGGAAGTTCGCCACGTTGTTGCCGGCCGCGTCCCGCAGCGGCTTCGCCCACTCGGCAGCCCGGTAGCTCACCGTCACCGCCTCGCCGTCGGCCACCGCCGAGTCCAGCGTCACCGTCGCCGTGGCGCCGGCGATCGCCACCGTGCCCGTGCCGGTCCGCCCGCCGCTCACCGTGAACGCGTTGCCCGGCGGCGCCGAGCCGGCATCCAGCGGCTCGCTGAAGGTGGCCATGAGCTGACTCCCCTCGACCCTCGCGACGGAGAGGGTCGGCGACGTGGCCTCCCGCCCGTCCAGCCAATTGGTGAAGCTCCTCACCTCGATGTCGTAGAGGGATATGAGCCGGTGACGCGCCTGCGACGTGTCGTAGCTCACCGTGACCGCCCCGGCGTCGCGGATCGCCGGGGAGTCGCTGGACAGCTCGAGCTTCACCGAATGGGCCTCGCAGCGGCCGTACACGATACGGGAGCCGACGCCGTTCACCTTGACGGTGAAGGCTTCGGTGGGACAACCCATCCAGTAATTGCCTGTTTCGCTGTGTGTCTTGAGGGCGGGCCCGGAGAAGTTGAGCGTCACCGCCCGCGGGCCATCCACCGTCCCGCCGGAGTGCGTCGTCGGCACCAGGTCGGCCTGCGTGATGATCCTGAGGTTGAACGTGTCCTCGCTCTCGCCGCCCCAGCTGTCGTGCGCCGTCACCTCGACCGGGACCGTGGTCCCGGCCTGCGACGACGGCGGCGTGCCGGAAAACGTCCGCGTCACCCCGTTGAACGTCAGCCAGGACGGCAGCGCGCCGTCCGGTCTCTTGGCCGTGTAGATCAGGGTGTCTTCCGCGTCGCTAAAGGCGTACGCCGGGAAGGTGTAGCTGAACGCCTTCCCCACCCGCGCCCACTGGTCCGGGATCGGTCTCTCCACCGTCGGGGCGGTGTTCGTGGCGCTAGAGCACACGATAACCGTTGCGAAATGCAGCTTCGCCGTCGCCGTGAGGCCCTCCCAGTCGGTGGCCGTAATGGTGGCGACCGTAACCATCTGTCTCCGTGGCCGCGGCCTGAGGGCGGCCAGGTCGCAGCTGGATTTCGCCTGGAAGTACACCCTGCCCTGGGCCTTGTTCCAAGCGGTGCCAGACGGGGTGTAGACGTCGTCGCGGCTCCAGGCGAGCGAGAAGGTCAGCGTGTCGCCGTCGGGGTCGCTGAAGTGGCTCTCGCTCATCATCAAGTTCACCAGCGTCTCGGGCGGCGCGGATCGCTCCGTATCGTCGCCCGTCCCGTCGAACACCGGGGCGCGGTTGGGCCCGTACCCGTTGACGCGGATCATCAAGGAACTGGTGGTGATGGACCAACCGCCTGGGTGTGTTACGTGAACACCGTCGCCTATCGACCAGCCGGAATACCCGCCCGAATCTTCCGCGTTCGAGTTCGTCAGGCTGATCTCCCCCGCCGTCGTCGACACCGGATCCACATACACGAAGTAGGTCGTGTTGGCCGCCAGCGTGGTGTTCGACGGCGCGGTGAAGGTGAGATTGCCGGCCGTTAGCGACGACGGATTCGTCAGCGTGGCGAGGACTGTGCCGGTGCGGGAGCCCTGACGGACCGTCACCGTGAAATTGTTGCTTGGGGCAGTTTCGAACTTGATGTCGATGCTCGTCAGGGTCGCCGTCACCGACCCCGTACGGAACGGCTGGGCCAGGTCGGAGGTAAAAATACGGGCAGTATGAGCTGTCTGGTCGATGTTCGAGACCAGCGTGTGGGCGGTCTGCGCCTGCCCTGCGCCGGGCAGCAGGAAGAGCCCCGCGGCAAGCGCGCAGGCGGCCATCCGCTGCCGCGCACGAGGCCGGCAACGAAACGGGGAGAGTAAAGAGGAGGAGGCGGGCTCCGCCGGACCGCGGCGGCCGAAGCTCAGACGGTCGGAACTAGTGGTGTGTCCCGGAAATGTATTTACAGTGTGTACTGCGAATGGTATACCCGCAGGTATGAGCCATCTCGCCGCCCCGCTGCTGTTGAGTCACGGTGACTGAAACATCCTGGCGAAGTGGTCGAACAGTGCTGCGGCGCCGTATCGCGTCGTGACCCGCGCCAAGGCCTTGCTGATGGCGGGCGACGGCGCGTCGAACAGTCGCATCGCGACCACGCTGCGTATCAGCCGGCCCACGGTGTTGAAATGGCGAGCGCTGTTCCTCTCCGACGGCCTCGATTCTATGGGAACGGTCCGCGTCGGCCGAGGTCGGAAACCGCGGATCACCGAGCATCAGGTCCAGGCCATCGTGCATGCCACGTTGCACCAGACGCCGCCGGGCGCCACGCACTGGAGCTGCCGTTCGATGGCCAAGGCGGCCGGCGTGGGCCGTTCGACGGTGCAGCGCATCTGGGACGCGCACGGCCTGCAGCCCCACCGCGTCAAGACCTTCAAGTTGTCGACCGACCCGGCGTTCGCCGAGAAGCTGACCGACGTCGTGGGGTTGTACCTCAACCCGCCGGACAAGGCCGTCGTGCTGTGCGTCGACGAGAAGAGCCAGATTCAGGCTCTCGACCGCACGCAGCCGGGTTTGCCGATGAAGCCCGGCCGCCGCGGCACCATGACCCACGACTACAAGCGCAACGGCACCACGACGTTGTTCGCCGCGTTGAACGTGCTGACCGGCAAGGTCATCGGCCAATGCCACGGGAGGCACAGGCACCAGGAATTCCTGAAGTTCCTGCGGCGCCTCGACCGCGCGTTCCCGCCGGACATCACCCTGCACCTGATCCTGGACAACTACGGGACCCACAAGCACGAGGCGGTGCGCCAGTGGCTGGCCGCCCACCCGCGCTTCCAACTGCACTTCACGCCGACCGGGGCCTCGTGGCTCAACCTGGTCG
This sequence comes from Vicinamibacterales bacterium, assembly GCA_965208535.1. Taxonomy (GTDB): domain Bacteria; phylum Acidobacteriota; class Vicinamibacteria; order Vicinamibacterales; family UBA8438; genus WTFV01. The sequence continues at coordinate 2,238,759 of CBDBOU010000003.1, read as the reverse complement.
AGAGCTGGTTCAGCAAGCTGACGCTGCAGCGCCTTCGGCGCGGCGTCTTCTGCAGCGTCGAGGAATTGGTCGCAGCCATCAAGGACTACCTCACGCACCACAACGCGGACCCGAAGCCGTTCGTGTGGAGCACTACTGTCGACACCATCCTGGACAAGGTTCGAAAGTGTAAAGTCATTCTTGGGACACACCACTAGGTTGGTTGGTTGGTTGGTTGGTTGGTTGGTTGGTTGGTTGGTTGGTTGGTTGGTTGGTTGGGCAAGAGTCATGCCACTTGCCCGCCGACCCGTCACGACGTTCCGCATCCACATCCTCACCTCCCGAATCCGCACCGCCGGCCGCAGCGGCACTCATCTTCTTGCCCCCGTCCCCAGGGTTCCCCGCTCCACCAGTTGGCACCTCGCCCCGGCTCCCCGTGGACCGTCCCCAATGAAGGCCCTCGCCGCGAGCGTCGAGCTCGACCGGGACAGATTTCGCCGACGCCCAGAGCCACTCGGGCGGCCGGCCCCGTTGGAGAGGCAGAACTACGGTTGGTACCGTACAAGATTTTTTGTAACATGTGCGTATGCGAATCGGAATTCTCTATATCTTTTCCATGAGTTTCTGGGTTATGGTGCCGCCGAAGCGCCCGCAATGGCGCCTCGGCCGCGCTTGCGGGGCCGCAGCGCGCCGTGATTCGCGCCGCCTGGCGAGGGACGAGCCGTGACCGATTCCGACGACGCGAGGCCGCAGATCCAGGCGCTGCGCCGGCGCACCGCGACCCTCAACGCGGCCATCCTGCGGATCAACGCCTCGCTCGACCTCGACACCGTGCTGCACGAGGCCGTCGACACCACCCGTGCGCTGACCGCCGCCCGCTACGGCATCATCGTCACCATCGACGAGGCCGGCGAGGTGCGCGACTTCGTCACCTCCAACTTCACCGACGAGGAGAAGCGCCGCTTCCTCGAGTGGCCCGACCGCGCGCGGTTCTCCGGCCACGTGCGCGACCTGCCGGGGCCGCTGCGCCTCGCCGACTGGACGGCCTACGTCCGCTCGCTCGGCCTCTCCGTCGAACTCCCCGCCTGCACCTTCATGAGCGCCCCGATGCGTCATCGGGACGTGCATGTCGGCCACTTCTTCCTCGGCGACAAGGCGGACGGGGCGCCGTTCACCGGCGAGGACGAGGAGGTGCTGACGCTGTTCGCCTCACAGGCCGCCTCGGCGATCGCCAACGCCCGCGTCCACCGCGACGAGCGGCGCGCGCGGGCCGGCCTCGAGGCGCTCGTCGAGACCTCGCCGGTCGGCGTGGCGGTGTTCGACGCGGGGACCGGCCGGCCGGTGTCGTTCAACCGCGAGGCGCGGCGCATCGTCGAAGGGCTTCGCATGCCCGGCCATCCGCCGGAACAGCTCCTCGAGGTGGTCGTGTGCCGGCGCGCCGACGGGCGCGAGATGTCCCTGGCCGAGCTCCCCCTGGCGCGGCTGCTCGGCGACGCGGAGACGGTGCGCGCCGAGGAGGTCGAGCTCTCCGTGCCCGACGGGCGCAGCGTCCGGACGCTCGTCAACGCGACCCCGATCCCTGCCGAAGACGGCACGGTGGCTTCGGTGGTGGCGACCCTGCAGGACCTTGCCCCGCTCGACGAGATCGAACGGAAGCGGACCGAGTTCCTGAGCCTGGTGAGCCACGAGCTGCGCACGCCGCTCGCCGCCATCATGGGCTCGATCGCCGCCGTGCTGGACGACTCGCAGGCGCTGGACCCGGCCGAGCTGCGCGAGTTCCTTCGCGTCATCGACGAGCAGGCAAGGCACATGCGCGGCCTGATCGGCGACCTGCTCGACGCGGGGCGCATCGACGCGGGCGCGCTCTCGGTCTCCCCCGAGCCCGCCGAGGTGGGCGATCTGGTGGAGCAGGCGAGGAGCGCCTTCCTGGCCGGCGGCGCCCGCCACGGCATCGTCCCGGACCTTCCCTCCGGCCTGCCCCCCGTGCTGGCCGACCGCCGGCGCATCGTGCAGGTGCTCAACAACCTCTTCGCCAACGCGGCGCGGCACGCGCCCGAGTCGGCGCCCATCCGGGTCGCGGCGGTGCGCGAGCAGGCCCATGTCGCGGTGTCCGTGTCCGACGAGGGGCATGGAGTCGCGCCGGAGCTGCTGCCGCGTCTGTTCAGCAAGCACGGCGGCGGCGGCGAAGGCGGAACGCCGGCCGGCCACGGCCTCGGGCTTGCAATCTGCAAGGGGCTGGTGGAGGCGCATGGCGGGCGCATCCGGGCGGAGAGTCCCGGCCCCGGCCTCGGCGCCACCGTCACCTTCACGCTGCCGGCGGCCGGAGAGGCCGGCCCGCTCGCCGCCGGCCCGCCGCCGGCCGCCGAGCGGGGCGAGCCGCCGCGCATCCTGGTGGTCGACGACGACCCGCGGATGCTGCGCTTCGTCCGCCGCGCGCTCCAGAAGGCCGGCTACGCCCCGCTCGTCACCGGCGCCCCGGACGACCTGCGGCGCATCATCCGGACCGAGAAGCCGCGGCTGGTCCTGCTCGACCTGCTGCTGCCGGGCAGCGACGGCATCGAGCTGCTCGAGCGCATCCCCGAGCTCGCCGACCTGCCGGTGATCTTCATCTCCGCCTACGGCCGCGACGAGACCGTCGCGCGGGCGCTCGAGGCGGGTGCGGCCGACTACATCGCCAAACCCTTCTCGCCGACCGAGCTGGTCGCGCGGGTGCGGGCGGCGCTGCGCCGGCGCGCGGCGCCCGAGCCGTTCGTGCTCGGAGACCTCGCCATCGACTACGGCCAGCGCCGGGTGACGGTCGGCGGAAACGCGGTCGACCTCACCGCCACCGAGTACGAGGTGCTGCGCGCGCTCGCGCTCGACGCGGGACGGGTCGTGACCTTCGAGACGCTGTTGCGACGGGTCTGGGCCAAGGGCGAGAACGCCGGCGCGCACCTGGTGCGCATCGTCGTCAAGAACCTGCGCCGCAAGCTCGGCGACAGCGCGGCCAGCCCCGCCCGCATCTTCAACCAGCGCGGCGTCGGCTACCGCATGGCGAAGCCGCCCGACCGATGAGGACCCATGGCCTGGCGCGGCCCATCGCGCCCGGCAGCGAGCCCGCCGTCGGCGCGCCACGCCGCGTTTCGCGAGAACCGCCACGCGGCGAGCGAGCTCCTGACTTGGCCGAGCTGCTCGCGCCGGATCGCACCGCGGCGCGTTGCAGACTGGCCGATGAGCCCGTCGTCACCGGCGCCTCGTGGGACTGCGTCGACGCGATTGCCCGCCACGCCATGGGCGCGATAGTGGACGCCCACCCGCAGCCGACGAAGACGCTGCTGGCCGGCTGGACGCGGTCGGACAACGTCTGGAAGCGCCGCGCCGCGATCCTCGCGCAGCTGCGCAGCAGGCAGGCGACGGACAGGAAGCTGCTGCCCGACGTCATCGAGTTCATCGCCACGGGAGCGACCACGGGTAATGCGGGGTACTCGGCGTCTGCTTCGCCATTGCCGACCGATTCGATGAAGATGTCGTGTCTCCAGTCGTCGCCGAAGTCGTAGACGTAGAGGAGCGCTCGACGCCACGCTGGATGAGAGTCTTGCGGCGGATGCCAGCGGCCTTGTACACGCGCCGATCCCAGAAGTCGTCATCGGGCAAGGGCTCGCCGTAGACGCGCTCGCCGAACACGAAACTCGAACAGATGGGAATCGGTCCAGCCGAGTGCAATCTGGATGATGGCGTGCACGGCCAGCAGCGTCGAGGAGAGCGGCACATCGACCCGGTGCCACAGCTGGGACGCACGATGTTCATTGCCTGTGCCAGGCAGTTGCCGAGTCCAGCCGCCGGCTCCCGGCGCCGACGCGGCTGACGGCGGTCCGGTCAAGGCCAGCGTGGAATGGCCAGACGACAGCGAGGCCGGCGCGCTTCGTCACTCCTGCGCCTTGGCCTCTCGGCGGGAGGCCCAGTACTCGCGCATCCGCTCGGCGACCGCCCTGCGCTGTTCCTCGGTCATCGTGCGCTTGCGCCTGCCGAGCGTCTTGGCCAACTTCTTCCTGCCGCGGCCGGTGGCCGGTGGCGCGTTGCCCTCGATCGCGTCGATCGCGCGCTGTACGGCGACGAGCTGGCTCCGCAGCGAGCGTTCCTCGTTGCACAACACGTCCAGGATTCCGCTCCTCGACATCGTGACCTTCCTTTTTCGCGACGCCGTCAGCCGAATCACAGCGCCGGGCGCCGAAACGCACGCACCTGCAGGAATGCTGCCGGGGCACGGCCGAGACAGTTCCCGCCTAGCCGCCTAGCCGCCTAGCCTCGCCCAGCGCTCGCCCAGGCCCGCGCTCCTCCCGATTCGACTACTCCCGTGGGGGCTCTCGCCAGGCACTCAACCGCCGCACGCATCTGGGCCGCGTTCCACTCAGGCCACGCGCGTCCGTCGGGCAACCCCGATACGGCGGCCCGCCGGCCTCGGACGACCGCGGCGACCGCCGCGTCGTCCGAGCCGTACCAATCGCACGATGCCAGGAACGGCATCGTCGTGTCGAGCGACCGCAGTGTGTCGTCCTGACCGATGTCTGCCTCTGTCATTGCGCGCCTACCCTGCATCGGCGACCTTGCAAGCCCATCGCGAGCCGAGCCCGGCCGACCGCCCCGGCACGACACGGTTCGGTCATTGCAGTGGGGAAGAAATATCGCGGCTATACCGGCACCGGCGACCAGCCATCGTGTCGGGCGGCGGCGTCCGGTCACTCCGCGTCCGAGGCCGCACTGGTCAACACTCGCAGCTCCTTGCGGGGCCCCGGGAGACGCGGATGGGCCGGTTGCTCCACCCTCAGCCTCTCGTCTCGACCCGTAGTCGCACCGCCAGCAGCCGGCGAGCGGTACGCTCACGCTTGACCTCGCCGCCTAACGACACGCTGGTGTCCGTCGTCCCGCCGTTCCATCGTCCACGCACGCTCGGCGAAACATGCCGCTCGATGCTCGGGTCGTGTGAACACGTCGTCGTCGATCGCGCGCTCGAGCAGGAGCCGATCCCTTCGGCGCTTTGTCGCTCGAATCTCTCGATCGTCGTTCCAGTTCGTTCTGCCCGTCCGCACCCTGCCTTACGCCCGGTGGGCCCGGTCGCCCGCCCCCGGCGGCTTGGCCGTGAACGGCTTCGGCGGCTCCACGAGGAGTCGAGGGCTGCGCCCGGGTCACTGCGCGCTGACGCCATGCTAGCGTAATCGTGGGAGACCCCCCGGCTTTGCCGGGGCGGCATCCAGAGTTTGACAGTACCGGGAATCGAATGGGGAAACTCCCCTGCGTGAGCCGCTCAAGCATCACGCAAGGGAGTCCCCATGACGAACTATCGCAGTCTAAACCACACGAAATGGGCGTGCCAGTACCACGTGGTGTTCATCCCGAAGTACCGGAAGAAAGTGATCTACGGAGGGCTGCGCCGGTACCTCGGGGAGGTGTTCCGACGCTTGGCTCAGCAACGGGAGAGCGAGGTGGAAGAAGGCCATCTGCTGGCGGATCACGTCCACATGATGTTGTCGATCCCACCGAAGCACTCGGTGGCCCAGGTGGTCGGGTACATCAAGGGGAAGAGCGCGATTCACATCGCGCGGGAGTTCGCGGGACGGCCTCGGAACTTCGTCGGGCAGCACTTCTGGGCCCGAGGGTACTTCGTGTCGACCGTGGGTCGGGACGAAGCGGCGATTCGGGAGTACATCCGCACCCAGGAACTGGAGGACCGACGGCACGACCAGCTTCGGTTGGATGAGGGCAGCCACCTGTAAGGTGGCTCAAGTAGCCGCGCAGCGGCTACGTCCAGGCCGCTTTGAGCGGCTCACCGCTAAAGCCCCCGGCTTTGCCGGGGGATACTTACTCTTCCGGGTTCAGCTTGTGCGAGTGCCTTGTCGGTTCGCATTCACTGCTGTCCCACATTTTTCAGCACCACAGCAGCATCTGCGGGTTCGGGGCACCCGGTGGTGAGGGAGGCATGAACAACTCCACCAGTGAACGGCGGTCGAACAGGTTGAGTTGGAGAACCCGTAGCATCCGGTGCAGGGTCCAGCTCAGCCGCAGGACGAACTTCAGGTAGGCCAACAGCAGGTACATGCACGTCGCCACCCACAGTTGCGTCAGCACCGCGTTCTTCGAGCGGCCCACGAAGCGCTTCACCTTCAGATATTGCTTGATCCACTTGAAGAACAACTCGATTTGCCAGCGCGACTTGTACACATCGGCAATCGTCTTCCCCACCCACGTCGTGTTGTTCGTCACGAACACGTAGCGCTGTTTCGTCTCCGCGTCCCAGTAGCCGACCCGCCGCAGCGTGCCCGGATAGGCCCGGCGGCCACGCGCACTCGTCAACTCGATCGTCTGGTCGCTCATCACGCCAGTCCGGATGTCGACGTCGTGGTCGCGCAGCACCCGGTACTTCACGCCCCGCTTCAACCGCGTCACGAAGGTCACGCCCTGCTCCTGCAGGCGATGCAGCCACCCGAAGTCCAGATACGCGCGGTCGGCCACCACCACGCTGCCGGTCGGGAACGTCCATGTGCGGGCCACCGTCACATCGGCTGCCTTGCCGTCGGTGACGCTGAGAAAGCTCGGCAGATGCCCCGCCTGGTCCAGGCCGACGTGCAGCTTGATGGCGCCCTTCGTACGACGGAACGACGCCCACGGGAAGGCCGCCAGGCACACGTCGATGGTCGTCGCATCTATCGCATACAGCTTGTTCTTGAACCGGAAGCCGTGCCGCGGGGCGCGCTGCTGACAACGCGCCAGCAGGCGGGAGAAGAGCGCTTCGTAGAACGTGTACGGCTGCTCGGCGTTGACCCGCGCCAGCGACGAACGGCTGACGAGGGTCTGCATCCCGAGGTGATAGAGCTTGTGGGGTTGGGCGCACAGGTTACCGACGATGTCGCGCAGGCTCAGCAGGCCACCAAGCTGGCCGAGACCGAGGGCGACGAACTGCGCCCAGCGGCTCATGACGCGGAGTCTCTGGCCCTTCTGGTGCTGCCGGGCCTCGGCGTCGAATTCATGTCGGGGAAGCAAATCGAGAAGCTGCCGGAAGACTGTGTTATGATGGGCCACGGCTTGGATCTCCTGTCTTTTGAACGATTTGGAGCAAAATCATTCTATCAGAGACAGAGGGTTCAAGCCGCTCTACTTTGAAGTTCTATGGGACAGCAGTGGTTCGCATTAGAGCCGCAAACGGGCGATTCCAGGAGCCCAATCATGCGTTGGCTGGCCGGGCATTCGGAGTGGAAGCTTCTCGTCGGCGTGCTTCCCGCATTGCTGTCGGTGGTGACGGTCGAGCTGCTTGTCGGTCCCGAGGTCGTCGAGTTGCTTGTCGGCCGGCTCGTGCAGGGCGTGGACGCGGAGCCGCGATTCGCGCGGGGCGTGATCATGATGTCCGCGCTCACCGTTTGCTACGTCGCGCTCTGCCTGGCCCTGCTCGCCTACTATTGCGGCGGCGTCGCCGCCAGCCTTCTGCCGGGGGACCGAAAACGAAGGCTGGCGATTGCAGGAATCGCGGCGTGGATCGGGTTCCATGCCGTTCTCGCGGGCCTTGGCGGCGTCGATTTGCAGCTGTATTCCATTGCCTACGACTCGATCGTGCGGATCTACCAGGAAGCCGGCGGCCCCGTGGCGGCGGCCATGACGGGCGCTGCCGGCCCGCTGGGCATTTCCCGTCACCTGATTTCCATTCTCCTGCCGGTCGCGTTCGGCATCGCGGCGGTGTGCGCCGGCTCCTGCCACGCCGCCGCCATCGTCGAAGAGGCGAGGGGAGAGAACCGGGGCGACGGCGGTCACGCCGCGCGCGATGCGGCGGACCGGCTGGTGCATTCCCTGATGGCGATGAGCGCCCTGCTCGTCGGGAGCACGCTGCTGCTGACGCTGTACTTCCGTCTGCCGCAAGCCCTCTACGGGGCAGGCGAGGCAGCCGCGGCGGGCGGCGCCGAGTACCTGGACTTCGCCAACGTCGTGAGCATCTTCTGGGGCGTCGTCATGACCCTGACGCTGGTTGCCGTGTACGCACCGCACGCGGTGGGCCTGCGGTCGCACGCGCCGGTGCCGCTCGGCGAGCTCCTGCAAAGGGGCGCCGAGAGCGGTGCCTTGTATTCAGGCTTGGCGAAGAAAGCCGAGGTCGTTGTTTCCACTCTCGCGCCCCTGCTTGCGGCACTGACGACGCAACTGCTCTGAGGCTCGGGCGCAACGCACGGCCAGCAGTCGGGCGCACGACGCGACGAGCTTCACATCGGCGGTGTAGACCCGAGGGCGGCTAGCGTCAGGACACCACCCTGCACTCTGCCGGCAGGTTGGGGGGCCTGTACTGCAGCGTGTCATCGCTCATGCGCTCCCGTACGCTTTCGTGGACCAGGGCACCCGGCGGGATGACCCTCGGCGCCGGCCGCCACAGGCGCCAGAGACCTTTTCTCGAATCGTGGAGGCGCCCCCGAGGATCGGGCGCGAGCCTCTCGCGCCAGTTGGCTCTCAGGCGCAAGCCTTGAGCTTCCGCCTTCGCCAGCATCCACTCCAGGGCCACGTCGGAGAGGCCCGACTCGGGGTACGAACCCCCGACATCGGAGTGAACCCCGGGGAACCAGACCTGCTCTATCGTCTGGCCCTCGCGCGCCGCGCGCCAAAGGCTGACGGGAAACCTGCGGCGCCGCTCGTCGATGGAAACCGCGTGGTAGCCGTACGGGATGTCGGGGTTCAACGCGGTGTCGAAGAACTTGCGGCCCCAGAACCAGCCCATGGAGCCGACGGTGTCCCACACGCCGATCAGATGCGGCGGGCACTCGTGGCAATACGTCCGCTTGAAATCGTCCGCGACCGGGTGCCGAGCGCGATCGTTGTAGATTCTCGACGCGTACGGTACCAGGTTGACGCTGCCCTTCTGGAGCAGGCCGCACCGGTGCAGCATGCCCGCGAGCGCGCGCACGGTATACGCGCCCCTGCTGAAACCGAACAGGAACAGCCGGTCGCCTGCCTCGTACCGGTCCATGAGGTACCGGTAGGCGTCCTCGACGTTCTGCTGCAGCCCGGCGCCGAACATCTGCCCCAGCAGGATGCCGAGATGGCGTCCGAGAGTGCGGCCGAAGATGCTGAAGGTGCCGACGCCGGGGTCGTAGAAGGTGATCTGTTTCGGATCGCGAACGACCGCCTCGTACAGCTTGACGACGTTGGTGTTGTGCGGACCGTACTCGTTGCCGGTGCCGTCACAGCAGACGACGATGTTCTTGGGCATGCGCCACGCGGGGGTCCGATCCTAGCACGCGACTGGCGGCCTGCCGGCCCGCACCGCGCGCAACGACCCCGCGGACGGGAACCGTCACTTTCGTCCCACGGACTGACGAGCGGGCGGAGCCGCCTGCTTCGAGCCGGAATCGGCGTGGCTGATCGGGTCCGGCATGTACCCATGCCCTGTCAAGCCCGATCCCGCCCGGTGGTCAGGAGCGCGAGCGCCGTGCGCTCCGGGTCGATTGACGTCGTTACGGCTCCCCCGGCGGATCCTCGAGATACGCGGCCGGATGGCGCGCGGCGCCGACGGCCCCCGCCTCGTCCGCGCGCTCGTCGCGGGCCGCTTCAAGCTGGTGGTCGCCAGCGTTGCGCTCCGGCTGGCGCCCGCCCTGGGCGCGACGTACCTGCTGGGTGAGCTGCTCTTCGAAATGGACGCGCATGACTGGCTGACGCTCCTCGGCATGCCGCTCGTGCTCGGCGCCGCGGCGCGAGTGGAAGGTCACCCGACACAACGAAGGCCACCAGGGGTCGAGTCTTCCGCACTTCCCGGCGACTTGATGCACCTCTCGCGACGAGGCACTCGCTGGTACGGATGCTAGCTGCTAGCTGAGGGTCGCCGCGGGCAGATGTTGCGCAACGGGATGTGCATCGTGCTGGTGCGCGGCGAGTAGGCCCGCGTCGTGGGTGCTGGTGCCTGCGCGGGCGCGACCTCGGCGCGCGGCTGATGACGCTCAGGCTCCCGGTGTTCGGGCGCCAGTGGCAGTTGCACCGGTCATCGAACCGCGGTTCGCGGGCCGGCGCTTCTCCTCATGCAAGGCGTACACCCAGACTGGGCGCTCCCACAGCCCCCGTGAGTCGTTGACCACCGCCGCACGGTGCGTCATCGTGACCCCGATCGCCGATACCCCGCTCGGCGCCGCTCGCGAACCGCCTCCAGGGCGAGGCCGATACCTGCGTGTCGGATACAGAACCGTTGTGGAAGACAAACAGATCGAACTTGTCGCCGAGGACGTCGACGACGCGGCAGGCGACCGCCTTGAGATCCGGGCCTGCCCGGTACGTGAAGAGCCTTCCTGTGATCCAGACATCCGTACAGAGATACGCCGCCATGACAACCGGCTGCGCGCCGTCGAACTCGTCGGCAAGTCCGACCAGGCTGCCCCGTAGCCGTCGACCACTCGGCCGGGCGTTGAGGCGGTGGGCTGACGTCTTCGCCGCAAGGGATCTTTGTCCAGCACGGCGAATGGACTCTCATCGAGATCCGGTCGCCGTCTCGCGCCTGCCCCTCGCGCGTTGCTGCACCGTGGCCTTGGTGGCCATGATGCTGTCGGCAGTGCCCGCCGTCGCGCAGACGACGGCCGACATCGTCGGTCGCGTGACCGACGCGTCGCGAAGCGTCCTTCCCGGCGTGACGGTGAACATCGAGAACGAGGGCACCGGCGACGCGCGCACGGCGCCCACCAACACCACCGGGGACTATGCGTTCAACTTGCTTCCGCCCGGCACCTACACGGTGACGATGGAACTCGACGGCTTCAACTCCGAGACCCGCCGCGTCACGTTGTCGTCGGGCGACCGCGCCAGACTCGACGCACGACTGGAGCTCGGCGGCGTAACCGAAGCCGTCACCGTCGCGGCCGAAGCGCCGCTGCTTCAGACCGAGAGCTCGACCGTCTCGGCGCTCGTCGATGATGAGCTCGTGCAGGACCTGCCCGTCAACGGCCGGAACTTCGTCGAACTCGTGCAGACGGTGCCCGGTGCGAACGCCGGTCTGCCGAACTCGCTCGCCAGCGGCACGAGGCCCGACGACCGCCGCAATACCTCGGCCATCTCGGTCAACGGCGCCCAGGACAACCAGAACAATCACATGATCGACGGCATGGACAACAACGAGCGGCAGATCGGCACGATCGGCGTCAAGCCGTCGATCGAGGCCATCGCCGAGGTGCGCGTCCAGACCAATAACTACACGGCCGAGGTCGGCCGGACGGCCGGTGGCGTCATCAACGTCATCACCAAGTCGGGCACGAACCTCTTCAGCGGCTCGTTGTTCGGTTACCTCCGCAACGACCGGTTCGACTCACAGGACTTCTTCGCCGCGACCAAGCCCACGCTGGAGCAATACCAGGCGGGCGGCAGTATCGGCGGCCCGATTGCCCGGAATCGGACGTTCTTCTTCGCGGACTTTGAGAACTACTCCCACACGTCGGGTGTGACGAACGTGATCACGGTGCCGACGATGGCGATGCGCATCGGCGACTTCTCCGAGCTTCCCGTGCAGATCCACGACCCGCTGACGCGCCTGCCGTTCCCCGGCAATCGGGTCCCGGCGAGCCGGATGTCGCCAATTGCCCGGGCGCTGATCGAGCTGTACCCGGAGCCCACCAGCGGGGGCCTGTCGGCCAACTACGGCAGCGTAACCGACCGCACGCAGGACACCATGACGGCAGACCTGCGCGTCGACCATCGCTTCGATGGCAACAACCAGATGTTCGTGCGGTACTCCTGGAACGACGCAGACGTCTACACGCCGTCGGCCTGCCCGATCGCCAATGGCATCGACCCGGGCTGCTCCGGCGGCGGCACTGCCTGGCCGGGCCCCAACGTCACCGGGGCGCACGGCGTGCAGGTGAACTACACCCGCGTGTTCAGCCCGTCGTTCATCGCAGAGGTCCGCGGCGGCTACCTCAAGGTCGACCTGCTGTCGCTGCCGGTCAACTACGGCCGGGCGCTGACCAGTCAGTTCGGCATCCCCAACGGCAACATCGAGGGAGACGACATCACCTCGGGACTCGTACCGCTGCAATTCGACGGGTACTCGGGGCTGGGGGCCTCGAACTGGATCCCGCTGGGCCAGATCGACGACACGACCCAGTTCAACCTCACGCTGACCCGGGCTGCGGGCGAGCACAACGTGCGGTTCGGCGGCGGAGCCATCCTGCGCGAGTACTCCGTGTTCCAGAGCGAGCAGGCGATCGGCCAGTTCGAGTTCTCGGCGCTCGAGACCAGCAACCGCGCCGGCGCCGGCGGTGACGCGATGGCCTCGTTCCTGCTCGGATTCCCCAACCTCATCAGTCGCGCCCACGCGCTGGTGGTTCCGCTGTACCACACCAACGAGTACAGCCTGTTCGTCCAGGACGATTGGCGCGCGAACGACTGGCTGACGCTCAACCTGGGTCTGCGGTACGACGTGTTCACGCCGCTTCGGGAGGAGGCCAACCGGATCTCGAACTTCGATCCGGTCACCGCGCAGATCATCATTCCCGGACACAACGGCGTCTCGGAGACGGCCGGCATCGCGACCGACTACTCCAATCTCGCCCCCCGGCTGGGATTCGCGGCGTCGCTGAGCGACTCCCTGGTCCTGCGCGGCGGGTACGGCCTGTCGTACTTCCCGGGCAACATCACGAGCGACGCGACCATGAAGAACGCGCCGTTCATCAGCAACCAGCAGTTCCAGAACAGCACGTCGGGCGTGCCCGCGTTACGGCTCGGCGACGGTCTGCCGACGCCGGAACCCACGGACCACCGCAACCCGACCGGCAACATCGGCGCCGTCGCGTTCGACTTCCGGTCGACGCGGGTGCAGCAGTTCAACGCGATCCTCGAACGGCAGATCGGCCACAACGTGGTGGGCATCGGCTATGTCGGCTCGCGCGGCGACTTCGTCGCCGGCCGGATCAACCTGAACCTGCCTCCGGTGGGCGCCGGCAACATCTCGGCCCGGCGCCCGTACGCCGCGCAACTGCCTGGAGTGAGCAACATCAGGGTCTTCTCGTCGGCCTTCGAGTCGCAGTACGACTCGATGCAGCTCGTGTTCCAGCGCCGCCCGGTCGACGGCCTGGGCTTCAGCTTCAACTACACGCTGGCGCACAACCAGCGAACCGACGGAGCGCCCTGGGACGAAGGCGTGATAGAGAAGTTCGCCGCGGGCAACGACATCCGGCATCGCGTGGTGCTCTCGGTCACCTACGAGATGCCGTTCCGTGGGACTGGCGCCGCCGGAGCGCTGCTGAGCGACTGGCAGGTCAACGGCATCGCCTACTGGCAGTCGGGCCGGCCATTCAACGTGCACAACGCTTCGCCTCGCACCAACACCGGCGCGCGCGGCGACCGCCCCAATCTCCTGGGCACGGCGGCGCTTACCAAGCCGACCTACGAGCGGTGGCTGAACCCGGACGCGTTCGAGCCGCAGCCGATCAACACGGTCGCAATCAACATGCCGGAACGCAACGGGTTCCGCGGTCCCGCTCGGAGCCAGGTGGACCTGTCGATCTTCCGGACGATTCCGGCGGGCTATGTCGACCTCCAACTCCGCTACGAGGTCTACAACCTGTTCAACCGCGTGAACTTCGACAACCCCAGCGGCGCCTTCGGCCTGCCCACGTTCGGCCGGATCACCGGCACCGTGGGCCCGCCGCGGCAGATGCAATTCGCCGCGAAGCTGCTGTTCTAGTGGTGTGTCCCAGGAAGGACTTTACACTTGCCGCGCGCGGCCGACGGCTCGCAGAAACGCCCAATTTGCGGGGCGATTGTGGGCGGCAGTGCCGCAACGCCACGGGTGTTGAACTGCAAACTTGTTCTAGTGACACACCACTAGACTAGCCAGCGTCCTCGCCATTCGACGTCGGAACGCATGTGGCCAGCTCCTCGGCAAGAGCCAAGAGAGTGCCCCCTTCAACGAGTTCCGTCACGTCGTCGCCAACGGTGTCATCGACTGCCAATAGTCGCGGAATAGCCACAGCGGCGGCGATGGGTCTCCTGTCATCTCGGAGAATCTCCTGTTCAACGCGATCTCCGAGCGTGCGGAGAAGCGCGACGAGTTCCGAGTCCTTTCGCCCTTCGTGCATCCGCTGTCGAGCGCGTTTAAGGTGCTCTTGAGGCGTCGGGTTGTCGTCGCCGGTCCACTCTGGCGGTCGCAGACGCATCCTTGCCACCTTCCATGACGCGAGGACCAAATCATCCAGCACGTCCGAGAAGAGCCGCCGGGCTACCGAGGGCAGGGTACGGCGATTCAGCTTGCCGGCAATCCGTGAGATTTCCTCCGGCGGCACCACCATGAATCTGTCATTTGACCACGGCACGCCCAGGGCGATCGGCAGCAGGAAGTCGCCAGTCATGCCAACAAGCGTGACTGGCACGGCCACTACACTTCGGTCCAGTCTCTTAGCAGCGGTCATGGCGTCATCCCATGCAGCCGGCGCAACCCCCACAATCCACCGATGACCCTGGATCGAACTGGGAAACGGATCCTCGTCGGGAACTTCGTGCAAGAGCACCTCTTTGACTTGGGAAAAGACGCTTTCGAGGGCCAGTCTCTCCACACGGCTCCGCGCTGACGCTGAACGGTCAATCAGTTCGTCGATTACCGCGGCAAGCTGAGTCGGAGGCGCCTTGATTCTCTCGACAATTGTTGAGTCATGCGAAATGGCGACCAAGAGGCTTCGAAGCCTGAGCAACTCGGCCGTTAGTCGCTCGTACACATCGGGCTCGCGGCCCGTAGTGAGCGTCTCCGAGTCAGCGCGGGCCGTCCGAAGCTTCTTCAGCGTCGTGCCGACCAGGGCACTAAGCCGCGTGTGCTCCAAGCTCTCGGGAGGCCGCGCGACAAGGGTCTGCAGGGCCGTCAGTACGCCGCTGATCGCAGTCGTCAATTTGTCTTCTGATGGCGCGACGTCCCAGCTTGCTGCAGGGCGCCCTGGTTCCAAGTTCCTGTCGACTGGTGGCGCTGGCAGGTCTGCCAGTTCATTCCTTGCCCTTTCAAGGCTTGTGACCCACTCTGCGCGCCGCCTCCGGTTGTCGTGCGCACTCAGACGGCGGGTTGCTGTGCCGACGAGGTCCGCAACCGTGTCGGCGAGTCGTTCCCGTGCCCGTATCAACTCAGTCCAGGAATAGGCTGAGACTTGTCTGGTAATCGCTGCCTGTATTCCGACATTTATTCGGACATCCGACCTTCGTGGGCGCGCGTTGCGGCCGAGCTGTTTGTGGCCCGGCTCCCACGGCGAGTCGCCGGCGCGAATGCGCAGCGGAGAGCCATCGGCGATCACGGTCCTGACTTCTACAACCGCCAGTTCGGGGCAGCACTCGCCAACGTAGGTGGCAAGTTCTACTGCGCGGCGGTTCAAAGCGTCATCGTCCTCTCGGGTTGCGTCGGAGTCCCAGGGAAGCCGAGAGACCTCCTCTTGTTCTTGAGGATCCGCCAGGAGTTCGATTGTCCCGCGCGTGCCATCGTCGTTCAGTTGCGCGGAAACTGCATTCGGGTGGGCCTGACAGGCCCTGGCGACTCTATCCTGAGAAGGGCCAAATGCGTCGAAGAAGGCCGCCGAATCACTTGCTGCCCGATGACATACATCGAGAAGCCGCGCGTAGAGCAACCGGGACCGTGCCGACTGTGTCCCGGAAGGCCATGGGAAAGCTGCCGAGATCTGGCTCAGCTCCGGATGAACAAGGCGTATGTACGGAGCCGTAGCTTCCAGCAATCGCACGGCGGCCGCCAAAGGAGCTCGTGCCAAGCGTTCGAGCAGTCGTTTGTTGCCCAGCGCACGCGCTGCCCGTTCGCAGTAGGTGGTGGAACGAGGTCGTAGGTCGCTGGCGCACTCCCGTACTCGATGACCGAGCTGGCCCAGCGGCCCATCTCTGCCGAAATCGACATTAGCCAGCCTGTTGGCGCAGACCATGAGTGCCCAAGTGAGGAATGGGACACCCGTGCGGCGGTAGCTCTCGATGACGGGAATGTAGGAACGTGCGGTCCATGAGTGGTCCGCGCGTTCAAGTCCTTCAAACAAGATGGCGAGTTCGCTCGCATCTGTACACTTGGGTATTGCCAGTGGTACGACGTCTGGTTGCGGGGCAACTCGGTCGCCGAAGAGCTCCGCAACTCTTCGGAGTCCCCACCCGAGCGCGCTAGGGTGGAGAATGGCGAGCACCTCGGCCAGAGTCGCAGTTCGCGTCGGCGGAGGTGTCTGGTGGAGAAGTTCGGTGAGAACCTCGGAGCGGCGCTGATGTAGACCGCGCCAAGCCGATTGCTCATCCGTAGTAATGATGTGCTCGTCCTGAAGATGTCGCAGCGCTTGGGTCAACGAGCCTTGGCGACCATGGTCAACGGCGTTGCCAAGGTAGGATGCATCAATGGCGACGCCGATTACGTGCGCTGCGGAAACAAGGCGAGCGACACGAATAGTGGTGAGGTCGCCGGTATGTAGTAGCGATTCAACTTGGTCGGCGAGTACAGAACGAAGACGGTGGCCCGTGGTCAGTAGGGAGATAAACTCCATCAACTGTCCATCGGCAAGGCGGACCGCCTCAGGGATCTCAAGCCGTAGGCTGACACCGACCTGCGCCAACTGGCTAGCGATGGCGATGGCCTCTTCATCGTCAAGACGGAGTTCGACGAGTACTCCGCCGTGACGCAGGAGCTCCGCAGTGAAGTCCTCTTGCCGAACGGCGCCAAGAAGCACAACTCCGGGCAACGCGAGCAAACGTCGGGCCGCGAGGGGCCACGCACGGGTGCGCGGACGCCCGAGGTCGTCGCAGCAAACGACGACGGAATGGGTGTCGCTTGGCTCGAGGAGTTGAACGTGTCGAACGAGTTCTGCAACATCCGCGTCGTTCTGGACGCGGTGGACGCGAATCACCTGCACGGCGGTCGCGATGTCGCGCGCTGATCGCCACACCTGAGTTGACTTGCCGGCCCCGGAGGGGCCGGCGATCAGCGCGTAGCGCGCGGTCTCGATGGCGCGTTGTACCGCCCGGGCCGGTGCGAGACGAAGCACGTCGTGGCCGGAGCCGATATGGGCAGGGGCAGCGTCAATGCCCTGGAGGAAGCGGGATTGGGTCGTTGCGGGCTGAGCGGCGTAGTCTGCGATGTCGCAGACGCCGAGGCGCACGGCGGAATCGAGGCCGTGAACATCGACGACGGTTTGCGTGTCTTGGACGAGCGTGTCGAGGTCGCCAGGGCGGAATCGACGAACAGATGAGACCGTCGTGCTGCGTTGATCTGCCGCGATCTGCCCCAAGGAGTCTACGAGGCGGCCCGCGATGAGAGCGGCGACCGCAGGTGTCAGGTTGTACGCGCGCGCGATGGAGCTGGTCAAGAGAGGAGTGGTGTTCCAGGGATACCTGATGAGATGCGCTCTCGTCAGTAGGGTGCTGGCGTCGGCGTTGCTGTATCCGTGCTGGGCAAGCGCCGCGATGGTGCTCGGCGTGTCGTAGCCTGGCGTTTCTGATACCGGCCTGTTCCAACCGCTCTCGGCGACTTGGGCCCCCAGGTGCCCGTCGGTGATGGCAACGATCCGGGCCGGTGTGGCCGGTGCGCGGGCCGCGTGTGCGATTACTTTGGCCATGGAAGACGCGGTGAAGGTGCCGGCACCCGCACCAAACTCCTTCACCTGCACCAGCCAGTGGGTGGACTCACGGTCAAGACAGTCGATGTCTTCATAACCCTCGGGAACGAATTCAACAAAGGGCAGGACTCGCTCGCGGGACTCGGCGAGTAGGAGTGCTGTCACGGCCAGCTGATAGCGAACGCCAGCGACGTTGCGTGCGCCCTGGCGCAGGGCGTTCCAGACCTCGCTTTCGAAGGGCGTCGCCGAGGGAGCCCCGCGGGAGGGCGGCTCGTGTGGTGTGCTTAGCGCTGTACGAGAAGTAGGAGGTCGACGCCGATGGGATCTGGCTCGTCGCCGGCTTGGTCGTTTTGCTGGCATCGGTGTCGGGCAAACGCTCTTGTGTCAGCGGGCGGCTCGTGCGTCACCAAGTTCGCCGTTTGCGTTCTCGGCAACGCGGATCCGTCGGCGTGACGGTGGCGAGGATCTCGGTTTCATTGCGCGCAGGTACTTGGTCACGCTTCTGGCTTGAGGAGCTGGCAGTGCCGCAGGATGCCCGTGGAACTCAGACGGGATCCGGGTCCTGGTCAGAGAAGAGGGGCACCTGCGGATCGACCGGCGGCAGAGGCAAGTCCGCGACGCCCTTGACGGGAACGCTGTCAGATTCCGCCAGTCGGCGCACGTCATCATCATCCGAATACAGTTCGTCGACGCCGTGTACCTTGGCGATGGCAACGATCTGCCGGTCGACCTTCACCTTCTGCCACGTGCCGGTCGCGCCCGATTTCTTGTTGCCGGTGTCGAGCGCCAGTCGCTGCGATTCCGCCGCCTCGATCGCTGCCTTCAAGTCGAAGGGTTCGATGGCGAAGACCGCACTGTTGGTCAGTTCCGCCAGGTAGGCTGCGGTATCGTCCGCTGCCAAGACGAGGAACTCGCTCAACGCCGGCGTCGGGATGATGATCCTTGCATGACCGGCCTCGAGCGTCTCTACGAGGTGTTTCAGGCGCTCGGGTACGCGATCAACGGGCTTCGGGTACCCCGCATCGGGGTGCAGATACGCGCCGAGAACCATGGAGTCGAAGGCCACCAGCACGCGCGCGCTACCCTTCCGACTTGCGCAGGGCAACCAGCTCGCCCAACGGGTCGTCGCGTTCCTTCCAGCCAGCGTCGATCGACTGAAGACGCCGGGTGGCGTCAGCTATCGACTCCGACCGCAACTCCGTGTATTCATGGATGCGGAAGGACTTCATCCTCCAGACGCCCTCGCGGTCGCGGAACCAGCGTCCAACGCCCGTGACCCGCAACGGTGTCGTAAAGAGATGCATGCCGATGCGCTTCGCCAGATCCCGTGGCGCGAGACAGTTGTGTATGCGCTCGGGGGTCTCCAGGCGAACCGGGACAGGATCGTTTTCTCCGCCCACGACGATGGGCACGCCGTCCAAGGTTCCGGGTTGGGAAAACGGGCCGTACTCGGGTTCTTCGACGCGTGTTGCCCCGGCAAAGCGCAAGATCCGAGCGCCCTCCTCGTCGACGAGTTCAGCGGATTCGGCGTTGTCAGCGGCCAAGTCGTCCTCGATTGCCCTTCTCGCCTTCAGGACGTGCGCAGATCCTTCGCGATTGCGTACCTCATTGGCACGGTGCCTGAGCTTCGGGTACGCCTCCCAATCAATCTTCAAGACAGGGACCGTGCTGCCCCCCTCGATGCTCACGAGATGAACGCTGTTGGTCTCTCCAAGGACCGTGGCGAGGTTGTCCAGGTAGCGCGCCAGTCGCGCCATCGGCATGGTCGAGGGCGAGTACGCGTTGATCTTGAAGCGGAGCGCGACTGCACGAGCTCCGTTGAGGTGGCGACGTTCGTCTCTCGATCGTGCCATGTTCTGCCTCGATGCGTCGGTCGGACGCGAACCTAAGCCCCCCCTCGGGCGCCCATTGTAGTCGCTCTCCGTGGCGGAAGTCGGCTCGCGTAAGCCGTCCCACTTGGGGAAGGCCGCATCCCGGTCCAGGGCGGTCGGCGTCAATTCCTCTTCCGGCCGGCGGCTCGAACCCGTCGACGTTGAAGTCGCTCGAGCTCTGGCTGAGCGGGTTCAGGTGCAGGTTGCTGATGGCGCCGACCGCCTCGACGCCGGGGAGCGCCCGGAAGCGATCCAGGAGGCGCCGCGTGTAGACGCCCGCCTCGTCGGGCGCGAACGGGGTTGCCGGCGTCAGGAAGGTCATCAGGGCGGTCGGCTCGCGGCCGAAGCCCGGGTCGACCGACTGCACCCGCTGAAAGCTGCGGAGGAACAGGCCGGCGCCGACGAGGAGCACCAGCGAGGTGGTCCGTAGCGTGACGACCAGCGCGTTGCGCCACCGGAGCTGACCGGCTTGGCCGCCCCGGGGTTCTCGCTTCTGAGGGCGGCGGCGGTCACGTCCGGCCCGGTGCGTTGCAGCGCCGGCGCCAGACCGCGCAGGCGCCGGCCACGACCGGGACGCGTCGACGACACGCGCACCTCCGAGGCGGTACGTTCGGCCACAAGGGGACGTCAGGAATTGACAGCCAAAGTGACAGCCTACGGAGCGGAAATCGACGTGATTGCTGGAAGTCACCGGAAGCGGAGATCGGCGATTTCCTTAGCAAAACGGCCGATCCGGACCTCGACGGATACCGCTGGAACGACCCGAATCGGACTGAAAATCATGGTGTCGCCAGTTCGATTCTGGCCCTCGGCACCACCTTAAGCTACTGAAAACAGACAACATAGCCGGCTCCGAAAACGCTGGTCAGGCCCGTTTGGGCAATTTGACAGCCTGGCTCGCGATTTCGGGCACTGCCGTCACGACGGCGCGTACCGGCATCGCGTTGGCGGAATCCCGCCCGGCCCACACTTGCCGCAGCAAGGAACGGTCCGCGTCTCGGAGTTCGCACGCTCCCACGACCTGTTGGGCCGGAATACCGCCGCAGGCTACCGAGCCCGTCCCGGACGCGGCGACAGAGGAGTACCGGACGCTAGGAGTTTCCCTAGTTCCTCCCGCACCGCGATGTCGTTAGCCTGATTGCTGAAGGTCGTCTTTCCCGCCCCCGGCTGGCTGAGAGTAAGGAGGGTGCAGGGGATGGCCGCCAGAGCGTTTCCGCCGAGTCTGCCCGCCACTGGCGTGGTGGTCCCCGTGCTCCGGCGGGGTTCGCTGCAACCCGCCGGCACTCGCAGTCCGCCACTTTCGACCCATGCGGGCCTGACCACGGGCGAATGGGCGCTGGTGGCGTTGTTGCTCGCTTCGGCCCTCGTTCTGCTCGTCGAAGCGATTCCACCGGTTGCGACGGTATATCGCGAGTGGCCTTCGGGCGCGTGCCGCGCGGTCGTGACCGGCGACGGCGCGCCCGGCGCCTGCGGGGCGCTGCCGCCGTTGCACGAGGTCGTGTGGGTTTCCCCGAACTGGCGGGGGGAGCAGGCTGGGCTCGACGTCTACCACTGCAGCGTGGACTGCGAGTGAATTGGTAATCGGACCGGCCGGCGCGTAGACTACAGGCCTGCGGAGGCAACGATGAAGATGCCGCGGGCCGGGTCCATACCGAGCGTAGTCGCAGCCATGGCGGTGGCCGTGGCGACCGCGGGGAGCTGGGTACCCGGCCGCGCCGCCGATCGCCTCCTGGCCGCCTCGGCTGCTCAACCTCCGGCAGCCTCTCCGCAATCGGTCCGCAACCTTCTTAATCGCTACTGCGTCGGCTGCCACAACGAGCGCCGCGTCGCCACGACCGGCGGGTCCGCTTCCGTGCTCGACACCCAGATTCGGGCCACCGGGCTCGCCCTGGACGTGGTGGACGCGGAGCGGCCGAGCGCCGACGCGGAAGTGTGGGAACGGGTGATCAAGCGACTCAAGGCGGGCTCGATGCCGCCGGCGGGGCGTCCGCGGCCCGGTGAAGAGGAGGCGCACGCGGTCGCGGGCTGGCTGGAGGCGCGCATCGACGAGGCGGCTGCGACGAACCCGAATCCGGGCCGAACCGGCTCGATGCATCGCCTGAACCGCACGGAGTACGGCAACGCGATTCGCGACCTCCTCGCGCTGGAGATCGACGTGGCGGCGCTGCTTCCGGGGGACGAGACCTCGGACACCGGCTTCGACAACAACGCCGAGGTCCTCTCGATCTCGACCGCGCAACTCGAGCGGTACCTGTCGGCCGCGCGGCGGATCTCGCGCCTGGCCACCGGCGTCACGACGGCGGCCGATTTCGTGCGCTTCGAGAACTCGGTGCTGCTGACGCAGGCGGACCGGCAGCACGAGGACCTGCCGCTCGGATCCCGCGGCGGCCTCTCCGCCACGCACCACTTCCCCGCCGACGGCAACTACATCTTCCGCATCGGGCTGACGAGCAACTGGCAGGACTACGTCCGCGGCATGGGGCGCAGGAACGTTCTCGACCTGCGCATCGACGGCCGGCGCATCCGGCGCTTCACGGTCGGGGGCGAGGCGCCCGGCACGCCGGCCCCCACGACCTGGTCGCCGGCCGAGGCGGGCGACCCCGAGTGGGAGCGGTACGTCCGCGAATCGTCCGCCCACCTGGAGGTCCGCGTGCCGGTCGACGGCGGGCCGCACGTCGTCGGGGTCTCGTTCGTGCGGAACCTGGGGGAGCCCGAGGGTCCCCTGCAGCCGGTGATGAAGGGCGCGGTCCTGTCGAACGACGAGAAGTACCACGGGCACGCGGAGGTCCAGTCGCTGACCATCGAAGGACCGTACGACGGCGCGGTCCCCGAGGACACGCCGAGCCGGCGGCGGATCTTCGTCTGCCGTCCCGCCGCCGCAGCAGAGGAGGAGGCGTGCGCCGCGCGCATCCTCTCCAGGCTGGCCCGCCTCGCCTATCGCCGGCCGCCGACGGAAGGAGACATCGAGACGCTGCTCGGGTTCTACCGGGACGGCGGGGCGAAGGACGGGGGCAGCTTCGACACCGGCATCCAGCTCGCGCTCGAACGGCTGCTCGTTGATCCGGACTTCCTGCTGCGGGTGCACGAGGACCCGCCCGGCGCGGCGCCGGGACAGGCGTACAGGCTCCCCGACTTGGAGCTCGCCTCGCGCCTGTCGTTTTTCCTGTGGAGCAGCATTCCCGACGAGGAGCTGCTGGAGGTTGCCGGGCGCGGCGAGCTGACCGACCCGGCGATTCTGCACGGGCAGGTGCGGCGGATGCTGGCCGATCCGCGCAGCGAGGCGCTGGTGAGCAACTTCGCCGCGCAGTGGCTGCACCTGCGGAATCTGGACGACGTGAAGGCCGAGCCGGCCGCCTATCCCGAGTTCGACCAGGACCTGGTGGAGGCGTTCCGGCAGGAGACGGCGTTGTTCATCGGCAGCACCCTCGACGAGGACCGCAGCGTGCTGGACCTCCTCGGCGCCGACTACACCTACGTGAACGAGCGGCTGGCCCGGCACTACGGCATCCCCGGGGTCTACGGGAGCCGGTTCCGGCGCGTGACGCTGCCGGACCTGGCGCAGCGGGGCGGGCTGCTGGGCCATGGCTCGCTGCTGTCGCTGACCTCCTATCCGCACCGCACCTCGCCCGTCCTGCGCGGGAGGTGGCTGCTGGAAGCCATCTTCGGCGCGCCGCCGCAGGGTCCGCCGCCCGACGTGCCCGCGCTGCCGGAGCGCGGCGAGAACGACGTGCCGGCATCGATGCGCGAGCGCCTGGAGCGGCATCGGCGCAATCCCGCGTGCGCAAGCTGTCACCGGCTCATCGATCCGCCGGGCTTCATGCTGGAGCACTACGACGCCGTCGGGCGGTGGCGGTCCGTCACCGAGACGGGTCTGCCGGTCGACGCCACCGGCACCATGCCGAACGGGGTGACGGCGGTGGGTCTGACCGGGCTGCGGGGCCTGTTGCTCGCAGCTCCCGAGCAGTTCGTGGGCACGTTCACCGAGCGGCTCCTGGCCTACGCCCTCGGGCGCGAGCCCCGGCATTACGATCGACCGACGGTCCGCCGCATCGTCCGCGACGCGGCCGCGGACGAGTATCGCTGGTCGTCGGTCATTCTCGGCATCGTCGACAGCCCGGCGTTCCGGATGCGCCGGGCGGCGGAGTGAGCGGGAACGAGTTCGACCTGTACGGAAGGCTTCGAGCCGACATGGGGACTGACATGCAAGGCATCAACATCATCACCGCGAAGCCCCTGTCCCGCCGGACGGTCCTGCGGGGGGTGGGCGCGGCCGTGGCGCTGCCGTTTCTGGACGCCATGGCGCCCGGCGTGTCCGCGCTGCGGCGGAGCGCAGCCAGGCCGGTTCGCCGCTTCCAGGCGATCTTCGTGCCGAACGGCATGGCGATGGAGTACTGGTCGCCGGCGACGGTGGGACGCGGCTTCGAGCTGACGCCGATCCTGCAGCCCCTGGCGCCGTTCCGCGATCAGATGCTCGTCTTCTCGGGGCTCAACGCCTCGTGGACCTACGTCCATGCGGGCGCTTCCGGCTCATTCCTGACCGGCACGCGACGAGGCGGCACGTCCGAGACCGACGTGGTGGCCGACACGTCGATCGACCAGATGCTCGCAAGCGAGTTCGGCGCCTCGACGCCGCTCGCCTCGCTCGAGCTCTCGATCGACAAGGAAGCCAACGCCGGTCAGTGCACCTCCGGCCTGAGCTGCGCCTACACGCAGACGATCTCGTGGCGCACGCCCACCACACCGCTGCCGATGGAGAACAACCCGCGGGCGGTCTTCGAGCGCCTGTTCGGGGACAGCGGCTCCACCGACCCCGCCGTGCGGCGGGCGCGGATGCAGGAGAAGCGGAGCATCCTCGATTCGGTGATGGACAAGCTGGCGGACGTCGAGCGGCGGGTCGGGACGGACGACCGGCGCAAGGTCGAGGACTATGCCGCAGCGATCCGCGACGTCGAGCGACGCATCGAGGTGGCCGAATCGAAGAACGACCTGCAGCCGGAGGTCTTCGCGAAGGAGCCGCGGGGCGTGCCGTCCACCTTCGAGGAGCACGTCGAGCTGATGTTCGACCTGCAGTTCCTGGCGCTGCGGAGCGACATCACCCGCGTGGCGACGTTCATGCTCGGCCGCGAGCAGAGCACGAGGACCTATCCCGAGGTGGGCGTCAACGAGCCGCACCATCCGCTGTCGCACCACGGCAACGACCCGGCGCTCATCGCCCGGATGTCCAAGGTCAACACGTACCACGCGGCGCTGACGGCGCGGTACCTGGAGCGGCTCCGGGCGACGCCCGACCAGGACGGCTCGCTGCTGGACAACATGGCCATCGTGTACGGCACGTGCATGTCCAACAGCACGCGGCATGCGGGCAACAACGTTCCGATCCTGGTGCTCGGCGGCTGCGGCGGGCGGCTCAAGGGCGGGCGGCATCTCCGCTACGGCGCGACGTCGCACGCCAATCTCCTGCTGAGCCTGATGGACAAGTTCGACTTCCCGCTCGAGCGTGTCGGCGGCAGCACCGGGGCCCTGCCGATCGGCAACATCGATACGCTGTCGGAGGTGTAGGACCGTGCGCTGCATCAGGAGGATGCCGACGATGTCAGGCGCCCGCGACAACCGCCCCGCTGCAGTGGGGCAACGCTGCATCGCCCCTGGACTGCGTAGCTCTTCGCGCGTCGTGGCGATGGAGCTGGCGCACGTCTTCCGATCCGGGTTGCTCCTGGCCCTGCTGGGAGTCGGCGTCGCGGCCGCGGCGCCCCCCGATGCGCCGGTCGCCGACGCCGCGAAGCGCGCCGACTGGGACACGGTCCGGACGCTGCTGCAGCAGGGCGCCGACGTCGACGCCCGGCAGGGCGACGGCTCCACCGCCCTGCACTGGGCGAGCTACTGGGACCATCCCGAGACCGCGGCCCTGCTGATTCGTGCGGGATCCGAGGTCAATGCCACCAACGACCTGGAAGTCACGCCGCTCTGGGCCGCCTGCGAGAACGGCAGCCCGGCCATGGCGGAAACCCTGCTCGCGGCCGGCGCCGACCCGAACCTCGCCTTGCCGTTCGGGGAGACGCCGCTGATGACGGCGTCCCGCACCGGCAACGCGGACGTGGTCAGCCGGTTGCTGGCCGCGGGCGCCGACGTCGACGCCGCCACCGAGGAGGGGGCCTCCGGAGCGCAGACGGCCCTCATGTGGGCGGTCGCGCAGCAGCACCCCGCGGTCGTGGAGGTGCTGCTGGCGCACGGCGCCGACGTGAACGCGCGCTCGACCACGTTCACCGAGACCGTCAAGACCATTTCGACGTATGCGAACTACGGTCTCCAATGCGTGCCCCGCGAGGAGTGCTACATCACCGAGGTGCGCAGCGGCGGCTTCACGCCGTTGCTGTTCGCCGCCCGGGTGGGCGACCTCGCCTCGGCGCGGCTGCTCGTGGCGGCGGGCGCCGACGTGAACGAATCCGCGCCGGACGGGGCCGGCGCCCTGGCGATCGCGGCGCTGAGCGGACACGGCGCCGTGGGCGCGTTCCTGCTCGACCGCGGCGCGGACCCGAACGCGGCCGGGGGCGGCTATGCGCCGCTGCACGCCGCGATTCTGCACCGGGACCCGGTGCTGGCGGAGGCGCTGCTGTCGGCCGGGGCGGACCCGAACGCCCGGGTGTCGGCCTCCACGCGCTACACCCGCGACAGCGCGGACTTCTTCTTCCCGCCCTGGTTCGTCGGGGCGCCGGCGTTCTGGCTGGCGGCGCGCCACCGGGAAGCCGACATCATGCGCCTGCTGGCCCGGCACGGCGCCGATCCGCTGGCCACGCACGGTCCGGCGTACTGGACCCGCGACCGGAGGACGTCCGCAAGCCGCATGTGGGTCGAGGAAGGCGAGACCACCGCCCTGATGGCCGCGGTCGGACTGGGAGGACGCGACCCGCTCTGGGCCGTGGACCACCGCGCGAGAGTTGCCGAAGCGACAGAGCTCGGCCGGGGACCCGATCGCACCCAGACCCAGGCCGCGACGCTGGCGGCCGTCCGCGTGGCGGTCGAGCTGGGCGTCGACGTCAACGCCGTGAACGCGCTCGGACAGACGGCGGTCGATGCCGCCCGGGCCGACGGGCTCGGCGACGTAGTCGCGTTTCTCGTCGAGCACGGCGCGGCGCCCCGCTAGACAACCGGAGACATCTGACCACGAAACCGTTGAGGCGCATCGCCCCCGTCCTGCTGCTCGCGGCGGTGTCGGTTGCCGCCGCCGGACAGGACGCGGAACCGATCCGGATCGAGGTGGGGTCAGGCGGCGACGCGGTCGCGGGGGCGGAGGTGATCGTGGCGGGAACCAGCCACGTGACCGACGCAACCGGGGTCGCGCTCGTGCTGGCGCCGCCCGGCGCGGTAGCGGTCACGGTGGTGCGCGACGGATTCGTCCCGGTCACCGTTACCGTCCCACCGGCACCGGCGCCGAGCGCACTCTCCGCATCGAGCTCCAGCCGGAGCTGACGATCGATGAGGAGGTGACGGTGGTCGCCCGGCGACGAACCGGAGCGGGAGACCGAGGCGGCCGGGCTCACCCGGCTCTCCGTGGACGGCCCGCTACGGGCCGAACGCGGCCGCAGCCTGTCGTTCGACCTCACGCGTACCCACGGACCGGCCGCCTACACCGCTACCCTCTTCGCGTCGCGCATCGTGGATCCGGTGCACGTCGACCGCTCGACCTACGTGTTGCGCAACCTCGATGAGCAGACCACGAACGTCGGCGTGGAGCTGCTGGGCACGTTCCGGCAGCCACCGTTCGTCCTGACGGCCAGCTATATCTACGTGCGGGCGCGCGAGCAGATGGGCGGCGTGCTCGTCGACGTGGCCCAGACGCCGCGCCACAGCCTCGGAATCGTCGCCATGGCCGAGAACGATGACGGGCGCGTCGGCTTCGAGCTGTACTACACCGGACGGCAGCGGCTCGAGGCGAACCCCTACCGCGACATCAGCGAGCCCTATACCGTAACCGGCGTGCTGATCGAGCGCCGGGTCGGCCGGCTCCGGCTGTTCGCCAATTTGGAGAACCTCACCGACGTGCGGCAGCACCGCTGGGACCCGATTCTGCGTCCCAACCGCGCCCGCGACGGGCGCTGGACGGTCGACGCCTGGGCGCCCCTGGACGGACGCATCATCAACGGCGGCGTGCGGGTCCAGTTCTAGTCAGTCAGCTTGTTTCGCCCTCGCGACGTTCTTCGGCCGTCTCTGCTTCGTCAGGGTCCTTGCTTCGTCCGAGCTTCTTCCGTCCGTAGTCGGCGATGTCGCGCCCGCGCGCCACCACCGTGCTGGCGGTCTTCACGCTGATCTGGCGCGACTCGTCGATCAGTGTCCCGCCCACCTCGGTGGATTTCTCGGCGATAGCCTTCGAGACGCTGAAGATCGCCTCGCGCATCTTCTCGCCGCTGGCTGCCTGGAACAGCTCCAGGCTCTCCGGATTCTTGTTGTCGTAGAACGGCGCTTCCGTGAAGCCGACAGCCCTGGCGTACAGCAGGGTCGGGAAGGAGTTGACCGCCGTGTTGTACCCGCGGACGACGGCGTTGTACTGGTCGCGCCGGGCGAGGATCATGTTCTCGACCTGCTGCAACTGTGTCATCAACGTCTGATAGCCTTCGCTGGCCTTCAGCTCCGGGTACGCACGATTGATCGGGGTCATGACGTTCATCAGACCCTCGATTCCGGCGCTGGCCAAGCCGCCCGGTTGTGACTCCAGTTGTGCCACGGCAGTGTGGATTTGTGCCTCGTGGACCCCGTTCTCCTTGGCGATCTCGAACAGTTGCGTGACCAGGTCGGACCGGGTGGTCAGGGAGTTCTCGATGTTGCTCCGACTCTCACCGATGTGCTGGGACATGGACTGGAGGCGGTTGTACCCCAGAATGATCAGCACCGCGATCCCGACAATGACGAACAGCAGTAGCTCCATCTGCGAGTCTCCTTCGCCGGGTCCCGCGTTTGCGCCGTACGGCGCATCGTCGTTCGTCCCGGCAGGCATTCGTACCCCTTGAGGTCTTTGCTCGTCAAGGAACAGCAACAGGCAGCGCTCCACGGGCAGAACGGATGCCCGAAGGTGGACACCGCGAGCCTGTGGCCCCCCTACGGCAGCAATGCCGTCCCAAGCGCCGCGGCGGCGGCCAACTGCCACCAGAGCTGGGTCCGTTCCTTGAGCAGCAGCGTCCCGGCACCGAGCACCACGGCAGCGGCCAGCAGGAAGTACCAGTAGAGATCGGCGAACGACTCCTGCCGCTGCACCACGCCGCGGGCCGACCGCTGCACGTCGGAGAGGATCCGCAGCGCCACGACGTGGTCCGGCTCGGACCCCAGCTCGAAGTACCGCCCGCCGCCGGCCTGCGCGATGGCCCTCAACGAGCGCCGGTCGAGCACCGAGTGGATGGGCGGCTCCGGCTCCTGGTAGCGCCCGACGGGAAGTTGCGGGATGAAGCCGCCGCCGGTCGTGCCCACGCCGATGACGTAGACGCGGATGTTGCGGTCCTGGGCCAACTTCAGCGAGCGGGCCACCTCCCCGCTCCAGGCCTGCCCGTCCGAGAGCACGACGAACGCCCGCGCCCCCAGCCGCGGGCCATACAGCTCCTCGTCCTTCTCGATCATCCGGACGCCCCAGGCGAGGCCGTCCTCGATGTTGGTGTTCCAGCTCGTGTCGTCCCGCAATCGGAAGGGCGGCTCGTCGGCCAGGTGGTCGAGGAAAAAGAAAAGCGCGTTCGGGTCGCTCGTCAGGCGGACCTGCGGCGCCGCGCGGTGGGCGAACAACGCGAGGGCCACCCGCTCGCGGCGCCAGCCGAGCACCTCGGCGAAGGTCCGGATCCACGCCACCGAGCGCTGCCACCGGTCGGGCGCGACATCGGTGACCCGCATCGACGTCGACCCGTCCTGCAGCACCACGAAGTCGACGCCGGCCGTCTCCGTCACCGACACCAACGCCTGCGGGCGTGCCAGCGCCACGATCGCCAGCGCCGCCGCGACGTTGACCGCGAGCCAGAACCCCAGGCCCCCGGCGAACCTGTGCCGCTGCGGCACGGGCGCCGTCCGCGACGCCCGCAGCCTGCGCACGTCACGGCGCCGCCGCGCGAGCTGCCAGATCCATACCGGCAGCAGAACCGCCGGCACGGCCAGCAACCACAGCAGCAGCGGCTCGACGAAGCGAATCGGCGGCATCACGGCCTCTGATCCCCGCTCCCGTTCAATGTCGTCGGCGTCGGCAACCTGCTCCGCGGCGCAGCATCCCAAGCCGGCGGCGTCCGCGCCGGCGCCATTTTCCGCGGGCGTCGACCATCTATCCCCGCCGCCGGATGCGGTCCCCGGCGCCGAGGGTCGGCGACTCGTCCATCTCCGGATCGACGTCGCGCTGCACCGGCACGTAGATCTCGATCTCCTCCAGCTCGCCGTCCTCCGGCGCCTCGCCCTCGCGGCCGTGCTGGCTCCGCGGCGTCGCCGGGATCTCCGCTCCCGAGGCGATGTCCGCACGGAGCCTCAGCAGGTACTCGTAGTTGTAGGCGGCGTCCAGGTGGCCCGGGCTCTCCTGCAACACGCCCAGGTAGACGTCGATGGCGCCGTCCAGCGCTCGCAGCACCTGCTCGCGGTCGGCCTCCGGATCCAGCGCGGCGCGGGCGGCGGCGTTGGCCAGCACGAACTGCAGCCGCAGGTTCCCCGCCGCGTCCGGCGGCGCGTCGGCGTACTCGGCCAGCAAGCCGGCGTAATCGCCCCGCCAATAGCGCAACGCGGCGCGGCGCATCTCCACGTCGGCCCGCGTACCGCCGAACAGCCACGGCACCGCTCCCGCGACATCCAGGGAGCGCTCCAGCTCCGCGAAGGCGGCCTCCGCGCCGTCAAAAGAGAACGTCGCGATCTGCTGCTCGGCCCGCGCCGCGCGGCGATCGAGGCGGCCGGCCGCCGCCGCCGCCGCCGCGATCCCGCCCAGGATCAGCGCCGTGACCAGGTACTGGAATGCCGCCTTCATCAGGGAAACCTCCGGAAGTGCCTGACGCCCAGGGTCAGGGTCAACGCGATCAGCCAGAGCAGTACCGCGGCCAGCGCGAACGGGCCGAAGCGCGGCTCGTGGGCCGTGTAGCGGCGGACGCGGATGCGCCCCTCGGCCAGCTCGTCGATCTCGTGAATGGCGGCCAGAATGGCGTCCTCGTTCTCCGCCGGAAAGAACTTCCCGCCGGTCCGCTCCACGGCCAGCTTCCACTGCTGGTCGGAGATGACCTCGCCGAGCGCCTGGTCGTAGGCGGTCCGGATGAAGTAGACCGGAATCTGGTTGTCGGCGGCCTCCTGCATGATCGCGTCCAGCGTCAGGTCCTCGAACCGCGCGTGGGTGTCCTGCCCGTCGCTGAAGATCACCATCAGGTTGCCGGCCGCGCCGAGGAAGTCGAACGTCCGGAAGAGCTGCACGCCGCGGCTGATGGCGTTCATCACCAGGGTGCCGTGGTCGGGAAAGCGGCGGTACTCCTCCGGGGTGCCTATCAGGCTGATGCTGAGCAGGATGTTCTCGTAGTCGGTGGTGAACGGGGTGACGATGTACGCCTCGTTACCGAACTGCACCAGGGACGTCAGGTCGTGGTACGGCCCGTCCATGCGGCGCCGGACGAAGTACTCCGCCGCCGCGACGTTGGCCAGGAAGGTGTTCCCCGCCGCCAGCCGCTGGGTGGCGAAGGCGGTGTTCATGCTGAGCGACGCGTCGATCAGTATCGCGATGCGGTGGCCCGGATACGACTCCTCCTCCTGCACGAGGGCGGTGTGCGGGTCGGCCAGGGCCACGGTGAACAGCGCGAACCCGGCCAGGAAGATGGCGAACGTGACATGCCGGACCGGCGCCAAGTGCGCTCGCGACGCGAGCCGACGCACCGGCAGGGCGGGCAGGACGATGTTCGCGGCGCCCGGCATCCGCGGCCGCGCGTGGCGCCAGAGCAGCACGGCGAGGGCGACGACGGCGAGCCCGCCGGTCACAACGACCGCCGCGTCGCGCTGGAGCAGCGCAAGCCCCGCGTCGCCGAGCAGCCGGAGCTCGGCCAGGATCTCCCCGAGCCGCGCGAGCATCGCGCTCAAGGTCTCCATCGGTTCGCGGCCCACTGCCTCCAGCTACGGCACATACGGCTCGCACGGCGCACCGGCTCGAACAGCTCGACCTGCAGCGACTGCAGCGCCACGATGCCGGCCTCCAGCCCAACCGTCAGCGAATCTCCGGACGCCTCGGCCGCCACGCCGTACCGCGCCCCCGCGAATCCGGCCAGCCCCGCGCGCAACGCCTCTACGGCGGGTGCGCCCGCCGTGGACTCGGCGCGCACGCGCGGCAGCTCGCGGTCGACATCCCGCGCGGTGAGCGCCGAGGAGACGAAGACCGTCTCCCGGCCGAACAGCCCCCGCCGCACCGGCAGCCGGCCTTCCGAATCGACCGCCTTCCCGTCGACCATTGCGCCGCCGGCCGTTGCGCCGCCGGCCCGCTCCGCCACGGGCCGGCCTATCGCCAGCGCCGCCGCAATGCGCAGCGCCGCCAGCGCCCGCGCCACCAGGTCGCCGGTCCAGCCCTGTGCCGCCGTCGCGTCCCGCACCGACCGCAGCTCGCCGAGCGCCGTGCGGGCCACCCGCCAAGCGGGTACCCCGTCCTGGCGCACCGCCGCCGCGCCGCGCCACTCGCGCCGCACCCGGACCGCCCCCAGCAGGAGCACTCCCGCAGCCACCACGCCGATCGCGATAGCCGCGATGCCGATCAGGTTCGCCCGGAACAGGCGCGCCTCGACGTCGCCGAACGTCTCGCCCGGCAGCTCCCGGATATCGACGGCCGTGGCGGGCACCAGCGACAGCACCCGGACCGACTCGGGCGGCAGCACATACGCCAGCTCGCGCCCCTCGGTCACCGTGCCCCCGTCGATCGAGCGCTCGATGCGGTAGCGGAGCTCCAGCGGGGGCAGCTCCACGTCGAGGCCGAAGTAGTCCTCGCCGATGATCCGCAGCGCGTAGCGGTACTGGAAGAACCGGCGCGGCCCGCGCACCACGTCGTCGTAGCGCTCGCCGTCGAGCACCTCGAACGGCGACACCCCGAGCGTCTCCGGCTCCAGCCACGCCAGGTCGGGGACCACGCGCGCCGTCTCCGTATCGACCACGGCGCAGGTCAGCACCATGTCGAAGCGCTCGCCGACGTGGACCGCGTGACTCGCGATGCGCCGCCAGCACTGCATCGCCTGCAGCGCCACCATGTCCGACCCTGGCTGGACCGCGGCCGGCGCGGGCCACAAGGCGCCGAACGCCAGGGTCAGGCCTGCGGCCAGGAGTCCGTTCCGAAGCCTCGCGCGGTGCCGCACACTCCCTCCCTATCGCTTCCGCAGCCGGCGATCGGCCAGGAACTCGACCACCTGGTGGTGGAACTTCTCCGCGTCGCCCCCCAGCCGCAGCACCTCCAGGCCGAGACCGGCTGCCTGCGCCTCCACCTCGTCCTGCCACGCGGCCACCCGCTCCCCGAGCCGGCGCACGTCGTCGGCCGACAGCAGCCGAGACTCGCCGGTCTCGACGTCGCAGCCTTCCACCCAGCCCGCCGACAGCTCCGGCAGCTCGAAGGCGTGCCGGCTGTCGATCAGCACCACGAACACGTCGTGGGTCGCATTCAGCGCGAGCAGCTCGTCCAGCAGCGGCCCGGTCTCCTCGAACAGGAAGTCCGACACCACCGGCACCATCGACGGCTTGCGCAGCAGGCCCAGAAAGCTGTCGTCGATCCGCCGCGGCTCGTGCGCCGAACGCTCCAGCACCAGGTCCTGATACGCCTCCAGGCAATGAATGGCGTGGTTCCGGCCGACCTGCGGCCGCACGAGCAACCGTCGCGACCGCGCGTCGAACGTGACCAGGCCGACCATATCCTGAAAGAAGGCGCCGGCCAGGGCCAGCGTCGCGACCGTCCGCGCGACGTCGGTGGCGATCGGCGCGCCGGCGGCCCCGCAGCGGGTCGACAGCGACGTGTCGGCCACGATGACCAAGCGCGCCGTGCTCTGCTGCTCGAACTCGCGCGTCACCAGCGGACTGAAGTTGGTCAGGGTCGACTGCGGCCAGTCGATCGAGGTCAGCCGGTCGCCCGGCTGCCAGTCGCGCAGCGCCGCGAACTCGAACCCCGCCCCCTGGAAGACGCTGGGATGGGCGCCCGCCATGTACTCGCGCATGCGCCGCACGATGACCAGCTCGATGTCCTGGACCTCGGTCCAGCTCACGAGCTCGTCGCCGGTGCGGACGCTCACGGAATCGGCACCTGCGCGATGATCTCGTCGATGACCGCGTCGACCGAGACCCCCTGGCCCGCCGCGTGCGGCGCCAGCCAGATGCGATGGCCGAGCACGTACCCGGCCAGGTCCTGCACGTCCTCCGGGTAGACCTCCGCCCGCCGCTGCGCGAGCAGCGCCCACACCTTCACCAGCCGCCCCCAGCAGATGGTCGCGCGCGGCGAGCCGCCCAGGTCGACGTAGCGCTCCACCAGCTCGGACGGCGACCGCCGCAGCCAGTCGGTCTCTTCGTCGTAGGGCCGCGACGCCGCCACCAGCCGCTGGATGTACTGCGCGATGGCGTCGTGGAGGAACACCCGCTCGGTGATGCTCGACCGCAGCTCGACCACCCGCTCTTTCGACATCAGCCCGTCGAGCGACACCTGCTTGAAGTCGAAGCCGACCAGCCGCTGCTCCTCCTCCGGCGGCAGGTAGCCGATGTTCACCATGATCGCAAACCGGTCGGTCGCCGCCTCCGACAGCGGGAACGTCCCCTGCCCCAGCTCGATGGGGTTCATCGTGGCGATGGCGAAGCTGAACGACGGCAGCCGGTAGGTGTCCTTGCCGACGGTCACCGTGCGGTCCTGGAGCCCTTCGAGAAACGCGCTCTGCGACTTCAGCGGGATGCGGTTGATCTCGTCGAGCAGGATCACTTCGGCCGAGGCCAGCGGGCCGAACTCGGTGATGAACTGCCCCGTCGCCGGGTTGATCATCTGGAAGCCGACCACCTCGGTCGGCTGCAAGTCGGCCCGCCCCTGCAGGCGCGCGAACTTCGCGCCGCTGATGGCGGCCAGGATCACGCCGAAGAACGTCTTGCCCACCCCCGGCACGCCCCGCAGCAGCAGGTTGCCGGCGTTGACCTGGCGGTTCTCGTCCGCGTCGTAGGTGGTGGGGATCTCGGACAGCAGGACGGTGTTGGCCAGCACCTTCTCGCGCTCGTAGCCGACGAGCGCCTTGGCCCCCTCGGCGACGATGGCCTCGTGGAAATCGATGGCCTCCTGAAGATCCGCGTGCATGACTGCGGCTGATCCTAGCAGTCGTGCATCCCGAGGCATGCACGCGGGGCGCTGGACAGTCATGGCCCAAAGGGGAACGGAGACGCGGACGCCACGGCAAGGATATTGTCCTTGCTATAGTAAGGAGATGGCGAAAGTCACGAGCAAGCTCCAGATCACCGTGCCCAAGAGGCTCGCGGCCGAGGTCGGCATTCGCCCCGGTGACAACATCGACTGGGCACTCAGCGGCAACGGTCTGCGCGTCACACCATCGACGGAGCGCCCGGAGACTTTCGATCACGAGGCACGACTCCACCTGTTCGACGAGGCGACGGAACGCCAGCGTCGCCGCCAGCAGGACGTCGACTACTCGCCGACCCGAAGAGACCGTGGATGGTCGCGCGAGGAGCTGTATGACCGGAACGGCGCTCGTTGACACTAACGTTCTGGTCTACCGCTTCGACCCGCGGTTCCCGGACAAGCAGGCGCGGGCGACCGCGGCGTTGCGCCGCGGGCTGAGCGACGGCATCGTGCGCGTCCCGCACCAGGGGATCGTCGAGTTCGTCGCTGCCGTGACCCGCCCACGGACACCGGGCGGCCCGCTGCTCTCGCTCACCGATGCCGTCCGGGAAGCCGAAGAGATCATGATCCAGTTTCCCGTGCTGTACCCCAACCCGGAGGTCGTGCGCTTGGCGCTTCGCGGCACCGCTACCTACCGGCTGTCCTGGTTCGACGCGCACCTGTGGGCGTACGCAGAGCACTTCGGACTGGCGGAGTTGTGGTCCGAAGACTTCCAGCACGGCCGCCTCTACGGCACCGTCCGCGCGGTCAATCCCCTGCTCGACTCCCGATCCTGATCAGCCAGGGCACGAGCCTGTGCCGGCCGCTGTCCGCCCCTGCCGTGTATACTTTTCTGTTCGGCACCCACGGACGTCCCCATCGTCCAGAGGCCTAGGATCCAGCCCTTTCAAGGCTGAGACACGGGTTCGAATCCCGTTGGGGACGCCACCCGCATTTTCCCGCCTGTTCCCGAGAAGACCCCGGAGGCACGATTTACCCCCGATAGCGGGCGCCGGGGGACTTCCTGGGAACGCTCAGGTAGAATTGGGTCATGAACCTGGAGGTCATCGGGGCTGCGGTGGCGGTGGTCGGCGCGCTGCTGTGGATCCGACGCGACATGCGGCATGACATCGCCGAGCTGCGGCGCGACCTGACCGCGCAGATCGCGGCCGTGAACACCCGCATCGACAACATCCTGCTTGCCGACCGGAAGACCACCCCGTAGCCCGCCAGTCCCCCACGCCTCGTGGGTTCATTCGTGGGGTTCAGTTCTATCCCCACGACAGCAAACCCAATGATTTCAGTGCTTTTCTGACGAGTCCGAATCCCGTTGGGACGCCACCCTGCCTGGTCACGCCTCCCCAGCGTGTCTTCAGCCGGACCGAGCCTCGACTAGGAAGTGACCGCTATGGCCTGCCTGCTGTAGGCCCCGTCACGCGCTTCCTCGACGAGGAAGGCCGCGAGGTCGGCACGGGCGATCCGGCCCATCCTCCCCGTGTTGGTGGCGGTGACATCGTTCGTGGCGGGGCCGTCGTGGAGGATGGCGGCACGGACGACGGTCCAGTCGATTGGGCTGGCCCTCACCAGCGCTTCCTGCGCCGTGTGATCGGCAAGGATGTTGCGCAGCAGCGTGCTGAACATGAGGCGGGCAAGCATCGGGACCTGTCCCCAGCTCTCCCCCACGCCGGCGGCAGACAGAACGACGAGGCGCTCGACACCGTGGCGGGTCATGCCTTCCACCACATTTCTCGTCCCGGTGGTGAGGGTCGTCCTGTCACGCAGGCCTTTGCTGCCCAGCGCCACGATCACCCCGTCGTGGCCAGCGGCCGCGTCAGCGACCGCCGTGGCGTCCATGACGTCGCCCTGGACGACGCGCACGCTGGCGATCCGTTCGATCTTGTGCGGCGAGCGTGCGAAAGCCGTGACGTCGTGACCCCGATCCAGCGCGTTCTGCCAGACGTGCTGTCCTGTCTTGCCAGTTGCCCCGAAGACGATCAGTTTCACGGCGATGTCTCTCCCTCTATGGGCCGGTGCGTGGTCCGGCCGAGGCAAGGAGCGCCCGGCGATGCAGGAGCACTTCACCAACTTGGCCCGGTGTGCTTGGCGAACCCGCCCCGCCGTCACACCGCACCCCGTCGGATCCGGGCCAATAGTACGATCGGCGCGTGCCTCGCGACGACAGCGTATTGCCGGCTGCCTATCGGCTCTCGCATTACCGCGTTCGACGGGTCCTCGGACGCGGCGGTTTCGGCGTCACCTACCTCGCGGCGGACGAACACGATGGTGGGCAGGTGGCCGTCAAGGAGTACTTCCCTGTTGAATGCGCCGTGCGCCAGGACGACCAGCGGGTGGTCGCCAGCTTGGGAGACGACCACGAGGACACCTTCCGGTGGGGGTTGGAGCGCTTTCGGGACGAGGGGCGCGTCCTGGCTCGCTTCAGCCACCCGAACATCGTGCGCGTGATCGGTGATTTCGAAGCGCACGGCACCCACTACATCGTGATGGCCTACGTCGACGGCGAGACACTGTCGACGCGGCTGACCCGCGAGGGACCGCTGGACGAAAAGCGGTCGCTCGCATTGGTCCTGCCTATCGTCGACGGACTGGAGCAGGTGCACGCAGCGGGCTATCTGCACCGTGACATCAAGCCGAGCAACATCGTGATCGGCGCCGACGGCGCGCCGGTACTGCTGGATTTCGGTGCGGCTCGTCGGGCGCTCGGCGATCGGACGCGCAGTCTCACGGCTGTAGTGTCGGACGGCTACGCGCCGCTCGAACAGTACGCCCGCGACTCGCGGCAGGGGCCCTGGACCGACATCTATGCGCTGGGTGCCGTGCTGTACCGTTGTTTAACCAACCGGCCGGTGCCCGAGGCGCCGGCGCGCGCCAGCGGCGACGAGCTGGTGCCGGCGACGGAGGCGTCGCCCTACCGATTGAGTCCGGGCCTGAGCGACGCGCTGGATGCTGCGCTCGCGGTTCGCGCCGCAGACCGTCCTCCGACGCTGGCCGTGTGGCGGCAGATGTTCGGCCGGTCGCGGCACGGGGTGGTGCAGCGACCCATGGCTGCGGCACGCGACGACGGCACCCCGCCCGACTCCGACGGCACGGTGGCGGGGGCTGCGCCAGCAGGAACAGCCGCACTCAGCAGCCAAACGTCATGAGCGACCGTGCGCCGCTCACCCCGAAGGATGAAAGTTCGTCAGAGACCGACCGCGGGTCGCACAATAATGGCGGAGGCGGGACGAGTGGTCGTCTGTTTCAATGGCGGGTGTTTATCCCCGAAGCCAAACTGACCCGGCCGGTTCGGCATCGAGCCCCGAATTGTACCCGGCCCCCGGGCTGTGGACGCGCGGCAAAACGCACCGTGCCCGTGCAGGGCGCGAGTTCCGAGTCCGACCGGCCTGTCCCGCCTCCGCCTACCCCCCGGAAACTGGAGGCATCCCGATGATGAACGATGAGTTGTGTGTTGTCCATCCCCGCGCGGCGGGACTCGACATCCACAAGGGGCACATCACGGCCACCGTGCGGCTCTCCGAGGCGACGGCCGGCCCGCCGCAGTGCGAGACGCGCATGTTCAGCGCGCTGGCGAGCGGCCTGGCCGCCCTGGTCGCGTGGTTGACGAGCCACCGCGTCGTGGCCGCCGCGATGGAGGCGACCGGCGTCTACTGGCACACGCCGTGGCAGGCGCTGACCGACGCCGGCATCAACGCCCAGTTACTCCACGCGCAGCATGTGAAGCAACTGCGCGGCAGGAAGACCGATGTCGAGGACAGCCGCTGGCTGGCGCGGGTGTGCCAGTTCGGGTTGGGGCGGCCCAGTTTCGTTCCCTCCCAGCAGTTCCGCGACCTGCGCACGTTGAGCCGCCACCGGCGGAAGCTGGTCGCGCGGCGCTCGCAGGTCCGCAACCAGACACAGAAGGTGATCGACCGCGGCGGCGTCCGCATCGGGGCGGTGCTGAGCGACATCTTCGGCAGGAACGGCCGGCGCATCCTCGACGGTCTGGTCGCCCGGCGGCCCAGTACCGACATCCTGGCCTCGCTCAGCGCGCACGTCCGCGGCAAGCTCGAGCAGCTCGGCGACGCATTGGGCCTGACGCTGCGCGAGACCGAGCGCCGCCTGCTCGCCGACCTGCTGAGCGAGCACGACACGCTCAGCCGGCGCGTCGACGACTTCGACCGGCACCTCGACGAGGCGCTGGCCCCCTGGGCCGAGCAACTCCGCCTGCTGGAGACGCTTCCCGGCATCGACCACACGGCGGCCTGCGCCATCCTGAGCGAGACCGGAGCCGACCCGCACCGCGTGTTCGGCAACGCGCACCGCCTGGCAGCCTGGGCCGGCCTGTGCCCCGGCAACAACGAGAGCGCCGGCAAACGCCGCACCGGTCGCACCCGGCGCGGAAATCAGACGCTGCGCACCGTGCTCATCGAGTGCGCCCACGCCGCCGCCCGAACCCACAACTGCCAGTTCCAGACGTATCACCAGACGCTGACCCGGAAGCGCGGCTTCAAGCGCGCCATCGTGGCCACCGCCCACAAGCTGCTGCGATGCGTCTTCGCGGTGCTGCGCGACGCCACGCCCTACCGCGACCCGGATACCGACTACGAGGCGCTGCTCGTGCAGCGCAGCGCTTCGCGCTGGCTCCGCAAG
This sequence comes from Vicinamibacterales bacterium, assembly GCA_965208535.1. Lineage (GTDB taxonomy): Bacteria > Acidobacteriota > Vicinamibacteria > Vicinamibacterales > UBA8438 > WTFV01. The sequence continues at coordinate 2,199,409 of CBDBOU010000003.1, read as the reverse complement.
CTGCATCAGTTCGACATTCTCGTTCGCAACGACGACGGCACCTGCTCGGTCCACTGGCCGCCTCCCGCAAACAGGAGCACCGTCCCGACGCGCTGAGACCGCCATCCCACCCGCGTTCACCCCCAGCACGGTTCGCGCAGAGGCCACTTGGGGCAGCCTCGTCCGTCGAGCCTCACCCGGGGGAGAACGTGCCCAACGGCGCCATCCCTTCGTGACGCCTTTCGTCGCGCCAGGAGACGTGCGTCCGAAGCGACAGAAACTTTCGCGGCAAACGTCATGAGCGACCGTGCGCCGCTCACCCCGAAGGATGAAAGTTCGTCAGAGACCGACCGCGGGTCGCACAATAATGGCGGAGGCGGGACGAGTGGTCGTCTGTTTCAATGGCGGGTGTTTATCCCCGAAGCCAAACTGACCCGGCCGGTTCGGCATCGAGCCCCGAATTGTACCCGGCCCCCGGGCTGTGGACGCGCGGCAAAACGCACCGTGCCCGTGCAGGGCGCGAGTTCCGAGTCCGACCGGCCTGTCCCGCCTCCGCCTACCCCCCGGAAACTGGAGGCATCCCGATGATGAACGATGAGTTGTGTGTTGTCCATCCCCGCGCGGCGGGACTCGACATCCACAAGGGGCACATCACGGCCACCGTGCGGCTCTCCGAGGCGACGGCCGGCCCGCCGCAGTGCGAGACGCGCATGTTCAGCGCGCTGGCGAGCGGCCTGGCCGCCCTGGTCGCGTGGTTGACGAGCCACCGCGTCGTGGCCGCCGCGATGGAGGCGACCGGCGTCTACTGGCACACGCCGTGGCAGGCGCTGACCGACGCCGGCATCAACGCCCAGTTACTCCACGCGCAGCATGTGAAGCAACTGCGCGGCAGGAAGACCGATGTCGAGGACAGCCGCTGGCTGGCGCGGGTGTGCCAGTTCGGGTTGGGGCGGCCCAGTTTCGTTCCCTCCCAGCAGTTCCGCGACCTGCGCACGTTGAGCCGCCACCGGCGGAAGCTGGTCGCGCGGCGCTCGCAGGTCCGCAACCAGACACAGAAGGTGATCGACCGCGGCGGCGTCCGCATCGGGGCGGTGCTGAGCGACATCTTCGGCAGGAACGGCCGGCGCATCCTCGACGGTCTGGTCGCCCGGCGGCCCAGTACCGACATCCTGGCCTCGCTCAGCGCGCACGTCCGCGGCAAGCTCGAGCAGCTCGGCGACGCATTGGGCCTGACGCTGCGCGAGACCGAGCGCCGCCTGCTCGCCGACCTGCTGAGCGAGCACGACACGCTCAGCCGGCGCGTCGACGACTTCGACCGGCACCTCGACGAGGCGCTGGCCCCCTGGGCCGAGCAACTCCGCCTGCTGGAGACGCTTCCCGGCATCGACCACACGGCGGCCTGCGCCATCCTGAGCGAGACCGGAGCCGACCCGCACCGCGTGTTCGGCAACGCGCACCGCCTGGCAGCCTGGGCCGGCCTGTGCCCCGGCAACAACGAGAGCGCCGGCAAACGCCGCACCGGTCGCACCCGGCGCGGAAATCAGACGCTGCGCACCGTGCTCATCGAGTGCGCCCACGCCGCCGCCCGAACCCACAACTGCCAGTTCCAGACGTATCACCAGACGCTGACCCGGAAGCGCGGCTTCAAGCGCGCCATCGTGGCCACCGCCCACAAGCTGCTGCGATGCGTCTTCGCGGTGCTGCGCGACGCCACGCCCTACCGCGACCCGGATACCGACTACGAGGCGCTGCTCGTGCAGCGCAGCGCTTCGCGCTGGCTCCGCAAGCTGCATCAGTTCGACATTCTCGTTCGCAACGACGACGGCACCTGCTCGGTCCACTGGCCGCCTCCCGCAAACAGGAGCACCGTCCCGACGCGCTGAGACCGCCATCCCACCCGCGTTCACCCCCAGCACGGTTCGCGCAGAGGCCACTTGGGGCAGCCTCGTCCGTCGAGCCTCACCCGGGGGAGAACGTGCCCAACGGCGCCATCCCTTCGTGACGCCTTTCGTCGCGCCAGGAGACGTGCGTCCGAAGCGACAGAAACTTTCGCGGCAAAGACAGCGGCTGGTCGACTGGGTTCGCCGCCAGCTCATCGGTCCGGCCGGTACCGGCCGGCTGCTGGGGTCGCCTGTCGAACGCTATCCGACCGGTGTGCTGCATCCCGTCGATCCAGGGGGTTCGGGCATGACCGGGCTCGATCCCGCGCGGTCGGGGAAGAACCAGGAGAGCTCCCATCTCGATCCAGCCGGGCCACCGGTGGATTCGCAGGCGGCGGTTCTGCCCGGCGCCGTTACAGCACCGCCGGATGACGAGGAGGACGATTCTCCTGTCGCAGCCGACGGGACGCCGGGCAGTGTCACGGCACGGCCGGTCGGCCGGCGCCGCTACGTGCCCCCGTCCTCTGTCGGCGTGTCCTTCTTCGTGCGCGGCGATGCCCGCTTGCGCGTCACCGCCTCCGCGGCAAGCTACCAGCGAGTGCGCGAGCGCGGGGAGTCCGGCCGGTTCGTGGCTCACCCGCCCGACGACGGCGACGGACGATCGCTGGACGACACCGGCAACGTGGCCGGTGCGCGCTACGCCCGCACACCGTTCGAGTGCGGCCTGGTCTGGCCGGAGGCCGACAGCGAAGCACCGGTGGAAATGAGACGGGAGGTGCAACGCCGGCCGTATCGGGATGGTGACGCGCTGAGCGCCACGTTCTCCGACCTTCCCCCGGCGACCCTGCCGGAGTCGGGGCACAACGAAACCAGCCAGTGGGCAGTGCAAGTCGACGTGCGCCGCCGGCCGTACGGGGAGGGACACATTCTGACCGTGGTCTTCGCGAACCGTCAGCGTGAGGCGCCGCCCGGCGCAGACCGAGCCGAACGCCGCCTGTTCGAAGCCCGTCTCGAATGCACTGTCGAGTCGGGCGAGTTGGCCGAGTACCCGCGCGTGGACCCGAACCTGCTCCCCGACGAGGAACAGGAGATCGAACTTCAGTACCGCGATACGCACATCTACGCGATCGGCCACGGCGCGGCAGCGAACTGGTCGCTGGAGCCGAGCCGGCCGCCGCGCATCTGGTCCGAGACCATGCCGGCGGTGGACGTACCCGTCGTGACGACCGAGGTCAACGGTATCGAGGACGAAGTGCTGGTAATGCACGATATCGCCGAGGCGCCGTTCGAGACGATCCTCGGCAGATTCGACGGCTTCGTGGACAGCTATGCGGAGTGGGTCGGCGGGCAGCGGGCGACTGCGGGCCGGTTCTCCGCCGGCGAAAAGGCGGCTTCCCGCATCTGTGCGCAGATGGATGCGGCAAGGATGCGGATGCGAGCCGGCGTGGAGCTGCTGCGCCGCGATGCCGACGCAGCTATGGCGTTTCGGCTGGCCAACCGGGCGATGCTCGAACAGATGCGCCAGCGCGATCGCGTCCGTGGCCGGAACAAGGATGTGCGCGACTACCGCTGGCGGCCGTTTCAGTTGGCCTTCCTGCTGGCGGTCATCCAATCGACGATCGACGAGCGCGATCCCTCGCGCGATGTACTGGACCTCATCTGGTTCTCCACGGGCGGAGGCAAGACCGAAGCCTACTTGGGGCTGTTTGCCTTCCTGGTCGTCTGGCGAAGGCTGCGGTACGGCGAGGCCGGCGGCGGTACCGCGGTGCTCATGCGCTATACGCTGCGACTGCTGACGCGGCAGCAATTCGAACGGGCCGCGCGCATCGTGTGCGCGCTCGAACTGCTGCGCCGGCGCGGCGCAGCGCGAATCGGCGACGAGCCTGTCTCGGTCGGGTTGTGGGTTGGAGCTGCAGCGAGCCCCAATACCTACCAGGAGGCCGCGAAGCAGGTTGACGCGATGGCGCCGGAAGATAGTGGTCCGGCGGCCGCCGATATGGGGGCGCTCGTCGAACAACCCGCCAGGGACGGCGTCAGCGAGGTTCCGGATGCCGCCCCACCGCGGCCGACACGCGACGCCGATGGCATCGGCAGCCACCACTTGGTCCTGCAATCCTGTCCCTGGTGCGGCGAGAGGCTCACGGCACCGCATAGCTACGCCGCCGGCCCGACAGAGTTCCAGTTCCTGTGCGGTAACCGGACGTGTGCGTTCGGCGATGGCCGCCCGCTGCCATGCATCGTGGTGGACGAGGCTCTGTACGAGCAACCGCCCACGTTGCTCGTAGGCACGATCGACAAGTTCGCCCGGCTGGCCTGGGAGGAACGCGCGGCGGAATTCTTCGGACGCGGCGTCCGCCGCCCGCCGGAGCTCGTGATTCAGGACGAGCTGCACCTGATCGCCGGTCCGCTTGGATCGGTGGCAGGCGTATACGAGGCGGCCATCGAGACGGTGCTCGAACAGGGCGGCGTGCGACCGAAGTACGTCGCCTCGACTGCGACGATCCGGATGGCGCACGAGCAGGTGCAGCGGCTGTACGGCCGCAAAATGGTCGTCTTTCCGCCACCGGGCCTCTCGGCCGACGACTCCTGGTTCGCGCGGACCGACCACTCCCGGCCCGGCCGGTTGTATGTCGGTTACCTGGCACCGGGGCTCGACCAGCAGCACTGCCTGGCGCCGCTGGCCGCCGCCCTGCTGGCGGCGCCGCTGGCGTTGTTCGAAGACCAGCGAGACCGAGACGACTTGCTCGACGCGTGGTGGACGCAGGTGATCTACCACGGCAGCCTGCGCGGCGTCGGTGCCAGCCACAACGCTTTCGTGACCGACGTGCGCACATTCATGCGTCGCCTAGATGCCGAGCGGCGCGAGGCCGCCCGCGGGGACCGCGGATCGGAAGCATCGAATCCTCTTGCTTCCAGGGACGACTCTAACGCCACGGGCGGCCGGCGAAGCCAGCCGGCCATTGCTCAACTCACGAGCCAGTCGACGGCGCAGGAGAACGCCCGCACCTTCGATCGTTTGGAGGCACCGCGTGGTGCGGCGGGATGCCTGGACGCGGTGCTGGCAACCAATATGATCTCGGTGGGAGTCGACGTTGACCGGCTGGCGGCGATGGTGATCAACGGGCAGCCGCTTACCACCGCCGAGTACATCCAGGCCAGCAGCCGAATAGGCCGCGCCGACGTGCCCGGCCTCGTCTTCGCCAACTACTACCGCCACCAAGCGCGCAGCCTGTCCCACTACGAGAACTTCCGTCCCTACCATGAGTCGTTCTATCGTTTCGTCGAACCGACCAGCGTGACGCCGTTTACCTATCAAGTCCGCAAGCGGGCACTGCATGCGGCACTCGTCATCGCGCTACGCCACGGCTACGACGCCCTGACTGACAATGCCGCCGCCGGCGGGTTCGACAAGCACGACACGCGAGTGCGGGCCGTCGTTGAAGCGCTCGAACGGCGCTGTCGCCGGGCCGAGAACGGCGCGGGCAAGGAAACGGCCGAACACATCAAGCGGCTCGTCGACGAATGGCAGGAAGCGGCGGCGCGCTGCAAGCGTCAGAAACGCGGGTTGCAGTACGACTGCCGGGACAACTCGGCGGACCGCCTTTTGGGCGAGTTCGACGGAGCGCGACCCGCCCTGTGGAAGACGCTCCATTCCATGCGCAACATTGAGGACACGGCGGTGCTCCGGACCCAGGCTCCAACGACCCGCGGGTTGACCGTCTCGCATGCGGGCCTGGCGCCGGGAACGCGGCTAGATGCCTGACGAACCGATTCCGGTACGGTTGTCCCACCTGCTGCGCTATTGCGCAGTCGGGGCGGTGGTGCGTGGGCCGGACTACCTGGTAACGGTCCAGGACACGAACGCCTGGAATTGCGGCTCTGACCACGAGATCAAGTGCGTCGATCAGGTGCGCGCTGCTCTTGGGATTGGCAAGACGCTGCGTTCACCTCCGACGGCCCGGGTCGAGAACGGTGAGCTGACCGGCTGCCCGATTCCCGCCACGCGGTTCCCCGGATGGATGCGCTGTTCGCGTTGTGGATTGTTGCACCACCAACCTTGGAGGAACGTCACCGTCGAGGGTGAGGAGGACGAATCCCGGCCACCTGGCAATACGTGGACCTGCACAGCGCGCGAGGACCGGCCGTGTCGTGGAAGACTGGAGCAGGCGCCGTGGGTCCTGGCTCACGACCGCGGTTACCTCGCGGACGTGCCCTGGCACGGGCTGGCGCACGCCGATAGTCAGGCGCCGGTCCAGCGCAACTGTCGGGCGGACTGGCAGGATCCGTATCTGAAGGTCGTGTCGGTCGGCCGCGGCCACGAGGTTCGGTGCACGCGTTGCGGGGCGTCCGCGCAGTTGCGGCAGCGCTTCCCGTTCGGGGACCGGACGTGGCAGCAACCATGGTTCCCCGAACTGCCGCCGCAGCCGCCGGATGGACCGGCTTGGGTGCTCGCGATCAACGACGTGCGCGTCCACACCCCGGAGACCGCAAATGCACTTGTGATACCGCCCGAGTCACGGATTCGCCGGGGTACGGTGGTCGATCGTCTGTATGGCAGTACCGACAAGCAGAAGGCGATTCGCGACGCTCGTCCCGGCTTGCACCGGAAGTCGGTGCTGCGGCAGGTCGCGCAGGAGTTCGGCTGTACTCCAGACGAGATCGAGGAAGCACGGACCAGGATTGACGAGGGCTATCCGCTGCACGGGCAATCCCTTCCCGGCGGTGACTTGCTGCAGAGCGAGTACCGGGCGCTCGTGGAGACGATCCCGAATCTGCGCGAAGACGAGGACTTCGTGACTGCACACCACAGCGCGGAGTGGACGACGCTGGTCGACAGCCTGGAAGGTTTCGTCGGTCGCATCGCCGGGGCCGTTGACCGGCTCGTAGCAGTCGAGCGTCTCAAGGAGATCATGGTGTTCAAGGGGTTCCGGCGGCTGGGAGGCGAGGCCGTGACCCCGCCGGATCTGACCGGCGAGAGCGACTGGCTGCCGGCCCTGGAGCTGTACGGCGAAGGCGTGTTCTTCACCCTGAATGAAGCGCTCCTGAAACAGTGGGAGGCAGAAGACACCCTGCGAGCGCGGGCTCGGATGTTCCTCGATCGATATGTCGGCAGTCCCGTGCGCCTGGCCGCACCGCCCCAGGTCTCGCCTCGCTTTCTCCTGCTGCACACGCTGGCCCATCTGCTGGTTCGCGAGCTCGAGACCGCGGCCGGCTATCCGGCTGCGTCATTGAAGGAACGCATCTACAGCCATGCCGGCGGCGAACCGGACCAGCTCCCGATGGCCGGCATCCTCATCTACGTCGCGGTGCCAGACACCGAAGGCTCGCTAGGCGGCTTGACACAGCAGGCGGAGCCGCGCCGATTCCTGCGCCTGATCACCGGTGCGGTGGAGGCTGCGGCGTGGTGTTCGATGGATCCGGTCTGTGGCGAGCAGGAGGGCCATGGGCCCGGGCTGCTGAATCGGGCTGCATGTCATGCCTGCACCCTGGTGCCCGAGCCGAGCTGTGTCTATGGCAATGTCCTGCTCGACCGGACCTTCGTGGCCGGCGATGCGGAGGGAAGCTGCCCGGCACTCTTCGGCACGCCGGCGCAGACCGGCAGCGGCGTGTGATCGTGGAGCGGCGAAGGCCAAGCGGCATCCTCCAGATTTCCACGTGGCGAAACGCAGATTCGAACTGCCTGGCATCCAGGACCTGAGCAAGGAGCAGGAGGCCGTGCGCGCCCTTCCGAGGGAGGGCCAGCACCTCATTGTCGGCGGCCCCGGTACGGGCAAGACCGTCGTCGCGCTGATCAGGGCACGACGCTACCAGCGCGACCGGGACGATTACGTCTTCCTGGTCTTCAACCACCTCCTGCACCGCGCCAGTGACCAATTGTTCCCCGGTGAATTGTCGGGCACCACGTGGTGGGCGTGGTTCCGCGACCAATTCGAGACGATCGCCGGCGAGACTCTGCAGCGGAAGTCCGCGGAACGCGGAGACTTTCGACCGATCGACTGGGACGGCGTGAGGAAGGTCGTCTCCCGCAGGCCCGCATCCAGCAGACCCCCGATCGCCAACGCGCCGTTTCTCATCATCGATGAAGGCCAGGACATGCCGCCGCAGTTCTACCAGGTGCTCGTCGCTCTCGGCTTCGAACGCTTCTTCGTGGCAGCCGACCAGAACCAGCAGATACACAACGAGCACAACAGCAGCCGCCACGACATCGAGATTGCACTGGCCATCGACACCGAGGATGTCATCGAGCTGAAGCACAACTATCGCAACTGCGGGCCGGTCGCGAGGCTGGCGCGCGCCTTCTACACCGGCGATCCGGCCAGCCCGCCGGTCGACCTGCCGTCGCGACGAGGTCCTACCGCCTTGCTGTGTGACTACACCCCAAGACGGTTCGCGGATATCTGCCGGCGTATCGTGAAGATTGTCGACCGGGACCCGGCAACGCTCATCGGTGTGATTGCTCCGAACAACGACGTCAGGAAGCACTATCTCGATGGACTGAGCGCAGCAACCTGCGATCTGGACAACGGTGTCCCCCGAATAGAGACGTTCTTCGGTCAGCACCGGCCGGAGGTGCGGTTCGACGAGGGCGGTATCCTGGTCATCAACGTTCAGGCCTGCAAGGGTCTGGAGTTCGACGTCGCGGTGCTCGCCGACATCGACCAGCACTACGTGCCGCCAGCCGACCTGGACGCTGTGAGGAAGAGGTTCTACGTGATGGTGGCGCGAGCCCGCGAGCGGGTGATCCTGCTCAGGCGGCGGGGCGCACGCAGTCGAATCGAAGAGCTCTTGCCGGCCGATCCTGCCGTCTTGGAGCGGAAGGACCTGGTGTAGAGGAGCAGGATGACCACTCCGAAACAACCTGGCCTGTTGGGCGGCGTTCAGCCCACGCCAAGCCCGCGCGACGAAAGCGCCAGCGGAGACGCCGCCCAAAGACCTAACATCACAATAGGCACGCGATCGGCGGCAGTCGCGCCCGACGCGATTCCGGAACGCAGTTTTCTGGTCACCAACCACCTGAATCTCCTGTACATGCTCGCGGCCGGCCTGGTGCTGCCCACGAGCGGCTTCGGCGAGAAGTACTATCGGGACACCCTCGATGGTTGCCCGGGCTGGATACCGTTGTTCACTGGCCGCCCCGGCCGAGCCGCCGTCGACCATTCCATAGCCGAGGCGAAGCACCTCAAGCCGTGCCAGGTGGTCGTCTCATTGCGGGAATGCGTCGGTCCGGTCATGGTTCCCGGGCCGGCCGGCGTCGAGAAACGCCGCTCGCCACACGAGGTGGGCGGTGAGCCGCTGATCTTCGTCCCCGCTCCGCTGCCGGTCTCGGCCATCGAGGAAATCGTGTTCGAGTCGCGCGAGGATTCGACGGCCTGCAAGAACGACGCCCTGGATTTCGGCAACGTGCCGCTGGCCGACTTCGGGACGCGCGTGGACCGCAAGCGTTTTGCCGGTCCCTCGGATCGGGCGTGGCCGCCGTCGCATGTGCCGCCCCAACGCTTCGCACCACTCGCAGCGGCCCAGGCTGCCGGTGGCATGCTCGCCATGCTCCGGATTCTGGCGAGTCGGGATGCTGGCGAGGTGCTGGCGGGCGCCGAGCCGCTGGGCCTGGTCGCCTGTCGAGCCGCGTTCGACGCGGAGGCAGACCTGTCGCCCAGCCTGTCCCCAACCGTGGCGGCGGGGCTGACGGCCTGGATGCAAACCGGGCCGTCCGCGGCGCGGGGAGCGGCCGCCCCACCCGGTTCCGATCCGGGCGATGCGCGGCGGCTGTTCTGGGGGGCGGTCGACACGCTCGCGGAGCAGGCAGGTGCGACTGGGGTCGACGACGCCAACGCCCGCCTGCTCGACTACCTCGACCGCGAGTCGACAGGGCTCGAAGATCGGCTGCGGAAGCACGTCGTCGAGCTTCGAGAAACGCTCGATTCCTTAACCGGGATACCGGATCTGACAGCGTCCGATCTCTTCGACAGGTTCAGGACGCCGCTTCCGCGGGCAATGTCGCTGTTGTTCCTGCGGTCGACCTGTGCTGATCTGCTGGCGTTCGAGCACGAAGCGCTGACCACCGAGGATTGGCTGGCGGCGGCACTCCTGTTCGGCGCCCGCGCCGGCTGGCTATCGTTGCCGCTCTCGCTGCGCGGCGGGCCGGCAGTTTCCGCCGCCGTCTCCCATCGCATGGCTGCGCTGAGCCACCGGGCGGCGGACACCGGCTTCGAGTTGGGTCCGGCCCCGGCGCGTCCGAAGCCGCTGGCCGAGCTGTTCGCGGGCCCCTGGAACGCTCGCCGGCAGAACGCGGCAGTCTCCCTCGCCCGGGCGCGAAAGTGGACCGACTGCCTGCAGACGCGGGTCAAACTGGGCGTGGGAGACTATGTGCTGAAGGTTGGACGCGGCGGGACCGAGATCGTCTTTCCGGGTGAGGCGCGCGCCGTCGAGACCGACGTGGACCGTGCCCGGTTCTCGGCACGGCTGGCGACGTCCTCCATCGATCCGGCAGACGAGGCGGCGGTTGAGGAGATGTTGGCGGACGGCGGCGGAGCGACATCGGGCGCGCGCCGCCGCAAGGTTCGCCGGCGTGGCGGAACCCGGCGGGTTGGGGAATAGCCACCGGTCTACCACGCCAGCCCGCCACCCTGCTGCCGCAGGTCCTCCCGGCGACGCTCGTAGTCCGGCATGACCCTGCCGAGGGCCTGCCAGTAGTCGCGGCCGTGTCCGCGGTGGCGCAAGTGCACGAGCTCGTGGACGACGACATAGTCGACCAGGCGCATCGGTGCCTGAATGATGCGCCAGTTGAGACGGATGGTGCCGTTGCGGGCGCAGCTTCCCCACCGCTTCTGCTGGCCCGCGATGACTACGCGCGGCATCTCGACGCCGGCCTTCGCTCGCCACACCTCGACCCGCTCCGGCAGCCGCTCGGCCGCGTGACGGCAGAACCAGGACACGAGGGCTGCCCGGACACGCAGCGTTTGTTCCCGTCCTTCCGGCGCCGGTACGTGCAGCCAACCTCCGCGCAGCTTCGCCTCGCCGGTCTCGCTCGGATGCACCTTCAGGCGGTAGTGCCGCCCGAGGTAGAGAACGCTCTCTCCGCTGACGAACTCGCGCGGTGGAGGCGGCGGGTCGTGCGACTGCACGTGGCCCAGACGCTGGACGATCCAGGCCGCCTTCCGGCGCACGACCGCGTCGAGACGGCTGGTGGTGAAATATTCCGGGGCAACGAGCAGCACCTCACCCGCCGGATCCACCGTCACAGCCACCGTCTTCTTCCGCCGGACACTGCGGCGGATGGCGTACGGTAGACGCTTGTCACCCCAGGTGATTGCCGAGGTCTCCAGGTCGTCGGTCATCGGTGCGTCCGCACCTTCGCGAGGTCCACGATGTCGGCGGCGAGAGATTCGACCGCATCGTCCTCGATTCCACCGGCGCGAAGCCGACGCTTGATCTGACTGCGCATCTCCCGCTGCGCGTCGTCCTTCTGGCGCCAATGGACGAGCTCGGTGAACGGCGTGACCGCCTCGTCGATCAGCGAGGCCAAGTCCCGGTTGGCGGCGTCGTAGGTGACGATCCTGTCCTTCACTCTTCGCGGACGCTGCTTCTCCAGCAGGCCGTAGATGGCGAACCCGCGCGCGTCGAGCCCATTTCCTCTGCCCAGCTCTGCTCGCCCTTCAAGTCTTCCCGCAGGTCGTTGAGCAGCTTGAGCTGTTCGGCGGCATCCAGCCGTTCCTGGCGCCGTTGCTCGATGATCTCCTCCAGCTGCTCGCGCAGCGACTGGTAGAAGACCGGGTTCTCTTCCACGCGGACGTTGATCTCGTGGCGGATCGCGTGCTCCATCTCGCTGGCCTTGGCGTCGTCGGTCGCGAGCGCCTCGACCTTCTCGTCGAACTCCTGCGAGAAGAGCTGCACTTCCTTGACGAGGATCTCGATACCATCGGCGACCACGGCGTCGGCGATCAGCTTCCGCACCTTCTCGCCGCAACCCGACAGGTCGAGCCGGTCGTCCCGGTAGCGGGCGCGGGCCGTGCCCCGGATCTTGCCCAGCCAGCGGAGGTCGGCGTGATACGTCAAGGCGCGTGGGTCCGGCAGCAGCATGTCCATCGACTGGCTGAAGCGGCGGAACGCGAGGTCGAAGGCGGCCCGCACGTCCTCGGGCTCCAGCACCCGCACGCAGGCGTCCAGGTCGTTCTTATCCGCGACCGACTGGAAGAACTTCATCGCCGCCGCGTGGCGGGTCTGCAGCCGCGGCAGCTCGTCCACGTTCGGCGCCAGCGCTCCCTGGACGTCGGTGGTCGAGAAAATCGCCAGCGCATCCTGCAGCTTGCCGGAAACGCCCCAGTAGTCGACGACCCGCCCGTAGTGGGTATTTCGGTGAAGTGGAACAGCGATTCCGGGGATCTGGAACCCGGATTCCGGCGAAGCGGAATGCTCGTCGGAGCGTAGCGACGTTGCTCAGTCAGTTCCCTCCCATCGGTGTCGCCGCGGGTCTTCGAGATCCTACTCGTGATCTGGTGTTCGAGAGTACCGACGAAAGTGCCTGTGGGGCGTGTGGGCGGCGCGTGCGCCGTCCAAAGGGTGTGGGAAACGCGCCCTCGCGGACGACGCAGTTGTGCTGAGCGTATCGCGCGCGTTTTCCATGCCCTGGCACGGTCCACAGGCCGCCCGGGTCCGCTGCGACCTTCCCGTGTGCCGCGAGTGTGAGGGTTCGGGTCCGTCGCGGTCCGGCAGCCGTCGGTCGGGTGCTCATGTGGTCTCCTTCTTGCGCTTGCCGGGCGCGTCGTGTGTCCGTCGCATCGAGCGGCCCTTCAGTTCGATGCGGTGTGCGTCGTGGAGCAGGCGGTCGCAGATGGCGTCGGCCTGGTTCGGGTCGCCGATGACCGCGTGCCAGTCGGTCACCGGCAGTTGGCTGGCGATCAGGGTCGAGGCGCGTTCGGCGCGGTCCTCGATCACCTCGGTCAGGTCGCGCCGCTCGGTGTCGCGCAGCGGCGCGAGCATCCAGTCGTCGATGGCGAGCAGGTCGAGCTTCGCCAGCCGGGCGAGCAGCCGCGCGTAGGAGCCGTCGCCGCGGCCGACGGCCAGCTCGTGCAGCAGGCGCGGCATGCGGAGGTAGCGTGCGGTGAAGCCGCGGCGACACGCCCGCTCGACGAAGGCGCAGCAGAGAAAGCTCTTTCCGATCCCGGTGGGGCCGACCAGGATCAGGTTGTGGCGCTCGGCGACCCAGGTGCAAGACCCCAGCGTCAGGACCTGTTGGCGGTTGAGTCGCCGGGGATGGGTGAAGTCGACCGCTTCGAGCGACGCCGGATAGCGCAGCTTGGCGGTGTGCAGCCGCCGCTGAAGCTTGCGCTGCTCGCGGGCCGTCCACTCGGTGTCGACCAGCAGGCCCAAACGTTCCTCGAAGCTGAGGGCGGCGGCCTCGTCGGTCTCGAGCTGTTTCTGGATGGCGTCGGCCATCGCGCCCAGCTTCATGGCGTTGAGCTTGTCGAGGGTCTGTTCGATCAGCATCGGTCCTCCTTTGTGGTCGTGGCCGCGGCGTAGTAGTCGGCGCCGCGGATGTTGTCGTGCGCCGGCGTCGGGTTCGTCTCGGCCGGCGGCTCGATGGGCAGACGGTCCTGGCCGGCGGTGAGGATGTTCTTGACGGTGTGATAGCGGCAGGAGCCGAGGGAGAGCGCGCGGGCGCAGGCTGCCTCGAGCCGGAGGTTTCCGAACCGCCGTCCCTGCTCGATGATCCCCAGGCAGGCGCGATATCCCTGCTCGGGGTGCGGTCGGCTTTCCAGGATCCGGCTGACGAGCTTTCCGGTCTCCGGCCCGACCGTGTTGGCCCAGCGAATCAGCCGCGACGGTGTCCACTCGGCATGCGCGCGGTGGACGCTGGGCATGTGCTCGGCCACGGTCGACGGCTGACGGTCGTAGCGCCGGCGGTGCGAGGCGATGCGCTTGTCGCGATGGAAGACCTCGACCGTGTTCGTGGTGTAGCGGACCTCGACCTGCTCGCGGACCAGTTGGTACGGGACGCTGTAGAAGTGGCGCTCGACCTCGACGTGGTAGTCGATGTTGACGCGGCACAGCTTCCACTGCGCCAGGACGTAGCGGGTGGCCGGCAGGGGGCGTAGCGCCGGACGGTCGAGCTGCTCGTACTGCGCGCGGCGGCTGATGCCCAGCTTCTGCATCGGCCGGTCGTTGAGCTCGTCGAGCAGGACGCGGATCGCCTGATTCAACGGGCCGAGCTCGAAGAAGGCCCGGTTCCGGAGCCGAGCCAGTATCCACCGCTGCGCGATCAGTACGGTGTTTTCTACGGCAGCCTTGTCCCGCGGCTTCCTCGGCCGTGCCGGGAGGACGACGGCGCCGTAGTGCGCGGCCAAGTCCTCGTAGCTGCGGTTGACGCCGGCTTCGTAGCGGCAGGGACGCGTGATGGCGCTCTTCAGCTGGTCGGGAATCCACAGCGTGGTGGCGCCGCCGAAGTACTCCACCATGCGGATGTGCGCGTTGACCCAGTCCGGCAACTGCTGGGTCGCGGTCGCCTCGGCGTAGGTGAAGCTGCTGGCGCCGAGCACGGCGACGAACAGCTCGACGGGTCGCAGCTCACCCGTGCGCCGGTCGACCAGGCTCGGCCGCTTGCCCGAGAAGTCGATGAAGGTCTTCTCGCCGGCCCGGTGCACCTGCCGCATCGACGGCCGCAGTCGCCGTACCCACTGGTGGTAGATCTCGCAGAACTGCGTGTAGCGGTAGCCGTCGGAATGGACCTGGAGGTACTCCTCCCAGAGCAGTTGCAGCGTGACGCCATTGCGCTTGCGCTCGCGGTGGATGTACGCGCAGTCGGGCCGCGCCCGGTCCTGCACCGGCGCGGGACGGCGAAACAGACGAGCATCGAGCGCCGCGTCGTCCAGCTCCGCCGGCAACGGCCAGACGAGCCCGCATTGCGCCGCCCGCTGCAGATACCGATTGACCGTTCCCACGCCGACGCCGCACGCCCCGGCCACCGCTTGGTGGGACAGCCCACGCTCGTGCTTGAGCCGTAGAACCTCACGAATCTTCCTCATCTGCAGCCTCCGAGCCGGCATCGTCTCGCCCCTCCTGTCGAAAGGGCGAAGCATGCCGCGGTCAGGCTACCGACGAGCGTTCACGACCCCAGGAATCCATGTTCCACTTCCTCCGGAATCCATGTTCCACTTCCGGAATCCGTGTTCCACTTCCCGGAATCGAGGTTCCACTTCCTCCGAAATCCGTGTTCCACTTCCTCCGAAATGCAGAGCATCTTTCGGTCGGCGGCGCGGCGCCCAGCGGTGCGGCAGAAGGCGCACGATAGCTCGCCGCGCCGGTGAGCGAAAGATAGATTGAACTAAGCCGCTGCCCCGTCGATGCTATGGGGATTGAATCGGCCCGGCTGTCGACCGAGGACGCAAGGCGGTCCCGTGGCTTGGGCTCGGCGGGCGCCGATGCGCAGATCCTGGAGGCTTGCGACGAGCGAAGTCGGAGGCCTGGAGAGCACGAGGGCCGTCGAGGCGTCGTGAGAGAGGGACGCGAGACAGACTACTCCCGACATGTGGGGCACGCAGCGTTGCGGTGGAGGCCGTCGGTCGTGTCATGACGTATCGATGAGGTCTGACCGCGTGTACGCACGTCGCACGGTCTCGACCACCGTCATGTGTCCGTCGCCGCAGCTCGGACACGTGCGCAGCGACTCTTCGGTGAGCGCTTCGTGGTGGTCGCGATAGTCGGGTGGCGGGTCGGCCGGGCGCGGCGGCGACATTCGGAGCAGTTCCCGGCAGCGGGCCAGCTTCGCGGTCCGGTGGCGATTGCCGAACAGGCCGTAGTAGCGAATGCGGTGGAAGCCGGTCGGCAGGACGTGCAGCAGAAACCGCCGGATGAACTCCGGCGCGCTGAGCGTGGCCGTGGCGACCGAGGGGGGTTCGGTCCGGGAGTTTCGATACCGGAAGCGGACTTGGCCGGCCTCGACATCGACGAGTCGATCGTCGGAGATGGCAACGCGGTGCGTGTAGCGACCCACGTAGTCGAGCACCTGCTGCGGGCCGCCGAATGGAGGTTTGGCGTAGACCACCCACTCGGTCTCACGCGCGGGCGCCAGGTGCGCGACGAACGCGCGACGCTCGGTCAGGGTGCTCAGCGTTCCGCCGAAGCGCAGCCGCCCGGCGTCGAAGGCTTCTTCGAGGTACCTGAGAAAGAGGCGGCGGAACAGGCGGGAGAGCACGCGCACCGGCAAGAAGAATCCCGGCCGGCACGCGATCCAGCGCGTCCCATTGTGGGAGAGCCCGCCCCCGGGAACCACACAGTGCAGGTGCGGGTGCAGGCCGAGGGTCTGGTCCCAGGTGTGCAGCACCGTGATGAAGCCGATCTCGGCCCCCAGGTGTTCCGGGTCGGCGGCGATCGTGCGCAGCGTCTCGGCGGTGGCCCGGAACAGAACCCCGTAGACGGCGGCGGGATTCTGCAGGGCGATCGCCGCCACCACCTGCGGCACGGTGAAGACGACGTGGAAGTACTCGCAGTCGAGCAGCTCCGCGGTGCGGGCGTCGACCCATCGCGCCCGCGCCAGCGACTGACACGAGGGGCAATGCCGGTTGCGGCAGCTGTTGTACCAGACCCGTGTGTGGCCGCAGCGGTCGCACGCCTCGACATGGCCGCCGAGCGCCGCGGTGCGACACTGCTCGACGGCGGCCATCACGCGCAGGTGCGCGGTCGACAACGCGGCCCCGGCCCGGGCACGATACACGTCGCCGTAGCGGCGGAAGACCTCCGCCACGCGAAGGAGCGGACGAGTCACGGCGGCCCCCGATCAGTGCGTGGGGACCGACGCGGTCTCCGGGCGCGGCAGCAAGTCGAGCGGGCTGGTCGCCGAACAGACCTTGGTCGTCGCCAACCGGAGGTAGCGCGCCGTGGTCTCCAGCCGCCGATGACCGAGCAGCAGTTGAATCGTGCGAACGTCGGTGCCGACCTCCAGCAAGTGGACCGCGAACGCGTGGCGGAGCGAGTGCGGCGTTACCGGCTTGCCGAGCCGACTGCGATACCGGGCGAGGCGACACGCCCATTGGACGGTCCCCTTCTGCATCGGCTGCTCCGGATTTCGTCCCGGGAAGAGCCACCGGGCCGGCCGCTCGACCCGCCACCAGGCCCGCAACTGCTGGAGCAGCGTCGGCGAGAGCATGACGTAGCGATCTCGAGCACCCTTGCCCTGCGCGACGTGCAGGACCATCCGGTTACTGTCGACGTCGGTAACCTGGAGCCGCAGCGCCTCGCCGAGTCGCAGCCCCGCGGCGTAGCACGTGGTGAGGACCATGCGGTGCTTGGGACGCGCCACGCCGCCGAGAAACCGAACGACCTCTTCGGGGCTCAGGATGACCGGCAGCGTCTCGCCGCGCTTCGGCAACGGTAGGGCCTCGACCGCCCAGTTGCGCTTGAGCGTGACCTGATAGAGGAAACGCAGGGCCGCCACGGTGCCCGCCACCGACGTCGGCGCGAGCTGCCGGTCATCGATCAAGTGCAACTGGTAGGTCCGGATGTCCTCGGGACCGAGCCGCTCGGGAGATTGCCCGTGGTAGCGCGCGAATTTCGCAACCTGCCGCAGATACGAGGTCTGCGTCTCGGCCGCCAGATTCCGGATCCGCATGTCGTCGAGCATCCGTTGGCGAAGCACGGTCATGGTGAGACTCCTCCGTGAACAGAACCGGCCCGGTTCATCCAGGCGGTTGCGCAGAAGAGCCTACGGAGGACGACGAGGAGCGAAAGGGATCAGGGAGCAGTCGGATGGGGACCGACCGATCCGGTCGGCATGTGTCTGGCTCCCGCGAAGCGGGTTAGTTCAATCGACGTTCCAGTTCGTCCGAAATATCCACGTAGGTCTTCTCGTCCCCGAGGGGGCGGTTCACGCGGCCGATGGCCTGCAGCAGCCCATGCTCCTTCAGCGGCTGGTCGAGATACATGACCTGCTCCACCGGCGCATCGAAACCGGTCAGCAACATGTCGCACACGATCAGGATCGAGAGCGGATCGTTCCGGTCCTTGAACCGGTCGATCACCCGCTCCTGTTCGTTCCTGGGCAGATGCCATTTCGCGAGTCGCTCCTCGTCGTTGTGGCCCGCCGACATGACGACGGCCGACTCCGGGCCGTTCAACCGGTCCAGCGTCTCCTTGTAGGTGACCGCGGCGTCGCGGCTCGTCGCGACCACCTGGGCCTTGAAGCGGTTCGGGGCGATGAACTTCGTGAAATGGTCGATGAGGTCCAGACAGATCGTCTCGATGCGGCGCGGGGCGCCGGCGATCGCCTGCTCGGTGGCGAAGCGCTGCTTGATGGCGGCCCGCTCGTCCTCCGGACGGTCCGCGAAGACGTGCTCGAACACCTGGTCGAGGGTCTTCCCGATGATCTGCAGGTCGGGGAGCCGGCTCTCGTAGAAGATCGGGACCGTCGCCTTGTCCTGAACCGCCTGCTCGATTGTGTAGGTGTCGATGTAGGGACCGAACGTGCGCAGCGTGCTGCGGTCCTTCTTGTCGATCGGGGTGCCGGTGAAGCCGAGGAAGCAGGCGTTCGGCAGCGCCTGCCGCATGTTGTCGGCTGCTGCTGCGCCTCGTCGCGGCGGAGCTTGAGCGCGAGCCACAGCATCGTGAGGCTCTTGCCCGACCCCTGCGTTTGCCAGACGATGCCGCCCCGCTCGCTCGGTTTCGGCGCCTTCCGGATCCGCCGCAGCGCCTCGTTCACGGCGATGAACTGCTTGTAGCGCGTCAGCTTGCGAACGGTTCGGCCGCCGTCGACCTCGAACACGACGAAGTTGCGGACGATGTCGAGCAGGTTTCGCGCTTCGAGGAGCCCGTACAGCAGGATGTCCTGCGGCGTGGGCTTGCGCCCGAGCTTCTCGCCGAGCTGCCTCACGCTCAGGGGATACGGGTCCTTCCATTCGAGGAAGAACCGCGCCGGCGTGCCGACCGTGCCGTAGACGGCGCGCTCGCCGCAGGTGCCGACCAGAATCTGGGCCGCCTCGAACAGCTTCGGGGCGCCCTGGTCCTTCCAGGTCGTATCGGCTTCCTGGTAGCGGCGGAGTTGCTTGACGGCTTCGGCCTTCCAGGCGTCGCCGATGGTGGGGCTCTTGCACTCGATGAGCGCCAGCGGCAGGCCGTTGACGAACACGACGACATCTGGGATGACGTGCCTCTTCGACCCGAGCACCCTGTACTGTCGGGTGACGATCCACTCGTTGAGATCGGAGTGGTCGAAGTCGAGGAACCGGACCGTGTGGCTCTTGCGGCCGTCGCCGCGGTCCTGCTCCAGCGCGATGCCGTAGGTGAGCGATGTGTAGATCCTCCGGTTGGCCTCGGCGAGACTGGCTGCCGGGACCTGGGTCACGGCCTTCACGGCGGCGGCGACGTTGGTCTCGGAGAGCCACGGGTTCAGCCGTTTCACGGCAGCCGCCAGGCGATTCGTGACGATGGTCTCCTTGAAGCTCGTGCGTTCACCCTCGAGGATTTCGGGTGCCACGTACGCGTACCCGACGGACTCCAGGAGCTCGACTGCGGGGTTCTCCGCGAGGTGCAGCTCGTCCCAGCCCGTCGGCCTGGAAGTCATGTCTCGGCTGGGCACGGACCGGTGATCGGAATGGGCATTAGTACGCCGAGCCTCGGTGAGACGCCGCTATCGTCGACTCGACGCGTTCCGGAACTGCGATCATTCCGCTAAGGATCCGCTCCATCGCTCTGAATCGCTTTCTCGGAGACACTCGGAGATCACGTCATCGGCGCGCCGATGACCTCACTGCGCGATGTAGAACTCCTGTTCGAAACTCTCTCTGCTCCGGATCGCTATGCAGTACTCGATAGCCTTCTTCACCTTGCCGGTCGGCTTGGCATCCGGGTCCGCCACGAGCAGCGTGGTGACCTTTCTGGAGATCCCGCCCGCGACCGTCCCGCCGGCGTTTCCGATTCTGGCCGCCAGGACTTCGTCGCGGAACCCGGTGAAGACGAACACCTGGCCGCTCAGATCCGCGTCGTGCGCGACCTCCACCGGCGCCGGCTCGTCGTCCGGCGGCGCCAACCGTGCGAGGCTCACACTGCCGCCGAGGAGTCGGCGCACTTCCCGATACACCCCGATCGTGGCCCGGCAGTCATCGAGCGCACGATGGCTGCCCTGCTCCGGAACATCCAGCCTCTCCGCAAGCGCTCCCAACCGATACGGTCCGCCCAGGGGCACCCGTTGCGCCATCGTCATCGTGCACACCCATTCGTTCCCGCTGAACGTCATTCCTATGAGTCGCGCGTTGTGCTCCAGGAACCTGCGGTCGAAGTGGGCATTGTGCGCGACGATCGGGGCGTCGCCGACGAACTCGGCGACCCGTGGCAGCACCTGGTCTATGGTGTCCGCGGCCACCACCATTTCGTTCGTGATGCTAGTCAGCTCACGGATCCGCTTTGGGATATTCCCAGAAGGACGCACGAGCTCGTTCAAGACCCGTTCGTACGGAACGCCATCCTCCGTCTCGCAGCGGATGACCGCGATCTCGATGATCGAGTCCCGCTTCGGACTAATTCCGGTAGTCTCGATGTCGAGGACGCAGAAAGGTGCCGCATCACCGTCGGGGTCGTCCGGCTCGACCGGACGCTCGACGAGAGGGCGCCGCCTTCCCCGGACCGTGAAGTCGGTCGCCCCATCGGCATCGACATCCTGTACGCCGACGGTTCCGATGCCGGCCATGAAGCCGACCGCGAACAACTTTCGGACTCTCTCGGTGAGCCTCATCGTCAGTACAGCGCCAACGGCTTCCGGCTAGTGCGCTCGAACCGCCGCCATCTTCGGATCAGGCAGCATTCCAGCACGGCGAGCGAACACGAACACTGGGTTCGCCGGGATGTGCAGCCCGTCCCATCCGCTAAATCCTCAGGACCATGCGACGCCACCGTCAGGGATGACTCGAAGCTTGCCGGTGAGAAGGTCGGGCATCAGCGCGGACTTGATCTGCGTAAGGCCCTCAAGATGCTGGCGCGTGTCCTTCATTCGCTTGATGATCGACCACACACCATCCGCTATCTTCGTTTGCTCCGACATGTCGGGTAACGGGATCTTCAGCGGCTTCAACGTATTCAGATTAATGTTCTTCTGCGCGCTCTCGGGTGCGAACCGCTCCAGCACATGCCTGCGACTGCCAAGAACGAGTTCAAGAAACCGTGCATCAACTCGTCCTCCAGCTCGAATGCCGACAAGACTGTCTGGGAACGCGACGTCAAAGGTCGCAATGCCGGTTGACCCAATGTTGGCCGCAATAGCGATGACTATAGTTCCGCTGGGGAACAGCCTGCTGATTGCAAGGGGATTATATACATACCTTGACACTTCGCTTCTTCTTCGCTAGACTTGACTCATGGGGAAATCACCCCGCCCCCTGACGACCATGGTACCGGAAAGCTGACTTCGAACGAAAAGTAGTCATTGCGGCTCGCGGGTACACGGCCCGCAGGCACGGGTCGAAAAAGATGACCCACAGCGACGGCCTTGAGTTCTGGACGAGCCACCCAGACCTTGAACCCGGATGCCGCTGCAAGCTATGCAGGGCAGGCGACTCGTGGCAGCATGTGGCCATCATCCTGATCCAGAACGGCTTCATGAACCGGATGTAGCCGCCACCTAGAGAGATTGGGGAACGGGAGTCGAAGCCCCCGCCCCCTGACCACGAATCAGGCTACGAAAACCCGACCACCCTGCCGCTAGTTATGTTCCCGATCGGTCGTCGCCCGGTAAGACCGTCTCGGCCCGCGAGTACGTCCACCAGAGCGTGTAGATCTCGAACGTCACGACGCACAGCAGGAGCCAGATCAGGAAGTCACCGACACCGACCGTCTTCTGTTCGCTCATCATGAACCTCCCCTGCATCACCGCGCCGCAACCAGCTCCGCCAGCCGCTCGATCATCTCGGCTTCCCGCTCGAGGAACGCCAGTTGCTCCCCGGCGTCGAACGTACTCGGCCCGGTCAAGCTCGAAACGGTACCGTGCCCGGTGATCGACTCCACGTCACCGATCGTCGTCAGCAGCCGGAAGTCGGCTGACGCGCTTACACATCCGATCCACAATTCGTAGCGCTTGTTCGGCAGCAGACCGACCCGGATGTTGACGAACCGCGTGTAACCGGACGACGAGGCGACCGTGTCCGAATCATCGTCGAACACCATCATGAGGAACGTGGCCGAGTAGTTGTTGTAATAGAGCGTGGCCTGGAAGTCCGGCCAGCCCGTCGTGGACACCGACGACGGCGTGGTGAAGCTGTACCGGTTGAACACGTCCGGATTGCACCGGGAGCCTTCCGATACGTCCTGTGCGACAGCCGATCCCGTGAGCAGTAAGCCGAGGAGACCTACTGTCAGAATCTGTCTGAGTGTCATGGCAACCTGCCCTCTCCGATGCCGGGCGGCCGGAATTGGCCACCGGGCCGGTTGCCAGACAGCGCGCACGTGTACGGGTGCGGACTCCCCTGTTCCCGGCTGACGCCGGTGTTGTAGTCAGCGGGCGGCCCGGTGTCGGGCCACGCGCGTGCTGTCTGGCAGAAACAGGCTATACGGGGCAATGACCCGTGTCAACTCTTCGATATAATCCCCATTGCAAGGCCTTCCTCATTGAGAGTTTGGCTATACGTTTCGATAAGTCCGTCGCAGGCTGCTACATCTCCTGTCTGGATGAATGGATACTCTCCACCGTAGAAACGTGGTTCGTTTCTCGGCCGGTGGGCGAACTTGCCCCTCTCGACAGAGGCGACCGAAACCAATTCGACTACTTCCCACTCCTCCGGCACTTCGCCAATCTCCGTCTGCTTGAACCGCGTGTGCCGCCCCGGCAGACCCCGCGTGAGCAGCTTCTGCATCAGGCCGCGCTTGACGACCTGCACTTGGTCGATGACCGCCTGGGTCTTCTCGATGGCGTCGTCCACCGAGGAAAGAATGGCGGCGATCTTGTGCTGCTCAGGAATAGGAGGTATCAGTACCTGCAGGCTCTTCAGAACGTTGAGATCTATGTTGCAGAGACCAGTGGAGCCCTGGACACTCTGCCAGACGTCATTCTGGACTGCCCTTGAGTTGAGCAGTCTATAAAGAAACTCATTGTCCACCTGCTCCGGGGCGGTCGACTTGGCCCCAATGAGAAAGCTCGCGAAAAGAAAGTCCCGGGGCTCAGCCACATGCACGCAGTTTCCTACTCGCTTTGGATTCCCATTCGAACCAACCAGAAGGGTCCAACCCGTCTTCACTCGCGCTTTGGCCTGTTGAGTCTCCGTCAAGCCGTTGATATACATCAACTCCGTAAGTTCAAGGGTCTTCTGAACGTTAGGAATCCTCAACACCGGGACGGCACCCGCCGTGGGGAACCGACGTTCCTGCGATTTCTTCCAAGAAACGCCACGAGTGAAAGTACAAACGCTACCGATGGCAGAGGACGACCACCCAGGAGGTGCAACCACTCTACCCCTCATAACCCAACTCCGCCAGGTACCGGTTCATCGTCTCCTCGGCCACCGCGCGTTCCTGTTCCAACGTCCGGAGCTTCCGCAGCGCCTCGGCGACGTCGATGCGCTCCTCCTCCTCTGAGGTATCCACGTAACGGCTAATATTCAGGTTCCAGTCGTTCTGCTCGATCTCGGCAAGCGGCACGACGCGCGCGTATTTGTCCACGTCGGCGTAGGCGTGGAATGTGCTGGCGATGTGCTCGATGTCCTCGTCGCGTAGGCGGTTCTGGTTGCTCCCCTCCTCGAACTCCCCGGACGTATCGATGAACAGCACCTTGCCCTTCCGCGCCGCCGGCTTGTCCCGGTTCAGCACGAGAATGGACGTCGGGATGCCGGTGCCGTAGAAGAGGTTCGGCGCGAGACCGATGACCTCCAACTCGTAGTACTCGGCATTCGCGCGGAGCTCCTCAGCAGTGAGCTCGGAAAGAACGGCGCGCTTCGTTGGCATGGGAGTCTCTCATTCCTCCTTCTGTTCATCGCTGGGCACGGCTCGCCGAGACACGGCGAATGGCGCTGATGCCGTCCAGGACGATGTGAAGGGCGGCTGCCAAACCGAGCGTTGCCGCCGGATCGATGTGGCGCACGGCGCTAGATCATAGCCCCGTCGTCGCGCGAGGCGGGTCGACGGCGACGACTTCACGACTCGTTGGCGGCACCAACGAATCTGACGGTTCTTCTGCACCCGAACGAGCTTGGACCAGAAACAAGACCGTCGCCGTCGCCGACCCTCGGCAACGATGCCATGAGCGCATCCCAGGCCGTCGCAGGGAAGAGCGTTCAACCGCCGGCCGCTGCAGGAGGTTCGCCGCCAGCCCATCCAAGTTCTCTGAAGATGCGCCGGCGGTAAGCTGTATCGACAGGCGCGCATCGCACGTACTCCTGCGCGGCGGCACGGATGTCATCGGGTAGGTTGGTGAGGTATTCCACCGCCTCATCCTCCGACGGCCACTTGCCGTTCTGGTCTTTGCCGCTCTCCCCGTCGGTGAATTTCGGCGGCAGCGCTGTCCAGATCACGTTCTCTCTGGGTTTAACATGGCTGCACTACGTGGCGCGCCTGACGAACGACGACCGGCTGTGAGGGCAGGTCGGTATCGAGCCAGCCAGAATCGCCGCGCGGATGCGAGCCTGATGGAGCGAACGGCTGCGGCCGCGCCACCAGCAACACGGTCGAAGTCATCACCGGGTCCATCGGCTACGTCGGCATCAGCACGGGAATAACGCGCCTCCCCGCCTGCCTGTAGATGCGGAAATCGGAGTCGAGGGTCATGATGGACGCGTTGTCGATGCCCTCGATCAGTCGAACCAGGCAGGCGTCCGCAAACGACATGGGCACGTTGTGGTAGCGACGAATCAACCGGCTGACGCCAACCCATCGGCCTCGCCCGAAACCGTCTGCTCGACGCGCAGCACACCGCGCCCGACCAGCGTTACGGGCAGGCTCTGATCTGCGCCGGCTCGCTGCAGCAGAAACGATGCTTCCGAGAGCACGGCTTCGCAAGTCAGCAGCGGTGCTCCCAGCGCAGCGAACTGCTTCCGCGCCCATTCGTGGTGCGCTTCGTCAGCATCGAGCAGCGCAACGATGGGCCCCGTGTCAACGATGACCGTCGGTGCCGGCAAGGTGCGAGTCCTGGACGACAGCCTCGTCGAGCAGACGCTTGTTCGTCGCCAGGTCGGAACGTCCGCTACGCACAGCGCCGATCAGGTCACCGGCAAGATCCGCGCAACTCGGCGGCGACGCATCGCTTCCGTCGCGTAGCGCGTCGGCGATCCGTTCCCGCACGAGAAACGACCGGCTGACGTTGCGACGACGCGCTTCTTTGGAGAGCATCGCGTGCAACTGGGCCGGCAACTTGACGGAGAGGCCGTTCATGGAAGCATGGTAGTCCGATCCGCAACAGATCCCCACACGTTGACGTGGGCCAGTCAAGCCCCGGCCGAATCACCGGCCGGACGCCTCCCAGAATCTCCATCCGCGACCCCGGTGCCCGAAGTCGAAGCACCCCGGATACAGGCACTCGGCCAGGATCTCCGCCGATTCCACCAGTCGCGGTCCTGGCCGGTTGAAGTACTGGTTGCCGTCAGTCATCACCACCCGCCCCCCGCGCACGGCTGACAACTGCTGCCATTCCGGCCGGCCGACCAGCACCGGCATTTCGCGCCAGGCACGCTCGATGTCGAATCCGCACGGCATGATGGCGATCACGTCGGGGTCGGCGGCGACGAGCTGCGCGATGTCGAGATAGCCGGAGTGCTTGCCGGCTTCCCCCAACGGATCCACGCCGCCGGCGTAGTCGACCAGCTCCGGCACCCAGTTGCCTGCGAGCATCAGCGGGTCGATCCACTCGATGCACGCGATGGACGGGCGTCGCGGCATTGCGCTCGTCTCGGCGTGCAGCGCAGCCAGCCGAACCTCCAGCCGAGCCACGAGATCGTCCCCGCGCGCCGGTTCGCCCAGCGCCGTGGCCACCGCCCGGATATCCCTCCACACGTCACCCAGCCCCAACGGTTCGAGCGACACGATGACGGGATGCGAGCTGACAAGGTCGCACACCGCCTGCTCTACGTCCTTCAGGCTGACGGCGCACACGTCGCACTGCGTCTGCGTGACGATGACGGTCGGGGCGAGACGGTTCAACAGGTCGGGATCGACCCGGTACACGGACAACCCGTCGCCAACGATCCGCCGCACCTGGCGGTCGATCGCGGCGCTGGAGGCCTGTTCCTTTACCTTCGACGTGGAGCAGACCGGGAGCCGGGCGACGCTGGCCGGATAGTCGCATTCGTGGGATCGGCCCACGAGCGAATCCTCGAAGCCGAGCGCGCACACGATCTCCGTGGCACTGGCGATGAGCGAGACGATCCGGTGCGTCATCTACGTTGACGATCTCCTACCCGGATGAGACGCACGTCGTGTGTGTGAACGTCGAGTCGGCCGTCACCAACGTCAACTCCTCGATCTGCGCCCGTGCAATCAGCACGTTCGCTTCGTGAACGCTGACGTACATCATGCGAGTCTAGACTGAGCAAAGACCAAGCGGGAATCCGCCAATTCGTCTCCGTCCTCGTGTTGCCGAGCCGAGCGCGGCTCCTTCGATGCTGCGGTCGGCGCTGACAAGTGGGTACGACTGCGCCTCTTCGGATTGTGCGCAATCCTATTCGGAATCCGCGGATCTCCCGCGTGCAAGCTCCAGGACCTCTTCCTGGGTCATCGGGCTCCGCGGGTGGTGGCTCAGGCACATCGGGCTGCGCACCCGTTGAAACGCCACGGCGTCGCTTGCCGCGAAGAACTCGCCGGCCCGCAGGCGGGCGATGCCCTGCGCATTGCCGCCCTTCTGCGCGGCCATCTCCCGGGCAGCCGCGATGTGCGCGGGCGCATTGAGCAGGCCGAAGAACTGCGTCGTCGCGTTGCCCGGGATCTGGTTGTGCAGCCCCTTCGGCGCCTGCGTGGCGAAGACCAGGCCGAGTCCGTACTTCCGTGCCTGGGAGGCGAGGGCGAGCGTGCTGGCCGTGGTGGCCGTACGGCCCGCCGACGGTGCGAAGGTCTGTGCTTCGTCCATGACGAACAAGCCGCCCAGCGGCCGGTCGCCGGCGGGGTGCTTCTTGACCCAGGCGAAGAGCGCCATCTGCAGTTGATTGACGAACTGCTGCCGCTGCTCGTCGTTCGGCAGTCCGACGAGGCTGATCACGGAAATACGGGCGCGTCGGCCGCTCGCCGGCCGGAGCAGGACCGATGGATCGACGGCCTCGCCGATACCACCCAGCAGGGGATCGTTCACGGTCTCGGCGAGCAGCGTCTGGGCGACGTCCGCCGCAATCTTCTCGCCGCTGGCGAGCCGACTGACGCCCGCCGGCAACGCCGACAGGTAGCCGAGGAATTCCTTGAGGACCCTGCCCCCGCGTCGCACGTAGGCACCCAAGGCCTCCTTCAGCACGGCCCGGCCCTGGCTGAGCTTTGCGCCGGATCCGGGCAGACCCGAGCGAGGAACCAGCGAGGCGACGGCGTTGTCGAGCGCGATCTCGAACTCGTCGGCATCATCGGCCACGTCGCTCAGGCCGGACAACGGTGCGAACGAGAGCGGGCGTCCCGTCGTCAGGCGCGGCGTCCACACGACGACCTCGGTGTCGCGAAGATAGCTCGCCGCCCTCTCCGCGTCGCGGTCGAGCCAACCCCGGGGAGGCTCGGGCCAGGGCAGACCAAGCCGTGCCAGGTCGTTGTTCGGATCGAGGACGACGGCCGAAACCCCCTTCAGCGCACACTCCTCCACGAGCCGGCGGATCAGAACGGTCTTGCCGGAGCCGGAGCCCGCGAAGATCACCGTGTGGCGCCGGAGGTCCTCGAGCGGCACGGTCACGCGTCGCCCCGTGCCTTCGGCGATGCCGATGAGAATGGCGTCCTCGTCGGCCTCCTTGGGCGCTGCGGCGGCCTTGGACGGTGCAGCGATCTTGGGCGGTGCAGCGGTCTTGAGCGGCGCAACGACCCCGGACGCCACATGGGCCGGGGATGGTGCAGTCCCCGGGCGTAGGGCGGTAGCGTCGGACGCGACGGCGGCTGGGGATGGCGCCGCGGTCTGGGGTGGCGCCGCGGCCGGGGATGGCGTCGCCGCGGCCGGGGATGGCGCCTCGGCTTCGGCCGAAGCAGACGCCCCGCCGGTGCCGGCGGGCTCCGGGCTCAGGGGAGCGAGCAGCGTCGTTCCGCTCGCGGGTCGACGCGCTCCGAACCACGCGGTAAGCCCCTTCGGCTGCTCTTCGAGGAGTTGCTGCAAGGCCGCGAACACCTTGAGGTCCGCCTCTCGCAGCTTCACGACGGCGCCGCCGTGCTTCTCGAACGCGTCGAGCGCCTGCCGGGTCTTCCTGCCCTGCGACCACGCTTCGTTGCGGAGGATGAACAGACGCCTCCGCTCCCTCGAGAGCTCGAGCCCGGACGCCGTCACCGCGGCCCGCAGCCGGTGCAGCGCTGCTACCGCGTTGTCGTTCAGGACGGCTCTGAACGACCAGTGCACTTCGTCATCCGTGTCCGCATCGACAATTCGCCGCAGCCGGGCATGCAGCGAGGGGTTCCGCCCGGGCAGCGGATCTACCGAGAAGGCACCCGTCGCGGCGTTTTCCTCCGCCCAGGCCGTCAGGCCGGCGCGCAGCAGCGCGGGCAGACCACCGTCCACCTTCTTCTCTTCGAGAACACCGGAGACGTCCGCCTCCCGAACCAATTGGTTGAACCGCCGGTCGAGCTCGGGGTCGGGTGGCGTAGGGTCCACACCCGACTGGCACCCGTTCGGCAACGGTTCCGGACCCGGGTGCTCGTTCGTGAGCTGCTCCAGCTCGGTAGCACGACCGCGCTCCCGACAGTGCGCACAGTGGTTCTGGACCAAGTTGATCAGGCTTCGGGGCGAGAACAGGACCGCGTCGGCGAACGCAGTCGGCCTCACCGGCCAAGTCGGATACGCGGGCGTGAACCCGGCGCGGGTGTAGGCGTCTCGGAGGTATGCCGTCACCAGCGCCTCCCCGACCGGCGCCGAGGGAATCTCGCGAAGCTGGACGACCATCGGATATCGAGCGTTCGCGGTTGGCAGAGCCCCGTCACGGATCAGCGTCCAAGTGTCGTTCAGGCACGACACGACGATGAGGGAGTGCTGCACGTCCTCCGCGAGATCCATAAGTCCAACCGCCACTTCATGGGTCAGCGATTGTTGCTCGGCGCCGTCGAGCGACCGTCCCAACGCGATCAGCCCGTCGAGTTGATCGACCGCCACCAGGGTCGTACACCCCGCGGCGCCTATGAGTCGGTCGAACGCGCCGACGACCTCCCGGCACGGAATCCGGCTTGCGCGGATGGAATGCGCGCGAGCCTTGTTGCCCTCGATTTCCTGTCCCTGCAGCAGCGCGTCTCCGAGGTCCCGATGACCAAAATCCTCGCTGTTGGTAAGGATGAGCGCGAGCGCCACGTCCAGGGCAACCTGGTCGCCGGGCCGCTGACCGAGATGGCTCTGCAGGCCGCGGCGAACGACCTGCAACTGCGTGAGATCGAAGGTTCCCTCCACCAGGTTCTCGATGTCTGCTCGTTGCAGCTTCATCGCATCGCCCAGACCATGAAGGACGGCACGTAGCTGCGTCCCGGCTGCGCCTACTTCCCGATGCAAGGCATCCCGGTACGCAAGGGCCAGACTCTCCCAGAACCGCCGCGCGGTACTCGGCTGAAAGAGGACGAAGATCTGTCCCTGCTCGATGACCGCGTGGCGGACGCGCCCAAGAAAGTGCGACTTGCCGATCCCGGGCCGCCCCTCGATGACTACGTTGCCGACCGACAAGCCGTCGCGTAGCCGGGCAAGCGCGTTCAGGATCCGGTCGAACGCCGAAGCATGAATGCCATCGACGTGGATGACATCGTCGCGCCAGATGTCGCTCCCGGAATACGCCGTACGGAACACGACCTGCCCGAGTGCTTCCAGCTCTGGCCCCACCATGCTCACTCCATGCCGATCAAGTGCATGTCGTCCACGCCGATCCGCAGCGCCGCGTCCCGGTCGGCCGCCGTGAGCCGACGCAAGTCCTCGTGCAGCGTGAGATTGACGTCCTTGTCGCGAAACATCCGTGTGAGCTCCAGGTCCACCTCTCGGCGCGGCCAATCGCCGAGCTGCTTCCGGAGATCACGCAGCTCCACCCAATCCCACGGGCGGGTCGAGAGGCTGCGGTAGGCCTGTCGAATCCGATCCCGGAGCGAGGCGGGCTGTCGAGGAGTTGCAGGCTCACTCTGTTCGAACAGCTCCTGAATCACCATTCCGCGCGCCTCGAGCGCGACCTTCAGACCGTTGAGCAGCGCGTACAGCGCGCCGCCGGCCGAGCCGGCGCGAGGCGGCACCCGTTGTGCGTCGAGCTCGGCCACGACCCAGGCCCAACCGGCATCCGTCAACTCGTGGGCGAAGCCCTTGCCCGGAAGGCTGCGGCTCTGCACGAGCCCCTCCAGGTTGAGCTTCTCCCGCGCCGCCTTCCTCAGGTCGAGTCCATAGCGCTGCTTGAGCTCCGCGTTCCGCGTCTCCTTGTTGAGAGCCATCAGCGCGATCATCACGGCGCGTTCCGGAATTCCATACGCCATCTCACGTCTCCCCTGTCGTGGACCGCCGCCGCTCCTCCAGGAATCGTTCGAGATCGTCGAGGACACGCGCCACGTCGCCGAGCACCTCGTCGTTCGTGTATCGAAGCACCAGGAACCCCTCGCGCTGCAGCGCACGATCGCGCACCCGGTCGGCGGCGTACTTGTCCGTATTCAGGTGGTCGGGTCCATCGAGCTCGACGGCGCACTTCTCCCGCGACCAGACGAGATCGAGCCGGATGGAGTTGGCCAATACACCCGACGACCAGGTCTGGTTCCAGGCGCGACCCGTGGCCCACGAGGAACTTGAGAGATGCGCCTCGAGGTGCATCTCCGCCTGGCTGAACGCGTTGGGCCGGCCCCGCAACGGCGTCAGGTACTCGGCGTGCGGTACAGCCGGCGGATCCGATGCCGGTACCCGCTCGCACAGCGAAGAACGGGGTACTCGCGTCATACAGGCGGTCGAGGCCCCGAAGAGCCATACGGTCAGCTCCCCGGGCCCGGCGAGCCAGAGCGCGTTCGCTTCCGCGACTTCGATCTGCGCGGTGCTCCAGGTGCCCGTCAACTCGATCATGACGACCAGGCGTTCATACCCGTAGGCGCGGAGGATCAGCTTCCGGGCCTCGCGTACAACCGTCTCCTGCGCGAACTCGACCACGCCGACCCGCCGCCCGCACAGCGACGCCTCCGCCACCGCAACGAGAAACGGACCGAACAAGTCCGTGCTGCTGGATACTCGCTCGCAAATCGCGCGCACCGCGGCCAGCCCGGCGCCGCCGGGCCCCGCCAAGTGTTCCGCTTCCGGCAGCCAGGCAGGATACGTGCCCGCGAGGGCTTCCGACAACGCCGCGATGACCTGCTCCGTGAGATCGCTCTGGTTCGGACCTGCGGCGTCCACGGCGACCGCCAGGATTGCCGCTCCCACCCCAGGGATCGATTCGACGCTCTCTCGCACCGCAACCGGGGACACCTCGGGCCAGCGCACCAGCGGCTCGCGCAGCAACGCTTCTATCTGCGAACCACTCAGAACGGGGTCACGACCAGGGTCCGCAGGCACGAGGGCGGATCGTACCCGAACCTGGGCGGCTTGGGCCGGACCACCACGACCCGCTTCCGGCTCGCGCTCGCTCGCGGCGATGCCGAATGAGTCGCTACCGATTCAGCGGTCCGACCGGACGGTCGGCGCCATCGAGCAGAACAGACGCCGAGCACGGCCGGGCCGACGGTCGCTCAGACCCGGATGAGGCGGACATCGTAGTGAGCGAACGTCGAGTCGGCGGTGACCAACGTCAAGCCCTCGCTCCGCGCCTGGGCAACCAGCACGCGGTCGAACGGATCACGATGGTGAGGCGGCAGCACGCCGACCGCGAGCGCGTGGGCATGCGAGATGGGGAGCTCCCGGAAACCGCTGACTCGCATGCGTTCCGGAACGTAGGTCGCCGGGGGTTCCGGCAGCGGCAGCTTGCCAATCGCGTGCTTGATTACGATCTCCCACACGCTCGCCGCGGAGAGGTACCGTTGCGACGTGCGGGCGGCAAGGGATGCGAGCAGCTCTGCATCGAAACGCTCGAGATCGGTCTGCAGCCACAGCCAGCAGTGGGTGTCGAGGAGGAACTTCACGGCCCGTCTTGAACAGCCCCGGCACAGCGCGCTATTCGCCGAAATCCCGTCCGGCGGCGCGCCCTTCGAACGCGCGCAGCAACCCCTCATCGAGCGGATCGTCGAAGTCGTCGGGAACGACGAAACGGCCCTCGTCGATCCCGAACACGGGCCGGGTCTCGTCGATCGGCACGAGCCGCGCCACCGGCTGGCCCGACCGTGTGATGATGACGTCTTCTCCGGCGGCAATCTGCTGCAGCAACCGGGAGAGATGCGTCTTGGCTTCGTGAACGCTGACGGTCATCACACGATTCTAGACTAAGCAAAGACTAAGCGGGAAACTCCCATCCAACACTGCGCGCGCCACCACGCCAATCCGACACTCGCCGTCGTAGATCCTCCCGTCGCCGCTAGGATCCTGCGCCGCAGAACGCACTTCGTTGCTTTCTGCGGCGCAAGCTCCTAGCGGAGGTGAATCCCCGGGTGGTATGATGACATGACATCAGCCCCGTCAGCATCTCGGCGGAAGCAAAACAGATGGACACCCGGCGGGCCGAGCAGGTTCGTACCGCGAAACGGCGGCAGCGGCAACGCGACCGCATCGACGGCTGGAGACTGTATCAGCTCAAGCTGCCCGCCGACCTCTGCGAGCGCCTCAAGGTCGGCATGCGCGAGGCCGCGTTCGTCGACAGGCTGCACGCCTTCCTGCGGCGCGAGTTGCTGCTCGTGGACGACTATCCGGCTCTCAGGCTGCTGTGCTGGAACCGCCGCATGCCGTACATCACCCGCCGGGACGCATTCGCGCTCTACGAACGCAACTGGCGCTTCGTCGACCTTGCCGGCGCCCCCAAGCGAGAACGCATGCTGATCGACGACCTGGCGCGGGAATTCGGCAACGGGCTAATCAATGCCTGAGCGCAGTGCGGCCGGCGGATCCGGCGCACCGCCGCCCGGCGCGATCGGCGCAACCCCATTCCGCCGTCCGTGGCATCGGCTCGTCGCCCGGGTGCTCGCCTCCCTGAACCGGACGTTGCTCGCTTCGGCCCACTGCTACTTCGGCGGCGGCACCCGGATCGTGATGGAGCTGGACGAGTTTCGCGAATCCGTCGACGTCGACTTCCTCTGCTCGGACCGCTCGGGCTATCGGCTGCTGCGAAACACCGTCACCGCACGCTCGCTCGGCGAGATCTTCACCGGCGACTACGACCTGATCCGGGACGTCCGCCGTGACATGTACGGCATACGGACGTTCCTCCGCGTGGACGGTGAACCGGTGAAGTTCGAGATCGTTTTCGAAGGACGCCTGTCTCTGACCGGCGCCGCCCCCGGGCTGTTCCCTGTGGACGCACTCGACCAGACCTCCTGCATCGCGGAGAAGCTGCTTGCGCACGCCGACCGGGGACTGGACGACTCCACGCACGCCCGCGATCTCGTAGACCTCTCCTTCATGGCCGCGAGCTGGCCGGCTGAGTCCTGGGCCCCCGCGATGGAGGCCGCCGAATCGGCGTACGGCGCCGTGGTGGTGCGGGAGCTCGACGCCGGCCTCTCACGATTCGGGGATCGGACCCGCCGCCGGCGCTGCGTGGAGGCGCTCGGCATCATGGACAAGCGCACGCTGGCGCGGGGACTGCGTGTTCTGAGGAGGCGCTTGACGCCATGATCCGGCCCCGGCACTTCGCGAGCTTCCGTCTCGCCAGAACGACTCCGAGGGAATGCACGCTACCAAGCCAGCCCGACACCCCGCTGCCGCAGGTCCTCCCGGCGCCGCTCGTAGTCGGGCATGACCCTCCCGAGAGCCTGCCAGTAGTCGCGGCCGTGTCCGCGGTAGCGCAAGTGCACCAACTCGTGGACGACGACGTAGTCGACCAGGCGCATGGGGGCCTGGATGATGCGCCAATTCAGCCGGATGGTGCCGCCACGGTCGCAACTCCCCCACGTCGCCGGCCGGGTCCACGGTGACCGCCACCGTCTTCTTCCGCCGGGCGCTACGGCGAATGGCGTACGGCAGGCGCGTGCCGCCCCAGGTGATCGCGGAGGTCTCCAGATCGCCGGTCATCAATCGGTCCGCACCTTGGCGCGGTCCACGATGTCGGCGGCCAGACACTCGACCGCGTCGTGTTCGATGCCGCCGGCGCGTAGCCGACGCTTGATCTGACTGCGCATCTGCCGCTGGACGTCGTCCTTCTGCTGCCAGTCGACCAGATCGGTGAACGGCGTGACCGCCTCGTCGATCAGGGAGGCAAGGTCGCGGTTGGCCGCATCGTAGGTGGAGGTCCTGTCCTTCACTCTTCGCGGACGCTGCTTCTCCAGCAGGCCGTAGATGGCGAATCCGCGCGCGTGGAACTCCATTTCCTCCGCCCGGCTCTGCTCGCCCTTCAGGTCTTCCCGCAGGTCGTTGAGCAGCCTGAGCTGCTCGGCGGCATCCAGCCGTTCCTGGCGCCGTTGCTCGACGATCTCCTCCAGCCGCTCGCGCAGCGACTGGTAGAAGACCGGGTTCTCCTCCACGCGGGATTCTCCGCGAGGTGCAGCTCGTCCCAGCCCGTCGTACGGGACCCCATGGCTATCGCAACTCGGGGAGCGGCTCGAGCAACCGCCGCCCCTCTGCGACAGCCGCGCTCGCCAGCGCCCTGTCGACCGTAGCGAGCGGCGCGTCGGCCCGCAGGGCCAATTCCAGGTAGAGCGCGTCGTAGATTGTCAGTCGGCGTCTCCTGGCCAGCGCGAGCGCGGCTCCGAGATCGGGCTCGGTATCCGTCCGTATCGGCAGATCCTCGACTCGACGCAGGCCATCCTCGAGCCCCATCGCGCCCACACGTCCGCGCCGTTCCGCAACTACCAGCGTGTTGCGCACTTCCAGGTGCCAGAGCTGCGGCACCAGCGCAAACCCGGTCGCGAGCCGCGAGATGGCCGCATTCGCAACCGGGTCGTCCTCGTCTTCGAGGAGCCACGCGCCGGCGACGGATGCGTCGAGCACGAAGTGGCTCACCGGCGATGTCCCTCGTGCCGCGCGGCGAGAACCTCTTCCCTGGTCATGCCGGTCCGAGGCCGCTGCCGCCGCCACGCGCGGAAGCGCTCCACGGCTTCCTTCTGCGAGGCACGTTCGTGGTCGACCGCCGGCACCAGATGCGCGACCGTCTTCCCGTGGCGGGTGATCGCTATCGACTCGCCGTACTCGACGACCCGCAGCAGCTCCGCGAAGCGCGACTTGGCCTCTGTTGTCGGTACTTCACGCATGTCCACTCCACAAGAATCCGGTCATTCTGCCCGGTCAGAATACCACGGCCGCCGCCCTCACTCGCCCTCCGGCCTCGCTGCTCGATGAGCACGCTCTCCGCGCTACTGAACGGCAACGCCTCACTTTCCCCGGAGATGGCGCTTCGCATCGAGAAGGCGTTCGACGTCAACATGGACATGCTGCTCCGGATGCAGGCCTGGCACGACGCCTCGCGCATGCGGGCCCGGGCGAACGAGATCGCCGTCGAGCGGTACGAGCCAGCCCGATCCCGATCTCTCTGAGCGATGCTCACACATCCCCCACTCTTGAGATGATGCACAGGCGGCCTTGAAAGGAACTGGCGCAGAACTGGGAGAGCTCCTACGTGGAGGCGCACTCCACGAGCCGGGCGAGCGCGTTCGCGAGCCGCATCTGCCGGGGCGTGCGGCAACGCGCACGCAGAATGTGCGGGCTCGCGACGACAGCGGCTACGCATCGGGCTCGACTCGTCGCGACGTTCAGGCGATTGAGGCTATACAGAAACTCCATCCCGCGTGGTGCGTCGGCCGCCGAGCTCGTGGCCATCGAATAGATCGAGACCGGCGCTTCCTGGCCCTGGAACTTGTCCACCGTGCCGATACGGAAATCCGGGAGTGCCTCCGTCAACGCCGCAACCTGGGCGTTGTACGGCGTGATGATCAGGATGTCGTCCTGGGTAAGCGGCCGGCTTCTCCCCTGCGCATCGGTCCACCTCGCACCCCGGGCGAGCAGTTGGCGCACAGCTTCCCCGATCTCGGCGGCTTCTTCCGGCGACTCGCTGGAGTGGCCGTCGTGCGGGACGGGAAGGAATCGGATTCCGGCTCCGTCGAACGGCGGCTTCCCGGCGACCGCGAGGGAATCGCGTCCCGGATGGGAGTGCAGACGTCCCGAATAGAAGACCTCGGACGTATAGGCGCAGATGCTCGGGTGCAGGCGCCACGTGCCCTCGAGAAAGAGGCCGAGGCGGTCCGGCATCACCGGCTTGCCGTCGAGCAGATGGGCCAGCGCCGAACGGTCCGCCCCGGGCGGGTGCGTCCCCTGCAGCGGCTGGTCGAGCTGTTGCGGATCGCCGAGCAGCACGAGGTTCGTGGCGCACGACGAAGCGGCGACCGCGTCCGCGAGAGACATCTGGCCGGCCTCGTCGATGAATAGCACGTCGACGCTCCGGACCATATCCTCCCGCGCCCACAGCCAGGCGGTGCCGCCAACCACGTCGACCGTTCCTTCGTTGAGGGCGTCGCGCGCCTCCGCGTTGCTGCCGAGACGAATAGCCTCTCGGTATGTGGTCTCGCGCTCGCCCGTCCGTTGGCCGATCGCGATCGCAATGCCTCGCTCGCCCGCATCGCTGGCGGCCTTCTCGAGCAGTTCCCCGATCACCTTGTGGCTGTTCGCGGTGACGCCGACACGCTTTCCCGCCGCCACGAGGTCGACGATCATCCGCGCGCCGACCGTGCTCTTTCCCGAACCCGGCGGGCCCTGGATAGCGAGGTAGCTCTCGTCGAGCGCGAGCACGAGGCGCCGCGCTGCATCCTGCGCGGGGTCGTCTCCTCCGAGAGCCTGGCCGTCGCGCCGTCCCGTCCGCGGCGCGCGGCGCATCAGCAGGTCGCGCCCGGCGCGGTACTCGCCGGGGCCGTCGATGCCGTGCTCCAGCACCCACCGCGCCAGCCGTTGCAGACTCTCGGGCTTCGGCGTCGGGCGGACGAAATCGTGGGGAATGAGGGAAGTCGGCGTCGGTGCCGGCCTGCCAGAGCCGAGTCTCAGGTCGATATAGTCGTCGCCCACGCTGAAGACAGTTCCTGCAACCTGTTCGGTCTCAGGATCGTGCGGCTGGTCTCCGACGCGGATCCGGTGTTCCTGCGGCGGGAATCGGAAGCGATAGATCGTCGATCTCGCCCTGGGCGCGGGGTCGGGCCACGAACGCTCGAAGGTCAACTCGCCCAGAGCGTCAGATTCCTCTCGACGCTCCGCATCGGTGAGCTCCTCCCGCAGGTAGAAGTAGCGCCACCAGAACGACTTCCCCTCGCGGCGGTGCCAGTTCAGAAGCTGCGCCAGCAGCCAGCGCCCGCACTCGTCGTCGCTCCTGTCGCCCGCATCGTCAGGCAGCCCGGCGGCAAGGGCCACGACGAGTTCGTTGACCGCTCGCTGCGCCTCGCTGTCCTCGACCTGCTCCGGTTCGGGTACGGTCGGACGCGGCAGGTCGCCGAGCTCCGCGGCGAGCGCCGCGCGCTGCTCTTCCAGCCAGTCCCGCAACCGCAGCGTCGAGACGCAATCGTCGCGGTTGTAGCCCGCGATCTGCACGAGCAGATCGTTGCGCTCGTCTCTCCGGCCCAACTCGAGCCAGGTCTCGAACTCGACGATGCTCGTCCCCGCGTCCCGCAGATCGACCTCCCGCTCGAAGCCGTAGAGCGGTTCGAGCCTCTTGATCGAGTAGCTCTCGACAGACGCCCGGATTCCCTGGCGCACAGCCCGATAGAGATCGACGAAGAGACCGCCCCGCAGCAGCCGGTCGACCTCCTCCTCGCGCGTGCCGTAGCGCCCTGCGAGCCGCTTGACCGCCGTCGGCTCGTACGGGGCGTAGTGGTAGACGTGCAGGTTCGGATCGGCTCGCAGCCGATCCGTGACCAGGTCGATGAACGCCTCGAACGCAACGCGCTCTCCGGCCGTGGTGACCGTACCGCCTTCGATCGACCAGATGGCGTGAAACGCCGGCTGGCCGTCCGTTCCAGCCCGTCCCGGTTCGATCACGCCGAAGAGATAGTCGATGCCGTCGAGCTCGTCCGAGCCGAAGAACGGGTCACCCTCGATATCGAAGAAGAGATCGCCGGGCGAGGGTTCCGGGAGCATCAGCAGGCCATTGTTCGGGATGAGCGCTCCCTCGCGATCTCGCGCCGGTGGGATGCGTTCCGCAATCACCCGGCCCTCACGCTCGCCGCGCACCTGGATCTCCGCCTGTGCGCGGATGTGCGCAAGCGCCTCCCGTCCGGCGCCGGGGATCCGGTCGGGAAGTCGAGTCGCAGGCTCGGCGAGCCCGGTCCGCGTGGTGACATCGATTGCGTGGAGCGCATGCCGCTGGACGCTGGTCAGGTTCGCCACCAGCGACAGATCGTCCTCCGCCCGCCACTGGGCGCGGCACTCGGGGTTCCAGCGGCAGACCTCGCAGTGCTCGACCGGCTCCGGTTTCGTGGATACAGGGAATGACGGGCGGGTGTCGTCGAGGAGCGCCTCGAAACCGCGTGCTACCGAACGATAGTAGGCGGCATAGTCCGCGACCCGAAACGAGATCCTCTCGCGCATGACGCCGCCGAGCGCGAGGTGCATGTGCTCGGGCGCTCGCCCCTGCACTGCCTCGAGTAGCTCCGAGTACATGGAGAGCTGGAGCACCGCCGATGCCTTCGCGTGTCGCGCGAGCTTCGTGTCCCAGACCTCGTAGCCCCACGGGCCCAGCTCGCTCGGGTGCTCCACGCGCCGCAGAAAGTCCGCGTAGCCGAGGCAACGGCCTTCGAAGAGCACGGCCTGATAGATCACGTCCGCGCCGCCCCGCATCGCCGCGATCGTGGCTTCGCGTCCGCGCATGAGCCGTTCTGCCCGAGGCAGCGTCGTGTCGCGCGGTATCTCGACGACGCGCAGGCCGTATCCGTTCAGCTCCGCGCGGAAGCGTCGCTCGTGCTCGAGTCCACGCTGCGCTATCCGGTCGATCACGGGGTCCGCGCGCATCGGTCTCCGGAGGTGGCCATCAACCGCCGCTCGCTCCAGTTGCGCGAGGTGGCGGCACTCCAGCGCCCCGACGATATCGCTGGCGGAGTACACCAGCTGGGCATTGATCCACTGCATTGGTTGGCCCTGCTTCACTCACAAAGTCCATCGCACGACTCGGTTGTGCGATGGACCCGACGAACCCGTCGGCCGGCGCGATTCACCCGGCTTCGCCCTGCGCCGGAAGCCGCGGGTAGTCCTCACGTCTCCCGGTGTCGCCCTTCTGAATGATGAAGTCGCGCCGGTCGCAGTATAGGCGGGCTCGGTTCAGCACGTAGTCGTCCACACGGTCGAGGTCGAGGACGTCCCAGTGGGTCATCAGCCAGTACTTGTGGTCGCCGAGAAAGAGGTAGGTGTTGCGCCGATCGAAGAAGCGGCCCTCCACGCCCTCTCCGGCGCGGAAGCGGGCGCGTACCGCCTCGAACAGCTCCCGCTGGCCGTCCTTGCTACTGAGCACGTACTCGTGAGGCC
Organism: Vicinamibacterales bacterium; assembly: GCA_965208535.1. GTDB lineage: Bacteria > Acidobacteriota > Vicinamibacteria > Vicinamibacterales > UBA8438 > WTFV01. The sequence continues at coordinate 2,159,932 of CBDBOU010000003.1, read as the reverse complement.
AAGTCTTCCGGTAGTTGACGGCTTCTCGCCAGGGAGCTCGAACGATCAGCCGCATGATCTCCAGCGTTTCCAGGTCTCTTCCCTCCTTCGAGTCGCCAGCGCGCGACCGTAGGTAGACGCGGAATCAGCCGCGCGAGTCCCAGGGAGTGAAGCACCGTCCACTCCGTCGTGTCCGGATCCTCCCGCAAGTGCCGGAAGACGCGCTTCTCGGAACCCGGAGCGTCGTCGTCACAATACGGAGGGATATCTTCGCCATCTTCAGCGCCCTGGCAATGCGAGGCTCGGGAGATCCGCCACCGTCACCCTGCACGGCGCTCGATCCTGCACGGCCTCCAATTCCTCGTCCAGTGCTCATCCGTCTGCACGTGACCGACGCGAACGCTCTTGCAGACGCTGTCCTGGAACTCCGCCGCCGGGAACCCGCGCTCCAGCCGCAACACGACACCCTCTCGCTCGCCGCCCAGCACGGACGGCGACTCGTGGGCGCGCGCCACGAAGTCCCGTATCTCCTCCACCGACCGGAAACGGCCGCGGAACAAGACCGGCACGACGGGAATATCATGCCGGTTCGCATACGCCTCGAGATCGGGAAAGGCCCCGAATGCGCCGTCGCCGGCCCGAATCGCGAAGGCATGGAACGTCTTGTCCTCGGCCACGGGTCAAGCCTCTGTCGTCAATCGCAGCGACCTCCCCGGACGCCAGAGACTTCAGTCTCTCCACGCAGGTCAACTGACAGCGCACGTCGGCGTGAGTCCCGCGGCCATTGGCGACTATCGCAACGTTCGTATCCACCACGAATGTCATCCGGACTGCGCCACCCTTCTTTTCAGAGAAGCCTCGGAGATCGCCGCGATCTCACCCATTTCGTCCCCGAAGAAGTTCTCCGGCCAGTTCTCGATCTCGCCCCATTCGTTGAGAAGCAGGTCGGAAACCTGCGCCTTGCCTCGATTCGAGGAAACGAAGTACAGCTTCACCTCCTCCGAAGATATCTTTTCCTCTGCCACCCGCCTCTGCAGTCGCCGCATTAGATGCTCGCTGTGACTCTCGATGATGATCTGCACGTTTCGGACGTCGGCGACGTTCAGCATGACGTCCGCCAGACCGCTCTGCACGGCGGGATGAAGATGGATTTCCGGCTGTTCCATCAGCACCGTCGAGCCTTCCGGGACGTAGTAGAGCAGTACCAGGACCGGCAACACCTGGGACACGCCGAATCCAACGTCGGTCAATGACGTGGTTGCTGCCAGCGCAGATGTCTTGACCATTGCTCGATACAGGTTCGTTCCTCTCGCGATCTCCTTGATTTCGAATTCACGAATCAGCCCCAGCTCCCGCAACCAGTAGGCAATCATTTCCTGAAATGGTCTTCGTCGCATCCGATAGCCGAGACTCCGCGTCTCCTTTCGAACCGTAGCGGCAAGCATTGCGTCCATCGTCCGTTCGCCGCGCTCGCCGACATCCTCAGGGCTGGCTCCGGCCCAGTGATACTCGCGCCGAGGGTACTCCCGCAATGGTCCAAGGTAATAGATCGAGTCCATCAAGTGCTCATACGCCAGCTCAAAATCACCAAGAAATCCCGAGTTCTGAAAGTAGCTCCTGGCTTCGCTGGGGAACATGTAGCTCTTGACCGGTGACGGTAGCGGCCAGGGGCGGCCTTGGTTACGCACGAACCAGAACTCCGACGAATCGGTTGCCAGTTCGAATCTCTCCTTCGATCCCGCCTTGGGTTGCAGCCAGAACCTGACGTCGGCGAAACGATACTCCAGCGCGCGCGGCCACAAGCGCTTGTTTCGTAAACGGACTTCGCATCGCGTCTGAATGCTGTTGCCCTCGAATAGTGCAGCGGTCGATGGTTCCAGTGGATCATGGATGGCGAGCGTCTCCGGCAACGTCCAGTCAAGCAGCCAGCTTAGCGCCTGGCTCTATTCGTGCTTGTGGACGACATCCTCGAAGGATCCGAGATTCACCATGTGTCCGGGTCCACCGAAGTCGAGGACGATGCCGCGGTCCGTCGCGTTCCTGGTCTGCTTCAGCAGCAGGAGCAGATGCAAGAGGCTGCTCTTGCCGGCGCTGTTGGTTCCGAAGAACCCTGTAACCTTGCCGAACGTCAGATCGGCTTCCTGCCATGCCTTGAAATTCTCGAGCATCAGGCGGTTCAGCATCGCGATTGCTCCTGCCGAAGGCCCGTAGACCCGATAATTGCGCCGAGCTCGCCCCGTCAGCCGAACAGCCAACCATGGAAGTAGTCATCCCCCAACTCACCCAACCACGATCCATCGGCGCTGCGTGCTCCCGCTCCAGCTCTCGGAGGCTCCAGCTGCGCCATCCTTGCGCCGCACTGAGCCAGATCATAGCCTCCGTCCTCGCCAGGAGCAGATTACGGGCAACCGCGCTCCCTGGATAGGGCCGTAGGAAGAACAGGACCGCGTCGACAAACGCAGTCGGCCTCACCGGCCGAGTCGGATCAGGCCGCCCTCGGCATTCGCGAACGCGCACATTGCCCTCCCGACCGACGACAGGTCGCCGAGGGGAACCGCGACCGCCGCCCGCAACCGCGCTGCCCTGCGGCTGCCAGATTTACTAACCCGTATCGGCGACGGTCTCCCGCAGGAACGCCGACCACACCCGGGCATAAGGCTCACCGCCGACGAGCCAGGTGTCGTTGTGGCCGGCGCCCTCGATGAGGTGGAAGCGCGCGGCGCTGGCGGCCGCCTCGAACAGCCGCCGGCCGTGCGACAGCGGGACGATGCGGTCCCGGTCGCCGTGGAGCACGAGGGTAGGCGTCCGGACCCGCGCGATCTTCGACACGTTGTCCATCCGCGTGCGGACGACCGCGCTCGGCACGAACCAATAGTGCTCGCGGGCCAGGGCCGGCACCGAGCGGAATACCGACTCGAGCACGAGGGCGCCCGCGGGGCGCCGGAGCGCCGTCTCGATGGCGACCGCGCCTCCCAACGACCGGCCGAACAGGACGATGTTCTCCACACGCGCGGGATCGGGCCGCCACGGCGTCGTAGATGGCCAGTCCGTCGAGGTAGAGTCCCTCCTCGTCGGGCGTCCCCTCGCTGCGCCCGTAGCCGCGGTAGTCGACAAGCACCACGTCGACGCCGAGCCGGTCCACGAACCAGCGGGCGTTGTGCAACCGGTCGCCGATGTTCCCGGCGTTGCCGTGGTACCAGATGAGCACCCGGTCGCCCGGACCCTCGATCCACCAGCCGTGGAGAGTAACTCCGTCGGCCGCGGTGATCGACATCTCGTCGGCCCGGAGCCCGAAATCGGCCGGGGCGGCGGCCAGGGTGCGCGTCGGGAAGAAGATGAGACGGCGCTCCTGAAGCGCGAGCAGCCCGACGAGCGCGAGCCACCCGAGCACCATGAAGCCCGCGACCGACAGGGCGGTGCCGAGCATATCCCTGGGTGTCACGTCCGCCGGATTCTAATGCGGCGCGCGATCCCTTGAGCCGGTTGCAGCGCGACGCCGTGCCGGCTGGCGTACTGCTTGTTCGACTACCGGAAAGGAGCACGATGTCGACAACGCACCAGCCGGAGCCCCCGGAGCCAGGAGTCTGCGCCGTAGAAGCGGCGCGGACCTTCCGGTAAGGCCCGGCTGCGCGGCAATCGGAGCCGCAGGCGACGATTGTCGGGCTGGCGCCCCGAAAACGCGGCGCTGGCTCGGCGCTTCGGCCAATCCCGCTCCACGAGCTTGCGCCTCGGCGCTTCGCTGCGTTCTGCGGCGCTGGCTTCTATCCGGCGCCTTCGCGAATGACTTCGGCCGACGGCTCCCGGACGCCCCATACGATCCCCAGCCACGACAACAGCACGACCCCGTAGTGCGTGAAGTCGATCTCCCACCAGTAGAATCCCTGCCGCTCGGAGGCCGGGTAGCGGTGGTGGTTGTTGTGCCAGCCCTCGCCGGCGGTGACCAGGGCCAGCCAGAAGCTGTTGCGGCTGGCGTCGTTCGTCTCGTAGCGGCGGCTGCCGAAGCGGTGGCCGAGCGAGTTCACGGCGAACGTGACGTGGTACAGAATGGTCGTGCTGCAGAACAACCCGACGACGAGGAGCTGCGCGCCGCTCGTGCCGAGCGCCGGGTGAGCGCTGCTCAGCCAGTATCCGAGCCCGAACAGTCCGACACCGAGGCTCACCGGCGCGACGTAGTGATGCGCGTCGAGCCACCGCAGCTCGGGGAACCTGGCGAAGTCCCGGATCCACTCCACCCGGGTCCGGTCGTTGCCGGCGCTCATGATCCAGCCGGCGTGCGCCCACAGCATTCCCTTGACCCCGGGCGGATGGACATCCTGCTCCGTGTCCGAATGCCGGTGGTGCCAGCGGTGATGTCCGCCCCACCAGAGTGGTCCCCGTTGCGCGGCCGAGGCGCCGAGCCATGCCAGGACGAACTGGAATGCTCGGCTGGTCTTGAATGCCCGGTGGCAGAAGTAGCGATGGTAGCCGGCGGTCAACCCGAACATCCGGGTGAACAGCGTCACCAGGCCGACGAGCACCGCCACCGGCGAGACGCCCGTCCAGAACACCAGCAGGCAGGCGAGCTGGAGGGCGATAAACGGCAGGTTCCTGAGCCACTGGATTCGCTCCGGATCCAGTATCTCGGCGGCGGCCGCCGGTTCGGCGGTCCCGGTCATGCTTGCATCCGACACGGGGCACTCCCCTCTGTGCGCCTTGCATGCGCACAAGCGTCGGATTCTATCGCATGCGTCGTCCCGTCCCGCCGGACGGGACCCGCGGAAGCAACGAGTTGAGCATCGCAACGCGATGTGCGACTATGGGAAGGTGATGCGAACCAGCCGGCGGCCGCTCGTGGCCGGTGTCAGTTGCGCCCTGCTCGCGGCCGTCTTCCTGTGCCCCCTGATGGCCACCGCGGCGGCGACGCCCGCCGCGTCGAGTTGCCACGACCGGCCGGCCCACCAGGACCACCACGGTGACGGCGCACCCGCGTTCACCTGCTGCGCAACCGTCGTTGCGGTGGCGTCGATAAAGGCCGCACCGGAAGCGGATGCCGCGTTGACGCCCGCCGTCGAGCGCGAGGTGCAATCCGTGCACCACACGACGTGGCGCGCCGACGACCCTCGACCTCGATCCGCATCCCCGCCACTGTTCGTGCGGCATGCCGCCCTGCTGATCTGATCGTCCCCCTCCGTCGCGTCCGTCGTCTCTCCGCCTGAGCGTCTTGGTCCGGGGCGTGTCCGTGCGCCGCCGAACCGCCGTTCCCGGACGCCGTGACTGCCCTGGGAACCGCGCTCGGCGGGAAACGGATGTCCCTCGAACGCGAGGAAGCACGGGGACGATCACATGCACGTTCTAAACGCTCGGCGCTACGCTGCCGGTCTCGCGACCGGTCTGGCCGCCGCGAGTCTGTTGCCGACGCTCGCAGCCGCCCAGCCGGCGTCGCCGGGGCCGGACACGCTCGACTTCTACGCCGCCGCGCCGGACCTGCGCGCCTACGTGACCGCGGCGGTGGAACGCAATCCGGCGCTTCTCGAATCGCAGGCGCGCCACCAGGCCGCCCGGCAACGCGTGCCCCAGGCCCGCGCGCTGCCCGATCCGGTGGTGGGCTTCACCCAGGCGCTGCGCAGCGTGGAGACCCGCGTCGGCCCGCAGCGCAACAGCATCACGCTGAGCCAGGCCTTTCCCTGGTTCGGCACGCTGGAGCTTCGGGGCCGCGTCGCGCTGCTGGAGGCGACGGCGCTGCACCACCTCCACGAGGCGGCCCGCCGCGACGTCGTAGCCCAGGTCAAGGAGGCCTACTACGACCTCGGATATCTGGACGCCACGCTCGGCCTCGCCCGCGAGGAGCAATCGCTGCTCGAGCACTACGAGACGCTGGCCAGGGCCCGCTACGCCACGGGTCAGGGCCTGCAGCAGGCGGTCATCCGGTTGCAGGCGGAGATCACCCGGGTTGTCGACCGCCAGCACCTGCTCGAGCGGCAGCGCGCGACGCTCGCGGCGCACCTCAACACCCTGCTCGACCGCCCCGCCAAGGAGCCGGTGCCGGCCGTGCCGGCCCTCGTACGGCCCCCCGTGAACGTCGACCGCGAGAAGCTGTACCGCCTGGGCGAGCGGAACCGCCAGGAGCTGCAGGCGGCCGGCGCCCTCATCGAGGGCAGCGAATGGTCCATCGAGCTGGCGCACAAGAGCGCCCGGCCGGGCTTCACCGCGAGCGTGGGCGTGACCAATGTCGGCCGCCGGGACGATCCCGCGGGGCTCCCGCCGCTGCCGGACAACGGCAAGAACGCGCTCACGGTCTCGCTCGGGGTCTCGCTGCCGCTCTGGGGCGCGAAGTACCGTGCCGGTGTGGAGCAGGCCAACGAGGAGCTGCGTGCCCACACGCAGCGGCGCGCGGCCGCGCGCAACGTCATGCACATGGAGGTCGAGGACGCCGTCGTGCGTCTCGAGACACTGGACCGGCAGATCGACCTGCTCGACACCGTACTGATTCCACAGACCGAGGAGGCACTCCGCGCGACGGAGACCGCATACGAGACGGGGCAGCTCGGCGTGCTGGAACTGCTCGACAGCGAACGGACGCTGATCGACGTCCGCACGATGCGAGCGCGCTACCTGTCGGACCTCCTCATCGCGCTGACCGCACTCGAACGGGCGATCGCCACCGGCGTGCCCGGAATCGGGAGGACGCCATGAACAGAGCAATCGCAATCGGCGTCGTGAGCTTCGGGCTGGGCATGGGCGCAGCGGCGCTGATGGTCGCCAATCCCGCCGGCTGGGACTGGCCCTCTCGCCTCCTTGCGACTCTCTCCGACGCCTCCGCGCCCGCAGCGGTTGCGCCGGTTGACCCAAGGGCCGCCGGTGACGACCGGGAGATTCTGTACTGGCGCGCGCCGATGGACCCGACGTTCACCTCGGACCGGCCGGGCAGGTCACCGATGGGCATGGACCTGGTGCCGGTCTACGCGAGCGACGCGGGGGCCCTGCCGCCGGGTACGGTCCGCATCGACCCGGGCTTTGTCCAGAGCATCGGCGTGCGCACCGAGCCGGTCACCCGGCGCGACATCGCGCAGACCATCCGCACGGTCGGCACGCTGGCCCACAACGACCGGCAGATCGCGTGGGTCAACACCAAGTACGACGGCTGGATCGAGAACGTGGCGGTGAACTATCTCGGCGAGACGGTCGAGGCAGGACAGATCCTGTTCGACATCTACAGCCCGCAGCTCGTGACCACCCAGATGGAGTACCTGCAGGCGGTCGACTATGCCGCCCGGCTCGAAACCTCGGAGTACCCGGCGATCGCCGAGCGGGCGCGCTCGCTCGTCGCGTCGACCCGCGCGCGGCTCAACTACTGGGACATCACGGACGCGCAGATCGAGACGCTGGAGCGCGAGCGGACGCCCCGTCGCACGCTATCGGTCCTCTCCCCGGTCACCGGCGTCGTCGTCGAGAAGCTGGACCAGGCGCTCGACGGAATGCACGTCGAGGCCGGCATGAACCTCTACAAGATGGCCGACCTGACGACCATCTGGGTCGACGTCGAGGTCTTCGAGCACCAGGTCGAGGCGATGCGGGTCGGGCAGCGGGCGCGCGTCGAGCTGCCCTACCTGCCCGGACGGCCCTACACGGGATTCGTCCGCTACCTGTACCCGCACTTCGATGAACAGACGCGCACGATGACCGTCTCCATCGAGCTGGAGAACCCCGACCTGACGCTGCGCGCCGGCATGTACGCCAACGTGACCTTCGACGTCCCGGTGGCCCGCGACGCCCTGACCGTGCCGGAGGAGGCGGTGATCCGCGGCGGCACCCGCGATCTGGTGGTCCTCGAGCGGTCACCCGGAACCTTCCAGGTCGTCCCCGTCACCCTCGGCCGCTACGGCGACGGGGTGTGGGAGGTGCTCGACGGTGTGAATGACGAAGACACCATCGTCGTGTCGGCGCAGTTCCTCATCGACTCCGAGAGCAACCTGACGGCGGCGATCCGAACCCTCGATTCGGGCATGGATGCGTCGGCCATGTCCACGGAGTCCCCGCATGGCGAGGAGCGCTCGGAGACTTCTTTCGAGAACCAAGCCACGCCGGGCATGCCCGCGTCAGTCATGCCGGCGATGCCGGCCGGCCATCAGCACGGCGCGGGACAAGTGCCGTCGCCGCCCGGAGAACCGGGCGGCAGGCCCCCGATACCCGCCGGACACCGGCACTGAGTACGGGCCGGGAGAAGACCAATGCTCGCCAGGGTCATCGAGTGGTCGATCGGCAACCGCTTCTTCGTGGTCCTCGGGGCGGTGTGCATCGCGTTCGGCGGGATCTACGCCCTGCGGGCGATGCCGCTCGACGCGCTGCCGGATCTCTCCGACGTGCAGGTGATCGTCTTCACCGATTACCCGGGGCAGGCCCCGCAGGTGGTCGAGGACCAGGTCACCTACCCCATCACGACGCAGATGCTGGCGGTCCCCTCCGCCACGGTGGTCCGCGGCTACTCGTTCTTCGGCTTCTCGTTCGTCTACGTGATCTTCGAGGACGGCACCGACCTGTACTGGGCGCGCAGCCGGGTCCTCGAGTACCTCAACTACGTCGGCGGGCGGCTGCCCGCCGGCGTCACGCCGACCCTCGGCCCGGATGCCACCGGGGTCGGGTGGGCCTACCTGTACGCCCTCCGTTCCGACCAGGTAGACCTGGCCGAGCTGCGGTCGCTGCAGGACTGGTTCCTCAAGTACGAGCTGACCGCGGTCCCCGGCGTGTCCGAGGTCGCCAGCATCGGCGGCTTCGTCAAGCAGTACCAGATCACCGTGGATCCGAACCGCCTGCGCGCCTACGACATCCCGCTCTCGCGCATCCGCACGGCCGTGCAGCGGAGCAACAACGACGTCGGCGGGCGCGTGCTGGAGATGTCCGAGGCCGAGTTCATGGTGCGCGGCGAGGGCTACATCCAGGGCGTCGACGACGTCAAGCGCGTCGCGCTGGGGGTGGACGACTCCGGGACCCCGATCTCGGTGCAGGACGTCGCCACGGTCCAGATTGGCCCCGACATCCGCCGCGGGCTGGCCGAGCTGAACGGCGACGGCGAGGTGGTGGGCGGCATCGTCGTCGTCCGCTACGGGGCGAACGTGCACGATGTCGTCGAGCGGGTGAAGGCCCGCCTGACGGAACTCCAGTCCGGACTTCCCGAGGGGGTCGAGATAGTCCCGGTCTACGACCGGACGGCGCTGATCGAGCGGTCCATCGACACCCTGCAGGAGAAGCTGCTGGAAGAGATGGCGATCGTCGCGCTGGTCTGCGCGGTCTTTCTGCTGCACGCGCGCTCGGCGCTGGTGGCCGTGCTGACCCTCCCGCTGGCGGTGCTGATGGCCGTCATCGTGATGTACCTGCAGGGCATCAACGCCAACATCATGTCGCTGGGGGGCATCGCCATCGCCATCGGCGCGATGGTGGACGCGGCGATCGTGATGGTCGAGAACGCGCACCGGCACCTGGAGCGCGACGGCGGCCGCCTGCCGCACTGGCAGATCGTCACCCGCGCGGCCACCGAGGTGGGCCCGACCCTGTTCTTCGCGCTGCTGGTGATCACCATCTCGTTCGCCCCGATCTTCACCCTGGAGGCGCAGGAAGGCCGGCTGTTCAAGCCGCTGGCGTTCACCAAGACCTACGCCATGGCCGCCGCCGCCCTGCTCTCCGTCACCCTCGTGCCGGTGCTGGTCGGCTACTGGATACGCGGCCGCATCGTGTCGGCGCAGGCCAACCCGATCGCGTGGCTGCTGATGGCGCTGTACCGGCCCCTGCTCCGGGTGGCGCTGGCCGGGCGCTGGGCGGTGGTCGTATTGACCCTGGCGGCAGTCGGCGCAACCACGGTGCCCTTCTCCCGGCTCGGCTCCGAGTTCATGCCCCCGCTCTGGGAAGGCGACTTGCTCTACATGCCGACGACCCTGCCGGGGGTATCGATCACCAAGGCGCGCGAGATCCTCCAGCAGACCGACCGCATCCTGCGGACCTTCCCGGAGGTGGAGCACGTCTTCGGCAAGGTCGGCCGCGCCGACACGGCGACCGATCCGGCGCCGCTGAGCATGCTGGAGACCACCATCAAGCTCAAGCCGGAGGACGCCTGGCGCCCCGGCATGACCCCCGAGCGGCTGACCGACGAAATGAACCGGGCGATCCGGTTCCCCGGCGTCACCAATGCCTGGACCATGCCGATCAAGACCCGCATCGACATGCTGTCGACCGGCATCAAGACTCCGGTGGGCATCAAGATCTCCGGACCCGATCTCGCCGTGCTCGAGGCGGTGGGCCGCGACGTCGAAGCGGTCGTTCGCGGTGTGCCGGGAACCCGTTCGGCGTACGCCGAGCGGGTGATGGGCGGCAACTACCTGAACTTCTCGGTCCGGCGCGACGAGATCTCCCGCTACGGGCTGACCGTAGGCGACGTGCAGGACGTCATCCAGTCGGCCATCGGCGGCATGAACATCACCACGACGGTGGAGGGACTCGAACGCTACCCCGTCAACCTGCGCTACAGCCGCGACCTGCGCGACAACCCCGCCGCGCTGCGCGACATCCTCGTCCAGACCCCGACGCGGCAGCAGATCCCGCTCGGCCACCTCACCACCATGTCGTTCGTCAAGGGACCGCCGGCCATCAAGAGCGAGCAGGCGCGTCCCAACGCGTGGGTCTACGTCGACATCGAGGACGTGGACGTCGGGACCTACGTCGAGCGCGCCCGCGAAGCCGTCGCCGCGCAGGTGGAGATCCCCACCGGCTACAGCCTCGGGTGGAGCGGCCAGTACGAGTACATGGTGCGCGCGCAGGAGCGCATGCAGCTCGTGGTGCCGATCACCCTGCTCCTGATCTTCCTGACCATCTACGCCAGCACGCGATCCGTCGCCCGGACCCTCATCGTGCTCTCGTCGGTGCCGCTCTCGCTCATCGGGACGTTCTGGCTGCTGTACGTGCTCGGCTACAACCTGAGCATCGCCGTCTGGGTGGGCATCATCGCGCTCGCGGGCCTGAGCGCGGAGACCGGGGTGGTGATGCTGCTCTATCTCGATCGCGCCTGCGACGCGGCCCGTGAACAGGGGCGGCTGCGGACGCTCGCCCAGCTCCGCGAGGCGGTCTTCGACGGGGCGGCGCGCCGCGTCCGCCCGGTCGTGATGCTGAGCGCCACCACGGCCCTCGGCCTCCTGCCCATCATGTGGAGCACCGGGACCGGGGCTGACGTGATGAAGCGCATCGCGGCGCCGATGGTCGGCGGCGTCGTGACCACGGCGGTCGTCGTGCTGCTGGTGTTTCCCGCCGTCTACTGCATCTGGCGGGGATGGGGGCTGGCGCGCGCCGAGGAGTCCGTCAACGGCTTCCGATGACGGTCGCGGCGACGGAAACGACCCAGGCGGCGCCGTCGAGCGCCTGTTGGGCGTGCTCCCGCGTGTAGTGCTCGGTGGGAATGAAGTCGATGTCTCCGTAGAAGGACAACTCTCGGTCCTTGCGCAACGCGGCGGAGATGCGCGCCAATCGGTCGACTTCGCGCGCGGCGTCCGGCGGCAGCCGTTCCCGATGCTCGCGCAGGATGCCGCCGACGTCATGCCAGCGCGGCGGCTCGACCCCGACCTGCCGCAGCACGCCCTTGAGCGCGAGCTCGACGACCTCCTGCGCTTCGCGCACGACGTCCGAGTACGCCTCCTCTTCGAGGAGTACGTGCAGAACCTTCAGCCGCTTGGAAGCCTTGAGCATGTAGCTCTCGGCGAGGGATCCGTTGGTCATTGCCCTCAACCCGCACGTCCGTCGGTGGCTTGTTCCGTGGACGCCGCCTTCAGAAGAGCTCGATGACGTCGCCCCACTTGTAATCGGGCTTCAGATCCCAGTACCAGGCGTCGCCCCGCCAGATTCGCCGGGAGCCCAACGCCGTGAGCCGCGCCCTGAGGGCGTCGAGCACGCTCCCGAGGCAGCGATCCGGGTCGTGGAGGATTCTTGCGTCCTCCGTCATGTCGAGCAGCAACGGCGTACCGCGAAGGAGCTCCGCGGGGGTCTTGAAGATCGGTGACAGCTCCGCATGCAAACCCGCATCACGGGCGGCCTCGATCCGCGTCGCCACCGCCTGCTCCACGGCGCGAAAATCGTCCACCCGCGGAAACCGCCCGGCCGGCAGTCCGTTCGCCACGACGAGCAAGTCCACGTCCGAGTCCCAGCGCGGCGTGCCCCGGCCGACCGACCCGTACACGGCGAGCGCCACGAGCCGCGCGCCGTAGTGTCGCCGGCATGCGTCGAGAAGCTCCGCCAGCAACGCGTCGTACTCGGCGTGCATGCCGAGATTGTAACCACCGGGTGGCCTTCCACCCGTCGCGGGCTGTCGCGGCCCCCGAGCCCATGTCAGATTCTGACAGGTCCTGCAGCGATGTTCTCGACGGCCAGCCAGATGGACGATCCACCGAGGGACCTTCGGCGTCGCCTCTGGAGCGCGCAGGCGTCGGTGCTCCTGCCGTCGATCGCCGGCTGGCGGTGGGATCTTCTGCTGCAGCACCGAGCGCTGATCGCGGAGCACCTGACGCGCGAGGGCAAACCCGAGGATCCGTTGGACCTTGACATCGGAGAGCTCGCAGGCATGGTGCAGCGTCCGGGTTTCGATCCCGAGGTTCAACGGGCTGTGCGGCAGATGAATCGGTGGCGAAACGAACTCGCGCACTTGAGGCCCTTGTCCGCCAACGCAGCGCGACTTCTGGCCGTTTCCTCTGAGAGCCCCGGAAGCCGGGGCTCTCATCGCCGCTTCCCGCCTGATGCTTGATTTCATGGTGACGACTGGAGTCGTCATGCTCCTGTGTCCTGGTGTTCCCGTCGTCTACTGCATCTTCCCGGGGCGGGGGCTCACGTGACCAAGCACGCCGCGCGGGCCGGTTCTGCCTGTTCCGGACGGCGAAAGCACGCCGAGGTGCTTGCAGATCGCGTCCAACTTGATTTCTTCCGACTCACGATCGAGGAACTCGAACCCGCACTTCCCGCAGCGACGTACTGGCAGGTCGACGGTCAGATCCGCCGCTGCATCCCCGGATCCGTACCGGAACGTGTGACGATGCTCGAAGGTGCTTACGCCCCCAGCACCGCATCGCCCACAGATCAGTTCCGCCTCGTCGCCGACTGTCATCGTGCCGTTCCCCACTGCTTATGCCTACGAGTTCCCGAGGAGAATACCCACCACCATGGTGTGAGGAAAAAGTCAACCGCTCCGCTCCTGCAAGTCACGCGATGCAAGAAAGCGAAGATAGCGGTCAGCCAGAAGGCTCTGTATCTCCATTCCTTCTTCCCAGCGCTTCAGATCCTCCTCTTCGATACCGGTGACCTTGCAGAACGAGCAGCGCGACATCCCGTATCGCTGCCGAATACGCCGAATCGCCGCCGGAGTCAGTAGGCCGAAGTGCGCACAGATGGCTGCGTGCTGCAGAGTCTCGGCCTCATGGTCCAAGAACTCGAAACCGCATGATCTGCATCTGCGAACTGGAATCTCGACGCTCAGGTCGATGGCACTGTTACCCAATCCATATGTGAACTCATGTCGGCACCAACTCGTGCCGACCGTCCCGTCACACTCGAAACACAGAGTCTTCTCAATGGTCTCACCGGCTGATCCGTACACCGAATAACCCTCTGCGGTGTGAACGGCCATCTCCACCTACCTCCGCAACCCCCGCAGGAACGCGTCCGGGGCGACGAACCGTGTGTGGTAATTTCGCCAGTCGTCCTTGTGGCGGTGGTAGACGGGATCGTCTTCCAGGGCGGGCGAGGCGTCCGGGTCGTAGTCGGGCGTGTCGTGCGTCGGCAGGGGCCCAACGGTCTTGGAATGCGCCGTGTTGAAGTCGCCGTCCTTGACCCAGCCGTCGGTGACGAGGACGAAGTCGCGGCGCCAGCCCTCGGGCGGGGCCGGCGGGGCCTCGAAGCGGAGCCGGAGCTCGTCGCCGGCGTTCATGATCACGTACCGGTCCTCGACTTCCGCCAGCAGCTCGCGCACGTCGCCGAAGCGGGTGTGGTAGCCGACCAAGTCGCGCCAGCGGGGCCGGAGGCTGGCCAGCTCGTAGCGCGGCAGCTCGAGGCGGCGCGGGCCGACGTACTCGGTCACGTTGTAGCCGCGGTAGTCGAGATCCGCGACGGCGGGCGCCAAGCGCCGGGTTTCGAGCCGGACGTCGTCGCGCAGCGGCGCCCAGGCGATGCGGTCCCAGTAGATCTCCAGATTCGTGCGCAGCCGCAGCCGTTGGGGATAGCGCCCGTCGGACAGCCGCTCCACCGGAACGACCATCGTCTTGAGCTTGCCGGCCGGGAAGCCCAGGTCCTGGTGCATGACGGCCCAGCGCCCCTTTCCGTCCAGCGCCTCCACCGCCACCCCGCGCGGTGCCGGGAGGCTGCCCTGCCCCAGGGCGACGTTGATGCTGCTGTCGGTGGGATAGATCCAGCCGTAGGCCAGCAGCCGGAGCGCGGCGTGCGCGTCGACGTCCGCACCGAGCTCGATCTCCAGGAAGTGGTCGCGGGTGATCCCCTGGTGGGTCCCCCGCTCGAACGTGGCGACGTAACGCCCGTCGCGATTCCCGACCAGGTCGCCGACGTCCTTGCCGGCGTCGTCCCAGGCACCGGCTATGGGCTGCGACGGCCCAGTGACGATGGGGTCCAGCGGGGCCGGGTCGCGCGCAAAGCGCTCGTCGACGAAGACCTCCGTGTCCGCCGGATGATCGACGACCAGCAGCGACGCGTGGTCGACGAAGTGGGTCTCCCAGAGCTCGGCGGTGATGCGCAGGTCGTACTGGCCGTCGCGCGGGGCGAGCTGATCGCCGCGGATGAGCACGCGGTCCTCGGTCTGCGTCACCCCGGCAGTGTCCTGCGCGTTGATGCGCATGCCGAGCGGCGACCGCCAGAGGACGTCGGTGACGAAGCGCAGGCCGGTACCGTCGTCGGCGAAGAGCCAGGGACAAGAGCCCTTGAGCCTCTGCTCGGCGACGAACTCGCCGCGCGCCGGCAGGTCGAAATCGGCCTGCACGACGCCGTTCGGCCACGCCACCCGCGCGACGTCGATCCGCGGCTGTTCGCCCAGCCCGAAGTGAACCGGGGCGCCGGTCAGCACCTGCTTCTGCACAAGGAGCCCCGCGCGCGCCTCGATCTCGCCGCCGACCCCGAACGAGTTGATCCGCTGATCGCCCGCCGCGACGTGGGCCCGCGGGCGGATTTGCTGCCAGCCGTAGCCGGCGCTGCCCTGCCCGCGCAGTCGAACCGGCGCGCCGTCCTCCAACCCGACCAGGTCGAGCCGGCCGTCGGCGTCCAGATCGGCGATGCCAAAGATCTCGGCCGTGACCGGCGCATCGAGGTCGTCGTCCTGCAGCACCGCACGTTCGTCGGCCAGCCAGATCCGTGAGCCCTCCGGTCCCGAGCCGAGCAGGTCGAGCGCACCGTTGTTGTCCAGGTCAGCCAGCAGCAGGCGCCGGGACCCGGGAGCGGCATTGGCCTGCACTGCCGACCACTCGGCGACGGGCTCGCGATTCCAGGTTCCGTCGTCCCAACTCGTGCGCCACACCTCCCCCGCGGCGTCCAGGGTGACTACGTCGAGCGTGCCGTCCGCGTTCAGGTCGCCCAGGGCCAGGGCGACGACCGGCTGCGGCGTCTCCCACGCCGGCCACGACCCGAACCGGCCCGATTGCAAGTTCTCCAGCGGATACACGCCGCCCGCCGCGTCCAGCAGGACCGCGTCCGGATCTCCGTCGATGTCCAGATCGCCCCAGCCGAAGCCGCGCAGGCCGGCCACTTCGGGAAACGGCCGTACCGCCTCGAACGTGCCGTCGGCGTTGTTGCGCAACACCCACGGCGCATCGTCCAGCGGACCGTGAACGATGTCGAGGTCGCCGTCCATCTCGATGTCGGCCGCCCAGGCTCCGTAGCCCACGAGGCTTCCCATGTCGATCCCGTCGGCCAGCCTCGGCGTGTTCTGCTCGAACTCACCGTCCTCATTGCGTGTCAAGAGACTGAAGCCGCGTGCCCCGACAATAGCCAGGTCCATGCGGTAGTCGCCGTTCCAGTCCAACGGCAGCAGCGCTTCCCCACCCGGCCGAGTTCCGGACGCGTCGCCCATGAACGGGAACTCCGGCCCCGCGTCGGCGTCGCCCAACCGGCGCACCGAATCGCCGTAGGCGGCGACGATCGCCGGCGTCTGGTCCTCGCCGCCGTGAACCACTGCGAGCACGACCGCCTCGGTGACCCCAGGCGCGGCCGGCCCGAGTGGCTCCGCCGCGTACGCGAGTGTCTCGTCCGGCGCCGCCGCGCTGGCCGGGGGCGACGGCATCGCCAGAAAGCGCATCAGCGGCGCCGCGATCTGCTCGGCGCTGACGCTGACCACCGCCAGGTCCTCACGGAAGGCCGGCGTGCGGACCAGCACGTTGCGGAGCAACTGCGCCATGGTCGCGGCTCGCCCCGGATCGCCGCCAGCGGCGGCCTCGGACAGTCCCAGCAACTGCTCGAGGGCCAGCTCCGGCCACGCCGCGCTGAGACTGGTCAAGCGGTCGATCGTGTCGTCCAGGACATCGCCGTCCCCCATCCGCGCCGCCCACCGCGCCCGTTCCAGCAGCACTGCGAGGTTGTCGGGCCGGCGCGCCAGTACCTCCTCCAACCAACCCCGCGCTTCCGGCAGATCGGCCTCCGCCCCGCTCCGCTCCAACTCCTGCGCCAGGGCGAAACGGGCTTGCTCGTGATCGGCATCGAGCGCCGCCGCGCGCCGATACTGGACGGTCGCCTCCGCGGACCGCCCGCTGAAGCTGGCGAGCTGCCCTTGCAGGAACGCCACCTCGGCGCTGTCCGGCGCCAGGGCGTACGCCGTCTCCAGCGCGGTCGTCGCCCCCTCGTCGTTTCCCACGCCGACCTGGGCCACGGCCAGGTTCGCGTGGATGGCCGGCTCGCGCGGCGCCAGCTCGCTCGCGCGGACGAACTGGTCGCGCGCGTCGCTGAGCAAGCCGACCTCCAGCGATGCCAGCCCCCGGTAGAAGACACGCACCGTCTCCTGATACTCGGCCGAGCCGGCCGCCGGGAGCCCCGCCGGCGCGCAGGCGAACCAGGAGCCCGCGCTCACAGCCACGACGATCGGCAACAGCAGCTTGCGGCACAGAAGTCCAGCGCCAACGGAACTCCCGACGCGACGACAGGCAACATCGCGAGGGCCAAGTCGCCTCACCGCCGCCTGCGCCAGTCGCCGCCATCCGGAAGCCGCCGGTCCGAGCGAGCCGGACGTAAAGCCGAAACAACCTGATATATGCACGTTCACCACCGTTGATCCTTGATATTCTTGCCAACCGTAGCATGGTCGGCAAACTCTTCAGTGTTGTCGCTCTGACCTTGGTGATGGCCATCGTGCTGGTCGTCGGAATGGCCGTCGGCACGGTCGCCGCGCAGCCGGCCCAGACCCCTGCACTAGTCCTCTCCGGCGTGCGTCCGGACCCACAGGCCGGGACGCTGACCATCGCCGGCGGGGGCTTCGGCCAATTCCCCTTCGTCACGCTCGACCTGGTGCCGCTCGCCATCCGTTCGGCCACCGATACCGAGATCGTCGTGACCGCGCCGATCTCCCTCATGCCGCCGGGCGATTACGTGCTGACCGTCAGCCGCGGCTCCGGGACCGGCCGGCATGCGTCGCTCGACATCGCGCTGCACGGGGGCACGGCGGCCGGGGGATCGTCGCCGGCCGAGCGCTCCGGCATGGGCACGAGGCCCGGACCGGCGCCCGCGGCAGGGACCGGCGACACCGACGGACCCGTTCTGGCCGCCGAGCCGGGCGCGGTCGCCGCTACGGTCGGCGATCGAATCATCACCGTGGCCGAGGTGGATCGCGAGTGGCGCCGGCAGGATCCGGGCGGCTTCATCGCCCTCGCGCGCGAGATCCACGACACGCGCTGGCGCTTCACCGACGCCCTGGTGGCCGACGAGCTGATCGCGCGTGAGGCGGAGTTCCAGGACCTGACGCCGGAGGCGCTGCTCGAACGGGAGATCCCGCCGCGGATCGTCGAGATGCCGGAATCGGCGGTGCGCTCGCTCTATGCCGACGTGGGCACGGCCGCCCGGGGCGCCAGCTTCGAGCAGATGGAGCCGGCCCTGCGCGCCTGGCTCGAACGGGTCACGGCTCGCGAGCTGGCGCGGATGAACTACCTGGAGGAACTGACCGCGGTCTCCACGAACGCCGAGCTGGCGCTCGATTCGCCCCGCATCGCGGTGCAGCGCACCGCGCGGGACGCGGCGCTCGGCCCGGCGACGGCCCCCGTCGAGCTGATCGTGTTCGGCGAGTTCCAGAGCGCCGACTACGCGCGGCTCGCCGCGGTGTTCGCCCGCGTGCGGGAAACGTACGGCGACCGGGTCCGAATCGTGTTCAAGCATCTGCCGCAGCCGGACAACCCCGCCTCGATTCAGGCCGCGCAGGCGGCGCAGTGCGCCAACATGCAGGGTCGATTCTGGCCGTTCCACGATGCGTTGCTGTCGCGGCCGGCGCTGCTCGACGTGGTCCGCCTGCGGCAGGCGGCGAGCGAGGCAGGTCTCGATGCCGACCGGTTCAACGCCTGTCTCGCCAGCGGAGCGGCGCGCAGGACGGTCATGGACGCCGTGGACGAGGCGATTCGCTACGGCCTCCACGTCAGCCCGAGCTTCCTCGTCAACGGACGGCTGGCGCCGGAGCCGCCTCCGTTCCTGCCGCCGTTCGAGTTCTTCACGCGCCTCGTGGAGGAAGAGCTGCTGCGGGTGTCACGGCGCGGGCGGTGACGCGGGCCTTACGTTCGAGCTGCCTAAACGACGGGCTATTCGCCAGGCTCCCGGCTGAGGCCGGCCGCCTCGTCGATGACGACCCGCTGGTTGGCGGCGACGTCCGCGAAGCGCTGCGTCGCGCCGGACGGCCAGGTCACCTCCAGCGACTCGACCGTCGCATCGGGCCCGAGGCCAAACGTCAGCGGCAGCTCGCTCTGCGAGGCATAGCTCGAGCCGCTGCGCACTGCGCGCCACTGGACGCCCGACGCGCTCGTGACCCGCACCACCGCGCCGATGCCGCGCCGGTTGGATCCGGCGCCGGCCAACCGGACCCGCAGCCAGCCGTTCCGGTTGCCCCCCTCGTTGCGCAGCAGCCTCGCCGGGCCGTTCAATGCGGTCAGGACGAGATCGAGGTCCCCGTCGCCGTCGAAGTCGGCGTAGGCGGCGCCGCGCCCCATCGCCGGGCGGCCGAAGGCCGCTCCCGCTGCCCGGGTGACGTCGTCGAACGCACCGTCGCCCCGGTTGCGAAGCAGCAGCGGCGGCTGGGCGAGCCGCGCCCGGGAGTCCAGCATCCCCTGCGACTCGTCGGTGCCGCCGTTCGCGGCGAAGATGTCGAGATGGCCGTCGAGGTCAACGTCCAGGAAGAAGACCGCCCAGGTGACCGACTGGTAGCTCGCCCGCCCCACCGTCGTGCGCGGGGCCGCGTCCACGAAGAGGCCGTCTCCCCGGTCGCGGTACAGGCCGAGCATCTCGTGCAGGAAGTTGCCGACGAGAATGTCCGGCCGGCCCGATCGATCGTAGTCGGCAGTGTCGACCCCCATGTTGGCCCGGGCCCGCCCCCGTTCGCTCAGGGCCACCCCGGCGCGCAGGCCCTCGTCGACGAATCCGCCCGCGCCGTCGTTGCGGTACAGCTTCGCCGGCACGCGGTCGCTGCCGACGAACAGGTCGGGCCAGCCGTCGGCATCGTAGTCGAGCACGGCGACCCCCATCGCCTTGTCGGTCGGATCGTCGAGACCGGCGCGCGCGGTGACGTTCTCGAACCGACCGCCTCCGACATTGCGGTACAACGCAGGAGCGACGGGACTGTAAGCGTCCGGCCCGCAGTAGCCCGGCGGATTCCCGCAGTCCGTCTCGGTCTCGCGCGACCAGTCGACATAGTTGCCGACGAACAGGTCCACCAGCCCGTCCCGGTCGTAGTCCAGCCACGCCGCGCTGACCGCAAACCGGCCGTCCCCGATGCCGGCGACGGCGGTCACGTCGCGAAACGATCCGTCTCCGGCGTTGCGATACAGGCGCCCGCCGTCGACCGTCGTCATGAAGACGTCGTCGTGCCCGTCGTTGTCGTAGTCGGCGACCGTCGCGCCCAGGCCGTAGACGTTTGCTCGGTCGAGGCCGCTGCCGGCGAAGACGTCGGTGAAGGTACCGTCGCGGTTGTTCCGGAACAGTCCGTGGCGGGTCGCGGAGGTCGACCGCCAGCCCCGGCCGTTGACGAACAGCAGATCGGGCCAGCCGTCCGTGTCGAGGTCGAGGACCGCAACCCCGCCGCCGAACAGCTCGGGATACCAATGGTTGCCGGCCGCACCGTTGTCGTGCGTGAAGTCGATGCCGGCCGGCCGGGTCACGTCGGTGAAAGCAACAGTCCCTGCGCCGGACTGCGCCGGCGCGCCCGACCGTTCCTCCACGGTGGACTGTCCCGCTACGTTACCTGCGCAGATGACGCAGGCGATTCCTACCAGGAGCCCGTGCCGAAACACCGCGGGGAACCGGAACCGGCAAGCCGCGCGGATAGCCCGGCGCGACGAGGGACCATGCCGGGCTGTACGCGACCGAGCTGCTGCAAGGCGAGGCACCATGCATCGCCGGGCGAATGCATCGGCGTTCCTCACGGCACCGCCCCATCCGGCCACGGCGTGCGGCACGCCTCGCCCCGCTCGTAGCGGCGGAGATTCGCCTCCAGCCGGGGGACCACCTCCGACAGCCCGGCGCGACCTGCACCGGTGATGAGATCGCGCTGCAGCGCCGCCGCCCTGGCATAGGCGCCGACCTCCGCCAGCGCCATCGCCATCGTCTCGCCCAGGTCGAGGGTCCGTCCTTGCGATGCGAGACGGTCGACCATGATCAGGGCCCGCTCGCCGTCACGAACGCGCCCGTCCGGCGCCGCGGCCAGCAGGCGAACGAGGGCATGCATCACTCCCAGGTCGCCGGGATGCGCCTCAGCCGCCTGCTCCAGCCGGGTCCGCGCCTCGCCCCAACGGTGCAGGACGACCAGCGCCATCGCTTCGCCGAAGGCGGCCTCGACGAGGTCCGGGTTCATGCGCGACACCCGACGGTACTCCGCCAGCGCTCCGTCGGGGTCTCCCGACCGTCGCAAACTGTAGGCCAGCCGCAGGCTCGCCTCGGTGTACGAAGCCCGGGATCGCAGCGCCGCGGCGAACCGCTCGGCCGCTTCCCGGTACCGGCCCTCGTCCTGCAGCAAGACTCCCAGGCTGTATTGCGCCTGCGCCAGCTCGGGCGACTCCGCCGCAGCCCGCTCCAGCTCCGTGCGCGCCGTCCGGATGTCGCCGCGCAGGTAGAGCGCCGTCCCCAGCCGATGGCGGAGCTCCGCGTCGCCCGGATCGATCTCGAGGCCGCGCCGGAACGCCGCGACCGCGCCGCCCCAGTCCTCGCGGTTGAGCGCCTCGATGCCGCGGGTCTCGTAGGCCTGGGCGCTCTCCAGCAACCGGTCGAGGGCCGCCATCAGCGGATCGGCCGGCCGGATGTCGGCCGCCTCGCGCTGCCGCAGGTGCTCCCGGGCCCGCTCGGAATCGCCGAGACTGAGATAGGCCTGCCCCAAGGGGTAGTGGGCAGCGGTCGCCGCCGGCTCCAGCGCCAGGATCTCCTCCAGCCCCCGCGCGGCCGCATCGAACTCCTCCCGCATCAAGGCGACGCGAGCCAGACCGAACCGCGCGGAGAGCGAATCGGGATAGAGCGACAGCGCCTGCGCGAACAGCGGCTCGGCCGCCCCGGTGTCGCCCTGCGCCAGACGCACGTCACCCAGCCAGACCAGGATCGCCATGTCGTCCGGCTGCAGCCGGCGCGCCGCCTCGAACCGGTCGGCCGCCTCGTCGAGCGCACCGGCGTCCCGGTGCAGATGCGCCAGGTAGTAGGGCCAGCGGACATCGGCCGGAGCGAGCATCTGTGCGTTCCGGAACGCCGGGATCGCGGCATTGGGAAACTCTGCCGCCATCAGCACCATGCCGAACGTGCCGTAGGTCTCCGCCGCGCTCGCGACGGGAGCCGCACCATCGCCCGCCAGGCGCTCGACGGGGCGCCACCGCGCCTGCACCTGTTCCCGTACCGCATCGCTGACCTGGGACAGGTCGGGCAGCGCGACCTGCTCCAGAGGCACCGCCGCACCGTCGCCGCCGCCGCCCGTCCCGCTCGCCGGTGGATCGGCTCCACCGCACGCCGCCGTCAGCAACAGTGCCAGCAGTCCGTGGTGAAACCGCGCGTCGCACCGCAAGCGGTGCGGCGCCCGCATGGCAAGGTGCGACGAGGCAGCGCATTGGGCACGCGAGCGCGCATCGCTCATCGGTTCTCGACCCCGACCGGCTCGCCGGTCCCCTGCTGCAGTGTGTGCCAGCGGTCGCCCGCCAGCGCCGGCTCGTCGCCACGCCACGAAACCGGAAGCGGCGCGAAGCCCGGAAATCGGTGCCACGTGTTCCACCGCCGGCTGCGGGTAGCGCGCGACCGGCGCTGCGCGGGCGGGGCCGCTCCGCCGGACGGCCGTATCGCACGGCCGCCCGGCTGGAGTCCGAATCACGAACAGAGCAACGTACAGCCGTCCCGGCGCTCGCGGCGCGTCGACGGCGTGGAGTCCTCGACCTTGCGATCGATCACCATCATGGCCAGGGCGATGCCGACGCCGGCGCCGATCACCGCCCACATTCTGCCCGCCCCGCGACCACGGTCGCCCTGGCCTGCCGGGTCTTGCACGGCCGCGGGCCGGGCCTCCCCCGGACGTGCAAGCGACCCTGCAATCGCGGCCTCGGCATCCAGCGGCCGCACCTGCCGCGGAGTCACCTCCGCCGCCGCCTCCAGCGCCGAGTCCAGCAGACCTCCCGCGAAGGCCGACGGCGCGTGCGCGATCAGTATCGCCAAGGCCAGCGCCGTCACCCGCTTCCAGCTCGTCTTCGCAGTCATCGTCTCCATCTCCCCTCGATGTATTGCGAACGCTAGAAGCGCAGGTTCGCGTACACCTGCAGCACCCGCGCGTCGAGCACGGTAATCGGCCGCCCGAACGCGGTGCCGATGGTGTTCTCGATCGACTGGACCGAGTTGGAGTTCACCGCGTTATAGAGGTCGATGCTGGTGTCGAGGCGCACGTCGCCCAGGTCGAACGTCCGGAGGAACCGGAGGTCGAGCTGCGTGAACCGCTTGGTGAAGTACAGGTTCGGCGCGGTGATCGCGAGCGTCCGGGTGGGGCTGCCGGCGAAGCCGACCCGCGTGCTGGCCGGATTGCAGTTGCCGTTGCCGTCCGCCCAGCAGTGGATGTCGGCGTTGGTGAAGTCGCCGATAGGGTTGATCGGCGTGCCCGGCGTGTTCTTGTAGATCCAGCTCAGCGTAAAGTCGGCCGGCAGCGGGATGTCGCCGTGCATCCGGAAGTCGGCCAGGTTGCCCCAACTGTGCGTATGGGTACAGTTCGGACCGCCCGGCGGCAGGTTGTTGAACAGGTCGCGCGGCTGGTTCGGCTCGTCCACCGTGAAGCAATTGCCGATCGTCTGGGTTCCGAGGTCGAGGCCGCCGGTCACGCGGATACCGTTCGGCAGGCGGCCGTCGACGCTGAAGACGAACCCGTTCCAGACGCGGGACTGGTTGCCGAAATTGTCGGCGATCGTCACGAGCCGCTTGCTCTGGCCGAACAGGTCCGGCCGGATGTCGTAGTAGCCGCAGAGAGGCTGGCCCGGTGAGAGTCCCGAGACCACGTCGTACAGGCGCCCGCTCGCAGGCGTCGAGATGCAGTACTCGTCGTAGTCCGCGGGACTGGTCAGCAGGTTGTCGGACACCCAGAAGCCGCCCGACCAGTTCCGGTTGTAGCCGGCACTGACGGACAGTCCGGTCAGCAGCTCGCGCTGCACCTCGGCCAGGAAGTCCCAGGTGTAGGGCCGGTTGTCGTACAGGACGTCCGGATCGAACGTGGTGGCGGGACACGCCTCCGGACTCGCTTCCGAGCATCCATCCAGGTTGCCGAAGATGTAGTCCTGCGGCTGCAGATCCGGAAACTGACCGTAATTGGCGTTGCTGATGGGACCGCACTCGCCGTTCGGCCCGAAGTTCGCCGTGTCGCAGTCCGCGATCCAGTTCTGGTTGGCATCGATCCATAGTCGGTTCGCCGTCGAAACCGACGAGTTGAAGGGGTGGAACTCGCGGGTCAGGCGACTCCGCGTCAACTCGTTGAAGCGGCCCATGGACACCTTCACCGCCGTCCGGCCGTCGCCGGTCAGGTCGTAGCTGACGCCGCCGCGGGGGTTGACGTCGGTCCAGTCCGGCACGCCGCGCAGCTCCTGCACGCTCCGTGCCGGCACCGAGGGCCCGGCGCCCAACTGGGCGGACGGGAACCCCATCGTGACGTAGTCGGTTCGTATCCCTCCCGTCAGCGTCAGGTTCCCGATGGTCCACGAGTCCTGAACGTAGAGGCCCAGCTCGGCGTTCATCCGCTCCTGCTGGAAGTACGGCTGCGTGTAGTAGATGAGAGCGATGGGATTGCCGGCCAGCAGCGCCCACGCCAGCGTGTCCTGGTGGGCGGTGGTCCGCTCCTCGTCGTTGAAGGCCTGCTCCAGCGTCACGCCGACCCGGAAGTTGTGCGAGCCGGTGACGTAGGACATCCGGAAGTACTCCATGCTCCGGCCGGTCCGCGCGCGGGGGGCGATGTTCAGAATCGGGGCGCCCCACCGGTAGCCGGTGGCCAGGTCACGGACGTGACGGTCCTGCCCGTCGACGACCCCGGTGGCCGGGAAGTTGATCCAGTTCGCCGTCTGCCAGCCGCCGCCCGCCTCGAGCAGCAGCCGCGTGGTGACGGGCGAGGTCCAGGAGCCCTGCACGACTCCGTTCGGCCACATGTCCCACCCGTTCTCGTTCTCGATGGCGTATTGGCCGGTGTAGCCGGTGGTGCAGCGGCAGTCCTTCTGGATGTCGAGGAAGCTGGCGAAGCGGTGCCGCTCGGCCGCCTGCCAGGTGAGGCGGACGGCATGCGTCCGGTTCCAGTCGAAGTCGTAGGCCGGACGGCTGGGATCGCGCTCGTGGAGGATGGTCCGCGTATTGTAGAAGCCGGCCGCCCCCGGACCGCCCCGGAGGCCGAACGGATCCTCGATCTCGTTGGGGCCGCCCATCCGGGGGTCGGGGAACGGGGCCCCCGCCCGCCCGAACTCGTTGTGCCCCTGCAGCGCGTTGAAGAAGCCGCCCGGCGGCTGGATGCGGCGGCCCCAGCGCGCGATGGAGCCGTAGTACCACGCCTTGTCCGTCACGATCGGGCCGCCCATGGTGCCGGCGGCGCGCCAGATGTTCACCATCTGCGGCGGCTCGAGGCCGAACTCCTTCAGCTCGGGGGTCAGGTTCTCCGACTGCATGCCGCTGCCGGAGTACTTCGTGTTGACCGACGCGGTGAAGGTGTTGCTCCCCTCGCGCGGAATGGCGTTGATCGTGGTGCTGCCGGAGCCGTTCTCGGCCCCCATGCCGGCGATCTCTACCTGCATCTCCCCGATGGTGTCGGAGTTGGTGATGTAGCCGGAGCCGGAGGCGGTGCCGATGAAGAACTGGTTCCGGAAGCCGTTGAACGACGCGCGGGTGCCCGGCTTGCCGTGGTAGAAGCGGTAGGCCCCCTGGGCCGACCAGGTATCGCGCGTGCCGCCGACGTCGGCCCGGTCCTCGGTGAACCCGGGGGTCACCTGCGCGATGGTCTGCAGGCCGTAGTTGCCCACCGGCAGGACCTCGAGCTCCTCGGTGTCGAGCACCGCCTGCTGGCGGACCGTCTGCACGTCGACCACCGGCGCCTCGCCGGTGACGGTAATCGTCTCCTCGACCGAGCCGACCGCCATCTGCGCGTCGACCGTCGCCGTGAATCCGGCGCCGATGGTGATGCCGTCGCGGACGACTGTGGAGAAGCCGGGCAGCGTGAACGTGACGACGTAGTCCCCGAGCGGGAGCTGCACCACGCTGTACAGCCCGGCGCCGTCGGTGAACGCCACCTGGGGCGCGCCGAGCGCGGGGGACGTCACCTCCACGGTGACGCCCGGCAGGACGCCGCCGGTGTTGTCCGTCACCTGCCCGGAAATGCCGCCGAGCTGCTGCGCGGATGCACCGCCCGTACACAAGAGAGCCGCGCAGAGCGCGGCGGAAGTGCAGACGCCGGACCGAAACCGTTGCCTGAACGCGTGCGACATGAACACCTCGCGATCGAACGGAACGAATCGCCGTGGTTCTGCGTCTGACCGTTCAGGCCGTCGGTCTGTACGGCCGACGCAAACCCTTCGCCGCGATTGTAGTGCTGGAGATCCGGCCGCGCAAGGAGGCTCGGAACGCGCCGGGAATCCACGCCGAGAAGCAGACTCTCGTCGGGACCGCTTGGCGGCAATCGGAGCCGGATGCCCCGGTTGCCGGGCCAGGAACTTGCGCCCCAGAACGCAACGAAGTGAGTTCTGGGGCGCAAGCTGCTGGGGCGGTGGGGGCTGGGCCGAAGACGGAGCCCGCGACGGGTTCGGCGGCGCTATACTGCCGAACATGCCGTTGAGAACCGGATGGAAGACAGCCTTGGGGACCGTCGCGGTACTCGCGGCCGCCGCGGTCGGCGCCGCCGAAGCGCAGCCGCCGCCGGTGTTCCGGTCGGGCGTCACCCTGGTGACGACCGACGTCATCGTCCGGGACGGCGACGGCCAGTTCATCCCCGACCTCACCCGCGAAGACTTCGTCATCTACGAGGACGACCAGCCGCAGAGGCTCGCGTCGCTCGTGCTCGTGCACGGCGGACGGGTGTTCAACCAGTTGCTCCCGCCCCCGCCCGTGCAGGAAGGGATCATTCTGCCCGGGCGGACCGTGTCGGCGGGCACTGCGACGCCGGGACGCATATTCGTCATCTTCGTCGACGACCTGCACATCCGGCCGCCGGACACGCCGCTGATCCACCGCGTGATGGATCTGCTCCCCGAGACGCTGATCCACGAGGGGGACGAGTTCGGCATCATTTCCAGCGGCAAGTCGGCCATCCGGGTGCAGATGACGAGCGACCGGAACCGGCTCCGGGCCATCGACCGGGCGGTCGGCGAGGCGTTCGATCCGCGGCAGTTGATCGAACGGGCGACGCAGCTCTCGTCGCTGGGCGAATCGCGCTGGCGCGCCCATGTCGCCTTCAAGACGGCGATCGAGACCGTGCGCGGGCTCGAGCAGATCCGGCACCGGCGCAAGGTCTTTCTGTACGTCAGCGCCGGCTACAACTTCAATCCGTTCGACGACAGCCGGGTCAACGCGCGCATCGAGTCGATGCAGCAGGTGGGGTTCTTCGAGGGTGTCGATCTGCCGGAGTTCGACGAGCCTGCCCTCGATCAGTTCGCGACGGTCGACGCGTTCGGCGAGGTGTTCAGCGACTCCGACCTGCACAACGAGCTGCTGCTGCTCGTCGACGCGGCGAACCGTGCCAACGTCTCGTTCTACACGATCGATGTCCGCGGGCTCACCACCATCCCGGATCTCGACTTCGACCTGCGGACGACCGAGTGGAACGAGTACATCCGGAAGCAGCACTCGTCGCTGCGGACGCTGGCGGAGCTGACCGGCGGGATCGCGGTGGTGAACCGCAACACCTTCCGCGAGGCGTTCACCGAGATCGATGCCGAGACGAGCGACTACTACGTGCTGGGCTTCTACTCGTCGAACCCGGACGAGACGCGGCGGACGCGGCGGCTGCGCGTGGAGGTGGCGCGCGAGGGTGCGGAGGTCCGGTCCCGGACCCACTACATG
The DNA here is from genome assembly GCA_965208535.1 of Vicinamibacterales bacterium. Classification (GTDB taxonomy): domain Bacteria; phylum Acidobacteriota; class Vicinamibacteria; order Vicinamibacterales; family UBA8438; genus WTFV01. The sequence goes on along the minus strand of CBDBOU010000003.1, from coordinate 2,132,251 downwards.
CTCCCCCTGCCCGCTGCGTCTCCCCCTGCACCGGCCGGGGCGGCGCCCGTCACGCCCACGGAAGCGCCAGGGTCGACGCGACGGTAGCGGAGCGGGTCGGAGCACGCGACGGCACAGTCAATACCGGAACAGGTACGAGATCTTCATGAAGATCGCGCGGTTGGTGCGCCGGTAACGCTGCGTGAGGAAACGCATCGGGTCGAGCGGGTCCAGCCGATCCTCCTGCTGGTAGTGGCCGTCGTAGCCCAGGTAGAACACCGTCCCGGAGTTGACGCGGTAGGTCAGCAGCAGGTTGCCGTCGAGCGTCCGGTCGAACGAGTTGTGCTCGAGGATGTTCCGAAGCAGCAGCCGCTCGGTGAACTGATAGGTTGTCAGCGCGCGCAGCACCTGGATGTCGAAGACCAGCGTGCTCGTCCGGGGATCCTCCAGGCGGCTCAACTCGACGTTCAACTGCGACTGCAGGCGCGACACGGGTCGGAATATGGCGGTCAGGCTGCCGAGGCGGCCGCGGCCGAGGAACGGCATCCCGCCGTAGCGTATGGACTCTCCCCAGGAGACATTGCCGACCAGCGCGATCCGCCGGCTGGCGTTGATGTCGAAGTCGACGCCCTGGTTCCACTTCCAGAAGTCGATCCCGCCGTACCGCTCCAGCGCCCGCTCGGCGCTCAGGCCCAGGCGCACGTTGCGCGCGAAGGTGAAATCGAGCCCGGGGCCGACGGTCTCGTCCATCAGCACGTTGTCGAACGAGTAGTTCCGCCCGTAGCGCACCCGCGGCCCCCAGTTGACCAGCCAGTGCTCCGGCCACCAGCGGTAGGCCAGGTTGGTGAACATGCGCTTGTCGTCGACCCGCCGGACGAACCCGGTGTCGATGCGAAAGTCGGGACTGGTGCCGCCGTAGAAGGCGGAGAAGTTCACGTTCCGCCCCACGTGATTGAAGAAGGTCCCCATCGTCTGCCCGACGCGTTCGACCCCCTCCTCGTCACGGTGCCACGACTGCGACAGGAAGACGTTCCAGCGGTTGGTGGCGCCGAGCCGCATGTTGGAGTCGAACGCTGCCATCCGGCTGTAGCCGTCCATGAAGTCGCGGTTCGTGAACGTCGCGCCGACGAACGACTCCGGGTAGAGGTCGAAGCGGGCGCGGCCGACGGCGACGTTGGCGGTCCTGCCGAACGCCGGGTCCGACGGATCGTCGCGCTTGCCCGGCGCCTCGTCGTCGGCGAAAAGGACGCCGACGGAGCTGCGGCCCACCTTGCCGCTCACCTTGCCCCCGTAGCGCGGGTCGACGATGGTGCGGGTATGGATCGGCGTGATCGGCGCGAAGACGTTGAAGATCTCCTGCCCCTCCAGGAAGAACGGCCGCAGCTCGGGATAGAAGAGCGGGAAGCGCTGGTTGACGTCGATCTGCGGCAGGTCCGATTCGATCTGCGAGAAGTCGGGGTTGACGGTGAAGTCGGCGGTCAGGTCCGAGGAGATGCCGTACTTCACGTTGAGCCCGGCCTCGGCGATGTCGTCGTCGACGAACGCGCCGGCGGCGTCGAGCGCGCCGAGGCGGAACGCGGTGACCGTCGGCAGGATCTCCAGGTTGCGGCTGGTCGACAGATCGGACAGCCCCTCGATCACCCCCATCTGGGCGAGAAACTGCGCGATGTCCCGCGAGACCGGCGACCAGACGACGGTCTCGTCCTTCCCCTGGATCGCCCGCGAGACCTGGAACCCCCAGCGGTGCGTCTCCCCCTCGCCGACCGCCGGGTAGCGCAGGCTCTTGAAGGGGATCGCCAGTTCCGCGGTCCAGCCGTCCGCCGACGGCACGCCGGCCGAGACGAACAGGGCGTCCCACGAGATGTCGCCTTCCGGAATGCCGCTGGGGGGCGTGTCCGACGGACCCCTTCCCTGCGACCCGAGGGCCCGCCGCTGCGTCCGGTTGCGCAGCCCTGTGGAGTTCAGGATGGCGTCCCCCTGCACGCCGAAGCCGTTCACCGTGAACTGATAGGCGCGCTGCCGGTCCCGGAACGGATCGAAGAAGAGGGAGACCGTGTCGTCCTCGGCGATCTGATCCCGATCCGAACGGTTGGCCCGCATCAGACCGGGGCTGGCGTAGCGCGCGCGGATGCCGACGTAGAGGTTCTCGCCGTCGTAGGCGATGTACACGTCGGTCGGCTCGCTGGCGACGGCCCCCTCGACCGGCGCCGTCTGCACGAAGTCCGACAGGCGCGCGGCCCGGCGCCAGACGTCGTCGGTGAGTTGCCCGTCGATGATCGGTGGCTCCTCCACCCGGACCGCGGAAACGACCGGTTGCCCGGCGGCGTTCGCCGCGGCCCCGACCAGCAACGCCAGCGCCACGAGCCCGCGGTGAAACGCCGCGTGGTACCGAGAGGCATATTCGACCGAGGAGCAACGCCGTTGACGCGGGATGCATCGCCGCTTGAATGCAGCGGGGCTTTCGCCACGGGCTCTCAGGGCGGTCCTGCCGGCCGTTCGCGACGCGATCATCGTTCGATCGGCGTCGCCGCGACGATCCCGGCGCCTTCCTCGATCGTGATCCGCTGGTTGGCTTCCAGCGGTCCGGTCTCGTCGACGCGCCCGCCCGGCCACGCCACCCGCACGGCCTCGACCTGCGTTGCGGCGCCCAACCCGAGGGACACCGGCAGCTCGCTCTGCGAGGCGTAGCTCGATCCGGTCCGCACCCGGCGCCAGCGGGTGCCGCTCCCGCCGGTCACTTCGACGCGCGCTCCGATGCCGTCACGGTTCGCCGCGGTCCCGACCAGGCGCACCCGCAACATGTTGCCGGCCGCCGTGTCGTTGCGCAGCAGCCGCGGCGCCCCGCCGTTGGCGGTGATCACCACGTCGAGGTCGCCGTCGCCGTCCGCGTCCGCATAGGCCGCCCCGCGCCCGACGAGCGGCGCGTCGAATCCCTCGCCGGCTCCCGTCACTTCCTCGAAGCGGCCGCCGCCGAGGTTGCGGAACAGTTGGGGGCGCTGCGCGTGGCTGACTTGCGACTGCACCCGGCCCACATCGTCCGCGACATGTCCGTTCGCGGCGAAGATGTCGAGCCGGCCGTCGAGGTCCACGTCGAGGAAGAAGCAGCCGAACGTGAGCGTCAGCAGCGTCGCCCGGCCGAGCGGCGAACGGGGCGCGTCGTCGATGAACAGCCCGTTGCCCTCGTTGTGATAGAGCGCCATCATCTCGTTCGAGAAGTTGCCGATGACCAGACCCGGCAGCCCCGAGTCGTCGTAGTCGGCCGCGTCGGCCCCCATGCCGGCCCGCGCCACCCCGGTCTCGCTGAAGGCCACGGCGGCAGTGACCGCGATGTCCTCGAACGTCCCGTCGCCCCGGTTGCGGAACAACTGGTTCGGCTGCGTGTCGTTGGCCACGAACAGGTCCATCCAGCCGTCCGCGTCCGAATCGAGCATCACCACGCCCAGCGCCTTGGCCGACGGCGCCGCCACCCCCGCCGCCGCCGTCACGTCCTCGAACGTCCCGTCGCCGCGGTTGCGGTACAGCGTGGCGCTCTGGCCGGGGTACGACTCGGGCGTGCAGTACGACTTGGTCTCGCCGTCGAGCGTGCAGAACAAGTCGGTCTCCGCCGTCCACTCCACGTAGTTCGCCACGAACAGGTCGAGGTGCCCGTCGCGGTCGGAGTCGAACCACAGGGCGCTGGTCGAGAATCCCGGATCGCCGACGCCGGCGGCAGCGGTGACGTCGGTGAACGTGCCGTCCCCGTTCCCCCTGTAGAGACGGTTCGGACCGAGCGCCGTCAGGTAGAGATCGACGTGACCGTCGTTGTCGTAGTCGGCCGCCGCGCCGCCGATGCCGTAGATCGGCTCGTCGAGTCCGGACTCCCGGGTGACGTCGGTGAAGGACCAGCCGCCTTCGTTGCGGTACAGCGCCGGCGGGGTGCCGGCGCCGCGCCCCGGCCAGTCCGTCGAGTTGATCAGCAGCAGGTCCTGGCGCCCGTCTCCGTTCGCGTCCAGCCAGATCGCGCCGGCCCCGAGCGTCTCCGGCAAGTACTTCTCGCCGAACGCCCCGGTGTTGTGGATGAACCGGATGCCGGCCTCGGCGGTGACCTCCGTGAGCGCAATCGGGACGGCAGGAGCAGCGGCGGCAGTCTCCGTGCGCCGCCCAACCGGGCTGGACACCTCCTCCGCAGCCCGGTCCTCGGCTGGGCTGCCGCAGCCGGCCGCAGCGAGCAGGAGCAGCGCGACGCCCGGCGCCAGCAGAGCGATGCCAGGCGCCACCGGCAACCCGAGCGGACACGGATCGGGATCCGGAGTTGCGGACAGCCCGCGCCGTGAAGGCCGGGGCGTTTCGGGCGCAGGGCACGAACCCGCGCCGCGACCGCGCACCGAATCTGGAGCCCTCCGTCTCATGGTTCGGTGCCGCCAACCTGCATCAGGGCGCCGGCCGATACGATGCCCCGTGCTCGTGGATCGCCTGCCGCTCGTTGTTGTCCTCCGGCGAGGCGCGCCGGAAGGGGCCGGTGATGGCCTGGGCCGCCTCGTCCGCCTTGAAGCGCTCGTACAGCGCCCGCTCGCGGGCGGCCTCCTCGGGACGGCCCGCGCCCTGGTGGCTCAGCATCAGGTTGTAGTGGGCCTGCAGGTCCTCCGGATCGATGCGCAGCACCTCTTCGAGTACGGAGACCGCTTCGTCGAAGCGGCGCTCCAGGAAGTGGATGCGGCCGATCTGGTTCAGCACCACGCGGTCGCGCGGGTACTGCGCCCGCGCCGCTTCGAATTCGGCCAGCGCCTCGTCGTAGCGCCCCAGCGCGCGCAGCGCCGTACCGAGGAAGTAGTGCGCGCGCGCAAGCCCGGGCGACAATTCCAGCGCCCGCTCCAGCAGCGGAATGGCGGTATCGACGTCACCTTCCTGGAGGCGCGCCCGGGCCACGTTGACCGGCCCGTCCGCGTACTCCGGCTCGATCTCCATCACCGTTCGGAAGGCCGCCTCCGCGCCGCGCAGATCGCCCTGCAACAGCAGACCGATGCCGTAGTCGTTCCAGCGCTCGCGCAGCGACGGCGCCGCGACCCGCGGGACTTCCGGCAGCGGGGCCTCGGCGTCGATCACCTCAAGTGTCGCGTCCGCTTCCGCCATCACCGTGGTCGGGATGTCCGGGATCGCCTTGATGTTCCCGGAGACATCGCTCGTGTCGCCGGTGAACCGCCATTCCGCGTCGTCATGGTCGGCCGTCGGCGGCGCCGCCTTGTCGTCGCGCACTCCGGCGAACGCCCACTGCGTGTTCCACCAGGCGAACTTCCGGTAGTTGACCTTCGCTCGCAGGAAGATCCGGTCGCCCGCGTCCTCGGGAATCCGCAGGCGGTAGTGGACCGTGTCAGCGGCGCCGGGCGGAATCAGCCGCACGTACGCGACGGAACGGGTCATCCAGGCGTTGCGCTTGTTGATCGGGTTGCCGTGCGCGTCGAGCTGCAGGCTGCGGTAGAAGTGGGCGCCCGGATCCACCGGTCCGCTGCCGCCGTCGCCCGCGGCACCGCTGTGCAACAGCACCCGTCCCTGATCGTCGACCGCCTCGAACTCCACCCACACGTCGAACGCGTCGACCGTGCCGCCGGGAAAGAAGTGGCCCACCTTTCGCGTCCGGACCACCACCTCGACCCGCACCGACTCGCCGCGGCGCACCGACACCGGGGCCAGGTCGAGCGGCGCGGTCACCTCGGTCGGAGTCGTCACCACGCCGCCGGCACCGAAGCGGGCCGACTCCTCGCCGACCGCGAACGTGCTCGCCAGCCGCGGTTCGGCGGCCCGCGCGTCAAGCGCCCTCGGCGCAGCGACCTCCTCGGCGCGGGTGATGCCGAACACGTCGACCGAAATCTGCCCGGCCCGCAGGAACTCCTGCACGATCCGCAACTGCTCCTCATCTCCGTTGACGAAAGGCAGCGCGGTGTTCGCTCCCGGGAAGCGGTGCGACCGGACGTAGCCGTCGGCCGCGGCCGGATCGTCCGAGCGGACCAGCGGCATGTGGCAGTCGTTGCAGGTAAGCGGCGCCTCGGGGTAGTAGAACGACCGGGCGCCCTGCCCCGACACGCCCGACGCCTGCCAGTTGTCGTACTCGTTGAAGCCGCGGATCCAGCGGTAGCCGTTCACCGGCACGTCCAGGTGCACCTTGTGGCAGCTTGAGCAGAACTCGGCGCTGTCGTCGCGGTGGAACGGCTTCAGGAACGTACGCCGGTGCGGCTCGGGCGCGAGCTCGGTCACCATGTCGTGCGCCCAGCGCAGCAACGGCTGTTCGCTGGCGGCCAGATCGTGCAGCGGCGGATACTCGACGACGAAGTCCCCCTGCCCCATCGTGCCGCCGACGTGCACGATCGAATGGCAGGAGGTGCAGCCGAGGCCCGCCTGCGCCTCCGGCGTGTCGATCTGCTCGCGGATCGGGCGGTCGAAGCGTCCGTTGAAGAACACGGCGTGATCGTGGCAGCCGGCGCACCACTTCGACGGCCGCGTGCCCACCACGTCCTGCATGTACTCGATGGAACGGCGGTACCACTGGTTGTTGAACGATGAGAAATGGTGCGCGGACGCGTTCCACTGATCGTAGATGTCGCGGTGGCACCGGCCGCACGTCTCGCTGGTCAGGAAGAAATCGGCGGGAATCACGTCGCCGGTGTTCGTCCGTGCCGAGGAGGGAAAGAACGGGCTGTCCGGGCCGTCGCCCTCGCCTTCCATGGTCGCCGGCGGGCGAACGGGGTTCACGATGCGGTGCGCGTCGCGCCAGCCCGCGTCCCACGCGGCGCGCAGGGCCGGCGCCAGCAGCGCCGCGACCGCCAGCGCGGCGAGCCCGCCCCGCAACGCCCACAACGGCGCGGGCGCCGACACCGCCGTACGCCACGCGTGCGCGCCGACCAGGACGGCGCCTGCCGCCGACGCCGCCACGTGCAGATCCAGCAGCCACTCGTAGGGTCGCGTCGCCCCCACCAGGAGGACGCCGCCGCCGAGCAACAGGCCGAGACCAAGAAGACCGAGACCCGCCGCCAGCAACTTCCCGAGCGATTGCACGCGGCGCATGACCCACACGAGGGTCAGCGCTGCGAGAGCCAGACCGAGCAGCGGATGCGCGACGACGTTGGCGACGTATGCCAGTGACGCGCTCGGCGCCGCCACGAGCCACACCGAATTCAGGATCAGCAGGACGCCACCGGCGAGCAGCGCGTTCGACAGGCTCAGCGACACGGCCGGACACGAATGCCTGGCCTGCGCGTTGTCCGCCGGTCCGGTCTCTCCCGTCAAGAGCAGTCTCCCGTGCTTCTATTGTAGCCGCGCGCACTCGGCCGGCCGGACCGTACGCACACCCGGGAGCCGGTGGGAACCTCGTGGGCGCGACTGCTAAGATGGATTCAGAGGAAGGGTCATGGCAGCCAGCACAATCCCCGAACGCCCCGTGCACCGGGTAGAGAATCTCGTTCCCGACGAGGATCAGCACATCCTCAACATGACGCCGGACGAGGCCCGTCAGCGCCTGCTGGAGGACGACCCTGCCGCGGTGCTCGGCATCCGCGGCTCGTTCGCGCTCGTGGCGCGCGAGGGCGAGCGCGTCCGCCTGGCGCGCAGCCTGAGCCGACCCCTGCGGTACTTCCTGGCCAAGGAAGCGGCCGGGCCGTTGCTCGTGGTCGCCGACCGCATCGACGCAATCCACCACTTCCTGGCAGCCGAGGGCTATGCGGACCAGTTCCACCCGAGCTACACGCGGATGGCCCCGGCGCACCACGTGACGGAGATTGCGCTGGTCGGCTGCCCCGACCCGAACCCACGCTACACGCGGTTCTTCGCCCCGCCGATGGCCACGCTGCCGGCGGATCTCGACATCATCGGGCGGCGCTACGTCGAGGCCGCGCTGGCGGAAATCCACGCCTGGCTGGAGACCGTCCCGCCGGAGGAACCCCTGGGGGTGCTGTTCTCGGGCGGGCTGGACAGCGGCGCGTTGCTGCTGTGCCTGCACGACGCGCTCCTGCAGCGGCAGGAATCACCGGCGCGGCTCAAGGCGTTCACCCTGGCCGTGGCGGGCGGCGGCGAGGACGCGGCACAGGCCCGCCGCTTCCTGCGCGAGACCGGCCTCGAGTTCCTGCTGGAGGAAATCGACGGGCCGGCGGAGGCGCTGGACCCGAGAGCGGCGGTGGCGGCCATCGAGGACTACAAGCCGCTCGACGTCGAGTGCGCCACGGTCGGCCTGGCGCTGCTGGCCGGGATCCGCGAGCGCTATCCGCGCTGGAGCTGGCTCTTCGACGGAGACGGCGGCGACGAGAACCTGAAGGACTACCCCATCGAGGAGAACACCGAGCTCACCATTCGCAGCGTTGTCTCCAACCGCATGCTGTACCAGGAGGGCTGGGGCGTCGACGCCATCAAGCACTCGCTGACCTACAGCGGAGGGCTCGGCCGCGGCTGCGTCCGGGGCCACGCGCCCGCCCGGCGCTACGGCTTCCGCCTGATCAGCCCCTATACGGCGCCGCAGGTGATCGCCGTGGCCGAGGACATTCCGTTCGACGCACTCAGCGCGGGATCGCATGAGCGTCTGTACGCCCTGAAGGGCGAGGTGCTGAGCCGCGGCATCCGGCAGGTGCTGGGCCGGGAGCTGCCGGTCTTCGCGAAACGCCGCTTCCAGCACGGCGCGCTGCGCGACGAGGCGTTCAGCGCCCTGTTCTCCGGGGAGACCGAGCGTTATCGCGGCTATTTTCTTGCGCAATACGCACCGCATGCCTGAGCTGGCACAGCACCTGGACGCTGGGCGCACGACGAAAGCGCGTCCCGATGCGGCCTCCGTGCTTCCCGCCGATGGCAATACGGCCGCCTGGATACGCTCGCGGCGGGGTCCGAAGACCGAACCCGATCCCGCCCGTCCGATAGCCCATTTCCGGGAAGAGGAACGCCGGCTCGACGGCTCCCGCCCTGTCGTATTGCACGTGCTGCTGGCGGGCGCCGAGTGCCCCTTCACCTGCGTCTTCTGCGATCTCTGGCGCCGGACCCTCGACGGACCGACGCCGCCCGGCGCGATCCCGCGTCAGTTGGGGACAGCGCTCCGCGAAACGGGACCGCTGCCGGCCACTTGCGGCATCAAGCTCTACAACGCGAGCAACTTCTTCGACGCGCGCGCCGTGCCGCCGTGCGACGACGCCACCATTGCGTCCCTTCTGCAACCGTTCGACCGCGTCACCGTCGAGTGCCATCCGCGGCTGGTGGAGCGGCGTTGCCTGGAGTTCGGCGACCGCATTCCCGGCCGGCTCGAGGTAGCGATGGGCCTGGAGACCGCCGACGCGACCGCGCTGGCGCGGCTGAACAAGGGAACGACACTGGAAGACTTCGACCTCGCCGCGGCCCGCCTCCGCGGCGCGGGCATCGGTCTGCGCGTCTTCGTGTTGCTGCCCGCACCGTTCGTGCCGGCGACGCGGTCGGTCGAATCGGCCGTAGACTCGGTGCGCTACGCGATCGACCGGGGCGCCCGGCACGTCACCCTGATCCCGAGCCGGGACGGCAACGGCGCCATGGACGAGCTCGGCGAGCAGGGGCTATGGACGCCGCCGGCGATCGACCTGATCGAGGAGGCGACGGAGATCTGCGCCCGAATCTCGGGCGCCGTTGTGACGGTGGATCTCTGGGACACCGACCGCTTCCTGACGTGCCGGCGCTGCCGGCCCGCACGGGTCGTCCGGCTGCGCCGCTTCAACGATACGGGTAGTCCGGGACCGCCCGTCCGCTGCCCCGCATGCACGTCGTCATCGTAGGCTCCGGGTTCGCCGGATCGATTCTGGCCCGCGTCGCCCGCGCCGCCGGTCACGACGTGACGCTCGTGGAGCGCGGCCGGCACCCCCGCTTCGCGCTCGGGGAATCGTCGACGCCGCTGGCCGCCATCGCCCTCGAGCGCCTGGCCGAACGGTACGGCCTCGCCGACCTGCGCGATCTCGCCGCCTACGGCCGCTGGAGGGATCGCCTTCCCGAGATCCGGCGCGGGCTCAAGCGCGGCTTCACCTTCTATCGGCACAGCGGGGGACAGCCGTTCCGCAACGCCCGGGCCAACGGCAACCGCCTGCTGGTGGCGGCCAGCCCGGACGACGCGGTCGCCGATGCGCATTGGCTGCGGGAGGACGTCGATGCGTTCCTGTTCCGGCAGGCTGCCGCGGAAGGCGTGCACTGCATCGATCGGACTCACCTGGACGCCCTGGAGCGCCGCGGAGGACGGTTCGTGGTCGGCGGCGCCGGCCCTCGCGGTTCGGTACGGCTCTCGGCCGACCTCCTCGTCGATGCCTCGGGGCCGGGTGGCTTCCTGGCGCGGCACCTGGACCTGGAGGAATCGCTCCCGTCCGCCGCGCTGCACACCCGGCTCGTCTACGGGCATTTCCGCGGCGTGCGGCCGTTGCGCCGCGCCGCCGCGACCGCGGTGTTCGCCGACGGTCCCTACCTCGACGAACAGGCCGCGGTTCATCATCTTCTCGACGACGGGTGGATGTACGAGCTGGCGTTCGACCACGGCGTGGTCAGCGCCGGCTTCGTCGTCGAAGGGGCGGAGGCAACCCGAGAAATCGCGAATCGCGCTCCCGCCGAGGCGTTCGCGGCGCTCGCCAGGCGCTATCCCTCGCTCGCCGCCCAGTACGAAGCGGCGGAGCCGGTGCGTCCGGTCGCGGCGATCCCACGGCTGCAGCGCAGGCTGACACGTGCGGCGGGTGAGAATTGGGTACTGCTGCCGCACGTCTTCCAGTTCTGGAGCCCGCTCTTCTCCACCGGCATCGCCTGGAGCCTCCTCGGCGTGGAGCGCCTCGGCCTCCTGCTGGAGGACGCAGATTCATCCCGCGCGACCGAGCGGCCGCGGCTGGTGCCGGGTCTGGAGCGATACGCCGCGCTCCTCCGCGCGGAGGCGGACCATCTGCGGCGCCTCATCGAGCCCACCTACCGCTGCCGTCACGACTTCGACGCCTTCGATGCCTACGTTCAGGCGTACTTCGCGGCGGCGAGCTACAGCGAGACACGCCAACGCCTGTGCTCCGCACCGTCCGGGCCCGGCGGCGAGTGGGCCTGGACCGGGTTCCTCGGCGCCGCCGACCCCGTGCTGCGGAGGATCTTCGCGGAAGCCGAGCGGCTCGTCGAGGAGCGCCGGTCCGAACCATTCCGGGATCGGCGCCGGCTCGAATCGCCGATCGATGCGATGCGGCGGTTGATCGCGCCACGCAACGTCGCCGGCCTGGCCGATCCCACCCGCCGGCGCCTCTACCCTGCCGACGCGGAAACCATCGTGGCCTCCGCGGACGTCATCGGTCTGACATCCAACGAGGTGCGGGCGCAACTCCCGCGACTGCGCGGTGAGCCGGTCCCGAATGACTGAGGGGCGCTCGAACGCACCTGGAAATCAGGCGGCCTCGAGCGCCTCGCGCGGCATGCGGTACCAGAGGATGCGACCGGACTTGACCAGGTCCGATACGCAATCGTCGACGTGCAGGCTTGCCACGACCGGCTGGCAGGGGCACCCGGTGAAACGGATCGTGAATACCGAGTTCCGCAACGCCCTTCCGGTATCCGCTCCGTTCGCGGTGTAGGAGGCCTCGACCGCAACGTAGCAGGTCTCCCCCTGCCCGTCCGCGGCTTCGAACACGAGGTCGGCCTGTACGTAACTCCGAATCGTGCTCGAGCTCGTGTCGGCGCCGGCACCGGCGGCCAGATCGAACAGGTCCGCGGCGCTGAGCACGCGTCGATCCCGCAGTCCCAGCGACCGTGCGATCAAGCCGACGTCCCGCTCGGCAACGTTGCGTGCATGGGCGCCCGTCAACACGGTCAGCGCATTCTCCATCCGGTCGAGACGCCGGTCGTTGCGTTCGGAGCGCTCGTCGATGCGCGCCGCGCGGTCCGCGAGGACCGCCAGCTTCTCGTGCAGATCCAGGAGTTGACGGGGCAGGATCCGGTCTCGCACCGCCTCGCGCAATTCCGGGCTCTCGTCGAGTGCCCGAACGATATCGTCAGTGGTTGGTGGACGCGGCATGCCGCACAGATACCTCGATTGCGCTCGGACGTCGATCCCGGCCCGCGGTCGATTCTCCGATGATCACGGCGTTCGCATCGACCCCGAGCCTGCGCCGTAGGATACTCGACAGAGGAGCAAGGCAGTCCAGGCCGGGATGCGAGGCCGCCCGATCGCGACGCGGGTTTCGAGGCGGACTGCCGGTCCGAGGCCCCTAGCAGTCCGTGGCGAAACCCCGCGTCGCATCGAGAGCGGCGAGGCGCCCGCGTGGCAAGGCGCGACGAGGGACCATATTGGGCATATTCGACCGAGGAGCAACGCAGTCCACGCGGGATGCATCGCCGCTCGAATGCAGCGGGGCTTTTGCCACGGGCTGCTAGGGTCCGAGGCCCATATAATGGATGCTGGGCCTTGCCCGGACGCCGAATCATGTCACGATGCCGCGGATGGCGCCTCCCCTTGAACGCCCTGCCCGGCGCTGCGTTCGTGGCATCCCGGTCGTGCCGGAGAAGCTGGCGCCGGTCCTCATCCTGGAACGCCCTGCTCGGCGCTGCGTTCGTGGCATCGGGATCCGTCGCAACGACAGCACAGTCCCCGCCGGGGGCGCCGGGATCTGCACCCACCTTCGCCGACGACATCGCCCCGCTGGTCGTCGAGCACTGCGCGCCGTGTCACCGGCCGGGCGAGGTGGGACCGTTCCCGCTGCTGACCTACGACGACGTGCGCCGCCGCGCGCGGCAGATCGCCGAGGTGACGGCCAGCCGCTTCATGCCCCCCTGGAAGCCGGAACCCGGGTTCGGCGGCCCCTTCATCGGCTCCCGCCGGCTCTCGGAAAGTGACGTCGACCTCTTCCGGCGCTGGGCCGAGGCGGGAGCGCCCGCCGGCGATCCGTCCCGCGTGCCTCCACGGCCGAACTGGTCCAGGGACTGGCGGCTCGGCACGCCGGACGTGGTCGTCACGATGCCGCAGCCATACACGGTGCCGGCCGACGGCCCCGACACGTTCCGCAACTTCGTCCTGCCGATCCCGATCGAACGGTCGGCGTTCGTGGCGGGCATCGAGTTCCGGCCCGGCAACGCCAGGGTCGCGCACCACGCCAACCTGCGCCTCGACCGGACCCGGGCGTCCCGGCAGCTCGACGAGCAGGACCCGGCGCCCGGCTACGAAGGGCCCATCAGCCCCCAGGCGCACTACCCCGACGGGCACTTCCTGGGCTGGACCCCGGGCCAGCTCCCGCCGCTGGCCGAGCCGGGCATGGCATGGCGCATCGAGCCAGGCAGCGACTTCGTCATTCAGCTCCACATGCAGTCGACCGGCCGTCCGGAGTCGATACAGGCCAGCGTCGGGCTCTACTTCACCGACGACCCGCCCGCGCGCACCCCGATGATGATGCGCCTCGGCCGCCAGAGCATCGACATCGCGCCCGGCGAGCGACGTTACGTCATCCGCGACCGGTTCACGCTGCCGGTGGGCGCGGAGCTGATCGGCGTCCAGCCGCACGCGCACTTTCGGGCCACCCAGATCGACGGTTTCGCGACGTTTCCCGACGGCCGGACCGAGCCGCTGATCCGCATCCGCGACTGGGACTTCAACTGGCAGGACGTCTACCGCTACGAGACGCGCCCGTTCCTGCCAGCCGGAACCACGGTGGCGATGGAGTACGTCTACGACAACTCCTCGGCCAACCCGCGCAACCCGGATCATCCGCCGCGGCGCGTGCGGTTCGGACAGTTCTCGAACGACGAGATGGGCGACCTCTGGCTGCAGCTTCTGCCTCGTTCAGAGGCGGATCGGCAGACCCTCGTCCAGGCGTTCATGCCGAAGGTGGTCAACGAGGACATCGTCGGCTACGAGTCCATGCTGGCCGCCGACCCGGACAACCCGGTGCTCCACCGCGACGTGGCGGTCCTCTACATGACCGCCGAACGCACCGCGGCCGCTATCCGCCACTACCGGCGATCGCTGGAGCTGGATCCGGCATCGGCGACGGCGCACTACAACCTGGCGACCCTGCTGGCGGCGGGCGGTGCGCTCGACGAGGCGGTGCGGCACTTCCGCCGCGCGGTCGCGCTGCGGCCGGCGCACGCGGCCGCCCACAACAACCTGGGGGCCGTCCTGCGGGCGCTCGGCCGTCTCGCGGAAGCGACCCCGTACTTCGAGCGCGCGGTGGCCCTGGACGCGAGCAACGCCGCGGCGCACAACAACCTCGCCAGCGCCCTGTCGTCCACCGGCCGGCCCGCGGACGCCGTCCGTCACTACCGCCGCGCGCTGGCCCTGGAGCCGGACGGCATCGAGTCGCTGATGTCGCTCGCCTGGATCCTGGCTACGGACGCGGCCTTGCGGGCGCCCGGCGAGGCGGTATCGCTCGCCGAACGGGCGGCGGACCTCACCGGCCGGCGCGACGTCAACGTCCTGGCCACGCTGGCCGCCGCCTGCGCCGCGGCGGGCCGCTTCGACGACGCGGTGACGGCGCAGCGCGAGACGATCGCGCTCGCCCGGCCGATCGCGGGACCCGAGGTAATGGCGGAGTTGCAGCGCCGCTTGACTCTCTACCTGCAGCGGCAGCCGCTGCGGCCGGTGGGATGAGACGTCCACGCCCCGCTCCCGCGGCGTGCCGCACCGCGCCTGCAACGCCGGCCGCCGCGGCCGATGCGATGGGACGCCGCTCCGGGACCACGTCCGGACGGGTCGTCTCGCGAGTCGCCTGCGCGGCGCTCGTTGCCGCCGGCATCCTTCCCGCCGCCACCGCCGGCGTCGCAGGCGGCAGTTCCGGGGCGGGCGGACAGACCGGCGCGCCGGTGACGTTCAGCCGCGACGTCGCACCGATCCTGTACGTCAACTGCGTCGGCTGCCACCGTGGGGGAGGCATCGGTCCGTTCAGTCTGACCACCTACGCGGACGCCCGCCGGCGAGCGGCCGACATCGCCGCGGCCACCGCCGGGCGCCGGATGCCGCCCTGGAAGCCGGTCCCCGGCCACGGGCGTTTCCGCAACGAACGACGCCTTGCGGACGTCGAAATCGCCGCGCTCGCCCGATGGGCGGCGGCCGGCGCGCCGGAGGGCGATCCGGCCGACCTCCCGAACCTGCCCGCGGCCGGCGACTGGCAGCTCGGGACGCCGGACCTCGTCGTGACGATGGAAGCATCGTTCCAACTGACCGCCGGCGGCGCCGACGTCTATCGCAACTTCGTCCTTCCGGCAGACCTCGGCACCCGCCGCTGGGTACGCGCCGTCGAGCTGCGGCCGGGCGCCGGCGGCGGACGCGTGATCCACCATGCCCGCATCCTGCTGGACGCGACGGGGGCCTCGCGCTCCCTCGCTGCCGAGGACGCCGAACCGGGCTACGACGGGCTGATGCTCGATCACGCGCGATTCCCCGCGGGCACTTCCTGGGCTGGGCGCCGGGCAAGACCCCGGTGGAGCTCCCCGACCCGCTCGCCTGGCCGCTCGACCCGGGCACGGACCTGGTGCTGCAGCTCCACCTGCTGCCCGCTCGCGACCCCGTCGACGTGCAGCCGGCAATCGGGCTCCACTTCGCGGACCGCCCGGCAACGCTGACCCCGGTGTCGGTGCTCCTCACGTCGAAGGCCATCCGGATCCCCGCCGGTGCTCCGGCCCATGTCATCGAGGACAGCTACCGACTGCCGATCGCGGTCGACGTGCTGGGGATCGCGCCGCACATGCACTACCTGGGCAGACGGGTCGAGGCCTGGGCCACGCTGCCGGACGGAGAAGAGGAGCCGCTGCTGCGGATCGACGACTGGGACTTCAACTGGCAGGACGAGTACCGCTACCGCGAACCGGTCCATCTGCCCGCGGACACGCGGCTCCGGGTACGCTTCACGTTCGACAACTCGTCCGGCAACCCGCGCAATCCGAACAGTCCCCCGGTGACGGTCGGCTTCGGGCCGCGCGCCGGCGACGAGATGGCGGAACTGATGCTGCAGGTGCTCCCGGTCGGCGATATGGGTGTGCTGGCGCGCAGTCTCGCCCTGAAGCGGGCGCGCGACGACATCCTCGGCTACCAGTCGCTGCTCCGCGCCGATCCGGCCGACCACGTGAACCACGCGGCGCTGGCGGTCCGCTACCTCGACGTCGGTCAGGTGGCGCTGGCGCGCGAGCACCTGGAACGGGCCGTCGCTCTGGCGCCGGACTTCCCCGACGCACACTACAACCTCGGCGGCGTGGCGCTGGCCGAAGGAGACACGGCGGCGGCCATCGCCGCCTACCGGGAGGCAATCGCGCTGCGGCCCGACTACCCCGAAGCGCACAACAACCTCGGAGGCCTGTTGACCGCCGCCGGCGCCCTCGACGAGGCGCTCGTCCACTACCGGCTGGCCGTGCGCTTCGACCCCGGCCACTCCGGCGCGCACTACAACCTCGCGAACGTGCTGCTGGCCCGCGGCGAGACGGCGGAAGCGATCCGGCACTACCGGCTGGCGCGGGAGGCCGCGCCGAACGACCCCGATGTAGCGAGCGCTCTCGCCCGGGCGCTGGCCCTGGCCGGCAATCCCGCGCCGCGCTGAGGTCAGCCTGCCTCGACCTGCGCCAGCAGCCCGGTCAGATCGGGATGGTCCGGATGCACGAGCAACGCCTCGCGCAGCCACTCGCGCGCCTCGCCGGACCGGCCGAGCTGCAGCAGGATCACGGCGCGCACCATCCAGGCCTCCGCAAACGCCGGGTCGATGCGGATTGCTTCCTCGAACTGACGCGCGGCCTCCTCGAGCCGGCCGGTGAGCCGGAGCGCTTCGGCCAGCCCGAGCCGTGCCTCCAGGTAGTTCGGCCGCAGCTCGACCGCCGCGGCGTAACGCTCGATTGCCTCCGCGTGCCGGCCGCTCATGCCCAGAACGACCCCGACCCCGAAGTGCGCCTTCTCGAAGTCCGGCGCGATGCGCAGCGTCGCCTCGAACTCCTCGACGGCGCCCTCCGCGTTGCCGGCCATCATCAGGGCGGTCCCCAGCCGGTGCCGCAACGAGGCATCGCCGGGCGTCTCGGCCAGCCCCTCCCGGAAGATGGCGGCCGCTTCGTCGAAGCGGCGGGCGTCCATGGATCGCATGCCGCGGATTTCGTATGCCAGCGCGCTCCGGAGCAGGCCGTTGTAGACCGCCATCAACGGGTCCGCCGGCGCCGGCACGCCCTCTCCCCGCTGTTGCAGGTGCATCCGGGCGGCGTCGAGATTGCCCAGCGCACGGTGCGCCATGCCGAGGTTGTAGTGCAGGCTCGCCGCCGACGGCGCGAGCGCCAGGGCCCGCTCCAGGTACCCGACCGCCCGCTGCGCGTCCCGTACCGCCAGCGCGGACCGGCCGGCGCCGGCCAGCGCCGCGGCCGAGGCCGGATCCACCGCCAGCGCCCGCTCGAATACCGCGGCGGCCGCGGCCGGCCGCCCACGATCCAGCTCCATGCGACCGAGCCAGACCAGGGCCGCCAAGTTGGTCGAATCCAGTGCGAGAGCGCGCGCGAAGAAATCCGCGGCCAGCTCCCGATCGCCCCGCTGGCGGTACAGGTGCGCGAGATAGTAGGGCCAGCGCATCGCGGCCGGCGCCAGCCCGTGCGCGTTCAGCAGTGCCGTCTCGGCACGGTCGCGATGGTCCGCGGCCATCAGGATGAGACCGAGCTCGCCGTAGGCTTCTCCCAGCACGGAAGGCGGCGCCTCGGGATCTCCGGTCGCGGCGGACACGGCGTCGTACCGCTCGCGTAACTGCGCCTGTACGGGCGGGGCCAGCCGCGACAGGTCGGGTTCATCCACCGGTTGCGGCCCCGTCCACTCCAACGGGCCGGGGTCGGGCAACGAGGAACCGTCCGGGCCGGGCGCGCCGGCGCCGCCGCACGAAGCCGCCAGCGCACCCGCAAGCGCCACCAGGCACCAGCCGATGGGTTCGAGCCGGCGCCGCAGGCGCCACGACCGCATCCCTTTCGGCTTCATCGTCGGCGCCCCTCTCCTTCGATCAAGGTGCTGTAGCGCCCGACCGGGACATCGGCCCATTCCTCCGTCCGCCCGTCCGGCCACGTGACCCGCACGGCCAACGCCTCGGCCTCCTCGTCGCCGAGCCCGACCAGCACTCGCGGGTCGTGCGCCGACGCGTAGCTGCCGTCTGCCCGCGCGCGCCGCCGGCGCGTGACCCCGTCCGAGCCGGCGACCGCCACGCGCGCACCGACCATGGTGCGCGGGACGTCGCCACCCACGAGTCGGAGTCCGATCCAGTCGCGGCGGTGGCCCATCTCGTTGATCAGCAGCTCCACCCGCCCGGCGGCGTTCGCCACCAGAAGGTCGGTATCTCCGTCGTTGTCGACGTCGCCGAACGCCAGGCCGCGGCTCACCTCGGAGCGGCCGAACGGAGCGCCGGCCCGCTCCGTCACGTCCTCGAACCGCGCCCCGGCGAGGTTGCGAAACGCCTGGTTGCGCTGATCCAGGGGGAAGGGATTCCCCGGCCCCAGGGATTCGAGACGCTGCGTGACCAACCCGTTGACGGCCACGATGTCCAGCCAGCCGTCGTTGTCGATGTCGAGCCAGCCCGCGCCGAACCCGGTGTACGGCAGACTCGCCGCGCGGATGCCGAAATCGGCGCTCAGGTCCTCGAACAGCCCGGCGCCGTGGTTGACGTAGAGCGTGCTCCCCTGCCCGGTCAGCTCGGTGATGAACAGGTCCTCGTCGCCGTCGTTGTCGAAGTCGGCCGCGTCGACCCCCATGTCCGCCTTGGCGTCTCCCGCCGCGCCGAGCGCCACGCCCTGCAGCAGCGCCAGGTTGCGGAACGCGCCGCCGCCCTGGTTCACCCAGAGTTGATTCTCCTGCTGGTCGTTGGCGACGAACAGGTCGATCCAGCCGTCGTTGTCGAAGTCGGCCGCCGCCGCCCCGAGCGCGGGTCCGAACTCGCGCCCCAGCCCGGCCGCGGCCGTCACGTCGGCGAAAGTCCCGTCGCCCCGGTTGCGGTACAGGCGGCTCGGGGCCGGCGGGCTCACCTCCGGCGGACAGTAATCGGGCGGACCCGCCCGGTTGTAGCACTGCGTGTGCGTGTCCAGCGTGTAGTTCAAGTAGTTGCCGACGAACAGATCCAGCCAGCCGTCACGATCGAAATCGAAAAACGTCGCCGGCACGCCCCACGACGGCTCGTCGGTTCCGGTCGCGGCGGACACGTCGGCGAAAGTCCCGTCGCCCCGGTTGCGCAGCATCCGGTTGCGCCCGAAGCGGGTCAGGTACACATCGACCCAACCGTCGTTGTCGTAGTCCCCCGCCGCCACACCCATGCCGTAGCCGCCGGCCGGCAGCCCGCTCGCCTCGGTAACGTCGGTGAACCGCAGCGCCCGCGTCCCGTCCGGCCGCACCTCCAGGTCGTTCCGGAACAGCCTGTCGCCGGGTGGCTGCCCCTCCCGCAGGGGAATGAGCGGGGCTCGCTCGCCGAGCAGCTCGCCCTGCACCAGATAGACGTCGAGATCGCCGTCGTTGTCGTAGTCGAAGAGACCCGCGCCCGGCCCCATCATCTCGGGCTGATAGAAGCCGCCCGACATCCCGTTGAAGTGGACGAAGTCGAGACCGGTCTCCATCGCGCGGTCGACGAACAACTCGATTGAGGGGTCGAGCGGGGCGACCGGCGGAGCACTCGTCCCGGACGATTCCGAGGATCCGGAACCCGACGGCGCGCACGCGGCCAGCACCACGGCCCCCGAGCACGCCAGCAGCGCATGTTTCACGACACGAAGACCGGCGCAGACCGCGAAGGAACATCCCGCCGCACGCGTCGAGCGCCGAAGCCGGCGGGGGTTGGCATCGCGGGTCAGATGACAGGCGTCACGCGCACCGTGACGTCCTCGCGCGCGATGCCGATCTGGATCTCCAGCGCGTCGGTGTCGAGGGGCAGCGCCGCCCGGGAATAGGTGAGCACGTACTGCCCGGCGATCTCGTTGGCGATCTCCAGCAACGGCCTCGCGAGGCCGGCGCTGGCATAGGTGTTGACCAGCCTGCCGCCGGTCCGCCGCGACGCCATCTCCAGCGCCATCAACCAGTCGCGGGTCTCGCGGGCCATGATCGAGTTGCGCATGTTGTTGTCGGCGGTGCCGCTGAAGGCCGACTCCCGGTCGAAGACGCCGCGTCCCACGATGTCGAACGAGGCGCTGCTCCGCAGAGCGACGATGTGCACGGGCGCGCCGATCGCCTGCAGCACGCCGATGACCTGCTCCACCGGGCGGGCCGACGTGTTGGGCGACTCGGTGGCGAAGGCGCCCGGCACCTGGTCCGAGGTGATGATCACCAGCGTCGGCCGGTTCGGCTGGCGGTTCTGGATGTCGCGCACCGTCTGGATCAACGCGTCCTGAAAGCGTGGTATCGCCCCGACGGTCGGGAAAACACGGTCGACCGCCTCCCGCATCACGCTGACGCGGGTCGTCGGCGGCACCACCCGCACCGGCAGGTCGCCGAACGTCGTCAGCGACATCCGCGCGTAGCCGTCCAGCGCATCCACGAACTCCGTCACCGCCCGGCGCACGTGCGTGGTCGACGGCACGACCGCCTCGCTGGTGTCGATAAGTATCGACACGTCCGCCGGGCCGGTCGGGCGCGCCAGATAGAGCACCTCGCAGCGCACGCCGTTCTCGGCCACCTGGATCTCGTGCGGCCGAAGGTCGACGACCGGGTTCCCGTCGTCGTCCAGAACCGTCAGGTAGAGCTGCTGCGCGGACTGCGCCGGCAGGATCGTGCCCACTGCCAGCCACAGAGCTACGACGGCGCCGGCGGCGACGAACGAACGGCAACGCGACGAACGGAGCGATCGCGCGGACATCGCCATGGCGGTTCTCCTTGCCTGCGGGTCCGTTCACTATACGCGAAGTCGGCCGGAGAACGGGCACCGGATCGAACGCCGGCCGCCCACCCATCGTGCGTGCGGCTGCAACACCGGCCATCGCGCGCGCGGCTACAACACGGGCGTAACGCGGACGGTGACGTCCTCGCGTGCGACGCTCAAGCCGATCCCGATCGAGTCGGTATCGGGCGGCAGCTCGGGACGGATGTAGGTCAGCACGAACTGCGCCAGGATCTCGTCGGCGATGGCGGCGAGCGGCTCCTCCAGCCGCGTGTGGTTGGCGACGGTCGCGAAGCGGCCGCCGGTGCGCGCCGTGATCTCGGCGAGACTGCCCAGCAGGTCGCCCGGCCGCCGGCGCAGCGCCGCGATGTGGATCGGTGTGCCGATCTGCGTCAGCGGGTTCAGGAAATCCCGGCGGTAGCGCTCCGACGGCTGCCGGCTCGCGACGGACGAGGTGACCGCCACGATCACCGGGCGCCGCGGCGACTCCTCGATGATTTTCCGACGCGCTTCGATCAACGCATTGTTGAAGTTGTTGTTGAATCCGGGACTGGGAAACAGCAGCGCGATCGCCTCGCGTATTTCCGCCGTGCGCATGGCGGGCGGCACGACGGTCCTCGGCGTGCCGCCGAACACCATCAACGACATCCGCGCGCTGCCCGCCAGGCGGTCGACGAAAGCCAGCAGCGCCCGCCGCAGATGGGGCGTCGCGGAGACGAAGTACCGACTCGTATCGACAAGCAGGAACACGTCGGCCGCCGCGGTCGGCCGCACGAGGTGCGTCACCCGGCCCGGCACGCCGTTCTCGGTGACGGTCACGTCGCCGGGTTGCAGATCGTGAATGGGAACGCCGTTCCGGTCGAGCACGGTGAGGTAGAACTGCTGCGCGACCTGCGCTTCCGGTACCGCGTGCTCCGCGGCGCACACCCCGACGATTCCCGCTACGACGACGAACCGACGAAGTTTCGCGGTGCGCGGCGAGGTCATGGCATCGCGTCGGCCGGCCATGGCGTGCGGCACGGCTCTCCCCGTTCGTAGCGCCGGAGATTCACCGTCAGGCGCCGCACCACCTCCGGCAACCGCGCCATCTCGGCCGCGCCGATCAGCGCGCGCTGCACCTCGGCGGCCTCGCCGAAGCGGCCGAGCTCGGCCAGCGTCATCGCCATCGTCTCGCCCAGATCGAGGGTCGGCTCGGGCTCCGCGTCCATGACCTGCTCGACCAGCGTCATCGCCCGCCGGCCGTTCCGTATCGCGGCATCCGGCGCCGCAGCGAGCAGCCGGGCCAGCGCGTGCGCGAAGGAAGGCTCCTGGGGGAACGCCTCCATCGCGGTCACCAACCGGTCGTGCGCCGCACGGTAGCGTCCGAGTTGGACGAACGCCATCGCGTACCCGAACCGCGCCTCGAGCGCGTCCGGGTTCGTGCGCAGCACCAGCTCGTAGTACGACAGCGACGACTCGGGATCGCCCGCGTGCCGCAGGCTGATCGCCAGACGCAGGTGCACGGCGTCGTCCCCCGGCCGGTGGCGCAGCGCGGTCCGGAACCGATTGACGGCCTCCGCATGCCGCCCCGTCTCCTGCAGCAGCACGCCGATGCTGTAGTGCGACGGGAAGTAGTCGGGGGTGGTGCGCACGACGCGCTGGAACTCGGCCATGGCGCCGGCCAGATCGCCGGTCATGAAGAGCGCCGTGCCGAGGCGGTGCCGCAGGCCGGGGTCGTCGGGGTCGAGCTCGAGTCCCTGCCGGAACTGCTCGACCGCGGCCGGCCATTCCTCCCTGTCGAGCGCCTCCAGACCGCTGTTCTCGAAGGTGCCGGCGGTCGTCAGCAGCGAGTCCAGCGCCGCCATCAGCGGGTCGGCCGGCCGGATCTCGGCGTTCTCCCGCTGCCGCAGATGCTCCTCGGCCCGCGCGTCTTCTCCCAGACCGCGGTAGGCCATTCCCAGCGGGTAGTGCACGGCGCCGATGTCCGGGTTCCGCTCCAGAATCTCCTCCAGCAGATCGGCGGCCCGGCGGTAGTCCTCCTCGAGCAGCGCCGTCCGGGCCAGGCCGTAGCGCGCGGAGAGCGACGACGGAAACAGCGCCAGCGCCCGGGCGAACAGCGGCTCGGCCTCTTCCGGCCGTCCCTGTTCGAGTCGGATGTCCCCGAGCCAGAACAGTGTCGTCGGGTCCTCGGGCTCGATGCCGAGGACCTGCTCGAAGAACGCGCCCGACTCGTCCAGGGCGCCGCGGTCGCGGTACAACTGCGCCAGGTAGTAGGGCCAGCGGACGTCGCCGGGAGCCAGCGCCGCCGCCTCGCGCAGGCAGGGCTCGGCCTCGTCGGTGAACCACGCGGCCATGAAGGTCATTCCCATCACGCCGACCGCTTCGGCAGCCAGCTCGGCCGGGATGCCGGCCCGCTCGCCGGGCGGCGGCAGGGCGGCATGGCGGTCGCGAATCTGTCCCTGCACCGACTCGCCGACCCGGCTCAGGTCCGGCAGCACGGCCCCGCAGGACGCCATCGCGTGCGAGGAGTCCTGTGTGGCGGCGGCTGTTTCCGCCGGCGCCGGCGAATCCCCCGACCCCGGCTCGTTCGCCGCGGAGCATCCGCCGAGCAGCGCCGCGACCCCCAACATCGCCAACGGCCACCGTATCGGAGCCGCCCCTTCCGCCGCGGACGTCCGTCGTCCAGCCATCAGGAGCTCCCCGTTCCCTGCTCCAACGTGGTCCAGCGGTCGATCTCGACGTCCTCCCAGGTTTCCGTCTGCCCCTCCGGCCAGCGCACCTCGACCGCGGGACGTGCATCCGACTCCCCGAGGCCGACGATCACGCGGGGATCGTTGGCCGAAGCGTAGCTGCCGTCCGAACGGGCGCGGCGCCACAGCGTCGGCTCGCCGGAGCGACGCACCGCCACCCGCGCCCCGAGCATGTCGCGTCCCCCGGCGCCGGCGAGCCGCAGGCCGATCCAGTGCCGCCGGTTGCCGATCCGGTTGATCAACAGCCGCACCGGACCGGTGTCGTTCCCGACCACCACGTCGACGTCGCCGTCGTTGTCGATGTCGCCGAAGGCGGCGCCGCGACCGGTCTCCGACAGCTCGAACGCCGCGCCGGCGGCGCCGGTCACGTCCTCGAAGGTGCCGTCGCCCAGGTTGCGGAACAGCGACCTGCGCTGGTCGTACGGGAACGGGCGATCCGCCGGGCCCGGACTGGCGATGACGGTGCCGTTGACGGCGAGCAGGTCGAGCCAGCCGTCGTTGTCGTAGTCGAACCAGGTGGTGCCCCACCCGGTGTACGGCAGGCTGCCGGCGCCGAGCCCGGACACCGTGCTCCGATCCTGGAACGAAGCCGCCCCGTTGTTCACGTAGAGGTTGTTGCCCTCGTTCGTGATGTGCGTCATGAAGAGGTCTTCGTCGCCATCGTTGTCGTAGTCGCCCGCGTCCACCCCCATGCTCGCCTCGGCCAGCCCCATGCCGCTCAGGGCCGCGCCGGCCAGCAGCGCGACGTCGCGGAAGGTTCCGTCGCCCTGGTTGATCCAGAGCAGGTTCTCGGTGGCGTCGTTGGCCACGTAGATGTCGATCCAGCCGTCGCCGTCGTAGTCGGCGACCGCGACGCCGAGGGCCGGCCCGAACTGGCCGCCCACCAGGGCCGTGTCGCTGACGTCGACGAATCGCCCCTCGCCGGTGTTGCGGTACAGGTGATCGGGCGTCCCGCCGTAGGTCTCGGGAGGGCAGTAGTCGCGGGCGCCGGTCACGTTGGAGCACTCGATGGTGTTGTCGAGCCCGTAGTTGACGTTGTGGCCGACGTACAGGTCCAGCAGGCCGTCCCGGTCGTAGTCGACGAACGACGCCGAGACGCCGAAACCGGGTGCGCCGTCGATGCCGCTCGTCGCCGAGGCGTCGCGGAAGGTCCCATCCCCCTGGTTCAGGTAGAGGCTGGCGGACCCGAAGTTGGTCAGGAACAGATCGGTCCAGCCGTCGTTGTCGACGTCGCCCGCCGCCACCCCGAGGCCGAACCCGTCGGCGTCGAGCCCGCTCTCGGCGGTGACGTCGGTGAAGCGCAACGTGCGCGCGCCGTCCGCCGCCACCTGCAGGTCGTTGCGATAGAGCCTTCCCGTGGAGGGCGTCGAACCGCCGGGCGGCACCAGCGCGTCGGCCGGGCTGCCGGCTTCGTCGAGCATGCGGCCCTGGACGAGGTACACGTCGAGGTCGCCGTCGTTGTCGTAGTCGAGCAGGCCGACGCCCGGCGGCAGGATCTCCGGATAGTAGTACTGGCCCGACGCGCCGTTGAAGTGGACGAAGTCCAGGCCGCTTTCGCTCGCCCGCTCCACGAACCAGTCCGCGTCGGCACGCGGTGCGCCCCCGGGATCGCTCTCGGTGCCGCCCGCCGGCCCGCCGCAAGCGGCGGCCAGCACGATCCACACTCCCAACCACGCCGCGCGCGTTCTCACTTCAGTCTCGCAGTCTAGGAGCTTGCGCCGTAGAACGCAACGGAGTGCGTTCCGAGGAGCAAAGGTCCCGAGGCGGTGGAGCTGGGGCCGAACACGCTGCCTTGCGACGGACTTGGCGCCAGCCGAATCGTGGCTCGCGTCGTCGGCGCTCGCCCGTCACAGCGGCGAGCGGCTCGGACGCCCCTGCTCGTATCGGGCCAGGTTCGCGGCCAGGCTCCGCGCGCGGGGCGCCTGCCCCGCCTGCTGCGCGGCCCCGATGGCCCGCTGCTGCCAGACCACCGCCTCGTCGTAGCGCCCCACCTCGGCGTAGGCCATCGCCAGGCTCTCGTAGGTCTCGATGCTCGTGTCTCCGCGGAGCCGCTCGTTCGCCACCACCAGCGCGCGCTCCCCGTCGCGCGCCCCGGCGTCCGGCGCCGCCGCCAGGACCCGCACCAACAGGTTGGTAAGCAGAAGCTGGCCGGGATGCACGAGCTGCGCGCGGTCGAGCCAGTCGCGCGCCTCCCGGTGCCGGCCGAGCTGAATCAGCGCCACCCCGCGTCCCATCCAGGCCTGGTCTGAGGCCGGATCGATCTCGACCACCCGTTCGAACTCCGCTTCGGCATTCGCGAGCCGCCCGGCGAGGCTGAGCGTATCGGCCAGGCCCAGCCGCGCATCGACGTAGCTGGGACGGCTCCGGACGGCAGCTTCGTAGCTGGCGATCGCCTCGCCGTAGCGGCCGTCCCGCGCCAGCAGCTCGCCGAGGCTGAAGTGCGCATCGGCAAGACCCGGCTCGACTGCCAGCGCCGCTTCGAACTGCGCCATCGCACCGCGGATGTCACCCGCCATGTCCAGCGCCACGCCGAGGCGGTGCAAGAGCGTCGGATCGTCCGGCGTCAGCGCGAGGCCGGCCCGAAAGGCCGCCGCCGCCTCGGCGTGCCGCCCTGCGCTCAGGGCGCGCGAGCCACGCCGTTCGTGGGCCAGCGCGCTGTCCAGCAGCCCGGTCGACTGCTGGAGCAACGGGTCGGCAAGGCCGGGGGCCCCGCCTCCCCGCTGCCGCAGATACTGCTCGGCCAGCTCCAGTTGGCCGAGGTCCCGGTACGCCATGCCGAGGCTGTAATGCAGGCTCGTCGCCCCCGGATCGACCGCCAGCGCGCGCTCCAGATAGGTGACAGCCCGCGCTGCATCCTCGCGCGCGAGCGCAGCCCGGCCGATGCCGGCGAGGACCGCGGACGAGGCAGGCTGCAGGGCCAGCGCCCGGTCGTACACGCGCTCGGCCGCCGCCGGCTGTCCCTGATCGAGGTACATCTCGCCGAGCCAGACCAGGGCCGGCAGGTTCGAGGGATCGAGATCGACGACGTGCCGGAAGCCCTCGAGCGCCCGCCCCCGCTGACCGGTCAACTGGTACAGGTGCGCCAGGTAGTACCGCCAGCGCACCGCGGCCGGCGCGCCCGCCTGCGCGTTCAGGAAGGCGTGCTCCGCCGCCTCGTAGAATCCCGCCGCCTGCAACACCAGGCCGAGCTCACCGTAGGCGTCCGCGAGGGCCTCTGCCGCGGCTCCCGCATCGCCCTCCAGCGCGAGCACGGCCGCGTGCCGGGCGCGGACCTGATCCTGCACCGTGGGCTCGAGCCCCGTCAGCCGGGGCAGGACAAGCGGCGGCGGCGGCGCTCCCGCAGCACGTCCCTCCCCGGTCGACGACGCGTCGTCGGATGCGGCACAGCCGGCGAGCGTGGCACCCGCGAGCGCGACGGCGGCCGCCAGCGCTCCCAGCGCGGCGTACGAACGTGCGGCGTACGACCGTGCAATCCCCGGCAGGAGCCTGGACGGCGCAACGGAGGCAGCCGGCAGCCCACCGGACGACCACGTCCCCGACATGTCCCTGTCCCCGGTCGTCATGGCTGCCGGCCGTCTCCCTGCGTCAGCGTGGTGTAACCGTCGACCGGCAGGTCGGCCCACTCCTCGGCCGTACCGTCGGGCCAGGTGACCCGCACACGCGGCGCACCCGCAGACTCCCCCAGGCCGACGATCACGCGGGGATCGTTGGCCGAGGCGTAGCTCCCGTCCGCGCGGGCGCGGCGCCAGCGCGACGAGCCATCCGGCAGGAACACCTCCACCCGCGCCCCGAGCATGTCGCGCGGCGTCTCGCGTCCCACGAGCCGCAGCCCGATCCAGTGACGCAGTTGCCCGACGTCGTTGACGAGCAGACGCACGGGACCGGCGCCGTTAACGATCAGCACGTCCGTGTCACCGTCGTTGTCGACGTCGCCGAACGCCGCGCCGCGGCTCACCTCCGACAGCGCGAACGCCGCGCCGGCGCGGTCCGTGACATCCTCGAACCGCTCGCCGCCGCGGTTGCGGAACACCTGGTTGCGCTGCTGCAGCGCGAACGGATTGTCCGGTCCGTACGCCTCCAGATCCAGGGTCACGGTGCCGTTGACGGCGACCACGTCCAGCCAGCCGTCGTTGTCGATGTCCAGCCAGCCCGCCCCGAAGCCGGTGTACGGCAGGCTGGCGGCGCGTATGCCCCGGCCGGCGCTCTGGTCCCTGAACATGCCTCCGTCGTTGACGTACAGTGTGCTCCCCTGCCCCGTCAGCTCGGTGACGAAGAGATCCTCGTCGCCGTCGTTGTCGAAGTCGCCGGCGTCGACGCCCATGTCCGCCTTGGCCACCCCCGTGGCCCCGAACGCGGTGCCCAACAGCAGCGCACGGTTCCGGAAGGTGCCGTCACGCTGGTTGATCCAC
The DNA here is from genome assembly GCA_965208535.1 of Vicinamibacterales bacterium. Lineage (GTDB taxonomy): Bacteria > Acidobacteriota > Vicinamibacteria > Vicinamibacterales > UBA8438 > WTFV01. The sequence goes on along the minus strand of CBDBOU010000003.1, from coordinate 2,104,375 downwards.
AACTGGTTCTCCTGCTGGTCGTTGGCGACGAACAGGTCGAGCCAGCCGTCGTTGTCGTAGTCGGCGGCCGACGCACCGAGCCCCGGTCCGTACTCGCGCCCCATGCCGGCCTCGAACGTCACGTCGGCGAACGTGCCGTCGCCGCGATTGCGGAACAGGAGATCGGGCTGCGGCGGGCTGACCTCGGGGGGGCAGTAGTCCGCCGGGCCGGACTGCGCGTAGCACTGCCAGTGGGTCTCGATGCTGTAGTTCAGGTAGTTGCCGACGAACAGGTCGAGCCGGCCGTCGCGGTCGTAGTCGAAGAAGGTGGCGGGCACGCTCAGACCAGCGTCGCCGGTGCCGGTCTCGACCGTGGCGTCGGTGAAGGTCCCGTCGCCCCGGTTGCGGAACATCTGGTTCGGCCCGAACCGCGTGGTGTAGATGTCGGTCCAGCCGTCGTTGTCGTAATCCGCGGCGGCCACGCCCATGCCGTACCCGAGGGATGCGATGCCGGCCGCCTCGGTCACGTCGGTGAACCGCAGCCGGCGCTCGCCGCCGGGCCCCGTCTCGAGATCGTTGCGGAAGATGCGGTCGCCCGGCGGCTGCCCCGCCGGCGGCGGGAGGAGAGCCTCGCCGTCCCCGAGCCGGCCTCCCTGCACGAAGTAGACGTCGAGGTCGCCGTCGTTGTCGTAGTCGAGGAACCCGACGCCGGGGCCCATCATCTCGGGCTGGTAGAACTTGCCCGTCATGCCGTTGACATGGACGAAATCGAGCCCTGCCTCCGCGGCGCGATCTACGAACCAGTCTCCGTCGTGCGCGATGGGCAGGACAGCCGGGGCATTCGCTGTTTCCGATTCCTCGGGCGCGGGCTCGGTCCCGCAGGCGGCCAGCAATCCGGCGAGAGCCATCGCCCACATGCTTCCCGCCCGCTGTGCTGTCATCGTGAAATGGTAGATCGACCGGCCCGACCGGCCGCAAGCGCGCCGCTGGCAACCGGCTCACGCAGCAGATCGCGGAGAGTGAAACGCGCGTGACGGCACAGATCGCCGGGTTGCGCCAGCTACTCGTCGACCATCTCGAAGATCACGCCAACGCCCGTTGACACATCTCTCGGGCGGGCCGGCTACCGCCACTAGACCGAAGAAAGAGGGCGGGAGCACCACCCGCGTCGCCCGCGCCGGTCCGGCGTGGAGCCCGCAGTGATGCAGCAGCCGATGACTCCAGATCACAAAGAAACGGGCCGGGAGGCAACCCCGCCTCCCGGCCCGTGAAGTCGATCGGCCGCGCGGGTCACGCGTGGCCGGGCTCGGACGAATCCCCTACCAGTAGAGGTGGGTCGCGAACTGCAGGAACCGGCCCTGGATCGTCCGGCGCGGCCGGCCCAGGCCGCTGCCGTAGCGGTTGGTCGCCTCGAGGACCGGACCGGCGTTGAGCATGTTGTAGATGTCGGCCTGCACGTTGAGCCGCCGGCCGCCCGCCATCTCGAACACCTTGCGGATCGAGATGTCGAACTGCTGCAGCCGATCGAGATACGTCGACCCCGGCGGCATCAGCGGAATGAACGGACTCCGGGTGAACGCCACGCCCGACTCCTCGATCGCGGCCTTGGGCACCGAGTAGCCGACATTGCCCAGCGCCAGCAGACTGCCCCACAGGTTGCCGCCGCCGTTCAGGCCTGACGCGCTGTCGCCGGAGAAGCTGGTGGTGGCGAGCAGCTCGCGCGGGTTGTACGACTGGAACGTCGCGCTGAACTGGAAGTCGCCGGGCAGCGGCACCGTGCCCGACAGCTTGAACTCGTTCAGCCACGGCACGTTGTAGGCCGCGCCGACGTCCTGGCCGGTCAGCGGGCTGACACCCGACCGATCGCAGAAAAGCAACTTGTTGGGGTCGTCCTGCGAGTCGCAGCGGGTGATGACGTTGCGCTCGAGGGTCCAGGCACCGAAGATGGTGGTCCCGTTCGGCAGGCGGGCGTTGAAGCCGCTCTCGAAGCCCTCGTAGGTCTCGTCGTAGCCCGTGCCCGAGTTGGTGTTGGTGTAGACGCGGTCGGGCGTCCGGCCCTGCGCTTCCGGATTCAGGACGTACACCGGCAGGGTCCCCGGCACGGCGCTGCCGTTGGTCGTACAGCCGAACCCCCCGGAGCCGGGGGTGCCCGCCGTGGCGCACGGATTGGCGAACTGGAACAGCGTGTAGTCCGACAGAGAGATCGCCCGGTCGACGAGCAGGATCGCACTCTGGGTGTCGCGGCGATAGTAGTTGAAGCTCGTCGACAGACCCGGCAGCAGCTCGCGCTCGATCCCGATGTTCGTCAGCGCCGACCAGGGACGGCTGAGGTTCGGGTCGAGGACGGGCGTCGAGGTCCCCTGGCCGAAGTCGGCGCTCGCGAGGCCGACCTCCCAGTCCTGCACGTAGTCGTCCCCGTTGGTGCCGTGGTTCGGCACCGACCCGGCTTGTTGCGCCCCGCCCCAGTCAGTCAGACCCGAGTTGCCGTACGCGACCGCGCCGAGTCCGGGCGAGATCATGTTCAGCTCGTCGAGCGTGGCGCAGCGGTTCGAGGCGCTCCCGTGCCGGCTCGTGATCATCGCGCAGTCGAACCACGCGAGCCCTTGGCCCGTGACCTTGCCGGTGGCCAGCGCACTGGCCAGGCTGTGGGTGATGGACGAGTTGTAGCGTCCCCACGAGAACTTCAACGCGGTAGAGGCATCGCCGAACAGGTCGTAGGCCAAGCCGAGCCGCGGCGCAATGTTCGACCAGTTTGGGATGTTGTCCTTGCCGGGCAGCGTGGTCGGCGCCGTGAACCGCGTCCGCAGCAGCCGTTCCGTCGGCCTGACCGTCCCCACGATATTCTCGATCCGGAGACCCAGGTTCAGGGTCAGCCGGTCGATCGTCCAGGTGTCCTGCACGTACCCCGAGAAGTCGCGGTAGAAGAGGGAGTAGTCGACGTCGGTGTTGGCTCGGTTTATCTGGTACGGCACGCCGGCCCGATAGCGCTGCCGCAGCGAGCCGTTCCACTGCTCGGTCAGCCGGAACGGCGCCCAACTGCTCATGAAGCCGACCTTCAGGTTGTGCGACCCGGTGACGTACGACATCGAGACGTTGGTGTTGAACCGCTCCACGTAGGCGAGCCGGTTGCCCCAGTGGTACCGGTCGAGGAAGTCGTTGGTCGTGTCGCGCCGCAGCGTGTTCGCGTAGAACGGGTGAATGCCGCCCCCGTCGACGCCGCTGCCCGGAAGCTGCGCCGCCAGACCCGGATCGCCCAGCCCCGGGTAGCCGCCGACGCCCGGATAACAGGGCGTCGCCACGCAGGTCGGCCACGACTGGTCGAAGTTCTGCGTCTGCTTGCCGACGGCGCCGCCGCGCAACCCGAGGCCCGGACCGTTCGGCACGTCCGCCTCCTGGTCGACGTTGCTCCAGTTGGCGACGTTGGTGGAATAACCCGCCTCGAGCAGCAGCCGGCTGCTCAGCGTCGACGTCCACTTCGCCGCCCCGATGTAGTAGAGGGGCGACCCGTGGTGGCGCGACGCGGTCGCGACGTCGGCGCGCGCGTCGTAGTCGTGGAAGCGCTGCTTGATGATCCGGTCGATGTAGGCCGAGAACTTGTTGTTCTGGGTTATCTGGTAGGTCAGGCGCAACAGACCACTGGTGATGCGGTCGTCGTTGATGCCCGGCCGCAGGCCCCCGGTTCCGTCCGGGTACTTGGTGTTCGCCATGTAGCGCGGCGCCGTGCCCTGCTCGTTCTTGTAGTAGCTGTCGGTGACCGGCACGTTGATGCTGAACCGGCGCGCGCTGCCGAAGAACCAGAACTTGTCGCGGATGAGCGGTCCGCCATGGGCGACGTTCAGGTCGTAGACGTAGTCGATCGACTCGGTCGAGTTGAGCCCGCGATTCTGGAGCCGTTGCGAGAAGTTGTCTCCCTGGAACGCGCCGTCGGCGAAACCGAAGTAGTTCTGCCCGCTGTGGGTGTTGCCGCCCTCTCGCGGGATCATGCTGATGCGGACGCCGCCGGTCGAGGTCTCGGCCGAGATGCCGCTCGTCTCGTAGACCATCTCCTGTGCGGCGAGCTGGTTGTTGTAGTTCTGCACGCCTCCGTCTCCGCCGGCGGTCATGACGAGCTGGCCATCGACGGTGACCGTGGTCTGCCGCGTGCTCATCCCGTGTACCGACATGTAGGTCTGCTGCGCCGCAGTCGTCAGCCCCACCTCGGGGCGGTTCATCTTGACGCCGGGTATGAGCTGCGCCGTCGACTGCAGGTTGCGGCCGGTCGGAATGGCGTCGAGCACCTCGCGGTCGAGCACCTCGGCCTGGCTGATCGACTGCACGTCGACCACCGGCGCCTCGCCCGAGACGGTCACCGTCTCCTCGAGGGCGCCGACCGAGAGCACCGCATCGACCGTCGCCGTGAAGCCGCCTGGCAGCTCCTGGCTCTCGACGAGAACCGTCGAGAAGCCGGGCAGCGTGAACGTGATGGTGTACGTCCCGGGGCGCAGGTCGACCAGCAGGTAGCGCCCGGTGCCGTCGGTGATGCCGATGCGGCTCCCCTCGATGAGCGCCGGGCTCGACGCCTCGACGGTGACCCCGGGCAGGATGCCGCCGGTGTTGTCGGTGACCACACCGGTGAACTGGCTGGTGCCCTGGGCATAAACCGCACCTGGCGCGAGCGCCAGAAGCGCCAGGGCGGTGAAGGCCGTGTAGCGATGTCTCATCTCCATCCTCCTCTCACAGTCCGATGCGCGAGGCGAACGACGACGTCCAAAGCGGCCGACGACGGTAAGAGCGTGTCTTGCCGGCAGTATAGCGCCGCTGGAGTCCTGGAGGGCTCCGAAGACGGGAACCCTCGATCACGCCAGGCGAGCGCCGAACCGGACCGCCCTGTCCGCGCGGCCCCGGCTGACGCTGACCTCGACGGTGACTCGGGTTCCGAGCACGGAGGCGAACGCGCACACCGATGGCATGAATCGTGCTTGTTCACCGTCACAGCGCGCATACATCCGTTGCCGCCCGGTCGCCGCGTGTGCGATCATGACGGCGGTGACGACGCACGAGTGCAAGACTATGGAGTACCCGCCAATGAAGTTCCTTCGCGACGCGTGGCCCGTCGCCGTCATCGTCGCCACCATCGCCGGCGCGGCCTGGACGGCGGCATGGAACATACGAGGTTTTCTCACGACCGAGCTCGCTACGCAGATTGCCGCGAGCGAAGCCCGGCTCACGGCACGGATCACAGCGAGCGAAGCTCGGCTCACGGCACAGATCACAGCGACGGACGAGCGACTGACAACCGGGATGGCCGAGCTCCGGCGGCTGTTCGTCGACCACCTCGAAGATCACGCCAACGCCCGTTGACAGACCTCCCGGTTCGGATAGCCCAACCGGTAGCGCGTTCTGCCGCGCGACTCGCCGCGACAGTGTTCAGACCGGCGATGGGCAGCCTGCGTGGGGTCATCATGCTCGGGCATCAGTATCTACCGGCCACAAAAAACGGGCCGGGAAGCAGCCTCGCCTCCCGGCCCGCAGAATCGGCGGCCGCGTGTGGACTACACACGCGCCACGGTCATGCGACTCGACCTACCAGTGGATGTTGGTCGCCAACTGCAGGAAGCGTCCCTGGACGGTCCGGGTGACGTTGCCCATGGAGCTGCCGAAGAAGTTGGTCCCCTCGATGATCGGGCCGCCGTTGATGATGTTGTAGACGTCGGCCTGCACGTCGAAGCGCATGCCGTTGGCCATCTCGAACACCTTCCGGATCGAAATGTCGACCTGGTTCAGGCGATCGAGGAAGGCGGATCCCGGCGCCATCAACGGGATGGTGATGGTCTGCGTCCGGGGAATGCCCGCGGGGTAGTACGTGTCGTCCTTGGGCACGTTCCAGCGGACGTTGCCGGCACGGGTGAGGCTGCCCTCCAGCTCGCCGCCGCCGTTCAGGCCGCCCGCGCTCTGGCCGCCGCCACCGCCGACGATGAGCTCGCGCGGATTGTACGACTGGAGGGATCCGCTGAAGGTGAAGCCGCCCGGCAGAGGCAGCGTGCCCGACAGCTTGAACTCGTTCAGCCACGGCACGTCGTAGCCGCCGTACGAATCCAGGCCCCACGCGCCCGTCGGGTCGCAGAACATCAACTCGTTGGGATCGTCCCGCGTGTCGCACCGGGTGAGCAGGTTGCGCTCCAGCGTCCAGCCGCCGAAGATGTTCGTGCCGTTGGGCAGCCGGGCGTTGAACGCGGTCTCGAACCCGTTGTAGCTGTCGGAGTAGCCGTCATCGCCGTAGGTGTTGATGACGACGTGATCCGGGGTACGCAGTTGCGCTTCCGGGGTCAGGCTGTAGACCGTCAGATGGGTCTGGGCATTCACACCTCGCGTCGTGCACGGGAATCCGCTGGGGGCCATCCCGACCGCATTCCCAGCCACCGTCGCCGAACCGCACGGATTGGCGATCTCGAACGGCACGTAGTCGTTCAGAGACCGATTGGCGTCGTGCTGGATGATGCCGTCGTAGCTGTCCCGGTGGTACCAGTTGAAGCTCGTCGACAGACCCGGCAGGAGCTCGCGCTGGATTCCGGCATTGAAGAGCGAAGCCCAGGGTCGGGCCACGCCGTTCGGGTCCTGCCGCGGCCGGCCGATGGGACCGCCGAAGGCCGCATCCTTGGTCAGCCCGACTTCCCAGTCCTGCACGTAGTCGTCGCCGTTGGTGCCGCCGTTCTGCTGGTGGCCGGTGTACCCCGCGACGCCCTTCTCGTAGGTGACGTTGGGATCACGCCCCCCGTAGGCGACGGCGCCAAGCCCCGGCGAGATCGCCTCGAGCTCGGAGAACGTCGCGCAGGTGTTGCGGGTGGTCGGGCTGAGCGCGCAGTCGAACCAGTCGCGCTCGTGGTGCTGCCAGCCGCCGGGATGGAAGTCGCGTGCGTAGTTGAAGATGTTCGAGGCGTTGTACCGCCCCCACGACAGCTTCAGCGCAGTCGACGCGTCGCCGAACAGGTCGTAGGCCATCCCGATGCGCGGCGCCCAGTCGGTCCACTTCGGCACGTTCCTCTGCTCGGCGAACGGCGTGTCCCAGTTGGTGAACCGCCGCAGCGTCGCCGGCGTCTCCCGGATGGTGGAGTTGAACGTCTCCCAGCGGAGGCCGAGATTCAGCGTCAACCGGTCGATCGTCCACGTGTCCTGGATGTAGGTCCCGAGATCACGGAACCCCATCCTGAAGTACGTCGGGTGGTTCGTGACCCGCACCGTCGTCGGAATGCCGTCGCGGTACTCCTGCCGCAGGGCGCCATTCTTCTTCAGGTCTTCCAGGAACGGTCCCCAACTGCTCATCACGCCGATCTTGACGTTGTGCGACCCGGTGACGTACGACATCGACGTGTTGTAGTTGAACCGCTCGACGTAGGCGTGGCTGTCGCCCCAGTGGTAGCGGTCCTCGAAGCTGTTGGTCTTCTCGCGCCGGCTGGTGACCGTGTACCAGGGATCGATGGTCGAGCCGTACTGGTTCATCGACCCCTGCATGTTCAGGCCGGGATACCCGCCCACACCCGGATAGCAGGGCGTGAACTGGCAGGTGGCGAGACCGGCCGGCAGCGGCTGCGTGTGCATGCCGCCCGGCGTCAGCGACTGTCCCGGCGCGAACGGCACGTCGTCCTCGGAGTCGATGTTGCTCCAGTTCTCGACGTTGGTCGAGTAGCCCGCCTCGAGCAGCAGCCGGCTGCTGACGGTCGCGGTCCACTTCGCCGAGCCGACGTAATACAGCGGCGAGCCGTGGTGGCGCGCCGCTGTCGCGACGTCCTGCACCGAGCCGTGGTTGTGGAACCGCTGCTTGATGATGCGGTCCATGTACACCGTGAACTTGTTGTTCTGGTTAATCTGCGCGGTCAGCCGCAGCAGCCCGCTGGTGACGCTGTTGTCGTCGACGCCGGGCAGCTTCTGGTTGAAGTCCCTGCCGTCGGCGTCGATGCCGTACCGCGAGTGCAGGAAGTAGCGGGGCACCGACCCGTCGTCGCTCCGAGTGAAGCTGTTCGTCGTCGGCTTGTCGATCTCGAACCGGCGGAAGCTGCCGAAGAACCAGAACCGGTCGCGGATGATGGGGCCGCCCAGGGCGTTGTTGAAGTCGTAGATCAGGTCGATCGACTCGCGCGACGAGGCGCCGCGATCCTGCAGCCGCTGGGTGAGCTGGTCCTGCTGCAGCCCGGACTGGCTGTAGCCGAGGTACTGTTGCCCGGTGATCGAGTTGCCGCCCTCGCGGCCGATCATGTTGATCCGCACGCCCCCGGCCGAGGTCTCGGCCGAGATGCCGCTCGTCTCGTAGACCATCTCCTGGTTCGCGAGGTGGTTGTTGTAGTTCTGGTTCGCCCCGTCATAGCCGGAGCTCATGACGAGCTGGCCGTCGACGGCGACCGTGGTCTGGCGGACGCTCATGCCGTGGACCGACATGTAGGTCTGCTGCGCCGCGGTGGTCAGGCCGACCTCGGGGCGGTTGAGCTTGATGCCCGGAATCAACTGCGCGGTCGACTGCAGGTTATTGCCGGTGGGGATGGCGTCGAGCACCTCGCGATCGAGCACCTCGACGCGGCGGGTAGTCGCGACGTCCACAACCGGCGCCTCACCCGAGACGGTGACCGTCTCCTCGAGGGCGCCGACCGACAGCACCGCATCGACCGTGGCCACGAAGCCGGCCGGCAGATCCTGATCCTCGACCACGACGACCGAGAAACCGGGCAGTGTGAATGTCACCGTGTACGTGCCGGGTCGCAGGTCGACGATGGTGTATCGACCTGCCCCGTCGGAGATCGCGACGCGGCTGCCCTCGATCAGCGCCGGGCTGGACGCCTCGACGGTGACGCCGGGCAGGATGCCACCGGTGTTGTCGGTGACCTCCCCGATAATCTGGCTGCCGGCCTGGCCGAACGCCGCGGCCGGCGCCAGTGTCAGGGCCGCCAGCGCAACGACGGCCGGTAACGAACGTCTCATGGTACGGTCCTCCTCTGACATGCTGCAACAACTCGCACGGTTGCGAAGCCGGGCGTGCGACGGTACGACCATTCACGCCCGGAACTCGCGAGACTTTAGCACGCCCGCAACGCCAACGGCATTCCCGCAGCGATCGTCGTCGAACATCCAGCCGGGTTGACGGATTCGGGGTTCTGGAAGCGCCCCCGCACGCTCCCGCCGTCATGGTTGCAGCCTCGGTGTCGAGCGCAAACGTGTCCAATGGTCTGGACCTCGGCCTCCGAACTCCGGATTCTTGAAGTCCGAACGGGCTGGCGGGCCGGGAGGGCCAGGGAGCCAAGGGAACGGCGGGCAGGTAATCTGCAGGCACGAGTACCGTCCCCCGAAAACCCGTTCCTCCGAAAGAGAAACGGGCCGGGAAGCAGCGTCGCCTCCCGGCCCGCAAATTCGACCCGGCCGCGCATCACGCGCGGCCGGGATCGGCTACGAACCTCTACCAGTAGAGGTGGGTCGCAAGCTGCAGGAACCGGCCCTGAATGGTCCGGCGCGGACGGCCGAGGCTGCCGCCGTGGCCGTTGACCGCCTCGAGAATCGGGCCGCCGTTGAGCAGGTTGTAGACGTCCGCCTGCACGTTGAGGCGCCGGCCGCCGGCCAGCTCGAACACCTTGCGGAACGAGATGTCGAACTGGTTCAGGCGATCGAGGTACGTCGAGCCGGGCGCCATCAGCGGAATGAATGGGCTGCTCGTGAACGGCACGCCGGCCGCCTCGACCTCCGCCTTCTTGACCGAGTAGCCGACGTTGCCGAGCGCCAGCAGACCGCCCCACAACCCGCCGCCGCCGTTGAGCCCCGACGCGCTGTCGCCGGCGAAGCTGGTGGTAGCGAGCAGCTCGCGCGGGGTGTACGACTGCAGCGTGGCGCTGAACTGGAAGTCGCCCGGCAGCGGCACCGTGCCCGACAGCTTGAACTCGTGCAGCCACGGCATGTTGTAGGACGGCCCGACGTCCTGCCCGGTCAGCGCATGCTGCCCGGACCGATCGCAGAAGAGCCAGCGGTTCGGGTTGTCCGGCGAATCGCAACGGGTGATGATGTTGCGCTCGAAAGTGTAGGCGCCGAAGAGGGTGGTCCCGTTCGGCAGGCGCGCGTTGAAGCCGCTCTCGAACCCGTTGTAGGTCTCGCCGTAGCCCGTGTCCGCGTCGGTGTTCGTGTAGACCCGGTCGGGCGTCCGGCCCTGCGCCTCGGGTTTCAGGATATAGACCGGCAACGTCGCCGGAATGGCGGAACCGTTCGTCGTGCAGCCGAAGCCACCCGGGCCGGGTGTGGAGTTCGACGCGCACGGGTTCGCGAGCTGGAACAGTGTGAAGTCGTTGACCGACAGCGCTCGGTTCACCTCGATGAGCGCGCCGTAGCTGTCGCGGCGGTAGTAGTTGAAGCTCGCCGACAGCCCCGGCCAGAGCTCGCGCTCGATCCCGATGTTGGTCAAGCCGACCCAGGGGCGATCGAGTCCGTTCGGATCCAGGATCGGCGTCGAGGTCCCCTGGCCGAAGTCGGCGCTCGCGAGACCGACCTCCCAGTCCTGCACGTAGTCGTCGCCGTTGGTGCCGTGACCCGGCACCGATCCGGCCGCCCTCGCATCACCCCAGTCGGTGAGACCGGAATTGCCGTAGGCCACCGCCCCGAGCCCGGGTGAGATCGCATCGAGCTCGCTCATCGTGGCGCAGCGATTGGATTCGCTGCCGTGCCGAACCGTGATCATCGCGCAGTCGAACCACGCGAGGCTTTGCCACTGGGCCTTGCCGGTATGGAGGCGATCGGCAAGGCTGTGGGTGACCGACGCGTTGTATCTTCCCCACGAGAACTTCAGCGCCGTGGAGGCGTCGCCGAACAGGTCGTAGGCCAGACCGATCCGCGGCGCGATGTCCGTCCAGTCCGGGATGTTCTGCTTTCCGGGGAGGGTGGCCGGTACCGTCCATCGCGTGTGCAGCAACCGGTTCGTCGGATCGACCGTGCCGTTGACCGTCTCCCACCGCAGCCCGAGGTTCAGGGTCAGGCGGTCGATGGTCCAGGTGTCCTGCGCGTACATCGCGATGTCCTGGTACCCGAGCGAGTAGTCGATGGCGTGGTTGTTGCGGCCGATCTGGAACGGGACCGCATCGCGGTAGCGCTGCCGCAGCGAACCGTTGATGTCCTCGATCAGACGGAACGGTCCCCAACTGTTCATGACGCCGATCTTCAGGTTGTGCGACCCGGTGACGTACGACAGCGAGGAGTTGGTGTTGAAGCGCTCGACGTACGCGTACCGGTTGCCCCAGTGGTACCGGTCGGCGAAGTTGTTGACCGTATCCCGCCGCAGGGTGTTCGCGTAGAACGGATGGATGCCGCCGCCGTCCACGCCGCTGCCCGGAAGCTGCGCCATCAGCGCTGCACTGCCGAGGCTCGGATAGCCGCCCACCCCCGGATAGCAGGGAGTGGCCACGCAGGACGGCCAGCTCGTGTCGAAGAGCTGGGTGTGCGGACCGACGGCGCCGCCCCGCAGCCCGAGGCCCGGACCGTTCGGCACGTCGGCTTCCTGGTCGACGTTGCTCCAGTTCTCGACGTTGGTCGAGTAGCCCACCTCGAGGAGGAGCCGGCTGCTGATGGTCGACGTCCACTTGGCCGCGCCCACGTAGTAGATCGGCGAGCCGTGGTGACGCGACGCGGTGCCGACGTCCACGCGCGCGTCGTAGTCGTGGAAACGCTGCTTGATGATCCGGTCCAGGTAGGCCGAGAACTTGTTGTTCTGGCTCATCTGCCAGGTCAGGCGCAGCAGCCCGCTGGTGATGCGGTCGTCGTTGATGCCGGGCCGGAGACCCTCGGTGCCGTTGGGGTACTTCTCCGCCTGCATGTAGCGGGGCGCCGTCCCCGTCTCGTTCTTGTAGAAGCTGTCGGTCACGGGTACGTTGATGCTGAACCGGCGTCCGCTGCCGTAGAACCACAGCTTGTCGCGGATGAGCGGCCCGCCGTGGGCGACGTTCAGGTCGTACACGTAGTCGACCGACTCGGTCGAGGTCAGACCGCGATCCTGGAGCCGCTGGTGCAGGTTGTCGGCCTGGAGGGTGCTCTCGGTGAACCCGAAGTAGTTCTGGCCGCTGTGCGTGTTCCCGCCCTCCTGCGGGATCATGCTGATGCGCACGCCGCCGGTCTGGGTCTCGGCCGAGATGCCGCTCGTCTCGTAGACCATCTCCGACACCGCGAGCTGGTTGTTGTAGTTCTGCACCGCGCCGTCGCCGCCGGAGCTCATGACGAGCTGCCCGTCGACGGTGACCGTGGTCTGCCGGTTGCTCATGCCGTGGACCGACATGTAGGTCTGCTGCGCCGCGGTCGTCAGCCCCACTTCAGGGCGGTTCATCTTGACGCCCGGAATCAACTGCGCCGTCGACTGCAGGTTGCGGCCGGTCGGAATGGCGTCGAGCACCTCGCGGTCGAGCACCTCGGCCTGGCTGATCGACTGCACGTCGACCACCGGCGCCTCGCCGGAGACGGTCACCGTCTCTTCGAGAGCGCCGACCGAGAGCACCGCGTCGACCGTGGCCGTGAACCCGGCCGGCAGTTCCTGCTGCTCGACCAGCACGGTCGAGAAGCCGGGCAGCGTGAACGTGATGTTGTAGGTGCCGGGACGCAGATCGACCAGCAGGTAGCGCCCCGTGCCGTCGGTGAATCCGAGACGGCTCCCCTCGATGAGCGCCGGACTCGACGCCTCGACGGTGACGCCGGGCAGGATGCCGCCCGTGTTGTCGGTCACCACCCCGGTGAACTGGCTCGTGGCCTGCGCGTGCGCCAGAGCTGGCACGACAGCCAGGGCGGCCAGCGCAGCGACGGCCGTTAACGAACGTCTCATGGTTCGGTCCTCCTCTGACGTGTTGCGACGACAAACCGCGCCGTGACCGTCCACGCGCGCGAGCCTTAGCACCGGCCGCCGAGCCTCCACCCGGACGAGCCGTGGTCCCAAAGCCGTGTGCAAAACGCGTTCCCAGGACATCGTCTCAACGGATTCGAGCGCCCGACAACGTCTCAGCGGAACCTGCACTGACTGCTCCGCGCTGCCGGTAGTAGGGCCCGGCGAACAGGCAAGGCCCTCAACCGCGCGAAATCCAATCGATCCGATCCGAAATCTTGGATCCATCCGCTTGGGGAAACGGTCAGCGGTGCTTTCGACTACGGGATCCGCCTCGATGTCAAGGCGGTCGGGACCCCGGTTACTGCGTTTGCGGTGTGTCTCGCTCGGCCTGCCGGCCAGAGAGGAACGCCAGGCTCGTGGAGATCGACCGAGGCTCTTGTTGCAAGGAGCCGCCCCTTACGGGATGGCATCGGCCGGCCACGGCGTACGACACGGCCTGTCCTGCTCGTAGAGACGGAGATTCGCGGCCAGCCTCGGAACGGCATCTCGCATTCCCTCCGCCTCGGCAGCGGCAACGAGATCGCGTTGCACCGCGGCCGCTTCGCCGTAGCGCCCCACTTCGGCCATCGCCATCGCCATGGTCTCGCCGAGATCGATGGTTCGCTCGCCCTGGGCGGCGATCTGTTCCACGAGCCGCATCGCGCGCGGGCCGTCCCGGACCTCGGCGTCGGGCGCGGCAGCCAGCAGCCGGGCCAGCGCGTGCGGAAAGATCGACGCACCGGGGAAGGCCTCGATCCCCGCGTCCAGACGGTCACGCGCCTCGCGGTAGCGCCGGAGCTGCACCAGCGCCATGGCCGCGCCGAAGCGCGCTTCCGCCACGTCGGGGTCCATGCGCAGCACGGTACGGTACTGCTCGAGGGCCGCCGCCGGGTCGCCGGCCCGTCGCAGGCTGACGGCCAGCCGCACGCGCACCTCGTTGTCGTTGGGCTGGTAGCGGAGCGCCGACTCGAACCGTTCGATCGCCTCGCGGTCGCGTCCCTCCCCCTGCTGCAGCAGCCCGACGCTGTAGTGCACGGCGGGAAAGTTCGGCGACTCGCGCAGCACCCGCTCGAACTCGGCCAGTGCGCCCTCGGCATCGCCCATCACGAAGAGGGCGGTGCCCAGACGGTGCCGGAGCGCCGGGTTGTCCGGGTCCAGCTCCAGTCCCCGGCGGAACAGGTCCGCCGCCGTGCCCCACTCTTCCCGGTCCAGGGCTTCGTTGCCGCGCGCCTCGTAGGCGCGCGCGCTCTCGATCAGCGCATCCACCTCGGCCATCAGCGGATCGGCGGGCCGCAGCGCGGTGCTCTGCCGCCGACGCAGGTGCGCCGCGGCCCTCGCTTCGTCACCGAGGGCGCGGTAGGCCATGCCGAGGGGATAGTGAGCCGCCGCGGCGGCGGGCGCGCGCGCCAGAACCTCCTCCAGCACGTCCACCGCCCGCTGGTAGTCCTCGGCCAGCAACGCCGCGCGGCCGAGTCCGTAGCGCGCTGCGAGCGAGTCGGGCCGTAACGCGAGCGCCTGCTCGAAGTAGGGTCGGGCCGAAACCGGACGGCCCTGCGCCAGGCGAACCTCACCCAGCCAGACGAGGGCCGCACCATCTTCGGGTCGCAAACGCAGCACCGCGTCGAAGAGCGCGGCGGCCTCGAACAGGTCGCCCGCCTCGCGGCGCAGGTGCCCGAGATAGTAGAGCCACCGCACGTCCTCCGGCGCCAGCATCGCCGCCTCGCGGAGGCAGGTCTCGGCGGCTTCCGGCAGGCTCGCCGCCATCAGGATCATGCCGAGCGCGCCGAGCGCACCGGATGCGTCCGACCTCGCGGCGACGGCGCCGACGGCCGCCTGCCGATCGCGAATCTGCGATTGCACCGAGGCGCCGAGGCGCTCGAGGTCGGAGAGCTCCGTCCCGCAGGAAGGAACTCCGGGCGCGGGGGACAATTCCAGCGACGCGGCCGGCGCCGTGTCGTCGGAAACGCCGCATCCCCCCGCCGGCACCAACAGTACGCAAGCCAGGAGTCGGTGGCGAAACCCTGGGCTGAAGGCCAACCCTTTTGGTTTCATGCGTTTACGGAACTGTCTCCAGGAACCGTGTACATTTCCGTGCACAATTCGCAATTTGACCGTAGCGGACTATTCTAGCCCTCCGCGGACCCGCGGACGGATCCCGCGGTGCGAGCGACGTGTTCGGAGCCTCACCCACGACGTCACCGTCGCCCTGTGTTCGGCCGGGGACAGTGACACCTTGCATCAGACGCAAGCTTGCGTCTTCAGCGCGCATCCGGAGGCCGTTCGCCAGCCGGGTGGCTGCGACCCGAATCGGAGTGGGCCGGCGGGTCGCCCGGTCCCGGCATGCGGTAGCCGACGCCGCGCTCGTTCAGGATGTACGCGGGTCGCGTTGCGTCGTCGCCCAGCTTGTCGCGGAGCCTCTTGACGACGGCGCGCACCAGCTTGGGGACGCCGGAGCTGCGCTCCCGCCCGCTCCAGGCTTGGCGAAACAGCGAGCCGTAGGTCACCACCCGTCCGGCGTCGAGCGAAAGCACACGGAGCAACTCGTACTCGGTGACCGTCAAGTCCACCGGCCGGCCGGCCACGGTGACCCGGCGCAGGTCGTAGCGGATTACCAGCTTCCCCAGGACGAAGGGCTCGGGCTCGGCCCGCCGGCGCAGGGCCGCCCGCACCCTCGCCGTCAGCTCCGTCGCCGAGAAGGGCTTGACGACATAGTCCGCAGCTCCCGAATCCAGCGCTTTGGCAACGGTCTCGTCCCGGCCGAAGGCGGAGATGAAGATGACCGGCCGGTCCGCCAACTCGGGCACGCGCCGCATCAACTCGATGCCGTCGGTCCCCGGCAGCACCAGATCCAGCAGGACCAGTTGGGGCCTGTGCGCCTTGACGAGACCCCGTACCTCTTCGGGGTCGCCCGTCGCGATCGGCGCGTAGCCGGCCGGGACAAGCGCTTCGCAGACGTCCCGCAGCGTCTGCGGGTCGTCGTCCACCACGAGGATGCGCGTCTTCTCGCGGCCTTCCGGTGAGGATCCGGGCTCCGCCGCAACGCGAGCCGCTCTGGCGCTGCCCGAATCTTCGGCCACCGGCACCGTGAAGGTGATGCGCGTGCCCCGGCCGGCGCCCCCGCTCTCGGCCCAGATGCGGCCGCCGTGCGCCTCGACGAGCCCCTTGCAGATGGCAAGGCCGAGGCCGAAGCCCGCGCCGCGATCGTCGCCGGCTGCGTGGGCGTGCTTCTGGAACAGGAGCGGCAGCTTGTCGGACGCGACGCCGCTGCCCTGGTCGGATACCGAGACCGCAACGTGAACGCCGTCCCGCGCTGCGGCCACGCGGATCGGGGAGGTTTCGGGAGAGTGCCTCGCGGCGTTGGAGAACAGGTTGTTCAAGACCTGGACGATACGCTCGGGGTCGGCCATCACCGGCGGCAACTCGGGCGGCAGGTCGATGCGCAGGGTGTGCCGGCCGCCGCCGCTGAGGAAGGTGCTCCGCGCCTGGTCGACCAGGCCGGCGAGCGCCGCCGGCTCGGGCGAGACCAACAGCGTGCCCGCGTCGATGTGCCCCTGGTCGAGCAGGTCGGCGATCAGGCTGCGCATGTAATCGGCATGCTGGTCGATAACCCGGAAGAACTGCATCAACTCGCCACGGTTCGGGGCCGGCGAGGCGCCCAGCACGGTGGCCGTCGAACCCTTGATCGAGATCAGCGGCGTCCGCAGTTCGTGGCTCACCATGCCCAGGAAATCGGCACGCAGCCGCTCGAGCTCCTCCAACGGCGCCAGATCCTGCATGGTGACTACCATCGACTCGACCTCGCCGCCGGGGGCGTGTATCGGCGTCGCGTTGACGAGCGTCTTGATGCTGCGGCCGTCGGGGACCGAGAGCACGATCTCCTCGGCGCGCACCGTCTCGGCGTTGCTCAACTGCTGGACCATCGGGAACTCGGCGAGAGAGACCTCGCGTCCGTCGGCGCGCCGGGTCTTGACCACCTCCAGCAACGTCTCCGGGGGCTGTCCCGGCGTGCGCAGGTGGTCGACGATCCGCCTCGCCTCCCGATTGAACGACACCGGATTGCCGGTCCGGGCGTCGAAGACGACAACGCCTACCGGAGAGATCTCGATCAGGGTCTCCAGGTCGGCCCG
This sequence comes from Vicinamibacterales bacterium, assembly GCA_965208535.1. GTDB lineage: Bacteria > Acidobacteriota > Vicinamibacteria > Vicinamibacterales > UBA8438 > WTFV01. The sequence continues at coordinate 2,087,428 of CBDBOU010000003.1, read as the reverse complement.
TGCGCGCCGCTCGTCGCGGTAGGTGCGGGCGTTGGCGATGGCCGTCGCCGCCTGCGACCCGAACAGCACCAGGACACCCTCGTCCTCGCTCGTGAACTTGTGCCCACCCTCCTTCTCGGCGAGGAAGAAGGCGCCGACGGGCACGCCCCGGTGACGCATCGGCGTGCCTTGCAGGGTCTTCAAGCGCATCAGGTCCGGCGACAGGCCCAGCGTGCGCACGTAGGCGGGCAGGTCGTCGAGGCGCAGCGGCGCGTCGAGTGCCTGGAAGTGCGCGAAGAGCCGTAACCCGTCGGGCCAGTTGGTCAGCTCCTGCTGCTCCTCGGGGGTAAAGCCGGACATGACGGTGTCCTGCGGGCTGCCCGCCTCGTCGACGGTGGTGATGATCCCGTAACGGGCGCCGGTCAGGGCGCGGGCGCTGTCGACGATCTCCTGCAGCACGGTGTCGAGGTCCAGGCTCGCGCTGATGCGCAGGACGGCCGCGCTCAACCGTGAGAAGCGCTCCTCTATCGCCTCGATCCGCTTTCGCTGTTCGTCTTCGCGCCCCTGCTTCATTGCCTGCTTTCCTCGGACGTTGCTAAGACCGGCGTGGATGGCCGCGGCAGTTTGCGACGGCTAGAGGAACCCAATTATAACCAAAATAGCCATATTGATCACTCACAAATGACTGTTTATCGTCTATGGTTCTGCCATTGGGCGGTTGCTGCACCACCGACTGGCAATGCGGCCGGGGAGAGCGTCCGGGAATCCGTCGACGCCGGCCTCTCGCGCCGGAGCCTGAGCACGACGCATGGATCGCGGTTCTGTCTCGCTGATGATGCATGCCGACCGCGGAACGCGGCGCTACCGCAAACGGGCATGAGTTGCGTGGAGTACCGGGCGGACGGCCATCAGGTTGATGACGCGGGGAATCTGATTTCCTGCGCCTACGTGGATTTGCGCGACCCGGAAGAGCACCATCCGATCCTGGCTCTGCAGAAGGCGTCGTCCAAGCGCCACGCGATTCCGGGCTGCGAGACCATCCGCATCTCGAAACCGAGTTGCTTCCTCGGACGGGGCGAAGGACACATCAGCGGTGACGAGGCCCGCTACGGCACGAACGGCTGGGTCTACTGCGCCTTCATCGAGCCGGAGACGGCCGCGGAACTGGCCGCGTGGCGGGCGTCGATGCCGGCTGGCTACGACGCCCTGTCGCCCATCCGCCGACCGCGGGCTTTCGCGCAGGCGCTCGGGTGCATTACAGCCGAGCAGGCCGGCCCGCGGGGCCGGGCCGTGCTGCTGCGGAACACAATCGACGGCCACGCGCTCTGTGCGGCGCACCGGAGCCAGAGGGTCTATCACGGCCCGGTGGTCTACGCCAACGATCCTCACGGCCGGCTGGAGCGGGCGTCTTCGGACCTGGAGCTGAAGTTGCTGCTCGTCTTCCTCAAGGACGCGGCGTACAGGGATCAGCGCGAGTATCGGTTCGCCGTGTGGGCCGAACGGGAACCCGAGGAGGACGGGCTGGATCTGGAGGTGTCGCTGGGACTGCTCGACGTGATGTGCAGTCCCCGGCAGATGCCGGAAGGCCGTCGCTTGCTGCCGCCCGCCGTCGAGGAGCCTTCGTCCGTCGAGGACCTGGACGCAGGCGGGTTCCCGCCGGCGGCCGGCGGCGTCCAGACCCCGCCGGGCCTTTGGGCGGCGGCCGATTCGAGAGTGCTGTCGTTGGCGGAACGTCACCGTACCGTTCCGGCCAGGGCGGGGCTTCCCCGGCGCAGGAGAAACTCCTAGCAGCCCGTGGCGAAACGCCGCGTGGCACCGAGAGCAGCGAGGCGCCCGCGTGGCGAGACGCTACTCGCTGGAGCGGGTCACGGGTCGGACCGCGCGCCGGCGCCCTCCCCCGCGCGGACCGTCATCCAGCGGTCGACCTCGACGTCGCGCCACTCTTCCATCGTCCCGTCCGGCCACTGCACCCGGACCGTCGGCCGCGCGTCCGAATCGCCGAGCCCGACGAGCACCCGCGGATCGTTCGCGGATGCGTAGCTTCCATCCGATCGAGCCCGGCGCCAGAGCGTCGGTTCGCCGTCGCGAACCACCGCCACCCGCGCCCCAAGCATGTCGCGCCCGCCGACGCCGGCGAGCCGCAGCCCGAGCCAGCGGCGGCGCTCTCCCACGTGGTTGATCAGCAGCCGCGCCGGACCGGCGTCGTTCCCCACCAGCACGTCGACGTCGCCGTCGTTGTCGACGTCCCCGAACGCCGCGCCCCGTCCCGTCTCCGACAGCGCAAAGGCAGCTCCCGCCTGCTCGGTCACGTCCGCGAACCGGCCAGCGCCCAGGTTGCGGAACAGCGTCCTGCGCTGGTCGTAGGGGAACTGCCCCGCGGGACGCCCCGGGAGCGCGGTGATCGTGCCGTTGACCACCAGCAGGTCCAGCCGGCCGTCGTTGTCGAAGTCGAACCAGGTGGTCCCCCACCCGGTGTAGGCGAGGCTGCCGGCGCCGAGCCCCGAGCCGGTGCTCCGGTCCTCGAACGTGCCCGACCCGTCGTTGACGTACAGGTTGTTCCCCTGGCCGTTCAGGTGGGTCATGAACAGGTCCTCGTCGCCGTCGTTGTCGAAGTCGCCGGCGTCCACCCCCATGCTCGCCTCGGTCATGCCCATCTCGCTGAGGGCCGCGCCGGAGAGCAGGCCGGTGTCGCGGAACGTGCCGTCGCGCTGGTTGATCCAGAGCAGGTTCTCGGTGCCGTCGTTGGCGACGTAAATGTCGATCCACCCGTCGCCGTCGAAGTCGGCGGTGGAGACGCCCAGCGCCGGCCCGAAACGGCCGCCGACGAGCGCCGTCTCGCTCACGTCGACGAAGCGCCCCTCCCCAGTGTTGCGGTACAGGTGGTCGGGCGTTCCGCCGTACGTCTCGGGCGGACAGTAGTCGCGGGCGTCGGCGAGCGTGCCGCACTCGATGCCGCTCTCGAGCGTGTAGTCGACGTTGTGGCCGACGTAGAGATCGAGCCAGCCGTCGCGGTCGTAGTCGACGAAGGCGGCAGAGACGCCAAACCCCGCGGCCGGGCCTATGCCCCACTCGGCCGCCGCCTCTCCAAACGTGCCGTCGCCACGGTTCACGTATAGCGCGTCGGGGCCGTAGTTGGTCAGGAAGAGGTCCGTCCAGCCGTCGTTGTTCACGTCCCCCGCCGCCACGCCGAGCCCGTAGCCGTCCGCCTCGATGCCGCTGTCCGCGGTGACGTCCGCAAAGCGCAGCCGCCGCGCGCCGTCGGGCCCGACCTCCAGGTCGTTGCGATACAGTCGACCCGAGAGCGGTCCGGAACCGGTCGGCGGGATCAGGGCTTCATCCGGCTTCACGTCCGCGTCCAGCATCCGCCCCTGGACCAGATAGGCGTCCAGATCGCCGTCGTTGTCGTAGTCGAAGAGGCCAACACCGGGCGGGACGAGCTCCGGGTAGTGAAAACGGCCCGTGGCGCCGTTGAAATGGATGAAGTCGAGCCCGGACGCCGCCGCCTCGTCGGTGAACCATTCGCCGGCCGGAAGCTCGGCGATTCCCGATGCCGGCGTCCGGTCGTCCGTGCCCGCAATCCCCCCGGACTCCGCCGCGCACCCGGCGAACAGGAAGAGCAGGAAAACCGGACGGAGCACGACGAGCAAGGAGGAACCGTGGATGGTGCTCACGAATCTTGACACGCCATCATAGCCGAGACGTACACTGGTGGGAGGGTCGGCAGCCGGCGGCTCGATGAGATCAATCGCATGTTCGACACCCACGCGATTGCCCGTTCACTGGCCAGCGCCGACCTGACGCCGGCGCAGGTGGACGCCATCACGGACGCCATTCGGCAGGCGGCAGAGCACGAAGGCGCCGACTACGCCACCAGCGCGGAGCTCGCCGCGATGGAGGCGCGCATCTACCGCGCCATGCTGATTCAGGCGGGCGCCATCGTCGGCGCGGTGGTCGGCATCCTCCGATTCCTCGGCTGACGGAGTCCACGGAAAATGGCCAGCTTCCGCAGCCGGCTGACTCGTCTCGAGGTGATGCCGGCCCTGGTCCTCGCCGGCGTCGCGAGTCTCGTCGTCAAGACGTTCTTCGGTTGACACACCCGCCAGAATTCACGCCCCATCGGCCACATCCGACCATCGGCCGGAACGGTTGACGAGCCGGCCGCCCGTACGAAGAACGGGCCGGGAAGCGTCCTCGCTCCCCGGCCCGTGGATCCGTGCGTCACGCTTCACGCGCGACGCGCACGCCCGCTCGGCAACCTACCAGTGCAGGTGCGTCGCGAGCTGCAGGAAGCGGCGGTTGATCGTCCGTGTCGCGTCGCCGAACCCGCTGCCGTAGGTCGAGTTCATCTGGATGATCGGGAAGTAGTTGGGCAGGTTGTAGATGTCGCCCTGGATGTCCCAACGCATCCCGTTCGGCAGCGTGAACGTCTTGCGGACCGAGATGTCGATCTGCGTCAGCCGGTCGGCGAAGAGCGCGCCGGGCGGCATCAGCGGGATCGTCAGACCCTGAGTTCGGGTCACGCCGAGGGCCTCGAAGTCGGCGACGCTCGTGTTGTACCGCAGGTTGCCGACGTACGAGTGCAGGTCGTCGAACGTCGACCCGCCTTGGTTGGTGCCGCCGAAGTTGCCGGTGGACCCGCCGGCGGTCACCTCGTGGGCGGGATAGAACTGCGCCGACCCGCTGAGCGTCAGGCCGCCGGGCAGCGGCACCGTGCCGGAGATCTTGAAGTCGTGCAGCCACGGGATGTTGTAGTCACCGGCGTTGCAGAAGAGCAGCCGGTTCGGATTCTCCGGCTGGTCGCAGCGGGTCATGATGTTGCGTTCCATCGACCAGCCGCCGAAGATGGTGGTGCCGTTCGGCAGCCGCCCGTTGAACCCGGCCTCGAAGCCGTTGTAGACGTCCTTGTTCATGCTCGAGTTGCGCATGAACCGGTCCGTGCCGACGAGGCCGCGCGCGTCGGGGTTCAAGTTGTAGATGGCGAGCGTCGACGGCGCCGAGATGCCGCGCGACGAGCAGGGGAAGCCGCTCGGGGCGTTGCCGGTGACCGCGCACGGGTTGGGGAACTCCAGCGCGGTCCAGTCGGCGTGGGTCACGCCGCGGCCGTACTGGATGATCGGATCGAACGTGTCGCGCCGGTACCAGTTGAAGTTGACCGACAGCCCGGTAATCACCTCGCGCTCGATGCCGAAGTTCATCAGGCTGACCCACGGCCGCTCGACGCCGTCCGGGTCCTCCGTCGGCACTGCACCCAACTGCCCGAAGGCAGATGACACGGGGAAGCCGATCTCCCAGTCCTGCACGTAGTCGTCGCCGTTGGTGCCGCCGTGCTGGCCGTGCCCCGTCGTACCGGCCGCACCGACCATGTAGTCGCCGGTTCTGGTTCCGAAGGCGATCGCCGGGTCGAAGCCCATCGCCATCAGCTCCTGCTGGGTCGCACAGCGCGTGTCGTCCATCGGGCTCAGCGCGCAGTCGAACCAGTTACGGTTCTCGCCCACGTGCGTCACCGCGTTGAACTGCCGGCTGTAGCTCGTGGTGTTCGAGCCGTTGTAGCGGCCGTACGAGAACTTGATCGCGGTCGACGCGTCGCCGAACAGGTCGTAGGCCATCCCCAGCCGTGGGGCGATGTCCTTCCAGTTCGGCAGGTTGCTCCGCCCCGGCACCTCGAAGCCGGGCACGAACCGGTTCTGGATGCGGCTGGTCGCGAGATTGCTCCCGTGCATCGTCTCGAACCGGAGCCCGAGGTTGAGGGTCAGACGATCGATGGTCCAGGTGTCCTGCGCGTAGTACCCGTTGTCGCGGTAGTCCATCGGGCGCCAGATCGGCAGGTTGGAAACCCGTGTCCGATACGGCACGCCGTCGCGGTAGTCCGCCTGCCAGATGTCGGCGTTCACCCCGTGAGACCGGTGATGCGGCCCCCAACTGCTCATGACGCCGGCCTTGATGTTGTGCGAGCCGGTGACGTACGACAGCGAGACGTTGTAGTTGAACCGCTCCGGCGTCTCGTGGACGTAGCTCCAGTTCCCGCGGTCGCGGAAGTTGTTGTTGGAGTCGTTGCGCCGGACGATCTGGTACCAGGGGTCCATCCCGGCGCCCGACTGCATCGCGATCGCGCCCGGGTTGCCGACGTGGTAGCAGGGCGTCGACGCACAGAACGCGACGCCCCCGGAAGGCCGCGGCTGCCGGAGCTGCCGTGCCGGACCGAACGGCGGGGAGTCCTGGCGCTCCTCGTAGCTCCAGTTCTCGACGTTCGACGAGTAGCCCGCCTCCAGCAGCAGCCGGCTGCTGATGGTCGACGTCCACTTCGCCGCGCCCGTGTAGTAGATGGGCGAACCCTGGTGGTTCGGCGCCGTGGCCGGGTCGTCGCCCGCTCCGTGCGGGCGGAAGCGGTCCTTGAAGATCCGGTCCATGTAGCCGGAGAACTTGTTCGACGCGTTCGCCTGGTAGGTCAGCCGCAGGAGGCCGCTAGTGATGGTGTTCGCGTCGATGCCGGACAGCAGATCGCGGCCGTCCTGGCCGTCGAGCTTCACCGGGTCGGGATCGAAGTAGCGCGGCCACGTGCCGTCGCGGTTGCGGTAGAAGCTGCCGGTGATCGGCTTGTCCACCTGCCAGCGGCGGGTGCTCATGAAGAACCAGAACTTGTCGCGGACGATCGGGCCGCCGTAGGCGGCGTTCAGGTCCCAGAACAGCTCGTTGCCCTCGGACGACCGCGCACGGACCGTACCGTCCGGGGACAGCCGCTTGTCGTCGGGCACGACGGTGTGGTCCGCGGCCAGCGCATTGCTGGAGTAGCCGGTGTAGAACTGCCCGCTGAAGGTGTTCCCGCCCTCGCGCGGAATCATGTTGATGCGGACCCCGCCCCCCGAGGTCTCGGCGGTCATGCCGCTCGTCTCGTAGGTCATCTCCTGGGTGGACAGCTCGTTGTGGTAGTTCTGGATGCCGCCGTCGCGGTCCGTGCCGTTGACGAGCTGTCCGTCCACCGCCACGCTGACCTGCCGCCAGCTCATGCCGTGAGTCATCATGACCGTCTGCTGCGCGGAGGTCGACAAGCCGACCTCGGGCCGGTTCAGCTTGATGCCGACGATCAACTGCGCGGTCGACTGCATGTTGCGGCCGGTCGGGATGGCGTCGAGCACCTCGGTGTCGAGCACCTCCACGCGGCGGGTCGACTGCACGTCGACCACCGGCGCCTCGCCCGAGACGGTGACCGTCTCCTCGAGGGCGCCGACCGACAGCTCCGCATTGACGGTGGCCGTGAACCCGGCCGGCAGCTCCTGGTTCTCGACCACGACGACCGAGAAGCCGGGCAGCGTGAAGGTCAGGTTGTAGACGCCGGGACGCAGGTCGACCAGGGTGTAGCGCCCCGCGCCGTCCGTGATGGCGACGCGGCTCCCTTCGATGAGCACCGGGCTCGACGCCTCGACGGTGACGCCGGGCAGGATGCCGCCGGTGTTGTCGGTAACCTCCCCGGTCAAGGCGCTGTTGGTCTGGGCCAGCGCCACGCCGGGCGCCAGCGCCAGAGCCGCCAGCGCAACGACTGCCGTACATGAACGTCTCATACAGAAGTCCTCCTCGAACGCGGATGCGACGAACCATGGAGCCGAGGTCCGCCATGGCCTCGACCTGCATCCGTCGCCGGGCAGTCAACACCGTCGCGGCACGGATGTCAAGCACATGTAATGCGCAAGTTCCGTGCCGCCCGCCACGCGTGGGCCGGGCACGGCACCAGTTCCCGCAAGCCCCACGTTCAGAAGAAGTTACGGTGGGAAGCGACCCGTGCGGAACGCGCGCCCGCCATCCAAGGAATTGGGCGCGCGATCCAAGATCCGGTTGGATCGCGCGCCCCACGGCGAGACTACCAGTGGATGTTCGTCGCGAACTGCACGAACCGTCCCTGAATGGTCGAGCTCGCCCGGCCGAGCGAGCCGCCGTAGGTATTGGTGCCGTTCAGGATCGGCTGGTAGTTGACGATGTTGAACAGGTCGGCCTGCAGGTCCACCCGCATCCCGTTCCCCAAGGTGAAGGTGCGCCGGACCGAGAGGTCGACCTGCGTCAGCCGGTCGTAGAAGAGCTGCCCGGCCGGCAGCAGCGGGACGCTGATGCCCTCGGTCCGCGCGATGCCGAGGTTGTTCATCACGTCGTCGCGCGAGACGTTGTAGTTGATGTTGCCGGCGTACGGGCGTGCGCCGGACAACTCGCCGCCGCGGTGCGTGCCGCCCCACTGGTCCTGCGAGCCGCCCGCCACCGCCTCCTGGGCCGGGTAGAACTGCGCCGACCCGCTGATCCAGAAGCCGCCGGGCAGCGGGAAGTTCCCCGAGATCTTGAACTCCTGGAGGAACGGGATGCTGTAGGCCGGCTGGGTGATCGGCACGCCGCCGACCATGTCGGTCCGGCCCCGCGGATCACAGAACATCAGGCGGTTCGGATCGTGGGGAATGTCGCAGCGGACGAAGATGTTCCGCTCCATCACCCAGCCGCCGAAGAGCGTGCTCCCGTTGGGCAGGCGCGCGTTGAAGCTGGTCTCGAACCCGTTGTAGACCTCCGAGAAGTTGTCCCCGGTCGGCGTGTTCTGCACCACCCAGTCGTCCCGGATGCCCGCTGCCTCGGGGTTCAGGTTGAACACGCTGATCTGGGCCGGCACGAGGCCGCCGCTCTGGTTGCACGAGAGGAACCCGCGGTTGGCGTCCGTCGCGCACGGGTTGTCCATCAGGAACCCGGTGAAGTCGCCGAACCCGAGCGCGCGGTTCACCCGCAGGACGCTGTCGTAGGTGTCGCGGCGGTACCAGTTGAAGCTGGCCGAGAAGCCCTCGAACAGCTCGCGCTGGACGCCGACGTTCAGCACGCTCACCCAGTTGCGCTCCACGCCGTCGGGATGCTCGACCGGAGTCGACGCGAGGCCGCCGAAGTCGGCCCGCAGGGGCGGACCGATCTCCCAGTCCTGCGCGAAGCCGTCGCCGTTGGTGCCGCCGTTCCAGACCGTGCCCTCCACGCCGACCGTGTGCGCGTGGGCGGTGCTGGCGCCGAACGCGATCGCCGGGTCGTGGCCCATCGCCATCAGTTCGGTCTGCGTCAGGCAGGCCCGGCCGTCGAGACTGGCGCAGTCCAGCCAGTTGCGGTTCTCGCGCTGGTACGACACGGGGTTGAACCACTGGGCGTAAGTGAACGTGTTGGCGGCGTTGTACCGGCCCCACGATACCTTCAGCGCCGTCGAGGCATCGCCGAAGACATCGTACGACAGGCCCAGTCGCGGTGCGAAGTCCTTCCAGTTGGGAAGGTTCCGCCGCGACGCGAACGTCTGCGCGGCGACGAACCGCCCGGCCTGCGTGATCGTGGAGCGTGGGCCGGCGGCGACGTTCGGCCCCGCCTCGTAGGTATGGGCGATCATCTGCTCCCACCGCAGGCCGAGGTTCAGCGTGAGCCGATCGATGGTCCACGTGTCCTGCGCGAAGATGCCCATGTCGCGGGCGTAGTCGATGCCGGAGATGACCGGCCGGTTCGACACGCGGGCGAACTCGGGGATGCCGTTGCGGTACATCTGCCGCTCCAGGTCGCCGTTCCCGGTGCGGTACGCCTCGTACGGACCCCAACTGTTGTTGGTGCCCACCTTGATGTTGTGCGAGCCGGTGACGTACGACAGGCCGATGTTGTAGTTGAACCGCTCAACGCGCCAGGTCTCGCGGCCCCAGTGGTACCGGTCGCGGAACCCGGTCGACTGGTCGTGCCGCAGGACCAGCCCGTACCAGGGATCGATGGTGGGGTTGAACTCGTCAGTCCCGCTGAGCTGGGCAGCGTGCCCGTAGTTGTCGAAGCAGGGGGTCGCGTGGCACGGCAGCCAGCCTGCCGCCCGCTCCTGGGTCAGATCCCGGCCGAGGGCGTTGACGCCGCCGGGCGGGTCCTGCTGGTTCCAGTTCTCGACGTTGGTCGAGTAGCCCGCCTCGAGCAGCAGGCGGCTGCTGAGCGTCGAGGTCCACTTGGCGCTGCCCGTGTAGTAGATGGGCGAACCCTGCCAGCGGCCGGCCGTGGCGATGTCGTCGTTCGAGCCGTGGTTGGCGTAGCGCTCCTTGAAGACCCGGTCGATGTGCGCCGAGAACTTGTTGTTCTGACTCGCCTGGTAGGTCAGCCGGAGCAGGCCGCTCGAGATGGTGTTCTCGTCGATGCCCGGGATGCGCTCGGTGCCGTTCGTCCCGTCCAGCTTCTGCGGATCGGGGTCGAACCAGCGCGGGGCGGCGAAGTACCAGTTGTTCGGGACCGACCCGTTCGGGTCGAAGCGCCAGAAGCTGTTCGTAACCTTCTTGTCGATCTGGAAGTTGCGGACGCTGCCGAAGTACCAGAACCGGTCGCGGACGATGGGGCCCCCGTGCACGAGGTTCATGTCGTACATCATCGAGATGCCCTCGGTGGAGGTCACGCCGCGGTTCTGCACCTCCTGCGAGAGGCTCTCGAGACCGTCGCGCTGCAGGCGGTCGTGGCTGCCGCCGAACCAGAGCTGGCCGCTCTGCTGGTTGCCCCCTTCGCGCGGGACCATGTTGATGCGGACGCCGCCGCCCGATGTCTCGGCGCTCATCCCGCTGGTCTCGTACACCATCTCCTGGTTGGCCAAGTGATTGTGGTAGCTCTGGACGGCGCCGTCCCCGCCGATGCTGTTCATGTTCTGGCCGTCGACCTGGATGGTCACCTGCGACGGGCTCATCCCGTGCACCGACATGTAGGTCTGCTGCGCCGCAGTGGTCAGCCCCACCTCCGGGCGGTTCATCTTGATGCCGGTGATGAGCTGCGCGGTCGACTGCAGCGTGTTGCCGGTCGGGATGGCGTCGAGAATCTCGCGGTCGAGCACCTCTGCCCGCGCCGTCGACTGGACGTCGACCAGCGGCGCCTGGCCGGAAACGGTGACCGTCTCCTCGAGAGCGCCCACCGACAACTCGGCGTTGACGGTGGCCGTGAAGTCCGCGGGCAGGTCCTGCCCCTCGACGATGACGGTCGAGAAGCCGGGCAGGCTGAACGTCAGCGTGTAGACGCCCGGGCGCAGGTCGATCAGCGTGTACCGGCCCGCCCCGTCGGTGAACGCGATGCGGCTCCCTTCGATGAGCGCCGGGCTCGCCGCCTCGACGGTTACACCGGGCAGGATGCCGCCGGTGTTGTCGGTGACCTGCCCCGTGATGGTCTGGGCCATCACCGTACTGGCTCCCACGGACAGGGCGAGCGCCGCAGCGACGACCGTGAGTCTACGTCTCATCTTTCCCTCCTCGACGCGGAAGCGACGAATCCCGGGGGCGAAGACGTGGACCGCACCGGCCCCTCATGGCGGCGCGGCCGAGTCCGACCCGCCTGCTACGCAGACCGGGCGCAACGGTGTCCCGCATCCCCGACATCGTCGCTCGCGCCGGCCCGCTACCGCATTGAGTAAGAGCAAGGAAGATGCCACTCGACGGCGACCCGCGCAAGCCGTCACAATGCTGGCAAGTCCCCTATACACAGATACTTGCCGTACGCACGTGCGTGCCATGAACATCGTGTTGGCACATCCGAATCCAACAAGTTGTAGTCAACGATCCAGAATAAGGTTGACACCGTCATGCGACGGCGGTCGGGCGTCACGACCGGGCCGCTGCGCCGGCGAGCCGCCGGGCCTCTTCGACCCAGCCGTGGTAGGTCTTGCGCAGGTCGACGAGGAACGCCCGCACCCGCTCCCGGTCGCGCGGATCGGGAAGCACGTCCGACACCCTGAAGGGCGGCTTGATCACCGCCGCGCAGGCCGTCGAGTGGATCCGGCGGTCGAAGTGGGCGACGGCGATGGGGACGATCCACGGCTCGGGATCGACGCTGGCGGCGAGCCGGAAGGCCCCCGGCTTGAACGGGCCGGGCGAGTCCTCCGTCCAGTAGCTCGTCCCCTCCGGGCTGAGGATCAGGTTCGTTCCCGCCTTCAGGTACCGGCCCGCGGTCTCGAAGAACTCGTCCTGCCGGCTCCGGCGCTCCTCCGGCGTCTCCTCGATCCGGTCGGATTCGTGCGTGTAGACGGCGATATGCCCCAACCGGTCGTAGTACGCCTGGTGGCCGTACTCCGAGCCGCGGCTGTGCCGGACCACCCGGATGCCGCCGTCGCCGTAGCGCCGGTCGAGGATCATCGCGCTCACGAAGTGCGAGTCGAGCGTGAGCTGGAAGTTGTTGGGCAGCGTGTTGTGCTCGTGGTTCTTCAGGTGGTTGAAGATGAAGATCTGGCCCGGCGCCGGCGGCAGGTGCTCTTCGCCCTCGACGACGTAGCGCATGCGGCGGAACGCCTGCTGGAACCCCCGCGCGCACAGCTTGCGCACGTCGCGGGCCGGCATCTGCTCGGGCGCCGTCACGACGGCGTGGTAGACGCGGCGGAGCGCCTCGAAGAATTCGTGCTCGCGCCTCACGTGGCGGAGCATCTCCTGGCACAGCTCCGCCAGGCTGCGCTCGAGCGGGTCGCCGCCACCCTCCATGCGCTCGATGATCGCGAAGGCCTCGCCCACCGTGAGCTGGCTTCCGAGCAGGTGCGGCACGGTATGCAGCGGGGAATGGACGCTCAACTGCGTGCAGCTCTGCTCCAGCAGATTGGCGACGGCCAGCCGTTCCTTCTCGAAACGGCGCGAGATGAACAGTGCGCGCGCGGCGCGAAGGTGCATGGAGACCAGCCACAGGACGCGGCGGGCCAGGGCCAGGGCCAGCCCCGGGTCCTCCCGCAGGACAGGCTCCAACCGCCCGGTGTCGATGCGATATACGGTGCAGTCGCGCGTCGCCACGATCGAGGCGCCGTGCGCATCCACCCCCGGCAGTCCCGCTATCGCCACGACGGAGCCGGGCTCGGAGATGGTCCGCAGCGCGAACGCCTCGCCCGTCGAGGGAGGGCTGTAGTTCAGCGCAATGCGGCCGGTGGCCAGCAACCACAGGCCGGCTTCGGGACTCCCCTGCTCGACGATCGGTTCGCCGCGGCAGAAGTAGCGGCTCTCGACCGCCCCCGCGAACAGGCGCAACCCGTCCTCTTCGAGCGGCGCGAAGAAGGACGACCGCCTCAGCAGCTCGATCAGCGGCGGAGGCGCGCGGTTGTAGGTCTCCTCCTCCCCCTCGTCCTGCAAGGACCGCCCGAAGTTCACCGGCGTCTGCGAGTAGGCGGTCAGCCGCGCCCGCATGTCGGCGAGACGCTCGAAGCACTGGCGGAGGATCGACTCGAGGAAGACGACGCCCAGCCGCGGCTGCTCCTCGAAGAGTGCGGCCAGCGCGGTGTGCTCGAACCGCAGCGTGCGGCACGCGCGAGTACAGACCACCGTGGTGGCGTAACGCCGCAGGTCGCGGAATCCGGACCAGCCGACCGCCGTCCACGGGCTCGAACGCTCGCCGACGTCCAGGTCCTCGTTACCCTCCTCGAGGCGGAGCTGGAACCGGACCGCCCCCTCGGCCACCAGAAACAGGTGCGTCGCCGGGGCGAACTGCCGCGTGATGACGCCGTCGGGGTCGAAGCGCCGCTCCTCGGCCAGCGCGGCCAGGCGGTCCCACGGCAGGTCACGGTCCGCGTCGAGCCACGACGAACGCTCGCGGATGGAAGCGATACACTCTCGTGTCGCGTTCGTCACTTTCGTCACGTTCATGAGCGGCTACGATGCTCCCGCGATCCGGGCCACCCGCCCGCCGCTGACCAGACCCGACGGCTTCTTCCCGTTCTGGCGGGATACGCTGGTCTCGCTCGCCACCGTCCCGCCGAATCCGCGGCCCGGCCTGGCCGTCACCTCGCCGGAAGGAGCCCGCATCGTCCCGGTGCGCTTCGCGTCGCTGAACGGCTGCGACATTCAGGGATTCCTGATCACGCTGGACGAGGACGCCGGCGCCGCGCCGGCGGACTCACCCGTCCTGCGGCCGCTGGTCGTCACCACGCACGGCTACAACGGGCAGTGTAATCCGGTGCTGGAGGCCAGGCACACGGCGGCCTGCGGCGCCGATCTGTTCTGCTTCGACGTGCGCGGCTTCGGACTGTCCCGATCCGCCTGCCAGGTCGACCCCCGCGGCTACATCCTGACCGGCCTGACCGATCCGCGCACCTCCATCCTGCGGGGCGCCGTCTGCGACTACGTGCGCGCCGTCGAGGTGGCGCAACGTCTGGGCGCCGGCGGCGGCGGCGTGGTCTTCCACGGACGGAGCTACGGCGGCGCGCTGGCATTCCTGACCCAGGGCCTCACCGCGCGCGCCGACTACCTGGCGGTGGCGTTGCCTACCTTCGGCTGGCTCGACGGGCGGCGGCAACTCGTGACGCGCGGGTCGGGACAGGAGGTCAACGACCACCTCGCGCGAAACCCCCGCCTGGAAGCGGCGGCGACGGCGACCCTGCGCTACTTCGACACCCTCAACGTCGCCGACCGCATCGAGTGCCCCACGCTCATCGGCGTGGCGCAACGCGACGACGTGGTGCCCGCGGCGACGGTCTACGCCATCGCCAACCACATGAATCCACCGCCCGAGATCCTCGAGCTGCCGGTCGGCCATTCCACCGACGACGAGGAACGCCGCTGGATCGACTTCGACGCCCGCTGGACGGCCGCGGTGGCCGGGCGTCAGTACTCGTCGTAGCCTTCGGTCAGCTCGACGTAGGTGCCCGCCGGATCGGTCAGGAACGCGCTCTTCAGCCCGCTGCTCTCGACCTCGCGGTACTCGACGTCGAACTCGATTCCCTTTGCCTTCAGCTTCTCGCAGAACGCCTCCAGGTCGTCCACCTCGAAGCCGATGTGATCGAGAGAGCGGCCGCGGGTGGGCTCTGTCGGCACGTCCGAGCCGGCGAAGCTCATGTTCATCCCCGGCACGTCGGTCGTCGTCTGAATCCGACCGCGCGGGCGGATGCGGAGGTTGAACACTTCCGAGTACCAGTCGAGCAGCTCTTCATGCCCCGGGGTCCAGAAATGAATGTGGTAGCCGGCGACCGGGACATGCAGCGACGGGTCTTCCTGCAGCTCCACCCAGACGCCGTCGGGGGCCATGACGTAGGCATTCGGCATCCCTTCGGCCCCGGTGAAAATCTCCCCCGCCTCCATGCCGGTGGCAGTCCAGCGCTCCAGGAACTCGGCGGTGTTGCGCACCTTGAAGCCGAAGTGATTCATGACCGAGCCCTGGGTCGGCCCGGTCGGCTCGTTCTCGCTCATTGTGATCAGGAAATTCGGCAGCTTGATGGTGGTCAACGGGCCTTCCCGTACCACCTTGCCGTCGAACCACTCGACCCAGATCTTCTTCTGGGCCTCGATATCGGTCACGTTCAGGTGCACGTGGCCGAAGGTGATGCCGTCGGCATTCGGCGTCGCGAGCTGGGCTCCGGCGGGGGCCGCGGCAACGGCAAGCGCGAGAACCAGGGTGGACGTCAGCAGCAGCCTCATCGTCGATTCTCCTTTGGCGGCGCTCCGCGCGGAGCGGGTGTCCCGCGCCGTTCGCGGGTCTCACGGGTCACCTAGTGTATCGTGCTCGGGTAGCGGCGGGCGTCAGCCGGGACCGCGGAGGGAAGCGACATGACCGAGAGCGAGAGTGTGCGGAGACGACATCCGGCTGAAGTTGCCGTGGCGCTCGGTGCGACGGCGATCTGGTTGGTCCTGGCGGGCGCCGGCGCGGGCGCTGCAGGCCCGGTAGCTGCGGAGGAGCCCTCCGGAACGCCGGGATCCGCCGGCGAGGCGGAACAGGCTGCGGACGTCCCGCAATTCCGCGTCGACCCCTTCTGGCCAACCCTTCCCGACGACTGGATGCTGGGCCAGGCCGCCGGGGTCGCGGTCGACGCCGACGATCACGTCTGGCTCCTCCACCGGCCGCTGACCCTCGACGCGCGCCAGCGCGGCGAGGAGGGACTGTGCTGCGTGCCCGCCCCGCCGGTCATCGAGTTCGCGCAGGACGGCACGGTCCTGCGCTCGTGGGGCGGTCCCGGCGAGGGCTACGACTGGCCCGCGAGCGAGCACGGCATCCACATCGACCACGAGGGCCACGTCTGGATCGGCGGCAACGCAGCCGACGACGCGCACATCCTGAAGTTCACCGCCGACGGCGAGTTCCTGCTGCAGATCGGGAGCCCGGGCCAGAGCCGCGGGAGCAACGACACGGAGAACCTGGGCCGGCCGGCCGGCATCCGCGTGGATCCGGAAGCCAACGAGGTATACGTCGCCGACGGCTACGGCAACCGGCGGATCATCGTCTTCGACGCCCATAGCGGCGAGTACAAGCGCCACTGGGGCGCCTACGGGGAGCGCCCCGACGATTCGGAGCTGCCGCCGTACGACCCGGACGCGGAGCCGATCCGCCACTACCGGAGCCCGGTGCACGACGTGGCCATCGCCGACGACGGACTCGTCTACGTGGCGGACCGGACCAACGACCGCCTGCAGGTATTCCGGAAGGACGGCACCTTCCTGCGGGAGGCGTTCGTCCGCCCCGAAACGCTCGGCAGCGGGTCGGTATCCGGCGTGACGCTGTCCGTGGACGCCGACCAGCGCTGGCTGTTCATTCCCGACGGAACGAACAACGTCATCTGGATCCTCGACCGCGAGTCGCTGACGGTGATGGATCGCTTCGGCCGGTTGGGCAAGTACGCCGGCCAGTTCTACCGGCTGCACAACCTCGCCATCGACTCGGAGGGAAGCCTGTACACGACGGAGGTCAACGTCGGACAGCGCATCCAGAAGTTCAACCGGCTGAACTAACAGTCCGTGGTGAACCCCGCGTCGCACCGAGAGCGGCGTGCCGACGCGGACGACGCTCGGCCGGGACCGGCGCCGGCTGCTCAGTCGTCGTGGTGCTCGCGGTCGTACCGCAGGACGAACCACAGGGCGAAGGCCGCGAAGCCCACGACGACGCAGACGGCCGTGGCGGGGACGACCCAGCCGAAGGTGGCACCTGTTTCCATCGTGTCGACTATCCTACCCGGAGAGGGTCCGTAACGGGAGCCATGACCGATACCGAACGAACCACCGGGCCCGGTGAGGGAACCGCCAGGTTCTTCGTCGGCCAGATCGTGCACCACCTGCGCTTCGACTACCGGGGCGTCGTCTTCGACGTCGACCCGACGTTCCAGGGCAGCGAGGATTGGTACGAGCGGGTCGCCCGCTCGCGCCCGCCGAAGGACCGTCCGTGGTACCACGTTCTCGTGGACGGCGCACGGCATACGACCTATGTGGCGGAACGGCACCTGGAGCCGGCCACCGACGGTGAACCGATCCGCCACCCGCTGGTGCAGGTGCTGTGCGGCTCGTACCGCGACGGGCGCTACCTGCCCCGCAACGCCGTGCAATAGTCCCGCGGTCCGGAACCGGACCTCGGCCTCCACCGACACATGTCACCCGCCCGCCGCCGCTCGCGTCCGAAGGGTCGACGCTCCGGCGACACCCGGCCGGAGCCGACGTCTCCCGTCACACCGTCGGGACGCATCTTCGGCATCCCCCTGGCGTTGACGCTTGCACTACTGCTCATCTCGGCAGTCCCGCGCATCCAGGCGCACACCGTGCTCGAACAGGCCTTCTGGGGCGCTGCAGCCGCACTCCTGGCGTGGCAGGCGGTGCTGTTCCTGCTGCGCAGGCGGCGGAATGCCTGGCCGGAGACCGAGACCGTGCTGCGCCCGCAGCACTACGTGCAGGCGGCGGTGCAGCTCTCGGTCTTCGCCTACTGGGGCTGGTACTGGCGGCCGGTGTACGACCACGCCTGGCTGCTGGTCGGGCAGATCCTGTTCGCCTACGCCTTCGACCTGCTGCTCGCCTGGTCGCGCCGCGAGCGCTACACCCTGGGATTCGGACCGTTCCCGATCATCTTCAGTACCAACCTGTTCCTCTGGTTCCGCGACGACTGGTTCCACCTGCAGTTCCTGATGATCGCGGTGGGATTCCTGGGCAAGGCGTTCGTGCGCTGGGAGCGCGACGGGCGGCGCGTGCACATCTTCAATCCGTCGGCGTTCTCGCTCGGGCTCTTCTCGGTCGTCCTGATCGCGACCGGCACCACGCCGCTCACGTGGGGGGAGGACATCGCCACCACCCTGACCCTGGCGCCGCGGATCTACCTGTTCCTGTTCCTCGCGGGCCTGGTCGTGATGTACCGCTTCGCCATCACGCTCGTGGCCGGCTCCGCCGCGGTCGTGCTGTTCGGCCTGAGCGCGCTCTACTCGGCGGCCACCGGGGTCCCCTACTTCATCGATTCCGAGATCCCGACCGCGGTCTTTCTGGGCCTGCACCTGCTGGTCACGGACCCGTCCACCTCGCCCCGCACACCGCTCGGCAAGACCATCTTCGGCGTCCTGTACGGCACGGGCGTCTTCGTCCTCTACTCGCTGCTCGGTGCGTTCGGTGTACCCACGTTCTACGACAAGCTGCTCTCGGTGCCGCTCCTCAACCTGAGCGTGCGGTGGATCGACCGGCTGGCGGGTGCGCTGGAGGCCGGCGCCGGGCTCGGGCGCGCCGCCGCGAGAATGGCCCGTCCGAACGCCAACCTCGCGCAGATGGCGGTCTGGATCGCGTTCTTCGCCGCGATGACGCTCGTCGGCGCGACCGACGGCCGACACCGGGGCGACACCGTACCGTTCTGGCGGCAGGCATGCGCAGAAGGACGCCCGCAGGCGTGCGAACGGCTCCTGCAAATCGAGGCGTCGTACTGCGCCGATGCGTCAGCCTGGGCCTGCAACGAGCTGGGACGGCACTATATCGACGGGGCGATCGTCGACGCGGATGCGGCTCTGGCCCTCGACTACTTCGCGCGGGCCTGCGAGCTGCGCTTCCGGCCCGCCTGCCTGAACCTGCTGGCTGCGGGGGGAGAATATCGGGCGCCGCCGAAGACGCTGGACCTGCGTCTTCTGCTGCGCGAGGGCGGAAGCAACCTGATGGAAATGTCCGAGGCGGACCTGCAGACGCGTGCGTGCGAGCACGGTTGGACGTTCGCCTGCGACGAGCCGAGGTAACCGGTCCATGCGCGCCCGACTTCAGAGACCGCGCCCCCGAGCGTTCGCGCCCATGTCACCGGCGGCGATGCATCCCCCGGCCGGGACGGGACGGTGCAGGTCGCACTCGCGGGTTCGCGGGCACGCGCTGCCGCCGCCGGCCGTCCCGACCACCACAGGCGCCGGCGCATCGGGTCGCCCGCGACTTCTCCGCCCCACGCTTGCCGCCGCGCTGACCGTCCTGCTGGCGGTCGCGGCGGCCTGCGAACGGCCGGCGTCGTCCGGGTCGCCTGCCGCGTCGCGATCGCCGCTGCCGGAGGCGCTCAACGGCTTCCGCGCCGACGCCTGGTTCCTCCCGGACGACGACCTGCTCGGCTTCGTCGAGATTCCTGCCGGACCGTTCACCATGGGGAGCGACCCCGCCGTGGACCCACGCGCCTTCGAGAACGAGCGCTGGTCGGCCGGACAGGCGCAGGGCAGCGTCGATCTCCCGGCGTACGCCATCGGGCGCTACGAGGTCACCGTCGCGCAGTTCCGTGCGTTTGCCGACGCCTCCGGGAGCACGTTCGCCCCCGAGACGCTCCGCGGCGTCCTCGATGAGCCTGTCGGCTCCGTCTCCTGGCCCGACGCGCTCACCTATTGTCGCTGGCTGGAGGCGACGCTCCGCGACTGGCCGGACACGCCGCAGCGCCTGCGGGAGTGGCTCGATGCCGGCTGGCGCATCACGCTCCCGAGCGAGGCCGAGTGGGAGAAGGGGGCCCGCGGGACGAACGGCCGCGTCTACCCCTGGGGCGACGTCCCGAGACGCGACCGGGCCAACTTCGGCGGCGCGAACGGGCCGACCGCGGCCGGCAGCTTCGAGTGCCCCGAGTGCCCCTTCGGTCTGAGCGACATGAGCGGCAACGTCTGGGAACTCACCCGCAGCCCGTACCAGCCCTACCCCTACGACGAGAGCGACGACGCGGGCGACCTGACAGCCGATGCGCTATTCGTCATGCGCGGCGGCTCGTTCATGGACCCGGAAGGCAATGTCCGGGCCGCCATCCGCGGAGGCGCCGACCCGGGCGTCCGCCGGCCGTTCATCGGCTTCCGCATCGTCATCACGCCGTCGCCGTGATCTCCGACCTAACGATCCGGAGCGGAACAGTCAGGCAACCCCAGGACTTGACCTGACTGCCGCGGCAAGAGTGTCGAGGTCAGAACAACGCTTTGGACGCATCCGCCAACCGTGCAAGCAACTCCGGGTCGACGTGCCGCTTTACGGTCCGGCGGTCGAGCTGCAGTCGGCGCGCCGTCTCCTGGTAGCTGCCGGTGCGCGCGTAGACGATGGTGCAGTAGCGCCGCAGGACCTCCTCCGCGGTGAGACTCCCCTCACCGAGCGCCACCGCGAGATCGCCGGCCGGAGGGCGCGCAGGGACCGTGGGCGGGCGATACTCCTTGCGTACCAGCACGTTGCGGACGCACTGCTCCAGCTCGCGGACGTTGCCCGGCCACGGGTAGTCGGGGCCGAGGTCGCGCTCGACGCACGCCAGCACCTCGTCGGCCAACTCGGCGGCGGCGTCGGGACCGACGACGCGCTCGCTGACGAACAGCACGAGGTTCCGCAGCTCCCCGGGGGCGTCGCGAAGCTGCTCGCGGAGCGACGGCGTGACGATCAGATCCGCGCAGAGACGGTAGTAGAGGTCCTCGCGGAAGCGTTCGGCCCGCATCTCGGCCGCAAGGTCGCGGTTGGTTGCCGCGATCAGCTTGCCCGCGAACGCACGCGGCACGGTCTCGCCGATGCGAGAGAAACCGCGCGTCTGCAGCACGCGGAGCAGTTTGACCTGGATCGCTGCGTCGATTTCCCCTACCTCGTCGAGCAGCACCGCCCCGAAGGGCGGGCACGCCTCGAGCCAGCCGACGCGATCCTGGACGGCGCCGGTGAATGCGCCCTTGCGGTGGCCGAACAGCTCCGACTCGATGAGGGTCGGTGACAACGCCGACAGGTTCAGCGCGTGGAACGCCCCGTCGAGGGTCGCCGTGAACATCTCCCGTTCGGGGTCGAACGGGATGTAGCGCGACAGGCCGATGGCCCGCGCCACGAGCTCCTTGCCGGTGCCGGACGGGCCGGTGATGAGAGTTGTGACGTCGTGCATGCGGTCGTGCAGCGCGCGCCAGTACCGCCGCATGTCGTGGGTGAAGATCGACTGCCAGACCGCGGCGCGCAGGCGGGCCGCCGGCGCGGAGGCCCCGACGATGTACCGATGGATGAGATGAAAGGCGCGGCGGACCTGGTAGAAGCAGGCGAACAGGTGGGCCGGATCGACACGTTGCGGCAGCGGGAGCCGATCCGCGAGGAGATAGTGGTCGAGATCCCGGCGAAACGACCGGTAGCACGCCACCCGCCGCCGTGCACGCTCCGAGTCCTGATGTATCTCGTGCAGCGGGTCGGCATAGCGCTGGTACAGCGTGAAGATGACGAGCGACGCATAGAGGCGCAGTTCGTCGGCGGTCGCGGACGGACGTCGCAGCAGTCGCTCGCGGGCATCGCGCGCCGCCCGTTCGGCGACCACGCCGACCCTCTCCAGGCCGGAGCTCTGCGCCCCCGGCTCCGTGCGCAGGTTCCACACCGCACCGGCGGGAGCGTAATCCGGACCGAGGATCTCCCGTTCCCCGTCGACGAACGCCGGCGAGAACGGGTTGCAGTCCGCGAGCCGCGCCAGCGACTCGATGGCGCGGCGTTCGTCCGCTCGGAAGAGCGCCATGTCCAGTGGAGCCCGTGGTGAAACGCCGTGCGGCACCGAGAGCGACGGGGCAGGACGGCTGCAACCGCCCTGCCCCGCGCCCCGGCAATCCTGCGTCGGCCGCCTGGAGTCGGCGCCGCCGAAGCGGAGCCGCAGGCGACGTTTGACGGGCTACGGCATCGGCACGAGCTGCGGCAGCACGTAGGCGAACATCATCGTCACGATCCCCATGAACACGGCCAGGATGATGCTGTGCCGGAGCGTGATCCGGAACAGCCTTCCCTCCTCGGACGACGCCATGCCGGTGGCGGCCACCGCCACCGCGATGCTCTGCAGCGAGATCATCTTGCCCATGACCCCGGTGGCCGAGTTGGTCGAGGTGGTGAGAATCGGGTTCAGCTCGAGCGTGTTGGCCGTCACGGTCTGCAGCGTGCCGAAGAGCGCATTCGACGCCGTGTCGCTGCCGGTCAGGAAGACCCCCGTCCAGCCGAGCATCGCGCTGAAGAACGGGAACACCGCCCCGGTGGCCGCGAAGGCGAGCCCCAGGGTGGTGGTCATGCCCGCGTAGTTCATCACGTAGGCCACCGCCAGCACCGACGCGATGGTCAGCAGCGGCATCCGCAACTGCGTCAGCACCGCCTTGACGATCCCGACGAAGCGGGCCGGCGACAGACCGAGGACGAGAGACGCGGTGAACGCGGCCAGGAAGCAGGAAGTTCCCGCGGCCGAGAGCCAGTTGAAGTTGTAGGACGCCGCGTACGGCGACGCCTCCGGGGTCAGCGGCGGGAGGCGCATGATCGTGTTGTGCAGCCCCGGCACGTCGAACTGCACGCTGACCAGGTTCAGCACGCCCTGGATCGGCGGGTAGCGCCACGCCAGGACGAAGACGACCAACAGGATGTACGGGATCCACGCCCCGACGAGCGCGCCGGCGGTGTAGGTACGGTGCTGCTTGACGACCTCGACATCGCCCTCCAGCCGGAACACCTGCGCCGGCTTCCAGACCTTCATCACCAGCACCATCGCCACCAGGGCGGCAATCGCGGCCAGGATGGCCGCCACCTCCGGCCCGATCGTATTGCTCACGAGGATCAGCACGCCCGCGAAGGCGAGCGAGCAGGCCGCGATGGGCGGCAGCACCTCGGCCGAGCGCTTCACCCCGGACATGACGACGACCATGTAGGCCGGGATGACGATGGCGATCAGGCCGCACAGGCGTCCGGTCATCGAGCTCAGCGCTGCCTCCGGCAGGCCGGTCACGTTGGCCAGCGTGACGACCGGAATCCCGAGCGATCCGAAGGCGACCGGCGCGGTGTTGGCGAGCAGGCAGATGAACGCGGCGTAGAACGGAGGAAACCCGAGCCCGGTCAGCATCGCCGCGGCCACCGCCACCGGCGTGCCGAACCCGGCCGCGCCCTCGATGAAGGCGCCGAAGGCGAAGCCGATAAGCACCGCCTGCAGGCGGCGGTCATCGGAGAGAGCGCCGATGGAGTCCTTGATGATCTCGAACTTGCCGGTCTCCAGCGTCACCCGGTAGAGGATGAGCGACGCGATGACGATCCAGCCGATGGGAAACAGCCCGAAGGCGGCGCCGTTGATCATCGACGTGGCGGCCTGCGGGACCGGCATGCCGTAGACGCCGACCGCCAGGACGAGCGCGGCGCCGAGCCCGCTCAGGCCGGCTACCCAACTGGGTTTCCGCCTGACCCCCAGCAGGTAAAAGAGAACGCCCAGCGGAATGGCCGAGATGAGCGTCGAGTAGACGAGGCTGTCGGCAACCGGCGTGTAGTTGTGTTCCCACATGCGGCGAGACTGTAGCACACGATTGCCGCTCCACCGGCCTGCAATCGCCGGCCGCCGGTGGTCGGCCGCGCGACAGAATGCGGACCGGACGGGATGCCCCGCGTCTCAACGCCGTTGCGCCGGCGACCCCGCTCCCTCGCCTGGCGCGAGCGGTAGAGCGTGCGCGGCGACTGTTATGCTACGCACGTTCCAGTTCTTGCGGAGCACTCACAGATGTCCAAACGCTACTGGTTGATGAAATGCGAGCCGTCCGCCTACGCGATCGACGACCTGGAGCGCGACGGCCGGACCTGCTGGGAAGGGGTCCGCAACTTCCAGGCGCGCAACTTCATGCGCGACGTGATGCGGGAAGGTGACGGCGTCCTGTTCTACGCGTCGAACGCGGAACCGTCGGGGGTCAGCGGCCTCGCCTCGATCTGCCGCACGGGCTATCCCGACCACTACGCGTGGCAGGCCGGGCACAAGTACTTCGACGCCCGCAGCACCGAGGCCAAGCCGGTCTGGTACATGGTGGACATCGAGTTCGTCGAGCGGTTTCCCGCCACCATCCCCCTCGCGACCCTGAAGGAGACCCCGGGTCTCGAGGAGATGATGGTGACGAAGAAAGGCAGCCGGCTGTCGGTCCAGCCGGTCACGCCGGCCGAGTACGACATAGTCGCCGAACTCGGCCGACGTACACGCGGATGAAGACGCCGGCCGCTCAGTTGCCGTCGCCTTCCTGGGTCGGCGGCGTGCCGATGGCCTTCAGCACCTCCCGGGTCAGGCTCCAGCGGTCGAAGCCCTGGCGCCCGTAGTCGAGCCCGCGCCGGACGATGACCAGATCGTGCGTCGGCACGATGACGACGTACTGCCCGCGGTTGCCCGACGTGGAGTACGCGGATTTCGGCACGTCGGTGCGGCCGTCCGGCACCAGCCAGAACTGCCCGCCGTAGAAGTTGCCGATCCCGGCCGTGGCCGGCGCCGGGGTGCGCACGAAGTCGATCCACTCCTCCGAAATCAGCCGCTCGCCGTTCCACACCCCGCCCTGCAGATACAACAGTCCGAAGCGGGCGAGATCGCGGGCGTTCGTGTAGACCTGACTACTCAGGACGAAGTCGCCGAAGCGGTCGGTGCTGAGCAGCGTGTTGCGCATCCCGATCTTGTCGAGCAGCCGCCGGCGCGGGAACTCGCGGTAGGCCTTCCCGCTGCCGATGGCGCGCTTCATGGCGTAGACGCCGAGCAGCGTGTCGTAGTTCTCGTAGTCCCAGTTCGTGCCCGGCTCGCGGATAACGCCGCGGCTGCGGGCCCCGATCACCGAGCTGGTCCCGGCCCAGTAGGAGAGCCCCGACCCGATGGCGTACTCGCGGCCGGAGTTGTCGACCGGCTCCAGTCCGCTCGACATGTTCAGCACATGCCGCAGCGTGATCTCCAGGCGGGGATCCCGGTCCGCCGCCGCCGCTCTGGGATAGAAGTCGTAGCCGAGCGGCTCGTCGAGCTTCAGCTTGCCCTCGTCGACCAGCATGCCGATCAGCGTCGAGGCGATGCTCTTGGCCGTCGACCACGTGCGCGTCCGCGTCGTCATGTCGACGCCCGGCGCGTAGCGCTCGTGGACGATCTCGCCCTGGTGCACGACCAGCAGGCTCAGCGTAACCTGCTCCGGCGACTCCCGGTCGAATGCCCAGTCCGACGCCGCCTGCAGCGCCGCGGCGTTGACGTGCGCCGACAGCGGCTGCTCCTCGACCTTGTCGCCGTCCGGCCAGGCCATCCCCGCCGCGTCGCCCTCCGGGTACGGCAACTCCAGGATCGGCAGACCGTCGATATCGTCCAGGGTCTGGTCGGGCGCGAGGATCACGCAGCCGACGCCCTCGCGGAACGCGGCCCGCATCTTCGGAGCGCCGTGCCCGCTGCCGATGACCACCGCCTTGCCCGCGGTG
Source organism: Vicinamibacterales bacterium (assembly GCA_965208535.1). Classification (GTDB taxonomy): domain Bacteria; phylum Acidobacteriota; class Vicinamibacteria; order Vicinamibacterales; family UBA8438; genus WTFV01. The sequence goes on along the minus strand of CBDBOU010000003.1, from coordinate 2,062,121 downwards.
TCGACCTCGTAGTCGCCGCCCTCGGGCGTACCCACCGGCTCCGGCAGGAACGCCAGCTCCTGCGCGAAGACCTGCTCGATCGTCCGGTTCGAGGTGAACAGGCCGTTGCACATGAAGATGGCCTGCTGCCCCTGGCGGACCATCTGCCGCTGCTGCTGCCAGTAGTCGTGGGTTTCCTGCTGTTGCGCGCTGGCGATGCCGCCGAACAGCAGCACGCCCGCGAGCGCCGTGGCCAGGACGTTTCTCATCGGAGCCTCCATCTACGCGGCGCCGCGACAGCCAGGTAACCGCCGGACCCGCTCACTTACCATTCCCGCGAGGTTTGCGCGCTCCATTCTACGTCGTGACGGGCGTGCGCGTGCATCCAAACGGGGCCGTCACCAGCCGGTCGTGCGCAGCGTCTCGCACAGTGTGAGGACCATTGGCGGCCTCGCCATGCACTCGGCGACACGTGCAGGCGCCCGGTCCTGCGGACCTCGCTACCCCCGTTGGTGGATTGCCGGGACGTGATGAACTTCCGCGTCCGGCTCCGGAAACGGCGATGCTGAGGAGGCTCACGCGGCCGCGCGGTATCTCGGGAGCACCGATTCCTGCACGCCCGGGTCAGACAGAGGCGGCACGCGGGAAGAGTACGTGAGCACCAGAGCTCAATAGTCCGCCGCGCGCAACGACGCGCGGATGATCTCGCGGTCGTTGCGGTGCACGATGTGGCCGTTCGCGTAGGCGGGGTGCGACCAGTTGATCACGCGGGCTGCGATGCGGCCGTGCGGCGTCCGGGTGCCGGAGCTGCCCGTCGGCTCGATGAGCCGGGTGCGGCTCAGCTCGACGTAGCCCTCCGGGGTGAACTGGGCGATCATCAGGAAGCCGTCGTCGTTGTTGACGAAGTAGCGGTCCCCGTGGCGCACCAGAAACGCGGTGGCCCAGCGCGCCTGCGCGGTCATGTCCGGGCTCATCCAGAGGCGTTCTCCGGTCCGCGCGTCCAGCGCCCGCAACTCGCCGTAGCTGTCGACCCCGTAGACGTAGTCGCCGATGATGATCGGCGTCGTCACCATGGCATGGATGGTATCGGTGTCGCCCGGCAACTCGCTGCGGCTCCGGCCCTGCCAGAGATGGGTCGCGGCCGGCCGGTCCTGGCTGAGCCGCATCATCATCGAGCCGTTGAAGAACTGCGAGACCAGCAGGTAGTCGCCGCTCCGCACCGGGGTGGCGACGGTGACGCCCATCGAGACGTCCCACGGCTGCTCCCAGTAGAGCTCGCCGGTTTCCGGATCGAGCGACGCGAGCGCCTGCGGATGCCAGACGATCAGTTGCCGGACGCCCCCCGCCTCGTAGATGACCGGCTGGGCGTAGCCCATCTCGGTACCGGTCTCAATCGCCCGCCAGATCTCCTCGCCGGTGTGCTTGTCGAAGGCAACGACGAGCGCGTCGGGCTCGCCGCCCACCACCGTGATGAGCCGCTCGCCGTCGACGAGCGGCGCGCTGACGATGCCCCAGACCGGCACGCTCGTGCCGTACTCGGCGACGTAGTCCTTCTCCCACAGCACGCGGCCGGTCTCGACGTCGAAGCAGAACAGGCGACCGGTCCCGCCGACGACGTAGACGCGGTCGCCGTCGACCGTCGGCGTGGCCCGCGGGCCGACGGCGTAGGCGACCGAGAGCATTCGGTAGCTGGTCTGCCACTCGTACGTCCAGAGCACCTCGCCGGTTCGCTCGTCGAGGGCCAGCGCGCGCTCGGTGCCGTCCAGGGTGCGAGACTCCGGATCCTCCATCCAGTCGGTGACGAAAATGCGGCCGTCCGCGACGGCCGGGCCGGAGTACCCGGACCGGATGGGCGTGCGCCACGCGACGCGCAGCTCTTCCGGCAACTCCTCGACGATGCCGGTCTCGTTCCAGACGGCGAGGCGGTCCGCGCCGCGCCACTGCGGCCAGTCCTCCGCCGAAACGGCCGCGACCGTCCCCGCGGCGATCACCACCGCCCCGACGAGACTCAGGATGTTGCGCACGCGTTCTCCTCCGTCTTCATGCCAATCGCGCCTATCGTACGGCCGTGCCATGGTGGACTGGCAACGTCCATGAGCCGATCGCGGCATCCGCGAAACAGGCTCACCGCAGCACAGCACAGAAGTAGCGCCCCCGACGGCTCGACGTCTCAGCCGCCCGGGAACTCACTTGCGCCCGCCGGCCGCTTCGGCCGCCGCGCGGGCGTCTTCCTCCAGAATCCGCGCGCCGCCGAGAATGCCCCGGAACGAGTAGTTCGCCTCGTGACAGGCGTACTCGTAGACCCGGTCGCCGGTGGCCGGCCAGACGTATTCGCCGCTCCACGGCGCGCTCCAGACGGTCGGGTCTTCCACGGTGAATTGGTACAACAGCGCGTCCGGGGCGATCCGGGTGAACCGCTCGATCACATGCAGGTTGCGCGATGCCCCGCCGAGCGCGGGCGTGTCGTTGAAGTTCGTGGTGTCGACGACGAGGGTGTCTCCCTCCCAGCGGCCCACCGAGTCGCCGAGCCAACTGCGGATCTCGGGCGGCGCGTGCTGCTGGTTCATCCGCACGATGCGCGCGTCGTGGACCATCTCGACGTGAATCAGCACGTAGTCCTCGGTCTGGACGATCTTCTTCAGGTTGTTGTAGAGCACCGGCAGCATCGGGGGGCCGGCGACGGAGCCGAAGCCGAGGAGACAGCGCTCGGCGAGCGGACGGATCTCGGGATCGTCGTAGGGACCGGGCGCGTCGAGATCGTCATCGAGCCACCACGCGGTACCGCTGTTGGGGCGGAAGAAGCGCGCCCGTTCCGCCGCGCGCGCCTGCGCCGCTGCGGTCAGCGCCGGCCGGCGGCCGTCCGCCGGATCCGTGAGGATCGAGGTCCGCCACTCGCCGTCGATCTGGAAGACGCCCGTGCCCCGGTCGATCCAGAAGGTGTTGTAGCCGCCGACGTTGCCGGCCGCGCCGGTCGAACCGTCCCCGCCGACCGGCGGCGCCACCTGCTCCGCCTCCGGCTCGCCCGTCTCGGCAGCGCGGGCTTCACGCCGCTCGTCGGACCCGCTGGGCGCGATGCCGAACAGCGTTCTGAGCGCTCCGGGATCGGATTGAACGACGGCGGCCTCCTCCGCGGTCAGGGTCCCCCGCGTGCCGAAACGCCGCGGGCGCTGCAAGGGCGTCAGCGTCGCCGTGTCGTAGGTGCCCGACAGGTCCGGCCGGCCGCCGGGGGTGCGCGGAATCCCATCCTGCCCCGCCGTGGTGACCGGCAACGTCAATCCCACGAGAACGAACACGCCTGCGACCCATCGACCGCTCATCGTCCCCTCCGCTCGCGAAACGGTGCGCAGCGTCCAAGCGCGGCGCACCGCCTCGACATAAACGAGCCGCCGGAAGTCTGCGCCGCCGAATCGTGCCGGCGCAAGCAACGCTTCCCCGGGAGTCTGCGTCGCGGGGCACGGCGCCGGCGCAGACGATCCACAGCCAATTCAGCGACCGGCCGCCGCGGCCTCGGCCGCCAGCTCCTTCTCGAGCGCTCCGGCCATGATGTTGTAGAGGCCGTAGTTCCCCTCGTGGCAGGCGTACTCGAAGATCGGCTGGTCGTTCTTCACCATCGGAATCCGGTAGGTCCACGGCTGGTCCCACGCGTTCGGATCCTGGACCGTCACCTCGTACATCAGCGTCCCCTCGGACACCCGCGTGAAGCGCTCGATCAGGTGCAGCGCCGACGTGGTGACCCCACGGCGGAAGCTGGTCTCGCGCAGGAAGTTCGTGGTCTCGACGACCAGCGTGTCGCCCTCCCAGCGGCCGCGGGAATCGCCCATCCACTGCCGCAGGCCGTCCGGCAGATGCGACCGCCCGTCGAGCGGGATCACGCGCGAGCTATGGACCATCTCGTTCAGCAGCACGACGTGATCCTCGGTCTGGAACACCTGCACGTTCTGGTTGTAGCCGCCCGGCGTCATCGGCGGGCCGGAGTTGAACCCGAGGATGCAGCGGACCGCGAACATGCCGGAGCCGAGCGTGTCGAGGAACCCGCCGGGGGTCGGCTCGTGGCGATTGACCCCTTCGCGGGCCCTCATCTCCGCGTCCAGCTTGGCTTGGGCAATGTCGTTCAGGGACGGCACCCGGCCGTTCGGCGGGTCGACCACCAGCGACGTCTGGTTGGTCTCGCTCACCTTGTCGCCCGGATCGAACCAGAACTGGTTGTAGTTGCCGACCCCGTCGGCCGGCTCGATGGTGTCGCGGATCTCGAAGGCGGCCAAGCGATCCGCCTCGTACTGCGCGGCTTCCTCCTCCGTGAAGAACGCCTGATCCGCCAGCGCTTCCGGCCGCTCGAACGGGGTCAGCGTCCGAAAGTCCCAGACGCCGTTCAGGTCCGGCGCCCCCCAGGCGGTGCGCGGAGCTCCTTCGGCCGCGTCCTGGGCATGTACTGCCGCGGGCGCGAACGCCATGGACACAGCGACGACAAGCGCGAACGACGACGCGAGAACTCGATTGGTCACGTGGACCTCCCTTTCTGGGGACCCTTCCGCGTCCGGGTCCTGCATGCACCAGAGTTGCAGTGCAATCCTACCGCCGCGCCCCGGCGGGCGTCATCATGAAAACGGTCCCGCCCGCGGTCGCCTCCGCTGCGCCCAGTAGATAAGCGCCAGCACGGCGAACACCACGATCACATCGTCCGTCCCGAACCACGGGGGCGGACTGAGGACCTCCCGAAGCCCTTCCTTCACGGACCACCTCTGTCTGCGACACCGCCGCACCGGGTCACGACGACAGCCGACGGCGCGAGTCGGAAGGCGCGCTACTGCCCGTCGAAGACGTACTGCACGACCGACTGCAACCGGCCCGGCTCGGCATTGAAGTCCCGCAGATCGACCGGCACGGCATACGAGCCGACCACGTCTTCGACCGACTGCCCTGCCGCCTGCCCGGCCTTCGCGGCGTCGACGATGCCGTTGTAGAAGGTGCTGTAGTTCACGAGATCGTCCCACACCAGCGTCTCGTCGTTGTGGCCCGGAATGATGATGTCGACGTTCGGAATGCCCGCCACCGCCTGCCTGAGCGTTTCGCCGAACTCGAGCGCGCTGCCGTTGCCGTTCACGACGTCGAGGAAAGGCAGGCCCTTGCGAGCGAACATGTCGCCGGTATGCAGGGTGCGGGCGTTGCGGAAGACGATCCAGGTGTCGCCGTCGGTGTGCCCGCGGCCGAAGTAGTAGAGATCGATGGCGTCGGGCCCGCCGAACAGCGTCATCCGGTCCGAGAAAGTGGTCCTGGGCAGGTATACCGCGTTCTCCCCCTTGAACGCATCGCAGTTGGTCACCGGCTCACAGGTCTCGCGCGACATCTGTGCCGCCGTGTTCTCGTGCACCACGATGTCGACCGTGTCCGAGAACTCCACGTTGCCCCCGCTGTGGTCGTAGTGGGTGTGGGTGTTGATGATCGTCGTGACGGGCTTCGGGGTGATCTTCGCGATCTCGGCCAGGATGTCCTGTCCGTAGCCGTAGATCTTCGTATCGACGAGCGTCACTCCGGAGTCGGTCAGGAATACGGCGGTATTCCCGCCGCTGCGCATCCCCTGCTCAGCGGGATCGTTGGCGAGCATGTAGAGGTTGTGCGCCACCTCGTGGAGCACCAGGTTGGCACGGGGCTCCTCCGCCGGCTCCTGCGCGATGTTGGCGGCGACCGTCGCGAGGACGCCCACCGCGGTCACTGCTCCCAGACAGACCATACGTCGCATCGGTTCCCTCCCTCGGCTCGTTCCGGACCTCTCCTCCGGCCCTCGCTTCCCGGTGCGTGGCGGCAGGTCCTCAGACCCGGATCCTACCGCCCGCGGACGGCGGGACGCCATATCCCCCGGGGAGCCCGGCAGACGATCAGGACCCCGTCTCCGCCCGCGCGCGGCCGGCGCCTGAGGGCTGGCAGCTCGCCCTCCGGTGCCTAACCGGTCTCCGCCCGCGCGCGGCCGGCGCCGGGCGATGGCGCCGAGGACGCGCCGAAGTCCACGCGGTAGACCCGTACCCCGAGCTTGCGGGGGTCGTCGGAAACGCCCAGCTCGCTCGGTTGGAACACGGTGGATTCCATCCTGATCACCACGGGGCCGGGTCCATCGGGTACGTCGAGCGACAGTGTTTCCAACGCACCGGTCAGCACCCGCCCCTCCACGAGAGCGTGCTCGTCCGCCCACACGCTCAACACCGCGGGAGGAACGCCGGCCGGTCGGCTTCCCGCCACCGTCAGCTCCGATTCACCGCCGTGCGGCAGCACGAGCGACGCCTCGGCGCCCGTCCACCGGTACGTTTCCCCACTCCCGCCGTGCTCCGCCGGAAAATGGAAGCCGCGCAGCGCGTAGAGGACGTCCTGGGTTGGATCCCCGACGTCTATCGCGGTCCGGGCCGCGTCGTTGCGCCCCACGCGGAAGACCTGGAACCCGGCCGACACCGCGATCGTGTCCCTCGGCGCGTGCGATCGCGTGCGTACCGGCAGCAGCACGTCGAAGTTCGTACGCTCGACGAAGTCGAGGTCCAACGCCGGGGCGAAGAACGAGAAGTAGGCCCAGTCGCTGAAGACGAAGAACACCGGCCGGCCGGCCGCCAACCAGATGTCGACGGCCTCGCCCATGCGGGACGATCGGGGATCGCCGTTCTGCACCAGCACGGTGTCCAGGTCGTGCAGGTAGGCCAGTGACGTGGGTATGTGGCTGAGGCCGAGCTCGCGGCTCATCAGGACCACGGCGTCCTCGGGGAACAGGCGGGCCATCCGTTCCGTCTCCGCCACGGCACCCTTCCACAGCGGCTCGCGCACCAGCGCCAGCGCCGGTCGCGCGACGAGATCCACCAGAACGAGCGCCAGCGCCAACGCCACGCCGGCACGGTAGCGCACCGGCATGCGGCGCAGCCCGGCGGCGAGGCCGAGGGCCGCACCGAGCATCAACAGCGGGAGCACGACCGGCACGAAGCGGCGCATCGACCAGATGTGCACTCCCGACTCCAGCGGGTCGTACAGATACTGCAGGGCGACGACCGCGAACAAGAGGAACAGCAGCACCGGCCCTTCGGGGCTTCGCGCGCGCACGGCGCGGCCGGGACCGAGCAGCGTGGCGAGCCCCGGCACGGCGAGCAGCAGCACTGGCCAGGAGACATACCAGCTCAGCCAGTCGACCGTCTCGTTCAGACGCCCGCTTCTCGTCGCCAGGTAGTTGTACGCGTACAAGGCGAGCAGCGCCACCAGGACCACGCCGCACGCCTTTCGGATCACCGGCGGGCGGCAGCGAAGCACCAGCGCCGTGCCCGCCGCGGCGGCCAGCGCGAGCAGCAGCACCCCGGCGGCCAGTCCCGCCGATCCGGCCGGCCAGAGCAACTCGCCCAGGACGGAGGTGCGCAGCAAGCGGACGACATAGGGCCGGTAATGTGACGCGAACGCCAGATAGTGCACCACGTTGTGCAAGAAGACCAACCCGAACGGAATCAGGAGCTGCGCCAGAAACCTCCCGCGTTGCACTCGTCGCGCCAGGGCCTGCCACGCACAGTAGGCAGCCAGCGACACCGCGATCAGGACGTTGAGATCGACCTTGGCGAAACCGGCCAGCCCCAGGAACCATCCGGCCGCGACGGCCCAGCGCGGAGAGTCGTCCCGCAGCGCGACGAGCCAGGCCAGCAGGCCGCTCATCACGAGGCACTGCGCGACCATCTCCGGCACCGGAAAACGGGCGAACCAGGTTTGGGGCAGCAGCGCAAGCGTCAGCACCGCCGTGAGCCCGCCGGTCCATGGACCGCCGACGTGCGCGGCCAGGAGAAACAGCCCCCCGATGCTCAGGACCGCGAAGAACGGCGCCACGAAGAACGCGCCCCGCAGGGACCCGACCTCGTGGAACAACGCGGTAAGGACTGGAAACAGTGGCGAGAAGCCGGCCGTCACCGACGGATCGTCCATATCCGGGATCCGCAACCCGCCCGGAAAACGCGGATGCCTGCCGGATACCCCCGGGTTGGACGACGGGTTCTCGAACACCCCGCGCCGTACGCCCTCCGGCAACCGGCTGACGAGGTCGTCCTCGAACTCGAGCCCACCCGTTTCGGCGATCTTGCGGCCGAAGTTGACGTAGACGCTGCCGTCTCCGCCGCTCACCACCGCCTCGTACGGCGGAAGGTAGAGGACGGCCCCCGCCAGCAACACCGCACCGAGACCGACGGCCGCGGACAGTGCGGTACGGTCGATCGGCGGTCGCCCGGTTCGGCTCCGCCCCGCGTTGCCCGCGAGCACGCCGATCAGCGCGCCCGGCACGGCGACCGCCAGCAACGCCTCCAGGCCGAACAGACCCAGCTCGGCAAGCACGAGCGCGAGCCACGCCACGAGGCTCACGGCCAGCATTACGCGCAGGAACCAGATTTCTCCGAGTGCCAATGAAACCCTGCCATCACGCCCGCACCCGGCAGGTTGCGCCGGCTCACGGGAGCGATCCGATCGTAGCGGTTGAAGGCCGGTCGCGGGAGGTTCCATCCATCCTGAATCCGCAGTACCCTTGCGCGGGAACGTACGGTCGGACTCAGGCGTTGGAGACAGCCATGCCCGCGGAACATTCTCGACGCAGCTTCGTAAGGCGTGTCGGCGCAGCCGCCGGCGCGGTGGCCTTCTCCTCCGCCGCAATCGCGGAGGCGGGCCGGCCGGTCCCGCAACTCCACACGGAAACGCCGCGTTCCGTGCATCCCACGCTGAACCGCCGTGCGCGCGGCTGGCTGCGCTTCCTGTGGGAGAAGGCAACCACCCCGGACGACTGGAGCGCCGACGGCGTGCCGCACATGTGGTGGGACCACTACTCGAATCCGGTGGTCACCAGCTACGGCCGCTTCGATTTGCACAACTCCTCGTACGCCCTGCTGCTGATGGCCGACGAGACGCCGGCGTGGCGCGAGGTCTACACGCGGATCGCGGACGGTCTGGCCAGCCGCTACCCCACCTATTGGGGCGCCATCGATTGGCTGACGCAGATCGGCGACGACCCGCGCCGGGCGAACTACCCGCCGCACGTCATGCAGATGATCCCCGAGCGGCTCCGCGGCAACTACAACCGCATCGGGTGGACCGCGAACGGCATCGAGCCGTGGGGACTCTCCCCCGATCCGATCGGCTCGGAGGGCAACCTGTTCTTCCGCGGCTGGTTCAACCTGGTCCTCGGCATCTACCGCTACATCTCGGGCGACGACAAGTACGAGCGTCCGTTCGAAGTCACCGGCTACGGGGACCAGGTGTTCGAGTGGGACCAGCACGGCATCGCCGCGCTGCTCGAGCGGCAGTACCGCGAGCGCCCCGAGGGGCCGCAGTGCGAGAACACCAAGATCTGGTTCCCGTGCAACGCGTCCGCCGGGCTCGGCATGTACCTGTACGACCGCATCCATGGTCGGGCGACGCACCGGCCGGTGGAGGGCTGGCTAGAGTACGCCCGCGAGAACTTCCTGGGCGTCGGCAGCGACGGACGTCTGGAATGGGTCACCAGCTACTACGACCCGATCGTCAACCACAAGGCCAACGGCGGCCCCGGAGCCGGCGTCGGGACCGCCTTCCTGCTGCTGCCGCAGGATCGCGAGCTGGCCACGTTCATCTACGAGTCGGCGGCCAACGCCCTGGGCTGGAACGACCCCCGCGTCGAAATCCGCGCGTCGCAGCCCGGACTCGTGATGGCGCGCGAGCTGGGCGACCACACGGCCGTGGCGCGGCTGCGCGCAGCGGCGGAGCGGGAGTACGACCCCCGGTTCTTCGGCGACGACAACGAGATGTTCGGCTGGTGGTTCGGTCTCAACGAGGCCTATCCGCGCGGGCAGCGCAGCGCCAGCATGATGGTGGCCGAAGTCGGCATGGGCGACGCCTGGTACCGCGCCTTCGAGGCGCCGCACATGGACAAGTTCGGGGCGCCGACTGTGGAGGACGTCGAATTTCCCGCGCTCGGGATCTACCAGGCGTGGAACGACACCGCGAGCGGCGCTCTGCACGTTGGCACCTACGCTGCGGCGACCGATCGGCGCGGCCTCGATACGACGTGGCGCGTCACCAATCTGCCCAGCACCGACGACGTCTTTATCCTGTGCGACGGCGAGCCGTTCCGGCGGTTCAGCGTCGACGGCCCCGGCGCCATCCGGCTGGACACCACCATCGACATGCGCCACTACCAGATCTTCACCGGCTATCGCGGACCGGGAGAGCGGGGCGCGGCAGCCCGGCCGGAGCGGCCCGGGCGGGGCGCCGCCGCGGGGCCGGCCGCGACCGCTTCCGCCCCGACCCGGCCCCCGGCCGACGCCCGGAGCGCCACCAGCAGCTTCTCGCCGAGCGGACCGACCTGCCCCTGCTGCGTTGCGTAAGCAGCGGCCGACGGAAAGCGCCACCAACCCGGCGCAGGACGGCAACCACGCGACAGCCACCCATCGTCGGCCAGGCCCGGCGCGCGCACCCCCGAATCTGAACCGTGCGCGCCGATTTCGCGTCCATAACGAGCAGGAGGCGCACGCATGATTCTCACCACCACACCGGGCATCGAAGGCAGGTCCATCCGCGATTACCGGGGCATCGTCACCGGAGAGGCCATCGTCGGGGCAAACATCTTCAAGGACTTCTTCGCGGGCATCCGGGACATCGTCGGTGGTCGCTCCGCCGCCTACGAGCAGGAGCTGCAGAAGGCGCGCGACCTCGCCCTTCGGGAACTGGAGGAAGCCGCGCGGCGGCAGGGCGCGCACGCCGTCGTCGGCATCGACCTCGACTACGAAGTGGTCGGGCAGGGCGGGAGCATGCTCATGGTGACGGTCAGCGGTACCGCCGTCACGATCGGCTGACGCTTCTCGTACGTGCCGCCGGCACGTGACCGGGGCAGCCGGCGAAGTAGTGACGCTGTGGCCGAACCTCGGTCCGGATTCGACGACAACGCGCTACACTCCGCGTCGATCAAGACGATGCGGCGCGCGAACCTTCCGATCGTGTTGTTCGGCATCCTCGTGGCGTTGTGCTTCGTGACGGGCATCGCGTTCGTCATCGAGGAAACGCCGCACGAGGACGTGCCAGCCCCCGGCGGCGGGGTCCAGCGCGTCCGTGCCGGGCACGGCGTGACGCACCCGGAGTTCGCGTCGATGGATCACGGCGGATCCGGCGCCGAGCGGCATGCACCGATTCTGTGGCTCGCCTGGGCCTTCGGACTGCTGCAGCTCGCCCTGATCGTCGGCTGTCTGATGCTCGGCCTGCGGCCGGCCGGCCGGGCCCGCTACCGGCTCGCGGCGTGCGGCGTCCTGCTCGGCGTGCTCTTCACGATGATGGTGGCCACCTATCGCGGCTACCTCGATGCCGCCGTACCGCTGCCGTTCCTCGCCCTGCCGGCGCCAACCGCTTGGTTTCTGTACGGGTTCTGGCCGGCGCAGTTTCTCGTCGTGGCGCTCTACGCCCGCGTCTTCCGGCACGCGGTGCTGACCGGCGAGCAGTTGGCGCGGTTCCGCGCGATCCTGGCGGACGCCCGCCGCCGCCAGGACTGACGACGATGGACGAGACGCGTTCCCTCGTCACGTTCCTTTGCATCACCGCTTATTTTGCGGTCTGCATCGGGGTCGGGGTCTGGGCGTTGCGGCGCACCACCTCGACCCGCGACTTCTTCATGGCGGGCCGGGACCTCGGCATCCTCGTGACCGGCCTGGCGATCTTCTCCAGCCAGATGAGCGGATTCGGCTTCGTCGGCGGACCGGGACTGGTCTATCGCATGGGGCTGAGCTCGTCCTGGATGACGGTCATCGCCCCGCTCGCCTTCAGTTGCTCGTTCTACCTGCTGGCCACCCGGCTGCGCATGGTGGCGGAGCTGCGCGACACCATCTCCCTGCCGGATGCGGTGGCGGCCCGCTACGGCAGCGAGCAGGCGCGCCTGCTCACGGCGATCGCGATTCTCCTCGGCGTGGTCGGCTACCTGGGCACGCAGATTCTGGCAATGGCGACGGTGCTGCGCGACGTGCTGAACAACGTGTCGTTCATACCGGAAGTGTCCCTCGCGGCCTGCATGGCCGTCGCCTGCGCGGTGCTGGTGTTCTACTGCGTGACCGGCGGCATGCTGGCGTCGGTGTACACCGACCTGGTGCAGGGCGGCATCATGATCGTGGCCGCCATCTTCGTGTTTGTCGCCGCGCTCAACGCCGTCGACGGCGGACTGCCCGGTCTCGTGACCACGCTGATCGCCGACGACCCGGAGGCGATCGCCCCCTGGGGCACGCTGGGCATGCTGGGCTCCCTGTCCTGGTTTCTGGTCTTCGTGCTCGGCAGCGCCGGTCAGCCGCACGTCATCACCAAGTTCATGATGAATCGCCGCGTCGAGGACGCGCGCCGCACGTTGCCGGTCAGCGCCGCCGGCTACGTGTTGTGCTCGCTCTTGTGGCTCGGCATCGGGCTGTCGATGCGGGCGCTCGTCGTCCAGGGAGGCCATCCCGAACTGGCGAGTCCGGACGAGGCGGCGCCGCAGTTCCTGCAGTTCCACGCCGGCCCGCTGCTGGCCGGCATCGTCTTCGCAGGTCTCTTCGCCGCGATCATGTCGACCGCCGACAGCTTTCTGAACCTCGGCGCCGCCGCCGTCGTGCACGACATCCCGCGGGCGCTGACCGGGCGGCCGCTGTCGAACCAGTTGTTCTGGGCGCGCGCGGCGACGGCCGGGCTGGCGGTCGGATCGGCCGTCTTCGTGCTTTATTCGCGGCAGGATCTCGTGGCGTTGCTGGGCGCCTTCGGATGGGGAACGTTCGCCGCCGCCCTGGTGCCGGCGGTCGCCATCGGGTTCAACTGGAAACGCGCCACCGCGACGGCCGCCAACGTGGCCATCGCGAGCAGTCTCGTCGTGAACTTCGGGATCGAGTTGTTCGGGATAGCGCTCCCCTACGGCATCAACGGCGGATTCGTCGCGCTGCTGCTCTCGATGACGCTGTTCTTCGGCATCTCGCTGGCGTCGCCGCCGCCGCGGATCGACCCCGACATCGAGGCGGTCATGGACCTGTAGCGCCCCGAAAACGCCTCGCTGCGGGGCAAGTCTTGGCCCACGGCGGGCCGAATCGACACCGTCATTCCCGTGTTCTACACTAATCCGGGAATCGTTCCACGGCGCAGACTCCCAGGCAGCAGACACTGACGACAGCCGATGATCCTGGCGAATCGGCACATCGACGCCGGCGACGGGCCCTTCCACGCCACGCTGCGCATCCAGCCCGCTTCCCGCATCGACCTCATCGACGTCCGGGGCACGTTGCGCGAGAAGTTCGGGTCCGAGTTCACGCGGTATCCGAAGGCGTTCTACATCTCGGACCACACCACGGCCGGCTACCTGGACCGGCGCCTCGCAGAAGTGCTCGATCACGACGGGGACAACATCCAGGACTATCTGCAGGTATTTCAGAAGCTCTTTCCTCCCGGCGCGGGCTATGTGCACGACAAGCTGCACCTGCGCACGGAGCTGTCCGACGAGCAGCGTGCCAGCGAGCCCCGCAACGCCGATTCCCATCTGACGTTCATGGGCGGCGGGCTGCGCAACTGCGTCTCCTACGCGCAGCAGGGCAACGAGCCGGTATGGTTCGTGGAGCTGGACGGCGTCCACGTCGGCGGCACCCGCCAGCGGCGCACGACGGTCATCGCCTACAACCGCGAGGAAGACGTTGTCCGGATGCAGGTGCAGCTAACTGCATCGTCGCATTCCATCGACGCCCAGAACCTGCGCGACCCGCGGCTCGGCTTCATCGACCAGTTGCAGGACCTGGCGCGGAGGCATGCGGTGACGTTCGGGCGCTTCGACGTCTCCCTGCCTGCCGAAGAGCGCCACGCCGGGCTGACCGTGAACGAATACGAGACCCTGCTGATGAACCACGACCTGCGAGAGGTCCTCGGCAACCCCCTGCGCTTCGTCGCGCAGATGGGCAAGATGGGCAGGGAAGCGCTCCAGGCGCCGCTGACCATTCCCGCCAGAGCGCTCAACTATGCCCAGTACGACGCCGTCCAGTTGTTCAACGAGCTCATGGATCGGGTCGGCGTGCGCCGCTCGGTGGTCGAGCGGCTGGTGAACCGCGCGCTGGCCCTTCCGGTCTCACACTTCCTGCGGATGAAGCGTGGAATCAGCCTGCCGATTCTGGACCGCAGCGGCGACGGGTTCGGCGAGATCGGTTGGGGCACCTACCAGAGCCCGATCCTGGTCCAGTGGAAGGGAACCGAGGATCCGACCCGGACCCTCAACGTGCGGCTCGTCCGGTTCGTGTAGGTCCCGCCGCCGATCCTGTTTCCCAACTTGAAGTGGTACTTGTACGCGGTTCTGCTGGTCAGCATGTCGCGGGTTCTCGAGCCTACGCGCAGACGTCGCCGAGATACCCGCCGCCGCCGCAGTAGCGCACGTCCTGAAGCTGCAACAGGATGCCGTCCGGATCCGTGAAGTACAGCTCCGGCGTGCCCTCCGGCGCACCGCCCCGGTCCGGCATCCGCATCGTGACGTAGGACGTCAGCGGCTCCGGCGGTCCCTGCGCGCCCGCGGCCCGGCGGCGGATGCCGAATTCCTCGAGCGTGGCCATCACTTCCTCGTGCTGGAAGTTCTCCATCGTCATGCAGGCGTGGTGGATGCGGGCCGGCCCGGGTCCCGGGGCAAGCGCAAGGAACTGCCGCCCCGAGCCGACGGACAGCAGCGGCAGCGCGCCTTGCGAGCGGGTGATCGGCATCCCGAACAACCCTTGGTAGAAGTCAATGGACCGCTGCTGGTCCGACACGAAGACAGTGAAATGGTTGATGTCGTGGAGCGCTATCGGCCCGGCGCTCGGCGATGGCTCCGGCCTTTCGCAGAGCTCGCCGAGGAGTCCTTCCCCGCCGCAGTAGGTGCTGTCCTGAAGTTGTCCCACGACGCCGTCGGGATCACCGAAGTAGAGCTCGGGGGTGCCCTCCGGGGCACCACCGAACTCGGCGCCGCGCATCCGGATTCGCACGCGCCCGGGCGCGTTCCGTCCCGGCGGATCGGCCGGCGCAACGCCGTTCTCTCCCAGGATGACGACGAGCCGACGGTCGTCGAAGTCATCGACGTTCAGGCAGAAGTGGTTGATACCGGGGTTTACGTCGGGTCGCCCGCCACCGAGCGCCAGGAACTGCGGTCCGTCGCCTATGCGCAGGATCAACGTCCGCGCTTGGCGCGCCGCGATCGTCATCCCGAACAGGCCCTGGTAGAAGTCGAGCGACCGCCCGATGTCCGTAACGGACAGGGTCATGTGGTTCCAGGAGCCCACCGGAATCGGCGGCCCGCCCTGAGCCGCTTCCAGGCCGGTACGCGGCAGCACGGACGGCGCCGCCGCCAGCGCGGCGAGAGATCCGAGAAACGACCGGCGGGTCAGACGCGAGGAATCGACTGCGCCCCGACCGGGGCCGGCGGCGGTGCGGACATCGTGCATGGCTCGGACTCCTGTCGAAGGAACGCGACGGCGCGGGACTACATTATAGTCACGTCATCCGAATGGCCTCCGGCACGGGACGGGCCGTGCACATCGAGGAAGTCACATGGCGCGCGCACCGGCTCCACCTCCGGCCACCGTTGCCGAGGCGCTCTCGCTTCTGCCCGGCGACGTTCTCCGTCCGATGATGGGCCTGCTGCCGCTAGCCCGGCCGCTCCCCACGCGCAAGGCGGACATGGTGGCCGCGATCGAGCGCCATCTGTCCTGCAACTCCCTGGAGAAGCTCTGGGACAAGCTCGACGAAACCCAGCGGCTCGCGGTGAGCGAAGCCCTGGACACCCCGCACGGCGTCTTCGATCAACACCAGTTCAAGGCCAAGTACGGCAAGCTGCCCTTCGGCTTCGACAGTACTCCTTCCCCGACGAGAGCCTCCCCGCTGCGTTTCTTCCTCTACGCAACCCACAGGTACGAGCCTCCGACGATCGTCCCGCCGGACCTTGCGGAGCGCCTGCGGGCGTTCGTGCCGCCGCCGCCCGTGGCCGAGGTCGCCGCGGCCGACGAGTTGCCCGACACGGTGCAGCAGCCCCGATCCCGATACGTCCGCCGCGGCCAGAAGCGGGAGTTCGATCCGGTGGACCTTGCGCGGCGCGACATGGAGCAGGCCGGACAGCACGACCTGTCCGCGGTGCTGCGACTGATCGAGGGCGGCCGGATCGCGGTGAGCGCCAAGACGCGGCGGCCGTCGGCGGCGGCCAGCCGGCACGTCGCCGCGGTGCTCGACGGGGGCGATTTCTTCGAGCCGACAGCGCGCGAGACGACGGAACGGGAGCAGGAAATCGGCCCGATCCGCGCCTTCGCGTGGCCGTGCCTCCTGCAGGCGGCCAGACTGGCCGAACTGCGCGGATCCCGGCTGGCGTTGACCCGCGCGGGGCGCACCGCTCTCGGCGCGCCGGCGGCGGACACGTTGCGGCTCATCTGGAAACGCTGGCTCACCAGCACCCTTCTGGACGAGTTCAGCAGGATCGAAACCATCAAGGGCCAGTCCCGCGGCAAGGGCCGCCGAACGATGACCGCCGCGTCGGGCCGCCGGCCGGTCGTCGCCGATGCGCTCGCGGAATGTCCGGTCGGCCGGTGGGTGCGGTTCGACGACCTCTCGCAGTTCATGCAGGCGGCGTCCTTCCACTTCGACGTCACCCGTGACCCCTGGCATCTGTACCTCTCGGAACCGGAGTACGGTAGCCTGGGATACGACGGCTCTCACGACTGGCGCATTCTCCAGGGCCGGTACGTGCTCTGCCTGCTGTTCGAGTACGCGGCCACCCTGGGGCTAATCGACGTCGCCTACACCGATCCCGGCGACGCCCGGCCTGACTTCACGCACATGTGGGGCGCCGACGACCTGGAGTACCTGAGCCGGTACGACGGTCTGCACTACTTCCGGCTGAATCCGCTGGGCGCGTACTGCCTGGGCCTCGCCGAGGCGTACGAGCCGAGCGCCCCTCCGGCGCAGGCCGCGTTGACCGTCTACCCGGGCCTCTGGCTGCAGGCACGGGCGCCGTTGTCGCCGGACGAGCGGCTGATGCTGGAGATCTAAGCGAGCGAGGAGAACGACGGCGTCTGGCGCCTGGATGCCGACAAGGCGCTGAACGCGATCGAGAGCGGCCACGACCCGGACGCGTTCCGCCGGTTCCTCGCCGCCCGAGACGATCAGCCCCTGCCCGAAACCGTCGACGGATTCCTCCGCCAAGCCGAACGCGGCGCCCGCGCCCTCAGGGTGCAGGGAACGGCGGTGCTGATCGAGTGCGCCGACGCCGAAATCGCCACCCGGCTCGCCACGGACCCGAGCACGGCGAGGCTGTGCTCGGGCGCCGGCGCGCGCCGGCTCGTCGTCCGGACCGCCTCCGAGAAGGCTTTCCGCAAGGCGGCACGCGCGCTGGGCTACGGCATGCCGCCAAGTTGATGCGCTTCGGTCGGGCACGCCTGCGCCGGCCGTCACGCCTATTCGTAGTAGCGCTTGTACATCCCCCGCCGGAACAGGAAACCGCCGAGCGGCCCGAGCCAGGCGAGCACGTGGTACTTGTAGCCGAGGTCCATCAGCTCGATCAGGTTCCCGTCCATGTCCTTCGCGAAGAAGAACGAGTGGCCGCGCGGCGACCGCTCCGGCCGGCTGACTACCTCGACCCCCTTGGCGACCAGGTAGTCGTACCACTTCTGCGTGTTGCGGACGTCGAAGGCGATGTGGGTGAGGCCGACCCGGTTCCACGGAATGTCGACCGGCTGCTGCTGCGGCTGGAACTCGAAGATCTCGAGCACGGCGCCGCCCGGCACGCGAATCCAGCCCACCTTGCAGCTCGGCGCCTCGGCGTCTACGCCGAAGAAGCTGCGCACGCGATCCGACGGCTGGTCGGCGACGCCGACGAGCGGACAGCGGAAGACGTCCCAGTAGAACTTCACCGCCCGGTTGAAGTCCGAGACGGTGATGCCGGCGTGGCTGAAGGATCGGGCTCTCACGACAGGCTCCTCAGTTCGGTCTCGGCGATGTGATCGGCCACGCGCAGCGCCTGCGCCGCGATGGTCAGTCCCGGGTTGACGGCGGCGGACGACGGGAAGAACGACGCGTCGACGACGAACAGGTTCTCGACGTCGTGCGACCGGCAGAAGGGATCGAGCACGGACGTCCGCGGGTCGGTCCCGAAGCAGAGGGTCCCGCACTGGTGCGTGGTGTTCTTGGTCCTGTGCGAATGGGTCATGACCAGCCAGTACCCGAGCCGGTGCAGGATCCGCCGCATCGCCCGCACCAGCCGCCGGTGCGCGCGCCCGTTGTTGGGACGGTACTCCAGCCGGATGCGGCCGTCCGCGCCGACGGTGACGCGGTTGTCCGGCCGCGGCAGATCCTCGGACAATGCCAGCCAGTCGATTCCGCGCGCCATCCAGACATCGTACGCCCCGGCGGGCACCCAGGGGACGACGGTCTGCCCCATCACGCCGTGGGTCCGGCCCTGCGACTGGATCTGGCCGAGCGGGTAGCGCGTCCTCGGACCGGCAAAGTAGAAGTCGTTGATCCCCACCGTCTTCTGGAACACCGCGTGGTTCAACCGGAAGGGATGAAAACCCTGCATCATCGTCGCCAGGTGCGCCATGTAGCGGCGGCCGACCAGCCCCGACGAGTTCCCCAGCCCGTCCGGATGCCGGTCGCCGGCGGACCGCAACAGCAGCGCGGCCGAGTTGACGGCCCCGCAAGCGACGACGACGAGCGGCGCCTCGATCCGCAGGGTTTCCCCGTCGCGTTCGACTTCCACCGTCGCAACCCGCCGGCCGTCCGGACCGGTGAGCAGGCGCCGGGCGAACGCGCGGGTCCAGAGCGTGACGTTCTCCTGCCCGGTCGCCGGGCGGATGCAACAGACCTCCGCCTCGCTCTTGGCGTGACGTCGACAGGGGAACGAGTTGCAGGTGTTGCAGAGGATGCAGCCGTCCGGCGCCCCCGGATCGATCAACCCGAGCGGCAACGGCGACGGATGGAGGCCCTGCTCGCGCAACCGCTCCACCGTCGCGGCGATCTGGGGCGCGTGCGGGATCGGCGGGTGCGGATACGGCCCGCGGCGCGGCGGGTCGGTCGGGTCGTGCCCGGCTTCGCCGTGCACCTGGTAGAGCCGCTCGGCCCGCTCGTAGTACGGCTCCAGGGTCGCGTAGTCGATCGGCCATGCCGGAGACACGCCGTCGAAGTGCTCCACCGCCCCGAAATCCTCTTTCCGCAGCCGGTAGAGCACGCTGCCCCAGAACTTCGTGTTGCCGCCGACGCAGTAGTGCGTGTAGGGCAGGAACGGCCGCCCGCGGCGGTCGAGCCAGGTTTCTGTCGTGCGGTACCGCAGGTGTTTCCAGACGGCGGTCGGATCCCAGTTTTCCGGCTCCCGCGGCACGAAGCCGCCGCGTTCCAGAACCAGGATGCGCGCGCCGGTGGGCGCGAGCGCCCGCGCCATCGTGCCGCCGCCGGCGCCGCTGCCGATGATGACGAGATCGAAACGGTGTGGCATGAGCTCCGCGGTCAGCCGCCGCTCGGTGCGCCGCCCGCGGATCGGACCGCGCCACCCTCCGCGGCGTTGGCGGCGGCATCGGTCGCCCTGGCGATCGTGCGGGCGGCAGTGCGTGCAGGCCGGTCGTCCGCGGCGTCGGCGGTAGCGTAGATCCGCTCCATCAGACGCTGATCCGCCATCGCCGCTTCCAGGCTCATCTCCGGCGGACTTCCCGTGTGGATCGACCGAGCGAAGTTCCGGTACATCGCCTGGTAGCCGCGGATGTCGCGGAAGCCCGGCAACAGGATCTCCGGCCACGCCGACCGCCGCCCGCGCAACAGCACGAACCCCCCGTTCGACTCGAAAGTGATGATGCCGTCGCGGCCAAACAGCTTCGACAAGCGTACCCCGCGCAACAGCGACGGCACCTCCCGCGAGTAGTACAGCGAGCCGACCGCTCCGTTGTCATAGCGGAAGGCAGCCAGCATGGTCTTCGCCCGTACGTCCGACCCGCTTCGCGCCGGCGGCGGCCGGTAGCCCTGAATCGCAGTGATGATCGGCCCGAGGCTGTTCGCGATATGCAGCCAGTGAATCCCCTCTTCGAAGAACGCGTCGCCGCCCGCCATCGCCTCGTCGTTGCGCCAGTCGCCGGCGGACTTGAACTTCCTGACCAGCGTCGTGAAGTGGGCCAGGATCAACTCGCCGATCGCGCCCTCGGCCAGCAGCCGGCGGAGGCAGACGGCGAGCGGCTTGTAGTGATCGTTCTCGCCCACCAGCACGATACGACCCGCCCGGTCGCGCGCTTCGCGGACCCGCTCGAAGTCGGCCATCCGCGGAAACGCCGGCTTCTCCACCAGCACGTGCTTGCCGGCGGACAGCGCCTGCAGGGTCAGGTCGAGATGGAACCGCGGCGGCACCGCCACGACGACGGCATCGACTCCCGGGTCCTCGATGGCGGCACGGTAGTCGCCGTAGCTCCGGACGCCGCCGTACCGCACGCGGTACGCCTCGGCCCTGCTGCGGTCCCGGCTGGCGTAGCTCGGAACGATCTGCTCCCCCAGCCGCCGCAGGTGCCCGCTGTGGACCCCGGTGATGAACCCGCAGCCGAGGAAGGCGACGTGGACGGTCGCTGGCACCGCGCCATTATCGGGTACTCGGGAGTCGGACAGGCACGGGCCATCCACGTCCGGTCCAGGCGGCTGCGAAAGCTCCGTTACCGTCCTCGAGCAGCGTCTCGCACCGACACCTGGTCCTGTCCTGCGTCATGGACATCAGACGCTACCGATACATGACACGCCAGTGCCGAGGCGTGGCGAATCACCCCGCTACAACGGCCCCGTACCGGGAATCGATGCCCGGCACGACCCTTGCTTCCCCAGCAATCACGTTCCACTCTCTCGTCTGGAGGATGCTCGATGAACACGCCGCGCCGTCTTGCCACGTCAATCCTGATGACCACCCTGGTCGTCGGCGGAGCCGTATCGGGTCCGGCGTCCTTGGAAGCCCAGGAGCGCCGGCCGCCCGCACCGTCCGGGGGGCGCGCGGTGGCGCGTCCGCCGGTGCATGGTGCACGTCCGATCCGCGCCGTGATTCCGGCCCGTCCACTGGTGTTCGGCAGCCACTTCCATCGCCCGCACGGCCTGTACGCCGGGTTCTACGATCCGTTCTTCGGGCCGTACGCCTACCCGTACGGCTTTGCTCCCCACCCCGCTTCCTACTACGGCGGCTACGCGTACAGCAGCGCGGTCCGGCTCGAAGTGGAGCCGGAAGAGACGGAGGTCTACGTGGACGGGTACTACACCGGAATCGTCGACAGTTACGACGGGTTCCTGCAACGCCTGCGCCTGCCGCCGGGCGAACACGAGATCGAGCTCTACCTGGAAGGCTACGAGAGCATTCGGCAGACGCTCTATCTGGCGCCGGGTGAGACCTACCGAATCCGCCACGAGATGCAGCCGCTGCAGGACGGCGCACCGCAACCGTCGCGGCCGGAACCGGCCGCCTCGCCACCCGCCGCGATGGGCCCGGCTGCCACCCCGCTGGTACAGCCGACCAGTGTCGATGCATTCGGCACCTTGCTGGTGCGGATTCGCCCCCTGGATGCCATCGTGACCGTCGACGGAGAGCGCTGGGTGGGGCACGAGGGACTGGGGGAGCTGGTGCTCGATCTGGGTGCCGGAATCCACGCTCTGGAAGTCGCCCGGGAGGGTCACCGTACCTTCAGCGCCGACGTGGAGGTCCTGCCGGGCGAGCAGACCGTCGTCAACGTGAGTCTGCCGCGGACGGAGGATGAGTAGATGTCGGGTCCGGATGGAAGAATGGAGGCGAAAGCCGTTTCGCGGACACACCACTAGCCGCGCGACTGGACCCCGGCAGCGTGAGGCGGTTGAGTATCCAAATCGACAATTCCACGGCTTCGTGTGCGAGCCTTGGGTCAGGTCAATCTCGGGCGCACTGACTGGGAACCAGCGTCGGGACTGCCAGTGGAACCGGGGAGAGCGACGCCGGGATCGAAGACTCGACCTCGACCGCAGCGTCCTCGAAGTCGACGGATACCGTATTGCTACAATACGTCCTCGCTAATTGAGGGACAAGTAGAATGCCCGCGCGCTCGATTTCGCTGACACCGGTCCCGGTACTACTGGTGCTGCCACTGGTCGCCGCCTGCACCGATTCGAACCGCTCTGCACGCGTCCGGGATCCGGAACCCGTGATCTGCGCGCCCGTACCGGCCGACCTGATCTCAAGCACGCCGGAGACGGCGCCGTACTACATCACCCTGGGTCACGCGGAGCTCGAATCGACCGCGCCACGCGATGATCAGGGACGTTCCGACGACATCTACGCGATCATGCACCGGCGAGACACGGTCGTCGAGTCACGCATTGCAGACGCTGTGGGCCAGCGGAAGCACGCGGTGTCGCGCCTGACACAGCTCCGCGACGAGCGAGAGGCGCTGGGCGGAGCGGACAACGACACCGCGGCCATCGACGAGCGAATCCGTGAAGCAGAAGCAGCCCGCGAACGCATCGACGCGGATCTGGCCGAACTGCGGCAGTTGGTCTCGGGGAGGACACCAACCCGGTCGCGCCAAGCGAACGACATCTTGTTCAACGACTGGCCGATGCCGTTCAGAGTCTACGCCGGGGACACCATCGAGGTGCGCATCGCCGAACGCGACCCGTTCCAGGATGATCTGCTTGGCCACACGGAATTCGTCGTCGACGCGATAACCCTCCAGGCGGGGCGCCTGGTGTTGCGGACGGGATGGGTGCAGTCGCTGCCTCTCGGTTTCGCACCCTGCGACTAGCGAAGCCCGGCGTCTGCACCTCCTGCGCAGCACCGAGAGCGGGGAGGCGCTCCGCCCGCGTGGCAAGGCGCGACGAGGCAGACTTCCGGCGGGGCGGTTTCGCGTTCCTCCAGTCACGCCCGACGTCGCGGGACTACTGCTCCTGCGCCTCCCGCTCCTCGGCCCGGTGACCGCCGAGAATCCCTTCCATCGCGATGTTGCCTTCGTGGCACGCGAACTCGAACACGGGATCGTCGGTCCTCTTCAGGGCGATCAGTATGGTCCAGGGGCGCGTCCAGTGGGTGGGATCGCGGAAGGTCAGCTCCCAGTGCAGCGTGTCGGGCCCTACGCGGGTGAAGCGCTCGACCAGGTGAAAGTTCTCGGCCGAGCCCATGAAATCGCTCTTCTCCGAGTAGTTCGTCGTCTCGACGACGAGCGTGTCGCCGTCCCAATGGGCGCGCGAGTCACCCATCCACTGCCGAATCCTGTCGTCGAGATGCGGCTGCCCGTCGATCGGGATGATGCGGACGTCGTGGATCAGCTCCTTGAGGACCGCGAGGTGATCGGGCGTCTGCACGAACTGGAAGTAGCTGTTGTACCCGGCCCGAATCCGCGGCACGCCGTAGGTGATGCACCGGTCGGAGTAGGAGTCGGCCGGATGATCGCGTCGATACGCGCGAGCGGCCTCCGATGCCGACCTGGCGGCATCGGTGAGGGGCGGCACCCGCCCGTCCGGCGGATCGACGATGAGCGAGGTGCGGTTCTCGAAATCGCGGTCGACCAGCCAGAACTGGTTGTAGTTTCCGGTTCCGGCATCGGTCGAGGAGAATCCCTGACTCTCCGCCAAAGCGGCGTTGAACACGCTGTCTCCGAAGGCCGCATCGGTCTCGCCGTTGAACAGCTCCCGCGCGTGCTGCGTCAGCGCGGCGACTTCTTCGTCGCTCAGCTCGCTGCGGTCGGCCAGGGTCTCGGGCCGCTCCAGCGGGGTCGCGGCGTTGTTCGCCCACACGCCCTGCAGGTCGGGACGCCCGTCGGGCATCCGGGGCACCGTCCACTCGGCGGTTTCCGCCGACCCGGCCTGACCGGCCGCCGACGCCGCGCCCATCAGGACGGCGCACGCCGCCATCACGATAATCGACACATGGTGCTTCATCTCTTCCTCCATCAGCGCGAGTACCACTCGTAGAACGCGTCCCCCTCCGGGATCTTCCGCGTAACCTCAATGTCCATCGTGGCGCTTTCCCAGCGGGTCACCAGCGGCTCCTTGCGCAGATGGCCGTACATGAACTCCTCGGCGAACTCCTGGCAGCGGAACTCGAGGAGCTGCATGTTCGGTTCCATCCGGCGATAGAGGGGCATGGCGATCTGCCAGGGACTGGTAAAGGTGTTCGGATCCTCGATCGTCACTTCGTAGTCGATGACGTTCGGCGTCACCAGCGTGAAGCGTTCCTCGAGGCGCATCGCTCCGCTGTGGTGATTGCCGGCACGGTCGAACCAGCCGTTGTCGCGGAAGTTGTCCACCTCGACCACCAGGGTGTCCCCCTCCCAGCGGCCGACCGAGTGGCCCATCCAGGTGAAGTCGGGCGGCAGCTCCACCTCGTCCATGTGAATCGTGCGGGCGGTGGAGGAGTACGTGAACGCCATGTGAATCTTGTTCGTGCTCTGGGTGATCTCGAACGGGTACGGCATGTACATGGCGCGCGGAATGCCAGGGAGGTAGCAACGGACTTCCGGATCCCGGTCGACCCAGTTCTCGGCGTTCTCCCGCTTCCGGGCCAGCCCTTCCGGCGTATAGGGGATCCGCCCGTCACCCTGGACGACTCCGAGTGAACCCGGAACGGACGCGACCACTCCCAGGGCAACCACCGGCGGCGCCGGAAGTCGGGCGTACTCGTAGGGATAGACGCCCGGCTGGGTGATCATCGCCGGCCGTGCGGCGTGAGACTCCAGGTCCCAGTGGGCCTCGTTGTTGGCCTGCCAGATGCCGCTGAAGTTGGGACGTCCCTCGATTCGCTCCGGACGCTCCGGCCGGTTGATCTGACCCGACAGCCGGCCGATGGACATCGTGAACACGCCGCCCACCACCGCCGCCACGAGGGCGACGGCGGTCAACGTACCTGCATGGCGATAGCGCATGTCGATCTCCCGGAAAACGGCCGGCTACTCCAGCGGCCCTCAGCAACTGCCCCGCTGCGTTCAAGCGGCGATGCCTCCCGTCCGGACTGCGTTGCTCCTCGGTCGAATATACCCAATTGCCGGCGGCTTCGCGTTGGAGTAGCCTGATCTTCGACTGACTGACCCTGCTCGGGGTGGGAGGCGCCAAATGCGCGTTCGGCAATTCGTCCGGCGGGCGAGCACGGTGCTAGCGGTTTCCGTCGGGTTGTCGGGCGCGATTGGGGTCGCCCTCCTGGGACAGGCATCCCAGACCGGAACGTCGCCGCGCACCCCTTGGGGCGAACCCGATCTCCAGGGAATCTGGACCGAAGAGTTCGACACTCCGCTCGAGCGGGCGGAGCGCTACGGGAACCGCGAGTTCCTGACGGACGAGGAGTACGCCGAGATCGATCGGCGGCGCGCCACGGCCCTCGACAACCAGCAGCAAGCGGACGGCGACCGCCGGAACGAACGGGGCAGCGAGCGGGACGTCGCCGGCGCGTACAGCGATGCGTTCCTCTCGTTCAAGCACATGGGTCGCCGCACGTCGTTGATCGTCGACCCGCCGAACGGCCGCGTTCCTCCGCTGACCGAGGAGGCCCGGGCGCGCGCCGCGGCCGAGAGCGAGTTTCGCCTCGCGCTGCTCCGGTCGACCGACACCTGCCGGAACGAGCTCGCGCCATGCGCCGGCGGCGAGTACGACCCGACCCCCTCGCTGCGGCGGTCGGAGCTGCCTCCCCGATACAACACGACCCGGATGAATCGACATGACCATCCCGAGGACGGGGCACTCGGGGATCGGTGCATGGCGGGGCAGATTCCCGAGTTCGGCACGGCGTTCGGCGGCAGCTTCCGGCGCATCGTCCAGACCCCGGGCGGGATTTCGATCTTCTATGACGTCGGCCAGGGTCAGGGCTTCCAGCGGAACATCGTCATGAACGGCAGCCCGCACCTCCCCGACCATATCCGCCAGTGGTGGGGCGACTCGCGCGGCCACTGGGAAGGCGATACGTTGGTTATCGACGTCACCAACTTCAGCCCGCAGCGGGACTTCCGCGGATCCCGCGAGAACCTGCATCTGGTCGAGCGCTGGACCCGAACCGGCCCCGACACCCTGGAGTACGAGGTGACGATCGAGGACTCGACCGTCTGGGTCAGCCCCTGGACGGTGCGACAGGAGTTCCGGAAGCAGAGCGACGAACTGAACCGCATCTATTACGAGCCGCGGTGCCACGAAGGCAACTACGGCTTTCCGGCGCTGCTCCGTGCCGCGCGCATCGCGGACCAGCGGTACGAGGAAGGAACGGGACCGCACCCGGCGACGTTCGACAACGCCTCGGGGGCGGGGATTGAACGATTCCTGGGTGTCCCCTGACCTGAACGCACGGCTCACACCGTCGCCGCTCGTACAATCGCCCGGATGTCCGAGCATGCAGGCGC
This sequence comes from Vicinamibacterales bacterium, assembly GCA_965208535.1. GTDB lineage: Bacteria > Acidobacteriota > Vicinamibacteria > Vicinamibacterales > UBA8438 > WTFV01. The sequence goes on along the minus strand of CBDBOU010000003.1, from coordinate 2,035,842 downwards.
GGCAAGCCTGCCATCCATGTCCGCCGTGCCGCGCTGGTCGCATCGCGACCCCGTGGAGGGAGGCAACCCGTTTCCCGTCGGCGATCCTCGTCGTGCTCGGTGGGATGAAGCGACTGCCCACGCACTGGCCGCCCTCGAGCGCTACGACGACGAGATCGCTGCCTCCGTTTCGGCCACTCTGACTTCGGAGTCGTACGTGCGTCGTTGGCTCGACCTCGCGACGATGCGATTCGACACCTGGACCCGGCGCGGCCTCGCGGCCGTGGACGACGCGGCGTCGCAACAGGACTATGCGGCGTGGCTGCAGACCTATGTCGCGAACTGGCGGGTGTACGTCGCGGATACCTGCCCGCACGTCGCCCCACGAACCCGTCGTGAACTCGCCTCGCGTTTGGCTGCCCGCGCAGCCCATTGGATCAACAAGGCGACCGGCCAGCGCCTATCGAAGGACGCCCCTCCCGACACCGCTGCCGGAGTAGACGGCCGGTGACCTGCGTGAATCGGTTGAGAGGTACGACGTACAGGTGCCCTCGGGATCTTGATCCGCTGCATCCCGTTCTTCAAAGAAGAGCCTTATTGCCGCGGCGAGTTGTCGTCCGACGACGTCCAACTTCGTCACACGCGTGTCTTGCTTGGCCATCGGTACTCGATCCCCGTCATTGTTCATCCCTGTCCTGAGCCGCCAGCGCACTATTACCGGCTCCAACGGCTCTGGACGAGCCTCTGTCGGAAGGCTTGGATCGGGTGTCCGCACGCCTACACCAAGGTGTCTACGTAGGGCTGGAGAAGCGCACCCACGATCAATGGACCGAGCGCGAAGTACTGCCCACGTCCGTCGCTGGTCAGGCCGACTTCCGGCGACGTCTGAGGATCGGCGCCAGCGCCCGCAGGGCCTCGTCGACGACCACGCCGTCCGGAAACACGTCGAGGACATCCGGCGAGATGGCGACCACGTTGGCGCCTTCCTCATATCGGCAAGCCGTCACCCCGCGCCTTCCGCCAGAGAAGTCGTACTCTGGTCGCATGGTGTCTTCGTCGTCAGTTGCGCTATTGGTCCGTCCCCTCTTCATACTGCCTCCTCTCGGACGGCGTCGCCGGCCGCGCACTGATCAGCCGAGTCCGAGGCGACCTCTCTGCATGACTCACGACAAGCAACCTCTAGCTCGCCGACATCCCCAACACGAGAAAACGCTCTTCCTCCAGAGAGTGGTCAGGGTCGGCCATCAAGATGGCCAACGGATCGCCGAACACGGTCGCTGCCTCATCGAATGAAACGCCACGATCGGCGCAAGTTCCTTCGGGCCTTCGCCGCATCCCACTCGAACAGGTAGCTCACACGGGCACCACGAACCCGATCCAGCAGGGATCAGTTCAGCCCGCGGCGAACCAGCAGCGGCCGCACGTCCGGGTCCGCGCCCCTGAAGTCGCGGAACAGCGTCATCGCGTCGACGCTGCCTCCCCTCGACAGCAGGGTCCGCCGGAAGTGATCGCCGTTGTCGCGCAACAGGCCGCCGTTCTCCTTGAACCACTCGACCGAGTCGGCGTCGAGCACCTCGCTCCAGATGTAGGAGTAGTAGCCGGCCGAGTAGCCGCTGCTCCATATGTGCGAAAAGTAGGTGCTGCGGTAGCGCGGCGGCACCGCGTCGAGCGCCACGCCGGCGGCCTCGAGCGCATCCGCCTCGAACGCCTCGACATCGGCCGCGGCGGGGACCTCGTCGGCCGTGATCTGGTGCCACGCCTGGTCGAGCAGCGACGCGGCGAGGTACTCGGTGGTGGCGAAGCCCTGGTTGAACTGCTGCGTCGCCAGCACCCGCTCCAGAAGGTCGGCCGGCATAGGCTCGCCGGTCTCGTAATGGACGGCGTAGTTCTCCAGGACCTCCGGCCAGGTGGCCCACATCTCGTTGACCTGCGACGGGTACTCGACGAAGTCGCGCGGCACCGAGGTTCCGGCGAAGTAGGGGTACTCCACGTTCGAGAAGAACCCGTGCAGCGCATGGCCGAACTCGTGGAACGCCGTGGTCACCTCGTCGAAGGTCAGCAGCGTCGGCTCGCCGGCCGGCGGTTTCGGCACGTTGAGGTGGTTGCCCACCACCGGCAAGGTACCGAGCATGTGCGACTGCGAGACGTAGGCGTTCATCCAGGCCCCGCCGCGCTTGGACGGCCGGGCGTAGAAGTCTCCCAGGAACAGCCCGAGCGGCTCGCCGTCGACGTCGAACACCTCCCAGACGCGGACGTCGGGGTGGTAGACCGGCAACTCCGGCCGCTCCTCGAAGGTCAGTCCGTAGAGCCGGGTGGCGGCGAAGAAGACGCCGTCCTCGAGGACGTTGTTCATCTCGAAGTAGGGGCGGAGCTGCGAGGCGTCGAACGCGTAGCGGTCGGCCCGCACCTTCTCCGTGTAGTAGGACCAGTCCCAGGCGGCCAACTCCAGGTCGGCGCCTTCCGCGTTGGCCATCGCCTGCAGATCGGCCGCCTCCCGCTCGGCGTTCGCCACCGCCGGCGGGGCCAGGCTGGCGAGCCGCTCGTTGACCGCCTCCACGGTCTGGGCGGTCTGCCGCTCGAGGATGTAGGCGGCGTGGTTCGGGTAGCCGAGCATCGCGGCCCGCTCGGCCCGCAGCCGGGCCATCGTCGTGATCACCTCGCGGTTGTCGTACTCGCCGCCCTGGCTGCCGCGGGCGAGTGACTCCCGCGTGATGCGCTCGCGCAGGTCGCGGTTTTCGAGCGCCGCCAGCGCCGGCTGGCCGCTGGTATTCAGCAACGGGATGACGTACCGGTTCTCCAGGCCGCGCGCGGCAGCAGCCGCAGCCGCGGACGCAATCTCGTTCTCGGACAGGCCGGCCAGCTCGTCCTCGGTCTCAACGACCACTGCGGAGGCATTGACCTCGTCCAGCACGTTCTGCGTGAAGCGGCTCCCCAACGCCGCGAGCTCGGCGTTGATCTCCTGCATCCGCTCCTTCTGCGACTCGGAAAGCCGCGCCCCCGCCCGCACGAAGTCGACGTAGTACTGCTCGATGAGCCGCCGCGACTCGTCGTCGAGGTCCAGCGATTCGCGCTGGTCGTGGAGCGCCTGCACCCGCGCGAACAGGTCCGCGTTCAGCAGCATGGCGTCGGTGTGCGCGGCCAGCCGCGGCGCCATCTCGTTGCGGATCTCGTTGATGGCGTCGTTCGTATGTGCGCTGGCAAGGCTGAAGAACGTCCGCGCGACGCGATCGAGCGTCCGGCCGGAGCGTTCCAGCGGGACGATCGTGTTGTCGAAAGTCGGCGGGTCCGACTGGGAGGCGATGGCCTCGATTTCCTCGAGCTGCTCGGTCATCCCCCGCTCGAACGCAGGGGCGTAGTGCGCGTCCTCGATGCGGTCGAACGGAGGCAACTGGTACGGTAATGCGCTCTCGGTGAGGAACGGATTCTCGGTCATCTCCTGCTGCCCGGCGGCTTCCATCCCGCCGCCCTCGAACAGTGCGCCGGAGCCGAGCATCAGCGCCACGACCGCCGCCGCCAATCCAATGGACTTCCTTCTCATGCCTAACCCTCCCGACGGGAACGTGTTCCGCAACCGTCAACGATATCAGCTTTGGCAGGCGGTCCAAGCAGACCCGACTGCGCACCGAGACAGCCGCGACCCGCCTGCACTTCCCTGCGACGAGGGCATACCCTCGCTCGGCACGTCCGGCATCCCCGGCCGCATGCGATAATAGGGGTGTGATCGTTTCGTCGGGGCGTCCCACCCCATGAGGGCGTCCACCCACTCCAGCGTCGCCAATCCCCTCCGCCGCAACATCGCGATCATCGCCCACGTGGACCACGGCAAGACCACGCTGGTCGACGCCATGCTGCACCAGAGCGGCGTGTTCCGCGAGCACGAGCGCGTGGAGGAACGCGCCCTCGACAACATCGACCTGGAGCGCGAGCGCGGCATCACCATCATGGCCAAGAACACGGCCATCCGCTATCGCGACCTGGTCATCAACATCGTCGACACGCCGGGCCATGCCGATTTCGGCGGCGAGGTCGAGCGTACCCTGACGATGGTCGACGGCGTGCTGCTGCTCGTCGATGCCTCCGAGGGACCCCTGCCCCAGACTCGCTTCGTGCTGCGCAAGGCGCTGGAGCAGGGACTGCCACCCGTTGTGGTCATCAACAAGATGGACCGGCCGGACGCGCGGCCGGCCGAGGTGCTCGACGAGATCTACGACCTGTTCATCGACCTGGACGCGACCGAAGCGCAGATCGAGTTCCCCGTGCTGTACGCCAACGCCAGGGCGGGCACGGCCAGCACCGACCCGGCCGAGCCGGGACGCAACCTGCGGCCCCTGCTCGACGCCATCGCCGAGCGGATGCCGCCGCCGCCGGGCGATCCCGACGCTCCCCTGCAGGTGCTGGTGGCCAACCTGGATGCCAGCGATTACCTGGGCCGGATCGCCATCGGCCGCATCGTCAACGGCCGGGTGGCGACGGGCGACGCGATCGCGGTATCGAAGCTGGCCGGCGCCGTCGAGACGACCCGGGTCACGAAGCTCTACGTTTTCAACGGCCTGGAGCGGATGGAGGTCGCGCAGGCGGCGGCCGGCGATGTCATCTGCCTGGCCGGCATCGACGACATCACTATCGGCGAGACCATCACCAGCCCCGACGACCCGCGGCCGATCCCGCCGATGCACGTCGACGAGCCGACGGTCTCGATGGTTTTCGGAGTGAACACCTCGCCGATGGCGGGCCGCGACGGACGGTACGTCACCTCGCGCAACCTCCGCGACCGGCTGGCCCGCGAGCTGGTCGGCAACGTGTCGATCCGGGTCGAGGACACGGATTCCCGGGAGCAGGTGCAGGTGATCGGCCGCGGCGAGCTGCAGTTATCGATCCTCATCGAGATGATGCGGCGCGAGGGCTACGAGCTGCAGGTCTCGCGTCCCCGCATCGTCACCCGCCAGCGCAACGGGCGGACCGAGGAACCGATCGAGGAGCTGGTCGTCGACGTGGCCGAGGACTTCCAGGGGGTCGTCATCGCGCAGCTCGGCAACCGCAAGGCGACGATGACGCGGATGGTGAACCACGGCAGCGGGCGGGTCCGGCTGGAGTTCCGGATCCCGACGCGCGGGCTCATCGGCTTCCGGTCGCAGTTTCTCACCGACACGCGCGGCACCGGCATCATGAACCACCTGTTCGCCGGCTGGGAGCCGTGGAACGGCCCCATTCCCGGCCGCCCGACCGGGGCGCTGGTGGCCGACCGCACCGGCAAGGCGACCGCCTACGCCATCTACAACCTGCAGGAACGGGGCGAGATCTTCCTCGATGCCGGAACGCCGGTCTACGAGGGGATGATCATCGGCGAGAACGCGCGCCCCGCCGACCTCGACGTCAACGTGACGAAGGAGAAGAAGCTCACCAACATGCGCGCGTCCACCGCCGAGGAGGCGTTGCGGCTGGTCCCGCCCCGCCTGCTGAACCTGGAGCAGGCTATCGAGTTCATCAACGACGACGAGCTGGTGGAGATCACTCCCGCCAGCATGCGGCTGCGCAAGGAGGTCCTGGCCGCGAATCTGCGGCCGAAGAAGGAGTCGTAGGCGGAGCGGTTGATCTCCCGACTGCCACAAGACTGCTGCGCTAAACTGGAAACCAGTGAATCCCGAGATCGCGTAGATAGTGTTGACCGGAATCGGCGTCCTTCTCGGCGTCTGGCGGATCCAGGCGCACTACGAGACCCGCAACGAGGCGGCGCACGCCGAACTGCGCGGTCTCCTGGTGAAGGTAGCCGAGGATGTGGCCTACGTGCGCGGCCGGCAGGACGAACGGGACCGCGGCCGGGAGAACCACTAGAGCCGCCCCCACCCGTCCTCCCGGTCGACCGAAACCGCGATCACGCCGCTCACCCGCTCACAGCGCTTCAGCCTACGATCTCACCATGATTCAGGAGACACCGGAAGTCATCGAGTTGCGGGCCGGTTCGACACGCCTCGCCGTGGCCCCGGAGGTCGGCGGCTCCATCACCCGTTACGCATCGGAGCGCGGAACCACCATCGAGTGGATGCGCCCGGCGCCGCCCGACGCCATCGCCGCCCGCTCGGCCGGCGGCACGTCGAGCTTCCCGATGGTGCCGTTCTCGAACCGCATCCGGGACGCCGCGTTCCGCTTCCGCGGGCGGACCATCCAGCTCCCGCAAAACTTCCGGCCCGAGCCGCATGCCATCCATGGCCACGCCTGGCGCGAGCCGTGGACCGTCCTCTCGCGGTCGGAAGCGGCCCTGACGCTGGAGTACCGCCACCCGGCCGACGCGTGGCCCTGGACCTACGCGGCGCAGCAGGCCTTCGATCTGAGCGACGAACGTCTCCGGATCCGTTTCACGGTGACCAACGAGGCGTCGGAGCCGATGCCGGTCGGCTTCGGCCTCCACCCCTACTTCGTCCGGACGCCCCACTGCACCGTGCGCGCCAATGTCGGCCGGATGTGGCAGGCCGACGCCGGCCTGATGCCGGTCAGCCTCGTGCCGCCGCCCCCGCAACTCCTGATCGACGGTGCCGGCCTCAACCCGGACGCCACGACCCTCGACAACAACTTCGTCGGCTTCGGCGGGCAGGCCGTCATCGAGTGGCCCGAGTGGAACGCCCGGCTGCGGATCGACACCGACCCCGTCTACGCCTGCTTGGTCGTCTACACGCCGGCGGGCCAGGACTTCTTCTGCGTGGAGCCTGCGACGAACTGCATCGACGGCTTCAACCTCGCCGCCGCCGGCCGGACGGACACCGGCATCATCGTGCTGGCGCCGGGCGACACGGCGGCCGGGGACGTGACGTTCACGCCGGATGTGGCGTGAGATTCACGTCCGTCAGGTGACGCAAGGCGATGTCATGGTGACCGCACGCAGCGAACGGACCAAGCCCTGGTTTGCGATCGGCTGGTTCTTGACTTGGGGCCTGTTCCAAACGTTCGCGGTCGTCGCGGTGCTGAACGGCACCTGGGAGCGACCGGCCGCATTCCCGGCCGGGCTCTACGAAGCGCTGATCTGGCCGGACCTGCTCTTCGTTCCCGTTTACTTCGGCGCAGCCGCCCTGCTCTGGAAGCGACACTGGCTCGGAGGCGTCCTGGCGTTCGCGGCTGGCGGAGGTATCGTCTATGCGATGATCTATCTGTTGGCGCTGTCGGGACTCTCGGGAGCCGTCAACCTGGTCGCGGACAGCCTGTTCCTTGTCTTCACGCTCGTGGCGCTGTGGCAGGTGGGAACGCGCATGAAGGCGTTATCCCTGCCTGTCCGAGACTGACGGCCATGTCCATCGAGACCCACTTCGACATAGCTTTCGTCGCGGCGATGGCCCGCCGAGAAAGACAGATCCAGCAGAACTACCGTCCGATCATCGCTGTTCACAAGTGGTTCGCACGACGCCCGGGTACGCTGTTTCGCGGTTTGACCCTCGCGGAATTCGGCGACGGTCCCCTCTCCGAGACCTTCTTCGCAGCCAACGACTTCTCGGGACGAACGATCGCGGATCCCTTCATGGGGGGCGGAACTCCACTGCTCGAAGCGAACAGGGTCGGCTTTGACGTGCTGGGCGTCGACATCAATCCGATGGCTGCGTGGGTAGTCCGCGAAGAGATCGACCACCTCGACCCCGACGCCTACCGACGCGGCGCCGCTCACTCGACGTGTTCTCCGTCCATGGCTTCCCCGCCGGGCTCGTCCAGTGCGAGTCCAACCTGCTGGGCATCACCACCCGCGCGGGAGTCGGCGTCGGCTCCGGCGGATGGACCAACATCATCGCCATGTACGAGAAAGCGAAGCGCTTCTGCGATGCGCCCTTCGAGGTCGACCACAGCCGCGGTCGCAAGACGATCGTTCCCGTGCCCGGAGAATGGATCGGCGAGCGTTACAACGGCAGGCGCCCACGTCACGCCTCCATCCGGTGCGCGAGCTCGACCGCGTTGAATCTCGCGCCGAACTCGCTCGACGCCGTATTCACCGACCCGCCCTACTTCGGCAACGTTCAGTACGGCGAGCTCATGGACTTCTGCTACGTCTGGCTTCGCCGCCTTGCCGGCTCCGACGCGGAGGGCTTCACCCAGGAATCGACGCGGTCGGCGGACGAGCTCACCGGCAACACGACCCAGGCTCGCGACCTGGAGCATTTCACGGAAGGCTTGGCCGCGGTCTACCGCGCCATGGCGCGTGCCCTGAAACCCGGCGCACCGCTCGCGTTCACGTTCCACCACAATGCGATGGCGCCGTATCATGCGATCGGCGTAGCCATCCTCGACGCAGGTCTCACTTGCTCGGCGTCCATTCCCTGCCCCGCCGAAACTTCAACCTCGCCGATGCCGGACGGACGGACACCGTTCACGCCGGAGGTGGCGTGAGATCTACCGGCGACCGGAACGGATCCACGATCGTCAGTCCTTCGATACGCTGCCCATCTTGCAGATCCTCACTGTAGAGCGTTCGGCAACCGGCTTCGAGTCCCGCCGCCACGATGAGGGAATCGTAGATGCTGAACCCGTAGCGTTGCTGCAGATCGAGGCTTCGTCGATACAACGCCCGAGTCGGATTGACCTTCCACAGAGGTATCAGCACATGGTCCAGGAACTCCCGAGCGTCCTCCCGCGTCGCGTTGAGCTTTCGGGTGACGACGTTGAGCGTCTCCTGCACCACCTGATGGCTGATGCAGCCGCCCCCGGTCTCCAGCGTCCGGCGCACGACTTCCTCCGCACGCTGGTTCTTCCGCGCGTCGGTCTCGTCGAACAAGTAGATGAGGATGTTGGTGTCGAGGAACACCTCAGCGCTCATTCATTTCCCCTCGGGTGAACTTGCGCCCTCCGGTGGCCAACCTGCCGCGGAGGGCCCTGATGGTCGCGATTGCCGCATCCGCTTGCTGTCGGCGTCCGACGTAGCCATCGAGCCACAACCGAAACTTCTCATTCAAGGTCGTGCCTTCCGTTTGGGCTCTGGCTCGCGCTGCCTCGATGAGGTTCTCGTCAGCACTCAACGTGATGTTCTTCATCATCGACCTCGCTGCCGAAACACGAGTATCGTGCGCACGACGATAGTGTAGCATCGCGGCCCGACGTCGAGACGGTGCCGCTTCGCCCGGCGGCTCGCGTACGGGCGGCATCGGCTGGCGGAGCGGAGTTGCCGCGACGGATTGGTCTCTACTCGTCTCACGCAACCGCTCGATCTGCCGCACTGCGGCGTCGATCTGCGACAGCCTGCTCCGGGGAGTTCCCGCGCGACATTGACAAATGTTTTTGTCAATGCTTCAATGACGGTGCATGCTCGACGTCGAAGTCATCGACGATCCGGCCGCCGCGATGACGACCCTGGACCCGAAGCGCGCCCGGTTGCTGGCGGAGATGGCCGAGCCGGTTTCGGCCGCGACGCTGGCCGCGCGCGTGGGACTGCCCCGGCAGAAGGTCAACTATCACCTGCGCACCCTGGAAAAGCACGGCCTGGTGGAGGTCGCGGAACAACGCAGGTGGGGAGGATTGACCGAGCGCCTCCTCGTAGCCAGGGCGGCGTCATACGTCGTCTCGCCGGCGGCGCTCGGCCCGATCGCGAGCGACCCGGGCCGCACGCGCGATCGTCTGTCCGCCGGCTATCTGATCGCGCTGGGGGCACGCGTCGTCCAGGAAGTGAGCCAGCTCCTGCGGCGGTCGCGAGAGACCGGGAAGCGCCTGGCGACCCTTTCTATCGACACCGAGATCCGCTTCCGGTCCGCGGAGGAGCGCGCCGCGTGCAGCCGGGATCTCGCCGCCACCGTCGCCCGACTCGTCGCGCGCTACCACGACGAAACGGCACCGGGGGGCCGCCGGCATCGCCTGGTGATCGTCGCGCATGCCAGTCCGGTCACGCCGAACCCGACCACCGAGGAGTCACAATGACCGTGAAACGCAGCGCGTCCGGCCGCCGGTTCATCGAGCTCGAAGTGGAGGTCCCGGGCACGCCCGAGGAGGTCTGGCAGGCGATCGCCACCGGACCCGGCATCTCCGGTTGGTTCTTTCCGGCAGAGGTGGAAGAGCGCCCCGGAGGACGCATCGTCTGGCACATGGAGCCGGGCGTGGACGCCCCGGGCACGGTCACTGCCTGGGAACCGCCACGCCGGTTGGGCATCGAAGAACCACCAGGCTGGCGACCGGGCGCCGCGGCGCTCGCCACCGAGTGGACGATCGAACCCCGCGCCGGGGGCACGTGCGTCGTGCGCCTCGTCCACAGCCTCTTCGCCGACACCGGCGACTGGGACGGCGAGCTCGAGGGCATCGAGGCCAACTGGCCCGGCTTCTTTGGCATTCTGCAGCTTTATCTCAAGCACTTCCGCGGGCAGCGCGCCGCGATCATCCGGGTGACGGGATCCGCCTCGGGGACCGAGCGCGACGCGTGGACGGCGTTGCTCGACGCGCTCGGCGTCGCCGACGCAGCGGCGGGCCGGCCCTGGCGCACGTCTGCCGACGGCGCGCCGCCGCTGTCCGGCACCGTCGAGCGCATCGTGGAGGGAACGCTGCCGCATGCGCTGCTCCGGATCGACAATCCCCTGCCCGGCATCGCCACGCCGATCGTGTACATGATGGACGACCAGGTGATGACGTCGCTCGGCATCTACCTGTACGGCAACGCGGCGCCCGCCGTCGCCGCCCGCGTGGAGCCGGCGTGGCAGGCATGGATGAAGCGCCGGTTCCCGCCGCCGGAGACGAAGGAGACGACATGACCGCCGGACGCGATGAACCTGAGAGCGAGGAACGCGTGGGCGGCTCCCGCCGTTGTCGCATGGGGCCCCGGCACGGACGCCGACGGCGACATGACCGCCTGCGATCCGCCGTGTCGGGGACTAGTTTCCGCGGCTGGTCTCGCGCAATCGCCGAATCTGCCGCACCGCCGCGTCGATCTGCAGCTCCATGATCTGCTCGCCGTACTCGGCGGTCGCGCGTGTCGGGTTCCCGGACACGCCGCTGCCGTCGCCGCGCGTGCCGGGCGCCATCTGGTCGACGCGGAGCAGCGACGGCTCAAGGAAGAGCAGGGTCGACGTGTCGTGCATACCCGCGTGGGAGCCGACGTCCTCCTCGCGCTCGCCCTGCGCGATGAGCCACTCGTCTCCCGGCCCCGGGTAGTAGTCGGTCAGGTGATGCACCCGGGCCGACGTCTCCGCCCACTCCTCGTTGAGGCGTTCGGCCACCGCCGCCTGCGAGGCCTGGTTGCCGCCGCTGTCGCCCATCAGCGCGATGTCGATGAAACCGTGCTGCCGGAGGCTCCGCGCCGCGTACTCCAGGACCTGCTCGAACACCTCGGGCGGCGTCGTGATGGTCCCGGCAAAGCGCATGTGGCCGCTCGGCGGATCGACGTTTCCCTCAGGCACATAAGCCATGACGGGCGCCACCAGCGCGTCGCCGAGCCGCCGCGCCGTCTCCCCCGCCTTGTGCCGGACCAGGTAGTTGTGCTTGCCCAGCACCATGTGCGGCCCGTTCTGCTCGGTGCCGCCGGTCGGGATGATCACGGTCGTGACGCCCGCCGCGAGCTTGTCGCGCACCTCCGTCCAGGTGAGCTCTTCGAGGAACACCGTGTCGGGCGCCTGGGCCAGCGGGACGGTCAGGCTGAGAATGGTCAGGCCGAGAATCGGGGCCGGTGCGAATCGCATGGATGTCTCCGTGATTGGGTGACGCTCGACTAGCCCAAGTTTAACAAGGGTATTTCTAAGCTATTTGGAATCAGCGGTTTACGCCGGCAAGAATGCTCAAGTGGCACTACAAACGCGCACAAACCGGGAATGGGTCGGTCAGATGGTCGTCTTGCGGACTCCTCCCGGCTGCGGGTCGATGCCGAGCGCGTCGTAGATGGCCCGCTGTTCGGGTTCGGCTTGCGTGGCGGTGCGCACGTGCAGCGTGCGTCGGTCGGGGCGCCGGAAGGTGGCGGTGACGCGCTGCTGGCCTTCGAGGATGCGGCGTAGGGTGGTCCAACTGGCGTGTTCGCCGTGGGCGCGCAGCCGGGTGCGGATGACCTGCACGAGCTGGTAGGCGATGACGGTGATGAACAGGTGGCCGTCGGCGCGCCGCGGCTTGTGGTGGTAGATGGGACGCAGTCCGAGCTCGGACTTCAGCGCGCGGAAGACGGCCTCTACGTCGGTGAGCGTGGTATAGGTGCGCCACAGGGCGTCTTCGTCCCAGTCGGTCTCGCTGCTGCGCAGACAGTAGACGCCCGGATGCGTGGCCATCGAGCCGTCCTGGGGCCGTCGGGTCCAGGTGACGGTGGCGGCCTTCTCACCGGTCTGGTCGGGGGTGACCTCGATCTGGTAGTGCGGGGCGACGCGGGAATGCTTTGCCTTCAGTCGCCCGATGCGCTGCCAGACCTGGCCGAGGCGCTTGTGCGCGCGGGGGCGCGCCAGCCCGTCGTTGAGATTGGTCAGGGCCGTCTCGAAGCGGGCGGCGAAACGTTCGACGATGCCGCGTTCCTTCTCGGCCCGCTCCTCGGAGTAGCAGTACAGGCGCACCTCGTCGGGGTCGGTCGAGACCACCTTGTGCAGATGCACGGTCTGTTTGGATTGGGTCTGGATCGCGACGGCGGCCTCGGCGTCGAATTGCCGGTGGCGTTCACGACTGACGACCAGATAGCGGTAGCCGTTGTCGCGCAGCCACCCGATGGCGGCCTCGGTGGCGACGCCGCGGTCCATGACGACCAGAGCGCCGGCCGGCGCACGAAGCGCCTCGAGCATGCCGGCCAGCGTGCGGTGCTCGCGGACGTTGCCGGCAAAGACCTGCGAGCGGCGCACGAAGCCGCTGGCGTCGAGCATCAGTCCCAGGGTCAGCAACGGACAATCGCTGCGCTTCTCCTTCGAGTGCCCGCGCTTGGCCTGCGGCTGTGCGCTCGCCTCGCCTTCGAAGTAGGTGTTGGTCAGGTCGTAGAGGGTGACCGTCGGCTGCAGGTCGAACAGGCCCATGGCCCGTTCGAACAGGTGTGCCTCGATCGCGTCGCGATGCTTCACCAGCGCGTCCGAGGCGCGGTAGAGCTGCATCGCGCTGACGGTCTCGAAGTCGACGCCGAGCAACTCGCCGAGACCGCTGCGGGTTTGCAGCCAGCGGTGCGTCGCGCGCTCCGAGGCCGGCTGGGCCAGGCGCCCGACGACGGCGCCGACCGCCGCGGTGCGCAGCGCGCCGTTGACACCCAACTCAGTCAGCAGGGCCGGTAGGCCCAACTGCTCCAGGGCCCACAGGCCGACCTGCTCGACGCCGACGCAGCGGGGGCGGACCAGGCGCAGCGAGTCGACGTCGACCGGCTGGATGTCTGTCGGTCCGGCGGCCGGTCCCTGCACGGGTGTGCCGCGGGCGATCAACTGTGCGGCTATCCGTTGCGCTTCGTGTTCGACGGCGGTCGGGCAGTCGGGGACCAGGGGCGTCTGGCCGGCCAGGATGTCGTCGATGCGGGAGCAGAGCAGCGGCCATTGCGCTTGGGGAATGTCGAAGTGGCGTCCGAGATTGAGCAAGGTGCGCTGGCGGACGGCGTTGCCGATGCGCTCGGAGTGGACGAGGCGATGCGAGAAGTAGGGCTGTCCGTCTTCGGTCCGCCGGGTTTGGGTACGCCGAACGAACATGCGCCCACGATAACGGGTGCACGTCCACCGAAGCAACACATCCCTGAAAATTATGGCACTACATTCAGCTCTGCCAACCTCCGCTTCTTTAGAATCAACAAGTTACGAGCCTGCGACCTCTGAAATATCGCCCAGATCTACAGAATTGTCGGCAATCCTGTTAAACATGGGCTAGTCTACCGCTCGCCCGCTCGACCGGCTCGGTGCCGGCTCGTCTTCAGGGCGCCTGCCGCGTACCGGCGTGTCGTTCGGGTCTCACGCGTTCCCGTCACGCCGGCCATGTGCCTTCGCTGTCTCGCGGACGAAGACGCCGAACTCCTCGTCCTTCAAGCGTTCCAGTCACGGCGGCCATGCGCCTTCGTTCCTCGGCCTTCGCCGGTCGACCTCCGAGTAACCGCTGGCTTGCCTGCTTCCTATGCCGCACCGCCGGTCGCGCTGCATAAATTTTCCTCTCCATGAAACCAGAAACCTTATGATCAACGCATGACCGCCGTGCTCGTTGCCTGGATCGGCCAGACGGATCTGGATTGCGCGAACGGCAGAAGGCCCGGCCCCGGTCCCATCGGCAGGGTGGTCGCCGCCCGTTCCTTCGACGCACTCGTGTTGCTGTCGAACTACGAACCGCCGCAGAACCGCGCGTTCGTGGACTGGCTGGCCGAGATGAACGCACCTCCCGTCCATCTGAGACCGGAGGCGCTGGACGACCCGACCGACTATGCGGCCATCCACGCCGCCGCGGCTCGGGCGCTGGAGTACGCACGCGAGACGTTTGCCCCGCAAGTCGACCTGTCCATCCACGTCAGCCCCGGCACGCCGGCCATGCAGGCAATCTGGGTGCTGCTCGCCAAGACCCGCTACCCCGCCGAGTTGATCCAGTCGCACGAGAAGACCGGCGTTCGGACCGTCTCCGTACCGTTCGACATCGCAGCGGAGTACGTACCGGCCCTGCTGCGTGAAACCGACGACAAGCTGACCCGGCTGACCGCCGGCCTGCCGCCCGAGTCGCCCGCGTTCGACCGCATCATCGGCCGCAGTCCCGCGATGGACCGCGCCCGGGCACGCGCGCGACGCGTCGCTCCACACGACGTCACCGTGCTCATCGAGGGCGAGTCGGGCACCGGCAAGGAGCTGTTCGCGCGCGCGCTCCACGCGGAGAGCCGACGTCGTAGCGGTCCGTTCGAGGAGGTCAACTGCGGCGCCTTGCCGGAGGGACTCGTCGAGTCGCTGCTCTTTGGCCACGCGCGGGGCGCATTCTCCGGGGCAGTTCGCCCGCATGCAGGTCACTTCGAAGCCGCCGGCGGCGGAACGCTCTTCCTGGACGAGATCGGAGAGCTCCCGCTGCCCGCACAGGTCAAGATTCTTCGCGCGCTGCAGGCAGGTACCGTCCGACGGCTCGGATCGGACAAGTCGATAGCCGTCGACGTTCGGGTCGTCGCCGCCACGAACCGCGACCTGCGGGCCGAAGTGGCGGTAGGTCGGTTCCGAGAGGACCTCTACTATCGCCTCGCCACCGGTGTCATCCGGCTCCCGCCGCTCCGCGAGCGCCAGGGAGACCTGACCCCGCTCATCGACCACTTCCTTGCTGCCGCGAACCGGAAGTTCGCCGACCAGCCCGGCGTCGAACAGAAGACCCTTTCTCCCCCGGCAAGGAACCTTCTGTTGCGGCACCCGTGGCCGGGCAACGTGCGTGAGCTGCAGGCGACCATCGACCGGCTGGCACTGTGGGCGCCCGGCGCGTCGGTCACCGCGGGCGATGTCCGCGAAGAGCTGCTCAGGACGATTCACGACGAACCGGGCGATCTGCTCGGCCGGCCGCTGGGCAGCGGGCTGGAGTTGTCCGCTCTGGTTGCCGATCTCGCCCGCCACTACCTCGAACGCGCGCTGGCCGAGGCCGACGGCAACAAGACCCGGGCGGCCGAGCTCGTCGGCTTGCCGAGCTACCAGACGCTGACCAACTGGATGAAGCGGTACGATGTGACGCTGCCGGACAGCGGGCGCCGTCGATGATGGCACGCTCGTTGCTTCCTCGTTCGGCGAGATGGCGGACACGACCATGCCGGATGAACGCAATCGACGCCCGGACGCAGATGCCCCGACGGGCGCCGCTGGCAACCGCGACGACCCCTCCGTTGCCCGGACCTCCGAACCGGCGGTCGCCGCGTCGAAGGACGAGAACGAGCGTGTCGACGCGGCCGCGCCTCCCTCGACGAAGGTGGCGGCCCCGCTGATCACGGCCGTCGAGATCGAGAACTTCAAGGGCATCGGGCGCCCAATGCGGGTCGAGTTCCGGCCGATCACCCTGCTGTTCGGCAACAACAGCGCCGGCAAGAGCACCGTGCTCCACGCGCTCTGCTACGCGCACGAGATCCTGAGCCATCGCAACGTTGACGTTCACCAGACCGAAATCGGCGGTGACCGGATCGACCTGGGCGGCCTCCGCAACCTCGTCCACGCGCACGATCCCGCTCGGCCCGTGCGGCTCCGTTTCGATTTGAACCTCGAAGACTGGAGGATTCCCCAGGGGCTGGACGAGAAGCTCGCATCACCATTGGACATGTGGGGCGGAAACGCCGACGGGTCAATGTTCCAAGGGTCCGAGAGACCCAGTTCCGGATGGATTGAGCTCCAGGCCAAGCTGACAGACGACGAGCAACCGGTGCTCTCCAGCTACGAGCTCGGCGTCAACGACGCACGCGTCGGGCGTCTCGTCCCACGACAGCCGACCGGCGTGTCCCTGGAGTTCGACCCGGCGCACCCCCTGCTCGAACGGAGTCTGCGACCTCCACCCGGCCAGGACACCTTCATCTCCGAGCCATCAGCCGAGGTACCGAAGACGAATAGGCGCGCCAATCGCGTTCGGGAAGCAACGGGGGCAGACGGTGGCGGCTGGAAGGAATCCCGCATGGAGGTGTTGGGGCTGTTCACGCCGCTGCCTCACTGGAACGAGATCCCTCTCCTGGACGACCATGGGCAGAGCGCCGACGGCGGATACGACCTGGACGAATTCACGGCGATGGTCTCGGCTCTGTTCGTAGGCATCGGACAGACCCTCCGCGACGAGTTGGCGCGCGTTCGCTACATCGGTCCGGTCCGCGACCTCCATCCGCAGACGACAATCGCATCGTCGGCACGCCGTAGAGCATTCGAGACGTTCGCAGCCGACTTCATCCACGGCGGCGACGTTGGCGGAACCCGGCCGCCCTACCCCGCATCCTGGGCCGACGGATCCCGCGCCTGGACCTACCTCCACTACACCCCTCACCGAGATCTCCTCGACGCAGTGAACAGGTGGCTCGAGCGGCGGGACCGACTGGACACCGGCTACGCCCTTCGCGTGCGGTCCAAGGTAACGGTCTACGAGGACGAAGCCGGGCTCGTTTCGGAGATGCGCGAGTACCACCAGCTTCGACAGACCTTCGGGACCGAGGAGGGCTCGATCGACCTGTCTGGGTGGTCGCGTGCAGCCGCGGCGGCCATAGTCGAGACGATACATCCTGATGGCACCGAGGCGGTGCTCGGACACTGCGATCGGCTCCGCGAAATTTTCGCAGCCGCCGCCGAAGGAACATCGATTACCGAGTCGGTGGACGAAACGGCCCGCAGCGTGCTCCAAGACGCTATTGAGAAGTTCGATGCTCGCGAGAGCATCGACATCAGACCAGGGATACGCAGGGAAGCCGCGAGAAACCTGCGTCTGGCTGAGGACCTCCGGCGCCTGTTGACCCTGTCCTTGAAAGAGATCGAATCGGAGATTACGGGCTCGGGCGAAGAAGTGGCCGACTCGCCGGAAACACTCACGCCCGCGTACTGCAGGCGCCTGATCGACCTACTTCCCAAGTGGGAGAAAGATGCCCCGAAACGGATCTACTTGACAGGTGTCGCCGACGCAGTCCGCGCGATGCATGACCCTGACGACTTGCCCGACGAAGTCCAGGCAACCACGCGCGCGATGGAAGCCAGTCTCGTTCGAGGCGCCGTCTCTGTCGAGGTCGAGCGGTTCCTCGCCGAGTTCCGCACAGCGCTCCAGGCAAGCGTAGCGTCCGCAAGGGGGGAATATCGCCGTCTCACGGCACTCGTCGTGAAGATGGAAGGCGGGAGATTCTCGTCGAGGGAGCTCGAAGAGATCGCCGCAGCGCTTGCGGCCCGTCAGCCACAGCGCGAGGTCGATCTTGTCACGACCAGGAACAGGTTGCCTGTCCGGGTTCCCGACGTGGGCGTCGGCATTTCCCAGATCCTGCCGGTCGTCGTAGCCGCGCTCGACCCCGGCCGGCCCGGGATCACCGCCATCGAACAGCCGGAACTTCACCTACATCCCCGAATCCAGGTCGAACTCGGCGACCTCTTCGCATCGCAAGCAGCCAAGGGCGGGACCTTCCTGATCGAAACCCACAGCGAACACCTGCTTCTGCGATTCATGAAGCGCATGCGGCAAACATACGACGGCACCCTGGATGACGCGGCCCCGCCGGTGAAGCCGGAGGACATCGCGGTGTACTTCGTGGAGATCGATCCCGAAGGCGACCAGACCTTGATTCGCGAGATGCCGCTCAATGAGCGCGGAGAGCTGGTGAAGGCTTGGCCGGGCGGCTTCTTCGAGGAAGACCTGCGGGAGATCTTCTGATGCCGCTCCTCTCAGAGTATGCAGTCACGCCGGATGTATTCGACGTAGCGTCCTACTCGACCGAGGACGAGTGCAGCGCCCGCATCGAAGTCATCCGGGAAGCGCTGCTGACCGAAGGTCTGGTTCGCGATCTCCGCAGTGGTTCGTGGAGCAGCCTCTTCAATCCCGGCGGCCGGCGACACGCGCCCGCACAGCCGTCGCGCCGTGAGACCGACCGGCCCAGCAGGCGAGCATGGCATCCTCGTGGAGCAAGGCTCGTCAAGAAACTGTCGACCGAGCAGCGGCTCGTCAAGTGGCGGCCCATGCGCCCGGAACCGCCAGCGGACGATGCTGGTTGGTGCGCTGAGGCCCTTGCCACCCACGCAAAGGCCCCGCTTACAGGTGGCGTAATCGTGACGAAGGGCGTGAAAGACAACTTCCCTGCCAAAGCGATCGTGGCTCGAATCGACCGCTTGTCGAGCGCGCCCTGGTGGAAGGGCATGCAGAGTTCGTCGGTGAGGCTCGGTCGTACGACTGCCGAGTACGAAATACACCTCGACCCGGTGTTACGCTGCTCGAACTCGCTCATGTTCATCGACCCGCACCTGGATCCAACAGAGCCGCGATACGCGGGTTTTGCAAGACTGCTCCAGCGCGCCGGCAGCCGGATACCGGCGCCGTTGGTTGAGATTCACCGCCGAGTTCCCCCGGACCGGAAGTTCGAAGGCCGGTTTCGGGACGCACTCATGGCGCCGTTGCGCTCCGCTGGCCTTCACGCGAGAGTCTTCATGTGGGCCACTGGGACGCGATTCCACGATCGCTACCTGATTAGCAATCTGGTCGGGATCCTGCTGCCGGATGGCTTCGACACCGGCAAGGGACGCACCACGTGGACTCGCCTCGGCAGCGATGACCGTGACGACATACAGCGTGAATTCGATCAGGGCAGCCGACGACACAGGCTCGTGCGGAGTTTCGATCTCCCATGAGTCGGATGGTGACCCAAAGCTCGAACGATCTTGATCCTTCGAGGTATTTCGTGAGTTCTGGAAGTGAACATGCCAGCCAAACATGAACGCCCGACCGACCCTGCGCGACCCGACAAACCCGCCGGCGCAGCTTCCCGGCTTGGCGTGGAAAAGCAACGGAGACGGCCGCTGATAACGGCCATGGAGATCGAGAACTTCAAGGGCATCGGCCGGCGGGTGCGGATCGACCTGCGGCCCGTCACACTGCTCTTCGGACCCAACAGCGCAGGCAAGAGCACGATCCTCCACGCAATCTGCTATGCCCAGGAGATTCTCAGCCGGCGCAGTGTCGACGCCGGCAAGACGACTCTCGGTGGGGAGCAGGTGGACCTCGGCGGTTTCCGGCGTTTCGTTCACGCACACGACACTGGTCGTCGCGTGCACCTCGCTTTCGAACTCGACCTCGAAGGGCGCACCCTCTCCAGCCAATTGCACACCGACGACCTGCAGTATCTGCCACTCGAGAAGGATGAACTTGACCAGGCCGCCGACGCCGTGACATCCGGCTGGCTGAAGCTGCGCATAGGCTGGAATCAACGGCTGAAGACGCCGAGTGTGGAGAGCTATGCTGTCGGGGTCGACAACGCTTGCGTGGGACGCATAGAAACGGCAGCAGAAACAGACAGACCTTCGTTGCCAAGGTTTCTTCCGAACCTGCAACACTCAGTGTTTACCCGGGCGGGATTCAGCAAAAAGACTGCCGTCTTCAGGCCGGGCGGCTGGGCTCTGCTTCAGCCGTCCGTTTTGCCAGTCTGGGGAGAGACCCTCCCTATCTTTCCGAGATCGACTCTCAACGATTCGGAAAGCGAAGATGAGTTCGACTGCGAAGCTGAGTTCAACTACTTTGCATCGGTCCTGATGGTCGGCGTGGGCCAGCTTCTGAAGGACGAACTCGCCGCGGTTCGGTATATCGGGCCGATGCGCGACGTGTGCCCGCCGCAGGACGATGATTCAGTGGCAGAGCCTGGAATGCCGGTCGCCGTTCGAGAAGCCCTGGGTCGTCGGCCTTTGCCGAACCCGACCGGCCGAGCGCACTGGAGCGACGGTTCTGAGGCATGGGAAGTCCTTCGGAAGAGCGGCGCCGACGCCGTTGGTTCAGACTTGATCGGCTACGTAGATGATTGGATGTCACGAGACGATCGGCTGAACACGGGCTACCACATCGAACGGCAGACCGTCGTGAAACTTCCGGCTGATCACCCTAGTGTGTCGTCGATTCGGCACGGCGTGCCCAAAGAGGACATCGACGTAAGCGCTCTCATCACGGCAGTTGCCGAGGCTGACACGCGGTCGACGGTCCGACTGAAGGAAGTAGAATCGGAACTCGTCATGGAAATCGCGAGTGTCGGTGTCGGTATTTCCCAAGTACTGCCCGTCGTCGTGGCCGCGCTGGACCCGGCACGCCCCGGAATAACCAGCATCGAGCAACCAGAGCTTCACGTCCACCCGAAGATCCAAGTAGAGCTCAGCGATCTCTTTGCGCAGGGCGTCGACGACGGTGGAGTTTTTCTGATTGAGACCCACAGCGAGCACCTGCTGTTGCGACTGTTGCGACGCATTGAAGAAACACACAGCGGCGAACTGCCCCTAGGCAAGCCTGCGCTGCATCCGGATCAGGTGTCAGTCGTTTTCGTCGAGAGAGTCGACGGCGAGATTCGAGCGACCCCGCTCCGGATCGACGACACAGGGGAGTTCATCGACCGCTGGCCGCAGGGTTTCTTCGACGAGCGCGACGACGAGCTCTTCTGATGCTCTATACGTACGCCATCGAGCCCGACGCGCTCGCCACGTGGGACAAGTGTCGACACCTCCTCGACCTGATGGGATTTCAGCATGGACGGGCAATCGCGGCCTACCCGACCAGGAAGCGATGGAAGGCGCTGGTACGCGCAGCCTGTCGTGCGAACGCCGATCTCGGAGACCGCGACCGTCGACGGATCCTGAGAAAGCTCGATCAATCGAACGCGAAGCTCGTGCGGTCGGACGGGATTGACTACGACGACACGATTTCACCGGCGGAGGAATGCTGGATTCGTAACGCCGCCGTTCGCCAGACCGCCGCCCAAGCGTTCTACGCCATCCTGGCGACACGCAATCCGGACGGCCATCCGGACGTAGTGCTCGAAGAGGACGTCGATGCATCGCACGAGAAGCTCGACATTCCACGCGAAGCTCCAGTCTTGCGGGAACCGGCGGCCCTCGCGGCCCACGTGAATGCACTCGTCACGAACAGCCGGCAGCTTCTGCTGATCGATCGTCACTTCAATCCTTCGGTCAGGCGATGGAGACCGGTCATGAGTGCGTGCATCGAATTGGCCGAGCAGAGTGTCCGCGACAACCCGACCGTCACAATCCACACGCTCGTCCCGGATCGAACACAGACACTCGTCCCGGATCGAAAACAGACAGATGTGGAGGGTTTCCGGGCACTATGCGTACGACACATCCCGAACATGTTATTCGGCAGGATTACCTCGGTACGGATCTGCTGCTGGCGCAGGCGAGACCGGGATCGGCACGACTTCCACGCACGATACCTGCTGACCGATCGCGGAGGCTACCGGCTGGACAAAGGACTCGACGAGGAACGTGGCGTCGAACAGCCGATCGGTCTTCTCGACGACAAGGAATGGCAGCGACTCCGGCAGGGCTACAGCGAAGCCAACCCCTTCTTCGAGAAGGCTGACGCGTTCACGCTGCACAAGTCCGGTGTCCTGGAGCCGCCCCTCGACGAGTCGACAAAGCGCGCGCGGTGACGATCACGCCCGACGGAATGGTCCCCAAGTCCTGCGTGAGATCTTCCGGATCGTATTGCGCGGGCGCCTTTCTGGCCCGGGCATAATCCATCATCTCCCAACAGGGACACGCCCGCATCTCGTGCGGCCTGTGCAAGCGTGAGCTTCCCGTCGCCGTACAGCGGGACGAAGTGCTCCAGCTTCCATTGCCGGATGGCATTCGACAGCAGCCTGCGTACGGTCGTCGACCGATCGGATTGCTCGACGTCCGCGATAAGTCCCAACTCGCGGACCAGCGCCGCGGGTAGCCCGGCGCCCAGCATCTGTTCCTTCTTCACCGCGTCGCCTCTGGCAAGCCTCGGTACTTCGGCTACGGCGCGCGAATCGCACTGGAACTCCTCCGTGCCGGTCAGTCACGCCTGTCCAGCGCTTCCATCGCAGCGCGAGGCGAAATGACGGATGCAAGGTCGGGCGGTTGCTCAACCAACCGCCGGTCGCCGGTGACCAGGGTGGCATCCGGTACGGCGTGAAGAAGCTGCCAGAGGTGATCGTCACCACGGTCGGGCGCGCCCGGCCCCGGCCCGCCGGAGGGATCGCGGATCCGGGCATTCATCACGATCCCGCCAAGGACGACATCCACCTGAGCGGTAGTCAACCCGTGGCGCTTGCGAATCGCCGGCCGCAGCAGCACTCGTCGATACTCGGCGAGCAGATCCTGGGACAACACGAAGGGAATCGTCCCGGCCAGCAAGCCGTCCAGAAGACGACGAACCGGGGAATCGCTCGCCCGGGTGATCAGACCGGCCACGACCACGTTCGTGTCGATGACGAACGGCCTCACCGCCCACGCTCGTTGCGGGTCTCCTCAACCGCGACCGCCATCGCGTCGTCGTCGTCCAACCTCGAGCGTTCCCGGGCGGCAGCGACGAGAGCCGATGCACTCTCCGAGGTCTTGATGCCGTAGGAGTCGAGACTCTCCTCGATGATCCGCCTTATGGACGTGTTGCGGCGAGCAGCCGCCTCCTTGAGGGCGCGATGACGCTCATCGGACAAGGTTATGGTCAACCGTGACATCGAACACCTCGATGGTGAGAACTTACCAATGCATCTTATCGCACTGGAAATGTGCCGACGTCCGGTCTCCTGATCCCCTCGTGTAGGATCCCCGCGTGACGCACGACTACATCATCGTCGGGGCCGGCACGGCCGGGTGCGTGCTCGCCAACCGGCTGTCGGCCGACCCCGAAACGAGTGTGATGCTGCTCGAGGCGGGCGGCAAGGACGACTACTTCTGGATCGACATCCCGGTCGGCTATCTCTACACCATCGGCAACCCGCGCACCGACTGGTGCTACAAGATCGAGCCGGATCCCGGGCTCAACGGCCGCACCATCGGTTACGCGCGCGGCCGGGTCCTGGGCGGCTGCTCCTCGATCAACGCGATGATCTACATGCGCGGGCAGAAGAGCGACTACGACCACTGGGCGTCGCTCGGCAACCGCGGCTGGGGCTGGGACGACGTGCTGCCGGTGTTCAAGCGCTCGGAGGACTACCAGCACGGCGCCGACGAGTTCCACGGGGTCGGCGGAGAAATGCGGGTCGAGGAGCGGCGGGTGAGCTGGGAGATCCTCGACGCGTGGCGCGACGCCGCCGCCGAGTGCGGGATTCCGAAGATCGCCGAGTTCAACCGCGGCGACAACTTCGGCAACGCCTACTTCCAGATGAACCAGCGCAGCGGCCGGCGCTGGAGCGGCACCAAGGCGTTCCTGCGCCCCGTCATGCACCGGCCGAACCTGATGGTGCGGACCGGCGCGCAGGTGCGGCGCCTAGCGGTCGCGCCGGGCGACGCCGGCCCGCGCGCGACCGGGATCGAGCTGGTGACGGGCGAGCGGCTGACGGCGCGACGCGAGGTGATCCTGGCCGCCGGCGCCATCGGCTCGCCGCAGGTCCTGCAGTTGTCGGGCATCGGTCCCGGCGCCCTGCTGCAGGGGCACGGCATCGACGTGGTCCACGCCCTGGCCGGCGTAGGGGAGAACCTGCACGACCACCTGCAGATCCGCAGCATCTACAAGGTGAAGAACACCGTCACCCTGAATCAGCGGGTGAACTCGCTGTTCGGCAAGGCGGCGATGGGACTGGAGTACCTGCTGTTCAAGACCGGCCCGCTGACGATGCCCCCGTCGCAGCTCGGCGCCTTCGCCCGCAGCGATCCGTCGCGCCCGTCCGCGAACATCGAGTGGCACGTGCAGCCGCTGTCCCTGGACAAGTTCGGCGATCCGCTGCACGAGTTCAACGCCATCACGCCGTCGGTCGCCAACCTGCAACCGACGAGCCGCGGGCATGTCCGCATCAAGGATCCGGACCCCCTGCAGGCACCGGCCATCACCCTCAACTACCTGTCCACCGAGGAGGATCGGCAGGTCGCGGTGGCCGGCCTGCGGTTCACCCGCCGCATCATGGCCGCGCGAGCGTTGGCGCCGTTCGAGCCGGAGGAATGGAAGCCCGGCCCCGAGGTCGACAGCGACGAGGAGCTGGCCCACGCGGCCGGGGACCTCGGTACGACGATCTTCCACCCTGTCGGGACCTGCAAGATGGGCCAAGATCCGCTGGCCGTCGTCGACGACCGGCTCGCGGTGCACGGCGTGTCCGGCCTGCGGGTCATCGACGCCTCGGTGATGCCCCGGATCACGTCGGGCAACACCAACGCGCCCACGATCATGATCGCGGAGAAGGGAGCCGAGTTCGTGCGGGAGGACGCGGCCAGACGGTAGCAGGGCGTCCGACGATGCGCACGCGGGGCGGCGTCAGTCCGTGAGTTCTGCCGGCGGCGGCTCGCTGGCGGTTCGGCCTACCGCGTGGCGATCACACCGCCTTCGAGGCCCTCGCAGCCTCGATCTCCTCGGCGCTCATCCCGAGCACCGACGCGAGGACCTCCTCGGTATGCTCCCCGAGCAGCGGCGAGCGCACCACGTCGGCCGGCGAGTCGGACAGCTTGATGGGGTTGCCGACGGTGAGGTACTTCCCGCGCGTCGGGTGATCCACTTCGACGACGGTACCGGCCCCGCGCAGGGACGGCTCCTCGGCCAGCTCCTTCATCGAGAGGACCGGACCGCACGGTACGTTCAGCGGGTTGAGGATCTCCATGACTTCGAACTTTGTCTTCGTCATGGTCCACTTCTCGACCTCGTCGAAGACGGTGTCGAGCTTCGGGAGGCGCGCCTCCGGGGTGTTCCACTCCGGATCGCTCAGCCAGTCCTCGCGGCCGATGGCGCGGGCGAGGCCGTCGAACGCCGCCGCCTGGGTGATGACGTAGGTGTAGGCGTTCGGGTCTTCTTCCCAACCCTTGCACTTGACGATCCAGCCGGGCTGGCCGCCGCCCGAGGAGTTGCCCGCGCGGGGGGTAGCGTCGCCGAACGTGCCGTTCGGATACTGCGGATACTCCTTGAGCGGACCGTGCGTGAGCCGCTGCTGGTCGCGCAGCTTGACGCGGCAGAGGTTGAGCACGCTGTCCTGCATCGCACAGACGACGCGCTGGCCGCGACCCGTCTTCTCCCGCTGGAACAGCGCAGTGACGATGCCGAGGGCCAGGTGCAGGCCGCTGCCCGAATCGCCGATTTGGGCGCCGGAGACGGTCGGCGGGCCGTCGTCGAAGCCGGTGGTGCTGGCCCCGCCGCCGGTGCACTGTGCAACGTTCTCGTAGACCTTGCAGTCCTCGTAGGGGCCGGGGCCGAAGCCCTTGACCGAGGCGTAGATGATGCGCGGGTTGATCTCCTGGATGCGCTCCCAGGAGAACCCCATCCGGTCGAGGGCGCCCGGCGCGAAGTTCTCGGCCAGCACGTCGCACGACTCGATGAGCCGCGTGAAGATCGCCCGCCCGATCTCGGACTTCGTGTTGACCGTGATGCTGCGCTTGTTGTGGTTCAGCATCGTGAAGTAGAGGCTGTCGGCGTCGGGGATGTCGCGGAGCTGACCGCGCGTGGCATCGCCTACCCCGGGCCGCTCCACCTTGATCACGTCGGCCCCGAACCAGGCGAGCAACTGCGTGCAGGTGGGGCCGGACTGCACATGGGTCATGTCGAGAATGCGAACTCCGTCGAGCGCTTTCATATCGGTCTCCGTATCCGTTCATCGCCGCCGCATCGCCCGCGGGCAGTGCGCTAGACGCGCCGCCGCACCGGCCGTCGCTACTTCGGCGTCCCCTTGATCCTGATCCCCTCGTCCACGATCGTCTTGCTGAGCAGGCCGACGCACGCATAGAGGGCGCGCAGGGTAGGCACCTCGACCCCGGTCACCTCGGCCAGCTCGACCACCGCGCCGAGCATGCCGTCGATCTCCAGCGGCTTGCCCACCTCGACGTCCTGCAGCATCGAGGTCTTGTGCTTGCCGACGCTTTCGGCTCCCGCGATGCGCCGCTCCAGCGTCACGCGGAAACCGGCCCCGAGGCGCTCGCCGATAGCCTGCGCCTCGGTCATCATCGCCGCGGCGAGGGAGCGGGTCAGCGGGAACCGGCAGATATCGACCAACGTCGAGTGGGTCAGTGCGCTGATCGGATTGAACGTCAGGTTGCCCCAGAGCTTGAGCCAGATCTCCGAGCGGATGTTGGTCAGCACGCGCGCCTTGAAGCCCGACTCGGCGAGCAGCTCGGACACGCGCCGGACGCGGTCCGACTCGCTGCCGTCGAGCTCACCGACCGGGAAGCGGGTGCCTTCGATGTGCTTGATGACCCCCGGCGCGGCGACGGTCGCCGCGGGATAGGCGATACAGCCGATGATGCGGTCGGGATCGATCGCGTTGAACAGGACCCCGCCCGGGTCGACGGTCTCGACCACGCGGTCCGCGTAGGGTCCGCCCAGCTTCTGGAAGTACCACCACGGGATGCCGTTCTGCAGCGTCACCAGGCAGGTATCGGGCCCCATCAGCGCCGGCAGGTCGTCGACGACCGCGGCGATCTGGTGCGCCTTCAGCGCCAGGAACACGACGTCGTGCGGGCCGAGGTCGCGGATCCGGTCGGTTGCAGTCAGGTTGTCGGCGACCGACTCGCCCTCCTCCTCGACCAGCTTCATGCCGTTGGCCCGGATGGCGGCCAGATGCGGTCCGCGGGCAATGACCGAGACGTCGTGCCCCGCGCGGGCCATGCGCACCGCCATGTAGCCGCCGATGGCCCCGGCGCCGACAACGCAGACTTTCATGAAGGCTCCTCCGCTCCGCAGCCGGCCACGCATCGATTGTCGTGCGCCGGGCTGTCCCGTCTCATGCCGGAAGAACGAACGAGGGTGATTTCGTTGCCGCCCATCGACGATCGCTCGCGGGGACGGAGCGACGCCGACACGGGGAGCGGATCAGCCTCGCCCCGGCGGCCCGCGCCCATCCGCGCTGTATCGGGGCGCCTTCCGAGCCGCCGGCGCAGGATGCTTCCTGCCGCGGGGTAGTAGCCGGCGCGGCGCGGCAGAACGAAACTGCTACCGTGATCCGGCCGCCGCCTCACGCTCCTCGGCCCGATGTCCGGCGAGAATGCCGTCCATGCCGATGTTGCCCTCGTGGCAGGCGTACTCGTAGATCGCGTCGGTCGTCCCCATCAACGGAATCAGCACCGTCCACGGCCGCGTGTAGGTCGTCGGATCGTCGATGGTGACCTCGTAGCTCAACGTCCGCGGGCCGACGCGCGTGAAGCGCTCGGTGACGCGCAGGTTCGCCGACGACAGACCCCGGAACGTCGCCTTAGACGAGTAGTTCGCCGTCTCGACCACCAGCGTATCGCCCTCCCAGTAGCCCCGCGAGTCGCCGTGCCACAGCCGCACGTCGTCGTCGAGCGGCGGCGTCCCGTCGATCGGGATGACCCGCGCGTCGTGGTTCATCTCGTGGTACACCACGACGTGATCGGGACTCTGGAAGATCTGGTAGTAGCTGTTGTAGCCGGCGCCGAGCCGCGGCACGCCGTAGGTGACGCAGCGTTCCGAGAGCGGCCGGTCGGTATAGGAATCGGCCGGATGCTCGCGCCGGTGCGCGCGCAGCATCGCCTGCCGGTCGCGCGCGGAACCCGTCAACGCCGGGATCCGGCCGTCGGGCGGATCGACCACCAGCGACGTCCGGTTGTTGAAGTCGCGCTCGACGATCCAGAACTGGTTGTAGTTGCCGGTCGTCGGGTCGTAGGACGTGGCCTTCGTCCGCTCGATGGCCGCCAGGACGAGTTGGTCGCCGAAGAGGGCATCGCCGTCGTCCACGGCCAACTCGGCGGCGGCCCGCAGCTCCGCGAGCTCCTCGTCGGTCAGCCGCTCCTTGCCCGCCCACTCGGGGGGACGCTCGAGCGGCGTCGCGTTGTTGTTGGCCCACACACCCTGCAGATCGGGCTGGCCGTCCGGTGTGCGCGGCAGCGTCCAGTCGCCGTCCTGGGCCGCGGCCGGCGCGGCGAACGCGATGAGGGCAACCGTGGCGGCCAGCATGCCGGTCGATATCAGACATCGTCTACGCATCAGGGATCTCCTCGTGCACACCAGTCGGACACGTGTGGCGCGCAACCTGTAATTGTAGCGGGTCGGACCACTACGACGCCACGCTACTTGTCGAAGAGACCGCGGTTGGCCTCCGCGCGAGCCTCCACGTCCGCCAGATGCTCGTCGAGCAGGTAGCCCTCGCCCACCAGCGCCTCGGCGGCGCGCGTGATCCGCGTGCGGTACTCGTCGAAGCTGCCGTAGCGCTCCTCGACCGACAGGCGCGGATCGCCGGATGCTTCGCGGTCCGCCTTCGTCCGCGGAAACGCGAGGTAGCCACCCGCGAGCCCGAGCGGCGCGTCGGGGGCTCCAATCGCGGGATTGCGCAGGTTCCAGCCGGTGTAGGTAGCGACGGGTACTACGACGGCGGGCATCCGCAGCACGCCGACCTCGTTGTTATCATCGTCGAGCGCAGGTACGCCTACTCCGTACCTTTGGCCGGTCCTCACCGGCGGATGGTTGTCGATGCGTCGCTTCGCCGCGAACTCCTCTCCGTAGTCGAGGTAGTCCGGCTGCTGAATCGCCGTCGGGTAGTGCACGCCGGGTAGCGCCGTCCAGCCGGCCTCGTTCGCCTTCCAACCGGCGAGGGTGCCGTCCGCTATGCGCGGATGCATGCTCGGCGGCGGGGGCGTGCCGTCGGTGACCCAGCGGTCCATGGCCAGGAACAGCGCTTCGAGAAACGGCTGGTAGACGTTGGGATTGGGCGGCAACTGCCCGCGGTTGGACGGCCCGGTGGCCGGGCCGTGCTGCGAGCCGCCGAAGACGTAAACGCGCGCGTCGTCCGGGATTGCGCTGTCGCGCTGGCCGGTCGGATCCGTCACCACCAGTGAAGCGCTGCGGTGCCAGTACTCGGAGCTCGTGTCGAGCTGCATCACTTTCGGCGCCGTGCCGCCGGCCCGCGCACGGCGCAGCAGGCTGTCGGTCCGGCCGGTGAACGGGTCGGTCTCGTCGCCATAGGCGAAAGGAAAGACGTCGACCGGGTAGAGGTGGCCGCTGTGCTCGGTGGCGGTTCGCGTCGGCGACGCGAAGCGATGGTTGAAGAAGCCCTGGCCGCCGCCGGCGACCACCGGCATCACGCCGTCGAAGACGATGCGCCCCTGCTCGTCGGCATTGAATCCCTCGTACAGGAACGTCCGCAGCGCGCGGCCACTCTGCGACCGCCCTTCCCCGATGACGCGCCGCGCCAGCGGCCGGCCGCGGGCGTCGCGCAATGGATTCATCGACGAATCGTCGTGGCGCAGGAAGGACACGAAGTCGCGGATCGCCGCGAACCCGGCGCCCTGCACGACGGAGCCGAACGCTTCGTAGGTCAGCTCGTAGATCACGCCCGGCTCGAAGCCGCCCTCGAGCCGGACGTCGCCCTCGATGAGCCCGCTCCCTTCCTCTCGCGCTCCCCTGGTCAGGAGGAACTCCCACCGGTCGCGGGGGATGAGCTCGGGTGCGTTCCGCTCGCGCAACCGCCGGGTCAGCATCGCTCGCGGCAGCTCGGCGGCGACCGGCTCGAAGGCGAGCTGGCGCCGATCCGATACCGCCAGCCGATCCGTCGCGACGTCGCTGATCATCTCTGCCCGCACGGTCCCGGTGACCGGCACGTAGTCCTCGTCCAGCGCCACGGGAGCCTCGAGACGCAGCAGCGAACCCCCGGGCGGCACCTGGGCGATCCAGCCGCTCCAGACCGTCACGTAGCCGTGCCGCAGGAAGAACGGCTGCATGCCCCACCGCCGGCGGCCCCGGTTGTTGACGTCGTAGAGCACCGTGGGCTGCGCCAGCGAACGGTCCAGGGGCGCGATGATCTCGAAGTCCCCGTAGAACTCCACCCGCCCCTCGCCGTTCTGCGCGGCGAGATCGAGATCGACGATCCCCTGGTTCGCCTCGTGCTCCGGGTCGAGCGCGTAGACCACTCGCCCGCGGATCCGCTCGTAGCGTCCCACCTTGTCCGGCACTTCGTCCGCAAAAGGCTGGCGGGAGGTGACCCGCACATGGATTACCTCAGCGCTGGCCGGAGCCGCCGTCGCGAGAAGGACCAGTATCGCTGCCACGGCACGGCTATGGCTAACCATCACGCGTTGTCTCCCCCATCAGTTGGCGACGGATCCGATCACCAATCTGCTTCGCATGCGTACTCGACAGGTACGAATCCGAATCTACCCGAAGGCGGTTAATAGTAGAAAAACACGGCCCTTTACTCGATGCTCTTCAGTTCGACAGAGAGGCCGTCGCCAATGCAATCGCGAACCGTATCGGAATAGAGTCATTGCGACCTCCCGTGTAGCGCCTCCGCAACAAACGAACGGCGCGACGCGCACGCCCGGTCCCGTCCGGACGGCGCGCCGCGCCGGTAGTCACAATCCGCGCGGGTCGTCTACTTCGCCAGCGGGTCCGGCCGGAGCTGGAACTGCACCACCTTGCTAGGCGTCCCCTTGCCGGTCTCGGTGTGGAACGGCGCCCGCGTGCCGTAGGTCGCCCACAGCCCGCGGCCCTTCCAGCCGGCATCCGGATCGTCGATCCGGCCGTCCAGCCACTTCGTGTAGAAGCCGAGCGGATACGGCACCCGGATGATCACCCATTCGCCGTCCTTGAGCGCGAGAAGCCCCTCGGAGGCGTTCCCGGTGTTGATCGGGATGTTCTCGCCCAGACCGAACGTGTCGAACTGGTCCACCCAAGTGTAGTAGCTGCCCTCGGCGCTGCCCGAATCGTCGACGCCCTTGAACTTCGGCAGCGGCTCCTCGTAGAGCGTCCAGCCCTCGGGGCAGTGCTGGCCGGTCGCCTCCGGGCCGTTCAGCGGACCGGTGCACTTGCTGCGGTCGAAGCTGGCCATGTGCCCGCTCGCCAGCGGGGTCCAGACCACGCCGTTGCGGTCGATGTCCATGCCGCGCGGCGAGTAGCCCTGCACCTCGGCGCCGGGGTTCTCCCACGGCACCTCGAAGACCTCGGTCAGCGCCGTGTTGGGCGGATCGTCGCCCGGATCGAGACGCAGCACCGAACCGGGGAAGCCGAGCGACGAGCCCCAGATGGTCCCGTCGACCGGGTTGTAGGCCACGCCGTAGAAGCCGGTGGTCACCCGGCGATCCTTCGTGGGATCGATGGGCTCGTTCGGCTCGGTATGCTCGTCCCGCTGGCCGTTGCCGTTGGTGTCGAGCACCAGGGCGGTCCAGCCCTGCGAGGCCTCCTCGTCGCCGGTCTCGAGGAACATCTTCGTGTCCAGCCAGCCGATGACCGGTCCGCCGCCGCTGGTCCACAGGGTGTCGTTCTCGTCCTCGGCGAAGATCAGGTGGTGCGTGCTGTAGCAGGTGCCGACCAGCGTCATCTCCTCGGTCGCGGGGTCCCAGACGGCCAGGTGTCGGTTGGCCCGGGCGTTGGGGAACGCCTGCGCCGACGGATGATCGGACCCCTCGAGGCACATCTCCGGGTTCTGCGGCCCGCGCACGCGCGAGGTCAGCCAGACGCGGCCGTCCTGGTCGAGCATCGGGTTGTGGACGTTGGTCTGGCTGTTCCAGATCGCCTCGTCTCCCCAGTAGGGCGAGGAGGCGAGCGGCGGTCCGGCCGCAAGCGGGGTGTCCGGATCGCGCACCGGCACGGGAATCTCGCTCGACGCGTTGGCCACCGGGTCGAGCACCGGCACGTAGTCCGCGCTCGCCTCCAGGGCGCCGTAGATCGGGCCGTAGGCGTTGACGGTCGGATCGCGCTTGTCGGTCGAGATCTCGTCGTGGAGGTAGGCCTTCTCGTCGGCCCAGTCCCACTGCGACACGACGATGTTGCGCTCGACGCCCTGCGGCCGGCGCGGCGCCTCGGGCAGCTCGCCGGCCATGATCCGATCGGTCCAGTCGGCGAACATCTCCAGTGCCGCCTGCCGCCCCATCCGGTTCAGCCCGTTCGACATCGAGCCGCCGGCCTGCCCGGACTGGATGCGCCGGTCCCAGGCGGCGACCATCGAATCGAACTCGCCGAGCTCGGGCGGCACCTCGCGTGTGGCCTTGTTGCCGAGCGAGTGGCACGCGGTGCAGCCGCCGGACTTGACGGTGCGCATCCACTCCGCCTGGCTGCGCATGTTCGGCGAGATGCCGTTGCCGTCCGGACCGGTGCCGGGGAACTGATCGCGGTCGGGAACCTCGATCAGCGACAGCCAGTGGCCCGCCGGGTAGTACTGCGCCGCAGCCGCTTCGTCCGTCGCGACGACGGCGGTCAGATTCAGGGTCGAGCCGGGAGGCGTCCGGACCTTCTCCGAGTCGACCAGGCCGTAGCCGCGGACCCACACGTCGTAGGTCGCGTCCGGCAGGTCGGGAATCAGGTAGCGGCCGTCGTCGTCGGTGACGACGATCCGATTGAACCGCGTCGGCAGATCGGTGGTCTCGGCAATCACCCAGACGCCCGCCTCCGGGCCGTCGGGGCCGGTCACCACGCCGCCGATGTCGTCGCCGTCCACCGCCACCGCCTGCCATGCGCCGGCGCTGCCGGCCGACAGAACGACCACGACGGCGCCGATCACCGCCGCCATACCCGCCCGATAGAGCGTGTCACTACGCATCATCTCCTCCAATTGCTCCCGCTGCCCCGGTCTGCCGGGTCGGCCGATAGCGGCCCGACCCGGCGCCATCGCGTTCCAGAATGCCGACAGTAGCACTTTTGCCGCGGCGTCGTCAGCCTTCCAGGGGCTTGCGCCGCAGAACGTAGCGAAGCGCAGCTCTGCGACGCAGGGTCATGGAGCGGAGGGGCTGGGCCGAAACGCCGAGCCCGCAAGGCGTTTCGGGGCGCTAGTGCGGCGCCGCGCGGTCGAGTTGATCGACGTGCACGCGCGCCACCATGTGCATGTAGCCGCCGGCCGGCGCGAACCGGTCGTCTGCCGCCGCTACCAAGTGGGTCCGAGCATCGGCGCCGTTGCCGAGCGCCTCGTGATAGAGGCCGACGTACAGGTGCGCGAAGAAGAGGCCCGAAGCACGCCCTCGCTCGGCGGCGCGCTCACCCGCCGCCATCACCTCCTCCGGCGTCAGTTCGCCGCGGAACATGCGGTAGATCTCGCGCATCGGCGCGCGCGAGTCGGGTCCTACCGGAAGCAGCGCTTCGAGCGCGACGGCCGGCGAGTCGGCGCGGGCCACGCACAGAAAATGCCAGGCGGCGTTCTCGACGTCGTTGGGGTTGACCAGGCGGTGCGACTCGAACTGCTCGCGGCAGTCCTGGTAGCGGCCCACGTAATACAACGCGATGCCGCGCTGCCAAAGTTGCGGCATCGCGCGCGGCACGAGCGCGGCCACCTCGTCGAAGCCGGCCGCGGCCTCGTCCAGCCGTCCCGCGGCGAAATCGCCGACCGCGCGGTCGAGAACGGCGCGCGGGTTCTGCGCCGACACCGCGCCGGCGCAGGCGAGACCGATGCCCGCGACCGTGGCGATCCACGCCCCCCGGAACCCGAGTCTTCTTGTCTTCACGACGCCAATACTACGCCGTTCCGCCGGCCGATACATCAGGAGCCGGTACCAGGCACCTGGGCGGGGTCCCGCAACGACCGTTGCGCCACCCACCACGCGCTCGGACACCGGCATGCCGCACGGCACCCGACCGTGGTCCCGAAACGGCCCTTGCGCTACACTCGCACCGTTTTGCGTGCGGTCCGCTCAGAGGAACGGAAACAGGCGGCGCGCGCGAGGAGGGACAGCATGACACGCACACGTTCGTTCGGCATCGCCCTGGTGTTGGCGGTGGCGCTGGCAGCGGTGATCGCTGCGCCGGCCGCCACGCAGTCCAACAGCATGAGCTTCTTCATCACCAGCGCCGGCCCCGGCGACGGGGCCAACCTCGGGGGCCTCGAAGGCGCCGACGCGCACTGCTCGATGCTGGCCGAGGGGGTCGGCGTCGCTGGCAAGACCTGGCGCGCCTACCTGAGCACTACGGGCACGACCGGCGTCAATGCCCGCGACCGCATCGGCGGCGGGCCCTGGCACAACGCGCACGGCGTCGAGGTGGCGTCCAGCGTCGAGAACCTGCTCGGCGACAACAACCTGACCAAGCAGACCCAGTTGAACGAGAAGGGCGAGATCGTCAACGGCCGCGGCGACGATCCGAACATGCACGACATCCTGACCGGGACGCAGCTCGACGGCACGGCCTGGGAGGGTGAGGGCGACACCACGTGCGGCAACTGGACGAGCAACGCCGCGGACGGCAGCGCGCTGGTCGGCCACCACGACCGGACCGGCGGCGGCGCCAACCCGAGCCACTGGAGCACCGCGCACGGCTCGCGCGGCTGCGGGCAGGCCAACCTGCAGGCGACCGGCGGCAACGGCTTCTACTACTGCTTCGCCATCGACTAGGCGGCGGCAGCGTATCGCTGGCCATTGGGCCCGTCGTCCCGCAGAAGCGGGGTGGCGGGCCCCTCACGTGTACGGACGCGGTCCACGCGGGAGTCCTGGTTGCCCCGCTGGAGCCCGGCGCGCGCGGCGGGCCAGGAGCTTGCGCCGCGGCACGGATCGAAGCGGAGTTCCGGGACGCAAGCCCCTGGGGAGGTGAGGGCTGGAGCCGAACACGGAGCCCTGCGATGGGTTTGGCCGCGCTCGCGGGCGTCACCTCCTCCCGGGACCGCACCGCTATAATCGGCGAGCGACGGCATGATGCGGTCCCTTTCCGCTTCCCGCTCCCGACTCCGGACGCTCGCGCCCGCCATTGCTCTACTCTCTGTCGCGGCAGCCCTCGGCGTCGCGTCGGCGGTCTCGCTGTCACCCGTCGCGCCGGAAGCCGCCGTCGAGTACCGGCCGATCGAGGTGGTAGAGGACGGCTATGTATCGTCACGGACCTGCCGGTCCTGCCATCCCTCGCAGTACGCCACCTGGCACGGGTCGTTCCACCGCACGATGACGCAGGTCGCCACCCCCGAATCGGTGCGCGCCGACTTCGACGGAGTCGCAGTAGACGCGGTCCACGGACGCCCAATGCGGCTGGAACGCCGGGGCGACGAGTTCTGGGCCGAGTTCGACGACCCCGGCTGGGAAGGAGATCCCCGCGACCGCCCCCGCATGACTCGGCAGGTGGTGATGATCACCGGCTCGCACCACCAGAACATCTACTGGTACTCCACCGGCCACGACCGCGCGCTCAACGTGCTGCCCGGCGTCTACCTGTTGGACGAGGAACGCTGGACGCCCCGCAACGCCGTCGTGCTGGCCCCTCCCGGACAAGGGGTGGCGATGCTCGACGGTCACTGGAACGCCGTCTGCATCGACTGCCACACGACGCACGGCAAGACCCGTTTCGACACCCCGTTCCTCTCGGAACCGATCCGCGATCAGGCGGTCGACACCACCGTCGCCGAGCTCGGCATCGCCTGCGAAGCGTGCCACGGTCCGGCCGAGGCGCATGTCGCGGCCAACCGGAACCCGCTGCGGCGCTACGGGCTCCACACCGGCGGTGAACCCGACCCGACCATCGTGGAGCCGACGCGGCTCGATCCGCAACGCGCATCGCAAGTCTGTGGCCAGTGCCACAGCATCTGGGAGTTTCCCGATACGGCGGGCGAACGCGCCGCCAGCGCCGGCGGTCTGCCGTACCGCCCCGGCGACGAGCTGCGCGCAACGCGTTTCGTCGCGCAGCCGCGGGTGAACGGCCGGTCGGCGGCCATGCAGGCCCTGATCGCGGCGGACCCGGACTTCGTGCGCGGATCGTTCTGGGCGGACGGCCTCGTTCGTGTTTCGGGCCGCGAGTACAACGGCCTCATCGACTCGCCCTGCTTTGCCGAGGCGAGGGAACCGGAACGCACGCTCTCCTGCTTCTCGTGCCACACCATGCACAAGACGCCGGAGGATCCGCGCACCGTCGCCGAGTGGGCGGACACGCACCAGGTGTCGGCCGGCATGGACGGCGACGCGGCCTGCACCCAGTGTCATGACGACATCGCCATCGACCCCGGCGCACATACCAACCACGCGCCGGAATCGGCGGGGAGCCGCTGCTACAACTGTCACATGCCGTACACCTCGTACGGCCTGCTGCGCGCCATCCGCAGCCACACCGTCAGCAGTCCGTCGGTGCGCGAGAGCGTCGAGATCGGACGGCCGAACGCGTGCAACCTGTGTCACCTGGACCGCACCCTCGCCTGGTCGGCCGAGCAAATGCGGGACTGGTACGGTCAATCGCCCCCCGACCTCGGCAGCGACGACCGGTCGGTGGCCGCCTCCATCCTCTGGCTGCTGCGCGGCGACGCCGGCCAGCGGGCCCTGACCGCCTGGAGCTACGGCTGGGAGCCGGCGCAGGAAGCCTCGGGGACGAGCTGGATGGTCCCCTACCTGGGCGAGCTCCTCGGGGATCCTTACGACGCGGTCCGGTTCATCTCCGCGCGGTCGCTGCGCACGATTCCCGGCTTCGAGACCCTGCAGTACGACTTCACCGGCAGTCGGGATGCGCGGATCGAGGCGGCCGTCGGTGCGTTGCGGGCATGGCGCAACAGCACGCTCGCGCGTGCGCGGCGCGACCCCGAGCTGCTTTTCGCCGCCGACGGAACACTCGACACCGCGGCCATGCGCCGCGTCTTCGACCAGCGCGACAATCGGCCGCTCTTTCTGCGGGAATAGCAATCCGTGGCAGCCAGCCCTCCCCCCCCGCGAGCCGATTACGTCCGCCGCCATCTGCGCTTCGGTTGGTGGTCGCTCTTCGTCTTCCTGCTGCTCGGGGCGACCCTCGAGACGCTGCACGGTTTCAAGGTCGGCTTCTACCTGGACGTGTCGAACGAAACCCGGCGGCTGATGTGGACGCTGGCGCACGCCCACGGCGCGCTGCTGGGTATCGTCAACGTCGCGGCGGGCGTCTCGCTGCGCGCGCTGCCGGAACTGCCGGACGACGCGCGCATCCCCCTGATCTCGACGCTGCTCCGCGCCGCCACGGTGCTGCTCCCCGCCGGGTTCTTCGCGGGTGGCGTCGCGTTCTACGCGGGCGACCCCGGTATCGGCATCGCTCTGGTGCCGTTCGGCGCGGCGTGCCTCGCTATCGCGGTCTTCTCGATGGCGCGCGCCGTCAGCCGCCCGCCCGGCCGGTCGGAAGGCGGAGCAGGACGGCGGCGGAGGGGCTGACGGTCGCCACCGCCGTTCGGTCAACGCGACCGTGTTTACCGCGCCCCCCCCAATGACGCGGCGTTCGTTCTCGGATGCGCTCGACAATCGGCCGTACGCGACGAAGGGAGCCCCGCGCGGGGCTCCCTCGCTCGTTTCGCGTATTGGCGACCTCGACAGCGACACTTGCTACCGCACGGTAACCCTCAGGTCGCCGGGTATCAGGAACATGGCGTCGGAGGCCCAGGCCCGCAAGACGTAGGTGCCGGGGGAATCGAACGTGACCGTCGTCTCGAAGGTCGCCGACGTCCAGCCGTCGCCGTCGATGTGGGTCGCCGGATTGTCGGACGATGTCGGCGCCGTGAGCACGCCGTCCACTTCCCGCTCGAATTCCCGCTCCTCGACCGAGCGCTGGAAGCCGCCCGGCTCGAAGGCGCCGTCGCCCGGCCCGCGGTAGACGATCCAGTGCAGCGACAGACCGTTGCGCGGAGGCCGCGGCTTCGCGTACCAGCGAATGTTGTCGGGGGCGCGCGGCAGATCGTCCGGCGGAATCAGCGCGGGAAGACGTGTCCGCGGCGGGCGGGGCGGCAGCTCCGACGGCAGCTCGTCGTCGCGGATCACCGCGGTGAGGGTGAGCGCCTCGCCGACCCCGACCCGCTCGGCGCTCGCAGACACTTCCACCTCGGGCGGCCGGTTCGCGAACAACTGCTCCACCGGACGTCCGAACCCGGTGCGCGAGTTCGACGTGATCGTGTTCTCGTCGATCTCCCATTCGGGCTGCAGCCAGCCGTAGGCCCTCTGCTCGCTGCCGTGCGCGGTCACCGACCAGATGATTCCATCCTCGGGATTGGGGCCGGTATCCGCCGGCATCGGCGCCGTGAACTGGTAGCGCTGCGTGCGCGGATAGAAATAGGTCGGTTGTCCGCGATCCTCGTCGCCCGGCGAGAAATAGTTGTCTGCACCGACCGGAATGCTCGGCTGCTCGCGGTAGTTCCGGTTCAGGTACCCGAAGTGGAACAGGTAGCTGCCGTCTTCGTTGCGCGTCCAGCCCTCGAAGATCGGCTGGATGTCCTGCCCGCCGTCGAACCGCTGCTGCGGCTGCGACGCGAGCGGCACGTCGCGCGGGTTCACCTGTGCGTGGGCGGCGCTCACGGCGCCGACGGTCAGGGCCGCCACCGCCACGGCGACAACCCAACGGGAATGCGTGCTCATGATGTCCTCTGTTTGTCGACAACGAAAAAGCACTCTGCGGAGGCGAACCCCCACAGAGTGCTCTCTCAATCCAAGCCGTGCCTCCGCAACCGCAACGAGCTGGTCCAGCGTCGTCCGCGTCAGCATCGTGCGGCGCAGACTCCTAGTCGTTGTTGTTGGCGCGGTCCAGCTCTTCCTGGTACTCCTCTTCCGACAGGTCGTACCAACTGATCCAGCCGAACGCCATCTCGTCGATAGTCCGGCTGCCGCCGCCCGTCCAGTTCAGCGCGTCCACGTTGCCCCGATGCGACTCGGTGTTGTCGTGGTAGCTGATGACGTGCAGCTTGGTGCCGGCCGGATAGACGGGCTGGGCCTCGTCGGCGTAGTTGTAGACGATGTGCCAGTTGAAGTCGAAGTTGACGCAGCTCACCATCTCGGTCGTCGAGTCCGGATAGATGAGCTCGAGGCACTGCCGCTTCCCGAGGAAGTGCATGTGCGGCTGGAAGCCGGTCAGCTTGCCCGGCAGATACATCGTCGTGTAACCGTCGTGCCGCGTGACCTGCCCGGCCGGGATGTCGAGCTCGCCGGCCTGGCCGAGCTGCCGCGAGTAGAGGATCTTCTCGGGAACCTCGCCCTCAGGATAGAGGACCAACCCCAGATCCGTCCGGTCGACCACTTCCTCGCCGATCGAGTGGTAGTGGAAGCTGAAGCGCACGCGCGAGCCGCCCTCGAAGATCTTTCCGGTGCCGTCCGGGTACTTGTCGGCGTTCTTGCCGACCGCGTACTCGTTCAGGAAGAAGTCGTTCGAGCTGTCGTTGAGCGGCGCGTCCGGATCCGTGACCGCGTAGGTGAGCGCGTGGTGAACGACGCGCAGGTCGCCCGCCTTGGTCTGGATCGCCTTGATGTAGCGGTCGTTGGGGATGCCGGAGTCGACGATGTAGTCGCCCCACCAGTCGCCCGCCTCCGCCGGCACGGTGTGCGGCGGCGAGGTAACGACAACGTCCGGCTCGATCTCCCACGCGCCGAAGTCGGGCAACTCGACCTGCGGCGGCGCATCCGCCGGGTTGCCGCGCGGCGCGCCCGCGTCGGCCCAGGCCGCGACGAGGTCGATCTCGGCCTGCGACAGCGACCGGTCCTGCTTGAAGTCCTGGATGCCCACGTTCGGGTCTACGTGCCACGGCGGCATCTCGCGGGCGACGACCTTGTTCCTGATCGAGCGCGCCCAGGGCCGCGTCTCCTGGTAGTTCATCAGCGACATCGGCGCCATGTTGTTGGGCCGATGGCAGACCTGACACGAGCGCTGCAGGATCGGCTCGATGTCCTTGTGGAAGGTCACGTCGCCGGCCTGTGCGGCGGCAACGCCCGGGAGCAGCACCACGACCACGGCCGCCGTCGCGACCAGTAACAGTGCGGCTTTCTTCATCTGAGCACCTCCAAGCGCGACACACGGGCGTGCCGCGTACGAATCCCGCGCGAACGAAATTGAAGGGGCTAGTCTATCGCCGTACCCGGTCGCGAATCAACCCGTTCAGCGATCTTCGAGATACCGCCAGAGGAGGTGCGCCATCGCGCGCATCCCCACCGGGAGGGCCGAGTCGTCGGCGCGGAACGTCGGCGAATGGTGCCCGCCCGATACGGTCCCGGGCTTCTGCGTGCCCAGGAAGTAGAAGAACCCGGGGACCTCGTTGGCGAAGTACGCGAAGTCCTCGCCCGCCATCCACGGATCGGCCAGCGACACCCGCTCGGGACCGACCACCTCTTCCAGCGCCTGCACGGCCCAGGCGGTCAGCTCGCGGTCGTTGATGACTACCGGCGTTATGCGGTCGTACTCGATCTCGAAGGTTCCGCCGCCGGCGCGGGTGATGCCGTCGACGATCTCCCGCATGCGGCGCTCGACGGTGTCCTGCACCTCCGGGTCGTAGGTCCGTACCGTGCCTTCCAGGAGGACTTCTTCCGGAATGATGTTGAACCGCGTGCCGCCCCGCACGATGCCCACGGTCACCACGCTCGGGGCCAGCGGCGACAGGTTCCGCGACCGGATCGTCTGCAGCGCGGTGATGGTCTGCGCCGCCATCACCACCGGATCCACGCTCAGGTGCGGCGCGGCCCCGTGTGCCTGCTCCCCGCGGATACTGATGTGAAAGTGGTCGACCGCGGCGAGCGCACCGGACGGGGTGTACTCGATTCCGCCGACGTCGAGACCGGCGCGCGCGTGGAGACCGAAGATCACCTCCGGCTGGAACTCGTCGAAGACTCCCTCGTCGAGCATGAGCGCGGCGCCGCCCTCCTCCCCGGGCGGGGGACCCTCCTCGGCCGGCTGGAAGAGAAACACCACCGTCCCGGGCAGATCCGCCTGCAGCGCCTTGAGCACCGAGGCCACGCCGAGCTGCACCGCCACGTGGATGTCATGGCCGCAGGCGTGCATCACCCCGACCTCCTGGCCGAGATAGGTCGTGCGCACGGTCGACGCGAACGGCAGGTCGGTATCCTCGGTCACCGGCAGCGCGTCCATGTCCGCGCGCACGGCGACGACCGGCCCGGGACGTCCGCCCCGCAACACCGCCACCACCCCGGTATGCGCCACCCCGGTGCGGACGTCGTCGAACCCGAGCTCCACCAGATGGTCGGCGACGAGCCGGGCGGTCTCGAACTCGCGGTTGCCGAGCTCCGGGTACTCGTGGATCCGATGGCGGAGCTCGGTGATGCGCTCGGTGACGCGCTCGACCTCGGCCGCGATGCGCGCATCCTGCGCTCCGGCCGGCGCGACACCCGCAAGAAGAGTCAGAACGACGCTCAGGATTCTCTGGTGCATATTGTCGATTCTACCGGCATGACGCGGACCGCCGTCGAGCGGTGGGCGCCCCGCCGCTCTCGGTGCCGCGCGGGCTCCCGCCACGGACTCCCGGCGGGAACGGCCGCGCCCATGTCCGTATAATTCCCACAGGAGTGCACGAATGAGCTGTCGCCACGGCGCCCTCCGGACGCGGCGCAACGCCGGACGCTGGCGTAGGGTGGCGTGTGTCGTTGCGACCGCGGCCTGCGCCGCCTGCGGGAGCGGCCCGCCCGCGACAACGGCCGTGGAAGAAGCGCCGGCCGCCGTGGCAGATGCGGCGCCCGCGGGCGCCGGACTGCGGGTGACCGGCACCGCACCGACCTCGCAGGACGGCTCCCTCACCGTGGTGTTTCTCGAGCCCGTGCCCGCCACGACGTTCGAGCCGCCCGCAGACCCGGTGCAGATGGATCAGCTCGGCATGGAGTTCCTGCCGCCGGTACTGCTGGCGAACGTCGGGCAGCCGGTGCACTTCCACAACAGCGAGGACGTCCTGCACAACGTCCGGGTCTACAACATCGACACGCTGGAAACCGCGTTCAACATCTCGACTGCGATCGGCGGCACCTACGAGCACCATTTCGACACCGCCGGCACCTATCGCGTCGCATGCGACATTCACCCCGCGATGGGCGCCAGCGTGATCGTGACTTCGGCGCCCCATGCGACGGTAGCCGAGCGCGACGGGAGCTTCGTGTTCGACGACGTGGCCGCCGGCTCGTACACGGCGGTCGTGCAGGCCGGCGCGGCGCGCAGCCGGCTCGCGGTCACGATCGGGCCGGGAACGACGGAATTGACCCTCGGCGGCAGTTGATCGGAAGCCGGCCCGTCGTCCGGCGGCAGGACCTCTCGGGAGAGCCGATGAAAACGGTGCAGCAAATCGCGGACCTCGTGGATGGTCGCGTCCATGGCGACGGCGCGGTGGAAATCCGCACCGTCGGCAGCCTGGAGCGGGCCACCCGCGGGACGCTCGCCTATGCGGAGGGCAAGCACCTGAGCAAGGTGGCCGCGACCGAGGCATCGTGCGTGCTCGTCCCGGACATCGATCCGCCCGATCGTACCGTCATCGTCGTCGCCAGACCC
Organism: Vicinamibacterales bacterium; assembly: GCA_965208535.1. GTDB lineage: Bacteria > Acidobacteriota > Vicinamibacteria > Vicinamibacterales > UBA8438 > WTFV01. The sequence continues at coordinate 1,993,311 of CBDBOU010000003.1, read as the reverse complement.
CGCGTGGCGTTCGCCCGCGCCGCGCAGTGGCTGTTGCCGGCGCGGCTGCCGGCACCCGGCGTGCACGAGACGGCGCTCGTGGCCCCGGACGCCACCCTCGGCACCGACGTATCGATCGGAGCCTGGACGGTCGTCGAGGCGGGAGCGGCCATCGGTTCCGGTACCGTGCTCTTTCCCGGCGGCTACGTCGGCGCGGGCGCCACCATCGGCGCGCACTGCATTCTCTATCCGCGGGTCGTGCTCTATCCGGGAACGGCGGTGGGGGATCGCGTCATCCTGCACGCCGGGGTCGTCATCGGCTCCGACGGCTTCGGTTTCGTGTTCGACGGCGAGCGGCAGATCAAGGTGCCGCAGGTAGGACGCGCCCAGATCGGCGACGACGTCGAGATCGGAGCCAACGCGTGCATCGACCGCGGCGCTCTCGACGAGACCATCATCGCGGACGGCGTGAAGATCGACAACCTTTGCCACCTGGGACACAACGTGCGGGTCGGAGACCACTCGGTCATCTCGGCCCAGACCGGAATCGCCGGCAGCTCGACCGTCGGACGGGAGGCCATCATCGGCGGGCAGGTGGGCATTGCGGACTACTGCCGTGTCGACGACCACGGCATCGTCGGCGCGCAGTGCGGCATCCCGTCGCGAAAGCGCATCCCCGCGGGCCAGCCCTTCTGGGGCACGCCCGCACGACCGCTCAAGGACATCAAGAAGCAGCAGGGCTACATCCACCGGCTGCCTCGCATGGCGACCGAGATAGCCAGCCTGCGCGCGGAGCTCGACGCCCTCAAGGCGAAGCTCGACGAGTGAACGTCCTTCCGAGAACCTGCCGCACGGCGGCAGCGACCTCGTCCACGGTGACCGCCTCCAGACAGGGAGGCCTGCCGTCCGCGGAAGGCGGCGCGGGGCACTCGTCGAAGAAGCGTTCGCGGCAGGGAGAGCAAGGGAACGAGGCGGTCACGGCAACGCGCGCTCCCTCGCCGGTACCACGCGGCGCGGTCCGGCCCGGCGACGACGGCCCGTGGATGGTGACCGTCGGAGTCCCGACCGCCGCCGCGATATGCGCCGGGCCGCTGTCGTTCCCCACGTAGAGTGCGCAGCGCGCGAGCAGCGCCGCGAGTTCCGGCAGCGTCGCGTCGCGGACCAGGGCCGCGCCGTGCCTGCCGGCCCAGTCCGGCGGCGCGGCGAACGGCGGTCGATCGTGCACCACGACCGGGCGGCCCGAGCCGGACAGCCGCTCCACCAGCGCCCGGAATTTCTCCGCCGACCAGGCGCGCGGCGTCTTCGCGGCGGCGGGATTCACGAACAGGGGGCGGCTGTCCTCCTGCCACGCCAGCGTATCGAACAGGCGCGCCGCCCAGGCCCGATCGGCGGCGGTCAGTACCAGCGGCGAAGCCGGGCTCGGCCGGTCTACGGCGTCCAGAACCCGAGCGAGGTCGAGATACTCGTCCGTACGGTGCGCGCCGGGTCGCGGCGCAACCGGATCGGTCAACAGCCGACGCCGACGATCGGTGTCGTGTCCGATACGCCGCCCGATGCTGGCCAACCACGGGCCCAATGCCGCCTCGAAGGACGGAGCCAGAATGACCGCCGTGTCCAGCCGCCGCACCCGCAACCGTCGCGCCGCGGCCCAGACCTCGGCGGCCCGCGCAAGTCCGGCTCCACCCGGCGCCTCGACGATCAGGTCGAACGCGCCGAAGCGCTCGACCAGCGCCGTGTGCGGTGCGCGCGCCATCCCGACGATCTGCGCCTCCGGCCAGCGCGCGCGGACCGCCTCGACCGCCGGACGCGCCATCAGGATGTCCCCCACCCAGTTCGGCAGGCGTACGAGCAACCGCGTCGGGTTCACGGTCTATATTCTCTCCGCATGTCGACCGAAGCCGTGCTCGCCCTGACCGGGGTCTCGCTCGTCCGCGACGGACGCACCATTCTCGACGGCATCGACTGGCGGGTCGCTCCGGGAGAGCGCTGGATCGTCCTCGGCCCGAACGGCTCCGGCAAGACGTCGCTCTGCCGCCTCGCCGGACTCTACCTGCACCCGACGAAAGGCGACGTCGACGTGCTGGGCAAGCGCCTCGGACGCACCGACGTGCGGGAACTCCGCACCAGGCTGGGCATGACGAGCCAAGCCCTCGCCGACATGCTCCGGCCGGGGGTGCAGGCGGTCGATCTCGTCATGACGGGCCGCAACGCGGCCCTGGCGCCGTACTGGCATCGATACGAGGATTCGGACCGCGAACGTGCCGCGGCGTTGCTGGATCGGTTCGGATGCGCCGGCCTCGCTCGGGCGCGCTACGCGACCCTCTCGGCTGGCGAGCGCCAGCGGGTGCTGCTGGCGCGGGCGCTGATGGCCGATCCGCCGCTGCTGCTTCTCGATGAGCCGGCGGCCGGACTCGACCTCGCGGGCCGGGAGCAGCTCGTCGCCATGCTGGCGGACGTGGCCGCCGACCGGTCCACCGCGGCCATCGTCCTCGTCACCCATCACGTGGACGAGATTCCGCGCGGCTTCACCCACGTGCTCATGCTCGCCGGCGGAAGGGTGGCGGCCCGGGGACCGATTGCCGAGACCCTGACGGCGGAGAATCTCTCGCGATGCTTCGGGCTGGCGCTGGCGCTGGCGCGGCAGGACGGGCGCTGGATGGCCTGGGGAGCGTGAGTCCGCCGTTCAGAGCACCGGCGCGTTCTCCCGAAACTCGCGCACGAGCGCCTTCATCACCGCCGTGTAGTCCCTGGTCTCCTCGTACAGGCGCCGCTGGCGCCGGTAGCTCAGACCGGTGGCGAGCATCCTGCCGACCCCCTGCAGCTCGTCGGCGCTGCCGAGCCGCTTCGCGACCGGGGTCACCGCCTCCACGAGCCTGGCCAGACTCTCGTCCAGACGTTCCAGATTCCCATCCTCGTCGACGATGATCTCGGCTTCGGTGGCCCAGCGCGCGGCCCGCCACTTGTTCTCGCGCACGATCCAGTGCCGGTGCAGCGGCAGGTACATCCCTTCGTCGTACTGGTCGCCCAGCCATACGACCAACGCCTGGATCAGGGTGGTGATCGCCATCACCTCGTCCAGCGTCGGCAAGCCGTCGCAGATGCGCACCTCGATGGTGCCGAAGTTGGGATGCGGGCGGACGTCCCACCAGATCTCCCGAATCGACTCGATTGCCTTCGCGCTCACCAACGTGATCATCAACCGCTGAAACTCCGCCCAGTTGAGCAGGCGGTACGGCAGGCCGGCGGTCGGCAGGCTCTCGAAGATCTTGCTTCGGCACGACGCCAGTCCGGTGTCCGCGCCGTTGAAGAACGGCGAGCTGGCCGAGAGCGCGAGCAGGTGCGGCAGATAGGTGGTCAGACCGTTGCTGATCGCGATCGCCTTCTCGCCGCTCTCGATCCCGACGTGGACGTGCACGCCGAAGATCATCAGGCGGCGCGCCGGCCACTGGCACTGATCGACCAGGCGGTGATAACGCTCCGAGTCGGTGATCCGCTGCTCCGCCCACTTCGAGAAGGGATGGGTGCCGACGCACGCCACCTGGTAGCCGAGCTCGTCGGCGACCGCCAGAAGGTGTGCAATCCGCTCGGTCAGGTCGCGGCGCACCTCGGCGATGTCCTCGCACACGTCCGTGTTCAGCTCGATCGTCGACTCGATGAGCTCCGCCTTGACATGCGACACGTCCGCGGTGCGCTGCAGGATGGCTGGCGCCGCGGCGACCAGGTTCATCGTCTCGGGATCGAGCAACTGCAACTCCAGCTCGACCCCGACGGTCGGACGCGGCGACCCGTTGAAGGCGATCCTCATTCACTTCCCCTTCCCGAACGCCCTTGCCCGTGCGAGAGCCAACTGATTATATGGGTGTCGTGTCTCCGCACCGCTCGCCGTTCTGGCGCTACACCGCGCTGCAGGTGCCCGGGTGGGTGCTGGCCGCGGCCATGGCCTGGTGGATCCACACGTCGTTCGACGCACCCGGCTGGCTGGCGCCGGCGATCCCGTGCGCCTGGTTCGTCAAGGACATGGCGCTCTATCCGCTGCTGCGCAGTGCGTACGAGGCGAACGAGGCACCGCCGGTCGAGCGGCTCATCGGACGCCGCGGCGTGGCGATCGAACCCCTGGCGCCATCCGGCTACGTGCGCATCGGGGGCGAGCTGTGGAGAGCCCGGGCCGACGACGCGACGCCCATCGCCCCGCACCTGACGGTGGAGGTGGTGGGCGCCGAGGGACTGATTCTGGCCGTCCGGCACACGGACCCCGAGGCGGGCGCCGGCTCCGCGACCTCCTGACCGGCGGGTTCGGCGGGCTCAGGCACCGGGCTCGGCGGCTCCTGGCGCGGCGATCTGGCCGTCTTCCGCCTGCCGCCGCTGCCAGTCGACCGTCCGCCCGAGTCCTTCCTCGACCGGGACCGCCGGCGCAAAGCCGAGCAGATCGCGGGCGAGCGATATGTCCGCCTGCGAGTGCCGGACGTCACCGGGCCGCGGCCCCGCGTAGCGCGCCGACACCGCGACGCCGGTCGCCCGCTGCAACGCCGCACACAGCTCGTTCACCGACATCCGGCCGCCGCGTGCGATGTTCACCGCCCGGCCGGACGCGGCCGGCGCGGCGCAGGCCTGCAGGACGCCGCGCGCCACGTCGGCGACGTACGTGAAGTCGCGCGTCTGCTCGCCGTCCCCGTGGATCGTCGGCGCCCGGCCGGCAAGCAGCGCCGCCGTGAACAACGAGATGACGCCCGAATACTGCGATTGCGGCGACTGCCGCGGTCCGAACACGTTGAAGAAGCGCAGGGCCACCGTCTCGAGCCCGTACAACCGGCTGAAGAGCGCGGCGTACTGCTCGCCGATCAGCTTGTGCAGCGCGTACGGCGAAAGCGGCGCGGGCCGCATGCCCTCATGCTTCGGCAACCTCTCGGATTCGCCGTAGACCGAGGAGGAACTGGCCAGCACGACCCGCCGGACGCCCGCGTCGCGGGCAGCGAGCAGCAGCTCGTGCGTCGCCTCCACGTTGGCGCGGTGGGAGCGGCGCGGCTCCCGAACCGAGCGCGGCACCGAGGGAATCGCGGCCAGGTGAATGACGCAGTCGATGTCGGCCACCGCGTGCCCCGCCACCTGCCGCTCCCCCAGATCGGCCTCGATCAGCTCGATGCCGGGGTGCGCGGAGAGGTTCTCGCGGCGGCCGGTGGACAGATCGTCGACCACGCGGATGGCGTCGCCGCGCGCGGCCAGGGCGTCGACGACGTGGGATCCGATGAACCCCGCGCCGCCGGTGACGAGGTAGCGTGCCATGTCGCCGTCAGGGCGCCGGAAACAGCGAGCGGTCGATGGCGGGGATCACATCGAGCGCATTGCGGTAGTACACCTTGCGCAGCACGGCGTCGGACAACCCCATTCCGTACATCTTCCAGAAGGCGTGATACCGCCGGTAGTAGTCGAAGTACTCGTCCTGCGTCTCGAACGTGCGCCAGTAGTACGGAAACTCCTCCGGCGCGTAGCGGTCCTTGCCGAACAGAATCCGTTCCTGGTACTTCTCGAAGAACGCGCGCGCGGCCCGCGGCTGCCGGCCCAGCTCGTACAGGATGGCCCCGGTCTCGGCGTAGACGTTCGGCAACCGGTCGAGCAACGCGCCGAGCCGGCCGAGGTCGTTGGCGTGCCAACCCATGTGGGCGGCGATGAACGTCGTGCCGGGGTGCCGGGCGAAGCGCCGGTCGCGCTCGCCCATCATCGTCTCGAAGGACGGGTACCGATCCGCCGGAAGCCGGCGCTCGGGCAGCAGCGTCAACTCGAGCCAGCGCTCGTTGAGGCGATCCACCGGCTCGTAGAACGACTGCGGCTCACCCACGTGCATCAGCACCGGGATGCCGAGACGTCCCGCCGTCTCGAAGACCGGGTCGAGCTCGGGGTGGTCCACCGGCACCCGGGCCCCGGTCCGGTCGCGGACGTCGATGCCGAAGTCCTTGAAGAACTTCAACCCGACGGCGCCTGCCGCCACGTCCCGTTCGAGCTGGCGGGCCGCGCGCTCGCCGAAGCCGGGTCCGACGCCGCCCCGAAAGTCGAGGTTCGCGAAGCAGACCATGCGGGTGGGATGCCGGCTCTCGGCGACCGTGTCTACGCAGCCTTGCAGGGTGGCGCCGGAGCCGCCACTGAGATTGACGAGCACCGCCAGATTCAGCGCGTCCATCTCGGCGGCGATCTCGTCCAGGCGCCGGGACGAGAACCCGGGCCAGTGATGGCTGTGCACGTCGACGACCGGAAAGCGCGCCCGCGGCACCGGGTTGGCCTCGACCACCAGCGTCGAACGCGGCGTGTAGTCCTCCACGCTCAACGCGGGCTCGCCGGATTGCCGCCCGCGACCCCGCTGCGCCTGCGCCACGATCACCGACACCACGACGGCAAGTGCCAGCAGCACGCCCGCGACCCAGGCCCAACGTCGTCGCATGTCACCTCCGAAAGGATTCCGCCGCAGCCGGACCGTAAGCCGAATTCTGTACCGCGAGCGTCACGCCAAGGCGTGTCGGCCCGCGGTGGCGGCCATTCCTCTAGCCCCACCATCGCTGGCGGGATCGAGCAACCTACCCGGAGGCCTCGGACGGGCCGCCCTGTGGCGCCTCCCTATTTGGTCTTGCTCCGTGCGGGGTTTAGCCTGCCATCCCCCTTGCGGCGGACGCGGTGCGCTCTTACCGCACCTTTTCACCCTTACCGCGCGACGAGCGCGAGGCGGTATGTTTTCTGTGCCACTTTCCTTCAGGTCGCCCTGACCGGGCGTTACCCGGCGCACTGCCCTGCGGAGTTCGGACTTTCCTCCCCGTCGGGTCGCGGCCGAAGCCGCGCCTGACGCAGCGGCCGCCCGGCCGACTGCGGCGGAATGTCAAAGAACGCTACCCGGCAGCCCGTGGCAGTGGGCGCTTCGCCAGTCCCGGTGCTGCGCCGGGTCTCGCCACGGACTGCTACCCGTCAGTCTCCTGACGGATGCGGTACTGATCCAGCTTCTTGTAGAGGTTACTACGAGGCGTATCGATCTCCTCCGCGGTCCGGGAGATGTTCCAGTCCAGCTCGCGCAGCCGCGCGACCAGGAAGCTGCGCTCGCTGGCCTCCTTGAACTCGCGCAGCGTGCGGGCGCCCGCCGCCGCAGCGCCCGGCGCCAACGCACGCTCGTCGAGCCGCAACACCGCACGGACGTCGCCGAGCGTAATCGACTGCCCCGCCACCATCACCAACAGGCGCTCGACCGAGTTCCGCAGCTCGCGCACGTTGCCGCGCCAGTGGTGCCGCGCGAGCGCGTCCAGCGCATCGTCGCTGAAAGGCTTCGGCTTGAAGTTGTTCTCGCGCGCGAACAGCGCCGCGAAGTGCCGCACCAGCACCGGTATGTCCTCCGGTCTCTCGCGCAGCGGCGGCACGTGAATGGGGAGCACGCTGAGACGGAAGTACAGGTCCTCGCGGAACTCCCCCGCGTCGATCGCCTGATCGAGGTTCCTGTGCGTCGCGGCCAGCACGCGCACGTCCACGCGGATGGTGCGGGCCGACCCCAGCCGCTCCACCTCTCCCTCCTGCAACACTCGCAGCACCTTGGCCTGCGTCTTCAGCGACATGTCACCGATCTCGTCGAGGAAGATGGTGCCTCGATCCCCCTGCTCGAACTTGCCGATCTGCTTCTCGGTCGCGCCGGTGAACGACCCCCTCTCGTGCCCGAACAGCTCCGACTCGATCAGATCGTCCGGGATCGCGGCGCAGTTGACCTGCACGAACCGCTCGCGAACGCGCGGACTGTTGCGATGGATGGCTCGCGCGACCAGCTCCTTGCCGACGCCGCTCTCGCCCCGGATGAGGACGGCGCTGCGGACCGGCGCGGCGCGGCGGATCTCCTCGGTCAAGGCCTGCAGCGCGCGGCTCCCGCCGACCATCTCGTGGCGCGCTTCAGCGGCCCGCCGCCAGCTCCGGTTCTCCGCCCGAAGCTGTCGCTGGCTCAGCGCGTTGCGGATGGTGACGCTCACGCGATCCGTCGACAGCGGCTTCTCCAGGAAGTCGAACGCCCCCAACCGGGTCGCCTCCACGGCAGTGCTCACGGTGCCGTGTCCGGAGATGATGACGACCGGCAGCAACTCGTCTATCGCGCGGATCTTGCGCAGCACCTCGATGCCGTCCATGCCCGGCATCTTGACGTCGAGAAACACGAGATCCGGACGCTCTCGCTCGACGCAGGCGAGCCCCGCCTGCCCACTGGGCGCGAGCAGGCACTCGTAGCCGTCGTACTCCAGGATCATCTTGAGCGAGTCGCGGATGGCGACCTCGTCGTCGATGACCACGATGCGGTGCTTCATGGGCCCGCGGCGGGTTCAGACGTCACTCGCGGGGCGGGGCGGGATTCGCCGCGGACGTGTCGGGCTCGGCCGGGGGCTCCGGCTCCGGCTCCGGCTGCGGCGCGGCGGCCGGCTCCGCTGCCTCGACCGCAGCCTCCGGTGAATCGGAAGCGGCCTCCGGCGCGTCGGGATCCACGGCCTGCCCGCCTGCGTCAGGCGGCGCGGCGGCGCCGGGGTCCGTCCCGCCCGGCTCGACGGCCGCCAACCGGTCCGCGATGCTGCCCACCTCGCTGCGCAGCACGGCAATCTCTTCCTGGAACTCCGCGCGCACGTCGCCGATGCCAGCGTCCACGCCGCCGACCCGTTCCGTGAGGTCGTCGATGCGACCGTTCACCTCGTCGATGCGCGTGTTGAGTCCGCGACTCACGCTGGCGATCTGCGCCGCGAGCAGGCCGGCCACCAGCAGAAAGACCGGAACGAGGGTGCCGATGATCCACTTGGCGTCGCTGTTCATCCCGAAGGGCTCCGGCTCCGGGGTCGCGGGACCGGCCGCAGCGTTGATCATGGAAACCGCCTCGGGCGCAACGGCCTCGGGCGCAACGGCCTCGGGCGCAACGGCCTCGGGCGCAACGGCCTCGGGCGCAACGGCTTCCGGCGCGGCGGGAGCACGGCCTTCGGGTGCTGCGGGAACGCCGCCCTCGAGACATGCCCGAAGCTCATTGCCGGTGCGAATGACGTGCGTGCCGGGCAGCCTTGGATCCACTTCCTCCGACGCGTAGCCGGTCGGCTCGCCGGTGGTGCCGTTGACGACCCAGGAAGCCGCGGGCCTTCGCTCGCCGAGCAGGCGGGGCACTACCTGCGGCCGAACGCCCAGCACTTCACCGACGGCCCCGTAGGTGGCCCGCACCCCGGCCGCGTTGAGACACTCCAGGATCGTCTGAATATCCATGCGCGGCAGGGTAGCACATGCCTGCCGTCAGCGCGTATCGCCGATGAGCGATTACGACGCGCCGACGGCCGCACAGGCACTTTACCGTCCGCGGTCGCGTGGCATCATGCGGTTGCGGAAGCGGGACCCTCGTCGTACCTCTCAACCGGCGGCGGCCATGCCGTCCCCGTCTTCAATCTGACGTGGCGCGCCCGACATCGAGCCCCCGAATCGTATCCGGCCGCGGGCCGTGGACGCGTAGCAATACGAACCCACCCGACGGTGGGTTGCACGCCGGGCCGCATCCCGCTTCCGTAACCCAAGGAGGCCCCATGAGCTGCACTTACGAGGGTTCGATCGACCCGCGCACCGACGACATGCACGTGGTCTCCCCCGGTGCGGCCGGCCTCGATGTGCACAAGATGCAGATCACCGCCGCGGTACGCATCTGCGAGGCCGGCGGCGGGCCGGCGCGCGTCGCCGTGCGCGAGTTCAGCGCGCTGCCGAACGGCCTGCGCGCAATGACCGACTGGCTTCTCGAGCACTCCGTCACCGTGGCGGCGCTGGAGAGCACCGGCGTGTACTGGAAAGCCCCGCTCGAAGCGCTGGAGGACGCCGGCATACAACCTGCCCGGCACCACGCCGAACACGTCAGACAGATTCGCGGCAAGAAAACGGGCCAACGACAGTCTCTGGCTCGCTCGCGTCTGCCAATTCGGCCTGGCCTCGCCGAGCCACGTACCGCCTCGGCGCTTCCGACAGCTTCGGCCGCCTGGGCGGGCGTCGTCCCCGGCAACCGATCGAGCGCCGGCCGGCACCGCGCAACGCGGGTGCGCGCCGGGAACCGGACGCTGCGTGCCACCCTGACGGAGTGCGCCCACGGCGCCGCGCGAAGCACGAATTCGCAGTTTCATTGCCACCACCGGTTGCTGGCTGCCCGGCTCGGCTACAAGCGCGCCGTGCTGGGCACCGCTCACAAGCTGTTGCGAGTGATCCATGCCGTGCTGCGCAATGACCGACCGTACGAGGACCCGGACATCGACTACGCGCGCCTGGTCATCGGTCGCGGCGCGCCGCGCTGGATCCACGCGTTGAAACGTCACGGGCTAATCGAGGAGGTGCGCGCCCTGCACGCCTGACCTGGACAATTGCGCGGTTTCGTCGATTCTGCTCAGGGCCATAGCGGGGGCTGCCCGGGCGGATCGCCGGATGCGCAAGGTGTCGTCACGCGTCATTGGACCGGGCCATCATGCCGATCCGCGGTCACACCATTCGTGTGTCCGCACGAGGGCGTGGCGTCATAGCAATGAGGCCGCGGGTATTCCCCGCGGAAGACACTCGTCTAGATTCGCGTGCTGTGCGGCGGCTTCCTCCGCTTCAATGAGGCCGCGGGTATTCCCCGCGGAAGACGTGAGGGGAAAACGATGAACGAACAGACGCGCATGGTCGCTTCAATGAGGCCGCGGGTATTCCCCGCGGAAGACGTCCTTGTAGATGTTGTGGTAGTTGCGCTGGGAGTTGCTTCAATGAGGCCGCGGGTATTCCCCGCGGAAGACTGCCAGTACGTATGGATCTCCCGTACGGACCTCGCTTCAATGAGGCCGCGGGTATTCCCCGCGGAAGACATGGGCATGTCGGAGCAGCAGGACCCCGCGAAGAAGGCTTCAATGAGGCCGCGGGTATTCCCCGCGGAAGACTCGCGCCGGGCCTTCAGCTCGTCGATGGCGTCCATCAGCTTCAATGAGGCCGCGGGTATTCCCCGCGGAAGACATGGAGGCGTTCGGGCGTGCGCTCCTGGTTGCCGGGCTTCTGGGCATTCCGGTGAAATCGATCACCCGTTCCGGCGGCAAACCGATCACCTGTTCCGTCGCAAATCGATCACGCGTTCCGTCGCAAACCGATCACCTGTCGGAGCGAAGCGACGCGGGACGTAATCATGAGTCCCGGTTCCCCGTTCGGGTCGACGGTCGGCTTCGCTTCCGCATGGACTCTCCTTTCAGGTCGAGCTTGTAGGCATTGTGCACGAGACGGTCGAGAATCGCATCGGCGAGCGTCGGATCGCCGACGACATCGTGCCACTTGTCGACGGGAAGCTGACTGGTCACGACCGTCGAGCGGACGCCGTGGCGGTCCTCAAGGACTTCGAGCAGGTCGTGGCGGTTCTCCGCGGTGAAGGGGGCCAGTCCCCAGTCGTCCATCACCAGCACTTCGGTCTTGGCGAGCGATTCGAGCAGCTTCGGGTAGCGCCCGTCGGCGCGCGCGATGGCCAGCGCGCTCAGCAGTCGAGACACACGCAAGTACAACGCGCTGTGCCCGTTGCGGCAGGCGCTGTGGGCGAGCGCGCATCCTATCCAGCTTTTTCCCACGCCGGTCGGGCCGCAGATGAGGACGTTGAGATGCTCGCGGACCCAGCGGCCGTCGGCGAGCGAGAGGACCAGTTCCCTGTCGAGGCCGCGGCGGTGCCGGAAGTCGATGTCTTCGATGCAGGCGTCGTGCTTGAGCTTGGCGCGCCGCAGCCGGTTGGTGAGTTGGCGGGAGTGACGCTCGGTAAGCTCGCGGTCGACGAGCAGGCCGAGCCGTTCCTCGAACGACAGGGCGTCGACCTTGGAGGAGTCGAGCTGCTCGGTGAGGGCCTTGGCCATCCCGGCGCATCGTAGCTGTTGGAGCTTGTCGACGGTCGGATGCGTCAGCATCTGGGCGTTCCTTTCAGCAGTCACTGGTAATAGAGGGCGCCGCGGATGTTGTCGTGCTCGACCGGCTCGGCGCGTTCAAGTTGGTCGGCGGCGGTCTCATCGAGTCGGTGCTTGAGGATCGATTCGACGCTGCGGTAGCTGTAGCTGCCAATGGCCAGCGCCCGTGCGGCGGCCGCTTCCAGGCGGGCGTCGCCGTGACACTTGGCCAGGCGCAGGAGTCCGAGGCAGGAGCGGTAGGCCTGCTGCGGATGACGCCGCGAATTGAGAACGGCGGTGATCAGGGCGGCGGTCGACGGCCCGATCTTGTTGGCCCAGCGGACGAAACGGTCGGGCGTCCAGTCGCCCATCTGCCGGTGCTTCTCGAGCATGTGCTCCGGCGCGGTGGTGTGACGCCCCTTGCGGGAAGAGCGGACGTGGCTGGCGACGCGCTGGCCGCGATGGAAACACTCGACGGTGTGGGCGGTCAGGCGCACGTCGAGCTGGCGCCCGACCAGGGCGTGGGGCACCGAGTAGTAGTGCCCGGCGACTTCGACGTGATAGTCGATGTGCACGCGCACACGCTTCCACTCGGCGAAGACGTACGGGCCGGCGGGCAACGGGCGCAGCGCCGGCTGGTCGAGTTGCTCGAACTGCGAGCGCCGCGACCCGGGGAGCTTGCGGAACGGGCGGGTGTTGAGCCGGTCGAGCAGCTTGGCGACCGCGGCGTTGAGCTCGGCCAGCGAGAAGAACGTGCGATGGCGAAGGGCGGCCAGTATCCACCGCTCGACGACTTGAACGGCCACTTCCGCCTTCGCCTTCCCATGCAGCCAGCTCGGCCCCGGTCAGCGGTTCGAGCACGGAGTCCGGCACGTCGCCGTCACGATCGCGATAACGTCCGAGTACGCGCTCCGGCGGCGGCTCCGACGGCATCAGGCGAGCGCAAGGTCTGCCCGCCTTCGCAATCACGATTTCCTCGCCCGCGTGCACGCGTTCGAGAAGCCGCGAAAGCTGGGTCTTGGCTTCGTGAACGTTCACCATGGTCATGACGAACTCCAGAGTAGTCTTACAGAACGACTTGGGCAACCAACTCACTGCCCGTCGTAGCGTTGGCCTGACGTCGACGACAGCGCTGCACCCTTTGCCCGGCATCCATCTCATGCCTATCGAATGGCTCGGCACGGGTCTCTTCCATGCCCCTATTCGGCGTCGTCCCCCGGCTCTGCCTCCGCTCCCACCAACCCTGCCAGAAAGTCGGTGAACGGACCGATGTCCTGCCCCACGCTCGCAGCCTCCAGCGCCGCCATATAAGCATCCCGGCGCTCGACCGGTATGACGGTCCAGGGATAGCCGGCGGTCGTCAGCATCAGGTTCATCAGGAACATCAGGAACCGGCCGATGCGACCGTTGCCGTCCGGGTAGGGATGGACGTAGACGAACAGGAAGTGGCCGAGCACGGCGCGCACCGCCGGATCGGGCTCTTCCCTCAGCAGTTCGAACAGCGCCGGCATCGCGTCGCGGACGGCGGACGGGCTCGGCGGCACGTGCATCGAGCGTTGGATGAAGACGGGCGCGTCGCGGTAGCCGGCGAGGTCAGCCGGTCGGACGAGGCCGGCGGCGACGCTCGGCGCGAACAGCTCCCGGTACCAGGTCCGATGGTCCGCTTCCGCGACGGTGCCGGGAGACTCGCCCGCGACCGCGCGGCGGACGCTGTTGCGCACCGCCTGGTAGGCCTGCCAGTAGCCGCGCGCGGCGAGCGCGTCGCGGTGTGCCCGGTCGGCCGGCTGACGCTCCGGATTCCACCCGCCGCTGCGCACGCGGGCGATCAGGGCCGGACTGACGTGGTAGCCCTCGATGCAGAGCGAGTGATACGCATCGGTGACGTAGACGTCCTCGATCCGGGCGAGCACGACCTCGACGTCGGCGGGGCGGCCGGGCGGGCGGGGGAAACGGTCGAGGACGCGGCCTCGCATGGCGTCTCGGATCAGGTGCAGCCGCCGAACCACCGGAGCGACATCGCGCTGGATCGGTCGCGCGGGTGGAGCTGTCGCGAAGGGGTTCGATTCCCGTACACCGAAGTCGGCCGCACGCATCGTCTCGACGATCTCGTTCGCGATCCCGTCCCTACCGACGTCGCGGAAGGCGGCGGCAAGACGCCCGGCGATCGTGCCGTGACCGCCGGCGAGGAGGCGGGGCAACAGGTCCGACGCGTCGCCCACCAGGGCGAGCGCCGCCCGCGCATCGACCGGATGGCGGTGGAAGAACCGGGCCGGGCAGGCGATCAGCGCGGCGGCCGGACTGAACGCGCGCAACCCGTCCACCCCGACGATGTCCCCGGTGGCGGGCATCGAGGCGCGGACTTCCAGCAGGGACGTGTCGTGCAGCAAGGGAGTGACGCGGTTGCGCCCCCGCGGCGCCCGGACGAGGAGCTGCGCCGGTACCGTTCGATTGCCCGCGTGCAGCAGGAGGGACTGCTCCGGCGACAGGCACCAGGCCGCGCCGAAGCGGGCGCGCAGGTAACCGGCGCAGAACCGCCAGAACGACGCGTACCACGCCGTGCTGTCTCCCGCTTGCCGGCCCGGTGAGCCGGCGACATACCAGCCCTTCATGACCGGCAGCAGGAACCCATGCCGGACGAGCCGCTCGCGGTGCGACCGCGAGAGATCCCGGGCGCGCACGGCGACGATGCCGCGTTCCTGGAGGGACCGCAGGGCGTCCAGGGAACCGGCCAGCTTCTCCGACGGCGGGGTCATCCCGACGCGCTCCCGTTAGCTTTTGGCGCTGTGCGGATTTTAGCTTTTTCGGGCGGAACGCGATCAGGGACCGCGCCCTGCGAGGCGAGAGGATCAGGCCTCCTCCTGCCGAGAAATATCGGGAGACACGGCGCGCAGCAGGCGCTCGTTCAGGTTCTGGCGCACCTCCCGGTTCCGATAGCCGAGCCGATACAGAGTCTCGCCGCCGAGGTCCTCCGTGCCGGTGATTGCGAGGCAGCCGGTCTGGAAAAGCAGCGTCTCCATCACCACCGGCGACCTGCAAGCCGCCCAGCTCGATATTGTTCATGGATTATGTGTATCGTCAGCGCTTTCTCGAGCCCTCCGCCGCCGACCGCTAGTCCTGGGAGGATGCCTCCCGTACCGCCCGCCGGGCGATGCTCCGCAGGAGCCCCCTGAACAGAACGACGTGGACCGGGTACAGCGCGTGCCAGTAGCACCGCCCCAGCAGGCCGGCCGCGTCGAAGACGGCGGTCTGGCGGACGGTGGAACCCCCGCCGTCGCGCGGCGCGACGTCGAACTGGAGCCACGCGCGGCCCGGCACCTTCATCTCGGCCGCGAGCCGCAGGCGGGCATCGGGCTCGCATGCCTCCACCCGCCAGCAGTCCAGCACGTCGCCCTCCGCCAGGTGTTCGCGGTCGCGCCGGCCGCGGTGCATGCCGACGCCTCCCAGCAGCAGGTCGACGAGACCGCGCAGGCGCCAGAGCCAGTCGCCGTAGTACCAGCCGTTGGCGCCGCCGATACGCCGGACGGGCGCGAACGCTGCATCCGGGGCCACGGGCAGGTCGACCGCGCACGAGTGAATCAGCCGGGTGCTGATGCGCGCGCCGCCCCAGCGCAGGGCCGTCCCCTCCGACAACGCATCCTCGGACCACGAGATCGAGGCGAAACCGGCGTCCTCCTCCTCGATGGCCCGCGCAACCGCCTGCCGCAGCCCCAGCGGGCGAACGGGAAACGCCGCCAGGGCGGCAGCGTCGCTCACGACCGTCGCGGTGCGGAGGCCGTCGACGAGCTCGCGGCCCACGCGTGCGTACACCGGCGTGGTCAACCCCAGCCACAGGCTCGACAGGTGCGGCGTCAGCAACGGCACCGGGATCAGCCAGCGCCGGAGTCCGCGCTGCCGGGCATACTCCTGCATGATCCGGCCGTACGACACCACGTCCGCACCGCCCACCTCGAACACCCGGCCCTCGCCGTGGGGCCGGTCGAGCACCGCGACCAGATACGCCACCAGGTCCGCCAGCGCGATCGGCTGGGTCGGGGTACGAACCCACGACGGGCAGATCATCACCGGGAGCCGCTCGACCAGGGCGCGGATCAACTCGAACGAGAGGCTGCCGCCGCCCAGCACGATGCCGCTCCGCAGCTCGATGACCGGGACGCCCGACTCGCGCAGCACGGCACCGGTTTCCTGCCGGCTCCGCAGGTGCCGGGAGAGTCCTGCGGCCGAGCCGAGGCCGCCCACGTAGACGATGCGGCGGACGCCGGCGGCGCGCGCGGCGGCGCCGAAGTTGCGTGCCGCGGCGCGGTCCTGCGCCTCGAAGTCCGCGGTGCCCCCCATCGAGTGGACCAGGTAGCAGGCGGTGTCGATCCCGGCGAGGGCGTCCGGCAACGAAGTCGGGTCCAGACAGTCGCCGCGGATCACGCTGGTGCGCCGTCCTGCCCGACCCGCCAGGGCCTGTGGACGTCGTGTCATGCAGCGGACCGGATGCCCGCGCGCCTCGAGCGCCGCAAGCAGGCGACCGCCGATGCAGCCGGTGGCGCCCGTCAGCAGAATTGCCGGTCGTCGGTCCTGCGGGTTCATCGCGGCCGTCGCCATCACTCCAGGCCGTCGGCGAGCGTCGCGTCCAGATCGCTCCAGTCCTCACGCTCGGCGGCCATCGCGCGATACGTGTCCTCCCCGGGATAGCGACGTGCGGCACGCAGCCGTTGGTACGCCTCCTCCCGGAGCGATATGGTCTTGGTGGACATGCATGTAGTATGTGTGATGGATGTGTTCCCGGCCAGCGACGCTCCCATGATCACGTTCCTCGAAGGCCTCCGGTCCTGGCAGCTCTTCGTCCTGGCCGCCGCGCTGCTCGTCATCGATCTGCTCATCCCGGATCCGCTCCCGTTTCTCGACGAGACTTTGCTGGCCGTGCTCACCTACACCTTGGCGCGCTGGAAGAAGCCCCTATAACACCCGCTTCTTCCAACCGCCGCGGCGGAACGCGAGGACGCCCACCACCGCCATCAGCGTCTGGCAAACGGCGACCGTCACGAACACCCCGTTCGGCCCCAGACCGACGGGGCCGGCGAGCGTCCACGCGAGCGGGAGCTGCACCACCCAGTAGACGAAGAAGTTGATCCACGTCGGCGTGGTCGTGTCCCCCGCCCCGTTGAACGCCAGCACGGTGACGAGGCCGAAGCCCCAGAACACGTAGCTGCAGGCCACGATGCGCAGGCAGGTGGCGGCCAGCGCCACGACCTCCGGATCGGCCGCCAGGAGCCCGACGATGGGCCGGGCGAAGACCACGAAGATCACGCCGACGATGCCCAGCAGCACCGTGTTCAGGCGCGCGGTGAACCAGACCGCGCGCTCGGCGCGATCCGGATGGCCGGCGCCCAGGTTCTGCCCCACCAGCGTCGCGGCCGCGTTGCCGACGCCCCAGACCGGCAGCAGCACGAAGATGATGATCCGCACCGCGACCGTGTAGCCCGCCAGCACCGTGTCGCCGAACGGCGCGAGGATGCGGATGAGGCCGACGAAGCTCGCGGTCCCGACCAGGTACTGCAGGATGCCGATGCCGCTGACGCGCAGCAGGCGCGCCATGGTCTGCGTCTCGATGCGCGCCCGCCGCCAGTCGACGACCACGCGGCCGTTGCCGCTCGTGAGCGCCCGAAGCTGGTAGGCGACGCCGAGGCCGCGCCCCACCGTCGTCGCGATCGCCGCTCCTTCGAGACCCAGCGCCGGGATGGGCCCGAGGCCGAAGATCAGGATCGGGTCGAGGACGATGTTGACGAGGTTCGCCAGCCAGAGCGCCCGCATCGCCAGCACCGGATCCCCCGCCCCGCGGAAGATGCCGTTGATCATGAACAGCAGCGTCACCGTGACGCAGCCGCCCAGCATGATCGCCGTGAAGGTCCGGCCACTCGCCGCCAGCTCGGGCGTGGCGCCCAGCAGCACCAGCAGATCGGAGGCCCAGACGACCCCGGCCACGCCGATCACCAACGACGCCGCGCAGCCCCCGGCGATGGCCTGCACGGCGGCGGCGGCCGCGCGCTGGGGCGACCCCTCGCCGACGCGCCGCGCCACCATCGCCGTGGCCCCCATGCTGAGTCCTATGGAGACGGCGAACACCAGCGCGATGAGCGAATCGGACAGGCCGAGAATGGCGACCGCCTCCGGGCCGAGACGACCGACGAAGTAGACATCGACGACGGAGAACACCGACTGCATCCCCATTTCGAGGACCATCGGAACGGCCAGCAGCAGGACGGCGCGCCCGAGGCTGCCGCTGGTGTAGTCACGGGGCACGGCGCGCACGGCGTCGCGCACGTCGGCCCAGAGTTGCGTGTTGCGGGCCGCCAAGGTGCGGCGGCCGTTGGAAACGACGTTGACGAGAGACATCGGTGCACCACGAAAGAAAACGGAGACAACGGAACGGGACGCCGCATCGAATGCAACGGACCCGCGGAACCAAACGAAGAAGGAAGTAGATCAGCCGCGCCGCGCGGAAGGTTCAAACCGAACGACGGCGGAACTGTCGTGAAGGAGCGGAGGCTAGCCCGACAATCGTCGCCCGCGGCTCCGATTGCCGCCCAACCGGGCCTGTCCAGGAGTCTGCACCGTTCTACGGCGCAGATTCCTGGCCGCGCGTGCGGGGAACTATCCGCGCATGCGAAGTGCGTCGAAGATGGCAAGCACGAACATCGGTAGGCTTCCTGTAGGCAAGTAGGAAGTATACATCATCCGCCGATGCGCTTCCGCACCGTGTCGGCGAACTGCAGAAACTCGCCGAGATGGTGCTCGACGACATCCCGGACGATTTCGAGATCGACCGTGTCGTAACCGTGCACGAGAACGTTCCGGAACCCGGCCATGTCCCGCAGCGCGTCGGCCAGCACCGGCGGGATCCAGCCCGCCCCTTCGAGCAGGTCGAACAGCTCGCGGTTGGTGCGCGGCTCCCCGAGCCGTTCGTCGGACACGATGTGCGACGCGGTGTCGAGAACCGCCTGGATAGCGACCTGCAGCGTGTGCTCTACGAACCGCGCCTCGCGAATATCGGCGTGAATTGCCGCCGGGCGGGCCAGCTCGCGCAGCTCGCGGACGCTCGTCTCGATGATCGCGAGCCGTTTCGCGACCAGCTCCGGATCGGTCATCCGGCCGGCGCCGCCAACCGCCGATACGTGCGGAGCACCGGCTGCAGGTCGAACCACAGGTTGCGCGTCCGCACTTCGAATCCGATACGCAAGGGGGGATCATGGTCCGCGAGGAGCACGCCGTCACGCAGCACGCGGGCGCACAGGTCGACCGGGGCCAGGTTCAGGCAGACGACCTCCGTGCGCCGGCCCAGGAGTCGTTCGATTTCCCCCTCCAGACGCAACGGCAGCGCGTCGAACGTCCGCGGCGGATCGCGGCGGTAGAGGACTGCCACGTCGACGTCGCTTCGGGCGCCGTCGTCGCCACGCGCGACGCTGCCGAAGAGCCAAGCGGCGATGAGGTCCCCGTCAGCCGCGCGCGCCGCGAAGTACCGCTCGAGCTGCTGTGCGATCACGCCTTTCTTCCGACTCGATCTCGATTATAGGCGCCGCGGCCTACGCGGCGGACGGTGGCCCCGGCAGAAACGGCGGCGACAACCGGGGTTGCATGGACGCGGCCGGCTGCACAGGCCTGACACCGCGCAGCACGGACCGTGCTACGATGAGTTCACCCCCCAGGAACGCCGGTGACCGACACGACCACCGAGGCCACCTATCGCTGGACCCGCGAGCGGTACGACCGTGCGGTCGAAGCCGGCGTATTCGGTCCCGACGACCGTCTCGAGTTGATCGAGGGACAGCTTCTCGCGATGAACCCGCAAGGCAGCCGGCACGCGGCGATCGTCGACCAGGCGGGGGACGTCTTGCGCGGCGTGTTCGGGGACGGATGTCGCGTTCGCATTCAGTGTCCACTGGTAGCGGGTGACGATTCGGAACCGGAGCCGGACCTCGCGGTGGTACCGGGACGGGCCCTCGACTATCTGGACGCCCACCCGGCGAGCGCCCTGCTGGTGGTCGAAGTCTCCGACGACTCGCTGCGCCGCGACCGCATCATCAAGCAGCGCCTCTATGCACGCCACGGCATCCCCGAGTACTGGATCCTCGCCCTGCCCGACGTCCATCTGGAGGTCTACCGCGATCCGACCCCCGACGGATACCGCACCGTGCTGATTCGCCGCGCCGGCGAGACAATCACGCCGCTCGCTCGCTCCTCGGCGACAATAGCTGTCGCCGACCTGCTTCCGTAGCCGGCCGCTGGAGGCAGGTCCTGACGAACCGCCTTGAGGAAATGGGGACGAGGATGAACATGAAGACGTGGTGGACAGCTTCTCCGACACGGACGTCACGGATACACGCCCTTGCCCTTGCACTCGTCATCCTCTCCCTCGCCGGCGCCGGCCCTGCTACGGCGCAGGACCGCGAGTTCACACCGGTCACCGACGCGATGCTCGCCGACCCCGATCCGGCCGACTGGATCAACTGGCGGAGAACGCTCGACGGCTGGGGCTACAGCCCCCTCGATCAGATCGACCGGGACAACGTCCACCAACTCGGGCTGGTCTGGTCGTGGACGATGCCCACCGGCCTGGCGCAGCCCACACCCATCGTCTACGACGGCGTCATGTACCTGCCGAGTCCGCTCAACGTCGTGCAGGCGCTCGACGCCGTCACGGGCGATCCGATCTGGGAGTACCGCAAGCGCTTCGAGCGGTCACCCGACGATTCGTTCCGCGCCCGCACCCGGTCGATAGCCATCTACGACGACAAGATCTTCCTGAACACGAACGACGCCCACATCGTCGCCCTCGACGCGTTGACCGGCGAGGTGGTCTGGGATCACACCGTGGCCGACAACCGGCTCGGCTACCGTTACACGAGCGGGCCGATCGTGATCAACGGAAAGATCGTCGCCGGCATGACCGGCTGCGAGCGCTACAAGGACGGCACCTGCTTCATCTCCGCCCACGACCCGCAGACCGGCGCCGAGCTGTGGCGCACGTCGACCGTCGCCCAGCCGGGCGATCCGGGCGGCGACACGTGGGGCGACCTGCCGGCGATGTTCCGGGCCGGCGGCGACGCCTGGATACCGGGCAGCTACGACCCGGCCACGAACCTCACCTACTGGTCGACCTCGCAGGCCAAGCCGTGGGCGCGGCTGTCGCGCGGCACCGACGGCGACGCGCTCTATACGAACAGCGTGCTCGCCCTCGACCCGGACACCGGCCAGCTCGACTGGTACTACCAGTTCGTGCCGGGCGAGACGCACGACCTCGACGACGTGTTCGAAAGCGTGCTCATCGACCACCGCGGCCGGCAGTCCCTGTTCAAGATGGGCAAGCTGGGCATCCTCTGGGAGCTCGACCGGGCAACCGGCGCGTTCGTCGCCGCGCACGACCTCGGCTATCAGACGCTGGTCGACGTCGACCCGGAGACCGGCGAGACCACCTACCGGCCGGAGATGATCCCCGAGCCGGGCGAGGAGCTCGAGTTCTGTCCCGACTTCCAGGGCATCCGCAACTGGCGTGCGTCGGCCTATCACCCGGACACCGGGATGCTCTACATTCCCATCCATCCGACCTGCGTCAAGGGAACGTTCAGCGAGGTGGCGCGCGAGCCGCATCCGACCGGCGACTTGTACTACTACGGCAACCCGCGCTGGACCGGCTGGCAGTCGGCAGGACGCCTGCCCCACCCGAAGAGCCCCGACCACGACGGCCATCTCGTGGCGATGGACATCGACACCGGCGAGGTGCGCTGGCGGCATTCCACGCGCCTGCGCTCGCTGGCGGCGGCCCTGACGACGGCCGGCGGCCTGGTGGTGACCGCCGACGGCGACCGCTATCTCTACATCATGGACGTGGGGACGGGCGACGTGCTCTTCCGCACCCGTATGCCGTCGCCGGTGCAGGGCTTCCCCATCACCTATGCGGTCGAGGGCCGGCAGTACCTGGCCATCCCGGTCGGCGGGGGACGGGTGCCGGGGGCCCCGAACGCGATGTACGTCTTCGCTCTACCATAGCGTCTCTTCCCGGTCCGGTCGTCCCCCGTGCGCAGACGGGTCTCGATGTAGTTCTGCACCTCGTCCTCGTACCAGCCGGTCGCCTTGGGTCCGATCCTGATCGACTGCGGGAAGATCCCCCGTTGCTGCAGCGCGTAGATCGACGAACGCGACAGCCCTGTCGCTTCCTTGACGTCCTGCAACCGAAGAACCCGCCTGCTCATCGCACACCTCCCTTCGGCACCGCCGGTTCATATCCGGTTCGGGCCGGGCGGAAGGATGCAAACCCCGCGGTCACTCGAGGCCGTGCCGGGGAGCCTCTTTCCGTCGCAACTTCCTGACGCGACTGCCGTCTCGCTGCCGACCAGGCGACCTCAAACGTCCATTCCCGGCCCACCGGGTCTTCCGGCGTTCGGTCACCACCGGCCTTGAGCGAGATGTGGACCGGCGCAGGCACGATTCCCAGCCTCGGCGGCCTGTCAGGCGCCGTTCCCGCGGGCAGTTCGCAGAAGCCGCCCGGCAGCGGCTCGTGTGTACCCACGAGATCGACTGCATGACCAGGATTGCGACCAGGCGCGACCGGCGCCACAGCGCGAAGAATCCTCTCGCCGCCGGCTGACACCTCGACCGCGTCGTCAGCGCTTCGTATGCCGGACCCGCGGCGCGTTGAACGCCGGCCGGCCTGGTGGAGCCGGACCCTCGATATCCGCGCGGGTGAGCACGTCGGCCCCGCAGTTGGGACACGCCGCCGGCAGCGGCAGGCGGAGACCGCTGCGCCAGCCGGTCCCGTCGGGCTCACCCCGGAGGACGAGCCATGACGCTGATCGACATGCTCCGCCCGGAGCAGCGCCAACAACTGCGGCGAATGCGCGGCCGCATCGCCAACCGCGAGTGCACGGCTTTCGTCGGTGCGGCCTCGGCCGAATTGCCCGAGCACGCGAGCGACGACCCGGTCGAGCACCTTGTCCGGCTCGTGCCACAGCTCCTTCGGGTCGCACGATGCGTCCAACGCCGCGCGAAGCTGCGCCGCAGCGATACCCGGCTCGCGACCGACCAGCATGCGCCCCACGCGCTCTAGCCGGCGCTCGATCTCCAGGTTCGCCGCATCGGCGCGTTCGCCGGCATCGACGGCGCCGACCGCACCACGCCGGCGAGCGCTCCGATGCTCACCGTAGCGCCTACTTCCAGATACTCGTGCGCTACAGGGCCGTCGGCTCGGGGCGACCACCCTGCGGCGGTCGCTCACACCCCATTCCAGTCGGGCGCCTCACCCGCTACTGCCCGCTGGGGTCCTGCATCGCAACTCGGCGAGCGAGTTGTCGCCGTTGGACAAGACCCTGCCGTTCTCGTCGGCCAGCAGACAGGTCGGGAAGCCGCGAACATCGAGGATCCGCTCCAGGTGGCTGGAACGGCCAAGGTGCGCGTGACGTAATCTACATATAGAGAGTCTTTGCATAGAAAGGCAGGGGTGCAGGGCATGGCCGAGCGAAATCCGGAGATGTTGCGCGGCACGGTCGAGTTACTGATCCTGACGACGCTGCGCGGCGGTCCTCGACATGGCTTCGGCATCGCGCGCTGGCTGGAGGCGACCTCGGACGACGCACTGCAACTCGAGGAGGGCTCGCTCTACCCGGCGCTCCATCGCATGGAGAAGCGTGGTTGGCTGGAGTCCGAGTGGGGAATCTCGGACAACAACCGGAAAGTGAAGCTGTACCGCTTGACGTCCCGCGGCCGCGCTCGACTCCGGAGCGAGACCGAAGGGTGGGCGTCGTTCGCGGCGGCCATCGGCAAGGTGCTGCGGGCGGCCGAGGCTGTCTAGGAGCGTGCGCCGCAGAACGCAGCGAAGCGGAGTTCTGAGACGCAAGGTCATGGTGAGGACGGGATGGGGCCGAAACTCCGAGCCTGCGAGGCATTTCGGGGCGCTGACGGAGGCGTGCAAATGAAACGGACACCGATGTGGCGGCGCTATCTCCGGTTCTGGGGCTCCGACGTCCGCGCGGATGTCGACGCGGAGCTCGACCATCACCTGCACGAGCTCACCGAAAGGCTCGTGCACGACGGCCGTAGCCCGGCCGAAGCCAGGGCGGAGGCCGAGCGGCGGTTCGGCGACTACGCGCGGGTCGAGGAGGCCTGTGTGGACATCGACCAGGAGTGGGAACGGAGACAGCGCTGGCGGCAAGTGCTGGCCGATCTCTGGCAGGACTTGCGGATTGGCGCCCGTACGCTGGCGAAGAACCCCGGATTCACGATCTCGGCCGTGGTTGTCCTCGGTCTCGGCCTCGGCGCCGCGACCGTAATGGTCAGCGCGATCAACGCCGTGTTCATTCGGCCGCTGCCCTTCCCGGAGCCGGAGCGGATCATGAGCGTGGTCGAGTACGGGCCCTCGGGATCGATCGGCAACCATACGCAGCGAGCGGTTGCCTTCATGCGCGACCGTAGCGGCACTTTCTCGGTCCTGGCCGGCATCGGTACGAGTCCCGGCGTCAACCTCGTCAGCGACCGTGGCGCGACCTACGTCCGGAACCTCGAGGTGACCGCCGGCTACTTCCAGGTCTTCGGTATCGAACCCCGGCTGGGTCGCACCTTCTCGCGCGATGACGAGACCGGGCCCTCGACCGTGGTGCTGAGCCATGGCGTCTGGGTCGGCCAGTTCGATGCCGACCCGGGTGTCGTCGGCGAGGACGTCAGGCTCGGCGGCCGGCCGCACACGGTCATCGGGGTGATGCCGCCCGACTTCTGGTCGTTCGAGGAGGCCGGCGCCTGGACGCCGTTCCGGCCCGACCCGCGGGATGTCGGCCGCAACTACCGGCTGGTGGGGCGGCTCGCCCCGGGTGGCACCGCGGCACAGGCGGAGGCGGAGCTGCAGGCGCTGGTTGTCAGTCTCGAAGCCGAGACGCCCGCGGTCGCCGGGTTGCCGGATGCGCCGCGACGCGACGCACGGATTGGGGTGCAGCCCTATCGCGACCAGCTCGCCGCCGGGAACGGCAGTACGGTGTGGCCCCTGGCTGCGGCCGTCGGGGTGATGCTGCTGATCGTCTGCGCCAACGCGGCCGGACTGCAGGTGGCTCGCGCGGTCGGGCGCCAGCGGGAGTTGGCGGTTCGGGCGGCGCTGGGCGGGGGGCGCGGACGGTTGCTTCGGCAGCTTCTGACCGAGAGCGTCCTGCTGGCCACCGCCGGCGGCGCAGTCGGCATGCTGGCTGCGGCGGGAGGCGTGCGGGGACTTGTCGCGATGCAGCCGCGGCTGGCGCTCTGGAGCGTCACCGTCGACGCGCCGGTCCTGATCGGCTCGCTCACGATGGCCGTAGCGACCGGCGTGATCTTCGGGTTGCTGCCCGGCTTGCTGGCCGTGCGCAGCGAGCCGGCGGACGCGCTTCACGGCGAGTCGCGCAGCGTGACCGCGGCCCGTGGGTCCTGGATGCGGCGGACACTGGTAGTGACCCAGGTCGCCCTGTGCACGGTGCTTCTCGTGGCCGCCGGCGTGTTTCTGCGGACGTTCGCCGGTCTCAGCGCGTCGGACCTGGGTTTCGACCCGGGCAACGTGCTGACCGCCCGCGCCTCGCTTCAGGGACCCGCATATCAGTCGCGAGACGCCGTATCGGCGCTCTATCGGCGGACGCTGACCGACCTGGCGCGGGTGCCGGGTGTCGAAGCCGCCGCAGTCACGAACAACCTTCCCGTCGAGCGCGGTCTGAATCTGGTGATGCGCCGGGTTCCCGAGAACGAGATCGTGCCGGCGGCCATCGACTGGCGCTACGTCGCGGGAGACTACCTGCGGGTGCTGCGCATCCCCCTTGTGGCCGGGCGCGCTTTCGACGAGGCCGACCACCGCGCCGCCGCGCCCCCGGTGGCCCTGGTCAACGAGACGTTCCTGAGGCGGTTCGGCGACGGGCGCGAGCTGATCGGCACGCGCCTGCAGATGACGGCCATCCAGGTGGACGATCAGGTGCGGGAAGTCGTCGGCGTTCTGGGCGACGTCCGCACCCGCGGCGTCACCGCGACCCGGCCGACGGTGTTCGTGCCGGTCGAGCAGGTCCCGGACGATCTGCTTGCCGCGGTCCACGGGTTCTTGCAGGTGAACTGGGCGCTGCGGACACGCGAGGCCGGAACCGGTCTCATCCAGTCCGTCGAACGGGTGATCAGGGACGCGGACCCGCTGTTGTCCATAACGGCCTTTCGAACGATGGACGAGGTCGTCGGTGGGGCGTTCGCGGATACGCGCTTCCGCACCATACTGCTCGGCCTGTTCGCCGCCGCCTCCCTGACACTGACGGCCGCGGGGCTCTACGGGCTCGTCGCCTACGCCGTGGCCCGGCGAACCAGGGAGATCGGCATTCGCCTCGCGCTGGGCGCCTCGCGCGAGCGCGTCATGGCTCGCTTCGCGCTGCAGGGCATTGTGCTCGCCGCCCTGGGATCGGCGGTAGGAGTCGGCGCTGCGGTGCTCTTTACGGAAATGCTGCGGCGCATGACGCCGGATGCGCAGCCGCTCGATTCATGGACCGTCACGGGTGTCGTCTTCGTCCTCGGCGCAGCGAGCGTGGCCGCTACGGTGGTTCCGTCGAGCCGAGCCGCACAGGTCGACCCGACCAAGACGCTCCGGGCGGAGTGACCGCCCGCCTGCAGGCGGACGCCGACGGGCAACTCTTCACGCAGGGCCTCGTCGCGTCGCTACAACTGAACGACAGCGCATCACCACCGGCGCGAACCTCGCGGGTCGGTGACCCGGCGGTGCTGAAGGCGGAGCTGCGCATCGCGGAGACGCAGGCCAAGGACATCCAGATCGGCCAGACGGCGGCCATCGACACCCGCAACGGGGTCATCCCGGGTCACGTCACCCGCATCGACCCGGCGGTGGAGAACGGAACGGTGACGGTCGACGTCGCGCTCGACGGCGAGTTGCCGCGCGGGACCCGCCCGGACCTGACGGTCGACGGCACGATAGATCCGAAGCGGATGGACGACGTGCTCTTCGTCGGCCGGCCGGTGTTCGGGCAGGAGGAGAGTGTGGTCAGCCTGTTCAGGGTGGAGGAGGGACGCGACGTTTGGACGGACGTCCTGTGCGAACCCGCGGACACGTTATCCCGGCCTCCGGGCGCAGTCCTCCCGGCGTCCTGGCCGCTCCTCATCGTGCGGCTGGTATCATGCTCATGCTGCCCGCCGGTCGTTACCGGGCGGCGGCTCTCGCGCCCTGGTGGCCGCTGCGAACGACGGCAGCCCGACGAAGGCGGCGTTCATCAAGGAGGTCGCCGAAGTCGCCCGCCTCCACGAAGGGGCGCGAGGATCCCGCACGCGCTGGGCCCCGCATGCTGCGGCAGTCCGCTGACGCACCGGCGCGGCACTTCCGGGCGGAGGGATTCGGCGGTCTCTGATGTCTGACACCGAATCCGAGTTGCCGCAGGCCGCGCTCGACATGCTGGTGCTGCAGGCGGTGTCGGCCGGCCCGCTGCACGGCTTCGACATCACGCAGCGCCTCGACCTGCTCACGGGCGACGCCTTCCGCATGCCGCGGGCGTCGATCTATCCGACGCTCCATCGGCTGGAGGGCGCCGGGCTGCTGGCGGGGGCGTGGCAGCGGCTGGCCGCCGGTCGCGACGCGAAGTTCTATCGGTTGACACGCGCCGGGCGCGCGCGGCTGAAGGACGCCGCGGGCTGGGCGTTGCTGTCGGACGCCGTCGGCCGGATCGCGGCCCTGCAGCACGAGCTGCGGACCGCGGCGGCGATCCAGCGGGCGCTGCTGCCGAACACCCACCGCACCGGGCCGTTCTTCGACGCCGCCGCGGCGACGCTGCCGTGCCGGTCCATCGGCGGCGACTTCTTCGACTACGTCGACTTCCCGGACGGCGCCCTCGGCTTCGCTCTCGGCGACGTAGCCGGCAAGGGGCCGCCGGCGGCCCTGCTCGCCGCGCTGATGCAGGGGTCGCTCGCCGCACAGGCGCATGTGGGCGACGGACCCGCGGCGACGGTGGCGGCGGTCAACACGGCCATCGTGCGGCGCGGCATCCAGGCTCGCTTCGTCACGCTGTTCTACGGCGTCCTGCGCCCCGACGGCCGCCTCATCTACTGCAACGCCGGCCATAACCCGCCGATCCTTGCGCGGGCCGGCGGCGGCATCGACCGGCTCGACGTCGGCGGCATGGCGGTGGGATTCTTCGACGGCGTGCCGTTCGCCGAAGGGACGGCGACGCTGCGGGCCGACGACCACGTGGTGGTGTTCAGCGACGGCGTCACCGAGGCGCTGAACGCGGCGGAGGAGGAGTTCGGCGAGGACAGCCTCGTCGCCTGTCTTGCCAGCGTACCCGCGGCCGGGGCCGAATCGCTCCGCGAGCACGTCTTCGCCAGCGTGCAGCGGTTCACGGCCGGGGCCACGCAACACGACGACATTACTGCAATGGTCGTCGCGTACCATTCGCCCACGGCGTGACTTCACTGAGTTCCGTTCGAGCTCCTGGTGCCGCAGGCCCGAGCCGGCCCTCGTAACTCGCGGTCGACCTCGCCCGGTACGACGGAACTTTGCCGAGACAGGGAACGTCGGCTTCATGTAGGACAGGCTGGCGTGCCGGTAGCCCCGGTCAGGTTTGTTGAGGGTCGGGCGGCCGGCGCGCCAAGGGCATCGACGGGGGGAGGTCTCATGGGCTTCATCACCACCTGCGGCGCCAGACTTCGGTCCTTCCTACGCAACACTGTTCGTTATTCTCAGGTCGAACGCGATCTGGATCGCGAGCTCACCGTTCACCGGGAGCGGGTGTTGCTGGTCACGCCGCACGCCTTCGGCGAGACCGCCGCTGTCTCGGCTGCCGAGCGACTGCGCCGGTACGAGCGGCTTCGGGAGGCGGCCGGCCGGGTGCCGGGCGCGTCGCACGCCGCGGTGTCGTTTCCGACGCCGTTGAGCCCGGACACGTTGCGGTGGCAACTCCAGGCCGCCAACGCGCCCGGGCTGGCGGAACAGGATCGCCTGGTCACGTCCACCCTGGTCAGCCCCGACTGGTTCGCGACCTACGGCGTGTCGTTGCTGCGCGGGCGGGACTTCCGCGCCGGCGACTTGACCGCGACGCGGCCGGTCGCGACCGTGAACCAGGCGTTCGTGAGCCGGTTCCTGGGGGGAGTGGCCGGGATGCGCTGGGCCTGACGGTCGGCCTGCTGCATCAGCCCGACCAGCGCTACGTCATCGTCGGCGTGGTCGAGAACGTCGCCTATGCCTCGTTGCGCGATTCCGTCGGTCCGGCGCTGTACGTTCCGTTGGGACACGACGGCGACGTCACACCTATCGGTGGCGCGGTGTCCATCGCCAGTCCCCCCAGTGGCATATGGACGGTGGCGGTGCGGGCGGAGCGGGGTTCGCCGGCGGCGCTGGCCGGGAGCGTGGTGGGGGCGATCCGCCAGGTCGATCCGACATTGACCAGTGAGGTCCGCACCCTCGCCGCGCAAGTCGACGGCACGTTGCGGCAGGAACGGCTCACGGCGGTCGTCGCGGGCCTCTTCGGGGGGCTGGCGCTGCTGCTCGCCGCGGCCGGCCTGTACGGGGTGACGCTGCTGGCGATGCGGCGGCAGCGCGTGGCGGTCGGCATCCGCATGGCGCTGGGCGCGACGCGCGGCCGGGTGCTGCGCGCGGCGGTGGGTCGGGTCTGCGTGCTCGTCGGCGCCGGCGTGGCCATCGGCGGTCTGGCCAGTCTGGTGGCCGGCCGGTCCCTGGGGATGCTGCTGTACGGTCTGGAGCCGCACGATCCGGCAACGCTGGCCGTGGCCGCGGGGGTGCTGCTGGTGACCGGCGTCGGCGCCGGTCTGGCCGCGGCCGTCCCGGCCGTGCGAATCGAGCCGTCGCAGGTGCTGAGGCAGCAGTGACGGAAGAGGCTTCCATGATGTCCACGTCGAACCGACCCGCGTCGCTCGCCGTTGCCGGCGAGGGCCAGATAGCCAGGCCGCTCGTCGGAAACGTCCAGCCGGCGGTCGAGGCGGACCGGCGCGGCACGCGCGGTACGCGGTGATGGAGAGGAGCAGATCATGGATATTGCCCGACCGGATCTCGCACGGAAGAAGAAACTGCGGCACAGCCTCTACACCGTAGCGGCGCTCACCGCCGTCGCCGTGATCACGGTCGGCGTCTCGCGGCTGGAGCCGGCGGCGCCGCAAGTCGACCGCGACACCATTTACCTCGACACTGTGCAGCGCGGGCCGATGGTCCGCCAGGTGCGCGGCACCGGCACCCTGGTCCCCGAGCAGATCCGCTGGATCCCGGCCACAACCGACGGCGCCGTCGAGCGCATCGTCATCCGTCCCGGGGCGCTGGTCACCCCCGACACCGTCATCGTCGAGCTGAGCAACCCCGAGCTGGAACAGACGACGCTCGAAGCCCGGCTCAACCTCGACGCGGCCGAGGCGCGCTACAGCAACCGGCAGGTCGAGGTCGAGCGCGAGCTCCTCAACCAGCGTGCCGTGCTCGCCACGATAGAGGCCCAACTGAAGACCGCGCGCCTGCAGGCCGATGCCGACGAGCAGCTTTTCGGGCAAGGCCTGGTCTCGTCACTCGAGCTCCAGAAGTCGCGGGCCGCCGTGCAGGAGTACGACACGCGTTTCCGTATCGAGCGGGAACGGCTGCAGATGGCCACCGACACGGTCGAGGCGCAGCTCGCGGTCGAGCAGGCCGAGGTGGACCGCCTGCGGACGCTGTACGAGCTGCGGCGGCAGCAGGTGGCCGACCTGCACGTGCGGGCCGGCATGCGGGGCGTCCTGCAGCAGGTGCCGCTCGGCCTGTCGACCAACTTCTTCGTCCTGCAGTCGCAACGCGATCTGGCAACAGCGCAGGATGCGGAGCTGCGCGCCATCCTCGACTACCAGCGGGCGCGGATCGAGTTCGAGCGGACGCAGCGCGCTTCGCTCGGCGCCGCCGGCATCGCGCTGGTCGGCGGCGCGATGGCGGGCGGACCCGTGGGTTCCGCAAGGGCCGCGCCGTCGGGGCCGCTTCTGACGCCGCAGCGTTGAACCGAGCGGGAACAAGGACAAACATCCGACACCGCCGACCAGCCCGTGACGCCAGGTGGGCGCTTGTTCAGGAGCACCTCGCCCTCCAGTCGGCCTGGGAGGGACAGACCGGCGACCTGCGGAACATCGTGTTTTTCGGCGAGCGCACGGTCGATGAGATAGTGCAGCGCGCGTAGGAGGAGAAGTACGGGCAGTCGCCGGATGTGATTCCGCGTGCGACACGCGGCCATCGTCCCAATCACGCGCCGTCGCGGCGAAATGGGACCGCCGAGGCCTGCGGTTCGGGTAGCCCGCTGGCGGCCAGGAACGGCGCGGCGGTCCGGTTGGCCGGGCGCCTGGCCTCACCGGTCCGGCGGCTTCGCCATGCGGTAGCCGGCACCGCGGTGGTTGAATATGTAGGCGGGGCTGGCCGCGTTGTCGCCGAGCTTGCGGCGGAGGTGCGTAACGAAGATACGCACCAGGTTCGCGTCGGCGCTCTCCCGCTTGGGCCAGACTCGGCGCAGCAGCGTCTCGAAGGTCACGACGCGTCCGGCGTCGAGCGAGAGCACGCGCAGCAGCTCGTACTCGGTGGCGGTCAGCTCGACCGCCTCACCGCCGAGCGTCACCCGGCGCTGCCCGTAGTCGATGGCAAGCTCTCCGACCACGAACGGCTCGGGCTCGTCGCGCCGCCGCAGCGCCGCCCGGACCCGGGCGACCAGCTCGGTCGGCGAGAAGGGCTTGACGAGGTAGTCGGCCGCGCCCGAGTCGAGCGCCTTGGCGACGGTCTCGCCGCGGCCGTAGCCGGAGATGAAGATGACCGGCAGGTCGGCAAGCTCGGGGACTTGGCCCATCAGCTCGATGCCGTCAACGTCGGGCAGCATCAGGTCGAGCAGCACCAGCCGCGGCCTCTCGGTGCGGATGATGCGCCGCAGGTTGTGCGGCGCGTCCGTCACCAGCGGGGCGAAGCCAGCCTCGGCGAGTGCGTCGCGGACGAAGCGCAGCGCCCGCGGGTCGTCGTCCACCACCAGGATGCGCGGCGGCTCGGCGGGTTGCGGCGCCGTCGGCGGGACCGTGGCGCGATCGGCCGCCACCGCGCCGGGCTCGCCGGCCACCGGAATCGTGAAAGTGAACGTGGCGCCGCGGCCGGCGCCGGCGCTCTCGGCCCAGATGCGGCCACCGTGCGCCTCGACGAGCCCCTTGCAGATGGCGAGCCCGAGGCCGTGGCCCGCCGCCGCGCCCTGCCTGCCGCCGCCGTGCTTGCTGAACACGTGCGGCAGCAGCTCGGGCGCCACCCCGCTCCCCTCGTCGGAGACCGAGACGGCGACGTGCGCATCCTCGCGCACGGCCGCGACCCGGACCGGGGTCGACTCGGGCGCGTGCCGCGCGGCGTTCGACAAGAGGTTGTTGAGCACCTGCACGATGCGCCGGCGGTCGGCCATCACGGGTGGCAGGCCCGCCGGCAGGTCGACGAGGACGGCGTGCCGGCCGCCGCCGCTCAGGAACGTGGTTCGCGCCCGCTGGACCAGGGCGGCCACCTCCGAGGGCTCGGGGGCGACCGACAGTGTGCCCGCGTCGATGCGCCCGGCATCGAGCAGGTCGCCGATGAGGCCGCGCATGTGGCCGGCCTGCTCGGCGATGATGCGGAAAAACTCGCGCGTTTCGGCCGGGTCGAGTTCGGCCGTCTCCTCCAACGCCGCGTCGGCCGAGCCCTTGATGGCGAGCAGCGGGACGCGCAGCTCGTGGCTCACCAGACCTAGGAACTCGGTCCGCATCCGTTCGATCTCGTCGAGCGGCGCCAGGTCCTGCATGGTCACCACTACCGAGCCTACGGCGTTGCCTTCGGCGCGGATCGGCGTGGCGTTGACCAGCGTCCTGGCGCTGCGGCCGTCGGGGACCGAGAGCACGACCTCCTCGGCGCGCACCGTCTCGCCGGTGCCGAGCGTCTGCGCCAGGGGAATCTCGGCCAGCGACACCTCCCGCCCGTCGGCGCGGCGCACTGAGATCACCTCCAGGAGCTGCTCGACCGGACGGCCGGGCGTCCGCAGGCTCTCGACGATGCGCCGTGCCTCGCGGTTGAACGAGACCGGCCGGCCGTGCCGCGCGTCGAGGACCACGACCCCGATCGGCGAGGTCTCGACCAGGGCCTCCAGATCCGCCCGCGCGCGCTGCTCGCTGCGGTGCGTGCGGGCGTTGGCGATCGCGACGGCGGCCTGCGAGGCGAACAGCATCAGCACCTCCTCGTCGTCTCCGGTGAACTCCTCGCCATCGGCCTTTTCGGCGAGGAAGAAGTGGCCGACATCCGCGCCCCGGTGTCGCATCGGCGTGCCCTGGAAGGTCCGCGAGAACATCCGCGCGGGCGTGATGCCGAGCGAGCGGACGTAGCCCGCCAGGTCGCCGAGCCGCAACGGCCCGCGCAGGTGGCGCAGGTGCTCGAACAGGCGGCCGTTGTCGGGCCAGGCGAACAGCTCCCGCTCCTCCTCCGGCGTGAAGCCGGAGAACACGGATTCGCGGGTGGGCGTGCCGGTCTCGTCGACGGTGGCGATGACCCCGTAGCGGGCGCCGGTGAGCCCGCGGGCGCTGTCGACCACCTCGGCGAGCACGGTGTCGAGGTCGAGCGTGGCGCTGATGCGCAGGACGGCCGCGCTCAGGGTGGAGATGCGCTCGCGCAGCGCCTCAATCTCGCGCCTCGCATCGTCGGATTGCGTCAAACGCTCCTCCTTCGGCGGCTCGAATCACGGTCCGCCGGGGGCCGGAACGGGGCCCTGCCGATCTGTCGCGGGGCGACATGGAGCCGACTTTTATGAAAACGAAATGATATAGCCAAATTCGAAACGCACATTCAATACGCAATTGATTAGCATTCTCAGTCGACTATCCGCAGTGCCGTGCGAAGTGGCGGCTGCCCGCGCCCCGGCTGGCAGGCAGCGGCTCGTCGATGGGCGGAAACGCCGTATGTCCGACAGAT
This sequence comes from Vicinamibacterales bacterium, assembly GCA_965208535.1. GTDB lineage: Bacteria > Acidobacteriota > Vicinamibacteria > Vicinamibacterales > UBA8438 > WTFV01. Next base: position 1,959,519 of record CBDBOU010000003.1, on the reverse strand, counting down.
GACACACCAGAAGCTTCGGGTTCCCGCGTGCCCGCGACGGGTCAGCGGACACGCGTGGCGGCTGGCCCGGGAACGCTCCACGGGAGAGTCCGAGGCGGACGTATGCCAAGCGTGCGGTCTGGTGCGGATGACGTCGTATCAGACCGGACAGGTTGTGGGCTACGAGACAGCCGACAACAGCATCCGACCACGTCATGAGCGCCATGAGGACGAACTGCCGGGGAGGGAGCAGTTCCCCTCGGGAGAAAACGAGTTGCCGTCGGTCGCCTTGACGACGAAGTTCCTGCAGCTGTGCCAGCAGTACGGCTCCGAACAGCTCGCTGTCGGGATCGTCGCCGTAGGACGCGGCACCGGGGTGCAGGGATTGCCGGAGAGCAACGACTGGATGGCGTGGAACGCCGACGAGATGCGCGCAGCAGTTGAGCACTTGCAGCACAAGCTGGGGCGCTGACGCCGCAGGCGCACTACCCGGCGGTCCGGGCTCCTGCTTCGATGACTGTGGGTGGTCGAGCACCTGCAGAGGCACGCGAACCCGGAGTGTCTCATCGAAGAAACGCGGCGCCGGCGGCCGAGCGCAACGATCACCAGCGACCGGGAGCACCCGAACTACCCGATGCAGCCGCGGATCGTGCCGCCGGAGACAGGTGGGAGAAACGGCCGCACCTGGACGCGCGGCTGAAGATCAGGCCCCCAAAGGAGCGATCGCGTTCGACGCCGGAAACGGCGTGGGGGTACGATCTCCGCCGGATGCCGGGCAACAGCTTCGGACAGGCGTTCCGCGTCACCACGGCCGGCGAGTCGCACGGTCCCGGCAACCTCGTCATCGTCGACGGCTGCCCGCCGGGGCTGCCGCTGAGCATCGAGGATCTCATCCCCGACCTGGCGCGACGCCGGCCCGGTCAGAGCGCCATAGTCACCCAGCGCGACGAGCCGGATGCGCCGGAGATCCTGTCCGGCGTGTTCGAGGGGAAGACCACGGGTACTAGCATCGCGATCCTCATCCGCAACCGGGACCAGCGCAGCCGCGACTATGCCGCCATCAAGGACAGGTACCGGCCCGGCCACGCGGACCAGACCTACGACGCCAAGTACGGGTTCCGCGACTACCGGGGCGGCGGCCGGTCGAGTGCGCGCGAAACGACCGTGCGGGTCGCCGCGGGGGCCATCGCCAAGAAGCTGATCGCCGAACGGTTCGGAGGACGCATCGTCGGTTACGTGAAGCAGGTCGGCGACGTCGTGGCGGACGTCCCGGCCCCGGCCGCGGTCACCATCGACCAGGTGGAACGCCTACCCGACGGCCAGCCGAACATCGTGCGCTGCCCCGACGCCGCGGCGGCCGCACGCATGGTGGCGCTGATAGAGCGGATGCGCAGCGAGCAGAACTCCATCGGCGGCGTGGCCGAGATCGTCGCCACAGGCGTGCCGGCGGGACTCGGCGAGCCGGTATTCGACAAGCTGAAGGCCGACCTGGGCAAGGCGCTGTTCAGTCTGCCGGCGGTGCTCGGGGTGGAGTACGGGGTCGGGTTCGGCTGCGCGACCCTGCGCGGCACGGACAGCAACGACGTCTTCTACGCGACCGGCAACACCGCGCGGGAGGCCGGCAGTGCCGGGGAAGGCTCCGGGAGCGCCGAGAGCACATCCGGGGACGCCGAGGACCCAAGCAGCGGCGGGAAGAAAACGGCCGACGACGCCCGGGCGCCCGCCACGCCGCGTATCGCCACCCGCACGAACCGCCACGGGGGCATGCTCGGCGGCATCTCCAGCGGGATGCCGATCGTGCTGCGGGCCGCGGTCAAGCCGACCAGCAGCCTGCCGCAACCGCAGGAGACGGTGACCCGTACCGGAGAGCCGACGACCATCGCCACGAGGGGACGCCACGACCCCTGCCTGCTCCCGCGCTTCATCCCGATGGCGGAGGCGATGGTCGCCCTGGTCCTCGCCGACCATTGGCTGCGCTGGTGTGCCGTGGGCGGCGGCTGATCCGCATCGAATCCAGGTGATGCTACGATGGCTGGTACGCGCAGTTTCGTACCGACCGTCGTGGCGGACGACAAGGAGAACGAGTTGCGCGAGCGGATGGCGAAGGTCGAGAGCCTGCTCGAAGGGCTGCGCGAAGCGATCAGCGGCAAGCGGGCGGCGTAGCCCCGAATCGTTGCCGCTCGAATGCAGCGGGGCTCTTGCCACGGACTGTCGAGACCGCCGCCGCCGAACCGGTCCGCGCCAAGCTATAATCCCGGCATCCCGGGAGGTCGACTGCGATGAATGCCCAGGCGAAACCCGTCAATGCCGGCGCCGCAACCAAGGCGGCCGTCGCAGGTGTCGTACTGATTGCCGTGTTCGGCCTCGGCTGGTTGACGGCGGCCACGGGGACGGGACAGGAGGCGGATCCCGGCTCGCTCACCGACCTCGAGCGCGACTTCACGGAACGGATGCGCAACGTCGTGCTCGTCGGTCACTTCACCATCGAGGGACGGGAACGGCGCGACGGCCTGCCCGAGCGCTACGCGATCAGCGAGGTCACCAAGCTGGAGGGCGACCGCTGGCGGTTCGACGTGCACTTGACCTACGGCAGTGTCGATGCCACGTTGCCGGTCGTCGTGCCGATGGTCTGGGCGGGCGACACGCCGATGGTCAGCATCACCGATTTCGCCATTCCGGGTCTGGGCGAGGAGTTCGGCGCGCGCGTCGTGTTCTACGATAACCGCTATGCCGGCACCTGGGACCACGGCGCGTACGGCGGCCTGATGTACGGCACGATCCAGCCGCTCGACGCGGACGACGCCGAATAGAGGCCCGGCCGACAAGCACCGTTCCGCCGCTACGGCAACACCTCCACATCCGGCGCGCGCCGTGGTAGTCGTTCATGGCGCCGCGCGGATCCGGTCAGCGCGGGTCTCGTCAGAACGCCCGCTCGCAACAGGCCGACTCCAGGGCGCTTTATCCTGGCCATCATGGATGCCGCACCGGAGCCTGCCGGGCCGCTCGCAACAGGCCGACTCCAGGGCGCTTTATCCTGGGCGGAGAGGTTCGGGTCCCACCGTCAGAACGCCCGCTCGTAGCGCCAGCCCGACTCCAGCATCCACAGCCGGTGCCGCGGCCCGGGCCGATCGAGCGCCACGGGACCGCCCCCGTGCGCGGCATCCTGGTGGTAGAGCGCAACCTGGCCGCCCTCCACGTCGAGCAGGTCGCCGAGCAGCCGCTCCTCCGGCCACGACGCCACCCCGGCGAGGGCCGCATCCAGGTCGTCGAACGCGGCCATCCGCGTGGTGAGCGCAAAGGTAGGAGCAGCCAGCTTGATCTCTCCGGCCCGCTGCCGTGCGAGCGCGTCGGCCGGTGACAGCCACCGATGCGCGTGGATCTCGCCGCCGTCCACCGCAATGCGCTCCGCGGGCGCCGGGGCGACGAAGAACCAGGTGGCAAAGCGAATGGGACTTACTTCCGGCGTCGTCCAGTGGACGGCGAACGCCAGCGAATCCAGCGTGACGTCGACACCAGCCTCCTCGCGGGCCTCGCGAACCGCCGCCCGGCGCGCCGCCGCGGCCTCGTCGCCCGGGGCATCGGGATCGGCGTCCGCGGCCTCGATCCGGCCGCCGGGAAACACCCAGTAGCCGCCGTGGAAGGCCAACGTCGGATTGCGCCGCAGAAAGAGGATCTCAAGCCCGCCGCCGCCGGATCGGATGAGCATCACCGAAGCGGCCGGTCGCGGCTCGACGGGCGTGGCGCTCACGGCGTGTAGTCTAGCAGCCCGTGGAGAAAGCCCCGCTGCATTCGAGCGACGATGCATCCCGCGTGGACTGCGTTGCTCCTCGGTCGAATATTTGGCCGGCGGTCCGAGCCGCTCCCATGGGCGCGGCTCGCGGGGGCCAGCCACGAACAGCGGGCCGACGCCTGCTTCTCCCTGCCGCCAAGTGCTGCGTCGACGCTCCGTGCCCCCCGGGGAAGCCCAGAGCCAACCTGTAGACTGTACCGTTTTGTCCATCGCCGACATCGTCATCGTGACGGTGGTCACCTTCGTCGGCTCGACCTTGCAGGGCGCGATCGGCTTCGGAATGGGATTGCTGGCCGCGCCCCTCCTCATCCTGCTCGACCCGCGGTTGGTGCCGGCCCCCATCCTCGTGTGCACCCTGGTGCTGACCCTGTTGATGTCGTACCGGGAGCGCCGCGCGATGGATGTCCGCGGCCTCAGGTGGGCGATTCTGGGGCGCATCGCCGGCACGGTCGTCGCGGCAGGCATTCTGGCCATCGCGCCCGCCGATACGCTCCTGCTCCTGTTCGGGGTCTTCATCCTGGCCGCCGTGGCCATGAGCGTCTCGGGCCTGCGGTTCGAACCCACGGGCCGAGCGCTGGTTGCGGCCGGCGTGGTCTCGGGGGTAATCGGCACGGTGGCGGCGGCCGGCGGCCCACCGTTGGCGCTGCTCTATCAGGACGCCCCCGGAGCCCGCATCCGGAGCACGATCTCCGGGTTCTTCGTGATCGGGACGATCGTGTCGCTGGCCGCGCTGTGGCTCGTCGGCCGTTTCGGCGGAGGCGAGTTGCGCCTGGCTCTGGTGATGCTGCCCGGCATGCTGGCCGGGCTCGCCCTGTCGCGGAGCATCGCGCCCCTCGTGGACCGTGGCTATACGCGGCCGGCCGTCCTGACGGTCGTGGGGCTGACCGGCGCGGCGATCGTCGTGCGCCAGCTCGTCTGAGGAGACGCGAGGTCATGGAGTGGAGGGGCGCCAGAGAACCGGTCGTGAACCGGGACGTGCTGCATCGCCGCCCGAATCCAGCGGGACTTCGGCGCGCGCTCCGACGTTGCGGCGGTTGACCGCGCCGCCGATAAGATCGATCCTGTTCAGCGTCCACGGAGTGTCCGTGTCTCCTTCAGATTCAGAGAGGTGATCCGATGAAAGCCTGCCCGCTTGTATTGCTGTTCGCGGTTGTCACGGCCGTATCTCTGGCGGCGGCGCCGGCCGCCGCGCAGAGCGAAGCGCTCCGCACGCCGTGGGGCGCACCGGACCTGCAGGGCATCTGGGACTTCCGCACCATCACGCCGATGGAGCGTCCGGAAGCGCTCGGCGACCAGGCGTTCCTGACCGAAGAGGAGGCCGCGAACCTCGAGCAGGCCACGGTCGACCGCAACGAGGAGTTGCTGCAGGCGGCGGCCCGGCGGACCGAGGCCGGCGGCAACGTGGGCGCCTACAACAACTTCTGGATGGACCGGGGAACGCGCACGGTCACCGACCGGCGCACCTCGCTTATCGTCGATCCCCCGAACGGGCGCATTCCCCCGGTGACCGCGGGCGGGCAGGCCCGCCAGGACGCGGTGGCCGTGCGGCGCGGGCGCCCCGCCTTCGGCCCCGAGGACCGCAGCATCGGCGAGCGCTGCATCCTCGGCTTCAACGCGGGACCCCCGATGGAGCCGCGGGCCTACAACAACCACGCGCAGCTCTTCCAGACCCCGGACCACATCGTGATTCTCAACGAGATGGTCAACGATTCGCGCATCATCCCGCTGGATGGACGAGACCACCTGCCCGAGCACGTCACGCAGTGGCGGGGCGACTCGCGCGCCCGGTGGGAGGGCGAGACGCTGGTCGTCGAAACCCGCAACTTCCACACCCTGACCGCGTTCAGCGAGCGCCAGGGATCGAGCCCCGACATGGTGCTCACCGAGCGCTTCACCCGCATAGACGACGAGACGCTGCTCTACGCGGCGACGATGGACGATGCATCCACCTGGACGCAGCCGTGGACGTTCGAGGTGACGATGTTCCGGACCGACGAGCCGGTCTACGAGTACGCCTGCCACGAGGGCAACATCGGCATGGACGGCATTCTCGCCGGCGCGCGCGCCGACGACGCCAGGGCCGCCCAGCAGTAATCAGTTAGCCACTGGAAATTTCGGAGCCATTCTCATGACACGTCGCAACCCGTTCGTAACAACCACCCTCGCCGCCGTGCTCGGTATCGCCCTTGCCGGGCCGGCCGGCGCCCAGATCGAGAACTCGCCCGCCAATCGTCGCCTTGCGGCTTCGATTGGCGCCCAATCGACCCTCCAGGAGTCCGCGCCGCTCCGCGACGCAGACTCCTACACCCCGGTGACCGACGACCTGCTGCGCGAGCCGCCGCCGTCCGACTGGCTGAGCTGGCGCCGGACGCTCGACGGGCAGGGCCACAGCCCGCTCGACCAGATCACCACGGACAACGTAGACGATCTGCGGCTGGCCTGGAGCTGGAGCCTCGGGCCCGGCTCTCAACAGACGACCCCGCTGGTGCACGACGGGGTCATGTACATCGCCAATCCCGGCGAGATCGTGCAGGCCCTCGACGCCGCGACCGGCGACTTCCTGTGGGAGTACCGGCGCGGCGCTCCCGAGCCCGGGGACAGCTTCGGCGGCCCGCCGCCGGGCCGGCAGCACCGCAACATCGCCATCTACGAGGACAAGGTCTACCTGAACACCGCCGACGCGCACATCATCGCCATCGACGCGCGTACCGGCGAGACGGTCTGGGACACCGACGTCGGCCGCGGGGCCGGCTTCCAGTACTCCAGCGGCTCGATCGTCGCCGACGGCAAGGTGGTGTCGGGCCTGACCGGCTGCGGGCGCTACCGCGACGACACCTGCTACATCGTGGGGCTCGACGCGCGCACCGGCGACGAGCTGTGGCGGACCTCCACCATCGCCCTCCCCGGCGAGCGGGGCGGCGACACGTGGGGCGACCTGCCGGTCATGTTCCGGGCCGGGAGCGATTCGTGGATTCCGGGCAGCTACGACCCGGTCACCCGCACCCTGTTCCACGGCACGTCGCAGGCCAAGCCGTGGGCGAGGGTCGTGCGCGGCACCGACGGCGACGCCCTCTACACCAACTCGACCCTCGCCCTCGATCCCGACACCGGCGAGATGAAGTGGTACTACCAGCACATTCCGGGCGAGACCCTCGACATGGACGAGACCTTCGAGCGGATCCTGGTCGACTACGACGGGCAGCGCTCGGTGTTCACGATGGGCAAGATGGCGGTGCTCTGGGAGCTCGACCTCGAGACGGGCGCGTTCCGCAACGCACACGACCTCGGGTACCAGACCTTCGCCGACGTCGATCCCGAGACCGGCGAGGTGACGCACCGGGAGGGAATGATCCCCGAGCTCTACCAGGAGGTCTTCTGGTGCCCGAGCACGGCCGGCTTCAAGAGCTGGCGGGCGATGTCGTACCACCCGGAGACCGAGGCGTTCGTCATCCCGATCAACCTCAACTGCGAGACCGGCGTGTTCGGCCCCGTCGAGCGGGTCGAGGGGGGCGGCGGCACCGGTCCTGTGCGGCGCACCAACCACTTCCATCCCGACAGCCCCGGCCAGCTCGGGGAGCTGCTGTCGATGAGCATGCGAACCGGCGAGGTCCTGTGGCGGCAGCGGTTCAAGACGCCGATCAACAGCGCGGCCCTGACCACCGCCGGCGGGCTGGCGTTCGCGGGAAGCTGGGACCGCTACATCTACGCCTTCGATGTCGCGGACGGCGAGATCCTGTGGAGCCGGCGCCTGCCGACCTCCATCCAGGGGTTCCCGATCAGCTACGCGGTCGACGGGCGGCAGTACGTGGCGGTGCCGGTCGGTGCCGGCGGCGCGAGCTGGCAGGGCATGATCCCCGCCGATCTGATGCCGGAGGAGAGGCGTCCGGTCGGGGGTAACGGGCTGTTCGTGTTCGCGCTCGATCAGTAGGCGGACACGACGCGAAAGGGCTCCCGGCGTCCAACGGCACGGCCGCCGGGAGCCATCGCTCGGCCGCCGGATCCGGGCGCCGCCGATTGCGCGCCGACACCCGCCGGGCGGAAGAACACCACCGCGGTCTCCATGCGCGCAAGAATCGCTGCCGAACCGCCGCTCAGGCGAACACCAGCGTGACCGTCTCGGCCACGCAGGCCGGCTTCGTCTCTCCCTCGATCTCGATTACGAACCCGCTGACCACCCGCGCCGTTCCCGGCGCCGTCCGCTCGACCGTTCTGACGGTCTGCACGCCGCGCACGCGCGCCCCGACCGGGACGGCGTTCGGAAAGCGCACGCGGTTGACGCCGTAGTTGATGACGCGCGACACGCCGGTCAGCGTCAGGATCTGGCTGCGAAAGCCGGGGATCAGCGAGAGCGTGAGGAAACCGTGCGCCACCGGCCCGCCGTACGGCGACTCGCGCCGCGCGCGCTCGACGTCGCAGTGAATCCACTGGTGGTCGAAGGTGGCGTCGGCAAAGCGGTCGACCAGTTCCTGGGTGATCGGCAGCCACGCGCTGGCGCCCACCTCCTGGCCGGCCAGCCGTTCGAGCTCGTCCAGGCCGCGTACCTCTCGCACTGAATCCATGGCACCGCGGAACGTCGATGCGTCCCCGGCGGAGCCGCGCCGGGGACCATGACCCCCGCGCCGTATCCGTCCCCGGACTACTGCGCTGCCGAGAAACTCAGCTCCGGGTCGTAGCGCAGCACGGTGCGTTCGATGGACAACAGCACGCCAGCCAACCGGGCCGCGACCTCATCCGCTTGCTCCCCGAACGTGCGCTGCAGAATGGTGGGGCGGTCGAGCTCGCCGAAGCTCGCGTGATTCTCGACGATCTGCCACACCGTGGGTCCCGGCCCGAACACGCGCTCGTATACGCCGAACACCACGTCGGCGCCGCGGAACTGCGGCGTGTTCTCCAGCAGGAACGCCTCCCAGTCGGCATTCCGTCCCGGCGCCACCTGCACGCTCGTGATCCAGGCAAGCGACAGGCCGCTGACGTCGTCCGACTCGACGCTCAGGTCGGGACGATACCGCACCGCGTAGCTCTGTCGGCTGGCCAGGGTCCGGCGCACACGATCGGCAAGTCGCGCGAGCCGATCAGGCTCGAGCACGCGTCCCAGCGGTCCGCCGAAGTCGAGTTCCGACAGACTCTGCAGCGGCGTCACGAACAAGCGCTCGTAGGTGTTGCCGAACTCGGCGGTGCGCCACGCGGAGCGCCACGGCACGCCGGCGTCCCGCAGGGCCGGATTGATCTCCTCGAGCTGCAGCTCGATGAACTCGTCCAGCTCTCTCGGCAGCACCTGTAGTATGTCGACCCGCATCCAGGATGTCTCGTCCTGCGCCAGAGTCACGGACGCGATGCCCGGGATCGACAACAGGCCGACGAAGAGAGCGGCGCTCCAGGTGACAAAACGTTTCATGACAGCCTCCAGGTAATGCCCCCGGGCGCCAAGCGCGCCGGGACGCTGCCTCCTGAAACTACTCTATCACCGCTCCCGCCTCGGGGGACATGAACTCTGCCCGAACACACGCCAATTACCCCCGGCCCGCCGCGGCGATCCCTTCGCGCTCGTCGACGCGCCACAGAATCAGACCGCCTACCAGGAAGAAGACCAGCAGGCTCGCCACCCCGACCCGCTGGTTGTAGACATCGCTCAGCACGCCGAGCAGCGCCGGCCCGAGGAAAGAGGTCACCTTGCCGGAAAAGGCGAAGAAGCCGAAGAACTCCGACTCGTGCTTCGCCGGCACGAAGCGCGCCATCAGCGACCGGCTGGCCGACTGGTTAGGCCCGGCGAAGATGCCGACGAGGATTGCCGAGACCCAGAACCATTCGCGGGACGGGGCCAGCGCCCCGACGACCGTGGCCACCGCGAGCGCCGCCACGCTCCACGCGATGGTCGCGCGGCCGCCGATCCGATCGTCGACGAAGCCGAACGCGAGCGCCCCGAGGCCGGCGCCGACGTTGATGACGATGCCGAACGTGATGAGCTCGGCAAACGTGAAGCCGAACGTCCCGACCGCGTAGATCCCACCGAACGCGAAGATCGTCACCAGGCCGTCGTTGTAGAAGAGCCGCGCCAGCAGGAACCGGGCCACCTGCCGGTAGCGGCGCAGATGACGGACGGTGACCGCCAGATCGCCGAAGGCGCGGCGGATGTTCAGCCCCTCGCCCGACACGCCGTCGTCCCTGAGGAAAACGAACGCCGGAATCGCGAACAGGAGGAACCAGCCGGCGACCAGCAGGTTGGTTGCGCGCAGGTGGAAGCCCTCCTCGGTCGGGATCCCGAACATCGGTGTCTCGGGCAGCACGAAGACGAGCAGCGCGACCAGGAGCGCCACCAGGCCGCCGGCGTAGCCGAGTCCCCAGCCGTAGCCCGAAACGCGTCCGATCCGTTCCGGGGCGGCAATGCTCGACAGGAAGGCGTTGTAGAACACGAGACCCAGCTCGAACGCCACGTTCGCCACGACGAAAACCGTCAGAGCGATTACGACCGCGTTGGGCTGGCTCGGACGCACGAAGGCGAGCGCCACGGTCGCCGCCACGCAGACCAGCGAGCAGAGAATCAGGTACCGCCGACGGCCGCCGCGATCGGCCAGCGCACCCGCGATCGGAGCCAGCGCCGCGATGGCGAGCGCACTCGCCGTGATGCCGCGCGACCAGAGGGCGGTGCCGCGCCCCGGATCGTCCGCGAACGCGGACGTGAAGTACGCCGAATAGACGAACGTGACGACCAGGGTGGTGAACGCCGAGTTCGCCCAGTCGTAGAGGCACCACGACCAGATGGTCCGCCGTTCGTCTCCGTGGTTCTGCGGTTGCGTCGCGGCGTGCATGGTTCACCTACAATACGGCGAACGCCGCCGCCCCTGCCACCGGGCAGGCATTCGGACGCTCTCTCGACCGCCTGGAGGAAAACCGAGCCATGCCGCTGTACGCCCTGATCGCTCGCCAGCCCGAACCGGAACGCCGCCAGCGCGCCCGGCCCGCGCACCTGGAACACATGAACCGACTGAACGAGGCAGGACGCGTGCAGTACGGCGGCCCACTCCTGGACGGCGACAACGCGGTGGGCAGCCTGATCATCGTGGAAGCGGAGAGCCTGGGTGATGCGAAGGCCACCTTCGCGCGCGATCCCTACCTCGTCGAAGACGTGTTCGAGCGCTACGAGATACTGGAGACGAAACAGATCTATCCGCGGCAGGCATGACCGCGCCTCCCCCGCCGATCGGACGCGGGACACCGTTCTCCCGGCGACGGGGGATGACCGGACCAGGGACGAGGCCCGTACCGTCAGCGCGGGACGTCGGGAAAGCGCGGGCGTCCGGACTCGAGCTGCGTGCCGAGCGAATTGAGCGCGATGGAGACCATCCGGTAGCCCGCGACGGTGATCACCACGTCGATCAGCTCGGCCGCGCCGTAACGCTCCGAGAGCGCGGTCCAGGTCGCGTCGGAGATGGCGTCCTCGCGGTGCAGCTCGTCCGTCGCCCGGATCAGCGCGGACTCGAACGCGTTCCATCCGCGCGCGTCCGCCCCGACCGCGATGCGCCGGATCTCGTCGTCGGTCATCCCGATGCGCCGCGCCACCCGCACATGCTGCGACCACTCGTACTCCGAGCCGCAGAGCCACCCGATGCGCAGGATCAGGATCTCGCGCGCCCGGTCGGACAGCGTTGCGCCGGTGCGGATGTAGGCCGACTGCACCGCCCGCGGCCGGAAGAAGATCGGGTGGCGGGCCAGCGTCGCGTAGAGATTCAGCACCGGGCGACCCGCATCGCCGGGATCGAGCAGGCTGCGAACCTCGTCGGACCACGCGTCCCGCGGGAGCGGGTCCAGCCGCGGGGCATGGAGACGTACCGGGGCCGCCCCGGCCGGCCCCAGCGTGCGCTCGACGCCGGCGGGCAGGCGATCGGCGAACCGCTCGTCCGGCTGCACGCCGAGGCTGTTGGCCAGCATCGCCAGCAGGATGTACTCCGCGCCGCTGAAGATCGTGTCGATGAGCTGCGGCACGTTGTAGCGGGTCGCAAGCTCGTCCCAGGAGGCATCACCGAGGAACGCGTCGCGGTACAGCTCATCGGTGGCGCGCAGCATCAGCCGGTCCCAGGGCCCCCATCCGGCGTCCGGCCCTTCCGCCACCCGGCGCAGGTCCCGGTCGCCGAGGCCGAAGGAGCGGGCCTCGGCCGCCAGCTCGGCCCACAACGCTTCGGAACCGCAGAGCCAGGCGGCGCGCAGGCCCATGAGGACCTGATCGACGGCCGGCACCATCGAGCGCTGGCGCAGGTAGGCGGCAAGCGGTCCCAGCCCGTGCAGCGCCGGGGGATGCCGGGCCAGCGTCCGGAGCAGGTTGGTCGCCCGCGCCGGCTCGACCCCGAACGACTCGATGCCGCTGCGGACGTCTGCGTTCCATGCTGTGGAATCAGCCGGATCCACGGGATCGATCCGGGGGGTCGCCGGCCGCTCCTGCCCCGCCGCGACGACACCTCCGGCCGCTTCGGCGCCGCCGTAGCTGCCCGCCGGGGCTGCGCCCGGCATGGCGGCGCGCGCGACGATCACCGCCGGCGTGGCGCCCAGCACGCCGGCGATCAGACCGACCGACAACAGGCGTTGCATCGTGTGGCTCCTGGCACTGTTCGACATCGAGCCCCTCAATTTCCGCACGAAGGTCGGCAGTCGCGCGTCGCGACAGCATAGCCCGGAACTCACTCCGTTGCGTTCTACGGCGCAGACTCCTAGCGCCCCGAAACGACTCGCTGGCTCGCCGTTTCGGCCCATCCCCCCCGCTCCAGGAGTCTGCGCCGCAGAACTGACTCCGTTGCGTTCTACGGCGCAGACTCCTAGAATCGGCACCCCATGGCGGGTATCGACGTCTCGTCTCTCTTCTCGCTGTCCGGCAGGGTAGCCCTGGTCACCGGCGGCTCGCGCGGGATAGGCCGCATGATGGCCGAGGGGCTGATCCAGGCCGGCGCCACCGTCTATGTCTCCTCGCGCAAGCGGGAGGCCTGCGACCGGACCGCGGCCGAGCTCTCCGCGCGGGGTCCGTGCCACTCGCTCCCGGCGGACGTGGCGACGGAGGACGGACGAGCGGTGCTCGTCGAGGCGATTGACGCGCGCGAGCCACGCCTGCACATCCTGATCAACAACGCGGGTGCGGCCTGGGGCGCGCCGTACGCCGAGTATCCGGCGTCGGCGTTCGACAAGCTGCTGCGGCTGAACGTCGCGGCGCCTTTCCTGCTGACGCGCGACCTGACGCCGCTGCTCGAGCGCGGCGCGGCGGACGGCGACCCCGCCCGCGTCATCAACGTCGGCTCGATGGACGGCCTGCAGGTGCAGCAGCGCGTCGGGACCGGCACGTTCGCCTACTCGGCCAGCAAGGCGGCCGTGCATCACCTGACGCGTACGCTCGCGGTCGAGCTCGGTCCCCGCAACATCACGGTGAACGCCGTCGCCCCCGGGTTCTTCGAAAGCCGGATGACCGGCGACATTCTCGAGCGGCACGGCGCGGACATCACCGCCGCCTGTCCGCTCGGGCGTATCGGACGTCCCGAGGACATGGCGGGCATCGCGATCTACCTCGCCTCGCGGGCCGGGGCGTACACCAACGGCGCGGTGATTCCGGTAGACGGCGGCACTTTGCTCACGTGACGCGCGGGGCGCGACCCGCGCGAACGCGCAGCGGGCGCGCCCCCATGGACACCCCGGAGAGGACGATGATCTACAGGAGCCCGTTCCCCGACATCGAGATCCCGGTCCGGCCGCTGCACGAGCACGTGTTCGAGCACGCCGGCCGGTGGCCCGACAAGCCGGCGCTGATCGACGGACCGACGGACCGGTCCCTGACCTACGCGCAGCTCGGGCGAGCCGCACGAGCGGTCGCGGCGGGTCTGGCTGCACGCGGCTTCGCGCGCGGAGAGGTGCTCGCCATCTACAGCCCCAACCTGCCGGAGTACGCCGCCGCGTTCTTCGGCGTGTCGACCGCCGGCGGTGTCGTCACCACGATGAACCCGCTCTACACGGCCGATGAGGTCAACCGCCAGCTCGAGGATTCGGGCGCCCGGTTCCTCCTGACCATCCCGCAGTTTCTCGACACGGCGAGAAAGGGCGCGGAAGGCACCGGGGTTGAGGAGATCTTCGTCTTCGGCGAGGCTGAGGGGGCGACGCCGTTCGCATCCCTGATGACTGCGGGCGAGCCGCCGGCGGTGGCGATAGACGCGCGCAACGACCTGGCCGCGCTGCCCTATTCGAGCGGCACCACCGGCATGCCGAAGGGCGTCATGCTGACGCACTACAACCTGGTCGCCAACGTCTGTCAGATCGCCGCCAACGAGGGCATCGCGACCGACGACACGCTGATCGGCATCCTGCCTTTCTACCACATCTACGGCATGACAGTGATCATGAGCGCGTCCCTGCAGGCCGGCGCCACCATCGTCACGATGCCGCGCTTCGACCTCGAGCAGTTCCTCGGGCTGCTGCAGAAGCACCGCGTGACCACCGCCTACCTCGTGCCGCCGATCGTGCTCGCTCTGGCCAAGCATCCCCTGGTCGACAAGTTCGACATCTCGTCGCTGCAGAACGTGATGTCCGGCGCCGCGCCGCTTCCCGAGTCGGTCGCCCGCGGGGCGGCCGCGCGCAACGACATGCTCGTCCGCCAGGGCTACGGCCTGACCGAGACGAGCCCGGTCACCCACACCAACTCGCCGAAGAAGGAGACCCGGATCACCTCGGTCGGCACCTCGCTACCCAACACCGAGTGGCGCATCGTCGACGTGGCCACCCACCGGAACGCCGCCCCCGGCGACCTGGGCGAGGTCTGGATACGCGGACCGCAGGTGATGAAGGGCTACCTCCACAATCCGGAGGCGACCCGCGCGATGCTCGACGAAGACGGCTGGCTGCACACGGGCGACATCGGCAAGGCGGACGCCGACGGCTATCTTTACGTCGTCGACCGGCTCAAGGAGCTGATCAAGTACAAGGGATTCCAGGTGGCGCCGGCCGAGTTGGAGGCGGCCGTCCAATCGCATCCCGCCGTCGCCGACGCCGCCGTCATCCCCAGCCCCGACGAGGAGGCCGGCGAGGTCCCCAAGGCGTTCGTGGTGCTGCGCGAGGGGGCCGGCGCCACCGCCGAGGAGATCATGGCGCACGTGGCCGCGCAGGTCTCTCCCCAGAAGAAGGTCCGCCGGGTCGAGTTCATCGACGCGATCCCGAAGGTGCCTTCCGGGAAGATCCTCCGGCGGCAACTCGTCGAGCGCGATCGCGCCAACACGCGGCGTTGACCCGGACTGCCTCTTCGGCCCGCGCTCACCGCTCACCTGTCAGCGGCCCCGGCCACCCCGCAGGTAACCCCACAGCATGGCCGCCACGCCGATCGCGACGAGGAGCCAGAGATCGATGCCTTCGATGCTCTCGACCACAACGAACCCTGATGCATCGCCGCTCGAATGCAGCGGGGCTTTTGCCACGGGCTCCTAGCTGCCGCTGCCCTGGCCGACCTCGTGGCCAGCCAGCATCTCCAGCGCCTTGACCATGCCGGAGTGGTCCCACGCCGAGCCGCCGTTGGCGGCGCAACTGTTGAACAACTGCTGAGCGGTCGCCGTGTTGGGCAGCGACAGGCCGAGCGCGCGGGCGCCGCTGAGCGCCAGGCTCAGGTCCTTCTGGTGGAGGTTGATCCGAAATCCCGGATTGAACGTGCGGGCGATCATCCGCTCGCCGTGGATCTCGAGGATTTTCGAAGAGGCGAATCCGCCCATGAGCGCCTGCCGCACCTTGCCGGGATCGGCCCCGGCCTTCGACGCGAACAGCAGCGCCTCGCCGACCGCCTCGATCGTCAGCGCCACGATGATCTGGTTCGCTACCTTCGTCGTCTGCCCGTCACCGTTGCCACCGACCAGGGTTATGTTGGCGCCCATCAGGTCGAACAGCGGCTTCACCGTATCGAACGTCGCCTGACTGCCGCCCACCATGATGGTCAGCTTGCCCGCCTTGGCGCCCACCTCGCCGCCGGAGACCGGCGCGTCGAGATACTCGCAACCGAGCGCGTTGATCCGCTCGGCGAAGCCCTTGGTCTCGATGGGCGAGATGGAGCTCATGTCGACGACGATCTTGCCCGCGGACAGGCCCTCGGCAACGCCGTTCTCCCCGAACAGGACGGCCGCGACGTCGGGCGTGTCGGGGACCATCGTGATGACGATCTCCGAGCGTTCCGCCACCTCCTTGCCGCTGCCGCAGACGGTGGCGCCGCCGTCGACCAGTTCCTGCGGAATCGGAACGAGGTCGTGCACGAACAACGTGTGGCCGCCGGTCTGCAGGTGCCCCGCCATGGGGCGGCCCATGATGCCGAGTCCGATGAAGCCTACATTCGCCATGAGTTGGTGTCCCTTCGAAGAGCGGTCCGCGTTGACAGTCCGTGGTCGAACCCGCGTGCCACGGGCTGCTCACGTCCCGGCGCCGACGTAGGAGGTCACCCAGGACAACCCCTCCGTCGTCGCCGCGGCCGGTTTGTACTCGCACCCGATCCAGCCCTCGTAGCCGATCCGGTCGATGAAGTCGAACAGGAACGGGTAGTTGATCTCGCCGGTCCCGGGCTCGTGCCGGCCCGGGTTGTCGGCGAGCTGCATGTGGGAGATCCGCGCCAGGTTGGCCTGGATGGTCGGCGCCAAGTCTCCCTCCATGATCTGCATGTGGTAGATGTCGTACTGCAGCGCGAGGTTGTCCGACCCGACGGCGTCGATGATGGCATTCGCCTGACCGGTCCCGGTGAGGAAGAACCCGGGAATGTCGCGCGTGTTGATCGGCTCGATCAGGAGCTGGACCCCCGCCTCGCCGAGCTTCCCGGCGGCAAAGCGGAGGTTGGCGACGAAGGTCTCGGTCAACTGCGCCGGATCGGCGCCGTCGGGGGCGATGCCCGCCAGGCAGTTCACGCGCGGGCAACCCAGCGCGCGGGCGTAGTCGACGGTCCGCCCGACGCCGTCCTGGAACTCGCCGACCCGGTCGGGCAGGCAGCCGATGCCGCGCTCGCCGGCGCCCCAGTCGCCCGCCGGGAGGTTGTGCAGCACCTGCTCGAGGCGGTTCTCGGCCAGACGCCCGGCCAGCTCGTCCTTGGAGAAGTCATAGGGAAACAGGTACTCGACACCCTTGAATCCGGCGTCCGCCGCCGCCCGGAACCGGTCGAGGAAGTCGACCTCGTTGTACAACATGGTCAGGTTGGCGGCGAACTTCGGCATCGTCAGCGTCTCCTCTAACTGTCTGGTCTGAACGTGCGGCGCGGCGTGACCGCCCGATTCCTCGCGTAAGGTCGTGAAAGCGTATGCCGGTTCGGAGGCGGCTGTCGAGACATTCACGCCGTACAGGCGCGCTCGACCGCCGCACGCGAGGTGCGCACCGGGCCGTGTTCGGCCGATCACCAGCCGCGGTTGCTGCATCCTCGGGCAACGAGCGGGCTCGGAAGTTCGACTGGCAGCCTCATTCGTCACCGCGGGTCGGAGCCGAACCCGCCGCCAGCGCGGCCACGCGTGAGAGCAAGTCCGCGCCGGTCTCGCAGCGAACCATCCATTCGCCCGCTTCGGCCAGCCGCGCCGCCCCCGCGACGTGCGCCAGCATCCCCGCCAGGCGCGCGGCCGTCTCCTCGCCGAAGCGCAACGCCGCTTGACGCCGCAACAACGCTCGTTGTTGTTCGATGCCCTGCTCGATGCCTTGTCCGAGGCCGCGCTCCATGCCTTCCCGCATCCACTGCTTCGGCCACTCGGCGACGCGTTCTTCCAGCGACATTCTCAGTTCCTCCAGCGTCGCCACCCGCGGCACCGCCGATCCCGACGGCACGAGCCGTTCCGCCAACAATCGCACCCAGTCGACGAAGGCCCGCCGCAACTCGCCGTCGTCCGGACCCCGCAGCCACGACGCCAGGGCCTCCAGCACCCGCTCCAAGTCCGCCGGCGAGCGGCTCTGCTCCAGCAGCACCACCGCTGTCATCACGTTGCCGCCAGGCAGATCGTCTTCTGTCAGATGCCGCTCGTCAACCACACAGTAGCGCTGCGTCGGCTGATACGGCGCCAGCGACGGTCCCACCGGCGCAATCAGCTCGCCCACCTCCGGCGCCGCGCGCCACGCCGACTCCCCGTTGTACAGCACCACCGGCAGCACCGGCGGCAGCGCCTCGTGCGCTGCTACCGCCCCGTTGCGGACCAACTCCTCGTACAACAGGCTCGTGTAGGTGAGAATGAGCAGCGCCATCCGCGGCTCGTCCCGCGCCTGGAACTCCAGCAGCACCAGCAGGTACAGCCATCGCTCTCCACGCAGCTGCACGCGCCACACGGCGTCGCCGCGGCGCGTCGACAGGTCGTCGCTGACGTACTCGGCCGGCAGCTTCTCCAGCGTGTTCAAGTCGATCGACTTACTCCAGGGACCGGCGACGAAGCCGCGCAGCAGGTCCTGGACCAGGCGCGGGAAGGAGAACAGCTTCTTGTAGATCTCGTCTTGCACGAGCCGGACTCCGGTCGAACCGCGACGGCTGTCCCCAGTGTGCGGCCGATTCGAAAGCAAGAGGCATGCCCTGGTCGCCAGCCCGCGAGCGCAACGACGGCCCCTTCGTCAGCGACGTCTTGCACGCGGTCGCGTCTTCGCAATGCAGCGCCGACTCCGGGGCATCGAGGGACAACCGCGGTTGCCTGCCCGCGAGTGACGTCTCGGTCTTGCTCCGACTCGGGGCCGGCGTTGGGGCGTTCAATCCCCACGCGGTGATTCAAACTCCGCGGTTCGGATGTGACGTCGAGTGGTGAGGTCGCCGCGCTTCGGCTTTAGTTGAGTTAGCACGCGACGGACGCCGTCGGCGAGGGTGCTCCCCCAAACGCGGCGCTTCTCTGAGAGGGGTCGCCGCCGGGCCGCGCCAGCTTGCGGTGGCGAAGGTCTACATGCACAAACGCGGAAGCTCCGTGGCGTACTACGGCAGGGCGAGCTGGACGATTCCAGTAACCAATTCAAAGACAATGACTCATTGGATCCAGGCTGCTGTGCTTCCCCCATCGTTCCTCCATTGCAGACGGGATTCCACAAAGCCATGTGGGCTAGCCCGGCAGCAGCGGGCTCGACCGCCCGGCCGTGTAGCACGATCTCCGTTCCGAACCGGACCGAGAGCCGGTCGGGCCCGCCACGACTGACGGGAACGGCGGCACCGGCCATAATGGCCCACACCTCGGCCACGAGGCCCCTTGAGCCGCTGCTCAAGTAGACTCCCGTCGCTCCTGCTACCGTGGCCTAATGTGCCTCCGGAGGGCTGGATTGTCCACACTCTCGAATAGGCGCTCCGGCCGAACGACGGGGTGCCTCTGGGACCAAGGATCGAGCTTGGCGCAGAACCGTCACTCGTACCACTCCACGTCGATTGCGGGTCGGTCTCCCGTCTTGCACACGACCAGGGCTCCGAACTGGTAACCAAGCTCATCTCGGAACGCCCGGATCCGGCGCCGGTCCCTCTCCAGGCCTCTCCGGTTCGCCGACTTCTTCATCTCGATGATCAACAGGTTCGAGTCGACACCGCGCTTGTGGACGATCACGTCGGGCAGCACCGTCTGGCCTTCGTCGCGGCGGTGATCGCGTTCGCAGTGGTGCTCGTCCATCAGATCGTACAGTTTTTTCTTGTCAGGGCCGTGCCGGTTGTACTCCACATCGACATCGTAGTCGGCCGACAACGCATCACGAAGATACATCGCTAGCCGTGCCGCGATGCACCGCTCGCTGACGTCGACCACCAACAGGTGACGATCCGCCTCCTCGACTCGCGCTGTGGCCTGCACCAAGTAGTCCTTCGCCACGTCAGTGTTCACGCCCGCCCTCGTCTCTATAGCTCTGTCACCTTCTCTTCGGCCACTCGGCGACCCGTTTCTTCCAACGACATTCTCAGTTCCTCCAGCGTCGCCACCCGGACACCGCCGACCCCGCCGGCACGAGCCGTTCCGCCAACAACCGCACCCAGTCGACGAAAGCCCGCCGCAACTCGCTGTCGTCCGACCCCCGCAGCCATGACGCCAGGGCCTCCAGCACCCGCTCCAAGTCCGCCGGCGAGCGGCTCCGCTCCAGCCGCACCACCGCCGTCATCACGTTGCGGCTCGGCAGATCAAGTGTGCCCCGTCGAGATCGGCGACCGGCCACGACCCATGGTCGCTGCGACCGCTCAACATCGTCATGGTTGACGTTTCTCCTCGGCGATCTGGATCAAGTTGCCGCACGTATCGTCGAATACCGCCGTAATGACGGTCCCGAGGTCTGTTGGCGGCTGTACGAATCGCACGCCCTTTGCCAAGAGGCGCTCATGTTCGGCTTCGACGTCGTCGACCGCGAAGGAGGTCCAGGGAATACCGTCCTCCACAAGCGCCCTCTTGAACGGACGCGCCGCGGGATGCTCGTCAGGCTCGAGCACCAGCTCCGTCCCCTCCGGAGCCTCCTCGGATACAACGGTGATCCAGGCGTGCTCTCCCAGGGGAATGTTGTGCTTCAACTGGAAGCCGAGCGTTTCCGTGTAGAAGCGAAGCGCCTTCTGTTGGTCGTCTACCATGACGCTGACCCCATGAATTCTCATCTCTCGAATGCCCTTTCATCTGTCGAGACCGGCCAACGCTGTGCGATGGCCTTCAGCGGACCGCCCTCGAACCAATGCAGCTTCGACCTTCCCTCGCGCCGCGTGCGAATCAGCCCGGCGGCCTCCAGGACGTCCAGATGTTGCGTGACCGCCTGCCGCGAAGAGTTGATGCCGTGCTTCATGGTCAGGCGTGCGCAGAGTTCGAAGAGCGACTGACCTGACCGATCGACGAGTTCATCCAGGATGGCTCGCCTGGTTGGGTCGGCGATCGCGCGATACACGTCCACGAGACCAGTCTAAGGCAAGTGTTCGCTTGCGTGTCAGTGCCTATAATATGCAAGCGCGTGCTTGCATGTCAACTGTTCGACTTCACACGCTCAGTCTTCGGAACTCCGGAAAATCGCCACGCGCCGCCCCCAGTTCGCGACGGCGGCCCCGGATGACGAGCCGCCGGACCCGGCTTCGCGTTCCTGCGGGCTGGGCGAACAGGTAGAGGACGTTGCCGTCGGCGTGCCGTCCGGGCGGGACGGCACGGACGAAGGCGGCCGAGAGAGCGCCTTGTCGGGATGACGTCCTCGGCGCCTGATCAAGGCAGCGTGAGCTGGCTGATTCCGGTAATCTATTGAAATAAAAAGACTTATTCTGCACCCGCTGACAGCGCTTCCGCCGTCCTTTCCCTCATTGCAGACGGGATTCCGCAAGACTATTTGGCCCGCTCCTGGACTCCACCGGACTCGGCCCACCGTCGCCCAACTCCTGCCAGCGAACGAAGAAACCCGGCCCGCATCAACGTTCACTCCGGCGCCCGGTCTACGGATGCCATAACCCCGTAGCGCCCGCCAACACGCTTCCCCACGCCCACCAGCCGGCTCGACCGCCGGGCCGTGTAGCGCGATCTCGGTTCCGAACCGAACCGGCTGAGCCGCCACGCCAGACGGCAACGGCGGCGCGTTGCATGATAGCCCACACCTCGGCGTCTTCGCTGAGGTAGCCGAACGGTTCGACGCACCCGGCTTCGGCGGCATGACCCCAGTTCCGGCCGTTCGATGCCCCAGTTGGGAGAGACACGCGGCGGAGAGCACTCGCAGGCTGAGCGATGGCAGAAGCGACCAGAACTCGTGAAACCGAAGGCTTGCGACGTTCTCGACCCGGATCGTGCCGTTGCTGTTCTCGTGGACCCCGCCGAGTCCGGAAACGCTGCTTCCGCGGGAGCGAAGAGTCCGAAACAGGCACCTGTCACCCAGAGAGTACGTTTTGCGAAGAGAAGGCGAAGCTTTCACTTGCTAAAGTTTTTCCTGGGATTGGGTCTACAGACCCAAGTCTCTGGTACGTCTACAGGAAGCGCGCTCAATGTTCATAGGGCGTCAATATCCTGACGGCCGGAAATGCACCACGATGGTGCCGTTTTCACTTGCTAAAGTTTTTCCAAAAACACGGTGCATTTCCGGACTCCATCCGCAGTCCCCGAAGGCGAAGGTCGACCCGCCGGAGTCAACCGCGCCGAACCGCCGACCCGGCGCGGGCGCCGGCACGCCGGGCCCCCGCGCCGCGCCCGGCCTCGAACGCCACGCCCCCGCACGCGGGCCACGCCGCGCACAGGTGCACGTAGCCGCCGGCCACCTTCCAGCGTTGCTGCGCCCCGCCGCACGACCCGCAACGCGACTGCAGCCGCTGGTCGGCAGCGGCCTGCTCGGAGGCCGCCTTCATCGGACGACTCCTTCTTCACGGCCGACCGCCTCGCCTTCCTGGGCGGCCAGACCAGTTCCTCCGGATCCGGGCACGTGCGGCACGCCAGCACCAGCTGGCCGCGCTCGAGCAGCACCGCGGTCGGACCCCCGCAGTCCGGACACAGCTGGTCGACGACCGCCGGCTTCGGCGGAACGAACGTGGGTCGCTCTCGGCATCCGGCAGCTCGCCGCGCAGCTTCCCATAGAAGCCGTCCAGCAACGGATGCATGCCGGCACGCCCGGAAGCGACCTCGTCGAGCTGCTTCTCCAGCTCGGCCGTGAACCCCACGTCAGTGACCTTCGGGAAATGCTGCCGCAACCGCGCGCAGACCAGCCGCCCCAGCGGCGTCACGACGAACACGCGGCCGTCGAGCAGCACGTAACGGCGATCGACCAGCGTCTTGAGGGTGTTCGCACAGGTCGACGGGCGACCGACGCCGGCCGACTCCAGCTCGGCCACCAGCGACGCCTCGGTGTAGCGCGGCGGCGGCTTCGTCCACGACGAGGAGACATCCGGGCAGCACTGCCCGGCGCCCAGACCGTTCCCGCCGCCAGGTCCGGCACCGCCGGCGGCTCGTCGGCCAGCGAGGCCGGCGGCAGCACCCGGTGAAACCCCGGGTCGACAACCACGCGCCCCTGCGCGACCAGGCGCACCGGCTGGCCGGAAGGACGCGGCGCCGACAGCTTCCAGGTCGTACGGCGGATCCGCACCGGGGTCATCTGCGACGCCAACAGCCCGCGGCGGATCAGGTCGTAGAGCGGCGCATGCTCGGGATCAATACCCTCGCCGCCGGCCGCCGGGTCGGTAGGCCGGATCGCCTCGTGCGCCTCCTGCGAGCCTTCCTTCGACTCGTAGCGCGGCGGCTTGGCCGGCACGGCTCCCTCACCGGCGCTACCAGCGCAGGCAGGCGTCGGTGGGTGCGAGCATGTCGTCGACGGCGTCGAGCAGGGGAACGATGGCGTCGGTGTGCGGGTCGTCTTCGCGCTCGCGGTCGGCGACGTCGTGCTCGAGCTCGTCGGCGAGCGTGCCCGCGACGGCGATCTCGTACGGCGTCATCGCGTGATTCAGCAGCCACTGGCGGCGTTGCCAGCAGCGGTAGCAGCGCTCGCCGCTCGAGCGGTTCACCAGACGGCCGCAAGTGCCCGCTTCAATCGGCAGGTCGACGCCGGCGCACAGGCGGCGGTAGTAGGCCGGGTCCGAGCGGTAGCGGCGCATGGCCGTGCGGTTCGCGATCCGCTTGCGCAAGCGCTTCAGCGCAGCCAGTTGGTCCGGGCGCAGCAGGTCCTTGATGGGCATGGGTCGTGTCCTCCGATGCGGGAATGGCCCGAACGGGCCGGATTGAAGGTGGGGCCGTCAGGCCCGCAGCGTCGCGGATTCGGGGTTGCAGACGGGTGGCGTGGGAGCCGGGGAGCAGCAATGCACAGGCGTTGCCTTGCCCGCCCGTGTTCCGCCCGTCCGCCCGCGTTCGCTGGAGTAATTGTCGTTCGTGGTGGGTTCCCCCTCCGGGTCCGTGGCTGCGCGCGCCGACTCGGGGAGGCGCGCCGGCCCGGGGAGGCGTGGGCGTGGTGCTGGATCCGGGGCCGCTCCGCTCGGCGGCATTCGCGAGGGCGAGCTTCTCGGCGCGTCGAGGTGTTCGACTCGGTGCCGGAACTGCTCGGTGCGACCGGTGAGGGCGGGCTTCGGCGAACAGCATGCGGCTCGACGCGGTCGGCGATGTCCCGCCGCTCGGCGCCGATGCGGCCGGGGAGGTCCTGTTCGACCTGTTCGGTGGTGGTCTTCCACGTAGTTGCGACGCGCATCCACGTGCCGAGCCGAGTGGCTGAAGGCGGGCCGCGCGCCGTGGGTTACCGCCCGCGCCCCCGCGTCGGCGCTGGCGGTAGTGGCGGCCCGCTGCTGGCCGGAGGCGGGGCCTTGGGCGGCTGCTCCGGGAGGTCGCCCCACCGGATGGTGGGGCCGTCAACCGGCGGCGCGTCCTGGGTTGGACGTGGTCGAGCGGGCGGCGCGGGCGACGGCGCGCGCGGCTTCGGCGGCGACGTGCGCGCTGGGGCCGTCTCCGAGCGTGGCCGTTCGCGCTCGCGTTCGCGGCGTTCCTGCGCCAACCGGCGGTCCACCTCGGCCACGACTTCCTCCAGCGACGGGGTGTACGGTGCCGTGTAGGCGGGGCGCGGGCGTTCTACCGCGTTGGCGGCGCGTTCGTAACGGTCAAGGCGGGCGCCGGCCCGCTGGTAGGCCGCGCAGGCGGCGTCGACAGTCTCGCCCGCAGCGCGGGCCTTTCTCCGTTGCTCGTCTGAGGGCCTGCTGAAGTTGGAGGGAAGCTCTTCGGACCAGTCGTTGTACGCCCGGTCGTACTGGACCTTGGCATCGCGCTCGGCCCGCTTGAAGCGCTCGCGGGTCTGCTCCGTCCTGCGGCGGCGGGCCTCGGTGAGCTCGGCGTCGAGCCGGCGGCGTTCGGCCTCGAGGTCGACCGGTAGCGGGGGCCGCCGGAACAGCGTGCGGATCGCGGCGGCGCCCTGCCGCCAGACGGCCACGGCGACGCGGCCCAGACGGCGCGCCAGCGACACGCGCTCGGCCCGGTGGCTGCGTCGCAACGCGATCCGTTCGCGGGCCCCGTCGGCGCGCAGCTTGCGGATCGACGCACTGCGCGGCAGCGTCGGCGCGGCGGCGCCGGTGGAGTGCGCCTGCGCCCGCGCGGCCTGGTAGGTCCGCCACTCGCGTCGTCGGCGCGCCACCCGTTGCGCTTCGGCAGTCCGCTGGGCCTGCACCTGCTCGGCCTGCCGTTCGAGCAGGCTTCTCCACTGCGAACGGTCCTGTGGCGTGGAACCGTCAGGTGACGGCGGTCTCTTCCGCGCCGGCTTCGCCGGCGGCCGCGGGTGCAACCGCGCGGCGGTTGAGCGGGCCTGGTTGCGCGGCATCCCGCCCTTGCGGCAGCGACGCTCGAGGCCGCGGCGCGCCACCTGCGCCTCGCGCCGTTCGACGCGCGCCGGCACGACGATGCCGCCGTGCTCGCGCTCGTACTGCTCCGCCCACCGGCTGAGGCGCTTCGTGGCTCCCTGGTCGAGGTTGACGGCCCGGCCCGTCTCCGGGTCGACGCGGCTGACGGCGACGTGCACGTGCGGGCAGGCCGTGTCGGTGTGGGCGGCGCAAACCGCGTAGTGGCGGTGGTCGAGACCGATGCTGTCGAGCGCCTCGGCGACGGCCGACAGCATCTCCTGTTGCGACGGGGACCTGGCCCCCTCGGGCCAGCTCAGCACCAGGTGCGTGTACGGCTTCTTCAGCTTGCGCCCGCGGGCGCTGATGCCAGCCAGCGTCTTCAACGCCGGGGCGTCGGCGGTGAGCCCCTGCATCGCGCGGGCCATCAGCTCGGTGTCCTCGGTGGGGATGCCGAGGCAGGCGGTCCACGCCACGCGCTCCGACGTCGTGGGCCGGCGATTGTCGGCCGACGTCTGGTCGTGGGTGATGTAGGCGACCATGCCGGCGATCCCGCGGCCGGACCCGATGATGCGACCGATCACGGCCACCTCCCGAGCTGGTGCGCGACGGCGTCGGCGGCGCGGCGCAGCGCGTCGAGCGTTTCCCGACCGGGATGCCCGCGGGCGGCGTGCACGGCGCGGACCGCGTCGTTGAGCAGGCGGCCGACGCGGCGCAACTCGACCCGGCGGGCGACGGCCTCGGCGCTCGCGCTCGACTCGGCCGCGGGTGCGGCGTCGGGTCCGCGGGCGAGGTCCTCGCGGAGGAGGACGGCGACGGCGCACCCGCGCTCGGCGGCGCGGCGCCGAAGCGTGCGGGCCTCGGCGGCGGTGAAGCGGACGCTGACCGCGTGGGAGCGCTGGCGCTCGATGGCCAGCGGCGGCCGGCCGCCGCGGTTCGGTGTGGGCGCTGCCATGCGCGTGTTCCGTTTGCCTTGTCCCAGGAGTCGGTTAGGCGCAGCCGGTTTCGCGCAGCGAAAAACCGAATCTGGCTCCTACCGTCTTCCGGGCGGCGGGAGTGTAAGGGAGGCGTGCCAAACAACCCAGACAAACGTCTGCCATCGGCGGCGAATGCCCGGCGTCTCGTATTGCTCACACCGCGGTGTTGCCGGCTCCAGCCACCGTCGGCGGGCTCCGAGGTCCGGCGCCTGCGCCGCGGGTGGCGTCCCGGAAGCGGACGGAGCGATGTCGGTGAGCTGGTCGAGGCTCGGGACGATGGCGGGAACGTGATCAGGGGTGTCGTCGTCGCTCGCGCGCGGCGCGGTGTCGTCTTCGAGGATCGCGGTGATGGCGAGCTCGACGTCGTTGACCGCGTGGCCTCGAGGGGCAGGTCGACGCCGACGCAGCACAGCTTGCGCGCCTCGCGGGCGCGGCGCATGTGCTCGCGGTTGGCGAGGCGTTTGCGCAGTCGCCACAGCGCTCGGCGGTGCTGGGGGCGGAGCATGTCGATCAAGGTCACCGGCTCCTCCGGTGATGCGCCCGACAGGGCCGCTGGCGTGGCGGCGTCCGGGGGCGCGTGTGCCGCCGACAGCGGCCGTCGAGCCGCTTCAGGCGTCGAGCGTGTGTGGGGTGATGGCCCGGCAGGGCCGGCGCGTGGCCGAGACTGGCGTCAGGGGCGCGGCGTCGCACGGCCGGATGCAGTACGCCGAGGCGTGGGTATGCCCGCCCGCGTCGTTCCCTGGCCGCCGCTCGGTTCTGACTCCTTGTCGTCCCTTCTGCCCCCTCTCCCGGCGTCTCGTTCGTCCGCGCCGACTCCGGGAGGCGCGCCGGGCCGAAGGCCGGATGCGGGTAGGTGGGCCGGTCGGGTGCAACGCGCCGGCGGGAGTTTCGCCACCGGCCGGGCGACTCGCAGGCATCGACGCCGATGCTGTCGATGTCCTCCGCGCGGATGGTGCGGGCCTTGGTGAGGCCTGCCTCATATAGAGGGGGCACGCCGGGCGGCGGTCACGACGGCAACTCCTCGGCGCCGGGCCGGCTCGTGATGTGTCACCGGCGGTTCAGCTTCGGTCGGCCGGACACGGCGGCCCTTCGGTCGGCACCCGAAATCGAGAGCTTCGCGAGCCTGTCGGCCACGGCCCGGGCGATGCGAGAGCCCGACAATTACTGTCCCGCGCGGGTCAGTAATTCCCAATCGGGAGGGGTCGGGGAAGCGCCGGGGCCCGATCGTCGGCGGGAACGTCGAGCCGGGCGACCACGCCGTCGGCTACTGCCGCCGCCCGTTCAGGTAATGCATCCAGTCGTCCATCAGTCGTCGCCGGCGCTCGAACAGGTCCGAGCGCGCATACGCCGCCTCCACCTTGTTCTGCACCACGTGCGCCAGCGCCGCCTCGATCACCTCCCGCGGGTGGTCCGTCTGCTCAGCCGCCCAGTCCCGGAACGATGAGCGGAAGCCGTGCGGCACGGCCGCGACCCGGTGGTACTCGAGCATCTTCGGCAACGTCGACATCGAGATCGCCTTGCCGCTCCGCATCGGGAACACCAGCGGATTGCCGTCGCCGAGCGTCCGCGCCGCGTCGAGGACCTCGATCGCCCGCACGCACAGGGGCACCCGGTGCTCGCGCTTCGCCTTCATCCGCTTGGCCGGGACCGTCCACACCGCGCCAGCTGTATCCATCTCGTTCCACGTCGCCAGCCGGACCTCGCCAGACCGCGCCGCGGTCAGTACGAGGAACTCGAACGCCAGCTTTACCGCAGGCTGCCCCGAGCTCGACGTCCGCACTGTCTCGACGGCCGCGGCCACGTCCTGGTGCGGCAGCGCCCGCCGGTGCGTCACGATGTCGTTCTGCGGACCGAGCAACGGCACCACCCGGTCGCACGGATTGTCGTTGCGCAGGTCCAGCGCGATCGCCCACTCCAGCACCGAGCGGACGCGTTGGCGGACCTCCCTGGCCGTTGCCGCCTTGCTGTGCCAGATCGGCGTCAGGACCTCCAGCACGTCGGCCGTGTTGACCTCGGACACCGGCCGGCGGCCGATGCGCGGGAAAACGTAGCGCTCGAGGCTGCGGATCCAGTTCTGCGCGTGCCACCGGCCGCGCCAGCCGTCCTGCTTCTGCTCCAGCACCTGCCGGGCGGCATCGGCGAAGGTGGGCATCTGTTGCAGGCGGCGCTTCTCGGTCAACGGGTCGCCGCCCGAGCGGGCAAGCCGGCGGTTGGCGAGCGCCTGCTCGCGGGCCTCGGCGAGGGGCACCAGCGCGACGGCGCCGAGGCCGAGCTCGCGGCGGCGCCCGCGGACGACGAGCCGCTGGATCCAGCTGCGGGTCCCGCTGGGCTGGACGAACAGGTACAGGCCGTTGCCGTCGGCGTGGCGTCCTGGCGGGGCCGAACGGACGAAGGCGGCCGAGAGCGCCTTGTGCGGATGGCGTCCTCGGCGCTTGGTTCGGGGGGCGGTGGGGGCGGATTTGGTTACAGCATCCATACCCCCATTATATACGGGAACAGGCTGGATCCGCCGGGTCTTCCTGGGCTGGTTCGCGAACGAGCGTATACCAAGTAACCCATTTACTATCAGTACTTTACTGAACTCTACTGCACCATGCTAAACCCATGAAGACTGCCATTGGGTGTCAAGGCAGCGCGAACACGAAGAGGTTGTTTCCCGAGCTCGGACGCAGCTCCGGGGTCAGCCGGTTGAAGTGCGACGACGTCCCCGCGTTGCCCGTGCCGAACGCGACGTATTGCTTGCCGTCGACCGCATAGCTGATCGGAAAGCCGCTGACCGGCGAGCCGAGGTTGATCTCCCACAGCACCTCGCCGGTCTCCTGGTCGAAGGCCCGGACCCGCCCGTTGATGTCCCCGCCGAAGACCAGGCCGCCCCCGGTGGTCACGAGCGACAGCGTGCCCGCGCGTTGCTCGTGGAGCCAGACCGTCCGGCCGGTCTCCGCCGAGATCGCTCGCACGGTGCCGGCGTACTCGTTGCCCGGCGCCAACTGGTGCCGGTAGGCGATGGCATAGGTCGTAGAACGGTTCTCCGTTGGCAGAGCCGGGGTATCGTCGTTGAACACCCGCGTCGCGAGCATGCGCGCGCAGGTGTTGCGCAGCGGCATGTACATCGTGTTGGTCAGCGGGCTGTAGGCGCCTGCCTCCCAGTCCTTGCCGCCGTTCCAGGTCGGGCAGGCGAAGACCTCCTGGCCCACCGTGTTGAAGACCACCTCCGCATTCTCGGTCACCTCCCCGGTGGCACCGTCGATGCTGCTGATGACGTTCTGGGTGACGGTGGGGGTCGCCCACAGGAACTCGCCCGTCTCGCGGTCGAGCGTGTAGACGACGCCGGTCTTGCCGGGGATGCCGGTCAGCACCTTCCGGACCTCTCCCGGCTGCAGGCGCGGGTTGATCCAGCTCACCTCGGAGGGGTCGGGCGCGACGGCGGTGTCGACCAGGATGCGCTCGAAGGGATGGTCGAGGTCCCAATGATCGTTCAGGTGCTGGTAGTACCAGCGAATCTCGCCGGTGTCGATGTCGAGAGCCAGCGTCGAGTTGTGGTACAGGTGCGTGTTGTCGACGCCGCCGAGCATGAACTTGGGGGCCGGCGAGGTGACCGACGTGCCCTGGTAGAACAACCGCAGCTCCGGGTCGTAGCTGCCGGCCACCCAGGTGCCTACGTGAATCCGCTCCTCGAAGGGCACGCCGCCCCATGTCTCGTCGCCCGGCTCGCCCGGGGCCGGCACCGTCCGCCGCCGCCACAGCTCCTCGCCGGTGCGCGCGTCGTGGGCCACGATCACGCACGACTCCGGACCGCCCCGCGGGCGGCAGCTTCGCCCGGAGACGGCCCTGCCGTCGGCGATGATCGGCCCCGAGCTGTGTCCGGCCGGTATCACCTTGTAGTCGAAGATCTGCGTCTCCCAGGCGATCTCTCCCGTGGTGGCGTCGAGCCCGAAGATGTAGTCGTCGTCGCTCGTGTTGACGATGAACCGGTCGTAGATGGAGATGTTCCGGTTGCTGCGCGCGTTGCCGCCGACGTACTCGTAGACGTCCTCCGGCAGGTCGCGCCGGTGCTGCCATATCAGGTCGCCGGTCGCCCCGTCGATCGCCTCGATCACGTCGTTCGACTGCGGCATGTAGAGCATGCCGTTGTAGGCCAGCGGGGTGCCCTCCTGGCGTCCCTCGGCGAGCCCCCGCGTCCAGACCATCCGCAGCCGGTGGACGTTGTCGCGGTCGATTTCGTCGAGCGGACTGTAACCCCAGCCGTCCGGCGTCCGGCGCCACGACAGCCAGTCGCCGTCCGCCGGGTTCTGCAGCATCTCGTCCGTGACCGGGACGAACTCGGCGGACGATTGCGCGGCCGCCACGGCCGGCGCCGACAGAAGCGCCGCCACGAGGAACGCGATTCCGAGAAGGTGTCGTGATCCGCGGGACTGCATCTGCATCGTTCGGCTCCTCGTCATGGTTCACGTGTGATCCGCCGCAGTTCCTCCCACGACAGCTTCATGCGCAGCGGCGCCTGGGACATGCTATCCCACTGCTGCCGCTGGCAGTCCCGCAGAAACCGATACGTCTATTGCTCCGCGAGCGGCAGGAAGATCGAGATCCGGTCCTCGTCGCCGATGGCCCGCGAGATGTGCCCCTGGCCGGTGGTGTCCTCCGCGAGCAGGATGTGGCCCGGGTACAGCCGGACCTTGGTGCCGTCGCCGAACTCGACTTCGCTCTCCCCCGCCAGCGTGATCACGTACTGCCGGCGAGGCGCCGTGTGCCAGTCGATGAAGTACTCGGGCGAGGTGCGCCGGAACTGGACGCTGGTCACCGGAACCGGGTCGGAAAGCTCGGTGGCGCCGCGCTGCGAGGTAAGCGGCACGTCGAGCTCCTCGACATGCGTCTGGCCGTCCGCGCCGGTGTAGATGCGGGACACCTTGATCGGCGTCCGCTCCTGGGCCGACGCGGCCGGCTCGTCGAGCCAGCGGACGCCGCCGGCGACGAACAGCGTCGGAATCCAACCGAGGACGAGCGCGCGGGTCAGCCATGTCTTCAGCATCGGTCGGTCCCTCCTGGTCAGTCGTGGCATTATAGGGGCCACCCTGAACGAAAGGTGTGCTGATGACGATGCTCCGATTCGCCACGATTCGAAGCGCCCCGCCGCTGATGCTGGTGGGCGCCTTCGCTCTCGCCGCCGGCATGCTCGCGACGACCGGAACCGCGTCCGCCGCCCCGGCGCCGGGCCAGGAGGAGAGCGCGGCCGAGGACCCCGAGGCGATCCGCCCGTTCACGATCGACGTGCCCGACGCGGTGCTGGCCGATCTGAAGGGCCGCCTTTCCCGGACGCGGCTTCCCGACGATCTGGTCGGAACGGAGTGGGACTACGGCACCAACCGCGAGTACCTGGAAGAGCTGATCGCCTACTGGCGGGACGATTTCAGTTGGCGCGACCAGGAGTGGCTGCTGAACGGCTTCGACCACTTCAAGACGGACATCGACGGGCTGGACGTCCACTTCATCCACCAGCGGTCTCCCCACGAGGACGCCCTGCCGCTGGTGATCACGCACGGCTGGCCCGGCTCCATCATGGAGTTCTACAAGATCATCCCGCTGCTGACGGACCCGACGAATTACGGCGGCGAGGCGGCCGACGCGTTCCACGTCGTGGCGCCGTCGATCCCCGGCTACGGCTTCTCAGACAAGCCGACCGGCCGCGGCTACGGCCCCGAGAAGATGGCCGCGATCATCGGCAAGCTGATGGAGCGCCTCGGCTACGACCGCTACGGCACGCAGGGGGGCGACTGGGGCAGCATCATCAGCCGCTGGCAGGCGGCGCAGCATCCCGACCGCGTGGTCGGCGTGCACCTGAACATGGTCACGGCGGGTCCGCCCGAAGGCGTGGAGGATCCGACGGCCGGCGTGCCGCCGGAGGAGCTGGCGCGCACCCGGGAGCGGCAGGCGTTCTTCGCCGACGAGCGGGGCTACAGCAACATCCAGGGGACGAAGCCGCAGACCCTCGGCTACGGTCTCAACGACTCGCCGGCCGGACTGGCCGCCTGGATCGTCGAGAAGTTCCGCACCTGGTGCGACTGCGACGGCGACGTCGAGAGCCAGTTCACCAAGGACGAGCTGCTGACGAACATCACCATCTACTGGGCGACCCAGACCATCACGTCGTCGACCCGCATCTACTACGAGTCGCGTCGCGCGACCAATCAGCCGGGCTACATCGAGACCCCGGTCGGGGCCGCCATTTTCCCCAAGGAGCTGTTCATCCCGCCGCGGGCCTGGGCCGAGGCGGCGTACAACGTGACGCACTGGACCGAGATGCCGCGGGGCGGGCACTTCGCCGCGCTCGAGGAGCCGGAACTGCTGACCGAGGACATCCGCGCGTTCTTCCGGAAACTGCGGTAGCCGGAAGCACTCCGTCCGCTCGCGTTCTTGACCCCAAACGGGCTACCATGACTGCCGTCCGCGTTGCAGGCGGCAGTCGTCATTGTCCGTGTGCATCGTCCGAACCCATGTCCCTCTCATGAAGCCTATGCAGTCCGCACGCATCGCGAGCTATCCCTGTCGTATCGAGCGCGGCACGCCGAACTGGACCGTTTCGTTCCGCGACGTCCCGCAGGCCCTCGCGGCCGGGCACGGGGTCCCGGGAATCTTCGAGGTCGCCGAGAGCGCGCTGGTCGCGGCGCTGGGCACCCTCGACGCCAGCGTCGCGCACGGCCTGCCGGCGGCGAGCGTCCCGGCCCCCGGGGAGGTGATGGTCACCGTCCGCCTGGGCGGCCCCCCGCTCGTGCGGACGTCAGCCCCGGCCGCGCCTCCGCCGGGCGAGTCGGACTCCACGGAGGAGGACGTGCGGACCGTCTCCGGCGAGGTCGTCGACATACCCGATGAGAAAGGTCTCGTGTCCGTTCGCCGGCTGAGTCCCTGGTCCCGGCTCGTGGGCTGGTTGACCGGGTCGCGGTCGGACTCCCTGCGCCTCGACTCAACATGATGTCGCCGACAACGGCGGGAGGCTTGGACCGCGCGGCTGGCCGGGTGACGTCATCCTGAGATGCGCCTGGACGGACAGCTCCGAATCGCGTCTTGGCAGCCACCCCAACCCGGCTGTGAGGATAACGGCGGCGCGTCCACACGATGACCCGGACACTTTCGAGCACGCCGGCGTAATGGGACTACGGGTGCTACACTCGTGCCATGATGACTCCTGGGAGAGCCGCATCGATTACCGCCGTGTTCGACTCGCCGGATCGACTCCCTGACCCCAGTCCTTGACCATGGACGATCCGCGCGAACTCATTCTGTGCGACGTGCGCTGCTTTCAGGGTGCACAGAGCGGCAGCCTGCGGCCCATTACGCTGCTCGTAGGCGAGAACAGCACGGGGAAAACGACCTTCCTGGGCTGCTACAGCGTTCTGTACCAAGCCTGTTCCGGAACTGATATTGATACCCAACTGGACTTCAACAGGCAACCGTTCTCCATGGGCTCGTTTCGCGACATCGTGCGGTCGAGACGTGGCCCAGCCGGCCGTATCGAAGAGTTTCGGCTAGGGCTCTCAATCGTCCCCGCGGCTGGGAACCATATTCGATCGTACACCCTCCTCGCCACCTTTCGCGAAGAAGGCACTGAGCCAGTCATGTCGTCGCTTCGCTTTGAATTCGGCCCCGATTCCTTCCTGGAGCTGCAAAGGCGACCGTCCGGGACAACACTGAGGATTCCTGGACACAGCGCGGAAACGGGCTTCCCATTCCGCCACGTCGTGCTCATGTTGAACTCGTTGATGGCCCTTGTTCTCGACGAGAGGCAGACTCCTCGTGAACTTCTCAGCCTCCAGCCTATCGCTCGGTATATCCGTGACTTCCTGTCGCGTCCCGAATCCGCAAAGTCGCGTCGGAGTGCGACTCGAAAACTGACTGGCGTCGGACTTCCCCAGCTCCCCGAACTTATTCCGGTAGCCCCTCTCCGCTCAAGACCCGAGCGTAGCTACAATCCAGTCCGCGAAACCGCATCTCCTGAAGGCGAACACATCCCAATGATGATGATGCGGTTGAGTCGTACGGACCGGAACCACTGGGATTCTCTCCACGACGATCTCGTGACGTTCGGCCGGGATTCCGGGCTGTTCTCGGACATCAAGGTAAGAGGCCACGGCGGCCAGATGAGCGATCCGTTTCAGTTGCAGGTCAAGGTTCGGACGGGACCCCATGCCAACATCATGGACGTCGGTTACGGCGTGAGCCAAAGTCTGCCGATTCTGGTTGACGTAATGGCTGGGCCGGAGTCCGGGCGCGGCGGCAGGCGACGCCGGCGTACCCCGCGCTCGTTCCTGCTTCAACAGCCGGAAGTCCACCTGCATCCTCGGGGTCAGGCGCAACTCGCCAACCTGTTCATCGAAGCGTTCAGAAAGCGCGGCAGCCGATTCCTGATCGAGACACACAGTGACTACATCGTCGACCGTGTGCGCATTGCCGTCAGGAAGGGAACGCTGAAACCTGACGCTGTCTCAATACTCTACTTCGAGCCTACCGGCAACGCAGTCACGATCCACAACATGACCCTGGACGACTACGGCAACCTGGAGGGTGCGCCGCCAGGATATCGTGACTTCTTCCTGAAAGAAACCGACCAGCTACTCGGTTTCTCCGGCTGAGAGACCGCGCGGATGTGCATCATAGTGGACGCCAATCGTCTCGGGGCGTTCCTTGCTGATCCGGCCACCGCGGATGCCGTACCAATACGGAACTGGCTGGACCGTGGTGGACGCATCGTGTATTCGACAGGCGGGGCCTTCGCGAAGGAAGTAGGACGTCCGACGAGATCAAAGCTGCTCGCCTACGTGCGGGCCGGCAAGGCCACACTCATTCCGCCTGAACTATTCGCCGATGACGAACGAGCTTTGGGCGGGAACACGGATCTTCGCTCCGACGATCCACATGTGCTTGCGTTGGCAAGATGGACCCGTGTCCGGCTCCTCTACACGGGCGATGCGAACCTGATCGCCGACTTCAAGAACAAGAAGCTCATCGATCGCCCGAGGGGCAAGGTATACTCGACTGCAGCCAACGCCAGTCTCCTGACCAAGGCAGCATGCGCGCCACGCGCGTGACTGGTGGACCAGCTCTCCGCAACCGGTCGGAGTCCACCATCCGGGTCATCGGTAGTTGGTCGAGTGTCGGCTTGTAGCGTCGGTTTCGCGGAAAGTGGCGTGACAACCACTCCTTGACGCCCCGCTTGGCTTCCGCCAGCTCCGCAGCTATCTTGTCGCGGCCCGCCAGGTCGGCTCGTCGAGGGCACCGGTTTCGCGGAGGATGGCGGTGAGTCGCTCCATCAGGTCGGCGAAGACCTCTGCCACTTCCGGGACCGCCCGCTGCGCGATCTGACGGTCGACGGTGCCCGCCTGCGTCTCTACCCGCACGTCGCCGAGCAGGTTGCGCATCTCGTGCGGGTCGGCCTCCAGGTCGTAGAGCTCGTAGGGGTCCCACACGCCATGGAAGCGGATGAGCTTGTAGCGGTCGCCGCGCACGCCCAGCACGGTGGGCGTCTGGGGAAACGCCCGCTCCCAGAAGTACTCGTAGAGGAACGCGTCACGCCAGTCGTCGGAGCTCCCGTCGAGCAGGCCGTGGAACGAGCGGCCGTGCATCGTCTCGGGAATCGACGCGCCGGCCGCCGCCAGGAACGTCGGACCGAAGTCGATGTTCAGGATCATCTCCGGCCTGCGCGCGCCGCCCTCGAACAGCTCCGGGCAGTGCACGATGAGCGGCACGCGGATGGACGCCTCGTACATCGTCCGCTTGTCGATCAGGCCGTGCTCGCCGAACTGGAAGCCGTTGTCCGAGGTGAAGACGAGCAGCGTCGATTCGAGCAGCCCCTCGTCGCGCAACGCCTCGACGACCCGGCCGACGCTGTCGTCGACCGCCATCAGCGCCTCGGCGTACTCGCGCACGAAGCGATTGAAGTCGGTCCGTCCGTTGTACATCCCGTCGACACCGTGCCAGCTATTGCGCTGCGCGCGCACCCAGGCCGGCTTGCCGGCGTAGTTGGCGGCGGTATCGGCCATCGACGCCGGACGCGGATAACGCGTGTCGACGTAGGCGCCGGCGTGACGCTCGGCCGGGGTGAACGGCGCGTGCACCGCCTTGTGCGACAGGTACAGCAGGAACGGCCGGTCGTGGTCGCGCCGGATGAACTCGACGGCGTGGTCGGTCAGCAGGTCCGTCGTATAGCCGGGCGTCTCGGTACGCGCCCCGTTGATGTTCAGCGTCGGGTTCGTGTACGGCCCCTGGCCGCGGAACGATACCCAGTGGTCGAAGCCGGGCCGCGGATCGTCGCTGGCGCCGCCCATGTGCCACTTGCCGACGAACGCGGTCTCGTAGCCCGCCGCCTGCAGTCCCTGGGGAAAGGTAGGGATCTCGCGCGGCATCGGGGTGCTGTTGTCAAGCACCTGGTGGGCGTGCGCGTACTGGCCGGACAGTATCGACGCGCGTGACGGCGAGCAGAGCGATGTCGTGACGAACGCGTTCTCGAACAGGACGCCCGCTTCGGCGAGGCGGTCGAGGTGCGGCGTCCGGAAGTAGTCGTTCAGCAGCCCGAGCGCGTCGAAGCGTTGATCGTCGGTGAGGATGAAGACGATGTTGCGGCGTTCCTCATCCGGACCGTCCACCCCGGCCGCCTGACCGATGGCGCTCCCCGGCGAGAGGCACGCCGCAACGGCCGCCACGGCTGCACCCGCACACCACCGCTGCTTCGTCCCGTCCGCTTCACGGCGCATCGCGTCCTTTTCGTCAGCCCGCGACAAGATGAGCCTTCCCCGCGCCGGAGCGGCTGCGATAATCGGACAGAAGACGGGCCGGCGACACCGCGCCGGCCCGTATGTTCCACGGACTACGAACGGCGCGCCGCTCTACGGCTGCACCGTCACCGCGTTGATAACGACCGGCGTGACCGGCACGTTCCCGTGCGCCCCCTGCGCGGTCGTCTGCATTCCGGCGATGGCGTCGACCACGTCCATCCCGTCCGTCACCTCGCCGAAGACGGCGTAGCCGTATTCGGCAGGCGCGGTACTGCGGTGGTCGAGGCCCCGCCCCCCGTTGTTCGCGTGATTGATGAAGAACTGCGACGTCGCGCTGTGCACGGCTCCGGTTCGCGCCATCGCGATCGTGCCGCGCCGGTTGCTGAGGCCGTTGGTCGCCTCGTTGGTGATCGCCTCGCGGGTGATCTTCGGCACGAGGTTGGTCCCCATCCCGCCGCCCTGGATCATGAAGTTCTCGATCACCCGGTGGAAGATCGTGTCCTCGTAGAAGCCGGCGTAGGCGTACTGCAGGAAGTTGCTGACCGAGATCGGCGCCTGGTCCGCGTAGAGCTCCATCGTGACGTCGCCCATCGTGGTCTCCATGACCACCACCGGATTGCCCGGAACCGCGCCCCCGGTGGTCAGGTCGATCCGGTAGACGCCGGTGCTCGCGGTCATGTAGAGCGTGCGCCCGTCGCCGCCCCAGGCCACGTTGGCCGTCACCTCCGGCATCAGGATCGTCCCGAGGTGAACGCCGTCCGGCCCGAACACCCAGACGCCGCCGGGTCCGGTGGCGTAGACGTTCCCGCGCAGGTCGACCTTCATGCCGTCGGCGGCCCCGGGCGCCGTCTGGTCGTTGACGTCGTAGAAGACCCGTCCGTTGGAGGCGCCCTCCTCGTCGAGGTCGTACGCCATCCAGACCTTCTCGTTCTCGTCCGAGTTGGCGACGTAGAGGGTCGCCTCGTCCGGCGACAGGGCGATGCCGTTCGGGCGCGTCTGGTCGCTCACGAGCAACTGCAGCTCGCCGTCCGGTCGTAGCCGGTAGATGCCGTTGAAGTCGAGCTCGCGCAACGGCGACTCCTCCAGCCCCTCCAGGCCGTACGACGGGTCGGTGAAGTAGAGCGAGCCGTCGGAGCCGAAGACGGCGTCGTTGGGGCTGTTCAGGCGGGCGCCCTCGTAGCTGTCCACCAGCACGGTCCGGGAGCCGTCCTCCTCCAGCCGTGAGATGCGGCGGTTGCCGTGCTCGCAGATGATCAGCCTGCCTTCGTTGTCGAAGGTCAGGCCGTTCGACGAGATCGACCGCAGCCCTTCGCGGTCGCCCTCGAACACCGGATCGATGAACGTGCTGGCGCCGTCCGCCGCGGTCCATTGGTGGATCTGGTTGGCCCGCACGTCCGAGAAGAGGAGCCGCTGCTCGCCCCGGATCCAGACCGGTCCCTCCGTGAACGTATACCCCTCGGCCACCTTCTCGACGGTGGCCCCCTGCGGTATCAGTGAATCGAGCCGCGGACTGGTTCTGAGAATCGAACCCTCGCCGGCCGGATCGCCGACCGGACCGGTATCCTCCTCCGGCGGCGGCTCCGGCGCCCCGCCGCACGCCATGGTCCAGGCGACGCATACGGCCACGAGCAGGCTGGTCGGTTTCATCATGTCGCTCCTCGTTTCATGTCGGTGTCGATTGCGATTCGCGCGTCAGAAGATCGCGATCGGGTTCACGGGCGACGCGGTCCCGTTCGGAATACCATGAAGCCTTCCGTCACCAGGTCCGCGGCGGTCCGCCGCTTCTCCGGCGTGATCAGGTTCAGCGCGCCCATCTCGTCGTCCGGCCCCCAGCGCCCCCAGTTGGAGAGCTCGTCGAACCAGGCGTCGTACTGTTCCTGGGAGACGACCTGCCTCTCCCCGGTCTGCTGTCCGAGCGCAGCCGTTCCGTCGAAGCCGACCAGGAGGAGCGCAACCAGGGCGCTCCCGACCGCCGTCCGCGCGTTCCGCGTCGTCATGCGCTGCCTCCTCCCGTGGCGTGACCCGCCTCCCCTCCGCCGCGCCAACCGGCACCGAAGCACTGCACGTCGCGTTTTTTCAAGCGGCCGGCCTCTCAAGTAGCCTCCGCCACCGCCCGCCGAATGGCCGGCACCAGGTCGCAGCCGATCAGGTCGTCCAGCGCGCTGCGATGGCTCCGCCGTCCCGAACCCGGATTCGGCGACGAGGTGGCGACGATTACGGCGTCGAGGTCTGGGATCACGAAGATGAACTGTCCCCCGTAGCCCCAGGCGTAGTACGTCGGGTGCCCCGCCAGGGTGCGCATCCACCAGCCGTAGCCGTATTGCCGGCGGCTGAACCGCGACCGCGTGCGCGGAATCGTCGACTCGCGGATCCATTCGCGGGAGACCACCTGCCGCCCGCCGCTCGTCCCGCCCCGGCGAAAGAGGTTGCCGATGGCGAGCATCGCCCGCGGCGTCAGCGCCATCTCGTTGCCACCCATGTAGACCCCCTGCGGATCGCGGGTCCAGGCGGGCAGCGTGATGTCGAGCGGCCGCGCCAGATAGCGCCGGCCGAACTCCAGCGTGCTCATGCCCGTGGCGCGCGTGAGGATGGCGGAGAGCAGGTGAGTGCTGCCGGTGCTGTAGATCATCCGCCCGCCGGGCCGGTCGACCAGCGGCCGGCTCAGCGCGTGCCGCACCCAGTGCCGGCTCTGTACCCAGCGCCCGTAGTTGCGGTTCGACGTCGTTCCGAGGCCCGACCGCATGGAGACCAGGTCCTCGATCGTGATGGATCGCTTGACCGGGTCCGCCTCGGCCAGCTCGTCCGGGAAGAAATCGACGATCGGCTGGTCGACGCCTTGCAGGTAGCCGCGGTCGATGGCGATCCCGACCAGGATCGCGATGATCGTCTTCGAGGCCGACTTCAGGTTCGCGGAGCGTCGGGCCGACGCCCCGTTGTAATAGTGCTCCTCGACCAACTCGCCGCCGACCGAGACCAGGAGGCTGCGCAGGCGCGGCAGGCTGGCCGCACGCTCGAGAATCCTGGCCCGGTGGATGCCGTCGAGCGCCAGGGCATCGCTCGCTTTCGCCGTGCGGGATCCCGCTGCTCCGACCAGCCACAGCAGGGCGAACAGCGCCAGACAGCCCCCCGCCAACCGCCGCCGAGCCCGCAGTGTGCACCGCATCGGCACATTCTATCGGTCAAACCGACCCCGATGATGCAACTCGCACCGAGAGCGCGGTCCAGGTCGGTGCGAACTACGCACCGCGCCCGCCGAGAATGACGTGGTGGCACAGAAGCTCCGAGAGCATGGCCCCGATCACCGGTCCCCACCAGCACACCCGGATCAGCAGGAAAGTCGCGAGCGCTTCGGCGAGGCACTTCGTCGCGAGGTCACGCATGGATCCGGGCCGGCGTCAGAATCGCAAGGCGCAATGTCCGGTACCCTGCCACGGACCGTCCTGCTCCAGGACCGGCCCGGAGGCCTCTGGTTGGGGCGGAGCACGTGGCGGGGTATCCTGGCGCCGGACGGCCCGGAACACACGGAGGGGGACCGATGAGCACCATCGGCAACATCATCTGGATACTGCTCGGCGGCATCTGGATGAGCATCGGCTGGGTAATCGCCGGGCTGATCATGTACGTGACCGTAATCGGCATCCCCTGGGGACGTTCCTGCTTCGTCATCGCCCGCTTCACGTTGTTTCCGTTCGGCCACGAAGCCGTCTCACGAAGGCGGGTGACGGGACAGGAAGATATCGGCACCGGAGCCGCCGGCATGCTGGGCAACATCGTCTGGCTGCTGCTGGCCGGGTGGTGGCTCGCCCTGTGCCACGTGGCGACGGGCCTGATCGTGTGCCTGACGGTGATCGGGATCCCGTTCGGCATTCAACACTTCAAGCTCGCGGGGATCTCGCTGATGCCGGTGGGCAAAACCATCGTGCCGAAGGAGGTGGCCCCACGGCTGCCGTAGCAGCGCTGGGGCCGGGCACGTGCCGACTCCGACTGCGACATCGCCCCTGGTCGCGCTGACCATCTGGGCCGCTCTCGCCCTCTACGTCGCCGGAGAGCACGGCCGCGCCCGGCGGCCGGCGGCATCATGGACGCGGCCGGTCTGGCTGCTCGGCGCGCTCGCCTATCTCGGGCACGTCACGGCGGCTTTCGGCATTCATCACGACTGGAGCCACTCCGCGGCGTACGCCCACATCGCGACCCAGACGGACGCGCTGCTCGGACTCGACTGGGGTGGCGGCCTCTGGGTGAACTACGCCTTCACGGCGATCTGGATCGGGGAAGGGCTCTGGTGGCAGCTCCGTCCGACCCACTACGAAAGGCGACCCCGTTTCTGGCGCCTGGCCGTCCGTACCGTCTTCCTGTTCATGATCGCCAACGGCGCGGTGATCTTCGTGGCAGGCTCCCGGCGCCTGCTCGGCGTCGGCGTGCTGATTGCGCTGCTCTGGATCTGGCGCAGCGGTACGACGAACCCGCGGTGACTCGGCGCGCATCACCGCGACGACCGATTCCATCTCCGGGGATCCGATTGCCGCTGTTGGCGGGACAGCGGGACGCCGATTGCTTCAACGCTACCGGTCGCCGACTGCGGTCGCGACTGCCTCCGCCGCCGCCGGGCAGACGCGCCGATACACCTCGGCGGCGCGGCGCGCCATGACCTCCGCCGCGTAGTGCTCCCGCACGGCGGCGGCGGCGCGGGTTCCCAGCGTGGCGCGCAGCGGCTCGTCGGTCCGCAACCGCCGCAGCTCGGCCATCAGCGCCTCGACGTCTTCCGACGGAATCAGCACTCCCCCGCCCGTGCGTTCGATCAGCTCGACGTAGGTGCCCCGTGCCGCCGCGACTACGGGGACGCCGCACGCCATCGCCTCCACCAGCGACAGCCCCTTCGGATCGTCGTAGGTCGCCGGTACCGCGAATACGTCGAGCCGCTGCAGGAACGCTACCTTGTCGTCGAGCTCCAGCACTCCGCGGTAGTGAATCTCCTCCTCCAGTCCCCACTCGCGGACCTGGCGCACCATGCCGTCCAGGTACGCCCGGTGCTCCGGCCCGAGATAGCCCGCCAGCTCCAGACGGCAGCCTTCGAGCTCGCCCTTCGCGCGCAGGCGGTGGTAAGCGTCGCAGAGCAGGTGGGTACCCTTCTCGGGTGCGATGCGCCCGAGGTAGCCGACCGTGAAGGGCCGCAATTCGTCACGAGGAGCCGGCGGATAGCCGTCGACATTGATGCCGAGCGGTACGACGTCCAACT
Source organism: Vicinamibacterales bacterium (assembly GCA_965208535.1). Lineage (GTDB taxonomy): Bacteria > Acidobacteriota > Vicinamibacteria > Vicinamibacterales > UBA8438 > WTFV01. Next base: position 1,917,581 of record CBDBOU010000003.1, on the reverse strand, counting down.
TCGCTCCGGGAATCCGCAGGTACTGCGCCATGTGGCCGGCGTAGTAGTCGCTGACCGCGACGAAACGGTCGACCGACCGGGCGTGCTCGCGTATCAGCGCCAGCGCGCGGGAGTGATACGGCTCGTCGAGATGTTCGAGGAAGATGTCCTCCCCTTGCAGCGTGCAGCAGATCGCGCAGCCGATCGCCTCCTTGAACGCAGGCGCCAGCGAGATCAGCATGGAATTCGAGATGTCGATGACGTCCGGCTTCGGCTCCGAGCGCAGCCAGTGGACAAGCTTGTCGAACTCCTTCCGCTGGTGGCCGTGACGGCCCTCGAGCACCGAGACGGTGAGCTCTCCCAGTTGCTCCGGCTGAGTCTGCACGCCGCGCTGCGAGACCGCCCGCAGCAGCCACGGCGACTCCCACAGGCGGTCGATCAGCCAGGGCGTGCCGCGGAAGAGTCCCGAGTACTGCTCCAGGTAGACGCTGATGCCGCCGAAGAACACGCGATGCTCGCTGACGCTCGGCTCGTCCGTGCGCGGCGGCGTGTAGAGCGGCACCAGGAGCACCTCGTGCCCCAACTGTCGCAAGGACCTGGCGAGGGTATTGTCGCGGATGCAGCTTCCGCAGTACATGCCGCCCGCGCCGGCGGTGATCGAGATGATGCGCATCGGACTCGGACGGCTCGCTACGGCGCCCGTGGAACGGAACTCGCCGCGTGGCGCGATTATAGCGTTGCCGTGGATCGGCCCGCCGATCAGCCGTCGGCGCGTGTCCGCAGGCCGGTGAGCGCCAGCAGCAGGATGGCGAGCCCGGCGCTCGCCATCGCGGCCATGGGCAGTGCAGCATAGCTGCCCATCCCTTCGATCATCGGCACGACGCGAAACTCGGCCAACCAGGGAGCCACGCTCGGCAGCACGGACGCAAGTGTGCCGGCCGCGACCGGCACCTTGGCCCCTCCCGGGTCGTTGAGGCACGACATGCACGGCTCTTGCGTCCCTGCTATTCCAGGACGAACCGTCAGGGGGATCCGTTAGCACCTCGGTCGGCGGCGGACGCCGCCGGCCGTCACTCGGCCGCGATGCAGTACAGGTATTGCCGCCCGCGCAAGTAGATCTCCCCACCCACAACGGCAGGCGAGGCGTCGAATCCGTCGTCCAGGCGGTTCATCGACAGCATCTCGAACTCCGGTCCGGTCTTCGCGACGAGGGTGACCCCGTCGCGGCTCGTGACGTAGAGCCGGCCGCCGGCGATGACCGGCGAGGCGTAGACGTCGCGGATGCCGGACAGCCGCATCGGACCGTACAGGTTCTCCCCGCTGGCGGCGTCGTAGGCCGAGAGCACGCCCGAGTTGCTCTTGGTGAAGTACAGGATGCCGTCGTGCAGGACGGGGGACGGAACATAGGGCGTGTCGCGGTCCAGCGACCAGACGATGCCGCCGCCGCGCGAGATGTTGCCGCGTGCCGACGACAGGTCGACGGCGTAGAGCCGGTTGCCGCGATAGCCGCTCATCAGGTAGGCGATGCCGCCGGCGGCGACCGGCGAGGGTATGGCGTTGGTCGTCACCCCCTCGCCCTCCCACAGGAGCTCGCCGGTCTCGAAGTCGTAGCCGCGCACACCGTCCGTCGCGCTGGTGACGACCTGGGCGCCGCCAGCGTGCTCGACGATGAGCGGCGTCGACCAGGAGGTGCTCTCGTCCCGGTCGGTGCGCCACAGCTCCGCACCGCTGCGCTTGTCGAGCGCGGTGATGAACGACTGCCCCTCGTGATCCCAGACGACGACGATTGCCTCGCCGTGGAGCGCCGGCGAGGCCCCCTCGCCGAAGCCCATGCGGATCCGCATGTCGCCGAAGTCCCGATTCCACAGCGGACCGCCGTCCATGTCGTAGCAGTAGAGTCCGCGCGACCCGAAGAACGCGCAGATTACCTCGCCGTCGGTCACCGCCGACCCCGACGCCCAGCTTCCCGTGTTGTGCCGCCCCTCGTGCGGCTGCTCGGTCACCGCGGTCCGCTCCCAGACGACCGATCCGTCCCGGCGGTCGATGGCCACGACCACGAAGGCCAGCATGTCGCCGGAGCGCACCGTCCCCATGAAACGACGGCGGAGGCGCGAGAAGAACCCGTTGCCCGAGTCGTCCCCGGGACCGGCGGGAACGGCCGTCAGGACGAACACCCGGTCACCCCAGACGACGGGCGATGCCTGACCGAACCCCGGAATCTCGATTTTCCAGCGCACGTTCTCGGTCTCGCTCCAGCTCGACGGCGGGTCGCCGGCCGGCGCGGCCCCGGTTGCGAGCGGTCCGCGCCATTGGGGCCAGCCGGTGTCAGCCGCCACGTCGGACTGGGCGGCGGCGGGCGCAGCCGGACCCGCCAGGAAGGTCAGCGTCAGGGCGGCTACGAGCGAACCGAACGGAAAGGTCTTCATTGCCATTTGTGACAGCCTCGCGGGACGTTGAGAATCAGCCAAGCGTACCGGATCGAAGAGCGCCACGCCGCCGACGACCATCAGTCCCGTTCCGTCATCGGACGGCACGCCGGGCATACCGGATCCGGAGGGCGCCAACCCCGCCGATGGCCGGGGGCGCGGTGACGGACCCCCACACGAACCGAACGAACAATCTCAATGATAGTGGGATAAGATCCGCCCACCATGATTATCAACACTTCGTCGTCGTCGGTCCTTATCCTGGTCGCCCTGCTCGTCGTCGGTTTCGCAGCCGCGGCCAGCGCGCAGCGCACCATCCCCGCACCGCCCGACGTCGCGGCGCCGCCGGACGACGCCGAGCGCACCTCCTCCGGCCTCGCGTCGAAGGTCATCGAGGAAGGCACCGGGAACAGGCGTCCCCGATCGAACTCGCGCGTCACCGTCCACTACACCGGCTGGCTGACCAACGGCCAGATGTTCGACAGCTCGCGGGTCCGCGGCACGCCCGCGATGTTCCCACTCGACCGCGTGATCGCAGGCTGGACCGAGGGCGTGCAGTTGATGGTGGTCGGCGAGACGCGGCGCTTCTGGATTCCCGAGGATTTGGCCTACGGCGGACGCCCCGGCTTTCCGGCGGGCATGCTGGTCTTCGACGTCCAGCTCCTGCAGATCCAGTAACCGCAAAGGAGAATCGACATGCCCTTGACGAAGAGAGCGGCGCTCGGCGCCGCACCGGCCTTGGTCGCCGCGCTGGCCGTCGGCTTCGGCGCCGCCCCGGCGACCGCGCAGGACGCGGTCACCGAGAGCGACTACGAGGCGGCGATGCAGGAGCTGCGCTACCTGGCCACGGACACCTCGCTGCACATCGACGCGAGCTACTGGGGCGACGTCGGCGAGGACTCCGACAAGATCCGGGCCGAGCTGGCCAAGGTGGAATCCTTCTGGACGGCGCAGGAGCAGCCACAGGCGGTCGAGTTCGCGACACGGGCGATCGAGGCCGCGCGATCGATCGGGCGCGCCTCAGGCTCGCAGGATCGCAACGCCGCCACCACCGCGCTGGCCGAGCTGCGCAGCGTCTGCACGTCGTGCCACGGCGAGTTCCGGGAGGAAACGGACGACGGCTTCCGCATCAAGCCGAGCGCCCTCAAGTAGACGCGTTACGGCCGGCCGGCGCACGGCGGTTTCACCGCCCAACACCAACGAGAGAGGCCGGCAGCGGGCCGGCCTCTCTCGCGTACATTGAAGAAGGGCCGGTCAGGGCACAACGCCCAACCCCGGCCCTTCTTGCCGATTGGAGACCGGCGCCCGCGGGCGTGCGGGCGCCGGTCACACTCCTAGCAGCCCGTGGCAAAAGCCCCGCTGCATTCGAGCGGCGATGCATCCCGCGTGGACTGCGTTGCTCCTCGGTCGAATATGCCCAATATGGTCCCTCGTCGCGCCTTGCCACGCGGGCGCCTCGCCGCTCTCGATGCGACGCGGGGTTTCGCCACGGACTGCTAGTTGGTCGGCCAGAGGACGCCCTGGCTCTTCTCGCCTTCAGCGCCCTCGGGCACCGGGCCGATCCCCTTGTAGACGAACTTCTGCACGCGGGACCCCTCGTAGGTCTCGGTCGTGTAGATGTTGCCGTCGGAATCGACCGCGATGCTGTGCACCGCGAAGAACATGCCCGGCTGGCGTCCGCCGTCGCCGAACGCGGTCAGCACCTTCAGCGTCTTGCGCTCGATGATGTAGACCTTCATGTTCTGGCCGTCGGCCAGGTACATGTACGTCTGCTCCTCGTCCGGCGAGAAGTCGAGGTCCCAGGTCGAGCCCTGCGCGCGGGTATGCGTCGCGACGAGAAGCTCGTCGACGAACGTCCCGTCCTTCTGAAACACCTGGACGCGGTCCTCGGCGCGATCGCAGACGTACACGAGCCCGTCGTTCGCGATCACGCTGCAGTGCACCGGCCCGCGGAACTGCTGCGCCGGATCGTTGCCCGGCACGTAGGGGCCGCCGAAGTCGTAGTCGTCGTCCGGCTCGTTGCCGTAGGCGCCCCAGCCCCGCTTGAACTCACCGGTCTCGATGTCGACCACCGCGATGCGCTTGTTGTAGTAGCCGTCGGCGAAGTACGCCTCGTTCGCCTCGGGGTCGATCCCGATCTCGGCGACGCGGCCGTAGCTATCCTCCGAGAGGCTGTCGCGCTGGAATATCCGCCGCCCGTCCTCCTCGCGGACCACGCGGGCGTTGTGCCGGCCGGCCTGCAGCAGGAACTCGCCGCTGCGCGTGAACTTCACCACGTGCGCGTCGCCCTGCCCGTTGCCGCCGATCCAGACGTTGTCCATGTGATCCACGGCGATCCCGTGGTTGGACTCGGGCCAGGTGTAGTCGCCGGTCTCGGTGCCGGGCCCGCCCCAACTGTCGGTCAGGTTGCCCTCCTGGTCGAAGACGAGGACGGGCGGACCGGGCTGGCAGCACTCGCTGACCGGCGGGTCCATGACCATGCCTATCTCGGTGGCGCCCTGGAAGTTGTTGGGCGTGTTGCGGTGCAGGACCCAGATATTGTCCTGCGCGTCGACGTCCACGCCGATGGTCGGACCCATCAGCCAGTGGTTGGGAAGGTTCTTCGGCCACAGCGGATCGACCTCGAACATCGGCGCCATGACCGCATCGTCGTCGTCCCCGCTCTGGCCGGCCACCAGCACGACGCCGGCCGCCAGGACGGCGCCCAGCGCCAGCGGCACCAGAAACGCGTACTTCCTCATCTGTGGTCCTCCTTACTGGAACCGTGCGCCCCGTGCCGCCAAGCTGATGGCCGTTCGGCGCGTGTACATCGAATGCGACGGGCGAACAGTATACTTTGGAAGCTGTCAGGTAAAGAGGGAGACGGATCGAGTGCGACATCGACGCAAGATGCTGCTGGCGGCCGGCGCGCTGGCCGTGCTGATCGCCGGCGCCACGACGGGAGTGCAGGCGCACGACATACCGAACGACGTCACCGTGCGCGCCTTCGTCAAGCCCGAGGGCGACCGGCTGCGCATGCTGGTGCGGGTGCCGCTCGAGGCGATGCTCGACATCAACTTCCCGCTCCGCGGCCCCGGCTACCTGGACATCGAGGGCGCCGAGGGGCTCCTGCCGGATGCCGCCATGCTGTGGCTGGGGCAGGAGATCGAGCTCTACGAAGACGGCGTCCAGCTCCCGGAGCCGACGCTGTCCGCGGTACGGCTGTCGCTGCCGTCCAACCGGGCGTTCAACACCTACGAGGAGGCGCTGGCGCACGTCACCACCGGCGCGCGGCTGCCGCCGACCACGCAGATCATCTGGCGGCAGGCGCTGCTGGACGTCCTGCTCGACTACGACACGACCTCCGCCGAGTCCGAGTTCTCGATCCGCCCGGGCGTCGAGCGCTTGGGCCTGCGGGTCATCTCGGTAATCCGCTTCATCACGCCGGACGGCGCCGAGCGGGCGTTCGAGCTGCGCGGCGATCCGGGCGTCGTCACCCTCGATCCGCGCTGGCACCAGGCGGCCTGGAACTTCGTCGTCTCCGGCTTCGAGCACATCCTGGACGGCATCGACCACCTGCTCTTCCTGCTCTGCCTGGTGATTCCGTTCCGCCGGTTCTGGGCTCTGGTGCCGATCGTGACCGGGTTCACCGTGGCCCACTCGGTGACCCTCATCGCGTCGGCGTACGACATGGCGCCGAACACGCTCTGGTTCCCGCCGCTGGTCGAGACGCTCATCGCGCTCTCCATCGTCTACATGGCGTTCGAGAACATCGTCGCGGCCGGGTCGGGGGACGCCACCCGCATCCGCCGCCGCTGGGTGGTCGCCTTCGGGTTCGGCCTCGTCCACGGCTTCGGGTTCTCGTTCGCGCTGCGCGAGACGCTGCAGTTCGCCGGCTCGCACCTGCTGACGTCGCTCCTGTCGTTCAACATCGGCGTCGAGCTGGGCCAGTTGCTCGTCATCGCGCTCTGCGTGCCGGCCCTGGAGCTGCTCTTCCGCTACGGCGTCAACGAGCGCATGGGCACGATCCTGATCTCGGCCCTCGTCGCGCACACGAGCCTGCACTGGATGCTCGAGCGCTACGAGACCCTGAGCCAGTACCCGCTCACCTGGGCCGCGCTGGCCAGCGCGCTGCTGGTCGGGATCATTCCGTGGCTGATCCTGTTCATGCTGGCCGCGGCCACCGTGTGGTACGGATTCAAGTACTGGCGGCAACCACCGTCGGAGGAGGTCGCAGCGGAACAGCGGACCGGCTGAACGGACGCGCCCGCCGCCCGTTCGGCAGACACCGAGTTCGCCCCCGAACGAGCGCACGGGAGTCGCACCGAGGGAGACGAGAACGAGCGGCCCGGCGAACGGGCCTCGTCGAGCACCAGGGATACGACGCGCACAACGACCACCGGGCGCGACGCGCTTCGCCCCGGTCGATCACGGCGATGCCCATGACTACTCTCCGTCGTTCGGTCCCCCTTCTCGCCGGGCTGCTGCTGGCCGCATCGCAGCCGGCCGGCGCGCAGTCCACGGCGGAGACGCCGCTGGGAACGCGCACCGTGTCTGCGGCTGATGCCCAGGCCGGAGCCCAGGCGGTCGAGCCGCCCCTAATCCTGGATGGAGGCAACGGCGGGAGCGGGGGATTCGCCGTCCTTCCGCCGAGCGAGTACTACCGGGTGGCGCCGGTCCGCGTCGAGAACGGCCCGCAGATCGACGGGCGACTCGACGAGGAGGTCTGGCTGCAGGCCGCCGTCATCGACGAGTTCGTCCAGCAGGAGCCCGCCGAGGGCGAGCCGGCGACCGAGCGGACCGTGGTGCGGCTGCTCTACGACGCCGAGGCCCTCTACCTCGGCGTGGAGGCCTACGACTCCGAACCGGACGGCGTCATCGCCACCGAGATGCGCCGCGACTCGCTGCGGCTGCTCGACGAAGACAACTTCCAGGTCATTCTCGACACCTTCCACGACCGCCGTTCCGGCTACATGTTCGTCACCAGCCCGCTCGGCGCGAAACTGGAGCAGCAGGTAGCTGAGGAAGGCGAAGGCGGCTGGCGCGGGCGCAACAGCAACAACGTCAACATCAACTGGGACGGCGTGTGGGACGTCGTCTCGCGCCGCACGGCCGGCGGCTGGGTGTCCGAAATCGCCATCCCGATGGTGACGCTCCGCTTCCCCAGGACCGAGCAGCAGGTGTGGGGCGTCAACTTCATGCGGAACATCCGCCGCAAGAACGAGCAGGTGTTCTGGGCGCCGATCTCGAAGGAGTACACGCTGACCCGCGTCAGCCTCGCCGGCACCATGACCGGCATCGGCGCCGTCAACCGCGGCCTGGACCTGCGCATGACGCCGTACATGCTGGCGGGCGGGCGGCAGGACCGCGCGACGGGCACCGTGGCCGGCGGCGGCCTCGACGGCTCGGGGTTCAACGACTACGGCCTCGACGTCAAGTACGGCGTGGCGTCGGGCCTCAACCTCGATCTGACCCTGAACACCGACTTCGCGCAGGTCGAGGTGGACGAGCAGCAGGTGAACCTGACGCGCTTTCCCCTCTTCTTTCCGGAGAAGCGCGACTTCTTCCTGGAGAACGCCGGGATGTTCAACGTCGGGACCCCCGGGAGCGGGTTCGGGCGAGTCGCCGATCTCTTCTTCACGCGGCGGATCGGCCTGTCGGCCGGCGGCCAGCCGACCCCCATCATCGGAGGCGCGCGGCTTACCGGCAAGGTGAACCGCCACAACGTCGCCGCGATGAACATCACGACCGGGTCGTTCGGCAACGCGGGCGACAACTTCTTCGTGGGACGCTACAGCCGCGACATCCTCGCGCGCTCGAAGGTCGGCGGGATCGTGATCGACAAGCAGGCCGTCGGCAGCGTGTTCGCGCCCGACGCCGGCGGGGTCTCGCACTACAACCGCACGTTCGCGGCCGACACGACGCTCGCCGTGCACCGCAACCTGACGATGACCGGCTTCGTCGCCAAGACCCAGACCCCCGGCCTGACGAGCGGCGACATGGCCTCGTACGCGCGGGCCACGTGGCTGAGCCCCGCCTTTCACGTCTACACCGAGTTCGCCGACCTGCAGGAGAACTTCAATCCCGAGGTCGGCTTCGTCCCGCGCCTCGGCATCCGCACGTCGAAGTTCCACGGCGAGTGGAACCCGCGGCCCGGCCGCTTCAACATCCGGATGTTCGACCCGATGTGGAACATCACCTACACCACCGACCCGCACAACCGGCTGCTGACCCGGCGGATCCACAACATGATCGGGACGTACTTCGAGGACGGCTCGTCGGTCATGTTCTACTTCAACGACCACTTCGAGCAGCTCGACATCCCCTTCCCCATCCGCAACACCGGCGTCACCGTGCCGGCCGGCACCTACCGGTTCGGCGAATGGGTCTTCTCGTACCAGTCCGACCCGTCGCGGCGGTTGTACACCCGGACCCGGTATTCCCCGCAGACCTTCTTCGACGGCACCCGCACCGACATCCAGGCCACGGTCGGCCTGCGGGCCACCAGCCGCATCTCGGCCGAGACCATCTTCAACCGCAGCGACGTCGACCTGCCGTGGGGAGAGTTCGTCGCCGACCTGGCCTCGCTGCGCCTCGACCTCACCCTCTCGCCGACGGTGACGCTGCGGTCGCTGTCGCAGTACAACTCGCTGACCGGCGAGCTGAGCAACAGCATCCGCTTCAACTGGATCTACAGCCCCGGCAGCGACATCTACATCGCCTACGACGAGATGCGCCTCGACGACCTGTTCTACCTGAATCCCCACGTCCGGCGATCACCGTGGGGTGACATCCGGAACCGGCAGATCGCCGTCAAGATGACCTACCTGCTCTCGCGGTGACGCTCGAGCCGGCGGCGGAGGCCGTGCGCCAGTCGACCGGCAGCGGTGCAGCACGACGGGCACCTGGCCGGTCACGCGGCCAGCGCGTGTCCTTCCCAGAGGTGGCCGACATCGCGCGCCCATCCGATCGTGCCGGGTCGTCATCGCGTCGCCCGCCAGCCGCGCAGCGCGAGCACGACCGCGAGAACCGCCAGACCGAGCGGCGGAACCGCCGGCACGCCGGTGCCGATGCTGCTTGTGTCGACCGTCCGGCGGAAGCCGGCCAGCGCGGTGCCCGATGTATCTTGCAGCGCGTTCGTTTCCGGCGGCGCGTACCGCAGGGTCACCCGCTCGCCACCCCGAATCGCTTCGCCAAGGTCGAGGTGCAACGTCGTTGCGTCGCCAAACCTCACGCTGCCGACCGTAGCTGACGTGCCGGACAAGGTGAACGCGGACGTTGCCGGAAGGATGGACGTATCCATCGCTCTACTGAACCCGACGGTGATGGTCGTGCCGGTGATATCCGTGGCGGCGCCCGTTGTTGGCTCGGGTGTCGGGTCGATGCTGGCTTCGCATAGCCGTAGATGGCGACCATCAATGGGGCGTCGGAAGTTGTCCACGAATTGGTGTCACCGTAAGCCCGATAGAGGCTGCCGTCCCCGATATTCCCCTCCCCGGCCGTGTCAGCATCGTCGGTGTCACTGCTCGTCGTTGCTGTTCCGACACTCCTGTTCCCGGGCGAGCTCACGTCTACGACCACGAAATACGTAGTGTCGGCATCCAGGTCGACGCCTTGGCCGGAGGCCGTGAACCTGTTCACTTCGTCGTGGACCAACCCGCCGGACGGGTTTGTCAGCGTGCCCAGGTTGCCGCCCGGCGAACCGCCCGCGTTCGAGTGGATGCTCACACTGTAGCTCGGATCCGTCGGCGCTGTCGGCGAATTCACCACGATCTCGATACCTACCTGGGTCAGCCTGTAGCCGCCGGGGTTGCCGCTCATGGTGAACGCCTGGGCGAGGTCGGAAGAAGCCCACGACCGAGAAGAAAAGACCGACTGATCGACGTTGCCCGTCAGCTTGGTGCTCGTCTGCGCCCACGCCCCCGGGGAAGCGAGCAGCACGGCCACGGTCGACCAGGCCGCAAGCCGCACAATGCCCCCCGCTACCTCGCTGGCCGGGTCAGATCCCATCCCGCTTGCGTCTCGACCCGTCACGATTCTCGTCACGCACATCCGGACCTCCCCGAATCGACGCCGGTGAACCTCTCGGCCCCCTCGTCGAACCGCATCACCAACTCGACCCCGCCGCGAAGCTTCCGCGCCTCGTCCCCGGGCGCGTACCGTGCGCCGCTCTCCCCTGCCTCGCCGCCCGTCCCTTCCGGCCCGTGCGTCTCGGTCGGTTCGGTCGGACTTCCGGACCCCCCCGGCGCCAGGAACGCCGCCCGCGGGACTAGACCGACAAGGACATTCGTCGCAGTTGCCAAGGACTTCCGTGTCTGCGGTGCCGGCGGCGAGGCAGCCGGGCAGCCGACCGTTCGGGACACACGCGCAAGAAGCTGATTGAAACGTACCAAACCGTGTATCAGATGTGCGTGTTTATCGCTGTATATATCATGTTGTTTTCATAAAATATGGCTATACCGGCGCCGGCCTAACGCTCAGGGGCCGGCAAACGCCCCGTTGCGGCCCTCGCGGATCGGGATTCGTGCCGAGCCGGCGAAGGAGAAGCCTTGACGCAATCCGGGCGATGCTGCAGCGAGAGATCGAGGCGCTGCGCGAGCGGACCTCTGCCCTCAGCGCGGCCATCCCGCGCATCAGCGCCACGCTCGACCTCCACACCGTGCTCGCCGAGGTGGTCGAGAGCGCCCGCACGCTCGCCGGGGCCCGCTACGGGGTCATCGTTACGGTCGACGAGGCGGGCGCCCACCCGCGATTCCGTGTTCGCCGGCTTCACGCCGGCCGGCCCGCGGCGTCTGGCATGCCGTTTGCCCCATCCAGGTGATCGCGGACATCATGAACAGACTGGAGTCACGATGCCGGACGTCAGCGATGCGCTCCTCGACCGGATGATCCGGACCATCGTCGACGAGGTCGATCCCGAACAGGTGATCCTCTTCGGGTCCCGCGCGCGCGGCGACGCGCGGCCCGACTCCGACATCGACCTCCTCGTCATCGAGTCGGAGCCGTTCGGCAACGGTCGGAGCCGGCACGCCGAGGAGGTCCGCCTCAACCGGGGCCTGCCGGCAACCGCGGTTGCCACGGACATCCTCGTCTACAGCCGCGCCGACATCGAGCAGTGGCGGGGCTCGCTGAACCACGTCGCCGCCCGTGCACTGCGCGAGGGGCGGGTGCTGTACACACGGCATTGGGGCGTGCCCTCGCCGACTTCCCGTCCGCCCAGCGTCCGCGACGGCGATCAGCCCGAGCCGGATATCCAGCAGGCTCGGCTGCTCCTCGACATGGCCGACGGCGAGCTCCGTGCCGTCCGCACCATGCGCGACCATGCCGAGTTCACGGATGAGATCTTCGGATTCCACGTCCAGCAGGCCGCGGAGAAGTGCTTCAAGGCCTGGATCGCGATACTCGGCGAGGAGTACCCGCTGACGCACGGCCTCGGCAAGCTCATCGACGTCATCCGCCCGCGGCACGCCGCCGTCTTGCAGCACGCCGCCCTGAAGGCGTTCAGCGCGTTCGCGGTGCATTACCGCTACTCGCCGTTTCCGGAAGACGCCGGACCCATCGACCGTCCGGCGGCGATTCGGCAGGTAGACGCGCTGATGCGGCGGGTACGGCGCCTGTTGCCGGCGAAGGAGTCCCCGACAGGGTGAACGACGACCAGCGGACCGCGATCTTCTCCCGCTTGCGGGCGCAGAATCCCGAGCCAACCACCGAGCTCGACTTCGGCACCCCCTTCGAGTTGCTGATCGCCGTGATGCTTTCGGCCCAGGCGACGGACGTGGGTGTGAACCGGGCGACGGCGACGCTCTTCCCCGTTGCCCGCACGCCCACCGCCATGCTGGGGCTAGGCCTGGAACGACTGAAGGACTTCATCAGAACCATCGGCTTGTTCAACACGAAGGCCGAGAACATCCTGAAGACCTGCCGTATCCTCCTCGACGACCACGGCGGCGAGGTGCCCCGCCGGCGGGAGGCGCTCGAGGCGCTGCCCGGCGTCGGCCGCAAGACCGCCAACGTGGTGCTGAACACTGCGTTCGGCGAGCCGACCATTGCCGTGGACACGCATATCTTCCGGGTGTGCAACCGCACCGGCATCGCCCCCGGCAAGACGCCCCGCAAGGTGGAGGACGCGCTGTTGGCCTCGGTCCCGGACGACTTCAAGCGCGGCGCCCACCACTGGCTGATCCTGCACGGCCGCTACGTCTGTACCGCGCGCCGGCCCCGCTGCGGGGCGTGCGTGATCGAGGACCTGTGCGAGTTCGAGGACAAGAACCCGGCGCGAGGGGAAACGTGAGCTTGTTCACAGCTCGATCTGGCCGGCCTCTCCTATGGCCTCTTCGATGTCGGGCTTCGGGAACGAGATCACTCGGCTGGCACGTGCTTGTGGTGGGGTCGGAGCGAAACTGAGCCAACAGATGCTCACCCTCGGATCACTTCGATCTCAACATCCAGTCCGACGCCGCGCCACGCCCGGTCGGCGGTCAGCACCGGCAATCCGGTGGACTGCGCCAGCGCCAGACAGGCGCGGTCGCCGAGAGACAGCCCGTGGCTGCGCGTGGCGACCCGCAGCGCAGCCGCCGCCACGGCCTGATCCGCGTCGAATGGCCGCACATCGAATCCCAGATTCAGGATGACGCTTCGCAGTCCGGCGCTTGACATGCCCCAATCGACGAGCTTCGTACCGACTTCCGCCACGTTCACCGTGGATACGACCGAGGGCGGTATTCGGAAGCGTACGACGTCTGCGCCCGGCTCACTCCTGACGAGCGCGAGGATCGCGGACGCATCCATTACGCAATCAGCCATCGTCGGACTCGCGCGCGGCCTCCCGCCGCCGTTCGGAGATGAGCTCGTCGACCAGACTTACGTCGGCCGGCACGTACCGCGCCACCAGGCGCTGTACCCGCCGGACAGCGGCGTCCTGCCCGTAGAGTCGTACCTCGTCCCCCTCCAGGCTCAGCACGACCGAATCGCCCTCCGAGACGCCGAGCGCTTCGAGAAAGGCTGCCGGCACATGGACACGCCCACCAGCTTCGACTATCGACCGGACCGGGTCCGGGCCCGGCGGGTCATGGTGCGGCCCGCCTTGCGCGGCATCCGGATTCGGGTACGCGACCGCAGGCGCGCGTGCCGTCTCGGGGCCACCGTCCGGAAGGCGGCCAGTTCGCCTGGCATCGGCCGACAGCACGTTGTAGACATGCTGATAGCCCAGGCCAAGCGCGTTCGCGATCTGGGACCGGTCGAAGCCGGCAGTCGCCAGAGCTCGGATGCGGGCCGCCTTGGTGCGAAGCCCGCGGGTGAGCGCCGTCACCCGACTGCGCTCGACCGCCGTGAGCAGAGACGATGGCGCAGCGCGTTGCTCGTCGCGCTGCAACACGTTGCGCGCAAACTGATAACGGATATCGAGTGATCGCGCGATGTCCGCCGTCCGCATGCCGAGCCGGTGCAACTCGCGAATCTTGTCCGACTTCGTTGCGTCCCCGTCCACTACCAGCCGCACTGCGGCCGGGGCAATTGGTTCGTGTGGAACCATGGGTCGCGTTCTCCTCTCCCCCAGCGTTAAACTAGGTAGATATATACTACCATTATTATCTACCCAACGAGACGTCGTGGGTTCGGACCTGCGACATCTCCTAACGGCGTTGCGGTCATGGTGGGTCTCCTCGGTTCCGATAACTACCGGGGGACTCGAGCGAGGCGTCGGGCAGCCGTCAACCCGCGGTGACTCCCGCCGGCGACACCGATTTCGGGAACCCGCCCGACCGCCTTTTGCGTCACACTGTAGATGGGTGCTTGAGTCGCGCCGGGCGGCGCGACCGGGTGCCCGTCTCGCGCCGTCCTTCGTGCGGCGCAGCCGCCGCCCCTCGTCGCGGCCGCTCGCTGCGCCGCTTGTCACAAGGAGACCGCATATGGACCAAGTACCCAACATCCCCATCGACGTCTCGCGGGTGCGCCTGCCGCGCTTCCCGCGGGGCGCCGCCACGGCGGCCGTCGGCCTGATCGTGGCGGCCGTCGTCGCCTTCGGCGCGCTCTACCAGGTGCAGCCGGAGGAAGTCGGCGTGGTGCTCCGGTTCGGCCGCTACGTGCGCGCCACCGACCCGGGCCTGCGCGCCAAGATTCCGTTCGCGGAGACGGTGCTCAAGGTGCCGGTGCAGCGCCAGCTCAAGCAGGAGTTCGGCTTCCGGACGATGGAGCCGGGCATCCGCACGCAGTACGCCGCCTTCGACCGCGACGCCACCGAGGAGTCCGTGATGCTGACGGGCGACCTCAACGTGGCAGTCGTCGAGTGGATCGTCCAGTACCGGGTCGCCGACCCGTACCTCTACCTTTTCAAGGTACGCAACCTCGAAGACACGTTCCGGGCGATGAACGAGGCGATCATGCGCGAGGTGGTCGGCGACCGGACGGTCACCGAGGTGCTGACCGTCGGGCGCCAGGAGATTGAATCCCGCGTCGAGGAGCGGCTGCAAGACCTGGCGAACCAGTACGAGATGGGCATCACCATCGACCAGGTGGTGCTGCAGGACGTCAATCCGCCGGACCCGGTCAAGCCTTCCTGGGACGAGGTCAACCAGGCCCAGCAGCAGCGCGACCGGATGATCAACGAGGCGCGGGCCGAGTACAACCGCGTGATTCCGCGTGCGCGGGGCGAGGCCGAGCAGACCGTGTTGCAGGCCGAGGGCTACGCGCTCGACCGGGTCAACCGGGCCCAGGGCGAGGCGACCCGCTTCGCGGCGGTCGAATCGGCCTACCGCCAGGCTCCCGAGGTTACGCGGCGCCGGCTGTACCTGGAGACGATGCAGCGCATCCTGCCGCGGGTGGGCCGGAAGCTCTACGTCGACGAGGACGCAACCGGGGTGCTGCCGCTGCTGTCGCTCGACGGCACGGCGCCGCGCCGCGCGCCCGAGAACACGACGCCCGTGGGAGCCGGAGGTGGACAATGAGCAAGAGCAGACTGTCTCTCGTGATCGTCTTCGTCGCCCTCGTGATCGCCGGCCAGGCCGCCTACACGGTGAGCGAGACCGAGCAGATCATCATCACCCAGTTCGGCGAACCGGTCGGCGACCCGGTCGTCTCTCCCGGACTGCACTTCAAGATCCCCTTCATCCAGCGGACCAACGTCTTCGAGAAGCGATTCCTGGAATGGGACGGCAACCCCAACCAGGTGCCGACCCGCGACAAGCGCTTCATCTGGGTCGACACCTACGCCCGCTGGCGCATCGTCGATCCGCTGCTGTTCTTCCAGCGGCTGCGCGACGAGCGCGGCGCGCAGTCGCGGCTCGACGACATCCTCGACGGCGAAACGCGCAACGCGGTGGCCCGCCACGACCTGATCGAGCTCGTGCGCAGCACCAACCGCGATCCGCAGGACGTGCTGATCGAGTCCGAGGAGGAAGCGGCCATTCTTGAGGAGATCGCCCGCGGCCGGCGGGAAGTCACCCGGCAGATTCTGGAGACCGCGGCCGGCCGCACCGCCGACCTCGGCATCGAGCTGCTCGACCTGCGCTTCAAGCGGATCAACTACGTCGAGGAGGTGCAGCAGGATGTGTTCGCGCGCATGATCGCCGAGCGGCAGCGCATCGCCGAGGAGTTCCGGTCGGAGGGACAAGGCGAATCGGCCCGCATCCACGGCGAGCGGGAGCGTGAGCTGGCCCAGATCCAGTCCGAGGCCTACCGGCGGGCCGAGGAGCTGCGCGGCGAGGCCGACGCCAACGCCACCAGCATCTACGCGGAGGCCTACAACCGCGACGGCGAGTTCTACGCGTTCACGAAGTCGCTGGAGACCTACGAGGCGACCATGGATCCGTCGACGCTGTTCATTCTGGGGACCGACAGCGAGCTGCTGCAGTTCCTGGAGCGGACGCGCTGAACCAGTCGCGGTGAGGGTAGTCGGTGCGCGTTGCACCCAGGCCGCGAGTCGCCTGCACGGCGGCTCGCGGCGGCCGCATTCAGGAAGCCACCAGACGCAGGAGCAGCGCGAGGATGGCCATGGACAAGGCGACATGGAACCCGCCGATCCACGTGAGGAGCTTCACGTCGGACTCGATGTTCGAAAGCCGGTCTTCGAAGCCCGCGATTTCCTCGGCTGCCTCCCGGGCCTTGTCGTCCGGCGCGCCAGCGGCCTTGAATGCGTCGTAGGTCTTCGACAGCATCAGCGCCATACTGGCATCGTACGGCAACGGCCGCGCGGTCGCAAAGCGCCCAACCGGAACGGACGCCGGGCCGGTCACTCCGCGCGCAGCACTGTCGCCGGATCCACCCGCGCCGCGCGGCGGGCCGGACCGAACGCCGCCAGCATCGCGGCCAGGCCGAGGGCGACGGTCGCGCCGGCCAGCGTCAGCGGATCGCGGGGTTCCGTCTCGTACAGCAGGCTGGCCAGCCCGCCCGTGGCCGCGGCACTCAGAGCGAGCCCGATCAGGAGACCGGTACCCGCGAGCCGCTCGGCCTGCCGCAGCACCAGGCGGACGATGGAAGCGGGAGTGGCGCCCAGGGCCGCGCGTATCCCGATCTCCCGTTGGCGCCGGCCGACGACGTACGCCATCAGGCCGTAGAGGCCGATCAGCGCAAGCACCACCGCGACCGCCGCGAGCCCCGACGCCAGGCCGGCCTGCAGCCGCGCGTCCCGGGTCGCGTCCGCACGCAGCTCGGCAAAGCTGCGGGCGGCCGAGACGGCCGCACCCGGAGCGAGCGCGCGCAGATGCTCGCGGAGCGCGAGCAGACCCGCCCCGGGGTCCGCCCGCGTCCGCAGGTTCACCTGCGTCCAGCTCGACGGATCCTGCGCGTGTGGAACGTAGACCATGGCATACGGGGCCGAACGGACGTCGCGCCGGGCGGCGTCACCCGCGACTCCCACGATGCGCCGCGGTTCGTCCTCCGCGGCGAGTCGCAAGCTGCGCCCGATCGGGTTCATCCCCGGCCAGTAGCGCTCCGCCAGCGTCCGGTTCACGACCGCGACCGCCGCTCCCGGCTCCTCGGCCGCCTCGAAGTCGCGGCCGGCGAACAGCGGGATGCCGAGCGTCCCGAAGTAGCCCCGACTCACCGGCCGGTACCCGCGGTGGCCACCGACACCGGCCCGGCAACCGGCGAGTCGTGAACGTGGAGCTCGCCGCGAACAGAACCGCGGCCAGCGCCGCGGCGGCGACGCCGAAGCCTAGCACCCGGCGATCGGGGCTGAGATCGAGCTCGTGGGGCACCCCGAGCGGCAGCAGCGGCACCAGCGGACTCAACGCGTACACCAGTACGATCGCCACTGTTCCGCCGACCGCCACCAGCAGCGTCACCTCGACACCGACGCGCCGCGCCAGATCGAGAGCACCCGCCCCGAGCGCCCGACGGATGGCCAGCTCGCGGCGCCGCTCGACACCACGCGACACGAGCAGCGTCGCCAGGTTCGCGCAACCCACCAGCAGACCCGCCGCCGCCATCAGGTGCGCACGAACGCCGCAAGATCCGCGGGGCCCTCGCCGTCGTCGTGCAGGACGTCGCGGAGGGCGGCGTAGTCCGGCCAGGCGATCGTGGAGTACTCACCGGCGCTGCGCGCGTAGAGGGTAACGAGCTCGCCACCGTCGTCGAAGCCGAGGGGCCGCCACAGCGCCCGGTCCACGAGACTGAACGCCAGCGTCGACCCGGCGATGCCGATGGCGACGGTCAGCACCGCCGCCACGGTCCAACCCGGCTTCTTCAACAAGAAGCGCAGCGCCGACCGGACATCGCTCAAGGCCGGCCTCAGTCCCCGAAAATGTCGTCTACGCTCAATTCGAAGCCTCGTAAGGTGGGCGACGTCAAGGTGTCGCCCTCGCCGTACGTGCCCGCTACCTCGAATCCACCTTCGCGGAGCAGCAAGACCTCTACGCTCCTTGCCTCCGTGTCGACGATCCAGTACTCGCTGACGCCGTGCCTGGCGTACAGCCTGCGCTTCAGCGTTCGGTCGCGTTCGGCGGTGGAGGGAGACAGTATCTCGACGACAAGGTCCGGCGCTCCCTGCACGTTGGCGGCAGTGACGATGTGCGCGCGCGCGTTGGAGATGAACAGCAGATCGGGCTGCACGACGTCCATATCCGACAGCACCACGTCGAAGGGAGCCTGATAGACCCGCCCGAAGCCGTTCTCGGTAACGAACTGGAGCAATTTCCAGCCGAGCAGAATAGAGATGCGCTGATGAATCTCCGCGGGCGCCGGCGTCATGAGCAATTCTCCGTCCAGCAGCTCGTAGCGCTTGTCTTCCGGCGTGTTCACGTAGTCTTCGTAGGTGAACTTGATGTGCGGATTCGGAACCGTCATGACCTATCCCTCCGGCATCGGGGTCCACTTCTCCGCCGACCGCGCGCTGGCGACCACCGTCTCGATGAACAGCATGCCGCGCAGGCCGTCGTCGACGGTCGGGAAGTCGAGGGCGAGCGGGTCGGGCTCCTGGCCCAGGATACGGGCGCGGATGGTGTCGCAGGCGTTGGCGTAGATGCTCGCGAACGCCTCGAAAAACGCCTCCGGGTGTCCCGCCGGCAGCCGCGTTGCGCGCGCCGCGGCCGGGCTCGTCTCACCGATGTAGCCGTTGCCGCGGCTCCAGGTTTCCTCGGGACCGTCGAGCGACGTGAGCTGCAGCGTGTTCGGCGTCTCCTGCCGCCAGCGGAGCCCGCGGCGCTCGCCGTAGACGCGGATGGCGAGCCCGTTCTCCTCGCCGACCGACACCTGGCTGGCGAACAGGACCCCGCGCGCGCCGCCTTCGAAGCGGACCAGGACGTTGCCGTCGTCGTCGAGCCGCCGGCCGTCCACGAACGTCGTCAGATCGGCGGCGAGCTCCGTGATGCGCAGGCCGGTGACGTACTCCGCCAGGTTCTCGGCGTGCGTGCCGATGTCGCCCACGCAGCCGGCCGCGCCGCTCCGCGCCGGGTCCGTACGCCAGTCGGCCTGCTTCATGCCGGTCCGCTCGAGCGGCGTGGCGAGCCATCCTTGCGGGTACTCCGCGACGATCTTCCGTACCCGCCCGAGCTCGCCCTTGCGCACAAGGTCGCGGGCCAGCTTCACCATCGGGTAACCGGTGTAGTTGTGAGTCAGCGCGAACACGCAGCCCGACCGTTCGACGATCTCCTTGAGATGTCGGGCCTCGCCGACGTCGAACGTCATCGGCTTGTCGCAGACGACGTGGATGCCCGCCTCCAGCAACGCGCTCGCCATCGGGAAGTGCAGGTGGTTCGGGGTGACGATGGAGACGAAGTCGACCCGCTCCCCCGCCCGCAGCGCCGACTCGCGCTCGATCATCTCGTCCAGCGACCCGTAGACGCGCGCCGGATCAAGGAGCAGCTCGCGCCCCTTCTCGTGCGACCGCGCCCGGTCGGACGCGAACGCGCCGGCGACCAGCTCGACACCACCGTCCAGCAGCGCCGCGCGCCGGTGCACGTCCCCGATGAAGGCGCCCGGACCGCCTCCCACCATCCCCATCTTCAGTGTGCGGTCCAGAGTCGCCATCGTCTGCCCCTGTTTTCCAGCGTCGTCTGCGTCAGCACCATTCCTGACACGCAGACTCCTGGTCTGCGTCGACACCATGCCGCGAAGCAGACATTTAGCTCTCGAACGCCGCGTCGAAGGCCAGGTTCGACGGCGCGAAATCGATGCCCTTGACGAACTCGCACGACTCGCGGGCGCCGTGCTCGCGGTCCATGCCCGAATCCTCCCACTCGACCGACAGCGGCCCGGTGTACCCGATGCGGTTCAGGACGCGGATGATCGCCTCGAAATCAACGTCGCCGCGGCCCACCGAGCGGAAGTCCCATCCGCGTCCCGGCTCGCCGAACCCGAGATGCGACGAGAGGATGCCGCTGCGGCCGTCCAGGGTGACCGCGGCATCCTTCATGTGCACGTGATAGATGCGGTCCGGAAACTCCTCGATGAAGCGCACCGGATCGATGCCCTGCCACTTCAGGTGGCTCGGATCGAAGTTGAAGCCGAACGCGTCGCGCCGTCCGATCGCGTCCAGGGCACGCGCCGCGGTGACGATGTCGAACGCGATCTCGGTCGGATGGACCTCGAGGGCGAACTTCACCCCGTTTTCCTCGTACACGTCGAGGATCGGGTGCCACAGCTCGGCGAAGCGCTCGAAGCCGGCCTCGATGGCCTGCGGACTGACCGGCGGGAAGGAGTACAGCAGGTGCCAGATGGAAGACCCCGTGAAGCCGCAGACCACCGGAACGCCGAGATTGCGCGCCGCGCGCGCGGCGTTCTTCATCGTCTCGACCGCCCAGGCCCGTTTCGCCTCGGGATCGCCCGCGAGGTCGTCCGGGGCGAAGGCGTCCGAGCGCTCGTCGTTCGGATCGCAGACGAGCTGGCCGGCCAGGTGATGCGAGATCGCCCAGCAGCCGAGGTTCTCCGCCGCCAACAGCTCCTTGCGCTGGGCGCAGTAGCCGGGATCCGTCGCCGCGCGGTCGACATCGAGATGATCGCCCCAGCAGGCGAGCTCCAGTCCGTCATATCCGAAATCCGCCGCCTTCGCGGCGAGGTCGGACAGCGGGAGATCGGCCCACTGGCCGGTGAACAGCGTGACCTGACGCGCCATGAATCGTCCGTCCTTTCGTGCAAGTATTGCGAGAAGCAACACCGGCGCAGCACGAAGCCGGGCCGCCCTTCCCAACATGCCACAGTCGTACCGAGCCGCCGGGAGACATCCGACCGGCCGGCCGCACGGTACGTCCGCGCTGAAGCGCAGACGTACCAATCGCGTATTATCGCCCCAGTCGGTGCAGTCGGAGACTGAATTCCGTGCCCGCCGAAATCAACCGCCAGTGGCTGCTCGCATCCCGCCCGCGCGGCACGGTGGCCGAGACGGACTTCTCCTATCACGAGGCGCCGTGTCCGACGATCGACAACGGCCAGTTCCTGGTGCGCACGCTCTACGTGTCCGTCGATCCCGGGTTGCGCGGCTGGCTGACGCGCTCGCCGGAGTACCTGTCCCAGGCCATCGATCTGTACCTGGACGCCCTCTTCGTGACGCGGGGCCAGATGAGGGTCCCGCCGGAGTACCACGCACCCCTCCCGATCGGATCGGTGATGTGCGGTGCGGCTCTCGGGCAAGTGGTCGAGTCGCGCCATCCGGAGTTCGCGGTCGGCGACTACGTATCGGGACTCATGGGCTGGCAGGACTACTGTGCGAGCGACGGGACCACCCGGGTTCCGGTCTCCAGATTCAAGCGTGTGCATCCGCTTCCGCGCTATCTCGGCGTGCTCGGCAACAGCGGAATGACCGCGTACTTCGGCATGCTCGACATCGCCAGGCCGCGGGAAGGCGAGACGGTGCTCGTGTCGGGCGCTGCCGGGGCAACCGGCTCGATCGCGGCGCAGATCGCCAGGATCCGCGGGTGCCGCGTCCTCGGGATTGCCGGCGGGCTGGAAAAACGCCGCTGGCTGACGGACGCGATCGAGGTCGACGCCGCCATCGACTACAAGTCGGAGGATCTGGACGCGCGGCTGAAGGAGCTCTGCCCGAACGGCGTCAACGTCTATTTCGACAACGTCGGCGGACGGACGCTCGAGATCGTGCTCGACCACATGGCCACCTGGGGACGCGTCGCCCTGTGCGGCGCGATCTCCGACTACGACCGTGACGGCACGCCGACGGGTCCCACGAACCTGGTCCACCTGGTTACACGCCGCGTTCGGATGGAAGGGTTCCTGGCTCCCGACTACTCTCCGCGCTACAAGGAGGCACGCCGCCAGCTCTCCGCCTGGCTGGCCACCGGCACCCTCAAGTCCTGCGAACACGTCCACGAGGGTTTCGAGAACATTCCGCAGGCCTTCCTCGGGCTCTTCCGCGGCGCCAACATCGGCAAGGCGATGGTCAAGCTCGCCGACGCCCCGATCAATCCATGACCATCGGCCGACGGCGCGCCGAGCCGCCGGCTGACCCAACGCGTTCCGGCGACAGCAGGCCGCCAGCATGGGTGCGTCGGGCCTCGGGGCTGGGAGGCGGTCGCGAGCGTGTGCCAGCCGCACCGGCTGGCGCGCCTGCCGCTCGCGCGATCTTGCGTCGCAGAACGCCGCTTCGCTGCGTTTCTGCGCCGCGAGGTCGTAGAATGGGCAGGTTCGGGCAGCGGAGGTTACCGATGGCGCAGCTCACACGACGGGAATGGCACAGGCTGACGCTCGGCGGCGTCGCGGCGGCCGCGGCCGGCATCCTGCCCGGAACCGCTCGTCGGGCGGTGTCCGCGCAGTCCGAGTCGCGGTTCGCGGGCGTGCTCATCGGCCTGCAGAGCTACAGCTTCCGCGACCTGAGCCTCGACGCGGGCATCGCCGCGATGCAGCAGGTCGGCATCACGAGCTGCGAGCTGTGGGAGGGGCACGTCGAGCCGGCCGAGCTGCGCCGCCCCGAGAACCGGGAGCGGCTGCGGCGCTGGCGCACGACCATCCCCCTCGACTACTTCGAGGAGATCCGCTGGCAGTTCGAGGACGCCGGCATCGAGATCAACTCCTACAACCTCAGCTTCAAGGACCACTTCTCGGACGCGGAGATCGACCGCGGCTTCGAGATGGCGCAGATGCTGGGGGCGCCGGCCATTACCGCGTCGGCGCACATGAACAGCGTGCCCCGCATCGCCCGTTACGCCGATCGGTACGGCATCCCGGTGGCGATGCACAATCACTCGCGCGTCGACCCGAACGAGTTCTCCAGCCCGGCCGACTTCGCACGGGCCATCGAGATGGGCGGGAGGGCGCCGATCGCGGTCAACCTGGACATCGGCCACATGGTGGCGGCCAACCATGATCCGATCGCCTACCTGAAAGCGAACTACCAGCGGATAGTCACTATCCACCTGAAGGACCGCGAGCGGAACGACGGTCCCCACACGCCGTGGGGCGAGGGCGACACCCCGATCCGCGAGACGCTGCTGCTGCTGCGCGACGAAGGCTGGAACATCCCGGCGAACATCGAGTACGAGTACCCGGGCGACGACACGGTCACCGAGATCGGCCGCTGTCTGGAATACTGCAGGGACGTGCTGGGCGCGTGATGGCGGAGCCCGCGCGCCGGCGCTGCAACGCAAGAGGCTCGGAAGACCGGAAAGGCATGCCCGATGACCGGGTGCGGCACGCGAGTGAGACCGATGAAGAAACTGGACTCGACGACACATGCAATACACGAGGCCGAACGCCGCGCGGCGGATGATCGGCGCGGCACTCTCGGCGGGGAACGCCTCGCAGGAGCGCTTCTGGCGTCGCTGCTACTGATGGGGATCGTCTCCCCGGCGGCCGCGCAGACGCTGCCGCGGGTGCTCTACGTCACCCAGTCGGCCGGCTTCGCGCACCCGGTGGTGCCGCTCTCCGAACAGGTCCTCCCCACCATCGGCCGCGAGCACGACGCGTTCGACGTCGACATCACGCACGACGCATCCATCCTGACCGCGGAGGTGCTGGCCCGCTACGACGCGGTGGTCTTCTACACCACCGGCGAGCTGCCGCTCGACGCGGACCAGAAGGAGGCGTTCCTCGACTTCATCCGCGGGGGCGGCGGCTTCATCGGCGTTCACAGCGCGACGGATACCTTCTACGAGTGGCCGGCGTACGGCGAGCTCATCGGCGGCTACTTCGACAACCACCCGTGGCGGCAGGAAGTGGAGATCCGGGTCGAGGACCTCGACCACCCCGCGACGCGCCACCTCGGCGCGAGCTTCCGCATCAGCGACGAGATCTACCAGTTCAAGGACTGGGAGCGCGCGCGGGTCGACGTGCTTCTCAGCCTCGACACCGACTCGGTCGACGCGCAAAAGGAAGGCGTCAAGCGCACCGACGGCGACTTCGCGCTCGCCTGGACCCGGGACTACGGCGACGGCCGCATGTTCTACACGGCGCTCGGCCACGAGGACGCGGTGTGGCAGGACGAGCGGTTCCAGCGCCTCGTCGTCAACGGCATCGTCTGGGCCATGGGCGACCCCGGCAGCAGGTCCGCTGAGCAGTGGCGCGTTCTGTTCGACGGGACGACCGCGGCGGCCTGGCGCGGCTACAAGCGAGACGCGCTGCCGGACGGTTGGCAGGTGGTCGACGGCGCGCTGGCGCGGGTCGACCGCGGGGGCGACATCATCACCGTCGACCAGTTCGAGAACTTCGAGCTGCGCTTCGAGTGGCAGGTCGAGGAAGGCGGCAACAGCGGCGTGTTCTTCGGCGTCACCGAGGAAGTCGACGGCCCGGTCTGGCACAGCGGCCCCGAGTTCCAGATCCTGCACAACGCCGGCCACCGTGACGGCCAGGCGCCGATCACCTCGGCCGGCAGCAACTACGCGGTCCACCCGCCGTCGGCGGACGTCACCCGACCGGTCGGCGAATGGAACACGTCACGGCTGATCGTCGACGACGGCCGCGTCGAGCACTGGATGAACGGCCTGCACCTGCTCACCTACCGGCTCGGCGACACCGACTGGCAGGAGCGGGTGGAGGCGAGCAAGTTCGCTCCGCTGCCGCGCTACGGACGTGTCCCGCGCGGGCACATCGCGATCCAGGACCACGGCGATCCCGTCCGGTTCCGCAACATCCTGATCCGGGAGATCGACTGAGCGTCTCGGGAAGCGCCAGTGGCGAAGAACTATCGGGATGGAATATCCATCGAACCGGGCAAGCGGGGCGGCAAACCGTGCATCCGGGGAATGAGGATCACCGTGTACGACGTTCTGGAGCATCTGGCATCGGGTATGTCCGAACAGGAAATCCTCCAGGATTTTCCGGACCTGACTCGGGATGACATCCATGCCTGTCTGCATTTCGCAGCGGATCGTGAGCGGAAGCTCGTCGCGATCGGGCAGTAAGAGCCGATGACGCCAGCCGTCCGCCTCAAGCTCTCGGCAATGATGTTTCTCCAGTACTTCGTCTGGGGGGCATGGTCCGTGCCGCTCGGCACCTATCTGGGCGGCCCGCTGGAGTTCCAGGGCGAGCAGATCGGCCTCGTCTTCGGGACGACGGCGGTCGCGGCGATGGTCTCCCCGTTTTTTATAGGGATGGTGGCGGACCGTTTCTTCGCGACCGAGCGGCTCCTCGCCGCGCTCCACGCGGTGGGCGGCGTCATCCTGTTCGCGGTGTCGCTGCAGGCGTCGTTCGGCGCATTCTACGCGGTCCTGCTTGTCTACGCGCTCTGCTACATGCCGACGCTGGCGCTCACCAACTCCATCTCGTTCCGGCAGATGTCGAACCCCGGCCAGCAGTTCCCCGCCGTCCGCGTGCTCGGCACCATCGGCTGGATCGTCGCCGGTCTCGCCGTCGGCTTCCTGCAGCTCGAAGATACCGAACGCCCGCTTCAGATCGCCGCTGCCGCGTCGGTCGTGCTGGGCGTCTTCTGTCTCGCGCTGCCCCACACGCCGCCGGCGAAGACCGCCACCAGAGTGACGGCGCGCGACGCGTTGGGCCTGGACGCCCTGCGGCTGCTGCGCGAACGCTCGTTCGCCGTCTTCGTGATCGGCTCGTTCCTGGTCTGCATCCCGCTGCAGTTCTACTACGCGTTCGCCAACCCGTTCCTCAACGAGATCGGGGTCGAGAACGCGGCCGGCAAGATGACCCTCGGTCAGATGTCGGAGATCGGCTTCATGGTGCTGATGCCCTGGTTCCTGATCCGCCTGGGCGTGAAGCGGCTGCTGCTCGTTGGGATGCTCGCTTGGGCGGCGCGCTACGTGCTCTTCGCCTACGGCGACCCCGGACCGGCCGTCTGGATGCTCTACGCCGGCATCCTGCTGCACGGCGTCTGCTACGACTTCTTCTTCGTCACCGGGCAGATCTACGTGGACACCAAGGCCCCCAAGGACCTGCGCGCCGCCGCGCAGGGGTTCATCGCCTTCGTGACCCTCGGGGTCGGCGGCTTCATCGGGAGCTGGTTCTCCGGACGTGTCGTCGACGCCTACGTCGTGGCGGGCGACGGCGTTCCCCATCAGTGGGAATCGATCTGGCTCGTCCCCGCGGTCTGGGCCGCGGTCGTGCTAGTGCTGTTCGCGGTTTTCTTCACGCACCGGGAGCAGCCGGACCGGGCGGCGGAGGCGAGGGCCGCGGCCTGACTCTGGCCGGATGGGCGCTGGCCGGGTGTGCGGGCGGATGAGCCCGCACACCCGAACCAAACGCTGATCGAGCTTCTCGCCGGCTATGCGTTGGCCATCTCCAGGCCGCTCTTGATCGGGGCGATGCCGGGAAGCTCCCATTCCTCCCACATCGTATCCACCATGCCCTGGATGTAGTCGATGTCCTCGTCGATCAGGTGGGCGAAGCGCCCCTGCTTGACCAAGTAGTCGCGGACGGGGATGCGCCCCTTCTTGTGCGGGTCGTAGGTGTACTTGACCTTGCCGTCCAGGATCTCGTAGAGGGGGAAGATCCCCGAACGGATGCCCAGCTCGCCCAGCTCGCGCGAATAGCCGGGATGGAAGTCCCAGCCCTTCGGACAGGGGTCGAACGTGTGGATGAAGGTCGGACCGCCCGTGTTGAGCGCCTTGCGGGTCTTGTTCATGAAGTCCAGCGCGGGGAAGGTCGCGCTGGCGGTGGCGACGTACCGGCAGGTCGGATGTCCGACCGCGAGCATCGGCGCCACGTTCTTCTTCCAGCGGGCCTGCATGATCCGGCGGACGCTGCCGGGCGGCGTGAACGTCGTCTGCGCGCCGTAGGTGGTCAGGCCCGTGGCCTGGATGTCGGTGTTGGCGGCCGACTCGTTGTCGTAGAGGATGATCAGGAGGTCGTAGTCGGTCTGCAGCGCGCCGGAAACCCCCGACAGGCCCATGTCGGCCCCGCCGAGATCGCCGCTGAAGTTGATGACGTTGATCTTCTCCTTGGGGATCTTCCCCTTGCGCATCAGGGCCCGCAGGCCCGCGGCCATACCGACCGCCGACGATCCGCCCGCGCCGAGCTGCGTGTGCATCCACGGGATGATCCACGGAGTGGTCTGGTAGCTGGTGTTCGCCACGTACATGCATCCGGTCGCCCCGGTCGCGATGGTGCGGGGGCCGGAAGCCTTGGCGAAGTCGCGCATGACCAGGGCCGACTCGCAACCCTGGCACGTGCGGTGGCCCGAGGTGTAGAACTCCTCGAGCGGGGCGTCCTTGGCTTTCTTGATGTGCTCGTAATCGATTACCGGCAGTTGCATTGCCATGTCAGTCATCCTTCCCTAAGCGTCCGCGGCCACTCCAGCCTCTGCACGCAGGGTGAAAATCATTCCCGCAGCCCGGTCCATGTCACGAGTTCCTCAGGCACGTCCCCGCGGCCGGCGGCCAGCGCGGCTTCGTACATCTTGATGCACTCCTCGATCGAGATGTCGCGTCCCCCGAGTCCACCCATGAAGTTGATCACGTTCGGGCGTTCGCGCAACGGATAGAGGCAGGATCGGACCTCGTGCATGAGGATGCCGCCGTTGTCGGGCGACCCGTGGGCGAAGTCCCGATCGATGACGGCCACGCCCTTGAACCGCCCCAGGCACGCCCGAAGCTCTTCGGTGGGGAACGGCCGGAACCAGCGCAGGTTGACGTAGCCGACCTTGTGTCCCTGCTCCCGCATCCGCCGGCACGCCGTCCGGGTCGGCATGGCCACCGCGCCGATACCGATCAGCACCGCCTCGGCGTCGTCCGTCATGAACTCGGAGAAGTAGGGATTATCGTAGCGCTGGCCGAAGATCTCGTTGAACTCCTCGTAGGCCTGCTTGATGACTCCGCGCGCCCGGCGGGCCGCCTCCCAGTTCTGGCGCCGCAACTCCATCACCCAGTCTTCGTTGACCTGCGGCGCGATGGAGACCGGCTTGTCCGGGTGGAGCCTCCGCTCGCCGAGATCGAACGGCGGCAGGAAGCGCTTGACCGATTCCTCGGTCGGCACCTTCACCATGTGCTGGGAGTGGGTCAGGAACGCGCCGTCCATGGCCAGGGCCATCGGCATGCGCACCGTCTTGTCCTCGGCGACGCGGTAGCCGATGAACACATGCTCGAGCGCTTCCTGCGCCGTGCTCGCCCAGCACATCAGCCATCCCATGTCCCGCAGCGACATGGCGTCGTTGTGCTCGACCCCGAACGCTCCCGGATCGTCCAGCGCCCGATTGCCGACCAGAAACAGCGGCGGGAGCCGATCCGTGGCGGTGACCACCAGCGCTTCGAAGCCGTACATCCATCCCGTACCGCTGCTGCCGGCGAACGCCCGCGCCCCGACGGAGCTGGCGTGCTTCACGATCTCGAACTGCGAATGCTCGCTGTCCGCGATGATGTACTCGGCGTCGAGCTTGCCGTCCGCGATGAGCTTGGACAGCATGTCCATCACCTCGGTGTACGGCCGGATCGGATACGCCGCGATCACGTCGACGTCGGACAGCTTGACCGCGTGCGAAACGGCCTGACAGCCGGTGAGCAGTTCCTCGCGATCCCAGATTCTGACTTGTTCGGCGACCGTCACGATGCCCTCCTTACATGACCTTCATGACAACGGCTTCACGCCTTGGGCGGAACGGTCGTCCCCTCGCTGATCTCGACTCCCGTGCCGGTGACATGGGGGTAGCGGATGCGCTTCGTGCCCTTCTTTTCCTCGGCCCACTGGATGTAGCCGGCCGGGTCCTTCTTGTGGTGCTCCCAGGGGCTGTCGGTGTTCTCGAACTCCAGCTCGTCGACCATGACGATGCATTCCTTCACCGGACAGACCTCGGCGCACTTGTGACAGCCGGTGCAGACTTCATAGTTGACGTCGTACAGCTCGTCGTCGGTCGGGTCGAAACACTCGTCCGGGCAGTCTGCCCAGCAGAGCGTGCACTTGATGCACAGGTCGAACCGCACGACCGGCCGTTCGGTCTTCGAGGTGCCGTGCTTGAACCCCTCGTTGCGGTTCTGACCGCGCGGTCCCAGCTTGAAGCCCCGCGGGACCGCCGGCACCACGACGCCGCCTTCTTCGAACTCGTGCCACTTGGGCAGCACCGGGATCTCGTGCGGCCAGTCGATGCCCTCGCCGGCATTGATCACCTTGTTCTTCCGCAACGTGGCCTCGTAGGCCTCGCGCGCCGCGCGCACGCGGTTCTCGTCGCCGGTCTTCTCGCGCAGGTACTCCTCCACCGCCTCGATGCCGATCACGTCGGGATCCACGGCGGCGACGGCCCCCAGGCACCGCTCCCGGGTCAGGTCGTCCTTGTCGACCCACAGCCCGGCCAGGCTCGCGTCCCCCTCCAGCCGCGCGAGGCGATAGGGATAGTCCTTCTTGGCCATGAACCGGACGAGGTCGTCGTGCTCGCGCCGGGTGACCATGAGCAGGCAACCCTTGTGGCCGACCTTCTCGTTGACCGGCCGGATGCCATGCCACCCCCACGGCTCGACGCCCTTCGACATCGTGTCGTCGACCACGAGCGAGACGTCGGCGGCGTCGATGTCCAGCTTGGCGCCGCACTCGGCCTCGAGCTCCTCTTCGGAGAGATCGGGCGAGACGAAAGCGAAGTACTTGCAGGGAATCCCGTTGCGCTCCGGGGCGTCGCTGTAGCGGCCGTTCGAGAATGCGACCCTGCCCATCCGGCTGGCGATCATCACGATGTCGCCGCCGATGTACTTGCCAAGGTTCTTCTGGAAGATTCCCCGGTACTGGACCTCTACGCGCTTGATCATCGTGCCGCCTTTCCCGGCGCTTCCGGCGGCCGGCGCCGCGGAAGCTCGGAGATCACCGCAGTTTCGATTCGAGGTTGTGGGATCCGAGCGCCTTGTGAATCTCGAACATGCTCACGTTGCCGTAGTGCTCGACGATCTTCGCGTCGATCACCTTCCACAGGTGCGTTTCCGTCCACTTCACCGGCTTCCCCGTCGGGGGTATTCCCATGAACGGGCCCTTGTGGATACCGCCGTCCGCCTCCACCGCCATGGCGACCCAGTGCTCGTTCGAGATCTCCGCGATGACCTTGTAGCGCACGCCGGAGAACGCCCTGCGCGCCGCCAGCATCGCTTTCAGCAGCCCGGCGCGGTCCGGGGTCTCCAGAATCGGCATGTGGTCGACCAGGTTCGGCGAGAGGATGGCTTCCGCCGCCGCGAGGTTGCCGTTGCTCATGACCTCGCGAACCAGCCGCCGAACCGCATCCCTGTTCTGAGCGCTCATGGGTGCACACCTTGAGCCCGGACGGGTCAACTGGAGGCCACAATATCCGCACGGCGTCCGCTCGTCAAGCGAGAAGGACGCCCAGGGGCGCGTCGCGGGGAGCTTACGACGCCCCCCCCGGTTCCCGCACGCTGGGCTTCGGGATGGGCAGTGGCGCGCGGGACCGCGCCCCCGCCGGGCTGCTGCCGACTGCCGATGCTACTGACCGTCCCCCGCCTCTGCCGCCTCCTGCAGCCGCGCGCCCCGCAGCGTATTCTCGATGGCGTAGTTGCCCTCGTGGCACGCGAACTCGTAGATCTGCCCGGTGCCGGGGGCGGGGCGCATGAAGAGCCGCACCGTCCATGGGCGTGTCCAGATCGTCGGGTCGTCCATCGTGAACTCGTACTGCAGCACATCGTCGGCGACGCGGGTGAAGCGCTCGACCAGTCGCAGATTCCTGGTCGCACCGCTGAAGTTGACGTCGCGCTTGAAGTTGGTGGTCTCGACCACCAGCGTGTCGCCATCCCAGTGGCCGCGCGAGTCTCCGAGGTCCTTGCGCAGGCCGGTCGGCAGGTGCGGGCGCCCGTCCAGGGGAATGATGCGTGTGTCGTGCATCATCTCCATCAGGATGGCGACCGAATCGGCCGACTGCACGATCTGGTAGTTGCTGTTGTAGCCGCGCCCGGTCATCGGCACGCGGCCTCCCGAACAGCGCAGGCCCGCCCCCAGGTCCTCCGGCCCCGCCGGAAAGCGCGGGCGCTCGACGGCGGCGCGCGCCTCGGCGCGGCGCTTGCCCTCCGCCGTCATCTCGGGAATCCGCCCGTTCGGCGGATCCTCGATGAGCGACGTCCGGCTGTCGAACCAGCGGTCGATCAGCCAGAACTGGTTGTAGTTACCCGTACCCTGCGGGTTTTCCTCGGTGACGCCGTCGCCGGACTGGAAGTCGGTCCGGTCGGCGAGCGCCGCGCGGAACACGCTCTCGCCGAAGGCCGCATCGGTCTCGCCGTTGAACAGCGCCGCGGCGCGCTCAGCCAGCGTCGCCACCTCCTCGTCGGTGAGGAACGGCGTGTCGGCCAGCTCTTCCGGCCGCTCCAGCGGCGTCGCCGAGTCGCTCGCCCACACACCTTGCAGGTCCGGGTGACCGTCTGCAGTGCGGGGCACGGTCCAGGCGTCATCGGGCGACTGGGCCGCGGCGGGAGCCGCCAGGGCCACCAGGAACGCAACGACCACGAGCCGCGCGAGCATCCGTTTCGTCATGGCACACCTCTCTTCCGCCGCCACGCTTGCCGTACTGGCACTGCCTTGCCGTACTGGCACTGCCTTGCCGTACTGGCACCGTATTCCTTCTGCAGCGTCACTGCTGCGCGTCCGCCTCTTCCTTCCGCGCGCCCCCCAGCGCGTTGGGGACCGAGTAGTTGCCCTCGTGGCAGGCGTACTCGAACTGCACGTAGCTGTCGTCGCGGTCGTAGGGGAACGCCGCGGTCCACGGTCCCGTGTAGGTCTCCGGGTCGTCCATGGTGACCGAGTACAGCAGCAGGTCCGGTCCGGCGACGGTGAGCCGCTCGACGATATGCTGCGCCTCGGACTGCCGCGAGCGGATGCCGGCGCTCGGGCCGCGCATGTTCCGGACCGCCCGGAAGTTGGTCGACTCGATCACCAGGGTGTTCCCCTCCCAGCGGCCCCGCGGGACGCCTTCCCACTGCCGGATGCTCTCGTCGACCTCCGCGGCGCCCTCAACGGGGATGATGCGCGCGTTGTGGATCATCTCGCTGTGGAAGACGACGTAGCCGGGCGGCTGCAGGATGAGGGTGCCGTTGTTGTACTCGGTCGGCATCATCATGCCGAGCACCCCGCGCGAGATGCAGCGATCACCGGTCTCCATGTTCGCGTAGGAGTCGTGGAGCTGGGCCATGTTGAGTGCGATCCGCTCGCTCGCGTCGGCGGTGTACTCGGGGACCCGGCCGTTCGCCGGCTCGACGATGATCGACGGCTGCCCGATGTCGGTCGGATTGTCGAAGTACCAGTCGAACCAGTAGAGCCCGTAGCCGCCGACGCCGCCGCGGTTGTTCTCGTGGCCGCGCCACTCCGAGCGTTCGATGCGCCCGCTGCCGCGCGCCTCGGCTTGCTGCTGCAGCTCCTCGGTGGAGATGTCGTCCCGCCCGGCCAGATCCTCCGCCAGCTCCAGCGGCGTGAATATCGCGCGCGTGTTGTTCCACATCCCCTGGATGTCCGGCTGTCCGTCGGCGAGCCGTTCGGGCCGCCAGTCCTCGGGCTGTTGCGCGCCGCCGGACGGCGCGAAGACCAACATCGCGGCCGCCGCCAGCAGGCCCGCCGCCGCACGAATCCGTGAACGCTTCGTCACGTGTCTCTCCTCCCGCGAATGAACCCAAAAAAAGAAACGGCCACCCGGAGCGGCGCGACCGAATCGCACCGCCGCGGATGGCCCCCAAAGTGATTCCCACGCGCGTCGGTCAGTTGACCGTGACCGTCACGTCGATCGGCGTGATCTTGATGGTGTCATCGGCGTGGCCGCGCAGGACGTGGACCCCCGGCTCGGAGAAGGTGACGGTGGTCACCACTTCGCCGCCGCGCCCGCCCTCGATGTGCGTGACCGCCGGGTCGAAGGTCACCCGGCCCGGCCCGCGGTAGTGGATCCAGGTCACCGCGAGCCCGGTCTCCCCCGCCTCGAACGCGTTGACCACCGCCTGGTTGATCGGGTGCGGGCGCGCGCGACGCTCCCTCTCCGACTGGATCCGCTCCGGGCTCGTCGGCTTCGGACGCGGCCCGGGTATCCCGTCGTCGCTCACGCGCGCCGTAAGCGTCAGGATGTCGGGCAGCGACACCTCCAGATCGGTGCCGGGCTCCACCTCGATGAACGGCCACTGGTTGTCGGCCGGCCAGCCGTTGGCCCCCATCCCGCGGTTCGCCTTGATGACGCCGTCGTCGAGCTCCCAGTCCCGCCACAGCGACCCGTACGCCTGGTCGGTCCGGCCGTTGGCGGTCAGGGTCCAGACCAGGTCCTTGTCGCCCCAGTCGGCGGGCACCTGCACGCGGAAGACGAACTGCTGGCGCCGCACGTGGAACCGGGTCGGCTGACCGCGGTCGGCCGGCCCAGGCTCGAAGAAGTTGTCCGGGCCGACCGGCACGTGCGGCATCTCCCGATAGTTGCGGTTCATGTACCCGAAGACCATGTTGAAGGTCCCGTCCGGGTTCCGCTCCCACCCCTCGAAGACCGGCGCGACGTTCTGGCCCCTGTCGAACTTGAGCTGCGCCTGCGCGTCGCTCGCCACGACACACGCCAGACCGACCGCGCCGCACAGCAGCACGAAACGCAAACCACCCCTGGACATGATGACGACTCCGTCAGTTGTCGTTGTTGTTGGCGTTCATCGCCTCCCGCTCGGCCACTGCGGCGGCGAACTCATCGTCGTCGAGCTCGTAGTAGCTCGTCCACGTGAAGCTCATGTCGTCGCTCGAGCGCTGCCCGAACCCGGCCCAGTTCCGCGGATCCGGATTCCAGCGGTTGGCGGCCGAGTTGTCGTGCCACGTGATGGTGTGCATCATCGTGCCCGCCGGCAGCAGCGGCTGCACGTCGTCCGCGTAGTTGTAGACGATGTGCCACCCGAAGTCCCACGTCGCGCAACTCAGCATCTCGGTCTGCCCGTCCGGGTAGATGGCCTCGATGCACTGGCGCTTGCCGCGGTTGTGCAGGTGCGGCTGGAAGCCGGTCAGCCGGACGTTGTTCTCGAACTTGTGGTAGCTGTCGTGGCGGACGTTGTCCTCGCCCGGCGGGATGTCGAGGTCGTAGTTCTGCGCCAGCGCCCGCGAGAACGCCTCGTGCTTCGGCGTCTCGCCCTCCGGGTAGAAGGTCAGGCCGACGCTGGTGCGGTCGGTCCGGTCCTCGCCGATGGACGCGTAGTGCATGTTGAAGCGGATGACGGTGCCGGCCTTGACGAGGCGCCCGGTTCCCGGCGGGAAGATGTCGCCGTTCTTGCCCTGGGCGTACTCGTTGAGGAAGTCGCCCTCCGTGTCCTCGGGCGTCTCCTGCACGCGGGTGACCGCGTGGTGCACCACCGGGAAGCCCTCGGCCGACGGCTTCGTCTCGACCGCGCTGATCCAGACGTCCTCGGTCAGCCCCGAGTCGGCGTAGAAATCGCCCCACCAGTTGGCGCCTTCGGCCGGCACGAGGAACGGCTCGGGGATCGGCACGATCCAGTCGGGCTCGCCGATGTGCCACTGGTCACGGTCGGCGAACTCGCGCGGCGGCGGCGCATCGGCCGGGTTGCCGCGCGGCGCGCCGGCGTCGACCCAGGCGGCGACGGTGGCGATCTGCTCGTCGTTCAACGAGCGGTCGTACTTAAAGCCCTGCACGCCGATGTTCTTGTCGATGTACCACGGCGGCATCGTGCGCGTGACGACCTTCTCGCGGATGGCGCGCGCCCACGGCCGCGTCTCCTCGTAGGTCATCAGCGACATCGGCGCGATGGCGCCCTCGCGGTGGCACGTCTGGCAGGAATCCTGAAAGATCGGAAGCACGTCCTTGGTGAACGTGACGTCCGACTGCGCGAGCGCCGTCCCGGGCGCGGCCGACAGGGCCACCACCGCGAGCACGACGACGCCGAGGGAGCCGAACAGCCGGGTTCCGACGCTGGATGTCATGGAAAGTTCCCTCCTGTGCTACTACCTGCTGCAAACTTTGCGCCTACAGCGCGCCGTTGTCAATGGCGGCGGCCGACCGAGTCGACTGCCTCGTCAACGGGCGGCGCCGACGGAGTCGATTGCCTCGACCGCGGCGCCATGCCGACTTCACGTCGACCACGCGACCCGCGTCGACTGCGCCTACCGCGCCGCCGCTTCCGCCTCGGCCTCCTCCGCCCGCGCCCCGGCGAGGATCACCTCCATCGCGTAGTTGCCCTCGTGGCAGGCGTACTCGTAGAGCGGCTCCGGGTTCCACTGCATCGGCACCTCGTACTTCCAGGGGCGCGTCCAGGTGGCCGGGTCGTCGATGGTCGCCTCGTACATCAGGATCTGCGGCGAGACGCGGGTGAAGCGCTCGGTCAGGCGCAGATCGGCGCTCGCGCCGCCCCGCATGAAGCTGGTCTCGCGGATGAAGCCGACGGTCTCGACCACCAGCGCGTCGCCCTCCCAGTAGCCGCGCGAGTCGCCGGTCCACTGCCGCAACTCGATGTGCGGCCGCCCGTCGAGAGGCACGACGCGGACGTTGTGGTTCATCTCGTTCAGGAGCACCACCGAGTCGGGCGTCTGAAAGATCTGGACGTTGTTGTTGTAGGCGCCGGGGGTCATGGGCGGCCCGGAATTGAAGCCGGTGATGCACCGCACCTGCAGGCCGTTCGGCCCGAGATCATCCACCCAGCCGCCGGGGGTAGGCTCGTGGGGACCGGTGTGCTCCCGCGCCTCGGCCATCGCCGCCCGCTTCTGCTCGGCCTCGGGGGTCAGGGACGGAATGCGGCCGTCGGGCGGGTCGATGACCAGCGACGTGCGCCGGGTCTCGATGACCGAGTCTCCCCGGTCGAACCAGAACGTGTTGTAGTTGCCTACGATGTCGTCCGGTACCTGGTCGTCGCGGGCCGCGTTCTCGGCCGCGCGGACGTCCTCGAGCTCGGCCGCCTCCTCGGCGGTCAGGAACTCCCTGTCGGCGAGGTCCTCGGGCCGCTCCATGGGCGTGATGGTGCGGAAGTCCCACACGCCCTGCAGGTCGGGATGCCCCCACGCCGTCCGCGGGACGTCTCCCTGCCCGGCGGCCGTGAGGGGCGCCAGCGCCGCGAACGACAGAACCGCCAGAACGCACGTGACCTCTCGGCGTAGCATCTCGATTCCTCCTGCCCGGCCGCTCGGATCGTGGTTAGCTGCACCCGGATACTCCGATTCCCGTGGAACCGTCGCCCGCGCCGGCGCCTGCCGGCCGCACCGAATCCCTGCACGAATCCTGCCGGCCGAGCCAATCATCGCGAGAATAGCACGGGGCCGCCCGCGGCCGGCCGTCGTTTTTTGCGCGTCGTGGTAAATTTTTCGGTTGGGCATTCACCGGAAAGACGTAGGAGCAGAAACCGTGTCGGATACGTCAACCAGAACCACCCACGAATTCCAGACCGAGGCCCGCCAGCTCCTCGATCTGATGATTCATTCGCTCTACTCGAACAAGGAGATCTTCCTCCGCGAGCTCATCTCGAACGCATCGGACGCCTGCGACAAGTTGCGCTTCGAGGCGCTGACCGAGGCCGCGCTGCTGGAGGAGGACCCCGACTTGGCGATCCGGGTCGAAGTCGACCGCGACGCGCGCTCCATCACCGTCAACGACAACGGCGTCGGGATGTCGCGCCAGGAGGTCATCGACAACATCGGGACCATCGCCAAGTCGGGCACCCGCGAGTTCGTCGCGCAGCTCACCGGCGACCAGACGCAGGACGCCCAGCTCATCGGCCAGTTCGGCGTCGGCTTCTACTCGTCGTTCATCGTGGCCGACCGGGTCACACTGACAACCCGCCGGGCCGGACTCGGGGCGGACGAGGCGGTGCGCTGGGAGAGCACGGGCGAGGGCGCATACACCCTCGAGGCGGTCTCCCGAGGGGCGCGCGGCACGTCGGTCACCCTCCACCTGCGCGCAGGGGAGGACGACCTGCTCGCCGGCCACGCGCTCCGGACCATCGTCCAGAAGTACTCCGACCACATCACGCTCCCGATTCTGATGCGGAAGGAGGAGGTCCCCGGCAAGCAGGCGGACACGGGCGATACCGAGACCACCGAGAAGGTCAACCAGGCGTCGGCGCTCTGGGCGCGGCAGAAGGCGGACATCACGAAGGAGCAGTACGACGAGTTCTACAAGCACGTCGCGCACGACTTCGACGTGCCGCTCGCCCACACCCACGCCCGGGTGGAAGGACGGCAGGAGTACACCCTGCTGCTGTACATCCCGCGGCGGGCGCCGTTCGACCTGTGGGACCGCGAGCAGCGCCACGGCATCAAGCTCTACGTGCGGCGCGTCTTCATCATGGACGGCGCCAAGGAGCTGATGCCCGGCTACCTCCGCTTCGTTCGCGGCCTGATCGACTCGAACGACCTGCCGCTGAACATCTCGCGCGAGATCCTGCAGCACTCGCGCGACGTCGAGGCCATCCGCAACGCGGCAGTGAAGCGAGTGCTGGGCCTCCTCGAGGAGCTCGCCGACAAGGAGTCGGAGAAGTACGCCGACTTCTGGCGCGAGTTCGGCCGCGTCCTCAAGGAGGGCCTCGGCGAGGACCTCGGCAACCAGGAGCGGCTGGGCAACTTGCTGCGCTTCGCCTCCACCCACCGCAACACCGCCGAGCAGAGCGTCTCGCTCGCCGACTACGTGGCGCGCATGCAGGACGGGCAGGAGAAGATCTACTACGTCACCGCCGACAGCTTCGCGGCCGCGCAGCACAGCCCGCACCTGGAGGTATTCCGCAAGAAAGGCATCGAGGTCCTGCTGCTGCACGATCGGGTCGACGAATGGGTCGTGGCGCACCTGCCCGCGTTCGACGGCAAGTCGCTGCAATCGGTGACGAAGGGCGACCTCGATCTCGGCGATCTCGCCGACAGCGAGGAGGAGGCGAAGCATAAGGAAGAGACCAAGGCGAGCCTCAAGCCGCTCGTCGAGCGGATTCAGAAGGCGCTCGGGGACAAGGCCAAGGAGGTGCGGCTGACGCACCGGCTCGTCGACTCGCCGGCGTGCCTTGTGACCGAGCAGGACGGCATCAGCGCCAACCTGGAACGCGTGCTGCGGGCCGCCGGGCAGGCGGTGCCCAACGTGCCGCTGGTCCTGGAGATCAACCCCGAGCACCCCATCGTGACACGGATGAAGGACGAGACCGACGACGCCCGGTTCCAGGACTGGAGCCACATCCTCTTCGACCAGGCGATGCTGGCCGAGGGCGGTCACCTGGACGATCCGGCCGGTTTCGTCAAACGCCTGAACGAGTTGATGCTGGCGATGGCCGGCGAGCCGAAGTCGCGCATCTGGACGCCGGGGGACTGAACTCCGGCGCCCGCCGCGGATGCGAGCCGGGCGTTCGCGGCCGCTTCATCGCACGGGCCGACCCCGGAAGCCCGTGGCAAGCCCCGCTGCCTTCGAGCATCGCTCCTATGCCTCGCCGCGGCGGATCCGCTCGATCCGCTTGTCGCGATCGCCGGCGAAACGCGCGAGGTCCCTGCGGTGGTTCGCCTCGATCTCCTGGAGGGCCTGCACGTCGGTGGCGCCCGCCAGTGCCGACTGGTGCAGGATGCGGCACTCGGCGACGCGCGCCTCGTAGGTCTTCCGCGCCTCGGCAATCGCTTCGATCTGGGCCGGGGTCAGCTCGACCGCTTCGACGCCGGCGGCCTTGTCCCGGCGCTTCAGCTTCTCCATCGCGAGCTCGTACGCGCTCTTCGGTGCTCCGTCCGCCACGTGGACTCCTTGCTGCCTGCCGGTCGTTCGGCCGCCTGTTCCGCTACCTGCCGCTCCGCCTCGGTGCAGACGGGCACCACCGGCTCCCGCACGCCCGGGTGGCCCCCTCCATCCGCTGCCGTGACACGAGCGCGGATGCCCCGAGCGTGGACGCATGCGGCAAGCCCGAGACCACTCATCTTCTCCCAGATGGAGCCTGCTGTCACGCGGCGCGAAGTCAGCCACGGAACCGGCGCGAGTCGGCTGCGTATCTGAAGGAGAAACCATGACCAGATTCCTCCTCTGGTGCATCCTGCTGGTTCTGTGCTGGCCCCTCGCCCTGTTGGCGCTGCTTCTCTACCCGATCATCTGGCTACTGCTGCTCCCGTTCCGGCTTCTCGGCATCGCGGTGGGCGGGGTGCTGGCCCTGGTCGCGGCCGTGATCATGCTGCCGGCGCGGGTGCTCGGCGGCCCCCGCTACGTGTAGCGCCGTGGCGCGCTCCCTTGCCATGCGGGCGGCAACTCGGATACCATGGCAAGTTATCAACGGGTTTGGCGTCCGCCCGAACATCGTCCCGCTTTGCCACGTTGCGAGCTGATCGAGCCGGCCAACCCGATTCTCCTCACGGCGCGCCGAGCGGCATGTTCCCGTTCCATCCGGCGAGCGCACGCGCAGCCGCCATCGCGTCAGGAGGATCACCATCTCTTCGAGACTCTTCGTCGGCAACCTGAGCTACGAGACGTCGCGCCAGGACCTCGAGGCCCTGTTCTCCAAGGTCGGTCCGGTCGTTGACGTCGTCCTGCCGGTCGATCGCGCCACCGATCGCCCCCGCGGCTTCGCCTTCATCGAGTTCAGCGAATCGGACCTCGTCTCGAAAGCGATTGAGCAGCTCGACGGCGTGGAGCTCGGCGGCCGGACCCTACGGGTCAGCGAGGCCCGCGAGCGCGCGCCCCGACCATCGTTCGGCGGCGGCTGGCAGGATAGTGGGGGGGCAGGCGGAGACAGTGGCGCGGGCAGCCGTCCGGGATGGAGCCCTGAGCGCCCGCCCAAGTCCTCGCGGCCGAAGGGCAGCCGGCGCGGCGTGCGCGGCCGCAAGCGCGGGTTCTAGCAGTCCGTGGTGGAACCCCGCGTCGCACCGAGAGCGGCGAGGCGCCCGCGTGGCAAGGCGCGACGAGGGACCATAGTGGGCATACTCGACCGAGGAGCAACGCAGTCCACGCGGCATGCATCGCCGCTCGAATGCAGCGGGGCTTTCGCCACGGGCTGCTAGAACCCTGATTCCGTCACCTCGTTCCAAAACAGCTTGGAGTTACGCAGCATGGCAATAACCGGTACCGTCAAGTGGTTCAACGACAGCAAGGGATTCGGCTTCCTGACCCGTGACGACGGCGAAAAGGACGTCTTCGTGCACCACTCGGCCATTCAGGGACAGGGCTTCAGAAGCCTCGCCGAGGGCCAGAGGGTCGAGTTCGAAGTGGTTCAGGGCCAGAAAGGCCCGGCCGCGGAGAACGTCGTCGCCGTCGGCTGACGGCGGCAGCGACCGGCCGCGGTCACGCGGCCCTCCGGAACGCCCGGCGGGCCGCGTGTTCCCTCCCGCCCGTGCTCACGGCTCCTGTGCCGCCTCCCGCTCCTCGGCCCGAGCACCGCGCAGCAGGTTTTCCATGCCGTAGTTCCCCTCGTGGCAGGCGTACTCGTAGAGCGGCAGGTCGCTGCGATTCATGGGCAGCCGGCCGCTGAACGAGCGCGTGAAGCTGGCCGGGTCGTTGACGGTGAACTCGTAGAGCAGCGTGTCGGCGTCGACGCGGGTGAACCGCTCTTCCAGGTGCAGCTCGCCCGCCGAGCCCAGCGCGAGGCCGGTGAGGGCGAAGCTCGCCGTGCGGTCGGTGAAGTTCCGGGTATCGATCACCAGGGTATCGCCCTCCCAGCGGCCGCGCGAGCTGCCCATCCACTGGCGGATGCCGTCGGTCAGGGCCGGGCGGCCGTCGAGCGACACCACACGCACGTCGTGGTTCATCTCGATCAGCAGCACCACCGCGTCCGGCGTCTGGAAGACCTGCACGTTGTTGTTGTAGCCGCCCGGCAGCAGCGGCGGTCCGGTGCTGAACCCGAGCAGGCAGCGCTCGGCGAGCCCCCGCTCCTCGGGACCGGCCGTGCCGTAACCACCGACCCGGATCCGTACCGGCTGCCCGTCGCCGGCCAACCGCGCATCTTCGCGCGCTTCCGCCTCCGGCGTCAGGGGCGGGATGCGCCCGTTCGGCGGGTCAACGATCAGCGCCGTCTGCGTCAGCGCCGTCGCCCGCGCCCGATCCGTCCAGACCGCCTGGCTGTACCCGCCGGGGGAGCCCGGCGGCGCGGCGAGATCCCGCGCCAGCGCTTCGGCGTTCGCCTCCTGCGCCACGACCGCGGCCTCCTCGACGGTAAGCGTCGCCCGGTCGGCGAGCTCCTCCGGCCGCTCCAGCGGCGTGAACGTCCAGTAGTCCCATACGCCGCCGAGGTCCGGATCGCCCCACGCCGTGCGGGGCGCGTCCGTGGACTGCGCCACGGCAGCAGCGGGCAGCAGCACCGCCAGCGTCATGATGAGCGCCGGCCGAATCGGCGTACGCTTCGTGATTCCCTGCATCGGATTCTCCCTCGACCGTGCCCCCTCCGCGGCGGCGTTCTCGACCATCGACGATCATAGCGCGGGGCCGGACGACCGGCGGCGACAGCCTGGGAACGGCGCGGATCGGCGCGCACGTGGCCGGATGCTACGATGCTGCGAATGGCGGACATCGACAGCCTCGTCTCCATCGACGACCCGGCCACGATGCGCATCGGGCCGCTGGGATCCACCGTGCACGTTCTACGTGCCGACGCCGGAACCGTAGCCGCACTCGCCGCCATCGACTGGAACCGCTGGTTTCGCCGTGTCAGCCTCGACCCGGTCCGCGGGCTCATCACCCTGATGAGCCCTTCGCGCCTTCACCACGATGTCGCCGAGATCTTCGGCGACATCGTGGACGCCGCCGTGAGCGCCGTTGCCGGCGCCTCGAAGAGCCTCGGCACCGCACGCCTCCGCGAGCCGAACGACCCGCCGGGCACGGGCCTTGAGCCGGACTGCGCGTTCTACCTCGACGAACGGGCGCAAGGCTATGTTGCGGCCCTCGCCGAGGGCGAAGCGGCGGCCGAGGCGTACTTCCGAAACACCCCGCCCGATCTCGTGGTCGAGGTCGAGATCACCCACGGCGACGACGGTCGCATCGACCGCTACAGCGAGCTCGGCGTGCGCGAGCTGTGGCGCCTGCACGGCCGCAAGGGAACGCACGCATTGCGGGCGGATTTGCTGGCCCTGCGGCGCGGGACGCCGCCGCGTCCGCTCGCTGCCTCGGAAGTCCTCGCCGGCCTCACGCCCACGGACGTCTGCGAAGCCACCGAGAGGGTGCGGCTCAGCGCGACGCGTGACGAGCGCAGCGCCGCGGTCGCCGACATCGTGCGCCGCCGCCAGCGCGCCAGCGTGCGCGTCCGCGAGGAAGAGACGTCGTACGGCGCCGCTGCACACTGATTCAATCGACTACTTCCCGCTCGCGGCCCACGATCGGGTACTGCCACAAGTTGCAGCAGCAATCAGCTAACGCCTGCCCTGCACCCCACCGTCCGGTTCTCCGCCGCGCCTGCCCTGCTCCTCCACGAGCGTGATCAACGTCGAAAGGTCGTCGTGTCCCCGGCCCCGGCCGTGAAGACCGTTGATGAACTGCATGGTGACCGCGCCGGCCGGCAACGACACCCCCAGGTCGTGGGCCAGCTTCATCACGATGTCGAGATCCTTGTGATACAGGCGGCTCTCGATGCCGGCGTCGAAGTCG
Organism: Vicinamibacterales bacterium; assembly: GCA_965208535.1. Lineage (GTDB taxonomy): Bacteria > Acidobacteriota > Vicinamibacteria > Vicinamibacterales > UBA8438 > WTFV01. The sequence continues at coordinate 1,874,936 of CBDBOU010000003.1, read as the reverse complement.
CGCCGCGCCATCCGGTCGCCGAAGAAATCGAGCACGCGGCTCGACGCCATGCCCTGCAGCATCGCCTCGCGGACGCGGCCGACGTCCAGGTCACAGCGGCGGGCGAGCGTCAGCGCCTCGGCGACCCCCTGCGCGGTCACGAGCAGGAGGAGCTGATGACAGGCCTTCGTTGCCTGCCCGGCGCCGTTGTCTCCCATGTGAAGCACTCTCGTGCCGATGCAGTCGAACAGCGGCCGGGCGCGCTCGAGCGCGTCGGCCTTCCCGCCGACCATGATCGACAGCGTCGCGTCGCGGGCGCCGTGCGGGCCGCCGGAGACCGGCGCGTCGAGCATGTCGACGCCGCGCTCGCCGAGCCGGGCGGCGATCGCGCGGGTCGCGGTCGGGTCGATGGTGCTGTTGTCGATCACCAGTGTGCCGGGACGGGCGCCGTGGACGACACCGTCCTCCCCGAGCAGGATCTGCTCCACGTCCGCCGTCCCGGTCAGCATTGTGAAGATCGCGTCGCACGCGGCGGCCAGGGCCGCGGGCGTCTCCGCGGGCACCGCCCCGCGTTCGACCAGCGGGTCGAGTGCAGCCGATCGCCGCGCGTGGACGGTCAGCTCGTGACGCCCCCGCAGCAGATTGAGCGCCATCGGACGCCCCATGACCCCCAGACCGATGAATCCGACTCGCATGCTCGATTCCTCCCCATGGAGACGACGCCGACCGTCCTCGGAACCCGAAGCGTACAGAAATCCGTCCGCCGCCGGCTCCCTGCAATCGACCGACTGTATTAGAGTGAACGCGGCAACTCTGCAGGACGTGATGGTGTGCGTCGATCCGAACAGGTGGCACCGCTGCTGACGCGGCGCGCCGCTCCCTACCTCGACGAACGAGAGCAGTGAGGCAGATCATGACCCATGGACGACTCGGCTACGGACTTTTGGTGTGCGCGATGTGCGCGCTCGGCGTTGCGCTGGCCGTCGTGACGACCGCGCCGGGGGACGCCTCCTCGGCCGGCTCGACCGGTATCGCAGTCCAGTCCGGCAACGACATGCTGGGCGGCGCCGGGTTCGCCTTCGACCCGTACTGGCCGAAGCCGCTCCCGGACAACTGGACGCTCGGCAACGTCGTGGGCGTGGCCGTCGATTCGCGCGACCACATCTGGGTCGTCCACCGTCCCGGCAGCCTCAACCAGCAGGAGAGCGGCGCCGACGCCGACCCGCCGCTAGCCGAGTGCTGCCGGCCGGCGCCGCCGGTCATCGAGTTCAACCAGGAGGGCGACGTCGTCCAGGCCTGGGGCGGTCCGTCCCACGACTACGAGTGGCCGCAGTCCGAGCACGGCATCTTCATCGATCATCTGGACAACGTCTGGCTGGCCGGCAGCGGCGGCAACGACTCGCAGATCCTCAAGTTCACGCGGCACGGCCGGTTCCTGCTGCAGATCGGCGCGCAGGGCCAGGGTCAGGGCAGCAACGACCTCGCGAACTTCGGCCAGCCGGCCGAGATCGATGTCGACCCGGAGACCAACGAGGTCTACATCGCCGACGGCTACGGCAACCGCCGCGTCGCGGTCTTCGATGCCGATACCGGCGAGTACCGCCGGCACTGGGGCGCTTACGGCAACGTCCCGACCGACGACGCCTACACCTACGATCCCGACGCGCCCCTGTCGCAGCAGTTCGGGCGACCCGTGCACTGCGCCACGCTGTCCGCCGACGGCCTGCTCTACGTGTGCGACCGGGTGAACGACCGCATCCAGGTGTTCCAGCGGGACGGCACTTTCCTCGACGAGGTGCTCATCTCCCCGCGGACGCTCGACTTCGGCTCGGCGTTCGACGTCGACTTCTCGCCCGACCCCGAGCAGCGCTATCTCTACAACATCGACGGGATGAACCAGAAGGTGTGGATCATCTCGCGCGAGGACCTTTCGATCGTCGACTCGTTCGGCTTCGGGGGGCACCGGGCGGGCGGCTTCACCGCGGCCCACAGCATCGCGGTGGACGCCGGCGGCAACATCTACGTGGGAGAGACACTGGAAGGAAAGCGGGTTCAGCGCTTCGTGCGGCAGTGAGCGTCCGGCGGCAGGATGCCGGCGTTGCGGCTGGCGCGCGAGGCGCGGCGCCTCGGCGGGATACGACGTGGCGGGCGCCCGCGCGGGCACGACGCGGCAGGTGCGAATCCACTCACGCGGATCGCGGTCGCCGGCATCCGCGCCACGTAGCGCGGACCCGCCGGGGGACGCGTCACTGCGGTATCGCGCGCCACGCCGTGGCGTAAAATGAGTGGACCGCCCGGCCGCCCATCGCCGGCGCTGCCGCGAGAGTTCCGGCAGTCCGACGGTGAAATGATCCGGAATCGAGGAGGACACGTACCGTGATGTCGAAGGCGACGAAAACGATAGCCACCGCGGCGGCCGTGCTGACCGGGATCGGTATCCTGGCGACGCGTCCGGCCGCCGCGCAATCGGGGGACTTCGAGCCGCCTCGGCTGTCGAACGGGAACCCGGACCTGAACGGCATCTGGCAGGCGCTGAACGCGGCGCACTACGACGTCGAGCCACACATCGCGCGGCCGGCGATGCAGCTTCGCCAAGGGCCGAGAAGCCTGCTGCCGGACGTTCCGGTCCTGCCGCTGGGAGCGGTCGGCGCGGTACCGGGCAGCATGGGAGTCATCGAAGGCGGCGGACGGATTCCGTACACCGCGGAGGCCCGCGCCCGGAAGGAAGAGAACCAGGCCAACTGGGTCGACCGCGACCCGGAGATCAAGTGCTACATGCCTGGGGTGCCGCGCGCCACCTACATGCCCTTCCCGTTCCAGATCTTCCAGAACGAGAGCAACATCTTCATCGCCTACGAGTTCGCCGGAGCCGTGCGCGACATCTACCTGGAGGACGTCGGGCCGGCGGAGACCGACTCGTGGATGGGACAGTCGGTGGGCCGCTGGGAAGGCGACACGCTGGTCGTCGAGGTGACCGGGCAGAACGACCAGACCTGGTTCGACCGCGCCGGCAGCCATCACACCAACCAGTTGCGCGTCGTCGAGCGGTACACGCTGATCGGCCCCAACCACATCCAGTACGAGGCGACGATGGAAGACCCCAACGTCTTCACCGGGCCCTGGACCATCAGCATGCCGCTGTACCGTCGCATCGAGCCGGGTGCGCGGCTGATGGACTTCAAGTGCGTGGAGTTCGTCGAGGAGCTGCTGTTCGGCGATCTCCGGCGGAACCCGCTGCCGCGCTAGGAGACTGCCGTGCAGGGATCCTGGCGGCACAGAAGACACTTCGCCCCGCCCGGCGCGGGCGCTCGCGTGGTAGAGCACGGAGGTCCCGATGGGTAATTCGATGGCACACGGATTCAGGGCCGGCGCGGTGATCGCGATTGGTCTGGCGTTCGGCGCGGGCGCCACGGTCGACGCGCAGGAGATGCCGCGCACGGCCAGCGGGCGCCCCGACCTGTCGGGCACCTACGACACGGCGACACTGACCCCGCTGGAGCGACCGGTCGAGTTCGGCGAGCGCCTTGCGCTGACCGAGGAAGAGGCGGCCGCGATTGCCGAGGGCGAGCCGGTGGCGCTGGCCGCGGTGTTCGGCATACCGCCCGACCGGAACATCGAGAGCGCCCCGCCGACCGATGCGCCGCCGGTGGGCGGCGACGGGTCGACCGGAGCCGCCGGCGCGGTGGGCGGCTACAACACCTTCTGGATGGACCGCGGCACGTCGGCCTTCCGGATCGACGGCCAGTGGCGGACGTCGATCATCACCGACCCGCCGAACGGGCGGCGTCCGCCGCTGACCGCCGAGGCGCAGGCGGCCCGGGCCGCGCTGGCCGGCTTTCTCCGGCCGAACAGCGGCACCGCGTGGTGGCTGATCGAGAACGGCCTCGACGCCCCCGGCCCCTACGACGATCCCGAGATCCGGCCGCTCGCCGAGCGCTGCCTGCTCGGGTTCGGGTCGACATCCGGTCCGCCGATGCTGCCCGTGCTCTACAACAACCTGAAGCGTATCGTGCAAACCGACGACCACGTCATGATCCTGGTCGAGATGGTGCACGACGCCCGCGTCATCCGCATGAACGACGAGCACGCCCCGCCCGAGATCCGGAGCTGGCTCGGCGACTCGGTCGGCCGCTGGGAGGGCGACACCCTGGTCGTCGACACCACCAACTTCAACGACACGCCCGCGCTGAGCGGCGCGTCCCGCAACCTGCACGTCGTGGAGCGTTTCACGCGACTTGACGCCGACAGGCTGCTCTACCAGTTCACGGTCGACGACCCGACGGTATGGAGCGCGCCGTGGAGCGGCGAGTACATCTGGCCCGCGACCCGCGACCGGGTCTACGAGTACGCCTGTCACGAAGCGAACTACTCGTTCCGGGGGATCCTGGGCGGGGCGCGGATCCTGGAGCAGGATGTCCGCGAGGGTCGCCAGCCGTAGCCATGCCGCTGGCCGTTACGCTCGCGTTGCCGATGATGCAGTGTCGCCGGTGGCAGAGAATCGGGAATCGATGGAGGACCTCATGCGCAGCCCACTTCGGACGCCGGCCGTGATCGCGGGCGCGATCGCCGTGTTGGGGGCGGCGCCGGTACTGGCCCAGTCCGACGACATCCCCCGGACCGCCAGCGGACGGCCCGACCTCTCGGGCACCTACGACATCGCCACGCTGACGCCGCTGCAGCGGCCCGAGCGCTTCGGCGACAAGGCGTTCCTGACCGAGGAGGAAGCCGCGGAGATCGCGCGCCAGGAGTTCGATCGCAACCTGCAGCGCAACGACGCGAGCGATCCGAACCGCGAGGCGCCGCCGGTCGGCGGTGACGGCTCGCCCGGCGCGGCCGGCAACGTCGGCGGCTACAACACGTTCTGGATCGATCGCGGCAACGACGCGTTCCGGATCGACAGCCAGTGGCGAACGTCGATCATCGTCGACCCGCCCAATGGCCGGCAGCCGCCGCTGACCGATCTGGCGCAGGAACGGCTGGCCGAGCTCGCCGGCTCTCGCCGCCCGAACACCGGCACGGCCTGGTGGATGATCGAAAACGGCCCCGATGCCCCCGGCCCCTACGACGATCCGGAGATCAGGCCGCTCGCCGAGCGCTGCCTGCTCGGGTTCGGCTCCACCGGCGGGCCGCCGATGCTGCCGGTGCTCTACAACAACCTGAAGCGTATCGTGCAGACCGACGAGCACGTCATGATCCTGGTCGAGATGGTGCACGACGCGCGGATCATCCGCATGAACGCCGAGCATGCCCCGCCCGAGATTCAGAGTTGGCTCGGCGACTCGGTCGGCCACTGGGAAGGCGACACCCTGGTCGTCGACACCACCAACTTCAACGACACGCCGGCGCTCCGCCAGGCGACCCGCGACCTGCACGTCGTGGAACGCTTCACCCGGCTCGACGCCGACACGCTCCTCTACCGGTTCACGGTCGAGGATCCGAACGTCTGGACCGCGCCGTGGAGCGGCGAGTACGTCTGGCCCACGAGCGACACCCGGGTCTACGAGTACGCCTGCCACGAGGCCAACTACTCGTTCCGCGGCATCCTGGGCGGGGCGCGTATCCTGGAACAGGACGTCCGCGAAGGCCGCATCCCCGAGCCGCCGCGGTAGGAGTTGGCGGCACGGAACGTATAGAGAACGAAGCAAAGAGAATCGGAGGCAAACGTCATGACCACGCAGCCACGCCGTCCGTCCCGCACTACGCTCTGCCTGTTCGCCGCCGGCCTGCTCGCGATTGCCGCGACCAGCATCCCGGTGGTTGCGCACCACGCCTTCGGCGCCGAGTTCGATCCGAACCGGCCGGTCCTCCTCCGCGGGCCGATCGTCCGCGTCGAGTGGGTCAACCCGCACACCTGGATCCACCTGGAGGTGACCAACGAGGACGGCACCAGTGAAGTGTGGATGGTCGAGGGCGGCACCCCCAACACCCTGCTGCGGCGCGGCCTGCGCCGGGACTACGTGCAGCCGGGCACGGTGGTGGTCGTCGACGGTTACCAGAGCAAGGACCGGACGGCGCGGGCCAATGCGCGCGACCTGACCTTCGAGGACGGGCGCAAGTTCTTCATGGGCTCGTCCGGCACGGGCGCGCCGTACGACAACGAGCGGCGGGACAGGTAGTCCGAGGTACCTGGGCGGGCGGCCCGCCGCCGCCCGCATCCCATCGGCAACCGTGACGCCGCCGGGCGCCCACCGTTTCCGCCTCGGCCTCCGAAGCCCCCCCTACTCGTAGAACGCCGGCGCCGTTTGCAGGGTCTCGAACAGAGCCAGTTCGTGCTCTATCCAGAAAGTGGCGTTCCGTTCGGCCACAAACGTCTCGACCTTCTCCATCGACTCCAGCGTCATCTCCGCGTCGAAATTGAAGGTCGGCACGCGCCTCTCCTCCCGGCTGAGCCGGAAGTGGTAGAGGTCTCCGGACAACACCCAGTGGACCGGTCTCCGTCAGGTCCAGGAACAGCACCTGGTGGCCCGGCGTGTGGCCCGGCGCCGAGATGATCCGCACGCGGCCGTCGCCGAAGACGTCGTGGTCCCCGTCGAGGACCATCCGCTCGAGGTTCCGCATGTTGTCGAGGAGCGGCTCGGCGGCTTCCGCGCCCGGCCCTTCCGGGAAGGCCGCGTCGAGGTCGCCCTGCTGTACCAGCCAGATCCCCCCGGTCAGCTCGCCCGCCACCCCGACGTGATCGAAGTGGATGTGGGAGAACGCCACGTAGTCGAACGACCCGAGGTCGACGCCGAGGTCGTACTCTGCCAATTGCTCGGCGAACGTCCGATCGAGACGCTGGTTGTTGTCGCCCCACCCGTCACTCTCGGCCACGGCCGACGGCAGGCCGCCGTCCCACAGCAGCGTGCCGTCGGGATGGTCGACCACGTAGCAGGGAACTACCAGCTCGCGGACATCGGTTTCGTCGTCCGCGATGCTGAAGCGCTCGACCGTGTCGAAGCGCAGCCGCCCGCACTCGAAGACGTACAGCTTGAGTGACTCCGCGGCGGCTGGCTCTTCCGCGGTCGGAGCGGGCGACGGCCCTCCCCCGCCGCCGCATCCCGCCGCTCCGAGCATTAGCGCCAGAACGACGGCCGACAATCGAGCGCACCCGCTCCGCGACAGGTGACTCGCGATCACTGCTCGCCCGCCTCCTGCTCCTCGAGTCGCGCGCCGCCGAGGATGCCCGGCATCGAGTAGTTCCCTTCGTGGCAGGCGTACTCGAAGATCGGGTCCATGGTCGATTCGTGGAGCAGCTCCACCGTCCACGGCCGCGTCCAGGTCTCGGCGTCGTTCAGCGTAATCTCGTGCCGCAGCACGTCGGGGCTGATCCGCGTGTAGCGCTCGACCAGGTGCAGGTTCTCGGTCGCGCCGCTGAAGCGCGTCTGCGGCGAGTAGTTCAGCGTCTCGACGACCAGCGTGTCCCCTTCCCAGCGCCCGCGCGCATCGCCGGCCCACTGCCGGATGTCGTCGTCGATATGCGGCCGGCCGTCGAGGGAGATCACCCGCGTGAAGTGACCCATCTCCTGGAAGATCGCCACGTGGGTCGGGGTCTGGACCAACTGGAAGTAGCTGTTGTAGCCCGCCCCCATGCGCGGCGCGTCGAAGTGCAGGCAGCGGTCACCCAGGGTGCGATCCTCGGGGCCGTCCGACGGATGCTGGGCCAGGTAGGCCCGCCGCTCGGCCGCGCGCGCCGCGGCCTCCTCCGTCAAGGCAGGAATGCGGCCGTCGGGCGGATCGATGATGAGCGACGTCCGGTTGTCCAGATGACGCTCCACCAGCCAGAACGCGTTGTAGTTGCCGGTGATGACGTCGAAGTCCTGGAACTCCGAGTTGCCGAGCGCCTGCTGGATGAGCCGGTCGCCCAGCAGATCGCCGGCCTGCTCGTTGTCGCGGAACTCCGCGATCCTCTGCGTCAGCTCCGCGAGCTCTTCATCCGAGAGCGTCGCCTGCCCCGCGAGCTGCTCGGGACGCTCCATCGGCGTCGCGCTGTTGTTCATCCAGATGCCCGACAGGTCGGGCTGCCCGAACGGGGTGCGGGGCGCCGTGTAGTCGTCCTGGCCGAACGCCGCGACCGGCGCCAGCGCGAGAATGGCGGCCGTCGCCGCCCATGCCGTGAAACTGCGGCCACTCATGGAAACCTCCCGTGCTCCATTCTGGGAATACCGTCCGGCGAGCGCCCCGGAACGCCTCGCCGACGAGGCGTTCCGGCCCATCCCTCCATGACCTTGCGCCCCAGCACTTCGCTTCGCTGCGTTCTGCGGCGCAAGCTCCTGGACGCCGCCGGCCCGTCATCCGATCACGATAGACGGCCGCGCGGGCGAGTGCAAGACGGTCCGTGGTACAGTCGCCCGGCATGTCGATACTGCCCGCCGGGCAGCGCTGGATCCGCCAGCCGCAGTCGTTCCCGCTGCGCCGCCGGGTGGACCGCGGATTCCGAGTGAGGACACAGCCATGTACAAGCATGATCGACCGCAGCCTCGGCGCTTCGCCCTCGGCACGCTCGTCATCACCGTACTGCTGACACACGCCATGACCGCAACAGCCCAGAACCGCATGCCTCCGCTGGCGGAGGACCAGATGACCCCGGAGCAGACAGCCGCCGTCGAGGAGTTCAAGGCCGCCCGCAACACGGACCGCTTCGGCGGGCCGTTCGCGGTGCTGCTCCGCAGCCCCGAGATGATGAACCGCGCGCGCAACGTCGGCGACTACGTCCGCTTCCGCAGTGCCCTGCCCCCGCGCCTCAGCGAGTTCGTCATCCTGCTCACGGCGCGCCACTGGACGCAGAACTACGAGTGGTACGTGCACGCCCCGATCGCCGAGCGCGAGGGGCTCGACGCCGCCATCATCGAGGCCGTGGCCGACGGACGACGGCCGGCGGATCTCGCCGGCGACGAAGCCGCGGTCTACGACTTCTGCATGGAGCTGCTGCGCAACCACGAGGTCAGCGACCCGACCTACGCCCGGATGGTGGAGCACCTGGGCGAGAAAGGGGTCATCGACGCCATCGGCATCCTGGGCTACTACCAGATGCTGGCGATGGCGATGAACACCGCGCGGACACCGCTGCCGGAGGGGGTACAGCCGGAGTTGCCGTCGTTCCCGCGGTATTGAGCGGAGCCGGCAATCGGACTCACGACCGGTCGGTCCGCCGCGAGCGAGAAAGGGCGGACGGCATCGGTGCCGTCCGCCCTTCGATAGTGCGCTACGTGGATAGGAAGGACTACTCCGGCAGCGCCAGTGACACGAGAGACCCGGGCAACCGGCCCATCCCGCCCGCGATCGGGACGACGATGTACTGCCGGCCCTCGTGCATATAGCTCATCGGGATGCTGGTAGCCGGCGCAGGCAGATCGACAGTTCCTAGCCGCGTCCCGTCGGCCTTGTTCACCGCGTACAGCAGCGGCCGGGCGCCGCGCCCCTCGCTGTACATCAGCAGCGTCTTGCTCACCAGGGTCAGTGCCTGGCTGCGCACTCCGGTGTTCGGCAGGTCGACGCCCTCCAGGGCCGGATGGTTGCGGACGTTTTCGGGGGTGTCCCCGTTGGGGATCATCCAGAGCGTCTCGCCCGTGTTCATGTCGATGGCAGTGATCCGGCCGTAGGGCGGCTTGAAGAGCGGCAGCCCCTGGGGGCCCTGCAGGAAGCCGTTGTCGGTCGCGTACTTCGCCACGGTGCGGCCGATCGGGTTCGGATCGGCGGCATCTCCCACCTCGCCGGGGCTCAGAATCGGCGCCGCGCACAGGGTCATCGACGCCGCGTAGATGATCCCCGCCGCCGGGTCGGCGGCCGTGCCGCCGGTGATGTTGGTTCCGCCGCCGGGCCCGGGACAGTGCAGCGCCGCCCGCTTACCGAGGTCGTTGTCCGGGTGCAGGGGCGGCGTGAACATCGAGCCGTACTCGTACTGATTGAGAATCTCCAGCGCCTGCTGACGGAGCGCCGGCGTGAAGTCGATCAGGTCGTCCTCGGTGACGTCCTGCAGGTCGTAGGCGGCCGGCTTCGTCGGGAACGGCTGGGTCGGCGAGTACCACTCGCCCGGCACGTGCCCGCGCGGCACGGGACGCTCCTCGATGGGCCAGATCGGCTCGCCGGTCTCGCGGTTGAAAACGTAGGCGAAGGCCTGCTTCGTCGTCTGCACCAGGATCGGCACCTCGCGGCCGTCGATGGTGACGTCGAGCAGGTTCGGGGCGGTCGGGTTGTCGCGGTTCCAGATGTCGTGGTGCACGGTCTGGAAGTGCCACTCGCGCTGGCCGGTGCGGACGTCCAGAGCCAGGATGCTCGTCGCGAACAGGTTGTCCCCGGGATGGAAGCCACCCCAGTAGTCGTTTGTCGGCGGGTCGGTCACCACGTAGACAAGCCCGCGCTCGGAGTCGGCGGACAGCGGCGCCCACGCCGAGACATTGCCGGTCCAGCGCCAGGCGTCGTTCTCCCAGGTGTCGAAGCCGAACTCGCTCTCCGACTGCGGGATCACGTTGAACTTCCAGAGGTGCTCGCCGCTGGCCGCGTCGTAGGCCAGGATGTGCCCCGGCACGTTCTCCTGCCGGGTCTGCCGGTAGCCCTGCTCGTGCGAGTTGCCGACCACCACCACGCCGTTGACCACGATCGGCGGCGACGAGTTCGTGATGTAGCCGACGGTGGACGGCAGCCCGTTGGTCGGGTGGTACTCGTAGCCGAAGTCCGCCAGCAGATCGACCGTGCCGTCGTTGCCGAAGCTCGCGATCAGGTCGCCGTTGTCGGGGTCGAGCGCGTGGAGAAAGAAACCGGGCGTGACGACGTAGATGCGGCCCTCGCCATTGACCACATCGTAGGCGACCCCCTTGCCGTAGTTCTTCCGCATCGAGTCCTCCCACCGCTTGGTGGGCGGCTCGCGGAAGGTCCAGAGGGTCTCGCCGGTCGCCGGGTCCATGGCCACGACGGTGCGGCGGTAGCCGGCCACGCCGAACAGCTTGCCCTCGGCGTAGATCGGCGTCGACCGCATGACGTTGTCCAGGGACGGACCGTAGTTGTCGCCGCGCCAGAGCCAGGCAACCTCCAGGTCCTCGAAGTTCTCCGCGTCGATCTGGTCGAACGGCGCGTAACGGGTGCTGCCCTCGTCGGCGCCCCAGTGCGTCCAGCCGCCGTCCTGCGCCGCCGCGGCGCCGCCGCCTGCCAGCCCCACCAGGACCAGCCCGGCCGCAAACGCTCTACTCCATCGCCATCGTGTCATCGTATCGATTCTCCCCTGTAGCGAAACCGGAACATTATGTCCCATATGATGAAGGGCACCCGGCGAGCGCGACGAGCCGCAACGGGGCGCCGGGAAATTGCGCCGTAGTGAGTTCCGGAGGCGCAAGCTCCCGGAGCGGGGGGGGATGGGCCGAAACGCCGAGACAGCGAGGCGTTTCGGGGCGATAGCGCCATGTAGCGCCGCCGCGCCCTCAACGCCCGCAAGACGGAGGAAGGGACCATGCCGACGATTCCGCTCGCCGTCGCGATCGCGACCGCCATCCTCTTTGGAGTTGCCGCGCCGGCCGCGGCCCAGGACGAGGACGAGCGCGAATACCTGACCGATCTGCGCGAGGTCAACGTGTTCGTCGACGACCTGGCCGCGGACGCCGAGGCGGCAGGGCTGACGCGCGACGGCATCGAGGCGGCCGTAGAGGCCCGCCTGCGGGAACGGCGCGTGCCCGTGGGCCGCTCGCAGCTCGCCGGCGACCTCTACGTGCGCATCGCGACGCACCGCGGCACGACCGGCCTGTATGCGTACTTCGCGCGCGTGTCGCTGCAGCAGCTCGTCACGATCGAAAGCAACCAGGAACGGGCGTTCGTCGACACCTGGGATCTCGACTCGCTCGGGACGGTCGGCGAGGCCAATCTCCCCCAGGTGCAACGGGTCGTTCTGCAGATCGTCGATGTGTTCATCGACGACTATTTCTCGGTAAACGACCCGCGCTAGCTGTTTCGCGCAGCAAGACCGCGGTCACGCACGCGTCGGGCGTCCCCACCCGGAACGCGGCGCGCTGACTGCGCCGGCCGGGCGTCCAGCCCGTTTCAGTAGAATCAACGGCGCCCGAAGACACTCAGGGAGGAAGTTCATGCGACTCGCTACCCTTGCTGTCGTCACCGCCGCCGCGTTGACCGTTCTGCTCACCGGGCCCGCGCCCGCCGCCGCCCAGTCGTGGACCCCGCCGTCGCCGGACGAGCGCTGCCCCAGCAAGTGGGGCGCCGACGACGAGCGCGGCGCGGCCAACCACATGGGTCCCGAGACGGTGCTCAAGGCGGCGCGCCTGATACAGACCGGCCGGGTGATCGAGCTCGGACAGGTGCTGAGAAGCGCCATGCCGCTCGGCGCCCGCCACTTCGACCTCTACGTGAAGCCGACCGGCCCGTACGTGGGTTCGAACCGGCGAGGGTCGAACGAGGAGCTGGTCGTCGCCGAGATGGGCCAGGTGGGCACGCAGTTCGACGGCTTTACCCACCAGACCATCGGCGACAGCCTCTACAACTGCGTCGACCAGAACGAGGTCATGACGCGGAGCGGCTTCACGCGGCTCGGCGTCGAGAACGTCGGCACGCTCATGACCCGCGGCGTGCTCATCGACGTGGCGGCGCTCAAGGGCGTCGACATGTTGCCCGACACGTACGAGATCACGGTCGACGACCTGCAGCAAGCGCTCGCCCGGCAGGGGGTGGCGCTGGAGCCGGGCGACGCGGTGCTGATCCACACGGGCTGGGGCGTGCTCTGGGACACCGACTTCGAGCGCTTCATGGCGACCAACCCGGGGATCGGCGTGGCGGCGGCACAGTGGCTCGTCCAGCACGATCCGATGCTGCTCGGGGCCGACAACCAGCCGGTCGAGGTTTCGCCCAATCCGGACCCGGAGATCTCGCTGCCGATCCACCAGATCATGCTGGTGGTCAACGGCATCCACCTCGTGGAGCGGATGCGCCTCGACGAGCTGGCCGCGGCCGGCGTCTACGAGTTCGCGTTCGTCGTGCAGCCGCTGAAGCTCGAAGGTGCTACGGGCTCGACCGTCGCCCCGGTGGCGATCTACTGACGTCGAGCCACTGCGCCGGCCGGAGACCGGCGGCACCATGTCCGCCGCCGGTCGGCGCGGGTTCAATCCCGCACGGTACGGATCCCACGCTCCGAACACGGACCAGCCGAGTCCCCGCGCCGACTACAATGCCGGATGCTGGATGCCGATGACGCCAGAGACGTCCTCGACGCCCGCGTCCGGCAGCCGCCCGAGCGCGATCCAATCGTACCGTCCGCTCAGTACCTGCGTGACGTCGCACGCGTCGAGGCACTCCCCGAGAATCGGGACGGCGCGGACAAGACCTGGGTGCTGAGGCTTGCCGAAGAGCTCGCACGGCTGCAGCGCAACGTGGTCCGCACGCGGTGACCCGCCGTGGCATTCTCGAGTCGTCACATCCGGGAGGAACGCCATGCGTCTTGCATCAGTCGTCGCCGCTGCATCGCTCGCCATCATGGTCACGGGCGCCGCATCCGCCGCCCCCGGGCAGTCCTGGGCGCCGCCGTCCGCCGCAGAGCGCTGCCCCAGCAAGTGGGGCGCCGACGACGAACGGGGCGCGGCCAACCACATGGGAACCGAGTCGGTGCTGCGGGCCGCTCGCCTGATCCGGACCGGCCGCGTGATCGAGCTCGGGCAGGTGCTGCGGGAATCCATGCCCCTCGGCGGCCGCCACTTCGACGTCCACATGAAGCCGACCCGATGGAACCCGGGCTCGAACCGGCGCGGCTCGAACGAAGAGCTGGTCGTGGCCGAGATGGGCCAGGTGGGCACCCAGTTCGACGGGTTCACACATCAGACCATAGGTGACAGTTTCTACAACTGTATCGACCAGAACGAGATCATGACGCGGACCGGCTTCACCCGGCTCGGCGTCCACAACATCGGCACGCTGATGACCCGCGGTGTGCTCATAGACGTCGCGGCCCTCAAGGGAGTGGACCGGCTGGAGGCCGGCTACGAAATCACGGTCGCCGACCTCGAGCGGTCGCTCGAGAGGCAACGGACGACCCTGGAACCCGGCGATGCGGTCCTGATCCACACGGGTTGGGGCACGTTGTGGGACACCGACCCCGACCGCTTCATGTCCGGTGGCCCGGGCATCGGCGTAGCCGCCGCCGAATGGCTGGTCGAGCGGGATCCGATGCTGCTCGGGGCCGACAATACCCCCGTCGAGGTGTCTCCCAACCCGGACCCGCAACTGTCATCCCCGGTCCACCAGATCATGCTGGTGGTCAACGGCATCCACCTCGTGGAGCGAATGAAGCTGGACGAGCTGGCCGCGGCAGGCGTCTACGAGTTCGCGTTCGTCGTGCAGCCGCTGAAGCTCGAAGGTGGGACGGGCTCGACCGTCGCGCCGGTGGCGATCTACTGAGGGGTGATAAGGGGTGGAAGGGTACGGGCGAGCGTCGCGACGCCGTCGCCCGTACCCCCGGGATCTACTGCTGCCCGCCGGCCGCCTCCCGGGCCTCCAGGGCGCGGGCGCCGCCCAGCATGAGCGGCATCGAGTGGTGCCCCTCGTGGCAGGCGTACTCCCACTTCTCGCCGTCGAGCGCCTTCATCGGCACCTCGAAGGTCCACGGGCTCTCCCAGGTCTCCGGGTCGTGCACGGTGGCCCCGTAGAGCAGCGTGTCCTCGTCGATGCGGGTCAACCGCTCGGTCAGGTGCATGCTGCCGGAGGTGGACCGCCACAGCCTGCGCGGGTCGAAGTTCGCGGTCTGGATCACCAGCGTATCGCCCTCCCAGTGTCCGCGCGACTCGCCCGACCACTGGAGCATGTCGGCCGGTAGCGTGGGACGGCCATCGAGCGGGACGATGCGCGCGGTGTTCACCATCTCGGTGACGATCGCGACATGGTCCGGCGTCTGGAACAACTGCATGTTGTTGTTGTAGGCACTCGGCGTCATCGGCGGCCCCGCGTTGAAGCCCAGCAGGCAGCGGTCGTAGGTGCTGAAGTCCAGCCACGAGTCGGCCGGCTGGTTGCGCCGGTGCTCGCGCCACGCGTCGACTCGGCGCTGCCCCTCGGGCGTCAGGGGCGGATACCGTCCGTTCGGCGGGTCGACGATTAGCGACGACCGCCCCGTGTCTACCGCCTCCAGGCCCTGATCGAGCCAGGTGTGGTTGTACGAGCCGTTCCCGCCGTCCGGCCGCCGATCGACGTTGCCGCCCACCGCGGTGCGCTGCGCGGGCAGATCCAGAAAGTTGTTCAGGCGATCGAGCGCCCGCTGCTCCAGGTTGGCCACTTCCTCCGCGGTCAGGAACTCCTGCTCGCCGAACTCTTCGGGCCGCTCCATCCGCGTGATGCTGCGAAAGTCCCAGACACCGCCGAGGTCGGGCGCGCCCCAGGCGGTCCGCGGCGGCTCGGTCTGGGCGCCCGCCGGCACTGGCGTCACGATGGCAAAGGCCGCCGCGATGGCGAACGCGAGCGTCAAGATTCGATGGTTCATCTCGTCCTCCCGATCGTAGGCCGCCCGCGCCGATGTGTGCGGCAGCGTGATCAGCCTTCAATTGTAAGCCGGTGGCGCTCCGATTCACCTCCTCTGGCACTTACTCCGCGAGCGGGTCGGGCCGGAGCTGGAAGTGGATGATCGAGCTCCGCCGGCCCTTGCCGCCCTCGATGTGCCAGTTCAGGTTCGATCCGTAGTTGGCCCAGAGGCCGCGTTCCTTCCACCCGCCGTCGGGATCGTCGATCCGCCCGTCCAGCCCGCGGGCGAAGAAGCCGAGCGGATACGGCACCCGCAGCACCACCCACTCGCCGGTCTCGGGGAGCAGGGCGAGCAGCGAATCCGACCCGGACCCGGGCGCGATCGGCACGTTGGCTCCCAGTCCGAGCGTATCGAACTGATCCACCCAGTTGTAGTAGTGGTAGTCGGCACTGCCGGAGTCGGTCACGCCCTGCATCTGCGGTCCCGGCGTGGGATACAGGGTCCAACCCTCCGGACAGTGCTGGCCGGTCGCCTCCGGGCCGTTCAGGATGGCGCACTTGCTGCGGTCGAAGCTGGCCATGTGCCCGCTGCCGGAGAGCGCGGTCCAGATGACCCCGTTCCGGTCGACGTCGACACCGCGCGGCGCGTGCCCGGTCCGCGCCGGATCGACGTCGGGATTCTCGATGGAAGGCGGCTCGTAGACCTCGGCGATGCATGTCTCCGGCGGGTTGTCGCCGCGGTCCAGGCGCACGAGCCGGCCGGGGAACGGTCCGGTCCTCGCGATCCAGGCCGAGTCGTCCACCGGGTTGGCGATGATCCCGTAGGCGAACCCGGCCAAACGGGTGTCGCGCGTCGGGTCGACTTCCTCGCCCGGCTCGTTCCACGGCCGCGTAATGCGCCCGTCGGCGTTGGTGTCGATCACCGTCGGGCACCAGCCCTGCGACGCCTGCTCGTTGCCGGTCTCGTCGTACATCTGCGTGTCGAGCCAGCCGACCACGTTCGGGTCGCCGCTGAACCAGAGCGTGTCGCTCTCGTCCTCCGCGAACTGCAGGTGATGCGTCCCGTAGCAACTGTCTATTAGCGTGAACGTCTCGGTGGCCGGGTCGTAGACCGATATCTGGCGTCCGCTGCGCGGGACCGGGAAGTAGCGTGCGGACGGATGGTCGGAGCCCTCCCGGCACCAGTCCGGGTTGCTGCGGCGCCGGATCGTGGAGGTCAGCCAGACCCGTCCCCGCGCGTCCATCATCGGGTTGTGCGGGTTGGCGGGCGCATTGAAGATGATCTCGTCGCCCCAGTACGGCGACGGCTCGAAGCCGGGCGCGGTCGGGAACATCGAGGGCACCATCTCGGTCGGCTCGCGGAGCGGGATCGGAATTTCTGTCGATTCGTGCCGTTCCGTGTCGGTGACCACCAGGGTGTCGTGGGTGATGGACACGCCGTACACGAGACCGTCGGCGTTGACGGTCGGCTGCCGCTTGTCGGTGGTGATCTCGTCGTGGACATAGGAGGTCTCCCCCGCCCACTCCCACATGGTCAGCACCAGGTTTCGCTCGACCCCCTGCGGGCGCGGCGGAGCTTCCGGCACCTCGCCAGCCACAATCCGGTCGCTCCAGTCGGCGAACATCGCCAGGCCGCGCTCGCGGCCGAAGCGATTGAGGACGCCGCTCATCTGCGCGCCGCGTTGTCCGAACGTGACCCGGTGGTCCCATGCCTCGACCGAGGAGTCGAACCCGTCGAGGTGGCTGATGTCGAACGTGAACCGGTTGCCCATCTGGTGGCAGAGCTGGCAGCCCTGCTTGGTGACGTCAACCCAGGCGGCCTGGCTGCGGAGCGCCGGCGGGATGCCGTTGCCCTCGGGTCCGGTGCCGGGGAACTCGTCGGGCGCCGGGGGCTCGATCAGCGAGTACCAGTAGTTGGCCGGATAGACCGCGGCGGCCTCCTGCGGCGTCGCGGCCGGCGTTGCCTCCAGCGCCACGCTTTCTCCCGGCCGGGCCGTCACCGGCGCGGAATCGACCAGCCCGTAGCCGCGGACCCAGACGCGATACGCCGCGTCCGGCAGGTCCGGAACGAGAAACCGCCCGTCGTCGCCGGTGACGACGACCTTTCTGAACAGCGTGTCGAGGTCTTCGGTCTCGGCAATGACCCAGACGCCCGCTTCGGGCCCGGCCGGACTGCGTACCACGCCCCGGAGGCCGGCTTCCGGCCCGGAGGCCGGCTCCTGCACGGCTCCGAGCGAGGCCGCGAACGCGGCCACGAGCGTCGCCGTGAGCCAGTTGATCCCTGTATGCCGCATCCTCGACCTCCTTCGTTTGCCGGACGGGTCACTGCCTGCGCGGTGATTCTGCTCCGGTTGGCTACGACATGTCTACGGCAGCGCCAGCGCCAGGTACTCGCTCGGCATGTCGTCCCAGCCGACCACCACCACGATGTACTGCTTGCCGCCGGCCATGTAGGTCATCGGCGCCGACGTCACGCCGCCCGGCAGTTCCATCTCCCAGACCACCTCGCCGGTCGCCTTGTCGTAGGCGCGGAACATCTTCCCGCCACTGAACGGAGGCAGGAAAGCCGCCCCGACATTGGCGCCCTCGCCGAGAAAGACGAGGCTCTTGGTGACCAGCGGCGCGGCACGTCCGCCCTGACCTAGCGGCGGCAGGTCCAGGTGCCGGATGGCGGGATGATCGCGGGGTCCGTCGCCGTTCGGCACGCTCCAGAGAATGTCTCCCCGGTTGAGATCGATCGCCACCAGGCGGCCATAGGGCGGCTTGAACAGCGGCAGCCCGCGCGGGCCCGGAATGTGCCGCGCCTGCTTCATGACCCAGTCGACGTCCGAGCGGGGATGCTCCGAGCGCGCCAGTCCGACGACGGTGCCGCTGTGCACCGACGGGACGTAGAAGATGCCGGTCTCCGGATCGACCCCGGCGCCGTTCCAGTCGCTCCCGCCGACGAGCCCGGGCACCACCAGCGTCCCCTGCTTGCCGCCGGGCCGCTCGTCGATGAGCGTGGGCGGCGTGAAGAACGGCCCCCACACGTAGTCGTCGAGCATGGCCAGCGCCTCGGCACGCAGTTCCGGCGTGAAGTCGATCAGGTCGTCGACCGACACGCCCTGCTGGTCGTAGGCCGGCGGCTTCGTGGGAAACGGCTGGGTCGGCGCGTACCACTCGCCCGGCACGTCCCCCGCCGGCACCGGCCGCTCCTCGATCGGCCAGACCGGCTCGCCCGTCGCCCGGTCGAACACATAGGTGAAAGCCTGCTTGCTGGGAATGGCGACGGCCTTGATCGGCCGTCCCTCGACGGTGATGTCCACCAGCACCGGCGCGGCCGGGAAGTCGTAGTCCCACAGACCGTGGTGGACAGCCTGGAAGTACCAGACGAGGCGTCCCGTACGTGCCTCGACGCAGACCAGGCTCTCGGCGAACAGGTTGTCGCCCGGCCGGTGGCCGCCGTAGTAGTCGCTGGTAGGGGTGGACAACGGCAGGTAGACGTAGCCCAGTTCCTCGTCGCCGCTGGGCGAGGCCCACATGTTGGTGTTGCCGGTGTACTCCCAGGACGCGCGGTCCTCGTTCAACGCCGACAGCCACGTCTCGTTGCCCGGTTCGCCTGCGCGCGGGATGGTGTGGAAGATCCAGAGCTGCTCGCCCGTCCGCACGTCGAAGCCGCGCACGTCGCCGGGCGGCATTTCCTTGAGGGCCGGCATGGTGTGGTTCGTGATGTCGCCGATCAGCGAGCCCACCACGATGACGTCGTTGACGACGAGCGGCGCCGAACGCCACCGGAAGGTGTCGACGGCGCGATCGTCGTAGCCCTGCGTCAGGTCCACCGCGCCCCCGCTGCCGAAGTCCGCGTAGCGGGCGCCGGTCCTCGCGTTCAGCGCGACGAGCCGCGATCCCAAAATGGCCAGCACGCGCGCGTCGTCACCGTCGGTCCAATAGGCCAGCCCGCGCGCCGCGAAGCCGCGCCCCGTCCCCTCGCTCTCGCTGGCCGGCGGGGCGTCGAACCAGACCACCTCGCCGGTGACCGCGTCGAGCGCTGCCACCATGCCGAGGCCGGTACTGATGTACAGCAGTCCATCGGCCATCAGCGGCGTGTTCTGCGAGCCGCTCGGCGGGGTCATCGTGCTGCCCTGCCGCGTGGCGTCGGGGATCGTCGACTGCCGCCAGGCCACGCGCAGGTCGTGCACCGTCTCGGCGTCGATCTGGTCGAGCGGCGCGTATTTGGTGCCCGCCTTGTCGGCGGCATAGGCGCGCCACTCGCCCCCCTGCGCTGCCACGGAGAGCGGAATTGCGATAGCGAGTGCCGTACCGAGGCAGAACGTCCCGAGGCGACGCAGGCGCCGAGCAACTGGATCCGACATGCAGGTCTCCTCACATCAGTCAACGGCCGACGACGATATCGAGCCCGGACAGCAGCAGCTCGAGCTTGGCCCGCGGTAGCTTGCCGGCGCGTCCATCGAGCAGATTCCTGTCGAGCGCCACGACCTGCGAGACGTTGGCCACCGAGTCCCGTGGAAGACCAGTCGTCCCGGCGGCCAGCAGCACGTTGCCCGGTGCGTCGGCCCACCGTAGATTGCTCGTGAGCGGGACGCACACTGCCGTGGCCAGACGGCTTCGATTCAACGCATTGCCCTGCACCACCACGACCGGTCGTCGGAACCCCGGCCCCGATCCGACCGGGGCCGGAAGATCGGCCCACCAGACCTCACCCTGAGCGATCACCACTCGACGCGCTCCAGGACGCGGCGTGCGACTGCGGCCACGAACCCGTCCGACTCGCTGTCGACCTCATCGCAGACGCGATTCATGGCATCGGTAACTTCGTCCGGCGCATGGCGTGCCACGTACTCCCGGAGCGCAGCGCTGTACAGCTCGCTCCGCGTTCTCTTCTCGCGCTCCGCCAGCCGCTCCACCTTCTCGAAGATCTCGTCCGGGATCGAAACGGCTGTCTTCATACCCGGAGTATAACGGCGGTCATTTGGGCGACCAGTTTCCAGGCTCCGCCTTGTGACGGAACTCTCGCGACGCCGGTCGAATGCTCGTACAATAGTGGCGCTCTCGGAAACGGAGACCACGGAACAGGATCTGGAGCAGGCACCATGAAATCTCTCGCGCGCATATTCACGGTGACGGTGGTTGCGGCGCTGCTCGTCGGCGGAGTGTCGAGCGCGGCGGCGCAGGACTGGCCGCAGTGGCGCGGGCCGGCGCGCGACGGCGTGGCGGCGGCCTTCGACGTGCCGGCGAGTTGGCCGGACATGCTGCAGCGGCACTGGTCGGTGGAGATCGGGCTCGGTTACGCCAGTCCCGTGCTGATCGGCGATCGCCTGTACCTGTTCACCCGCCAGGGCAACGACGAGGTGATGACCGCGCTCGACGCCGCCAGCGGCGAGACGCTGTGGCGGACGAGCTACGCGGCGCCCTTCAACATGAACCCGTCGACCGCGCGGCATCGTGCGGGTCCGAAGTCCACGCCCACCTACTCCAGCGGCCGCCTCTTCGCGCACGGCATGACCGGCACCGTGACCGCGTACGACGCCGCCAGCGGGGAGCAGCTCTGGCAGTACCCCGGCACGGGACTGACGCCGCTCTTCCACACGTCGATGTCGCCCCTCGTGGTCGGCGACCTGGTCGTCGTCCATGTCGGTGGACACAACGACGGCGCGTTGACGGCGTTCGACGTCGCCTCCGGCGCCGTTCGCTGGAGCTGGGACGGCGACGGCCCCGCCTACGGCTCGCCGATGCTGTTCGAGCTGGGCGGAACGCGGCAGGTGGTGGTCTTCACGCAGGAGCACTTCGTCGGCGTGTCGTTGGAGACCGGCACATTGCTCTGGAGCCGGCCGTTCACGACGCCGGCGGTCACCACGTCGCAGACGCCGCTCCTCTACGAGGACATGGTGATACAGACCGGCCGCGCCAATGGCGTGACCGCGTTCCGCGTCCGCCCAGACAGCGGCGGCTGGACCACCGAAGACGTCTGGCACACCGACGAGGTCGGGCTCCACATGACCAACGGCGTCATCAACGAGGGCGTCCTCTACGGGCTCTCGCATCTGAACAGCGGCCAGTACTTCGGCCTCGACCTCGACACCGGCGAGGTCCTCTGGACCAGTCCCCCGCGGCAGGCCGAGAACGCC
Source organism: Vicinamibacterales bacterium (assembly GCA_965208535.1). Classification (GTDB taxonomy): domain Bacteria; phylum Acidobacteriota; class Vicinamibacteria; order Vicinamibacterales; family UBA8438; genus WTFV01. The sequence continues at coordinate 1,853,421 of CBDBOU010000003.1, read as the reverse complement.
TCGATCCTGCGCTCCGGCAACACGATCCTCTCACTGGAGGACGACGCCGAGCTCGTGGTCCTGGCCCACAGCCGCAGCGGGTTCAACCCAGTGCAGCGCTACGAGGTGGCCGACAGCGAGACCTGGACGGCGCCGACGCTCACCGGCAACCGGCTCTTCATCAAGGACATTTCTTCGCTGGCGCTCTGGACGCTCGACTGATCCGGGCGCGGCCGGTCATCTTCGAAGGGAGTGGGCAGAATGACGCGGACAACCCGTACGCAGCTTCGTCTCGGTCTCGCCGTTGCGTGCCTCGCCGTCGCCGGAGCCCTCTACATCGCCGCGGATCCCGGCGGCTCGGTCGCCGCCGCCCAGAGCAATTTCGTCGGCGGCGATCCGACCCGTCCCGACTCGTCGGACATGCGCGCCGTCCGCCTGCGTTTCGAGGCCGGCGCGCGGTCGAACTGGCACAGCCACGGCACGTGGCAGATCATCATGGCGGAGGAGGGCGAGGGACGCACCCAGGTCCGCGGCGAGCCGCCGCAGATTCTGGAGCCGGGCAACCCGGTCTACGCCGGTCCCGGCGTCGTCCACTGGCACGGCGCGGCGCCCGATCAGCACATGATCCAGCTCACTTTCGTCAGCGGCCAGACGAACTGGGAAGGTCCCGTCAGCGATGACGACTATCTCGGCCGCTAGCGGCAACGCTGGGTCGCCGGGCACGACGGCCGGGACGGCGAGCCGCGGGAGGGCGGGCCTGGCGGCCGCGAGTGCCTGCATCGGCGCGCTGGCGCTCGCCGCCGCAACGCCGATCGCGGCGCAGGAGACCGAGGAGCCGTCGGTCTGGGACGGCGTCTACTCCGCCGAGCAGGCGCTGCGCGGCAAGAAGCTCTACGAGGCGACCTGCGCCCGGTGTCACGGAGACGATCTCTCCGGGGCCAACGCGCGGCCGCTGGCCGGCGAGAGCTTCATCCGCGACTGGGGCGGCCTGAAGCTGGACGGGGTTCTCACGCGCGCGAAGACGATGCCCCCGGGCGCCTCGGGCGCCCTTGGCGAAGCCGGGTACGTCGACATCATCGCCTACGTGCTCGAGGTGAACGAGTTCCCGCACGGAGAGGCCGAGCTGACCGCCGAGCGGGCCGGCGACGTGCTCGTCTACGGCGCGGACGGTCCCGACGCCGTGCCGAACTTCGCCATGGTGCAGGTGGTCGGCTGCCTCGCCCGGGACGACCGCACCTGGATGGTCACCGACGGCAGCGAGCCGATTCGTACGCGCGACCCGGACGCGTCGGCCGGCGACGTGCTCGCGCTGACGCAAGCCATGGCCCTGGGAAGCAACACGTTCGAGCTGATGTACGTCTTCCCCGATCCCGACCCCTACGAGGGACACCGGGTCGAGGCCAAGGGATTCCTGATCCGGCGGGAGGACGATCCCGACGCGCTGGACGCGATCAACGTGACGGCGGTGGCCAGCCTGGAGGCCGCCTGCCGGCCGTAGGAGCCCAGGGCCGTAGGACGGCATGCGCTCCTGAAGCGGATGGTTGGGCGGGTAGCGGAGCCTCGCGGCTTCAATGTCCGGGCGGGCTCGGCCGATTTTGCCACCGTGGCGACTTCCGGCGGGTTGCCCGGTACCGCTCAGCCTGCTCGGTCGTGAGGATGTGATGGCCAGCCGTTACGCCCATCTCCTGATTTCAGGTGGATTCGTCGTCACGTTGCTCGTCGCGTGCGGCGGGTCCGACGGTCCCGGCGATGCGGCCGGATCATCCGTGGCCGAGCCCCTGTCCGCGTCACAGCGCCAGCTCGTGGGTACGTGGTCGCTGGCGAGCATCGAACGGCGCGGCGCCGACGACGAGCTTCTTGCGGCGCCGCTCGAAGACCGCCTCGGATACCTCATCTACGACGCATCCGGGTACATGGGAGTGACGATCATGCGTCCGGACCGCGTGCCGTATGCGAACGACGGGCCGACCGCCGACGAGGCGCTGGCGCTGTTCGGCAGCTACACATCGTACTTCGGACCATTCACCGTGGACGATGCCGAGGCAGCGGTCACACACCATGTCGAAGCCAGCCTCGACCCGCGCGGCGCAGGGTCGGACTACAAGCGCTTCTACACGCTTGCCGAGGATCGCCTGACCCTGCAGCCGCCGCCGGGAGCCGACGGTTCGAGGACGCTCCTGACCTGGATACGGCAGCCCGACCTGCCGGCTTCCGAGACAACCGAAACGCACCGGCAGCTCTTCGGCGCGTACCGCGTTGATTCGCTGTCGCGCCACACCACCGACGGCTTCGCCGTCGACATCGACCAGTACGAGACCGGCTTTATCTTCTACACGCCGTCGGGACACATGTCGGTACACCTCGTGCGCCCCGGACGCGCGCCGTTCGCCGGAGACTCGCCGACCGCCGACGAGGCGCTCCGTCTGACCGAGACCTACGGGAGCTACTTCGGGCCGTTCTCGGTGCGAGAGATGGCGGGCTGCATCACCTGCCCCGGACCGCGCGACCAGGGCTACCTGACCCATCACCTGGCAGGGAGCGAGGACCCGGGGGGGACCGGGGCCGACGCGCGGCGCTACTACGAGCTGACCGACACGCACCTCACGTTGCGTCCGCCGGTGAGCACCGACGACCAGGGCCGGGAGGTGGTTACGGCGATCCGTTGGGAGCGGCTGCCTGCTCGATAGTGACATCGGTTCGCCGTCCCGACGGCAACCGTGAGACTCACCCTCCGATCCGCGTACGCAGTCCCGTCAGTGGGCACCTTCAGGTTTCGTCGCGGGGCGGCTGCCACAGTACCGCGAGCCTTCTGCGATTCGCTGCGCAGTCCCGCAAGTACAGGTTTATCAGCGTCTGGTAAGGAATGCCGGCTTCCATCCACCGGCCGGTGTACGATGCCGGCATGCAACGATCGCAATCCGATTCGGTGCTCGACGCGGTGGCCGCGACGGCGCAGGCGACGGTCGGGCTCGATCTGTTGATTCTGTTCGGTTCCCGGGCGCGGGGCGACGCGCGGCCGGGCGCCGACTGGGACTTCGGGTACCTTTCGGATGAGGTGGCCGACGTGCAGGCGTTGCTGGCCGCTCTGGTAGAGGTGCTCGATAACGACCACATCGATCTGGTGGATCTCGGTCGCGCCAGCGGTCTGCTGCGCTATCGGGCGGCGTGCGACGGACTGCTGGTGTACGAGGCCAGGTCCGACCTGTTCGATCGCTACCGGCTTCAGGCGGCGCAGTTCTGGTGCGACAACGCGCCGGTCTTCCAACTCGGGTACGAAGACGTCCTGGAGGCGCTCCGGCCGTGAGCGTTCTCGACCGGGCGGTGCTCGCCGAGCGCACCATGACCATCCAGCGGCACCTGGCGAGAGTAGCCGAGCGATTGCCGGCATCGGCGGTCGACTTCGCGCCGGCGACGGATGCGTCGGACGCCGTCGTGCTGCATCTCTGACAGGCCACGCAAATCGTGATCGATGTCGCGATGAGCGCCTGTCTCGCCCTGCGCCTGGGTACTCCGGGCAGCTACGCGGATGCGTTCCGGCGCCTCGAACAGGCCGGTATAGTCGACACTGCGCTCGCCGATCGCCTGGTTCGCGCGGCCGGATTTCGCAATGTCGTGGCGCACGCCTACGAGTCGCTGGACTTGAGGCGGGTCCACCAGGCAGCAACCGACGGACCCGCCGATCTTCTGCAGTTCCTGGGCCGCCTGAAGAACCACGCCCGGTAACGCGCTAGCGGTTCGACAGGCGCCGCGCAATGACGCGACCGCCGATACCGCCGCCGATACCGCCACCGACCCCGCCGGCGAGGCCGCCGGCCACCGCACCGTCGAGACCCAGGGAGACACAGAGCACCGCGGTGAGGGCACTCACCGCGGCACAGACCGCGACAACCATCGCAATCGTTCCGACGTTGCTCACTCGTCCTCCGCGTGCCCTCGGGTGACCTGCGCCGGTGGAAGACTGCGACGCAGGTCAGGAGAACTACTGCCCGACCGGAGGAACCGCCACGCCCGCCGCTTCCATTGCCGCGCGAACGGCGGTGGCGGTCGCCGGACTGCTCACGATGTTCATGCCGCGGTGCACGCCCGCCGCGATATCGAACGGTGTCCAGCCCTGAGAATTGGGCTGGTTCCAGACATCGACGTCGGCGCCCGACTCGGCCAGCAGCGTCACCACGCTGGGCACGTGCTTGTAGGCGGCGCCGTGCATGGCGGTCTCGCCGTTGTCGTCGATGGCGTTCAGGTCGCCGCCGAGCTCCAGCGCCACCTGGACCGCTTCGAGCACCTCCGGCTCCGTGCCGGGATCCTCGCCGGGCGCAGAGGTGCCGACGCCGGCCGCCACCATGAGCGGTGTGGTGCCGTCGTCGTTCGCCAGCACTGGATCCGCGCCCAGCTCGGCGAGCAGCCGCATCAGGTCGGCGTCTCCGGTGCGCGCCGCGAGCAGGAACGGCGTCCCACCGAGGAAGTTGAGGCGCGTGATCCCGGCCGGCGGCCGGGTCGTGACGAGGGCGTTCACGTCGGCGCCGGCGGCAACGATCTTCCGCACGAACTCCAGGCTCGTCATGGCGCCGGAGCCCTTGGGCGCCGGGTTGTTGCTGCCGGCGATGCCCGCCTTGCGCACCCACGATACCTGGTGCAGCGCCGTCCAGCCGCGCGAGGCGACGTTCACGTCAGCGCCCCGGTCGACCAGCAGTCCGGCCAGCTCGTAGTGGGCGTTGGCCGACGCCAGCAGGAATGCGTTGAGGCCGGTGGCCGAGCGCTCGGCGCTGGTGCCGCCACGGCGCGTCTCCTGCACGATGGGGAGCGCCTCCTCGACGTCGACCCCGGCCTCAAGCAGCGTCTGGACGACGTCGATCCGCCCTTCGCGCACGGCGAACAGCAGCGGGGTCCACCCCTTCGCGGACCGTGCAGAGACGTCGGCGCCGTACGACAGCATCGTCGGGATCAACTGCGCGTGCCCCTCGGCCGCCGCCCACATCATCGCGGTCTGGCCGCGCCAGGACTCGGCCGCGTTCACCTCGGCGCCTCGCTCGAGCAGGAGCCTGACGACGTCCAAATCCCCCGTGCGGGCCGCCGTCATCAGAACCGTCTCGCCTTCGGCCAGCGCCGTGTTCGCATCGGCCCCGGCGTCGAGCAGCAGCTCGACAACGGCAGCGTTGCCGTTCGTGCAGGCCAGAGACAACGGACGCACGCCATAGCGGTTCGCCGCCGCAGCGTCGGCGCCGGCATCAATCAGGAGACCGACGATGGCGGCGTCGTTGGCATGGACAGCCCAGTGGAGCGGCGTCGTGCCGTCGGGATCCGCGGCCGTGACGTCGGCCCCGCGCGCGATGGCCGCACGCACCCCGGCCTCGTCGACCGCCTCGATGGCCGCGATCAGGCCGGGGTCAGCCGCCTCCGCCGCTACCGCGGGGCTGAACCCGACCGACGCAACCGCAATCAACAGGAACGCCGCCAGCGACAGGATCGAGCGGTGCATTTGCAGGCTCCTCACAAATACGATGCGGGCTGTCGGCCTGAAGAAGCCGACAGCCCGCGGTTACTGCCCTGGCCCGGAAACCATCGCCTTGCGGCTCCGCTTTCCGCCCAACCGAGCTTCTCCAGGAGTCTGCGCCGCCCCGTGTCCCAGACTCCTGAAGCAGTCTCACGTTTGACCGCTGCGCTACAGCGACAACGGCTCGACCACCTCGCCGAGATGGCCCGTGCTGTCGGCGAACTCGTCGAGGTGCACGCCGACGTCGTCGAGCAACGTCAGGTGGAGGTTCGCCATCGGGGTCAGCTCGTCGTACTTGACGTGCCGGCCGCCCTTGATCTTCGACCCGGCGCCGCGCGCCACGACGATCGGCAGGTTCCGATGATCGTGCACGTTCGGGTTGCCGAGCCCGCTGCCGAGCAGGTACGTCGTGTGGTCGAGCAGCGTCCCGTCACCGTCCTCGGTCGTCTTCAGCTTCTCGACCAGGTAGCCGAAGAGCGAGACGTGGTACTGGTTGATCTTCGCCAGCTTGGCGAGCTTCTCCGGATCGTCGACGTGGTGCGACGTCGGGTGGTGCGGCTCCGGCACGCCGATCTGCGGGTAGGTCCGCGTGCTCGCCTCGCGCGCCATCTGGAACGTGATGACGCGGGTCAGGTCGGCGCGCAGCGCCAGCACCTGCAGGTCGTACATCAGCTTGACGTGATCCTCCCAGACCTCCGGCACGCTGGTCGGGCGGGTCAGGTCGCTCAGCGGCGAGCTGGCGGCCGACTGCTCGGCGCGCTGGATGCGCCGCTCCACCTCGCGAACCGTGTCGAGGTACTCGTTGACCCGGTGCTTGTCGCTCGTCCCGAGTTGCGACTGCAGGCTGGCCATGTCGTCGAGCACCCAGTCGAGGATGCTGCGGTTGGTCTTCAGCTCCGCCTGCCGCTCGGCCGGCGTCCCGCCGTCGCCGAAGAGCCGCTCGAAGACCACGCGCGGATCGGCCTCGGTCGGATTCGGCGCAGTCGGAGACGCCCACGACAGGCTGTTCATGTAGACGCAGGCGAAGCCGTTGTCGCAGTTGCCGACCTGCGCGATTAGGTCGGTCCCGATCTCCAGCGACGGCAGCGGCGTCTCGCGGCCGATCTGTGTCGCCGCGATCTGGTCCACCGAGGTGCCGTTGACGTAGTCGCTGCCCTCGGTGCGCTTCGGCCGCACGCAGGTCAGGAACGAGGAGTTCGCCGACGCATGGTTTCCGGAGATGTGCGCCTTGTCGATCTCGAGGTTGGTGATGATGCTCACGTTGTCGAGATGCGGGGTCAGCGGCGACAGCGAGGGCGAGAGCTTCGTCAGCTTGCCGACCTCGGCCGGCGTCCAGGGCTCGGGGTTCATCCCCATCGGGATGTACACGTAGCCGAGCCGCCGCGGCGCCGCCGCGGCCGTCTTCGCCATCGCGGATGCCGCCGGGACCATGGCGTCCAGCAGCGGCAGCGCCAGGGTGGCCCCCACGCCGCGCAGGAACGTCCGCCGGGGGAGCGCCGTCTTCGTGATCATCATGACTGGGATCTCCTCATCTGGAAGGGAGTGCTCTCTACGATGCCGAGGATGAGCGACGACAGCCGAAAGTCATCGGCCCCGGCCGCTCGAGTTATCGCACGAACCGCGGGCGCATCGGCGGGATCGAGTCCACGGCCGAGCGCGTAGGTCAACAGCTTCTCCGCTACCGTGTTGACGAACACCTCCGGACGATCGAGCAACGCCTGACGCAGGCCGGCGACGCCGTCGAAATCCTCCCCGCCCGGCAGGTTGCCCGCCGCGTCGATGGCCGCACCGCCCTCGGCGAACCGCCAGCGGCCGATCGCATCGAAGTTCTCCATCGAGAGCCCCGCCGGATCCATGATCCGGTGGCAGACGGCGCACTGCGGATTCTGGCGATGCGCCTCCATCCGCTCGCGCATCGAGACGATCCGGGTGTTCGACCGGGTCTCTTCGAGCGGCGGCACGTTCGCCGGCGGGGCCGGCGGCGGCGTCCCGAGCAGGTTCTCGAGAATCCACTTGCCCCGCAGGACCGGGGACGTCCGCGTGGCGTACGACGTCACCGTCAGGATGCTGCCGTGCCCGAGCAGTCCGGCCCGGGGGCTGCCCGCGGGCAAATCCATACGCCGGAAGTGGTCCCCGTAGACACCGGGGAATCCGTAGTGGCGCGCGACCCGCTCGTTGACGAAGGTGTAGTCGGCCGTCAGCAGGTCGACGACGCTGCGGTCCTGTTCCAGGACGCTCTGGAACAACAGCTCCGTCTCGCGGCGGAAGCTCTGCCGCAGGTTGTCGTCGAAGTCCGGGAAAAGCCTCGCGTCGGGCCGCACGGCATCCAGGTTCCGCAGATGCAGCCACTGCGACGCGAAGTTCGTCGTCAGGGTCTCGGCGCGCGGGTCGGACAGCATGCGCTGCACCTGCGCTCTGAGCACCGCCGGGTCGCTCAACCTGCGGGCGGCGGCTGCGTCGATCAGCTCGTCGTCCGGCACGCTGCTCCACAGGAAGAACGACATCCGCGAAGCCAGCTCCAGGTCACTGATGCGGTAGGGAGCGCCGGGTGCCACGCCGGCCGGATCGCGCTCGATGCGGAACAGGAACTCGGGGCTCGCAAGCAGCGCGCGCAAGGCCGTCTCGATGCCCGTCTCGAAGCCGCCGGCGGCATACCCCCGGTGGTAGAAGGAGACGAGCTGATCGAGATCGTCCACCGTGACGGGGCGCCGGTACGCAAGGCGCGCCAACCCCGCGATGATCGCCGTCGCGCACTCCTCGGCTTCCGCGGCGGAGGCGTCAGCGGCCGGCCGGCACGAGAAGATCTGCGTCCGGCTCGGCGTCTCCCCCACGCCGGTAGGATCGAACGGCCCGACGATGGACACGGACCGCACCGCCGGCTGCTGCCGCGGATGCCGGTCCATGTTGAAGTGGGCGTCGTAGGGCTGCCGCGTGGTCTCGATCAGCGCCGAGTTCTTCTTGATGAAGGCCGCTCCGACCACATGCGGCCCCGCCGGCACCGGGATGCGCACGTTGAGGTGGTTGTCGATGCCCTCGTCCGCGTAGTACGCGGCGTTGGCCTGCATGACGAAGTTCTCGCTCGGCTCCATCGTGAACAGGCCGAGCCGTTGTCCGTCCAGGGTGATCTCCACGTCGTGCGGCTCGGTCAACCCCTCGACGTTCTCGTTCCGGTTCCGCTGCAGGCGGACCTGAATCTCGTAATCCCCGTCGGCCGGGAACGTGTGATCGACGGCCGTGCCGCCGCGCGTCCCGAACGGCAGCCCGGCAACGTGGTCCTCCTGGGTCCGATCGGCCGGAACGACGACGACCCGGCTGCCGGGCGCCGGCAGGTCGCTGCCGACCGCCAGCCGGCTGACCCGCTGCGCCGCCGCCAGATAGCGCTCCATCAAGGTCGGCGACAGGCCGCCGGCGTTGACGTTGTCGAACCCGAAGGCGGAATCGTCGCGCGGCAGGAGCGCGGTGACGTCGATGTCGAGATCCAGAATGTCGCGCACGGCGTTCTGGTACTCGGTCCGGTTCAGACGGCGGAACGTCGCCGTGCGGCCGGGGTCGGGTGTGGCCTCGGCGGCCGCATCCAGGGCCGTCTCGATGGAAGCCAGCACGCGCGCGTAGGTGGCGTCGTCCGGACGGGGACGCGGACGCGGCGGCATCGCGCCGGCGCGCATCTTCCGCACCACCTTTTCCCACACCTCGCGGTGCGCCGCGACGTCGGCGATGTCGACGTCCTGCAGCGAGAGGCCGCCGGTCTCGAGCCGGTCGTTGTGGCAGGTAACGCAGTAGCGCTGGATGACGACCTGGTCGGCGGAAACGGCCTCGCCAGGCGCCGCACTCTGCGGGGCGGCGGCAGCCGGGCCGACGGAGCCCGCCGCCAGGAACACGAAAACGACCGCCGCGGAGCCGAACTTCAGCCAGCGCATGGCCATCTAGCCTCCGGGTTTTGGATACGGCGCTCGGCGGTATTCTACACGCCCGGCGAGCCGACCGCTACCCCGATTTCCCGTCCGGATTCCCCGGCGCCCGGGCAACCCGACCCCGCAGTCGGCTCAAAGGCAGAAGTCGTGCTGCCGCCGCCGGAGCATTCGCCCGGCACACGGACTCCACCCGCCACCATGTGACCATGGTTACGACCATGGTAAAATTGACGCACAAGTGTCGCTTCCGGGAGGCGAATCGTGAAGTCCGATAGCGGCGGTTCGACCGGTACCCGGACCATCAAGGCGTCCGAGTTTAAGGCGAAGTGCCTCAAGCTGATGGACGAGGTCGCCGAGAGCGGCGAAGAGATCGTCATCACCAAGAACGGCCGTCCGGTGTCGCGGCTGGCGCCGTACCGCAAGCCATCCTCCGGCCTCTGGTTCGGCCGCGATCGGGACAAGATCCGTATCCTCGGCGACATCGTCTCCCCGATGCCCCCGGAGTGGTACGAGAAGGCCGACGACTCCGACGACGAACTGTTGATCCGGCAAGCCGCGCGACTGACCGGTGTCGACGAGAAGACTTCCCTCGTGCGACAGGGACGGAAAGCGTTGATAGCGCGCGAGAGCGCCCGCCGGCTGGCGGCCCTGGGCGGCAGCGAGAAGGACTTGCGTCACATCTCCCGGCGCCGGTCGCCGTCGGTCGGACGATGATCCTGGCGGACACGTCGGTCTGGGTAGACCACCTGCGCAACGAGGATCACGAGCTCGCGACGCTGTTGCGCAAAGGCATGGTGCTAAGTCATCCGTTCGTCGTCGGGGAGCTCGCGTGCGGCTCCCTGTCCGATCGCGAACACTTCCTGCACCTGCTCGCCGCGCTGCCGCAGGCCGAGCTGGCGGAACACGCGGAAGTCCTGCAACTCGTTCGCAGCCGACGCATTCACGGGCGCGGTCTCGGCTGGATCGACATGCATCTGCTGGCGTCCGCCTTCCTGGAGAGATGCGTGCTGTGGACCCTCGACAAGCGCCTCGAGACGGTCGCAGGCGAGCTTGGCGTCGCGGCCCGGTGACTGGACGCGCGACGCGAGGCAGACAGGTCGCCCTGTGCTAACGTTGCCCCTTCCACCGACATATTTGCCCATGAGCACGCTCCAACGCGTCACCATGTTCGCGCTCGTCCTCGCTGCCGCGGCAGGCGCGGGGCGAGCGTCGGCGCAAACCACGGCCGGTCCGGGCGTCGACGACGAGGCACGGCATCCCGCGGCCCCCTTGCTGGACCAGTACTGCTTCGGCTGCCACGGCCCCGAGACGCAGACGGCCGGCGTCAATCTCGCCGGGCTGATCGCCCAACGCCCACTGGTGCGCAACCGCGGGGCCTGGACACGGGTGATCGACGCCGTCGAGGTCGGCAAGATGCCGCCCGCCGGCGCGCCGCAGCCCGCCGATGCCGAACGCGAGACTCTGCACGCCTTGCTGTCGGACTCCATCGGCAACTTCGACTACTCCACGGTCGACGACCCGGGCTACGAGCCCGTGAAGCGGCTGACGCACCGCGAGCTCGACAACACGCTGCGCGACCTCGTCGGCGCGAACTTCACCCTCACCGACCGTTTCCCCGCCGAGCTGGCCGGCGCGAGCGGCTTCGACAACACGGCCAACACGCTGTTCCTCGAATCGACGCTGATGGAGCGCTACATCGCCGCGGCCGAGCGGGTCGTCGAGCTGATGCTGCCGTCGGAGCCGGCGACCGATGCCCAACGGCGTGCCCACGACCTGGTGTTCATCGCCACCCCCGGGGGCGGTGTCGGCGACGAGGAAGCCGCCGAACTGGTGCTCCGGCACTTTCTGGGGCGGGCCTGGCGCCGTCCGCCGAGCGAGGCGGACGTTACGCGGGCGCTCGGCCGGTACCGCGCGGCGCGGCAGTCCGGGCAGGCGTTCGAGGACGCCGTGAAGGTGGTCCTGCAGGCGGTCCTTATCTCGCCGAAGTTCCTGCTGCGCGTCGAGACGCCGCCGGTGGGTGGGAATAGCGAGCCCTACCGCGTCACCGACTGGGACCTGGCCTCGCGCCTCTCCTACTTCCTGTGGTCCTCGATGCCGGACGCCGAGCTTCGTGACCTCGCGCGGCGCGGCGAGCTGAGCGACCCGGCCGTGCTCGAAGCGCAGGTCGACCGGATGCTGGCCGACCCGAAGGCCGACACCCTCGGTACCAGCTTCGCGGCCCAGTGGCTCGGCTTCCAGCACGTCGGCTCGCGGATCTGGCTCGACCCCATCGACAACCCTTGGTGCACCGACACGCTGATGACGGCGATGCGCGACGAGTCGTCGCTGTTCTTCCTGTCGCTCGTCCGCGACAACCAGCCCATTCGCCGGCTCATCGACGCCGACTACACCTACGTCAACGAGGAGTTGGGCACGACGCTCTACGGCATGGAGGGGATCGAGGGCGAGCACATGCGCCGCGTGCGGCTCGACGACCCGAACCGCGGCGGCTACCTCGGGCACGGCAGCGTCCTGGCCCTGACGTCCAACTACAAGGACACGAGCCCGGTCAAGCGCGGCCACTACGTGCTCGACGTGCTGCTCGGCACCCCGCCGCCGCCACCTCCGCCGGGCGCGGGCGTCCTGTCGGAGGAGCTCGGCGACCTGCGCCGGCTCAGCTTCCGTGAGAAGCTGGAGATGCACTCCAGCAATCCCAACTGCAGCGCCTGCCACCGCCGCATCGACCCGATCGGCTTCAGCCTGGAGAACTTCGACTATTTCGGCCGCTGGCGCGACACCTACCACTTCCGCGAGCGCGTGGAGACGGAGGAGGAGGCCGACGAGATCCGCATCGTCGAGGACACCAACGTCTTCACCGAGAAGCGCTTCTACCGGAACACCTACACGCCGATCCAGGCCGCCGGCTCGCTCCCGAGCGGCACCGCCTTCGCCGGCCCGGCCGGCCTGAAGCGCACGCTGCTCGAAGAGCGCCACGACGACCTCGTCCGCCAGACCGCGTCGAAGATGCTCGCCTACGCCCTCGGCCGCCAACTCGAGTACTACGATGAGCCGGCCCTGCGGCAGATCCTCGCCGCGCTCGAGGCCGACGACTACCGATTCCAGACGCTGGTGAAGGAGATCATCGCCAGCTACCCGTTCCAGTACAAGAAGCAGTAGTCGATGCACGACCTCGCGGGGCCACGTTCCGCGGCGCGGTCACCTCTGCGCCAAATCAAGCACCTAATTCCGACCTGAACGACGTACGAACTAAGCGCCAGCTACGACACGTTGAGCGATATGAACTGCTCGTACCAAACAGCGTTCCTCTGGAGCTGATCGTGAATCTACCCGACGACTGACTAGGACTGACAATCCCGACCTCGTGTTGCAGCCACTGACCGAAGGCTCGTTGATCAGAGCAGAGACATCGAGAACGGGCAACGCCTGTTCTTCCCAGATGAGCGCGCCGCAGCCTGGAGGAAACGAAGTGAGTGAGATAGGCGACGGATGCTTCATGGAGAACTTTCGCAACCAGTATTCCCACCTTGGAGTCGAGATCGGGGAAAAGGAGGGAAAAGACTGGCACGAAAAGAACGGGCGGTACCTGCACATACCTGACCCAGTTCTGTTGGCGGCGCTCACGGCATACTGCAGCGTCCGGCGGCAGCAGGTGTTCCTTCGAGGCTGTACCGAGAACCATCCGACCTCCTTGCCATCGCTCTTCAGGGGCAAGAGCAGGAACGGAGCTGCCCCCTGCCAGGGCGAGCGCATACAGATCTGGGATGCCTATCAGACCGCCTTGATCTCATTGCGAAAAGAACTTGCACCGAATAGTGGCAAGTCCCGGTGGAGACGACGCAATCTGGGAGCAGTGCTTCAACACTACGGAATAAAGACCCCTTGGCTCGACGTCGTTCGCAACCTCCATACTGCGATCTGGTTCGCCACGCACGAATTGGACCCGGCTCAGAAGATCTGGCTCCCTATACCGAGGGAGAATCACGGCTGGATATCATTCTACAGGCGCAGGACGCCTGAAGGGAATTCGCTGATGGTTGGTGATCTCTGGGGCGAACAGTCGTCGAGGCACTTCAGACCCCATGTGCAGCAGGGTCTATCCCTCGCGATGCAAAAGGACAGCGCTCCATGTCCCTCCAAGGAGCAGGACTTCAATCACTACAGAATCGCACAGGTTCGAATTCCAAACAGAACGAAATGGATGCTTTGCGGCTCCATGTTTACGCCCGCCTTCCTCTTTCCTCCCGATAATCAGGACAGCTCGTTGAGGAAACTCAGCCACACCAAGGTCCAGAACATCCTCGACCGGGCTTGCACCACCAACAGGCTTGCCCCGGACACACTCGGTCGGATTACGCACTACGCCTGATGGTCTTCCTCGAAGAAGGTGAGGCGACCGCGCACTTCAGAGAGCTTAGCTGCCTTGTCCGGCCGAAGTGCGAATTCGGCACAAACGTACTACTTGGCGGCGCGACTTGCGCCGCTTCCAGGTTTACCTGGTCAGTCTTGGTCCGCAAGCGCCGCATTGCCCGCCGCGCGGCAGCATCTCGCGGTTGGCGCCGGCTTGACAGCGAGATCACGAGCGCGACGGAGACGGCTCCTTCAGGTCGCCCATCTCCACGTATCGCAGGCTATCGCGGCGAGTGCGTGCTCCGGACTCGTATCGAAGCATGGAAACGTGGGCGCGCGGGGTCACGTCCCCCCCGATGCTTCCAGCTTCTCGACATGCGCAATCACGGCCGAGCGGATGGCTCGCTTCGCCGCCGGGGCAGTGTCCGCTGCGGCATAGACTCCGGGTAGACCCGCGACCCACGCACTGAACGTGCCGTTGCTCTCCCGCTCGACGATCACCGGATAGTGCATCGTCACAGGCCGGCCTCCTTCAAGATGCGATGCGCAAGCCCCGTACCAACTTCTTTCTTCGTGTGAACGGACACGGTGATCACCTTCCCGGTCGTCGAATGAACGAACTGCCGGTGGCTCCCCTTTCCCGTTCGCTGCTCAACGTAGCCAGCGGCCTTCAGGCGACGGGATCAACTCGCCCCAAGTCACTCCATCGATCCTACCCGACGACGCCCCGGTTGTCCGCCCGCCCCCCGGAGGCGTGGCGCCGCCCCGCCAGCAGCACTGACGATCGCCGGCAACTCCTCTTGCCGCTGCGGCAACGGCGCCGGTCGGATTCTCGAGATCGTGGCTTTCTCCCGGGTCCGCATCGCGCTGGCTGCCCGTTCTCGGACTCGTGTCGGGTTCGCTCCGTTGACCCGCAGGAACTCGTTCATCCCGGTGTTCGTGAACGCTCTTTCGAGCGCGCTCGCGCTCGTGTACTCGCGTGTGCGGGTCGCTTCGGCACAGCTCGTCGTCAGCGTTACCGTGCCGCGGTCGGCGGTTATCGTCACTTCGCCGTAGACGGCCCGCTCGACCGCCCGAACTGCGTACTGCGCCGGTTTCTCCTGCACCTCCTCGAGACGTGCAGGCACCCCCTTGATCTGCGATTCGGCCTTGGCGGCATGGACCGCCTCGTTCATCTTCCAGCCGAGGATCGTCGCGTCGAGCTTCGCACCGTACAGCCCGTTGATTGCGATTTCTAGGCTCTCGGGATCTTCGATCCCGCACACGGCGATGTCGTACACGTCGCGCACCGGCGGGTCGAGACCCCGGTGCCGCAGCTTCCCGTTGAGGATCTGGACGGTGCTCAGCACGGTCGTCGGGTGGCCATCCACGCTCGCCCTCGCGTGGCCGGTTTCCGGCGCCGGCACCGCCTTCATCAGGTCGACGTGTTGTTCCCCGAACGTGATTCGGCTCAACTCGCCCCAGGGTCCCGGCTCGCCTCCGACCTTCTCCATTGCCGGCTGCAGTTGCGCCTCGAAGTGGCTGGTCTCGGTGTCCGGGTGGTACAGCACGTCCAGGTCATCGCTCTCGCGGTGTTTCCACCGGGCGCTCAGCACGGTGCCGCCTCCCAGCTTCCAGCCTTCGCCATCGGCGGCGTGCTTGCCGACGTGCGCGTCGAGCGCGTCGCGGGTCCTGACAAACAGCTCCCGCACGTCGCCGTACAGCGTCAGTTGCTCGGGGCGGCTTTTTCGGCTCATGGCACTCAGGGCAACAGGGTGTTGATGTCGGCGCACCGGGGCGACCGTTTCAGACCCGCCCGGTGAATCGCTTCGGCCAGCCTCCGCCAACTGTATGCGCCTTCCGCCCAGGCCACGATCATCTCCTCGCGTTCCGCCTCCTGCAGCCACACGTCGATGATCTCGGCTTGGCGCCGCGTCGGCTCCTTCGCGTGCAGAGCGTCGTGAAACTCCACGCTGTCGGGTTTCTCCCTCCAGCCGGCGCAACTGCTCGCCAGCCGGCCCTCGACGGCGCGGCTGTGGCGCCCGGTTCGCTTCGGGTCGTGGTTCGGGTGGAAGCGGCGGCGGAATGCGTCGTCCGCGAGACGGTCGTCGAACGCTTCGGCCGGGGCCAGCGCCTGGGGCTCGGCGTCCCGGTCCGCTGCCTTTACCTGCTCGCGCAGGCGTCGCCATTGCTCGATGGTCATGGTCCCTGGGCTCCGTAACTGCCCCTCTCGTTCAATCCGTGACGTTCGGCCGCACTTTCTACCCGACGTCGAGGCTCCGAGCGGGCCTCCCGGTCGGTTTCAGACCACCCACGTACCATGGTAGCGGGCGAACCGACTCAAGGGCGGCGGCTGGTACCGCGGAGGACCGCCAACGGTGTCTGCCCATCTCACCGCGACGGCCGCCGGTGATCTACACTGTCGCTGTCGGAACGAACCAGACTCAGGTCGAATTCAGGAACTGATCCGATGACGACACGACGCATCTCCCGGCGGACGGTCCTGCGCGGAATCGGCGCCACGATGGCGCTGCCGCTGCTCGACGTCATGCACCCGGTCTCCGCGTTCGGCGGGGGCGTTCAGGCGGCGCCCGGCGCGGCGAGCGCGCGGCGGCTGGCGTACCTCTACTTCCCGAACGGGATCGCGCGCGGGTCGTGGCACCCGGCCGAGACCGGGCCCGACGGGCGAATAGTGAAGCTGAACGAGTGGATGAGTCCGTTCGAGCCGTTCAAGGACGAGCTGATCATCCCGCGCAACGTCTGGACGCCGCTGGGCAACGGGCACGTCGGCGGCACCCCGACCTGGCTGACCGGGTTCGACTACGACCGGCAGGCGGTCAGCGCCGGCGGCGTGTCGGCGGACCAGATCGCCGGCCGTCACGTCGGGCAGGAGACCCTGCTGCCGTCGCTGGAGCTGTCGACCAAGGGCGAGGGGTTCTTCTCGAACTCGCTGTCCCGCAACAGCATCTCGTGGTCGGCGCCGGACCGGCCGCTGCCGCGCGAGGTGGAGCCGCGCGCGGTCTTCGACCGCATCTTCCGGCCCCCGTCGGGCGGGGCCAGCAACCGCTCGGTGATGGACGCCGTGCTCGAGGACGCCAAGGCCCTCCGCCGAACCGCCAGCACCACCGATCAGGTGCGCCTCGACGAGTACTTCGAATCGATCCGCGCCCTCGAACGGCGCATCGAATTCTCCGAGCGGCGCTCGACTGAGATGGGCAGGGACAAGGCGCTGACCGACACGCTGATGGCGCCGGAGCCAGGCATCCCGTCCGACCACGGGGAGTACGTCCGGCTGATGATGGACCTGCTGGTCGCCGCCTTCCAGTCCGACGCGACGCGCGTGGTGACGTTCATGCTCGACCACGGGCAGTCGAACCGCTACTTCAACTTCATGCCGGGCGTGAAGGGCACGTGGCACGCGCTGTCGCACTACAAGAACGCGTCCGGCAAGACCGAGGACGACGACGGCGTCACCTCGTGGAGCTCCCCCGAGGAGAAGCAGCGGATGTACCTGGAGGTCATCCGCTGGCACCACGAGCAGGTGGCCTACCTGCTCGGCCGCCTCAAGGCCATCGAGGAACCGGACGGCCGGACACTGCTCGACAACAGCATGATCGTCTACGGCGCGATCCTCGGTGACGGCAACGCGCACGATCCGGACGACCTGCCGACGCTGCTCGCCGGCCGCGGCGGCGACACCATCGACAGCGGGCGCGCCATCGAGTTCGCTGAGCCGACGGACCTGGCCAACCTGCACCTGTCGCTGCTGCAGCGCATGGGGGTGCAGATCGACCGCTTCGGGAACAGCACGACGCCGATGCACGAGATCGACGCGTGAGTTCCGCTGGGGCGCAGGCGCTCACTCGGTGAGTGGCGGCAGTGGAGTATCGAGGCTGTTCCGCCGCCACCAGTCGTCGAAGTCTCGCGCTCCGTGGACGAATCCGATCACGGCGACCGTATCGTTCCGAATCTCGTACAACAGTCGGTAGCTGTACACGAAGACTTCTCGAATGGCGGGATCGCCGAGTTCCGGAACCACTCGGCCACGCTCGGCGAAGGAAGTCAGCGTGGAGGCCGCCTCCAGGGTCTTACTCAGTACTCGGCGCGCGGCGCCGCGCGAGTCCTCCGCGACATGGCGACCGCGTCGTGCAGCGCCTGCCTCGCGGACTTCGCCCAGACTACGTGCCGCCGCCGAGGAGCCATTTCCGACGTAGCTCCGCCTCGACCTCATCGTGCGGGATCGTCAGACCGGCATCGGCGTCGGCCCGCCCCTGCTGTACCGTCTGGGCCACGTACAGGTGATATAGCACGTCGTCCAGGCTGCAATCCTCGGGTAGTCGGTCCAGAACGGCGCGAGCGGTCTCCTTGGCGGTCATGGCAGTGTCCTCAAGTCAGGATAGCAGGTGCCGAACGGAGTCGTGAGGCCACAAGCACCACTCGTCCCAAGGGCGGCATCATGACTCGGTCGCTTGACTATGGTCTCCTCTCGAAGCTACATTTGTAGCTACAAGCGTGCAGGGGGCGGAGTATGAGTGGGACGAAACCAAGAGCCGAGAGAACCTGGCCAGACACGGCATCAGCTTCCACGACGCCGAGGCGGTCTTCGCCGGCTCCTGCGTGACCTCCGAGGATACGCGCAGAGATTACGGAGAGCCGAGGTTCATCACGATCGGACTACTGAGAGGTCGCACGGTGGTCATCGCGCACACGCCGCGCGGCGGGCGCACCCGGGTGATCTCCATGAGAAAGGCGAACAGCCGTGAAACCGGACGCTATCGAGAGCGACTTGAAGCGCGTTGACGCCCTGCGAGACGAGGACATCGATTACTCCGATATTCCGGAGCTGGACGCCGAGTTCTTCCGGAAGGCGCGGGTGGTGGTTCCGCCCCGCAAGCAGCAACTGACGATCCGCCTGGACAGCGACGTGCTTGCGTGGCTGAAAGGCGGGGGCAAGGGATACCAGAGCCGCATCAACGCAATCCTGCGCGCCTACTATGACGCGCACCGGGACGAGGCTTGAGCGCAGGAGGAGACGCGACTCTCCCCGCCCGTTTCCGGTAGAGTTGTCCGCACGCCACGGGGAGGAATCCATGACCCGCACGACGCCGTTCCGCACCGCGCTCGCCGCCGCCGTCGTCATCGCCTGCGCCGCGCTGCTCCAGACCACGGCGGGGGCCCAGAACCGCACCGGCGCCTCCGCGCTGCGGGGCGTGCCGGGCCTGCCGCCGCCGGACCGGCCGGTGGTGCTCTACACGGCCGAGCAGCCGCGCATCCGCGTGGTGCCGATCGTGACCGGCCTCGACCACCCGTGGGGGATGGCGTTCCGGCGCAACGGCGACATCCTGGTAACCGAGCGCGACCGGGGCACGCTGCGGATCATCCGCAACGGGCAACTCCTCGACGGGGACGTTCCCGGCGTGCCGGAGGTCTTCACCGGCGTTCGGCTGGCGGGGCTGATGGACGTGGTGGTCCATCCCGAGGACGACACCCTCGTCTACCTCACCTACTCGCAGGGGGAGGAGCGCGACGGCCGGCAGGGCGCCACCGTGGCGCTGGCGCGCGGCCGGCTCGACGAAGGGGCTGGCGCGCTGACCGAGACGCGCGACATCTTCGTCGCCGACGGCTGGGGCGGAGGCATCGCGGCGTCGCGGCTGATCTGGGGACCGGACAACAAGCTGTTCATGACCGTCGGCGGGGCATTCGAGTTCGCCGGCACGGGGGAGTACGCCCAGGACGGGCGCACCCACTTCGGCAAGCTGTTGCGCCTGAACGACGACGGTTCGGCCCCGGACGACAATCCCTTCGTCGGCGACCCCGACTACCACCCCGAGATCTGGACCATGGGCCACCGCAACCAGATCGGCCTCGCGTTCCATCCGGATACCGGCGAGCTGTGGGCGACCGAGCACGGCGTGCAGGGCGGCGACGAGGCGAATATCATCCAGCCCGGCTCGAACTACGGCTGGCCTATCGCGTCCTACAGCCGGACCTACGGCGGCCGGCCGATCACCGAGACGCCGTGGCTGCCCGAGTTCACCGGACCGCACGTGATGTGGTGGCCGTCGATCGCCCCGTCGGGCCTCACCTTCTACGATGGGGAGCACTTCCCCGCCTGGCGCGGCAACCTCTTCGTCGGCTCGATGATGGTGGGCCGGATGCAGCACACCGGCCACCTCGAGCGGGTCGTCTTCAACCGGCAGGGACAGGAGATCCGCCGCGAGTGGCTGCTGATGGAGCTGAAGCAGCGGGTGCGCGACGTCCAGCAGGGACCCGACGGCTACCTGTACGTCCTGACGGAGGAGGACAACGGCGCCCTGCTGCGCATCGAGCCGGCCCGCGCCATCACCGAGGCGCCCGGCAGCATCGTGCCGGCGGTGCGGTTGACCGATGCGCGCGTGCCGCCGCTGGCGGAAGCGGAATGGACCGCCGAGCAGCGCGCGAGTGTCGAGCAGTACGCGGCAGAGGGCCATTCCGACAACGTCGTGCGCACGCTGGCCCGGGTGCCCGCCCTGGCCGATCGCGTCCTGCCGTTCACGAACTACATCGCCAACGAGTCGACGCTGTCGCCGCGCCACCGCGCCATCCTCATCCTGCGCACCGCATGGCTCACCCAGAGCGCCAACATCTGGGCGGCAGAGGCGAGCCGCGCGGCCGAGGCAGGCCTGACCGCGGCTGAAGTAATGCTCGTGGCCCAGGGTCCGGGCGACGATTGGGACCCGTTCGAGGCGATCCTCATCGGCTTCGCGGACCAGTTGTTCCGCCACGCGGCGGTCACCGACCGGACGTGGGAGTCGCTCGCCGAGCGCTACGACACGCACAACCTGATCGACGCGGTCATGACCGTGGGCTGGACCACCACCAACGCCATCCTCTTCAACTCGCTCGGGATCCAGCCGGACGACGGCGTGCCGGCCGAGGCGTTGATGCCGGTCGACGACGTCGGCTACCGCGTGGTGGTCCCGGACCAGGAGCCGCCGCTGACGACGCCGCGCGTCGAGCCGGTCGAAGGCGACGGGCTGCGGGTCTCGCGTACTTTCCTGCAGCATCCCGCGATGGTGGAGGCGCGCAACATCAACCCGCGTTACGTGCTCGATCCGGAGCGCTCGCGCCTGACGCCGCACGACCGCGAGCTGCTCATCCTGCGCATGGGCTGGAACTCCGGCGCGGTCTACGAGTGGGCCAAGCACGTCGGCAGCGTCGGCCGGGCCCGCGACCACGGCCTGAACCCGGTCTGGATCGCACAGGGCCGCGATCAGTCGGGCTGGGGCGCCAACGAGCTTGCGCTCATCGACGCCGCCAACGAGATGTTCCGCGACTCGATGATCGCCGACGGGACCTGGGCGGACCTGTCGTCGCGCTACGACACGCACCAGATGATGAGCATCGCCCTGAGCGCAGCGCGCTACCGGATGGTCTCGATGGCGCTCAACGCGCTCGGCGTGCAGCCGCTGCCGGACGACGAGCGGTTCCCGGTGCTGGAGGGGTACTAGAGAACTCCTGGAGAGCGGCACCGGCGGACGGGGTACACTGCCCCACGCGGCCCGGCTTGCCGAAGGAGGCGACATGATCACGCACGCTCTGCGATCCGGCGGCGTTCCGATCCTCGCGGCACTGCTGATCGGCGTGGCCGCGGTTACCGTCGATACCCAGACGCGTCCCGCGATGACCACCGAGGCGGAGTTCCTCCACGCGCTGGAAGAGCTGTCGAACTGGGGCCGCTGGGGCCCGGACGACGGGCTCGGCGCCGCCAACTTCATCACGCCGGCCAAGCGGAAGGCTGCTGCCGCGCTGGTGACCGAGGGCCGCAGCGTGTCGCTGGCCCACGACATCATCCAGGCGCCGACGCTCGAGGGCCAGTGGTATCTGGATCGGCAGGTCGTCAACGTCAGCGAGACCGGAGCCTCCGACCGCTACCAGTACACCGGCACCTACCACGGCGTCATCCACAGCCACCTCGACTCGGTCGCCTGCCACGTAATGTTCGATGGCAAGGGCTACAACGGGGTGACGGTCGAGCAGGTGACGGCGGCGGAGGGCTGCCCGCAGGGTAGCATTCACGAGTTGCGCGAGGGCATCTTCACGCGCGGGATCCTGTTCGACGCCACCCTGCTGCCGGGCAAGGATTCCGGAGAGGGCTGGGTGGAGCCGGGTACGGCGATCCGCGCCGCCGATCTCGAGGAACTGGAGCGGATCCAGGGCGTGCGGGTCGAGCCGGGCGACGTCATCCTGCTGCACACCGGCCGCTGGAAGCGGCGGGCGGCCCTCGGGCCGTGGAACCCGTCCGAGGAGGGCGTGGCGGGATACCACGCCGACGTGGCGTACTTCCTGAAGGAACGGGGCGTGTCGTTCATCGGCCACGACATGTGGAACGACGCGTTCCCGCACGAGTTCTCCGACGACGTCCGGCTGCCGATCCATCGCCTGGCGCTGGTCGCCCTTGGCGTCGGCATCTTCGACAACCTGGACTTCGACGACCTCGCCGCCACGGCGCGCGAGCTCGGCCGCTACGAGTTCCTTTTCGTGGCCGCTCCGCTCCGCATCGAAAAGGGCATGGGGTCGCCCCTCAACCCGATCGCCACGTTCTAGGCAAGACGATGAGAAGACAGGCGCCACCGCTCGCAACGCTCATTCTGACCGCCGTTCTGGGCGTCGTCCTGGCCGCGCCGGCCGCAGGCCAGTGGTATAGCGGCGGCAAGCCGCTGCCCGACGAGTCCTGGCGCAAGCTGCAGAACGGCTTCGGCGCAATGCTGGTGCTGTCGAATCGGCCGGATGAATTTCTGGAGGCCTGGATCCAGCGGACCCCCGGCGTCTCCATCAGCACGACGCGGATCGGCCGGCGTGGACAGTCGCTCGCACCGTTCATCTTCTTCATCGGCTGCGCAGAGAACCGTCTGGGCGTCTGCGACACATCGTTTGACCTCGAGGTGCTCCGACCGGACGGTACAGCCCTCTTCCGAAGCCCCGGCCTGGAGCTGTGGCGAGCCAAGCCGGCGCCGGCGGCCGGAACGATAGGCCTGTCGGTAGGCTACGCGGGGATCGACCTCACGGACGCCGACGTGCTCGGCCGCCACGTCGTGCGGGCAGAGGTCCGTGACGCGAACACCGGCACCGCAATGACCCTGGAGCAGACCTTCGAGATCTTCGGCGAGGTGTCCACGATCATCGGCGACGGCATGCCGGGCCTGTCGGACATGCAGGTGAACAACCCCTACGGGGTGGTGATTGGGCCGGACGGCGCGCTCTACTTCTGCGACCTCGACAATCAGATGATCCGGCGGCTGAACCTTGCCACGGGACGGACGACGACGATTGCCGGGAACGGCGAGCGGGGCTACGGCGGCGACGGCGGGCCGGCCACGGACGCCATGCTGAACATGCCGCACGAGATCCAGTTCGATTCGCGCGGCGACCTCTACATCGTCGAGCGTGACAACCACGTCGTCCGCAAGGTGGACATGCGGACCGGGATCATCTCCACGGTGGCGGGCACCGGCGAGGCCGGCTTCTCCGGCGACGGCGGGCCCGCGGCCGAGGCGCAGCTCCGAGCTCCCCACAGCATCGTGTTCGCCCCGGACGGGCGCCTGCTGATCTGCGACATCGGCAACCACCGGATGCGACGCGTCGACATGGAGACGGGGCTCATCGAAACGTTCGCCGGGACGGGGGAGCGCGAGCCGACCCCTGACGGCGCGCCGCTGGCCGGCACGCCCCTGAACGGACCGCGCGCAATGGCGCTCGACCCAGAAGGCAACCTCTACCTCGCGCTGCGGGAGGGGAACGCCATCTACCGCATCGACCTGGAGAACGAGACGATCCACCACGTGGCGGGCACGGGCGAACAGGGCTACACCGGCGACGGCGGTCCGGCGCGCGCGGCAACGCTGGCCGGCCCGAAGGGGCTCGCCTACGCCCCCGACGGCACGCTCTACATCGCCGACACGGAGAACCACGTGATCCGCCGCATCAACGTCGCGACCGGCGTCATCACGACGGCGCTCGGGACCGGCGAGCGCGGCGACGGACCGGAACCGGAGCCGCGGCGCTGCAAGATGAACCGGCCGCACGGGATCTGGGTCGACGAGGCCGGCGCCCTGTACGTGGGCGACAGCGAGGCGCACCGCATCCGGATTCTAAGGTAGCCGCGGCGCGCACGCCGCACGCCTCGCCCGCACCCCGCACGGGACCCGGCGGGCCGCGCGAATGCACCATGCTGCCTCTTGCGACGGCGACCAACTCGTGAATCTGCGAACCGTCGGGCGCCACGACCGCCCTGCCGCCCGCGAGACGCGTCGTTTGCATCACGCACCTTCCGGTGGAATCAAATCGCATCGCGCGCCTCCTTGCCCACCGGCTGCCAACTGCCGCCCCACCGTGCCTTGCGAGCCGCCCGGTAGCGGTCGCCCTCGCGGCGGGTAACCAGCTCCTGGCGCAACCCTCCGGATGCGCACAGGCGCAATGACACCCGGCGGGGCTCGGCAACCGGCCGGCGCAACACCCGCGCCGCACACCGGTCGACCTCTCCGCGCGTCACCACCACGTAGGAGTACTTCTCGTCCTCGTAGCCCAGCGACCCACTCTTGAGCCGCCGCTGCACGCTCGACCTGTTGACGCGCACGCCGAAGTGACACCAGTCGTCGGAAGCGAGCGGGCAGGCACCACAGTGCGGACAGGGGGCGGCTACGACCCCTCCCCGCTCGATGAGGCGCGAGCGGGCTCGAATCACACGGGTCGCACCGGCCGGGGTGCCCGGCTCGACTATGGCCAGCGCCCCCAGCGTCATGTTCCAGGCCGCGTCGACCAGCTCGTCGCGGACCGGCTCGGTGAGCTCACCGAGCACGTAGCCGACCAGCACGAGGTCGTGCCCGCCAAGCTCGCGCGCCCGCGCGACATCGTGCACGAACCACGTCGATTCGACCCGCACACCGAAGTGGCCGGCCTCGAGCAGCCGCCGACCCAACTCCGCCATGTCCGCGTCGATCTCGACATGCGTGGCGCGCGACAACTCCGAGAAGAGCCCGGCGGCCGCCCAAAGTCCGGGCGCCGGCCCGGCGCCGAGCTCCAGCAAGCTCTCTGCCCGCAGGTCGGGAGCCCGCCGGCGCAACTCACCCAGCACCGCTCGCGTCGCTTCGAACGTAGAGGGCAGCCTCGCCGCCAGGTACGCCAGCCGGTCCGGCGTCGTCGTCATCGTCGGGGCGATAATCCCGCCGGCGTCGCGGTACATCGCGGTGAGCCGAGCCGACGACCTCCGCAGCGCGGCGAACGGCACGCGCTCGATTTGCCGGTCGATCGCTTGCCGGAGCACCAGAGACACCTCTGACTCGTTCATGTCCGCCACCGTGAGACACTATACGGGTCAGCCTGCTCGCCTTCGAGCCGGCATACCTGACCCGCCTCATGGAACTCGGCGAAGCCGACGCAGCGGCGCACGCCCACCGAATCCACGCCCTCCTGCGCAGCAAGCCCCGTCCGAACGCGACCGCCTGATCCACTTGGCCGGCCGGACATCCCGCTCGCTCGCCGGCCGCGCTCGAAGCAGGGCGGCATGGGGTCCGGAAACGGCCAGTTCGCCCGGCGCCGCCACGCTATAGTGCGTCTTGATGCTGGACGCCGAGACCTGCGAACGAGCCCGCCTGTCGCGCGACACCCGCTTCGACGGCCGTTTCTTCGTCGGGGTCGTGACCACCGGCATCTACTGCCGGCCCATTTGTCCGGTCCAGCCGCCGAAGGCCGAGCACGTGCGCTTCTATCCCTCCGCGGCAGCCGCCGCGATGGCGGGTTTTCGTCCCTGCCTGCGCTGTCGCCCCGAAACGTCACCGGGAAGTCCGGCCTGGTCGGGATCGCCGGCCACCGTGCGCCGCGCTCTGCGCCTGATAGAGGGCGGGGCGCTCGACGCTGCCGGCACGGACGACCTGGCGCGACGACTCGGCATCGGCGCCCGGCATCTAGGCCGGCTGTTCAATCGCCACGTCGGCGCGTCGCCGGCTCAGGTCGCTTCGACGTGCCGCCTGCACCGGGCCAAGTGGTTGATCGACGCAACCGACCTGCCGTTCGCCACGGTAGCGCAGGCGGCCGGGTTCGGCAGCGTCCGCCGCTTCAACGACGTGTTCCGCGGCGTGTACGGCCGCGCACCGCGCGAGTTGCGCCGCCGGCGGCGGGAGTCGGCCGTAGCGGATCGGCCCGGCGGCGTTCTGCGCCTGCGCCTCAGCTACCGGGCCCCGTACGACCCGGCGGCACTACTGGGCTTTCTGGCGCCCCGCGCCATCCCCGGCGTGGAGGTCGTCGATGCCGTCCGGGGAACCTACCGGCGCGCTTTCCGGCTGGCGGGAAGACACCTTCGCGACAGCGGCGAGCCCCACGCAACGCCGGCAGCGGCCGGTCTGGTGCGCGTCGACGTACACGGCGAGGGTCACGTGGATGCCGAGGTCTGCCACCCGGATGCCAGCGTGCTGCTGGACGTGGCGGCTCGACTGCGCCGGCTCCTCGACCTGGACGCCGACCCACTGTGCATCGGCCGTCATCTGGCCGAAGTCCCCGTTCTGACCGCCGGACTCGAAGCGCTGCCGGGAATCCGCGTGCCCGGCGCCTGGGATGGTTTCGAGCTGGCCGTGCGCGCGGTGTTGGGCCAGCAGGTGACCGTGAAGGGCGCCACGACGCTGGCCGGTCGGCTCGTCGACGCGCTCGGAGAGACGCTGCCGGACAATCTGTGCGGGTCCGACCTCGCGCGAACGTTTCCGTCCCCGGTCGCGGTCGCAGGGTTCGACCTGCGCACCATCGGCGTTCCGGCCCGGCGTGCGGCCGCGCTGCAGCGACTGGCCGAAGCGGTCTCGGCCGGCGAGCTCGACCTGGACCTCACCGCCGATCCTGATGCGACGAGAGCACGACTGACCGCCATCCCGGGCATCGGTCCCTGGACGGCGGAATACATCGCCATGCGGGCGCTACGCGACCCGGACGCGTTTCCCGCCGGCGATCTGGGGCTGCGCAAGGCTGCCGCGAACGGCGCACCAATCAATGCAAGGGAGCTGGGAACGATGGCCGAGACGTGGCGACCGTGGCGCGCCTACGCCGCGATGCTGCTGTGGCAGCACGGGCGAGGACAACCCCGTGGAGAGCGAGATGCCCAAGTCGTACCATGACTTCGACACACCGATCGGCACCCTGCGCCTCGTGGGCGACGAACAGGGTCTCGACCGCGTCGACCTTCCGAACGCGGCTGCCCGCGAACCCGATGCATCGTGGCAGAAGGCGCGGCGGACATTGCCCACGCCTCTGCGTACGACGAAGCGCCAGCTCGCGGAGTACTTCGACGGCACGCGTCGCGACTTCGACCTGCCCCTGTCCGCCGACGGCACCGCGTTCCAGCGCCGCGTATGGAACGAGCTCTGCCGCATCCCCTACGGCGAGACGATCTCCTACGGCGAGCTGGCCCGCCGCGTCGGCAAGCCGACGGCGTCACGCGCGGTCGGCGCGGCGAACGGCAGGAACCCGTTCGCCATCGTGGTGCCGTGCCACCGCGTGATCGGCGCCGACGGCACGCTCACCGGCTACGGCGGTGGCCTGTCGGTCAAGAAGGCGCTCCTCGCCCTCGAACGCCGTATCGCCGGCAAGGCGCTGTCCCTGCAGTACTGAGAGACTCGTCCCGAGAGGGTCGCCGGGCTACCGCCGGAGCTTGCAGTACTCCTCGCACGACTCTCGCAACGACGGCGGAGCATCTTCGGGGAGTCGCTGCTCCTGGTGACACATTCTGAACAGGATGTTCGCCTGAGTGACGCAATCTCGCTCGCGGTTCAGCTTTCCGTACGTCGCATTCTCATCCACCGCGTTCCCGGTGCCGAGATATTCCAACCATGTCTCGATGTTCCTACGCGGCACGATCACGAGAACGGGATCGCCATCGTCTCTTTGCGGAATCTGCTTCTCGTCGCACTCCGCATCCAACTGCGTCCGGCGGGTCTCCGTCGGACGGGTATCCGCATCCGTGACGACGATCAGATAAGCATTCTGTCTGCCCCGGATAGCTCGCAACTCCTCCGGATATCGTTCTCGCACCAATTGCTCGCCCGACTGGCGCCCGCTCGGAAGCGGAAGTGTTTCGATATCTCGGCCGCCGAAGTTGCGGCGCTTCAGAAATCGGCGCACAAACGCATCCGTCTGCGAGTCCTCGCAGAGCAGGACGATTCTGACTCCACTTACTCCTTGTCCCAGCCTCTTGCAACTGTCTGCGACAACGAGATGCCATCGACCGTTCGTTGCGGCTCGTTGCTTACACGGACCGGACCGTTCCCGTCCCGGTAGAACCACCTGCCCTTCGCGCCGGCCATGTAGTCGATGGTGACGGGATGGTGCGAGACGACGACCGCCTGCTCCAGCACATCCCCGCAATGTTCTGCCACGGTGGCGAGCCACGGCTGAATCTCGCGCAGCGCAAGATAGTTGTCCGGTTCGTCGAGAAACAACGACGTGCGCCGGCTCTTGGACAGAAAAATCAGGCAATACAACACGATTAATGCCCTCTGGCCGTCCGAGATCTGAGTGAATCCGTAGGTGTCTATCCGGTGCTCGTCGCTCGCCCCGCGAAAAGCCACTTTCAAAGCTCGCGCGTTCTCACCCGACTCGGTCAGATTGAGGGAATCGAAACCCGGAAGCATCTCACCGAGCACCTTGAACACCTCCGCGATGCCGCGCATCCTCTCCTGGGCGGCGTGACGGTACCAGCCGACGAAGTTCTGCATCAATGGTTCGAGAAACTCGTCTTCCGTTCTGGTCTCCGGTTCGATGATGGGTGGACACGGACTGGCGATGACAAGATCCGCCATCGCCTGCCTGAATCGGGTCAGCTTCTGGTTGTCAGGCCTTTCGTTCAAGGCGCCGACGCCTGAACGAGACCAGTCGAAGGGATAGGAAGGCCCCTTTCGGTAGTCGTCGCGGTACAACTGGGCGGTGCCGTCTCGGGACGAAAATATGGGTTTGCCGTCGTGCTCAAGAGTTTCTTCTCCGATTCGCATTCGTCGGCGGCGGCGATCGTGCTGAATGCGCATGGCGTAGCGATAGGACCGACCGTCGACCTCCAGATCCAGCTCAATGTGCTGTATGTCACGATCCTGAATCAACGATATATCGCTGGTCCGGAACTCCTCCTCAATTCTGCCTCCCCGCGCAACGAGGTTCTGGATCCGGCGCAATGCGTCCAGTACCGAGGTCTTTCCGCTGCCGTTGGCACCCAGGAGAACGTTCGTCTCGTCGAGCTTCAGCTCGAAGTTGACCAGACACCGGAAATTGTCGACATAGAGTCTCGTCACCATCGCGGAGGCCCCTAAGAGAAAGCCGGCGACACCACTGGTGCCGCCGGCGTCGCTCTACATGATCTTGACAATCCGAATCAGACCTGCACCCGCTACGGCAGACTGAGCGCGACCCACTGGCCGGGAACCTCGCGGCCCCCGATCGGAACGACGACGTACTGCTTGCCCTCGTGCAGGTAGGTCATCGGAACGCCGGTGGTCCCCGCCTCGAGCTCCATCTCCCAGACGACGTCGCCGGTCGCCTTGTCGTAGGCACGGAACCAGGGCTCGCCGTAGTTGGTGACGATGTTCAGCGGCATGCCGTCCATCACGCGGCCCCCCGCCCGGATGCCGACGTCCGACCCCTCGCCGATGAAGAGCAGCGTCTTCGTCAGCAGCGGCCCCGGGCGGCCCGGGGACCCGAGACGGCCGAGGTTCAGGTGGGCGATGGCCGGGTGGTCGGTCGGCCCGTGGCCGTTCGGCACCATCCAGACTTCCTCGCCGGTGTTCATGTCGAAGGCGGTGATGCGGCCGTAGGGCGGCTTGAAGAGCGGCAGCCCGCGCGGCCCGCCGATCCACTGCCGCGTGCCCTTGATGTAGGCCAGGTTGGTGCGGTCGGGGTTGCCCTCGAGGATGTCGGCGACGAACGGCGAAGTGATCGACGGAATGTAGAGGTAGTTGGTCTCCGGATCGTACGCGGCGCCCTGAACGTCCGCGCCGCCCTGCGAACCCGGGAGCTGGATCGTCCCCTGGTTGTCGTTGGGCCCGGCGCCGCGCACCGACGGCGGCGTGAACATCGGGCCGATGGTGTAGCGCTCGACGATCTCCAGCGCCTCTTCGCGCAGCTCCGGCGTGAAGTCGATCAGGTTCTCGACCGTCGCGCCCTGGCGATCGAACGCCGGCGGCTTCGTCGGAAACGGCTGCGTCGGGGAGGTGACCTCGCCCGGCGTGTTCGACTGCGGCACGGGACGCTCCTCGATCGGCCAGATCGGTTCGCCGGTCACGCGGTCGAACGCGAAGGCGAACGCCTGCTTCGTTATCTGGATCACGGCCTTGACGTCGCGCCCGTCGACAGTGAGGTCGGCCAGGATCGGCGCGGCCGGGATGTCGTAGTCCCACAGGCCGTGGTGGACGAGCTGGTAGTGCCAGACGCGCTCGCCGGTCTCCACATCGACGCAGACGATCGACTGCGAGAACAGGTTGTCGCCCGGCCGGTGCCCGCCGTACATGTCGTTGGTGGCCGACGAGGTCGGCATGTAGACATATCCGAGCTCTTCGTCGGCCGCGAAGAGCGACCAGACCGGCGCGTGGCCGCTGTACTCCCACGAGCCGTCGCCCCAGGTCTGGGTCCCGTACTCGCCCGCCTGCGGGATGGTGTGGAAGACCCACTTCAAATCGCCGGTGCGGACGTCGAACGCGCGCACGTCGCCGCGAATGTCCTCCTTCGTGAAGAAGGTGTCGCCCATCGACTGGCCCATCACGACCGTGTCGCGGACGACGGTCGGCGCGCCGCCCCAGCGGTAACGCGCCCCCTCGGCCAGGCCGGTCTTCAGATCGACCCGTCCGTTGTCGCCGAAGTCGCGATACGGCTCGCCGGTCGCGGGTTCGAGCGCATAGAGCCACTCGCCGCGGTGGGCGATGATGCGCCGCTGGGTCCCGTCGGTCCAGAAGGCGATGCCCCGGTGGCCCGCTCCGCGGAAGCCCGCCGGCCCCTCCTCGAACGGCTGCTGCACCCAGATCGTCTCGCCGGTCGCCGGATCCCAGGCCTCGACCAGGCCGACCGCGTTCGGCGCGTAGGCGACGCCGTCGACCATCAGCGGCGTCGAGCGGTTGGCGTTGTTGTAGCCGAGATTCGGAACCACGTCGAGGATCGACTGGTCGACCGTCGGGCGCGTCCAGGCGATCTGCAACTGATCCACGTTGCCGGCATCGATCTGGTCGAGCGGCGAGTACTTCGTCGCGCCGTTGTCGGCGGCGTAGGCGCGCCACTGCCCGTCGACCGCCCCCTGCTGGGCGAGCGCGGACGTGACGGCGCAGGACAGGACGAGGACGAGCGCACAGGCCACGGCGCCGACAGAAACATTGCGATCGCGCATCATCGTTTCCTCCAATTGCAGAGCGGTCAGATGCGAATTATAGGTCGCTGCGCGCATCGTCCGCATCGAGCGCCCGCCCGCGGCGCGAACCGCTGTCCGGCGTCGTCCGCACCAGGTTCTCCGGTTGCGTCACGGACTCAGCCCGCGGCCGGCGGACGGCCGCCCGGAATCCGCTTGACGATGGCGCTGTAGTTCATGAGAACCCGGTCACCGGTGAAGATCTGCCCGCGCACGAACGTCAGCGAGCGCGTCCGGCGCACCACCTCGCCGGCCGCCTCGATCAACTGGCCCGGCTCGCTCGCGGCCACGAATTCGCAGTTGCAGGACACCGTGACGCATTTTTCCCCCGGCTGGTCCCAGACCGCGGTCAGGCAGAGCGCGAAGTCGGCGAAGGTCATCAGCATCCCGCCGTGCAGCGTGCCGCTGGTGTTGGCGTGCCGACCGTCCGCCTGGAATGCGAACGAGATCCGGTTTCCCTCGATCTTGTAGCCCAGGGGCCCGACGTGGTCCTCGAAGGGATCCTCGTAGGCGTAGTGCTCGTAGCCGGGCGGCAGCGCGGGACTCACCGTCGAGTGCGACTCCATGCCCGGAATGGTATCGAAGTCGGCGGACGTGGTGCAGCCTCGCCCCTGTCAGGCGCACGGCTTCCGACAGTCGACATGACGACGAGATCGGCGAGCTCCCTCACCGTGCAAGAGCGGCGATGCGGGTCGGCTCGGCAAGCCAGAGATGCGGCAACGCCTGCGCCAACGCCTCGCGCGGGAACGGCCCCCAGAGGGCGGCCGCGGTCTGCACCCCGGCGGCACGCCCGGCCTCGATATCGTGGGGCGAATCGCCGATGAAGATCGCGTCGGCCGGATCGGCCGAGAGTCGGCCCAATGCCGCCAGTACGGGCGCGGGGTGCGGCTTGTGCTCCCGCACGTCGTCGGCGCCGATCAGTACGCCGAAGAACTCCTCCAGCGCGCAGCGCGCCAGGCCGCGGCGGGCCAGCGCGTGCGTCTTGCTGGTGACGACGGCCAGTTGCGCGCCCGCGCCGCGGAGTGCGCCGAGCGCACCCTCTATGCCCGCGTAGGACTTCAGGAGCCGATCGTGATGCGCGTCGGTGTAGGCGCGGTAGGTATCGACCATTCGCGAGGCATGCTCGTCGTCCCGCGCGAACTTGCGAAGCTGCGGCCGGAGCGGCGTGCCGAAGCCGGCCCGCCAGGCCGTGTCGTCCGGCACGGCCCCCAGGTGCGTCCGCATCGTGTGGCGGAACGACGCCATGATGAGCGGGATCGAATCGATGAGCGTCCCGTCGAGGTCGAAGAGGAAGGTACTGAAGCGTCGATCGGCGGGCACGGCGGATTATCTCAGAAACCGAGCCCGGCGCCGGCGTGGATCCGCACCGAGCCGCGGAAATCGTGGCCGGCGTCGAGGTGCAGGCTGCCGAAAGGCACGGTCAGGAAGACGCCGGCGCCGGCTCCCTTCAGGAACCGCTGGTCGCTCAGGGACCGGCCGACGTCGTAGGCGGCGGCCGTGTCGTAGAAGAAGCGCACCCCGGCGTTCCCCATGGAAATCGGCGAGCCCAGCGGCAACCGCAACTCGACCGCTGCCGCTGCGAGGCGGTCTCCGACCCTTGCACCCACCCGCCACCCGCGCAGGTTGCCGCCGCCGCCGAGCAGGGACTTCTCGTAGGGCGGCAATGCCGCGGAGGCCCCCTCGAACAGGAAGCGCGCAGCCAGAACCGCCTGTCCTCCCACCCCCTTGAACGCCTGCGCGTCGATGCGCGGCCGGATGACGGCGCCCGATCGTCCCGCGACTCCCATCCGCTCGACCGCGGCGCGCAGCTTCACGTCGTCGCGCGGGAACGCGCCGGCCGAGACGCCGTCGAAATCCAGACCGACCGTCAGCCGCGTGAGCCGGTCGGCCGGACCGACGAACCCGACCTCTTCCCACGCCGCCTCCGCGCCCGCCCGCAGTCCGTTCGCCAGCTCGCGATCGAAGCCGACCCAGGCCCGCGTCCGCCGATCCTCGACCCCGAAGTACGGATGCGTCCGGCGGCCGTGCGACCCGCCGGCCCGCACGCGGTCGGTCGTTCCGCGGGACAGCGGTCTCTCCACCTCCATCGTCACGCGCTTGTCTCCTCCCCAGGTCGCCGGCACCGACAGCCGGCTCCCTTTCCCCAGCACATCCACGAGGCTGAAACGCGCGCCGTAGGAGACCCCGTACCCCTCGTCGTAGCGCAGGACGGGCAGCCACATCGACTGCCCGGCAAGGCGGGCGAGCGATCGCACCACCGGGTTCCGAACCGATGCCCGCGGCCGCTCCCGCACCACGATGATCAGCGCTATGCGGTCCGTCGCCGTCAGCGAGCGGTATCGCTTGCGCACCTCGACCTCCTGGAAGCGCCCGCTGGCTTCGAGGCGCTCGGTGATGGCATCGACGGCGATCTCGTTGACGACGTCCCCAACCGCGACACCGGCAAGCGCCAGCACCTCGGCGTCCGGCATGGTGTGGTTGCCATGGATCCGAAGATCGACGACCGTCTCCTGCGGCGGCGCCTGAGCAAGGAGGCCGGGCGTGAAGGGCGCGGCCATGGGCGCAAGAGCGACCGCCGCCGCGAGGAACGCGCCGGACATGCGGTTCGGGCCGCCACGGCAAGTCATCGCGGCAGTTCCGGCTCGACCGTTCGCACGCGACCACCCGTCTCCGCTTCCCGGTAGTTCGCGTACGTCCGCGCGGCCGTCGCCTCGTACGTCCCCGTCGCCAGCGACAGCGCGGCCCGCATGTCGATGCGCTCCGGCAGCCAGACCCCCGGAAAAGGCTGGCGCATCGTCATCGACGCGGTCAGATCGTCCAGGCGGAACAGCCAGCGCCCCGGCAGAAAGTCGAAGCCGAGGTTGTCGAAGGTATAGCGCACGATCTGGTATTGCTCCGGCTCTATCCAGAGGGTGACGAGGCTGGTCTTCTCCATCGCCGCCGCCTCGCGATCGCCGCCGCCAACGCCAATCGAAACCGATCTCCTCTCCGAACCCTGGGCTTCGGCGTTGGCTTCGCGGGCCCGCTCCCCATCTCCGTCGGGCTCGCCCTCGTCGGGCCTGGTGAAGAGCCGCTCCGGGTAGTACTCGATGCGCAGGACCTCGTGCCCGTCCAGCGTTTCGCGACCGACCAGGTAGTAGTTGCCGGGTTCGAAATCGAAGTCCAGGAAGTACGCGTCGGAGACGAAGCGGGGCTCGATGTTGCTCCACACGGGGTCCCCGGACCCCGGCGCCCGAATCTCGTCCCCTCCCGCCGCCGCACCGGCCAACGCCATCAGCGCGGCGCGGCGCTCGGCCAGCGCGGCGGCGCGGACCCTGGCCACCTCGGGATCCGCGTGCGCTTCAGCCGGCGTCGTGTCCACCGCCGCCAGCGGCAGCTCGAACCGCACGGCCAGGTCGAACAGCTCGAGAAACCCGGCGAACTCCTGCTCCGTCGCGGATGGCGCGGCCGGTGCGATCGACGCGACGGCACGGCCCAACACACCCGCCACCTCGTCGGGAAGCAGGCGGCCGGTCTCCAGCATCGCGAACCCGTCGCGCGTCCGCTGCACGGCGCGTTCGAACCCTACCGCCGATACGCCTCCCGCCGCCTCGAGAATCCGGGCGGCGGCCGCCGTGATCGCGGCGTGGTCGTCGCCCCACGTCCGAGCCTGCTCCGTGATGCCGTCGAGCAACAGTTCGTCGTGGATGCGGGCGCCCCACAGGCGCTCGATGGCCAGCTCCACGTTGTCGCGCGTCGACCGTTGCGAAACACGCGTCGGCGACCCGCGCTCCTCCCGGCGCCGCTCGCGGCGCCGCTTCTCCCGCTCGAGCCATCGCGCCTCGTACTCGCGCCGGCGCGCATCGTCTATCGTCACGCCGTCGACGCGGACCGGGCTCCGCACGAAGAAACCGTCGCGCTCGTACCAGGTGTACTCGCCGCGGAAACCCCACAGGGCCGCGCCTCCCGGTCCCGAGAGCCGAAACTGCGACCGCTCGTCGAGCACGTACTGCAGCCGGACCGCCGCATTCCGCTCGCGCTGCTCCAGCACGCGCTCCATGAAGCGGTCGAGCTCGTTGTCGTCGTCCTGCGCGCCGGCCGCCGTCGGATCGGCCGCGAGAGCGAGGAGGACCAGAGCTCGCCACGCGGTCCTGCAAGGCGTTTTCGTCATGCAGCCTCCGAACCATCGAGGATCCATACTGGCCACCGGATGTCCGACGCCGGGGACGTGCGGTCGGGCGCCGCCGTTCCGCCTTCCGCCGGCGGAGCGCGATGGATCGCTCGGTTTCCGCAGTGGACGCACGTCGGCCACCTCACCGGCTCCAAATTGCATGACGATACGTCGCGCCCTGCGGTTCCCCGCGGCTCGATGAAATCCTCCGCTCGGCCCGGGATATGCTGAATCAGGAGCGTTACCGTTGCCGCTGACGATCACCCAGGTCGACGCGTTCACCAGCAAGCCGTTCGGCGGCAATCCGGCCGCCGTGTGCCTGCTGTCGGAGAAGACCGACGCATCGTGGATGCAGCGGGTGGCCCGCGAGATGAACCTGTCGGAAACCGCCTTTCTAATGCGCCGCCATGATGGGGGATTCGACCTCCGTTGGTTCACGCCGGCAGTCGAGGTCGACCTCTGCGGCCACGCGACGCTGGCCAGCGCCCACGTGCTGTGGGAGGAGAACCACCTCGCGCCGGGGACGCCGGCGGTCTTCCACACGCGCTCCGGCCGCTTGTCGGCGGTCCTGCGCGACGGCTGGGTCGAGATGGACTTCCCGGCGGAGCCGGACGAGCCGGCGCCCGTGCCCGGCGGGCTCGCCGGCGCCCTCGGTGCGGAGCCGACCTACATCGGCCGCAACCGTTTCGACTATCTGGTCCAGGTCGACGCGGAAAAGACCGTGCGGCGCCTGACTCCGGATTTTCGGCGCCTCCGGGAGATCGACGCCCGCGGCGTCATCGTCACCGCGCCGGCCGCGACCGACGGGTTCGACTTCGTGTCGCGCTTCTTCGGCCCGCGCGCAGGGGTCGACGAGGATCCGGTGACCGGATCGGCTCACTGCTGCCTGGGCCCCTACTGGCAGCGCCGCCTCGGCCGAGACACCTTCACCGCGTGGCAGGCTTCGGAGCGCGGTGGACTCGTCCGGGTCGCCGTTCGTGGAGCGCGCGTCCTGTTGTCCGGCCAGGCTGTCACCGTGATGCGCGGCCAGTTGCTGGCCTGACGCGAGGCCTGACGTCAAGGGCCGCCACCGCAGATGCGATTCGCCGCGTCCGCGGGTCCGACGATACCGCCACCGTGCCGGGATCCGATTACGCCTGCCGTCAAGCATCGGGTAAGCTGACTCTCATGCACGGAAGCGGACTCACCCGCAAGCGGGCATTCCGCGCCGTCCTCAACGTGTGCACTGTCCGTCATCCCCGACTGGCGCGAAGGAGAGGGCGATGAACGGCGCCGGCACCGCGGCCCGGCGCGACAAGTCCGAAGCGCCCGCGCGAGCCACCTACCAGGACGTGCTCGACGCCCCCGCGCATCGAGTGGCCGAAATCGTCGATGGGACCCTGCACACCCAACCGCGGCCCGCCATGCCGCATGCGCTTGCGAGCTCCCGTCTGGGCGGCGAGCTCACGGGACCCTTCGACAGGGGCCGCGGCGGTCCGGGCGGGTGGTGGATCATCGACGAGCCCGAGCTGCATTTTGGCGAGGACGTCCTGGTGCCCGACCTGGCAGGGTGGCGCCGGGAGCGGATGCCCGACTATCCCGACGCGGCCTACGTCACCTTGGCCCCGGATTGGGTGTGCGAAGTGCTCTCCCCTTCGACGCGCAAGCTTGACCTGCATGGCAAGCGTCCGATCTATGCCCGCGAAGGGGTGGGACACCTATGGCTCGTGGACCCGGCGGACCGTACCGTGGAGGCGTTCGAGATGCGTGAAGGGCACTGGGTGCTGATCGCGACCGCCAAGGACGCCGATCCGGTGTGCATCCGCCCCTTCGATGCGATCACCTTCAGCCTCGGCGACCTGTGGCCCTGAGAGGACGCCCGGCAACGAAGGTCGCCGCGGAGCATCGCGGGCGGCGCCGAACGGCAACCGACTCCACATGGCCCACGTCGCGCGGGTGCCCAGCGGCGCGCCCGCCCCTCTATGCCGCAGGCCGGTCCTGCGCCAAGGCCATCAGAAATCGACGCACGCCATCGAGCGCCTCGTGGTCGAAGTCCCAGTAGCCCGTCTGAGCCGCCACGCCCACCGATACGTGCGGATGCGGCGTCGTCGACAGGTAAGCATGCGCACGCGCCTTCTCGGCGCGCTGAACGGGGTTGCCGGTGTCCGCCGTGCACTGAAGGAAGCGACCGATGCAGCGATCCACATCCGTGCCAGCAATGGTTCTACCCAGAAGCGTCTCGAGCATTCCATCATCTGCATCTCCAGGCAGAATGAACACACTCACCGTGCGCACCGTCCCGGCCCTCTCCATCGGCCGATCCGGTACCGGCAGTCCGAAGCGCCGCAAGGACGACTGCACACTTTGAAACGCGCTCGAAGCGGGTGAGGGTCGTGCTTCCACCGGTGGGTCGTCCTCGGCACGCCGTTCCGCATCACGAACGATGCCGACACTGCTGACGGCCTCAGAAAGATCGCTTCCAAGAGCGTGGTCTTGCCGACGTTGTTTGCGCCGGCCACGAGGTTGATCCGGCTCAACCCGTCGATCTGCAGGTCATGGAATCCACGGAATCCGCGTATTCTTAGCCGTTTCAACATGGCTGTCGGCCCCCTGCCGATGCTACCTCATCCGAAGTCGCGGTCGGATCGTCTCATCTCCTGGGGCATGTGCGCGCCGATCAACTCAGCGTCGGGATCGACACCAGCCCGACCATGTAGAGCGCGTAGAGCATCAGCAGCCCGATGCCGGCCGCGCGCCGCACCACGCCGTTCTTCAGCACGACGCCCACGATGGCCAGAAAGAAGATGCCGAGCCAGGGGAACCCGTACCACTGGCTGAAGCGATCGAGGACCAGCGGCTGGATCGTCCCCGACAGGCCGACGATGAGGAGCAGGTTCAGCACGTTCGCCCCGATGATGTTCCCCAGCGACAGGTCCGGCACCCCCTTGCGCGCCGCGGTCACGCCCGTCACGAGCTCGGGCAGCGACGTCCCGATGGCGATGACCGAAAAGCCGATGATGGACGACGGCACACCCAGCGCGCGCGCCAACCCCTGCCCCGACTCGACGAGCAGGTAGCTGCCCGCCAGCACGCAGGCGCCGCCGATGGCGAACCAGCCGATCGCCTTCGGCAACCCGGTGACGGCGTCCTTGTCCTCCGTCTCCTCGGACTCGCGCCGCGATCGCAGAATGCCGAGCAGGTCCCAGCCCAGGTAGGCGACGGCCAGGGTCAGCAGCAGGCCGCCGTACAGCCGGTCCATCGACAGGTCCCAGGAGAACCCGACGACGAGCAGGCCGCCGCCGACCATCCAGCCGGCCCGCCGGATGAAGTCCGGCCTGTCGACCTGCACCGGCATGATCAGTGCCACCGTCCCGACGATCAGCCCAATGTTGCAGATGCAGGAACCGACGGCGTTGCCCAGCGCGATGCCGGAGTCCCCCATCGTCGCGGCGGTGGCCGAGACGACGAGCTCCGGTCCCGTCGTCGCGAGGCTCACCAGCGTCCCGCCGATCACGAAGCGCGGAATCCGGAGCGCCCGGCCGATCTGAACGCTGGAGTCCACGAACAGATCGCCCCCCTTGGCGACGAGGGCGAACCCGATGGCGATCAGAACGATGTCGTAGAGCATGGTCGTATTCCGTGCGGCGGGCTGCTACAGGCCCAGGAAGAGCACGGCGGCCCCACTCGCCGCGATGACGAGTCCGGCCGCGACGTCGGCGTGCCGGCCGACGCGGCCGACGCCGAGCAGCACGGCCCCGCGCCAGGCGGCGACCACGGCAAGCAGCATCGCCCCCACCGTCAGCAGTCCGAAGACGCCGACCACGGCCGCCACCGCCAGCCAGTCGCGCGCCATGCCGGGCACGACCATCAGCGGGATGAGCGGCTCGCACGGACCGAGCACGAAGACGATGAACAGCGCCCACGGAGTGACGCGGTCGGCGCCGACCGCCCCGACCGAAGGGCGTACGCCGTCCCTCCCGCGAAACCCTCTCCAGGCGGCCCACGCCGCGTAGGCAAGACCGAACCCGATCAGCAGTGCCGCAGCCAGCTCTCCGCGCGCCGATTCCAGCCACAGCAGCGCATCGGTGGCGATGCCGAGACTGACCCCGACGGCGCCGATGACCACCGAGGAGGCGACGTGACCGGCGCCGCACAGCGCCGTCACCAGCAGCGTACGACCCAGCGCCCAGCGCCGGGCGCGGCCGAGCGCGACGAACGGGAGCGAGTGATCGATCCCGAGCAGGGTGTGGACGACCGCCAGCGAGGCGGCGGTCCCGAGCAGCAGTGTGGTGGTCTGGATCGGATCGGACATCGGGGTGACGGGAAGCCGGCGATGCTGGGTGCGGCCGGACGGGTAACGCTACACTAACGGTGACCGGTGATTATGACGCGATGACGACCCTCGACGCCAAGATCGCCCATCTCCGCCGCCTGCTGGCCGACCTCGAACGGGTTGTCGTCTGCTTCTCCGGCGGCGTCGATTCCGGCTACTTGCTGGCGGAGGCGGTCGGCGTTCTCGGTGAACGCGCCGTAGCCCTGACCGCGGTCTCCCCGAGTCTCGCTCCCGAGGAAGGCGCCGCAGCGCGCCGGCTCGCCGAACAGCTCGGCGCCCACCATCTGCTGGTCGATACCGCGGAGGTAGACGATCCGCGCTACGCGGCCAACCCGGTAAACCGCTGCTACTTCTGCAAGGTGGAGGTCTACGGCCGAGCCATCCGCGAATCAGTGCGGCTCGGGACCCACTGTGTCGTCGACGGATTCAACGTGGACGACCGCGGCGACCACCGTCCGGGACGGCAGGCCGCAAAGGAGCACGGCGTCCGCTCGCCCCTCGACGAGACAGGGTTCAGCAAGTCAGATGTCCGGGAGGCCGCGCGCCGGCTCGGGCTGCCGGTCTGGAACAAGCCGGCCCTCGCCTGCCTGTCGAGCCGCTTCCCGTACGGAACCGAGATAACGCCGGAACGGCTGACGCAGGTGGCCACGTGCGAGCGGATCCTGCGCGAGCACGGCTTCACGGTCTGCCGCGTCCGCTACTTCGACGAGACAGCCCGCATCGAAGTGGCTCCGCAAGAAGTCCGCCGCTTGCGGGAAACCGGACTGCTGGCCGACGTCACCGCCCGCTTCCGCGCCGCGGGCTTTCGGCACGTCGAGGTCGATCCCGCGGGGTATCGGCAGGGGGCGCTGAACGAAATCGCACGCACGACACCCGCGGCGGCCGTGGTACGAAGTCCTTCGTAACCCTGCAGGCAGTCCCGAGCGACAACCCTGTCATCCGTTTCCCTCAGTCGGAGACAACGGCCCGGAACATCTCCTCGACCGGCACGACCCGCACGCGATCGGGGTTGATGGCCAGGTCGAAACCCTCGATCAGCGCGTCCTCGGCCTCGATCGCCTCGGTCACCGCCGTGTTGTAGGTCGCCGGGGACGGGTCGCCGGCCAGCAGCGCGTCCCGGAATGCCTCGGCGTCGCGCGTGACGACGGCAATCGCCAGGTCGTCGTACTGCAGGTGGCGGCGGATCGCCGCGTTCACGTCGTCGACGGTCAGCGCGCCGAGGCGCCGCTGGATCTCGTCGATGAAATACCCGGCGTCGTATGCCGCCGAATCCATGTGGTAGCCGAGCCGCCGGCTGGTCGTCTGCACGTAGAGCTTCGAGTAGTTGAGCAGGAACTCGCGCGTCGCCTCGAAGTCCGCCTCCGAGAGCCCCTCGTCGACCAGGACGTGCAGCTCGCGGATTGCCTGCCGCAGGGCGAAATGCGCGTTGTGGTGCGGCACGGGCCGGATCCAGATGCTGAAGAACTGCCGGCTGCGCGGGATGTTGGGGATCGGCAGGCGCGACCCGCCGTCCTGGATGAAGTTCTCGATATAGGAGTAGTCACCGTAGTTGAGGCCTCGCTGCCCCCGCATCTTGTTCATCAGCAGACCGTTGAACGTGCGGTGCTCGCCGAAGTAGGAGTTGGCCACCAGCAGGGCGTAGAAGTCGTCGCCGGCGCGGGTCAGATCGATCGGGAAACCGATGGAAATGGCCGTGGCGATGGCGTCCTTGTCGACCACCAGCAGCTCGCGGCCGTCGAGCGCCCGCGGCGCCGGCAGCGGGGCGCGCTCGGCGCCGGCTGCAGGCAGACGGTCGAGGATCTCCCGCTCGACACGCTCCACGAAGCCCTCGGGATAGCCGCCCGCCACCCCGACGAGCGCCCGGTCGCGCGTGTAGTGCTCGCGGTGGAAAGCCCTTGCGTCGTCCAGCGTGAGCGCGGCAAGTCCGTCCTCGGTGCCCACGGTGGGCGACTCGTACGGGTGCCCGAAGTACAGCAGGGCGTTCAGGGCTTCCTTTCCAAGCTCCTCGTCGTCGCTGCCGCGCAGGGTCGCAACGACCGTGTTGGTCAGGAAATCCCGGTTCCGGACGAAGTCGGACTCGTCGAACCGGGGGGCGACCACCAGGTCGCGCACGATGGCGAAGAACGGCTCCAGGTGATCGCGATGCACCTCGCCGACGAGCACCGTCATCTCCTTGTCGAACTGCGGGCGGATCGAGGCGGACCAGGGATAGAGCGCCTCGGTGATCTCCTCGAAGCGCAACGACTCGGTGCCGCCGCGCCCCATCATCAGCGCGGTCAGGGCATTCAGGCCGTTCTTCCCCGCCGGGTCGTCGACCGATCCGGTCCGGAACCCGATGCGCAGGGTCACCAGCGGCGAGTTCGGAGTCTGCAAGGCGATGACTCCCGAGGACTCGGCACTCGAACCCGCCGCGCCGCAACCGGCCGCGAGCGCTCCGGAAAGCACGAGTCCCAGGATGGCGGTCAGTCCGATGCCGCGGCCCGAGACGCGCCGGCGAATCGAAGCCGGCGGCGTCACGCTTCCGGATCGTGGGTGCGACGTCATCGCCCTTCCTCCTGGGTCAGGATCACCACTGTACGGTTCGTGTCCGCGAAGTAGGCGTTCGCCACCGCCATGACGTCGTCCGGGGTAACGGCGTCGTACAGCTCGTAGACGCGGTTGACCGTGGCCGGATCCTCGGTGAGCTGCAGGTAGTGCCCCAGCGTGCGGGCGATGTCACCCGGGTTGTTCAGTCCCATCGCGAAGCCGTAACGCATGTGCGACTTGGTCGCCGCGAGCACCTCCTCGTCGACCGGCTCGGTCTTCATCCGCTCGATCTGATCGATGATCGCGTCCCGCACGTACTCGACCCTGCCCGGATCGGTGATGCGCGCGATGATCGTGAACAGCGGGGCGTCGCGGCTGTCTAGCGCGCCCCCCTGCATCGCATCGACCACCTGCTCCTCCAGGTAGAGCTTGCGGAAGAGCGGCGAGGTCTCCGAGAAGAGGAGCTGCGACAGTACGTCGAGAGCCGGCATGTCTATCCGCTGGTCCGAGAACGGCGGAGCGTGGTAGCCCATCATCAGGAAAGGCAACGTCGGGTTCGGCCAGGTGATCCGGTCCGAGCGCGCCGCGGTCTGCGGCGGCTCCTGCGGGATGTCCGGCTCGAAGCCGCCGCGCTCCCACCCGCCGTAGTACTCGGCCGCCAGCCGCTCCAGCTCCGCCTGGTCGAAGTCGCCCACCACCACGACGATGCAGTTCTCGGGCCGGTAGTAGCGGTCGTAGAACTGCAGACTGTAGTCGTAGTGGTTCGGCATGTCCCGGATGTCCTCCAGGAAGCCGATGGTCGTGTGCTTGTACGGGTGCGTCGTGTAGGCGAGATCGTGCAGCCTCTCGCGCAGCAGCGACACCGGGTTCGAGAAGTTCAGGTTGTACTCGCCGAGGATGGCGCCCGCCTCGGTGCGGAAGTCGTCCTCGCTGTACCGCAGGTTCCGGAAGCGGTCGGACTCCAGGTCCATGATCGTCTCCAGCGCGCCCGAACTGGCGACGATGTAGTAGGTCGTCCAGTCGCTGGTGGTGAACGCGTTCGAGTCGGCCCCGATCCGCTTGACCACCGCGTTGTAGGCCTCGGTCGGGTACTTCTCGGTGCCCCGGAACATCATGTGCTCGAAGAAGTGCGCGTAGCCGGAGAAGCCCGGCTCCACCTCGTTCCGCGAACCCGTGCGCACCACCGTGTAGTAGGCGACGATGCCGGGGCTGTCGTAGTCGACGCCCACCACCTGCAACCCGTTGTCGAGCTCGAAGGTGGTGACCGGGAACGGGAAGACCTCGCCGCCGTCCTGGGCTCCCGCGGCGGCCGCGACGGCCAGCACGAGAGCCGCAGCGGCGATGATCCGATGCTTCCAGCGCATGGTGACGTTCTCCTGCGGCAGGCCGAATCGCCGCTGCCTTCGAATGCCGGACCCTGCACCCGAGTATAGCGGCCCGGAGCCCGCCGGCGCCCGGCCGGCAGTCCGTGGTGGAACACGGCGTCGCACCGAGAGCGGCGGGCGCCCTCGTGGCGAGGCAAGACGAGAGAGCATATCGGGCATGTTCGAGCGAGGAGCGGCGCCGCCCACGCGGGATGCATCGCCGCTCGAAACGCAGTGGGGCTTTCGCCGCGGGCTGCCGGGGCTGCGACTCGTCTCTCGCGGGAAACCGGCAGCCCGCCGCCTGCGCGCGTTGTCTTGCGAACGGCCACCGGAATACACTGGTCTACAGCCAGTTGCCTGCCTCGAACGAGGCGGCATGAACGCAACGATGCCTGCGATACTTGCTCTTGCACCCGGCCTCGCGGTTTCGATCCTGCACGTTTGCGAATCCCGCCGATTCGGATCGAAGCATCGCTCTCGGGAAGCGCTGTGGGTTCCGCCGCTCCCCGACGAACTGCGCTGGGCGGCAGCGGATCGATTCGCCACGGCTCGAACAACTGACACAGAGAAAACGCTCGATGAACACACATGCACGCACACGACCGTACATGCCATCGGTTGTCTGGCTGGCGGCCGCCCTCACCGCACTGGCCGGCGCCGCACCGGCCAGCGCGCAGGCGCCCGCCGGCGACGCGCGGGTCTTCATCACGCTCAACGGCGGCCTGCAGACGCAGACCCGCGGCTTCTCGGAGGACATCGCCTTCCCCGAAACCGGAGGGGTGTACCGCGAAGTCGTGTCGGGGGCCGCGGCCCAGGAGCAGGCCCGCTTCGAGAGCGATTACCGCTTCGAGAACCCAACGCTCCTCGACGTGAGCGGGGCGGTGCGGGTCGCGCCGTACTTCGCCCTCGGGGTCGGCATGTCGCGCTTCATGATCGAGGAGACGGCGAG
Organism: Vicinamibacterales bacterium; assembly: GCA_965208535.1. Classification (GTDB taxonomy): domain Bacteria; phylum Acidobacteriota; class Vicinamibacteria; order Vicinamibacterales; family UBA8438; genus WTFV01. Next base: position 1,809,018 of record CBDBOU010000003.1, on the reverse strand, counting down.
CGTGTCGGCGCAGGTCCCGCATCCAATCTTCTTCAACCGGGACCGCTCCATCTCCGGGGCGTCGCCGCCTCTCACCCGCCGCGAAACGGCCGTCCATCTGCAGGCGCTGGTCGTCGTGCCGGTCACCCGATCGTTCACGGTGACCGGCTTCGGCGGACCCACATTGTTCGACATCGAGCAGCCGCTGGTCACCGACGTGAACTTCACCCACGCCTACCCCTACGACACGGCCACGTTCTCGAGTGCGGTCACCAGCCCGAATTCCGCCGACACCGTCGGATTCAACGTCGGCGCCGACGTCGCGTTCTACTTCACCGACAACGTCGGGGTCGGTTGGCTGACCCGGTACAGCCGGGCGATGGTGGAGCTCCCATCGGCCAGCGGCGAGACGCTGGACATCGAGGTGGGCGGACTGCATACCGCGGTAGGCCTGCGGGTTCGGTTCTGAACGCGCGCCGCACGGTAAACCGATGCCTGGCAAGGCTGACCGCAGGGGAGTTAGACACGCAATGAGAACCGCGCCACGACTCGCAATCGTCTCGGCCCTCATCGGGGCCGCACTCCTGGCGACGGAACGGGACGCCACGTCGCAGGAATCCACCGTACTCTCCATCGCCGCCGGACAAGCGGCGGGCGTCGACGAGCTGCGCCAGTGGGACGCGACGGTCGACGGCATGACACGAACCGGCGACCTCGTCGTCATGTCGCGGCTGGCCGACGCCTCGCTGGAGGGACGTACCCACGAGTATCTCGGGCAGCACTACGCCGGCGTTCCGGTGTTCGGGGGCGGCGTGTCCCGGCAGTTGGACGCTGCCGGGGTCACCGCGTCGCTGTTCGGGACGCTGTACCCGGAAATCGACATGAGCATTACCCCTGCGCTGTCCGGCACGGAGGTTGCCGCGCTGCTCGAAGGAATGCACGGCGGGGAGATCCTCGCGGGCGGACAGCCGTTGCTCGGCATTCTGCCTCTGCAGGACGGTTCGCACGCGCTGGCCTACTACATCCCGATGAGCGACGGTTATTTCTACTTCGCCGACGCCGCCGACGGCGGCGTTCTGCTCCGCCTGAACGCGGTCAAGCAACAGTCGGCGGTCGGGGCCGGCGCGGATTCCCAGGGAGACGACAGGAAGCTCGGCACGACGCAGGCGGGCGACCGCTTTCAGGCACACGATCGGTTGCGCCCGGCGGAGGTGATCACTCTGGACGTCCGGTTCAACTTCCAGCGCTACCAGCGCCTGCTCGTCGACCACCTGATCGAGATGCTGCCGCCCGGGGAACCGGTCTGGACAGCGGACGACTACGCGACCGACGCGGACAACGAGTGGGACGACCCGACGGTTGTCGAAGCCCAAGCCTTCACGGGCTGGACCTACGACTACTTCGCCGCGCGGCACGGCTGGGAAGGCATCGACGGCGCGAACGGGCGCATCATCTCCCTGGTCAACCTCCAGGGCGCGAACGCCGCCGCCGCCCCACCACCGTTCGGCCCCGAAGGCAATGGCGTGTTCATGTACGGCCGGGCGACCGACGAAACGAGCGAGGAGCCGTTCACCATCCTAGACATCGTCGGGCACGAGCTGATGCACGGCGTGACGCACTTCGCGGTGAGCAATCGCACCGGAAGCCCCTTCGGGCTATTCAACCTGGTCCCGATCGGCGCCAGACTCGGCCCGACGAGCTTCACGGACAGGACGGGCAAGACCCACAACTGCGACACCGCACGATTCCCCGGCCTGGTGGAGACCCCGGACGGGCCGGACGTCGGCCTGGTGCCGGCCTGGTGCGAAGACGGCCGGTTCGTGCTGGCCTACTCGGGAGACGGCGCCATCCACGAGGGCTACTCCGACATCTTCGGCGAATCCCTGGGGTTCTACTACGAAGACGAAGGCGTCTCCGCCGACTATCTCGTGGGTGGCGACCTCAAGGACGGACCCATTCGTTCCATAATCGATCCCAAGTCGATCCGGGACGGCTTCCATCCGGATGCATACGCAGACCGCTATGAGTTCGCCCTCACCCGGGGCGACGCGTTCGGGTGGGACTACTCCAAACACCTTTTCGTCCGGGGCGAGTACTACGGCTCTTTCCGAGGCGACAGCTTCGGGTACGGGGGCAACCATTGGAACTCGCTCATCCTGAGCCACGCGTTCTACCTGGCCATCGAGGGCGGGACGCACCGCACGAGCGGCATGACGGTCGAAGGCGTCGGCGGCGCCAACCGGGCCGAGATCGAGCACATCTTCTTCCGTGGGATTCGGGACCTGATGCCGCCGATGGCATCGTTGCCCATCGCCGCGGCCATCCTGCGTCAGTCGGCGGCCGACCTGGCCCCGGGAAGCGACGCGGAAAGGGCGATCGATCAGGCGCTGCGCGCGGTCGGACTGGCGCCGGGAGTCATGTAGGGGGGCGACATGATTGTCCGGCCGGCAGACGCTGGCGTCATCCGGGGGGCGACAACGCCGAGCCGGCCGCCGGGAGATTCTCCCGGCAGCCGGTCCGAGCCTGCGATCCGCTAATCGGACAGTCGTCGCGTGCGGTTAGCGGGGCGTCGGCCGCCCCATGATCGTCGGCTTCTGATCCGACAGGCTGTCGATGACCGCCTGCGTCACCACGTTGGAGAACAGCGGCCGGATGCTCAGGTGGTTGTAGGGCCGGATCTGGATCATCAGGATCCCGATGAGGTCCTCCACCGGATCCGCCCAGTAGAGCGTCCCGTAGGCGCCGCCCCACGTATAGCTGCCAATCGACAGCGCGTCGGGCGCCTGGGCCGAGTTGGTCAGCACCCCGAAGCCGAGACCGAAGCCGTAGCCGCCGCCCCGGATGTAGACCGGCCGGTCGGCCCCTATGTGGTTGCTGATCATGTTGTCGACGGTCATCCGGCCGAGCAGCCGGGTCCCGTCGAGCTCACCACCGTTGGCGATCATCCGGGCGAACCGGTAGTAGTCGGACGCGGTTCCGGCCAGGCCGGCGATGCCGCGAAACATCCGGGTGGGCTCGACGTAGGTGGGCGACACCATCAGCTCGATCTTGCCGTTGGCGTCCGGCCGGTAGACCGAGGGCATCCGCTCCACCTTATCGCGCGGCACGTAGTAGTAGGTGTCGGTCATCCCCAGCGGCTCGAAGATACGCTCGCGCAGGAAGTCGTCGATCGACTGACCGGAGATCTTCTCCACCAGCACCGCGACGTAGTCGGTCGAATCGCCGTACTGCCACTCGTCACCCGGGTGGAACGCCCCCGGGATAACCGCGGCATGCGCCACCCGCTCGGCCAGCGTCGGCCAGCCCTTGCCGTGGTTGGTGACCTGCTCGATCTGCGCCTGCGTCAACCCCTTGCCCTGCGGGTTGAGGGTCAGGCCGGACGTGTGCGTAAGCACGTGCCGCACGGTGACCGGGCGCGCCTCCGGTACCGTCAGCGGCCGCACGCCGTCGCGGTTGATGCGCACCGTGTGGTCTTCGTACTCGGGAATCCAATTCGATATCGGGTCGTCGAGCAGGAACCGCCCCTCCTCGAACAGCATCATCAGCGCGGTCGAGACAATCGGCTTGGTCATCGACATCAGGACGAAGATGTCGTCCTTCGTCATCGGGACGCCGTTCTCCTTGTCGCGCCAGCCCTGCGCCTCGAAATGCACCACCTTGCCCTTGCGGGCGACCAGGGTGACCGCCCCGGCGATCCGGTCGGTGTCGATGTAGTCCTGGATGAAGCTGTCGATGCGCTTCAGGCGCTCCGACGACATGCCCACCGACTCGGGCTTGGCGACGACGATGTCCTCGGCTGCCCGCAACGACGGCGCCGCGAGCAGCACGGCGCCCAGCAGAACGGCAATCGCTCCCACCGCCCAACCGCTCCGGCTCCCGGTTACAACTTTCATGCTGCACCCCTTGCTCCCTGTGCCGGCCCGCAAGCCGGTCACAGAATCACGTGTGCAGGTCTCGACGACCCGCGTTATCCCGCAAAGACCCGTTGAGTATAGTGAAGGGAGGGATGCCCGCCTTGCCCGGATCGGACCCCGCGACGCTGCCTGCACGGCACAAGGAGGCGGAGTCCGTTGCGCGGCCGCGCATCCTCCCCACGATCTGGCGCGGCGTGCGACGGCGCTGTCCCCACTGCGGGCGCGGTCCGCTCTTCGTCCGCTGGATCACCCTCCACCGGCAGTGCCCCGACTGCGGCCTGGTGTATCTCCGCAATCAGGGCGATATCTGGTTCTTCTGGATCGTGATGGACCGCATCCCGATCCTGCTCGGCATCGCGGCCATCTTCTTCGGCTTCCGCATCACCACGTGGTTGAACGGCGTGGGATTCTTCCTGGCCGTCGCCGGCCCTCTCGTGGCGACGATGCCGCAACGGCAGGGCGCCGCGGTGGCGCTCAGCTACCTGTCGCGGGTCTATTTCCGGGATCCCTCCGACGCCCTGCCCGCCCCGCTCGACGACCGGACCGGCACCGTCGAGCGCGCGCCGTAGACGCACGCCGACCGTCCGCGACCCGCGACGACGGCCCCTGGAGCGGGGCTCTTGCCACGGGCTGCTAGTAGTCCTCCGCGGCCAGCGAGACCCGGATGATCTCCTCGTCGTTGCGGGTCACGAGGTGCCGGTTCGCATAGGCCGGCTGCGTCCAGTTGACGGCGCGGTCCTCGAAGCGGCGCGGCCCGTAGCCGGCGCGCGACGTCGGCTCGATCAGCCGGGTGCGGTCGAGCTCCACGTAGCCCGCCGGCGTGAACTGCGCGATGATCAGGTCGCCGGCGTCGTTGTTGACGAAGTAGCGGTCACCGTGGCGCACCAGGAACGCGGCGCCCCAGCGGCGCTGCACGGTCATCCGGTCGCTCACCCACAGGCGTTCGCCGGTCGTGGCGTCGAGGCCGCGCAGCTCGCCGTAGCTGCCGACCCCGTAGAGGTAGTCGCCCTCGATGATCGGCGTGGTGATGAGCGCATGCAGCCCCGCCGTCTGGTCCGGCATCTCGCCGGTGCCCGCCACCTGCCAGAGCACGTCGGCGTCGGGCCGGTCGGTGTCGAGACGGAGCATCAGCGAGCCGCCGTAGAACTGACTGAAGAAGAGGTAATTGTCGCTGCGGACGGGGGTCGCGACGGTGATGGCCGAGCGCGCCTCCCACGCCTGCTCCCAGTAGATCTCGCCGGTCTGGGGATTGAGCGAGCTGACGCCGCTCGGGTGCCAGACGATGAGCTGCCGGGCGCCGCCCGCCTCGTAGATCACCGGCTGCGCGTAGCCCATCTCGGTCACCACGTCGATGGCTCGCCAGACCTCCTCGCCGGTGCGCTTGTCGAAAGCAACGACCAGCGCATCCGGCTCACCGCCCACGACGGCGATGAGAAGGTCGCCGTCGACCAGCGGCGAGCTCGACGTCCCCCAGACCGGGACCGTCGTGTCGTACTCGGCCACGGTGTCGTGCTGCCAGACCACGGCGCCGGATTCCACTTCGAGGCACAGGAGCATGCCGGCTCCGCCGGCGACGTAGACGCGATCCCCGTCCACCGTCGGAGTGGCGCGCGGTCCGGTCGCGTATGAGAACTGCAGGTTGCGGTAGGCCGCCGGCCACTCGTGCGTCCAGAGCACCTCGCCCGTCTGCTCGTCGAGCGCCAGGACCCGCTCGGTGCCGTCCATCACGCGCGTCCTGAGGAGAAACTCGAAGTCGGTGACGAAGACGCGCCCGTCGGCGACCACCGGACCGGCGAAGCCTCCCTTGACCGGCGTCCGCCACACCACCTTCAGGCCTTCGGACGGAAAACGTTCGAGGATGCCATCCTCCGTCCAGACCGCCGTGCGGCCGGCGCCCCGCCACTCGGGCCAGTCCGCGGCGAAGAGCGAGGTTCCCACCAGGGCGGCGCACAGCACCGCGGACACGCATACCAGCCGCAACGTTCCCATCGTCGTGTTCCCTTCAGATCGTTGTCGGGACCCGCGGTGTCCCCCGCCGGGCCCGGAGGTGAACCGGGGCCGCCGTAACGGCCCCGGACCGTCGTCACTCGTAGTCGCCGGCCGCGAGCGACACGCGGAGGATCTCGCTGTGGTTCCGGTGCACGATGTGCCGGTTGGCGTAGGCCGGATGGGTCCAGTTGACCGGTCGATCCCACCGCAGGCGCGGGCCGGACCCGATGCCGGAGCGGCTGTCCGCCTCGATGAGCCGCGTGCGGTCGAGCTCCACGTAACCCTCCGGGGTGAACTGCGCGATCATCAGATAGCCGTCGTCGTTGTTGACGAAGTAGCGGTCGCCGTGCCGCACGAAGAACGCTGCCCCCCAGCGCGCCTGCGCCGTCATCTCGCCGCTCATCCAGAGCCGCTCCCCCGTCCGCGCGTCCAGGCCCCGCAGCTCGCCGTAGCTGCCGACACCGTAGATGTAGTCGCCGATGATGAGCGGCGTCGTAATCAGCGCGTGCAGGCCGTCCGTCTGGTCCGGCATCTCGCTGCGGCTGCTCCCCTGCCACAGCATGGACGCGTCGGGCCGGTCCTGGTTGAGCCGCATCATCATGGAGCCGTTGTAGAACTGCGACACCAGCAGGTAGTCGCCGCTGCGCACCGGGGTGGCGACCGACATGCCGGCGCCGACCTCCCACTCCTGCTCCCAGTAGACCTCGCCCGTCTCCGGATCGAGCGAGACCAGCGCCGCCGCGTGCCAGACGATGAGCTGCCGCACGCCGCCCGCCTCGTAGATGACCGGCTGGCCGTAGCCCATCTCGCCGACAACCTCGACCGCGCGCCAGATCTCCTCGCCGGTCCGCTTGTCGAACGCGACGACCAGCGCGTCCGGCTCGCCCCCCACGACGGCGATCAGCTTGTCGCCGTCGACGAGCGGCGCGCTCGCGGTGCCCCAGGTCGGGATGCTGGTGTCGTACTCCTCGACGTAGTCCTTGCTCCAGATGACGTCGCCGGTCTCGACGTCGAGGCAGAACAGGCGGCCAGTCGCCCCCGAGACGTAGACGCGGTCGCCGTCCACCGTCGGCGTGGCCCGCGGGCCCTTCGCGTAGGAGACCATCAGCATCCGGTAGGTGGTCTGCCACTCGTGGGTCCACAGCACCTCTCCGGTCTCCTCGTCCAGCGCCACCGCGCGCTCGGTGCCGTCGAGGGTCCGTGACTCCGGATCCTCCAGCCAGTCGAGGACGAACACGCGACCGCCGGCGACGGCAGGCCCCGAATATCCCGAGCGGAGCGGCGTGCGCCACTTGACCCTGAGGCCCCCCTCCGGGAACGACTCGATGATGCCGTCCTCCTGCCAGACCCCGAGCCGGTCGGGACCGCGCCACTGCTGCCAGTCGTCAGCTCCCAGGGAAACCGTGAGCAACCCGCACGCGGCGAGCGCCAGCGCCAACTTCCGTACGACCCTCATGAACCACCTCTTGCTTTCCGTGTCATCGAGCCTGCCGCCACGACCCTCGGATCGCCAGCGGTCCTATTGTGGCCCAAAACCGCGAACCGGACGAAATACCGGCGCTCGAGACGCAGCCCGCCGGCACCGGCAGCGGCGGCACATCGACGCGCGTCCCGGTTCCGAAGCCGAGTGGAACCGGAAGCGGACACCGGACTGCCCGCCACGGGGGACAGCGCCGCGCGGCCGCGCCCGCTTCCTCGCTGGAACTGCCCGAAAACCGGTTCTGGCACGATCCCTGCTAGACTCCCTGGTGCCAGCCTGCCAGAGGAGATCCGTGATGTCGCGTATCGCTTCCTGTCTCCTTGCGCAGTTTCTCGTGCTGTCGCTCGTGGCTCCGGCCGTCTGGGCCGAAGAGGGGCAACGGGCTCGACGCCGCGGCGACGGGGGCGGCCGGGCCGCCGCGCCCCGCTCGGCTCCGGCGCCGCGGGCCCAGCGTCCACCGGTTCGTCGTGCACCGGCCGCCCGGCCGCAACGACCCGCCCAGGCGCCGCGGGCCCAGCGTCCGCCCGCGCGCCGTGCACCAGCCGCTCGCCCGCAACGTCCGGCCTCGGCACCCCGTGCCCAGCGACCTGCCGCACGTTCCGCGCCGCGCCCCCAGCCGGAGGCGCGGCAACCGCGCGCCGTGCCGCGGCGCTCACCCGCCGCCGCACGGCCGGCGAGTCCCGCGCCGCGCCCCGCAACCAGACCGGCGGACCGGCCGCAGGCCCAGAGCGGCAGAGCGCGCGCAGTGCCGCGGCGCTCACCCGCCACCGCACGGCCGGCGAGTCCCGCGCCGCGCCCCGCAGCCAGGCCCGCGGACCGGCCGCAGACCCAGAGCGGCAGAGCGCGCGCAGTGCCGCGGCGCTCACCCGCCGCCCAGCCCGCCGGCAATGGAGCGCCCCGCGGGCGCGCCGTTCCACGGCACACCGGCGCCGGAGGCCGGGGCGCCGCGGCCGGACCCGGCCGCGGCCGCGGGCGCCCGGGCGGCGCGGTCAGGGAACGTCCCTACCCGCGGGGACGGCAACCGGTCGAGGTAAGAGGCCGTGGTCGCGGGAGGGCTCCGGCCGTCATCGACACGCACGCGCGGGCAGTGCCACGCGGACGCACCGGCGGCCGACTGGGTTCCGACCCGCGCTTCCGAGGCCGGTACAGCTCCCGCCCGCGACCCGGCTATCGCTACGCCTACCACTATCGGGGCGGCTACGGCTACTACAAGCCCTGGTACCTGCCGCGGAGGCACGGCTACGTCCACTTCGCGGGATATCACCGGCCGCGCGTCTACGGCACGTACTTCTACTTTCCGGGCTTCTCGTTCGGCGCCGGGTTCGGCTACCGGTCACACGTGCACGTCGGCGTCGGCTATCCCTACTCCGTCTACGGCTATCCCTACGGCTGGTACGACCCGTACGTGGCGTACGGCTACGGACACGTCGCCGACGCGTACACGGGGTTCCTGCGGCTGAAGGTGCGCCCGCGCTCGGCCGAGGTCCATGTCGACGGCTATTTCGTCGGCATCGTGGACGAGTTCGACGGGATCTTCCAGCGGCTGCGGATCGAGGAAGGACCGCACACGGTCGAGTTGCGGCACCCCGGCTACGAGCCGCTCACTCTCGATGTGCTCATCGTGCCGGGGGAGAAGGTCACGTTCGAGGGGGACCTGATTCCTCTTCCCTAGCAGCCCGTGGCGAAAGCCGCTGCATTCGAGCGGCGATGCATCCCGCGTGGACTTGCGTTGCTTCTCGGTCGAATATGCCCAACGTGGTCCCTCGTCGCGCCTTGCCACGCGGGCGCCTCGCCGCTCTCGGTGCGACGCGGGGTCCCACCACGGACTGCTAGTCGGTCCAGCCTGGAGCGGAAGCGGTCGTGACGGTCACGACCGCTTCCCACGCTCGGCGCCGCAACTCCAGCACGCAGTGAACTGCTCTTCGATCGTCTCTCCGCACGACCCGCAGCGCCAGCCGCCGGCGCTCCCCGTGTCCGGCGGAGCCTGTCTCTTCGCAGCGTACTCGTCCGCGATCTCGATCGCGCGCGCGCAGCGTCCGGTGTCGTCGTCGAGCACCCAGACCGAGGGCCGCGTTTCGAGATGGAACAGACTCCCGCCCTGCAGAGGCACCATGTCATCGCCCCGGATCACGGCGTCGATGCCCTCGACCTCGAGGAGACCGCGCAGAACGTGCGCGTCGCCCGGACCGTCCGCCTGGTAGATCTTCCTCAAGTCGGCCATCGACCCGTACTTATCATGAACCCCCGCGCAAGCGCGCTGCGTATACTCGGTTGATGGCGGCCGAGCGGGGCGGAGACGATTTCTTCGAGGTCTACACGAAGGACCTCACCGGCGAGGACGTGCAGCGCCTGTTCACGCGCGACGCCCCCGACGCGTACCGCTTCTTCACCCGCCACATCGACGAAGGGGCCTTCGCCGAGTTGCCGCCGCTGCGGCGGTTCGCCCTGCGCGTGCGCCTCCTGTTCCTCGCCTTCACGCTCAAGCTGTCGCCCGCGCGCCGGGCACTGTTCGGTGTGTCTCTCGTGGCCTTCGTCATCGGCCTGCTGGAGCTCTTCGCGGGAGTCGGTTTCGTTCGGGTCCCGATCGTGCCGTTTCTTCTGGAGCTTCCCCTGCCCACCCTCGTCTGGTCGGACGGTACCGGCTGGCTCACGATCGGCTTCCTGCTCGTCAACCTGCTGGTGCTGCTGGAGGTGGCGGATCGGCTGACCCTGAAGAACGACCTGGAGGTGGCCCGCGAGATTCAGCTCGCGATGCTGCCGCAACGGACCCACGCCATCCGGGGCCTGGAAGCGGCCGGCCGCACGCGGCCCGCGAACACCGTCGGCGGCGACTGCTACGACATCCTGCGGCTACCGGACGGGCGGCTGCTGCTGATGCTGGGCGACGTCTCCGGCAAGGGCAGCCCCGCCGCGCTGCTCATGGCCCTCGCCATCGCGATGTTGCGTACGCTGGCGCCGGAAGGCCTGCCGCTGGTAGGCCTGATGGAGAGGCTCAACCGACTCGTGTACGAACAGACCCCCGGTTCGCGGTTCATCACCATGTTCATCGCGGCCATCGACCCGGTCACGTGGAAGCTGACCTACATCAACGCCGGGCAGACACCCCCGCTGCTTCGCCGGCGAAACGGGACGGTCGATTCGCTTGCCACCGGCGGGATGGCGCTCGGCATGTTCGACCGCGCCACCTACGAAGAGGCGGACCTCACCCTCGAACCCGGCGATCTTCTCGTGGCCTACAGCGACGGGGTCACCGAAGCAGAGAGCCCCGGCGGCCTCCCGTTCGACGAAGTCGGTCTGCGGCACGTGGTCGAGATCCACCACGACGAAGGACTCGACGATCTCGGCGAGGCGATCGTCGCCGCGGTGGTGAACCACGCGGACAGCGCCCGGCTGGGGGACGACCTGACCGTGCTGGCCGCGCGCCGTCTGCCGCCGGCCCCGAACGACGCCTGACGCGCCCGGACGGAGGCGGCAAACCCGGTTAGAATAACCCCCGCAAGGAGTTGCCATGCCACTGACACGCCGCCGTTTCCTCACCGATTCCACCGCGGCCGCGGCCGCGGCCGGCGCCGGGGCCGCGTCGCTGTTGCCGACCGCCGTCCGCACCCGCGCGCAGGGCGTGTCGCCGAGCGACAAGATCGTCGTCGGCGTCATCGGCTGCAACGGGATGGGCTTCTCCAACCTGCGCTCGCTGCTGCGCATGGACGAGGTGGAGTGCGGGGCGCTCTGCGACGTCGACGCCGGCGTGCTGGAGCGGCGCAAGGCCGACGTCGAGGAGATGACGTCGGTCACGCCGAAGCTGTACGGCGACTACCGGGCGCTGCTGGAAAACGGCGACCTCGACGCGGTGGTCATCGGCACGCCGGACCACTGGCACTGCCTGCAGATGGTGGAGGCGTGCGAGGCGGGCAAGGACGTCTACTGCGAGAAGCCGCTCGCCAATTCCATCGAGGAAAGCCGCCTGATGGTCGCGGCGGCGAAGCGCTACGACCGGATCGTGCAGGTCGGCCAGTGGCAGCGCAGCGGCCCGCACTGGGCCGAGGCGATCGACTTCGTCCACTCCGGCAAACTGGGCCGCATCCGGACCGTGCGCGCCTGGGCCTACATGAACTGGCTGCCGCCCGTCCCGAACGTCCCGGACGAACCGGCGCCCGAAGGCGTCGACTACGACCTGTGGCTCGGCCCGGCGCCGAAGCGGCCGTTCAACCGCAACCGATTCCACTTCAATTTCCGCTGGTACTGGGATTATGCCGGCGGCCTGATGACCGACTGGGGCGTGCACATCATCGACATCGTGCTCTGGGGCATGCAGGCCACCGCACCGAACTCCATCGCGGCCAGCGGGGGCAAACTCGCCTACCCGGACGACGCGCAGGAGACGCCGGACACCCTGACCGCGCTCTACGAGTTCGACGACTTCCTGATGGTGTGGGAGCAGGCCACGATGATCGAGCTCGGGCCGTTCCAGCGCTCCCACGGCGTGGCGTTCGTCGGCAACAACGGCACCCTGGTGGTCGACCGCCAGGGCTGGGAGATCTTCCCGGAGGAGAAGCTGGAGAACCGGCGCCCGGTGGCCTGGCGGATGGAGACCCGCCCGCCGGTCGTCGCCGCGGCCGGCCAGCGCGGCCTCGACCAGCACACCGAGAACTTCATCGACTGCATGAAGACGCGCCGGCAGCCGGTCTGCAACGCCGAGGTCGGCAGCCTCGCCGCGGTGAATGCCCACCTGGGCAACATCGCCTTCCGGACCGGCGCCAAGGTGCACTGGGACGGGAGGGACATGACGTTCAAGGACAACGACGCGGCCAACGCGCTCGTAAAGGCGAACTACGGCGGCCCGTGGAAGCTGCCGCGGGTGTAGGACGAGACCTCGCTGCAAGCCGGAGATGACTGCAATGACCCGATCCGCCCTGCCGCTCGCAATGGTGTTCGTGATTCCCGCGCTGCTCGCCGCAGTGGCCCAGGAGCGCGACGAGCTGCCGCCGCCCGAGAAAACCGAGGTCTGGGAACCGGAACCGGCCGTCGTCGACCCGGGCGGGTACGGCAAGGCGCCGTCGGACGCCATCGTGCTGTTCGACGGCAAGGACCTGTCCAAGTGGACCGGGCGTGACGGCAAGGCGGAATGGACAGTGGCCGACGGGGCGATGACCGTCGCGCCGGGCACCGGCTCCATCTTCACCAGGGACAGCTTCGGCGATGTACAGCTCCACATCGAGTGGCGCACGCCGACCGAGATCGTCGGCGAGAGCCAGGGCCGCGGCAACAGCGGCGTCTTCCTGATGAGGCGCTACGAGGTGCAGGTGCTCGACTCGTTCGAGAACCGCAGCTACTCCAACGGGCAGGCCGGCAGCATCTACAAGCAGCACATCCCGCTGGTGAACGCCTCGAGGGCGCCCGGTGAATGGCAGACCTACGACATCGTCTTCATGGCGCCGCGCTTCCGGAGCGACGGCAGCCTGGAGCGTCCCGCGACGATGACCGTGCTGCACAACGGCGTGCTCGTGCAGAACCACGTGGAGATCAAGGGACCGACCGTCTTCCGCGGGCAGCCGCGCTACGAGGCGCACGCCCCGGAGGCGCCGATTCAGTTGCAGGATCACCGCAACTTCGTCAGCTACCGCAACATCTGGGTCCGGGAGCTGTAGCTCCCGGACCCAGTCGCTCGAACCGTCACCACCATCATTCGAAGGAGCTACCCATGCGTACCCGCATCCTGTTCGCTGCCCTGATCGTCGCCGCCCTCGCCGCCGCCGCGGCTCCCGCCGCCGAGGCGGTCGAGGAACGGCCCATTCTCACCGCCGCCGCGGCCAGGAAGATGATCGACGCCTGCATCGCCAGGGCCGAAGCCGAGGGCTGGCTGATGCACATCGCCGTCACCGACAACCACGGCAACCTGAAGGCCTACCACCGGATGGACGATGCCCAGTTTCTGTCGCAGGACGTCGCCCTCGGCAAGGCGCGCAGCTCTGCCGTCAGCCCGCGGTCGACGCTGCAGTGGGGCGAGATGGCGTTCGGCGGCGGCGCGCCGGGGGCCGCGGCGTTCGTGCCGGGGATCATCTACTTCGAGGGCGGGCTGCCGATCATGACGGCCGGCGGCTATCACGTCGGCGGGATCGGCGTCAGCGGAGACACCGGCGCCAACGATGCGATCTGCGCCCAGGCGGGGATCGAGGCGGCGGCGGAAGATCTTCAGTAGGCAGACAGCCGGGGCTCGGCCGCACGGTCGAGCCCCGCGTTCTCTTCGCCTCCCGGCAACGCCGCTCCGCGGCGGTCACCCCGTCCCGGCACGGTCACCCACCGCGCCCCGGACGTAGAGCGTTCGCGCCAGCGCGACGGTCCACCCCGTCCCGGCACGGTCACCCCACCACCGGGGGTGTCGCGCTACGAGGCTCGCGACACCAGACTGCCCACCCCGCGAGAGTCGCGCTACGTCGGCTCGCGGCGCCAGGCGGCCCAAACCCGCGAGCCTCGCGCTACGGCGCAGCCGGCACCTCGATGTCCAACTCGGCGCCGTACATCGCGGTGCGGTCCTGATCGATGGCAACCCACCGCAGCAGGGCCCCGATATCGGGTTCGACCATGCCGTCGAACGCCGTGATTCCGTTGACGGTCACCGTGATCGGCTGCGTGAAGTCGAACTGTTCGGGAGAAATCAGGAGCGTGAACCGCCGGACGCCGCGCGTGTAGGCAGTGACGGTGTTGCGCCGCTGATCCAGCTCGACGCGTCCCGCTGGCGCCGAGCGCGGAAACGCCTGCCGGCCCTGGGGCGCGGCCTCGGCCGGATAGTCGAGGATCAGGTCGATCCGTTCACCGCCCCGCAGGATCACCATCGGAATCTGCTGGCCGGGAGAGAAGCCCACCAGCGCCTGCCGCAGATCCTCGACCGACGGCCGCGATACTCCCTGCACCTCGACGATCGTGTCGTCGTTCACCATGCCGGAGTCCGACGCCAGCGAGTCGGATCCGACCTCCAGCACGCGCAGTCCCGAGCCGTCGACCATCTGGCCGATCATGTTGATGCCGAGCTGTATTCCCTGCGACGCATCGACGATGGTGTTGTGCGCGGGCAGATCGGGCTCTCCCTCGACCTCGCCCAGCCCGGTGACGACCAGCCAGTGCGCCCGGTTGTGACGGTCGGCCCGTTCGGTCTCCCACGACAGGCGGGCGGGAAGCGGCCGGCGGGCCCGCTCGGTCATGAACGCGTCCATGGCCGGCTTCTCGTCTTCCCACCAACTGACGTCGTGCCCGGCCTCCGGCTGGGGACGGAAGTCGAGGAACACGCCCGCCTGCTGGAACAAGCGCATGAAGGGAACCACCGACGCGGCCGGATACAGGGGATCGCGGCCGCCGTTGACGACGAAGAGCGGCTTGTTGCGCAGGTTCGTCACGTGCAGATCCCCGTCGACGTCGGACGCAGGATTCGCGAGCACCAGCGGGTGGCCGTTCAGCGGCAGGAACGCGGCCCACGGCGTGGTCGCCTTCATCGCCTGGTAGTAGATGCCGGTCGCGCCGTCGGAGATCCCGATCAGGTAGGCGCGGTTCTCGTCGACATTCCAGGTCCGCTTCAGGTCGTTGAGGACCCCGGCGAGGTTTTCGATCTGGCTTTCCTGCCACCAGAGGGATTCGTTCCACGAGGCGGGCGCCACGACGATGGCGTCGTCACGCGCCAGCCGCTCCTCCCGGCGCCACCAGGTCCCGTCCTCCCGCTTCGGCCGTGACACGCCGCCGTGCAGATAGACGATCACCGGATAGCGGACCGCCGGATCGTAGCTCTCCGGCACGCGCACGACGTACTCGTGCTCCAAACCGTCGCGGTTCTCGCGGGCCAGGAGCAGCCGCCCGGTAGGCGCGTCGCCCGTGTAGGGGCGGCCGGCGCGCAGGCGCCCCCATATCTCCTCGACGTCCGGATCCAGGACCAGAATGGCCGCGGAGGCCGCGGCAACCTCGTCGTCGGAGGCCGCGGCCCAGAAGGAGGCTACCGCCTCGTCCAGTGCGGTCCCGGCCGACTGGCCGGCGCGCGCCCGCTCCCCGCCGCACAGAACCAGTGCCGCCGCCAGGCCGAAGACCACGGCGCGGCAACGAGACCGGCCGCCCCACGGCCGAGAACAGCTCGGCCGGGGGCGGAATTCACGGGTCACTGCTGATCCTGGGTCTGCGCGGACATGTCTCCGAGCCCGTGCTGCCCGAGGAAGGCCTGGATGGTCTCGAAGATCGCGATCGTTTCGTCGCGGCTGAAGCCGCCGTGGCCGCCTCCCGGCACCGTGTGCAGCTCGTTGTCGACCCCAGCCGAAGAGAGCTCCTCGTGCAGCCTGATCGCGTGCTGGTACGGCACGACGCCGTCGGCGTCGCCGTGGATCGAGAGCACCGGCGGCAGGCCTTCGCGGACATAGCTCAACGGCGACACGCGGCGGGCGACGTCGAGCCGGTTCGGCAGGCTCCCCATCCAGCGCACGGCGTACGACTTCTCGTTCACGCCCTGCAGGAGATCGCCGACATCGGTGATGCCGTACCAGTTGATGATGGCGGCAACGCCCAGCTCGTTCTTCGGCTGGCACTCCAGGTCGAGTCCGGCCGAGCCCGGCACCATGCCGGTGGTCAGGGCCAGATGCCCGCCTGCCGAGTTGCCGGTGAGGACGATGCGCGAGGTGTCGAAGCCGTACTGCTCGGCGTTGCTCTTGACCCAGTGCAGCGCGCAGAGGCAGTCCTCGACGGCGGCCGGGGCGCGCGAGATGCGGCCGAGGCGGTACTGCACGTTGACCACCGCCCAGCCTTTCTCCAGCCAGGGCAGCAGCCGCAGGACGTTGCCCTCCTTGCTGCCGCCGACCCACCCGCCGCCGTGGATGTACATCAGCACCGGCGCGGGGCCGGAGGCGTTGCGCGGGAGGTAGAGATCGACGCTGTTCTCGAAGCCGTTCGCGACGTGGTACGTCACGTTCGGCACCACGCGGTACTCGTTGGAGACGTGCGAGGCCCACGCCGCGGTCTGATCGAGCTGGGCGACCGACGCGGACGGTGCGAGCACGAGGGCGCCGAGCGCCAGCAGGCAGGTGAGGCCGAGGAATCGAATGGACATGCGGCTTGCCTTTCCCTTTACGCGAAGTTCCGAACCAGTGGGCGGCCCGCCGCTCTCGGTGCCTGGATCGACGGCAGGCAACGCGGCGAATCCGCCGCAGAGCGGCTAGTATATCGAAGAGCCCTGGTCAAATGACTCCCGATTCTCGGTGTGTCTCCGCGCACGCGGCCGACAACCGCGCCGGGGCGGCGCATGCGCGTGTCCGAATCCGGAGCATCGGCCGGGCGCGTGCGTCCGGCCGACCGACCTGCTTCCCGACTACCGCTGGGCGCCGGTCGAGCCGCTTCCCGCGGGCCGCAGCACGGTCGTCGACTCGGTCACCGAGTCGATCTTGGCTCGCGAGAAGAAGATCGGGAAGTAGCGGTCCCGCGCCCAGACCTCGAACAGGTCGCGGTAGTGCGGATTATCCGGATCGCCGGCCTGACCCGGGGTGTTCAAGCCGACCGAATTGTCCCAGTTCGCCGTGTCGGCGATGATCATGAACGACGCGCCGGAAGTCTGGTTGTCGCCGCTTCCGGTGTTGTGCACCGTGCCGCCGTAG
Organism: Vicinamibacterales bacterium; assembly: GCA_965208535.1. GTDB lineage: Bacteria > Acidobacteriota > Vicinamibacteria > Vicinamibacterales > UBA8438 > WTFV01. The sequence goes on along the minus strand of CBDBOU010000003.1, from coordinate 1,792,042 downwards.
CCGCCGCGCGGGAACGGGCCCACGTCGAGCCGGCGCCGCAGGTCGGCGTTGACCGCGGCGCTCATCGGGTGGCGGATGTGGGCATGCTTGAAGCGTTCGCCGCCGTACTTCCAGGTGGTCATCTCGGCGGTCCCGAAACGGTCGCGGAGACCATCGAGCGCCGCCGTCAGGGTATCGCGCAGGATGGCGTCCCGGCCCGCGAGGGGGTCGTCGCCGAACCGCCCGTCCGGAGCGGTCAGCCAGTCGATCAGCCGCTTCGTGTTCACGCTCCGGATGTAGTCGCGGGCGGCGGCCGGGACCACCGTGCGGTGCACGGCGGCGCGCAGCTCACGTTCCCAGCTCACGTAGATGGCGGCCTCCACCGAGTCCTTGTCGAGCACCGCGTCCCAGTCGAGCAGCATCCGGCGGGCATGGTCGGCGCGGCCGTCGAGGCCCGGCAGGTCGCGCAGCAGCTGCACCAGGTTGCGGGCGGCGACCGACAACTCGTCCATCATGAGCTGCATGTTGTCGACTACGGTCATGTGCCGGGCGTCGGCCAGCACCTCCTCCACCCGCGCCGCGCGCATCTGGTCGCCCCAGGTATAGTGCAGCGCTTCCCAGTGGGGATAGGTCCCCGGGACATCCAGCAGGGTGTAGTTGTTGGCCGTCCCGAAGTACCCCTTCGGCGGGTTGACGACGCTCGGCAGCGCCTTGATCGGCAGGAATCCGTCCCATTCGTAACGCCCGTCGCCCGGCACCGGCACCAGCCCGCTGTGGTTCGGACGGATAGGCGACACCCCCACCGCCTGGTAGCCGATGTTGCCGGCGCGGTCGGCCCAGACCATGTTCTCCGACGGAATGCGGCTGTAGTTGCACGCCTCGACGAACTCCTCCCAGGTCGTCGCCTGGTCCATGCGCAGGCTCGCGAGGTACGGCGCCGAGCCGTAGTCCAGCCAGGCCGCCGCCACCGCGTACGCCGCGTTGTTGTCCGGATCCTGGAAGACGACCGGCCCGTGACGCGTGTACTTCAACTCGACCTCCACGTCGCCCTGCCCCTGCACAGGAATCCTCTCCCGGATCACGGTCATCTCCTCCCACCTGCCGAGATGCCGGTACTGGTCGGGATTTGCCGGGTTGGTCTCGTAGACGTAGAGGTCCTCGTTGTCCTGGCCGAACACGGTCAGGCCCCACGCCCCGTGCTCGTTGTGGCCGATCGAGACCCCGGGCAGCATCGGCTCGCCGCCGCCGATGACGTTCCAGCCGGGGGCCACCAGGTGCACCCAGTAGCGCAGCGACGGGGCCGACTGCGCACGGTGCGGGTCGTTGGCCATGATGGGATAGCCGCTCAGCGTGCGCGTGCCGTGCACCACCCAGTTGTTGCTGCCTATTGCGTCGTAGTCGTTCCGTTCCAGATCGATCTCGGACGGGACGGCTGCGGCGAGCCGCTCGAACGTCTCCGGGTCGCCGCGGTAGGCGAGGGTGACGTCCTCCGGCTCGAAGGCGAGCGCCCGCCGGTGCGCGCGGTAGAGATCCAGGATGCGATCGTCGAGCAGCGAGACGTCGATGGCCGGATCAATGGTCAGGTCGGGGTCTCCGATGTAGTAGTTGATCTCCTCGACCGCGTCGGCGCCGAGAGCCGCCACCGCCCGCGCGTTGTCGAGCTCCTGCGTCACGTTGGAAACCAGCCCCTGGTGGCGGGAAATGACCACCTCCGGCGTCCAGCGCCCCGGCGTGATGCCGAGCAGCTCGAACTCGACGGGCAGCAGGTCCGGCTCGCGTTCGGTGCGCTCGATGAAGGCGTTGATGCCGTCGACGAACGCCGGAATGATCGTGTCGCCCCGCTCGTGGTAGTGCCGCATCTCGGTCGTCAGGTCGCCCCGGAAGCGGAACAGGCGGGCGCCGGTGTCGCGCTGCAGCTCGCGGGGCCCGAGAATCTCGGCGACCGTTCCCGTCGCACGGCGGCGCCAGATCTCGAACTGGAAGAGCCGGTCGCGAGCGGCCGCGTAGCCCTGCGCGAAGAACAGGTCGTGCTCGTTCTCCGCGTAGATGTGCGAGATCCCCCAACGGTCGGTCACGATCTCCACCGGCGCGATCAGGCCGGACGTATCGAGCGTCTCCTGCCGCGACTCCTGGGCGCCGGCGACGGATCCGGCCATCAGGACTGCCGCCAGCGTCATCGGGAACCGGAGGGTGTATCTGAATGTCATGGCTCGACTCCCCATTCCACGTGAAGTTCGGTCATTATAGGCGCGCCATGCCGGACGCCACGCGCAACGAGAGAAACCCGCTGCTTGCATCCGAGGACTGGTGGGCCGTCTGGCTCGCCGGCCTCGTCATGATCGGCGTAGTCGCCGGCTTCATCGCCGCCGTGCCGGGCGTCGGACGCTGGACATCGCTGCCGACCGAGGCGTTCGCGGGCCGCGCGGGAGGACTCGCCCTGCTGGGCGTGGCCATGGCCGCGCTCTCCGCGCTGGCCGTGCGGGTGATGGGACGCTCCGCCCGGCGCCAGATCGTCGCGTTCATTCCCCTCTTCGTGCTGGCGGTCGCCGCCTACACCCTGGCGAACCAGATGGGCGTGCGAGCCGCGGGTTTCGGATACGCCTTCTGGGCCCTGGTGATCGGTCTCGTCATCGCGAACACGGGCGGGACCCCCGAGTGGCTCAAGCCGGCCCTGCGCAGCGAGCTGTACATCAAGACGGGCTTGGTGCTGCTCGGCGCGGAGGTTCTCTTCGGCAACATCCTGCGTCTGGGCGCGCCCGGGCTCTTCGTCGCCTGGCTGGTGACGCCGCTCGTCATCGTCTTCATGTACCAGTTCGGCGTCCGGTTCCTGCGGATCGGCAGCCGGTCGCTGGTGATGGTCATCGCGGCGGCCACCTCGGTCTGCGGCGTATCGGCCGCCATCGCCGTCGCCGCCGCGGCGGGGGCCCGCAAGCAGGAGCTGACGCTCGCCGTCGGCATGTCGCTGATCTTCACCGTGGCGATGATGATCGTGATGCCGCTCGGCATCCGCTGGGCCGGCATGGATCCGGTGGTCGGGGCGGCCTGGATCGGCGGCACCGTCGACGCCACCGGCGCCGTCGTAGCGGCGGGAGCCATTCTCGGCGAGCAGGCGGAGCAGATCGCCGCCGTCGTGAAGATGATCCAGAACACCCTGATCGGCCTGGTCGCTTTCCTCGTGGCCGTCTTCTGGGTGACGCGGGTCGAGGCGACCGGCGAACGGAAGCCGCAGGCGATGGAGATCTGGTACCGCCTGCCGAAGTTCATCATCGGCTTCGTCGCCGCCTCCGTCGTCTTCTCGTTCGTCCTGACCCCGTCGCTCGGGGAGGCACGGGTCGCCGCAGCGCTCGACCTGACCTCCGACGTGCGCGGCTGGCTGTTCTGCCTGGCCTTCGTGAGCATCGGCCTCGAATCCAGCCTGCGCGACCTCGCCCGCCACACCTCCGGCGGACGCCCCATCCAGCTCTACCTGACGGGACAGACTGTCAACCTCGTCCTGACTCTGCTCGCCGCCTGGCTCGCCTTCGGCGGCATCCTGTTCGATCGCGTGGGCAACGTGGAAACGAACGCGCGCCACGAGGCCCGCCCAACCTCCGTGATCGAGCACAACCTGGCCACCGGCCGCGACGCCACGCCGCTCTTCTACACGGAGGTCGAGGACTGGCAAGGCTATGGGACCGGCCTGCCAACGACACGCTGAGAGAGAGAAGGCACCACGTTCTGGGGCGCCGACTCCTACCGCCCGGCCGGGCGGCGCCGGAAGTACTCCACCTGAAACTCGCGCACGTTGCGGTTGTGCTCGCGCAGCGTGTTGGCGAAGGCGTGGGTGCCGTCGTTGCGGCTCACGAAGTAGAGATAGGTGACATCGGCGGGCTCGAGCGCGGCGCGCAGCACGTCGCGGCCGGGAGCCGCAATCGGACCGGGGGGCAGGCCACCGTAGCGGTAGGTGTTGTACGGCGAGTCGACCTGCATGTTCCGGCGGGTGAGATTGCCGTCGTAGACGCCGGCCCGCTCGAGGGCGTAGATGACGGTGGGATCGCTCTGGAGCGGCATCCCGATCCGCAGCCGGTTGTTGAAGACCGCCGACACCAGCCCGTGCTCGGCGCCGGCGCCGGTCTCCCTCTGGATGATGGAGGCCAGAGTCACCGTCTCCCGCACGCTCAGACCGCGCTCGGCGGCGCGCCGGCGAAGCTCGTCATCGAAGACCCTTCGGAACTGGGCCACCATCGCCGCGACGAGATCGTCGACGGTGGCGTGGCGGGGCAGCGAATAGGTCTCCGGGAACAGGTACCCCTCGAGGTCCGTCGCGTGCGGATCGAGGTCGGAGATCAGGGCCGTGCGGGATGCCGCCGCCGTGAACGCCGCCGCCGACCCCAGCCCCTTCGCCTGCGCGATGGACGCCATCTCCGGCAGCGTCAACCCTTCGGGAAAGGTGATGGGACGCAGGTGGACACGGCCGTCGGCGATCTTCGCCACCACGGCCAGCGGCGACAGCGGGGCGTCGAAGAAGTACTCGCCCGCCTGCAGCTCCCGATCCCGGCCGCTCCGCCGGACCGCAAGCCGAAAGAGCCACTCCTCGGCCACGACCCCGGCCGCGGCCAGCCGGTTGGCGATCACCGGGATCGAATCGCCCGGCTCCACGTCCACGAACACGCCCGCGCCGGCGACCCCGGGATGCGGCGCATCGAGGCGCGCCAGCAACTCCTGCCAGACGAGCGCCGCAGCGCCGGCGGACAGGAGCACAAGGCAGACCACGGCCAGCAAGAGCCTCTTGAGCATCGCGCTACGCTTCGTCCCCGGCATCCGGCTCACCGACGGCGAACCCGCGATCGGACGTCCGGGCCGCCTCGTCGAGGTAATCCTGCAGGATGACCGCCGCGGCCGCTGCGTCGAGCCGGTGCTTCCGTTTCCGCCAGTCCCGTTCGCGCACCGCGAGCCGGGCCTCGGCCTCGACGCTGGTCAGCCGCTCGTCCTGCAACCTCACCGGCACCCCGATCAGGGCACGGAGCGCAGCGGCGAAGCCGCGGGCCCGGGCGGTCTGACCATGCGGGGCTCCGTTCAACGCCCGCGGCACGCCGACGACGACCAGCGCCAGCCCGTCGGGCTCCGCCGCGGCGCCGGCCACCTCGGCCGCCACCGCGGCGGCCCTGTCCTCCAGCGCCCCCCGCGGCTCCAGCACTCGCAAGGGACGGGCAAGCAGCGCGGACGCATCGCTCACCGCCAACCCGATGCGGCGCTCCCCGTAGTCGACGCCGAGTATTCTCATGCTTCTCCGGCCGGACACCAACCGGCCACCAACGTACCGAGCCGGTCGACACAGCGTACGACTCGATTCGCCCCGGTGTCCATCGGGCGGCGACCGCCTCGACTCCATCATCGACGGCCGGTCAACGATCCGGTAGAATGCTCTTTCTCTACGGTGCTGTGTTCCGCTGGCGGTTCGGAGCTTCGCGCCGAACCGGTCGCGGGCCGCAGAACCGCGACGTCACGCGTTCCTGGGTGAAGCGAGGACAGTCTTGAGGACCCGGATCATCGTCTTTTTCGCGTCGATCCCCATCATCGCCTTCACTCTCGTCGGCGGCTACTACGGCCGCGCGGCCGGCGAGGAGGAACAGACCTACAGACATCTGCGGGTCTTCGAAGACGTCGTCTCGCTCATCTCGAACAACTACGTGGAGCTCGTCGATCTCGACGACGTGCTGCAGGGTGCGCTGCGCGGCCTGGCCGAGGGCCTCGATTCCGACAGCGCCTACCTCTCCGCCCCCAACGTGCGCTGGATCCAGAGCGGGGAACCGTTGCCGGAGGGGCGTATCGGCCTCGACGTCACGCGGCGCTACTACCTGCAGGTCGTCGCCGCGCGGGACGGATCGCCGGCGGCCGAGGCAGGCATCGCGCCGGGCGACTACGTGCGCGCCATCGACGGCGATCCGACGCGCCTGCTCTCGGTCATCGAAGGCAAGCAGCGGCTCCACGGGGATCCGGGCACGACAGTCACGTTGTCGTTGATCCGCGGCAGCACGCAGGAGCCGTACGACATCGAGCTCGTCCGCGAGCGCCTGGCGCCCGCCGCGGTGGAAGGGCGGCTTCTGCAAGAGGCCGAGGGTGTCGGCTATCTGCGGATCCCGGCCTTCGACGAGAACGTCGCCGCGGCCATCGCGGACACCGCCGCCGTGCTCGACACGGAGGGGGCTGGGCACCTGATCGTCGATGTCCGCAACGCCGCGGAGGGAACCTACGCTGCCGCGGTGGCGGCGGCACGCCTCTTCGTCGCGACCGGAACGCTGGCCATCCGCGAGGAGAACGGCGACACGCGGACGCCCCTGGAAGCGACGGCCGGCCCGGACACCATCGAGACGCCGATGACCCTGCTGACCAACTTCGGCTCGTCCGGTCCGGCCGAGGTCTTCGTGGCGGCGCTGGTCGGCAACGACCGGGCAACGACCGTCGGCCAGCGGACGGCCGGCCGCACCAGCCTGCAGCGTCTCGTTCCCCTTCCGGACGGCTCCGGACTCTGGTTGTCGTGGGCACGTTACCTGAACGGCTCGGGCGAGGCGATCCATCCCTTCGGCATCGAGCCGGCAGTCGGCGTGGCGGTGCAACTGCCGGAACTGGGCGAGCCGCTGCCGGAGGAGGACGAGATCCTGCAGCGAGCCCTGGAGGAGCTACGGGAGACCGTTGCCGCGGAGGCCGCGTAGTTTCGGACGGGCTTTTTGACGATGCTTTCCGCCCATTGGTATACTGCCCGTTCGTTTCATGGCCTGTAGCATCCACTCTCCGCGAAAGATAGGCGCGTAGCTCAGTTGGTTAGAGCGCCTGCTTGACATGCAGGAGGTCGGCGGTTCAAGTCCGCCCGTGCCTACCAGGTTTTCCGAGACGGTCCCCCGACCTGTCGATACAGCATGAGTCAGATCACGGTCACCCTGCCGGACGGATCGACCCGTGGCGCACCCGCGGGCGCGCCGGTGTCCGCGGTGGCCTCGGACATCTCGCCGCGCCTCGCCAAGCACGCGCTGGCCGCCATCGTCGATGACCGCATGGTCGACCTGTCGTACCCGCTCGACGACGACGTCGCCGTGCGGTTCGTGACACCCGACGCGCCGGAGGCGCTGGACCTCTATCGACACAGCACCGCGCACCTGATGGCGGCGGCGGTGACCGCGCTCTTCCCCGAGGCCCAGTGCGGCATCGGACCCGCCATCGACGACGGATTCTTCTACGACTTCGTCGTCGACCGTCCCTTCGTCCCGGAGGATCTGCAAGCCATCGAGCGCAAGATGGCGGAGCTGGCCAGGCAGAATCTGCGCTACGAGCGAAAGATGATGTCGAAGGCGGAGGCAAAAGCGTACTTCGTCGGCCGCGGGGAGCCGCTCAAGGTGCAGTTGATCGAGGAGAAGGGCGGACCGGTCGTCTCCTGCTACACGATTGAGGACGCCTTCATCGACTTCTGCACCGGCCCGCACGTGCCCTCGACCGGACGGCTGAAGGCGTTCAAGGTTCTCCACAGCTCCAACGCGTACTGGAAGGGGGACGCACGCAACCAGCCGATGCAGCGCATCTACGGAACCGCTTTCTTCAAGGCCTCCGAGCTGACCGCGCACCTGACGCGGATCGAGGAAGCGAAGAAGCGCGACCACCGCAAGCTCGGCAAGGAGCTCGGCCTGTTCACGTTCCACCAGTGGGCGCCCGGCGCGCCTTTCTGGCAGGCCAAGGGCGCGACGCTCTACCGCCTCCTCTCCGACTACATGCGCGACGCGCTCTCCGGCGAGGACTACCAGGAGGTCCGCACGCCGCTCGTCTTCAACAAGGCGTTGTGGGAGACTTCGGGGCATTGGGACCACTACCGGGAGAACATGTTCCTGCTGAAGTCCGACGGCGAGCCCGCCGCTTCCGCGGCGGATGGCGGCGGCGAGATCTCCGCCTCCGCGGCCGACGGCAAGGGAGGAGCCGAGTACGCCCTCAAGGCGATGAACTGCCCGGGGCACATGCTCATGTTCGCGAGCGAGGGACGGAGCTACCGCGACCTGCCGCTCCGCTTCCACGACCAGGGCGTGCTGCACCGGCAGGAGGCCTCGGGCGTGCTCAGCGGACTGACCCGGGTCCGCCAGTTCTCGCAGGACGACGCGCACTGCTTCATCACCGAAGACCAGATCGGCGAAGAAGTCGAGCGCCTGATGCGCCTGGTCGACCGCATGTATCGGGACTTCGGGCTGGACTACGCGGTCGAGCTTTCGACCCGCCCGGAGAAGTTTCTGGGCGAGTTGGCGACATGGGACCACGCGGAGTCGCAACTGCGCGGCGCCATCGAGGCGTCCGGCACGCCGTACACCGTCTCCGAGGGAGACGGCAGCTTCTACGGGCCCAAGATCGACGTGCACGTCACCGACGCGATAGGGCGCCGGTGGCAGTGCGCGACGATTCAGCTCGACTACCAGATGCCGCAGCGGTTCGGGCTGAAGTACATCGGCGCCGACAACGCCGAGCACACCCCCGTGCTGATCCACCGCGCCATCTTCGGCAGCTTCGAACGGTTCATCGCACTGCTCATCGAGCAGTACGCCGGCGCGTTCCCGTTGTGGTTGGCGCCGGTGCAGGTGCGTATCCTGAACATCGCCGACCGGCACGCCGACTACGGCCGGACCGTGCGGGAGCGACTGGCGGCGGCCGGCTTCCGCGTGGAGCTCGATGACCGGCGTGAGAAGATCGGACTCAAGATCCGCGAGGCGCAGCTCCAGAAGATCCCGCAGATGCTGGTGATCGGCGACCGGGAGGTCGAAAACGGCACGGTAGCGGTGCGCAGCCGCACGAAGGGCGATCTGGGTGCCCGCGCCCTCGACGAGCTGATACGGGCGCTCGAGGAGGAGGTCCGCCTGAAGCGGGCCCCGGCAACGGAGTAAACTAGCGGTTCGCCCATGGCGGCGAACGCTGTCACGAAGGGAGCAAGGTATTCCTCCAGGACGCGGCCCGCGCGGGCCACGCCGCGATTTCCGCCAGCCCCGCACGCGAGTCAACGAACGGATCCGGGTTCGCGAGATCCGTGTAATCGACGACGCCGGTGAGCAGCTCGGCGTGATGGCGCCGCCGCAGGCGCTCGCGATTGCGCGCGAGAAGGGACTCGACCTCGTCGAGATCTCGCCGACGGCGCAGCCGCCCGTGTGCCGGATCATGGACTACGGGCGGTACCAGTACGAAGAGCAGAAGCGGTCGCGGCAGGCCAAGAAGCACCAGAAGACGATCGAGGTCAAGGAGATCAAATTCCGGCCGAAGGTCGACGAGCACGACTATCAGTTCAAGAAGAAGCACGTCGAGCGCTTCCTGGCGCACGGCGACAAGGTCAAGGCGACCATCTTCTTCCGCGGTCGCGAGATGGCGCATCCGGAGTTCGGGCGGCACATCCTGGAACGGCTCGTCGACGAGCTGCAGGAGGTCGCCACGCAGGAGACGCTGCCTCGCATGGAAGGCAACCAGATGCACACGATCCTGTCCAGCAAGACCGTGGCGAAGAAGGGGCGGTAGCGGTAGCGGAGAACGGTAGAAGAGAGGCACGCATGCCGAAGCTGAAGACGCACCGTGGCGCGGCCAAGCGGTTCAACACCACCGGCACCGGCAAGGTGACCCGCAAGAAGGCGTTCTCGCGCCACATCCTGACCAGCAAGACCACGAAACAGAAGCGTGGACTGCGCGGGACGACAACGATGGACGCGGCCGACGAACCGCGCGTCCGGCGCATGATTCCGTACAAGTAGGAGCAGCCGAAGAACATGCCTCGAGTCAAGCGCGGCACCGTGCGGCGGGCGAAGCGGCACAAGCTGCTGGCCCGCGCCAAGGGGTTCTATCAGCGGAAGAGCAAGCTCTACCGTGCCGCCAAGGAAGCGGTCGACACGTCGTTGAACTACGCGTTCATCGGACGCCGGCGCAAGAAGCGGGACTTCCGGCGCCTCTGGATCACGCGCATCGGCGCGGCCGCGCGCCAGCACGGACTGAGCTACAGCCATCTCATCAACGGCCTGAAACGGGCCGGCATCGGCCTCGACCGCAAGGCGCTGGCCGACCTCGCGGTCCGCGAGCCGGAAGCGTTCGCGCATCTCGCCGAGCAGGCCAGGGAGGCGCGCGCCGCGGCGACGTCGTAAGGCGTTCGCCGGCGACTTGGCAGCAGTAGCCCGGGCGCACCGATGTCCCCCCCTGCTACCGTCGACGACGTGCGGGCCGCGTTCCTGGCCGAGCTCGACCGGGCGCGCACCCCCGACGAGCTCCAGGAGGTGCGCCACCGCTATCTGGGCCGCAAGCGCGGCGCCGTGACCGCACTGCTCAAGTCCGTCTCCGTGGCGCCGCCGGACACGCGCCGCGAACTAGGCCGTCAGGCCAACGCACTGAAGCAGGAGATCGAGCGGACGCTGGCGGAGCGCTCGGTGCTTCTGGCGTTCAAGACGACCCCGCAGCACCCCCGCGGGGAGAGAAGCGCCGGAGGTATCGGACAAGAGACCGGGTTGGGCCGGGCCCGCGTGCAAGAGATTCTTGACCGTTTTGTTGAGAGTGAAGCCGTACAGCCGATCCACAAGCCGGACGGGAGAGTCTGGTACAAGCGCAAGACCTATACCGGACAGAGGGAGCTGCCGTCGCCAGAGAATGCGGTGAAAGACCGCGTCGACGTCACCCTCGCCGGCCGCGAGGTCCCGCTCGGGCACCGCCATCCGCTGACCGTCATCCGCGAGGAGATCGAGCAGATCTTCACCGGCCTCGGCTTCGAGATCCTCGAAGGCCCCGAGGTCGAGGACGACTACCACAACTTCGAGGCGCTCAACATGCCGCCGGAGCATCCCGCCCGCGACATGCAGGACACGCTGTACCTGGACGCGCCGCTCCGGACGCGGAGCGGGCCGCCGGGCACCCTGCTGCGGACGCACACCTCCGGCATGCAGATCCGCTACATGGAGACGCACGAGCCGCCGGTGCGGATCATCGCGCCCGGACTGGTGTACCGGCGGGACACGCCCGATCTCACCCATTCGCCGATGTTCCAGCAGGTCGAGGGGCTGCTGGTCGGCGAGGGCGTCACGATGGCCGACCTCAAGGGCACCCTCGAGTGCTTCCTGCGGCAGCTCTTCGAGCCGGACACGCAGGTCATGTTCCGCCCCAGCTTCTTCCCGTATACCGAGCCGAGCGCCGAGGTGTTCATCAGTTGCGTCTTCTGCGGGAGCGGCTGCGCGGTCTGCAAGCGGACCGGCTGGCTGGAGATACTCGGCAGCGGCATGGTGCACCCGGCCGTGCTCGAAGCGGTCGGCTACGATTCCGAGCGGCTCACCGGCTGGGCGTTCGGCGTCGGCATCGACCGCATCGCGATTCTGAAGTACCGCGTCGAGGACATCCGCGCCTTCTACGACAACGACCTGCGGCTCCTGGAGCAGTTTCCCTATTGAGAATCCTGGTTTCGTGGCTGCGTGAGCTCGTGCCGGTGACGGTGAGCGTCGACGAGCTGGCCGAGGCGCTGACCGCGCACGGGTTCGAGGTGTCGGCGGTCGAGCCGGCCCCGGCCGTTCCCGGCCGGCCGGCCCGCGGAGAGGACGCCGTTCTCGACCTGGAGATTACGACCAACCGGCCCGACTGCCTCAGCGTGGCCGGCATCGCGCGCGAGGTGTCGACGATCTATGGGAACGACGTCACCTGGCCGGCCCTGGCCGCTACCCCCGCCGGCGACGATGCCCTGCCGGTCACCATCGAGGACGAGGTGCTCTGTCCTCGCTACGCGGCGTCGGTGGCCGAAGTGACCGTGGGTCCGTCCCCGTCCTGGATGGCGGCGCGCCTTGAGGCGGCCGCCGTCCGGCCCATCAACAACATCGTCGACATCACCAACTACGCGATGCTCGAGCTGGGCCATCCGATGCACGCATTCGATCTCGACCGGCTGGCCGACGGCGAGCTGCGAATCCGGCGTGCCCGCCCGGGAGAGACCGTCCGTACCCTGGACGGGATGGAGCGCAAGCTGGCGGACGACATGCTGGTCATCGCCGACGGCGCGCGTCCGCAGGCCGTGGCCGGCGTGATGGGCGGCGCCGATTCGGAGGTAACGGACGGAACGGTGCGCGTCGCGTTCGAGAGCGCGTGGTTCGATCCCGTCTCGGTTCGCCGCACGAGCAAGCGGCTGGCCCTGTCGACGGACGCGTCGTTCCGCTTCGAGCGGGGCGCGGACATCGAGGCCCCGGTACGGGCGATGCGCCGCGCGCTGCAGCTCCTGGGCGAGATCGGCGGCGGCGCGCCGCGCGGGTCCATCGTCGACCGCCACCCCGCGCCGCGAAACAGGACCACGGTCAGCCTGCGGCAAGCCCGGATCGGCCACGTGCTCGGCGTGGACGTGGACCCCGACTTCGTGCCGGCCACGCTCGAGCGGCTCGGCTTCGATATCGAACGCGTTGCGGACGACACCGGCGATGCGGCGCCGGACGGCCACGGCCGGCGGTGGCGCGTCACGGTACCGGCGCACCGCGTCGACGTCCACCGCGAGATCGACCTCATCGAGGAGATCGCCCGCCACCACGGGTACGAACGGCTGCCGTCGACCTTTCCGGCAATGGTCCGCCCGCCGGCGCCTCCCAGCGGCGCGCTGTCCAGGCAACAGGTTCTGCGGCGGATAATGACCGCCGGGGGCTGCTCGGAGGCCATCACTTACGGCTTCATCGAAGAAGAGGCGGCCCGCCCGTTCGTCGCCCGGCCAGAGCAGCTGGTGCGCATCGCCAACCCGCTGTCGGAAAAGTTCGCCGTGCTCCGGCCGTCCCTGGTGCCCGGACTGCTCGACGCGCTCATCCACAACCGCAGGCGCGAGCATCGCGACATCAGGCTCTTCGAGATCGGACGCCGCTTCACCGCGGCGGAAGGCGAAACCTCCGGCGTTGCGGTGGCGCTCACCGGGGCCGCCGCGCGCAGGCATTGGAGCGGCGGGGAACGGCAGACCGACCTGTTCGACGCGATCGGACTCGTCGACCGGATGTGCGATGCCTTCGGGGTGGCACCGGCGTACGCACCGGTTCACCGCGAAACGCTGGCCGGCGGCGGAGCCGCCGCCGTGCGGGCGAGACTGCCGGAGACCGGCGAGTCGGTCCTGCTCGGTTACGTGGGCCGTCTCGCGGCTCCCATCGCCGAGGCGCGAGGATTGCCGGCCGATGACGAGATTTACGTGGCCGAGCTCGACCTTGCGGCGCTTGCCCGGGCCGGCAGGGACCGCCGCCGGATGGTGGCGGCGCCGCTGCCGCGATATCCCTCCGTAACCCGCGACCTGGCCGTGGTCGTGGACGCCGCCTTGCCCGCCGCCACGGTTCGTGGCACGATTCGATCCGTTGCACCGGACACGCTGGTGCAGGTGCGCGAGTTCGATCTCTATGCCGGCAAGGGCATTTCGCAGGGCCACACGAGCTTGGCGTTCCGGTTGATGTTTCGCGCCCCGGATCGCACGCTGACGGACGCGGAGGTGCAGCAGGCCATCGATGCCATCGTGGCCGCGCTGCAGGCCGAGCACGGAGCCACCCTGCGCTAGCAGCGCAGAAGACGGAACGCAGCCTGTTGAAGGAGTAGTTGCTTTGATGTCGGACACGACCCAATATGTCGACCTGGCCACGGTGGACCGTCTCGCCCAGAAGGTGACGGCACTGGTCCAGATTCTCGAGCAGTCGCGCCAGGAATTGGCCGAGACGCGTTCCGACAACGAGCGGTTGCGCGAGGAGCTGGATGCGCTCCAGGAACGCCTGACCGTCACGCAGAACGACGCGGCGGAGATGGAAACGCTCCGGGCCGAGCGCGAGCAGGTGCGCGCGCGGGTCTCGGAGATGCTCAATCAACTGGAAGCCTTCGACCTGTAGCGGCGGGTCGAGACCGGATCGGGACGCCGCGAGGCGGGGGCCTGCACCGCCTCCCGTTCACCACGCGATGGACAAGACGAGCGACTCTGCCGTCACCACTATCCAGATCCTGGGACGGGAGTACCCCATCCGCAGCCGGCTGGATGCCGACAGCGTGTCGCGACTGGGCGCGTACGTCCGCGAGAAGATGGAAGCGGTCGCGAATCGGGCGCCGCGTCGCGACCTCGTGCACGTGGCGGTGCTGGCCGCTCTCAACATCGCGGACGACTACTTTCGCAGCCTGGACGGCCGCGCCGACGACGAACGCCACGTCCTGGATCGGATGCTGGCCATCGAGGCCATGGTGGACCGCGCCGTCGGCGGCGTGATCTCCACCGCCGACACGTCGCAGCGCCCCGCATCGTCGGCGGACTCCGTCGCATTCGAGCCGCCGGAAACGCCCGCGCCGCCTCCCGACCACTCCGCGTGACCGGGCAGCGCCTTGCCCGGACTGCTGCTTCGTTCTAAGATGCCGGGAGAAACGGAGCACGGCACGTGTGTTGGTTCTTGAGATTCCCTGCAGTACGCGTGATGGTTTGGAGGCTCGTTTGAGCCATTGTTGTATCGAAGTGAACCGCGACGCTTCGCTGTGTGCACGCCTCGGCCCGAGGAAGCCTAGAGGCGGGGTCTGATATAGCGGTTCCACCTGCACGCGCAGGTTCATACGACCTCCCCACACGGTAATCGCGGGGGTTCTTTCGGGTTGCGTTCCGCGCCCGGCATGTCGCGCCGGCTCCGTGCGAGTCGCGCATGGAGCTCTTTCCGAGCGTCGTCGCCTCCGGCCTCACGGCCGCCGTGGTCGGGTTGCTCCTTTTCGGCGTGTGGTTGCTCACCCGCCGCAGGATCGCGGTCCAGACCGTCGGCCAGGCACGTGGCGAAGCGGACCGGATGCTGCAGAACGCCGAGCGCGAAATCGTCGCCCGGCGCAAGGAAGCAGAGCTCACCGCCCGAGAGCAGGCCCAGAACCTCCGGCACGAAACCGAGAATCACGCGCGGCAGCGCCGCGAGGAGCTGGCCGCACTCGAGCGCGACCTGAACGACCGCAAGCGGGCCCTGGCGGAACGCAGCGCCGGCGTCGATCGCGCCGCACGCGAGCTGCGGTCTCGAGAGGACGCGGTCCTCGAGCGCGAGAACGCGGCCGCGGCGGAGGAAACGCGCCGTCTCGAGATCGTGGAACAGACGCAGGCCGAGCTCCAGCGGGTATCCGGCATGACCGCCGACGAAGCCAAGGAATCGCTGGTTCGGCAGCTCGAGTCGGATGCCCGCCGGGACGCCGCCAACCTCGTGAAGCGGCTGGAGCACGAGGCGCGCGAAACAGCCGCCGACAAGGCGAAGCACATCATCACGCAGGCGATCCAGCGCAGTGCGGCCGACCACGCCATCGAGACCACGGTGTCGGTGGTCGACCTGCCGAGCGACGATCTCAAGGGCCGCATCATCGGTCGCGAGGGGCGCAACATCCGGGCCCTGGAGACCGCCACCGGCGTGGAGCTGATAGTCGACGACACGCCCGGTGCCATCATCCTGTCGAGCTTCGACCCCTACCGCCGCGAGATCGCCAAGCGGGCCATCGAGCAGCTCGTTGCCGACGGCCGCATCCACCCCGCCCGCATCGAGGAGGTGGTCGAGAAGGTCCGTGCGGCGGTGGACGAGGCGACGCTGAAGGAAGGCGAGGCCGCCGCGTTCGAGCTCGGGATCCACGACATGCATCCCGAGATTAACCGCATGATGGGCCGCCTCAAGTTCCGTACGAGCTATGGCCAGAACGTCCTGGCGCACTCCAAGGAGGTCGCCTACGTCGCCGGGGTGATGGCGCGCGAGCTCGGGCTCGACGCCCAGACCACCATCCGCGCCGCCTTCGTGCACGATGTCGGCAAGGCGATGGATCGCGAGCTCGAGGGTACGCATCTGCAGATCGGCATCGACTTTCTCCGCAAGCACGGCGAGACCGACGCGGTCGTCGACGCGATGGCCGCCCACCACATGGACATCGACTGGCCCTCGCTGGAATCGATGCTCGTGCAGGCAGCCGACGCCATCTCGGCCGCGCGGCCGGGTGCCCGCCGCGACATTCTCGAGTCGTACGTCAAGCGCCTCGAGAACCTCGAGGGCATCGCGGACTCCTTCAAGGGAGTCTCGAAGTCGTTCGCGTTGCAGGCCGGCCGCGAGATCCGGGTGATGGTCGAGAGCGAGCGCATCTCCGACGAAGAGGCGGTCTGGCTCTCGAAGGACATCGCCAAGCGCATCGAGACCGAGCTCCAGTACCCCGGCCAGATCAAGGTCACGGTAATCCGCGAGACCCGCTCGGTGGAGTACGCGCGGTAACCGGTCCGTCGTGCGCAATTCTCCAACCGTCGCCGATATCGGCGAGCACGCCGTCATTCAGCACATCCGGGAGCGCGTCCCCGCACACGCCGCAGGGGTGGTGATCGGGATTGGAGACGACGCGGCCGTCGTCGAGCCGGACCGTGGCACGCTTGCCGTCCTGAGCACCGACACGCTGGTCGAAGGCGTGCACTTCGACCGCGCCCTCAGCACGCCGGCCGACATCGGCGACAAGGCGCTCGCCGCCAACCTGAGCGATCTGGCGGCCATGGGCGCGGCGCCGCGGTACGCCCTGCTCGCCCTGTCGCTGCCCGCCGGCTGGCCCGTCGCGGACGTCGACGCGTTGCTCGAGGCGTTCCTGGCGCGGGCGACCCGCCACCGCACGGCGCTCGTCGGCGGCGACGTCACCGCCTCGCCCGGACCGCTGATCATCGGTGTTACCGTGGCCGGCAGCGCGAAACGGCGGCGCCTGCTCCGGCGTGACGGCGCCCGGCCGGAAGATATCGTTTACGTCAGCGGCGCCATCGGCGCCGCCGCGGCCGGTCTGGCTTCGCTGCAACAGGCCGACCAGACCACCGGCCCGCCTCCCGAGGAATGCCGCCGCCGCCACCGCCGGCCCGAAGCGCGGGTCGCACTCGGGGTCGCACTCGGCCGGAACCGGGCCGCCCGAGCCTGCATGGATCTGAGTGACGGACTCGCCGACGCCGTCTACCGGATCGCGACCGCCAGCGGCGTCGGGATGCGGCTCAACGCCGAGGCATTGCCGATCCACCCGGAAGCGCGCGCGTGGTTCGAACGGGCCGGCCTCGACCCGGTGGCGGCTGCCGCAGCCGGTGGCGAGGACTACGAGCTCGCTTTCACGAGCCCTCCGGCGTTCCGCGGCCGACTGCGGCACGTGCGGCACCGGATCGGAGACCTGCCCATCACCCCGATCGGGATCGTTACGAAGGAACGCGGCGTGTGCATCAGGCGCGACGGGAAGGACGAGCCGCTGCCCCGTGGATACGCGCATTTCGCGGGCGCCGGCTGAGGCGGTGACCGCGCGCCGGCCGAATGCGGCGGGTCTTTGCCGCGAAACCTCCTATCGCCCGGCCGCCAGGTCCGCCACCGCCGGCGCCAGCACCGCCGGCTCCGGCTCGACCGGGCTGGAGCCCGGTTCCCGCTCCTGGTCCTTGTACTGCAACTGATACAGCGTGTGATAGAGCCCCCGGCGCGCGAGTAGCTGCTGGTGGGTACCGGCCTCGCGCAACTCGCCCCTGTGAAGAACCAGGATCTGGTCCATGTCCTGTACCGTCGACAGCCGGTGCGCGATGGCGATAGTGGTTCTCTCCGCCATCAGCACGTGCAGGGCGTCCCGGATGAGGCGCTCGGTGTCGGTGTCTACGCTGGACGTAGCCTCGTCGAGCAGCAGGACGTCGGGCGCGAAGGCCAGGGCGCGGGCAAAGCTCAGCAACTGCCGCTGCCCCACCGAGAGGCTGGCTCCGCGCTCTCCCACCTCGGTGTCCATTCCGTCGGCCAGACGCTCGATGAACCGGTCGGCGTGGACGCTCCTCGCGGCGGCCCGGACCTCGCCATCGCCTATCGCGTCTTCGCCGAGCCGGATGTTGTCCCGCACGCTGCCGGAGAAGAGATAGACGTCCTGCAACACCAGCCCGAACCGCCGCCGCAGCGCGGGTAGCGGCAGTTCCCGGATGTCGACGCCATCGATGGTGATCCGCCCGCGATCCACGTCGTAGAAGCGCATCAGCAGGTTGATGAGGGTGGTCTTGCCCGCCCCCGTAGCGCCTACGACGCCGACCCGCTCCCCGGGGGCGACCTCGAACGAGACGTCGCGCAGCACGTGCTCTTCGTCCCGGTAGGCGAACCACACGCGCTCGAAACGGATGCGGCCGCCGCCGGAACCGTCCGCCGGAGACCCAACCGGCGCAGTCCGGGACATCGCGGCGGACGGGGCCGGCAGCGGCACGGGCCGCGGGGGCGACGTGATCTCGACCGGGGTATCCAGCAGCCCGAAGATGCGCTCGGACGACGCCATGGCCGACTGCAGGATGTTGAACTTCTCCGACAGATCGCTGATCGGCTTGAAGAAGCGTTGCGAGTACTGCAGGCACGCGACCAGCACCCCCAGCTCGACCGTGTCCTGCACCGCCCGTCCGCCGCCGTACCAGATGATGAGGGCGGTCGCCACGGCGCCCAGCACCTCGATGGCCGGATAGAAGGTCGCGTAGTAGAAGATCGACTCGACGTTGGCGTCGCGGTGGGCGCGGTTGATCCGCTCGAACTGCTCGAAGTTGCGCGCCTCGCGGCGGAAGATCTGCACCGTCGCCATGCCGCTGATGTTCTCCTGAAGGAACGCGTTGATGCGGGCGAGCTGGATTCGCACCCGCCGGTACGACTCGCGCGCGTTCCTGCGGAACCACTGCGTCACCCAGGCGATGACGGGCAGGACGGCGAAGGTGACCAGGGCCAGGCGCCAGTCCATCCACAGCAGGACGACCATGATGCCGGCGAGCAGGAAGACGTCGCGAAACACCGTCACGACGCCGGACGTGAAGAGCTCGTTGAGGGCATCGACGTCGGAGGTGATGCGGGTCATCAGGCGGCCGACCGGATTGCGGTCGTAGAAGCGCAGATCGAGACGTTGCAGATGACCGTGGACCTCCATCCGCAGGTCGAACATGATCCGCTGCCCCATCATCTGCATCGTCCACGTCTGGACGTACTCGAGCACGAACGAGCCGGCCAGGACGAACAGGAAGGCCAGCGCGATGCGATCGAGGCCGTCCAGCTCGCCCAGTGCGATGTGATCGTCGATGGCGACTTTCGTCAGCCAGGGCTGGGCAAGCTGGAGGACCGATCCGGCCGAGATCGCGGCCAGGGCGACGCCGACGGCGCGCCGGTGGGGGCGCAGGTAGCCCAACAGGCGCCGCATCAGCCGTGCGTCGTACGCCTTGCCCAGCACCTCCGGTTCGTGGAAAGACATCTCTTTCGCTGTCCCGCGCAGGAGTCCCCGCGCCGTGGCCTACGACTCGTCCAGCTCCGCCTCCAGCAGTTGCTTGCGGTGCAACCCGGCGTAGAGACCGTCCAGCGCCACCAGCTCGGCGTGGGTGCCTCGTTCCACCACCCGGCCGTCGTCGAGCACGAGGATGAGATCGGCGTCGCGCACGGTCGAGATGCGGTGGGCGACGAGAATCGTCGTGCGCTCCCGCATCACCCCCTTCAACCGCGCGAGAATGGCCTCCTCGGTATGGGTGTCCACGGCCGACAGCGCGTCATCGAGACTCAGGATGCGGGGATCGGTCAGGATGGCGCGGGCCAGCGCCGCCCGCTGCTTCTGCCCGCCGGACAGCGTGATGCCCCGTTCGCCGACCTCGGTTTCCAGCCCGCGCGGGAACCCCGCCACGTCGGCGTCGAGCTGCGCCAGCGCCACCGCATCGGCGACCGCCGCGCCGTCCTTCCCCCCGGTTCCGGGGGCGCCGAAGGCGACGTTGCCGGCAACCGTCTCCGAAAAGAGCAACGGCTCCTGCGGCACGTAGCCGATGGCGCCGCGGAGCGTATCGAGCGGCAGATCGCGGACATCGATCCCGTCGACGAACACGGTTCCCGGCGGCGGGTCGAACAACCGCGGCAGCAGATCGACCAGCGTCGACTTGCCGGCGCCGGTCGGGCCCACCAGGGCCAGCACCTGTCCCGGTTCCACCCGCGCCGACACCCCGGAAAGAACCGCCCGCCCGTTGTAGGCGAACGTCAGGTTCCGGAACTCCACCGCGCCCCGTATCGACGCCGGCTCGACGGGGTCTTCGGGATCGCGGATCGACGGCTCGACCTGCAGGATGTCAAGCATCCGCTGCCACGCCGCCAGGCCGCGCTGCAACATGTTCGTCACCCAGCCGAAGGCGATCATCGGCCAGCTCAACATCGCGACGTACGCGTTGAACGCGACGAAGTCGCCTATCGACAGTCGTCCGTCGATGACATGGCGGCTGCCGACCCAGAGCACGACGAGGGCCGACAGGCCGAGGAAGAACGCCAGCGTCGGACTGAACGCGGCCTGGAGTCGAACCATGGCGCGGCTGCGGGCGACATATTCCTCGTTGGACGCCCGGAACCGTTCCGTCTCCACCCCCTCGCGGCGATAGGCCCTGACGACACGCACGCCGGCCAGCGCTTCCTGCACCACCGCGCTCATGTGCGCCAGTTGCTCCTGGATGCGTTCGGAACGCAGGTAGATGGCGCTGCCGAAACGCTTCACGACGACCGATACCACCGGCAGCGGCAGCAATGCCAGCAGGGTGAGCGCCGGCGAGAGGGAGAGCATCAGGATCAGGGCGACGACGAAGGTGATCGAGGTGGAGGCCGTGTACATGATCGCCGGCCCGGCCATCATGCGGACGGCGGAAAGGTCGTTCGTCGCGCGCGACATCAGGTCGCCGGTGCGATTGGCCTGGAACCAGGCAGGGGGCAGGCGCTGAAGATGACGGAACAGGTCGTTCCGCAGGTCGAGCTCGATCTCCCGCGAAGCGCCTATGATGATGCGTCGCATCAGAAAACGGCACACGCCGCCGAGCACTGCGAGGCCGACGAGCGCCGCCGCGAAGAACGCCAGCGAGGGCCCCGTTGCGGTTGCGGGATCCGGGCCCGGGCGGGCCGCCAGAGCCAGGCTGTCCACCGCGTGCTTGAGCACCCAGGGCGACAGCAGCGTGATCGCGGTGGACAGGACGAGAAACACGGAGCCGAGGGCGAACCGGTGCCGATAACGCACGAGATAGGGAATCAGCGCGGACGCGGCGGGCGACATCGACCCTTCAGAATAGCAGGCGCCGCGCCGGCGGCGGGGGGATCCTCTTCGCGTCTTGCCACGCGGGCGCCGCGCCGCTCTCCGTGCCGCGCGGGGCTTCACCACGGGCTCCTGCGGTAGGTGGTTCGATGTATCTGGGCATCGACCTCGGTACGTCCGGCGTCAAGGCGATCGTCCTGGATGCGGAGCAAACGGTCCGCGCCGCGTTCACCGCCCCGCTCACCGTCTCGCGTCCGAGGCCGCTGTGGTCGGAGCAGGATCCCGCCGCCTGGTGGCGCGCCGCGGATGCGGCGGTTCGCGCCGTGCTGCGCGACGTCGACGGCCGCGCCGTGGAGGCGGTGGGGCTGTCGGGCCAAATGCACGGTGCGACGCTGCTCGCTGGCGACGACACGGTGCTGCGCCCGGCCATTCTGTGGAACGACGGACGCTCCGAGGATGCCTGCCGGCAGCTCACCGAACGCGAGCCGCGCCTGCCCGCCATCGCCGGCAACCTCGCCATGCCCGGCTTCACCGCCCCGAAGCTGCTGTGGGTGGCGGAGCACGAACCCGAGGTCTTCGCTCACGTCGCGCGGGTCCTCCTGCCCAAGGACTACCTGCGCCTGCGCCTGACCGGAGAGTACCTGTCCGACCGGTCCGACAGCGCGGGCACGCTCTGGCTGGACGTGGCCCGGCGCGACTGGAGCGACGAGCTGCTGGCGGCGACAAGGCTCACCCGCGCGGCCATGCCGGGCCTGGTCGAGGGCAGCGAGCCGGCCGGGACGCTGCGCGCCGAGGTGGCCGAGGCCTGGAGCCTGCGGCGCGTCCCGGTGGCGGGCGGGGCGGGCGATCAGGCGGCGGGCGCCGTCGGGGCCGGCGTCATCGACGGCCGTCGCGCGTCGCTGTCGCTCGGCACCTCCGGCGTGCTGTTCGTCGCCGACAGCGAGTACCGCGCCAACCCGGAGCGGGCCGTGCACAGCTTCTGCCATTGCCTGCCGGACACGTGGCATCGGATGTCCGTCATCCTGAGCGCCGCGTCCTGCCTGGCGTGGGCGGCGCCCCTGCTCGGGTTCGACGACGTGCCGGCCCTGCTCGACGCCGTGGAGGCCGAGAACGCGCCGGCCGACGTGCTGTTCCTGCCGTACCTGTCGGGGGAACGGACGCCGCACAACGACGCGAGCGCCAAGGGCGTCTTCTTCGGCCTGCACCACGACACGACCGCGGCCACCCTGGGGCGGGCCGTGCTGGAAGGCGTGGCCTACGCGTTCGCGGACGCGCGCGACGTGCTGTTCGAGCAGGGCGCCGTGCCGGCGGAGATCGCGGTCATCGGCGGCGGAGCGCGCAGCGGCCTGTGGGGACGAATCCTCGCCAGCGTGCTGGACCGGGAGCTGACCTACCGCACCGCCGCCGAAGTCGGCCCCGCGCTGGGCGCGGCTCGCCTGGCCCGCCTGGCCGTGACCGGAGAGTCCGCGTCCGAGGTCGCCACCGCCCCGCCCGCCACGGACATCGTGGCGCCCGATGCCCGGTTGCGCGAGCGGTACGCCGAGGACCTGCCCCGGTATCGCGCCCTGTACGCGGCGTTGCGCACGGAATTCAGGAGAGGAGCCAGCTCGTGAGCGCACCGTTCTTCGACAATGTCGACCGCATCGCCTACGAGGGCCCGGACACGGGCAACCCGCTCGCGTTTCGGTACTACGACAAGGACCGCGAGGTGCTCGGCAAGCGAATGGAGGCGCACCTGCGGCCGGCCGTCTGCTACTGGCACTCGTTCAACGCCCCCGGCGCGGACATGTTCGGCGGGGGGACGCTGGACCGCCCCTGGCTGGCCGGGACCAACAGCCTCGAAGCGTGCAAGCGCAAGCTGGACGCGGCATTCGAATTCTTCGAGAAGCTCGGCGTACCGTTCTTCTGCTTCCACGACCGCGACATCGCCCCCGACGGCGCCACGCTTGCGGAGAGCAACGACCACGTCTCGCGCATCGCCGACCGCATGGCGGCGCGGATGGACGCCACCGGTATCCGCCTGCTGTGGGGCACCGCCAACCTGTTCAGCCACCCCCGCTATGCGGCCGGCGCGGCCACCAACCCGGACCCGGAGGTCTTCGCCTACGCGGCGGCCCAGGTGAAACACTGCCTGGAGGTGACCCGTCGGCTGGGCGGGGCCAACTACGTCCTGTGGGGCGGGCGCGAAGGCTACGACACGCTGTTGAACACCGACCTGCGGCGCGAGGCCGATCAACTCGGGCGGTTCATGAGTCTCGTCGTCGAACACAAGGCGAAGATCGGCTTCGACGGCGTGCTCCTTATCGAGCCCAAACCGCACGAGCCGACCAAGCACCAGTACGACCACGACGCGGCGGCGGTGCACGCGTTCCTGCAGAAGTACGACCTCGACCGCGCGATCAAGCTCAACATCGAGGTGAACCACGCCACGTTGGCCGGCCACAGCTTCCAGCACGAGCTGGCCTACGCCATCGCCAACGACTTGTTCGGCAGCGTCGACGCCAACCGCGGCGATCCCCAGAACGGCTGGGACACGGACCAGTTCCCCAACAGCGTCGAGGAGACCACGCCGGCGCTGTACGAGATCCTGCGCGGCGGCGGCCTGGGCGTCGGGGGCTTCAACTTCGACGCCAAGCTCCGGCGGCAGAGCATCTCGCGCGACGACCTGTTCCACGCCCACATCGGCGGCCTCGACACGCTTGCGCAGGGGCTGCTGAGCGCGGCGGCGCTGATCGAGCGCGGCGATCTCGCGGCGCACGTCGAGTCCCGCTACGCCGGCTGGGGGGCAGCGCTGGGACAGCGCATCCTGAACGGCGCGACCCTCGCGGATCTGTCCGACCACGTCATCGCCGATGCCGTCGAGCCGACCCCGGTGTCGGGACGCCAGGAGCTGCTGGAAACGGTCGTCAACCGCGCGATCCACCGCTGATGAAGAGGCGACCCCCACACCGACCCGCTGTGCCGGGAGCTTCTCCAGCCCCCTTTTTCGCGGGCCTGCCGGAGGGGATGCAGCTTGTGCTTTAATGTCTTCGGAAGGCGATGCGGACATCCCTCGTGCGCATCCTGCACCGGATCGTCGCGCTGCTGGCGCTCGTCGCCGCGGTGACGGTCGTCGCACGGGCGCAGCCACCACGCGGCGCGCCCGCCGGGCCACGGCTGGCGATCACCCCGGAAGACACCGCCCTCCTTCTTCCGCTCGACGACTTCTCGCCGCAGTTGCTGGGCATGTACCGCAAGGCGATGCGCATAGAGGACGAGATAAGGGGGCACACCGAGCGGTACGGCGTGGATTACGACCTCGCCCGCGCGGTACTGATCCAGGAGTCCGGGGGCAACCCCGGCCTCACCTCCGTCGCCGGGGCGGATGGCTACTTCCAGGTGATGCCGGCGACCTTCCGCGAACTGCGCGTCGACACCAACATCGAGGCGGGCATCAAGTACCTCGGCCAGATGATCCGGCAGTTCGGGCGGGAGGACTACGCGGTCGCGGCCTACAACGGCGGTCCGGGCCGGGCGCGCGGCGGACGCCCGCCACTCGAGACCCTGCAGTACCTGCTCTCGGTCGGCGCCTACCGCAACGTCCTCAAGTTGCACGAACTCTCCGTCAGGCGGCACGCCGCAAGCATCGAGCTCGAACCGGTTCAGGAGGGCGACGACTGGTGGTCCCTTGCGGAACGCACTGGGTGCTCCGTGCTGGAGTTGCGGATGCACAACCCGTTCCTGGCGACGCGGCCCCTGCGGACGGGCCAGTTCATCGCCTGTCCCCAGGAGCCGCGGACCGGCCTCCTGACGCGTTCCGGCGCCGACCACGTCGAGTACCGGACGCGCCTCGGAGACAACTACATTCACCTCGGATTCCTGCTCGAAGTCGATCACGACGAGATGCGCGAGCAGAACGACCTGTGGCACCTGCAGAGCCTGCCGCCCGGACAGGTGCTGCGGCTGCCGCTGGCCTGGGAGGGCGACCACGAAGAGTACGTCGTCGAGGAGGGCGACGACCTCAAGACGGTGGCCGACCGGCTCGAGTCGACTCCCTGGCGGATCATCCGCGACAACGGCCTGTTTCGGGACCAGCGGCTGACGCCGGGAACGATCCTGCGCGTGCGGCTCGAGCAGCCGCGGGCGACCACGGTCACGCACCGCGTGGTCCGCGGCGACACGCTCATCGGCCTTGCACAGCGGTACGGCACTACCGTTCGCGCCATCCAGGAAGCCAACTCGATGGGACGGCGGACGGGAATCCGGGCCGGCCAGCAACTCGTGATTCCGACCCGAAACTAGCGGGCGACGCCTGTCGGGCCATGACTCTGCGCCGCAGAACGCCGCGAAGCGAAGTGCTGCGGCGCAGAGTCATGGAGCGGAGGGGATGGGCCGAAACGCCGAGCCGGCGCGGCGTTTCGGGGCGCTAGGAGCCCGGGGCAAAAGCCCCGCTGCATTCGAGCGGCGATGCATCCCGCGTGGACTGTGTTGCTCCTCGGTCAAATATGCCCAATATGGTCCCTTGTCGCGCCTTGCCACGCGGGCGCCTCGCCGCTCTCGGTGCGACGCGGGGTTTCACCCCGGGCTCCTAGGAGCCCGGGGTGACGGCGTCGCGGGCGAATGCGGCGGCACGTTCGGCGGCCAGGGCCTCCAAGCGCGATCCCGCGTGGCTCGCAACGATCTCGACAATCGGAATCCAGCAGGTTCTGTCTGTTCCGGATCCTTCCGGTCCCTCGTCGGCGTAGACCGCGACCAGCGGTTCACCGCCGATCAGCACGGGCACGGCGACACCCGAGCGGTCCCCGGGCAGCACGGCGAAGGCAGGAGGCCGGTCGTCCCCGTTCGCCCCGGCATCTCCGGTGATGACGACACTCCGTCGCTCGCCGAGCGCTCGTCTCACGGCACCAGCCTCGGCCGCGGCGAGGAGCGGCTTCCCGTCACCGGCCGGCGCGTCCAGCCCGACCACTCGCCATACCTGCAGCCCGTCGTCCACAACCACGAACAGCGCGGCCCGGCCGGTGACCTCGCCGACCAGATCGGCGAGCGCGTCCAGGACGCCGGTGAGCGTCGTCCGCTCGTCCAGACGGCGGACCGCATCCCGGATCAGCGACACCACGCCCAGCGCGGCCTGCTTCCGCGCCGAGGCGATCGCGTCGGCCCGTTCCGCAACGGCTTGTTCTCGCGCCTCGGACACGGCCTTGGCCCGCTCCACCTCGGCTTCGGCCCGCACCTCGTCAGCACGGGCGGCCAGCTCCTGCGCCAGATTCCGGATCTCCGACGCAACCGCGTCCTGCAGGCGCGGGACGACCACCTGCACCACGTCGTCAACGCTGCGCGTTCCGGCCATCGCTGTCCGGATTATAATGGCTTGGATGCTCGCCGATGGGGGCGACACGGCTTCGACGGGGGTCATGGAACCGCGGGATGCATGCCGAGCACCATCGACTCGCTAATCCGATGGAAACCAATGTAACTGCGGACACGCAGCTTCCTCTCGCTGCCTAATCAGGTAGCGCGCCTGTCCTGACCATGCCCGCGGGCCGGGAGTCAGGCGTCATACAGCGGGCTGGTCGTAGCGCGCGGCACCGACACGCCACGACGAGATTCATCGGGGCTCGGCTTCCGGTGGTTTCCGCCGTCCTTCGACACCGGAAGCGACGCAATCAAGGACGGACAAGCATGTAGATTCCCTCGGCGCTGGGCCTTCGGACGCGGGTTCGACTCCCGCCGCCTCCACCAACCACAAGTAGTCGCACCTGGATCCGAACACCGTCCGGATCCAGGTCCTCCAGCAACTTCAGCGTGTCGAACGTCGTCCGCGCCACGTAGTACCGCCGCCCGGAATCCGACACTACCGGGTCGAGCCGGATCGGCGCGAGCAGCTCGCGGACGACAAGAGCCGACCGCTCGATGCTCGAGTCGAGAAGAGCGCGCAGGTTCTTGCAGCGCTGCTCGATCGTGCGAAGGAACGGAACGCGAAATCCGCTGGACGTGCGGGTCAGCTCCGCGACCTGAGCCTTGAGCAGCGAGACCGTCTGCTCGGTCTTCTCCAAGCCGTCCCGCACCGCGGCGCTGGCGCGACCGTCGGCAATGAAGTTGACGAGATTGTCGAGGCGCCGGCGCTCCCGGCCCAACTGCTCCTTCCTGCGCCGGATCAGGTCGGGAACATCCGCCGAGAGCCGGGCGATCTCCTCCTGGAGCTGCTCGAAGACGTACCGAATCGCGCGAGGATCGGCAAGACGCTCCTGGAGAGCGTTGACGATGATCTTCTCCGCAAGGTCCCGACGGACCCTGACACGGTTTTCGCAGCCGCGAACGCGCGCGGCGACACACCCGTAGTACCCGCCGTGGCGGCCGCTGACAAGCACGATGCCGCGCTTGCAGACACCGCAGACCATCGCACCGGAAAGCAGGGAGTCCGGGTAAGAGGCGGCACGACCCCGCTGCTCCTTCGAGAAGCCGGGCTTCCCCTTGGCGCCCGGCCACGTGCGCCGAACCTGGGCGCGTCGGGCGCGGACCCTCGCCCACAGCGCGGGAGGGATAATCCGAAGCGACTCGTCGGAGAGCAATACGGACAACGCCATCCGGAGGCGGGGGATCGTCGACTTACCCGCCAGGGCCGGGGAACAACCCCGTTCCGCGATCCGCGTAAGACCCAATAAATACAGCGTTTATTGGGTTTGCGATGTGCAGACGGGAGCGGATCCGAGCAGAAATGACCCCCAGGAGCAATTTCGGCTGGCTGTACGGCTCGCAGCACACGCCGCCCGAATCGCGTAGTTGCGACGGCGCGGGCCGGAGCCCGCGGTGACATGACCGGGCTGGACTCCGAGAATCACGACCTCGGTCTACAGGAATCCGCCACAGGGCAACAGGAACACGGGCGGGCGCGACTCTGGCCTCTCAGACGAGGAGTGATCTACGATTTTGCGCGTCCGACGACGAGAAGGAGCTCTTTGTCCAATGATTCAATCGCTCGAAGGGATGGACCTAGCCGACCGCCTGCGGGAGATGTCGAGCCGGATCCGACAACGGGTGGACAACGTGAAGACCGAGGAAGCCACGAAGACGGCCCTGGTCATGCCGTTCATCAACCACGTCCTGGGGTACAACGTGTTCGACCCAGCCGAGGTCGTTCCAGAGTTCATCGCAGACGTCGGGACGAAGAAGGGCGAGAAGGTCGACTACGCAATCTTCCGGGACGGCGACCCGATCATGCTGTTCGAGTGCAAGCACTACGGGGTCGACCTGGGCAAGGAACCCGCATCGCAGCTCTACCGGTACTTCAGCGTTGCCAAGGCGCGGTTCGGCGTCCTCACCGACGGCGTCATCTACCGGTTCTACTCGGACATCGACGAGCAGAACAAGATGGACGCGCGGCCGTTCCTCGAGATCAACATGCTCGATGTCGACGGGATCGACGTCGACGAGTTGAAGCGGTTCACGAAGACATCGTTCGACCTCGACCAGATCCTGGGCACGGCCAAGGATCTGAAGTACACGCGCGAGGTGCTGCGGCTGCTGACGGCGGAATGGACGGATCCGTCCGAGGCGTTCGTGCGGCACTTCGCGGCCCAGGTCTACGAAGGCGTCAAGACCAAGGCCGTGATGGAACAGTTCACGCGGGCAACGAAGAAGGCGCTGCACCAGTTCGTGGCGAAGCGCATCAGCGACAAGCTGAAGTCGGCCCTCGCGAGCACCGACCACGAGGAGGCGGCGGCGCCGAGCGTAGACGCTGCCGAAGAAACCCCAGCGGCGGCTGGCAGCGACAGCGGCATCGTAACGACCGACGAGGAGTGGCAGGCCTTCTACGCCGTGACGGCGATTCTCAGCGAAGAAGTCGCTCCGGACAGAGTGGTCATCCGAGACGGGAAGAGTTTGTGCGCCATCCTGCTGGACAACACGAACCGCCAGCCGATCTGCCGCCTGTACTTCAACAGGGGCCAGAAACGCGTCGGGCTGCTCAACGAGCAGAAGGAAGAAGAACGAGTCCCCATCGAGTCGATCGGCGATCTCTTCAAGCACGCTGAGCAGATCAAGGCCACCGTGCGGCGGTACGACGCGCAGCGAAAAGGCACCCCGACGGAGTAGGCGAGAGTCGAGGCCGGGCCGGAAGGAACGGCGCGGGGATCACGGCAAGGGCTAGTCCGCGTCGACGTCGGCATCGTCAGGGGTCGCATCGACATCAGTCTCATCAACCCGCGCGGAAGGATCGGGGCGCTTGAGGCTCGCAGCCAAGGCGCTGGCTGCGGCCAACGTGGGATGGTCCGGACCATCTCGCCGGTGAGCCAGGCAGCGAAATAGGACGGCACCAGCATGACCGCCACGCGAGCGCAGGCGAGATCATCAACAGCGAAAGGCAGTCGCATCCCGACCACTCCGCCAAACGGAAGAGACGAGAACCCGTCATGTCTCCGGCTATTCAGCGTCCTGCAACTCTGGTCCGTCGTCGCGAATGACGCCCGTTAGGCGGGGATTCAGCAACCTCCAGCGCTGTCCCAGGCGGTCGAGGTCGCCGTTGAGCACGACCGGCGCCCGGTCGTGGTGAGCTCGAATCGCCCGCTCGTAGTCGACTCGCTCAAGAACCACCTTGACCGACTGTGGTTGCCCGTCGATCGTGGTCGCCAGACCGATGATGCCGTCGTCCTCCGCCTCCCGGCGTTTCAGGAGGCGAACGAAACCGTAGAGATCCACGTCCGGGCGCGGGGCGCGGTCGCGGAGCAAGCGCGCCGCTTCGCGCAAGAGAGCCGCATCCGCCTGGCCGAATCGAACGACGCTGCTCGCGATCTCGAGCGGCCGTGTCTGAGCCCACGAGACGCCGACGTCGAGCGTCGGGAACGGTTCGACGAGCCGGACCAAGGCCTCACACAGATTGGCGCTCACACCCTCAGCAACCGCGTCGCCGAAGGCCTCCTTGTCGCCGGCAGCCGTGCGTTCGGTCGCCTGGCGGACCGCGGTGAGCGCCTCGACCAGGCGCATCGTCATGCGGCGTTCGACGGGAGCGTTCCGGTCGTCGGGGTCGGGAAACAACGCCGGCATCGGCGGCGGCACAACCGGCGTCAGCAGCGTCACCACGAAGCTGCCGTGGTCGGTCTGTCCCAGGCGCACCCGATTCAACAGGTCCGACGCCTCGCGGTTCGCACCCGCGCGGTAGACCGGCTGGTGTTCGCGAAGCGAACACGCCGCCGAAAGCAACATCTCTCGGGCGCCATCGATCAGGCTTACGCCAGCGGTCAACGTGACGCTGCCGTCCTCGCTCTCTGCAGCTCGGACGCGGACGACGTCACGGTCCGTAGTCACCAGGGAACGATAGACAGCAAGCTGGTCCTGACCAGCGACACTTGCGAAGGTGTCGATCAGCGCCGCCACGACGCTCGCGTAGTCGCCGAGGCGCTCGGTGCGCGGAACAATGATGTCCGGCCGCGCCTCACCGACGTAGACGTCCGAGTGCACGCGGTACGGCTCCTGTCGCTTCCAGCCCGCGGCGCGGGCGTAGGCCGACAGCGCCGCGGGGGAGACGGCCAACAACGCACCCCGGTCCTGAATGCTGACACGCATCAGATCTCTCCATTCCGGGACTGCTCGATGAGCGTTCGCAGCGCCTGTACGTCGAACACGTTGTGCTCC
This sequence comes from Vicinamibacterales bacterium, assembly GCA_965208535.1. GTDB lineage: Bacteria > Acidobacteriota > Vicinamibacteria > Vicinamibacterales > UBA8438 > WTFV01. Next base: position 1,761,475 of record CBDBOU010000003.1, on the reverse strand, counting down.
GGAATACGAACGGTGACGCTCTGTTGTCCTGGTACTTCGTCGCGCCCCAGCAGGCTCAGCCAGTAGGCGCGACGCCGCAGAACCAGTTCCTCGGCGGTCACGGTCATCCACTGCGACTCGTCCCGTGGCAACTCAAGCACTACGAGGAGGCGAGGCGTCTGGGTGAAGATACGCAGATCGTTGTAGTTCTTGATCGGCAACCGAAACGACAGACCGCCAGCCTGTGGCTCGCCGAAACCGGTCGTCGCCTTCAGTTGGAGGTCAAGAGCCGGGCGGCGCAGACCACCCGCCTGAATGCGGAGATCCACGCTATCCCGGTCAGGTTCCGGCACAGAAGTCAAGAAACCCGCGCGTGTCGCCAGGGCTCTCGCGTAGAGAACTGACAAGCCCTCCTTCTGATCGGGCTCGGTGGTGAGTGCGTGCGTCATGCGATCGCTCCGACGAGGCTCTCGGATCTTGCGGCCGGTGCTCACCCGAGATCAAGTTCTGGAGCAGCTCAAGTCGCGGGGTGCAAACGTGCCGAGACCTGCCGGACAGGTCGTTATGCGTGAATCCCGCCGCGCCGCAACCGTGCCGCGCTTCCTCGAACCGGCTGAAGCCGATGCTCCGGCGGTCGAGGCGCGGGGCCGGCGCCTTCGCGGTGGTCTGTTGCATCTTCGGCTTGTCGCCTGCTGCCGCGGCATCAGCCACGCCGCGAAGCGCTCGAGCGCAACGACAGCGCGCATGAGCTCCGCGGACCGCATGGCCAGGCCACCGGGCGCCCGCGTGCCGCCTCGAAGCTGCGGGAGGCGCCCAAGACGCGCTCGTGAGGCAGCCAGCCTGCTCCTCGGGGGTCACAACCCCGATTCTCGCATCGGGCTGTGACAGATCAGGTCCTTGGCGTGCCTCTGGGCCGGCGCCTGCGGGTGCAACGGCACCAGCGGTTTACAGACGAAACAGGTGTCCGGCCTGCGCTTCAGGAGGCTGCCTCGCCTGCAGCGGCAGCGCCCGCTGGTCGGGCGGCTGGCCGGTGTAGGGGTCGGTCATCAGCGGCGGGCTCGGCGTGCGCAGGTGGGAAGTTACTCGGCGATCGACCACAGGTGGAGTCGGTCGTAGACGCGCCCCTGCACGCTGATCGTGCCCAGCTTATTCGCCCCGGCCCGCTGCCCTCGCGGCGCCAACTCGAGCGTGATGAAGCACCCGACGGCGGCGTTCTCGCGCTCGATCACGTAGCAGAAGTCGCGCAGGTAGGACGCTGTCGAGCGCCCGCCCTTGTCCTGCGCCAGCGCCAAGCGGCTCGTCGCGTCGTCGGGCGCGATGGCCAGCGTGGTGCGCCCGTCAATCCCGCCGTCGCCGCGCTGGCGCGCGTTCGGGGCGAAGGCGGGCAGCCGCGAGACCGCCCAGGTCTCGAACTCGAAAGGGCTGGTCTCGGGCGAGCGTCGCGGCGCCCTGCAGGTCCGTCGGTATGCCAGCGATCCGGATGGTCGGATCCTTGCATCCGGCGCCGCGCGACCGAGTCGATAGCGAACGGCGAGATGTCGATCTAGTGAAGCGGCGTGTCACGAGGGCAACGACAGCATGGCGCTGATGCTCAAAGTGGCCCAGGGCCCAGGAGGAGGACCGGCAGGGCAGGTAGTCAACAGCCAGGTCGACAGCGCCGACCCGCAGCGTCAAGCGCTGAAACTTGCGGGCGCAGCGACGCCCGATTGCGGTCAGCGCCGGCGCTGTCGCAGGCTGCGCCCATCAGCGCACCGGCTGTCCCTTCCAGGTTTCCGCGACCGGTGCCAAGTTCGGGACCAGCCCGCCTGGGTTGGCGACCTCGCGGAACTCGACCACGGTCGTGCGAGGGTTCCCCGGTATGCGGCCCTCTTCCAACTCGGGCGCCGAGAACCAGTCACGTCTCTCGGCGGCCTCCAAGTCGGTTCCCCCGAACACCGAGCGCGCGGCTTCGGCGGCCCATCGCAGCAGGCCGCCGAACCTGCGCGCGAGCTCGGTGACGTTCTCGACGAGGTCCTCCCACCGAGTGCTCCCCACCTGGATCGCCAGCCTGGTGACGGCTAGGCCGATGAGAATGACGTCCGTCAGGGACATCGTCGGCGGGGCCAGGTGCGCCGCGAGTGCCGCGCTCATCAATCCGGCGATGATGGCTCCCGGCACCTTGGCCCGAGATGGCCGTCCCGAAGGCCGCGATTCCCATTTTCGCGCCGACGATCTTTCCGCCGATCAGTCCGGCGACGAGGCCGACGGCGGGGAGCAGCAGTTGAGATGTCTCGGCCGTCCTGGCCGCTTCAGTGCGTGCCGGCACGCTCAGCGTGGCCGCGACGGTGAGCGTCTTTGGGTTCATGCTCTCTGTTCTCCTTTGGTACCGGTGTACCGAGGTATGCCGCGTTCGGCGACCGTCGTGATCTTGGGCGCACACCGTGCCCTTTGTCCACATGACACCGTGGGGCATCCGCGGGGAGTGCACCGTGCGAGCTGGACTTGATCACACTCCGTAGCCCGGCCGCCCCGCGCTGGCGGGGGTGTTCCTTTCCTGCGCTGCGCCCTATTGATGAGCCCGATCCTCTCCCCGCCCGTGCGGGGCTTCATGCGAATATTCCGGTATGCCAGACACCGAGCTGGAACGGCTGGAATGGACCGGCGCCGGCCCCGATGGCCGCCCACGACCGGACATCCTCGAGCGGGTGACGGCCGCGCTGGTCAAGGCCGTGGCTCCGGAGCGGATCGTTCTCTACGGCTCCGGTGCCCGCGGCGAGATGACGCCGGACAGCGACATCGATCTGCTGGTCGTGCTCGAAACCGACGACCCCGAGCGGGTCCAGAAGCTGGCCGACGATAGTGTCCGCGATGAGACCTGCATCCTGCAGCTGCTGGTGGCGACCGAGGCGGACCTGGCCGCGCGTGCGCACAAGCCGTACGACATCCTGTACGCGGCGCTCGACGATGGCGTCACGCTGCACGATGTGCGCCCGCCGGGCGAGCGGGTCGCCGGCCCGCTCCGCGGCGAGATTTCCGCCGGGGAACGTCTTCGTGACGCCCGGAACTGGCTCAAGGCGGCTGCCCGCCGTTTGTGTTTGACCGAGAACCCGATGCGCTTCCGCGACGCGGTGTGCGAGAAGTCCTCGCGGATCGTTCGCTTCGGCCTCAAGGCCGCCGCGATCGCGTCCGGCGGCTGTCATCATTCGCAGCGGACCATTGCCGCGTTACGGCTCGAGGTCGAGCGGCTCGGGGTCGATCCCTGTGTCTACGCAGCCTTGGCGGCCGAGCTCGACGGGTACAAGGACTTTTGCTGTCTCGACGATGAGATCGAGGTGGCCACCTGCGAGCGCCTGGCGCTGGCCGCCCGTTGCGTTGTCGCGCGCGCCGCGGCTGTGATTGGTATTGAAGCGGCGGACGTCGAGGAGCTGATGCGAGGGCCGGACGTCACGCCATCAGCAGAGAGTCGCGCGGCAACAGCTGCGGCCGCTTCGCCACCATGTTGAGGTTCCGGATCCGCTTGCAGGAGCGACGCCGCTGGTTGCGACGGCCCGGGCGACCACCCGCGAGCCGCAAGCCTGCTCGGTCCAGGCGAGAAGCCAGTCACCGCTGCCGGAACCAGCGAACAGCCTTCGCGGCCGTGTGGTCGTCGACACCGAAACGCACAGAGATCGCCTTGAAGGTCAGGCCGGCCTCATGCAGGCCGACGGCCTCCGCCGCGATAGACTGGTACCGCGGAGTCTTGAGAAGCCGGCGGAGATCCAGCTCCACGGGCATGCGAGCGCAGGTGCGAGCGCTTTCGTGTCGGGTCCACAATTCCCCGTAAGCATCTGATAATAAATAACTTACAGCAGGTTTTCCCGCCGCGCCCGAGCACGCGATCGCGGTACAGCGAGGCCTGTCTCCGACCCGAGCGGAGAGCCGGATTGGAACGTGATATCGTGAGGACACAGTGACCGACACGAGGACACTCGTGGTCTCGATGATCGGGACGGGAATCGCGGTGATCACCGTCGTCGTCGCCTTCATGGCCATCCTGGCCAGCGGAATCAACACGCGGATCGACGACCTGAACGCGACCGTGAACGCGCGGATCGACGACGTCAACACACGGATCGGCAACGTCGAGACGGACCTTGCGCGAGCTGCGCGCACTGGTGATCGAAGCGATCAAGGCCGCCGAGCCGCCAAACGACTGAAGGCCAAGCGCACAACCCTCTAACCTGTACGACAAGAGCGACTTAGCAGTCTCGACCAAGTCCTGATCGGGTAGCAGGCTCCGCGACGGAACCATGTCTCGGGGGCGGGACCGCGTGAATGGCAGGATCGAGGAACGATGGAAGCGACGGCAATCGACGTCTTCACAGCCGCTGGCGTACTACTCGCGAACGTCTGGCTCTGGATTCTCAACGGGAAGTTCGACCGTCTCAAGGGTCGGCTCGACGCCGTGTAGACAGCTCACAACACTCACGTGATCGTCGTCAGCCTCCTCGATCTGCGTGCTCCTCGTCGTTGCATACCGAGCACGCGCCGGCTTGGCAGATACGGGCGCTCTGCACCAGAGCGCCTGCGAGGATCAGGCTGCCGGAGGCCGACGTCACGGTCTCGGGCAGCGGCTCGAGCCAACCGGCGAGGGAGGCTGCCCAGAGCGCGGCTCCCCCTACGAAGGTGAGCATCACGGCCGCGTTCTTGCCGGCCGGGCCCAGGACGAGCATCACCGCGCCGAGAAAGACGGTCCCGGCCCAAAGGGCTCGCTCGACGCCTTCGGCGAGCGCGAGCGCGGGCGCCACGGCGACCAGGAACGGTGTGAGCGCGCAGTGCAAGCCACACCAAGCCGCCGCGCACGCCGCCAGTCGCGACCCGGAAGCCAGATACGCGCTCGGCGGAACGGTTGCGAGAAGCCCCTTCATGATGAGACGTCGACGATAGGAACGCGCTGAAAGCAGGATGTGAACCCGATGCCGTGATGATAGTCGACTCTCACGCCCGTGTCACGACGGCTGCTGGACCCTGTTCCGGTGACTTCCATCAGCCGATAAGCGGCTCTGATGTCCAGAATCCGGCGATTGGTTTCCCTGAGAGTTCCGAAGTGGGGGTGGCGGGCGGCGCATTTGGCGGCGACCGCGATCCCGGTTGCGATCTGTCTCGCCGTCGTGGCGTGCGGGCCCGTACTGGCGGGTGCGCCGGTACCTCGGCCGTTCCCCTCGCCAGCCCGGACGGCAATGGAGGACCCCGGGACGATTCCTGTTTCGACCGTGGCCGGGAGCGGCGCCGACTTTCGCCGCTATCTCGATATGCTGGAGCAGGCCGAGACGAACGGAAACTGCCACGCCAGCCCCTTCGGCAGCACGGCCATCGGCTGCTATCAGATGACCAGCGCCGCCCTGATGGATGCCGGACTCAAGGACGCCGAGGGCGACTGGCTGGACAACCCCTGGGGCATCGACTCGGACGACGAGTTCCGCGCCAACCGCCACGCCCAGGCCACCGCCATGCTGCGCTATACGGCGACGAACTGGCGAACGGTGGAACCCTGCCTGCGAGACCTGATCGGCAGCACCGTCGGTGGGATCGCTCTCGACCAGGGCGCCCTCGTGGCGGGCGCACACCTGCTGGGCCCGACCGGGCTGGTGCGCTTCGTCCGCTGCGGCCTGCAGGCACATTGCATCCCGTCGCCCGTAGCGGAACTGAACGGCGGCGGGCACAAGCTGCGCGCGCACGCCGTTCGGCGGATGAGCGCGGCCTCCGGGCTCCGGGTACTGGAGTCCCGGGGAGGCACAGGCTCCCGGTGCGCTCTCCGGACTTGAGGGCACACCGGAAGCCGGCCGGCTCGTGGACGTCCTGCCCCGTCCTCCGCTATCAGAGAGCGCGCTCGAACAGGGCGAGCAGACGGCTCCACGCCCGCTCCGCCTGCGCCTCGTGGTAGACCTGCGTGTCCGGCGGGCACCAGCCGTGCAGCGCGCCTTCGTACACCTCGATTTCGGCGGGCAACCCGGCCTGCGCGAACGAGTCGCGCAGTACGTTCTTCGCCTCGGGCTCGGCCTCGTCGTCGTCCTCGGAGATCGCGAACAGGTAGTGCGCCGTCATCTGCGGCACCAGCAGATGCGGGCTGTCCGGCTGATCGGTCACGAGTCCGCCGCCGTGGAACGAGGCGCCGGCGCCGACGCGGTCCGGCAGCGCCGCGGCCGTGCGCATCGTGATCGGACCGCCCATGCAGTAGCCCATGGTCCCCATCTTGCGGTTGCTGTCGACCGCCGCCTGGCCGTCGAGGAAGCCCACGAACGCCCCGGCGTCACTCACGTGGGTCTCCGCGTTCAGCGTCCCCATCAGCGGCCTGACCGTGCCGGCCACCTCGGAGAAGACCGTCGAGTCGACGATGGGCGCCCGCTGCGAGCGGTAGTACTGGTTGACCACCAGCACCGAGTAGCCGGACTCCGCGAGCCGTCTGGCCATCTGCCGCTTCGCGGGCCGCAGGCCGAAGGCGTCGGGCCAGATCAGCACGCCGGGGTGGGCTCCGCTCACCGGATGCACGAAGTAGCTGTCGCAAACGCCGTCAGGCGTCGTGACGTCGATCTCGGACTCGGTGACATCCTGGGCGTTCGCCGGCCGGGGCAGCAGCATCGCCAGCCCGGCTCCCGCCGATACGGCCCCGAACTGCCGCCGCGTCATCTCGCGCGCGCGCTGGTACCTGGTGCTGTTGGCAGCGGTTCTCTCATCGCACATGTCGGCCTCCTAGCTGGGATCTCTCCCGGGTAATGTCATCCCCCCGCGTCGATTCTACGTGAATCCGGTTTTCGACGGACCAATCGACCAAGACCCGGGTACGACGCGGTCGGGAACGGAGACATTCGCGGTAATCTTCTCTCCGTGCCCGACACGATCCGCATCGACGTCGACCACGACCGGCAGACGCTGATCCTCATTCCTCGCGGCCGGCTGGACACCACCTCGACCGCCGACTTCGAGCGACAGGTGATGGGGCACCTCGGCACGGGCGCCACCCGGCTGGCCCTGGACTTCGATCACCTCGACTTCGTCAGCAGCTCCGCCGTCCGCATCCTGCTCATCGCCGCCAAGGCGCTTCGCGAACGCCGGGGGCGCTTCGCCCTGTGCAACCTCAAGCCGCACGTCTCCGAGGTCTTTCGGATCTCCGGCATCCACCGCATCATCGACATCTACGGCAGCCGCGGCGACGCTCTCGCCGCCATCGACGCCTGAGCCGCCGGGCCCTGCCGCACGGCGTTCTGCCGACGTGCGCCACCGCGGTCAGAAGCCGGGCATCGCCGGAGAGGCGCACGCAGCGGATTCGTGTCGCCGGGCAACCGGACGTCCGGGTCAACGAATCTCGTCGGGCCCGAACGCATCGGGCAGCAGCTCGCCGAGAGTGTGATGACCGTTGACGCGCAGGCGGTGTCCGCCGGCTTCGTGCAGCAGTTGGCGACACCGGCCGCACGGCTTGCCGGGACGCAGATCGTCGACGTTCTTGCCGACCCGTGCCACGGCCCGGGCGCGCCGAAACAGGAGTTCCCAGTCCGGCCGTACGTCGCTCATGCTGGCGGGAATGAGGCGGAGAGTGGGCGCCCGGAACGGGTCCGGGCGCCCGATACATGAGTTCGCCGCCCTACTTGGCAGCAGCCGCCGCCGCTTCGTCGGCCCGCGCGCCGGTGAGCATCGTCTCCATCGAGTAGTTGCCCTCGTGGCACGCGTACTCGAACAGCGGCAGGTCGCTGCGCACCATCGGCAGGTTCACCGTCCACGGCGCCGTCCAGGTATCGAGGTCTGTGACGGTGTACTCGTACTCGAGCGTGTCGGCGTCGACGCGGGTGAACCGCTCCACGAGGCGCATGTTCGCGCTGGCGCCCCGCCAGTTGCGGTCAACGTCGAAGTTGGCGGTCTCGACCACCAGCGTGTCGCCCTCCCAACGCCCGCGGGAGACGCCGGACCATTGGGCGAGACTCTCATCGAGCTCCCCGCGGCCGTCGAGCGGCACCACGCGCACCGTGTGCACCATTTCGGTCAGCAGCACGACCTCGTCGGGGGTCTGGAAGATCTGCACGTTCTGGTTGTAGCCGCCCGGCGTGATCGGCGGTCCGGCGTTGAAGCCCATCAGGCAGCGGTCGGCGTTGCTGAAGTCGGTGTACGAATCCTGGATCCGATCGCTGAACGAGCCGCGGCCGTCGGCGCGGCGCGCCGTTCCTTCCTCGGTCATCTCCGGCAGCCGGCCGTTCGGCGGATCGATAATCAGCGACGTGCGCCGCGTGCCGATGACCCGCGTGCCGCGGTCCATCCAGAAGTTGTTGTAGCCGCCGACGCTGCCGCCCGCCTCGGTGCGGCGGGCATCGGCCTCCCAGAGCTCGATGTCGCGCTGCACCGCGTCCTGCTCGCGCTGCGCCGCTTCCTCTTCGGTCAGGAACGCCTTGTCGCCCAGGTCCTCGGGCCGCTCCATCGGGGTGATGGTCCGGAAATCCCAGATCCCCTGCACGTCAGGCGCGCCCCAATGGGTCCGCGGCGCGTCGTCCTGCGCCACGGCGAGGGCCGGCAGCACCAGCAGTCCGGCCAGCGCGATGAGCGCCAACCTCGTCGTCGATCGTCCACCTGTCATCGCAAGACCTCCACAGTCGATACGGATTCCGAGTTGATCGCCTACCATAGCATGAGCCGGCGCACGGGAGGCGGCGGATTTTCGCCCGCGGCGCACGCACGCGCCGGCAGACGGGAGACTCTATGACGGAGAGGCAGATCGAGAGCATCACGCTGGTCACGGTCGCGGTCTTCATGGTGCTGCTGTACGTCTTCATGACGCCCTACAACCGCGTGGCGGGAATCCGGATCGGCGGAATCGGGACTCCGCCGCCGGACGACTGGCGCACCGTGGACGACGAACGCATCATTCAGCTCAAGACGGGCGGCTTTCCTCCGTTCGTGGTCAACGTCGTCTACGTCGGCGCCGAGGACGGCGTGATCACCGCCACCCGGCCCGACGGCGGCTACTGGGCGCGCCGGGCGCGGGAGAATCCCGACGGCTGGCTGCGTATCGGCGACGCCACCTACGCCATGCGGGCCACCGAGATCCTGGGCGACGACCGCCTGCCGCTGCTCGCGGCCTACGGCGAGAAGAACGGCATGCGCATGGACACGGGACCGTCGGGCGGCATGATTCAGGGGCAGGCGGAGCCGCTCAGCACCTGGGAGGTCTTCTTTTGGACGCCTCGGTGAACGACAACGCCGGAGGCGGCACGATAGCCGTCACCGGGGCCAATAGCGCCGTCGGCAAGGCGCTGCTCGCGCACGTAGCCGGCCAGGACACCGTGCGCGCGGTAGCCCTGGTGCGCCGGGAGGCGGCGCTCGAAGGCCTGCCCGGCTCGCCACGCATCGCGTCCCGCGTCGTCCCGTACGAGCGACCCGAACGACTCGCCGAGGCGCTCACCGGCGCCGATTGCGTCGTGCACCTGGCGGGCATTCTGTTCGAGAGCCGGACAACCAATTACCAGACCGGCAACGTCGAGAGCACACGGGCGCTGGTCGCCGCGGCACAGTCGGCGGGGGTGCGCCACGTCGTGCTCGTCAGCTCCCTGGGAGCCGATCCACGCTCGCCGAACGGCTATTTCCGGTCCAAGGGAGAGGCGGAACGGCTGGTGATCGGCTCCGGCCTCAAGGCCACGATCATCCGCACCCCGCTCTTGCTGGGACCCGGCACGGCCGGGGGCCGCGCGCTGCTCCGCGACGCCGCCGCCCGATCCGCCCGCATCCTGGGAGGCGGGTCGCACCGGTTGCGCCCGCTCGACGTCGACGATTTGTGCCGCGCCATCCTGGAATACTGCCGGGAGTCGGCCGCCGGCGTGCGGATCCGCGCCATGGTCGGGCCGACCATCCTCACGCAGCGCGAGTTGCTGCAGCAGACCGCGCGCCTCCTCGGCCACGATCTGACGGTCCACTCGACGCCCGTGTGGCTGGCCAGGCTGATGGCCCGCCTCGCCGGTCTGGTTCGCAGCGGGGGCTTGACGCCGGGGGTAATCGAGGTAATCACCTCGGACGAGGCTAATCTGTGCGTCGATCGCGGGCCGGCGATCACCCTGACCCCGTTGTCCGAGACGCTGGCCAGACTGTGCGAGACCCGAGCATCATGAGCGAGACACCCGACGAGACACGCGCACCCGGCGATTCCCCCTCCGGCGATTCCGCCTCCGGCCCGACCGCGCCCCCGGGCCGCGGCCTGGCGGGACGCCTGGGGTTCCTGGCCCTGAGCGTCGCCTGCTTCGCCTATCTGTACTTCCGGCTGGACGGCGCGGCAGCGCGCGAGGGGCTCTCGCTGGTGGACTACATGGCAGGGGTTTTCGCCAACGTCGAATGGGTGTCCTGGATCGCGCTCATGGTGGCGTACTCGGGCCTCTACTTCTGCATCGACACGCTGGTGGTGACCCGGGCCCTGAACTGGTTCATCTCGCCCATCCGCTACGGCGACCTCCTGCCCATTCGCGCGAGCGCCTACATCATCTCGATCTTCAACGAGCAGATCGGCAAGGGCGCGATGGCCTACTATCTGAACCGGCGCCACCGGATCCCGGGCTGGGAGGTCGGCTCGGTGATGTTGTTCGTGATGTTCTGCGAGGTCTTCTATCTGCTGTTCTGGGCGACGGTCGGCTTCGCCTTCAGCGGTGGTTCGCTGCCGCCGGCGTTCACACTCGTGCCCTGGCTCGCGACCGGCGCGGTGCTGGTCTTCGTGGCCTGGGTGCTGTACTTCCGCGGCACGCTGTGGCCGGGCAGCGGACTGCGCGACAAGCGGATCCTCCACGCCTTCCGGGTCGCCACGGTGCGCCACTACGCCCTGTTCGTGGCGCTGCGCTCGCCTGCGCTGCTGGCCGCGGTGGTCGTCTACACCGTGGCATTGCGCCTGTTCGGTGTCGAGGCGTCCTTCCTGTCGCTGCTCGGCTACCTGCCGGTCGTCTTCTTCGCCGCCGCCGTGCCGACCCCGATGCGGGCCGCCGCCATCACGTTCTGGGTGATTCTGTTCCCCGAGAACGAGGGACAGATGGCCGCCTTCGGCTTCGTGCAGCACAACTTCTTCATCCTGTTCAATGCCCTGATCGGGGTGGCGTTCTGGCCGCGGGCGCAACGGGAGCTGTTCGGCCAGGAGTCTGCGCCGTAGAACGGTGCAGACTCCTGGTCAGGCCCGGCTGGGCGGCAATCGGAGCCGCAGGCGACGATTGTCGGGCTAGGAGTCTGCGCCGCAGAACGCAGCGTCGCAGCGTAGCGAAGTGCTGCGGCGCAGGGTCATGGAGCGGGGGGGATGGGCCGAACGCGGAACTGGACCGAGCCGCTACCTGGGTCCGGCTAATTCAAAGACGGATTTTGAATTAGCCGGACCACGGGAAATCTCATGAGAACTCAGGCCGACCTGCTCACCGGTCTGCGGCTCGGGCTGGCGCTTCCGCTGGCGATCTCTTTCGCGCGGCCGGATTTCCTGAGCGCCTGGCTGGTCGCGGTACTGCTGACCCTCGCCATAGCCAGCGACTACTTCGACGGGGTCGTAGCGCGCCGCCACGGCACGGCCTCAGCCGATGGCCAGCTATTCGACCATGGCACGGACTGCCTGTTCGTGACCGCCTGTTTGACCGGCGCGGCGCTGGCAGGCTCGGTCCCGCTGATGCTGCCTGTTCTGATCGCGATGGCGTTCAGTCAGTACGTGCTCGATTCGTACTGGCTCCACCGCCGGAAACAGCTTCGCATGAGCACGATCGGGCGCTGGAACGGAATCGGCTACTTCGTTCCGCTGGTCGTGCTGGCGGCAGCGCGGCTGGAGGTGGTTCCTGGCCTGTCTCCGTTGTTGACAGTGGCTGCCCGCGTCGTCGCCTACGTGCTGGTCGCCTCGACCCTCGTGTCCATCGTCGACCGTGCGACCGCAGTCCGACGTCAACAGTAACTGCCTCGTACCGAGTGCCGCGCCTGGAAGCGGATGGGTTGCGAACCGCAGCCGAAGTACTTCTGGCGAAACTCACCGTCGCCCGGTCGGGCCGGGAAGTCCCGGCCGCCCCTCCTGACCCGTCGCTCGCCGGTGGATGGCCTGCACCGTTTCGATCGTGTCCGCCTCGGCCGCCGTCTTGTCGTCGCGGTAGCGCTTGACGCGCGCGAACCGCAGGGCTACGCCGCCGGGATACTGCGGGCTGGCCTGCACGTCGTTGAAGGCAATCTCGACCACCAGCTCCGGCCGCACGAAAACCGTGTAGGGGTCGCGTCCGATCTCCAGGTCGAGGAACCGGCGCGTTTGCCACTCCAGGAGCTTGTCGGTCAACCCCTTGAAAGTCTTGCCGAGCATGACGAAGCCGTTTCGCTCCGTATCGCGCGCGCCGAGATGCAGGTTGCTGAGCCACCCGCTACGACGCCCACTCCCCCACTCGGCCGCCAGCACCACGAGGTCGAGCGTCGCGGCCTGCTTGATCTTCAGCCAGGCCGCGCCGCGGCTGCCCGCGGCGTAGCCCGCGCCGAGAGACTTGGCCATGACGCCCTCGTGGCCGGCGCGACGGGCCTCGTCGACGAAGGCCGCCGCCTCGCCGGCACCGGGGGAGAGCACACGGCGCACCAGCCACCGGCCGCCCGCGAGCTCGGCGAGCGCGTCCGCCCGCCGGCCGAACGGCTCGTCGATCAGGTCCTGGCCGTCAACCAGCAGGCAATCGAAGAAGAACGGCGTCAGGGGCAGCGTGCGGCGCAGCGCGTCCACGTCGAGCTTGCGGCCGAAGCGGCGCATCGTCACCTGGAACGGAAGCGGCGTCCCAGCGGGTCCGAGCGCGAGAACTTCCCCGTCGAGGATCAACCGCCGCGGCGGCATGGCGCCCACCGTCTCGACCACCTCGGGAACTGCCGCGGTCACCTCGCGCAGGTGGCGCGTGAACACCCTGACCTCTGTCCCATCCTTGTGCACCTGAACGCGGGCGCCGTCCAGCTTGTAGTCGAGCGCCATTGCGCCGAGGCGCGCCAGGGCGTCGTCCACGCCGTCCGCCGACTGCGCCAACATCGGCTGCACCGGGTGGAACACACGGAGCGAGAACTGCGACAGATCGGAGTCGGTCTCGCCCAGCGCGACCCTGGCCACCGGTCCGAGACCGCCGGCCATCATCACCGCACGGCGGACCCGGGCCGCCGGCAGTCCGGCCGCGCGCGCTACGGCGTCCGTGATCACGCTCTCGAGCGCACCCTGGCGGATCTCGCCGTAGAGCAATCGCAGCAGGAAATCCTGCTCGTCGCCCGTCGCCCGCGCCAGCAGGTCGCGTAGCTGCCGGACGCGAGCAGCCGTCGAGCCGCGGCCCCTCGTGGCCGCCACCTGCTCGAACGCGCTGTCAACCGCCGCAAGCGTCAGCACGGGTGCGGATGCGGCCGGAGCGGAACGGACCTCGCTCAGAGCGGAGAAGCCCACGCCTATGCGCCCCTGCGGCAGCGCGCCGCAGAGGAAGGCGACTGCGATCTCGATCTCGTCCGTGCCGAGCTGTCCGAGGAAGGCGGCCAGTCGGCCGACCTTGTCGAGGCGCCGACTGGCCTCACGCACATCGCGAGAGGTCGCTACCAGATCGCCCAGCCGCGTATCGGTCACGGTCGATTGTTCGCCCCGGTCCGGCGCAACACCATCACGACCATCATGCTGGGCGAAGACATCCGCCGCACCGCCCGTCACGCACGATTAGTCCCGCCTGCATACGGCTTGAGCGCGGCGTAGGCGATGCGGTGAACCGGAGTCGAGACGCCGTGCTCGCTCCCGAGGCGGACGACGGTGCCGGACAGCCATTCGAGCTCCAGGCGCCGTCCCCGCTCGAGGTCGACGAGCTGCGAGGTCTTCCCGTTCGCGGGGCTGGCATCGAGGAATCCGAGCACGCGTTCCTCGATGTCGTCGGGCAGATGTACGCCGAGCGCGCGTCCCACCGCCGCCGCCTCGTCGATGGCCCGGACCAGCATCCAGCGGGCATCCGGATCACTGCGCACCGGCCCGATCGGGAGGCGCGCAAGCGTGGTGGCCGCGCTGGAGCCGGCGATGAGACAGAACTTCTCCCAGATCATCCGCTCGGTGTCCTCGAAGACCGCGGCCTCGACCCCCGCTGCGTTGCAGGCGCGCGCGAATTCGCGGGCGCGTGGGCTCGAACCGCCCCCCGGCTCGCCGAAAGCAATCAACGGCTTGCCCGCCATGCGGCCGAGCCAGGCGATCTCTCCCGGCGCCGCGATATTGGCGGGAAAGTAGGCGGCGCCCGCCAGCGTCCGGTCCGGGCCGATGACCGCGGCGATCCGCGCCGCACTCTCGACGCCATTCTGCACAGTGACCACGAAGGTATCCCGCCCGAGCAACGGGCGGATCAGCTCTGCGGCGGCCTCGGTATCGTAGAGCTTCACGCAGAACAGCACCGTGTCGACGGCGCCGATCTCCGCGGGACGATCGGTCGCCTGGAGTCCGGTTACCTCCAGGGTTTCAGCGCCGCTGATGCGCAACCCGCGACGCCGCAACGCCTCCAGGTGCGCCCCGCGGGCGATCAGCGCGACGTCATGGCCCCCGCGCGCCAGCTTCGCGCCCAGGTAGCCGCCCATGCCCCCGGCTCCCATCACCGCGATGCGCACAACACCACCCTCCTGCCCGCCGGCTAGACTATACTGCCGCGCCAAGAGTACGGCTCCCAGCGTAGCGATTGCGTTCGGACGACGATGTCGGGACAATGCCGGTGATGCGGCCGCCGAAAGACCGTAGCGTCGACTGGACCGGTGTCCACCCCGACGACTCCCCTATCGGGCCGCTCGACAGTCGGTCGTTCCTCGCACGCCTGCGGATGCTCAGCGAACGCGCCCGCGACCTGACCCTGCTTCGCAGGGCCCGGACGGAGCAGCAATCGCATGACGAGCGATTTTCTCGAGATCCTGAACGCGCTTCACGACCATCGCGTTGAGTTCGTGATTGTCGGTGGAGTCGCCGCCGTCCTCCACGGCGGTTCGCGCGTGACGTTCGATCTCGATGTCGTGCCCAGCCTGGCGCCGGAGTCCTGGCAGTCCGCGGTCGATCTGCTCTGGAATCTGGGAGCGCGCCCCCGCATTCCAGAGCCGCTCGCACGCATTCGCGACGTCGAGCACGTTCGTCGCTGGCGGCGGGAGAAGGGCATGCTTGCCCTCAACTTCCACACACCGGACGGCCGGGTGGAAGTCGACCTGCTGGTCGCGGAGAGCGATGCGTTCGACGAGCTCAGACAGCGGGCGGTCGAGGTGACCGTCGATCGGCGCACGTTCTTCGTGGCATCGATCGACGACCTCATCTACATGAAGCAGCGCGCCGGCAGGCCGCAGGACCTGCTGGACATCGCGGAGCTGCGGAAGATCCAGGAGCGGCTGGGCAGAGCGTAGGTCCACGAAAGAGAAGGGGCTGACCGAAGCCAGCCCCGTCGATCCGCTCTACCACCAGCCGGACGGAGCGTCTCTACGGACGCTTGTCATTGGCTCTACGTGAACATGCCGAGCGTATCGAACTTGTCGCCGAGCACGCCCTCCGACTTGCGGTAGCCGAGGTACTCCTCGATCAGCGTGGCGTACACCCGCCGGAAGTCGGTGGTGTACTGCAGGTTGTCGCCGAGCACAAGGTCCGTCAGGCTGACCGGCTTGCCGTACTGGCCGCCCTTGACCCCGCCGCCGAGCACGAACGAGACGTTGGCGGTCCCGTGATCGGTGCCGAGGCTGGTGTTCTCCGGCACGCGCCGGCCGAACTCGCTGTGGATGAACACGGCCACCTCGTCCTGCTTGCCGAGGCGCTTCATTTCCTCGAAGAAGCCCCAGACCGCGTCGCAGCAGTACTGCACCTGCCGGTTGTGCGGGCTCTCCTGGTTGACGTGGGTGTCGAACAGGCTGTTGCGCAACCGCACGTAGTAGAGCCGCGCCGGAAAGTCGTTCTCGATCAGCGCCACGACCTTGTCGAGGTCGAGCAGACGCACCTCGCCGCGGGTGCTGGTGTAGTTGTCCCAGGCCTGGCTGACCAGGGCCGACGCCTCGCGGGCACTCTGGTTGACGTCGAGCAGGAACTTGTGGATGTCGCTGCGCGCCGCCTGCCCGTTGCCCAGCCTGTCGATGTACTGGCTCTGCGGGTGAAAATAGTCGCGGCGGAACGAGCCCGGATCGTTGAAGACGACCGGGACGTGCTCGTGCGCCCGCACGGCCAGCGACTGCGCCGACGCGATGTTGACCAGGAAGTTGGGCGACCCGGTCGGATCGAGGGCGTCGGCGGTGCGGCCGTACCAGCCGTACGCCTCCCCGCTGTTGGGGGCCCCGGTGTGCCAGAACGAGCTGGAGGCGAAGTGGGAGAACGACGGCTGCTCGTAGCCGCAGCCGTGGATGACGGCGCAGTTGCCCTCCTCCCACAGCCGCTGCATGCCCACCATCGACTTCTGGAAGCCGAAGTGCTCGTCCGCCTTGAGGACGTCCTGCTCGCGGACGCCAATGGTCGGCCGCCGCCGGTACAGCTCGTCGTCGCCATAGGGCACGAACGTGCTGAGGCCGTCGTAACCGCCGAACCACTCGAAGACCACCAGGATCTTGCCCTCGGTGGCGGCCAGCGCCTCCGAGGTCGCGCCGAATAGCGGCGGCAGGGGGCCGAGCCCGCTGCCGAGCAGCCCGAGGCCGATGCCGCGGGCGCCGATCTTCAGCGCCTGGCGGCGGGACACGCCACTGGAATCACACAGCTTCTTGCCGCGGTTGGTCAGGGTCATGGTCATGCACCTCTAATTCGTGGGACGGTCCCCTAGTCGATCTGATACTCCGGCGTGCTCATGATGATGTGCGTCACCATGCGCAACGGGTCTTCCAGGTAGGTTCGGGCGCGGTCGAGATCCCGGGTCCCCAACTCGCCTTCCAGCAACTCCACCAGCGCATCGCGCAGCTCTGTCGCCACCGGCATCCGCAGGAATCGTCCCAGCAGGTGGTCGACCGCCTCGTCGGTGGTCTCCGCCCCCGAGTCCAGGACCATCCGCGTCATGTCGAACTGCGCCGCACCGCGCGGCGTCGGGATGAGCTTGCGCACCGCCTCGGCCCAGGCGCGGTAGCCGGAGACGCGGGTGTTGAACAGCTCGTCGCGCTCGAGGGCCGACAGGTCGAACGCGGTCATCTGGTTCGGGTCGCCGTCGATGGAGATGGCGGCGCCGAAGTCGTAGCCGCTCCGCAGGCGCCCGCCCACCACCCCGTCCCCGGTGCGGGCGAGGAAGCTGGGATCCCGGAAGTCGATGACATTCGGGAACAGGTAGTTGAAGGCGACGTTGCCGCGCTCCTGCAGCAGGGCGGGCGTGATCCAGGAGCGGCCCTGCGCCCAGCCGGCGACCGACGGCGGGTTCAGCAGGTGCTGGCCCAGGGCGATGGTCGTGCTGTTGAAGTCCGGCACGCCCGGCACGTCGGGGGCGCCGAGCTGCTTCAGCATCGTGACCACGTGCTCGACCGGGCCCTTGATGTGGGCGCCGTAGCTCGCCTCGCTATAGAAGTCGCGCGACAGGAAGATGGTCCGCAGCAGCGGCTTCAGCTCGTAGTGGTTGTCCCGGAAGACGGCGCCGAGCTCGGCCTGCAGTTCCGGCGACGGATCCTCGCGGACGAAGAAGCGGTAGATCTTCGAGGCGATGTACTCGGCCGTGATCGGCTGCTCCAGGATGATGTGCAGCACATCGACGCCGTCGAAGTTTCCGGTGCGGCCCAGGAAGGTCTTCTCCTCGTCGTCGTGCTGCTCCTCGTTGACCACGAAATCCAGGTTGACGAAGTTCCAGCCGGTGAATGCCCGCGCCGCCTCGCGCACGTCCATCTCGGAGTAGTTGCCCACGCCCATCGTGAACAGCTCCATCACCTCGCGGGCGAAGTTCTCGTTGGCGGCCCCCTTCACGTTCACGCCGGCATCCAGGTAGTAGAGCATCCCCGGGTCCTGCGCGACGGCGACGAGCAGCTCGCCGAAGTTCCCGGCCGCGTGCCGCTCGAACGTGTCGATCTGCAGCAGCATCTTGCGGTAGTCGCGGACCTTGTTCTGGGCCGTGGCGAAATGCCCGTGCCAGAACAGCGCCATCTTCTCCTGCAGCGGCCGGTTGGTGTCGAGCATCCGCTCGGCCCACCAGTAGCCTACGCGGCGGGTCTCCAGCGCGGTCGCGCGCAGCCAGTAGAAGAAGCGGTCGGAGACCGGCTGCATGTGGCGGTTGACGAACTCCGGCTTCACGCGGATGCCCATGCTCGCGCCGAGCGCCATCGCCCGGTCGGTAGCGGCGGGCCGGCTCGGCGGGAACTGCATCAACGTCTCGTCCCAGAAACCCGAGTGCTCGAACGGCTCGAGATGGTCGTTCGGAATGTCGTCGTAGTCGACCAGCGCGCTGACCGCCTCTTCCGGCGTCATGTCCGCCAGCCGCTCGACGTCCTCCGGCGTGCCGCTGAATCCGGCCCGGCCCAGCAGGTGCTCGGCGCGGTCGTAGCTCCAGTCGGCGGCCGTGATCGGGGTCAGGTCCCCCGTCCACGAGGCGGGTCCCGGCTCCCAGTCGTTCGATTGGGCCGCAACGGTGGCGCCGGCAACGCAGAGCGCAAGCGCTGCGCCGACCGCTGCTGCGTAACGGTGTCGCGTCTTCATGGGTCGGTCCCTCTGATGCTCCAGTCCTATGCTCCGGGCAGAATCCCGCCCATCATCCCGGATCGCTCCATTGTGAGCCTCTGGCCGGCAATGTCAAGTGCAAGCGCGGCGCACGCTCCCGACTACGGCCTGGGGATGCTTCCGGCAGTGTTGACAACTTGCAGACTGGTCCTGAACGACAGGTTGATCGGGGTAGGCGGCGCCCGAAGCGGCGCATCCTGCCCGCGGCACCGATGAACGATGGACTGGCTGCCGAATACATCGAAAGACGCCTGCTGATCGGATATCCGCAAGACGAGACGCGCCGAGGTGCGCAGTAGATCCAACACAAAGTCGAGCTCGCCGCTTCTGTCGATCCGCACCACCCGTTCAGCGAGCGGCGTGACCGCCACGTTGCGCCGCCCGCCGGGGACAGCGTGCACCAGCGCCCGTTCCGTCGGGCCGAGCGGTGCCGGGAGCGCGAACCCCGCGCCGATCCCCTGGGCCAGGCACTGGAGCAGAATCGCGGCGCCCTCGTGATTGCTCAGCCGAAACTGCACCCCGCCCTGCTCGATCGGTGTCTCCTCCCACACCGCCTGTCCGGCGGCCGGCATCGCGACCAAGGTCGCGAACACCCCCGCGATAACCGCGGCTATCGTCCTCTTCATGGCACGTCTCCTCGCGCCGTCAGTCCGGCATCGCGTGGCTCGGATTCCTAGCGCCCCGAAACGCCTCGCTGGCTCGCCGTTTCGGCCCATCCCCCCCGCTCCATAACCTTGCGTCTCAG
Organism: Vicinamibacterales bacterium; assembly: GCA_965208535.1. GTDB lineage: Bacteria > Acidobacteriota > Vicinamibacteria > Vicinamibacterales > UBA8438 > WTFV01. The sequence goes on along the minus strand of CBDBOU010000003.1, from coordinate 1,742,162 downwards.
AACTCCGCTTCGCTGCGTTCTGCGGCGCAAGCTCCTAGCTGCGCGATACCACGCGGAACGACCACCAGCCGTCCGGCCGCGGCGTCCCGAGCGGCACGGGCGGGTTGGCCGGCTCCTCCAGCGAGTGCAGCTTGTCCAGCCTGGCCTCCCACGCCGTGTCGAGCTCGCCGGGATCCATCGCCCGCGTCAGTTGGACGGGGTAGACGGTGCCTTCGAGGCGCAGCCACGCCGTGCCGTCCTCGACCGCGAAGCCGGACCAGCGCTTGCCGGCGCAGTTCGAGCAGCTCAGGTACAGGTCGCCGCTCCCGGTGGCGAAGCAATTCAGGTTGATGGAGTGCGGCAGCAACCCGGCGCGGATCTGGATCTGGCACAGGGTCACCTGGTTCGCGAACGTCCAGTCGCTCACCGGCTCCTCGTGCTCGGCGCCGAACAGAACGGCCCCCGGCGTGCGGTCGCATGGACAGGTGGCCGACCACGCATAGAAACCGACCGCCAGGACGACCACCAGGGCCGCCGGAACGCTGATGGCCGGTCGCGCCAACGCCTTGTCGAGCAGGGCGCGGATGTCTGTGCTCATCGATTTGCCTCCCTCTGTCTCATTGCCTCTTCCGGTGAACCGTTCTCCCCAACGTCGGCGTCGAGTCCGGGACGGACCAGCGCCGGCCGCTCCCCTTCGCGCGTCCAGGCGGGACTCGGGCTCAGGACCACCGGACGCAGGTCCGCTGCCTGAAACGACCGGGCTACCTGGGCGGCGGTCGGCTCTCCGTACGTGGTGGATCGTTGCCTCGGGGTGCGGCCGGCCCCGCAGATCACGGCCTCCATCCGCTCCGGCGACAGTTCCTGTCCGAACCCCGCGCCGGCGGCCCGCGTGATGCTCTCGTTCATCAGCGTGCCGCCCAGGTCGTTCACTCCCGCGTTCAGGCACGCGTGCACGCCCCGGGGCCCCATCTTCACCCACGACGCCTGGATGTTCGTCACCAGCGGGTGCAGCGCCAGCCGTGCGACCGCGTGCATCAGCAACGACTCGCGGAACGTCGGGCCGCGGCGCGCCTTCCCCTTGCGGTAGATGGGCGCCTCCATGTGCACGAACGGCAGGGGCACGAACTCGGTGAACCCGCCGGTGCGCGCCTGCAGCGCGCGGATGCTCGCCAGGTGCCGCACCCAGTGGCGGGGCCGGTCGATGTGGCCGTACATGATGGTCGCGGTGGTCCGGAATCCGACCCGGTGCGCCGTCTCCATCACCTCGAGCCATTGCCCCGCCGTCAACTTGTCGGGGCACAGGTCGCGCCGGACCTCGTCGTGGAGCACCTCGGCCGCGGTTCCCGGCAATGTTCCCAGCCCGACCGCCTTCAGTTGCCGCAGGAACGTCTCCAGTGAGACGCCGAGGGTGGCCGAGCCCTGCCAGACCTCCAGCGGCGAGAAGGCGTGCACGTGCATCTCCGGCACGGCCGCCTTGACCGTCCGGCAGATGTCCAGATAGGTGGCCCCCGTGTACTCGGGATGGATACCGCCCTGCATGCAGACTTCCGTAGCGCCGCGCTCCCACGCCTCCGCGCTCCGGCGGGCGATCTCGTCGAGATCGAGGTCGTAGGGTGCGCCCCGCAGGTTCTCGCTCAGCTTGCCCTTCGAAAAGGCGCAGAACTGACACTTGAAGTAGCAGACGTTGGTGTAGTTGATGTTGCGGTTGACGACGTAGGTGACCTCGTCGCCGTTGACCTCGCGCCGCAGCGCGTCGGCCGCACGCACCACGGCCACGAGATCGTCGCCCCGCGCCGAGAAGAGTGCGGCGATCTCCGATTCGTCCAGCCCGTCACCGCGCGCCGCTTTCGCGCACAGCGCCCGCACCGTCACGGTCGGCGCCGGCGGGGTCGTCTCCTCGAGGCGTTCCAACAGCGGCGCCGGCAGAACCGCGTCGGGGTCACCGGGTGACCAGGCGCTCTCGCGGGCGAATCCCTCGGCGTCGGAGCCCTGCCATACGGCGGGCCGAAGCGGCTCCGACACCCACGCGTCGAGCCCCCTCACATAGGACGGGTAGACCGTCAGCCGCTCGGTCAGCACCTTGCCTTCGCGCTCGGTCTCCCGCGCCAGCGCCTCCAGGTGCGGCCACGGCGCCTCGGGATTGACGTGGTCCGGCGTCACCGGCGACACCCCGCCCCAGTCGTTGATGCCGGCCCGGATCAGGGCGCCGAAACGGTCCGGAGTCAGGTTGGGCGGCGCCTGAATCGCCATGTCGGGGCCGAAGATCAACCGCGCGCAAGCGATCGTCCACTGCAGATCCTCGAGCGGCGGCTCGGGGGCCCGCGCCATCCGGGTGTCCGGCTTGGCCCGGAAGTTCTGGACGATGATCTCCTGGAGGTGTCCGTACGCGTCGTGGAGATCGCGCAACGCAAGGAACGATTCGATGCGCTCCTCGCGGGTCTCGCCGATGCCGATCAGGATGCCGGACGTGTAGGGAATCGCCAGCTCACCCGCCATCCGCAGCGTCGCCAGGCGCGCGTCCGGGTCCTTGTCGGGCGAGCCGTGGTGGACCTGTCCGGGCTCCAGCAGCCGCCGGGAGACGCTCTCCAGCATCATCCCCTGCGACGGGCACACGTCGCGCAGCGCGAGCAGCTCGTCGCGCGTGACCACGCCGGGGTTGGCGTGCGGCAACAGTCCGGTGGCGTCGAACACGGCACGGGCCGCCGCCGCCAGGTAGGCGATCGTCGTCGGATAGCCGAGCGTGTCGAGCTCGGCGCGGGCCTGCGGATATCTCAGCTCGGGCTTGTCCCCCAGCGTGAAGAGCGCTTCCTTGCAGCCCGCCTCGGCGCCGCGGCGCGCCACCTCGACCACCTCGTCGAGCGTCATGAACGCCCGCTCGCCGGGCCGCGGCGGCTGGGCGAACGTGCAGTAGTGGCACACGTCCCGGCACAGCTTCGTCAGCGGGATGAACACCTTGCGCGAGTAGCTCACGGGGCGCCCGAACCGGGCGTCCCGCAACTTCGCGGCGCGCCGCATCAGGGCTGGCAGGTCGGATTCCCGCGCCAGATCCAGCGCGGTCTCCCGAGACGGCCTGACGTAGGTGCTCGTGTCCATCGAAGTCCGGCGGCAGCGTCCGACCGGTATCCGCAGACGCTTATACCACGTCGGGAGCGGGGCTGGCACAGGGAGCGACCGTCGCACGCCGTACCGATGCGATAATGACTCCGTGGGAAGCGACGATTCCATCCCGACGCGATTACGACCCTTCAAGCAACGAACCGTTGCCATGGGACAGCCGCGAGTCGACCTCGACAAGGCACTGGCGCTGGCGGCGCAGCTCGAGGACGAAGAGACGGTCGCCAAGCTGTCACTCGGCGAGCGAGACCCGTCGGCGTAGGCGCCCGGCCAACACCCTCAGAACCGCACGCTCAGCCCCGCCTGCCCCCGCCGCGTATCGCCCAATCCGCTGCGCAACGTCCCATCGAAGTTGAACAGCAGCGATCCGACCGCGGTGTCCACGTAATTGTCCGCGTTGGTCAGGTTGAAGACCTCCAGGATCGGCTCGATGACCGTGCCGTTGCGGAGCATGAACCGGCGCGAGATGCGGACGTCCCACGTAAAGAAGCTGTTGTCGCGCCGCAGGGTGTTGCGGGTCAGGATGGTGCCGTCCGCGCAGATGCGGTCCGACGGCTGCGCGGCCCGCAGGCCCCGGTTGGCGCACTGCTCGGAGACCGGAGGTGCCGACAGGTACCGCACGACGTTGTTCAATTGCAGCTCGCCCGGCAGCGTGGCCAGCAGGTAACCGCTCACCTGGTGGCGGCGGTCGCGGTCCGACCAGCCGTACTCCGGGGCGAGGTTGCCGGCATTGGCGTAGCGGAGGACGAACGGGTCGCGCTCGTTGTCGTCGTCCGAGCGGTCGAAGGCGAGCGTGTAGTGGGTTTCGAAAGTGAGCGGCCGGTTGCGGACCGCGCCCCGCCCGCGCAGCCCGAGCGTCAGCCCGTGGTACCGCGACCGCGCGCTGCTCTCGGCCACCGTCAGCGCGTTGATGCCGCCCCCGGACGGGTGGGTGCCGATGCCGAACGGCGCGCCGAACACGGAATCGTTGCGGTTGACGAAGCGGAAGAGGTCGTCGGTCCGCGCGTGGACGAAGGCGGCGCTGGCCGCCACGCCCCGCCCGAGGTCGCGGTCGAGGCCGGTGCTGAACGACCAGGTGCGCGGCAGCTCCAGGTTGCGGTCGGCGACCTGGATGTCGGGCAGGAACGGCGGCGCTGCCGACGCGTCGATCAGCTCGTCGATGGCGGGCACCGGACCGAGGGCCGCAGCGGCGGCGCTGCTGCGGAAAAGGGTCTGCTGGAAGGCCCCGTTGGTCGACCGGTGCTGGGCGAAGACCAGCATCGGGATGCGGGCCACGTACGATCCCCCGTTGGCGCGCACCACGGTGCGGCCGTCGCCAGCGACATCCCAGGCCAGCCCGACCCGCGGCTGGAAGTTGTCGAGATCGTGCGGAATGCGGCCGTCGGAAGGGAACCGGGGATCATCGAGATAGGGCGCGAAGAAGGTGTCCTCCGGCTCGACGAACATCGTGGGATGCCAGGTTCCCTCCCAGCGGAGCCCGAGGTCCAGCGTGACCCGGTCGTGCGGATGCCAGGTGTCCTGCAGGAACGCGCCCAGCTCGTGGACCTGGAACGCCTGCAGGCCGAGCTGCTCGGCCGGCACGCCGGGGACGGTCGCCGACTGCAGGTAGAGAAGCACCGGCCCGGCGACGCCGGTCCCCGGCGGGCAGACGCCGAGGGCGCTGGACGATCCATCGGAGCAGGTGACGAAGCGGTTGCCCTGGGTAACGAAGCCCATGAAACCGTCGACCGAGTCGAAGACGTAGCGTCCGTTCGCGAAACCGATGAACTGCTGCTCGACACCGGTCCGGTTGTACTCCAGCCCCGCCTTGAACAGGTGGTTGCCGGTGGCGAAAGACACGTTGTCGACCACCTGCAGCCGGGTGTCGAACGCCGGGTCGATCGGGAGGAAGAACGGCAGCCCGATCCGGAACCCGTCGGCGAAATCCATGGCGATGTCGGGGAACGGACGCCCGCCCAGCCGGTCGAACTGCGGCGGGCCGGCGGTGCGCGCGCCGGGCAGCAGCGGCCCCTCGTACCAGCGGGGCCTGTCCTCGCGCGCCCACTGGATGCGCAGCTCGTTGGAGAGCGCGTTGGTGAGAAGGGAGCGCAGGCTGCCGTTGAACGCGTGTGATTCGTCTCCCTCGATCCCGTTCATCGACGCCCCCCAGGCGTCGACGTCGAAGGTGCCGTTCACCTGCTCCGCCCACGTGTAGTTGTACTTGAACGAGGCCTGGTGCCGGCCGTCGAGGTTGAAATCCAGCTTGGCGAGCAGCGACCGCGCGTCGTCGGTGCGCCGGATCGGCCCGAACTCGTCGTCGAACAGCCCGGGCCAGCGCGCCTGCAGGAAGCTGGCGAGCCGCTCCAGGTTCGCCGGGTTCACGACGTGCCGGACGGCCTGCTTGGTCTCGTTCGATACCTGCTGGTCGTAGGCGAGGAAAAAGAAGGCCCGGTCGCGCACGAGGGGACCTCCCAGCGTGGCGCCGGCCTGGTTCCGACCGAAGTCGGGCTTCCCACCGCCCCGCGCCGCCGGAAACGGCGCCGCCATCTCGTCCCACTGTCCGAAGTAGTGCGCCGAGCCGCTCAGGTCGTTCGTCCCCGACTTGGTGATCACGTTGACGAAGCCGCCGGCCGAACGCCCGAACTCCGCGGTGGCGCCCTGGTTCACCACCACCAGGTCCTCGATGGCGTCCTGGTTGAAGGTGAACGCGGGCCGCTGCCCACCCCGCTGCTCGCCGAAGAAGGGATTGTTGAAGTCGGCCCCATCGACGATGAAGTTGTTGAAGATGCCGCGCTGGCCGCTGATGTTCAGCTCGTCGCCGTCCGGCCCTTGCGAAATCGACGCGCCAGGCGTCAGCAGGGCCAGATTCAGAAAATTGCGGCCGTCGCTCGGCAGCGCATCGACCACATCCTCCTGGATGCGCTGCGAGCGCGTGACGTCCGTGGTGTCGATGACGCGCGGCGCCTCGCTGACGACGGTCACCGTCTCGGCCACCACGATGCGCAGCTCGACATCCAGGTCTAGCACCCCACCGACCCGCAGAACGGCGCCCTCGATACGCTCGGTTCCGAATCCGGCCGTAGACGGCGCGACCGTCAGGTCGTACATGCCGGGCGGCAGCAGCGTGCGCACGAAAGTGCCGGAGGACGCCGTCTCCACCGTCGTCAGCAGATCGGTTTCCCGGTTCCGGATGACGATCACCGTCCCCGGCACCGGATCGCCCGCCGGGTCGCGCACCGTGCCGCGGATGACGCCGGTCGTCGTACCCGCCTGCGCCGCCAGTTCCGGCGCATCGAGGCCCGCCAGCGCCGCCAGCAGGATCCCGGCGGCCACAACGCCCAGGTTGCGTTGCGACGCGGTATGTCCGAACACGTGCGGTACAGTTGGTGTCATGGTTCGTCTGAATGACCTCGACAGCGCAGGGGCAACGGCCGCAGCGGAGTCTCGCCACCCCATCTCGACCGGGTCGCCGGTGACGGTCAAGTGTACCTATTCGGGATTGCACGTAGCCGTTTCACGCCATGAATAGACCGGGCGGCCCCGCCGACCCCACCACTGCTCGCTACGAGCAGTGGTGGACGCTTGCCGAATGCGTGCGCCTGCTCCACGGCGCCACGGAAACGCTCGGCATCGAGACCCTCGGCAGCGGTCGGGCCGACCTGGTCGTGACTGCGGACACACGCCGCGAGTTTCATCGCGTGCGGCGCGGCCGCCCGAACGGCGCGTGGAGTCTGGCTGCGCTCGAGGCCGGCGCGGATCGACTGCTGCAGTCCATCGGCGACGAGTTGGCGGGCAATGACGATCGGTCGGTATTCGCATCGGACAGCGATGCGCCGGAGCTGCGCGAACTGTGCGACGCGGCGCGGGACGCGGAAGACGCGGACGTGTTCGAACGCGTCTGGCGGGCCACCCGCACCCGGAGAGAGGGTTTCGCGCGGCTTCTCCGGTGCTGGGCCTGCGAAGCTCCCGCCGCGCTGGATCGCCTGCGGCGGATTGACGTGCGCACGGCCCACGAAGGGGAACTCGAGAGTGGCGTGCGATGGGGACTGCAGGCGCTCTTCGCGGCGGATCCCAACCGCGTGCAGTCCGCTTTGCTCGATATCCTCGCGGACTCGCCGCAGCGCACGCTCACCCGCCGGCAACTCGTCGACAGACTCGCCCGGAGCGGCTCTCGCCCCCGGCGGCTGAACGATCCGGACCACGCGGCCGGCGCGGCGGCCGCGGCGACGGACCGCTACCTGAACGGTGCGCGACGAAGGCTCATCCGGGGAGCGGTACTGCCCCGGGAAGCAGCGGCCACGCTGAGAACCAGACTGGAGGGACCCGCCGGCGAGAACGTACTGACAGGGCCCGCCGGCGCCGGCAAGACCGCGTGCGTGGTCGGGGTGATCGACGCGCTGCGCGAGCAGGGCATGCCCGTGCTGGCCTTCCGCATCGACCACGTGCCGGCGGTTGCAACCCCGGCGGACCTCGGGCGCCGCCTCGAGCTCGAAGAATCCCCCGTCCTGGTGCTCGCGGAAGCGGCCCGGGCGGCGGGACGCCCCGGCGTCCTCGTCGTCGATCAGTTGGATGCGGCGAACGCGCTGGCCGGCTCCGATTCCGATCCCGCCGCTCTGGTGGAGCGGCTCGTGCACGAAACGCGCGGTACCGCGGCGCGGGCGACGCTGCACACCGTGGTCGTCTGCCGCGCCTTCGATTGGCGGAACGACCCCCGCCTGCGGCGGCTCGTGCCCGCGCCGGCGGCGCAGGTCGAGGTCGCGGAGCTCGCGCGCGACGAGGTCGGGCGCATCCTGAACGACGCCGGCTTCGATACCGCATCGTTCTCAACGCGGCAGGTGGAGATCCTTCGGCTTCCATTGCACCTGGCCCTGTTCCTCGAGGGCGGCGCGGAGGGGTCGAGCGCACCGGCGTTCGCTACGGCAACGGCCCTGTTCGACCGCTACTGGACCAGCAAGCGGCAGGCGGTGGCGAAGCGGGCCGCGCCGCTGCCGGACGAGTGGATGACGGCCGTCAGGACCCTGTGCGAAGAGATGGACGCAACCCGGCAGCCGACCGCGCCGCGGGAGCGGCTGGACGAGGTCTCCCCCGCGTACCTGCGGCGCCTGGAGGCCGAAGGCGTCGTCAGCGCCGACGGGCGGCGCTACGGGTTCGGGCACGAAGCCCTTTCCGACTACTTCGCGGCACGAGTGTGGTTCAACCGGCGGGAGTCACTGATCGCCTGGCTCACCGGCTCGGAACAGCATCTGGCCCGCCGTGCCCGGGTCAGGCGGACGCTGTCCTACCTCCGGGACGCGGATCCGGCGCTGTACGTGCGGGAACTCGGAGCCCTGCTCGCACACCAGAGCGTCCGCTCCCACATCAAGGACCTGGCGTTCACGATCCTGGCCGAAGCCCCGGACCCGACCGAGCAGGAATGGACCCTCTGGGAACGGTGGCTCGGTCCCACGTTGCAGGCCCTGGAGGGGGAATCGACGCCCCCGGACGGGTTGTCGGCAATCGCCTGGCGCCGGTTCTTCGAATCCCGGTCGTGGTTCGCCTTCGCCGATCGGCGCAGCGTCATCGAAGGCTGGCTCGCTTCCGACAACGACCGGCTCGTCTCCGCCGCGTTGCGCTACCTGGGCCGTCACGATACGGACGCGCCGGATCCGGTGGCGGCGCTGCTCGAGCCGTATGCCGATCTCGGCGGCCGATGGCCGGCGCGGCTGCAGCTCTTCATGGAATCGGCCGACCACCATGCAAGCCGCCGTCTGTTCGATCTCTTCCTGCATTTGATCGACAACGGCACGCTGGACGACGCCCGCCGCCGCGACGTGGCGAACGGGACGTTCTGGAGCATGCTCACGGGCCTGGGAGAGCGCCGTCCCGAATGGGTGCCGGAAGTCCTGGCCCACCGGCTCCGCCGCCGCCTCTCGGTCATGCGCGCCGCCGGCGAGGACACGGGCAGCCGCGAATTGCCCGGCTATGACGACGATGCGGTCCGGCTGTTTCGACATGCCGCGGACCGGGCCCCCGCCGCCTTCGTGCAGCACGCCCTGGCTCCGGTACTCGACATCTCGGACGCCACGGTGACCGGAGCGAAACCGCCCCGACACGATGCGGTGTGGCCGATCGTCGCCAGGACGGAGTATCTGGAGGTCGACCACGCGTGTCTCGCGGGGCTGTCCGCGGCGTTGGCCGCGCTTGCGGGAGACCCCGACTCCGACCTCCAGGCCACGGTTGCCGACCTGCGGCAGCGCGACACGCATGTCGCCAATCAGTTGCTGCTGGCTCTCTATCGCGGCGGCGCCGCGCGCCACGCCGAGGAAGCGATCGCGTTGCTGTGCGACGAGCCCTGGCGCTTCCAGTGCGGATTCTCCGACAGTCCACAGTGGTACGCGGCGGAGACGATCAGGGCCACCGCACCCGTCTGCTCCCCCGCGAGTCGCCAGCGGCTGGAGCGCCTGCTGCTGGAGCATGTCGCTCCCGATGAACGCGGGCTCCGCGGATTCCGCCAGGCGGGACGGGCGCGCTTCACCCTGCTCTCGGCGATTCCTCCGGACCTGCGCAGCGCCCGCGCGCAGCAGGAAGTGCAGGGCCTGGAAGGCAGATTCGGACAGCCGGACAGCGGTTCGCAGGAGATCGCGGTCGATTCGGCCGAGTCGACGCTCGACCCGGCCGCCGCGGACGCCATGACCGACGAGCAATGGCTGAGCGCCATCGCCAGGCACCGCTCGAAGGCCGCCATGCCCACCTCGGCCGAGTTGAAGGGCGGCGCCTGGGAGCTGGCGAATCGCCTGGCGGCCCGCGCCGGAGAAGATCCGGATCGCTTCGCGCGGCTCGCACTGAAGTTGTCTGCCGACGCGCACCCCGTCTATCTGGACCGGACGCTGGCCGGCCTGCGGACCGCTGCGGTCGAATCCGATCTCAAGCTGCGGGTCTGTCGCAAGGCCTTCGAGGAGTCGCCGGGGCCCTGCGGACAATCGATTGCCGAGGTCCTGGGCGGCATCGCGGATCCACTGCCGAACGATGCCGTCCGCATGCTGCACTGGCTCGCCACCGAACACGAGGATCCCGTCGCGCGGACGTGGCAGGCGGAAGACCTCGCGAGCGACACCGCGCGCGGGAGCGCGGCCGACGCGGTGCGCCGCCTCGTAACCCGGGACGCCGGCTACCTGAAGCGGTGCCGGACGACTCTCGACCGGCTGATCCACGATCCCAGCGCGTCCGTGCGGGCCTGTACGGCCGAGACGCTCCGGGCGGTGAGCGACCGCGATTCAGCGCTCGGCATGCGGCTGTTTCTGAACATGAACCTGTCCGAGGACGATCTGCTCGCCGCGCCGCAGGTCTATCGTTTCGTTCGCGACAGCCTGCGTGACCGGTTCGGCGACGTGCGGCCGGTCGTCGAACGCATGCTCGGTTCTTCCGAGCCCGAGGTCTGCGAGGCCGGCGCCCGGCTGGCGAGCCTCGCGGCCCTGGAGCACGCCGGCGCCGCGAATGTGCCGGAGGGCGCCGCGCAACCCGCGGTGGCCGCGATGAGCGCACAGCGCGACCATCGCAGCGCCGCGGACCTGGCGGCCGACGCCATGCGCGGCGGTCCCGCGCACCGCCTGGGCGTGGCCCACGTCGCCGCCGCCAACCTGGCGATACCCGAGTACCGAGCCTGGTCCGCGACGACGCTCACGGCATTATTCAACGATGAAGATGCCCGCGTGCGCCGTCAGGCGGCGGCCTGCTTCCGGCAAGTGCAGGACGGACCGCTCGACGCCCACGGCCGCGTGATCGAAGCGTTCTGCACGAGCAAGGCGTTTCTGGACGATCCGGCGTCGATCCTGCAGCCTCTGGAAGCAACTCGGGAGCGGCTGCCCGGCGCCGCCTGCACGGTCTGCGAGAAGTTCCTGGACCGTCTCGGAGACGAGGCGCGCGACCCGCGCAGCGAGCGTCACGCGCAGGCCCTCACCGTCGCGACGCTCGCGTTCCGTGCCTACCACCAGCACCGGAACGACGCCTGGACATCGCGCGCGCTGGATCTGATCGACCGGCTCTGCCTGGAGCGGATCGGCGACGCGCGGGACGTGCTGGAACGGACCGAGCGATAGCGACCCGCTGGCGAGTCTCCTACGATCGCTCCACCAGTCCGGAGCGAAGCCACGCCGGACTCTCCCCGGGCCGGTGCGTCCAAATCAACAGGAGCAGAACTGCCGCGGTCGGCTACGGCGCCGGCCGCGACAGTCAGGAGCCCCTCCGGACAGCACACGTCCTCTACTGCCCCGCGCCGCTCCCGTACACGTCGTCGGTGACCGGCTCCATCCACTCGATGGTCAGGTGCTCCCCGTCCTCGTTCGGAAACGTGATCGAGACATGCGTCAGCGCCTCGTCGGGCGTCGCGCCATGCCAGTGGCGGACGCCGCGCGGCAGGTGCGCGGTCTCGTGCAGGCCGATGTCGCGGACCGGCTGGCCCTCGACCTGGTAGCGCAGGCCGCCCTCCTTCACGAACAGCAACTGCTGGCTGTGCGTGTGCCAGTGCGTGCGGGCGCCGGCCTCGAACCCGCGCGACGACACCCGCACGTCACCCGCCTCGAGGCGGAACGAGGTCCCGGTGAACGGATTCTCCTGGCCGGACGGCGTCTGCTGGCCGATCCAGACGAACGCGACCGTCGCGACCATGCCCATCAACAATCCGACGCGCAAACGATCCCGCAGCTTCCCGCTCATGCCAGTCCTCCTCTCGCGCCCCGGCGCACTCTGCTCGGTACCATCGCCAAGGTTACATTACGAGCGTGCGGATCCTCCACGTCGCAGACCGGCTCAGCGACCGCGGGGGTGCCGATCTGGCCCTGCTCGGGCTGCTCGATGCGTTGTCGGGCCGTCACGAGCTGCACCTCGCCGTGGGTCGCGACGACGGCGTGGCGCCTCCTCCTTGCCCGGTAGACGTAGTACCGGGACTCGACTCCCGGACACGCGCGGGCGCGGCACTCGATCCGTTGCTGGCGCGCCTGCGTCCCGATCGGGTGCACGTGCACAACGTGGTGAACCCGGCGGTGCTGGAGTGGGCGGCGGACCGCGACGCGGTGATGACGGTCCAGGATCACCGCTTCTTTTGTCCGGGACGGGGGAAGTGGAAGGCGGACGGCCAGGCATGCGGCGACGCGATGGACCGCACGGTCTGCGCCGACTGCTTCGACGACCCGACCTACTTCGAAGACATGCTCGCGCTTATGGCGGAGCGACTGGAACCGTTGAAGCGCATGCGGCTGACCGTGCTGTCGGCCTACATGCAGCGCGAGCTGATGCAGGTGGGTGTTCCGGCGGAGCGGATCACGGTGGTTCCCCCGGTTACGTACCGTCTCGACCTCGAGGCGCGCGCCGACGGTCCCCTCTGCGTTCTCTTCGTGGGGCGTGTGGTCGAGGCCAAGGGCATCCGCGACGCGATCGATGCCTGGCGCCGCTCCGGGTTGGAGCTGCCCCTGGTCGTAGCAGGAACCGGACCGTTGCGTCGCAAGGTCGAGGATGAGGGCATCGAGGTCATGGGCTGGCTCGATCGCCGGCGTCTCTCGGCGGCCTATCGGCGCGCCGCCGCGGTCGTGATGCCCTCGCGCTGGCAGGAGCCGTTCGGCCTCGTCGGGCTGGAGGCGCTGACTCTGGGCACGCCGGTCGCCGCCTGGGACAGCGGCGGGGTGCGCGAGTGGCATCCCGGCGGTGAGCTGCTCGTGCCCTGGGGCAACGTCGACGAGTTGGCCAGGGCCCTCCGCGTCTCGCCCACGCACGCCGTCGATACTCCCCACGGCTTCGAACCCGACCTCCTGGTCCGGGGGCTGGAAGCCGTGTACGCCGCCGGATGACGAAAAGCGGACGCCGCCGGTCCCGGATGGGTGTATAAAGGCGTTCGAGACGGCGCCCTGTGTTCCATAGTGGAACCCAGCGCTGCAACGAGAGCGGCGAGGCGCCCGCGTGGCAAGGCGCGCACGCGACCGGTACGCGGGCCGAGCCAACAGGAGGTCGCGTCTATGGGCGCACAGGATCGAAGTCATCCCACCGCCATCGCGCGGTTCATGGCGGTCTGGCTGGGCACACTCGTCGTGCTCGCGTCCGTCCCTTCGGATGCCCGGGGCCAGCAGCAACAGCGGCGCGAGCCGGCCAGCTACACGGCAGAGCAGGCGGATGCGGGATTCGCCGCCTACCGGCAGTACTGCGCGGTGTGCCACGGCGCCAACCTGGACGACGGCGCGTTCGCCCCGCCGCTCCGGGGCGCCGTCTTCCGCGAGACGTGGCTTCCCCGCACGGTCGAGGCGCTGTACCGGCTGACCGCCGAGACCATGCCGCAGGACCTGCCGGGCTCGCTCGACGACGCGACCTATACCGCGCTGGTGGCATTGATGCTGCAGGAGAACGGCGTGGAGGCGAGCGCCGTGGCCCTGCCGTCGGATCCGGACCTGATGGCCGGCCTGTCGCCCGGATGGAGCTCGCAGGGAGGCGGCCTCGCTCCCGGCGCGTCCCTGCCGCCGTGGCCGGCCCCCTGGAACCCGCTGGACGCCATGCAGCCCGTCACCGACGAGGCGCTGCACGATCCGCCGGCCGAAGACTGGCTGCTGTGGCGGCGGACGTACGGCGCCTACGGCTTCAGTCCGCTCGACCAGATCGACAGGAACAACGTCCATGACCTGCGGGTCGCCTGGTCCTGGGCGCTGCCCCAGGGTCCGAACGAGTCGACGCCGATCGTGCACGACGGCGTGCTGTTCGTGCACGGCTACGGCGATCGGGTCCAGGCCCTTAACGCGGCGAACGGGGACTTCCTCTGGCAGTACTCCCGGCGCCTCCCCCGCGACGCTTCCCCGAGCTTGAAGCGGGGGATGTCGATCTACGGCGACCGGCTCTTCGTGCCGACTTCCGACGCCCACGTGGTCGCCCTCGACGCGAAGACCGGCGACGTCGTCTGGGACACCCAGGTCGGCGACCTCGACGCCGGCCTGCGGATGACCGGCGGCACGCTGGTGGCGCGCGGCAAGGTGATGGTCGGAACCATGGGCCGCCACGAAGGCGGCAACTACATCGTCGCCCTCGACGCGGAGACCGGCGAGGAGGCGTGGCGCTTCGGGACCATCCCGGGACCGGACGATCCGGGCGGCCACACCTGGAACGGCATCCCGCACGTCGAGCGCAACGGCGCGTCGGTATGGATCCCCGGCAGCTACGACCCGGTCAACAACCTGGCGTTCTTCGGGACCGGCAACACCTACGACACGGCTCCGTTGCGCGATCCGGTCGGACCTCCCGGCACGAACAACGACGGGTTGTATCTGGACGCCACGCTCGCGCTGAATCCCGACACGGGCGAGCTCGCCTGGCACTTCCAGCACCAGGCGAACGGACAGTGGGACCTGGACTGGGCCTTCGAGCGGCAGGTCGCGGAGTTGCCCTTCGACGGAGAGCCGAAGAGCGTCGTCGTCACTGTCGGCAAGCAGGCTATCTTTGATTTCGTCGAGACGGCGACCGGCCAGTACGTCTCGTCTATCGATTTGGGCCTGCAGACCGGCATCACCCACATCGATCCGGTCACGGGCCGCAAGACCCAGGATCCGACGCTGATACCGGGCGACGGCGAGACCAAGCGGCTCTGCCCGCACGTCGGCGGGGGCCGGAGTTGGGCGCCCACCGCCTACGACCCGCGGACGAACATCGCCTACGTGCCGATCATCGAGGCGTGCATGGATCTGGTGCCGGTCGGCGAGGACGAGCGCGGCAGCCTGACCACCGGCGTGCGCTGGACGGTCCGGCCGCGGCCGGAGAGCGACGGGCAGTACGGACGGCTGGAAGCGATCAACCTGGCCACCGGGGAGACCGCGTGGATCTCGCGCCAGCGCGCGCCGCAGACCACCGCCGCGCTCGCCACTGGCGGCGGCCTGGTCTTCGCCGGATCGCTCGACCGGCGCATCAGCGCCTACGACGCCGCCACCGGCGACCGGCTCTGGGCTACCCGACTCACCGAGGTCCCCAACGCCCCGCCGATCACCTATGCCGTCGACGGGCGGCAGTACGTCGCGGTAATCGTCGGTAGCGGCGGGTACCTGACGCGGGCCTACTCGGTGCTCGCGCCGGAGATCCGGAATCCGCCGGACCGGGCGGCGGCGCTATTCGTATTCGCGCAACCGGAGACAGATACGGCCGGCGCCAACGCGCCGTAGCCGAGAGACCGAGTCGAGTCACCACGCGAACGAAGGAGAAGCAGATGCGGAACCTGAGAATCGCCCTCGTCGTCGCCGTCGTCGGATTGCCCTTCGTGCTCGGCGGATGCGCCGAGACACCCGCCCCGGCCGCCGAGGAAGCGGCCGTCGATGCCGCAAGCCCGCGCGACCCCTTCGTCGGGACGTACGAGCTCATCGGACGCAACGTGAAGGACGAGAACGGCGAGTACGTCCCGGTGGAGGACTTCAACTCGCTCGGCTACATCACCTACAGCGACCGGGGCTACATGGCGGTCAACGTCATGCCCCTCGACCGCGAGCCCTTCGCCGACGACAGCAATCCGACCCCGGAGGAGGTGCAGACGGCACTGCAGGGCTACACCGGGTACTACGGTCCCTTCTCCGTCCACGAGGACGAGGACGGCGGGTACCTGATCCACCACCGCACCGGGCAGATCAACCCCGGTGGCGAGGTGGACGCCAAGCGCTACTACGACCTCGTCGACGACAAGCTCATCCTCACCCCGGCGTCCGAAACCGGGATGAAGCACGACGCCAACCGCCAGGTCGTCTGGCAGCGTCTGCCCGATGTGGAACTCTCGGAGGAGGCGCAGCGCTTCCTCGGGCACCGCGAGCTGCTGTACACCACCCGGTATACGGTGCAGGACGGGGAACCGGTCGAGTCCGGCGAGCGGAACGAAGACCGCGCCGGCTCGGTCATTCTCTACACGCCGACCGGCCACATGATGGTGCACCTGATGGCGCGCGAGGGTCGCACTCCGTACGCGGGCGACACCCCGACGCCGGAAGAGTCCATGGCCGCCTACCGGACCTACGGCGGGTACTTCGGGCGCTTCACCGTCCACGAGGACGCCGACCCGATATACGTCGTCCACCACCAGGAGGGCAGGTCACGGCCGACCACCGGGGTGACTGACGCCGAGCGTCTCTACCAGTTGGATGGCGACGTCCTGCGCCTGGGCGGCCGGCCGAGCGAGAACGAGGACGGCGTCCTCGCCGGCGGGCACCTCTACTGGGAGCTGATGCCGCACCGGGAGGAGTAGCCGGAACCGAGCGACACTGAATGTCGTGACCAGCGCCGAACTCAGCGGCACGCCCTGGCCCTTCCTCCCCAGGAGCGCATCGAACTGATCGATGCGCTCCTGGAGGAAGGCCTGCCGCCGCTCACCGAGGCTCAGAAGACTCTGATCGAGGAACGCTGGGCGGCGTACGAAGCCAACCCCGATGACGTGTTCCCCGCGGAGGATGTCCACGCGGAGGCCATCGCCCGCCGGGAATGAGACTGGCGTTAACCGTCTGCCCCGCCGCCGTTTCCGCCGAAGCCGCCGCCGTCTCCGCTATCGTGGGAGCCGTCGGTCGGCTTGCTGCCTCCATACCTGCCGACTTCAGGGTGGGCTCCGAACAGGTACTCGGCCGGCGGCCTGGCTCGCCGTCGTCCAGCGTCCTCGCCATCGGGCCGGGCATCATCCGGATCGGCCGCGCCGCGCCACCACGACAGGAAGCTGCTCAGCATGGGGCGCGCTTCCACTTACGGGCTGACGGTGACGGTCACGTCCTCGTGCGTCGCGAGGCCGCCGTCGTGGGCGAGGCAGCGCAGCACGTAGGTCCCCGGCTCGCTGAACGTCGCCCGGACCACCCACGTGCCATCCTCCGGGATCTCGGGCGGCTCCCAGCCGGGCGCCCACGGCGAGTCGGCGCCCTCGCGGTAGTCCTCCCAGACCTCGAACTGCGGCGGATCGAACGTGACGCGGTCCTCGCCGCGGTAGACGATCCAGGCGACGCGGAGCCCGCTGGCGCTGTTCGGCGTCCCCGCGCCGCCGCGGCCGAGCCGCCATCTCGGCGGGGGCATGGCCCGCCGCTTCGGCACGCCGTCGTCGCTGGCGCGAGCGGTCAGGACGACCGGCTCGCCCACCCTGACTTGCAGGCTTGAATCGCCCTCGACATCCAGGACCGGCCGCTCGTTGCCGAAGATGTTGTAGGCGCCGCCGGCCGGTCCGCCGGCGCCGTTGTTGTTCATGATTGCGATGTCGTTGAGGAAGTAGTCGGGGTGCAGCGTCGCGTAGGCGCGCTCGGTCTGCCCGTTGGTGGTGAGCGTCCAGACGACCTCGCCGTCGCCGAAGTCGGCCGGCACCCGCACGCGGAAGACGTGCCGGTTGCGCCGCGGCTGGAAGTGCGTCGGCTGGCCGCGATCCGGACCGCCCGGATCGAGCCGGTTGTCCGGCCCGACCGGGACGTCGATCTCCTGGTCCCAGTTCCGGTTCATGTAGCCGAAGACGAGGTTGAACGTCCCGTCGTCGTTCTGCTCCCAGCCCTCGTAGGCCGGTGCGATGCTCTGTTCGGTCTTGGGGTACACCTGCCCGGCGGCCGGCGCAACGGCCATCGCCAGGACGAGAGCCGCAGTCGTGAACGCGTGCACGAGGACGGCGGCCGGCGCCGCGGTCACCACCACGGCCGGCAACGAACCGGACGGCGGCGGTGGCAGATCCTCAGGGGTCGGGCTCCCAGCCATCGTCACTGCCCCCCGTCGTTCTCGTCGTCCGTGGTCGACGACAGCCCCGGCACGTCGGCGTAGCCGCACAGCGGGCAACCGATCGGCGTCTCCCCCGGCTTCAGACCGAGCCGCTCCCGGCGGGTGGCCATCTCCTCGGCGAACTCCCCGTCGTCGAGGAAGACCGCCTGCCCGATGTTGATCATCATGTTGTCGATCGAGCGGTGGCCGAGGCCGGACCAGTTGCGCGGGTCGGAGACGTTGGGGTTGGTCGGCGTGTTGTCGAAGTAGCCGGTGATGCGCAGGATAGTGCCCTTCGGCAGCAGCGGCGCGTAGTCGTCCTCGAACGTGTAGACGCGCACCCAGTTGTGGTTGTAGCCGGCGCAGCTCAGCGTCTCGATGGTGTTGTTCCAGATGGCGTCGAGGCACATCCGCACGCCGGCGGCGTGCATGTGCGGCTCGTAGACCGTCATCTTGGTGTGCTCCATCAGCGTGCTGAAGGCCTCGAACTTCTGGTCGGCCTGCATCGGCTTGATGTCGAGGTCGAGCGTCGCCGGCCCGATGATCTGCACCGTGCGCGTCGGCTCGTAGCCCTCGGGGTGGAACTTGAGGCCGATCTCCAGGTGCGCCCGCGTGTGGCGGCCGTTCGAGTGCAGGTGGGCGGAGGGGAACGTAATCTTCGAACCCGCCTGCAGCAGCTTGCCGGAATCGGGATGGAAGACGTCGGCGTTGCGTCCCACCTCGTGCACGGGCCAGAAACCCGCGTCGGCTACCGGCTTCCCGTCGGGGCCGACCGGCGAGATGACCAGGTGGTGGATGACGTAGAGCCCGCCGATGGTGTCGCGCTCGGGCGGCCCCTCGAAGGTGTTGACCTCGCGCATCTCGATGGCCGAGACGTAGCGGTCCTCGGTCAGGCCCGTTTCCGTCTCGCCCATCGGACCCCACCAGTCGGGCGCGGTCGGCGAGACCTCGATCTCCGGCGACGTCAGCACCAGATCGGGCTCGCCGATCTCCCACCCGGAACTGTCGGCGGCTTCGGCCGCCACGGTCTCCTCGACCGTCTCCCCGCGCGGCGCCCCGTTGTCGGCCCACTCCGCGATGGCGGCGATCTCGTCGGCGCTCAGAGAGACGTCGCCCTTGTAGTGCTGGATGCCGATGTCCTTCTCGATGTACCAGGGCGGCATCACGTCGGGCTTGCCGACGCGGCCGGTACGGTACTTCATGGCCCGCGCCCACGGACGCGCCTGCTCGTAGGTGAGCAGCGACATCGGGGCCACCGATTCGGGCCGATGGCACTGCTGGCAACTCCGCTCGAGAATGGGCGCGATGTCCTTCGTGTAGCTCACGCCGTTCTCGGCCTCTTCCGAAGCGGTCGCCGGAGAGGCGAGCAAGCCGGCGGTGGCCACGAACATCACGCTCCAGAGACACACGGACGTTTTCCGGGCGATCGGCAGACACAGCATGGAATCCCTCCTCAAACGAATCGCCGGACGACGACAGGCTCCCATCCTAGTCGGGCGGCCAACCGCTTTCAACGGCTTTGTGAAACGGCCGATGCCTCTGCGCCCCATTCGCGACGCCCGGCGCTGTCCAGATCACGGTCAACACGACTACTTACTGCACGATGCCGAACCGCCACAGGACCAGTAAAGGCCCGAGTGGAGCCAAGCGGCCGCAGCCAGGAATCCGCTACTGGCCGTTCACGATCCTCAGGAAATCGACGTGCGACCCCACCAGGCCGTGGACGCCGACGTGCCGGGCCACGTCCAGTTCCAACCGCTCGATGGTCGCGGCCAGGGCCCGCATGTTGTCGTTCACCGGGGGCGGCTCCGCGCTCGGCAGCCGTGGCGAGTAGAGGTCCGCGTTGATCAGGATCCGCTCTGCCGGCAGATGCACGACCAGCATCGTCCCCACGTGGCCGAGGTCCGGCACCGCGTGGACGTTCATCACCCGCTCGCCGTCGGTCAGCGTGTACTCGTCGCTCACGAGTTCCATTGCCGGGACGCGGTTGGTGGCGAACCACGGCATCAGGCCCGACAGGATGTCGGGCTCCAGCGAGCGCGTGCCCGGGTGGAGGAACACGTCCATGTAGAAATCGCGGTTCGCCTGGTGCGTGACGACGGTCGCGCTCTGCGCGACGTAGGTCCGCAGGCCGCCCGCGTGATCGACGTGGTGGTGCGAGTTGACGATGTAGCGGATTGGCTTGTCCGGCACCCGCCGCCGCAGCTCGGCGATGACCGCCAGAGAGCGCGCCTCGCTCTGCGGGGCCTCCACCACCGCCATGAAGTCGTCGAACTCGACCCCGATGCTGTGGTGGGAGCCGCCCGACACGCGCCAGACGCCCGGCGCCATCTGGGTCGACCGCACGACGACGGCGGGTACGGTCGCCTCTCGCACGACGTCCGGTATCACCAGCTCCCGGTCGAGGTCCGGGTTGATATGCACCCCCGTCACCGTGATCTCCATCCAGTTGTGGCCCGGGTTGACCCGCGGGTCGCCCTGGTGCGAATGGAGCACGGTGGGGAACATGACGCCGTCGAACTCCTGGTACTCCGTGTAGCGGTGGTCGTAGATCATGTCGCCGAAGTACGGGTTCGGGACCCAGGTCAGCACCCGCTCGACGAGGTTGTCCTCGTTGATCGTGCCGTTGACGCGGTATCGGTCCATCGCAGTGAACGACACGATGGTCAGCGGACGCCCCTCGAGCGTCAATGCGGTCGCGGTGGCGTCGTCGGCCGCCGCCGCCGCCTTCAGGAAGCCGTGCGGCGACATCCAGATGTCGAGCTGGCGGACCTCGGCGTTGGCCGGCTGGGGCACGGGGTCGTCCCCCGCCAGCGTCCAGGTGTGCTCGTCTGCAGTGAAGAAGACGCGCTGCTGTTCGCCCTGCAGCGGCGTGCCGCCGCCCAGCGCCGGATAGTCGCCCTGGCGGCGGTTGTAGATCTCGTAGGACGCGCGGTGGCCGTAGCTGATGGTGCGGTCGTAGGCGGTCACCTCGAACCGGGGCCAGTCGTCGGCCGGCGTGTGGCTCTGACCGACGTTGGCCACCCACCCGTGTCCGGAGTAGCGGATCACGTCGACGTCGCCCATGGCCTCGGCGGCGGCCCGCAGCACCTCTCCGACGTCCTGGGCCGCGGCCGGCGCCGCCAGGGCGCACGCCGCGACGAGAACAGCAAGCGTTCTACGCATCGATCCCTCCCCGCAATCTGCAAGTTCCTGCGGTGCCGGATGATAGTCCGCCCTTCGAGGCACCGACAAGCGTTCGGATCCCACGCGCAATCGCTGCGCGCCGCGACGAGATGGCGCGGCACGCCGACGCACCGGGCGTATAATTTCAGGATCGACCACGAACGACCGAAGGCAAGGGAAATCGGCCGCAAGGCCAAGTATGGGAGGTGTCAGATGACTCGGCCATATCTCCGCGCCGCATTGGGCGTGCTCGCGCTCCTCGTGCTGGTGCCGGCCGCCGCCGCCGGACAGGACGCCCCGCGCACCCCGTGGGGCGACCCGGATCTCCAGGGGACCTACACCAACAAGACCATCACGCCGCTGGAGCGCCCTGACGCGCTGGGCGACAAGGCGTTCCTGACCGACGAAGAGATCGCGGAGCAGGAGCAGGCGCGGGTCCAGCGCAACCAGGACCTGCTGGAGGCCCCGCCGCGGCGTACCGTCGCGGGCGGGAACGTCGGCGGCTACAACAACTTCTGGCTCGACGGCGGCACGCGGCCGACGAACCGCACCTCGCTGATCGTGGATCCGCCGAACGGCCGGCTGCCGGCGCGGACCGCGGACGCCGCGGCGCGCAAGGCGGCGCACGACGAGTCCTATCCGGTTGAAGGCCCGTTCGACTCCTGGGAGGACCTGGAGCTGAACGACCGCTGCCTGGTCTGGTCGGCCGGCCCGCCGATGCTGCCCAGCGCCTACAACAACAACTTCATCGTCCTGCAGACGCCCGACCACGTGGTGATCTACGCCGAGATGATCCATGACACGCGCATCATCCCGATCGACGGGCGCGGCCACGTGCCGACGAGCATCCGCCAGTGGCACGGCGACGCACGCGGGTACTGGGAGGGTGAGACGCTCGTGGTCGAGACCACCAACCTGCGCAAGACGACGGCGAACGCGGGGGCGGTCGGCGGCGACCCGATCCTGCTCCGCATGGCGAACGGCCGGTCCGACGACACGCTCACCGTGACCGAGCGGTTCACCCGGAGCGGCCCCGACAGCCTGCACTACGAGTTCACCATCGACGATCCGACCCACTTCTCGCAGGCCTTCTCCGGCGAGTTCCCGTTCACGGCGTTCCCGGCCGACGAGCTGCCGTTCCTCTTCGAGTACGCCTGCCACGAGGGGAACTACAGCATGACCAACATCCTCGGCGGCGAGCGCGCCCAGGAGCGGGCGACCGACCAGCCGTAGGAGTCCCGGCTCGCGGCGAGAGCCGCGTCCCCACGCTCACACCGGCGGGCGGCGTCGATGCAACGCCGTCCGCCGGCTCCACGTTACGGCTCCGCGCCTGCGCACCCGTCGCCCTCCGCGGGCCGCACTCGCGCCGACCGGATTCTTGAGCCGCTGCCCGGCCGCTCGGAATCCCCTGCCACCCGGAATCCCGCCGGCTCGCACTCCGCTACGGCCCGGGGATCATGCCCGCCGTCGTCAGACTGATCCGGTAGAGCCCCGTGCGGGCCGTCATGTAGAGGGTGCTGCCGTCGTCGCCCCAGGCCACGTTGGCCGGCACCTCGTCCGGCATGATCGTGCCCAGGTGCGTCCCGTCCGGGGCGATCACCCACACGCCGCCCGGACCCGTGGCGAACAGGTTCCCCGCGTTGTCCACCTTCAGGCCGTCCGCCGCCCCTTCTGCCGTCTCGTCGTTCACGTCGAAGAAGACCCGCGGGTTGGAGACCCCTTCCGCGCTCAGGTCGTAGGCCATCCAGACCTTCTGCTCGGGGTCGGAGTTGGCAACGTAGAGGACCGACTCGTCCGGCGACAGCGCGATGCCGTTGGGGCGCGACTGGTCGCGGTAGAGCAGCTCCAGCTCGCCGTCCGGACCCAGGCGATAGATGCCGTTGAAGTCGTGCTCGCGGAGCGGCGACTCGTCCCGTCCCTCCAGCGCCGAACCCGGATCGGTGAAGTAGAGCCAGCCGTCGGACGAGTAGGCGGCGTCGTTCGGGCTGTTCAGCCGGCGGCCCTCGTAGCTGTCCACCAGGGTCGTCCGCGTGCCGTCCGCCTCCACACGCGAGATGAGACGGTTGCCGTGCTCGCACATCACTAGGCGGCCCTCGGCGTCGATCGTCAGCCCGTTGGAGCTGACCGACCGCAAGCCGGTGCGGTCGCCCTCGAACACCGGCTCGATGAACGGGCTCGCCCCGTCCGCCTCGGACCACTGGTAGACGCCGTTCCCGCGCACGTCGGAGAACAGGAGGCGCGACTGTGCACGGTCCCAGACCGGGCCCTCGGTGAACACGTAGCCGTCGGCGAGCTTCTCGATTTGGGCATCCGCCGGCACCAGCGCATCGAAACGGGGATCGACGCGCAGGATCGTCCCGGCGCCGTTGTCCGGCGCGGGGGCCTCGGCCGGCGGATCGGCCGGATCCGATGCGCCGCACGCGCCGGCAAGACACGTGATTGCGGCAAGACAGTAAGCCGTCGCCAGTCTGCTCATCTTCGTTCCTCCTCATACCTGTCCGGACGAGATCGCCCAGCCGTCCGGGGATTGCCGTCGATATCCGACCGTACGGCAGTAGGATACGTGCAGTTCGGCCCGGGAGCCGAGAAGAGTTCTGGCTGGCGGGAGAATGACTATGCATGGAGCGATGGTCGGATCGGGGAAGATCGGAGCGGCGACCGCGTGGCTGGTCGTGCTGTGTCTCGCGGGTTGCGGGGGAGGCGCCGCGCCCGAGCCGGAGGTTGCCGAGGCGCCCGCGGAGGAGCGGGCCGATGCCGCCGCACTCGCGGATGCCCTCACGTTCCACGCCTCCTTCGACAACGGCCTCGACGCGGATCGGGCGGCAGCCGATCCCGTGCTCTACACGGCTCCGTCGTACGACGAGCAGGACCAGGCGGAGCCCGGCCTCGGGAATCCGGCGGTTCTGCTCGCCGAGGGCGCGGGGCGCTTCGGCCATGCGCTGCGCTTCACCGAGCGCAACCAGCACGCCATCTTCTATCGGGCGGAGGGGAACATCGGCTACTCGCCGGAGGGCTGGAGCGGGACCGTTTCGTTCTGGCTCAGCCTGGACCCCGCCACCGACCTCGAGCCGGGCTTCTGCGACCCGATCCAGATCACCGACGCCGCGTACAACGACGCGGCGATCTGGGTCGACTTCACGGCGGAGAACCCGCGCCAGTTCCGGCTCGGGGTATTCGGCGACCTCGACGTGTGGAACCCGGACGGACTCGGGCCGAACGACAATCCCGCTTTCACCGACCGGCTGACGGTGGTCGACGAGCCGCCGTTCGCGGGCGACCGTTGGACGCACGTGGCCATCACGTACGCAGATCTCGGCCAGCCGGGCGGCGCCGCCACCCTCTATCTGGACGGGGAGCGGGTACCCGGCGGGGCGGACGACATCGACGAACCGTTCACCTGGGACGTCGAGCTCGGCGCCATCCGGCTCGGCGTGAACTACGTGGGGCTGTTCGACGAGCTGTCGCTCTTCGAGCGCCCTCTGACCGATGACGAAATCCGCGCGCTGCACGACCTCGAGAGTGGCGTGGCGGCACTTTCGACAGACTGAAGGTGGCACCGTGACGACTCTGTTACGGCGACGCGTATCCAGCATCCGGCTCCAGCTCGCCAACCGCCGCGCCGGCGGGACTCGTCACGATGAGCGCGGAAGTCGGACACCCACTCGGTTCGGGGTGTGCCGCGCCGGCGTCGCCGGTCTGGCACTCGTCCTCGCCTGCGCCGGGAGCGCGCGCGCCCAGTCCTCTCTCGCGGACACGGCCGCCCTGGCGGCGGCGCTGGATGCCGTCGCGGCGGTCGACGGCCAGCCGCGGATCGTCAGCGGCGCCGGCATGACGCGGGACGACGTGCCGCTGCTCACCCTCGAGAACGGATCACCCTTCGACGCGTCGCGCCCCGAGCGCCGCCTCGTGCTGGTCGGTGGACTCGACGGGGACACGGACGCCGCCCGTATCGTGCTCGACGCGGTGCGCTGGTTCAAGACCGATGCGCCCGAAGCGGAGCGTGCACGGTGGCTGGTGAGCGTGCTCCCGCTGGCCCTGCCCGGTTCGAACGCGGCCGAACCGCCCGCCACGTTCCCGCCGGTCGACGGGTTCTTCGACCATCCCGAGCGGCCGGAGAGCCGTTACGTCTGGCGCTGGGTCTCCTACCAGGCGCCCGACCTCGTCGTCGAGGTCCGCGCCGGGGACGAGTTGAGCGTTCGCAGCGGTCCCGACGTCGAGGGACTGCCCGCAGGCTCGCTGGCCGCGGCGCTCGCGGACCCGGCGAACCACACCGGCCTCGCTCCGGTCGACACGCTGCTGGCGACCGCCAGGACCGCCGACGGCGCCGCCGTCATGCGCGAGGTGCTGGCCCACGCCAGGGACCGGCAGTCGCCGCTGCGCAACGTCCTGAACCGTCGTATGGCGCGCGACCCGCTCACCGTGGCGCGGCTGATGGCCCGGCGCTACCCCGGAGCGCCGAGCATCAGCTACATCCCCGCGCTCGCCTGGGTACACACCCTGCGGGTCGCGGAAATGGACGGCGACGCATCCCTGCGCGACAAGGTGCTCGAGGAGGTCCGTCCCTGGCTCTCCGGCGTCCGGCCGCTGTTCGGCAACCGGATGTCGTTCGCCGCGCTGGCAGGGACGATGATCTTCAGCCGGCTCACCGGGTTGCCCGGCGAAGACGGCGAGACCGCGGCCCGCCTGGCGGCGGAGGGAGTCGCACTGGCGGCTGCCGAGACGGCGCCGGGGATGCCCGAGCGCGCGTCCGGGTGGAGCGACGACTTCTTCCTCGGCACCATCGCCGCGGTCCGTGCCGGCGATCCGGAGGGCTTGGCCGCCGCCGTCCGCTTGGTGACGACGACGGCGGCCCGCCTGCAGCAGCCGGACGGGCTGTTCCACCACGACGCGGACGCCCCGACCGCCTGGGGCCGCGGCAACGGGTTCGGCGCCCTCGGCCTCTCCGAGCTGCTCACGGTGCTCCCGGCCGACCAACCGGAGCGGGAGGCCGTGCTCCGCATTCACCGCCGGCACCTCGCGGGCATGCGTGCCGAACAGGCCCCGGACGGCATGTGGCGGCAGATCGTCGACGTGCCGGGCAGCTACCGCGAGACCAGCGTCACCGCGATGACCCTGACCGCGATGGCCCGGGGAATCCGCCTCGGGTGGCTCGACGACTCGTACCGGCCGGCCGTCGATCGCGCCTGGCGCGCGCTGCTCGCCCACGTCGCCGACGACGGCACGCTGGTCGACGTCTGCTTCAGCACCGGAGCGGGTCCGACGCGGCGGCACTACCTGGACCGGCCCGCCGTCAACGGCGCGGACGATCGCGGCGGCGCGATGGTGCTGGGCGCGGCGCTGGAGTACTACGACCTGCTGCGGGCGGACTGAGTCGCGAAGCCGGCATCCGACAGGATCCCTTTCGCCGTCGTCGTGAATCGTGCGGGATGCGACGAGAAGTGGCTGGCAAAGTCTGTCGGCTCTTGAACTGCTCGATAGCCGTCCGACATTCGTTCCGCCTCCTCAGCCGGGTCCGATCCTCTGTTCGCGCAGGATGGCGTACAGCGCCTGATCCTGCACGACCCCGTCCTTGACGGCGCTCCGGCGCATGCGGCCCTCGAGCCGGTAGCCGGCCTTCTCCAGCACGCGGCAGGACGCGGTGTTCGCGGCGAGGGGCACGGCGAACAGCCTCTCCAGCTCGTAGGCGGCGAAGGCATATTCGGTGAAGCCCACCAGCGCACGTGTCGTGATGCCGCGCCCCCAGTACGTCTCACCGAGCCAGTAGCCGACCTCCGCCGAACAGCGCTCAACGTCCTCGCCGAGCACCACCCCGATGGAGCCGACGGGCCGGTCATCGACCGTCAGCGCGAACGCGGTCTCGGGATTTGCGCCGCCGGCGAACGCGATGAACCCGCGCGCATCGTCGACCGTGTAGGGATGGGGAAAGCGGTCCCGCAACTGCATCCACACGTTGCGGTTGTTGGCGTGCCGGGCCAGCGCGGCGGCGTCGGTCTCCCGGAACGATCGCACGCCGCACGATTCCAGATCGAGTTGCATCGAAAGCACCGTCCAGCCCGGTTCACGTTTACGGCTTGATCGCGAGCGGATGTCCAACGAGGCGACGACCCGCGGTGAGAAGCTTCAGGCCCTCCTCCTGAGCCTGCATCCCGCAGCAGCCCGTCGAACGGGTCGCTATTCGGCCGCCTCCTGCAAGGGACAAGACTACAGCGTGGCTACATCTCGCTACCCACCCCACCCGTAGTGGAGGCGTGCGTAGTAGTACCCGCCGCTCAGGCCCCACGGCGTGAATTGGCTGTACGGCAGCCCGAACCGCGCGGCGAACAGGTCCATCCGGTCCGAGAAGGTATTGAAGACGTTCTGGCCACCGATGGCCAGCGTCACGTCCGGGGCAAGCGCGACGGTGGCTTCGAGGTCGAGGATGAACCGCCCCGTGAGTACCTGCGCGTCGGCGCCGCGCGCGGACCGCGCGTCGAGGTGGTCGACCCACGACCCGAAGTAGTGCAGGCGCCCGAGCACGCCGACCCGCCCGGCGCGCTGGTTGACGGCGACGTTCCAGCGCGTCTCCGGCACGCCCCGTTCCAGGGCGAGCACGTCGCCGGGGCTGAGCAGCTCCGACTCTTCTGTCACCTCCGTGTCGGTGTGGTTCAGCGCCAGGCTGAAGACCGTGTCACCTCCCAATCCGGGGGGAGCGTAGGTCGAAACGACGTCGATCCCCCGAGTACGGGTCGAGAAGTCGTTGATGAAAAACCGGAAAAAGGCCAGGGTGCGTGCCGACGTGATGCCTTCCGACAGCAGCAACGCACGCTCGTCCGCCCCGAGCGTGAAGTTCTGCGACAGCGCGAGGCGGTTCGAGACGTCGACCTGGAAATAGTCGGCGGTGAGCGTGAACGCGCCGGTGTCGATCACCATTCCGGCCGTCCCGTTGGTCGATGTCTCGGGATCGAGCGGCCGGCCGCCCCGAAGTTGCGCGGCTCGGTAGGTGGACGGCACGGTGGCGCTGTCGACCAGGTCCAGGGTCCTGGGGTTGATGGTCGACTGCACGTTGAACGTGTTCTGCTGGCCGGGCGTGGGGGCGCGGAACCCCGTGCTGACGCCCCCGCGCACCGAGACGGCGTCGCCCAGCCCGTAGCGGGCGGACAGCTTGCCGTTCGCCGTTGCGCCGAACACGTCGAAGCGTTCGACGCGCAGGGCGCCGCCGACAGTCCAGCGCTCGTCGGGGTTACCCAGCTCCACGTCGCCGTAGAGAGCGACGTTGGCGCGGGTCCAGGTGCCGGCCGTATAGTCGGGAAACCCCGCGAAGCCGTTCGAGCCCGAGACGAAGCCCTGCGCCGCGAACGGCCCGACCTGCCACGATGGCCGCTCCCCGGCGCGGATGGTGAAGCGCTCGTCCCGCCATTCCGCACCGCCCGCCAGGTGGACCATGTCGGTGGCGGCGTACGAGACGTCGAAGTTGAGGTTGACCTCCGCCTGCCGGTAGAGACCGGGATCGAAATCGCGCGGGGTGTCGGGACCGAGCGACGCGTTGACGGTATTGAAGAGGAAGAAGTCCGCCTGGTGGGCGCCGTAACTCGCGCTGGCGTCCCAGGTCAGGCCATTGGCCGCGGCGCGGCGCAGGCCGGCGACGGCCGACAGGTCGGTGATCACGCCGCTGTAGGACGGGGTGATCCCCCCCGGGGCGATCTCCTGAAACGAGAAGCAGTTCGGGTCGGCGAATACCCGCGCCAGGGCCGCCTGATCCGGCCTGTTGTCGGTGATTCTCACGGTGGGACAGCCGGCCGAGCCGTCCCGGATTCCATCCCGCGCATCGAGCACGTCCCCGACCAGCAGCGTTTGGCCGCCGTCGAGGCTGAATATGTTGGCCCGCGTATTGGGGTTCCGGTAATAGAACCCCTGCGCCGACGTCTTGTTCGCGTAGTTGGCGTGACCGTAGAGCTGCAGACCGCCGTCGTACAGGTGGCCGAAGTTGCCGAACAGCTTCAGGTCGTCCTCGCTGGTCGTGTTGCCCCACGGCTGGGCCGGGTCGGCCACTGCGGTGTTGCCGGCCGCGATCAGCGCCGCCGCGTCGGCGCGTTGCACGCTGCGATCGGTCGGACCGGCGTTGCCGTACTCCAGGCTGAGGTTGGCGAAGCCGGTGTCGCCGAGCGGCAGGCCGACGTTGCCGGCGACGTTGTAGGCGTCGCCGTCGCCCGCGCGGTAGGTCCCGGTGTTGAACTCCAGGCTGCCGCCCTGGCGAGCGTCCTTGAGCAGAAAATTGAGCACGCCGGCGATGGCGTCGGAGCCGTACTGCGCCGAGGCGCCGTCGCGCAGCACCTCCACCTGCCGCAGGGCGATGGCCGGAATGGTCGAGATGTCCGGTCCCTGCGTGCCGTCCGTGACGCCGCCGAACCAGACGAGGATGGCCGCGCGGTGACGGCGCTTGCCGTTCACCAGCACCAGCGTATGGTCGTGGGCGAGGTTGCGCAGGCTGGCCGGCCGCACCAGCGACGCGGCGCCGCTGATGGGGTGCGTGGCGACGTTGAACGACGGCACCAGGTTCCGTAGCTGGTAGTCGAGCGTGGTGGCTCCCTGGCTCATGACGTCGCGGAAGGGAATGGCGTCGATGGGAACCGGGGATTCGGTCACCGACCGCGGCTGTGCCCGGCTGCCGACGACGACCACCTGCTCTTCGATCTGCACCGAGAGGACGATGTCGGCGGTGACGTTGGCTCCGGCGCCGAGCACCAGTCCGCGACGCACGCCGCGCTGGAAGCCGGGCAACGTGAACGTCACGTCGTACGTGCCCGGCGGGAGTCCACGGAGCTCGAATGTCCCGGCGCCATCGGTGAAGGTGATCTCGGTCGGGCCGCCGGACTCCGTGCCGCGCACCTCCACGGTTACGCCCGGCAGCACGAGTCCCGTGGCGTCGGTGACGGTGCCTTGGATGACTGGTTCCTGAGCGTGGACGAACCCCGGCGCCGCGAGTGCCGCAAGCAGTGCGAAAAAAACCACTCTACGAAGAAGCTCGGCTCCCGTTTCGTCCCTCGGAATGCCCGCCGCAGGCGGGAATGGCCAACTTGACATCCACCAAGATTACGTGAAAGTTAGTGCCGTCACGAACCAACGTCACTCATAGACCCCTGTTCCGCGGGTGTCGGCCTCATTCAGCGCCGGCGCCGCACGAACGCCAGGCCGGACCAATCCGCGTCGACGGCGCAGACCTTGAAGTCGACCAGCCCGGCGGCGAGTGCGATGCGCCGCACGTCGTCGCCGGTGTGATCGGCGGCCAGCGATGAGGTCTTCTTGGGCCAGGAGATCCAGAGCCGCCCGTCACCTGCAATCTCCGCCATGCGGGTCATGCCGCGGTCGAGCTCCCGCCGGGAACGTGTGAACCATATGGTGAGGTCGCGCGCGCCGCGGTTCGTCGTGCGGAGCGCCACGTCGGTTGGCAGCGGCTTGAGGATCGCCGCGAAGCCGTCCGGGGGCTTCACCAGCACCACGCGCATCCCCGGCTTGATGCCCAGCTTCCGGGGCAACGGCGTACCCGAATAGCCGGCGATGGCCGGAGGTGTGGGCGCGGCTCCGCTCGGAGGCATCGCGAGCGCACTGGCAACGGCGGTGACGATGTCCTCCGGCGCGGCGTGCATGGTCTCGATCGGCAGCGCCTTGAGACGTCCGAACACGGACCGGTCCGTCGCCACGAAAACGATCGGAATCCGACGTGTCGCCACCCGCTGGCGCAGGGCGAGGGCGATGTCCCGGCCACGCGCCGGCGCCCGATCGAGATCGATCACGACCGCGCGCGGCGGTTGCCGAGCGATACGCTTCAGGTCATCCGGACCGGTGACCGGCTCCCGGTCGATCGCGTACCCAACATCCTCCAGGCGTCCGATCCAGGTCGAGCCCGCGCCCGATGACGAACCGATGACCCTGACCCTTCCGCGCTGCATGCTGCGTCACGGGAGTTCGCGCCAGCGAAACTCCCAACGCGACCGCAAGGTCGCGCCAAGACTGGTAGTCTAAGCCGCCGATGACCACCACCACGCCCCCGAGACGTTCGCTCGATGCTCTCCTGCGCCCTGCGTCGGTCGCCGTGATCGGCGCCTCGAACGACCCGACGCGCATCGGGGGACGCCCGCTTCGGTACTTGCGGGAAGCCGGCTTCTCCGGGCAGGTCTATCCCGTCAATCCGAAGCATCAGGAGGTGCAGGGACTCGCCGCGTTTCCAAACATCTCCGCAGTCCCCGAGGCGGTCGACCTTGCCATCGTCTCCGTGCCCGCGCCGAGCGTGGTTGACACCGTCGAGGCGTGTGCGGCGCGCGGCGTACGGGTCGCGGTCATCTACAGCGCCGGCTTCGCGGAAATGGGAGCCGAGGGCCGGAGCCAACAGCGACGGCTCGGTGCGATTGCGGCGGAGACCGGCCTCCGCATCGTCGGTCCCAACTGCCTAGGCGTCTACAACTCCGAGCTGGGCTTCTTCGCCACGTTCAGCACGACGCTCGAGGACGGCTTCCCCGCGCCGGGCGGCGTCGCGCTGGTCAGCCAGAGCGGGGCCTACGGCAGCCACCTGTCGCTGCTCGCCCGCAAACGCAACATCGACATCCGCTACTGGGTGACGACCGGCAACGAGGCGGATGTCTCGGTGCCGGAGGTGCTCGGGTGGCTGGCGGAGCAGGACGACGTGTCGGTCATCATGGCCCACGCCGAGGGGATCACCGACCGGGAAGCGCTGGTGCACGCCCTCGGCACGGCCCGCGCGCGCCGCAAGCCCGTGGTGTTCCAGAAGGTCGGGGTCACCGACGTGGGTGCGCAGGCCGTCCAATCGCACACGGCGTCGCTCGCCGGCGCGGACCCGGTTTACGAGGCGGCGTTCCGGCAGTTCGGCGCCTACCGGGCGCGCGACACGGACGAGATGCTGGACATCGCCTACGCGGCCAGCTTCGGCGTCTTCCCGGAGAGCCCGCGTGTGGCGCTCGTCTCCATCTCGGGCGGCGTCGGCGTGCAGATGGCGGACGCGGCGGTCGGCTTCGGCCTCGACGTGGCGCCGCTCAGCGAGTCCGCCCAGACCCGGCTGAAGGCGGCGCTCCCCTATGCCTCGCCGCGCAACCCGGTCGACATCACCGCGCAGGCGTTCAACCGGGTCGATCTGATCGCCGACAACCTCGGGATCGTGTTCGAGGAAGAGCGGCACGACGCGGTGGTCGCCTTCTTCACTTACGTGGCGGCGGCCGAAGGAATGGTCGAGCCGATCCGCGACGCGATCCACGCCGCCCGCGAACGCCGGCCCGGCTGCGCGCTGGTGCTCTCCATCGTCGCCCCGCCGGACGTCGTGCGCCAGTACGAGGCGGTCGGCTGCCCCGTGTTCGAGGACCCGACCCGCGCCGTGCGCTCCGTTGCGGCGCTCCACCGGTTCAGCCGGATCTTTGCGGATGGTGCCGACGAGTCCCCGTCGGAAGGCGCGGGTGGAGCGTCGGACGCCACGACCATCGCGCCGCGGACACGGAGCCTGCCCGAGGGCCCCATTTCGGAACGGCAGGCGAAATGCCTCCTCTCCGAGGCGGGGGTGCCGGTGGTCGACGAAGAACTCGCACGGACCGTCGACGAGGCCGGGCATGCCGCCGCCGCGTTCGACGGGCCGGTGGCAATCAAGCTCTGCGCGCCGGGCGTCCTGCACAAGACCGAACTCGGCGGCGTGGTGCTCGACGTGTCGACCGAGACTGAAGCGCGCCGGGCCTTCGAGACGATCACTTCGCGCGCCCGGGCGGCGGACCCGGCCGTCCGCATCGAGGGCGTGCTGATCGCGCCGATGGTCACGGGCGGCGTCGAGACGATCCTCGGCGTCCGCCACGACCCGACGTTCGGGCCGGTCGTCATGTTCGGTCTCGGCGGAACCCTCGTGGAGGTCATCGAGGACGTCAGCTTTCGCGTGGCGCCGTTCGGCGAGGCGGAGGCCCGGCGCATGATCACGGAAACGAGGGCATCCAAGGTGCTGCGTGGGACTCGCGGCAAGGGCTCGTACGACTTGGCTGCTCTGGCGGCGGCCCTGTCACGCCTGTCGGTCTTCGCAGCCGCGCACGCCGACGCCATCGAGAGCGCGGAGATCAACCCGCTCGTCGTGCTTCCAGAGGGTCGGGGCGCCGTGGCGCTCGACGCCGTGATCGTGCCCCGAGCAGCTCAGCCATGAGCCTGTCGGCCCTGCCGCCGATCCCAAGGCCCCATCCCGCGTCGTTTCGGGCCACGAAGATCGGCGTCAGGATCCTATGGGAGGATATAATCCGATATCATCCGACCAATCTTCGGAGACCTGAATGCCGCTGGTCAAGAAGAGCATCACCATAACGGACCGTCAGGAGCAGTGGATCAGGGCGCTGGTCGCAAGCGGCGATTACGGCAGCGACAGCGAGTACTTCCGGACCCTGATCCGCCAGGACCAGGAACGGAACGCCACCTTCCGGGCGTTGCAGGAAGCCGTTCGGGAAGGTCTGGAGAGCGGCGTTAGCGACAAGAACGTGAAGGAGATCTGGGCGGAGGCGGAGCGGCGCTACGAACCGGAGCATGGCTGACTTCCGCCTTTCGTCGCGTGCCGCAGCCGACCTCGCCGGGATTGCCGCCTACACAATCGAAACCTTCGGTGTCGATCAGGCACGCCGGTATCGGGACGACCTGGAAACCTGCTTCCGCAACCTAGCCGAGAATCCGCGACTGGGCAGAAGCTCGGAGCGGCTTGCACCTGGTCTGCGACGCTTCGAGCACCGGTCACACGCCGTGTTCTACAAGCAGGATGAAGATGGCATCCTGATCGTCCGCATCCTGCACGGCAGGATGGACACCGTGGGCGGTGTTCGCCTGTAGGGCACAGGATGGAAGCCAAGCGGTCGAAAACGGGAGCTTGCACCGGGAGTCCAGTGACGGGCTCCCGGTCTGTTGTGCCTCGACCGGATCACACTACCCGACGCCGACCAGGTCGTCCTGCTTCGAGC
Source organism: Vicinamibacterales bacterium (assembly GCA_965208535.1). Classification (GTDB taxonomy): domain Bacteria; phylum Acidobacteriota; class Vicinamibacteria; order Vicinamibacterales; family UBA8438; genus WTFV01. Next base: position 1,708,281 of record CBDBOU010000003.1, on the reverse strand, counting down.
TCTTGAGCCCCTGGATCTGAACGACCGGCGGCGCCTCCTCCTTCAGCACGTGCTGACGGTAAAGAGCGGCCATCTGCTGGTCGTACGCGGCGTCCTTCTCGGACTTGCCGTTCGCCCCATTGCCATTCGCCCCATTGGTTCCGTTGGCACCGTTCGCGGCGCCGTTACCGTTGGCTTCCTTCGCCGCGGCCCGCGCCGCCAGCTTCTCCTGGCGCGCGTTCTTGGCGATGCCCTGCGCGTCGAGGTCGGTCTGGATGCCGGCCGCGACCGCCTCCGGATCGAGCACCAGGGAGTGCTCCTTCGAGTCGAGGTTGACGTTCTTGCCGCCTGCGAAGATCTCGTGCCGGCCGCGCTCCTCGTACCACTTGGTGAGGGTGGCCGTCATGTGCATCTTCTCGATGATGTTCCGCCAGCCAATCCCGGTGTTGTAGGCGCAGAAGGAAATCTCCCCTTCCTGCGTCGCATACGGGATGATGCAGCGCTCCGTGCGCCGGAAGTCGTAGTTGAACAGATCCTGGAACCACATGCCGGCGACGAAGAGGAAGTTCCAGCGGTCCGAGCGCCGCTTCGCGATGTCGCCCTGCGTCCGCGCGCCCGACACCTTGCCGTAGTCCTTCCCGGTCGCCCCGAAGGTCTTGTCGAACTTCTTCAGCAGGTCCACCAGCTTGAAGTGCGTCGGCGCGTTGAACGGGTCGTAGTTGCGCATCAGCGCCAGCGCCATGCCGACCACCGAACGGAACCGCCCGCCGGCCGCGTCGTTCACCCTGGCGATGTCTTTCGCGAGCTGCTCGCCCCGGACGAACTTGGTGAACGGCACCGCCTCCTTCGTCTCCTTGTCGATCATCACCGCCATCCCGACGCCGCAGTTCGGGTGGCAGCCGCAGTTGAGCTGGCCCCAGCTCTCCTCCGGTCCGTGCACCAGATCGGCCCAGTCGGTGAATGTGCCCATGAAGGAGATCGGGAACCAGTCGCGCGCCGGCTCACCGATGCCGGTCTGGTTCTTGACGTCGTGCGCAAGGTGCGACAGCGTGTAGCGCTGCGCCTTGCGCCGTTCGTCGGTGATCTCCTCATCGCGGCCGGTGAACGACACCGGCTGGAACGACAGGAAGCTGATGGTCTTCGGGTTGTCGAGGGCGAACTGCACCACCCGGCCCACCTGCTCGTTGTTGATGCCGTTGATGATGGTGATGACCGGCACGATGTCGACGCCCGCCTTGTGCAGGTTCTCGATGGCCCGCAGCTTGACGTCGAACAGGTTGCCCACCATGCGGTGCGAGTTGGCGGCGTTGCCGATGCCGTCGAACTGCAGGTAGGCGTAGCGCAGGCCGGCGTCGGCGGCGGCGCGGGCGAAGTCGAAGCTCTTGGCGAACTCGATGCCGTTGGTCGCCGCCTGGACGCTGTTGTAGCCGACCTTGCGGGCGTAGCGCACCGCGTCGAGGAAGTACGGCGACATGGTCGGCTCGCCGCCCGAGAACTGCACCGACATCTGGCGCCGCGGCTTGATGGAAATCGCGTTGTCGAGCAGCGTCTTGATGTCGTCCCACGACAGCTCGTGGACGAACCCGACCTGGTTCGCGTCCATGAAGCAGGGGTCGCACATCATGTTGCAGCGGTTCGTCAGATCGATCGTCAGCACCGAGCCGCGGCCGTACTTGATGGTGCTGCTGCCGTGGTTGTGCAGCTTCTCGTCGTTGTGGGCGCGCATGTCGCTGCCCGGGAACGACTCCTCGAGGTGCTTGAAGAACTCGGTGTCCATCGCCATGACGTCCTCGAACCGCCCGTGGATCGGGCACTCCTTGACCATGACGATCTCGCCGTCGCGCTCGATGATCCGCGCCTTGATCTCGCCCACCTTCTCGTTGAGCAGGATCCGGTAGTCCTTCTTGCCGTCGAGGATGTCCTGGCGCGCCTCGCGGACGCACTTCGGGCAGAGCGAGTCGGTCTCGCGCGGCCACCCGAGCGGCGGCTTGACCTTCTGGTGCGACTTGAGGAGCGGCTTGTCCGACCACGCCGGCGTGAACGACGGGTTCTGCCGGAACCGGCTGTAGCCGTCGTAGAGGAACCAGGCGCCGTTGGCGGCAATCGACAGCCCCTTTTCGAGGTACTTGACTGGCTTGTGCATCTTGGATGTGCCTCTGGGAACGAATTCCTGCATTGACGGTCCGACCGCAGACGAACCGGTTTCTCACCTTTCCTGCAATTTTGGAGGATACCCGCGATCCGGCGTGTCGACTACAAGAATGTCGCGGAGGGGCGGAACGACGGCCTGAGTGGTCGTGACAACGTCTGAACGGACGGCACTGTCCGGGCGAACCCCCTCGTACCCCGGGAATGAGAACATCCAGCCGCCGGATCTCGAGACGAAGGTGGCGACGAGGCGACCGGACGGCAGGGCGCGACGCCAAGCGCGGCGTCAGGGCCCGTGCGCGTCCAACGCGTACTGCCGGAAGGTCAGGCTGACCCTGCCGCTCAGCCCCAGCGCCGGCGGTCCGGACCCGCGCAGGATACGCGCGACGCCGTGGTAGCGCAACCGACTGGGCCCGCCCATCACGAACGCGTCCCTGGACCGCAGCTCGATTGCCGTGGTGGATTCGCGGCGGCGGAACCCGCCGAGCAGGAACCGGCCGGTGTCCCCGAGCGAGAGCGAGACGACCGGCACACCTGCTTCGAGCGTGGATGCGTCCTCGTCCTTGTCCTGGTGCAATCCCATCCTGCCGTCGTCGCCGTAACGGTTGACGAGGCAGATGTCGGGGTCGACGGCGAAACCCACCGCGGCGGCCGCCTCCACCGCCAGGCGCGCCAGATCGGGAGGCAGCGGGGGCGCCGGAAGTCCGTCGTGGTCCGAACGCCGCCACTCGTACGTGTAGGTCCGCGCGTTCCAGTGCCGGCCGAGGCAGAGCATGTCGCAGTGCATCAGACCGCCGCCGCGCACGCGCGGGCGGTAGAAGCCGGCCGCCCCGCCGGCCAGCGCCTGCACCGTCGCAAGGACCCGACGCTGCTGGTCCGGCGACAGGAACCCGGGCAAGTGGAACGCCCCGGGCGCGAGCTCCACGATTTCGTACGCCGACATGGCAATCTGCGCTGTCTCGAACCGCGGCCTCCCGGCGCGCCCGCCTTCGCAGCCGGGATGTGGTACAGACAGGGCTCGAGAATCGTACCGTTATCATCATCGGCATGTCGCGCTCCCCCGATGTCGTGGTGGTCGGCGCCGGTTCCTTCGGTGCCTGGACGGCTTGGCACCTGCGCCGCGCCGGCCAGGCGGTGACGCTCGTCGATGCATTCGGAGCCGGCCATTCGCGGGCGAGCTCGGGGGGAGAATCGCGCATCATCCGGATCGGCTACGGCGACCGGACGCTCTATTCCCGCTGGGCGCTCGATTCACTTCCGCAGTGGAAAGAGCTCCTCGCGGAAGCCGGCCGGCCGGACCTCTTCCGCGAGACGGGGGTCTTGTGGCTCGGTCATGACGATGACCCGCACGTGGACGTCACGGCCCGCACGCTCGAACGGCTCGGCGTGGTCTCGGAATCGCTCGGCCCGACGGAGTTGGATTCCCGTTTTCCTCAACTCGACTTCCGCGGCATCACGCGGGGCATCTTCGAGCCTGGCAGCGGGGTACTTCTGGCCCGCCGGGCCGTGAACGCCGTGGCGGACGAGGCAGCAAGACAGGGCGTCGACTATCGGATGGCGTCGGTCGAGCCACCCGGATCCTCCCCGCGCGCCGACTCGGTTCGGCTCGGCGATGGCCGTCGCCTATCCGCCGGGGCGTTCGTTTTCGCGTGCGGCCCCTGGCTGCCGCGGCTCTTCCCGGAACTGCTCGGACAACTGCTGCGGACGACCCGCCAGGAGGTCTTCTTCTTCGGAACGCCGGCCGGGGAGCAGAGCTTCGCGCCGCCGGCGCTGCCGACCTGGATCGACTTCCATGCGGGCGCCTACGGCCTCCCCGACATCGAAGGCCGCGGCGCCAAGGTCGGACTCACCGCGCTCGGCCCCGCCTTCGATCCGGATCGCGGAGAACGGACGCCGTCCGCCGAGGGGCTGACCGCGGCGCGCCGATTCGCGGCCGGCCGGCTGCCGGCGCTACGGGACGCGCCGCTGTTGGAGGCCAGGGTCTGCCAATACACGAACACCCCTAGCGGAGATCTTCTGCTTGATCGGCATCCCGGCCACGACAACGTGTGGCTTGCCGGGGGTGGATCCGGCCACGGGTTCAAGCTGGGACCCGCCGTCGGCGCCTACGTGGCGTCCCGGGTTGCCGGGACCGCTCCGGCCGAGGACCTCGTCGGCCTGCCTGCAAAGCGGCCCGAACAGGAGCGGGCCGTGCTCTGAGGGCACACTCCCTGCCTGTCCGCTCGTCTGAACGCGGTTCAACGCGCCGGGGAGCGCGCGGGATCTGCAGCGCCGGCCCGGATGCCTCTGCCCTGCCCGCGATAACGGTACGCCACCCGCACGGCAAGCAGCAGCGTCAGGATCGCCGCATAGATCAGCGGCTCCCCGATGTCGATCTTGACCAGCCAGAGGAAGTGCACCACACCGGCGACGGCACTCCCGTAGACCAGGCGATGCAGCGTCGTCCAGCGCTTGCCGAGCCGGCGAATCCAGCCCTGCGTCGAGGTCACGGCCAGCGGGATCATCAGCACGAACCCGACGAACCCGGCCGTGACGTACTTGCGCTCGGCGACGTCGTCGATGATGAGGAACAGGTCGAAGAAGTGGTCGAACACCAGGTAGGTCGAGAAGTGCAGCACGGCGTAGAAGAATGCGAACAGGCCGAACATCCGCCGGAAGCGGATCGCTCCGTGCCAGCCGGCCAACCGGCGCAGTGGGGTGACGGCGAGCGTCACGAGCAGGAAGCGCAGCGCCCAGTCGCCGGTGCGATGGGTGATGTCCTCGATGGGGTTGACGCCGAGGCCGCCGGTGAACGCGTCCCGGACCAGCAGTAGCGCCGGAATCAGGCAGGCGACGAAGACGAGCGGCTTGACGCGGGGGATCCGGGACGCTGTCGCCATTCGTTGCGAAACCGGGCGCCGAGCCCCCGGCGGACCGGGGACCGGGGCGCCGCCACCACCGTTTCAGTAGTTCCTCGCCAGGTCCATCCCCTGGTACATCCGGGCGACCTGGTAACCGTACCCGTTGAACATCTGCGTCCGCTGCCGGAAGAAGTTGCCGATCCGGCGCTCCATCGCCTGCGACCAGCGCGGGTGATCGACCTCCGGGTTGACGTTCGCGTAGAACCCGTACTCGTGCGGGATCGCCACGTTCCAGGTGTTCCGCGGCTGGTCCTCGACGAACTCGATCTTGACGATCGACTTGATGCTCTTGAAGCCGTACTTCCAGGGCACGACCAGCCGAATCGGCGCCCCGTTCTGATTCAGCAGCGTCCTGCCGTAGATGCCGACGGCGAGAATCGCCAGCGGGTTCATCGCCTCGTCCATCCGCAATCCCTCCACGTACGGATACTGGAGGTTGCGGGCCCGCTGGCCACGGAACTCCGACGGGCGGTACAGCGTCTCGAAGCGGACGAACCTGGCTCGCGACGTCGGCTCGAATCGCCGGATCAGGTCGCGGAGCGGAAAGCCGACCCAGGGCACCACCATCGACCACGCCTCGACGCAGCGCAGCCGGTAGATGCGCTCCTCGAGCGGGTGCGGGCTCAGGATGTCCTCGAGCGCGTAGTCGGCCGCCGGGCGGTTCATGTGGCCCTCGACGCGCACCGACCAGGGCTCGACGGTCAGCTCGTCCGCGTAGCGCTTCGGATCTTCCTTGTCGAGACCGAACTCGTAGAAGTTGTTGTAGCTGGTGATCTCCTCGAAGGAGTTCTGCCGTTCGTCGGTGCTGAACTGGCTCGGCCGCAACTCGCCGAGATCTTCTTGCGGAGCCGCGCGCAGACCACCGTCCGGCTGGCCGAGCACCGCCGCCCCGGCCGCTCCGAGCGCGGCGCCGGAAGCGGCCTGTATGAACTGCCGCCGGTTGTAGTAGAGCCGCTCGGGCGTGATCTCGGAAGAGCGGATATCGGGAGCCTGTCTGATCAGCATCGGTCTGCCTCTGCCTGCCAAGCGCAGGTTGTATTGCCGGGCCTCTATTCATGGTCGCCCCCCGGCCAATCCCTTGTCAACAGTAGCAGTCGCGCCGGAGCACCTTTGCCGCCGGCCGGCCCACCACGTCCAACCCGCGGCCGCCCCGAACATTCCGTACTCGACCGGCTCCACCCAGACCGGCAGCACCCAGCCCGCGCCGGCGAGGTGCGGCGTCCAGACCGTGTAGGTGAGCATCGAAGCGAGCGTCCAGACCACCAGCGGCCAGTTGACGGCCGGCCCGAGGAACGGAATCAGCCATACGAGGTACCAGGGATAAACCGCCGGCAGCAGACACAGCGTGGCCGCCAGGGGCCAGGCCCAGGCCGCCGGGTCGTTCCGGTCGCGCGTCAGCCGCGCATGCACCGCTGCCGCTAGCCCCACGGTGACGGCGAGACCAATCGCCGTTGCCGTACCGATCCCCCATGCCAGCCCGCGGAACAGCGGCCCGTTGAACCGCCACTGCGCCAGGTACGTCCCGAGCGAGCCGACCGGAAGCTGCCAGCCGTCGAGGAACGGGAGGTACAGGAGCACGACCAGCAGCAGCGCGGCCGCGGCGTCGGCGAGCCGGATCCGCTTCCAGAGCAGCGGCAGCAGCACCGCCGGCAGGAACTTGACGGCGAAGGCGCCCGCAAGACCGACCGCAGCCAGCAGCGATCGGCGGCACGACAGTCCGTACGCCGCCCCGACCAGAAGCAGGGTGCCGGCGACGTCGATGTGCGCGCCGCCCGCCCCCTCCAGGGCGACGAGAGGATGCCAGGCATAGCCGAGCACCCACCAGGGACTGCCCCCCGTCGCCGCCAGCCAGCGCCAGATCAAGCCGATGATCAACAGGTCGCAGGCCAGCATCGCGGCCCCCATCGCCAACACGGATTCGTGCAACCGCGTGACGCCCAGGAAGAAGCGCTGGGCCAGCGGCGGATAGATGGACGGCAGCACCGAGCTGGTCGGATCGATCCGCCGGGTCAGGTCCGTATGCAGCCGCGACAGCGCCGGATCGGCGGGTGCGGCCCGGAGCGGATTGATGCCGTGCTGCTGCACGCGTCCGTCCCAGACGTAGCGGTAGACGTCGTCGGAAACCAGCGGTGCCGAACCCAGCAGGACGATGCGCCACGCGACGGCGAGGAGGAGGCACCCGGCGAGGGCCCGGCGGTCCGCCGGGCGGTGCGTCGGGCGGTCACCGAGTTTGCCGATCAGCACAAGCGCCGCGACATATGCGAGCGAGGCGAGACCGAGCAGCGCGACGAACACTTCCGCCTGCCGCCGCGCGTCGAGCGCCGCCGCGGCGGCCAACGCAACCAGCAACGCCACGCCACAGGCCAGGATCCGGCGCTGCAGCATCCCCGCCGGGAATCCGTGACCCCGGACCACGGCCTGAGCGGCGCGGGCCGCCACCAGAAACAGCACGACGAACGCCTCGGCCTGCCAGCGGGATTCACCTGTCGCCACCGCCAGCGCCGCCAGCAGCGCAACCCCGAGCACGACGAGCTTCCAGTGCATCACGCTTCCGGTACGCCAACCGCGGCGCCACGCCGTTCCGGCGCCGCCGGGCCCGGCCCGTAGTACCAGCGCGCGAGCCGGTCGGGTCCTACACCGGCGAGATAGAGCACGAGCAGCGCCAGGTTCAACGCCGTCCGCCGCAACCACCCGTCGCGCTCCCAACGGCGGGCCGATACCCGGACCGACACCGGCGGAAACCAGAGGCGTCCCCGGCGGCGAAGCCTGCCTATCAGGTCGACATCCTCCATCAAGCCGAGCGGCCGGTACCCTCCCAGGGCGTCGAACCGCTCCCGGCGCACGAATATCGCCTGATCGCCGTATGGCAACCGCAACCAACGCGTACGAATCGCCACGCCGCGCTCGATGACGCGGGCCGCCCAATGGGTCGACGCAAGGGTGAGACGAAACGCCCCCCCGGCGACCTCCGGCCGGCCGTCGGCCGCGGCGAGAGCGGCCAACCAGTCGCGACCGAGCCGTGCGTCGGCGTGCAGGAACAGGAGCCACCGGCCCGACGACGCGCGCGCTCCGGCGTTCATCTGGCGGCCGCGTCCCGGCTCGCTCTCGATCCACCGGACCCCAGCCGCACGCCGGCGTAGTGGGTCGAGCGAGCGGTCGGCGGCGTCGCCGTTGACGACAATGAGCTCGACGCGCGGGTCGTGCCGACCCTTGCGCAGGGCGTCGAGCAGCCCGGCCAGCTCCAGGGTATCCCGGAGAACGGGAACGACAATCGAGACGAGCGGCCGGAGACCGTCCGGTTGCACGCCGACAGGGTATCAGCAGGACATTGCGGACGGGACCATCCTCGACCCGCTATTCGGGCAATCCGAGGAAGCGCGCCGATTCCGACCACACCCGGTCGAGGCTGGCGCCGAGCTGGTGGTCGTCGTCGAGCAGGACGAGGGTGACGTGCGGGCGGGACGCGGCGTAGCGCCGGACCATCTGCGGATCGACCACGTCGTCGCGCCGCCCCTGCAGAACGAGCGTGGGCACCGGGCGGCTGGCAGCGAAGGAATCGTAGCGCTGCGCGTCACGGAACAGCTCGTAGTGCACGCGGCTCGGCTCACCCGACGCGTAGTGCGTCAGCTCCCACCAGCCCGTCTCCCGCCAGCGGGCCATTCCGGTCTCGCCCAGGTCGCCGACCGGCCGCCGGCCGAAGTCGAGCGCGGGGGCCAGCAGCACGAGCCGTGTGATCGGCCGGCCATCCCCGGTCCGCGCTCGTTCGGCGACCTGCAGCGCCACGAACGCGCCGAGGCTCGACCCGAACATCACCACGGGTCCCTCCGCCAACGAGGTGACCAGCAACGACGTCTGCTCGATCATCCGCGACGCCGTCAGTGTCGAAAAGTCCGGCTGATTGAGATCGGGACAATGAAACGACACCCCGTGCGCCGAGAGCCGCTGCCCGAGAAAAACCGCCTTGGACGACGCCGGCGAGGACGCGAACCCGTGCAGGTAGACGACTTGCGGCGTCATAGTCGATACGGGCAATCCGGCCGGCAGCGGCACGGAATATCGCCGTCCCCCTCGGTGTTGTAGTGGAAGGTCAGCTCCTCGCCCGCCGCGATGTTGCGCGCGGCGACGATCCAGATCGTGTCTCCGCGCACGGACGCGTAGCAGTTCGGCTTGCAGGAGTGGTTGATGAACCGCGCGAGGTTGCCGCCGACATGTCCGTCCCTTACGAAGAGGCGGTTGATCCGGAAGCACCAGATCTCGCCCCGCATGAGGTAGCGGTCCTCGCGTGCGAGACTGTCTCGCACCCGGATCTTCTCGCCCGCGTAGTGGATGATCCGCTTGTTCTTGTTGATGTCCTCAAGGGCGAAGACCCCCCAGCCGTGCAACCTCGACCGCTTTCGCCTGATCCTGGGGAAGTAGAGGCCGGTGGCGTACGGATCGGAATGGTCGCGGGGTTGGTCCGCGCCGGCGGGCGCCGTCACCGCGCTCCTGCGGGCGCGCCCGGCCGCCGCCTCCATCGTCCCCGCCATCTCCCCGATACCCGTGCAACACATTGTAGCGGCGCGCATCTATAATGCCGGCCGATGTCCGCGTGGTGCAGCGAGCCGCCGCCCGCGCTGTTGCTGGCCGGCGTCGAGCAGTTCAATCGAGGCGAGTTCTTCGAGCAGCACGAGACGCTGGAGGACCTCTGGCGCGAGGAGACGCGCGAGGTCCGACGCCTCTACCAGGGGATCCTGCAGATTGGCGTGGCGATGTACCACATCCGGCGCCGGAATCACCACGGCGCGGTCTACATGCTGACCCGCGGACCCGCCTACCTCCGTCCGTTCCGGCCCGCGTGCCAGACCGTCGACGTGGCGGATCTGCTGGCCCAGGCGGCGCGCATCCGCGCCGAGGTCGAGAAGCTCGGTCCCGACGCTCTGGAACGTTTCGACTGGTCACTGGCGCCGCGGGTCCGCTTCACCGGCTGACGTCCGCACGGGAGACTTCGATGCCCACCCCGCATTTCACGCAGAAGACCCTCGCCTTCCTGCACCAACTGGCGCGCCACAACGACCGGGAGTGGTTCCGGGAGCACCGGGACGACTACGAGGCGCACGTCAGGACGCCGATGATTGCCCTGGTCGAGCAGCTTGCCACCGATCTGCCGAGGGTCGCACCCGACCTCGTCGCCAGTCCGAAGTTGTCCATCTACCGCATTTACCGGGACACGCGCTTCGCGGCGAACAAGGCGCCGTTCAAGACGCACGTGGCCGCGATCTTCCCGCACCGCGCGCTGCCGAAGCACGAAGGAGCGGGGCTCTACGTCCACGTCGCGGCCGACCAGGTGTTCGCAGGCGGCGGGCTCTACCGGCCGCAGCCGCGGCAGCTTCACCGCCTGCGGGAACACATCGCCGTCAACAGCGACCGGTTGCGAGCCCTAACCGGCGCACCGGCTTTCCGCCGCAACTTCGGCGAGTTGTCCGGCGAACGGCTCAAGCGGGTCCCCCGCGGCTTTCCGGCCGACCATCCGGCCGGCGACCTGCTCCGCCTGAAGCAGTTCCTCGCCGGCTGCGAGCGTCCTCCGGAGTTCGCGACCAATCCGCGCTTCTACCCGTCGCTGCTCCGGCTGTTCGGCCACCTTGCGCCACTCATCGAGTTCCTCAACGCACCGCTCGCGACAGGCGAGCTCCGGCTGGAGGAAACGCTCCCGGCCGGGCCACCATCCGGGTAACCCGGAGCCGGCCGTAGAGCCCCCCGGCATTCGAGCGGCGATGCAGCCCGCCTGAAAGACTCACGAACCGGTGCGGCCGAGCACGTGGCGCAGCGCGTCCTCCAGGCCCGGGTAACCGAAGGCGAAGCCGCCCTCACGTAGCCGCGCAGGCTCGACGCGCGTGCTCGCCAGCAGCAGCGCGTCGGCCATCTCGCCGAACGCCAGCCGCGCGCCGAGAGCCGGCAACGGAAAGATGGTCGGACGACGCAGCACCCGCCCGAGCGTCTTCGTGAATTCCCTGTTGGTGACGGGGTTCGGTGCGACCATGTTGACCGCCCCGGCAAGGTTCTCGGTGCGCAGCGCGTGCAGGACGCCCGCCAGCACGTCATCGAGCGCCACCCAGCTCATGTACTGCCGACCCGAGCCGATCACGCCGCCGACGCCCATGCGGAACGGGAGGAGCATCTGTCCGAGCGCGCCGCCGGCCGGCGTCAGCACGATACCGATGCGCAGATGGACGACCCGGATGCCGGCCTCGCGAGCCGGGGCGGCCGCCGCCTCCCAGGCCTGGGAGACGTCGGGAAGAAAGCCCTCTCCCGGTGCGGATGTCTCGTCGAGCACCTCGTCGTCCCGGTCCCCGTAGAACCCGATCGCCGAGGCGACGACCAGCGTCCGCGGCGGCTCCGCGAGAGCGGCCAGCGCTTCGGCGAGATGTCGCGTTCCGTTCACCCGGCTGTCGCGGATGCGCGCCTTGCGCGCGGCGGTCCAACGTCCCGCGGCGATGTTCTCCCCCGCCAGGTGGACTACGGCATCGAGGCCGTCGGCCACGCCCGGGGAGAGCGCTCCGGCCTGCGGATCCCAACCCGGCGCGTCACCATCTCCCCCCCCGCCCGCGGACACTCGCCGCAGCGGCACGACCTCGTGCCCGCCGCTCAGCAGGAACGGCACGAGGGCCGAGCCCACCAATCCCGTCGCCCCGGTTACGGCCACCTTCATGGGTTTTCCTCCATAACGACGATGCCAGCCCAGATCGACGGCCGTCACGCGCTGGCGGTACGCGAACAACCGCTCGAGCTCCCGGTGCGCGAACGGGCGCGCCGGGAGTGCGAACCCACCGCCGGGCAACGCGTATTGGACGTCGTCGATCAGCGTCGTCCTGTCCGCGGCAACCGGCTCGAAGCGATGTTGGTGTTCCCACGCGGCGAACGGCCCGGCGACCTGCCGGTCGCTGAACGAACGGCCGGGGACCCACGCTCCGTGCTCCGCGATCCAGCGCAGCCCGAGAGGCCCCAGCGGCAAGCGCAGGGTCACGCGGCTCCCCGGCTCCAGCGCGCGTCCCGTCCGCTCGACCACGCGCGCAGGCCGCCAGGGCGGCATCAGGCGCTCGAAGGCGCCCGCACGCGCGTGCCACGCGAAGACCTCGCCGCTGGGCGCCGCAACCGTGCTTTCCCGGCGATAGTGCGAAATGGCAACCCCCCCTCAGGGTACAGTGACAACCAGCGCGCGACAGGGCTCGCGGCTGACGCGCCGGTAGCCGTGCAGCACCGTCCCGTCCAGATAGGCGGCATCGCCGGCGGCCAGCGTCTCCTCCCGATCCCGCACGTACAGACCCAGCTCTCCCTCCAGCACGAAGACGAGCTCGGCCCCTTCGTGCTTGTGCAGCCGCACGTCCTCCATCGGCCGGGCCTCGAACTCGCCCAGGTACGAGTACATCTTCTTTGTCTCGGCGCGAAAATCGAGCGACTCGAAGTAGTAGGCGACGTCCCGGTTCCCCATGCGCTCGGGAAATCGCAACCGCTCCCCGCGCCGCACGACGGTCACCACCGGCTCCTCGTGACTGAAGAAGTAGTCCAGCCCCACGCTGAAGACGAGCGCGATCCGCAACAGGGTCGGCAGCGTCGGATACATCCGTCCCCGCTCGATCTTGGACAGCAGCGCGGCGGACAGGCCGCTGTGCGCGCCCAGCTCCACCAGACCCATCCGCTTGCGCCTGCGCAACTCGCGCACCTTCGGGCCTATCCCGTAGCTGTCCAGTCCGTTCTGCAGGGTCTCGGTCAGCGCCATTGCGTCCATCTCCGATCCAGACAGTTGTCGCGAGCCTCGCGGGAGCGGTGCAGGGCCGACTGGCGACTTTTCGTTTTCATCAATTACTTTTTACTTATAATACATGCAATGACAAGGCGAGCAGCCGGATCGAACAGTTCAATCCGTATCGACCGGCGACGAGAAGGGGGCTGGCGGTTGTCGTGCACCCAGTGGTTACCGGGACCGCCCGACACGGTGTTTCCGTTCTTCGGCAACGCGCGCAATCTCGAGCGGATTACGCCGCCGTTTCTCAGGTTTCGGATCCGGCGCGTGCAGGGAAATCCGCTGGAGGCGGGCTCGCGGATCGACTACAGCCTGCGCCTGCACCGACTACCGGTCCGCTGGCGGACGCTGATCGAGATCTGGGACCCGCCCCACGGGTTCGTCGACCTGCAGATCCGGGGTCCGTTCCGGCAGTGGCGCCACCGGCACACGTTCGAGGAGAACGCTGGTCGGACGTTGGTCACCGACGTGGTCGATTTCGATCTCTACTGCCGTCCGCTGGCCCGCACACCGTTGCTGGCCTGGATCGACACCGACCTGAGAGCCATCTTCGCGTATCGACGGCACGCAACCGCGAGGGCCTTCGCTACGGCTCGCCGGGAATCTGCGTCGCGGGAAATGGCGCTGCCGCAAACGACGCGGTCATCAGTCGCTAACGGCGCCCCTCGCCAGAGCTGTCAGCCCCCCGACCCGGCGGCATCGGCAGAAATGCGGAGGTGCGGGCCACGTAGTCGCGGTACGCGGGCTTCTCCTGCAGGAGATCCGCCTCCAGAAGAGTCACGCCGGAGACGCGGAGCAGGAGCCAGGTGAGAAGCAGCGGGCCGACTATTGTCCAGGGTGCACCGGAACCGGCGCCGGCGACGCACCACAGCCCCCACCACAGGACGGCCTCGCCGAAATAGTTCGGATGCCGCGTGTAGCGCCAGAGGCCCCGGTCGCAGACCTGCCCCCGGTTGCCCGGGTCGGCCTTGAACCGGGCCAGTTGCCAGTCGCCGATCGCTTCGAACCCGAAACCGGCGGCGAACAGGACTGCGCCGACCGCGTCGAGCAGGCCTGGAGCGCCCGGCTGCTCCCCCTGCATGCCGGCCAACAGCGGCAGCGAGATCACCCAGGCCAACACGGCCTGCAGCCAGAAGACGACGAACAGGCTGGACCACTGGAACCGCGGCCGGCGAGCGCGCATCGCTTGGTACCGCCTGTCCTCTTCCGCTCCCCATCCGCGCCAGGCCAGGTAGGCCGCCAGGCGGATCGCCCAGAGGCCCACCGCGGCCAGCACGGCGATGCGTCGCGGCGGCAACTGGTCGGCTTCGCTCGCGTATACGCACCCGGCGGCAAGGATCGCGAGGCTCCACCAGATATCGACGATGCTCACGTCGCGCCGCACGACGCTGGCCGCCCACACCCCGGACATCAGGGCCAGCAGCGTACCCAGACCTGCGAGGGCGCTCGCGGTCATGCGTGTTGCGCCGCGGCCAGAGGCAGTCTCATGCCACGCCTCCCCGGCCGAGCAGGAGTTGCACGGCGCCGACGTTGCGCTCCAGAAAGCCCCCTTCGCAGTAACAGAAGTAGTAGTCCCACAGCCGCAGCAACCGCCGGGGGTAGCCGAGCGCCTCCAACCGGTCCCGGTTGGCGCGGAGACGCTTCCGCCAGCACCGCAGGGTCGGTGGATAGTACTCGGTGAGGTCGTGCCTGCTCTCTATCCGGAACGAGGTCGTCCGCACGAGCCTCGCCCGCAGATCCGCCAGGCAGGGCAGGAAGCCGCCCGGGAAGATGTGACGTTGGATGACGTCGACGGAGCGGCGGTAGGCCGCGTAGCGCTGGTCCGCGATGACGATCGCCTGCAGCAGCATGCGGCCGCCCGGCTTCACGAGCGCGTCGCACACCTGCAGGTAGCGATTGATGAAGCGCTGGCCGACCGCCTCGATCATCTCCACGGACACCAGCTTGTCGAACCGCCTCCGAAGCAGGTGCGGCAGGTCCCGGTAGTCGACGTCGAGAACCGTGACCCTGTCGCCCAGGCCGGCGCGCGCTACCGCGGCACGCACGTGGCGGTACTGCTCGGCAGAGATCGTCGTCGTCGTGACACGACAGCCGTAGCGGGCCGCGACGTGCAACGCGAGGCTGCCCCAGCCCGAGCCGATCTCCAGCAACTCGTCGGAAGGCGACAGGTTCAGCCGGCGGCAGATCAGGTCCAGCTTGTGCCGCGAGGCCTCTTCCAGGGTACTCGTGCGACTCGGGAAGATCGCGCAGGAATAGGTCATGCTCGGATCGAGGAAGTGGGCGAAGAAGTCGTTGCCGAGGTCGTAGTGCGCCGCTATGTTCCGGCGACTCTGCCGCCGCCGGTTGGCGCGCAAACGGTGGAGCGCGGTGTGGACCGCCAGGGCGGCGCGGGACAGCCACCCGTCAAGCCCGGCCGCGGCACGTTCGTTGCGGGACACCAGGCGCATCAGCCCCGTGAGGTCGTCGGCGGACCACCACCCCTCGGCATAGGCCTCGGCCGCACCGATCGTCCCGCCGAGGAGGACCGCCCGCCAGGCCCGCGGATCGTGAATCTCCACCCGCACCGGAAGCGTGGTCGCGCCGCGCGCGCCGAACGTGTGGCACGCCTGGCCGTCGACCAGTTCCAGGCGCCCCTCGGTGAAGCGGCGCAGCACCCGCGCGACCGTCCACGGCAGTCCGCGCCGGAAATGCGGCCGCATCGCACGGCAGACCTGCGAGCAACAGTGTCCGGCGGCGTGACCCGAAACAGCCATACTTCGATTGTATGGGGGTCGATCCGCGGCCGGAGTCGGCGTCGACGTCGCGGCTTGCCTCGTGGAAACAGGGTCGGCTTCGAATTTGCCGTAGAGGAAAACCGGACGGGCAAACAGGATGCCGGCGGGACATACTGGAAGGAGCGGACAACGGCATGCGCAGGCGGATCGCCATCGTCGGCAGCGGCGTCTCGGGCCTGGTTGCCGCCCGGAGGTTGTACCCGCGGCACGACATCACGGTGTACGAGGCAGCCGGCGCGCCCGGGGGGCACGCCCGCACGGTCGCCCTGCGCGGCGGCCTCGGCGTCGATACCGGCTTCATCGTCTTCAACGAGCGGACCTACCCCGGCTTCACCACCCTGCTGCGCGAGCTCGGCGTGACTTCGCAGCCCAGCGACATGTCGTTCTCCGTGAGCTGCCGCCGTTGCGGCATCGAGTACAGCAGCCGCGGGCTCACCGGTCTGTTCGCGCATCCGGCCCAGGTATTGACGCCCGGCCTGTACCGTATGGCGGCCGACGTACTACGCTTCAACGCGTGGGCCCGGCGCGTCGCCGCCGCAGCGGACGACGAAGCCGCCACTATCGGGGATCTGCAGGCCGAGGGCCGTTTCGGAAGCGATTTCTTCCGCCACTACCTGCTTCCAATGTCGAGCGCCATCTGGTCGGCGGCAACGCATGACACCGTCCGTCTTCCCCTGGTGTTCCTGCTCACGTTCTTCGCGAACCACGGCCTGCTCCAGGTCCGCGGACAGCCGCCGTGGCGCACCGTGACCGGCGGGAGCCGGCGTTACGTGGAGGCGATCGTCCGTCCGTTTCGGCACCGCCTGCGTCTGCACGCTCCGGTAGAACGGTTGCGGCGCCACCCCGGCGGCGTCGAGATCCACACGCGCGACATGGGCTGGGAGCAGTACGACGAGGCGATCCTCGCCACGCACGCCGACCAGGCGCTGGCGCTCATCGAGCGGCCGGCCGACGAGGAACGCGAGGCGCTCGCCGCCATTCCGTACCGGCGCAACGTCGCGGTGCTGCACACCGACAGCAGCGTCCTCCCCCGAGCCTCCGCGGCATGGGCATCCTGGAACACGCAGGTCGAGGACTGCGCGGATCACCGTGCCCCGCTGCGCATGACCTACCACATGAACCGCCTGCAGCGCCTCCCGGACACGCCGACCTACTGCGTCACCCTCAACGACGAGCAGCGCATCGATCCGGCCCGCGTCCTCGCGCGACACGTCTACGACCACCCCGTCTACTCGACGGCCGGCCTGCGGGCGCGGACCGCGCTGCGGACCATGAACGGCCGCCGCCGCACGTTCTACTGCGGCGCCTATCTCGGCAACGGCTTTCATGAAGACGGCGTGCGCGCGGGCCTGGAGGTGAGCAAGGCCATCGACCGCCGGCGGGAGGCCGCGTGACCTCCTGCCTCTACACCGGCTGGGTCCGGCACCGCCGGCATCGCCCGCGGGTTCACGACTTCCGTTACCGGCTCGTGCTCGCGTATCTCGATCTGGACGCGCTCGATCAGGTCGACCGAACGGTGCGGCCGTTCTCGGTCAACCGCTGGAATCTGTGGTCGTTCTTCGACCGCGACCATGTCGACGGGCGGCCGGGGGCCACCGCCGGCAAGGTGCGCCGGCTCCTCGCAAACCACGGGATCGCGCTCGCCGGCGGCAGCATCCGGTTGCTGACCCAGTGCCGCGTCCTCGGCTACGTGTTCAACCCCATCAGCCTGTACTACTGCCACGACGCCGACGGAGCGCTCGCCGCGGTCGTCGCCGAGGTGAACAACACTTTCGGCGAACGGCACCTGTATCTGCTCCACGGACGGAAGAACGCCTCCACGGGTGCGACGGCAGGATTCCGCGCGGTCAAGGCGATGCACGTCTCGCCGTTCCTGGGGATGGACTGCGTCTACGACTTCTCGCTCGCACCGGTGGGCGACCGCCTGAGCGTGGGCATCGTGCAGCACGAGGAGGGACGGCGCGTGCTCGACGCGCAACTCTGGGGTCGACGAGCGCCGCTGACCACCAGCACGCTCACCGCGGCGACACTGCGCTATCCGTTCGTCACGCTCAAGACGACCGCCGCGATTCACGCCGAGGCCGCGCGCCTGTACCTGAAGGGGATACCCTTCCGGAGGCACCCCCGCATGACGGGCGCCCAGCGCGAACGGAGCACCCTCCCAGCCACTCTCGGTACCGCTGGCGGCGCCGAGTCGGGAGGGCCGCTCGCAGGCAGGTCCGGACGACCATGACTACGGCCACGCCGCTTCGCATCGGTGTCTCGAGCTGCCTGCTCGGAGAGTCAGTGCGGCACGACGGAGGCCACAAGCGCGACCCGTACCTGGTGGAGACGCTCGGCCTCCTGGTCGAATGGGTCCCGGTCTGCCCCGAGGTGGAGGCAGGGCTGGGCACGCCGCGCGAACCGATCCGGCTGGTGCGGGACGCCAGTCAGCTCGACGGGGTACGGCTCGTCAGCCGGAGCGGCAAGCAACTGACCGGCCGGATGCAGCGGTTCGCGCGCGGTCGTCTCCGGTCGCTGGCGAAGGCCGGCCTGAGCGGCTACATCCTCAAGAAGGACTCACCGAGCTGCGGCATGGCGCGCGTGAAGGTCTGGACCGACGACGCCGGCCGGGCCTCGGAGCGGAAAGGGCGCGGCATCTTCGCGGCGGAGCTGGCGCGGCAGTATCCGAACCTCCCCGTGGAGGAGGAGGGCCGGCTGCACGATCCCGTGTTGCGGGAGAACTTCTTCGAGCGGGTCTTCGCCTACCAGCGTCTGCGGAAGCTGTTCTCGACGCGCTGGAACATCGGCGCCCTGGTGCGCTGGCACACCACCCAGAAGCTGGCTCTGATGGCCCACTCGCCGGTCCGGTACCGCGAGCTGGGAAGGCTCGTGGCCGAGGCGCGGGATATCCCGCGGGCCGAGCTGGCGCGCCGCTACGAGGACGAGTTCATGTCCGCCATGCGCATCCGGGCCACGCGGGCGCGCCACACCAACGCCGTCATGCATGCGGTCGGCCACCTCAAGCGGCGTCTCGACAACGCCTCGCGCGACGAGCTGCTGGCCGTGCTCGAGGACTACCGTCTCGGCCTGGTGCCGCGGATCGTGCCCCTGACGCTGGTGCGGCATCATGCGCGCCGGCTGACGGTCGAGTACCTGCTGGAGCAGAGCTACCTGAACCCGCACCCGAAGGAGCTGGCGCTCCTGAACCACGTATGACGCCGCCGCCGGGTCGTACCCGGCGTCACACCCGGCCGACCAGGATGCTCGCCGCACTCGGTGCTGGCGGGGTTCTGCCACGGACTGCTAGAATCGCCTGTAGGCAACGCCCCAGTGCTCCGCGAGATCGCCGACATCATCGGACGCGGATGCAGGCTCAGGTGTCCATGCTGCGGCCATGGACACCTGTTCAAGTCGGCGATCCGCATGCACGATCGATGCAGCGCCTGCGGCGAGAGGTTCGAGCGCGAGCCGGGGCAATGGCTCGGCGCTGTGTACATCAATCTCGGACTCACCCTCGGGCTCACGGTGACGGGCTATTTTCTGTTGAAGACCTTCACCTCGCTCACGACGTCCCAGCAGCTCGCCATCTGGACAGTGATCGCGGCGCTCGCCCCGTTCGCCTTCTATCGCCTGTCCAAGGGGCTGTGGACCAGCTTCGTCTTCCTGGGTGAAGGGCTCTACATTCAGTGGCCGAGCCGGTAGCCGAACCAGACACCGCCAATCCCGTCCAGGACGACGCGCCCCCGCAAGGGCGGGTCGCGCGCGCGTTGCTGCGCCTCGGCGAGGCTTTCACGTTCCCGGGCTTTCGGAATCTGTGGACGGCGGCATTCACCTCCGCCGTCGGCACGTGGATGCAGCGCTTCGCGCAGCAGTGGCTCATCTACGACCTGACCGGATCGGCCTTCTACCTGGGGCTCGACATGTTCGTCGGGAACGTGCCGCTGCTGCTCTTCACGCTCATCGGCGGCGTCACCGCCGACCGCTACGACCGCCGGCACATGCTGATGGCGTCGCAGATTCTCCAGATGATCTGCGCGCTCATCCTCACCGCGCTCGTCTTCACCGAGACGGTGCGCCTGTCCTACATCCTGGTCCTGTCTTTCACGACCGGCCTGGCGCAGGCGTTCGGCGGCCCCGCTTTCCAGTCGCTCATTCCCGCGCTGGTCCCCCGCAAGACGCTGCCGAACGCCGTCGCTCTCAACTCCATCCAGTTCAACCTGGCGCAGTCGGTCGGACCGCTCATCGGCGGGCTGGTCTTCACGACGCTCGGCCTCGTCGCCTGCTTCGGCATCAACAGCGCCTCGTTTCTCGTCGTGATCGTCGTGCTGAGCCTGCTGCAGGTGTCGCCGCCGAATCCGGCGCAGCGACGGCCGGTGCTGGAGGAGTTGAAGGGCGGCCTGACCTATGTCGGAAGCGGCGGCGCGCTCCTCGCGCTCACCATCCTGGCCATCTCGACCACATCGCTGGGACTGCCGATCCGCGCGTTCCTGCCGGTGTTCGCGGGCGATCCCAACACGCTGAGCCAGATGATGACCTCGCTCGGGACCGGCGCGGTGGTCGGTGCGCTCGTCGTCGCCTGGCTGGGCAGCTTCGAGCGCATGGGGCTGACGCTGCTGCGGGTGCTGGCTGCGTTCGGAGGCTTGGTCTCCGTATTCGCGCTCCTGCCGGTCAGCCTGCTGAGCTACCTGCTGCTGTTCCTGGCCGGGGGGGCGCTCCTGATCGTCTTCTCGCTCACCGCGTCGCTCGTGCAGCTCAACGTGCCGGACGAGCTCCGCGGCCGCGTGATGAGCATCTATCTGATGGCGTTCCGCGGCGGCATGCCGCTCGGCAGCCTCGTGAGCGGCTACCTGACGACGTTCGCCTCGACACAGACGATCATCGCGCTGAACGGCGGCCTGCTGGTGCTGGTGGCGCTGTACTTCCTCGCCCGCAGCCACGGAATCCGCGAGTTATAGCCCGCGGTGCGGCCACACCGGCGCGGCCGCCCTCAGTCGCGGATCAGCGGGCGCCAGGACAGGTCCCAGCGCAGCGGCACCGCCTGCGGCAGGTAGCACACCTCGTGATCGCAGGCCTGGTACTCCAGCACCGCTTCCACGCGCACCGTGGCGCCCGGCTGGGAAGCCAGCTCCGCAATGTCCTGCCGCATCGGAATCGTCACGTCCTGCACCAGGCGGAACCGCTCCTCGTAGACCGGCACCGTCTCGTCCAGGGGCTCGAAGTGGTACATGCCGGAGGGCGGATAGCTCACTTCGTGCTGTCGCAGGAAGTCCGGCGCGGTCGTGCGCAATCGGATCACCCGGTAGGCGTGATCTCCCGGCGCGTAGACGTGCATGTCCCGCTTCGGCGTCACGTCGACCACGAGCGAGAGGCGGTTGCCGGGCGCGACCACGTCGTCGGTCGCCCAGGCGAAGGCCTCGAGGTGATCGGTTTCGACACGCGTCGCGGCCTGCGCGGAGCCCGCCGCCGCATCCCCGAGCCGAACCGCGATGCTCGACACCGTGGAGCGCTCCTGGTACGCCGCCTCGAAGAAACGCGCCGTCACGCGGCCCACCGGGTCGAGCACGAAGGTCCCCGGATAGGGAATCCCGTACAGGCGCTGCATCATCGCGCGACGTTCCTCCGGCGCGCGATCGGGATTCATGTCCTCGTTCAGCAGGCCGTACTCGCGAATCGTCGCGGAACCCTCGTCGGACAGGAGCGGGAACGAAATTCCCCGCGCGTCTGCGAACTCGGACAGGGTCGTGGTGGGGTCGTACGTGATCACGGCGAGGCCGACGCCGCGCTCCCGGAGGTCCTCATACCGGCTCTGCAGCTCCACGAGCTGCGTCTTGCAGTACGGTCACCAGTCGGCCGACCGGCTGAAGACAAGCATCAGGCCGCCGGGTCCCATCAAGGACTGCAGATCGCGCGCATCGCCGTGCTGGTCGACCAGGGAAAAGGAGGGCACGCTGTCCCCCACCTGCGGACCGAACCGGTCCACGTCCGGCAGCGCCTGGGCCGTCGCGGCCGCCGCGACCGCGGTCACGAGCAGCACCGTCAACATCAGGATACGCACGAGCTTCATCTCGAAAACCTCCGCTGATCGTTCGCGGTTCAGGCCACGACCGCCGCTCTCCCGATCCACCTTCGATCATACGCGGATATGCTCGTGAGCGGTGATTGTCAGACCCGACGGCGACGATCTGCTGCTCGTTACCCAGCCGGAACATGCGGCGGTCTCCGGGCACATCATGGCGGCCTGGCGCCGCGACGGCCTTCCGGCGAGCCCGACGCGCGAGACCGTGCTGCTCGCCACGCGCGAGCACGATAACGGCTGGATCGAGGTGGACGAACACCCCGATCTCGACGCCGGCAGCGGGCCGCAGCACTTCATGACGGCGCCGGACACCACCAAGCAGGGCATCTGGCCGCGCGGCGTACGCCGCCTTGAACCGGTGGATCCGGCCGCGGCCGCCCTGGTGGCGCAGCATGCGCTGGCCCTGCTGGAGCTGCATCCCTTGCCGGGCTGGGAACGCTTCCGCGCGGACATGACGGCGGAGCGTGACCGGATCCTCCTGAACGGCGCCTACGGCAACGACCTCGAAGCACTGCGGGCGGACTATCGCTTCGTCTTTCTGGGTGATCTCATCTCGCTCGTCTTCTGCTGCGAGTGGTCGGAGACATTCCGCTACGACGGCTACACGGTGACCCGCGACGGAACGACCGTCCTTGTGCGGCCGGACCCGTTCGCGGGCGCCACTATCGAGTTGACGGCGCCTGCCCGCCGGCTGGCGGCCCGGCCCTACGCCACGCGGAGCGACCTGCGAGCCGCGTACGATGCAGCGCCGCGCGTCGTGCTCCGTGGGGCCGCGCGCACCGTTAGAATAAGTCATCGATGATGTCCACCAGCAGCCGCGGTCGCCGCCGGCGACGATCGTCCATCCTGTCGGGGTTGTTCGCGACCGTCTTCCTGACCTCGCCCGCCATGGCCCACGAGATCGAGAACACGCATGTCCTGATCGGCTTTCTGTCGGAGAGCGAATACCGGATCGATGTACTGAACGACGCCGATTGGCTGTGGCTGCAGCTCCACCCCGGGGCGGCGGCGCTGCCGACGGTCGAGGAACGCGACGCCCGACTGGCCGCGCTTGCAACCACCTTCGCAACCAGGGTGACCCTGCTGTTCGACGAGAACCCGGCGACGCCGACCACAGTGACCTATCTGCCGCCGCTCGAGCGCGAGCGCTCGGCCCCGATGGGACTCGCCGAACCCGGGCTGATGCGCCTGTCGGGCACCGTACCGCCCGGGGCCCGGACTTTTCGGTTCGGATACGACCTGGTCGTCGACGAGTACCCCCTCACGGTGGCGCCCGCCGTGGGCACGCCGATCACCCGCTGGCTGCTCGCCGCGCAGATGAGCGAGGCATTCGAGATCGGAGCCCTCCGGCCGCTCACCCGCTGGCAGGTGGCGACCCAGTACCTCGGCCTCGGCTTCACGCACATCCTGCCCCGCGGTCTCGACCACATCCTTTTCGTCCTCGGCCTGTTCCTCCTCAGCACCCGTCTGAAGCCGCTGCTGCTGCAGGTCACGGCGTTCACCGCGGCCCACACGCTCACCCTCGCATTGACAATCTACGGCGTTTTCGCACTCCCGCCGTCCGTGGTCGAACCGCTTATCGCCCTGTCCATCGCGTACGTCGCCGTGGAAAACCTCATCACCAGCGATCTCCAACCGTCGCGCGTAGTGCTGGTTTTCGCATTCGGCCTCCTGCACGGCATGGGCTTCGCCGGCGTCCTGACCGACCTCGGTCTCCCCCGCTCCGAGTTCGTCACGGCGCTCCTCACCTTCAACGTGGGCGTCGAGATCGGACAGCTCGCGGTCATCGCCGCCGCGTTCGCCGCCGTGCTCGGCGTGCGCAATCGCCCCTGGTACCGAGCGCGGGTCGTTGTCCCGGCGTCGGTCGCCATTGCCGGTGTGGGACTGTTCTGGACGGTGCAGCGAGTCGTCGGGACATAGCGCCCCGACCCGCCCCGCCGGCTCGGCGCGCCGGCCCATCCCCCCGCTCCATGACCTTGCGCCGCAGGAGCCGCCATGGCAACCGGCCCGGCGAACCGCCGGGCCGCGGCCGAATCGCCATCGTCGATTGCCAACCCCGAGACGACGGCGGTACGATTCGCGCGCCGATGTTCTTTCGACGAAACGCAGCACGCTGCGCGGCGCTGCTCGTGGCGGCGGCCGTCCTGTTGGCAGCCGGCACCGCCGCCGCGCAATCCCGGCCCGAGATCGAGCGCCTCACCGGCGTCAACCTGGGCCTGCAGGTAATCAATGACGCCTTCATGAACCGGGTCATCTTCCGGCAGTACGACGAGACGGGATTCTTCGACACGCATTACCACGTCTCGAAGCACTATTCCATGGACGCCGATATCGCCGTCCCCGTGTGGAAGGCGCTGGGGTTCGGCATCGCGGTGTCGCATGTCGCCGAGCCGACGAGGGCCGACCTCGACGCACAGGTGCCCAACCCCTTCTTCTTCAATTTCCCGCGCACGACCGCAGGCGTCGCGAGAAGCCTCAAGCGGAGGGAGTTCGCCCTGCACCTGCAGGGCCAGTTCTGGCGCTTCTTCGGCGAGAGCTTCCTGCTGCGGGTGACCTGGGGACCGACCATTTTCGCCGTCAGACAGGATCTCGTATCGCAGATCGTCACCCGGGAATCGAGCGTCGATTTCGATCGGGTATCGCTGGTGAACCACCGCACCAGGACGGTCACTGTCGGCGGCTTGGGTGTCAACGTGGGATTCGACGGCACCCTGTTCTTGACCGAGCGCATCGGTCTCGGTTTCAACATGCGCCACAGCAACGGCAAGGCGACCGTCGACGTCCACGACCAAACGCCGACACTCCTGGAGCTGGGGGGCATCCATGCCGCCGGCGGATTGCGTTTCGCCTTCTGATTGGAGGTCTTCATGACGGCACACGCGCGTGATCGCATCCCGGTCTGGAGTCGCAGGGAGGCAGTGCGGCTCCTCGGTCTCGGGGGCGCCGGCCTCGCGTCCGCGTGCCGCGCGCCCGAACCGACCGACACGCCGGCGGAATCGTCCGTACCTGCCGTATCCGGGCTTCCGGACGGGGCTGTCGTGCGAACGATTCTCGCCGACCTCGCGCCGAACGATCTGGCCCACGGCGCGGTGCTCTTCCACGAGCACATGTCGCTGGACATTCCCTTCTGGGATCGGCTCGTGGGAACCGACAACCCGGGGCGCGAGAGCTTCATCGGCTCCCCGGACTCGCCCTACTTCATGCAGGATGTCGACTGGATGGTCGCGGAGCTGCGGGCGGCGGCTCGCGAGGGAGTGGCCGCGCTCGTCGACGGCGGCCACGCGGACATGGGACGCGACGTGTCGTTCCTGCGCACCGTCTCGGAGCACTCGGGCATGCCGATTGTGGTCAGCGGCGGCTACTATACCGACCCCTTCCACCCGCCGGAGCTGGCGGAGCTGACCGACGACGACATCGCCGCGTCGCTCGCCGAGGCGGCGACCGCCGAGCGGTGGGGCGCGTTCGGCGAGATCGCCAGCTCGGCCGAGATGACGCCGGGCGAGCGCAAGGTGTTCCACGCCATCGGCAAGGCGTACCTGCTGACGAACGTGCCCATCTTCACGCACACCGCCAACGGGCTCGAGGCCGAGGCGCAGCTCGACATCTTCGAGTCGCTCGGGGTGCCCCCCGGCAGCGTGGCGATCGGGCACATGGGCGGGCTCGACGATCCCGAGGCGACGGTCCACCGGCGGCTGGCCGGGCGCGGCGCGTTCGTGGGGTTCGACCGGCTCGGCGGCGGTCCGGAGGCCGACGGGCGCAAGGTCCCGATGATCCGTGCGCTCATCGACGCGGGCTACTTGGAGAACGTGCTGCTGGCCTCCGATTTCGCCCGCGCCAGCGACACGCAACGCAACGGCGGACCGGGATATGCCAAGACCGTGACGCAGTTCCTCCCCATGCTGCGGGAGGCCGGGGTGACGGAAGAGCAGATCCGGACCATGACGGTCGACAATCCGTTACGGCTGCTGGCGTTCGTGCCCCCGCCGGCCTGAAGGCCGGGGCGGCCGGCGGCGGTATGATGCGACGAGCCCGTCGCGAAACGCGCGGCGCCGAGAGCGGCGAGGCGCGCACACCGGGGGCGGCGAGGGAGCATCCGAGGAGGGATCCCATGAGAAGGCGGGCCGGGATATTCGCACTGATCATCGTCTTTCTGCCGCTGCTCGCGCCGGGCGGCGGGCTCGCGCAGGCGCCGGAAGAGCGGTTCATCCGAATCGACACCCTCAACGTTCGCGACACCCTCTACCACCTCGGCGACGGCGGTGCGAACGCCCTTGCGCTGATCGACGAGATCAACGGCGGCGTCATCCTGATCGGCGCCAAGCTTCCCGGCTGGGGGCAACCGGTGCTCGACGCCGTGTATCAGGTGACGGACCTGCCGGTGACGACGATCATCAGCACGCACGCCGATCTCGATCACACCGGCAGCAACGCCGAGTTCCCGGACGCGGTCGACATCATCGCGCACGAGAACACGCGCGCAAACATGGCCCGGATGGAACTGTTCGCGGGCGGCGCCGGGCTGCCGACGACGACCTTCACCGACCGTTACGGCCTGCTCGAGGATCTCGACCGCATCGACCTGTACTACTTCGGTCCGGCCCATACCGACGGCGACATCGTGGTCGTCTTCCCGCAGAAGCGGACGGCCTATCTCGGGGATCTGTTTCCCGACAAGGCGGCGCCCGTCATCGACACCGCCAACGGCGGCAGCGGCGTCGCGTTCCCGGAAACGCTGGCGCGCGCGGTGGCGGCCATCGACGGGGTGGACCGGGTGATCACCGGCCACGGCCCGATTCCGACGACCTACGCCGGGCGGGGCCGGCGCGACCGCGGTGCGCGACGGGCGTGGTCAGGATGGATGACCTGGGAGGATCTGGCGGAGTACGCCGACTTCAACCGGGACTTCCTCGCCTCGGTGCGGGCGTCCTACGAGGCCGGTCGGAGCATCGACGAGGCGGCCGCGAATCTCGACCTGCCGGACCGCTACGCCGGCTACGACCTGGGCCGGGCGCGGACGAACGTCGAAGCGATCTACAACGAGCTGGCGGGCCGGTGAGGGCCGCGAGGCAACATCATGAAGACATGGCAAGCGGCGGTGGTCGGCGGTCTGGCGGTGCTCGCGGGGGGGGTGGCGGAGACTCGCGCCGACGACTGGCCGGAGTTTCGCGGCGAGGGGCGGCTCGGCGTGTGGCGCGAGACCGGGCTGCTCGAATCGTTTCCGGCCGAGGGCCTGAAGGTGCGCTGGCGGATGCCGATCAAGGCGGGCTTCGCCGGGCCGGCGGTGGCCGACGGGCGGGTGTTCGCGACGGATTGGGAGCCGACCGACGGCATGCGGGGCACCGAGCGGGCCATGGCCTTCGACGAGGCGACCGGTGAGGTGCTCTGGGTGCAGGAATGGGAGGCCGACTACGCCGGCGTGCAGTGGGAGGTCGGGCCGGGCGCCACGCCGACGGTCGACGACGACCGGGTGTACGTTCTCGGCCGCACCGGCACTCTGTCCGCCCTGCGCGTCGACACCGGCGAGATCCTCTGGCGCAAGCACTACCGGGACGACTACGGCGTGGACCGCATGCAGTGGGGCTTCGACTGGGGCTTCGCCAGCGCACCGCTGGTGGACGGCGAGCGTCTCATCTGCTTCGTGGGCGGACAGCCCGATGCGCGGGTGGTGGCCTTCGACAAGCTGACCGGCAAGGAGATCTGGCGGGCGCTGCCGAGCGACGAGGACCTCGGGGTCGCGCAACCCATCATCGTCGAGGCCGGCGGCGCGCGCCAGCTCATCGTCTGGAACCCGGAGGAGGTGGCGTCGCTGGATCCGGTCACCGGCGAGATCTACTGGCGGCAACCGTACGTCGTCGGCGGCGCGATGACCGTGGCCGTCCCCGTGCAGGTCGGCGCGCAGCTCTTCTTCACCACCTTCTACGACGGCCCCATGATGCTCACGCTCAACCAGGACCGCCCCGACGCGACGGTGGCGTGGAAGGGAAGCAGCAACAGCGAGATCCGTACCGACGGCCTGCACGCGGTGCTCGCCACCCCGATCATCGACGGCGGCTACATCTACGGCATCTGCAGCTACGGCCAGCTCCGCTGCCTGAACGCCAGCACGGGCGAGCGCCTCTGGGAGACGCAGGCGGCGACGGTCGAGCGGCGCCGCTGGGCGTCCGGCTACATGGTCCGCAACGGCGACCGTGTGCTGATCAACAACGACCGCGGCGAGCTGATCATCGCGCGCCTCAGCCCCGAGGGCTACGAGGAAATCAGCCGTACGAAACTCATCGCGCCCACCTCGCCGCCGGGCAACCGCCGCGAGCTCCGATTCGTCAACTGGGTCCACCCGGCCTACGCGAACCGCCACATCTACACCCGGAACGACGAGGAGATCATCGCCTTTTCGATGGCCGCGGCCGACTACGAGTGAGGGAGACCGGCAAGGACGTTGCTTCTTCCGTAGACTGGGGGAAGCAATCCAAAATGCTGACGACCACGTTCGATACCCATGCCGCCGTAAAGCAGCTCAGCGCCGCTGGCGTCGGCGATGCACAGGCGGAAACGCTGGTTGACATCATCCGCAAGTCCATCGGCGATGCGGTCACGAGAGCGGACATCGATCCGCTGGCCACAAGGGAGTTCGTACGCTCCGAGATCGCCGGCGTACGGACGGAACTCACCAACCTCGAGGCCCGTTTGTTCCGGCACATGTGGGTGATGGCAATCGGCATCGTCGGCGCCACGTTCACGCTGCTGAAGCTCTTCCCGTAGAATCCCGCGCGTGACCACCGCAGCACCGCTCCGCGAGCTGGCAGCGCTCTTCCTCCGCCTCGGCGTCACCGCGTTCGGCGGTCCCGCCGCGCACATCGCGATGATGCGCGACGAGGTGGTCGACCGTCGGCGGTGGCTGACCGACAAGGAGTTCCTCGACCTGGTCGCGGCGACGAACCTGATCCCAGGTCCGAACTCGACGGAGTTGGCGATCCACCTCGGCTACCGGCGCGGCGGTCTGGCCGGACTGGCGTTGGCCGGCGTCTGCTTCATCCTGCCCGCGGCGCTCATCGTGGGCGGCATCGCCTGGGCATACGCGCGGTACGGCACGACGCCGCAGGTGGGATGGCTGATGTACGGCATCGGGCCGGTGGTCATCGCCATCGTCGTGCAGGCGCTGTGGAAGCTCGGACAGGCAGCGGTCAGCCGTTGGGTGTACGCGCCGGTGGGAGGCGCCGCCCTGCTGGCCGCGCTCGGGGGCGTCAACGAGCTGGCCGTGCTCGCGGGGGGCGGCGTGATCGGGCTGGCGTTGGCGGTGAAACCGAGCGGACCGGGAGGGAGGTCGGCAGCCTTCGCCTGGCTGGCCAGCCTGCCGGCAGCACTGGCGCACCTGCTCCGCGGTACTGCCGCGGCGGCAACGCAGGGCGGCACGACGGCGGCGGCGGCAGCGGGCGGCGCGACGACAGCAGCGGCAGGAGGCGGCGCGGCGGTAACGGCAGCAGGCGGCGCGGCGGCGGCGGCAACCGGCGCCACCGTCCCCTTCACCCTCACCGGACTGGGGCTCTTCTTCCTGAAGGTGGGCTCGGTCCTGTTCGGCAGCGGCTACGTCCTGCTCGCGTTCCTGCGGGCGGATCTCGTCGAACGCTGGGGCTGGCTGACCGACCAGCAGCTCATCGACGCGATCACGGTAGGACAGGTCACTCCGGGGCCGGTCTTCACGACCGCGACGTTCATCGGCTACCTGCTCGGCGGCTGGATGGGGGCCGCGCTGGCCACCACCGCGATCTTCGCTCCGGGGTTCTTCTTCGTCGCGGTGACGCAGCCCATGATCCCGCGGCTGCGCGCGTCGCGGGCGCTCGGCGGCTGTCTCGACGGCGTGGTGGCCGCGTCGCTCGGCCTGATGGCGGCGGTCACCTGGCAGTTGGCGCAGGCCGCCGTGGTCGACGTGACGACGGCGCTGATCGCTGCAACGGCAGCGCTGCTCCTGTTCCGCTGGCGGCCCAACTCGACTTGGCTGATCCTCGGCGGCGCGGCGGCGGGCTGGCTGCTGCGGGGCTAGCAGCCCGTGGCAGATCCCCGCTGCATTCGAGCGTGGACTGCGTTGCTCCTCGGTCGAATATGCCCAATATGCCTTCCGGGCGTCAGCGGCGGTCGGACGAAGCCGTGGGCGGCGCCTCCGGCACGCGCTCCAGCGACATCTTGAGCACGCGGCTCCGGCCCCCGCGGGCGCCGTGGTCGGAGGACATCTGCGAGGCCACCCGCCGGGCGACCTTGCCGAGCTCGACCAGCTCGGCCTGGCCCGCGACGAATGCGCCGTGGAGGCGCCGGCATTCCTCCGTCAGGTCGCGATCGAGCGCGGAGAGCTCCTCGGCCCAAGGCTCGTCCCGATGCTCCAGCACGTCGATGCTGCGCAGCAACCCCTGGAGGATCTCGATGTCGTGGAGCCGGCCCAGGGTGTCCTGAATCTTCTTGAGGCGCGCCGCCGCTTCCGACGTGTCCGCCTCGCCGGTCTCGGACGCCACCTCGAGGGCGTAGCGGAGCTTCTTGGCCGCGATGCGCACCTCGTGCACGCGTTCGGAAACGTACATCGGCCCGGCTTCCGCGACGGACACGCGCAGCCGGTCGGCGCGCTCGCCAAGGCGCTCGGCCAAAACCAACGCCCACGCGTCGGTTGCGTCGAGCATGCCGATCGCCTTGAGCACCTCGGCTACCTCCCGCGCCACCTTCCGCAGGTGAGCCGGCTTCAGCCTGACCCGCATCCGCTCGCCCTGCCGCTCCCGCTCCTCGCGCACGCGCCGCCGCAGCCGGCTGGATGCCGCCGGCTTCGCCCGCCCCGCTCTCTCCAACTCGTCGACCAGACCAAGCGCCACGTCCAGCTCGCGCACCGCGCCGAGCGCGCCCCCCAACTGACGGACGCGCTTCCGCGCCCGCGCTGCGGCCCGCGTGGTGAGCTCCGCGTCGCACAGCGGGAGCAGCTCGCGCAACCGGCGCGTCGCCACACGGCACTGGTGCAGCGGCTCGACCTCTCCTTCGGTGGTCGGATGCAGATGCCGCAACAGCGCACGCACGCGGCGCTCCAGCGGACGTTTCAGAACGTGAGGACCGGTCATGGTACGATGCGACGCTCCGCGTACGAAACCACGAGTATAGTGAAGTTTCCGGTGCGCGTCGCAACCCCGTAACGCGAGAATCGTCCTGTTGGCAACGTGCGCATAGCAGCCATCGACATCGGCACGAACTCCGTCCACATGATCGTGGTGCAGGTCCGGCCTGACCACTCGTTCGAGATTGTCGACCGCGAGAAGGAGATGGTCCGTCTCGGTGCGGGCGGCCTGGGCGGGCGGGCCCTGACGGAGCTGACGATGCGTTCTGCGCTGCAGGCGCTGACGAAGTTCAAGCGGCTCGCCGACTCCCACGAGGTGGACGAGGTGGTTGCGGCGGCCACCAGCGCCGTGCGGGAGGCCGAGAACGGCCGGGAGTTCCTGTCGGCGCTCCGACAGCGCACCGGCATTCAGGTCCGCGTCATCTCCGGAACCGAGGAGGCGCGCCTCATCCACCGCGCGGCGGTCTACGGCGTCGACGTCTCCGACGGCGCGGCGCTGGT
Organism: Vicinamibacterales bacterium; assembly: GCA_965208535.1. Taxonomy (GTDB): domain Bacteria; phylum Acidobacteriota; class Vicinamibacteria; order Vicinamibacterales; family UBA8438; genus WTFV01. The sequence continues at coordinate 1,677,062 of CBDBOU010000003.1, read as the reverse complement.
CATCGACATCGGCGGCGGAAGCGTCGAGCTGACCCTGGGGCGCGGATCCCAGGTGCGCCTCGCCCATAGCCTGAAGCTCGGCGTCATCCGGCTGACCGAGCGCTTCGTGCACAGCGATCCGATCACCGGCGCCGACGAACGTCGCATGGTGAGCTACATCACCGAGGTGCTGGCCCCGGTCACCGAGAAGATCCGCGGTCGCGGGTTCTCCCGCGTCGTCGGCACCTCGGGAACCATCCTCAGCCTCGGCGCCCTGGCGGTCGGGGAGGGACGTGCCGTGGGCTCCGACGCGCTGCGGAATCGGCGGGTGAGCCTCAAGCAACTGCGGCGGGTCCGCAGGGAGTTGACGGCGCTGGATCTGGCCGGCCGCATCGGCCTCCCCGGTCTCGACCCCCGCAGGGCCGACCTCGCGGTGTCCGGCAGCATCCTGATCTGCACGTTGTTGCGGCTGCTGGGCGCGCGGGAGCTGACCTTGTGCGACCTGGCCCTGCGCGAGGGGCTGGCGCTCGACTACATCCACCGCAACCGGGCGCACATCGCCAGGGTGGAGCAGTACCCGGACGTACGCCGCCGGAGCGTCGTCGAGCTCGCCGAGCGCTGCAACTACAGCGAACAGCACGCGCGGCAGGTGATGCGGATGGCGCTGTCGCTCTTCGACCAGACGTCCGCGATCCACGGGCTGGGGGCTCGTGAGCGCGAGTGGCTGGAGTACGCCGCGCTGCTGCACGACATCGGCGTGCACATCAGCTACAGCCGGCACCACAAGCACTCCTACTACCTGATCAAGAACGGGGACCTGCGCGGGTTCGAGCCGCGGGAGGTGGAGGTCATGGCGCTGGTGGCGCGCTACCATCGCCGCGGCCTGCCGAAACGCTCCCACGCCGGCTTCGGAAACCTGTCGGGAGCGCGGCGCCGCACGGTCAGGACGCTGTCGGCCATGCTGCGGGTCGCCGAGGGACTCGACCGCAGCCACGCACAGAGCGTCGCCTCGGTCGCCGTTGCGCCCGGAGCGCACGACTGCCTCCTGAAGCTGACGCCGGCCGGCGACACGGAGCTCGAGCTCTGGGCCGCCCAGCGCAACGTCGCTCCCCTCGAGTCGGTGCTGGGCCGCATCATCCGCTGCGAGCTGGACGCCAAGAAGCGGCGGCCGGCCGGCCGCGGCGCGGCTTCGACGGGACGGCGACGGCAACCCGCCGCACCGCGCATGCCCACCCCGGAGCGGCGAGCGGCGGCGCCCGCACCGGGCCATCCGGACCCGCGGGGGTCCGAACCGGCCTGACGGACGGCCGCGCGACGATCTACAATTCGGCGAGCCCGTGCGACGCGACGGCCAGCCGTATCGCCGATCGTCCCGGCGTTTGCGAGGAAAGCACGGCTGCTTGGCGAACAGCACGGCGCGTTTCATCGGCGCGGCGCCGGAGGCGGTCCGCGCGCGCATCTGCATCCAGGGAGACGCGGTGAGCCAAGAGCGGCGTTGTGTGCAATGCCGGCGACGGCCGGTCGACACGCGATGGCGACCGTTCTGCAGCGAGCGCTGCAAGCTCCTCGACCTGGGCAACTGGATCGACGAGCGCTATCGGGTCCCCAGCGAGCCGACGGCGGCCGGGAATCACGATCCGATCGGCGGCGACCAGGGCTCCTGAGAACGAGCGCCTGGCAAGGCCGACCGAGCAATTCGGGGGAGCGACAGGCAGGCATGAGCGATACGCTGACCATCACCGACAACCGCACCGGCAAGCAGTACGAGGTCCCGATCGTCGACGGCACGATCCGGGCGATTGACTTGCGGCAGATCAAGGTCGATCCCGACGAGTTCGGGATGATGTCGTACGACCCCGCCTACCTCAACACCGCCAGTTGCCGCAGCCGGATCACGTTCATCGACGGCGACCGCGGCATCCTGCGCTATCGCGGCTATCCGATCGAGCAGCTCGCCGAGCGGAGCACGTTCCTCGAGACGGCCTGGCTGCTCATCGACGGCGAGTTGCCGACCGCAGCGGAGCTGGATGCCTGGTCGGCCGAGATCGACGGCCACGCCCTGAACGGCCGCTCCGCTATCGACGCACGCGTGCGGGGGTTGATGAACGGCTTCGCGGAGGGCGCCCATCCGATGGGCATGTTCCTGGCCGGCATCGGCGCGCTCTCCACCTGCTTCCCCGAGGCCAAGCAGGTGCTCGACGCGGACACCCGCCGGACGCAGATGGCGCGGCTGATCGCGCTCGCGCCCGGCGTGGCGGCCCATGCCTGCCGGCGCAGCGCGGGACGCCCGTACGTCGCGCCCGACGCCGGCCTCGGTTACACCGGCACCTTCCTGAGCATGCTCAACAAGGAGGAGGGAATAGCCTACGAGCCGCCCCCGGCCCTCGAGCGCGCCCTCGACATCCTGTTCATCCTGCACGCCGACCACGAGCAGAACTGCAGCACCAGCGCGATGCGTGGCATCGGCAGCTCGCGAGCCGATCCTTTCGCCTCGCTCGCAGGCGCCGCGGCCGCGCTGTACGGCCCGCTGCACGGTGGCGCCAACGAGGCGGTCCTGCGCATGTTGCGCGAGATCGGCTCGGTGGACCGGATCCCCGACTTCATCGCCCGCGTCAAGAGCGGCGAAGGCAGGCTGATGGGCTTCGGCCACCGCGTCTACAAGTCCTACGACCCGCGCGCCAAGGTGATCAAGAAGACCGCCTACGAGGTGTTCGAGGTGACGGGCCGCAATCCCCTGCTCGACGTGGCGCTCGAGCTCGAGAAGATCGCGCTCGAGGACGACTACTTCGTCCAGCGCCGCCTCTATCCCAACGTCGACTTCTACTCGGGCTTGATCTACGAGGCGATGGGGTTCGATGCCGGCATGTTCCCGGTGCTCTTCGCCATCGGCCGCACGGCCGGCTGGGTCGCCCAGTGGCAGGAGATGCTGGAGGACGGCGAGCAGAAGATCGCCCGGCCGCGGCAGCTCTACATGGGGGAGGACGCGCGAGACTACGTCGCGGTCGACGCGCGCGGCCGATAGCTGGCGACCATCGCCGTCACGGGAACGGCCTGCGTCAGCCAAGCCGCAGCCGCCACGCCAGCAGGCCGCCGGCACAGGCCAGCATCACCCAGACGAGCGGCTCCGGCGGGCGCCCCCGAACGAGCTCGGCAGCGAAGAAGAGAACCACTCCCAGGAAGACGACCGCGAGGAACAATGCGGACCATCGACGCCGGGCGGGTTCCTCCAGGGACGCCGGCTCGCGTTCGCGCTCCGTCGTCGCGGCGCCGCACTTGTAGCAGATGAGGGCGTTGTCGGCAATCTCCTGGCCGCAGGCGTCACACGTCATCGTCTCCCGTCCGTTCCCGCTCAGCGCCCGCCGGTCAGACGGCGCATGTCCCGCGAGACCCGGGCGAGCTCCAGCAGGAGCCGCTCGAGCTCGGCGGCGTAGCGCTCCGGCGACATGGACTCGCGGGCCGCGCGGAGCTCGGCCACCTCGACATCGAGCGCAGCCCGCCGTACCGCGAGCCGGTCCATCTCTTCGCCCTGACCGGTCGAGACGTCGTCCACGCCGGCCCCCACGTACACGGCGGCCGCCGGTCCGACAGGCGCTTCACCCCCGCCGTCTCCTGCATCGACGCCGCGCCCGTCTCCCGTGTCGTCGAGGAGCGCGCGTTCGGTCACCAAACGCCCGCGCTCCTGGTACCAACGCCGCACGCCGGCGCTCGCATAGGCGAACGCCTCCCAGACCGAGACACGGCCGTTGCGGTCGGAATCGCTGGCCGTATCGACGAATGCACGGGTCAGGAACTCCGGAAACACGGTAGCGTAGCGCTGCACCGGCGACTCGGTCGCCGTAATCACGATCCGGCCGGACCCCGCCAGCGGCGCGAGAAACGGTGCGCTGGCCGCTGTCGTATTGACGAACACGAGTCTCCCCGGCAGCGGATCGACGAGGGCGGCCCACTCGGCGGCCGCCAGATCCGGCCCGACGAGGTTGAATTTGGCCTCGCGGCCGTCGAAGGTCCCGTGACCGAGCAGCAGGATGAACAGCACGGACCGCTCGTCCATTCTGCCGGCGATCTCGCCTACGACGCGGCGGACTTCCTCGCGGGTAGCGCGTCCCTCGCCGGGCCCCGGCGTCTCTGCAAGCACGGCCAGGTGATCGTCCCGGAACCCCGGCTGCGCCCGCAGCGCCGCAATCAGACCGGAGCGCCACCGATCGTAACGTTCCGCGTACTCCGAACCGCCGGACGCCCCCGACACCACGAGGGTGTAGTAATCCTGGGCGGCGGCCGTACCCGACCCACCAATCAGGACCAGAACCGCCGCCGCGGCCGGCAGGCCCCGCGCGGTCACCGCATCCCCCACAGGCGGCGGAGCGACCACTCGGCACAGAGCAACCCGATCAAGAGCACCAACACCGCCGAATGATGCCAGACTTCGCGCGTCACCGTGCCGGAGACCGTGCGGGACGCGCCCCGCAGGCGATCGGCCAGGTCATCGAGCCTCTCCGCATCGAGATAGGCGCCGCCGCCCGCCTCGGCGGCGCGCCGCAACAAGTCGGTAGCCAGCCACGGATGCTCCAGCTCCGGGTCGGCGCCGCCGATCAGCACCCAATCGTGGCGGCGGCCGAGCTCCTGCCCTTCGCGGGCAACGACCACGTCGATCCGATGCACGCCGGCGGGCAGCGGCGGTGTGGAGATACTGTACTGGCCTGCGTTGCGCGCCGCGGCCGACTCCTCCTCCAATCGCCGCTCCCCGGCAGGACCGCTGACGCTCACGCGCACGGCGGCGCCGACCAGCGGCCGGAACTCGTCGTCGCGCACCGAGACATCCACCCGCAGGGAGTCGCCTTCCGCGGCGCCGCCGAGCGTCGCCACCTCGATCCGCGGGGCGGCGCCGGCCGTCAGCCAGCGGGCCACCTGTCCCCAGTACCGCTCGAAGACCGGATCGTCGGCGGGCAGCAGCATGCGCCAGCGCCACGTGGCGCGGCCGGCCAGGATCATCGACCGGCCTGCGCCGTAGCGCTGGACCACGACCAGCGGCCGTTGGGAGTCGTCCCCCGCGTCGGTCACGGCAAGCACCGCGGCACCGGGGCGCACCGGTCCGAGGCGTACGCTGCCGGCCAGCGCCGGGACATCCCGCCACCGGCCGCGTGTTTCCTCGACGGTCGCGCCGAGCCGTAGCACGGGATGGGTCAGTCCCGCCGGAGTCGGTACGAAGCGGCCCGCACCGACCGGCTCGCGCCCCGCATCGCGCAGGCCCAGCCGCTCCGCAAGCTGCGCCGGCAGGACCGGCTCGAGCGACGAGCCGAGATAGCCTCGCCGGCGCAGACTCGCCGGTCCGAACAACAGCAGGCCTCCCCCCCGTTCCGCCACGAACGCCGCGGTCATGTCCAGTTGGTCCGGCCGGAAGAACTCCGCCTCGATGTTGGCGAGCACCACGGCGTCGTACTGGAACAGCGCCGCGCGGGTCCGCGGATAGCCTGTCGCCAGCGCGCCGGTCCGTGCCGGGTCGCCCTGCACGTAGAAGGTCTGCTCGCCGCGGTCGTTCTGCCCCTTGCGCACCACGGCATCGAACGTGAGCCCCGGATCCGCAAGCCACGTCCGTTTCAGGAAGCTGTGCTCGTACCCTGGCGACCCCTCGACCAGCAGGAGGCGGCGCGGACGCTCCGGCGGACGCACCAGAACCTGCCGGCGGTTGTTGCCCGGCACCATCTCCGCGGCTCCGACCGGCACTTCGACGGTGAACACGGACACCAGCGCCGGATCGGGCGCCACCCGGAATGCCGCCACGACCGGAGCGCCGTCAGCACCCGGCCTGACGCGGCGCACGGCTATCGGACGCCCGTCGGCGAGCAGCCGCACGTCGAACGGATCGGTGCCGAGCCGGTGGCTGGCAACGGTTGCGGTCACGTCGACGGCGGAGCCGGCGCCGACCGGCTGACCCGCCTCCAGCGCCGTGACCTCCCGGTCGGGTCCGGGGCGCGGGCTGCCGACACCGAGCGCGTAGACCGGTACGGGAAGGCGCCCGGCAACCTCGGCGACGTCGCTCTGCCCCGTCGCGACACCGTCGGAGACGATGACGATCCCGGCAATCGCCCGCCCGCCGAACCGTGCCGGGACGCTGCGCAGGACGCCGGCGATGTCGGAACGGGGCGCCCGCGCCGCGGCCCCGGCAACGTCGGCCGCGGCCAGGGTTCCGCCGAACGCCAGGATCTCCACATCGAACGCCCCGTCGAGTGCGGGGAGCAGGCGATCCCGGACGATCTCCCGAGCGACGTCGATCCGGGGCCGGCCATCCGCATCCGGAATGGCCATGCTGCGGGAGCGATCCACGAGGACGGCTACCACGCCGTCGCCCGGGGTGGCGGGCTCGGTGCGCAATGGCCGCAGCAACAGGACGAGAACGACCAGGAGGACGCCGAGGCGCAACGCCGTCAGGACTGCGCGCTGGCGGCCGGTGAGGTCGACCGGAGGGCGCGCATAGGCCCGCCACGCAATGCCGGCCAGGGCCAGCACGGCCCCCGCGACACCCCACCACGGAATCGGCAGGCCGATATCCAAGAGCCCAGTGCCCTATCGAGGCGATCGCGGCGCTGGTTGGTCGGCCAGCGCCCGATAGTACCGGTCGACGAGCGCGCGGTAGCCGTCCGGCACGGCCTCACCGGCACCGACATCGCGCCGCTCGCCGACTTCGGCAGCCTGCAACGCGCGCGTTCGGTCCCCTTCGAAGGCCTCGATTGCCTGACGCAGCCCGTCCCGCAGACTCTCCCATGCGGCGAAGTCCTGTTCGGACGCCTGAGACGCCGGGCCGGCGGCGGCGGGTCCCGGCGTTCCCCAGCGGGCGAGAGCTTCCAGGACGCCGGGCCGTGCCTCGCCGAGAGCATCCCGCAGATCCGGCAACGCCTCCAGCCGGCGGAGCAGCTCGCGGGCCGCCTCGCCGATGGAAGCCGACTCCGTGTCCGCCCCCTCGCCCTCCTCCGGCTGTCCCCCGCCGTTGGGACGGGCTTCCTCCATCGGCTCGGCTTCCGCGCCGATGCGCCCGAGGCGGGCCTCCAGCGCCTCCAGCGTCCGGCGCACTGCTTCCGCTGCCTGCAGCTCTTCGGAAAGCCGCCGACCCTCCTCGGCTCCTGTCGTCGCGCCGGCGGAAGCCAATGCCCGGGCGAGGTCGCGAAGCCTGTCGAGCGCCTCGCGGGCCTGCCCGGCAGCTTCCGCCGCCTGCCCGCGCTCCAACTCGGCGAGGGCTCGCCGCATCGGCTCGCCGACGCCATCGGCGCGGCGCTCGCTCGGCGTTGACGACGCAGCCGACCCGGATGATTCGCTCGACTCGGGAGACGAGCTCGAACCGTCCGAGCGATTCGAGCCTCCGCTCCGGGTACTGGCTCCAATCTCCCGCTCGAGCGATTCCGCCCGCTCTCGCAGCTCCTCCTGTTCCCGAGTGAGCCTGGCCAGGACGCGCGCCGCCTCGTCGTCGTCGAGCGCGTCGCGCCGACGCGCCAGGTCCTGCTGTGCCCGGCCGAGCGCCGCCTGACGTTCCGCCAGCTCGCGCACACGCCGTAGCGCATCGCTCTCCTCTTCCGATTCGGTGGCGGCGGTCGCGCGGTTCTCGTAGTTGGTTTCCTGCTCGCGACGCAGATCGCGGTCGAACAGCGCCGAGAGATCCTCCCGCGGTTGCCAGGCAGCCGACCGGCCGCTCCCGCCGCGTGAGACCCGCGTCGTCCGGATCGCTGCCTGCGCGCGCAGCAGCGCGGCCAGCGCCTCCATCTCCGGTGGGAGGGCCGCCGCGGTCTCGCCGGCCCGTAACGCCTCCTCGGCCCGCGCCATCGCGTCGACCGCTGCGGCCAGTGCCCGTCGCTGAGCGCCCGCATTCCGCCGGCGCAGCATGCGCGCCGCGGCGCCGAGCGCCGTCTGACGCAACTCGGCCTGCGCGTCGGCCACCGCCGCGAGATCCTCGTCGTCCGCCGCCAGACCCGGCCGGCCGTCGAGCCGCCAGGTCGCGGCGATGATCTCCTTCTGCACGCCGGCGAGCTGCCCAACCGTGCCGGCGTCCATCGACAACGAGGACTGGCTCGGCGCGTCCTCGAACTCCCGCTCGAACGGGCGCACCTCCAGGAAGTAGATGTCGCTGCGCGCCTCCCGCACGTGCGCGGGATTGGCGTCGCCCGCACGTACGTAGTAGCTGATGACATCGCCCGGCGCTACGTCGAGATCCTCGGCGTAGAGGGTATGCGCACCGTCGCCGCGCGCCATCCGCTCTGCCCCGAGCAGGTCGACCACCCGCTGCGCATGCCCGGCCACCGCGTAGACGAGATCGAACTTCGCGAGCGCGTAGTCGTCCTCCGCGCGCGCCTCGATCACCACTTCCTCGAGCGGCGTGATCTCGCGGTCGCCGCCGGGTCGGCGGACGTCGACCAGCGGGAGGTCGTCGGCCAGGGCGCGGATTACGTAATCGTCCTCCGACGGGTTGGTCAGGCCGTCGGCGTCCCGGAGGGCAACGCGATAGGTGTCGTCGCGGGTCACCTCGAACGATGCGGACAGTACCGCCGGCGCCTCGCGGCGCAGGGCGACGGCGCCGCCCGCGGCCAGTCGCAAGGAAGCGTCCGCGATCGGCTTGTCGGCGTGCACCGTCAGCGTCACCGTGGTGCCTTCCGGAGCGAACACGTCCCCGCCGGTCTCCGTGCGCGGGTCGAGCCCCGTATGCGGGGGGTAGGTGTAGGCGACGTCGATGTCCGTCACCCGCGGCGCGTGGAGGACGGTCACCGGATAGGCGTCGGACTCGAGCGTCGCGGCCTCGACGCGGTACGTGAAGCTCCGCGCGGCCGGCGGCAGCGTCACCGCGAACCCGCCCTCCTGCGGCTCCATGGCGATCGTGAAGCGCTCGCCGTCGCCGCCGACTACCGCCACGCGGGGAGTCGACCGCCCGAAAGCCCCGAGCGTATCGGCAAGGTGCGCCCGTACTTCCAGCGGCTCACCCGCTGCCAGCCTTGCCTCCCCCGGCTCGACGACCAGCGTCGCCCCGAAAGGGGCCGCGTAGAGCCACGCGCTGCGCGCAACTCGGCCTACGACATCGGCGCCCACGAACAGCAGACCCGCGAGCGCCAGCGCGGCGCCAACCCCGCCGGCAACCGCCCGGCGCAACACTGCTGCGGCGACCAGGCGTTGCGGTTCGACTCCGCGCGAGCGGCGCGCCGCGTCGTCCAGCACGCGGGCACGGAAGGGAGACGGCGCCGTTCGTGAATCGATGGCGCTCGCCAGCCGATCCTGCAGCTCCGGACAACGCTCTTCGATGTACCGGGCCACCTGCCGGTCGGAGGGAACACACCGTAGCGGCCAGAAGATCCAGGCAGCGAGGCCGGCGGACACCCCCGCCGCGCAGACCGCCAGCAGAACCATGACAAGGTCGGGCGGCGCCAGCAGAGAGTCGACGGCCAGCAGCAGCGCCAGCGCCAGCAGCGTGACGGAAGCCGCCCGGGCCACGCCGCGCATGGCGCGCGCCGCCACCCAGCGGTGGCGCACCGATGCAAGCAGCGCAACGATCTCGGCCAGGCTCGACCCGGGCGCGGAGCGGGCCCTGATCACGCGTCGATTATATCCGCCCCGAGGACCGCCACTGCAGCGTCGGTGGTTGCATCCGGTCGGGGTGCCGGGGTGGTTGCATCCGGTCGGGGTGCCGGGAGCCCGTGGCGAAACGCCGCGTGGATTTCGCCGCGGGCTCCTATGCCATTGTGCGGCCGAGCCACGCCTCGCCGATCAGGACGATCGCCACCGCCAGCACGACGTACCACCAGACCGACTGCTCTGCCTCGCGCGCGGCCTCGCTGGACGGCCTCGACTCGCGCGGCGATGCACCGGGAGCGTCCCCGAGACGCGCCAGGAACCCGTCCGGCAGCAGCGCCCGGGGCTCGGACTCGAGCGGGTCCACGTTGACCGCGATGGGGCGTCCGGTGGCGGATTCGATCGTCGCGCCGGGGACGCGCGGCACCCCCGGGGGCACGTCCGCCACGAGCACGTCGCGGGGCGACTCGCCGGGTCCGGCCAGGTAGCGCACGGTCTCCTGGAGAAACGGCACGAAGGCGGGATGGCGCGGGAAGTCGTTCCAATCCATGCTCAGGTCCGACCCCAAGACCAGTGCGCGTCCGGCTCCCCGCGGGTACTCGACCAACGCCGGATCTCCGTTGTCGAATCGAGCCAACACGCGGACCACCGAGTCCGCGCCGACCGCCGCGGCCCGGGAGTCGGAAACGTCCACCGAGGCGGTAGCGTTGAATCTCACCTGGCCGAGCGTAGCCACGAGGTCGCCGAACCGCCGGAAGACCGGGTGACGCGGATCCCCCACCGCGAGCCGGCGGACGGCGGCATCCGCAGGCGTCTCCGACGGGATCCGCCCCGCAGCGGCGATCGCCAGCTCGACCGATTCACCGAGCACGTCCCGAACCAGCCGCGGATCGACGCCCGGCCCGGCAGCCAGCAGCAGGCCGCCACCGGCTTCGACAAAGGCGGCAACGCGCGCCCGCGCCGAACGGCTCAACCCGTCCGTGCCCAGGACCACCAGGACGTCGGCCTGCTCCCGGCTCGCAGCGTCCGACTCGGCCAGCTCGGCCGGCGCAAGCGGCCGCACCTCGAACGGCCGTGACTCCGGCGCGGCGCCGAGGGCCTGCGCGATGTACAACGCCTCCGCGTCGAGCGTCGCACCGTTGGTTGCGACGTGCACGACGGTGGGGCTCGCGGCGCCGAGCAACACGTAGCGCGTGTCGTCCCACCGGTAGCCGGCCGGGTCCGACACGCTGACCGCCGCCGTCATTGCTCCGTCCGCCGCCTGCGGCCAGCGCACATCGTTCGCGCCGGGGCCCAGCGTCACCCGCCGCCGGTCGATCTCGCGCCCATCGAGGGAGAGCGCCGCCTGCGTTTCGATCGCCCCCGATCCCGTGTTGAGGATGACCGCCGCCAGCCCTTCCGCATCCGGGCGGACGGCCCGCACCGCGAGGTTGCGCTCTACCGGGGGCACCGCGGCGACCTCGATGGCCACGTGCTCGGGGACCGCGACCGATTCGCCCTCCGTCCAGCCGGCCGCCTGCAGGTCGGTCACCACGACGACGCGTCCCTCCCGCGCGTCGAGCAGGTCGACAGCCGCTGCCAGCGCGGCCGCGTAACCGGTCGCCCCGGCCGTCGGAACGATCCGCTCGATCGCGGCCCGCGCCGGCGGCCGGCCCATCGCCGGCCGCGCCACGACTTCCGCCGCATCGTCGAACGCCACGACGGCCAGCAACTCATCCGGCGGTGTAGCCGCCACGATGCCGAGAGCGGTCTCGCGGACCAGCGCCATCTGCCCCGCCGCCGAGAGGCTCGCCGACCTGTCGACCGCGACGACGGTCAGTCGCTGCACCTCGCCGGCCGCATCCAGGAACGGACGCGCGAAGGCGACGGCCAGGAGCAACAGCGCCACGACCCGCAGGGCCAGCAGAAGCAGCTCGCGCAGCCTCCGGCGCCGGTCGCGCCGCACGAACACGCGCTCGAGAAACCGCACGTCGCTGAACGGCAGTCGCGGCGCCCGGTCCCGTGCGAAGAAGTGCAACAGAATCGGCACGGCGGCCGCCAGTCCCGCGAGCAGGAACGCGGGAAAGAGGAAGGACATCAGCGCCGGCTCCGGGTCGCAAGATACTCGCGGAGCGCCCCATCGAGCGGCTGCACCGTCTGCACCTGGCGGTACTCGATGCCCGCCAGCCGCAGCTCACGGCCGTAGCGCGCGATCATGCGCTCCATCTCCCGAATGTAGCCGCCCCGAATCTCCCCGGCCACGGTCGTCACCTCGCGGTCGGTCTCCAGGTCCTGGAACCGTGTGGCGCGCTCGAACGGAAACCGCAGCTCGGCCGGGTCGAGCACGTGGAAGACGATTACCTCGGCGCCCCGGAACTTGACGTGCTTCAGGCCGGCGACGACCGCCTCCGGATCGTCGAGCAAGTCCGAGATCAGGACCACTACCCCCCGCCGCCGCATCGCTGCCGCCAGGGCCTCGAGCGCCTGCGAAACGTCCGAGCGGCGCCCGATCCGAATCTGCTCGAGCGCGACCAGAATCCGGCGCAGATGACCGGGCCGCGCGCTGACCGGCACGTTGGTCACCACCCATTCATCGAAGGTCAGAAGCCCCACCGCGTCCCGCTGCCGGTTCATCAACCAGGCCAGCGCGGCCGCGAGGTACGAACCGTACTGCAGCTTCGACACGGCGCCGGAGCCGTAGCTCATCGACGCCGAGACATCCAGCAGGATCCGGCAGTCGACGTTGGTCTCCTCCTCGAAACGCTTGACGTAGAAGCGGTCGCTGCGCCCGTACACCTTCCAGTCGAGGGTCGACAGATCGTCGCCCGGCATGTACTGGCGATACTCGGAGAACTCGGCGCTGAAGCCGGTCCAGGGGCTGCGGTGCAACCCGAGCAGGAAACCCTCGACGACCGCGCGGGCGCGCAGTTCCATCGAGCCGAGACTCGCGACGACCTCCGGATCGAGACAGCCGAGCGCCGGGCGTTCCTCGCCGGCGGCGCCCATCACATGCCGCTCGCTGGGGCCGGGACGGCGTCGAGCAGCCGGGTGACGATCGTCTCCGCGTCGACGCCCTCGGACTCGGCGTAGAAGTTGGTCACGAGCCGGTGCCGAAGCGTCGGCAACGCCAGCGCCCGGACGTCCGCCACCGATACGTGGTAGCGCCCCGCTATCAGCGCGCGCGCCTTGCCGCCGAGCACCAGCGCCTGCGAGGCGCGGGTTCCGGCGCCCCACTTCACCCAGCGCTCGACGAACTCCGGCGCGCCGGCCCGACCCGGCCGCGAGGCGTCGACGAGCCGCACGGCGTAGCGCGCCACCTCGTCGGCCAGCACCACCTGCCGCACCAGGTGCTGGAACGCCAGGACGTCATCGCCGTTCAGAACGCGATGCAGCGTCGGCGTCTCGTCGGAGGTCGTGCGGGTCACGACACGCACCTCGTCGTCTTCCGCGAGGTAGTCCATGACGATGTTGAACATGAAGCGGGAGAGCTGCGCCTCCGGCAGCGGGTAGGTGCCCTCCAGCTCGATCGGGTTCTGGGTGGCGAGCACGAGGAACGGCTGATCGAGCGCGTAGGTACGCCCCGCCGCCGTCACGTGGTGCTCCTGCATCGCCTCGAGCAGCGCCGACTGCGTCTTCGGCGGTGTCCGGTTGATCTCGTCCGCCAAGATGATCTGCGCGAAAACCGGCCCCTTGACGAACCGCAGCTCGCGGTGGCCGCCGGTCTCGTCGATGATCTCGGTGCCCGTGATGTCGGCCGGCATCAGGTCGGGAGTGAACTGGATGCGCTTGAACGACAGGTGCAGCACGTCGGCCAGGGTCTTGACCAGCAGGGTCTTGGCCAGGCCCGGCACCCCGGTGATGAGGCAGTGCCCACCCGCCAACAGCGCCGTCAGGACGAGGTCGATCACGTCGTCCTGCCCCACGATGACCTTCCGCAGCTCGGTCAGGATCCGCGCGCGGCCCTCCCTCACCCGTTCGGCCGGCGCCTCCGCCGCGGTGGTCGTGCCAGTGGTCATCCGCGGCTCAGTGGGTCAACGCGTAGACGATCTCGTTGATGAACATGCGATACGACTGCGCGGTGTACTGGATGTAGCCCGGATACTGCTCCGCGTTGGACCACTCCCAGCCGTCGCCCATGTCGGTGTTGAAGTTGACGAGCGCCATCACCCGGCCGTCGTCGTCGAGAATGCCGTGCAACTGCGCCTCGAACCCGCCCTTCTCCCAGGAGACGTTGTTGAAGTACGACCCGAGCCCCGCGATCTGGGGGTACTCGTCGAGCTGGTAGAAGCAACTGAACACCGGGTGGTCGGCTGGCAATCGTACGACCTCGCGGTTCGGGAAGACGCGCGCCATCTGCCGCTCGAACAGCGCCCACTCCTGCGGCCCGTGGAAGTCGTCGAAGGTGACCGTGCCACCCCGCAGCAGGAACTCCCGGAGGATGTCGACCTCCGCGTCGCTCAGCATCAGGTTCGCCGGCTCGACGATGTAGATCCAGGGATGCTCCCAGAGCGCCTCGTCCGACAGCTCCAGAATGATCGGCTCGTTCACCTGCAGGCTCGTCACCCGCGCCATGCGGCGCGAGAGGTTCTGCTCGGCGACCGGCGCGTCGACCTCCCAGGGATCGACCCAGTAGATGCGCTTGAACTCGGCTAGCTGATCGGGCGGCGTGCTGTAGCGAATGCGCACGAAGCGCCATTCGAGCCCGGTCAGGCCGTCCCGTTCCGGCAGAACCTCGTCCTGGCTCGACACCCGGGCGCCGCTCGTGACCACCAGCGCGACGACCAGCCAGCCCGCGGCGGCCCGCAGGGGCACCCGTCTCACCGGTCGGCCTCGACGATCGAGAGCAGCAACTCCAGCGCGCGGTCGTAGGTCGGGGCAATCTCGAGGGCGCTCAGTGTCTGGCGCCGGGCCTCGGCGAGCCGCCCCGCCCCGAAGAGGGTCTCCGCCAGGTCGGTATGTGCAGCCACCCGGTCCACCGGCCCGAGGGCGAGGGCCACCTCCAGCTCCCGGACCGCGGTTTCGGTCCGTCCGGCCTCCCTGGCCAGCCGGCCGAGCGTCTGGTGCGAGATCGGATCGAACGGATCGATCTCGATCAGGCGCTCGTAGGCTGCCTGCAGACGGGAATCGTCTCCCGCTCCCTCCGCCAACGCTGCCAACCTGCGGACGGCGTCGATCGAGGTCTCGTCATAAACCAACAGATGCTCCAGCTCCCGCATGGCCGCCGCGGCGTCGCCCTCCTCCTCTGCGAGGCTCGCCAACTGCCCACGCGGGCTCTCCAACCCGGTCGCCATCGGCGCCAGCTCGGCGGCACGCTCGAAGGCTGCACGCGCACCCTCCGTGTCGCCGGCGGCCCGCAGCGCACGACCGAGCCCGAACTGCACGTTGAAGTTGTCCGGCTGCTCCTCCGCCAGCCTCCCGAGGGCCTCGATCCGCTCCGGCCCTTCCGGCAGGTTCCGCGGCGCGTTCTGCATGGCGCGCCGGAGCGCGCCGAACTGCGTCTCCACAAACGCGTCGAAGCTCGCCTGCAGACGCTCGTAGTCGAGATCGATGCGGGCGAGGGCCTCCTCGGTCTCCAGCCCGTCGCCGTACGCGCGAATCAGGGTGCGGAGGGCTTCCATGCCGTAGGCCTCGATCACGTGCTCGACCACCACCGAGGCATAGAAATAGGAGAGCGATATCGACTCGGGCCGCGTGAACCCGCGTTCGAGCTCGCTGATCGGCAGCAGCGTGCCGGCGTTGAGCGCTCCCGCGAACTCCAGCGCCTGGTCGCGCCCCCAGGCGAGGTGCTTGCGTTTCTCCTCGTAGGTCGATATGCCCTCGCTCAGCCAGCGCGGCAGCCGCTGATTCGACATCTGCAGCGTGATGACGTGGGCAATCTCGTGCCACAGCGTCGACATCCAGTTGAAATCGCCCGGCGGACGGGCGCGCGGCGAGTCGAGGGTGACCACCTGACCGAAGCAGGCCCCCAGGGCGCCGAGCATGCCGGGCAGGCCCAGGGTGCGCACCGCAAAGTCGTCGTGATTCGGAAACACCTCGACGAGAACCGGTGTCTGCAGCGTCATCTCGTACCGCGCGGAGAGCTCGTCGAGCGCCTCCTGGGCGATGTCCAGGACGTACGGTTCGAGAGCCGGCGCCTCGTCGGGATGGAGACGCACGACGAGGTCGCCACGCTCGATGGTCACGAACCCGTCGAGGTTGTCCATCATCTGCAACAGGTTGAAGGTCACGACGTCGTAGGGGTCTTCCTCGAACGACCGCTCCAGCGCCGTGCGCGCTTCCGGTTCGTCACCGGTGCGCAGCAGGTGCATCCCCAAATCGGCGTAGGCGCGCGTGTTGTTCGGCTCGATCGCCAGCGCACGTCGCACGAGCGTCACCGCCTCGGGAAAGCGATAGGCCCGCGCCGTCTGGCTCCCCGCGATGCGGTAAACGTCGCCGTACGCCGGGTTGATCGCCAGCACCCGCTCCACTTCGGCCGCGAAGTCGTCGGCGCGGTCCTCCAAGTAGGCGATGGCGGCCAGCAGCGACCGCGCCTCCAGGCTGCGCTGGTTGACCTCGAGGGCCCGTTCTATCGACTCGCGGGCGGCGTCGCGGTTCCGGTCGCCGAGCTCCAGCTCCGCGACGAACAGGTGCGCCGCAATGTTCGACTCGTCGACGCCGAGGGCGCGCTCCACCGCCCCGCGGGCCACCGGCGGGTTCTCGTTCGCCAGCACCCGCGCCATGCCGACCAGCGCCGGCACCCAGTTCTCGTCGAGCTTCAACGCCTCCTGAAACGACTGCAGCGCATCCGGGTTGTTGTATTTCTCGAGGAACAACTCGCCCCAGGCAGTGTGGACCGCGGGATCGTCGGGCAGCACGCGCGCGGCGCCGCGCAGGAACGTGTTGGCCCGCCGGAATCCACCGGCAGTACGGGACGCGAGCGCACCGTAGTACTGCGACAGCCCGTCGAAGGAGTTCAGCCCCCTGACGATGACCGCCTCGAGCAACGGCACCGCCTCCCCGGCGCGTCCGACGGTCGCGAGCAGGCGGGCGAGCTCGAGACCGGCCACACTGCTCGGCGCCTCGCGGGCCACGGGTGCGAGCAACGCCTCGGCCTCTTCGTATTCCCCAACCTCGATCAGCAGCCGGGCGCGGAGCGCGGTTGCCGCCGGATCCGACGCATCGCGACTGGCGGCAAGCTCCTCCGCCGCCTGGCGATCGCCGTGCGCAAGGGCGCGGGTCGCGTCCCGGTGGAACTGCTCTTCCGGAGCAAGCTCCTCGGCCGGTTGACCGAAGCTCAGCGAGGGCGCGAGCGCCAACAGACCCGTGAACACGACCGCGGTCGCCGCCCGGCCAACCGTGTCCCGAGCCGACGGCACCCGGCCGTTCGACCCCCCGAAACGGCGCCCCTCGGGATGACCGTGTTGCGGCTCCCGCGAGCGCTCACTGGAACCAGTCATGCCGCGATTATAGAGCCACAGTGAGTGGAGAATCCCGCCGCATACGACCGCAGTTGCGAAGGCCGGGCAACCGCGCCCGGCCCTCCTGCCAGTCCGTGGAGCCTGTCGCCCCAGTGGGTCAGAACCCGTAGCGCACTCCGAACTGCGCCTGCCGCGGGAACCCGCTGCCGCCCCGCAGGGTGACCAGGTTGAGGAAGTTCGAGCTCCGCTGGTCCCCGGTCGGGTTGTTGAAGTTGGCGTGGTCGGTGATGTTGAAGATGTCGAAGAACATGTCCAGCGTGTGGTCGGAGACCGGCCGCGCGCGGTAGCCGAAGCGGACGTCCAGCTGCATGAAGGTCGGGCCGCGCGCCCCGCCGAAGCCTCCCTCGTTCTGCACCGTGATCGAGTGTCGCCCGGTGCCGCTGTAGGTCCCCGGTGCCGACGGATCGAACAGCTGGCCGTTCTGGTTCAGGTCGATGTTGGTGTCGTGGATGGTCAGCGGCGTACCGCTCATGTACCGCATCACGGCGCTCATCGTGACGCCGCCGGGCAGCTCCGTGTTCCCCGACAGCGACATGATGTGCCGGCGGTCGGTTTCCGACGGCTGCCAGAACTCGTCCAGGTTCAGGTCCGACCCGACCTGGGTGGCGATCCCCTCCCACTGGTCGAACGTGTCGCCGCGGGAGTACGAGAACGAGTAGGCGAGGCGCGCGCCCCACCGGTCGGCGTAGCGCTTCTCCATCATCAGGTTCAGCCCGTCGAAGTCCGTCCGTCCCACGCTCTCCATCACCCGGACGTCGTCGACGTAGCCGTCGCCCAGCAGCCCCGACCAGTCGTTGTAGACCAGCGGGTCGCTGCGCAACATCCCCAGCCGCATCGGCATGTTGTAGTTGATGCGCGCCAGCATGTCGCCCCCGATGCTCTTGATGTAGTCGGCCGACACGGACAGCGTCGGCGCCAGCTCCCGCTCGTAGCCGAACGTGATCTGGTGCATGTAGGGCTGCTTGCGGTTCGGCGAGTCGAGGTAGACGTCGCTCAGGTTCCGCTGCAGCGACCCCGCCGGGAACATCGAGTCGATAGTGGCCCGATCCACGTACGGACAGGGCCCACCCGGGTTTGCCGGACACTCGTCGCCGACCCGCCAGTTCAGCAGCAGCGGGTGCATCGGCAACATCCCGTTCGCCGGACCCGGATCGTCGGCGGTCTGCGGGAAGTAGACCAGGAACGAATCGGCGAACGACGGCGACTGCAGGATGTTGTCCACCGAGCCGATCAGCGTCTTGTCATAGAAGATCCCGTACCCGCCGCGGAGCACGGACCGGCCGTCGCCCAGCAGGTCGTAGGCCAGCGACGTCCGCGGCGACCAGTTGTTCCAGTCCACCGGGTCGCCGCCTTGCGGCAGCAGCGGGTTGTCGGTGATCCCCGAGCGGAACAGCTCGAGGTCGTAGCGGATTCCCAGTGACGCCGTGAGCCGGTCGTTGAACGCCCACTTGTCCTGGAAGAACGCCTCCCACGTCTGCACCGGGTACTCGATGGCCTGTCCCTCGGGGTTCCCGACCCGGACCCGGAGCCGATTCGGATAGGTGTACGGGTCCATGGGGTCGAACACGCGATCGGAGTCGAAGTAGAACTGCCCGTTGAGGTCGCCCTCGTTGAACCCGTTGAGCACCGACCGGTGCCACGTGGCCCCGAACTTGAAGTCGTGATCCCCCGCCATGTCGGGTACGAACCAGGAGAACGTGTTGTTGAGCTGCCAGTTGAAGTCGTCCCGGCCGCCCGATCCCGCGAGCTGGTTGTCATGGAAGCTCGGGTGACTCCACTGGGGCGGGCAGGTCACCTGGTTGCCGCGGTTCTCGAACCCACCGTTGGCGCGCCAGCACGGATTGCCGCGGTACGCCGACTCGTAGGTGCGCGCCACCCGCACCGTGTTCACTTGGTTGTTACTCACCACGGTGGTGTAGGTTCCGACGAAGATCTGGTCGTCGTCGGTCTCGTCCTGAATCGTGTTCAGTGTCGCCGCACGGCCACCGACCAGGTTGTACTGCGGCGCCAGCTCACGCAGCCAGCGGAACGCCCACGAGTTGCTCCCGTCGATCTGGTGGTCGACCCGGATCAGGTAGTTCCAGGCCCGCCACTGCTCCGAGAGCGTGAAGCTCAGGTCCGGCCGGACCCCGTAGTCGCGCGACCGGCTCGGGTTGACGATCTGCCGTTCGAGACTGAAGAAGAAGTGCGCCTTGTCGCGCACGAGCGGTCCGCCGAGCGTTCCGCCCCATTCGGCCTTGTTCGTCACCGGCTTCTCCAGCGTGTCGCTGTTGCGGACGAAGTAGTCCTCGGCGGTCATCGCGTCGCTGGTGAAGTAGTTGAACGCCGCGCCGTTGAACTGGTTGGTCCCCTGCTTGGTGATCGAGTTGACGATCGCGCCCCGGGCGCGGCCGAACTCGGCGTCGAACTGGTTGGTCAGCACTTGGAACTCGGACACCGACTCGAGCGGCACCCGGACCTGGCCGCCCGCGCCCGACCCGCTGATGTCGTCGTTGTTGGTCGCCCCGTCGATTCCCATGGAGTTGCTGTTGCG
The DNA here is from genome assembly GCA_965208535.1 of Vicinamibacterales bacterium. Classification (GTDB taxonomy): domain Bacteria; phylum Acidobacteriota; class Vicinamibacteria; order Vicinamibacterales; family UBA8438; genus WTFV01. The sequence goes on along the minus strand of CBDBOU010000003.1, from coordinate 1,657,574 downwards.
CGTCTGCCCGTTGACGATCATCGTGTCGTTGCCCAGGCTGGAAGACGGCAGGAACTGGACGCCCGGCAGCAGCGCCACCGCCGCGAACGCGCTGCGGTTGCCGGTCGGCAGATCCGTCAGTTCCCGCGTCGACACCGTGCCGCCCACCTCCGCGGACGTCAGGTCGACCAGCGGCGCCTCGCCCGAGACGGTGATCGTCTCCTCGAGCGCGCCGATCTGCATGACGATGTCGAGGTCCAGGGTCCGGCCGACCCCGATGGCGAAGTCGGTCCGCTCGAAGGTGGCGAACCCGGTCAACTGTGCGGTGATCGTGAAGATCCCCGGGAGCATCTGGGCGGCGAAGTAGCTCCCCTCTCCGCTGGTGATGACCTCGCGGAACGTGCCGGATTCCTGGTTGGTGATGACGACGGTGACGCCCGGAAGGGCGCCGCCCTGCTCGTCGGTGACGCGTCCGCGAAGTTCGGAGCGGCCCTGTTGGGCGAGGGCCGTTGTCGCCGTCGCGCCGACAAGCGCGACGGCCGCCGTGAGTACTACGAGTTTCCGCACGTGCCACCTCCTCGAAAGACGAATCTCCGATGGAAACGACGTGACGTTTACTCAGAACTCGAACGGCGACGACGGGCGGGCTGCTGTCCTTGCTGCTCCCCTCCTTAGCGAAAGTGCGGGTGTGGTCGCGCGACGTCGCGCGACTGCTGCAACTCGTCATGCTGGATCAGAGTTCACGCCGGTGCAACCGTTTTCCGCGCCGGTGGAGACGGATGCGCGATCGGGGATAATCCGAGCGCCCATGGAGAACGCCAACCCGACTTCGATTCGTCAGCTCGCCCGAGAGGCGACAGCGCGTCGGACCGGCGCGCGTCTCTACGCCCTGGCCGGCGCGGCAGCGTTCATGGCGTCGCTCGCCTACTTCGCCTACGCCTATGGCGTCCGTCTCGGCGCCGACGACCCGGACCCGGCCCCGCTCGCCCGCGGACTGGCCGTCAACGCCGGCCTCTTCAGCCTCTTCGCGCTGCACCACAGCCTGCTGGCGCGCAGCGGCGCGAAGCGCTGGGTCGAACGTCATCTGCCGGATGGAATCGAGCGCGCGACCTACGTGTGGACCGCGAGCATCCTGTTGGCGCTGACCTGCGCGTGGTGGCAGCCGCTCGCCGGCGATCTGTACCGCGCGGAGGGGCTGTTGCGGGCCGCCGGCTTCGCCCTGCAGGGCGCCGGCATCCTCCTGGCCGTCTGCAGCGCCGCCGTGCTCGACATGGGCGAGTTGGCCGGCATCCGGCAGGCCGCGGAGCCACCCGCGCGTCCCGGCGAGGATCCGCTGGCGGAACTGCGGATCCGCGGCCCGTACCGCCGCCTGCGGCACCCGCTCTACGCCGGACTGCTCCTGGCGCTGCTCGGGACGCCCGACATGACCTACAGCCGGCTGTCGTTCGCTCTGCTGAGCACGGCTTACATCCTGGCGGCGATTCCGTGGGAGGAACGCGACATGGCCGCCCGGTTCGGAGCGCGCTACGATCGCTACCGCGCGCAGGTACCCTGGCGGCTGGTTCCCGGCGTCTACTAGTCGGTCCCGAAGGGTACGAACCGGCCCCGAAGGGCTAGAAGAACGCGAGATTCTGATGGGAAGGGATGTCGAAGCGGCGCCGGCACTTCTGGCACACGACGACGTCGTCGACCCGCACCATGTAGTTGCGCAGCTTCTTGAACATCTCCCGGTCGCGGCCGTCGGCCCCGCGCGGGGGCTGCGCCTTCTTCATGCGACGGATCCAGCGTACCTGGTACTCGCCCCGAAATCGGCACCAGGGGCAGGTGTAGGAGGCAGGCTTGGTCTCGCGGGTCTCGCTGAAGAACTCACGCTCATGCAACGCCATGCGCAGATGATACCAGCCGTCACGCTGCCACGGCGGCCGGCGCAGCAGCCGACACCATGACCCCGCTCGTCGCCTTCGCCATCTCGGGACACGGTTTCGGCCATGCGTCGCGCCAGACCGAGATCATGCGCGCCCTGCACCGGCAGCGGCCGGACGTGGCCATCGATATCCGGACGTCTGCGCCCCGCTGGCTCTTCGAGCGCGCTCTGGACTTCCCGTTCACGTACGAAGCGGTCGAAGTCGATACCGGGGTCGTGCAGATCGACAGCCTGGAGATCGATGTCGGCGCTTCGATCGCCCGCGCCGCCGCCTTCCACCGCGCCCTCGATCGGCGCGTCGAGGCGGAGGCCCGCGCGCTGACCGCGAGAGGGGCGGGCCTCGTGGTCGCGGACGTCCCCCCGCTCGCCTGCGCCGCGGCGGCCCGCGCGGGGATCCCTGCCTTCGCCGTCGGCAACTTCACCTGGGACTGGATCTACGCGGGCTACCCCGAGACGGCGGCGGCCGCCCCGGATCTGTCGCGCACGCTGCGCGAGGCCTACGCCGCTGCACACGGCGCCTGGCGCCTGCCCCTGCACGGCGGCTTCGACGCCTTCGATGCCGTCGTCGACACGCCCCTGGTGGCCAGGCGTTCGGCCAGGGAGCCGGGCGAGGTCCGCCGGCAACTGGGGCTTCCCCCCGAGCGCGCGCTGGCGTTGTTCGCCTTCGGCCGTTACGGCGTCGGAGATGTGGACTGGGCCGAAGTGGCGCGGACCCGGCGCTGTCACGTCGTCTTCACCGCCCGCTCGCACACCGCGAGGGGACCGGACGGCGCCGGCTTCACGACGCTTGACGAGGAGGAAATGGCCCGACGCGGCATTGCCTTCGAGGACCTCGTCGCCGCGGTGGACGTCGTCGTCACCAAGCCCGGCTACGGGATGATTGCCGAGTGCGCCGTCAACGACACCGCGATGCTCTACACGTCACGCGGCCGGTTCCCGGAGTACGAGGTCCTCGTCGCCGGTCTGCCCGCCCTCGCACGGGCGGCGTTCATCGGCCACGACGACCTCTTCGCCGGCCGCTGGGACGCGCACCTCGACGGATTGCTGAACCGGCCCAGGCCGGACCGGCCGGCATCGAACGGCGCCCAGGTGATTGCCGCGGCCCTGGCGGCCCGGCTCCCCTGATCAATCCTTGGTGCAGGTAACGAGCGACCAGATGCGGGGAATGTTGACCTTCTCTATCGAGACCGGGGTCAGATCGGCCTGCGCGAGGAATGCCGGCAGATCCAGGTCGGCCTTGAAGCCGATGTAGACGGTCAGCGGCGAGATCAGCCGCTCGGCGCGCGCGACGAAGCGATTGGGGCTGAGGAAGTGATTGAGGAAGACGAAACGCCCCCCCGGACGGCAGACCCGCCGCATCTCCCGGGCGACCGCCACCGGATCCGATACCGTGCTGATGACGTACGGGGCGTAGACGAGATCGAACGAATCGTCCGGAAAGTCGAGGTGTGCCGCGTCCATCTGCATCAGGCGGACGTTGCGCACCTTGTGGGCGGCGAGCCGCCGGGCCGCCTTCTCCAGCATCTTCTGGGCCACGTCGATGCCGGTCACCGTGACGTTGCCCGGATACAGCGTCGCGTTTATCCCGGTGCCGACGCCGACCTCGAGGATGTCGTCGCCGGGCTGCAGATCGAGCTTGCGAATGGCTTCGAGACGACCCGTGTGCAGGGTGGCTCCGAACAGCCAGTCGTCGATGACCGCGATCTTGTTGTATACCGCTTCCACGAAAGAACTCTCGACGACGGCCTTGGAAAGGGCTCTGGTCTGCGGATCGGAGCAGAGGTCGTCGTCGGAGTTCCGCTGCAGGAAAGTCACGCCGCGGACCGCCAATCGTGGTGCCCTGCGACTGGCGCCCGCCACTCCATCATCGAAAAGGCTCTCACGTTTATCGACTCGCTACAGGCCACCGGCGACTATACCCCGTTGGTCGGCCAGTCGCAAGCAGCCCGTGGCAAAAGCCCCGCTGCATTCGAGCGGCGATGCATCCCGCGTGGACTGCGTTGCTCCTCGGTCGAATATGCCCAATATGGTCCCTCGTCGCGCCTTGCCACGCGGGCGCCTCGCCGCACTCGGTGCGACGCGGGGTTTCACCACGGACTGCAAGGCCAGGAGCCCGTGGCAAGAGCCCCGCTGCGCTCGAGCGGCGATGCATCTCGCCGGACAGCATTCCCGCATTCGCTATAGTGACCGCGACGTGCCGCCGGAAGCGCGATTCCTGACCACCGCCCAGCAGGTGCTGCTGACCACGCTGGTGGTGAAGCTCGCCGTGGTGGCGACCCTCTCCACCATGCTCGTCCGGTTCCGCCAGTTCCGGCGGATTCTGCTCACGGAGCAGCGCGCCTGGCGGGAACGCCTGGTCTTCGCGTTCAGCCTCGGAATCCCCTTGCTGGGCGGGATCATCGCCCGGCTCGTCCTGGGCTACGACGCGGCGGATTTTTCGCTGTCCGGTCCCTTTCTCGCCGGGTTGATCGCCGGTCCGTACGCGGGCGCCATCGTCGGCGTGCTCGTCGGCACACCGGCCCTGCTGGGAGGAGAGGTGGCGGCCATGCCGTTCGCGGTCGGCTGCGGGTTCGCCGGTGGAGGCCTGCGGGAGGTCTGTCCGAAGGAAGCGATCTGGCACCTGTCGCCGCTGTTCTTCGCCGACCTGCACCGGCACGCTTGGCAGTTGGTGCGACGCTTTCGCGTCGACTGGCTGCTGATTCTCGCCGCCGCGCCGGTCGGCCTGGAGGTGATTCGGCAGGCCCTGGGGGTTCGGTTCGGGCCGGGTGTCATCTTCTTCTTCGAGATCGAGAACCTGTGGCTCGGGGTGCTGGTGATGCTCTCCACCGTGTTGAGCGTTGCCATCCCGATCAAGATCTGGAACACCGCCCGCATCGAGCATCGCCTGCAGGAACAGGAGAAGCTGCTGATGGCGGCCCGCGTCGAGGCGCTGTCGAGCCAGATTCATCCGCATTTCCTCTTCAATACGCTCACGTCCATCTCGTCGCTGATCCGTTCGCAGCCGGAGACGGCGCGGGAGCTGATTCTCAAGCTCTCCGTCATGCTGCGCCGGATGCTGCGGACCCAGGAACAGTTCGTCACCCTGCGCGAGGAGCTCGCTTCCATCAACGAGTACCTGGACATCGAAGCGGTCCGCTTCGGACCCACCCTGGTCGTCGAGCAGCGTATCAGTCCCGACAGTCTCGACCTGATCATCCCGAGCATGGTCCTGCAACCGCTCGTCGAGAACTCGATCAAGCACGGCATCGAGAAGAAGGTCGGCGGGGGGCGTATCATCATCCAGAGCCGGCGCACGAGCGGTCACGGCGTCATCGAAGTGATCGACAACGGGGCCGGGATGGCCGACACGGACGTCGGCCGCAGTCGCGAGGGCGGGATCGGCCTGCGCAACGTCGACGAGCGGTTGCGCGTCGTATACGGCGAGAACTACGCGTTGCGGCTGGAGAGCACGCCGGGGGAAGGAACGTGCGCGCGCATCGAGATTCCGGTTCCGACCGCGCCGCAGACTGCTGCTTGAGATGAGCATACGGACCGTGGTGGTCGACGACGAGCAGCTCGCCCGCAACGAGCTCTGCTTTCAGCTCGAGCAGCTCGAGGGCGTGGAGATCATCGGACAGGCGGGCGACGGCCTGCAGGCTCTCGAGGTCATCGACGAACTGCGGCCCGACCTGGTGCTGCTCGACGTGCAGATGCCGGGCCGCACCGGCTTCGAGGTGGCTCGCGAGCTCGTCGACCGGGACGACACACCTCGGGTGGTCTTCGTGACCGCGTACGATCAGCATGCGATAGAGGCGTTCGAGGTCAACGCCGTCGACTACCTGCTGAAGCCGGTCGAGCCGGCCCGGCTCGCCCGGACGATAGCCAGGGTGCGCAGTCTGGTGGAGCCGGCGGCGCGCCGGCGGGAACAGAGGGCGGTGCTGCAGGCGGACGATCTCGAGCGGATCGTGGATCTCGTCGCACGGCGCCGCGGCCGGCGGGAGCCCATCGCCGTCAGAGTAGGCGAACGGCTCGTGCTGGTGCAGCCGCAGGACATCGTGTTCGCGTCCCTCGTGGACGACATCATTATTGTCGTTACTGGTACACTGAACGGCGCCGCGAGCTTCCGGACGCTGGACGAATTGCTGTCGCATCTCGACCCTGACGTCTTTTGGCGCGTCCACCGGTCGCATGTGGTGAACATCCACAAGATCAAGGAGATTGTCCCGTGGTTCAGCCGGAACTACATTCTCAAGATGAAGGACTCGAAGGGCACGGAGATCCCGGTGAGCCGGGCACAGACGAAGCGTCTTCGCGAGTACCTCAGTCTCTAGACCCGGGCGGTTCGGTCGAGGATCTGATCCGACAGGACACGGAAGCCGCGCCGCCGCTCGAACCGGCGCCCGAGCCGCGGCAGGTGCACGCGCTTCTGGTTCGCGCGGGCGAAGAGCTGGTGGCGTGGTTGAAGACCTTCGCCTCGGCGGCCGTATATGCCACGCTCATCGTCACATTCGGTTTCCAGGTGGCGCGGGTCGAGGGCAAGAGCATGGAACCTACGCTCGAGGACCAGGATCGGCTCATCGTCAACAAGGCAATCTACAGGTTCTTCGAGGACCCGCAGCCGGGCGACATCGTGATGCACTACTATCCGGCGGACCCCGACAAGTCTTTCGTCAAGCGGATCATCGCGGAGGCAGGCGACACCGTGCGCATCGAGGACGGCACGGTCTACGTCAACGAAGTGCCGTTTCCCGACGCCATCCCCCCGGACTACCGGAGCCACGAGGATTACGGACCCGAGGTCATCCGGGATGCGTACTACTTCGTCATGGGAGACCATCGGAACAACAGCTCCGACAGCCGCACGTGGGGCCAGGTGCCGAAGAAGTACATCGTCGGGAAGGTCCAGATCCGCTGGTGGCCCCTGACGGACGCCAAGCTGTTCTGAGGCGGCGGGCGGCCTCTCCCGAGGAGCACCACAACGGGCTGCCGGGCGTCCGTCGCGCGTCTCTACTCCGAAGCATAGAGCCGCTCTATCGCGTCGCTCCAGCGCTCTGCAACCACCCGCCGCTTGACCTTCATAGTCGGCGTCAGCTCGCCGCTCGCGATTCCGAACTCTGTGGGCAGGAGCGCCGAGCGCTTGATCTGCTCATGCCTGGCCAGTCCCGCGTTGACCTTTTCCACGACCTCGTCGAACAACTCCACCACGTCCGCACGCTCCACGATCTCCTCGCGGGACGCGCTCCCGACTTGAACGCTCGTCGCGAGCGCCGCGAAGTCGGGTGCCAGCAGAGCCGCCACGTAGGGGCGGCGGTCGCCGATGAGCACCGCCTCGGCCACGAGCGGAGAGCGCTTCAGCTCGGCCTCGATCGGATTCGGGGCGATGTTCTTCCCGCCGGCCGTCACGATCAGCTCCTTCTTGCGGTCCAGGATAGTGAGGTAGCCGTCATCGTCCAGGCTTCCGATGTCGCCCGTGCAGAACCAGCCGTCGCGCATCACCTCGGCCGTCGCCTCCGGCTTGCCGTAGTAGCCCTGCATGACGTTCGGACCCCGGGCGAGCACCTCGCCGTCGTCCGCAATCTTCAGCTCGACGCGCGGGAGCGCAGGACCGACCGAGCCCAGCTTCGGGCGCTCGAGCGGATTCACCGTCAGCGTGGGAGAGGTCTCGGTGAGTCCGTAGCCCTCAACCACACGGATGCCGATCGCGAAGAAGAACTCCGCGATCGGGGTGGACAACGGTGCGCTGCCGGAGACGACGAAGCGCAGGCGCCCGCCGAGGCGGCCCCGCACCTTGGACAACACCAACCGGTCCGCCAGTCCGTGCTGGAGCCGCGTCGACAGCGACGCCGAGCGCCCCGCGAGAGCGGCCTGCGAGAGCCGCAGTCCGACCCCGACCGCCCAGCGAAACAGGCGCCGGCGAATGGCGGGGGCGCCGGCAACGGCTTCGTGCACCCGGGCGTGGAACTTCTCGTACACGCGGGGCACACCGGTCATCACGGTCGGTCTCACGGCGCCCAGGTCGCGCGCAATGGTCTCCAGCGATTCCGCGAAGGTCACCGTCACGCCGTTGTACAGGTAGAGGAACACCACGGCCCGTTCGAAGGCATGGCTGAGCGGCAGGAACGACAACGCGGCGTCCTCCGAGTGGACCCGCACGACCGAGCCGCCGTCCATGACGTTGCTGGCGACGTTGCCGTGGGTCAGCATCACCCCTTTCGGTTCCCCGGTGGTGCCCGAGGTGTAGATGATCGTCGCCAACTGATCCGGGGTGATGGCCGTGGCGCGTTCCTTGTACTCCCTGCCCAGGCCGTCCTCGGTCATCAGCCGGCGATGGCCGCGGTCGGTGGCTTCGGCCAGGCTCAGCTCCTCGCGTTCCGCTGCGCTCTCTGCGCCCTCCGCTGCAGCGGCGGCGGGATCCATGATTACCATCGCCGATAGATCGGGGAGCTCGTCCCACACCGCGCGCACCTTGGCCGCCTGCGTCTCGTCGGCCACCACCACGACGCGGGCGCCGGAGTCGGCGAGAATGTAGCGGACCTGCGATTCCGGCAGCGTGGGGTATATCGGTGCCGTCACCGCCCCGGCGGTAAGCGCCGCCAGGTCGGCGATGACCCATTCGGGACGGCTGTCGGACAGGATCGCGACCCGGTCGCCCGCTCCCACCCCGAGGGCGCCGAGACCGAGGCTGAGGTCGCGAATCCGGTCGAAGAACTCCTGCGTCGAGAGCTCCTCGACCGCATCGCCTCGACACCGGCGCATCAACGCAGGCTTCGGATGGCGGCCGACGAAGTGAAACGGCAGTTCGGCCAGCGTCTTCAGTTCATCGTTCATGTCGATTCACCGGCCCGCGACAGGGCCCCTCTCGCGATTCTGGTTCCATCGGCCACGCTTCAGGGCGCATGGTAGTCGCCGGACCGGCCTCCCGTCTTCGTCACCAGTCTTATCGAACCGATGACCATTTTCTTGTCGATCGCCTTGACCATATCGTAGATGGTCAGCGCCGCGGCCGAAACCGCCGTGAGCGCCTCCATCTCGACGCCCGTCCGCGCCGTCGTGCGCACGCGCGCCTCGATGAGGTAGCCATCGTCGAGCGCCCGCAGGTCGACATCGACCTGCGAGAGCATCAGCGGGTGACACAGCGGAATCAGATCGGCTGTCTTCTTTGCCGCCATTATCCCGGCGAGGCGGGCGGCCTGCAGCGGATCTCCCTTCGCGATGCGTCCGTCACGAATCGCTTGCAACGCCGAGGCTCCGATCGCCACGTGGCCGCGGGCCACGGCCACGCGCTCGGTGACCGGCTTGTCTCCGACATCGACCATGCGCACCCGCCCCGCCTCGTCCACGTGGCTCAGCTTCGGCTCGGGCGCGCCGTCGTCCCGCTCTTTCACAGGCACCTCGGGCAAGCCTCGGTCAACTCCTGCCGCCGCTCTCGCGACTGGCGAGATAGAACGACAGGCTCTCGAGCGACACCGTCAGGTCCACGCTCTTGAGCTTGACGTCGGGCGGCACTCGCAACGCGCCGGGCGAGAAGTTCAGCACCGCCTTGATCCCCGCCTGCACCACCGTGCTCACCACCTGTTGCGCGGACGCGGCCGGCACGGCGATAACCGCAATCGTGATGCCCTCCCGGTGCGCCACCTCGCGCAACTCCTGTATATCGTAGATGCTTACTCCGCTGCGGGATTCCTGGCCCACCTTCTCCCGCAGCGTGTCGAACAGGGCCACGATGCGGAATCCTTCCCGGCGAAAGCCCGGGTAGTCGGCAAGCGCGAGTCCGAGATTCCCGGCGCCCATGATCGCCACGGCGAGCTTGCGGTCCAGACCCAGGATCATCTGCAGCTCGCGGCGCAGATCCTTGACCACGTATCCGACGCCTCGCACACCGAGGTCGCCGAAGTGCGCGAGGTCCTTTCGTATGAGCGCCGCGTTGAGACCGAACTGGTCGGCGAGAACGGTGGACGACACCGTACGCACGCCCTTTTCGTCCAGCTCGTTCAGGAAGCGAACGTAGAGTGAGAGCCGATTCGTCGTGTGCTCGGAGATCTCGTCACGCATCGGCGCGCCCGACGGGCCGGCTCGGGATTCTACGGCCCGGACTTCAGCCGGTCAAGTTCCGCACGGACCACTGGAACCGCGTGCTAAGATGCGGAACGTGGTTCAGATGGAACGGGTGTGGTGGAGGATGCGGCTGGCGGTGGCGGCTTCGTGCATCTGCGCGATGCTCGCTCCAGCCCTCGTAGCCGCGCAGACCCGGCATGCGACGACGCTCGACGCGCTCGACGAGCATCCCTTCTTTTTTCATGGCCAGGAGATCATCGTCGTTACGGACGCCACCAGCGAACAGGTGTTGACTTGGCTGGTCAACGCCGACGACAGCGTGCGATTGCTGGCGCTCGACGTTCCCCCCCCGCCCGAAGGAATCCGCGAGCGCCTGGAGGTCATCGGGACGTTCTACGACGTGGGGCGGCTCGACGAAGGTGACCAGCGCCTCGCCAACCTGCCGATCCGCCGGCTGTCGGAGGAGCTGCTTCGCAAGCCGTGGCCCGGGATCGGCGAGTTGCCCATCGTGGTGGCCACGTCGTCGCGAACGGCAGGCGCCCCGTCGGCCACGACGCTGCGCAACATCGTCCTGAATCCCGACCGCTATCTCGACCGGGGTGTCACCGTGATCGGCCGCTTCAGAGGGCGCAATCTGTACGGCGACCTGCCGGAGGCGCCGGACGAGAGCCGTTGGGACTTCGTGCTCCGATCGGCCGATGCCGCGGCCTGGGTGGTCGGCAGGGAACCGAGGGGAGACGGTTTCGAGCTCGACGTCCTGGCCCGCGTCGACACGGGCCGGTGGCTCGAGGTGACCGGTGCGGTCCGCGTCGAGGACGGCATGGTGCTCGTCGAAGCGGGCGCCCTGGCCCTGGCGGATCCGGTCGCCGATCGCCCTCCGCCCGCCGCAGCGGCCGACGTGCCGGCCCTGCCACCGCCGGAGGTCATCTTCAGCGCGCCGTTGGCCGATGACGTGGACGTGCTGCAGGACACCACGGTGCGCGTGCAGTTTTCTCGCGACATGGACCCGGACTCGTTCGAAGGCCGGATTCGCGTCGCCTACACCCGGCCCGGCGGCGCCGCGGTGGACGCCGACGCCTCGGAAATCCTGTTCGAGCTTGCCTACCGCGGCAGGAACCGCGTGCTGGAAATCCGGTTCGATCGGGAGTTGGAGCGCTTTCGCAGCGTCACCGTGTGGCTGCTGGACGGCGTGACGGCGAACGACGGGACGCCCCTGCCACCCTGGACGCTGTCCTTCTTCGTAGGCGGCTAGCAGGAGATCCTCACCCACTCGCCAGCAGCGCCTCGATGGCCCGCCGTGTACGGTCGATCAGGGCGTTGCGATCCTTGAAGTCCAGTCCGTCCACCGGAACCGGTTCACCAATCTTCACGCGCACGGTCACCGGCCGGATCACCGGGCTTCCCTTGCGCATGGCGGCATCCGCACCCTGCACGGCGACAGGTACAATCGGCGCCTGTCCTTTGATGGCCATGATGAAACCCCCTTTCTTGAAGGGGAGCAACCGCCCGGTCCGGCTACGCGTGCCCTCCGGGAAGATCATGAACGAATCGCCGGCCGCAAGCGCGTCTGCCGCCTGGTCGATCGCTTGCGCGCTCTGATCCCGGTTGCCCCGCTCGATGGGCACGAATCCGACGAGATCGAAGGCGTTGCGCAGCACCGGCATGGCCGCGCGCAGCTCAGCCTTGTAGAGAATCTTCAGTCGGGGATGAATGCCGGCAAGGACCATGTAGATGATGGGCGGCTCGAGATTGCTGCTGTGATTCGCGCAGTAGACCGCTCCGCGTCCCACTTGGACGTGGCTCCCGCCGGACGCCGTGAAGCGGATGCCCGCGGCCCCGAGCCCCAGACGTACGCCGCCGCGGCCGAGCGCGTAGAGAATGCCCGGACGGCGAAACGCGTAGGCAAGCAGCATGCCGACGGGACCGAGCAGGAGAATCCAGAGGGCAACGCCAACGAAGGCGCTCACGGACCGGATGGTCGCGACAACGGTGCGGACGAGTTCCGCCACGGGTGTGGCTGCTAGCAGCCCATGGCGAAAGCCCCGCTGCACTCGTGCGGCGATGCATCCCGCGTGGACTGCGTTGCTCCTCGGTCGAATATGCCCAATATGGTCCCTCGTCGCGCCCTTGCCACGCGGGCGCCTCGCTGCTCTGGGCGCGACGCGGGGTCCACCGCGGACTGCTAGGGAATTGCGGGGGACGCTTCCGGGGCGTCGGCCGCGCCGGGCACCTCTCCGACCTCCTCGGGATCCTTGATCTTGGCGGCCCGCTCCTTGGCGAGCTGACGGGACCGGTTGGCAAGGCAGCGCTCCAGAGCTTTTTCCACCCGTCGCTCGATCGCCTCGCACGGCTCGTTGACGACCTCGGAGATCTCCGTCACGACGAGAAACTTGGCCCGGTCCAGCATGCGTTTCTCGCGGAATGAAAGGTTCTTGGACTGACTGAGGTGATTCAGGCTCTTGAGTACGTCGACAACGTCGTACAGCGACCCCGTCCGCATCTTGTTCGAGTTGTCCTTGAAGCGCCCCTTCCAGTTCTGGTGGTTGTCGATCTTGCCGTTACCGAGCAAGGTGAACAGCTTCTTGACCTCGTGGTCGCCGATCGCGCGGCGCAACCCGACATCCTCGACGTTGTCCACGGGCACCAGAACCGTCGTGTCGCTCGAAGCCATGCGCAGCGAATAGAAGCCGCACGTCGTACCCATGATGGTCCGGGTGTCGATTCGCTCGACGACACCGAGTCCCTGATTGGGATAGATGACCTTGTCTCCGACCTCGAACCGCAACATGGCCCCCCCGGCGGAAAGGTGGACGGCAGCGACGGACGGGCCTCCACGAGAGGCGGGCAGGTATTATATCCGATCGTCGCGAGAATCCCAACCGGAAGTCGCGCAGAATGAGCGGTTTGAACGTCGCCGCGGCCATCGGCGCTCTTCGCCGCCCGGGTTCGCGAGGCACCCGCAGTCCGCGGGGGAACCCCGGGGTCGCACCGAGAGCGGCGAGACTGCGCACCGCTGCGCTGGAGTCGGCGGCTGTTGTAGAGTAGCGCCGTGCAGCCCCGGCCCCCGATCGGCATCAACGCCTGGAGGACACGATGAGGTCACGACGGTTCGACGCGACGACGACCCCCGGTCTCGCGTTTGCAGCCCTGGTGCTGGCGGCGGCACTGGGCGTACCGGCCGCTGGTCACGCGTCCCAGGACAGCCGAAGCCTGGCGCCTTTCGTGCCGACGCCGAACGATGTCGTCACCCGGATGCTGACCCTGGCCGGCGTTACCGAGAACGACGTGGTGTACGACCTCGGATGCGGCGACGGGCGCATCGTCATCGCCGCGGCCCGGGACTTCGGAGCGCGCGGAGTCGGCGTCGACATCGACCCGCAACGCATCGCCGAGGCGAACGCCAACGCCGAGCAGGCCGGCGTGCAGGATCTGGTCGAGTTCATCGAGCAGGACGCCATGCAGGTAGATGTATCGAACGCCACCGTCGTGACGCTCTATCTGCTCTCGTCGTCGAATGCGCGGCTGAGACCGATTCTGACCCGGCAGTTGCGGCCCGGAGCCCGAATCGTGTCGCACGCGTTCAGCATGGGCGACTGGGATCCCGACGTAGTGGATCGTTTCGAGGACGCCCGCGGAAGCACGCGCACGCTGTATCTGTGGCGGCATGACGGCACCGTCAGGCCGTGATCCGGTAGCCGGAGTGGCGAAATTGGCAGACGCGCTGGACTCAAAATCCAGTGGGGTTCACTCCTCGTGTGGGTTCGAGTCCCACCTCCGGCACCAGCTTGCGTCCCGTACTCCGGACTCTGCGTCAACTCACGCGTCGCCAAGTTCGACAAGCACGGGAACTGGATCAAGTCGTGGGGCACTTACGGGACCGAGCCCGGCGAGATCAGGCTGCCGCACAACCTGGGTGTCGACCGGAACGGTCACGTGTACGTTGCCGACCGTACCAACCGCCGTATCCAGAAGTTCGACTCGGACGGCAACCTTCTGCAGATCATCTATCTGAACGTGCCGAACGACAAGACGCGCCAACCGGTTCTCGGAAACGTGAATCCGAATGCGCCGGACGAGGCGGCCCCGTGGACGATCTGTATTTCCGGTGGAGACACGCAGTACCTGTTCGCTTCGGACGTGGAACCCGGACGCATCTACAAGATGACGCTGGACGGCAAGATCCTGGGCTGGCTGGGTGAATCGGGCAGGCAACTCGGACAGTTCAACTGGGTGCACGGCATCTCTTGCCGCACGGAAGAAATGCTGTACGTGGCCGACCTGAACAATTGGCGCGTTCAGAAACTGCTCCTCGATCCGCGGGGCAGCTCCACCGAGCAATAGACCGGAATCCGCTCGACAGGGGGAAGCGCAGCCGCTCACGCGGGCGCTCCCCCTGCACTCCGCCTACTGCGAGGCCTTTCCTTCGCGTCTCGACGCCCAGTACTTGCGCATCCGCTCGGAAACGGCCCGACGCTGCTCCTCGGTCATCGCGCGCTTCCGCTTCGGGGCAACCGCCGCCACCTTCCGCGCCTTCTTCCTTCCGCGCGCGGCGGGCGCGGGCGCATCCGCCAACTCTATCGCCTCGATGGCGCGCTGTATCGCGACAAGCTGCGTCTTGAGCGCCTTCTCTTCGTTCCTCAGCGCCTCCAGGATTCCGCTCTTCGACATTGTCACTAGCCCCCTTTGGACCGGACCCGCGACGACATCGCGCGGATCCCGTAACTCGCGATTCGCGCGACAGTCTACTACAAGTTTCATACCTATCGAGAACGCGCCGACCTACGCGCCGCCGTCGCACATCCGCATCTCGACCACAACCGGCGCATATGCCGAGTTGTCCGGGAGCTCCTACTCGCCGGAAGTCTCTCGCTGCGTCGCCACCGCCTGCCTCCGTCTGGCAAACGCCCGGAGGTCGGTTACCTGATCGAATTCGTCGACGATCTCGCGGCCGATGAGCTCCTCCAGTACATCTTCCAGAGTAACGACACCGGCAAATCCCCCGAACTCGTCGATCACCGCCAGTATGTGCTGCCGCTTGGCGAGAAACGTTCTGAGCGCCCGATCGAGCGGCGCCGCGGCAACCGCGAAATCGATGGGCCGCATCATGGTCTCCAGCTTCGTCTCGAAACGGTCCTCGGCGACCGCCTTCAGGATGTCCACCTTGTGCACTACGCCCACCAGTTCCTCGGGGTCCTTTGCGTAGGCGGGTATTCGGCTGTACTTGTCGAGCTCGGTCATCGCCGCCGCTTCGCGAACCGTCAGCGACGCACCCAGAGTAAAGGCCACCGGACGCGGCGTCATGACCTCCGAGACGGTGCGCCGCTCGAGGTCGAGGACGTTCTGTATCACCCGGGCTTCGTGCGGCTGGAAATCACCCGACCGCAGACCGAGCCTGACCATCGTCAGCAACTCGTCGTCCGAGACACGGTCCTCCCGGGATTCGGAGCGAAAAACCCGGGTCGCCAACTGCGTCAGGGCAATGAGCGGGCCGAAGAGCGCCACGAGCCAGGCCAACGGTCGGGCAACGAACGGCGCCAGGCCCCGGGAGTAGACCACTCCTACCGTCTTCGGCAAGACCTCGGAGAAGAGGAGGATGGCCAGGGTGAAGACAACCGAGAACACCCAGATGCGGGCGGCGCCGAAAATACCCGCCGCAAGCGCGCCGGCCAGCGCCCCGCCGCCGGTGTTCGCAATGGTGTTCAGCGACAGCACGGCGGCAATCGGCCGGTCGACCCGCTTCCGCATCTGTCTCAGTATGCGGCCGGAAGGACGCTTCGCGCGGTCGAGATCCTCTATACGACTCGCCGGCACCGAATACAGAACCGCCTCGAACAGCGAGCAGGCCGCGGATGTTCCGATTACCAGTCCAACCACGACGAGCAACTCCAGCATGGTTGTCTCCGGGTGAGGATGGCGCGCCGACCCCATCCGGCGCGCGCCGGTGCATCAGCGGCCGAGACCGACGGCGAGCAGGGTGTCGCTGTTCCGGACGTAGAACCGCCCGTCGGCCAGCGCGGGATAAGCGCGCACCGTGCCGCGGAGCAACTGCGCGCGGGCAACCGGCGCAAACGCATCCGGCGACGCTTCGGCGAGCAGCAGTTCGCCGGACTCGCGCATGACGATCAGGATGTCGTCGGCCAGCAGGACGGTGCCGGCGCCGAATCGCGGGACGTCCCAGGCCACGTCGCCGGTCTCGAGCGCCACGGCGCGCAGGCTCGGACCGAACTCCTGCCGGCCGTGGTAACCGTACAGATGGCCGTCGCGGTGCACGCTGGTCGCGTAGTGATTCGACATCGCGTCGTCCGCCGCCCACAGCTCCTCCAGCCCCGAATCGGTAACGCGAAACACTCCGGCGCCGGTGCCGTACTGCGCAGAGACGAAGACGAGGTCATCCACGACGAGCGGCGTCGCGGCGTTGACCGATGCACGTATCCGGGCCCGCCAGATGCGCCGGAAGCGCTCTCTCCCATTGACCGGGTCGAGGCTCACCAGGTTGTCGCGCGTGAAGAACAGTGCGTGTCGGACGCCCCCGAGGGTGGCCCCCACCGGCGACGAGTAGCTCGCCTCCTCGCCGGCCACGGTCCACAGCACGTCGCCCGAATCGGCGTCGAAGGCCACGATCCCGTCGTTCGGCCCGCCCACGTTGGCGATCACGCGGCCGTCCTCGACCAGCGGCGATCCGGCCGCCCCGAAGAACGCCTTGCGAAAACGGAAGCGCTCACGCGCGTCGACGCTCCAGACGCCGACCCCGGTATCGAGATCGACGGCGTGCAACTGTCCCTGCGCACCGAACGTGTACACCCGACCGCCTGCCACGACCGGCGCCGAGCGCGGTCCTTCGTCGAATCCGAAGTCGTCACGGTAATTCGTCGGGTAGTCGTAGCGCCAGACTAACGAGCCCGTCTCGGCGTCCAGGGCCTCGAGGACCTCGCGGCCGCGTACCCGATGAAAGAGCAGTAAGCGGCCGCCGGAGACGACGGGACCCGCAAAGCCCTCGCCGACCGGACGGCGCCAGAGCTCGCGGGGCGCCCCACCCGGCCAGGTCCGAGCCAGCGGCGGCCCGAGGTAACGGCCGTCCCTTTCCGGTCCGAGAAAGTGCGGCCAGTCCTGCGCGCCGAGAGTCGATCCGGCGATGAACAGCAGGACCGCTCCGCAGCCCGCTCTCCATCCGGGTTTCGCCGCCGCGTCCCGCCTTGCACTGACACCCATCATCGCTCCCTCCCTGCCCGGCAATCGTCGCCTGCGGCTCCGATTGCCGCCCAACCCGGCCTCCCGGGGGCCTGCGCCGTCTCTACGTCACAGACTCCCGGCCAGACGCATCGTCGTCTGCCGCTCGCCACTCTTTCGCCAGCGCCGCGTAGACCACGTGATCCACGAAATGGTCGTACAACCACTCCGCCTCACGCAGCATCCCTTCCTGCCGCAAGCCCAGTCGGACCGGGATCGCCCGGCTGCGATGGTTGCCCGACGCGCACCTGATCTCGACGCGGTTGAGTCGGGCCTTCTCGAAAGCCCTGGTGATCAACGCGCGGCACGCCGCGGTCGTCAATCCGCGACCCTGATAGGACTCGCCAATCCAGTACCCGATCGACGTGCTCCGGTTGCGCCAGTCGACGTGGTGATGACCGACCACGCCGGCTATACGGCCGTCGACCGTCAGGGCGAGTTGGGCTCCGTCGTTGCGCGCCGCTTGCGACTGCGCGGCGCGGATGAAGGTCCGCGTGTCATCGATCCCGCGCACGCTGTCCAGCCACGGCAGCCATTGTCGCAGGTAGTGACGGTTCGCGTCGGTGAGGGAATACAGCTCGTCGGCGTCCCGGAGGTCGAGCGGAACGAGCCGGCAGCGGTCCGTGACCGGGATCGTCAGCATCATGGCCTCGGCGCCATCCCGCGCCGATTGGCGCCGATTATAGCTGTGCGAGCGATGCGCCCGGTCCGGCGGATGCGCGCCGTCGTCGCGCGTATAATGCACTCTGCACCGCGACGATGTGACCCCGACGACGCAAGCGGAGGGACAGGCGGCACTTGTGTCCCGGCATTCGACTTATCTGGACGCGCTTCGCGCACGGGCGGCCGTGCTCCCGTTCTTCCGGCTCATCGGCCTGGAGGTCGTCGACATGCAGCCGGGGCGATCCGTGCTGACGATCCGGCACCGCACCAACCTCGCGCAACCCATCGGTATCCTGCACGGCGGTGTAACGGCTACCCTGGTGGATACTGGAATCGCCTATGCCGTGCTGGCAAGCAGCGAGATTCGCCCGCTGGTCGAGGCGGGCGGAACGGTTGTGGCGATCGACCTGCGGATCAAGTACTTCCGCCCGGTCGCCGCCGGAATGCTGACCTGCGTATCCACCGTGACGCGCATGGGCAGGCGGATCATCCACGGCGAGAGCATCGTGACGAACGAGCAGGACAAGGAAGTCGCCCGCGGCGACTCCATCTACGGAGCCGTGCAACGGGAAGAAACAGCGGGGCACGGCGCGTCCGCAAGCAACCTGTACGTGCTGCCGGAGGTTCCGGCGCACGCCGCCTCCGAGGAGAGGACATGAGGGTTCATCGCCTACTGACATTCGTCGTCGCACTGGTCCTGATCGGGCTCGCGGGCAACGCGCCGACAGGCCGCGCCCAGGCCCAGACCCCGACTGTCGCAATGATCCCGGTCGAAGGCGAGGGCGCACGCTACTGGCCGCGCTGGCGAGGCCCCTCCGGCCAGGGTCTTGTCGCCGACTCGGGATACCCGGACCGGTGGAGCGCTACCGACAACGTCGTCTGGCGCACGTCCGTACCGGGACGAGGAAACTCGTCGCCCGTCGTCTGGGACGACCATATCTTCCTGACGAGCGGACGCGACGGCGGGCGCCGCCTGTTCGTTCTCGCCTACCGGCGCAGCGACGGTGCGCTGCTGTGGGAGACCGAGGTTGCCCCCGGCCCGCGCGAGGCGGTCCACCAGAAGAACGGACCGGCCTCGGCCACCCCGACTACCGACGGCGAGCGCGTCTACGTGTCGCTCGGCAGCCGGGGACTGGCGGCTCTCGACTTCGACGGCGCCGTCCTCTGGCACACCGAGGTGGGACGCATCGACAACTACCACGGTCCGGCGGGATCGCCGTTGCTCTACCGGGACAAGCTCATCATCTACCAGGACCAGCGGGGCAACGGCTTCGTGGCGGCCTACGACACGGCCACCGGCGAGCAGGTCTGGCGGACATCCCGCGTCCAGAGCGTCGGCTGGGGCACGCCGGTGGCGATCCGGGTCGGCGACCACGACGAGCTGGTGGTCAGCAGCTCCCGCACGGTCAACGCCTACGACCCGCAGACCGGTCGGGAGCTGTGGCGCTGCAACGGCAACAACTTCGAGGTCATCCCGACGCCGGTCGTCCAGGCGGGGCTCGTCTTCTGCACCTCGGGCCGCGCCGGACCGACGCTGGCGATCCGGCCTGGCGGACGGGGCGACGTCACGGACACGCACGTCGCGTGGTCGACCTCGCGGGGCTCGCCGTTCGTACCGTCGCCGCTCGCGGCCGACGGCTACCTCTACACCATCAACGACATGGTGAGCATCGTCACCTGCTTCAGGGCCGCCACCGGCGAGGTCATGTGGCAGGCACGCCTCGGCCGCGCTGTCCGGGAGGGGTTCTCGACCTCGCCGGTGCTCGTGGACGGAAAGGTGTTCTTCACCAACGACGACGGCATCACGTTCGTCCTCCGGGCGGGGCCGGAGTTCGAGCTGCTCCACACGAACGACATCGGCGCCCGGACCCTGGCATCGCCGGCGCTGGTGGACGGGATGTGGTACATCCGGACGGAGGACGAGCTGCTGGCCATCGGCAACCCGTCCTGAGGAAGCACAACGCGGGTGCGGCCCCGCGACCGCGGCGGCGAGTCCGCCGGCCACGGGTCCGCCGCTTCATCCCGGTCGGTGGCCGGAACGGCTGTCAGAAGCGGAAAAGGCGGTTGAACTTCACGACGAACGCGCGGTTCTCGAGGCCTGCGAACCTTGGGGTCAGCGTGTCGCGCTCGTCCGTGTAGACGACGAAGAGCTCACTGCCCGGCTGGTACTCCCAGCGCAGGCGGATGTTGGTGCCCAGCGAATCTGCTCCCGAGTTGTACTGCAGGAGCGCCGCGACGAACATGCGGGGCGTGAGAGTGTAGATGGCGCGCGCGGCGACGAGCTCGGTCGTGAAAGCGCCCTGCGGCAGCTCGATCCAGTTGAAGGACAGCGACGGCTCCACCGACAGTTGCGGAGAAAGGTTGACGCGACCGCGGAAGTAGCCGACGCTGGTCCACTCGCCCCCGAAGAACTGGCCCCGGTCGAAGGTCAGACCGCCGGACACGCCGCGCTGCTGCCCCAGGGCATAGACGACCCTGGCATTGGTGAACGAGTAACCACCGATTGGAATCGTGACGTCCTTGTGGATGTCGAACGGCTCCTTGAGGAACTCGTAGTTGTCAGTCGCGCCGGCGAAGAAGCGGTCGCCGTTCTCGAACTCGATCCCGAAGATCCCCTGCTGCTGGCGTGTCTCCAGCAGGCCCGCCCCATCGGCGATGTAGTCGAGACTGCCCTCGAACAGGAACTTGCGCACGGCGGCGATGGAGCGCGGGCGCGGGCTGAAGCGGAACGAACCGAACGAGCGGCGGAAGTCGTCCCGGCGCAGAAAGCCGACCTCCGGATTGAAGTTGGCGCCGACGCCCAGACGATCGAGCACGAAACCCCAGCGGTCGCCGCTGTACTCGAGTTGCGTCTGGTAGCTGGTGTCGTCGCCCTGCCGCCCGGGAGTCCGGGTCCGGGCCATGTAGGTGTTGATGTCGAGGTTGTCGTAGAACGAGAAGACGCCGTCGACGCCGTAGGTATAGCTGGCGCCCGGCGCATCGACAGCGACCGACCGCCCGGTGAACATAGCGCCGACGGCGCTCCGGCGCAGCACGTCGCGCTTCAGGCGGGCCACCGCGAAGTTCGTCGGCGCCGTGCCCGACACCGATTCGTCGCCCGTCTGCACGTCGAGCAGGCCGATGCTGTAGGGCCCGACCTTGCCCGTGAGCCGGCCGCCGCCCTGAATCGGCACCGTCCGCCCCTCGTTCAGCCCGATGCGCCGGCTGAAGAAGAGGACCGGCGCGGAGCCCCCGAACCGCTCGCCCCTGAAGTAGTAGGCTGTCGGGCCGCCACGGAACCCGCCGCCGAAGTCGAAGATCCCCTGCCCCTCGAGGAAGAACTCGCGCTTCTCGGGAAAGAACAGGCTGAAGCGGGTCAGGTTGACCTGCTGCTCGTCCACCTCCACCTGCGCGAAGTCGGTGTTGTAGGTGAGGTCGGCGGTCAGCCCCTGCGTCACGCCGTACTTGACGTCCACCCCGAAGTCGCCGCCGGGGTCGTTCGAAAGCCGGGGCGTGGCGTTCAGGTCCGTGGTCACGTCGGAGATGGCGTAGGGCTTGACCTCGAGCCGGGTGCCGGACTCCGGCACCTCGACGCCCACCAGCGTCGGCGCGGACGAGAACCGGAACATGCCCTGGAACGCGAGCGCGGCCGGGATCGGCGTCAGGAAGGACGTTTCGTTCGTGGAAGCGACGTTGCGCTGGAAGTTGATGCCCCAGATCTGAGAGGGGCCGGTCCGGTAGCGGAGCGACTTGAAGGGAATCGCCATCTCCAGGGTCCAGCCCCGCTCGAAGCGGCCGGTCCGCACGTCCCACACCGCGTTCCAGTCGAGGTTGGGCGTCCGCTCGTTCGTGATCGTGGCGTCGAACAGCGCGCCGAGCGCGTTGGTGATGAAGTTGAAGCCGTTCCGCCGGTCGTAGTAGGTGTCGAGCACCACCGAGAAGGTCTCGTTGCCGAACATGTTGTAGCTGTCGCGTTTCATCTCGTTGGCGACGATGCGCTCGGGGTCGGTGCTCCAGCAACGCGCGGCGACGTAGAAGGTATCGCGGTCGAACATCACCCAGACCTCGGTCTGATCCCGTGCCGGCGCCCCTTCGTCCGGCTCCTGCTGGATGAAGTCGGTGACGGGCGGCACGGTGAAATAGACGCGCTCGTCGAGCTGTCCGTCGAGCTGCAACGGAGCGTCGAGACGAATCGCGCGCAGCGTGGCGCGGCCCTCCGCGTCGCGATTGATGACCTCCGGTGCGATCGGCGGCGGCGGACCATGGATGATCGTCGGCGGCATCGCGAATCCGGCGCTCCCCGAAGAACGGGCTGACACGACGGGCGCGGCCGTTCCGACGGCCGACGATTCCCTGACCGCGACGCTCCCCGCCGAACCTGCGCCGGCGTTCGTCATCGGAACAGGAGCGTGAATCGGATGGCTCGCGACCTCGGCCCGGCCGGCGGCCGGCGCGGGCGTTCCCCTCGGCTCGGACAGCGCGGCGGCGCGGGCCAGACGAGCGCTCAGCTCGTCCTGGAGCGCGAACAGATCGGAAATCGTCCCATCCAGCGTCGCGGCATGCTCCACCCGCCCGGTCCCCGCATCGAGCAGCTCGGCCGTGAGCCGTATCCGGTCGGCGAGCCGCTGGTAGCCGCCGCGCACCAGCCAGGCTCCCGGCGCGGGCGGAGCCCGCCAGGCGAGATCGGCAACGAGCGTCGCGGCGATGCCCTCGCCTATCCAGTCGTCGGCCGGATCTCCACTGATGTTGCGGAACGCCTCGACGCGCATGCCGGAGGTGTCAGGCGACACGAATACCGGCGCTTGCCGGGGCACACCCTCGCCGCCTCCCTCCTGCGCCGCCAGGTCCGTCGCGCACAGGACAGCGCACACCGACAGCCAGCCGGCAACCGAACGGCACGGTACAGAGAGCAGGGTCATGCGTGCGGGCAAACGGTGTAGTTTACCCTTGATGCACACGTCCAGCGATCTCTGCGCTTGGCCGGCGACCGAGCTCGCCCGCGCGATTGCCGCCCGCGATCTCTCCGCGGTCGAGGTGATGGAAGCCCACGTCGCCCGCATCGAGGCGGTCAATCCGACCCTCAACGCCATCATCACCTTCCTGCCCGACGAGGCCCGCCGCGGTGCGGCGGCGGCGGACGCGGCCGTCGCACGCGGGGACGCGCCTGGTCCGCTGCACGGACTGCCCGTGGCCCACAAGGACCTGACCTGGACGAGGGGAATCCGGACCACGTTTGGCTGCCGGGCGTTCGAGCACTTCGTTCCCGACGCGGACGCGCTGATCGTCGAGAGGCTGCGTGGGGCCGGAGCCATTACCATCGGCAAGACCAATACCCCGGAGCTCGGCGCAGGGTCACAGACGTTCAACGCCCTGTTCGGCGCCACGCGGAACCCGTACGACACGACGAAGACGTGCGGCGGGAGCAGCGGCGGCGCGGCGGTGGCGCTCGCCACCGGC
Organism: Vicinamibacterales bacterium; assembly: GCA_965208535.1. Classification (GTDB taxonomy): domain Bacteria; phylum Acidobacteriota; class Vicinamibacteria; order Vicinamibacterales; family UBA8438; genus WTFV01. The sequence goes on along the minus strand of CBDBOU010000003.1, from coordinate 1,634,311 downwards.
ATGCTCCCGATCGCCGACGGCAGCGACCTCGGCGGATCGCTGCGCAACCCGGCCGGCTACTGCAACGTGGTCGGGTTCAGACCGTCGCCGGGCCGGGTGCCGATCTGGCCCAGCCAGACCGCCTGGTTTCCCATGGGTGTACAGGGACCGATGGGACGCAACGTGGCCGACGTCGCCCTGATGCTGAGCGCCATCGCCGGCCCCGATCCGCGGGCGCCGATCTCCCTCTCCGAGCCGGGGGCAATCTTCCGCCGGCCGCTGGACCGCGATGTCGACGGCGTGCGTGTCGCCTGGAGCCGGGATCTCGGGGGACTGCCCGTCGATCCGCGCGTGACGGCGGCGATCGAGGCCGAACGCGGAACGTTCGAGCGCCTCGGCTGCGCCGTCGAGGACGCCGAGCCGGACATGAGCGGCGTGGCCGAGGTGTTCCGCGTGTGGCGGGCGTGGTACTTCGAGGCCTGCTACGGGACGCTGCTCGACGAGCACCGCGACGTCTTGAAGGACACCGTGATCTGGAACATCGAGGAAGGACGGCGGCTCACCGGCCCGCGCCTCGGCGAAGCAGCGCGGACATGGAGCGCGCTGCTCGACCGCGTGCGCCGTTTCTTCGAGCGCCACGACTTCCTGGTGCTTCCGGTCAGCCAGGTGCCGCCGTTCGACGTCGACCAGCCGTACGTGACCGAGATCGACGGCGTGAAGATGGAGACGTACCTCGACTGGATGAGCTCCTGCGCGCACATCTCGGTGCTCGGCCTTCCCGCGATCTCCGTTCCCTGCGGCTTCACGGACGACGGGCTGCCGGTGGGCATGCAGATCGTCGGCCGCCAGCACGACGACCTCGGCGTGCTGCGGCTCGCCTACGCTTTCGAGCAGTTGAACGGCGCCGGCCTGCGCAGACCGCCGATAGAGGCTCTCGCACGGGGTGGCGCGTGAGCGGTCTTGCCCGCCGCAACATCGACCGCCTGCTCCATTCTCTCTTCGCGTGCGTCCTGTTCCTGACGGTCCTGTTCCTGTGGCAACTCTCGTACGCAGGCTCCTGCGTCGCCCTCGTCCTGCCGGGCTTGGCCTTTGTCGTGATCTTCCATGGCCTGCTGGAATACCGGCTGGAAAGAAAGCGGTTCTCTGTCGACTACTATCTCGACAGCGCCTCACCTCTGCACGGCTGGTTCGGGAGAACCGGGCTGTCGGCACCGATCTCCCTGGTCGTGGCCCTGCCGCTGGCGGCGTTCTTGTCCATCTTCGTGGCGCGCTCGCGGCCGACCGACTGGTACTTCCTGTTCGCGGCGGCAACCGCCGCGCCGCTACTCCACCACGCGCTGCGGCGCTGGCCCGGACGGCACTTCAGAAGCGGCGCAGGCGACGCACGGAGACCGGCCCTCACGGACATCTTCGTCGCCCGCCTGGCGGGCACCCTGCTGCTGGCCGGCGTCGTCGCAGCCTACGTGTACGCCGGCTATTACCTTGTTCCCGTACCCGGGGACATCTTCCCGGAATCGATGCAACGGACCGTGGACGCGTTCTCGGTCCGAGCGCGGTCGGCATGCTCGATCGTCGAGGACACGCTCCTGATCGCGGCCCAGCTCGACGGGCTGTCCTGGTACTTCGTCACGTCTGCGGCGACCTCGCCGTGGCTGCATGACGGGATCCGGCCGGTCGTATGGGCCGCATTCTTCCTGAACGCCGCCATGGTCTTCGGCGGGTTCGTGCGCGGGCTGGAGGGGTCGATCCTGCTCGCCTGCCGGTTCGGACGTCATCGAAAGGACGAGTGATGTCGAACAGAAACGCAAAGGACGAAACGGCGGGCACCTGAACCGGAGCGCCCTGGAACAAGATATGGCAGAGCTGGTCGATGAGTCGAAAGTGCAGATCCGAACCGGGTTATCGGATGCGGTCGAACAAGCGAGGTCCGAAGCGCTCGCGGAACTCGGCCCGGCACAGACAGGCTCCTGCGCCGACGACGGCAACGACGTTGATTCAGGCTCGTTAGATCAGGTCCCGCCGTCGGAATTGCCAAACCGCAATTGACGGAATCCTCCGCAGCCCGCCGACGTTTCTCGTCGAATTGAGGAGACCCAGGGGCCGGGAGTCGTGGTACCCTGCGAGTGTGGCCTTCGACACGCACGCGGCCGTGAAGACGTTGACCGCCGCTGGCGCCGATGAAGCGCTGGCGGTGGCGGTGATCGAGGTCGCGCGCGAGGCGAGCACGGAGGCTACCGGCGAGCTGGTCACGCGGTCGCACTTCGACACGGCGCTCGCACAGCTCGAGTCCCGTCTGGCTTGGCGTCTGGTCACGGCTGGCATCGCGATCGCGGCCGTCGTCGTCGCGGCGTTGCGGTTCCTCGGCTGACTGATCCACTACCCGATCCTGCTCGCCTGCCGGGCGTTGGAGCGGTATCGTAGGGGCTGACGCATGCCGCGGCCGAAATCTGGACCTGCGCCCGAGCCGAGCGGCGTCGCGATCTGGACGCTGCGGACGGTCCTGCTGCTGGCGTCCGTTACACTGCTGTGCATCGTGGCCGCGGGCACCGTCGTCGACCCGCTGCTGTACATTGGCCCACCCCGCGTCGACCCGCCTTCTTCAAGCGCCGACGCGTACCCGCCCTGCCCGACGGCGCACGCCACTGCCTGGCGCTCCCGACCGATGACGGACGCCGAGCTGGAGCGCATGGCGCAGCGCCGGTGGCTGGAGTTCCGGGGGCGCCTGCGCGACGCGCCGCTGCCCCGGACCGACCAGGCGCTCCGGGACCACGTGGACGCGGCGTTCGAACCCGTGTACGCACGCATTCCCGAGTTCCTGGACTGGCACTATTCGGTCGCCGGGCAGTACACGCAACTCGGACAGGTGATTCTCGACCAACTGGAGGGTTCGCATCTCGCACGGGCCGCTTTCGAGCGTCTGCAGAGCTCGCAACTCGCGCAGGCGGTCCTCGACCGGCTGGGCGAGTCGTCGCTCACGCAGGCGGCCGTCGAGCGGTTACGGGACTCGGAGATCGTCCTGGCGGCGGTCGATCAACTCCGGCAGGGAGTGGATGCACGGTTGTTCGGCGATCTGCCCGACCGTATCGGGCAGGTGTCCGACAACGTCGAGAGGGCGATGAAGGAAGAGGTGAACGCCCTCATCGAGCGGCGGATACTGGACGAAGTGCGGACGTTGCCGCCCCGCGGCTACGTGGAGAGCGCGACGCCCTGCCCGGCGAGCGAGACTCCCGGCATCGGGATCGCCTACGAGGGAATGTTGAGAGCGGCCATCCCGCAGACTCTCCGGCGATTCACGAACTCGGCCGCCCCGACGGGCATCGTTGCGGCTGGCGCCGCTCTTTCCGGCGCAGCCGCCGCCGGAGCGCTCGTCAGAGGCCTGTCCAGGAGAGTGTTGTTCAGAACCGCCGGCAGGACCGCACGCGCGCTCGGCGCCGCGGTGGGGGGGCTGGCCGCCGGCACTGCGGCGTGGCTGCTGGTCGACACGGCCGTCCTGTTCGTGGACGAGCATTTCAACCGGGACGACCTGGAACGGGAGATCACCGAGCTGGTCGACGAACAGAAGGCGGAGATCAAGTCGGCCTTGTCAAGAGCGGTCGGCCAGGCCAAGTCGGAGGCGCTGGGTGAGTTCACACCGTCCCAACTGAGCGGCCGCGATTGACCGACCGTCGGACAAGCGTTCGACGGATGCGGCGGTGAACCACCGCGTTCACTGCGACTGTCCGCGATAGCGTTCATCCTGCCGGCCGCGCAGGTACGCGACGTCGGCCGCAATTGTCGCGACCTCCGTCTTCAGCGTATCGATCCGCTCGCCAAGACCGTCGATCCGCGGCCCCAGGCCGTCGATCCGGCGTCCGAGCTCCGCGTGTGCGTTCTCGTTGCGCGTCTCGTAGTGCGCCTGGATGCGCCAGACGCCGATCAAAACGCCCGCAACGGTCAACATCGTCCCAATCAGTTCCGGTGTCATTCGCTTCGCCCTGGGCCCGCGCGTTCCCGGTCCCCACCCCTCATCCGATCATATGTCAGGAACGTACCCTCTCCGGTCCGGGAGGGGTAGAATGCAGGTCGATGCACGCGTGACCGTCCACGTCCACGGGAGGCTCCGATGTCAGCTCCGACTAGTAGATTCCTGGCGATTCTCACTGCCGTCACCCTGGCCGCCGCCGGCTTGATTCTCGACGGAGACACCATCTCCGCGTGGCAGGCTACTGGCTTCGACAACGACGACATCGGGGGCGTCGTTACCAGCCCGAACGGCCCGGAGGCGGGGGTATGGGTCATCGCGGAGACCGACGACTTCGCGACCCGGCTGCGCAAGATCGTCGTGACAGATGACGAGGGACGGTACGTCCTGCCGGACCTCCCCGACGCGGACTACGAGATCTGGGTGCGCGGCTACGGGCTCGCCGATTCGCCGAAAGTATCCGGCCGTCCGGGGCAAGCACTCGATCTGACCGCCGTGATCGCCGCCGATCCGCAGCAGGCGGCCGCTGTCTACCCGGCCAACTACTGGTACTCGCTGATGCAGGTGCCCGACCCTTCGGAGTTCCCGGGCACGGGCGCGGACGGCAACGGCATCCCGCCGACCGTGCGGACCCAGGCCCACTGGGTCGACCTGCTCAAGCAGGGCTGCCAGCTCTGCCACCAGCTCGGCAACCTGCCGACGCGCGAGATCCCGAACGCGGCGGACTTCGACTCGACCGAAGCAGCCTGGGCCCACCGGATCGTCACGGGCCAACGGGCATCCAACATGGCCGCCACCATCAACCGTTTCGGACGCCAGCGCGCGATTGCCTCCTACGCGGAGTGGACCGACCGGATCATGGCGGGCGAGGTGCCTTCGCAGCCGGAGCGGCCGCGGGGCCGGGAGCGCGACGTCGTGCTGACCATGTGGGAATGGGGCGGAGAGACCGGCTACATTCACGACGAGATCGCCAGCGACAAGCGCGATCCCCGGGTCAACGCCGGCGGTCCGGTCTACGGCGTCGAGTTCGCCGGCGACAAGCTGGTGTGGGTGGATCCGAACAGCAGCGAGGCGCACGAGGTCTCCCTGCCGGTGCGCGACACGCCCGGCGAGGGCGACTACCGATCGTACATCGCCCAGGAGATGCCGAACCCGTCCTTCTACTACGGCGACGAGCTGATCTGGAACAACCCGGGCAACCCCCACAACCCGATGATGGACGCCGAGGGGCGCGTCTGGATGACCCACCAGATCCGCGGACCCGGCAACCCCGACTGGTGCCGCGAGGGATCGGACAACCCGTTCGCGCAGTACTACCCCATCGAGCGGGCCGCGCGGCACGTCGCCTACTACGATCCGGCGACCGAGCACGTGGAGCTCATCGACACCTGCTTCAACACGCACCACCTGCAGTTCGGCTTCGACGCCGACGACACGCTGTACCTGAGCTCGGTGAGCGACGTGATCGGCTGGGTCAACACGAAGGCCTACGCCGAGACCGGCGACGAGCAAGGGTCGCAGGGCTGGTGCCCGACCATCGTCGATACGACCGGCGACGGGCGCATCGGTGAATGGACGGGCCTGCGCGAAGAGCCGGACCCGGCGAAGGATCGCCAGTTGGGCCGCGGCTGGTACGGCATCGTTCCCGATCCGACCGAGGACAACGTCGTCTGGGCCGCCTCCGCCGGGGTCCCAGGCCAGATCGTGCGGCTGTCGATCGGCGACGACCCGCCCGAGACCTGTATCTCCGAGTACTACCAGCCGCCGTTCGAGAACGCGGACGCGCCGATCCAGGGCTACTCGCCGCGCGGCATCGACATCGACCGCAACGGCGTCGTCTGGACCGCGCTGTCGGGCAGCGGCCACGTGGCGAAGTTCGACCGCAGCCGGTGTGCGGTGCTGAACGGACCGACCGCCACCGGCCAGCACTGCCCCGAGGGATGGACGCTCTACGCCACCCCGGGACCGCAGATGCAGGGGGTGAACGCGCACGGCAGCGCCGACTTCCACTATTACAACTGGGTGGACCAGTTCGACACGCTCGGCCTGGGCGAGAACGTGCCCATCGCCACCGGCTCGACCTCCGATTCGCTGCTCGCCTTCCTGCCGGAGGAGGAGGAGTTCGTGATCATGCGCGTCCCCTATCCGCTCGGGTTCTACTCGCGCGGCCTGGACGGGCGCATCGACGATCCGGACGCCGGTTGGAAGGGACGCGCGGTGTGGGCCGACTACGGCACGAACGCCGTCTGGCACATCGAGGGCGGCAAGGGAACGCAGGGCAACCTGGTGAAGTTCCAGGTGCGCCCGCACCCGCTGGCGCACTAGCGAGGCTGTTGCCCAGGGTCGGCGGAAGACCAGGCCGCCGGTTCCCGATGGGACTACCGGCGGCCTGTCGAACGCGAGGAGCGAGAGAATGTCGTCGAGAACGGGGCCGCGCGACACGGCCCGTGAGCGCACAAGGCCCAGGTGGGCGATCTCGGTCTCGGTGCCGCGTCGGACGACAAGGTTGAAGCCAAGGCGCGGGAGTTGCGCTGACCACTACAGAGCTGTCTGGGCTGAAATCACGACTCGTCATCCTGTCGGCGAGGGAAGTCGTCGGCAAGCGCCGCGTCGAACGCCTCCCTTTCCTCTCTGAGCCAGCGTTCGCCTCCACCGAGCGCAGTGAACATGTCCTTACCGATACCGCGCAGATCGCGGATCGCGTTACGCACCGGCTGGCAACGACCTGCATCCGAACGTTGCTCAACACCCACTACGCGCGCCACCTCGTACCCTGCTACTCCTGCACCAGGTGCCGCCCGCGCAGCGGCCGGCCGGGCTGGGCGCCCTCCACCAGCGCGCCGTCGCGGACGACGAACGTGCCGGCGACAAGCACGTGCTCGATGCCGGCGGAGTACTGATCCGGGGCGTCGTAGGTGGCGCGGTCGATGATCCGCTCCGGGTCGAAGATCGTCAGGTCGGCGTCGCTGCCCACCTGCACGCGGCCCTTGCGGGCCATCTCCGGCACGATGGCTTCGAGCCGGCGGGCCGGCAGCAGGGTCATCTTGCGCAGCGCGTCCATCAACGACAGCGCGCCGCGGTCGCGAACGTAGTGGCCGAGAATGCGGGCGAAGGTGCCCGCGCCGCGCGGGTGCGCACGGCCCTGGCTGAAGGGGATGCCGTCGCTGGCCGCGATGACGTCGGGCTGGCCGACGATCCACTCGTTGATCGCTTCCGAGCGGCCGTGCATGATGACCCAGCCGCCTTGGCTCCGGTAGCGCTCGAACGTCTCGGGAGTCAGCCGCTCGCCGGTTTCGACCCACTGCAGGCGCCGGTAGGCCTGACGCGGGCGGTCGACCCACCCGTCGAACAGGGGCGACTCGATCAGCGAGGCGCTCGCGGTGTAGGGATAGGCCTCGGTGGTGACGTCCATCCCCCGCTCGCGCGCCCCACGGATCATGGCGAGCGCCTCCTCCGCCAACGCGCCCGCCGTGCTGTTCATGTGCACGACGTGGAGCGCGGCACCGGTGACCGCGGCGTTGGCGATCACCTCCTGGAACGGCGCCAGCGCGCCGCCGCGCCGGAACTCCCCCGACGAGCGCAGGTGAATGAACGTCGGCACCTCGTGCTCGGCCGCGACCTCGAACATCCGCAGCAGCTCGCGGTGGCTCACCCCCGGGGTATAGCTCAAGCCGAAACCGAGCCCGATGCCGCCGTCGCGCAGGCCGCGCTCCATGAGCTGCCGCAGCCGGACCAGCTCCTCCTCGCTCGCGGCGCGGTAGAGCGTGTCGTCGCCGCTCTCGCCGAGCGAGAACGTGCCGTCCGCGTTGCCGCGGGCGAAGACGCTGCCCAGGGCGCGGATTCGCGCCGCCTGATGGCTCACCGACACGCCGTAGTTGATGAGCGACGCTCCGCCCCGGCGCCGGTACCAACGGTCGACGGGAAACGCCCCGATCTCGAGCTCCAGCGCCGTCGTCACGCCGTCCATCGCCTGGTACCGGTTGCTCGTCGGATCCTGGCCGTGCGCATGCAGGTCGATGAACCCGGGTGCGACCACCAGACCCGCCGCATCCACGGTCGCGGCGCCGGTAAGGGGAGACTCGGACACGGCCGCTACGGCGCCGGCGCGGATACCGACGTGCCGCACCGCGTCCAACCCCGTCTCGGGGTCCACGACCCGCCCCCCCGCGATGACCAGATCAAGTGCCTGCACCGCCTCGGCGACCGGCTCCATCGGCGGCGACTCGCCCGAACATCCCCACGACGCGCATGCGACGGCAAGCGTTGCGACAACGGTTCGGACCCATCTGCCCCGCGCCGACGCCTTCTCGTGTCGCGGATGACGCCGGCTCCGGACGGACGGGCAGATCGGTCGGACCCGACCGCCATGCCGTGTTGCCTTCTCGTAGCCGACCGTCCGACGTGACGACGCCTGTCGAGGATAGGTCTTCATCACCACAACCCCAGCACCTTCCACCACGCGATTCCCACCGCCAGCCAGATGACCAGGTTCACCACGGAGGCGAAGAACCCCGCGCGCCACCAGTCGCGCAGGCTGACGTAGCCCTCGATGAAGATGACCGGCGAGGTCGTGGTGCCGTAGTGGGTCAGACAGGCCTGCAGGTTGTTGAGGAACAGCAGGCTGTAGACCACGATCCCGGCCGGCGCGCCGACGCCGACGAGCAGCGTGACGAACGGTCCGTAGAGCGCCAGCGCGTGCACCGTGGTGCTGGCGAAGAAGTAATGCGTGTAGAAGTAGATGACCAGGGCGACGACCAGCACGGCGATCCAGGGCACGCCGGTGAACCAGCCGCCGACCCAGCCGGTGAAGGCCACCGTCACCCCGGTCTCGTTCAGCAGGCCGCCCAGGGTCAGCAGGCCGCCGTACCAGACGAAGACGTCCCATGCCGAGCGTTCGCCGAGCGCGGCCTCCCAGGTCAGGGTGCCGGTGACGAACAGCACGCCGAGGCCGATGAAGGCGACCAGTCCGGGCGACAGCCAGTCGACGTACGACGAGAGCACCCAGAATCCGATGAGGAAGAGGAACACCGCCAGCACGATCGCCTCGGCGCCCCTGATCGGCCCCAGCTCATCCAGCTCGCGTTGCGCGAACTCGCGCGCCGCCGGCGTGTGCCGGATGTCCGGCGGCACGACGCGCAGCATCAGCAGCGGCACCGCCAGGCTCGACACGATGCCCGGCGCCAACCCGGCGATGAACCAGCTCGCCCAGGTGACCTCGATCCCGCCGAACTCGCGCGCCAGGTCGCCGAGCAGCAGGTTCGCGGCGCTGCTGTAGAAGAACATCGCCGAGGCGATGGTGCTCGTCTGGTACATGCACGTCATCAGGAACGTGCCGAGCCGCCGGGAGGTCGGCCCCGGCTCCGACTCGTAGAGCGTGCTGATGCTACGGGCGATGGGAAAGACAATGCTGGCCGACCGCGCCGTGATGGACGGGACGCCGGTGGCGAGAGTCAGGTCCGTCAGGTGCAGCGCGTAGCCGAGGCCGAGTGACGTCCGGCCGATGGCGCGCACGAACCAGAGCGCGATGCGGCGGGCGAGGCCGCATTCGCGCAGCGCGCGCGACATCATCATCGCGGCCAGCACCATCCAGACGGATGCGGCGGAATAGCCCTGCAGCGCCCGCCCCATCGGCACGCCCCCGACCAGGATCACCGCCGTGATCCCCAGCAGCACCACCTGGGAGCCCGGCAACGGCTGCAGCATCAGCCCGGCGATGACGGCGAAGAAGACGCCGGTGATGCGCCATCCCTGGGCGTCGACGCCTTCCGGGACCGGCAACACGTGCGCGACGAGCACGTAGATGCCGAGCAGGGCGAGCAGGCGAGCCGGCTTGCCAGCCATGACCGGGCTAGGTGACCCGCTCGAGGACCGCGGCCAGTCCCTGGCCGACGCCGATGCAGAGCGTGACCAGGGCGTAGCGGCCCTCGCCGCGCTGCAACTGCCGGACGGCGGTCAGCGTCAGGCGGGCGCCCGATGCGCCCAACGGATGCCCGATCGCGATGGCGCCGCCGTTGGGGTTCACTCGGCTGTCCTCGGGATCGATCCCCAACGCCTTCAGGCAGCCGAGCACCTGGGTGGCGAACGCCTCGTTGATCTCGATGACGTCCAGGTCGGCCAGCGTCAGCCCGGCCCGCGCCAGGGCCTTGCGCGAGGCAGGCACGGGTCCCAGCCCCATGACCCGCGGCTCGACGCCGGCGGCCGCCGCCGAAACGATGCGCGCCAGCGGGGCGGCGCCGACCTCATCGCCGACCGTTCGCGATCCGACGATGAGTGCCGCCGCTCCGTCGTTGATGCCGGACGCGTTGCCGGCCGTGACCACGCCGTCGTCCGCCAGGGGACGCAGCGAGGCGAGCTTCTCCAGGCTCGTTCCGGGCCGCGGGTGCTCGTCGTCGGCCACCTCGCTCGTCTGCCCGCGCTTAGGGCCCGGCACGGCGACCGGGTGCAGCTCCCCGGAGTAGAAGCACTCCGACTTCGCCTGCGCATAGCGCGCCTGCGACCGGGCGGCGAAGCGGTCGCTCTCGTCGCGCCCGATGCCGAGGTCTTTCGCCACCTCCTCGGCCGTCTCGTACATGGCGTGATCGCCGAACGCGGCGGTGGCCCGCCGGTTCGGAAAGCGAGAACCGAGCGTGGTATCGAACGTCGTGAGCTGGCGGCCGTAGGCGCGTTCCGCCTTCGCCATGACGAACGGCGCCCGGCTCATGCTCTCCACGCCGCCGGCCACGAACAGGTCGCCCTGCCCGCAAGCCACTGCCCGCGAGGCGTCGACCACCGCGGCCAAACCGCTCGCGCAGAGCCGGTTGACGGTCATGCCGGCCACCTCGACCGGCAGACCGCCCAGCAGCCCGGCGCGCCGCGCGACGTTGCGGCAGTCCTCCCCCGCCTGGTTCGTGCAACCGGCGATCACGTCCTCGAACCGGTCCGCCGGGAACGGGCTGCGCTCCACGAGCGCACCCACAAGGTCGCCGAGGAGATCGTCGGGACGGACCGGCGCGAGCGCGCCGGCGTGGCGGCCGAACGGCGTCCGCAGGCCGTCGTAGATGAAGGCGTCGATCATCGGGCCATTATAGGGGGCTCGCGCGGACCGGCAGCGCCATCCGGCCGCCCGACCCTTGCCCTGGTGGACGCTCGGTCGTTCGCACCCGCATTACATGTCGGACAACCCCGTGCGATAGTAGGCGCCCATGAGACCCTTGCGAGGATTCCTTTCGGAATACGACACCGGTCAGAAAGTGGACGACGAACGGATCCGTGAAGCGCTCCGCCAGCGGGCCGCGAAGAAGCACGGACGGCCGTGTTCTAGATCGCCGGCCTTCAACGCCGGCGCATCACGACGATGCGGTTCGAGTTGGTCCCCGCGCGGTTGTTGTCGACGCCCCACGTATTGGACGTCTTGGTGAACACCTGCGCGTTTACGACAACGCAGACCGCCTCCCACCGTGTCTCGCGCGCCACGTCGACGACTACCTGATCGAGCAGCAGCGACGCGTTGCGGATCTCCCCCACTTCAAAGGCGAACACCCCTCCCGGACGAGAGATCGCGGCGGTGTTGTCGAGGGCGCCGCGGACGAGTTCCTTCCAGGCGTCCAGTTTGCCGGTCTGCGTGATGCCGACGGCATCGGGATCGATGTCGGCGAACCAGCAGCGCATCCAGTTGTCGCCCTTGTAGTTCACGATGTTCATGAACGGCGGCGACGTGACGGCGAGCGATACCGGCGGCCCGTCGTAGGTGAACGGCGCACCCACCGGTTGGCGGAAGAATCCGTGATTCCGTCCCGCGGGCGCCTGACGCCGCATGTCGCGCAACAGCGAGCGCGTCTTGCGCACGATCACCGCGGCAACGTCCCGGTACTCGGGCTGCAGGTTGCGACGCGCGTTGTTCTTCCGTTGCTGCTCGATCGACGCGGCCTGGTTGGGGGGCAGCGTATAGACGGAGAAGAAGCCCTTCGAATGTCCGGTCAGCCGGTTGATGGCGACCATCCGAATCCACCGATCGACGGTATCCGCGCGTCCGTCCGCGTGACGCTCGCGGAGGTACTCGCGAAGCCGGCAGATCTGATCCAACGTGCGTTCATGGAAGAAGACGTCGAACCCGTCGGGATGCGCGGCGGGCCCGTCCAGCGACAACGAGCGCAGACGAGCATCCACCTCGGCCGGCGACGGCGGGTCCAGTCGTGCCTCCAGCAGCACGCGAGACAGCGGATTGACGTCGTTGCCCAGCGTCCCCCGCCCGTGCAGCGCCGCCTCGAGCAGCGTCGTCCCCCGCCCCATGAAGGGATCGAAGACCACGTCGCCCGGATCCGTCAGCCTGGTGATGAAGAACCGCGGCAGTTGCGGCTTGAAGCACGCGCGGTAGGAGATCTCGTGCAGGGAGTGCGCCGCCCGCTGCTTCGACGTCCAGAACTCGTTCACGAAGACGGGCACGCCCGCATAGTCGTCGACGATCGTCTCCTTGCCGTAGCGGCGCCATCGCGCCAGCTCGGTCGTGAACTCGTCGAGCGTCAGGCGTCGGTCGCCGTCGAGGTTGAGTTCGTACTGCATTCCGAGCGATTGTAGGCCTCCTCATCTCCGCCTCCATCTCCAGATGGAAGCGGAGTTCCTCCGCGGTCTCGTCGTCCTCGCGCCGGCGGCGGAAGAGGCTTCGGACGAGCACACGAAATCGCCGCACGAGGCCGGCGAGCAGGGTCACCGCGTGCCTCCGGCCCAGTTCAGCACGCCGTTGACGGCATTCACTATGCGCTCCCACTCCTCGCGCTCCGCCGCGATCTGCCGTCTTCCCGCGTCAGTAAGGCAGTAGTAGCGCGCCCGGCGGTTGTTCTCGGTGATCCGCCACTCCGAGTCGACCCAGCCCTTCCGCTTCATGCGCTGGAGCGCCGGATACAGCGTGCCCTGCTGGATCGCGAACACGTCGCCCGACATGGTCTCGATCCGCTGGGCGAGCCCCCAGCCGTGCATCGGCTCCAGCGCGAGCGTACGCAACACGAGGAGCTCGAGCGTGCCCTGCAGAACTTCGGTGCGGTCTGTGCCCATCGGACTCCCTTTTTATCGTCAAAAGGAATTGTGGCGCAGCTTCTTCAGATTGTCAAAACAAAACCCGGGCCGCTTACCCCCCGGTGTATCCGGGTGCAGGGTCAGAGAAGGGCTGGAGAAGGCCGGGAAGTCGCCGGCCGACCGTGGCCAGGATCACCGCTTGGCGCGGGTCACGCGAGGTAGCCGATCCGCCCGAGCCTCGGCAAGAGCTTCCGAGAGGCTGATCGGCAGTTCCAGCGGCGGCGATTCCAGTATTGCTGCGGCGCTTCCCGCACCCGGCTTCAGCAACCCCGCACGGATCAGCCGCTCGCGGATTCCCCGGTCATCTCCCGCTTCATGCATGTCATCCATGCTACATCCCGAGCAGGTTCGTGCACACCTTCGACAGCCCCTGCTCCACCGCCCAGAGATCGAGCTCGACCGACGCCAGCTCGTCGACTACAGGCACTGCGAGGCCGTACTCGCGGAGATCGACCGCCTTGATGTAGGTCCGGCACGAACCGCATTCTTCCACGCGAATGTGCGGCCAGGATTCCGAAACGTGATGCGGCCGTTTCTCGGCGCGTTCCTCCCCGCACGCGGGACAACGCGTCCTCGGGTACGGCCACTCGACCAGGCACAGCGAGCACAACAACGTGCGCAGTCCCTTGGTCTCCGGCTCGTCGCGCAACACTCCTGCGATCGGTGGTGCTCCGCAGTGCGCGCACGCCGCGCGCGCCTCTCCGTCTTCGAAGAATCCGGCGGCGTGGCTGCCGTGCTGGTCGGCGGCGCCGTGAGGCACCTGGAAGACGAGCGCCTCGGCAATGGGCTGGACGAAGGCGCGGGGGAAGAACGCCAGCGCCGCGGCGTCACAGTCGAGCCGGGCCGCCACGGCATCTATCGACTCTCGCCCCAGCACGGCGGTCAGCAGTTCCGACATTGCCGCGGGCTCCGAAGCCAGCCGCGACGCCATCGCTCGGAGCACCTCCGTAGCGGAAACCGGAAGAGCGCGCACAAAGCGCGAAAAGTCCCGCTCCCGCGGCCGCTCCGGAATCAACTCAAGACGCAGTCGAGGTGGACGGCCGTCCTCGGCTTCGACCGCGCCCAGCCAGCGCGACTTGAGCGCCCTGGAATAGAGCGGCTCCTGCAGGGACAGCACGTCGTCGTAGAAGGCGAGCAGCTCGGCGGCGTGCGCATGCTGTGCGCGCAGGCGGGCGACACGCTGCCGGCGTCGTGACCAGACCGCGGACGGGGTCATCGTGCGAGACTTGCCCGCCAGCTCATTCGTCGAAGTCCGGTCCCGGCTCGACAGGCGGCAGATCGGATGGGTAGGGGAAGGCGTTCGCGGCACCCGCGAGATCCAGAAACGCGGCGGTCCAAGCCGCACGGCACGGCTCGAGGATCCCTCGACGGTCGTCACGTGAGATGACCACGCCTTCCTGGCCCCCGAAGCGATAACCCTTGGGCAGACTGACCGCCTGACTCCCGCGTCGCTATGGACGCGTCTGCTCTTCGTGCCAGCCCGGGTGGTGGTGCCGGGCCCAGCGCTCGGTCACCGTCCCGTCGATCATCGCGCGGGCGGTGCCGGGATAGGCGATGGTGCCGAGGTAGACGTGGACGATCAGCAGCAGGCCGCCGCCGAGGGTCGCGAAGTAGTGCGCCAGGCGCATCCACTGCAGCAGGCCGGAGCCGAACGACTCGGGGAACCAGAGCGGCACGCCGCTAAGGACGAAGACTATGGCCAGCAACCCCTGGAACCAGAAGAACATCTTCTGGCCGGCGTTGTACTTGCCGGCCGGCGGCACGTTGGCCGAATCGCGGGTCGCATACGCGCGCACCGCGCGCAGCCAGCGCCAGTCGGTGTCGCTGAGGAACATGTCGCGGATCCAGATGGCGATCATGAACACCATCCCGACCGCGAACAGCACACCCACCCAGGGGTGCAGCACCCGCGCCGAGGGGCCGCCGCCGAGCAGCGCGGTCAGCCAGAAGAGCGCCGGGTAGGCGAACGCGAGGCCGGTCGCCAGCAGGAGGACGAACGTCACGCCCACCACCCAGTGGACGACGCGCTCGGTGAAGTCGAAGCGCTGGAGTATCCGGTCGGCCATGTCAGCGGTGATGTGGCCCCTGGGTTCAGGCCGCGGGCGCGCCGATGTCCCCGTGCGGCTCGTGATCGTCATGCTCCTCCAGCCGCTCGGGTCCATAGCGCAGGAAGTGACCCAGCGCTCCGAGAACGCCGAAGCCCATCAGGTACGCGCCGACCCGCTTGAGGAACGCGAGCGCGGTCATCGGCGCCGGACTCGCCGTCGGGTCCGATGGCAGGCTGTAGTCGGCCAGCCGGTCGCCGTGCGGGACCACGTACATCATGTGCGTGCCGCCGACGCCGGCCGGGTTGTAGACGGCCGCGTTGTCGTACCCGCGCGCCTGGAGCGTCTCCACCTTCTTGTCGGCCAGCGCCAGCATGTCGTGCTTGCTGCCCCAGGAGATGGCGTTGGTCGGGCAGGTCTTGACGCAGGCCGGCTCCAGCCCCGCCTCGACCCGGTCGACGCACATGTTGCACTTGGAGACCTTGCGCGTGTGCACGTCGAAACGGGGGATGTCGAACGGGCAGCCGGTGACGCAGTACTGGCAGCCGATGCAGTTCTCCTGGTTGAAGTCGACGATGCCGTTCGTGTACTGAACGATGGCCCCCGGCGCGGGACAGGCGAACAGGCAGCCCGGCTCCTCGCAGTGCAGGCAGGCGTCCTTCTTGATCAGCCAGTTGAGGTTGCCGTCGACCTCGACCTCGTTGAAGCGCATCAGCAGCCACGTCTTCGGGCTCAGGTCCCGGTGGCTCTGGTAGCTGCCGAAGTTGGCGGTCGGCTCGACGCCGAGGTCGTTCCACTCCTTGCAGGCGACCTCGCAGCCCTTGCAGCCGATGCAGGCCCCGATGTCGACGAGCTTCGCGTAGGTCGGCCCGCCCGAGCGCAGGGCGCTGATCGGAATGTAGGCGTCCGGGCTCGCCGAGACGCGGCGGATGGAGAGGGTGTCTGCCATGGGCGGTTACTCGACTGCCTCCGGGCGCGGGCGCGGTGCGCTACCGGTGTCTCCCATCTTCATCAGGCGCGCTCGATGTTGACCAGGAACGACTTGAACTCCGGGCAGCGGGTGTTCGCGTCCCCGACGAACGGCGTCAGCAGGTTCGCCATCGACCCCTGCGTGATGCCGATGAAGCCCCAGTGCACGGGGATGCCGACCGTCCAGACCACCTTGCCGTTGACGCGCAACGGCTTGATCCGCTTGGTGACGATGGCCGTCCCCTGCACCTCGCCCCGCTTCGACCACACGCGTACCTGGCTGCCGTTGGGAATCCCCTTCTCCTCGGCCAGCCCTTCGGGCAGCTCGACGAAGAAGTCGGGCATCGCCTCGACCAGCAGCGGCACGTTGCTCGTGACGAAGTGCTCGCGCTCGACCACGCGGTAGACGGTGCAGGCGTAGGGATAATCGTCGTCGCCGTTCGCCAGCGTCTCGCGCACCCCGTCGTACCAGCGGATGACCGGGTTGATCGGCACGTTGTCGTGCAGCGCGTTCGGCGACGGGCTCTCGACCGGCTCGTAGTGCTCCGAGAACGGGCCGTCCGCGAGGTGGCTGCTGAACAGCCGCGCCACCCCCTCCTCGGTCATGATGAAGGCCCCGGCCGCATCGGGCGGCGTCGTGCGTCCGTAGTCCGGGACGTCGCCGATCCACTCGCGCCCGTTCCAGGCGATGCCGGCGCGGCTCTGATCCCAGGGCCGTCCCTCGGCGTCGGCCGACGCGCGGTTGTAGAGCACGCGGCGGTTGGCCGGCCAACTGAACGCCCAGTCGTGGTGCATCCCGAGGCCGGTTGGATCGGCGGTGCCCCGCCGCTGCATCTGGTTGCCCGCCTCGGTATAGCTGCCGGTGTAGATCCAGTTGCCGGACGTCGTCGACCCGTCGTCGGCCAGCTCGCCGAACGACGACAGCAGCCGGCCCGTGGTCCGGTCGTAGCCGTTGATCTCCTTGGCCAGCTCGACCATCGTCGGCTCGCGCGGGTTCAGGTAGTCCCACGTCAGGTGCTGGATCGGATCGTTCCAGGCGCCGCCCTCGGCCTGGTACAGCTCCTTCACCCGCCAGAACAACTCCGACAGGATCCAGGTGTCGGGCTGGACGCCGATCGGCGGGTCGACCGCCTTCTCCTTCCACTGCGCCCAGCGCCCGCTGTTGGTGAACGAGCCGTCGCGCTCGATCCAGTGGGAGGACGGCAGGTACAGCACCTCGGTGTCGATCTGCGACGGGTCCATCCCCGGCGCCTTCCAGAACTCGGCCGAGTCGAGCATGAAGGGATCGATGACCACCTTCCACTTGAGCTTCGACATCGCGTCGAGCAGCCGCGGCACATCGGGTCCGGCCAACAGCGGGTTGAACCCGAGGGTGACGAAGCCTCCAGCGTCCCCTGGTGCGCCTTGTCCCAGATGGTCAGCCACGTCGCGTCGCCGTCCTGCTTGGCCAAGTAGTCGTAGGCGAAGTCGTTCGCCGGCGTCGCGTGATCGCCGAACCACGCCTTCATCTGCGAGACGTAGAACTTCGGGTAGTTGCCCCAGTAGTTGACGGTGTCGGGGACCAGCGGCCGCGGCGTCGAGTCGTCGAGATGCGCGGCCAGCGACTGCTGCGGCGGCGTCGGCACCTTGAGATACCCGGGCAGGATGCCGGCCACGATGGCGTGGTCGGTCGCCCCCTGCACGTTGGCGTGCCCGCGCAACGCGTTGATGCCGCCGCCCGGCCGGCCGATGTTGCCGAGCAGCAACTGCAGGATCGCCGCGGTGCGGATGATCTGGCTGCCGACCGTGTGCATCGTCCAGCCGACCGCGTACATGATGGTCCCCACCCGGTCGGCCCGTCCCGTCGAGCAGATGATCTCGGCCATCTGCAGGAACTCTTCCTCCGTGCAGCCGGCGATGTCGGCGACGACGGCGGGCGTGTAGCGCTCGTAGTGCTGCTTCAGGAGCTGGAACACCGAGCGCGGGTGCGACAGCGTCGGGTCGCGGCGGACGTAGCCGTCGGGGCCCCGTTCGTAGTCCCACGCCGTCTTGTCGTAGTTGCTGGCGGCCTCGTCGAAGCCGGCGAACAACCCGTCCGCAAACCCGTACTGGTCGCCGACGACGAAAGTCGCGTTGGTGTGGGCGCGCACATAGTCGGCGTGGTGCAGGTCGTTCTCGAGCGCGTAGCGAATCAGGCCGCCCAGCACCGCGATGTCCGACCCGGGCCGGATCTGCATGTGGCGGTCGGCGACCGCCGACGTGCGGGTGAAGCGCGGGTCGATGGTCAGGAGCTTCGCGCCCCGGTCGTCACGCGCCTCGACCGCCCACTTGAACCCGCAGGGGTGGTTCTCGGCCGGGTTGGCGCCCATCACCAGGATGACATCGGTGTTCTTGATGTCCTTCCAGTGGTTGGTCATCGCCCCGCGGCCGAACGTGGCGGCCAGACTGGCCACCGTGGGGCTGTGTCATATGCGGGCCTGATGGTCGATGTAGACCAGGCCCATCGCGCGCATCGTCTTCGTGATGAGGTAGGCATCCTCGTTCGAGACGGTGGCGCTGCCGACCCAGGCGACCCCGTCGGCGCGGTTGACGACCCGACCGGCGTCGTCCCGCTCGCGGAACGAGGCGTCGCGCGACTCCTTGAACTTGCGCGCGAACCAGTCCATCGCCGTGTCCCAGTCGACCTCTTCCCACTCCGCCGCGCCCGCCCGGCGCAGCAGCGGCTGGTGCCGCAGCCGCGGGCTGATGGCAAGCTCCATCTGCGACGCGCCCTTCGGGCAGAGCGTGCCGCCGTTGATGGGGCTGTCGGGGTCGCCCTCGACGTGGATCACGGTGTTCTTGGTGTTCAGCCCGCCGCTGCCGTGGACGTAGGCGATGGTCCCGCAGCCGACCGCGCAGTACGGGCACACCGTCCGGTACTCGGTAGCGTTGCGGATCTTGAGCTGGCGGACCGCGGCGTGCGCCGGCCGCAGATCGAAGCCGAGGGCGCTGACCGCGAGGCCGCCGGTGACCGAGGCCTTCAGGAACGTGCGGCGGGAGATGTCCATAGGCTGCCTGTGCTCTGGTGGTTATACCACAGCAGGCCGGATGCCGTCGTCCGGTCGGCGGCGCCCACCGTTCGGAACGGCGAACCGGGACGGCGGGTTGGAACGGACCCGCGGAGATCGTAGCGACGCTCCCGACGGCGCGGTGCACGCCGACGCAACTGGGGGAGGGCAAGGCCGTGGGCGAGAACGCGCCCACGGAGCCCTGAACGTCGAGGCGCCGCTATGTGAAATCCGACCGCCACAGGCGCACGGCCCGTGCCGCGAGCCGCCGCTGGCGCTCTTCCAGCAGCGCAGGCGTCCATTCCTCCGGCGCCATGTCGGCGATCTCCCTCGCCAGCACGTACGCACTCGTCTCGTAGGCGGCCCGCTTCGCCGGGTACGCCGCGTTGCCGACGTTCCGGTTCAGCGTTCGCTCGAGCAGGGTCAGGTTCCCAAGCCGGGGAACGGCTGCATCCCAACGGTCTGCCGGGAAGACCTCGGGCCATTCCCCGGCCGGGTTCTCGGGCAGCACGTGTTCCACAGTGGCAGGGTCGGTCTCGGGATCGACCCTGCGATTGCCGGCATGCGTTTCCAGCCGGGCAAGGACATATCGGGCGAGTTTCTTGCGCTTTCCTCTCGTACCGACCGTCCACCGTCCGAAGTCGCTCTCGAATCGGTCGTCATCCACGTAGGTTGTCCGGAGCAGCGCGAATACCGCCCCGGGACGGGTCGCGCGCCCGTCGAGAACGGCCTTGGCCGCCAAGTGCGAAACGCGCTCCAGCAGGTTGGGATTCAAGGCGCTGACGATCGAGTAGCGGAAGACCATGACACTTGCCAGCTTCAGCAGCCGTACGAAGTCGTCGTCCGAGAACACGCGCCACGCGGCGAAGAAGACCGGCGTCATCTGCCGGGCGCCGAAGAGGTTCAGCTCCTGCACGAACGGTTTGGCCGCGGGCAGATCCATCCAGTAGCCGTGGTTGACGTCGGCCAGTGCCGCGAAGAGCTCTGCGTGGGCCTCCAACGCCTTCACGAACGCGAACGTATCGTCCGGCGTCCGGACGCGGTCACGCACCAGCTTGAACAGCCGCTTGCGACGGATATGCGGCTCCTCGCGCAGGAGGTGGAAGCGAAGAAAGTGGGGGAAGTCCTCCTGCGTCACGGTCGCGATCAGTGATTGCCAGCGCCGCTTCAGCGAGTCGATGTCGCTTTGCGTACGCACTTTCGAGAAGAAGTAGTTCCTCAGCAGATCGGTCGCCGTCAGCTCCAGACCGCGGGCGTTGAGCGTCTCGAACAGGGTATAGGCATTGAGCTCGTCGTCGACCGTGATGAGAATGAAGAGCAGGCGGCGGGCAACGGTCTCCGACAGGATCTGCGCGATCTCCTCGCCGTTGTCCTCTGCGTCTCCGAACAACTGATCGATCTGCCTGGCGAAGTACCGATAGCACTTCCACAGGAGAGCACTCGACTGCGGCAGGCCGCGGGGATTCAGTGGAGCCTCGAGCTGAACGAGGTAGTCCTGGTAGAAGGAGTCGTCGGTCTCGTTCAGGTGCAGCCGGCTGCTCTCGACCAGCGACGCCGGGTCCTTCTCGCCGATAAAGCGGTTGCGGAGCCCTGCGGCGCGTTCCCGGTTCCGCTCCTGATCCACGCCACCATCCGCCATGCGCCGCAGCTTCTGAATGACCGCCAGGGCGAGCAGCGAGATGGTCGCCAGCCGCTGCTGGCCGTCGATGACGAGGAACTCGCGGTCACCATGGGTCTGGACGACGAGAGCGCCCATGTAGTGACGACCCTCGGGGTCGCCGCGCATTTCGACGACGTCGTTCCAGAGGTCCTCCCACTCCTGCTGCGTCCAGGCGTAGTCCCGCTGGTACGGGGGAACGCGGTACGTCTTGCCGTTGCCGATCAGCTCCAGGTAGCTGGCGGTTCCCGTGTTGAGGATGTTGGCCCGGGTCATCGGTGCGGCCGTCCACGGTACACCATATCGGAGCAAGGCGAGGCAGGCGGCCGGCGGGCTCCACGCGTGCATCGACCGCTCCGGACCCTCGCATACAATGGCGCGAGGAGACGAGGGCGGAATGAGCGCGGCAGCCACGGCGGCACGGCAGCGTAAGTCGAGCCCGCAACGGCGGGCGACCTACCAGGACGTGCTGGACGCCCCGCCACATCGCGTCGCCGAGATCGTCGACGGCGTGCTCCACACCAACCCGCGGCCGGCCATGCCGCACGCACGAGCCAGTTCATCCCTGGGCGTCAAGATCGGCGGCCCCTTCGATCACGACGCCGGCGGCCCCGGCGGCTGGTGGATCATCGACGAGCCGGAGCTGCACCTGGGCGAGGACATCCTCGTCCCTGATCTGGCGGGCTGGCGCCGCGAACGAATGCCGGTCTATCCGGACGCGGCGTACTGCACGCTGGCGCCGGACTGGGTGTGCGAGGTGCTCTCGCCCTCGACCCGCAAGCTCGACCTGCACGGCAAGCGCCCCGTCTACGCACGGGAGGGGGTCGGGCATCTCTGGCTCGTCGACCCAGCGGATCGCACCCTGGAGGCTTTCGAACTGCGTGAGGGGGAGTGGGTGCTGATCGCGACCGCGCAGGACGACGCCCCGGTTCACATCCGCCCCTTCGAGGCGGTCACCTTCAGCCTCGGCGACCTGTGGCCCTGAGCGGTCCGGCATGTGCGTCGAGCGCCCGGCATGCTCGCCTACAATGGCCGGTGGGGGAGACGAGACGCAATGAACGCGGCAGCCACCGCGGTACGGCAGCGTGATCCCGGCCCGCGACGGCGGGCGACCTACCAGGACGTGCTCGACGCCCCGCCCCATCGCGTCGCCGAAATCGTCGACGGCGTGCTCCATACCAACCCGCGGCCGGCCATGCCGCACGCGCTGGCCACCTCGTCGCTGGGCCACGACCTGTCGGGTCCCTTCCAGTTCGGCCGCGGCGGCCCGGGCGGCTGGTGGATCATCGACGAGCCGGAGCTGCACCTGGGCGAGGACATCCTCGTCCCCGATCTGGCGGGCTGGCGCCGCGAACGAATGCCGGTCTATCCGGACGCGGCGTACTGCACGCTGGCGCCGGACTGGGTGTGCGAGGTGCTCTCGCCCTCGACCCGCAAGCTCGACCTGCACGGCAAGCGCCCGGTCTACGCCCGGGAGGGGGTCGGGCATCTCTGGCTCATCGACCCCACGGATCGCACCCTGGAGGCGTTCGAACTGCGCGAGGGAGAGTGGGTGCTGATCGCGACCGCGCAGGACGACGCCCCGATCCGAATCCGTCTCTTCGAAGCGGTTACTTTCAGCCTCGGCGATCTGTGGCCCTGAGCGGTCGTTGCGATTCCCGGAAGCATGCAAGGGACAAATCAGTCAGCCTTTCGACGCCGCGCCGCCACGGACGATAGGGAGCTTACTGGCCACGGGCCCCGCGTTCCCGGGCTGGTTGCGGAAGGGAAAAGCGTGCTTGTGGCGTCTAGGAGCTTGCGCCGCAGAACGCAGCGAAGCGAAGCGCTGAGGCGCAAGGTCATGGGGCGGGGGGGATGGGCCGGAACGCCTCGTCGGCGAGGCGTTTCGGGGCGCTAGCTCCAGCAGTTGGGTGTCGGTTCCGGACCGGGGCGGGCAGCGCGCAACGCCGATTCGGCGCTCATCAGCCACCGTGCTCGGACATCGTCCAACACGCACAGCCACTCCGGCCGGACCAGCTCCGGCCCGCTGGCACCTCGCGCGGTAGAATCCCGAGCGGCGTCCAGCGTACCATGGCCCAAGGAGGCTCTCGCTGACCGCGATATGGAAACCATGAACGAAGCGATGATCCGACTCCACATCGAAAGACTGAAAGACGGCGGCTTTCTGGCGACCAGCGTCGATGTTCCAGGTCTGGTTGCGGAAGGGCGAAGCGTCGCCGAGGTCACCGAGATTGCCCAGGGGCTGGCCCGGAAGATCGCCGAGTCGTGCATCGACCACGGCGATCCGCTTCCGCCCGCGCTGACCCATCGTAGAACCCTCTGCGGGCATCGACCTGCTCGTGCCCGTCAGCGTACCGTAGTTCCGGAAGGAGACGCCAGCGTACGAACGAGGCAAGCGACGGCCGGTTCCGACGCGCACGCTATCGGGTGCCCAGGAAGTCGCGAACTTCGATGCCCGCCTCCCGAAGAATTGCTCGAAGAGTGCCTTCCACCATGTCGCCGGAGTGGCGCGGGAGCGTCACCTTGCGGCCGGTGCCCTCGTGACGCCACACTTCGTGGCTTCCCGGCCCCGTCCGATCGAACCGGTATCCCGCACGTCTCAACCGGCGCGCTACCTCCTGGTACCGGAATCCGGCGCGCCGTCCCATCTCCTGGTCAATGCTCCAGACGGTCCATTGCCGATATCCTGGAGTCCACCCATTTGGCGTGACCGTCATGACCCGCAGCCACGCGTTCGAGAGTCCGGGCGACGCGGGGATACTCGAACCGCCACCTCCGCGCCCACGTTCGATACCTGCCTGACAGCTCGCGTTCCCGTGCTCCAAGCTCGTCCAAGGGAGTTGACGAAGAAGCGCGCCGCATCGACGTACTCGGCGCTTCCCTTGCCGGTCACGACTTGCCGAGGTCGGCAGCGAGGTCCGCTTCCGCCACCGTCCCGCGCAGCACGTCCGCGCGCGGACGGCAGGTCGCGAAGATCGTTCGTGCACTCATCGGCCATCCGGAATCGGCGCGAACGGCACGGCCGGCTCCCGCACACCGGGGTGCCCGGCCTGGATCCGCTGCTGCGAGACCAGCGCGGCCGCGTCGAGCGCCTGCTGCTCGTCGGCGCGTCCGGCATTGAGCAGGTTCACCATTGCGTGGTTGCCCTCGTGGCAGGCGTACTCGAACAGCGTGACGCCGGGGGCCGAGCGGTGCATCGGGATGGCCGCGGTATACGGCGCGGCGAAGGTCTGCGGATCCTCCACCGTCACCCGGTAGTCGATGGTGTTGGCGTCGACCAGCGTGAAGCGCTCGGTCAGGCGCAGGGTCTCGCCCGACCCGCGCGGCCCGGTCGGGGTGACGTGCGACGGCTGATAGTCGCCGCCGTCGAGCTTGCCGTTGAAGTGCAGGGTCTCGACGACCAGCGTGTCCCCCTCCCAGCGCCCGCGGCCGTCGCCCAGCCACTGCCGGATGGAGTCGGAGGCGTGCGGCCGCCCGTCCAGCGGGACGATGCGCGCCTCGTGGATCATCTCCATCACCAGGACGAAGTAGTCCGGCGTCTGGAAGATCTGGTAGTTGGCGTTGTACAGGGTCGGGATCATCGCGGTGGGCAGGGTGCGCGAGATGCACCGCTCCCAGTTGTTGCGGTCGCGCCACGAGTCGGCCTCGCCGCGGCCGGCCCGTGCGTTCTCGCGGTCGATCAGCCGCTGCACCCCCTGCTCGGCCATCCGGATGCGCCCATCGGGCGGATCGATGATCAGCGACTCTCGCTCGATGTTGCCCGCCTGCTCCAGCCAGCCGGCGCCCGTGCCCCGCGTCGCGGCGATGACCGCCTGCCGCGCCTCCCGGCTCAGGGCCTGCTCCTCGCTCGTCAGCCGCTCGAGCGGCGTCGTGGTCGAGTTGTTCCAGACCCCCTGGAAGTCCGGAGCGCCCCAAGGGGTGCGCGGCAGCTCGGACTCGTCCGCCGCGAGGCGATCCGGAGTCCACTGGGCGAAGGCCGGGGCGGCCGCGAGCACGGTTGCCAGGAGAGCGAGAAAGGTGGCCGGACCAACCGGGCGGTATGTGCTGTGCATTCTGCGATCCTCCAGATCCACAGCAGTATAGGCCGTCAACGACCCGGCGGTCCGGGACGACCCCGCGCGCGACACCGAGAGCGTCGAGGCGCCCGACGAGGAAGCGCGACAAGCGATCACGCCGGGTCGCAAGCCCCTGGAAGGCGGCGCTGGGCCGGCAGACTGGAGGCAGTCTGCCGTCACGGTGGCCGCGCCTTCATTCAAGGCCTGAAAGGCGGCGCCGAGTTCGCAGGCTGGAGGCAGGCGCGGCACTGCGCTGTCGCGACTATGATCGGATCGTGCCGTCAGACGCTACGCACTCCCCCGCACTCCGGTCCGTCGCCGTGCGGCGGCGCGGGGAGGCGCTCGACCAGGACCTGATCGTCGTGGAGGAGCCGCTCGAGATCCGGCTCGACGGCAGGCCGCTGGTCGTCACCATGCGCACGCCCGGCGAGGACGAGGATCTCGCCGCCGGCTTTCTCCACGCCGAGGGAATGATCGCCGGCGGAGCCCGTATCGCCTCGCTCCGCGTAGTTGCCGGCGAGCGGGAAACCTCGCCGGCCGGAGAGCCGGCCCGGATCAAGGTGACGAACTTCGCGGGGGACCGCGTCGAGGTCACCCTGGCCGACGACGCGGCAAGCGCCGCGCCCGCCTCTCCCACCGTCGAGCCGGAGCGGGCATTCCGCGCGACGGCCGCCTGCGGTGTGTGCGGCAAGGAGTCGATGGAAGACCTGGACCAGGAGTTGCCTTCGATCTCGCCGGTCGAGTGCCGCCCGACGCTCTTTGAGGTATTGCCCGAACGGCTCCGCACGGCGCAGACGCTGTTCGAAGCGACCGGCGGAATCCATGCCGCCGGCATCTTCACGCTGGACGGCGAGCTGCTCTGCGTACGGGAGGACATCGGCCGCCACAACGCGGTCGACAAGGTGATCGGCCACTTCGTGCTGCGCGACGAAGTACCGCTCCGCGACCGGATCCTGGTCGTCAGCGGCCGGGCCGGCTTCGAGCTCGTCCAGAAGGCGCTCATGGCAGCCATCCCTGCAATGGTCTCGGTCGGCGCCGCATCGAGCGTGGCCGTCGACATGGCGATGGCGGCAGGGATGACCCTCTACTCGTTCGCCGGGCGCGGGCGGGGCAACCTGCACGTGGCGTGACCGCCTCCCGAATCGACGCCGGGTGCGCATCGACCGCACGCACGAAACCGCGGGTTTTCCGGGCTCGGATGGCTTCCGATCCGGCGAGTGCTACGATGGTAGGAGCGTTCTGAAAGGCGGGAAGTGAGCCGTCCAGAACGTCCGGAACGCGGAGCATTGCGGGATGCCGACAGCACAGTGGGAACAGCGGACCGAGCGCGTCGAGCAGCGGGTCGATAGAATCGAGCAGGTTCTGCCGGGCCTGGCAACGATAGAGGCCCTGAGGGCCACCGAGAAACGGCTGCGGGCCGAGATCAAGGACGCCGAGCAGCGCTTGCGAACCCACTTCGACGTGGTGGCCGAGAGTCTCCGCGACGACATCCGGCTCGTCGCCGAAGCAGTCGCGACGCTCGCCAGTCGCGAGCGGTAGACCGGGACACACCCCGACGGCCACACTGCGGGCTGAGCCCCCGAAACGAGCAACCGAGAAGGAGCCGGTCGGACCGCCCGGCGGCATGCGCGGAGCGCCGGGAGGGAACGAGTCCTCCGCACGAGCCTCCGGCGGCCCACGCGGTCCGCTCACGTGCGCAATCGACCGAGAACAGACGACGATGCTTGCGGCCGCAATCCGACGCCTCCGCGCCCGCCCGGAGTGGAAGTTCCTGGCCATCCTGCCGCGCGCGAACCCGTTCCTGGCCGCCGTCTGGTGGAGCGCCCTTGTCGTGCGCAGCCTCCTGCCGGCCCTGTTCGCCATCGCGATGGGACTGCTCGTCGGGGCCGTCGAGGCGGGCGGCGACCTGGTCTGGCCGCTCGCCGGCGTGGGGACGGTGTTCGTCCTCCTGCAGGTGCTGCCGCCGCTGCACCTCGCCGCGGGCCAGAACCTGGGCAGCTCGGCCGCGGCGTGGCTGTACGACGAATTGACGGTCGCCTGCGTCGAGCCGCCCGGCATCGGCCACCTGGAAGACCCCGAGCTCGCCGGCGACCTGACCATGGCGCGCGACTTCGACCTGGGCATCAGCGGACCGCCGCTGGCGATCTCGATGGACTTCATCGCGGCCGGTCTCGTCGAGCTGCTGGCCGGACTGACCGCCGTGGCAATCCTGTTCGCCTACGCCTGGTGGGCGCCGCTGCTGCTCGGCGGGGCATGGCTCGTTACGCATTGGCTCCTGCGCGAGAGCGCGGTGTGGAAGGACCGCCAGACCGACGCGGTGCGGGCCGCCCAGCGCCATGCCGACTATGCGTACCGGCTGGCGGTGGACGCGCCCGCCGCCAAGGAGCTGCGGCTGTTCGGTCTCGCCGACTGGATCATCGAGCGCTTCCGGCGCCACCGGCGCCGGCTCCACGACCTGCGCTGGGAAGCGACGAAGCTGCGCGAGCGGCCGGTAGCGACGAGTCTGATCCTTGTCCTCGCCGCCAACGCCGTCGTGTTCTGGTCGCTGGCCGCCGACGTCACCTCCGGAGCGCTGCCTCTCGACCGGCTGGTGATGTTCGCGAGCGCCGCCATAGCCGCCAGCATGATCGCCTTCGGGGGGTTGTCCTGGGCCCTCGACGGGGCGGGGGCGCCCACGGCGGCGGTGCTCCGCCTGCACGAGGCGATGGCCCCGCGCGGCGCCTTGACGCTCGGGTCGAGATCGGCGGCCGGATTGCCGGCGCGCGAGATCCGCTTCTCGGGCGTGCGCTTCGCCTATCCCTCCGGACCGGGCACGCCGGTGCTGGACGGGTTCGACCTGACCATTCCCGCCGGCTCGTCGCTGGCCATCGTCGGCCAGAACGGCGCCGGCAAGACCACGCTGGCCAAGCTGTTGTGCCGGTTCTACGAGCCGCAGGAAGGCGCCATCGAAGTCGATGGCGTGGACCTGCGCGAGCTGGACGTCGATTCCTGGCGCGAGCGGGTCACCGCCGTGTTCCAGGACTTCGCCCGCTTCGAGCTGCCGCTCGCCGACAACGTGGCGCCGGCCGGCGCGCCCGAGGCGGTCGTTCGCGACGCACTGGCCGAGGCCGGGGCGGCGGACCTCGCCGACCCCGACACCATCCTGGCCCGGGGCTACGACGGTGGAACCGAGCTCTCCGGCGGACAGTGGCAGCGGGTGGCCCTGGCCCGGGCGCTCGCCGCGGTGCGCCAGGGCGCCGGCATCGTCCTGCTCGACGAGCCCACCGCGCAGCTCGACGTGCGGGGCGAAGCCGAGATCTTCGAACGGATCCTGAAAGCGACCCGCGAGACGACGACCATCCTCATCTCCCACCGCTTCTCCACCGTCCGTCACGCGGACCGGATCTGCGTCCTGGAGCACGGCCGGGTCGTCGAGCTGGGCACCCACGAGGAGCTGATGGCGCTCGGCGGACGTTACCAGACGATGTTCGACCTGCAGGCGCAGCGCTTCGCGGAAGAGGAAGAGACGGGGCTCGATGTCCTCGACTGACCCCACCCGCGCCGGCGACGACATGCCCCCGGCGCTGCCGGCGATGTGGCGGGCGCTCCGGCGCGGCTTCGACGCCGAGCCGGCGCTGCTGACCGTCGCCTTCGGGCTGGCTCTGCTGGCCGCCCTGCCCGACGCGCTGTTGGCTGTCTGGCTGAAGCTGCTGGCCGACGGGCTGCTCGGCGACGACCCGGCGCTCGTCACGGTCGCCGCGGCCGGACTTGCCATCTCCGCGACCCTGACCTGGGTGCTGCGCGTGGCCAGCGACCGCACCCAGCGCCGCTTCCGCGACCGGGTCACCATCGCGCTGGAATCGCACGTCGCCGGGCTGCAGGCGAGCGTCGCCACCGTCGAGCACCATGAACGCCCGGCGTTTCTCGACCGGCTGGCGGTGCTCCGCAACCAGGTGTTCGTGCTCGACCACATGTACATGTCGCTGTTCAGCACCGGCGGCTGGGTGCTGCGCCTGGCGGTGACCATCGGCCTGCTGGTGTCGATCCACCCGGCGCTGGCGCTGCTGGCCCTGTGCGCGCTACCGACCGTGGCGACCGCCTCGTGGCGGCCCGCGGTGGAGCGCGCCGCGGAGCAGGCGGGGGCGCAGGCCCAGCGTCTGGCGCGGCACCTGTTCGACACCTCCACGACCGCCGCGCCCGGCAAGGACGTCCGCATCGCCGGCATCGGCCCGCGTCTCGTTGGCGACCGGCGCGCGGCCTGGGAGCGCTGGTACCGCCCGGTCGCGGCCGCGCGCTGGGCGAGCGCCGGCTGGCACACCCTGGGCTGGAGCGTGTTCGGCGCCGGGTACGTCGGCGCGGTGGTGTTCGTGACGTCCGGGCTGCGGGCTTCGCCCGGAGACGTGCTGTTGCTGCTCGCCGCCGGCTCGCGCCTGGCGGGGTATGTCAGCGCCACGGTTGGCGAGATCGGGTTCCTGCGCGGCATCTGGCTCGACGGCTCGCGGCGCCTCGCCTGGCTCGAGGACTACGCGGCGGCGCAGGCGGAGCGCGCCGACCGCCCGGTCCCGGCGCACATCGAGCGCGGCATCGCACTGGAGAAGGTGTCGTTCGCCTATCCCGGCACCGACCGCCTGGTGCTGGAGAACGTCGACCTCAAGCTGCCGGCTGGCGCCGTCGTGGCCCTGGTCGGCGAGAACGGCGCGGGCAAGACCACGCTGGTCAAGCTGCTCGGCAGGATGTACGAGCCCAGCGCGGGCCGCATCCTGGTCGACGGCGAAGATCTCGCGCGCATGCCGGCGGCCGAGTGGCGCTCGCGCCTCGCCGGCGCATTCCAGGACTTCTTCCGCTTCGAGCTGCCGGCGCAACGAACCGTCGGCGTCGGCGACGTCCCGCGTCTCGACGACCGCCCCGCGGCGCGGACCGCCATCGGCCGGGCCGGCGCCGAGGACGTGGTCGATACGCTGGCCGACGGCCTCGACACCCAGCTCGGCCCGACCTGGCCGAACGGCGTGGAGGTGAGCGTCGGGCAGTGGCAGAAGCTGGCCCTCGCCCGCGGCTTCATGCGCGACGAGCCGCTGCTGCTGGTGCTCGACGAGCCGACCGCCTCCCTCGACGCCGAGACCGAGCACGCCCTGTTCGAACGCTACGCGGGCACCGCTCGGGGCGAGGGGAGCGGGAACACGGCGAGCGACGGGAACGGCGACGCGACACCCGCTGGGAACGGGGCGGCCGACGGGCAACGCGAGCCCGGTACCAACCGCGATCGGGCGACCGGCGCAGACGGAAGCGCGACGCGCGGCGGCCGCATCACGCTCCTGGTCTCGCACCGTTTCTCCACGGTACGCATGGCCGACCTCATCGTGGTCCTCGACGGCGCGCGCGTGGTGGAGGTAGGCAGCCACGAGGAGCTGGTGGCCGCGGCGGGTCACTACGCGGAGCTGTACGAGATCCAGGCGGCGGCGTATCGATAGCGGACGGGCGCCCTTGGTGCGGAGACCGTTCACTCACCGAGCGCATTGCGTCTACACGCGGAAGAGCCCCTTGAACCAATCAACGAACGGTCGTGACTCCGGTCTGGCGGGATCCAGAACCGTATGCTTCACCGCTTCGTGCAATCGGAGATCCGGCGGGTCCTGCCACGCGAGCCACGTATAAATCTCAGCCTTTCTCTCATGCACGTCCCTGAACCGTGCACCGTTGCGTTTGGCCTCGGCAACGGAATACCTGGCGAATTCGTACAGATGGCGGGAGTTGTCTGGAACCAGTTGGACGAGAAAGTCCTCCAGCATGCCGGTGAACCGGTTGTCGGGCATGATCCAGACGCCGAACCGCACGCCGTCGGCGTGGACGACATCGAGACCTCCGGCGGGAATCTGTTCCGGAAGGTCGGCAAACGTGCCGCTGCACCAGGTCTTGACATCATCCCAGCGACCGCCGGCGTCACCGTTCGCATCGACCACGACGCCCAGGGCCTCGAGTTTGGACGCCGCCAGCTCGAGCTCGATGACGCCGGGCTTCAGAATCTCGTCGATGCTGCCGCACGGCACGATGCATACGGGGGGAGACTTCGGCCACGCGACGCCGTTCGCTTCCATGAGGTACGGGATTACACTCTTGTCCGTCTCCCCCTCCACGAGCAGCCTCTTGGGGTGATCCCTCCGAATCTTGGCCGGCATCACCTGACCTCAACATTCCGCTCGGCAGCGGCCACGATTGCCTGGTTGGTGATGCTGACCGCTTTTTCGCGACTCCGATCGATCCTCTGAATGGTGACGTCGCCCACATCGGATTCCACGGCCGCGCTCAAGCTCTCGTAACAGTCGCGACTGTGCGTCGTGGCGAACACCTGAACCGACAAGGCGGCAGCCTGCTCGCTGATCATCCGCCACATGTCTTCCATCACCGTGTAGTGAAGACCGGTGTCGATCTCATCGACGAGCAGCGCTCCACCACTGGCGTTGGAAATCGAGAGCGCCAACCCGAGCATCCGCCACATGCCGTCTCCCATGCTTCCTATCGGTACAGGGTCGGCTTTCTCGTGAAGCTTGACCTTTACTCCCCCCGGCGCATCTCGATAGAGACCGCGCTCGTCCAGAGCGGGAGCGAGGCGCTCGACTGCCGGCTCGACGATCCGAAGCGCTTGGGTAATTGCCTCGTCCCGAGGCCCGAGTACGAACTTGCTGTATGTCCGAACGACGTCGGTCGCCGTCATGCCGCGAGTCGTAATGAACTGAACGGCTTGGCTCGACCCGTTCCGCGCCCGTAGGAGCCGTCGCGGAACGACCAGGAATCCATCGTGGCTGACGAAGGCCTTGTAGTCGTCTTCCGCGCGCGACCACCTTATGTGGAGGGCGAATTGCTCGTCCTCCTCCACGTCTTCTGTTTCCAGATCAGATTCATCGATTTCCCTGGTGCGCACGACGACCTTGTCGTTCCAACGGGCCAAACGAGTGCCAGGGATACAGTCAGCGTCGACGACGATCTCGCCGGGCAACTCGCGGTTGGAGAACAGATGTTTCACATCAAGAAAATCCTGACGGGTGAGGGACTCACGGATCTCCTGCTCTGTCGGATAGCCCCACTCCCCACGACGGCCCGCAATGGCCGACAGCACGTGTGGACTGCCCGCCGATTGGAGCAGCTCGATACACTCCAGGATCGACGTCTTGCCGGAGTTGTTCGTCCCGACCAGCAGGTTTACGCGGCCGAGCTTTTCCATCCGGAACGAATCGAGCCCGCGGTAGCCGTTAATCCGTATCGACGAGTACAAGAGCGCTCTCCCTAAAGCGATGCCTGAAGTCAGCGTACTCCCGCCGCCTGCTCCGCGGAGAGCCGGCGCATCAATTCGATTGTATGCGTCGGCGCCTCGAACTCCGCCTCCTCGAGTGGGGTGCGGCCGTACTGGTCGAGAGCGGCGAAGTCGGCGCCGTTGTCGGCCAGGTACTGGACGATCTCGTCCTCGCCGGCGCGGATGGCCACATGGAACGCGCTGCGTCGTCCCGGCGGATGGACGTTGACGTCGAGGCCAATCTCCACCGTGAACCGTACCGCGTCCAGGTTGCGGCTGCCCGCCGCGAGCAGCACCGCGCCCGCGCCGTCGTTGGTCTCCGCCGCCGGATCGGACCCCAGTGCCAGCAGCGCCGCCAGCATGTCGACGTCGCCGGCCTGCGCCGCGGTGAGAAACGGCGTGAAGCCGCCGGTGCTGCGCCAGGCCCCGCCGCCCGGGCCGCCGCCGCTGCGGGCATGCACGTCCGCACCGCGCGCCACCAACTCGCGCGCCATCTCGACGTTGCCCTGCGCTACGACCGCGTGCAGGGCGGTGCCGCCCTCACGGTCGCGGGCATGCACGTCCGCACCGTGGTCGAGCAGCAGTCGGGCCACGGCGTCGCGGCCCTCCCCCGCCGCGATGAGAAGGGCGCTCCGGCCGTCGGCGGCGGCAACGTGCGGGTCGGCGCCGGCAGCGATCAGGGCGCGCGCGCTGTCGGCGTCCCCGGAGGCCGCCGCGAACAGAATCGGGCGGGATCCGTTCACGGAGACCGCTCCGACGTCGGCGCCGGAGTCGATGAGGAATCCCGCGATGGCGGTATGGCCTCCGGCGGCGGCCCACATCAGCGGGGTCTGCCCCATCCGGCGCTCCGCGACGTTCACCTTCGCACCGCGGCCAACGAGTAGACGGACGAGATCTTCGTTGCCGGCATGGACCGCGGCCATCAGCGGCGTGTCGCCGCTCCAGCGTGCCACGCCGACGGCGGCGCCGGCGTCCAGCAGCATCCGCGCGATCGCCAGGTTTCCGTTCCCGCACGCGAAGAGCAGCGGCGTCTCGCCGTTCTCGTCGACGGCGTTCGGGTCGGCGCCCGCCTGCAGCAACGTCTCGACAATACCGGCGGCGTCACGCAGGGCGGCCCAGGCCAGCGCCGTCGAGCCGTCGGCGCGCGCGGCGTTCACGTCGGCCCCGGCGGTAACGAGCACCTCGACAGCACGTGCGTCCCGGCGCTGGACCGCCTCGATCAGCCCCGCCTCCGGTGCAGGCGCCGGCCGAGCGTCCTGGGCGGGGGCCGGAACGGCGGCGCCGTACCCCGGTACGGACCCGAACGCGAGCGCCAGCCCTGCACCCGACAAGAGCGCCTTCCGCATAGGCCTCAACCAGAACCTCTTCCACATGGAATCGAATGCTACACTCCGAATCCAGTGAACGGACCACGAAACTCCCTTGCCGTCGCAACGACCTCGGCGTTCCTCTGTCTTGCGGCCGTCCCGATCGCGGCGGCGCAGGCGGGCAACCAGGAAGCCGAACGCGGCGCCGAGCTGCTGCGGAACACGGTCCGCCGTCACTGTCTCGCTTGCCACAACGACCGGACGCTGACTGCGGGGCTGTCGCTGCAGGAGGTGGATCCGGAGCGGGTCGCCGAGCACGCGCCCGTGCTCGAGAAGGTGTTCCAGAAGCTGCGGGCCGGCGAGATGCCCCCGGCGGGCCGTCCCCGCCCGGACGCGGACACCGCCGCCGGCCTGCTGGCGTGGCTGGAAACCGCGCTCGACGCGGAAGCGGCCGCGAACCCCGACCCTGGTGCGCCCGCCATCCACCGGCTGAACCGCGCCGAGTACCGCAACGCTGTACGCGACCTGCTGGGGCTCGACCTCGACCACGCCCGCGACCTGCCGTCGGACGACTCCGGCTACGGCTTCGACAACATCGGCGACGTGCTGACGGTCTCGCCGCTGCACGTCGAGCAGTACGTGGCGGCGGCGCGGCGCGTCAGCCGGCTGGCGGTCGGCAGCCTGACGCCGCGGCCGGTGGTCGAACGCTACGAGCCGCCGGACGGAACCACCGACGAGGCGATCGGCGGGCTGCCGCCCAACGAGCGGGGCGGCATCCTGTTCCGGCACTACTTCGCCTTCGACGCCGACTATACGTTCACGATTCGCATCGGTGGCCGGCGCACCGCAGGCATGCCCGCGCCCCTGTTGGACGTGCGCGTCGACGGCCGGAGGGTCCGCCTGATCGACGCCGACTTCGAACCCGAGGAGGCGAACCAGCTCACCCGCAACTTCGAGATCCGGCTGCCGTTGCCGGCAGGCGACCACGAGATTGGCGCCGGGTTCCTCACCGAGTACGCGCATAGCGAGGACGGCGGCGCGGAGACGAACGACTACTTCGTCGACTACGTGCTCGTCGGCGGCCCCTACGACGCGGCCGGTCCGGGCGAGACCGACGTCCAGCGCCGCATCTTCGTCTGCCGGCCGGCGGCGGACGAACCGGAGGAGCCGTGCGCCGGGCGGATCCTGCAGCGTCTGGCCCGCCGCGCCTACCGGCGTCCGGTGACGGCCGCGGACATCGACCCGCTGCTCGACCTGTTCGCCATGGGCCGCGCCGACGGGGAACGCTTCGAGGACGGCATCGAGATGGCGCTGAGCGGCGTGCTGGTCTCGCCGAGCTTCCTGTTCCGCGCGCCGCGCGCGCCGGACGACGCCGAGCCGGGCTCGGCGTATCCCCTCTCGGACATCGACCTGGCGTCGCGGCTGTCCTTCTTCCTGTGGAGCAGCATCCCCGACGAGGAGCTGGTCGACCTGGCCGAGCGCGGCCGGCTGCGCGATCCGGCGGCGCTCGACGGGCAGATCGCCCGCATGCTGGCGGACCCGAAGGCCGGGGCCCTGGTGGAGAACTTCGGCGGCCAGTGGCTGCACCTGCGCAACGTCGCCGACTGGACGCCCGACCCGGTGCGGTTCGCCGACTTCGACGACTCGCTGCGCTACGCCTTCGAGCGCGAGACGGAGCTGTTTCTCGAACACGTGATCCGCGAGGACCGCAGCGTCCTGGAGCTGATCGACGCCGACTACACGTTTCTGAATGAACGCCTGGCCGGCTTCTACGGCATCGACGGGGTGAACGGCGGCTACTTCCGTCGCGTACCGCTCGCGGGCACCGGCCGCGGCGGCGTCCTGACCCACGGCAGCGTGCTGATGGTCACGTCGTACCCGACGCGGACGTCGCCGGTGCTGCGCGGCAAGTGGGTGCTGGAGAACCTGCTCGGCGCGCCGCCCCCGCCCCCACCGCCCGACGTGCCGGCCCTGGACGCGGGCGCGGAGGCTTCGGCGGGCAGCCTGCGCGAGGCGCTGGAGCGGCACCGCGCCAACCCCGCCTGCGCCGCCTGCCACGCGAAGCTCGACCCGCTCGGGTTCGCGCTGGAGAACTTCGACGCGGTGGGCGCCTACCGGACGGAGGACGACGGCGTGACCGTCGAAGCCTCGGGGGCGCTGCCGGACGGCACCCTCGTCGACGGGCCCGCCGGGCTGCGCCGCGTGCTGCGGGAGCGCCGCGACGAGTTCGTGGAGACGCTGGCCGCGAAGCTGCTGACCTATGCCGTCGGCCGGGGCCTGGAGTCGTACGATCAGCCGGCCGTGCGCGAGATCCGCCGCCGGGTCGAAGCCGCGGACTACCGGTTCTCCGCGCTGGTCTCGGCTATCGTCGATAGCGTACCATTCGGTCTGAGGAGGATTCCGGAGCCATGATCACCGGAACTGCACTGCCGCGCCGCACCTTCCTGCGAGGCATGGGCGCCACCGTCGCCCTGCCGTTCCTCGACGCGATGACGCCGGCGTTCGCGCGGGCGTCGACCCCGATCACCCGGGTCGCGTTCGTCTACACGGCCAACGGCATCATCATGCAGGACTGGACGCCGGCCGCCGAAGGCGCCGGGTTCGCGTTCAGCAAGACGCTGATGCCGGTGGAGCCGTTCCGGGACGACCTCCTCGTTCTGACGGGTCTGGCGCACCGCAACGGCGAGGCGCTCGGCGACGGCCCCGGCGATCACGCCCGCGCCGGCGCGAGCTGGCTCACCGGCGTGCACCCGAAGAAGACCCGGGGCGCCGACATCCGCAACGGCATGTCGGTCGACCAGATGCTGGCCGAGACGATCGGCCGCGACACGCCGCTCCCCTCCCTCGAGCTGGGGCTGCAGGACGTGCGGATGGTGGGCGGCTGCGACTCCGGCTACAGTTGCGCCTACAGCAACACCCTCTCGTGGAGCTCGCCGACGACCCCGCTGCCCTACGAGAACAACCCGAGCCGGGTGTTCTCGCGGCTGTTCGGCGACGGCGACACCACCGACCCGGCGGTGCGGGCGGTTCGCGCGCGGCAGAACCGCAGCCTGCTCGACTTCGTGCGGGACGACGCGGCGCGTCTGCGCAGCACGCTCGGCGCCGGCGACCGGCGCAAGCTGGGCGACTACCTCGACTCGGTGCGCGAGGTGGAGCGGCGCATCCGGAACGCACGCTACGACGGTATCGACTTGCCGGTGCTCGACCGCCCCGACGGCATTCCGCCGACCTTCGAGGAGCACGTCCGCCTCATGTCGGACCTGGTTACCATCGCGTTCCAGGCGGACCTGACGCGGGTGGTTACGCTGATGTACAGCCGCGAGGGAGGCAACCGGACCTACCGCTCCATTGGCGTCCCGGATGCGCACCACGGGCTGTCGCACCACCAGAACGACCCGGAGAAAATGGCCCGGCTGGCGATGATCGACCGGCACCACGTCGCGATGCTCGCCTACTTCCTCGGGAAGCTGCGGGACGCGCAGGACGAGACCGGCTCGCTGCTCGACCACTCGATGGTCGTCTACGGCAGCAGCCTGAGCGACTCGAACGCGCACACCCACGACAACCTGCCGACGCTGCTGGCCGGCGGCGGCAGCGGCACGCTGCACGGCGGGCGCCACCTGCGGTACGCCGACGGCACGCCGATGACGAACCTGTTCCTGACGCTGCTCGACCGCCTCGGTGTGCATCGCGAGCAGATCGGCGACAGCACGGGGAAAATCGCGTACCTCAGCGAGCTGTAGGCAACCGGGTCATCGTCGCGTCGCCCTCCAGCCGCGCAGCGCGAGCACGACCGCGAGAACCGCCAAGCCGAGCGGCGGAACCGCCGGCACTCCGGTACCGATGCCGCTGGTGTCGACCGTCCGGCGGAAACCGGCCAGCGCGACGCCCGCTGTGTCTTGCAGCGCGTTCGTTTCCGGCGGCACGTACGTCAGGGTCACCCTCTCGCCACCCCGAATCGCTTCGCCAAGGTCGAGGTGCAAGGTCGTTGAGTCGCCAAACCTCACGCTGCTGACCGTAGCTGACGTGCCGGACAAGGTGAACGCGGACGTCGCCGGAAGGATGGACGTATCCATCGCTCTACGGAACCCGACGGTGATGGTCGTGCCGGTGATATCCGTGGCGGCGCCGGTTGTCGGCTCGGGTGTCGGGTCGATGCTGCCTTTCGCATAGCCGTAGATGGCGACCATAAATGGGTCGTCGGCAGTTGTCCACGGATCGGTGGTAGCGTAAGCCCGATGGAGGCTGCCGTCCCCGATGTTCCCCTCCCCGGCCGTGTCAGAATCGTCGGTGGAACTGTCAGTTCTTGCCATTCCGATATTTCTGTCCCCGGGATCGCTCACGTCTAAGACCACGAAATACGTCGTGTCGGCATCCAGGTCGATGCCTTGGCCGGAGGCCGTGAACCTGTTCTCTTCACTAGGGACTTCACTCTGGACCAACTCGGACGGGTTGGTCAGCGTGCCCAGGTTGCTGCCCGGCCGACCGCCCGAGTTCGAGTGGATGCTCACACTGTAGGCCAGCGCCGTCGTCCCTCCAGGGTCACCGACGGTGAGCTCGATACCTACCCCGGTCAGCCTGTAGCCGTCGGGTTGCCGCTCATGGTGAACGCCTGGGCGACGTCAAAGGCAATCCGAGTCTGCAAGAACGACTGATCGACGTTGCCCGTCAGCTTGGTGCTCGTCTGCGCCCACGCCCCCGGGGAAGCGAGCAGCACGGCCACAGTCGACCAGCCCGCAAGCCGCACACAAATGCTCCTCGCTACTTCGCTGGCTGCGCATGCTTCCATGCCACCCGCTACTCGACCCGTCACGCACATCCGGACCTCCCCTAATCGACGCCGGTGAACCTCTCGGCCCCCTGGTCGAACCGCATCTCCAACGCGACCCCGCCGCGAAGCTCCCGCGCCTCGTCCCCGGGTGCGCACCGTGCCAAACTGTACCAAGTCAGAAATCAAATATGTGTGTTTGACGTCGGCTATATCATGTTTCTTTCATCAAAATGCGCTATGCTGGCACCGGGGGTGACGCTCAGGGGCCGGCAACGCCCCGTTCCGGCCCTCGCGGATCGGGATTCGTGCCAAGCCGGCGAAGGAGAAGCCTTGACGCAATCCGGCGATGCGCGGCGAGAGATCGAGGCGCTGCGCGAGCGGACCGCTACCCTCAGCGCGGCCATCCTGCGCATCAGCGCCACGCTCGACCTCGACACCGTGCTCGCCGAGGTGGTCGAGAGCGGCCGCACGCTCGCCCGGGCCCGCTACGGGGTCATCGTTACGGTCGACGAGGCGGGGACGCCCACCCGCGATTTCGTGTTCGCCGGCTTCACGCCGGAGGAGGAGCGGGAGCTGTTCGCCTGGCCCGACGGCGGCCGCCTGTTCGAGCACCTCCGCCACCTGC
The DNA here is from genome assembly GCA_965208535.1 of Vicinamibacterales bacterium. Taxonomy (GTDB): domain Bacteria; phylum Acidobacteriota; class Vicinamibacteria; order Vicinamibacterales; family UBA8438; genus WTFV01. The sequence continues at coordinate 1,595,604 of CBDBOU010000003.1, read as the reverse complement.
CGGGGACGTTGCGGCTCGCCGACCTGGCCGGCTACGTCCGCTCCCTCGGCATCGCGCCGGCACGGATGTTCTCGCGGACCTTCCAGGGCACGCCGATGCGCCACCGGGGCGTCGACGTCGGCTACTTCTTCCTCGCCGAGAAGGCCGAGGGCGAGGAGTTCACCGGCGACGACGAGGAGGTGCTGACGCTGCTCGCCTCGCACGCCGCGGCCGCGGTCGCCAACGCGCGGACGCACCGCAGCGGGCAGCGGGCGCAGGCCGACCTCGAAGCGCTCGTCGAGACCTCGCCGGTCGGGATCGTGGTCTTCGATGCGAAGAGCGGCCGGCCCGCGTCGCTCAACCGCGAGGCGCGGCGGATCGCCGAGGGCCTGCGGATGGCCGGCGGCCCGATCGAGGAGCTCCTGGAGACGTTCACCCTGCGCCGCGCCGACGGGCGGGAGGTCTCACTGAGCGAGTTCCCGCTGGCCGGGCTGCTCGGCGCCGGGGAGACGGTGCGCGCCGAGGAGGTCGTGCTCTCGGTCCCCGACGGGCGCAGCGTCAGGATGCTGATCAACGTCACGCCGGTACGCGGCGAAGGGAACGAGATCGCGTCGGTGGTGGTGACCGTGCAGGACCTGGCGCCGCTCGACGAGATCGAGCGGATGCGGACCGAGTTCCTGGGCCTGGTGAGCCACGAGTTGCGCGCGCCGCTGATCGCCATCAAGGGCTCGGCCGACGCGCTGCTCGAGGAGGCGCCCGAGCTCGACCCGGCCGAGATGCGCGAGTTTCACCGCATCATCGCCGAGCAGGCCGACCACATGCGCGGCCTCATCCGCGACCTGCTCGATGCGGGGCGCATCGACTCGGGCACGCTCTCGGTCACCCCCGAGCCCTCGGAGGTGGCCGCCCTGGTCGAGCGGGCGCGCAGCACGTTCCTGAGCGGCGGCGGCCGCCACGCCGTCCTCGTGGACCTGCCGGCGGGCCTGCCCCGGGTGATGGCCGACCGGAGGCGCATCGTGCAGGTGCTCATCAACCTCTTCTCGAACGCCGCGAGGCACGCGCCCGATTCGACCCCGATCCGGGTGGCGGCCGTGCGCGAGAACGCGCACGTCGCGGTGTCGGTCTCCGACGAGGGAAGCGGGGTGGCGTCCGAGTTGCTGCCGCACCTGTTCAGCAAGCACGCCGGCGCAAGGCAGGGGGCGACGGCGGGCCACGGCCTCGGCCTCGCCATCTGCAAGGGACTCGTCGAGGCGCACGGCGGCCGCATCCGGGCCGAGAGCCCCGGCGCCGGCCGCGGCGCCACGTTCACCTTCACGCTGCCGGTGGCCGGGGAGGCCGGCGCCGTGGCGGCCGATCGCGCCGCCGTCCCGCCGGCGGCCCCGGAACCCGGAGAGCCGCCGCGCATCCTGGTCGTGGACGACGACCCGCGGGCGCTGCGCTTCGTCCGCGACGCGCTCGCCGAGGCCGGCTTCGCTCCCCTGGTGACCGGCGCGCCCCCGGACCTGCCGCGCATCATCCGCACCGAGAGGCCGCGACTCGTCCTGCTCGACCTGATGCTGCCCGACGTCGACGGCATCGAGCTGATGCGCCAGGTCCCCGAGCTCGCCGACGTGCCCGTCATCTTCATCTCCGGCTACGGCCGCGACGAGATCGTCGCCAAGGCGCTCGATTCGGGCGCGGCCGACTACCTCGTCAAGCCCTTCTCTCCGACCGAGCTGGTCGCCCGGGTCCGGGCGGCGCTGCGGCGCCGCGAGGAGCCCGAGCCGTTCGTGACCGGAGAGCTCGCCATCGACTACGCGCAGCGCCGCGTGACGCTGCGAGGGAAAGCGGTCGAGCTCACCGTCACCGAGTACGAGCTGCTGCGCGTGCTCTCGCTCGACGCGGGACGGGTCGTGACCTTCGAGACGCTGCTGCGGCGGGTCTGGACCAAGCCGGGGAACGCCGACGCGAACCTGGTGCGTAATTTCGTCAGGAGCCTGCGGCGCAAGCTCGGTGAAGGCGGGGCCAGCCCCACCTTCATCTTCAACGAGCGCGGCGTCGGCTACCGCATGGCGAAACCGTCTGGCCGACAGGACCGGTCATGACGCCGGCGCGGCACACCCGCCTCCGGCTGCGCTGGCAGCTCCACCACTATTGCATCAACGGACCGGCAGGGCGATCGGCGACTTCCCGACCGGAAAGCGGTCGATCTCCTGAATCCTACGGAACGGCGCAGGCGAAGCTCGCCTCGTCGTTCGGGTCTCCCGCCCCGTTGTAGACAGCGACCTGCGGATAGGGACAGAGCGGCCGGGTCATCGTGGGCTGGCCGTCCCGACCCGGCTTCGATGCGAGCAGGCGCTCGGGCGCGCGGCCCTCCTCTACCCAGGCGCGGATCGCCTCCACCCAGTCGACGCGGTCCGGGCCCGGGCCGCCGGCACAGTGGAGCACGCCCGGCAGCATGTAGAGCCGTGCGTAGTCGCGGGCTCCTGGATCGCCCTCCTCGAGCCGCTCGTAGTAGTCGATGGTGCCGAGCGGCGCGAGCGCCAGGTCGGACCAGCCGGTCCAGTAGATGATCTTGCCGCCGCTGTCCCGGAAGGCGTTCAGATCGGGGTCGGTCGCGTTCAGGATCGCGGCCGTCTCCGCGACGTCCTCCTTCCAGGTCGAGAAGTCGTAGGCCGTGTAGTCCCAGTCGGGATCGTCGAAGACGAAGTACTTGAACAGCTCGGTGCCGAAGCCGTACTGGGCGTTGGGCACCCCGGCGGCCCGCCGCTGCGGCGCGCTGACCACCCACGAATCCCAGCCGCCGCCGTCGTTCTCGCCCCCGTAGTTGAAGCCGTGGTAGATCGGCTCGCCGTTCGAGACCGGGCCGTCGTACACCGTGTTGATGGCCGCGAGCTGCGCCGTGGTAACACAGCCGTCGGCCGGACGGTCGCCCGCGCAGCGCGGCAGGTCTTCCGGCTCGAAATCGCACTGGCGCGGGTCGTTGAGCACACCGTCCTCCACCCCGTCACCGGCGTCGCAGGCGGCGAGGATGCTCGATCCGAGCAGCTCGAGGGTGGCTGGCGTGAGCACCGGGTCGTCGACGTCACCGTCCGGGTAGATCGCCTGCTGGTTCTGCACGAAACCTGCCGTGATGCCGGTCCAGTCGTAGGCGGGCGCCGCCGCCACGATGCCGTCGAAGTCCTCCGGATAGCGCTGCGACTCCATCATCGCCTGGCCGCCGCCCCGCGAGCAGCCCACGAAGTAGGAGTAGTCGGCCGGCCGATCGTAGTAGTGCGCGATGATCGACTTCGCGGCTTCGGCGGTGAGGTGCACGGCGCGGTGCCCGAAGTTCTCCTGCCGCACGGGATGATGGAGCGCCCAGCTCGCCTCGATTCCGCTCCCGGTGTGTCCGGTGTCGGTCCCCACCGTGGCGTAGCCGCGCTGCAGGGGGCTTCCGCCGTGCGCGTAGAGCGTGCGGGCCTGGTTCTGCACGCTCCCCACGAAGCCGCCGCCGCCGCCCATCAGGAAGCGCCCGTTCCAGTCGTCGGGCAGCAGCAGCTCGAAGTTGATCTCCGTCTCGATCGTCCCCGTCACCCTGCAATGCGCCGGCAGACCGGCCTCGGCCGGTACCGGTTCCGCCGCCCCGATGTACAGATCGAACAATTCCAGCGTCGTCAGGTCGGTGCAGGCGTCCGCGGGGCCGGCGGCGGGAGTCGCACACGCGGCGACGACCGCCAGGCCGGCGGCGGCGACGACGTTCACGAACTGGCGTTGGATGCGGGACATCATGGCTTTCCCCTCGTGTCGTTCGGACCGCTTCAACCGTATCAGCAGCGAGCACGCCGCGCCACACGCCCCACTCGTCACCGGACGCCTCCGTTCGTCTGGAGGGTCCGGTCTTGCTGCCGCCTGCGGTCCACCGCTCCGCAACCTGCCAGTCGGCGGCCAACATCGGGCCCGCATATAATCGCCCCACCCCATGCCCCCTCTCGACGGACTGCGCGTGCTCGATCTCACCCGGGTGCTGGCCGGCCCCTACTGCGCCATGATGCTGGGCGACATGGGTGCCGAGGTGCTGAAGATCGAGGAGCCGACCCACGGCGACGACACACGGGCGTGGGCGCCCCACCGCAATGGCTGGAGCACGTTCTTTCTCGGTCTGAACCGGAGCAAGAAGAGCGTCGCGCTCGACCTGAAGTCCGCGGCCGGCGCCGACGCCCTCCGGCGGTTGATTGCGACGGCCGACGTGCTGATCGAGAACTTCCGGCCGGGCAGCCTGGCGAAGCTCGGCTTCAGCTACGAGGCCGTCTCCGAGGCGAACCCCCGACTCGTCTATTGCTCCGTCACCGGCTACGGACAGGTCGGCCCCAAGAAGGACCTGCCCGGCTACGACGCGGTAATCCAGGCCGAGAGCGGACTGATGGACGTCACCGGCCAGCGCGAGGGTCCGCCGACGCGGGTGGGCGTGGCGATCACCGACTACCTGGCCGGCCTCTACGCGATGAACGGCGTCCTGCTGGCCCTGCGCGACCGCGACCGCACTGGTCGGGGCCAGCACGTCGACATCGCGCTGATGGATGCGATGACTTCGGCGCTCGCACTGCCGGCCGGTATCTACTTCAACACCGGCGAGGCGCCGGGACGCGAAGGCAACCAGCACCACACGCTGACCCCGTACGAGACAATCGAGGTCGCGGATGGACTGGTCGTCGTCGCCGCGGGCAACGAGCGGCTCTGGAAGCAGTTCTGCGACGCCGTCGGGGCCGAAGATCTCGAGCGCCATCCGGACTACGCCACCAACACGGACCGGATGGCGCACCGGCCGCAACTCATCGCCGAGTTGACGCCGCGCCTCGCACGGTACACGCGCGACGCGTTGATCGAGCGGCTCCGCGCGTACAACGTACCGTGCGCACAGGTGCGAACCATCGGGGAGGCGCTCGAGGACCCCCACCTGCGGGAGCGGGGGATGGTCCTCGACATCCCGCACGAAGACCTCGGCGCGATGCGCAGCCTCGGCAACCCGATCCGGCTGTCACGCACGCCGGCCGTGATTCACCGCCGCCCGCCGGCATTGGGCGAGCACAACGAAGAGATCCTGGAGTCGCTCGGCGCGGACGACGACCCACCAACCGACCGGCAACCCGTCGGCGCAACGTCGCGAGGAGTGGACCGATGATGAGCAGCAGAAGAATCCTGACGTTCACCCTGGCAGTCCTGACCGCGGTGTCCCCCGCGGCAGGCGCGGGAATGCAGGAAGTGGAGCACTATGGCGAACGCTTGTCGCGCATGCCGGTCGACCTGCGCACGACGTCGACCATCGCGGGCGAGGGCTCGGTCGCCGCGGAGCTGGCCGGCGACGAGCTCACCATCCGCATCCGGTTCAGCGGACTGACCTCGGGAGTAACGGCGGTTCACGTGCACAACGCGCCGGTCGCCCGCCGGGGCGGAGTCGCGTTCGCCGTCGATCCGGGCGGCGCGACCGGCACCGCCGGGGAGATCGTCGATACCGTGGCGCTGACCGACGACCAGATCGCCGAGCTGCGCGGCGAACGCTACTACGTGCAGATCCACTCCGAGAGCAATCCGGGCGGTGAGCTGCGCGGCTGGCTCCTCCGCCGCGGCGACTGAGCGTCCTGAGCATCCGTGGTAGCATGCTTTTCGGGACATCGGGTCCGTTTGGCACAACTTCACAGCGCCCCGCGGCCGGGGCGCCCCAGCAGGAAGCGCCGGCATGACGAACGGTAATCCAACGCTGCTGCAGAATCTGCTGACACGTGTGAAGCAGCTACCGCCCGCCGCCGGTCTGGGCGGCGTCGTGATTCTCGTCGCGATTCTCGGCTACCTCTTGGTGGACACCGGGCCGGAACCGGAGCCGGAAGCGGAAGTCGTCGAGGCGCCGCCGCCCCCGCCGCCTCCACCGCCTCCGCCGCCCGAGCCGGAACCGGAGCCCGAGCCGGAACCGGAGCCCGAGCCGGAGGTCGAGATACCGCCGCTCAACCAGAGCGACCCGGTCGTTCGCGAGCTGGCCGCGGAACTGTCCGCGAGTCCGGAGCTGGCGAGCTGGCTCGTCACCGACGAACTCGTCCGGACGGTCGTCGTCGTCATCGACAACGTGGCCGAGGGCACGAACCCCTCGCAACACGTACCGTTTCTCCGACCGCAGGGCCGCTTCCAGATCGACGGCGACACGTCGGCGCCCCGGATTTCCGCCGCCAGCTACGCGCGGTACGACGAGGTGGCGGCGTTCGTGGCCTCGCTCGACGCGGAGGGCATCGCCGAGCTGTATCGGCAGTTGCGTCCGTTGCTGCGGGAAGCTTACGAAGAGCTCGGCCAGCCCGGCGAAGCCTTCGGCGACACCCTGTGGCGGGCGGTGGCGCATCTGCTCAACGCGCCGGTCATCGAAGGCCAGCCCGAGCTGGTCGCGCGCGGACCGCTGTACCTGTACGCCGACGAGACACTCGAGTACCTCTCGCCGGCACAGCGCCAGTTGATCGGCATGGGTCCCGACAACCAGCGTCGCGTGCAGCAGAAGATCCGGGAGATCGGGGTGGCCCTCGGCTTCACCGACCTGCCCCGGCCCCACGTCGTGCAGCGGTAGTGGCGCGACCTGGATGCACCGCGTGCTCCGCGTCGCGCTCTGCCAGTCGAATCCGATCGTCGGCGATCTCTCCGGCAACGTTGCCGCTCTTCGGGCACGAGTGCGTGAGGCGCGAGACCGGCAAGCCGACGTCATCCTGTTTCCCGAGCTGTCGATCACCGGCTACCCGCCGGAGGATCTCCTGCTGAAGCCGAGCTTCGTACAGGACGCCGCCGCCGCGCTCGGCGAGCTGGCCGCGGGGGTCGCCGGCGTCGTGGCCTGCGTCGGGGTGCCGAGCGGCGGCACAACCGCGACCGGCGCCGAGAAACTCCACGGCGCCGATCCCGCGCCCGCCGCGGCCGCGCGCGCGCGGACTGGGCTGTACAACTGCGCTGCGGTGTTGGCCGACGGCCGCGTCCAGGCGCTCTACCCGAAGCACCACCTGCCGAACTATGCCGTCTTCGACGAGCGCCGCTACTTCACGCCCGGCAACGAGGCAATCGTCATCGAGCTCGAGGGCCGGCGCCTCGGCGTCACGATCTGCGAAGACATCTGGCTGCCGGGCGGTCCCGCGGACTGGTCGGTGCGGGACGGCGGCGCGGAGATAGTCCTCAATCTCTCGGCCTCGCCGTATCACCAGGGCAAGGGCCGCCAGCGGGAGGCGCTGTTCGCGGCCCGCTGCCGCGAGCAGCACTGCTTCCTGGCATTCTGCAACGCCGTCGGCGGCCAGGACGAGCTGGTCTTCGACGGCCACAGTCTGGTCATCGGACCGGATGGAGCGATCCTCGCCCGCGGTACGCCGTTCGAGGAGGAGATGCTCGTCGTGGATCTCGACCCGGCCGTGGCCCGCGAGCTGCGGGAGTCCGATCCTCGATGGGCGGCGTCTGCCGCCGCGCCCACACCTGAAAGAACCGCGAGCACGCCGCTCGCTTCGACCTCCGACCCGCCGCCGGCGCGGCGGCCGCGCGAGGACGCAAGACGGGTGATCATCGTCCGCCCGCGGCGACCGGCGCGCTCCGAGACGGCTCCGCTCGCACCGCGGCCGGCGGCGGAGCCGCTGTCTCCGGAGGCGGAGATCTACCGCGCCCTCGTGCTGGGAACCGCCGATTACATCCGGAAGAACGGCTTTCCGGGAGCCGTGCTCGGGCTGTCGGGCGGTATCGATTCCGCCCTCGCGCTCACCGTCGCGGCAGACGCCAGCGGTCCGGAAACAGTGACCGCCGTGTCGATGCCGTCGCGCTACACCGCCGGCATGAACCGCGACGACGCGGCCATTCTGGCCGGCCGGCTCGGCGTCCGTTTCCTCGAGCTGCCGATCGAGGACCTGGCGGTCGCCTACGGCGCGGCCCTGGCCGATCCGTTCGAAGGCACGGAACCGGACGTCGCCGAGGAGAACCTGCAGGCGCGCATCCGCGGCAACCTGCTGATGGCGCTGTCCAACAAGTTCGGCTGGCTGGTGCTCACCACCGGCAACAAGAGCGAGATGAGCGTCGGCTACGCCACCCTCTACGGCGACATGGCGGGCGGCTTCGCCGTGCTCAAGGACGTGCTCAAGACCTGGGTGTACCGTCTGGCCGTGTGGCGCAACCGCGACGGCGAGATCATCCCGCAACGCATCATCGACAAGCCGCCGACTGCCGAGCTCAGGGACAACCAGCGCGACGCCGACAGCCTGCCGCCTTACGACGTGCTCGACGGGATTCTGGAGGCCTACGTGGAAGAAGACCGGAGTCCGGCCGAGATCGAGGCGCTCGGCTTCGCTCGGGAGACGGTCGAACGCGTCGTGCAACTCGTCGACCGCGCGGAGTACAAGCGCCGGCAGGCGCCCCCCGGCGTCCGCATCTCGACGCGGGCGTTCGGCAAGGACCGGCGGCTGCCGATCACCAACCGCTATGCGCCGCGCAAGGCGGGCCGCAGGTAGCACTCCCGGATGTATGACGTGCGCGGCGGACCGGTGCCCACGGCGGGGGTCCGCCGCGCGAAGGCTATCGCCCCGCGGACGGGCCGCGGTCCTGGCCGCGGTCCCCGGAGACCTGCTTCAGCACGGAAAGGCTACCCCCCCGCGGACGGGCCGCGGTCCCCGGAGACCTGCTTCAGCACGGAAGTGGCGGCGCCGATCATGGATGACACGTCGCTCAGGTTGGACGGCACGATCAGGGTGTTGCCCGCCTTCGCCAGGTTGCCGAAGCGTTCCAGGTAGTCCTCGGCGACGCGGAGCTGCATGGCCTTGTCCCCGCCTTCCGAGTTCAGTGCCGCCGCTACCTTCTTCAGCCCTTCCGCCGTCGCCTCGGCAACCGCCAGGATAGCGGCCGCCTCGCCCTCGGCCTCGTTGATCTGCTGCTGCTTGGCAGCCTCGGACTCCTTGATCACCCGTTGCTTTTCGCCCTCGGCCTGGTTGATCTTGGCGTCCCGGTCGCCTTCGGACTCGAGTATCGTGGCGCGCTTCTCCCGCTCGGCGCGCATCTGCTTCTCCATGGCCGTCAGCACGTCGTGCGGCGGGTTGATGTTCTTGATCTCGTACCGCAGCACCTTGACGCCCCACGGATTGGAGGCCTGATCGAGCTCCTCGACCACCCGCAGGTTGATGTGACTGCGCTCCTCGAAGGTCTTGTCCAGCTCGATCTTGCCGATCTCGCTGCGCAGGGTGGTCTGGGCGAGCTGGGCGATCGCGAACAGGTAGTCGCCGATCCCGTAGGACGCCTTGCGCGCGTCCATCACCTGCAGGTAGAGCACGCCGTCCACCCCCACCTGGACGTTGTCCGCGGTGATGCAGACCTGCTCCTCGACGTCTATCGCCCGCTCCTTCAGGCTGTGGCGGTAGGCAACCCGTTCGACGAACGGAATCAGGAGTGCGAACCCGGATTCCAGCGTTCTCGAATACTTGCCGAGGCTCTCGACGATGTAGGCGTTCTGCTGCGGCACGACCACCGCCGTCTTCACGATCACGAGGATCGCGACGAATGCCAGCACCAGGGCGACGATCAGGCCCGCGTCCATCACTGCTCCTTTGTCATCGAATCACCAACCGTCCTGTCCCGGCGGCAAGCCCTCGATGCGCAACTCCACGCCGTCCACCTCGACCACGCGGGCCTCGGCGCCGGCCGCAATCGACTCCCACCCGGCATTCACGGCGGTCCACTGCGTCCCCTGCAGGCGGACCCTGGTCCGTCGTCCGGGAGGGACATCCTCGTCAACCGTCACCAGCGCGTCGACCGCCGCATGCGGCATAGGTTGCGCGCCGCCCCGCAGCCGGTCGTAGAGCTTGCGCCGGAACAGCACCATCGAGGCGATGGCCAGCACCGAGAATGCCACCCACTGCGCCCACACGGGCAACCCGAGTCCGGCCACGACGAGCAGGCCGACCAGTATCGCAGCCGCGCCGGCGAACACCAGATAGAACGCGGCGTCCGTCATGAGCTCCGCGCCCACCAGCACGATCCCCACGATCAACCAGCCCCACCACGACATGTCGCGCTCCCTGCGCCGCGCCCGTCAGACTGGCTGCCGGAGCCCTCCGCGTTTGCGGCGTATCCCCTTCTGTTCCAGTGTACACGCCGCGACGAGGGGCGCCGTCCCGAAGCAGCGAGCGGCCGAAGCCCTTGACCGGGTGGTCACCGGAAGCTACCTTGAGCGCGCATGCGATCCGTCGGCTTGCAGGTGCTCAACAACAAGCTGAGCGAGTACGTACGTCTGGCCGCTTCGGGCGAGACCGTGCTCGTGACGGACCGTGACCGCCTCGTCGCGGAGATCAGGCCGCGAAGGTGTGGGGGGCACCCGTGCTCCCGGCCGACGTGCTTGAAACTTACCGGCCGAAAGCCAAACGGCCCGCTGGCTACACGCTCGACGACCATGTGCCGCTGGCCGAGGGAAGCCCCATGCGGCCACTGTTCGAGGAGTTCCGCAAGGAGGTTCTGGCGCTCGACGCCTGTGTCAGCGAAGAGATCCTGAAGCTCTACGTTGCTTACAAGGCCGAGACCAACTTCGTGGACGTGGTGCCCCAACAGAGCCGTCTCCGCCTATCGCTCAACATGCACTTCCATGAGCTCCACGACCCCAAGGAACTCGCCAAGGATGTGACCAACCTCGGACGCTGGGGCAACGGCGACGTGGAGGTAGGCTTGAGCAAGGCGGAAGACATGCCCTACATCATGGGCCTCGTACGGCAGGCGTTCGAAAAGCAGATGGGTGACGCGGAGGCCGAAGTGTGATCTCCTTCTCGGTGCGTCCGCTCAGCGGCACGCGGTGAGCGCGGCGCGAAGCGCAGAAAATCTGTTGCGAAGCGGTGTTGAGGTTGTCTATAAGGTGCGTCGTCCTTTGGGGAATGGGTCTCCAGAAAGTAACCGAAGGAGGTTACACATTGGAACGACGGCACATGTGCTACGGGAAGTGCGTGGTGGGTGCGTGGTGAACTCCTCAGCATCTGGGCGGCGGCGCTGGCATCCGGTCCGGCCCCGTTGATGACGGTAATACCGAAGACTTGTTCCGAATCCAGTTAACGAATCTCCCGGCCAGTTCACCGGTCACCGGCAGGTAGTTGCCTCTCTTTCCATCCCTATCTCCTCTCGCGTTGCGCCCGAAGACGGCATATCGATCGACACTGCGATCGGGTTGCGTGGCTCGAAGAATAGAAAGGAGATCATCATCTATCTCCAGTCCACTTCCCGTCGCGAAAAAGACATTCTCGAAGAGGAGACAGACATCTCTCGGGAACCCCCTCCACGCGGAGACATGCTTCTTCAGCAACAGCCGGTTGCCGGATCTCTCAACATGTGGCGAGCTCTTGGACTTCACCAGGTCGCTCACCCAATCGTTATCCTCTTCATGCAGTCGATTGACGTGTTCGTACCCGACGAGCCGACCGCCGTTCCTGATCGGCCGAACATGGAGCGGCGAATACTCCCATGCACGCATTTCCTGGTATCTGCAACCGTCCAGGAACTCCCACGCGTGTGAAAACGTCATGACCTTCATCAGCTTCCCGATCCAAATGATCTTGCATATTCTCGATTCATTGCTGGCATTGAAACCGACGAAATAGACATCGTCCCGCAGTTCCACACTTCCTGTGGCTTCAGCCAAGTAGCGAGTCCGCATCCGTTCTCGAAGCAACTTTGCACACGGCCCGAAGAATATCTCCTCTTCATCGACCCGGTAAGGAACCGCACTTGGCCTGACGTCGTCCGGATTCCTGGAATCGCCAACGACGTAGCAAAGGACCTGAGTCGGACGCCGGTTGGGCCGGCGCGCCCTGGACAGGTCCAGGTTCGGTGTGAGATCTTCACCTGCTTCGAACTTCGCCTCGAATTCACTCGCCTTCATAAAGCGTGATCTCCTTGGACCGGGCACGCCGGGCGGAGATGATCCTCGTTCTGCCCTCCCGATACGTTACCACGCACGCCCAGTGCTTGTCGGCAATGCGTCCGATCAGGATGTAGCGGGATTCATCACTCACTCTGCCGGGGATCTCCAGTAGATCCGGGTCGGTCCACAGTGCCTGCACCTCGAAGAAGTCGATGCCGTGCTTGGCCTTGTTGCTGTCGCTCTTGGTGCGATCGAACTCGAACTCCATTTGGACGACAAAGTGCCGCTCACACCGCGATCATCCGCGACCGCAGCATCGACTGCACGAACCGCGCCAGACGTTCCTCGGCCGGCTCGACGCGCTCGCCGAACTCGTCCCGCAGCCGGCCGGCGATCTCGACCAGCGGCGTCTCGCCGTCGCACGCTTTCCAGATGAAGGTGCCGACGTCGTCGAGACGGATGCGGTAGCAGGGATCGCCGAGCTTCAAGGCGAGCCAGCGGCCAATGCGGCCCGTCCCGAGCTGCGAGCGCAGGACGACGCAGCGTCCGTCATCCAGATCGCGCCAGTCCAGGAGGCGACGCGGACAGGCATTCCAGAAGGCCGCGGCGCAGGCGGCCTTCCCCGAGTCGCGGGCCGGAAGCTCTCCCGGGCTCACTCGCCGCCGCCGGTTCCGCCGCCGCGCATCGCGTTCAACGGCATCCTGACCAGCATGTAGTAGAGCAGGATGAAGACGAGCGCCCCGCCGAGGGCGGAGTTCGCGATCTCGGGCAGAGCCAGCCACGGCAGCGCCTCGCTGGCGCCGACCACCAGGGCGAGCAGCACCGCCATCAGCGCCTCGCCGGCGATGAAGCCGGACGAGAGCAGCACACCCGTGTTGGTCGCGCGCGTCCGCTCCTCGCCGGTCGCCTCCTGCTCGTCGAGCGAGCGCGTAAGCCACCAGCTCACGAGGCCGCCCACGAAGATGCCCGCCGTCGACGGGAAGGGCAGGTACATCCCCACCGCGATGAGCATCGGCGAGGGCGCCTGGATGAGGATCATGACGGCCGCCAGCGCCATCCCGGCGATGACGAGCGGCCAGGCCATCTCCCCGCCGACGATGCCCTGCGAGATCAGCGCCATCAGGCCGGCCTGCGGCGCCGGCAACTCCGGGCTGCCGATCTCGTAGACCTGATCCATGAGGATCATCGGCCAGATGAGGACCATCGCGGCGACGGTCACGCCGACCAGCTCGCCGATCTGCATCTTCCAGGGCGTGCCGCCGAGAATGTGGCCTACCTTCAGGTCCTGCAGCATGTCGCCCGCGATGCCGCAGGCGCAGCAGACCACGCCGGCCACCGCCAGCACGCCGAGGATGCCGCTCGAGCCGGTGACTCCGATCCCGACCATGACGATGGCGGCGATGAGCAGGGTGCTGAGCGTCAAGCCGCTGATCGGGTTGTTCGAGCTGCCGAGCAGGCCCACCAGGTAGCCGGCCACCGCGGCGAACAGGAAACCGAGAATGACCATCATGATGGTCAGCAGAATCGCCCCGCCGAAGCTCTCGCTGAAGTACCAGTAGAGGCCGAACAGCGGGACGGCCAGCGCCGCAATCGCGAGGCCGGTCTTCCGGAAGTCGATGTCGATGTCCTGGCGGCCGGCGCCCTCGGCCTGCGCGGCGCCGAGGTCCCCGAAGGCGCGGCCAATGCCCTGGATGAGCGACGTGCGCAGGTTGTAGAGCGTGTAGAACGCGGCGACGATCATCGTGCCGACGGCGAGCGGCCGCACCTGCCGCAGCCACACCTCGGTGCTCAACTCGATGAAACCGGCGGAGTCCGTCGCCTGGGCGGCCAGCTCCGGGTTCAGGAAGAGGCCCAGCGGAACCAGCAGCAGCCAGCCCAGCACGGCCCCGGCGAACAGCGTGGCGGCGATCTGCGGCCCGACGATGAAGCCGACCCCGATCAGCGCGGGTGACGCCGCCGGCGACTGCAACAGGAACCCGCCGACGTAGTTCACCGGCCGGCCGAGAATCTCGATGGTCGACTGCCCGAGCGAAACGAACCACGTGGCCGAATCGGCCACCAGCTTGATGCCGTTGCTGTTCTTGAGCAGCTCCCACGCCCCGGCGACGCCCATCGCCTGGAACACGAACTTGGCGCCGGTCTGCCGTCCGCCCTGCCCCGCCTTGACCAGCTCCGCGGCGGCGACGCTCTCGGGGAACGGCAGCTCCGCCTCGACCACCAGGGTGCGGCGCAGGACGATGATGAAGAGGACGCCGAGAATGCCGCCCACCAGCATGATGGCGGTGCTCTCCCAGTAGCGCAGCTCGTCCCAGACGCCGCTGATGACGAACGCGGGAATCGTGAAGATGGCCCCGGCGACCAGCGCCTCCCCCACCGACGCGGTGGTCCGCGCCATGTTCTCCTCGAGGATCGAGCCCCCGAACAGGCGCAGCGCGGCCATCGCCACCACCGCGGCGGGGAACGTGGCGGCCACCGTCAGGCCGGCCCGCATCCCGAGGTAGGCGTTCGCGGTGCCGAGCACGATGGCCATCGCGGTTCCGAGAAGCACGGCGCGGAACGTCAGCTCGGGCAGATCGGACGATTCGGGCACGAACGGCACGAACGGACGGGAAGACGGCTCGTTGGTCGGGCTCATGCCGTCATTCTGCACAACGAGGTGCCGGTTGTCACCCCCGCCGCAGCCGTTCGGTCACGCCGTTCCGGCCGCACGGTACGCTACTCTCGTTGGTCCCAGCGTCGCGAATCGACGGGGCGCCACGTCGTCGTGGTGTCTACCGCGCCCCGCTGTCCCACAGGAGACCTCGCAATGGCCATCGCCGTCGGACGACCCGCTCCCGATTTCCCACCGTGCCGGACCATCGACACGCAACGGAACCTGCGGGACGCACCGCCCGAGAACCAGTGACGTGAGGCGCATCCCCGACATCTACGCCGAGAAGCGCGCCGCCGGCCGGCCGGTCATCTCCATAGAGTTCTTCCCGCCGAAGACGCCGCTGGGCGACGAGCGCCTGTTCGAGCGGGTGCTGCCGCGACTGGCGGAAGCGCAGCCGGACTTCTGCTCGGTGACCTACGGCGCCGGCGGCGGCGGCACGCGCGAGAAGACGCTGCGGATCGTCGACCGCATGCAGCGGGAGCACGGCCTGACGGCGATGGCGCACGTCACCTGCGTCAGCTTCACCCGCGCCGAGATGGACGGGTTTCTCGACGAGGCGGCGAGCCTCGGCATCGAGAACATCCTGGCGTTGCGCGGCGACCCGCCGCCGGGAGAGCCGGACTTCGTAAGGCCGGCCGGGGGCTTCGACTACGCCTATGAGCTCATCGACGTCCTGAAGGCCCGGTCCGGCGAGTTCGCGATCGGCTGCGCCGGCTTCCCCGAGGGCCATCCCGACTGCGCCGAGGGGAAACACGTCGACTGGCAGCGGCTGCGCGACAAGGTGGACCACGGCGCCGAGTTCGTCCTGACGCAGCTCTTCTTCGACAACGCCGACTACTTTCGGATGGTCGACTACCTGACCGGCACGCTCGGCGTGACGGTGCCCATCACCCCCGGCATCCTGCCCATCCTGAGCGCGAAGCAGGTGAAGCGTTTCACTAACCTCTGCGGTGCGACGCTGCCCCCCGCGCTGGTTGCCGACCTCGACCGGCTCGGCGACGACGACGAGGCCGTTACGCAGTTCGGCATCGAATTCGCCTCGCGGCAGTGCGCGGCCCTGCTTGCGGGTGGCGCGCCCGGCCTGCACCTCTATGGTCTGAACCGGTCACGGTCGGCGCTGGCGATCCTCCGCAACCTCGAACTTGCGTAGCCGCGAACTCGCTGCGTTCTGCGGCGCAAGCTCCTAGAACCGGAACAACCGGTTGAACTTGACGACGAAGCCGCGGTTGCGCAGATCCCAGCCCCGGTCGGGACGCAGCCCGCCGGTAACGTCGCGGTCGTCGGTGTAGACCACAAACAGCTCGCTGCCGGGGCTGTACTCCCATCGCAACCGCAGGTTGCTGCCGAACGAGTTGCTCGCCGAGTTGTACTGCAGCAGGCCGCTGAAGAACATCCGCGGGTTGAACGCGTAATTCACCCGCGTCACCGCCAGATTCGTCTGGAACGCCCCGTACGGCGTGTCGATCCAGTTGAACGAGACCGTCGGCTCCACCGACATCTGCGGCAGCACCGCGATGCGCCCCTGGCTCAGCTCCACCGACGTCAGATCGCCGTCGAAGTAGGCGCCCCGCCGCACCCCCACCGTGCCGTTGATGCGCCGCTGCTGACCGATGGAGTAAGACACCATGGCGTCGGCGAAGCTGTAGCCCCCCACCGGGATCGAAAAGCCGGAGCCGGGAGGCACGAACGGCCGAACCAGCAGCTCGTAGTTGTCTGTCGCCATGAACGTCAGCCGGTCGCTCGACTCGAACTCGGTCTGGAACGCCACGATGTTCTGGCGTGTCTCCAGGTGGTTCGCGTCGGCCGTCAGGATGTAGTCGATGCTTCCTTCCAGGCTGAACTGCCGGACGCTCTCGATGGTCTGCGGCCGCGGGCTGAACCGGCCCGTCACGTAGGTGCGCCGGAAGTTGTCGCGCCGCAGGAACCCCACCTCGGGCAGGAAGTTGTCCTCGACCAGCAGGTGGTCAACCTTCAGGCCGTAGCGGTCGGCCGCGTACTCGAAAGCGCCCTGGTAGCTCATGTCCTTGCCGCGGTGGTCCGGGCCGGGCACCCGGGTCCGGGCGAGGTAGGTGATCAGGCTGAGGTTCTCGAAGAAGGCGAAGGTGCCGTCGACGCCGTAGGCCTGGCTCGAGCCCGGGGCCGCCCGGGAAACGGAGCGATTGGTGAACATCGCGCCGACCGAGCTCCGGCGCAGGATGTCGCGCCGCAGGCGGACGACGGTGAAATTGGTCGGGTCCGAGCGGGAGACCGCCTCGTCGCCCGCCTGGATGTTCAGGGCGCCGACGTCGAACTGGCCGATCTTGCCGGTCACCCGCGCGCCGCCGACGATGGGCACCACGCGGCCCTCCTCCAGCCCGATCTTCCGGCTGTAGAAGAGCTGCGGCACGTTGACGTCGCCGAAGATGCCGCCGACCGGGCCGCCGCCGGGACCGCCGAACCGTCCGGTGACGCCGCCGCGGGCGAAGCCGAAGATGCCCCGCCCCTCCAGGAAGAACTCGCGCTTTTCCGGGAAGAACAGCGGGAAGCGGGTCAGGTTCACCTGCCGCTCGTCCACCTCGACCTGGGCGAAGTCGGTGTTGTAGGTGAAGTCCGCGGTCAGGTTCTGGGTGATGCCGTACTTGACGTCGAGGCCGCCGGCCCCGCTGCTCTCGTCGACCAACTGCGGGGAAGCGGTCAGGTCCGTGGTCAGTCCGCCGATGGCGTAGGGCTTCACCTCGATGTTGCGGCTGGCGGGAGGCGGCTCGAGGCCCACCAGCGAGCCTGCAGCCGAGACCCGGAAGATGCCGGCCGAGCCGGAGCCGCCGCCCGCCGAGATGGGCAGCCGGGTCAGGTAGACCCACTCGTTCTTGCGCCGGATCGCCCGCCGGAGCTGGATGCCCCAGACATGGGGCGGCTCCGAGCGGTAGCGCAGCGTCTTGAACGGAATCTCCATCTCGACCGTCCAGCCGCCGGCGAAGCGGCCCGTGCGCACGTCCCAGACCGGGTTCCAGTCGGCGTTCGGGTTGCCCTCGTTGGTGAACTGCTGGTCGGCCCGCGCCCCGAGCGGGTTCGTGTAGAAGTTGAAGCCGTTGCGACGGTCGTAGAACGTGTCGAAGAAGGCGGTGAACGTGTCGTTCTGACGGAGCTGGCTGGTGTCGCGCCGCATCTCGTTGGCGACCCACTGGCTCTCGGGGGCCGAGTCCCAGACCCGCGCCGAGACGTAGACGTTCGTCTCGTCGAACAGGATCCACGCCTCGGTCCGTTCGGTGGCGGGCGCGCCGATGTCGGGCACCTGCTGGATGAAGTCCGTGATGGCCGGCACGGTCTCGTAGACCGGCTCGTCGAGGACGCCGTCGAGGCGGATGCCCCGATCGAGGCGGATCGCGCGCACCGTCGTCCGTCCGTCGGCGTCGCGCGTCATCACCGCCGGCGGCTCCGGTGCGGGCGGCCCGTCGATGAGCCCGGGCTCGACGAACAATCCCCCGGTCGCAGCGAAGGGCAGACCGGCAGTGCCGGGGTCGCCCGCGCCGGCCGCCGGCATGCCGGCGCCTCCGCCGGCGACGCCGGCATTGGTTTCCGAAGGCGTCGCGGGAACTGCCGGACGCGCCGGCGGCGCCTCTGCGCGCGGCGCCGGCGCCGGCCGGCCGAAGGGCCCGCGACGTCCCGCCGGAGCGCCCGCGACGGTCTCGGCAACAGGAGCCGCGTCACCCGCACGTGGGGGCATCGCCGGCGACGGGCCGCGCCCGGCGGCTGCCGCCGTTGCGACGGGCCCGGCGCCGGCGCGCAACCCCGCCGCCACCTGATCCTGCAGCTCGAAGATGTCGGCGACTCTGCCGGTCACCGCCGCCGATTGCAGCACGGCACCGTCGGCCAGATCGACGAGCCGCGCGGTCACGCGGATCAGGTTGCCCAGTCGCTGATAGGCGCCGTTGACCACCCGGTCGGCTCCCGCCCGTCGGCCCGCCTGCAGTCCGCCGTCCGCACCGGGTCGGCCCGACCCCGCCGCACCGCGCACGACCTGCGCTCCTCCCATCTGGAAGTCTATCGCGACCGCCTCGGCGATCCCGAGGCCAATCCAGTCGTCCGCCGGGTCACCCGCGAGGTTGACAAATGGAACCACCAACACGAGGGTTTCGTCTCCGGCGGGAGCCGCCGTCGCGGCGGGTTGCGGCTGAGCCGTGGTCGCGGTTGCGGCGGTCAACGCCGCGATGACAAGTCCGGAAGCGATAACTGTCGTCCGCATGGATTGGGCATGGGTAGCGAGGGTGGAGGGGATCGGTCGGGTGCGCACGCAGTCGAGTATGTTAGACGAATCCGCTCATGACCGCGTTTACCCGCTCCGCCGGGAGTCTGCGCCGTAGTACGGTGCAGACTCCTGGTCAGGCCCGGCCGGGCGGCAATCGGAGCCGCAGGCGACGATTGTCGGGCTAGGAGTCTGCGCCGCAGAACGCAGCGTAGCGAAGTGCCGCGGCGCGGGGTCATGGAGTGGGGGGGATGGGCCGAAACGCCGAGCCAGCGAGGCGTTTCGGGGCGCTAGTTCCGAAACAGCCGGGTGAGCTTTACCACGAACCCGCGGTCGCGAAGCCCGTCGTAGCGATCCGGCCGCAACGGATCCGTATCCTGCTCCTCGGTGTAGACCACGAACAGCTCGCTGCCCGGCGAGTACTCCCACCGCAGCCGCAGGTTGGTTCCCAGCGTTCGATTGGCGGAGTTGTACTGCAGCAGGCCGCTGAAGAACATCCGGGGTGAGAACGTGTAGTTCAAGCGCGCCCGCGCCAGATCGGTGCGGAACGATCCGCCCGGCAGGTCGATCCAGTTGAACGACATGCTCGGCTCGACCGACAGCCGCGACGACAGATCGACCCGGCCCCGGCTCAGATCGACCGACGTGATCTCGCCGTCGAAGTAGCCGCCGGTCGCCACCTCCACCCGGCCGTTGAGCACCCGCTGCGGGCCGAGCGAGTACGTCAGGCGCACGTCGGAGAAACCGTAGCCGCCGACGGGTATCGCGACGTCGCCGCCCGAGGGGAAGAACGGTCTCTGCAGCAGCTCGTAGCTGTCGCTCAGGCGAACGCCGAACTGATCGCTGTTCTCGAGCTCGGTCTGGAAGGCGACCTGGTTCTGGCGCGTCTCGAGAAACCCGGTGGCGGCGGTCACAAAGTAGTCGTGGCTGGCCTCGAGCACGAACTGCCGCACCGACTCGATGGACTGCGGCCGCGGACTGAAGCGCCCGGACAGCGACGTGCGGCGGAAGTTGCGGCGTCGCAGGAAACCGACCTCCGGCCGGAAGTTGCCCTCGACGAGCAGATGGTCGGCCTCCAGGCCGTAGCGGTCGGCCCCGTAATCGAATCGCGCCTGGTAGCTCGAATCGCGGCCCGACACGCCGGTGGTACCGGTCTTCGCGTAATACCCGAGCAGGTTGACGCTGTCGAAGAAGGAAAAGACGGCGTCGGCGCCGTAGGCCTGGTTCGACCCGTCGCCGGAGAGGGAAAGCGACCGATTCGTCACGATGCCGCCGATGCTGCTCCGCCGGAGTATGTCCCGCTTGACGCGCAGCACCGTGAAGTTCGTGTCCAGGGCCGCCGAGACCGCCTCGTTGCCGGTCTGGATGTTCAGCGCCCCGACGTCGAACGCCCCGATCTTTCCCGTCAGGCGCCCCCCGCCGAGGATCGGCACCGCCTGTCCGCCCTGCAATCCGATACGCCGGCTGTAGAACATCCTCGGCGCGTCGCCGCCGCCGAGCACGCTGCCCCGCCGCAGGCTGCGGGCAGTGCGGAAGCTGCCGCGGGCGAAGTCGAAGATGCCGCGGCCCTCGAGAAAGAACTCCCGCTTCTCGGGAAAGAACAGGTTGAAACGGGTCAGGTTCACCTGCTGCTCGTCCACCTCGACCTGCGCGAAATCGGTGTTCCAGGTGAAGTCCGCGGTCAGGTTCTGGGTAATTCCGTACTTCAGGTCCGCCCCGACCTTCCCGCCGCCCTCGAACCGCCTCTCGGGCCCGGAGCCCGGGTCGGCGGCGGCCACCGCGGCCGGGGTCAAGCCGCCGATGGCGTACGGCTTGACCTCCAGGTTAACGCCGGCCGGCGGCGCTTCGAGCCCGACCAGCGTGCCGGCCGCCGACACCCGGAAGACGCCGCCCCGCCCGCCGAACCCGGCAGCCGAGATCGGGATCAGGGTCAGGTAGGCCCACTCGTTCTTGCGCATCACCGTGCGCCGGAGCTGGATCCCCCACACCTGGTCGCGCGCCGGCCGGTAGCGCAGCGACTTGAAGGGGACGACCATCTCGATGGTCCAGCCGCCGTCGAACCGGTCCGTCTTGACGTCCCACACCGGGTTCCAGTCGCGGTTGGGATTGCCCTCGTTGGTCAGGGCCTGATCGACGAACCCACCCAACGGGTTCGCGTAGAACAGCAGCGCGTTGCGGCGGTCGTAGAACGTGTCGATCAGGAAACCGAACAGGTCGTTGTTCAACATGTTGAACGCGTCGCGGCGCATCTCGGTGGCCACCCATTCGCTGGGCGGCGCGCTGTCCCAGCAGCGCCCTGCGACGTAGAAGTTCTCGTCGTCGAACATCACCCACGCGTCGGTCCGCTCGGTAGCCAGCGCACCTTCGTCCGGAAGCTGCTGGATGAAACCGGAAACCGGCGCGACGGAGTCGTAGACCGGCTCGTCGAGGCGGCCGTCGACGTCGATGCCGGCGAGGAGGCGGATGGCGCGCATCGTCGCCTGCCCCCCGTCCCGCGTGATCACGTCGGGCGCCACGGGTGCGGGAGGTCCGTCGATGACGATGTCGGTCTCGAATCGCATGCCGTCGGGGACGGGCGCCGGCGTGCCGGCGGCGATCTGCGCCCGCGGCGACGGCTGCCCGGCGGACTGCGCCGCTGCCGGCGCGGCACACGACACGAGGAACGCCAGCATGGCGCCGGTAGCGATTGGCCTCATGAACGGTGTGGATCCTCGCACATTTGGAGCGGCCGCACGTCTTGACGCCCCCCGCCCCCGGTTGTAGGCTCGCCTTCACTGCAAAGTAGAGCCCTGAGGAGGCAACCCATGAAGGTGTCCGCACGACTCGTTCCACTCTTCTTCGTGGTCCTGGCCATCGTCACCGCCGGGGCCGCCACCATGCAGGACAAGGCCGGTCAGACCGCCTCGATGGCGGAGGCGGCGCAGGCGTTCCTCGACTCGCTGACGCCGGAGCAGCGCTCGGCCGCGATGTTCCCGTTCAACAGCGACGACAGGTTCGACTGGCACTACATCCCCCGCGAGCGCAAGGGCGTTTCGCTGAAGGCGATGAGCGGGCCGCAGAAGAAGGCCGCGCTGGCCCTCGTGGAGGCCAGTCTGAGCGCCGAGGGCTACGACAAGTCCGAACGGATCCGCCAGCTCGAGCAGATCCTGTACGACCGCGAGGGGCGCGCCATCCGGGACACCGAGCTGTACTTCTTCATGATCTTCGGTGACCCGTCCGCGGACGGGTCCTGGGGCTGGCGCTACGAGGGGCACCACATCTCGGGGAACTGGACCGTCCTCGACGGGATGCTCGCCTCCAGCACGCCGCAGTTCTTCGGCACCAACCCGGCGTACGTCCGCGAGGGCAGCCGCGCCGGCGAGCGGGTTCTGGTGCTGGAGGACATCCTGCCCCGCAGCCTGCTTGCCTCGATGTCCGACGCCCACCGCAGGGCCGCAATCGTCTCCGACGAGGCCCCGAGCGACATCCTGACCACCTCCGACCGGGAGGCCGGGATACAGGAGAACTCCGGCGTCGCCTTCGGCGATCTGAGCCGCGGCCAGCAGGACATCCTCTGGGCGCTGATCGAGGAGTACGCCGAGGCGCAGCCGCCGGCGATCGCGGCCGAGCGTCTTGCCAAGGTGAAAGAGGCCGGACTCGACGGCATCCGGTTCGCCTGGATGGGGAGCCTCAAGGAGAGCGAGGGGCACTACTACCGCGTGCAGGGCCCGACGTTCCTGATCGAGTACAACAACGTGCAGAACACGGCGAACCACGTCCACAGCGTGTGGCGCGACTTCGACGGCGACTTCGGCCGGGACGTCCTCGCCGCCCACTACCGCCAGTACGTGCACGACAGCGCCAACGCGAACTGATTGGCGCTGGGCGCTCGACGGCGTGCCCGCGGGTGCGGGGAATCAAGCGCCTCGTAGACAATCGGGAGCCGGGCGGGACTCCCCGTCCGGCTCTCCGTTCGTTCGGCCGGGAGTCCGCGCCGCCATAGGGAGACAGACTCCCAGCCAGGGTTGGTCGGGCGGAAAGCGGAACGAGGCGACGATTTCCGGACTACGACGGCGAGGGGCGTCCGTGCCCGCCGGCGTTCGAGCGGATTACCACGAGCGTGCGGTCGTCGTTCTGCCGCCCGGCGCCGAAGCGGTGCACGTCCTGCATCACCCGGCTGCACAGCTCCGTCGCTCCGGCGTCTCCCGCCTGGCGCAGCGTGCTGATGAACCGCGAGCTGCCGTACTCCTCTCCGTCGGGGTTGGTCTGCTCGACGATGCCGTCCGTGTACAGCCCCACGACGTCGCCCGCGGCCAGCGTCGCGTGTCCTTCGAAGTAACGCGGCGACTCGAAAAGGCCGAGCGGGACTCCGCCCTCCTCCAGCAGCTCGACCTCGCCGGTCGCGCGCACGAGAACCGGTGGCACGTGCCCCGCGTTGACGTAGAGCACGCTCCTCGCCGGCACGTCGAGCACCATGTAGAAGAGCGTGACGTAGCGCCCCTCCTCGACCGACTCGTGAAAGAAGCGGTTGGCGCGGCGCATGATCGCCCGCACGGCCAGCTCGTGGCCGACCAGCGAGGCGATGGAGGCCCGAATCGCCGCGACCAGCAGGGCCGCTGCAATGCCCTTGCCCACGACGTCGGCGATCACCACGCCCCAGCGATCCTCCGGCAACGGAATGAACTCGTAGTAGTCGCCGCCGACCGCGAGCGAGGATTCGTGCGCTCCCGCGATATCGAAGCCGGCGAGCGTCGGGGTCGCCCGCGGAAGCAGATCCTCCATCACGTCCCGCGCGAGCGCGAGATCGCTGTCGAGACGACGCTTGTCGCGCACTTCCGCGATGAGCCGGGCGTTCTCGATGGTCGCGGCGACGGCCGACGCATACACCCCGACCACCGCCTCCGCCGCCGGGTCGTAGCCGGACGACCGGTCGGACCACAGATCGAGCGCGCCCCGCACGCGGCCTCGGGAGCCGATGAGGGGCACGACCAGCCGGGAGCGCGCGCGTTCGCGTCCTTCGCAGACGCCCGCCTGATCGTGCAGCGAGATGGGCTCGCCGGTAGCCAGGACCCGCCCCACCACGCCGTGCTCCTCGAACGGCGCCGCGATGTCGACGGGCATGGGATTGATGCAGCCGCGCGCGAGGCTGTGCGACACCCGCCCGCCGAGCGGATCGACCACGTAGATGCCGGCCGCGTCGTGATCGACGAGCGACACCAGGCCGTCGAGGATGCCGTTGAGGATACGTCCCGCGTCGCTGCCGTCGGTCGTCAAGCGGAACGCCTCGACCATGACGCGCGCACCGGCGACGGCGTCCTCGCCGACCCTGGCCGTGGGACGGCGGGCGTCGCTGACGGAATCGCCTGTACTCGGCATGGTTCTATTGTAAGTTGCCCGCCGGGCGCGGCAGGCAACCGCTGACGTCCGGCCCGGACGGGAAGATGGGCGGGATGCTAAAATGATCGTTTGTGCCGAGTGCGGGGCGCCCGCTCCGTCAACTCGGTACCAGCGCGACGCGGCCGAGCGCGCTGGCGAAGGCACCGTGGTGAGTGTAGCTCAGTTGGTGGAGCGCCGGACTGTGGCTCCGGAGGTCGCGGGTTCAAGCCCCGTCACTCACCCCACTCGCTTTCGATCGGGAATCCCGCGACGCGGACCTTGGGCGGTCTGGCTTCTTCTTGTCGCCGTAGCGCTGGTCGCCTGCGCGGGGGCACAGTCCGAGCGCGGGCGTCCGGCATCGCCGGCGCAGCCGACGGCCGGAACCGGTGGGATCAACCATCCCGCTGCCGCGTCGCGCCCGCATGTCGTGCTCGTCTCGTTCGACGGCTTTCACCCCGGATACCTCGACCGCTTCGATACGCCGCACTTCGACCGCCTCGCGGCGCGCGGGATGCGCGCGGCCAGCCTCGTCAGCGTCTTTCCGTCGCTGACCTTTCCCGCGCACTACTCCATCGCCACCGGCCTGCATCCGGAAGCGCACGGCGTCGTCGGGAACCGGTTCTTCGATCCGGCCCGCGGGGCGGAGTTCAACTACCGCCGGAGCGCCGACGCGCAGGACGCACGCTGGTGGGGCGGCGAGCCGATCTGGGTCACCGCGGAGACCCAGGGCCTGGTCTCGGCCGCGTTCTTCTTCCCCGGCACGGAGGCCGACATCGGCGGCGTGCGGCCGAGCCACTGGCGCCCGTACGACGGCCGCGTCCCCAACCGCGAACGGATCGAGCAGGTCCTGGCCTGGCTGGCTCTGCCGGCAGCCGAACGCCCGCACCTGGTCACGCTGTATTTCTCGCTCGTCGACGGCGCCGGTCACCGGCTCGGCCCGGATGATCCGGACATGCGGCGGAGCGTCGAGAGCGCCGACGGGTTGCTGGGGGCGCTGATGGAAGGCATCGACGCGCTGCCCCATGCGGAGCGTGTCGCGCTGGTCGTGGTGTCCGACCATGGCATGGCCGCGCCGGACCCCGATCGCACCTCCGTCCTCCCGGCGGTGCCGGAGCTCGCGCGCGTGCGCATCGTCGCAACCGGCCCCTCGCTCAGCCTGCACGTCGGCGACCCGGAGCGTGCCCGCGCCCTGCGCGACCGGCTCAACGACCGGCTGACGCACGCGCGGGCCTACCTGCGTGAGGAGCTTCCGGATCACCTGCACGCAAGCGGCAACCCGCGGCTGGGCGACCTGCTGGTGATGCCGACCGGACTGGGCATGGTGCAGCTCGCCCCCGACAACAGGCCGCCCGCCGGCATGCACGGCTGGGATCCGACGCTCCCGCAGATGCACGGCATCTTCCTGGCGGCGGGGCCGGGTATCGCGGCGGGCGTCACGCTGCCCGCGGTGGAAGCCGTCGATGTCTATCCGCTCGTGGCCCACCTGCTGGGCCTCACCCCGCCAGCCGACATAGCCGGGGACCTGGCGGCGTTCGCACCGGCGCTGGAATCCGAGTCGGCCCACTGAAACGAGCTCCTCCCCACCAGCCTCGCACCGGGAGTCCGCGCTACCCGTCCAGGCCGAGGTGCCACGCCCTGATCGCCTCACCTATCCCGGGCCGATATCGACCGTCGTCAGGTTGCGCAGCAGGAGGTGGGATTGCCGTGGATGAACAGGACCGGATCGCCGCTTCCCTCCTCCACGTAGTGGATGCGTGAACCCTCCACTTCCACGAACCTGGACTCGTAGGGCATGGCGACCGGTATCGGACGTTCGGACATGGCACCTCCACTATACTGGCGCCGCGTTGCGCCGACGCCGCGCCAACCGGCATCGAGCGCCAGCGGACGTCTCGGACCGCAAGAAGTGGAAGACGGATGACGACGCCCGTACAGTCCGTTCTCGAGCGGTCGGACAGCCTGGTCTTCCCCGGCGTCTACGACACGCTGTCGGCGAAGCTGGCCGAGCGGGCCGGCTTCGAGCTGGCGTTCGTGTCGGGGTACGCGGTCTCGGCCACCTACATCGGCGAGCCCGACGTCGGGCTACTGACCCAGAGCGAGGTGGTCGACCGGGCGCGGCGCATCTGCGGCAGCGTCGGCATCCCGATCATCGTCGACGCCGACACCGGCTACGGCAACCCGCTGAACGTGGTCCGCACGGTGCGCGAGCTGATCGCGGCCGGAGCGGCCGGCTGCTTCCTCGAGGACCAGGTGTGGCCGAAGCGCTGCGGCCACATGCGCGGCAAGCGGGTGATCCCGCGCGATGAGTACCTGGGCAAGATCCGCGCCGCGGTGGACGCCAGGGGCGACGCCGACTTCTTTCTCGTCGCCCGCACCGACGCCATCGCCGACGGCGGCCTGGACGAGGCACTGGCGCGCGCGGAAGCGGCCCGGGCGGCCGGAGCCGACGCCACGTTCGTGGAAGCGCCCCGGACCCGCGAGGAGCTGATCGAGGTCGGCCGCCGGGCGCCCAGGCCGACCGTGGCGAACATGGTCGAGCAGGGGCGGACGCCAGTGCTTCCCCGGGAAGAGCTGGCGGCGCTCGGATTCCAGCTCGTTCTCTACCCGGTGTCGGGTCTGTACGCGGCGGCAAGGGCTTTGGAAGTCGTGTACGGACGCTTGCGCGCGGAGGGCACCACCGCCGGCGCCGAGGAGCAGCTCATCGCCTTCGAGCGGTTCAACGACCTGATCGGCGTGGAGGAGAAGCACGCCCTCGCCGGCCGCTACGATGGAGATTCTTAGCGCGGACACGTCAAGTGGCGCGTATCCGCTGCCGGAAGCTATAATGCCGCTCCCCTGGGAGGTGACGCGTGAAAGTCCCCGTCCGAATCACGGTCAACGGCCGCCTCATCGAGCGTGAAGTCGAGCCGCGGCTGCTGCTGGTCCACTTTCTCCGTGTCTTCGGCGAGCTGACCGGCACGAAGGTGGGCTGCGACACGAGCCAGTGCGGCTCGTGCACGGTCCTCATCGACGGCGTGTCGGCCAAGTCCTGCACGACGCTGGCGGTGCAGGCCGACGGCGCGAACGTCACGACGATCGAAGGGCTGGCCGAAGGCGAGAAGCTGCATGCCCTGCAGGAGAGCTTCTGGAACAAGCACGGCCTGCAGTGCGGCTTCTGCACGCCGGGGATGATTCTCGCGTCGCACGAGTTGCTGCGGACGAACGCTGCGCCGAGCGACGCCGAGATCCGGCACGGCCTCGAGGGCAACATCTGCCGGTGCACCGGCTACCAGAACATCGTGCGCGCCGTGCGTGACGCGGCCGAGACGATGGCTGGGGCGGAAAAGTAGCGGGAGAAAAAGCCATGAGCAGCAGAATCTTCGGCTCCGGAATCCGCCGCCGCGAAGACCCGCGCCTCATCACGGGCAGCGCGACCTACACCCACGACATCGTGCTGCCGGGAATGGTGCACGCAGCGATGCTCCGCAGCAGCCACGCGCACGCCCGGATCACGCGCATCGACACCGAGCAGGCCAGGGTTGCCCCGGGCGTCGTCGCCGTCTACACCGGCGCGGACATCGAGGGCGCCCTGCAGCCGATGCCCTGCGCCTGGCTGCTGCCGGATTCGGAGCTCAAGATCGCGCCGTACCCGTGCATCGCCAAGGACGTCGTCCGCTACACCGGAGACATCGTGGCGGCGGTCGTGGCCGAGACGCCATACCAGGCGCAGGACGCGCTCGACCTGATCGAGGTCCACTACGACCCGCTCCCGACCGTGATCGACCCCGAGCAGGCGGCCGGTACGGACGCGCCAAAGCTTCACGCCAAGGACATCAACGGCGACGACATCCCCGGCAACCAGGCCTTCCACTGGGTCGTGGCGGGCGGGGGCGACGTCGACGCCGCGTTCACCGCGGCAGAGGCCGACGGCGTCGTCATCAAGGAACGGATCCTCCAGCAACGGCTGATTCCGAACGCCATGGAGCCGCGCGCCGCGGTGGCCCAGTACACGCAGGCGACGGGCGAGCTGACGCTCTGGAACACGACCCAGAACCCGCACATCGTGCGTTTCCTCTGCTCGGTGGTCACCGGGGTGCCGGAGGACAAGCTGCGGGTCATCGCGCCGGAGGTCGGCGGGGGCTTCGGCAGCAAGATCGCCGCCTACCCCGCGGACTTCGTCACGGTGTTCTGCTCGAAGACGCTGGGCCGGCCGGTCAAGTGGGTCGAGACCCGCAGCGAGAACTACCAGGCGACGACGCACGGGCGCGACCACGTTCAGGACGTCGAGCTGGCGGCCACCAAGGACGGCAAGATCACCGGCTTGCGCTGCACCGTCCACGCCGGGATGGGCGCGTACCTGTCGACCGCGGCGCCCGGCATCCCGACCATCCTGCACGGGCTGATGCTGTCGGGCTGCTACACGATTCCGGCGCTGAAGGAGGACGTCTACGGCGTCTACACCAACGGCGTGCCGGTGGAAGCGTACCGCGGCGCCGGGCGGCCGGAAGCGACGTTCATGCTCGAGCGGCTCATCGACATGCTCGCCAACGAGCTGGACATGGACCCGGCCGACGTCCGCCGGAAGAACTTCATTCCGAAGTTCGACGACGGACACGAGGTGGTCACCACGCTGGACTACGACAGCGGCGACTACCCCGGCGCCCTCGAGAAGCTCCTGGAGCACACCGGCTACAAGGCGCTTCGCGAGAAGCAGAAGGCCGGGCCCTCGAACGGCAAATACCTCGGCCTCGGCCTCTCCTCCTACGTCGAGATCTGCGGTCTCGGACCGTCGCAGGTCGCCGGCGCCATCGGCTTCCAGGGCGGGCTGTGGGAGAGCGCCATCGTCCGCTTCCACCCCACCGGCAAGGTGCACGTCTTCATCGGCGCCTCGCCGCACGGGCAGGGCGAGGAGACGACCTTCGCGCAGATCGTCGCCAGCGAGATCGGCGTCGCCGCCGACGACGTGAAGA
This sequence comes from Vicinamibacterales bacterium, assembly GCA_965208535.1. Classification (GTDB taxonomy): domain Bacteria; phylum Acidobacteriota; class Vicinamibacteria; order Vicinamibacterales; family UBA8438; genus WTFV01. The sequence continues at coordinate 1,566,604 of CBDBOU010000003.1, read as the reverse complement.
TCTTCCACGGCGACACCGATTCCACGCCGATGGGCTGGGGCACCTACGGCAGCCGGACCACCGCGGTGGGCGGCGCGGCGCTGGCCCTGGCGGTGCGCAAGATCCGCGACAAGGCGAAGGTGCTGGCCGCGCATCTGCTGGAAGCGTCGGTCGAGGACATGGACTACGAGGACGGCAAGTTCTTCGTCAAGGGCTCGCCCGACAAGGCGAAGACGATCCAGGACATCGCCCTGATGGCCAACGTCGCCTGGAACATGCCGGAAGGCATGGAGGCAGGCCTGGAGGCGACGACCTTCTACGATCCGCCGAACTTCGTCTTCCCCTACGGCGCCCATCTGGCGGTGGTCGAAGTGGATGCGGCGACCGGGCACGTCGAGCTGACCGGCTACACGGCGCTCGACGACTGCGGGCCGCAGATCAACCCCGTCATCGTCGAGGGACAGGTGCACGGTGGCATCGTGCAGGGCGTCGGCCAGGCGCTGTGGGAAGGCGCCGCCTACGACGAGAGCGGCCAGCTCGTCACCGGGTCGATGCTCGACTACGCGCTCCCGCGGGCGGACCTGCTGCCCGATCTCGACGTCATCTCGACCGTCACGCGGTCACCGCACCACCCGCTCGGCGTCAAGGGCATCGGCGAGGCGGGCACGATTGCGTCCACGGCGGCCGTCTACAACGCCGTGCTGGACGCCTTGAAGCCGCTCGGCGTCAAGCGCGTGGACATGCCGTTCACACCCGAGCGGGTGTGGCGCGCCATCCAGGAAGCGAAGGGGAGCTGAGCCATGTTTGCTGCCGATTTCGAGTACTACCGCGCAGGCTCGGTGGCCGAGGCCGGCCAACTGCTCGCCGCGCACCCCGGCGCCAAGCTCCTCGCCGGCGGCCACAGTCTGATCCCGCTGCTCAAGCTGCGCCTGGCGGCGCCAGCCGCGGTGATCGACATCGGGCGCGTCGCGGAGTTGCGCGGCATATCCGCCGACGGCGACGGCCTGCGCATCGGCGCGCTGACCACGCACGCGGAGATCGCCGCATCGGACGCGGTCAAGGAGCACGCCGCGGCGCTCGCCGAGGCGGCCGGCCAGATCGGTGACCCGGCGGTGCGCAACCGCGGCACCATAGGCGGCAACGTCGCGCACGCCGACCCGGCTTCCGATCTGCCCACGGTGCTCGCGGCGCTTGGCGCCACGGTCGGCATCACCGGCCCGGAAGGCGAACGGTCGGTAGCCGCGGCCGATTTCTTCACGGGCGTGATGATGACGTCGCTCGGCGAGAACGACCTGCTCACGGCGATCCGCGTTCCCTCGGCCGCCGGACGCGGCACCGCCTATGTCAAGTTCTCGCACCCCGCCTCCCGCTACGCGGTCATCGGCGTGGCCGTGTCGCTCGGGATCGGCACGAAGGGCGGCGGCTGGATGGCCAAGATCAAGGGCGAGCCGAAAGAAACCGTGTGCATGGACGCCGCGGTCGCCATCGGCGGGCTCGTGCCGAAGCCGGTGCGCTGCGGCGCGGTCGAGGCGGCGCTCAACGACCAGCCGCCCACGGCCGAGACGTTCGCCGCGGCCGCGGCCGCGGCCAGCGGGGACGTCGGCGACGACCTGCTGGGGGACGTCTTCGCCTCGGGAGAGTACCGCAAGGCGGTCGCGCCGGTGTACGTGCGGCGCGCCATCGAGGCCGCGGCCGGACGGGCCGGTTAGCCAAGGCGCCCGGTGTCCGAACCGAACCCGGGATCGATTGACGAGTTGCGGCAGCTTCTGGCGGAGCACCTGTACATCGCCGACGACGGCCTCGCGACGGCCATCTACCTGGCGCTGAAGCTGCGCCGCCCGCTGCTGCTCGAAGGCGAGGCGGGAGTCGGCAAGACCGAGGTCGCCAAGGTCCTCGCCGCCGCGCTCGGCGCCGACCTCATCCGGCTGCAGTGCTACGAGGGACTCGACGTCACCCACGCCGTCTACGAGTGGAACTACGCGCGGCAGCTGATCGAGATCCGGCTCGGCGAGGCGGCCGGCGAGCAAACGCGCGACCGCCGCGAGCGGGCTCGCGAGTTGTTCGGGCCCGACTTCCTGATCGAGCGTCCGCTCTTGCAGGCGCTACGGCAGCGGGAGCGCCCTCCGGTACTCCTGATCGACGAGCTCGACCGCGCCGACGAGGAGTTCGAGGGCTACCTGCTGGAGCTGCTCTCGGACTTCCAGATCACGATCCCCGAGCTCGGCACGATCAAGGCGGCGGCGGCGCCGGTCGTCATCATCACGTCGAACCGCACGCGCGAGCTGCACGACGCCCTCAAGCGGCGTTGCGTTTACGCCTGGATCGACTACCCCAGCTTCGACAAGGAGCTGCGGATCATCACGACGAAGGTGCCCGAGGCGCCCGCCGCGCTCGCTGAGCAGGTGACCGGCTTCGTGCAGGAGCTGCGACAGGCCGACCTCTACAAGGTCACCGGCGTCTCCGAGACGCTCGACTGGGTGGCTGCGCTCGTGGCGCTCGACAAGCAGGAGCTCGACGCGTCGACCATCGACCGCACGCTCGGCATCGTCCTGAAGACGCAGGAGGACATGCAGAACGTCCGCGGCGAGCAGATTCAGCAGATGTTGAACCGGGCGAAGACGCCGGGGGCGCGACCGGCCCGAGCGGATGCGCCGGCGCGCGCCTGAAGGGTATGCTTCCTCGTCGCGCCTTGCCACGCGGGCGCCTCGCCGCTCTCGGTGCGACGCGGGGTTTCACCACGGACTCCTAGTGTCCTTCCTCCTCCACAACCTGCTGCATTTCACGCGGCTGCTCCACCGGCTGGGGCTCGACGTGCAGGCCGGCCGGGCGCGTGACGTGGCCGCGGCGCTCTCGCACGTCGACGTCGGGCGGCGGGCGGACTTCTACCACACGCTGCGCAGCCTGCTCATCCACCGCGCGGAAGATCTCCGGGTGTTCGACGAGGCCTTCCGCGTGTTCTGGCGCCGCCCGCACGGCGACTGGACCGAGAAGGACCTGAGCGCGATGGGCGAGAAACGCCGATCGGGGGCGCCGGAGTACGAATCGGAGGCGCCGGAGTCCAATGCGGAGGGCGAGGGCGGCGAGCGCCGGACCAGCTACCAGGTGGAACGCATGGCGGTGCTCAGCTACAGCGATCGCGAGTCGCTGTACGCAAAGGACTTCGAGCAGTTCACCGAGGACGAGCTGGCCGCGGCCGAGCGGATGATGGCCGACCTCGACTGGGATCTGGGCGAACGCACGTCCAAGCGCTGGACGCCCGGCCGGGGCCCGGCGCTCGACCTCCGCCGCGCGGTGCGCGCCAACATGCGCTACGGCGGCGAGTTGATCGACCTGCCGGAGCGGCGGCGCAAGACCAAGCGGCGGCCGCTGATCCTGCTCTGCGACGTCAGCGGCTCGATGGAGCGCTACAGCCGGATGCTGCTGCACTTCGTGCACGCGCTGACGGGCGGAGGGCGGCTGGGCCGGGTCGAGTCGTTCGTCTTCGCGACACGGCTGACGCGCGTCACCCGGCAGCTCGTCACGCGCAAGGCCGAGGTCGCCGTACCCCGGCTGCCCCGCACCATCGCCGACTTCGGCGGCGGCACGCGCATCGGCGACGCGCTGCGCACGTTCAACGTCGAGTGGACGCGGCGGGTCCGCGGGCAGGGCCCCGTCGTCCTGCTGATATCCGACGGCTGGGACCGTGGCGAGCCCGATCGGCTGCGGGCGGAGATCGCGCGCCTGCAGCGCTCGTGCCATCGACTGATCTGGCTGAATCCGCTCCTCGGATCGCCCGACTACGTGCCGTTGACCCGCGGCATGCAGGCCGCGCTGCCGTGCATCGACGATTTCCTGCCGGTCCACAACCTGGCCAGCCTGGAGGCGCTGGCCCGCCATCTGAACAGCCTGCCGGCGCACCGTCCGGCCCGGCGCCACGCCCCGATTCAGGCCGCCCCCGATCCGAACAGGCCGGCGGCATGACCGCCGCCGAATCTCCGCGTTCCCCGCACGGTCGGGTTGGGTTTCTTTGGCCGGATCCGTCGAGAAAGGGAAACGGGCCATCCCCGCTCGCACGGCTTCGACCGGCGCCGACTCGGCGGCGCGCCTGCACATGGCTCCCGCGGCACGGCGGCCGTTGCACCGGCCGTACGGATTCTCTGTATGCTCATCAGATGGAAGTTTCGGCCACCTACACGTTCGACGCGCCCCGGCAACGGGTCTGGGAGTTGCTGATCGATCCGCAGGTCATCGCCGGCTGCCTCCCCGGCTGCGAAGCGATGGAACCCACCGGCGACGACACCTACCGGGCCATCCTGACCATCGGCATCGCCGCCATCACCGGGCGCTACGAGGGCACGGTCCGCATGTCCGACAAGGACGAGCCGGCAGGCTACACGCTGGTCGTCGAGGGCAAGGGCAAGCCCGGTTTCGTGAACGGCTCGGCGAACGTCTCGCTGGCCGAAGCCGACGGCGGCGCTCGAACGAGCGTGGCGGTGACCGGCAGGACACAGGTCGGCGGCACCATCGCCCGGGTCGGCCAGCGGCTGCTGGGCGGCGTATCGAAGATGATGATGGACCGCTTCTTCGCCTGCCTGCAGGAGCGCGCCAGGGCAACGGGAGCCGGCTCATGACCACCCTGCTGTTGCGTGCCCTGGCCGCCGTCGTGGTGCTCGCCGCGTTCGCGGCGGGTATCGTGGGATTCCTGGTCGTCGCCTTCGACATGCAGGTCGAGTTCGCCGGCAACGGGATGCGGCCGCTCTTTTCGTTCGGCGCACCCGACGCGCACTACGCCGCGCTGGAGGCCGACCGCGCCGGCGGGTCCGACACGAGCGGCCTGCCGGTTCCGGACGATCTCCCGGAAGCCGCCCCCGCCACCTCGTCCGACACGACAAGATCCGCCCCGGCGACCGCCGCGGAAGGCGCCGCCGAGATCGACCCGCCGGCGCGGGCCGTACCCCGGCACGAAGCCTATTGGACCGACTTCCGCGGCCCATTCCGCGACGGCCAGTACACCGAGACCGCCATCCGCACGGCCTGGCCCGCCTCCGGGCTGGAGCCACTGTGGATCCAGCCGGTCGGCGCCGGCTATGCGTCGTTCGTCATCGCCGACGGGCGGGCCTTCACCATCGAGCAGCGCCGGGACGAGGAAGTGGTTGCGGCCTACGACATCGACACCGGAACCGAGCTCTGGACGTACTCCTGGCCCGCGCACTTCAGGGAATCGATGGGTGGCCCGGGACCGCGCGCTACGCCGACATGGCACGACGGCCGGCTCTACGCGCTGGGCGCGACCGGCCGGCTGGTTTGCCTGGAGGCCGCCACCGGCAGCGTCCTCTGGGAACGGAACATCCTGGACGACGCCGGCGCCCGCAACCTGCCCTGGGCGATGTCCGGCACCCCTCTCGTGGTCGACGACCTCGTCATCGTCCAGCCGGGGGGCACCCGCGATTGGTCGATCGCCGCCTACGACCGCCTGACCGGCGACGTCGTCTGGCACGCGCTCGACGACGTGCAGAGCTACACGTCGCCGATGCTGGCGACGCTGGGCGGCGTACGGCAGATCGTGGTCGTAACCGCCGAGCGGGCCGCCGGCCTGCTGCCGTCGGACGGCACCCTGCTGTGGGAGTATCCCTGGACCGTACGGGTCGTGCCCAACATCGCACAGCCGCTGGTCATCGGCGACACGCGGATCTTTCTCTCGGCCGGCTACGGCAAGGGCGCGGCGCTCGTCGAGCTGATCCCGGACGGCGACCGCTTCGCCGCGGCGACGGTCTGGGAAACGAACCGCATGAAGAACAAGTTCAGCAGCTCCGTGCTGATCAACGGCTACATCTACGGGCTGGACGAGTCGATCCTCGCCTGCATCGACCCCGCGACCGGCGAGCTGATGTGGAAGGCCGGGCGCTACGGCCACGGCCAGCTCCTGGCCGCCGGCGACCATCTGATCGTGCTGACCGAGCGGGGCGATCTCGTGCTGGTGCGGGCCACGCCGGACGGCCACGAGGAAGTGGCGGGCTTCCCCGCGATCGAAGGCAAGACCTGGAACGTGCCGGCGATCGCGGACGGGCGCATCCTGGTGCGGAACGCGCGGCAGATGGCGGCGTTCGATCTGTCGCCGTAGCAGGAAGGGTGATTCAGGTTCGGAACGGCTGGACGCGCCGACGCATCCTCGGAGCAGCCTCCTCCGCAGTGCGGCGTCAGGCGAAGTCCGACCTCCACACGTGAACCGCCCGCGCCGCCATCCGCTCCTGCCGGCTCTCCGGCAACTCCGGCGTCCGATGTTCCGGCGCGATCTTCCCGTAGCGGGTCACCGTCGGCTCACGCGCGCTTGCGCTTACGAACCGGCGCCGCCGTCGCAGCCATGTCCTCGGCGCCCGCCGCCACCCGCGAGGTCCGCTTGGCCGCCGTCTTCGCGCCCCGTTTCGCCGGCGCCTTGACCGGCTTCTTCTTCTTCGCGCTGACCTGATCGAGGCTCTTGCGCAACGCCTCCATCAGGTTGACGACCTTGGCCGGCGAGTCGGCCTCCGTCTCGACCACCTCCTCGCCGGCGACCTTGGCGTCGATGATGCGCCGCAGCTCGCTCTGGTACTCGTCGGTGAACTCCGACAGGTCGAGGTCGCCCGCGAAGGTGCCGATCACCTGCCGGGCGAGCTGGACCTCGGCGTCGTTGACGGTCTCCGGCAGGTCTTCCAGCTCGTCGATCGCGGCCATCCGGCGCACCTCGCCGGCCGCCCGCAACGTGAGCATCAGGAGGCCCTTCTCGCGCGGCTGCACCGCGACCAGGTACTCGCGGCCCAGGAGCGCCAGCTTGCCGATGCCCGCCTTGCCTTCGAGCGCCTCGCGCAGCACCGCGAAGGCGTCGGCCGCCACCTTGCCGTCCGGCGCGAGGTAGAAGGGGCGCTCGACGTAGATGGGGTCGATCGAATCGACGTCGGCGAACCGGAGCAGGTTGATGATGCGGGTCGACTCGGGCTTCGCCTTGGCGATGTCCTCGTCGTCGACGACTACGTAGCGGCCCTTCTCGAACTCGTAGCCCTTGACGATCTCGGACTTGTCGACCTCGCGGTCGCACTCCTCGCACCACTTTTTCTGGCGGATGCGCGTCCGGCACTCGGCGTGCAACTGGTTGAACCGGACCACGCCGGTCGCGTTGGTGGCGGGAAACACCCGCACCGGGACGGTCACCAGGCTCACCTTCAGGTAGCCCTTCCAAGTCGGACGTGCGGCCATCGGTCGTGCTCCTTACTCTGCTCCATTGACTATATCGGCACGAGAAGCTCCGAGGAGTCCCTGGGGGAAGTCGCTGATTCCCGTATGCTGGTAGCTTTCGTGCCCAAACCGACCGGCAAGCGGCAACCGGCGCCCGCGGTGTGGCGCGACAAGCCCCGCAACGTACGGCCGATGCTGGCCGAATCGGCGCCGGCGAGCTCGCACGCACGACTCCTCGCCAGGCCGGATCTCGTCTTCGAGCCCAAGTACGACGGCATTCGCGCCCTGGTCGCGCTGGACGGCAGCAATGCTCCCCGCATCTACACGCGGCTGGGCCGCGACAAGACCGTGCAGTTCCCCGATCTGGTCGAAGCACTGGCAACGCTGGCGGATCGGCTCGGTCGGCCGCTACTGCTCGACGGCGAGATCGTGGCGACCGACGAACACGGAGCGGCACTGCCGTTTCAGCACCTCCAGGAACGCCTCCACGCCACCGGCGGTGCGGTCCGCGCCGCGGTCCGCCACGTCACGGCCGCGCTCCTGGTCTTCGACCTGCTGCGTGACGGCGACCACGACCTGCGTCCCCTCCCCTTCACACAACGGCGGCGGCGCCTGGAACGCGCGCTGCCGCCCAACGCCTCGGATCTGGTCCGCCTGGTCGACAGCACGGTCGGCAACGGCGTGGAGCTGGCGTCCCGGGGCCTGGAGAACGACTGGGAGGGAATAATCGCCAAGCGGCCGGACGGGCGCTACGCCTCCGGCAGCCGCAGCCCGTCGTGGCAGAAGCTGAAGTTCACCCACACGGAGGAGCTCGTGGTCGGCGGCTGGACCGCGCCGCGCGGGTCGCGCCGTCACTTCGGCGCGCTGCTGCTCGGCTACTACACGGAAGGGAGGCGCCGGTCACGGTCCGCGCCGCTCGTCTTCGCGGGTCAGGTGGGAACCGGCTTCAGCGACGCCGAGCTCGACCGCCTGGCCGGACTGCTCGCACCGCTGGAGACGGACGCATCGCCGTTCGTCGAGCTGGTCCATCCGAAGCCGTCCGAGAAGCGCCACTGGGTCGAGCCGGTCCTCGTCGTGCAAACGTCGTTCAGCCAGTGGACGCGGGACGGCGTGCTCCGGCATCCCGTCTACGACGGCCTGCGGGACGACAAGCGGGCAGCGGACGTGCGGCTTCCCGCCCGACGTCCACCCGTTGCCCGCACCCCCGAACGGACTTCCACCTCGCCCGCAACACCGCCGCCCCGTCCGGCCCCCCGCCGGTCGACCATCGAGGCCGACATGTCGAAGCGCGGGACTCGAACCCGCGCGGCGCGGCCGGGAGCGGAGGCGGCAGCGGCAGGGACGGCCGCGAACCGCCGCGGGCGGCGCAACCGCGGCGACCGGCAACCTCCCGTTCTCCCGGTGCATCCGGAACCGGCGGCCGACGATCTCCTGGCGCAGCTCGAGGACCTGGAGCGCAGCCGCCGGCGCGGGACCCTCGTCCTGCGCGACGGCGCGCGAGTCCCCATCGGCAACCTCCACAAGGTCTTCTGGCCCGGACCCGGCATCACCAAGGGTGAGCTGCTGCGCTTCTATCTCCGCGCAGCCCCGTACCTGCTGCCCGTCGTCGAGGACCGGCCGCTCGTGATGAAACGCTTCCCCAACGGCGTCGAGGGCAAGTCGTTCTACCAGCACCGCGCTCCGGACCCACTGCCGGACGGCCTGCGCGTGGCGACAGTCCGCGAGAGCCCGAACAAGCCGGCCTCGGTGGTGCCGTACCTGGTCGGCGGCCGGCTCCAGACCCTGCTCTACATGGCGCAGCTTGCGGTGATCTCCCAGGATCCCTGGTTCTCCACGCTGCCGGACATCGAGACGGCGGACCTGGTCGCGCTCGACCTCGACCCGATGCCGGAGGCCTCCTTCGACCGGGTGCTGGACGTCGCGTGCTGGCTGCACGACGAGCTCGACCGCCTCGGCGTGCCCTGCTTCGCCAAGACGTCCGGTTCCGCGGGATTGCACATCTTCATTCCGCTACCCCCCGACACACCGTACGAGGCGGGGATGATCTTCTGCCAGATTGTCGCCACCGTCGTGGCCGGCGCGCACCCGGCGGCGGCCACCGTCGAGCGGCTGGTGAGGCAGCGCCAACCGGACGCGGTCTACATCGACTACCTGCAGAACATCTACGGCAAGACGCTCGCCTGCGCCTACAGCGCGCGCGCCAGCCCGTTCGCCGGCGTGTCGACGCCGCTCACCTGGACGGAAGTGCACGAGGGAGTCGCGGCGGGACTCCGCCCGCACGACTTCACGCTACGGTCCATCTTCGGGCGGCTCGCGCGGATCGGCGATCTCTGGGCCGGACTCCGGACCGCCGAGCCGGCGCGCCTCGAGGCGGCCTTCGCCTACGAGGCGTAGCGCCTGCGTGGTAGTATGGCTGCTTGCGCGCCCGTAGCTCAGCTGGATAGAGCGCCGGGCTTCGAACCCGTTCTGGATTTGCCGGGAAACCCAATATGCCCCGTATTTGTTGACCACAACGGAATTCCCTGCCGGTCCGAACGGGTCACAAAACGGCAGGCAGCACACGAAACGGCTGGCAGTACGGCTGGCAGTACTCCTCCCCGGGGAACGAGCATGCCACCACCCGACGACCTCCTTTCGGCAGCCACTCACCTGGGTGCCCTCGGGCCATCCCTGAGCCGGCTTCGACGATCGCCTGACCCACCTGGCCCCAGCCTGCGCCGACGTTTTCTCCCGGAAGCCCGGGACGTCGTCCGGCTCGCCCGTCGCCACCGCTGCGTAACAGCCTTCCATCGCGTCCGCGCCGTACCGCAGCAACTCCGGCCACGAGGACGGGGCGTTCCTGTATCGCGCGGTGCGTCGTAGCGACCCCGACGCTACCGATCCCTTTCCCTGCGACGACGATTGCCATCCGAAGGCTAGCACCACCCCCCCGGCTCGGGGGACAACCACCCGGCCTCGATGCCTCAACTCTTCTCCAGCAGGTCGCCCACGAAACCGCCCCTGGGGTTGACCCGCGTGTCGATCACAGAATCGCCCGATCTCAGTCGCGTCCCGGGCCCAACGCCCCGACCCCGTCACCTTCGAGCCTTCCCTCGCGAGTCGACCAAGCGTCATGGTGCGCCCGCCACCCAATCGGGTGTATAAAGGAAGCGCCTATGCGCGTTGGGAGTTGGGCGGCCACCGCCCCAGCTTGCGAGACGCTACGGGCAGCTTCGCCCCGTTTCGCACCTCCCGCGCCCGTTCACCGCGCGCGCCAAGTCTCTTGGAGGCTTGGCCATGCGTCCCCCCGCAGACACCGCCCAGGCCGCCGGCGTCTTGGATTTTCCGACCAACGCCCGCCACAACGCGTCCCGGAAGGCAGGTGACCAATGCCGACAGAGCAACAAGAGTGGGCCAAACTGTGGATTAGCGGCATTCAGGCCCTTCTCGTCCTGATAATCGCCATGACCAGCGGCTATTGGGCATGGTACACGCGCGCCGCCGACGCGGAAGAAGCGGTCGAGCGGCAGGCAAACGAGCGGGAGCGCGTCGCACAACAACGCCTCACCGAGCAGCGAATGGCGCAGGCAGAGGCGATCTCCCAGATGAGTAGCCAGCTCGGCTTGATGCAGGCGCAGTGCAATGCTTCCGACCGTCAGCTTCGTACACTTGGCGACAAGGAAACGCTTACACTACGGGAGCGTCAGTGCTACGAAGCGTACATCGGCGCTCGCTCCCTCCTATTCCTATCGTCTGTGCGAATCCGGCGCGACGCCGACACCTCGTCGTCAGAGTGGACTGCGGCTTGGGAGGGTCTGACACAATCGCTGCGACGTGCCGGAAGCGTACGATATTCCGAAGAAGACACGTCGGAGAACTGGCAGGCCATCGTCGGCATGGCCGCAAGAGCCGAGCGGAGGGAGCCATGAAGTTAACGACCTGGACGCGGTATGTTCTTGTGCCTCCGGCTATCGCCTTAACCGCTGTGATGATCCTCTTCCCTGCGACGGCGGATCTCCAGGAGTTAGACGCACTTACGAACTTTAGTCGCATCTGTCGCCCCGTCCGAGGCAGCGGGTTGACGTTTCGTGTCAGCTTCGCACCCTTGCGCGAGTTGGCCCCCGCGGAACAGCCGCGGTATGGCACCTGGCCGTACGCGTACCGAACCACGGACGAGCAGTACCCTGGCAACACCTACACGCTGGGCAACCAACCCGAAGATCGAATCGAGTTGGTGTCCACCCTACCGCGCCCCGCCCGGGCCACACATCTGCCCGCCTACATCTGGCATGTCATCTCGGTTCCCACTCCACCCGGCCGCGGCGCCGGCTACGTGGCGCGCTATGAGGAGTTCTTTGACGAACAAGATGTCTGGGACGCCTCCGAGTACCTAACGCTCCAGCGTTCTATCGACCCCCCGACCCTCCTTTTCGTCGACCAGGGCCTTCCCGAAAACGTCCTTAGTGACATCACAACGATCTGGCTCGACACGCTCACCGAAACAGCCATGGATCAGCTGGTTCTGCGCTCCTTCGAATCGCCCGGGCTATACACGCACACGTTTGTATACCAGCAAATGCCCGCGTCAGTTCAGGAGATCAACGGTGATGTCGGCGATCGACGAAACTCCTCTCGGGCCGTGCACGCCGAAGGCATCGCCTTCGGCCTAGTCCTCGATCCCGAGGGCAACTGTCTCGCGTCAACCTCACTGAACCTTGTCGCCCCGGATTGAACCCCGCCCGCCCACCAACCCCGAGCCGCGACCGTTGCCCTCCTGCCCGGCCGCGGGTCTGGGCCCCGACCGCGCACGCCCACAGCGTCGCGTCGACCAAGCCTCGCCCGGCCTGCGGGCACCAGACACCAGGCGTTCTCCGCCTCCACTAACCAACTCCTATCGCGCGCCGTGTCGACTAATGAGGTCTGTGGATCCGATGTCAGTGACGCCCGCATCGAAGCGCAACACACGCGCTGTTCCACGAGAGGTCCACCGAGGACGAACACAACCCTGGGCGACCTTCCCGAGCGTGTGGTGCACACTGTCACCGCATCATCCATCGCAGACTCAACATACAGTTGGACCACCGGACCACCCTTCATACACCCCGTTCCCAAGGCAAACAACCGCCATCGCGCCCGCCAACCTGTCCGCCGCTCCCCGCGCTTTTACCGCGACCCCCGCGCGACCAGTTTCGTCCGCTCCGCCGCGAACCCTCCAAGCAGCCACTCCATCGACTCCTTCCAGTCGCAACCACTCTCCCCCGCACCCCAAACATCACGGCGTATTCAACGGAACGACACAAAAACCGCAATCATTGCCAATACAAGCGACAGGATCGCCCAAGTTGTCCCCTGAAGACCCTTCGACTCCTTACGTACTTCTTCGAGCTCGCGCTTCAACTCGTTGATTGCCCCCCGCGCAGCATTAGTCGGTAAGTAGTCTATCAGCGTCTTCGCCTGATAGTGCCCAGTATAACCGGCCGTCGCCCACAACACCTTGTGAAACTCAATAGTCGCATAGTGCTGTCGTCGCTTCAGTAGAATCGGGCTACTCGACGTATTAAAGAGCAAGCAAAACAACGGCCCCCGAAAGCCTGGATCTACCTGTGGCCCATTCGACAAAATAACTCCCTGGCAGAACAGTCCAACGGTCAAGTCGAACCTACCGGAAACCTCTCTCGGCAAGTCCGCAACCTCATGTGATGTCACAATCGCGTAATCGTACGGCTCCAGTGTCAAAATAGGTTCCTCGTCCGACAGCCTGTGAATCTGCCCGCCGTAGAAATACTCGTCGCCAAGCCGCAAGTCGTATGATGCCCCCTCCACCTTGCTCGGCTCCGCGTTCTCGAGGAGCGTACCGCACGCCAGCAGCCGCGCAATAAGCGGCCCCGGCAGTACTCCGCTCCGGTCGCGGGTTGTCCACAGACCGGCGATCAAGTCGGCCACTTCCTCCGGACTGCCTGCGCGCACTGTGTAGGTCGCGTACCTCCCGAACACCCTGTCCGCTTCTCGCTGATCATGCTCCGACCTCGCATCCACGCCGCGTGCCTCAATGCGTCTGTCGAGAACCCCGTCCTTCGCATCGATGAACACCACGAGGGGTCGCCAATCCGCATCCTGGAACGGATCGTCGGAAACAGCCCGTCTCGCCGCTTCCGGTGTAATCACAAGAACCGGGATACCTCCCCCGCCTCGAACGCTCTCAGCCGCGCTTCGCCGTACACCATACGACTGCTCGCGATACCTTGCCTCAATCAGCAACTCACCTCCACCGCGAAGCCTCCCGAACTCCTGCATCTCCACGTACTCATACTGGCCATCTATGTCGTCCTCCCTTCGCTGTCTTGTCGTCACCGCTTGTACAACCTCAAACCTCCTCCTCCTCTCACTCAGCATTCTCGCGACCGTCGTCTTGCCAGCGCCACCCGTACCGGTAATCACCAATGTGTCATACATCACGACAGCCCCTTCGGTACACATGGATCGTTTCGCGCTCTAGACTCGTCCAATGCTGATTGTGATGTCTTCTACGGACCGGCAACACCCTTTCCAACTGGTGCACTTGCGTCAGTCCCTTCTCCACGAGTGTCGCCAAGCACTCGTCCACCACCCGTCGACGGCGCTGATTGTCTACCCTGTCCACCGCGAAGGTCGGCATCACAAAACAGGCATATGCCCCTTCCCGCATCTGCTCAACCACCAACCCCAGTGCCGCCCGCATGTCGTCCCGGTACCCATCTAAGGCGTCGCTTCTCTTGCGCCGCCTCCGAGCTCCAATCTCCGACCTAAAGTCTTCGTCCGGCTTAGCTCCTAACAAGTAGTATGACAATCGTTGCGACGTGGCGTAGTCCGTCATGTTTGGGTACGGAGGCGACGTCACGACGAGGTCAACGTTCCCCGTCGTGACCATACGGTCAGTCCGCGAGTCGCCGTGCCTCACGTGGTCGGCAATCTCGACGCTTCCAACGAAATCCAGCGCCTCCTCCCCCATGCAGGAACGGGCCGCCTCAATCTCCCGCAACAGCACCGCGCCATTCCGCGCAAACCGACTCACCGCGTGCCGCGTCTTCCCCAGCTGCTCGGCCTTCGGACGCACGTTGTCAGCAATACACCCCCACCCTTTGTCTTGAGCCGCGACCGCCTTCAACGTCGCCGATAGCGCCACTCGAATGGCTGCGCGCACCACCCCGTCGTCTTGACGTCGCTCCTCCAGAATGAGAAACGCCACCTCGTTAAACGTATCCTCGTTAAACCAGCGCTGCAGTAGCCCCCCGTACTCTTCGTCGACCTCAAGAAACTCCGCGACGTAACCCCGACCTCCGTCGTACCGACCCCGTACTTCCTCTAGCGACCGTCGTACCGTCGCAATGTCCGTACGCCGATCCAACAACCTCCAAACGGACTGCACGTACTCCACCGCCACCTTGCATCTCTCAATGCTATATGGCCTCCTACCGAGAACCAGTGCTTGCATCACAGTGGTCCCAATTCCGCCGAACGGGTCGTACACCACTTGTCCCGGCGTCGACAGAACCTCGATTAGCGAATAGGGGATCTCCGGAACAAATGTCGCCGGATACCAGTGATGCTTGCGGCAGTCAAAGAGCATTCTGTTGTGCGTGCGTGAGTACAAAGGCGTGTCGAAGCTCCAGTCGATATTCGACAATACGATCAACGCCCGCCGCTCTTCGCTCCCCGCAGCCATTACGCAAACTCGTGAGAGCCCTCGACGTATAGCCCTCGGGACACCACTGGTCCGACCAGCGCCGAAACCTCCCCGAGCACCGCACGCTGAACAACGGGATTCGCTACGATGTCAGCGTCGAGGCCATCCATACTCAGGTGTCGATTCTCCAGAAAGACACCGATAAGCACACAACGACTACTGTTGCCGAGGCTCACAGCCTCGCCATCTTCTGTCCGTACTACCACGCGTCGTTCTGTTTTCCCCACGTCCTTTATCGTATGCACCCTCGCCACCGCGCTATTCAGTGGCGTGAGCCCCGTTGCTCGAAGCGCCTTCGAGAGCGCCGACTCCAAACTCCTACGGTCCGCGCTGCGTGCCAAGTACTCATGACACCCAATGTCACTGCTCGCGTAGACTCCCAAGCAACCGTACAGATTCCCCACCATGAGGCGCGATGCGAGAAAACTGCTATCAGACGATCCCGCCGCCAATCTCTTCACTAGTTCAAAATCCACGTCGTGCCACAGGAAGTCCTCCTCTGGCGCGCTCTCCATAAGGGCCCGCTCCAACATGCACTTCGCGCTGAACTCATCCGGATTCAGCAAGAGAAACTCGTACAGGCGCTTCCTCACTGACTGCCACCGCTCGACAAGTGATATCGCGTGCCGGCTAACCGTCACTTCCCCCGAATCGACCCACATGGATTGGGCCAGCCTGAGCGGCGTCTCTGTGTCACGCGACGTTCCAATATGGTACGCAAGCCGAAACACGTTATCGATATTGTCGACATCCATGTCAGCGGAAATCAATGCGCCGTACTCACCGCCCCCGGCAACCAGTTCACTGATCGCTTTCGCAGTGTCCACATCCAGGAGAGTATGCAAGTGTTTAGGCATACCGAAGAACACCGGTTCGAGCGCCGCCTGCTGGTACGAGAATCCTGGCGACCGATCGACCGCCGCAAACATATGACCTACGGACTGGTGCTCGAAACCTGCGGAGTCGATAACGTACTGGACGGAGTGCCCGAAAGCTCCGCTATTGATATCGTGCAGGAGTGCGGCCAATGCGATCTGATTCTGACTCTGTCGGGACACCAGTGTCGGCCAGTTCTTCAGGGACTCCAGCGCCAAATGTGTCGTTCCTATCGCATGCTCATAGCGGTTGATGTTCGCGCCTCCAGTCAGACACAGGGAGTTGATGTTGCACAGTCGTACTTCACGGAGACGCTGTAGCTCCGGTGACGGCAGTATGCGCCATATGTATTTCGGCAGCCGGATCCGGCCGTACAGCACATCCATGATATAGCGCTCAGGCTGCATTCTGAATGTCCCTCCTCACAACAGCCGCGGTGTGTAGGCCAGACGCCAGGGCTTGAAGTATGCCCCGAAACCGGGTAGTGGCGTCGCCAATCATAAACACTCGCTCTACGTTTGTACGGAAATCGGCGTGAACCTCCATCGTCGGCCAGTAATAGTCAACCTCTGGCCCGAACACCGCGACGCGGTCCCATTCGGCTCGGGGCAGAAACGCCTGGGCAAACTCATAGACTGCCGCTCGAATAGTAGGAGCGACGTCCGTGGGATAGCACATAGAAACTCGGCCAGCTCGCCAGAAGGTTATCGAGGAACGCATTCCCTGATTCGGCCCCCTGCCCTCGCCGAGATACGCAGGCAGAGATTCCCGCACTGGTCGCCCGCCACTTACCGCGGCTACTCGATCCAGAATGTCCCGAAAGAACTCGGGTTTGCGGTTGAGTACCCGGATCACGATCCCGAGGTTCGTCAAGCCGGTGGTCTTCGCGGGCTCGGAGTACCCCTCCAGGAGGAAAGAGTCATCAACACGATACGGTGCCAAGCTACCGTTCGTACACACACAGAACGTTCTGGCACTGCCGAACTCGAGTTTCAAGTCATTGTGATGCCGGTCGATCTCACTCCAGCACTTGTATGGAAACTCCAGACGTACTCCGACATCATATCGACCTAGATGACCGACTCCCGGGAACTTGGTGGCGAGTCGCGACATCAGGCCTGCACCTGAACGTCCGGTCGCCAGTACGACGCGCGATGCGCGAACGACGCGAGTTTGGTCGCCGGCGCGCAACGTGAGTGACAACTTGTCACCTGCCGGGACAATGTCGTCTACCGTTGTGAGTAACGCAATTTCGTGGCCGAAGGATTGGACGTAGGCACCCATTTTGCGAATCCCAGAGACCAAGTCGGATCGGCTGTATCGATAGCTAGCATAGTGGCGGAAGACAAAGCCAGAGTGGCGGAAGTCCTTCTCGGTCGCCGCAAGTGATGTACCGGGAGGTGGCGGAATAAGGGGGACGTACTCGCTTAGTGTGTTAAGTGCGTCCGTGAGCAGAGCACGGGCTTGAGACCGGCCGCCGACGAACGGGGCCATACTGCGGCCGGCCGGAAAGAGGCTGAGCTTGCCGCCGGATAGAACGGAGGCTCCACCCAGACCGGAGATCATTTCACACGGACGCGCCCACCGGCATGGGCCTTCATCGAGCAATGAGCAGTAGCGCTCTTGCACCGTGGGTCCCGAATCGACGCAGAGGATACGGATGTGCGGTAGAGCCGCTAGACGGAGGGCAACGCCGAGGCCGGCCGGGCCAAGGCCCACGACGCAGATGTCGAAGGTGTTGCTCATTGATCTTCCAGAACCCAATCGCGAGTCCACTGGTCGCCGGTTGAAGGTAGCCGGAGCAGTCTTATCGTGGTTGTGTCACCTAATCGCAGTACTACGGTAACCCTGTGGCGCTGCGGAGTCCAAAATTGTAGTCGGTAGGCGCCAGCGGCATCGGTGGTGGTAGCGAAGCCACCGATCTCAATCCGCACGTCTTTCGCCAGCGCCGGCGATTTGCGCGCGGCATCATTGGAACTGACGAACACGCGGCCAGCCAACGTGAGCTGTTCGGGCTGATGGGTGAGCCGATCTGCAAGGCGATGCACGATCGCAGGGAAGAACACGATCGAGAAGAGGGCAAAGCTGACAAGAAACAGGACAAGCGGCAGCCACCCGAAGAAGCGTTTGTTCGCCTCCTGTAGATAGTACCGTGAACGTATGCGGGCGGCCTTGAACCTGTATGTCATATGCGCGTGGTGGCACTGGGCCGGGCAAGTGGAGTCGTTGGACGTGTCACGGTCGGATTGCGGTGAGCGACGGGCGTTTCCCGGACGCGACGTGCGCGCAGGACGCTCGTCTTCGCCGGGGCCGGTCCGACTCGGGTCGACGTACGCGCGCTCGGCCGTGTCGACGGCGCTGAGAGTCGGTGGCGGTTCGGCACGCGCCGAGTATACGCCGCCGTGGTGTCCGTTCGGGAGACGCCGAGCCGAGCGGGTCCACAAGGGCGTTGCGGATGCCCCAATCCACGGCCGAAGACCCTTGAGCCGGAAGCGGATACCCGTGGCTCGAGACGCAAATTCCAGGTTCAGATGGACGTATCGATGCACTTGTCGGGCGCGAAGATGGCGTCGTCGACGAGGGTGGCATCAAGGGCGGTCCCAGAACGGTCCGGAAGGCGCCACACCTCGCGTTGTACGGTCACACGAAACTGAAGGAGGGGTCGGACGCGTTTGGCCCACCACGGCCGAGCAGGCGCCGCTTTCAGCCGCCCCGACTGCTCGGCCGTGCCGTCGATGGCCGTGCCACCTGGAACCGCACGCCCACAACCGGCCCCCCGGGAACAGTAGACAGGGTCAGGGAGGAGAGAGGAGCGCCCCCCGCCTTCGGCGGGTCCAGCGCATCGACGGGCGCGTGTGATCACACGCGGCGGCCCCTCTGGTGGTCGCTCCCTCGTGAAGTGATTTCTCGGGGAAGGGTCCGAATCGATGCCGTCGATTGTCGACGCGGAGCCGCCGGTCACGCCCCGCCTGATGCCCCCCGCTGCCGTGTCCCCGGCCAGCCGTGGGTGGGCGCCGGCAACTCGTCGCCGTGTTGCCCTCTCACGAGGTCGAACCGGCCGCCAGAGGCTCGCCGTCAACCACCGCCGGCACGGTTCCGGGCCTGCACACCCACTTCCTCCATCCGGCTCGCCAGAACCTGCTCGAACGCGCGAACGTCGGGTGCAGCTGACGCACCATGGCCGTCGGCGGTGCTCACCTTGCACGCGCACGTGCCGTCCGGCCCGACCGCGATCGTCAGATCGATCACGTCGTCAGCGGGAACCGTGGCCGTGACCACGATGAAGCTGTCCTCGTTCACGCGCACCCCGGTGACGGCGCCACCGTAGGCCGAGCAGAGGAACCGCACGACCGCCGCCGCGTGCCAAGCGGCCGCGGCGGCGTCACGACCCGGTTCCCCGTCCAACTGGTCAACCGCCGCCCGCAGCGCCTCGACCGCGGCATGCACTGCGGCCGTCTCGCGCAACTCGGCCGACAGGCCCTCGCCCCGGTAGGGCGGCGGCGTGATTGGCGGACGCTGGTTGGCCGGAGTCTCGCCTGACATTCACCAGCCGAGCGTCGCCCGGCCCATGAACCCGTTGCTGGCCCCGCCTTCCATCGGGCTCTCCCGCCGCTGCGCGTCGACCCCCAGCTCGAAGTTCACGTTCGCCCGGTCGAGGACCCCAAGGCCGTAGCCGACCCGGTAGTCCCGGCCGTAGGGCGACGTCGTCAACCCGACGCGCGGCGTCCCCACGAAGCGCGCGCCCACCGGCAGCCCGTAGCCCACCTCCGCGTCGACACGGTCGCCGGACCCGTACATCTGGTGCGAGCCCATCCCGTAGGCCATCTGGCCACCCCACAGCGCCTCGGCCCCGCCACGCGCCTGCCCGCCCCACGACGGGGCCACCCTCGCGGTCAGGCCCAGCGGACTCGACGGCGTCGGGTCCCACCCGAACGACAGCGACATCCCGCGCTCGGTGAACCCTTCGGCCTGGTGCACCACCAGCGTCCGCACCCGCACGTCCAGCGACAGCCCCGTGACGGTGTCGGTGAAGGCGAGGCCGCCGCCGACGTCCATGCCCGCGCCCGTTTCGGCGTCGCCGCCGTCGCGGCGCAGCCCGACCTCGACGCTCGGCGTCAGCGACAGCCGGCCGCCGCCGAGGGTGAAGCCCCGCGAGCCCTCCAGCGCCGTGCGCACCCGCGTCACCCCCGCCTCCGAGGCGTTCAGCCGGCCCGCCGAGCCGTCGAGCAGCTCGCTCGCCGCGCCCACCCACAGCGCGTCGGCCTTGAACGCCAGCGCGAACCCGCCGGTGGCGCGAGAGCCGATCAGCTCGCCCCGCGTCCCGACCGCCGACATCGCCATCGACACGCCCGTCTCCAGCGCTGCGGCGCTGCCCGGCGTCAGGTTCAGCGCGCCGGTGCCGTAGCCGGTCACTCCCCACACCGAGACCTTGTCATTGACCTGGTAGCCCACCCACGGGTAGAACCCGGTCATCGACGTGCTCATCTGCCCGCTGCTCGGACCGCTGTAGCCGCCCAGGCCTAGCGTGCGGCCCACCGACAGGCCCACCGTCAGCGCACCGCGCGAGAAGTCGGCCCCGACCATCGTCGTGCGCACGTCCCCGTTGAGCGACAACGCATCCTCCAGGCCGCTGAAGTACGACCGCGAGCTGCGACTCCACACCGACAGGATGCCGCCGCGGCTCTCCCGGTTCAGCTCGAACTCGGAGTTTGAGAACAGGTCGCCGCCCATGCCCACCGAGCCGAACAGGCCGCCGCCGTGCGCGCCGCCCGCCGGACCGTAGCCGGCCACCGCCGCCGCGCTGCCCATCGGCCGTTGTCCCATCATGCTCATCGCGCCGCCCATGTCGGCCGCGCCCCCGCCGAAGGCGCCAGGGCCTACCGCGTGCGAGCCCATCGCCATCGGGACCGCACCGCCCATCGCAGCGCCGCCCATCGGGGCTGCACCCGCTGGCCCCATGCCCATCGGCGCGAACGACGACAGAAAGCCGAGCGCGAAGTCGCGCTCGCTGCCCGGCTGGAACTCCCGCCCGGCGAACCGCGCCCGGAAGCCCCGCTGCCGCGGCGCCGCCATCCGCTCCTCGATGTGCTCGACCACCTGCTCGGCCGTCGCCCGCCCGAAGCGCGCCAGCAACGCCGCCGGCATCAGGTCCGTGTTCTCGATCGTCCCGGTCGCCTCGCCGTCCGCCAACCGGCCGCTGGAGGCATTCGACAGCCGCAGCGTCAGCGTCTCCTCCCCCTCGTCGTGCGCATCGTCGAGCACCGCCACCTCGACCGTCCCCGACGTATCGCCCGCCTGAAACGAGAGCGTCCCATTCGCCGCCGTGTAGTCCTCGCCCGCCCGCGCGCTGCCGTCCGAGGTGGCGTAGTCGACCGTCAACGCGCTCGTGGCCGCCCGGCTGAGCGTGACCGCGAAGGCGAGCACCGCACCAGCGCCCTCCTCCACACGCGCATCGGCCACCGAAATGCCCACCGGGCCGATCACCGTCGCCTCGTTCGCGTTCGACAGCGGCCTCCCGTCGCTCGTGCAGATCGCCCCGCCAGCGTCGCAGTTCGTCGTCGCCGGCAGCGTGATCGACACGACCCCGTGGCCCGACGGCTTGACGTGGATCTCCCGCAGGTCGTTGCGGCCGTCCACACGCCGCGCCCGGCGCACCGTCCCACCCGTCACCGTGAACGACTCGTCCCGCAGCACCCGGAAGGTCACTGCCGGGTCCTCGCTGAACTGCACCCGGAACGTGAACTTCTTGCCGTCGTGCTCGGACGGCACGCCCACGAAGCTCGCCGTCAGCGGCGGCCGCGGCGGCGCCACCGCCTCGGTCGCCGCGCTCGTCAGCGCCTCCTCGTTGCCCGCGTCGTCCGTGAACTTCACTCGCACCTTCACCGCGGCGCCCTCGTCCGCGTCGGCCAGCGTGTAGCCCGCACCGGTCGCGCCGGCGATGTCCGCGTCGTTCGACAGCCACTGGTAGGCGAACGCCGCGCCCGTGAGCCCGTCCGCGTCGGCGATGTCCGCCGTCGATGCCGTCAGCGTCTCGCCCACCCGCGCCGTCCCCGCGATGGTCGGCGCGCCCGTGGCGGCGGTGTTCTCGGGCCTCGCCACCGTGTTCGCGACCGCCTCCGGGCCGAAGCTCTCGATGTCCAGCTCGTCCGCGTCGCGCAGCATCGCGCCGTCAGAGGACTTCGCGTAGGCCACCGTGACCGTCTCGCCCCACCGCACCGGCTCCGCCAGCACCAGGCCCACCGTCTTGTCTTCCCAGAAGGCTCCCCGCGTGGTCCGGCGCTCGCCGCCGACCTGCACCGTGTAGCTCGTGTGGCGGCCCCCGTGCAGGATCTCCTTCGTGAACGTGAGCATCACGCCGCGCCCGGCCTCCTCCGTCTCGGCGCTCTCAAACCGCGCCGGGCTCGTGTCGCCGGTCGCGAAGGCGATCGTCGCCGAGGTCGTATTCGAGAGCGGGCGCCCGTCGGGCGTGCAGATCCCGCCGGCCGCGTCGCAGTCGGTGGTCGCCACCAGCGACACCGTCACGTCTTCGGACGACCACGGCCGCACCCGGATCGTCCAGCGCTGGTTCTGGTTCGGCGCCGCGCGCTTCGCGCCCGTCACCCGGCCGTTCGTCGCCTGCAGCGCCTCGTCGCGGAGCTTCCTGTAGGGCAGGCGCCCCGGGAAGTCCTCGCTGAAGCGCAGCTCGAAGCTGAACTCCGTCTCGCCGTCGTGGCTGGCCGGCACGTCGTGGAACGAGGCCGTGAGTGCGTTCTCGGCGGCCAGTGTGGTCACGGACACGGGTTTTGACGGCGCGTGGACACCGGGGGGCACCTGGAACCCGACGCGGAAGCTGTAGGCCGTCCCGGCGCTCAGTCCGGTAACTGTGTGCGCCGCCGCGTCGCTGGCAAGCGTCGCCACCGTGCTCCAGGTCCCATCCGCCTCCTGCTGTTGCACTTCCTGTCGCACTTCTGCCTCGCTCACCCACGCGGGCTGTTCGGGCAGCGTCCACGCCAGGTCGACCGTCGTCTGCGTCGCGTTCGACGCCGTCAACCCGGTGGCGGGTTTCAAACCCTCCTGATCACTCTTCCAGGAGAGGTAGGAATCCACCTCGCCGGCGTTGGTGATGAGCCGGACGCGGTAGTGATGAGTAACGCCCCCGTGGAGAATCTCTATCGTGAGCGAGGTCGCGTCCCCAGCGAGTGCTACCTCTCCATATGCGCTAAAGTCCGGGTCCTTCTTGTCCAGGCCCTCGTCGTGAACTTCCACGCGGAATACGCTCACGCCCGCGGGCTGGGCGGGAAGCGTCCAGGACAGGTCGGCTGTCGTCCCGGTCACGTTCGAAACCGAGAGACCCGTAGCGGGCTTCGGAGCCACGATGGCCACCGGCGCGTCGGCGAACCCCTGCACTCTAAGGCCGCCGAGGTCCTTCAGGTACTTGTCGCCGGCCGCGCCCGAGTTGTAGCTCACCGTGACCGTCTGCCTCTGTGCCGCGCCCGTGCCGAGTTCGAGTGTGACCATCCGAAAAACCCCGTAACTGCCGGGTCTGGCGTATTCATTGATGTCCACCGCAGTCGGGTGCACGCTGGCGCCACGCACGATCCCGTCGACCGTGAACGCGTTCGCCGGCGTCTCGGTGCCCAACAGGTCCTTGTCGAATACAAGCCTCAGCGTCGTCCCGTTGAGCGTCGCGGACTCCAGTGCCGCGGTCGAGCAGCGACTCATCCCCCCAGGCCAGACGGGGCAGGAGACGCCCTGTGCCTGTACCGGCGCGACGCCGAGCAGCAGGGTGAGACCCAGCAGGCACGCTGCCGCATACCCGATGCAGGCAGGGGTAGGGAAGGACAAGACAGGCTCCCTTGCGTCGCTACCTCTCCTGGTTCTCAGCGTCCGCTGCTCGTTCCCCGGAACCGGCACAGCCGGCCGCACCAGATCACGCACGCGCGTGAGACATGAATACATGGCGCTTCTCCTCCCGACCTCCCCCGCGGACACGGCACCGTCACAGCCCTCTTGCTCTCGAGCAACGGCCGGACGGCTCGCGTTCGCAGGGCGGTTTTACTCGCGATAACTGCCGTTATCGCGAGTAAAAATCCCGGTCTTTTGCGACTGATCGGGAGGCCGCTGGATGCTGGGTTCGCACGCGACGCTGGAGTTCGAGCGCTCGTTCCACGAGGATCAACACGCAGTGGCAGGTGAGCCGCTGGCCGCCTACTTCGAGGCGGCCAGCGGCGCGTTCAGCCCCAACACGGAACGCGCGCTGCGGGCCGACGTGCAGGTGTTCGAGGGGTGGTGCCGGAAGCACTTCCGGGCGGCGTTCCCGGCCAGCCCCGACACGGTGGCCGCCTTCGTCGACGAGATGGCGCACGTCAAGACGCCGGCCACCGTGCGCCGCTACGTGTCCAGCATCGCCGCCCTGCACAAGGCGCTGCGGCAGCCGAACCCGCTGGAGAGCGCCTCGGTCCGGTTCGCCCTGCAGCGGATGCACCGGCGCCGGGGACGCCGGCAGGCGCAGGTGCAGGGACTGACCTGGCCGCTGCGGAACCGGCTGCTGAAGGCCGCAGGAGACCGGTTGATCGATGTCCGGGACCGGGCGCTGCTGGCCGTGGGCTACGACACGCTGCTGCGACGCGCCGAGCTGGTGTCGCTGGAAGTGACTGATTTATTGGAGGATATCGACGGGACGGCGACGCTGCTCGTGCGCTCGGGCAAGAGCGACCCGGACGGCCGCGGCGCGATGCTCTACCTGGCGCGCGACAGCGTGCAGATGGTCAAGGCATGGCTCGACCGCAGCGGCGTCGACGGCGGGCGGCTCTTCCGTTCGGTCCGCAAGGATGGTACGGTCGGCGAGAAGCTCGACGGGAGCCAGGTGCCACGCATCTACAAGCGGATGGCCCGGCGGGCGGGCCTGCCCGACGATGTCGCGGACACGCTGGCCGGGCACAGCACGCGCGTCGGGGCGGTGCAGGACATGATCGCCTGCGGCATCGAGCTGCCGGCGATCCTCCAGTCGGGGCGCTGGAAGAGCGCGCGCATGGTGCAGCGCTACGGGGAGCGGCTGCTGGCGCGGCGGAGCGGCGCCGCACAGTTGGCCGAGCGGCAGCGGCGCTGAGGAGGACGGCGTGCGCGGGGGGAATCGGGGCCGTGACGCCGCGAGCGGCGGCGGCCGGGTGCGGAGGTGCGCCTGCCGTTCGAGGGCACGTCACGGACGCTCGGCGTGCAGTTATCGCGAGCAAAAATGTGAGCGCGCCCCACTCCGATCCGCGCCGACCGCGAATCGTCGTCACGCAGGGCGGCGTGGCGCCAACCGAACAACTCAAGCGGTGTCAGCAGGTTGCGTCCGAGGCAGCGGGCTTGCGGATCACGTTCGGCAAGTGTAGAATCGTGGCCGTCTTGCTATGGGGAATGGAACTTTACTCGCGATAACGGCAGTTATCGCGAGTAAAACCGGACGCCAAGACCGCTGAAGCTACCCCCATCGAGCCGGCTCCAATCGCCCCGGGCGCGGCTGCACTTCCCGTCTTCGTTCAGCGGGGCAGTCCCACCTTCCGGCGAATCCTAGCGCACGTCCGCACGTCCTTGCGCCCCCAGAATTGGTAGGGTTTTTCGGTTTTGCGGGTGATCTTGCCGACGACCGCGATGCGAGCGTTCCCTCGGCAGGCGGATGGACGGAAGTCCATTGATGGCGTGGTGCTCCTTGAGGTGGTCGCGTTGCCTTTCGAGGCGCAAGCCGCTCGCGCGCTGCCTCGCCTTCTTCGACTGGGGCCGCAACCGGATCGCTTCGCTGGTAGAGCCGGCGGGGGAATCGTCGAGCTGCAGCGAACAGTCCAGGCCGCAACCGGGGCCGCCAGCGCCGGCCCGGGCAGCCTTGATGCGCCGCGCCAGCGTGCGACTCGGACACCGGCCCCCTGTTGCAGCCCGAGTCGCATCGCGCCGGCAGGGCCGCCGCGCCGGAACGGCCCCGCGCTTGCTGCCCCGATCGCGCGTAGCGACAGGAGCGGGCGGCCCGAATTGCGCCGCCCGTATTGCCGGGAGCGACCCCCCGAAAACCGGCGGTTTTGCGGCGCAACGGGTGCTCCTCTGTCGCACCCGTCGCGGGGGTCGCTCCCGGCAAATTGTTCCCTCCGGGAAGGGTCTCGGCGTCGCAGTTTCTGCGACGCGCCGGCCGCGCTGGTCCCGGCGCGGGCTACCGCGAGGGCGCCGGGGCCGAGCGGTCGCGGCCCGGATTGAAGCGGTCGATGTCGAGCCGGGCCATCAGCTTCGAGAGGCCCTGGCGGGTGACGCCCAGCTCGCCGGCGGCGCGGGCGACGCTGCGGTGGCGGCCGAGGGCGTCGCGGACCATCGCGCGTTCAAGGTCCTCGCGGGCCTCGGCGAGCGTCGGCTGCCGCTCGGCGGGAGCGGCCGTCCGGAAGGCGGCCGGCAGGGCGCCGGGGCCGACCGGGCCGTAGCGGGGTCCGGTGACGGTGAGGTTGGCGAGCACGTTCTGCAGTTCGCGGACGTTGCCGGGCCACGGGTGCGCGGCCAGGGCGGCCACCGTCTCGCGCGCCAGGGTCGCGCGGCTGCCCGCCGCCGCAGCGACGCCCTTCCAGCAGTGCTCGGCGAGCCGGGCGACGTCCGGCCCGCGCTCCCTGAGCGGCGGGGCGGTGAGCCCGACGACGTGGAGGCGGTAGAGGAGGTCCTTGCGGAAGCGGCCCTCGGCCGCCTCGTCGGCGAGCGGCCGGTTCGAGGCGGCGACGACCCGCAGGTCGAGCCGCTGGGTGCGGTTCTCGCCGAGGCGGCGGATCTCGCCGTCCTGGAGCACCCGCAGCAGCTTGGCCTGCGCACGCGGCGTCAGCTCGGCCACCTCGTCGAGGAAGACGGTGCCCCCGGAGGACAGCTCCAGCAGCCCCTTGCGGTCGTTCGCGGCGCCGGTGAACGCGCCCCTCGCATGCCCGAACAGCTCGGACTCGAACAGCTCGTCGCCCAGGACCGCGCAGTTGACGGGCACGAACGCGGCGGCGCGGCGAGGACCCTCCTCGTGGATCGCTCGCGCGATCAGCTCCTTGCCGGTGCCAGACTCGCCCTCGATGACCACGGGGAACGGCGCGCCGCCGACCCGCGGGATCTTCTCCTTGAGATCGCGCATCGGCGGGCTGTCGCCGACGAGCCGCGCCACGCCGCGCGGCTCGCCGCCGCCGCGCCCCGACGAGTAGGCGTCGCGCCACATCATCCGGCCCGGCTGTAGAGCTCCGCAAGCTCGGCGTCGTCCAGGTACCGGCCCGCGGCCGGCGGCCAGGGCGCGTCGGCGGCGACGGCCACCACGATGCGGTCGGAGTACTCCCGCCGCCGGTAGTCCTCCAGGCACCTGCCCGCCTCGCGGACGGTCCGGTGCCGGTGCCCGCAGCATCCGCATTCGTGCCCGAGGGTCGTGTACACGTCCGGCCGCTTCGTCATGGCGCTACCTCCTGTTCGTGTTGCCGGCATCGCTCATGGACGTAGCAAACCGCGGGCCAACTCCGCCGCTCACCGGCTCGGCCCGCTGTCGCGCTGGCGGTCCCCGGCCGCCGCCGGGTCGATCGCCTGCCCGGACCGCCCCAGGCCGCGCAGCGCCGCGTCGTGCTCCGGCTGCGAGGCGTCGGCCGCCACGGGAACCGCCCGCGGCGGGTCGCCGGCCCGCTCGCGGCGCGGGGAGTAGCGCAGCTCGTCCCGCTCGTTCCCGCCGATGGCCGTCACTTCCTTGACGTAGTCCACCCGCAGCCGCCGCTCGGCGGCGTCCTCGGGGGTCGCCCCGCGGACGTGGTCGTCGAAGCCGCGGCGGTACGCCCGCGCCGTCACGTCCCCGACCAGGTACTCGACCGCGTCCCCCGGCCCGCGGTCCGCGGGGCTGCCGCGCCGCCAGGGGGGAGGGCTGCCGCGCCCCGCGGCCGCGTCGCCGTAGCCGCGGTCGTAGCCCGCGGCGCCCATCTCGCGCAGCACCTTCTTCAGCTCCGCCTCGACGCTCCGGATCGCGTCCTCGCGGACGCCGGCCGTGCTTTCCGCGCCGCCCTCGCGGTCGAAGCCGCGCTGGTGGTCGTGCATGCCGCGCATGCACGCGTCCCCGTGCACCTGCTGCAGGACCAGCCGGAGTTCCTTGCCGGCGTCGCGCGGAAGGAAGGCGTTGGCGCTCTCGAAGGGATCGACCGCCAGCCGGTCCAGCTCCGCGTGATACCCCAGCCGGTATCCGGCCGCGCCCACGTCGCGAAGGACGGCCTGCAGCTCCTCGGACATCGCCGGCGCGCCGCCGGCCCCGGCCGCCGGGCCTGCCGCCTCGGCCACGCGGTCCGGGACCCGCATCGCGGCCCCGTGCTCCTCGCGCGGGGCGCCGCCCGCCTCCGGCACCGGCGGCGGCGGGCGCTCCGGATCGCGCTCGGGCGCCCGGCCGGCGGCGCCATCCGGCCGCTCCGGCTCCGCCTTCTCGTCGCCGAGGCTGCGATCCCGCTCGCGGGAGATCAGCCAGTCCGAGATCCGCTGGGCGTCGACGGCCGCGGCGCGGATCTCCTTCGGGTCGTTCTCCAGCGCCTTGATCCAGGAGCTGACGTAGGCCGTGCCGTGCCGCGGCTCGTGCCCCACCCCGAGGCGCTCGCCGACCATCATCGCGGCGATCTCGGCCCGCAACTCCTCGCGGGCGTAGGTCTCGGTGCCGAAGCCCCCGTGGTTCACCAGCGTCGGCCGGTTCAGCCGGTCCGGGTGCCCGGTGGCGTGCCCCAGCTCGTGCAGCGCCGTGTGCGTGTAGGCGTCCTGCGACGCGAACTGGCTCCGCTCCGGGAGCACGACGCGGTCGTGCTTCACGCTGTAGTAGGCGCGGTCGCCGGCCACGTGGTCGACCCGGACGCCGCTGGCCTTGATCAGCGCCTCGGCGCGCTCGTGCCCCTCCCACTCCGGCGCCGGGTCGGCCTGGAGCCGCCGAAGCTGAAGGCCCTCGGTCTGCTCGACGTTGAAGACGTAGTGGAGCTTGACCAGCGGCCGGTCCCGCTGGACCCATTCGAGCATGGGGCGCCCCTCCTCGTCGCGAACCGGCTGGCCCTGCTCGTCGCGGGCCGTGCGCCGCTGCCGGAAGTCGACGTACAGGATGGGCGTGCCCTTCTCGCCCTTGCGGACGTGGCCGCCGGCCTCCTGGATCTGGCGGTAGCCGCCCCAGCGCGGGTCGGCGTAGCCGCGCTCCAGCCCGTTCAGGGCGAGGTACAGGGCGTTGCCGCCCCGGTAGTCGCGTCCGCTCTGGAAGTTGTGCGGCAGGATGCGCTCGCCCGCCTTCCACGGCTTCTGCCACGGCGCGGTCCCTTCCTGGAGCGCCTTGATGATGCGGGCGGCGAACTGCTCGTGGTATTCGGCCGCCCTCTCTTGCAGCTTGCCCATCACAGCCCCTCGATCCCGCCGCCCTCGTCCTCGAGGTCGACGTCCCAGGCCGCCAGGTCCTCCAGCGACGGGGCCTCGATGGGCCGCCCCGTGCGCAGCAGCTCCCCGACCGCCTCGTCGAACTCGTCCCGGGTCGCCACCCGGACCGGCGCCCGCTCCTCGCCGGCGTTGCCTTCCCGTTCGCTCATGCCTCCACCTCCGTCCTTTCCGTGCGTCACCGCCGCCGACGGCCGCGTCGCCGCTTCGGCGGCTTCGCCCGCGCCGGCCCTTCCCCGGCCGCTGCCGGCGCCGGCCAGATCGGCTCGACCGCCCAGCGGTTGTCCTGCGCGTCGTAGTCCCGCACGCGCACCATCTGGTCGACGCGGCGCACCCCTTCGGGCGTCCGCGTCTGGTGAATCACCGCCTCGATGCCGTCTACCACGCCCCGGCAGACCACCGCCCACGGCAGGTCGTCGCTCGCCTGCATGGCGCAGGTCGCCAGGCGGGACAGCGCCGCCTTGGCGTTGTTGGCGTGCACCGTGGCTAGGCTGCCGCCGTGCCCGGTGTTGAGCGCCTGCAACAGATCGGCCGCCTCGCCGCCACGGACCTCGCCGACGACGATGTGGTCGGGCCGGTGGCGCAGCGCGTGGCGCACCAGGTCGCGGATCGTCACGCCGCGGCCGGCCAGGCCCCGCGCCTCGAACCGCAGGCAGTTGGCGCGGTCGAGCCGCAGCTCCAGCGTGTCCTCGATGGATATGACCCGGCCCTCGGCCGGCAGGAGCGACACCAGGGCGTTCAGCAGCGTCGTCTTGCCCGAGCCCGTGCCGCCCGAGATCAGCACGTTGCGCTCGGCGCCCAGCACGGCCGCCGCCGCCTCCACCACCGCCGCAGGCAGCGATCCGCTCTTCTTCAGCTCCTCGATGGTGAATGCCCGCCCGCCGAAGCGGCGGATGGTGATCGCCGTTGCCGGCACGGCGGGCGGGCTGCACACGGCCACGCGCGAGCCATCGGCCAGCCGCGCGTCGATGATCGGGTCCGTCGCTGGGTCCTCGCCCAGCGGGCGGGCGATCTGGATCGCGGCCCGCGCCACCGCCTCGGCCGTCAGCGCCGGGGCGTCGAGGGCGCTGATGCGGCCGGCGCGCTCGACGAAGACCGAGCCCGGCCCGTTGACCATCACCTCGGAGACCGCCTCGTCGTCGAGCACGACCTCCAGGCCCGGCAGGAACGGCTTCAGGTCCGCGATGGCCAGCTCCATCTACAGCTCTCCGGCCTCGCGGGCGCGCCAGTAGGGGCGGTCCCGCGGGAGGAAGTCCGGCTTGAGGTAGCAGCGCCGCGCGTCGAGCGAGCGGCGGCCGTCGTAGGGCATGACGATGGCCTGGCAGTTGCCGAGCAGGGCGAAGTCGCGCGGATGGAACAGCGGCTCGCGGCGCTCGCTGAACGCCTTGCTCGCTCCGACGCTGCCCGTGCCGCCGCCGGCCGAGCCGGACAGCAGCGACGCGCCGGCCCGCTGGGTCTGCTCCGAGACCGTGTAGGACGCCTTCATGCGCGCCACCTGGCCGCAAAGCGTGCTCGCGATCTGTGCCGACGAGTCGTCGGCGAGCGACAGGAAGATGCGGGTTCGGAGCGTCTGGAGCAGCGCCCGCCACGCCTCGGACTGCCCGAGCACCGCCCGCAGCGACGAGATCGACTGCGTGGCCACGATGGGGATCAGGCGCGACTGGCGCGTCAGCGCGAACATCTTCTCGTCGCCCGCCGGATCGTCCTCGCCGACGGTCGCGAAAGTCTGGTACTCGTCGCACAGGAACATGGCGGGCCGGAAGGTGCGCCCCGGCCGCCGCTGCATCTCGGCCGGGCGGCGGAGCAGAGTCTGGAGCCACGCCTGCTTGAGCAGCACGCCGACCGCCCGGGCGAGCGCCGGGTTCGTGCCGGCCGCCATGTTCAGGCACAGCACCTTGCCGTCGTCGATCACTCGGTCGAGCGGCGGGAGGGGCTTTGCGACGGCGGCCGCGTCGGCGGCTGGCGCGTCAGGCGAGGCGGCGGCCGGCTCGGCAGCCGGCTTCGGCGGGCAGAACGTCGCGGCGACGTCGGGCAGGTCGAAGACCGAGAGGAAGACGCTGAGGCCCTCGATGATGCTGGAGCGCAGCTTCGCGTCGATGATCAGCCAGTCCTGCGCGTACCATCTCTTTACGGCGTCCAGCCGTTCCCGGCGCGCCGGGTCCGCCGGCGACGGCCGCTCGACCTCGAACGCGACGCCGAGCTTGCCGAGCTGCTCGCGCAGCGCCGCGTCGTCCGACATCCGCAGCACCCCGCCGCGCTCGGTGCGCCAGGACCAGGCCGCCAGCTCGTCGCCGTGCGGCGCCACGTCGGCCATCCGCACCCGCAGCGCCGCCGGCGGCTCGACCAGCGCCGCGGCCTCGGCGATCTTCGCCTCGATCGCCTCCGGGTCGAGCGTGCAGCGGTAGACGTCCTGCAGCGTCACCCAGCGGCCGGGCGTCATCCGGTGCAGCTCGATGATCCAGCGCACGAGGTTGACGTAGGCCTGCTGCCAGAACGGCTCCTTCGAGCGGCCGAAGAGCTGGTTGATCAGGGTCGCGATGGTGTAAGCGAGCGAGTAGGAGTCGAGCAGGCCGTCCCCCAGCGGGTTCCACCGCCAGCGCCCGCCGATGCCCAGCTCGACGTAGTCCTCGCCGCGCCCGGCGTCCTCGAGGATGCCGCGCACCTGCTCGCAGAAGTCGCCCTTGACCTCCAGCACGAGCCCGGCGACGCGCTTGCGCGAGTCCTCGGCCTGCCAGCTCAGGAGCTGGCGGGCGAACGGGCGCATGCAGGCCGACGTCTTGCCCGAGCCGATGGCCCCGCAGACAAGGATGCCCGTGTAGAGGCCCAGCTCGGGGATCACCAGCCAGTCCGGCGACGCCGCCTCGCGGTCGGCGACCGGATGGTGCGCCTCGCCGACCACCACGGCCGGAGCCGGGTCGGTGCCCGAAGCCGGCCACGGCGGCAACGCCCCGGCCACCCGGCGGCGCTCTCCCCCCGCGAGCCACACGTGGCCGACGGCGACGGCGACCGACAGCAGGCCGAAGACGGCGACGGCCGGCGCGAGGTAATGCCAGGCCCGGATCGCCGCATGGAGGCGCGGCGAGTGCATCGCGATCAGGTCCGCCACCGGGTCGGCGCCCGGCGCCGGGAACGGCCACCAGAGCCATACGGCGACGGCGGCTGCCGCCGCGGCCAGCAGCCGCGTCATGCCGGCACCCTCGTCGAGCGCCACGTCCGGCCGCTCGTGATCGCCGGCCCCGCGCCGCCCGCTCCGGCCGCCGCGGCCGACAGCTCGCGCATCCTGCTCAGCGCGCCGTTGATGCCGCCCCAGGCCTCCAGGGCGGCGAGGTCGCCGCGCGCCACCGCCGCCTGGATCTCGGCGTACTCCGCCCTTGCCGCCCGCGCCGCCTCGGCCCCACCGTCAAGGCCAGGGCCTGCCGCCTCGGCCGCCCTCGTCCAGCCGGCGAGCACCGGCTCGGCCGCCGCCAGCCGCTCCGGGTCGCGGCCCACGACCACTACCTCGACCGCGCGCCCCGCCGCGCGCAGCGCCGCCCACAGCTCCGCGTGCGTCTCGCCCCAGGTGCGGACCCCGGCGGGCGTCACGTCCTCGGCCTGGACGAAGACGAACGTCGCCCGCCCGGCGCCGAGGGCGAGCGGCAGCTTGTGCGCGAAGAAGCGGCTGCGCGAGTCCCGCCGGCCCCGGTACACCCGCCGCGGCAGCGCCCGCTCGGGCGCCCCCGCCGCCCGCAGCGCCGAGACCTTCTCCGCCTCGGTCGCAAGCCACGGCTCGGCGAGGTGGTCGACCACGTAGTCGAGCGACAGCAGCCGCCGCAGCACCACCGCCGGCGACGCCTCACGCCTGTGCCGCACGTGCTCGGCCCCCAGCGCCCGGTACAGCGACCGCGGCGCCACCGTGCACAGCCGCGCCGGCCCCTGCCACGCCCGCTCGACCGGCGCCCGGCGGCCCGCCTTCCGGCCGCACCACGCGCCGTACCGCTCGACGAACCGCGCCGCCGCCGAGCGGTGGACGCCGCCGAGGAACGCCAGGTACTGCGCGCGCAGGAACACGCCGCTGTGCAGACAGACCAGCGCCAGCCACTCGGCGTCGCGGCCCGTCCAGCCGAGCGCTTCGAGCGCCGCGGCGCGGCCATTGAGGTGCGGGGTCACCGGCCCTCCCCGCTCGTCACGATGCGGTCACCCTGGAGGAACGAGATGACGATCCCCATCGGGTTGCGGACCACCAGCTCGGCCGGGATCTGCGGCAGGAACGAGAAGCGCATCGAGACCGACCAGGACTCGCGGGCCACCTCCTCGCCGCCGCGCGTGCGCACCAGGTCGAACGTCGCAGCGGCGCCGTGCGGCTCCGCCGGCTGCGGCAGGATGCGCACGGCCACGTCCTCAAACTTGCAGCTCCTCGTCGCGCAGCCCGACCGCCGTGGCTGCCACGTCCTCCGCCTGCTCGGCGTAGGCGGCGTTCGCCACCTCCGGCGTCAGGAACCACAGCGACCGCTCCCAGTACTCGCGGACGGTCCCGCGGCGGCGCGAGTAGTGGTCGACGACGAAGCGGTGCAGGAAGAAGCCCGTCGTCGGGTCGAGCGGGTCGGCCTGCGCCTCCATCGCCTCGTAGGCGACAGCCTCGGCGCGGCCAACCTCGTCGACGCGCACCACCAGCGGCTTCGGCTGCGGCGCCCACGCGAGGCGCACCAGCGCGACGGCCAGGATCAGGATCACCAGCGACAGCGCCCCGGTCACGACGCGCAGATGCCGCGCCGCGTGCATCTGCTCACCCCATATCTCCGCGAACTCCCGCGCCGCCATCACAGTCCTCCCGTCACGGCCACACGCGCCACCGCCGCCGTCTGCATCGCCCGCCCCGACGCGCCCGAGCCGACGTTGCCGCCGCCCGAGATCAACATCTGGGTCAGCTCGCCGACCTTCAGCGTCGCCAGCCCCGCCGCCACGATGTAGGGAATCGTCACGAGCGAGCGCCGCCACGCGGTCATGATTCCGGTCGGCCCGGCCCACTCGACGCCGGAGGCGACGTCGCCCGTCCAGCCCTGCACGACGAACACCCCCAGCTCGGTGACGACGCGGAAGATGGCCGCGGCCACCGCGCCGTAGAGCGAGTAGACGAGCACCGTCCGCAGCCAGCCCCAGAAGAGGAAGGAGAGCTGCGGCACG
This sequence comes from Vicinamibacterales bacterium, assembly GCA_965208535.1. Classification (GTDB taxonomy): domain Bacteria; phylum Acidobacteriota; class Vicinamibacteria; order Vicinamibacterales; family UBA8438; genus WTFV01. The sequence goes on along the minus strand of CBDBOU010000003.1, from coordinate 1,532,316 downwards.
AGCAGCCAGGGGATGAAGATCGGGCCGAGAACGAGCGCGATGGAGAGCGCCAGCTGCGCCCACATGACCTGCGCCTGCCCGATGGCGAAGACCACGACGAGGCCCATCGCCAGCAGCATCATCAGAACGACCGTCACGGCCAGGTCGAACGCCGCGTCGAGCACCGCCGGCAGGTCCGTCACGAGGTTCCAGCCGAACGCGGCCATGCCCCCGAAGACGCCGTCGCCGGCGAACAGCTCCCGGAAGGCGGTCCCCGCGAGGCCGAGCTGCTCCATCATCGCGGTGCCCGCGTCGGCGACGATCATCAGTTGGAGCCACTCGCCCATGCCGGTGATCAGCTCCGGCACGCTGCGGCCGGCGCCCGGCAGCGGCGCCGTGTAGAACTGGAGCATCCCGAGGGGTATGGACAGGCCGATCACCATCCGGACGACGGCGGCCATGTTGACGCCGTGGCCCGAGAGCGCCATCTGCACCCCGGTCCACACGACGACGATGAGCGCCAGCCCCTGCCAGAGCTGCATCCCGGCTGCGGCCACGGCGGGGGCCACCGAGGCCATGAGCTGGCCCGTCAGGATCCCGGCCTGCTGCAGCATCAGCAGCAGCTCGTTGAGCGACATGACTCGGTCTCCTCGTAGGGAATCGCGCGGCTACCAGTCCGAGGGCGACGGCACGAATCGGTGGCTGTCGATGACACCGCCGGCCGCCGCGGCCAGCTCGCCGAGGAAGGCGTCCTGCTCGGTCTCGGCCCGCAGGGCGTCCGCCTGCCAGCGGGCCGCCGCCTCGCGGCGCGCCCGCTCGGCCTCGTAGCGCTCGCGGGCCTCGCGCGCCGCGTCGTAGGCGAGAAGCTGCGCCTGCGCCGCCAGCAGCTCGGTCTGCGTCACGCCGTTGGCCAGGGCGGCCTGGTCGACGCGCTGCGTCCGCATCAGGTCGTCGTCGCGCAGCTCGGCCAGGTGCGCGGCGGATTCGCCCACCTGCACGGCCAGCGTCGAGGCCGCCTCGGCCACCGCGTGCGTGTGCGTCAGCTCCGCCGCCGCCCGCATCTCGGCGCGCTCCCACTCGCGCACGATCCGGTCGACCACCTCGCGGGCGAGCCGCAGCCCCTGAAGGTCGGACGCCGTGACGCTCGGCGGCAGCGCCGCCTCGAGGTCGTCCCACACGGTCCGCCACGTCGCCGTCCCCTCCGCCACATCGCCGAGGATGTCAATGGCCTCGCGCGCCGCGTCGCTGCCGGTGCCGGACCACGCCGGGCCGGCCGGCGCGGCCCACGAGCGGAACGCGCTCGGCTCGGCCGCCGAGGTCTCCGTCGCCGGGCGGCCGGCGAGCAGCACGGTCGCCGACGACGGATCGCCCAGGCGCGGCGCGGCCAGCACATCCAGCCAGCCGGCCTCGTCGGTCACGCCGGGGATCCGCTGGAGGAACGCGCCCACGCCGCCGGAGCTGGTGCTCGTCGACAGGCCGATCCCGTGGCGGCCGATCAGCCACTCGGCGTCGGTCACCTCGCGCAGCCGGCCGATGTTGCCCATCCCGATGTCGTTCGAGGTGACCAGCTCGGTGGTCGTCTCCAGGACGCCGTCGAGCGACGAGAGCTGCTCGACCATCTTTCCGATCTGCGTGACCATGTGGGCGATCTGCGTGATCTGGTTGGCGATGATGATCGCGTCGCAGGAGCCGAACAGGCACGCCTCCGCGCGGCGGCTCGACCACGTTCCAACCACGACCACCACCACCAGGGCTGCAATCAGCCAGCGCCACTTGCTCTTCGTCATCGGTACATCCTTTCCGGGTGCGGCTCGGGCCGCGGCACGAGGAAATCCGAGGTCGCCCACACGCGCAGCCGGTGGCCGGCGCGGATGGTGACCGTGGGCAGGCGGTTGAGGAACCGCCCGAGAATCTGCGTCGCCGACTGGCCGAGGCCCTGCCCGGCCGCGGCGCGGAAGCCCGCCCCGCCGCCGGCATACGGGTCCGAGCCCTGGAGCGTCAGCCCGGCGAGCACGCCGACCGCTCCCGCCGCGGCGAACGTCGACGCATAGTGCCGGTTCACTTGGTCGGCCAGGGCGCTCTCGCCGATGGCGTTCAGGCCGTGGAAGGCGAGATCCACCCAGCGGCCGTCGGGCCAGACGAGCCGGTGGAAGCCGACCGCGAGCCGGCTCTGGTCCTGGTGCCGGACGGCCTCCGCCGTGCCGAGCAGCCGTGCCCCGCGCGGCACGAGGATGCGCTGCCGGTCGGCGGAGTAGAACGGGATCGCCACCTGCGCGAGCACCGGGCCGGCGAAGTCGCCGTCGAGCTGCGTCACCAGCACCGCGCTCAGCACCGACCCCTCGTAGACGCGGTCCCAGCCGACCCGCTCCGCCGGCACCGTCACCAGCACCGGGTCCGCGGTCGCCTCGACAGGCGGTCCCGTCACGCCGGGTACCGTCCGCGCCGGGGGCGCGGAACCGGCCGCGTCGCCTGCCGCCAGTCCTGCGAGCAGCGCCGCCGTCGCATCCTCCATCCGGCCGGCGACGGCCGCCGGATCGGGCGGCGGCGGCACGCCGGCCGCGCCGTTGCCGCTCGCGCTCGCGCCGGCAACCCCCGGCGCGGGCCGGCCCGCAACGTGGCGGCCCGGATCCAGACGTTCGGCGCCCACCTCGCGCGGCTCGCCCCGGAAGGTCTGCACGACGCTCCGGGCGCGCAGCGACCGCGCGCGGCGCTCGATCGCCTCCAGCCGCAGCCGCTCGCGCAGCTCCACCTCACCGGCCGTCGGCAGCGGCGCCGGGTCGTCCGTTCCTCCCACGTCCCCGGCGGGCGGAAGCGTCGGCGGAGACAGCGTCGAGGAGCCGGCCGCCGCAGCCGCCGCCTGCCGGCCGCGGTTCTCCTCCTCGGTCAGCTGCTGCTCGGCGAGCTGCGTCAGGCGCGAGCGAAGCTGTCCGACCACGCCCTGGCCCGTGACCTGCGGCTCGGTGCCGTCTCCCTCCTCCGTGTCCGGATCGCCGCCCGACTGGCTCAGCACGAGGCCCACCAGCAGCACGGCGATGACGCCGATGCCCACCTTCGTGACCAGGTTCCCCGGCAGCGCGCCGGCCGGGGGCCGCAGAAGCTGCCTCCACTTCGCCATCACGGGCCTGCCTTCCGCGGCCTCGCCGTCCACGCGAGGCGCCGGCCGCCCACTTCGAGCGCGCCGGCGCCGAGCACCCGCGGGACGACGTGCAGCACGTCGCCCACCGTCTCCACTCCCGTGACCGGCTCCAGCTCCCCGCCGACCCCTTCGTACAGCGTGGGCGACAGCGCCCTCGCCCGCAGGTAGGTCCGGCGCCCGTCGTGCCACATCCCCTCGACCATCCACGGGTACCCGGCACCGGCGGCGGGCCAGCGGTAGTCGAACCGCGCCTGGCGGGAGTACGCCTCGCGGTCCGCGTCGAGCCTGTCCCGTGCGGCGGTCCGCGCCGCCTCGATCCGTTCGGCCGCCCGCGCCTCGGCCGCGGCGGCGGCCTCCCATGCCTCGGCCGCCCGCGCCGCCGCTGCCTCGACCGCCCCGGCGGCGGCCAGCACCGGACCGCCGTCCGCCGCGTCCGCGGCGCCGATTCGCACGACCGCGTCCACCGCCGCCGCGGCGCTCTCGACCAGCGCCAGCGGCACGATCCGGCCGCCCACCGTCAGCAGCACCGCGTTCGAGCGGGCGCCCTCCACGAGCGGCCGGACGAAGGCCAAGTGCGCCGCCGCCGACACGTCCCACTGCTCGGCGTCGCCGACCACGACCTCGACGATCCCGGCCGTCTCCGGCAGCACGATCGCGGTCACGTGCCGCACCCGCGTCGTCACCGTGATCGGCGCATCCTCCGGCTCCCCCGGTGCGCGCAGTCCCTGTCCGGCCGCAGGCCCGGCCAGGAGGAAGCACCCGACCGTCAGGACCCAGCTCCAGCCCTTCATCGAGTCATCCCCTGGACCAGCACGGCCGCCACCGCTGCGAGCATCCCGCCCACCGCCGCGCGCGTCTTCCACGTCCACGTCCGGTCGTTCCCGCCCACCGTCCATTCCGTCTCCGAGTCGCCGATCCGCAGCCGCCCCGGCCCGAGCACGTGGTCGGCGACGTACAGCCCGTCGTCGAACACCTCGTACGACACGAGGCTCGGCTCCAGCCCCGTGCGGCCGAAGCGCCGGTCCGCCTCCTGCAGCTCGTAGAGCGCCGGCGACTCCTCGGCCCGCGAGCGCAAATAGGTGAAGCGGCCGTCGTGCCACAGCGCCTCGACCTCGAAGGGCGGCCCGAAGGCCTCCGGGTCGAGCCGGTAGGGGAAGCGCAGCCGGCGGGGATACTCGTCGCGCCAGCGCGTCCACGCCGCGTCGTGCTCGCTCCGGATAGCCGCCACCCCTTCGGCCGCGGCCTCCTCGATAGCCTCCAGCTCGGCCCGCGCCGCCGCCTCCTCGGCCTCGCGCGCGGCCAGCTCGCCGCCGGCCACGAACGCCGGCGCGTGCCGCGGCGCTTCCGCCGGCGACGGCCGCTCCGGCCCGTTGACGTACACGACCAGGTCCGGCTCCCCGTCGGACGACTCGGCCACCAGCAGCGCCCACACCCGGCCGCTCGCGGCGACCAGGGTGACGTTCGACGAGACGCCCGCCTCCAGCGGCTTGACGTACGCCACGTTCTCCGCGGCCGACACGTCCCAGTAGTCCGCGTCCCCGGCCACCACGTCGGCGATCACCTCCTCGCGCGGCAGCACGATCGTCGTCGTGTGCCGCACCTGCGCCGTCACCGCGATCGCGGCCTCCCCGGCTCCCTCCGCCACGGTGCGGATGCCCTGCGCGGCGGCCGGCGCCGTCGCCAGCAGGCCGCAGCACGCCGCCGCGGCCAGCCCTCGTCTCGTCCCCCTCATCGCTCCCCCTTCCGTCACCCGAGCACCGCCGCCCGCTTGTGATCCAGTCCCGCCGCCAGGCGCACGATCGCGCCCTCCACCCCGTAGCGCGCCACCATCTCGGCACGCCGCTGCGCCTCGCCCGCCGACGACGTGTAGAGCCAGTAGCTCTCCGGGTCGACCGCCAGTCGCAGCACCGCCGCCGTCGTCGGCCGGCGCAGGTACAGCTCCCGCTTCGGCTCCAGCTCGCGCACCGTCCGCAGCTCGTCGTCGCCGAGTTGGAACGTGGCCTGTCCCGCCTCCGGGAAATCCGGATTCGCCAGGAAGAGCCGCGTCGGCATCGACTCCAGGAGCGCCGCCGCGCCGGCCGTCTGGGTGATGTCCGTCACCGACTGCGTGGCGAGGATCAGCGCCGCGTTGCGCTTGCGCCACGTCCGGGCGGCCTCCGTGAGCCGGCCCAGCACAACCGGATCCCGCAGGTACCGCCACGCCTCGTCGACCACCATCAGCTTGAGGCGCGTCGTTTCCGCGGGAGACTCGATCTCGGTCCGGAGCCTTTCGAGCAGGTAGAGCAGCGCCGCCTCGCACCAGTCCTCGTGCTCGACCGCGCCGGCCAGGTCGATCACCTGCCAGTCGCCCAGCGTGAGATCGGCGCTGTCGGCGGGCGGGTTGTCGAACCACTTGCCCCAGGCGCCCGAGCCGTGCCAGCGCGAGAGCGCCGGCCACATCGGCGCCGGCAGCGACCGCACCAGGTTCCCCAGCGACCGCCGGGCCGGAGCCAGCGCGTACAGGTCCTCGATCCGCGCCCGGACTTCGGAGAGGTCGCCGCTCGACTCCTCCCAGCCGCCGATCCGCAGCAGGCGCAGCACCCAGGCCGAGAGGAACTGCACCGTCCGCTCCGTGGGCTCCAGGCCGAACGGGCGCAGCGGGATCGCGTCCTTCTCCGGAGACACCTCCAGGTAGCCGCCGCCGAGGAACAGCGTCAGCGCGCGGTAGCTGCCGCCCAGGTCGAGGATCAGGACGCGCGGCTTGTACTGGAGCGCCTGGACCAGCAGGAAGTTGAGCGTGAAGCTCTTGCCCGCACCGGTCGCGCCGAGCATCAGCGTGTGCCCGACGTCGCGCCCCGCGAACAGGTCGTAGTGGTAGGGCGTCCCGGCCGGCGTCTCGAAGACGGTCAGCGCCGGCTTGTCGAGGTGGGCGCAACGGCGGTCACCCCGCGGCGGGCCGAACAGCGGCGCCATACACGCCGCCACCCCCGCCGAGACGAACACGCGCCGCGGCTGCCGGGACGCAGGCTGCCCCGGCAGCCGCCCGAACCACACGGCGAGCTGCCCGTAGGACTCGCGCGCCGCCTTCGCGTCGAGGCCGCCCAACACTCGCTGGATGTCGGCGCCCCACTGCTCGAGCTGCTCAGCGGAGCCGCGCACCGCGACCGACAACGCCACGTCGCCGTACGAGACGCCCTCGGTCTCCAGCTCGACCAGGGCCGCGCCGGCCCGGTTCGCCTCGATGCTCGCCGCCGCGTCCTCGAGCGCGGCGGCCGTCCCCTCCTTCTCCTGCATGTGCGCCACCATCGAGTAGCGCTTCGAGAAGTAGTGCCGCTGGGCGGAGCGCAGCTTCCGCCGCGCCGCCTCCCGCGACCACGGCCGCCACTCGACAACCGCCGTCATCGGCGCCGGCAGCGCATACAGCTCGGCCAGCGCGTTCGCGGTGACGGTCGCAGGCGGGGCCACGCAGGACCAGATCCCGAACGGCTTGCCGCCGACGTGCAGCGCCTGCCGGTCGGCGGCCACATCCTCGCCGGCGAGCCGCCAGTTGACGCCGGCGTCCGTGCGCATGCCCGCCGTCCAGCCCCCCAGGCCGCCGTTGACCAGCCGGTAGAGCACCGCCGCCGCCGCCTCGGCGGTCAGGATCTCGATCGGCGTCGCGTCCACGACGCGGGCCGCCGAGGCCGCGACCAGGGCCGCCTCCGTCTTGACCGCCCGGGCGATGTCCGCGGCCAGGAAGGCCGACTCGTGAGGCGCGCGGCGCCGCCGCAGCCACTCGGCGGCCAGCGTCCGCCACCACGCGCGCCCGCGAGAGGCGGCCGACTGCCGCAGCCGCGGGTCGAAGCTCCACACGACGTGCGCCTCGACGTCCTGCACGCGGCCTTCGAGGAACGCCTGCCGCTTGCGCTGGGCGAGGGCGGCTATATCCGGCGACGGCGGGCGCAGGTCGAACGCGGCGGGGCGCCGCTCGACGATCCACGACACCCGCATCTCGGGAGGAAGGCCCGACAACATCCGCTGCCAGCGGCCCGCCACCGCGTCGAGGTCCTCCGCCTTGCGGCCGTCCGTGACGACCGGCGTCAGCGCGGCCACCGTCAGCAGCTCGCCGGCGCGCGTCAGGCACGTGCGCTCGTCGACCCAGCCCCAGTACGGCAGCTCGTGGGCCAGCGGCCCGGCGTCGTCCGTCACCCTTCACTCCTCTCGATCACGACGTACGGCGAGCGGTCCTCCAGCAGCCCCGCGTCGTAGCGGCTGCGGTAGCGGATCGCCGCCCGGACCACCCCGACCAGGTTCTGGTCGTGCCGCCACGCGAGCCAGCCGGCCGCGTACAGCACGCCGAAGACCAGCCCGCCGGCCGACAGGCTGTTGACCGCGTTCCAGATCGCCGCGCCCAGCGTCGCGGCCAGCAGGAAGAACCGCCGCTCGACACCGAGCACCGTCAACGGCTGGCTGAGGACCTGGTAGCCGTGCCACTGCCTTCGCCCGCGCATCAGAACAGCCAAGCGATGAAGTTGGCCGCCCCCAGCGCCATGCCGAGGCCGAAGATGATCCCGGCCAGCGCCTGCTTGGAGCCGCCTTCCTGAAACGCGAACATCAATCCGCCGACGACGATCGCAACCAGGGCCAGACCCCGCGCGATCGGCCCCGTGAACGCCTGCTGGAGGTTGTTGACCGCCTGCACCCAGGGCGACGTGCCCTGTGCGAACACCGCCGCTTCGGCAGCGGCCAACGCCGCCACCAGTCCGCTCCACACCCACCATCGCTTCCGCATCGCCTTGCTCCTCCTCACCCAGCCCCGCACATCCCGGCGAGCAGCCACGCCGCCGCCGCGAACATCCCCAGCGCCGCCCCGGCCGCGAGGCCGGGGTTCACGCCCTCGCGGTCGCGCGGCAGCACCGCCAGCAGCAGGCCCCCGACACCCACCGCGCACAACCCCGCGGCCCACACCGCCGCCCGGCAGCACTCCGCCGCCTCCAGCCAGCCGCTCACGAGTAGTCCCCCGCCTCGTCGCGGGCGAGCGCCTCGGCCAGCTCCGCATCCTGCCCGTCGCCCCGCCGGATCGCCCGCTCGACCACGTCCACCTTGCGGCCCACCGCGCCGAGGCCGATCACGCGGGCCGCCGCGTACACCCCGGTCCCGAAGCTCGCCAGCGCCAGCCCGCCCTGCGCGGCGACGTACCAGCCGTAGTCGGCAACGACGACCCACCAGAACGGGTGCAGGTAGGTCATCTCGACCCACAGCCCCCAGACGCCCAGCGCCGCCGCCGATGCCGTCAGCCCCACGCCCACCTTCCACGGCCTCACAGCTCGATCACCTCCGGCTCTTCCCGCAGCGGATCGCCGCCCCGGCGGCCGTCGCTGCCGCCGCCCAGCGCGCGGCGGATCGCTCTCGCAGCCCGCGCGGTCGGCGCGCAGAGCACGAAGCCGGCCCGCGCCTTCGCCCGGATCGACCGGCCGCGGTAGTGCTCCGAGGCCACCTCGACGTTGCAGCGCCCGGTCCGGCCCGCGGCATCGACGTACTCGACCTGCGCGTCCGGCACGAGCACCTGGCCGTCCTCGACCGCCAGCCCCAGCTCCGCGGCCGCCCGCGCCCGCGCCGCCTCGGCCGCCGTCCGGCCCCGCGCCCTCCGTTCCCGCTCGGCCCGCGCCGCCAGACGGCCCTTCAACTCCGCGTCGATGCGGACGCGCACCACGCGGCCGCCAGCCGCCTCGATCCGCGCCTGCGCCGCGTTCGCCGCGCGGTACACCGCCACGTCGTGCCCGATCTCCGACGGCTTCACCGCCCCGGAGAACGTCCGCTGCTCCGGCCGCCCCGCCGCGCGCCACAGCGTCCCCGCCCGGTCCGCCCCGGCCGCCGTCGCCACGACGACCGTGAACTCGCCGCCCTTCGGACCGCGCGCCTTCCGCCGCCGCACCCACCCGCGCCGCTCCGCCAGCCCGATACCCCGGCGCGCCGCGTACGGATGCCCGTCGAACTGCCGCTCGATCAGGTCCCGCAGCGCCACCGCCCGGAAGGCGCCGACGTCGCGCACGACGCCGTCGATGCGCGCCTCCAGCGTCCGCCGCGGCGTCCGGCCGTCGTACTCCCGCCGGTGCCCGCTGCGCCCCGGCCGCTCGTCGCGCCGCCCGTCCCGTCCGGGCGTCCTGTCCGGCATCCGGCCCGTCATCGGCTCCGCTCCTCGGCCGGCGCGCCCCGGCCCGCCGCCACCGGCTCGCGGGCGGCCGAACGGTTCCAGCTCCGGCCCGACAGCCGCCAGTCCCGGCCCTCCAACTCCACGACCCGACACCGGCCCGCGATCCGGCTCGACAGCCGGTCGTCCCCCATGAACGCGCCGATCTGGCCCGGCGTCTTGTTCGACGTCCAGACGGTGCGCCGCCCGGCGTCGTGCCGTGCCTCGTAGAGCATCAGCAGCGTCCGCCGCGTGTAGTCGGTCGCCGCGTCCCGCTCGGCCCCAAGGTCGTCGAGCACCAGCAGCCTCGCCGCCGCCAGCCGGTTGAACTCCTCCGTCCCGTCGGCCCCCGTCCCGTGCGGCTGGAGGCGGTAGAGCAGCATCGGCACCCGCTCGAACGCCGCCGACCGCTCGCCGGCCTTCCACGCCTCGTTCAGCACCGTGCACGCCAGCCGCGTCTTGCCGGTGCCCACCGAGCCGCACAGGAACAGGTCCGGCCCCGCGGCGCCGGCCCGCACGAACGCCCGCGCCTCCTCCAGCGCGTGCCGGTTGTCGCCCGTCTTCCGCCACGTCGACCACCGCGCGTCCCGGAACTCCCGCGGCACCGAAGGCGGGGCGGCGTGCGCCGCCGTCCAGCAGCCGCACCGCCGCACCCGCGAGACGCCCTCGACCACGACCGACTCCCAGCCCGGTGTCCGCTCGCACCGTCCGCACCCCACGCTCATCGCTTCGCCCGCCTGATGCCCGCGTCGTACGCCTCGCGCGGCTCCGTCGACCGCGCCCCGCCGCCGCGCCCGCGCAGCGACGCCTTCGCCTGCCGCCGCGCACCCGCTCCCCCCGCACCCCCCTCACCCTTGGCCATAGGCCATAAGCCGTTAGCCGTTTCGCAGCTGCGCGCGTGAGGCGGGAAAGTTCCTGAAGAAGTGCGGGAATCTTCCGGGAGCTTTTCGGGAGGATTCCCGGAATTCTCCGGGACTCCTCCGGGAGCCGTTCGGGAGGATCTCGGCAGCGCCGGCACCTTCACGCCGCCCGGATGCACCGACCAGAGATGGCGCGTCTTCGCGCTGACCTCGGCCGAGCCCGGCAGCGGGTGCACGGTCCGCAGCGGATACCGAACCCGCTGGAAGTCCTGCCAGTCGGTCTGGTACAGGTAGCGCGAGCCCTGGTGCGCGAACGCCGCCACCAGGCCCACCTGGACGAGCCGCTCGATGCACCGCTTGATCGCCTTCGCCGGCCGCGAGCACAGCGCGTCGTGCGCCGCCTGGAACGCCACCGCGTCGGCACGCATCACGCCGAAGTCGTCCGCCCCCAGCACGTAGGTCGTCCACACCCGGTACTCCAGGTCCGACAGGCTCGACACCTTCGCCGAGTGCCCGAGCCGCGCGTGCAGGAGCCGATCGGCCGGCATCGCTACCCCGCAGCCGATTCCCTGTCCGGCCATCGCTCGCCGTCCCGCGGCGACGGCCGCCCGTCCGCCGCCGGGACCCTCTCCCTGATTCCCCTCATCAGCACACCCGCTCCGGGTCGCACACGCCGCAGCGCGCCCACGCTGGCCGCCGCAGCAGCACCCGCACCGTCACGCCGGTCCGCGCCCGCCACTGGGCCTCGACCGCCGGCCAGCACGCCGCGCAGACGTACGCCGGCCCGCCCGCCTCCGGCTCCACCGCGCGCCACCGCCCGCGGCCCACGGGCGGCTCGAGGGTCTCGCCCGCCGCCGCCCGAAGCCGGCGCAGCTCCGCCGCCTCCCGGCTCATGCCCGCCGCCTCCGGCAGCCGGCCGCATCGCCCGGCCCGCCCACCGCGAGCCACCGCAGCACCATCGCCTTGCTCCACCGCGGCCGCTTGTCGATCCCCGGCAGCGGCGCCACCGGGAAGACCCGCGCACGCACCCGCCGCTTGATGGTCGACGGCGAGCAGCGCAGCAGCTTCGCCAGGTCGTCGAGGAACAGGACCTCCGGCAGCCCGTCCGCAGGGCCGTCAGCGTCTGAGGGCAATCGACCCATCCTCCGTCCTCCGTCCCAGCCGTGCCGTCAGGCCCGGCGCCTCGCCGACGCGGCGCACGCGCCGGCCATTCAAGACCCTGGCCCGCGCCTCGGCCGCGGCCTTCTCGGCCCGCTCCAGCACGTCCAGCGCCTCGGCCGCCTCCGCCTCGAACTCCGGCGGCGGCTGGCGGTAGCCGTTCAGCCACAGGCTCAGCGTCGCCTGGCTGACGCCGAGCGCCGCCGCCAGCGCGTGCTGCGGCAACCCGAGCGTCGCAAGACGGGCGCGAATGGCCTGCGCTGCCGTAACGGTCATTTACGGCGGACTCTAGGACGGCTTTCCGTTACCGTCAACTGTAAATTTGTATTACTATGGGAAGGTGGACAAAACGCTCGGACAACGACTGCGCGAAGCCCGCGCCCTGCGCGCCGTCACGCAGGAGCAGCTCGCCGCCCGCACCGTCAACACGCGCGAGGCGATCTCGATGGTCGAGCGCGGCAGGTCCCGCTGGTCGCTCGACAAGATCGCCGCCGCCGCCAGGGCGCTCGAAGTGTCCAGCGATTTCCTGCTCGGGCTCACCGACGACCTGCGGCCCGCCGCCGAGCTCGCCCGCGAGCTGGCCGCCGCCACGGCGGCGGCGGGCCTCGACGACCCGGCCGCGCGCGTCGCGGCCTTCGACGACGGCGACTACGTCGGCGTTTCCGAGCTGGCCTCGGCCGCCGGCGACGGGGCCATCGTCGAGCAGGAGCGGGTGACCGGGCGCGTGAAGTTCCGCCGGTCATGGCTCGCCCGCCACGGGCTCGCCGCCCGCAACTGTCGGGTCATCGAGGTCAGCGGCGAGTCGATGGAGCCGACCCTGGTCGACGGCTGCTCGATCCTCGTCAACCTCGCCGCCCGGCGCCGGCGTACGGGCCACATTTTCGTGATCCGCACCGGCGACGGCCTCGTCGTCAAGCGCGCCGGACGGGACACCGCGGGCGCCTGGCAGATCGTCAGCGACAACCCCAACAAGCAAGTCTGGCCCACGCGGCCCTGGCCGCGAGACGCCGAGATCGTCGGCGAGGTCAAGTGGGCCGCGAGGACGTTCGTATGAGGAGAGACCCTATGGATCCCATCGCCAATGGCGCCGACAACACACGGACCGACATGGCTGGCCCACGAGATGCGGCGACCGAGGCAACCGGTCCGACAACGCGCCGGCAGCGCCTGGCATCAAAGGACGATGCGGGGCGCCGCCAACACGAACCGAGGGGCGATGGTCGAGCGTCGCAGTCACGCCACCGCGTCCGCGTGGCCCAGGGGATCTACAAAGATCGCTGGGGCCTGTCCGCCACCGTCAAGGTGAACGGCCTTCAGAGGGAGATCCGCTTCGAGCCGGGCACGCCGCTCAAGACCATCCGCGCGAAGCGAGACGAACTGCGCGCAAGTCTGCGTCGGCAACGCCGACCGGGGAGCGGCACGCTGGCAGGCGACGCCGTGCGCTACCTTGATCAGGTTCGCACGACGCTCACCAGCTTTGCCGACCGACAGCGTCACCTTGACGCGTGGCTTCCCCAGTTTGGCCATCTTGACACCCTGAGTCTCGTCGACCACCTGCCCCTGCTGGACCGGCAGCTGCGCGACTGGCGCCATACCCTGTCCGCCTCCTCCTGCAACCAGCGACGCGATGCCATCACGAATCTCGTCAAGGTTCTCTACGGACGCCGCGCTGCGGCGGACTTCGTAGATCTGGTTCGGTTCACACGCGAGCCCTCGCCCCCGCGGTGGATCGACCGCGCTCACATCACGGCAGTCCTCGCCCACCTAACGCGCGGCTCCAAGACCGACGTGCGGATGCGGTTGATGCACTGGACGGGCATGCGGCCGTCTCAGATGGGTCGCCTACGCCGCGACGACTTCCGGTTGGACGATGCGATTCCCTTCGTCGCGGTCCCGAGAGGCAAGGGCGGGCGATTGGCGGCGATCCCGCTCGTCGAGGAGGGCCTGCAAGCAGCCCGCGACTTCGTCGCGCGGGATGCGTTCGGGTCGTGGTCCTGCCCGAGCGCGAACAAGGCGTTGGCCCGGGCGGCACGTCACGCGCAGCGGCCAGCGTTCACGGTGTATGCTATTCGGCACTCGTTCGCGGCAGGACTTCGACGGACTGGAACGGACGTAGCCGACATTCAGGATCTGTACGGGCACACGCACCCGAGCACGACCATGATTTACGCGCCGCCCCAACTGGTCAAGCATCAAGCCGCGATCGCGCGTTTGCGCCTGCTGGAGAGCGATGCGACGCGGAAACGGCTGGCAGTACCGGCTGGCAGTACCGACCGCGTCCCCGTAAGTTGTTGATTCTAAATGCGCGCCCGTAGCTCAGCTGGATAGAGCGCCGGGCTTCGAACCCGTAGGTCGGGGGTTCAAATCCCTCCGGGCGCGCCAACCGCGCCCGACTCCTACGCCGCCTGCTCGGGATGCGGCCGGTTGCGCATAAAGACCGCGGCGGGCACGACGAACATGTTCAGCGCCGTCGACGAGAACAGCCCGCAGACGATCACCAGCGCCAGCGGCGCCTGAATCTCGCTGCCCGGCGCGCCGAACCGCAGCGCCACCGGCAGCAGCGCCAGCCCCGTCGACAACGCCGTCATCACGATCGGCACCAACCGATCCACCGAGCCCCGGATGATCGCCTCGTGCACCTCGATATCGGGCTCCTCCTCGTGCAGGCGCCGAATGCGAGACACCAGCATGATCCCGTTCCGCGTGGCGATGCCGAACAGCGCGATGAACCCGATCAGCGCCGCCACCGACAGCACCCCGCCCCCCAGGAACACCCCCGCCACACCGCCGATCAACGCCAGCGGCAGGTTCAGCATGATGATCGCCGCGTCGCGCGGCGAGCGGAACGCGCTGTACAGGATCAGGAAGATGCCCGCCACCGCCCCGATGCCCAGACCCAGGAGCAGACGCTCGGCCTCCTCCTCGGCCTCGAACTGACCGCCGTACTCCACCCGGTAGCCGTCCGGCAGGGTCACCCCGGCCGCCACCCGCGCGCGCACGTCCGCCACGACGCTCCCCAGGTCGCGGCCCGCCACGTTCGCGGTCACGATGATCCGCCGCTGCGCGTTCTCCCGCCCGATGAAGTTCGGGCCACGGTCCTCGACGATCTCCGCCAGGCTCCCCAGCGGCACCCGCGCGCCCGCCGGCATGTCCAGCCGCGTCTGCCACATCGCCTCCAGATCGGCCAGGTCGCCGGTCGCATAGCGCAGCACCAGCGGCACCGCCAGTTGCCCGTCGATGATCTGCCCCACCCGGCGCCCCAGCAACGCCGTCTCCAGCGTCGACGCCGCCTGCCCCGCCGGCAGACCGTGACGCGCCAGCGCCGCCCGGTCGAAGCCCACCCGCACCGTCGGGATGTCGGCCTGCGGCTCCAGCGCCGCGTCCACCAGTCCCGGGATGCCCTGCACCGCCGCCAGGCTCTGCGCCCCCAGACCCCGCAGCATGGACAGGTCGGGCCCGAAGATCTTCACCGCGATGTTCGCCCGCGCCCCCGACAGCATGTGGTCGATACGGTGCGAGATCGGCTGCCCGATCGTGATGTTGGTGCCCGGAACCAGCGACAGCCGCTCGCGGATCTCCGCCAGAACCGCCGCCTGCGGCCGGCCCCCCGGCGTCAGCCGCACGTCGATCTCCGCCGATTCGACCCCCTGCACGTGCTCGTCCAGCTCCGCCCGCCCCGTACGCCGCGCCGTCGCCGCCACCTCCGGCACGTCCAGCAGCAGGCGTTCGATGGCGCTCCCCAGCGCGTCCGACTCCGCCAGGCTCGTCCCCGGCAGCGTCACCGCGCTGATCACCAGCGCCCCCTCGTTGAACGCCGGCAGGAACGCGCGCCCCATCCGCGGCACCGTCGCCAGCGACACCGCGAACAGCAGGCCCGCGGCGGCCAGCACCAGTTCGGGTTGCCGCAGCACCCCGGGCAGCAAGCGCCCATAGCCCCGGCGCATGGCCGCCGCCAGCGCCGGCTCGCGACCCTCCCGGATGCCCCGCTCGCCCGGCAGCAGATACGCGCACAGCGCCGGCGTCACCGTCAGCGCCACCACCAGCGACGCCCCCAGCGCGATCAGGTAGGCGAGACCCAGCGGCTGCAGCAGGCGCCCCTCGACCCCCGCCAGGAAGAACAGCGGCAGGAACACCAGCATCACGATCACGGTCGCGTAGACGATCGACGCCCGGATCTCCCGGCTGGCCCGGTAGACCACCTCCAGCACCGGCCGCCGCGCCGCCTCCGGCAGCGACGCATTCTCCCGCAACCGCTTGACCACGTTCTCCACGTCGACGATCGCGTCGTCCACCAGCGCGCCCACCGCAATCGCCATCCCCCCCAGCGTCATGCTGTTGATCGACAGCCCCGCCAGCCGCACGCCCACCACCGCGGCCAGCAGCGACAGCGGTATCGCCAGCAGCGTGATGGCCCCAGCCCGCAGGTTCGCCAGAAACACCAGCGTGACCAGCACCACCAGCAGCGTGCCGTCCCGCAACGCGCCGTTCAGGTTCGCCAGCGCCAACTCGATGAAGTCCGCCTGCCGGAACAGGCGCGCGTCGAGCTGCATCCCCGCCGGCAGCTCCGACTGGATCTCGTCGAGAACGCGGTCCAGATCGGCGGTCAGCGCCAGCGTGTTGACCTCCGGCTGCCGGTGGATGCCGAGAATCACCGCCGGCTGACCGTTGCGCGAGCCCTCGCCCCGCTTGAGGGACTCCCCTATCCGTACCTCGGCCACGTCCTGCACCCGGATCGGACGCATGTCGCGGGTGGTGACGACCGTGGCGCCGATGCCCTCGACGTCGTGTGCGCGGCCCGCCCCCTGGATCAGGTACTCCTGACCGCCAGCGCGGCGGAACCCCGCCGACGTGTTGCGACTCGCGCGGCGCATCGCGTCCTCGACTGCGCTCAGGGGGACCACGTAGTCCGCCAGCCGCTCCGGATCGACCAGCACCTCGAACTGCCGGCGCTCCCCGCCGATGACCGTCACCTGCGCGACGCCCGGCGTCGCCAGCACCCGCCGGCGGACGACCGTTTCCGCCGTCGTGCGCACCTCCAGCGGCGTGTGCGCGTCGGACTGCAGGGCGACGAACATGATCTCGCCCATGATCGACGACAACGGCGCCATCACCGGTGGGTCGACATCGTCCGGCAGCGTCCCGGTCACCGTGGTCAGTCTCTCACTCACGGTCTGCCGCGCGCGGAGCACGTCGGCCCCCCAGTCGAAGTCGACCCAGACCACCGCGATGCCGACCGCCGTCGACGAGCGCACCCGTCGCACACCCGACGCGCCGTTCAGGGCCGCCTCGATGGGAAAGGTGACCAGCGCCTCCATGTCGGTCGGCGCCATCCCGTGCCCTTCGACCAGTACCGTCACCGTCGGCGCGGTCAGGTCCGGCAGCACGTCGACCGGCATCCGAACCGCCACCCACGCGCCCCAGACGAGGAACGCCGCCGCGGCGGCAACGACCATCAGGCGGTTCCGCAAAGACCAGCGGATCAGCGCGTCGAGCAGCATGGTTCCGTGCCTGGACTCGCTACGCATCGAGTCTAGTGACGGGCGGGAGCCACGCTTCCTTAAGATTCCCTTAATATTGGCTGAAGATTCCCTCAAGAAAGCCGAGTACCGGCAGCGCCTACCGGAGCGCGTGCAACCTCCAGTTCCAAGCCCTCGCGTTCCTGCAGGCAACCGATGATCGTGAACAGGTGGCGCGCCCGTGGCTTCCCATCCGGTCCCAGCATCCGCATGAGGCTCTCCGGCGACTTCGCGGTCAGTCCCCCGAGTTCCTGAAATCCGATGGTGGCGTTGACATGGTGGCGCAGACGGGCTGCTGCCCCGCGCGTCCATGTTGCCGACATCGCGGACGTGCCGGCGCATTTGACGCCGGGGTCCGGAACCGTATTACGCTTACGGCTCATGCACTGGACGGGCATGAGGCCGTCGCAGATGGCCCGTCTGCAGCCGGATGACTTCCGCCTCGACGAGCCCACGCCGTTCCAAAGGACGCGCCCGTAGCTCAGCTGGATAGAGCGTCGGCCTCCGGAACCGATCACACTTCAGCCAAAAATCAAGAAAACCCCGTATTCATTGGGAAAATCTCCAGTCAGACGAGGTCCGAAACGGTCAGATAACCGCTGGCAGAACCCGAAACGGCTGGCAGAGCGGCTGGCAGTCGTTGCCTGTCGATCTGTCGCTCCCACCCCGTGCAACCTGCCCAACGGTGGTCCGTACCATCGCGAGCAACGCGTCGCCCGCCGGGCGGTAATCGAGCGCTTGGTTTCCGCTGCCCCGTGCTGAACCGTGACCGGCGACCGGTGCCTCGCAGCATCCGTCCGGCCCCGCGGTCCGACCTGCTCGGCCCGCGTGCGTTCTCTAGGGCGCGCATCCCTCGAGGCCGATGAGCGAGACGGCGGACCTGCCGGGCATGGCCGGCCGCCGCCTGCTCAGCCGCCACTCTCGTCCTCCACGGCGTTCCCTCGGCTTCAGCTACGCACGCCCCGAATCTCCCTACCTCCGGCTCGGATCAGCGATCTCGCGAGTTGAGGGAGTGGACGAGTTCTGCAGCATGTGATATATTCTGGTCCGTCAACTTGCGCTACTATATAGCCTACAATTGACGCTATGGACTAGCCCTATGGATTTTTCCGAAGCACTATTCCACCTAGCGCGGGTCGCGATGGAGGGGCGTCCTCAGGACGTCGCCGTGCTGGTACGGAAGTACGCTCGCCGTTACCGATCAACGGCGCCCGCATTGGCCGAGCGCCTCACGGCGCTCCTGCGAGACAACGCGCCCAGTGGCAGTCCGACCCGCCGAATCGAGCCAGGGTCGCTACCGGTCGACGGAGACTCCCGGCTCCCACTGGTCCGGATGGTCGAGACACCAATCCTCGAGGTCGAACCTGTCTACGATTCCCGGACGTGGGCGGTCCTCCGCCAACTCGCTCGAGAGCGCCAGCAGCGAGAGCGGTTGGCGCAGGCCGGCGTGAACCCGACACGATCCGCGCTCTTCACGGGGCCGCCCGGCGTGGGCAAGACACTCGCGGCCAAGTGGATTGCTCGCGAGCTCGCTCAGCCCCTTGCCATCCTCGACCTTTCCGCCGTCATGAGCTCGTTCCTCGGGCGGACCGGCACCAACGTCCGGGCAGTGCTGGATTTCGCTCGCGATCACAACTGCATCCTGCTTCTCGACGAACTCGATGCGGTTGCGAAGCGCCGGGACGATAGCACTGAGATCGGCGAGCTGAAACGCCTAGTCACCGTGCTGCTCCAGGAGATCGACGAATGGCCGCCGGACTGTCTGCTTCTGGCGGCTACCAACCATGCGAAGCTCCTCGATCCCGCCGTGTGGCGGCGGTTCGAAGTCGTAGTCGAGTTCCCCTTGCCGGAACCGAAGGCCATCGAGGCGGTGCTCCGCGATCACCTCGAGCTGGATCCAACATCACGATGGCCCGCCATCCTCAGCCGCGCCCTAGCCGGATGGTCGTTCAGCGACGCATCCCAGGCAGCAAGTCAAGCTCGACGGGTAGCTGCCCTAGATGACTGCGGCGTCGAGACGGCCTTGGAGCATGTACTCCACGACATCGTGAAGTCCCTCGACCGCACCCGACGCCAGGACTTCGCAGTGTCCCTAACGGCGCAGGGAGTCGTCTCACAGCGACAGGCAAGCGCCATCACCGGGGTGAGTCGCGACACCATACGCAAGCACACGCAATCCGCTACGGGACGGGAGCCCTAGATGCCCGAGAAGCGCAACTACCTCCTAGGCTACGGCGAACGTCTCACGGCTCCCGTGGACATCGCCAGCGGCGGCGCACCCAAGACGCCGCCGTACAGTTTCGACGAGGCTCGTCGCCGTCTCGCGCCGATGTTAGCGAACGCCGCTACGGTACTTGAACGGCCCGACAACGCTTGCCCGAACGGGGAAGCCGTGGCCTCCATAACGCTTCACCCAGAGTACTACGCGAAGAGCCACTTCCCCGCGGGCTTTCTGCGGTCCGGCGATCTGCGAGCAGTCGGCAGCCGGGCGCGCATGGTACGCCCCGACAAGCGCAGCCGCGGTCGCGAGCCCGAGGAGGCAGTGACCACCGAGCTGTTCGTCGCCGGCACCCGGTCCTCGTTCCGTAGACTCGCAGAACGCGTGCCACGCTGGAACCCTGATTCCGCCGGTGCCCGGCACCTACCTGCCATCGAGCAGGTTACCGCGATCGAAGCCAGGCAGCGCGTGCGCCCGCTCACAACCGACCGAGAGATGCTGCCCCTTGAGATAGTACTTCACGCAAGCGAGAGGCCTCGCGATCGCTTCATCCTCGCAGCGTTCGACGCATATCTCCGAGACCTCGGCCTCGATCCCGACCTCCAGCGCATCTTCTTTGCTGGCAAACTCTGCTTCCTGCGCTTGCGCGCCACCGCGCGACAGGCGCAGGACGTTGCGCGATTCTCCTTTCTGCGGGTCCTCCGGCAGATGCCGGCACTACGCACCACGAACCCGATCCTCCGCGGCGAACCTCCGCAGAAACGTCCCATTGAATTCCCGCAGCCAAGCGTCCTCGACCCCAATCTCCGTGTAGCCGTCTTCGATGGCGGCTTGCCCGACCCCAGCCCGCTGTCGCCCTGGACCAACGCCTTTGATGGACCCGGGGTGGCCGCGTCCAAGCCCGAGCTACTGTGGCACGGATCGACGGTGACATCGGCCGTACTCTTCGGCTCCCTCGCCGGGACCCGAGCCGACCCGCCTGTGTGCCGCGTCGACCACCACCGCGTCCTCGACAAGAACTCCTACGACGACCCGTTCGAGCTCTACGAGGTCCTCGAACGCGTGAAAGCCGTCCTCGGCCAACGCAACTACGCCTTCGTCAACCTCAGCATTGGCCCAGCCCTGGCCGTCGACGACGACGACGTTCACGCCTGGACGGCCGTGCTCGATGAGCACCTGTCCGACGGGCGCACGTTTGTCACCATAGCCGCGGGCAACACGGGCGAAGAACGCGAGGATCCGATACTCCAGAATTGGCGCGTCCAGGTGCCCTCCGACTGCGTCAACGGCCTCACCGTCGGCGCATGTGACCGACGTGACGGCAATTGGGCACGGGCTGCGTACAGCTCCAAAGGCCCCGGACGATCACCCGGAATCGTCAAACCAGACGTCCTTGCCTTTGGCGGCAGCGCGCGCGAACCCTTCTGGGTCACCGACCCCGACGCGAACGGTAGCGCCGTCGCCGGCGGCTCGACCAGCGCCTCGACCTCGGCGATCTTCGCCTCGATCCGGTCCGGGTCGAGCGTGCAGCGGTAGACGTCCTGCAACGTCACCCAGCGCGCCGGCGCCATCCGGTACAGCTCGATGATCCAGCGCACCAGCTTCACGTACGCCTGCTGCCAGAACGGCTCCTTCGAGCGGCCGAAGAGTTGGTTGATCAGGCTCGCGATGGTGTAGGCGAGCGAGTAGGAGTCGAGCAGGCCGTCCCCCAGCGGGTTCCACCGCCAGCGCCCGCCGATCCCCAGCTCGACGTAGTCGTCGGCGCGCCCGACGTCGGCCAGGATGCCGCGTACCTGCTCGCAGAAGTCGCCCTTGACCTCCAGCACCAGGCCGGCGATGCGCCTTCTCGAGTCGTCCGCCTGCCAGCCGAGGAGCTGGCGGGCGAACGGGCGCATGCAGGCCGACGTCTTGCCCGAGCCGATCGCGCCGCAGATGAGGATGCCCGTGTAGAGGCCCAGCTCCGGGATCACGAGCCAGTCCGGCGACGCCACCTCCCGATCGGAGACCGGATGGTGCGCCTCGCCGACCACCAGGGCGGGAGAAGGGTCCGTGCGGGCGAGCGGCCACGGCGGGAGAACGCCAGCGGCCTGCCGGCGGCCCGCGCCCGCGAGCCACACGCGGCCGGCGGCGACGCCGACCGACATCAGCCCTGCGACCGCGACGGCGGGTGCGAGGTAGTGCCAGGCGCGGATAGCCGCGTGGAGGCGCGGCGAATGCATCGCGATCAGGTCGGCGACCGGGTCGGCGCCCGCCACCGGGAAGGGCCACCAGACCCACACGGCGACGGCGGCGGATGCGCCGGCCAGCAGCCGCATCACGGCCGCACCCTCGTCGAGCGCCATGTCCGGCCGCTCGTGACCGCCGGCCCCACCCCGTCCGCTCCGGCCGGCGCGGCCGACAACTCCCGCATCCGGCCCAGGGCGCCGTTGATCCCGCCGTAGCTCTCCAGGGCGGCCAGGTCGCCGCGCGCCACCGCCGCCTGGATCTCGGCGAACTCCGCCCGGGCGCCGCGCGTCGTCCCGGCGTCTGGCGCCGCGGGCGCCTTCGTCCAGCCGGCGAGCACCGACCCGGCCGCCGCCAGCCGCTCCGGGTCCCGGCCCACGACGACGACCTCGACGGCGCGGCCGGCCGCGCGCAGCGCAGCCCACAGCTCCGCGTGCGCCTCGCCCCAGGTGCGGACGCCGCTCGGCGTGACATCCTCGGCCTGAACGAAGACGAACGTCGCCCGCTCGGCGTCCAGCGCCACCGGCAGCTTGTGCGCGAAGTAGCGGCACCGGGAATCCCGCCGGCCCCGATACACCCGCCGCGGCAGCGCCTCCTTGGGCGCGCCCGCCCCGGTCAGCGCCGAGACCTTCTCGGCCTCGGTCGCAAGCCACGGCTCGGCGAGGTGGTCGACCACGTAGTCGAGCGACAGCAGCCGCCGCAGCACCACCGCCGGCGACGCCTCGCGCCGGTGCCGCACGTCCTCGGCCCCCAGCGCCCGGTACAGCGACCGCGGCGCCACCATGCACAGCCGCGTCGACCCCTGCCACGCCCGCTCCACGGGCGCCCGCCGGCCGGCCCTTGCGCCGTGCCACGCGCGGTAGCGTTCGACGAACCGCGTCGCCGGCTCGCGGTGGCTGGCGCCGAGGAAGGCGAGGTACTGCTCGCGGACGAAGACCCCGCTGTGCAGGCAGACCAGCGCGAGCCACTCGGCGTCGCGGCCTCTCCAGCCGAGCGGTTCGAGCGCCGCCGCGCGGCCGCTGAGGTGCGGGATCACCGGCCGTCCCCGCTCGTCACGATGCGGTCGCCCTGGAGGAACGAGATCACGATCCCCATCGGGTTGCGCACGACGAGCTCGGCCGGGATCTGCGGCAGGAACGAGAAGCGCATCGAGACCGACCAGGACTCGCGCGCCACCTCCTCGCCGTTGCGGACGCGCACCAGGTCGAACGTCGCCGCCGCGCCGTGCGGCTCGGCCGGCTGCGGCAGGATGCGCACGGCCACGTCCTCGACGTGCAGCTCCTCGTCGCGCAGCCCGACCGCCGTGGCCGCCACGTCCTCCGCCTGGTCGGCGTAGGCGGCGTTGGCCACCTCCGGCGTCAGGAACCACAGCGACCGCTCCCAGTACTCGCGCACCGTGCCCTGCCGCCGGGAGTAGTGGTCGACGACGAAGCGGTGCAGGAAGAAGCCCGTGGTCGGGTCCAGCGGGTCCGCCTGCGCCTCCATCGCCTCGTAGGCGACAGCCTCGGCGCGGCCCACCTCGTCGACGCGCACCACCAGCGGCTTCGGCTGCGGCGCCCACGCGAGGCGTACCAACGCGATCCCCAGGATCAGGATCACCAGCGACAGCGCCCCGGTGACCACCCGCAGATGCCGCGCCGCGTGCATCTGCTCTCCCCATATCTCCGCGAACTCTCGCGCCGCCATCTCTACAGCCCTCCCGTCACGGCCACGCGCGCCACCGCCGCCGTCTGCATCGCCCGCCCCGACGCCCCCGAACCGACGTTGCCGCCGCCCGAGATCAGCATCTGCGTCAGCTCGCCGACCTTAGTGTCGCCAGCCCGGCCGCCACGATGTAGGGAATGGTCACGAGCGACCGCCGCCACGCGGTCATGATCCCGCTCGGCCCGGCCCACTCGACGCCGGCCGCGACGTCGCCCGTCCAGCCCTGCACGACGAAGACCCCCAGCTCGGTGATGACCCGGAAGATCGCCGCCGCCACCGCGCCGTAGAGCGAGTAGACGAGGATGGTCCGGAGCCAGCCCCAGAAGAGGAACGAGAGCTGCGGCACGAGCAGCCAGGGGATGAAGATCGGGCCGAGCACCAGCGCGATCGACAGCGCCAGCTGCGCCCACATGACCTGCGCCTGCCCGATGGCGAACACAACCACCAGGCCCATGGCCAGCAGCATCATCAGCATGGCCGTCACGGCCAGGTCGAACGCCGCGTCGAGCGCGGCCGGCAGGTCCGTCAGGACGTTCCAGCCGATGCCGCCCGTCCCCCCGAACGGCCCACCGCCGGACAGCAGCTCCCGGAAGGCCGTGCCGGCGAGGCCGAGCTGCTCCATCATCGCGGTGCCGGCGTCGGCGACGATCATCAGCTGCAGCCACTCGCCCATCCCCGTGATCAGCTCCGGCACGCTGCGCCCCGCGCCCGGCAGCGGCGACGTGTAGAACTGGAGCATCCCCAGCGGGATCGACAGGCCGATCACCATCCGCACGACGCCGGGCATGTTGATCCCGCCGCCCGAGAGCGCCATCTGCGCCCCGGTCCAGACCACCACGATCAGCGCCAGGCCCTGCCAGAGCTGCATCCCCGCCGTCGCCACGGCGGGCGCCACCGACGCCATGAGCTGGCCCGTCAGGATGCCGGCCTGCTGCAGCATCAGCAGCAGCTCGTTGAGCGACATGACTCGCCTTCTCCTCCCGTCGGGAATTGCCGGCCGCGGCTACCAGCGCGACGGCGACGGCACGAACCGGTGGCTGTCGACGACCCCGGCGGCGGTTGTGGAGAGCCGGGCGAGGAAGTCGTCCTGCTCGACCTCGGCCCGCAGGGCGTCGGCCTGCCAGCGGGCCGCCGCCTCGCGCCTTGCCCGCTCGGCCTCGTAGCGCTCGCGGGCCTCGCGCGCCGCGTCGTATGCCGCAAGCTGCGCCTGCGCCGCCAGCAGCTCGGTCTGCGTCACGCCGTTGGCCAGCGTCGCCTGGTCGACGCGCTGCGTCCGCATCAGGTCGTCGCCGCGCAGCTCGGCCAGGTGCGCCGCCGACTCGCCCACCTGCACGGCCAAGGTCGAGGCCGCCTCGGCGACCGCGTGCGTGTGCGTCAGCTCCGCCGCCGCGCGCACCTCGGCCCGCTCCCACTGCCGTACGATCCGGTCGACCACTTGCCGCGCGAGCCGCAGCCCCCGCAGGTCAGACGCCGTGACGCTCGGCGGCAGCGCCGCCTCGAGGTCGTCCCACACGGTGCGCCACGTCGCCGTCCCCTCGGCCACGTCGCCGAGGATGTCGAGCGCCTCGCGGGCGGCATTGCTTCCGGGACCGGACCACGCCGGGCCGGCCGGCGCGGGCCACGAGCGGAACGCGCTCGGCTCGGCGGCCGAAGTCTCCGTCGCGGGACGGCCGGCGAGGAGCACGGTCGCCGAGGACGAGTCCCCCAGACCCGGCGCGGCGAGCACGTCCAGCCAGCCCGCCTCGTCGGTGATGCCCGGGATCCGCTGGAGGAACGCTCCCACGCCGCCCGAGCTGGTGCTCGTCGACAGGCCGATCCCGTGACGGCCGATCAGCCACTCGGCGTCGGTCACCTCGCGCACGCGCCCGATGTTGCCCATCCCGATGTCGTTCGACGTGACCAGCTCGGTGGTCGTCGCCAGCACGCCGTCGAGCGACGAGAGCTGGTCGACCATCCTTCCGATCTGCGTCACCATGTGGGCGATCTGCGTGATCTGGTTGGCGATGATGATCGCGTCGCACGAGCCGAACAGGCAGGCCTGCGCCCGTCTCGCCGTCCACGTCCCGGCCACGGCGGCAACCACCACGACGGCAATCAGCCAGCGCCACTTCTTCCTTGTCATTTGCGGTACATCCTTTCGGGGTGCGGCTCGGGCCGCGGCACGAGGAAATCCGATGTCGCCCACACGCGCAGCCGGTGGCCGGCGCGGATGGTGACCGTGGGCAGGCGGTTGAGGAACCGCCCGAGAATCTGCGTCGCCGACTGGCCCAGGCCCTGCCCGGCCGCGGCGCGGAAGCCGGCCCCGCCGCCGGCGTACGGGTCCGAGCCTTGCAGCGTCAGGCCGGCCAGCACCCCGACCGCTCCCGCCGCCGCGAACGTCGACGCGTAGTGCCGGCTGACCTGGTCGGCCAGCGCGCTCTCGCCGATGGCGTTGAGGCCGTGGAAAGCCAGGTCCACCCAGCGGCCGTCGGGCCACACGAGCCGGTGGAAGCCGACCGCGAGCCGGCTCTGGTCCTGATGCCGGACGGTCTCGGCCGTCCCCAGCAGCCGCGCCCCGCGCGGCACGAGGACGCGCTGGCGGTCGGCCGAGTAGAAGGGAATCGCCACCTGCGCCAGCACCGGGCCGGCGAAGTCGCCGTCGAGCTGCGTCACCAGCACCGCGCTCAGAACCGAGCCCTCGTAGACCCGTTCCCAGCCGGGCGGATCGGTCGGCTTCCGCACCACGACGGGATCGGCCGCGGGAGTGACCGGCGGGCCGGTGACGCCGGGAACCGTCCGTGCCGGCGGCGCGGAACCGGCCGCATCGCCGCCCGCCAGTCCCGACAGCAGCGCCGCGGTCGCGTCCTCCATCCGGCCGGCGACGGCCGACGGATCGGGCGGCGGCGGCACGCCCGCCGCGCCGTTGCCGCTCGCCCGGGCCGGGACCGCCGGCGCCGGTCGGCCTCCGCCCCGGCCGTTGAGATCCGGGCGTTCGGCCTCCTCCTCGCGCGGCTCGCCCCGGAAGGTCTGCACGACGCTCCGGGCGCGAAGGGACCGCGCCCGCCGCTCTGCGTCAGGCGCGAGCGAAGCTGCCCGACAACGCCCTGGCCCGTGACCTGCGGCTCCGTGCCGGCTCCCTCCTCCGTCTCCGGGCCGCCGCCCGACTGGCTCAGCACGAGGCCCACCAGCAGCACGGCGATCACGCCGATGCCCGCCTTCGTGACCAGGTTCCCCGGCAGCGCGCCGGCCGGGGGCTGGAGAAGCTGCCTCCACTTCGCCATCACGGACCCGCCTCTCTCGGCGATGCCGTCCACTCGATCAGCCGCCCCCCGACCTCCAGCGCCCCGGCCCCGAGCACACGCTGGACGACGTGCAACACGTCGTCCAGCGTGTCGGACACCGCGACCGGACGGAGCTCGCCGCCAGCGCGCTCGTAGAGGACGGGCGCGATGGCCCGTGCCCGCAGGTACGTCCGCACGCCGTCTTGCCACATCCCCTCGACCATCCAGGGGTAGCCGGCCGCCTCGGCGGGCCAGCGGTAGTCGAACCGCGCCTGCCGCGAGTACGCCTCGCGGTCCGCGTCGAGCTTGTCCCGCGCGGCACTCCGCGCCGCCTCGATCCGTTCGGCCGCACGCGCCTCGCCCGCGGCCGTCGCCTCCCATGCCTCGGAGGCCCGTGCCGCCGCCGCCTCGACCGCCCCGGCCGCCGCCAGCACCGGACCGCCGTCCTCCGCGGCGGCGCCTCCGATTCGCACGACGGCGTCCACCGCCGAGTCGGCGCTCTCGACCAGCGCCAGCGGCACGATCACGCCTGCCGCCGTCAGCAGCACGAGGTTGGATCGCGCACCCGCGGCCAGCGGCCGGACGAACGCCAGGTGCGCCGACGCCGACACGTCCCAGTGCTCGGCGTCGCCGACAACGACCTCGACGATTTCGGCCGTCTCCGGCAGCACGATGGCGGTGACGTGCCGCACCCGCGCCGCGACCGTGACCGGCTCGTCGGCGGGCTCGGTGGCCGCACGCACCCCTTGCGCCCCGGCTGGCGCGGCCAGCAGCGCGCACCCGAGCGTCAAGACCCAGGCCCTCATCGCACCATCCCCTGGACCAGCACCGCCGCCACGGCCGCGAACATCCCGCCCACCACCGTGCGCGTCTTCCACGTCCACTCTCGGTCCTTGCGGCCGACCGACCACTGTGTCTCCGAGTCGCCGATCCGCAGCCGCCCCGGCCCGAGCACGTGGTCGGCGACGTACAGCCCGTCGTCGAACACCTCGTACGACACGAGGCTCGGCTCCAGCCCCTCGCGGCCGAACCTTCGGTCCGCCTCCTGCAACTCGTAGAGCGCCGGCGACTCCTCGGCCCGCGAGCGCAGGTACGTGAAGCGCCCGTCGTGCCACAGCGCCTCGACCTCGAAGGGCGGCCCGGAGGCCGCCGGGTCGAGCCGGTAGGGGAAGCGCAGCCGGCGGGGGTACTCGTCGCGCCAGCGCGTCCACGCGGCGTCGTGCTCGCTCCGGATGGCCGCCACCTCCTCGGCCGCGGCCTCCTCTATCGCCAGAAGCTCGGCCCGCGCCGCCGCCGCCTCGGCTTCGTGCGCGGCCAGCTCGCCGCCGGCCACGAACGCCGGCGCGTGCCGCGGCGCGTCCGCCGGCGACGGCCGCTCCGGCCCGTCGACGTACACGACCAGGTCGGGCTCCTCGGCGGACGATTCGGCCACCAGCAGCGCCCACACCCGGCCGCTCTCGGCGACCAGGGTGACGTTCGACGCAACGCCCGCCTCCAGCGGCTTGACGTACGCCACGTTCTCCGCGGCCGAGACGTCCCAGTACTCGGCGTCGCATGCCACGACGTCGGCGATACGCTCCTCCCGCGGCAGCACGATCGTCGTCGTGTGCCGCACCTGCGCCGTCACCGCGATCGCCGTCTCCCCGGCGCCCTCCGCCACAGTCCGGATCCCCTGCGCGCCGGCCGGCGCCGCCGCCAGCAGCACGCACCCTCCCAGCGCCGTCAACCTCCGTCTCATCGTTCCTCCTCGCGTCACCCGAGCACCGCCGCCCGCTTGTGATCCAGTCCCGCCGCCAGGCGCACGACCGCGCCCTCCACCCCGTAGCGCGCCACCATCTCGGCTCGCCGCTGCGCGTCGCCCGCCGACGACGTGTAGAGCCAGTAGCTCTCCGGGTCTACTGCCAGGCGCAGCACTGCCGCCGTCGTCGGCCTGCGCAGGTACAGCTCCCGCTTGGGCTCCAGCTCGCGGACCGTCCGCAGCTCGTCGTCGCCGAGCTGGAAGGTCGCCTGCCCCGCCTCCGGGAAATCCGGGTTCGCCAGGAAGAGCCGCGTCGGCATCGACTCCAGGAGCGCCGCCGCGCCGGCCGTCTGAGTGATGTCGGTGACCGACTGCGTGGCGAGGATCAGCGCCGCGTTGCGTTTGCGCCACGTGCGCGCGGCCTCCGTCAGCCGGCCCAGCACCACGGGATCCCGCAGGTAGCGCCACGCCTCGTCGACCACCATCAGCTTGAGCCGCGTCGTCTCGGCAGGCGATTCGATCTCGGTCCGCAACCTTTCGAGCAGGTAGAGCAGCGCCGCCTCGCACCAGTCCTCGTGCTCGACCGCGCCGGCCAGGTCGATCACCTGCCAGTCGCCCAGCGTGAGATCGGCGCTCTTGGCGGGCGGGTTGTCGAACCACTTGCCCCAGGCGCCCGAGCCGTGCCAGCGCGAGAGAGCAGGCCACATCGGCGCCGGCAGCGACCGCACCAGGTTCCCCAGCGACCGCCGCGCCGGGGCCAGCGCGTACAGGTCCTTGATGCGCGCCCGCACCTCGGAGAGGTCGCCGCTCGACTCCTCCCAGCCGCCGATCCGCAGCAGCCGCAGCACCCAGGCCGAGAGGAACTGGACGGTCCGCTCGGTCGGCTCCAGGCCGAACGGCCGGAGCGGGATCGCGTCCTTCTCCGGAGACACCTCCAGGTAGCCGCCGCCGAGGAACTGCGTCAGCGCGCGGTAGCTGCCGCCGAGGTCGAGGATCAGGACCCGCGGCTTGTACTGGAGCGCCTGCACCAGGAGGAAGTTGAGCGTGAAGCTCTTGCCGGCGCCGGTCGCCCCGAGCATCAGCGTGTGCCCCACGTCCCTCCCCGCGAACAGGTCGTAGTGGTAGGGCGTCCCGGCCGGCGTCTCGAACACGGTCAGCGCCGGCGCGTCCAGGTGGGCGCAGCGCCGCTCGCCCCGCGGCGGGCCGAAGAGCGGCGCCATACACGCCGCCACCCCCGCCGAGACGAAGACACGCCGCGGCTGCCTTGAGGCCGGCTGCCCCGGCAGCCGCCCGAACCACACGGCGAGCTGCCCGTAGGACTCCCGCGCCGCCTTCGCGTCCAGGCCCCCGAACACCCGCTGGATGTCCGCGCCCCACTGCTCCAGCTGCTCGGCCGAGCCGCGCACCGCGACCGACAGCGCCACATCCCCGTACGAGACGCTCTCGGTCTCAAGCTCCACGAGGGCCGCGCCGGCCCGGTTCGCCTCAATGCTCGCGGCGGCGTCCTCGAGCGCCGCCGTAGTGCCCTCCTTCTCCTGCATGTGCGCCACCATCGAATAGCGCTTCGAGAAGTAGTGCCGCTGGGCGGAGCGCAGCTTCCGACGCGCCGCCTCGCGCGACGACGGCCGCCACTCGACAACCGCCGTCATCGGGGCCGGCAGCGCGTACAGCTCGGCCAGCGCGTTTGCGGTGACGGTCGCCGGCGGGGCCACGCACGACCAGATCCCGAACGGCTTGCCGCCCACGTGCAGCGCGTGCCGGTCGGCGGCCACGTCCTCGCCGGCGAGCCGCCAGTTGGCGCCGGCGTCCGTCCGCATGCCGGCCGTCCAGCTCCCCAGGCCCCCGTTGACCAACCGGTAGAGCACCGCCGCCGCCTTCTCGGCGGTCAGGATCTCGATCGGCGTCGCGTCGACTACCCGGGCGGCCGAGGCGGCCACCAGCGCCGCCTCCGTCTTGACCGCCCGCGCGATGTCGGCCGCAAGGTACGAGGATTCGTGCGGCGCCCGGCGCCGGCGCAGCCATTCGGCGGCCAGCGTTTGCCACCAGGCGCGCCCGCGAGAGGCGGTCGACTGCCGCAGCCGCGGGTCGAAGCTCCAGACCACGTGCGCCTCGACGTCCTGCACGCGCCCTTCGAGGAACGCCTGCCGCTTGCGCTGGGCGAGGGCGGCGATGTCCGACGACGGCGGGCGAGCGTGGAACGCCGCCGGCCGCCGCTCGACGATCCACGACACCCGCATCTCCGGCGGCAGCCCGGAGAGCATCCGCTGCCAGCGTCCGGCGACCGTATCGAGGTCGTCGGCCCGCCGGCCGTCGACGACGACGGGCGTCAGCGCGCGCACCGTCAGCAGCTCGCCGGCGCGCGTCAGGCACGTGCGCTCGTCGACCCAGCCCCAGTACGGCAGCTCGTGGGCCAGCGGCCCGGCGTCGTCCGTCACCCTTCGCTCCTCTCGATCACGACGTACGGCGAGCGGTCCTCCAGCAGCCCCGCGTCGTAGCGGCTGCGGTACCGGATCGCCGCCCGGATCACCCCGACCAGGTTCTGGTCGTGCCGCCACGCGAGCCAGCCGGCCGCGTACAGCACCCCGAAGACCAGTCCTCCCGCCGACAGGCTGTTGACCGCGTTCCAGATGGCCGCGCCCAGCGTCGCCGCCAGCAGGAAGAACCGCCGCTCGACGCCGAGCACCGTCAACGGCTGGCTGAGGACCTGGTAGCCGTGCCACTGCCTTCGCCCGCGCATCAGAACAGCCAGGCGATGAAGTTGGCCGCGCCCAGCGCCATGCCGAGGCCGAAGATGATCCCGGCCAGCGCCTGCTTGGAGCCGCCTTCCTGAAACGCGAACATCAACCCGCCGACGACGATCGCGACCAGGGCCAGACCCCGCGCGATCGGCCCCGTGAACGCCTGCTGCAGGTTGTTGACCGCCTGCACCCAGGGCGACGTGCCCTGTGCGAACACCGCCGCTTCGGCAGTGGCCAACGCCGCCACCAGTCCGCTCCACACCCACCATCGCTTTCGCATCGCCTTGCTCCTCCTCACCCAGCCCCGCACATCCCGGCGAGCAGCCACGCCGCTGCCGCGAACATCCCCAGCGCCCCGCCGGCCACGAGGCCGACGCCCATGCCCTCGCGGTCGCGCGGCAGCACCGCCAACAGCACGCTGCCCGCGGCGAACGCGCACAGCCCGGCCGCCCACACCGCCGCCCGACAGCACTCCGCCGGGTCCATCCAGCCGCTCACGAGTAATCCCCCGCCTCGTCGCGGGCGAGCGCCTCGGCCAGCTCCGCGTCCTGCCCGTCGCCCCGGCGGATCGCCCGCTCGACCACGTCCACCTTGCGGCCCACCGCGCCCAGGCCGATCACCCGCGCCGCCGCGTAGACCCGGTCCCGAACGCCGCGAGTGCCATCGCGCCGTACGAGGCGGCATACAGCCCGTAGTCGACGGCGACCACCCGCCAGAACGGATGCAGATAGGTCATCTCGACCCACAGCCCCCAGATGCCCAGCGCCGCCGCCGACGCCGTCAGTCCCACGCCCACCTTCCACGGCCTCACAGCTCGATCACCTCCGGCTCTTGCCGCAGCGGGAAGCCGCCCCGCCGGCCCTCGCTCCCGCCGCCCAGCGCGCGGCGAATCGCCCTCGCGGCCCGCGCCGTCGGCGCGCAGAGCACGAACCCCGCCCGCGCCTTCGCCCGGATCGAGCGGCCCCGGTAGTGCTCCGAGGCCACCTCGACGTTGCAGCGCCCGGTTCGGCCCCCGGCGTCGACGTACTCGACCTGCGCGTCCGGCACGAGCACCTGGCCGTCCTCGACCGGCAGCCCCAGGGCCGCCGCGGCGCGGCAGCGCTCCAGCGCGGCCGCACGCCGGCCCGCCTTCCGCCGCGCCCGCTCGGCGCGGGTCGCCAGCCGGCCCTTCAGCTCCGCGTCGATGCGGACGCGCACCACGCGCCCGCCGGCCGCCTCGATACGCGCCTGCGCCGCGCCGGCCGCCCGGTACACCGCCACGTCGTGCCCGATCTCCGACGGCTTGACCGCCCCGGAGAACGTCCGCTGGTCCGGGCACCCGGCCTCGCACCACAGCGTGGCCGCCCGGGCCGCGCCCGCCGCCGTCGCCACCACCACCGTGAACTCGCCGCCCTGCGGGCCGCGCGCCTTGTGCCGCCGCACCCAGCCGCGCCGCTCCGCCAACCCGATGCCCCGGCGCGCGGCGTACGGATGCCCGTCGAACTGCCGCTCGACCAGATCCCGCAGCGCCACCGCCCGGAAGGCGCCCACGTCGCGCACCACGCCGTCGATGCGCGCCTCCTGCGTCCGCCGCTCTTGCCGTCCGTCGTACTCGCGGCGGTGCCCGCTGCGCTCCCGGCGGCCCGGCCGCTCGTCGCGCCAGCACTCCCGCCCCGGTGTCCGCTCCGCCCTCCGACCCCTCATCGCACTCGCTCCAGAGCCGGCGCGGCGCGCCCCGAGCCCACCGGCCCGCGCTCGGCCGAACGCTGCGCGCGAGCCGCCAGCCGCCAGTCGCGGCCCTCCAGCTCGACCACCCGGCAGCGGCCGGCGATCCGGCTCGCCAGCCGGTCGTCGCCCATGAACCTGCCCACCTCGCCCGGCGTCTTGTTCGACGTCCAGACCGTCCGCCTCCCGCGGTCGTGCCGCGCCTCGTAGAGCAT
The DNA here is from genome assembly GCA_965208535.1 of Vicinamibacterales bacterium. GTDB lineage: Bacteria > Acidobacteriota > Vicinamibacteria > Vicinamibacterales > UBA8438 > WTFV01. The sequence goes on along the minus strand of CBDBOU010000003.1, from coordinate 1,499,719 downwards.
CAGCAGCGTCCGCCGCGTGTAGTCGGTCGCCGCGTCCCGCTCGGCCCCAAGGTCGTCGAGCACCAGCAGCCGCGCCGCCGCCAGCCGGTTGAACTCCTGCGTCCCGTCGGCCCCTGCCCCGTGCGGCTGGAGGCGGTAGAGCAGCATCGGCACCCGCTCGAACGCCGCCGACCGCTCACCGGACTTCCACGCCTCGTTCAGAACCGTGCAGGCCAGCCGCGTCTTGCCCGTGCCCACCGAACCGCACAGGAACAGATCCGGCCCCTCGGCGCCGGCACGCACGAAGGCCCGCGCCTCGTCCAGCGCGTGCCGGTTGTCGCCCGTCTTGCGCCACGTCGACCACCGCGCGTCCCGGAACTCCCGCGGCACCGAGGGCGGCGCGGCGTGCGTTGCCGTCCAGCAGCCGCAGCGCTGCAGGCGCGAGACCCCCTCGACCACGACCGACTGCCAGCCCGGCATCCGCTCGCACCTTCCGCACCCCACGCTCATCGCTTCGCCCGCCTGATGCCCGCGTCGTACGCCTCGCGAGGCTCCGTCGACCGCGCACCGCCGCCGCGGCCCCGCAGCGACGCCTTCGCCGGCCGCTTCGGCCCCTCTCCCCCCGCACCCCCCTCACCCTTGGCCATAGGCCATAAGCCGTTAGCCGTTTCGCAGCTGCGCGCGTGAGGCGGGAAAGTTCCGGGAACAGGGCGGGAATCGTCCGGGAGCTTTTCGGGAGAATTCCCGGAACTTTCCGGGAATCGTCCGGGAATCCTCCGGGAGGATTTCGGCAGCGCCGGCACCTTCACGCCGCCCGGATGCACCGACCACAGGTGCCGCGTCTTCGCGCTGACCTCGGCCGGTGCCGGCAGCGGATGCACGGTCCGCAGCGGATACCGCACCCGCTGGAAGTCTTGCCAGTCGGTCTGGTACAGGTAGCGCGAGCCCTGGTGGGCGAACGCCGCCACCAGGCCCACCTCGACGAGCCGGTCGATGCACCGCTTGATCGCCTTCGCGGGCCGAGAGCACAGCGCGTCGTGCGCGGCCTGGAACGCCACCGCGTCGGCCCGCATCACCCCGAAGTCGTCGGCAGCCAGCACGTAGGTCGTCCACACTACGCCGGCCCGCCCGACTCCGGCTCCACCGCGCGCCACCGTCCACGCGCCGCCGGCGTCTCGACGGTCTCGCCGGCCGCCGCCTGAAGGCGACGCAGCTCCGCCGCCTCCCGCCTCATGCCCGCCGCCTCCGGCGGGAGGCCGCATCGCCCGACCCGCCCACCGCGAGCCACCGCAGCACCATCGCCTTGCTCCACCGCGGCCGCTTGTCGATCCCCGGCAACGGCGCCACCGGGAAGACCCGCGCCCGCACCCGGCGCTTGATGGTCGACGGCGAGCAGCGCAGCAGCTTCGCCAGGTCGTCGAGGAACAGGACCTCCGGTAGCCCGTCCGTTCGTCCGTCAGCGTCTGAGGGCAATCGATCCATCCGCCGTCCTCCGTCCCAGCCGCGCCGCTAGGCCCGGCGCCTCGCCGACGCGGCGCACCCGCCGCCCGTTCAGGACCCTGGCCCGCGCCTCGGCCGCGGCCTTCTCCGCCTGCTCCAGCAGGTCCAGCGCCTCGGCCGCCTCCGCCTCGAACTCCGGCGGCGGCTCGCGGTAGCCGTTCAGCCACAGGCTCAACGTCGCCTGGCTGACGCCGAGCGCCGCCGCCAGCGCGTGCTGCGGCAGCCCGAGCCTCGCGAGACGGGCGCGGATGGCCGGCGTGTTCGTAACGGTCATTTACGCCGGACTCTAGGCCGTCGTTTCGTTACCGTCAACTGTAAATTTGTATTACTATGAAAAGGTGGACAAGATCCTCGGACAACGACTCCGCGAAGCCCGCGCCCTACGCGCCGTCACGCAGGAGCAGCTCGCCGCCCGCACCGTCAACACCCGCGAGGCGATCTCGATGGTCGAGCGCGGCAGGTCCGGCTGGTCGCTCGACAAGATCGCCGCCGCCGCCAGGGCGCTCGACGTGTCCAGCGACTTCCTGCTCGGGCTCACCGATGACCTGCGGCCCGCCGCAGAACTCGCCCGCGAGTTGGCCGCCGCCACCGCGGCGGCGGGCCTCGACGACCCGGCCGCGCGCATCGCGGCCTTCGACGACGGCGACTACGTCGGCGTCTCCGAGCTGGCCTCGGCCGCCGGCGACGGGGCCGTCGTCGAGCAGGAGCGGGTGACCGGGCGCGTGAAGTTCCGCCGGGCATGGCTCGCCCGCCACGGGCTCGCCGCCCGCAACTGTCGGGTCATCGAGGTCAGCGGCGAGTCGATGGAGCCGACCCTGGTCGACGGCTGCTCGATTCTCGTCAACCTCGCCGCCCGGCGCCGGCGCACAGGCCGCATCTTCGTCATCCGCACCGGCGACGGGCTCGTCGTCAAGCGCGCCGGCCGGGACACCGCGGGCGCTTGGCAGATTGTCAGCGACAACCCCAACAAGCACGTCTGGCCCACGCGGCCCTGGCCGGCCGACGCCGAGATCGTCGGCGAGGTCAGGTGGGCCGCGAGGACGTTCGTATGAAGGAGCCGACCATGACCCAGACCGCTACCCAAGCCGATGCCGCGGCGCCGAAGCGCCGAACCCGGAAGGCGGAACGCGCCAAGCCGGCCGGCCGCCGCCGCGTCCGCGTTGCCGAGGGCGTCTACCGGGACCGCCACGGGCTCGCCGCCACCGTCAAGGTCAACGGCGTCCAGCGCGAGATCCGCTTCCCCGCCGGAACGCCGCTCAAGACGATCCGCGCGAAGCGCGACGAGTTGCGCGCCAGCCTGCGGACCGTGCCGGCCGGCGAGCGGCACACCCTGGCTCACGATGCCGCATGGTATCTCCACCAGGTGAGCGGCGAGCTGGTGAGCATTGCGGACCGGCGGCACCACATCGATCTCTGGACCGCGTGCTTCGGCCACATCCGAACCCTGGAACTGCCCCAGCACACGGCCGCACTCAATGACCAGTTGCGCCAGTGGCGCGAGACGCGCTCCGCGTCCGCCTGCAACCATCGGCGCGACGCGCTCACGAACCTCGTCAAGACCCTGTATGGCCGCCGCGCCGCGGCCGAATTCGTGGATCTCGTGCGGTTCGCGCCCCCGCCACCGAAGCCGCGGTGGATCGAGCGGACCCACATCGCGGACGTGCTGGCGCAGCTGACGCCCGGGTCCAAGACCGTAGTACGTTTACGGCTCATGCACTGGACGGGCATGCGGCCCTCGCAGATGGCCCGCCTGCAGCCGGACGACTTCCGCCTCGGCGAGCCGACGCCGTTCGTCGTCGTGCCCCGCGGCAAGGGAGGGCGGCTGGCCGCGATCCCGCTCGTCGGCGAGGGGCTGGAGGCAGCCCGCGAGTTCATGGCGCTCGGCGCCTACGGGCGCTGGTCCTGCCCGAGCGCCAACAAGGCGCTGGAGCGGGCGGCCGGCAAGGCCGGGCGGCCGGGGTTCACCGTGTGTCAGATCCGGCATTCGTTCGCGACAGGGCTGCGGCGGACCGGGTCGGACGTGGCCGACATCCAGGATCTGTACGGCCACACGGACCCCGAGACGACGATGATCTACGCGCCGCCGCAGCTGCAGAAGCACGCCGAGGCCATCGCCCGTTTGGAGCGCGCGGACCGGGCGCCGGTGGCGGCGCGGCGCGGGATTCGGCTGGCGGGAACGGCTGGCACTGAGTTGGCGGATTCCGTAAGCTGCTGATTTCAAGGGACGTGCCCAGCTTAGGCGGACGGCCGGCATTGGGGCCGGTTCCGAGCTGACGCCCCCCGCTCGCTACGGCTGCGGCCAGTAGAGCTGGGCTATACTCTGATGGAGACGGGTGCTCGGTGGCATTTGCTGCTGCTCTGCCAGAATGGGGCGGCGCGCGGCGGCTTCGAGGAGCTGGCCGGTATCTGTCAGGGGAGGGGCTGCTCGGACGCAGGCCACCGCTCAAGTCTGCGCCACCATGGCTGACGAATCCGCCGTTCGGCTGCACAATGTCAGCGTCGTGGTGACGGCTGAGTACCACAATCCGTCGATTCTCAATCCTGATTTTCTGGTCTCGCGCGGGATCGTGCCTGCGGACTGGAGCGTTGCCGAGACGCTCACCACGCCACCGATGTCGGTGGTGAAGTACACGAACGGAATCGCATGGACCGTGGATCAGTCGCGCCTGACCGTCACGGAGAACTGCGGACCAGCGTTCCAGGACCACTACGAGAGCCATGCTCTCGTGACCACGTACCTGGAGCGGCTCCCGCATGTTCCGTACCGCGGACTCGGGCTCAATTGCCAGGTGTCAGCCTTGCAGGACGATCCCCAACGCTGGCTGGTCGAGCAGTTCGCGGTGGACTGGCTCCGTGATGACCCTCAGGTCCGCGGGATGAGGCCGGCCTTGGCAGTGAACGCGGAAGACGCCGTGTGCAATATCACCTTCGCGGAAGCCACACGGGACGACAGGCCTTGCGTCGCCGCCGAGTGCAACCTGCACCACCCAGGGCCGCTGGACGTGGATGGCCTTCGAGCGGCCATCGCGCGCTGGGGAGAACGTCAGCGTTTCATCGTTTCCACGCTGGACCGGCTGCTGGAGAATCACCACAGATGATGCACTCATCCGATGCGACCATGAGTCCGGCCGTTGAGCAGATTTGGCGGGCCGGACTCCTGGAGGCCTTTGCGCAGGCTCCACGCGCCACACCGGACGATCCGGTCACGTCGTCGTCCGTGACAACGCTGGAGACCGCCGGCCGATGGCTGGACGACACCACCACAGATCTTCAGAAGCTGACTTGGTGGTCCATTCCCGGGAGCGCCGAGGGCACGCGCGTCGATCGCGATGACAGGAGTATCGCTGCCGACCGTGTCCTCGCGGCGAAGCGACCGGGCGAGGTTGTCGCTGCCCTGTCTCTTGGGGGCCGCCGCGCCGCTGCCGATCGCATCAGGGACCTCGACGAAATGACGAGCGATGCCGCTCCGGACGAGCCGACCATCGTGCTCGCTTCCCTGCGCGAGTTGGCACTCTTCCTCCTCAGCCAGCACCGGCTCGTCGATCCCGAGATCGGACTGAGTCCCGATGGGTTGCTCCTGGCAGAGTGGGTCTCGGCTGAGCGGGGCGTTTTGGCCATGAAGTTCCTGCCCGACGGGATAATCCAGTTCGCGGGCGTCTCGGCGGCCGGCGGTGCCGGCCCCAGGCTCCGCGTCCACGGCGGGCTGCCGAAGGACCGCGCCCTGGACGCCGTTCGGGCGTTCGTTCCCTCCGTGAACGGCCCGGATGCGCCGCGTGCCGCTGCCTGACGACCATCACTGCTCGCGGTATTGCAAACCGACTGCGGTAGGCCGCGACGGTCTGCCGACGACAGCCGCGTTCGAGATCAAGCCGGGCGAGGAGTACCTCTCCGTCAACTGGCTCGAGTTCTTCGCCGCACCGGATCTGGCGGCCGCGGTCGAGCTTGTTCGAAAGGCATTCCGCCGCAAGCGCTATGGCGTCAGGCCGAACGGCAGGTTCGCCGTGGTCAACGTTGGCGCGGCTCTTGCGGCGATCGCCAAAACGGCCGGGCGGCCTGGTCGCATCGAACACCTTCCTCTCGGCGACGACGAGTCGCACGCCGGCCTCCTCGGTTACACGGCTGACGATCTTGCCGTCGCCGTTGAACTGCGTGCCTTGATCCAGCCTGAGCACGTCCATCGGGCCATTCTCGACCCGTGACGCGCGGACCTGCTCGGAGACGTCACGTCGCTTCCTCGATCCGCCTGATGGCAGCTCCGCCGCTGCCAGGGCCACTTCCAGCAGGCGGGGGTGCCGGCTCGATCGCCAACGACATCGGGCATACGCCGGCGCATTTGACGGCGGGGTCCAGAACCGTAGTACGCTACGGGTTCATGCACTGGACGCACAGGATCTACGCCTCGGCGCAACTTCCGCAGCACGCTACCGCGAGCGCGCGTTTCGCGTGCGCGGAGCGGGCTTCGGCGGCGGTTTTCTGCGGGATTCGGCTGGCAGAAACGGCTGGCAGTGATTTGGGTAGTTCCGTAAGTCGTTCATTCTAAAGGACGCGCCCGTAGCTCAGCTGGATAGAGCGTCGGCCTCCGGAGCCGAAGGCCACAGGTTCGAATCCTGTCGGGCGCGCCAACTCTTCAGGCCCTTTTTCCCGCAAGAAAGGGCCTTTTTCTTTAGGTTTTTTTGGCGCTTTCCCGCCCGGGACCGCCACCACCCGGTCGGGTCAGATCGGGTCAGATCGGGCCCCAGAACGCCCCGTTCGGGCACCAAAAGTTAGCAGAAAAGTTAGCACCCCGCCCGCGCCGCTTCCCAGCGTGCGAGCCGCCCGGCCCGGTCAACTCCCAAACCGGCGGATCTACTGGCTATTGCCGGGCAGCGCCACGGACACGGACATTCGGGTGCGCTTTTTTTGGTCGCGGGTGAGGTCGCCGCGCTCGGGAATGTCCCCGTTCCCGGGCGGTCTGTGGGTATTTCGGTGAAGTGGAACAGCGATTCCGGGGATCTGGAACCCGGATTCCGGCGAAGCGGAATGCTCGTCGGAGCGTAGCGACGTTGCTCAGTCAGTTCCCTCCCATCGGTGTCGCCGCGGGTCTTCGAGATCCTACTCGTGATCTGGTGTTCGAGAGTACCGACGAAAGTGCCTGTGGGGCGTGTGGGCGGCGCGTGCGCCGTCCAAAGGGTGTGGGAAACGCGCCCTCGCGGACGACGCAGTTGTGCTGAGCGTATCGCGCGCGTTTTCCATGCCCTGGCACGGTCCACAGGCCGCCCGGGTCCGCTGCGACCTTCCCGTGTGCCGCGAGTGTGAGGGTTCGGGTCCGTCGCGGTCCGGCAGCCGTCGGTCGGGTGCTCATGTGGTCTCCTTCTTGCGCTTGCCGGGCGCGTCGTGTGTCCGTCGCATCGAGCGGCCCTTCAGTTCGATGCGGTGTGCGTCGTGGAGCAGGCGGTCGCAGATGGCGTCGGCCTGGTTCGGGTCGCCGATGACCGCGTGCCAGTCGGTCACCGGCAGTTGGCTGGCGATCAGGGTCGAGGCGCGTTCGGCGCGGTCCTCGATCACCTCGGTCAGGTCGCGCCGCTCGGTGTCGCGCAGCGGCGCGAGCATCCAGTCGTCGATGGCGAGCAGGTCGAGCTTCGCCAGCCGGGCGAGCAGCCGCGCGTAGGAGCCGTCGCCGCGGCCGACGGCCAGCTCGTGCAGCAGGCGCGGCATGCGGAGGTAGCGTGCGGTGAAGCCGCGGCGACACGCCCGCTCGACGAAGGCGCAGCAGAGAAAGCTCTTTCCGATCCCGGTGGGGCCGACCAGGATCAGGTTGTGGCGCTCGGCGACCCAGGTGCAAGACCCCAGCGTCAGGACCTGTTGGCGGTTGAGTCGCCGGGGATGGGTGAAGTCGACCGCTTCGAGCGACGCCGGATAGCGCAGCTTGGCGGTGTGCAGCCGCCGCTGAAGCTTGCGCTGCTCGCGGGCCGTCCACTCGGTGTCGACCAGCAGGCCCAAACGTTCCTCGAAGCTGAGGGCGGCGGCCTCGTCGGTCTCGAGCTGTTTCTGGATGGCGTCGGCCATCGCGCCCAGCTTCATGGCGTTGAGCTTGTCGAGGGTCTGTTCGATCAGCATCGGTCCTCCTTTGTGGTCGTGGCCGCGGCGTAGTAGTCGGCGCCGCGGATGTTGTCGTGCGCCGGCGTCGGGTTCGTCTCGGCCGGCGGCTCGATGGGCAGACGGTCCTGGCCGGCGGTGAGGATGTTCTTGACGGTGTGATAGCGGCAGGAGCCGAGGGAGAGCGCGCGGGCGCAGGCTGCCTCGAGCCGGAGGTTTCCGAACCGCCGTCCCTGCTCGATGATCCCCAGGCAGGCGCGATATCCCTGCTCGGGGTGCGGTCGGCTTTCCAGGATCCGGCTGACGAGCTTTCCGGTCTCCGGCCCGACCGTGTTGGCCCAGCGAATCAGCCGCGACGGTGTCCACTCGGCATGCGCGCGGTGGACGCTGGGCATGTGCTCGGCCACGGTCGACGGCTGACGGTCGTAGCGCCGGCGGTGCGAGGCGATGCGCTTGTCGCGATGGAAGACCTCGACCGTGTTCGTGGTGTAGCGGACCTCGACCTGCTCGCGGACCAGTTGGTACGGGACGCTGTAGAAGTGGCGCTCGACCTCGACGTGGTAGTCGATGTTGACGCGGCACAGCTTCCACTGCGCCAGGACGTAGCGGGTGGCCGGCAGGGGGCGTAGCGCCGGACGGTCGAGCTGCTCGTACTGCGCGCGGCGGCTGATGCCCAGCTTCTGCATCGGCCGGTCGTTGAGCTCGTCGAGCAGGACGCGGATCGCCTGATTCAACGGGCCGAGCTCGAAGAAGGCCCGGTTCCGGAGCCGAGCCAGTATCCACCGCTGCGCGATCAGTACGGTGTTTTCTACGGCAGCCTTGTCCCGCGGCTTCCTCGGCCGTGCCGGGAGGACGACGGCGCCGTAGTGCGCGGCCAAGTCCTCGTAGCTGCGGTTGACGCCGGCTTCGTAGCGGCAGGGACGCGTGATGGCGCTCTTCAGCTGGTCGGGAATCCACAGCGTGGTGGCGCCGCCGAAGTACTCCACCATGCGGATGTGCGCGTTGACCCAGTCCGGCAACTGCTGGGTCGCGGTCGCCTCGGCGTAGGTGAAGCTGCTGGCGCCGAGCACGGCGACGAACAGCTCGACGGGTCGCAGCTCACCCGTGCGCCGGTCGACCAGGCTCGGCCGCTTGCCCGAGAAGTCGATGAAGGTCTTCTCGCCGGCCCGGTGCACCTGCCGCATCGACGGCCGCAGTCGCCGTACCCACTGGTGGTAGATCTCGCAGAACTGCGTGTAGCGGTAGCCGTCGGAATGGACCTGGAGGTACTCCTCCCAGAGCAGTTGCAGCGTGACGCCATTGCGCTTGCGCTCGCGGTGGATGTACGCGCAGTCGGGCCGCGCCCGGTCCTGCACCGGCGCGGGACGGCGAAACAGACGAGCATCGAGCGCCGCGTCGTCCAGCTCCGCCGGCAACGGCCAGACGAGCCCGCATTGCGCCGCCCGCTGCAGATACCGATTGACCGTTCCCACGCCGACGCCGCACGCCCCGGCCACCGCTTGGTGGGACAGCCCACGCTCGTGCTTGAGCCGTAGAACCTCACGAATCTTCCTCATCTGCAGCCTCCGAGCCGGCATCGTCTCGCCCCTCCTGTCGAAAGGGCGAAGCATGCCGCGGTCAGGCTACCGACGAGCGTTCACGACCCCAGGAATCCATGTTCCACTTCCTCCGGAATCCATGTTCCACTTCCGGAATCCGTGTTCCACTTCCCGGAATCGAGGTTCCACTTCCTCCGAAATCCGTGTTCCACTTCCTCCGAAATCGACGTTCCAGTTCGTCCGAAATATCCAGTCTGCGTCGACTCCGTTCCCACTCGGTGGGTTGCAGGCATCCGCAGCGTCATGATTGCACCGCAATCACCGTCTGGGTTACGCTTCTGAACGGAGGGCATGGCGAATGGCGAGCATCACGATTCGCAACCTCGACGACGACGTCAAGACTCGGCTGCGTGTGCGGGCGGCGGACAATGGCCGCTCCATGGAAGAGGAAGCGCGACTGATCCTGCGCGATGTCGTCGGGCCCAAGCCGAGTTCCCGGAATCTGACGACCATCATCCGCTCACACTTCGGCCCGGCCAACGGCGTGGACCTGGAGCTGCCGCCGCGCGAGCCCGGGCGCGAGCCGCCGTCCTTCGACTGAGCCCGCGGCCATGACTGTGCTACTGGACACGAACGTCGTGTCCGAACTGATGCGCAAGGCGCCTGAGCCGGCCGTCGCGGTGTGGGCAGCCGGCCACCGTCTTGAGAACCTGTTCTTCTCCGCGGTCGGCGAGGCGGAATTGCGCTATGGGGCTGCCATCTTGCCGACAGGCCAGCGCCGGGACACGCTGGTCTCGGACATCGAGAGGATGCTGGGCGAGGCTTTCGAGGATCGGGTGCTGCCGTTCGACAGCGGCGCGGCGCGCGCGTACGCGGACATCGCCGCCCGGCGCCGCTCCGCCGGCCGCCCCGTCGCACCGGCTGACTGCCAGATTGCGGCAATCGCCCGCTCCCGCCGCATGGTGGTTGCGACGCGCGATGTTCGGGACTTCGAGGACGCCGGCATCGAGATTGTGGATCCTTGGGCGGCGACATGATCGTGACTCTCGACCCGACATTGATCCCCATACCGATGCGAGAAAGCCTTGGCGAGACGTCGACCGCCACCACCCGTGAGGGTCAGCCGGCAGGATTCCACCCGCCGCCGCCCATGACCCGCGGCCACGTGACACCTATACTGGAGCCATGATCCGACTGCATCGAATCACGCAGGATCCGGACGTCATGGGAGGACGCCCGTGCATTCGAGGGCTTCGCGTGACGGTCGGGACCATCGTGGGGCTACTGGCCGCTGGCCACGACGCCGACGAAGTGCTGGCCGCGTATCCGTACCTTGAGCGCGACGACATCAGCCAGGCGCTGGCCTACGCCGCATGGCGCAGCGAGGAGCAGGAAGTCACGGTCGGTTCGAGTTGAAGCTTCTGATCGACATGAACCTGTCGCCTCATTGGATCGAGGCGCTGGCGGACGCGGGCATCGAAGCCCGCCACTGGAGCGAGGTCGGTGACGGCGCGGCCTCCGACCGAAAGGTCTTCCAGCGGGCGCGACGGCACGGATTCGTCCTGCTGACCCACGATCGGGCCCGCGTCCCGGCTAGCACACAGCACCGTACCGGTGCTGGCTGGCGAGTATTCGTCTTCACAGACCAGTTCCGAGACGATACCAGCGAAAGAGCTCGAAGATCTCGAGTCGGTGCTCATCCTCCACGATGAACCTACCCTCCTCTCGAGCCACGACTCCGATGACGGTCGCGTCCGGGTTGTCGAATCGGTCAAGGACCGCCTTGACGGTTTCGCTGAGGGACTCGTCCAGGAACGGGTGGGCCTCGACACCGACCGCGTAGGCGCCGGTGTACTCGTAGGGCACACCCTCGCCGTTGTGTTCGACGCCGTAGCGCCGATCATCGTCTTCGAGGTAGTGCTTCAGGCAATGGAGGGCACCGGCGAGATCCTTGGCCTCCTCCCTGTCACTGAAGGCCACCAGCTTGAGCAGGACATGAAGCGGCAGTGGGGCCACTGGCACCGTCGGCCCACCTTCGATCGCAATGGAAACGGCATTGGGCACGACGTGGCCGAAGCCCGCCATGTTCAAGACAACACCGTCTTCGAGTTCCAACCCATCTCGCGCGATCGCTTCGTTGATCGGAAGGATGTCGGCCCAACCCCCGTTGCGGTGGTCCAGGCGATGCGGTCGGCGTGTGCGCGTGAACCCGTAGTCGGCAAGTCCGTCCTTCAGCAGATCGAAATCCGCGAGCCCCTCCACGACGACGGCCACGTCCACATCGTTGGTCTTGCGGAGCGGCTGAACCTCCAGGAGGAACCCGGGAACAAGCGCGCCTACGATTCCAAACGGGACCCCCAACTCCCGCAGTCCGCGTTCAAGGTCGACGACGACCGGCATCAAGTTGGGATCAACGCGCGGCATCGTCGAGAACCCGTGGCAAGAACAGTTCGGCTGCCTCGAGCGCCTGCCCGGTGCCTCGGTAGCGCAGTTCGGCATACGCCAGCAGGTCCGGAGCGACGGGGAGGTCGTCGTCGGTCTCACCGGCTATCGCCAGGGGGCCAGGTGGCTCGATGACCAGCAGGTTTCCCGCACGTCCAGCAGGCTGGGCGACGAGCGCCTTCTGGGCTTCGCGATCCTCAAGCGCACGGACAGGCGCGTAGATCTCCGTCTCCTCCGCGCGAAAGTAGGGCTTGCGTCGCTCGGCCGCGTCGGCGCCTGTCAGCGCCCAGGGCTGGCCACGCTCGGCGAGCACTCTCCGCAGCCGCGGCCAGATCTCCTGTTTCTCCTTGCCCCGCACTTGGAACCGGCGCTCCTTCAGCTTGGGACGTAGACCTTCGATGTAGGCCTGTACCCACAAGGCAACCAGCCCCTGCCGATCTTCCACTCTGCGGCCCCTCCCCTTTTGCAAGAGCCCGCGCGCATCCAGGTCGCTCATGCACCCGGCAACGGTGCCGAGGGCCACGTCCGCCTGGTCCGCCAGAGCGCGGTATGGCGCATTGGCGAGTCGTGGACGGATGAGGACGGCCATGACGGTCTTGATCCAGCCCTTCTGAGGTCGGCCAGGGGCGGCAGGCGGATCTTTCTGTGGCTTCCGGCCCTCCACGTGAACAAACAGTCCTGGTACCTGCAAATGAGCGTTTCCGGCGAGGTCAACGTAGTCGATCCCCGCTCGCTCGAGGGCGGCTGCCTGTTGTCGGCGCACGTGCGGCGCAAGCAGGAGGATCCTGTCGCCCTCCTCACCGGGGGGAAGCGTCGCCCGGCGACGGTTCAACTGTTCGACTACGACCCCCACGTCCTGGTGGCGAAGGTGCCGCTTCTCCTCGACGAGGTACCGAACCGCTCGCCCTGCGGCCTCCCAGGTGACGATGCCGTCGAACAGGGGTCGAGCCGTTCCGGTCGCGCGAATCTCGGCCTTCGGCATCCACCTCTGGAGAGCGGCCCGGTACACGTCCACGAAGGGCTCGGCGGCTGGTCGAGTCACGTTCACAAATATAGCACGTTCATTTATAATGAACAATGGTTATTCATGAACGCCCGGGATCCGTCAACGGCTCCCGAACTCGTCGACAGTGTCGAGCCGGCCGCCCCTTCAAACCGTACCGGGTTTCCTGAAGGACCGCATGTTCGTGGACGCTCCCCGCCCTTCGACTGAACCGGCTGTCAGCCACGTGCTGCGCGCGCATGCAGCGGACATCGAGACGGGAGCCGTCGTGGTGGTGAGCCCGGACGGCTACCGGGTTCGACGGCTCCCCCTTCTCCCGCCTGCTTGAGAGTCCCTGCCGGAGCGCGAAAGGACCCACCGGACCACTCGACCGCGCGGCGGACCGGAGCGGTATACTCTGGGTCATGTGCTGGAGCCGATGCGGTGGCGACGTCCCGTGTCAGGGAGTACCTGGGCGCTCCGGGCGCACCGCCGCCGGCGAGGGGACGGGCGGCATGCGCTGCAGAAAGTTAGCACCGAGAGTTAGCAGCCGCCGCAAGCTGTTCTAGAAACAGGGGTTACGCGTCCAGCTTTCGGCCTCCGGAGCCGAAGGCCACAGGTTCGAATCCTGTCGGGCGCGCCAACCTCTCAAGGCCCTTTTCCCAACGAAAAGGGCCTTTTTTCTTGGGTTCTAACGCGCCGCGCCCCCGTCACGCGTCCGTCGACCGCCGGCAGCGCCTCGTCCCTCAACTTCCGGTAGGGAAACGTCCCAGGAAGTTCTCGCTGAACTCGAGTCCGAAGCTGAAGCGCGCTCCGCCGGACCCCGGAGGATGGAGGTTGGCGCACTGGCTGAACCCGTCGAGAGAGCGCGGGACCGGCGCTCCCGACAGCCGCCCGGGCTCCGGACGCAACCACGAGTCACGTACCGTTTCGATGACGCCTTCTGCGCCGTGGCGCCGCGCGCCACGGACGACACGATGTTCTTAATCGAGTAGAACTTCTCGTACGCCGCCGGCAGCTCGCGCTGCAGGTCCAGCGGGTTGATGTTCCTGGTCTGGATCAGCACGGAGTTCCCGACCCCGTAGTCGAGCTCGTAGCGTCCGGTCGCCGGATTCAGGGTGAGGGGACTTCGCCACGGCCGGCCGGGCGGGTTGATCGGGCGGAGGCGAGAATGCCAGAATGCGCATATCGAGCAGGCAGAATCAGCCGGGCCGCCGGCCCCCTCGCGGCGCCTGGTCCGGGCCAACCGATCCTCGGGCAGTCCTCGCCGTCCCGTGACGGCGCCTCCCGAGGGACAGGAGACGACGGATGAGCAGGTGGTTGACCGTGTGCGGTGCGGCGGCGGTGTCGGCGTTCGTGTTCATGGGCGGCGCGGCGGTCGAGACCGCGTCGGGGGTCGGGGCGGCCTTCCCGGCCGCGGTGCAGGAGACCACCAGCTCGACCCTCGACGGCGTGTTCTCCTCGGCCCAGGCGGGCCGCGGGCAGCGGGTCTACAACCAGAACTGCGCGTCCTGCCACGGGCAGGGCCTGCGGGGCGGCGAGATGGCGCCGAGCCTCGCCGGCGCCGACTTCATCGTCTGGTGGACCGAGGTGTCGGTGGGGGCCCTGTTCGATCGGATCAAGCTGACGATGCCCGAGGACGGGCCGGGCCGCCTGTCGGACCAGGAGTACACCGACGTCGTGGCCTACCTGCTCGACCGGAGCGACTATCCGGCGGGAGAGAACGAGCTGTCCACGGACAAGGCGGAGATGGACAAGATCATGATCGTCGCCGCCGAGTGACGGCGGGCGGCCGGGCGGCGACCCCGGTGGTGCCGGCTCTGGACCGCGCCCGCCCGGTAGCCGCCGATCAACGAGGAGTCGGGAACTGTGTCAAACCGTTCCGGCCCCGGACGGGCGGCTGTGCGCAGGACTAGATCGCCGCGCCGGTAGGCGATGCCGGGTACCTCCGCCACGTCACGCCCCCTGACCAGGGCGTCGACCAGGTCGAGAATCGCCGCGTGAGCGGGCGCACTCGGCGCGCAGGCGCTCGTCGGCCGTGAACGTGTCTCCCTCGTAGCACCCTTGCTCGACGCCTTCGAGGTGCGGCAGATACGACTGCGCCTGCTCCCGGAGCCGCTGATACACGTAGCGCCCGCCGAACTTCAGCTCGAAGCCGTGCCAGCCGCTCCGAAGCAGCGTCTTCAGGCAGTTCGGCCAGGAATAGAACCGTAGCGCCTCGCGGCTGACGACCCGCTGAAACCTGCTCGGCCGCATCCGGGGCATGAAAAAGGTCAGGTAGTGCCCGGGAAAGCAGTCCCAGTTCCGGTTGAAGTACCGATGCTCGGGGACGATGCTGTCCGGCATGCCCGGGTAGTCCCCGAGCACCATGATGTTGATTCCCACCATGTCGTGCTTCAACGCGAAATCCACGATGCGCACGAAGGTCTGCTCCGTGTCGCGCTCGAACCCGCCGATGAAGAGCCCGAACTCGTTCAGGCGGCGTCAGACACGGCTCATCGCGTCATCAGCTTGGTCCGGGGCGACGACAAGGTCGTCCCCGGGGAGTACACGAACGACGCCGGGAGGGTCTCGCCCGTCAAGGCGGGCCAGGCGCGCCGTGTCGGACGCTGGTCCGGGTCGTGCGGTGCGAAGCGTCGGCGTGGCGTTTAGCCGCTGTCTCGTGCGTCGCCTGCGGGCGGCGCTCGGCAACGCCGTGCGGGCCGAGGCCGTGTTCGCCGGCGGTTCGGTGGTCTCGATCACGCGGACCTGGACGCTCCATCGGGCGCGGCGCGCGTCCGCGGCGCCCGCGGATCTCGGCGACGTCGTGACGGTCAGGGGAGCGAGCCTGCGGATCGCGTTCGGGCGTTTTCGGTGTTCCTTGCCGAGCGGCCGCGCGGCGGAAGGGTCGCGCCCCGTCCGGCTCGCAGCGCGGCTCGCCGCCGAGTTGAGACTCGTTCGCGGTCCCCGGCAGGCATGGCGGCTCTCGAAGTGGCTGAGCAGGGCGGTCGCCTGGCGCGCGGGACGAGCGGTCGGATCCCTCCGACGCCGTATCCGCGTGTAGTATCAGGCGCGATGCCGTCCCGGTCGCCGCGCCGCCGGCTGAACGATACGGCATGACCATCCTGGGCATCTCTGCCTTCTACCACGACTCGGCGGCGGCACTGGTGGTCGACGGCGACATCGTGGCCGCGGCCCAGGAAGAGCGGTTCACCCGCCGGAAGCACGACCATTCGTTCCCCGTCCATGCGATTCGCTATTGTCTCGACGAGGCGGGGATTGCCCCGGAGGCGCTCGACTACGTCGGCTTCTACGACAAGCCGTTCCTGAAGCTCGAGCGGCTGCTCGAGACGTACCTCTCCTTCGCCCCGCGCGGGTTCCGGTCGTTCCTGCGGTTCGTGCCGCTGTGGGCGAAGCAGAAGCTGCACCTGCCCCGCGAGATCGCGCGCGGGCTGCCAGGATACCGGCGCCAGATCGTCTTCACCGAGCACCACGAGTCTCACGCGGCCAGCGCATTCTTTCCGTCACCGTACGACGAGGCAGCCATTCTGACGCTGGACGGGGTCGGCGAGTGGGCGACGACCGCCTATGGCGTCGGCCGCGGCAACCGTATCGAGCTGACCCACGAGATCCGCTTTCCCCACTCGCTCGGCCTGCTGTACTCGGCCTTTACCTACTTCACCGGCTTCAAGGTCAACTCCGGGGAGTACAAGCTGATGGGGCTGGCACCCTACGGCGAGCCGAAATACGTCGACCGCATCCGCGACCACCTGATCGATCTCAAGCCGGACGGGTCGTTCCGCCTCGACATGTCGTACTTCGACTACTGCCAGGGCCTGCGCATGACGTCGCGCAGGTTCGAGGCGCTCTTCGACGGGCCGCCGCGGCGGCCGGAGGCGCCAATCACCGAGCGGGAGATGGACATCGCCGCGTCGATTCAGGCTGTCACCGAGGAGGCGATGCTGCGGGCGGCGCGCCACGTGCACGCCGAGACCCGGATGCGCAACCTGTGCCTCGCCGGCGGGGTTGCGCTGAACTGCGTGGGCAACGGACGCGTGCTGCGCGAAGGGCCGTTCGACAACGTCTGGATCCAACCGGCGGCGGGGGATGCGGGCGGCGCCCTGGGGGTGGCGCTGTTCATCTGGCACCAGCTTCTCGACCACCCGCGGGAGGCGCGGACGCCGGATGCCCAGCACGGCTCGCTGCTCGGCCCGCGCGCGACGGGCGACGACATCCGGGCCTTGCTGGACGGCGCCGGGGCGGTGTACGAGGAGTACGCGGACGATGCATCCCTGTGCGACGCGGTGGCCGACCTGCTGGAGCGCGAGCAGGTGGTGGGGTGGTTTCAGGGACGCATGGAGTTCGGCCCGCGCGCGCTCGGCTCGCGCAGCATCCTCGGCGACGCCCGCAGCCGCGACATGCAGTCGGTGATGAACCGCAAGATCAAGTTCCGCGAGTCGTTCCGCCCGTTCGCGCCGTCGGTGCTCCGCGAGCGGGTCGACGACTTCTTCGAGATGCGGCCGCGGGAGGACAGCCCGTACATGCTGCTGGTGGCCCCGGTGCGCGAGTCTCGCCGGACGCCGCTCGACAAGGGCGGGAACGATCTGCGCGGGCTCGACAAGCTGAAGGCCGCGCGGTCCGACGTCCCGGCGGTCACCCACGTCGACTGCTCGGCCCGCGTCCAGACCGTGGACGCCGAGCGGCACGGGCGCTACGCGGCGCTGCTGCGGGCCTTCGAGGCGAAGACCGGCTGCCCGGTGCTGATCAACACGAGCTTCAACGTGCGGGGCGAGCCGATCGTGTGCGCGCCCGAGCATGCCTACCGCTGCTTCCTGGCGACGAACATGGACGCGCTGGTCCTGGAGCGCTTCCTGCTTCGCAGGCAGGTGCAACCGAACGCCGCAACGGTCGACGCAGGCGCCTATCTGCGCGAGTTCGCCCTCGACTGAGCGCGATGGCCCTGCTGGAGATCAATCGGCATCCGTCGGCCGGGGAGCTGCGCTGGTTCGGCGTGCTGCTGGCGGCGTTCGTCGCGCTTGCCGGCGGTTTCGTGTACTGGCGGCTGGAAGCCCCGGCGGCCGCGCGGATGGTCTGGGCGGGGGGCGCCGTGCTGGCCGCCGTCTATGCCGCGGCGCCGCCATTGCGCCGCTGGCTGTGGCTCGGCTGGCTCTACGCGGCGTTCCCCATCGGGTGGACGCTGTCGCACCTGGTGCTGGCCGCGACGTATTATCTGCTGTTGACGCCGATCGGTCTGTTACTGCGCCTCGTCCACGGCGACCCGCTGGACCGCGCGCCGAACCGGTCCGCGGCCAGCTACTGGACCGCGCGCCGGCAGGTGCGCAACGTGCGGCGCTACTTCCGGCAGTTCTAGCAGTCCGTGGCGAAACCCCGCGTCGCATCGAGAGCGGCGAGGCGCCCGCGTGGCAAGTCGCGACGAGGGACCATATGGGGCATACTCGACCGAGGAGCAACGCAGTCCACGCGGGATGCATCGCCGCTCGAATGCAGCGGGGCTTTTGCCACGGGCTGCCAGGGTCGGAACGGACGACACGGGATTCGAGACATGGCAGACCGACCATCGCAGGTAGCCGGGAACGAACGCGGCGGAGACTTCGAGGTGGAGGCCGAGGCGGCGCGTCCCGGTCTGCTCGCCGAGCTGTGGGAGTTCATGGCCACCAACAAGAAGTGGTGGCTGATGCCGATCGTCCTCGTGCTGCTGCTGGTCGGCGCGTTGATACTGATGTCGGGTAGCGCGGCGGCCCCGTTCGTGTACACGCTGTTCTGAGGCTGTTCATCTACGGTGCGGGCGAGGCAGCGTCCGCAGAGAAACGAGTCTTCAACTCCCGCAGCAGATCCGAACCGGCCGCTGCCTCCGAGCACACCTCGTGTCCCAGTGCGTTCCAATGCTCGTCGAGCGGCAGCCAGTCGAATTGCGTTCGGTGCAGCCGGTAGTGCGCGGCGAACGCCGGCTCCAGGTCGATGGTCTCGTATCCCCTGCGGACAACGTTCTCGATGAAGTAGCGCCGCATGGCATCCACGTAGCCCACGTCTTCGCGGTAGACTCCCTTCTCCCACTCCGGGACATCGCTTCCGTAAACGCGAGGACGGATGCCGTCCACGATGAACACGATCCGTTCCGGCTCCAGGCCGGACGCCGCGGGCAGCATGTCGAGAAACGCGTCGACGGCTCGCTTCGAGTCGACGACCCACGTCGCACGATCCGCCTCCGGGACGCGTGCATCCGGGTCTTCGCCGATAAACAACCGATAAGTCCGTTCCCTTGCCATGCCCAAGTTGATCGCCACGTATCTCGCCAACGCCGATCCTCTGACCAGCCTGTAGCGCGGGCGGAACTCGAGATCGCTTCGCTCCAGCGCGAGCCGGCCGCCGCCGCGTTCCACGAACTGGTGCTTGCCCCTCTGGAGCCCGTACTTGGCAAGGCTCTGATCATAGTCGTTGTCGATAATGACAATCGCAAGGCCAGCCGGTCTGAACGTGTCCCGAACGAACCGGGCATACGCCAGGTACTGGCTCAAGGGTGCTCCGGACACACCGAAGGAATAGACACGAGCCGTGCCGTTCAGGCGCGCGGCGAGCCGGCCCTGGCAGGTGTGCTCAAACGGCACCCGGAACGCCTCGACGAAACTGTCCCCAATGACTGCGAGAAGGGCACCGGTCCCGTCGGGGTCGTAATCCTGATCATTGACGAAACCGAAGTTGTTGACCTTGACCTCGTTGACGGCGGAGAAGTTCCACCCCGCCGACCACACGAACTCCCGGTTCGGCCGATAACGGAAGATCGGATTCGCGTCGTTGACCGACAACGCTTGGGGGCTCTCGTTAACCGGCAGTACCCGCGCCACGGTCTCCAAACAGACGAGTGCGAGGAGCGCACCGAACAGGAGAGCCAGTACGCGAAACGTCCGCGGGCGGCGAACGGCGGCGCCCGCGTCCTTCAGTGCTCCGTTAGTACGGTCAGCCACCGCTCAGGTCCTGATGAGGAGCACGGCGTTGCCGAAACTGCGTTGGACCGCCGGAAACAACGCTGCGAGGACTTCGTTCGCGAACTTCGCGAGCCGCCGAACGGATGCGCGCGACGATAATGGCGGTCGTGCTCCTCGGCCTCGACGACGGCCCACTCGGCCGCAGTCCTGCCGGGTCGACCGTGTGCTCCAGGCTCGTGCTCATCATCCGAACCGCAAGCACAGTGTACAACACGGGTAGGCCCGATACAGCCATTCCGCGACACCAGCTCGTCCGCCATGTCCGCTATGCTTTCCTGAGCGTCTGCCGCCTCGTCCCTGACGATCACCATCACGTCGATGTCGCTCGCGGTCGTCCCGTCGCCGCGGGCCTTCGACCCGAAGAGCAGCGCCTTGTTGACGACCTCGGCGTAGTCGACGGCCAGGGCTTCGCGGAACCGCTCGAGCCAGCGTTGCTCGTCGGGGTGCCACCCTCTGGTCACCTCCCGGTCCGCCCGCATCGGGTTCGGCATTGGGTCTCATCCTACCAGCGGCGAACCGCGACAACGCGGCCGTTCGCGAACGCCGGATGCGCCCGCAGGACGGCGCGGTCGACGTTTCTCCAGCAGTTGGCGCCGTGGCCCCGCGTACGGGTGGTGTGCGTCAGCAAGTTCGTGCAGTCGACCTCCTCGTCGCCGGACGCCTCCGCGAGGTGCCCCCGACCTGCTGGAGCGAGCGCCGCTCTACGGCGCCGACACCCGGTCCGGGAGGGCGAAGACGTAGAGCCCGTTCCCGGACGGGGGCTGGTAGATGTCCGGGCTGAGCACCCCGCTCAGGCCGCGGAAGATGCCGACGCCGGTCGGGACCGCGACGTACTGCCTCCCGCCCGCGGCGTACGAGATCGGGAACCCGTGGCCGGACTGGCCGAGGCGCGTCTCCCAGAGGACCTCGCCGGTGCCGACGTCGAGCGCCCGAAAGTAGCGGTCGACGTCTCCGACGAAAGCCAGCCCGGTGGCCGTCGTCAGGACCGACGTCAGGAAGATGGCGCGCTGCTCGCGGCTCCAGACCTCCTCCATCGTGCGCACGTCGTACGCGGCGAGGCGTCCGAGCATGCCGTTCGTGCCCGGCATCTCGTGGAGCTCGATGGCGGAGACCCCGAGCCCCCCACCCCCCTCCACCAGCTCGACGTGACGGCCGGTCAGCGTCATGCACGCCTGGTGCAGCGGATAGATGATCACCTTCGCCTCGGGGCTGTAGCCCGACGCCTGCCAGTTGTGTCCGCCGTAGAGGCTGGGGCAGGCATCGACCGCGTCGTCGATGCCGGCGTCGCGAATGTCCTGCCGGTAGCTCACGCGCCCCGTCTCCATGTCGATCGACTCGAAGATGTCCTGGTGCAGCATCTCGGCCAGGTCGACGAAGGCCCCCGTGCGCCGGTCGAGCTTCCAGAGGATGGCGTCCTTGCCGGCCGTGAACAGCCACTTGTGATCGTCGACGTCGACCAGCACCCGCTCGAAGACGATGTCCAGGTCGAGCGTCTCGCCCGGCACGTGCTGGAAGTACCAGGCGACCTGCCCCGTGCGCGGGTTCAGGGCCAGCGTCGAGTTGGTGTAGAGGGCGTCGTTGTAGGTCGACATCCCGCGGCTCGCCGCCACCCACGGCTTCGCCTGCGCGGTGCCGATGAAGAAGAGATCGAGGTCCGGATCGTAGGCGCCCGGAATCCAGGTATCGCCGCCGCCGCGCAGGTGCGGCGGGATGTCGCCCCAGGTCCCGCTGTTGACGTCGCCCGGCTGGGCGATGGTCGAGGTGCGCCAGAGCTCCTCGCCGGTGTCCGGGTCGTGGCCGGTGATGAAGCAGCCTTCGTCCTCGAAGCGCTCGCAGCCGTTGATGCCGCTGACGACGACGCCGTTCGCGATGCTCGGCCCGCCCGTCTGGGCGAAGCCCTTCCGGTAGTCGGCCCGCGTGGTCCGCCAGGCCGGCTCGCCCGTCCGCGCGTCGAGCGCGACGATGGCGGCGTCGTAGGTGGCCAGGTAGACCTTGTCCCGGTAGAGGGCGATGCTGCGGGTCGCGCGCCTGCTCTCCGCGTCCTCGGGATACTGGTGCCGGTGCTCCCAGAGCAACTCGCCGGTGGCCGCGTCGAGGGCCTGGACGACGTTGCCGGGGCTCGCCAGGAACATCACGCCGTCGTGGACGAGCGGCGCGGTCTGGTTGGTGCCCTCGGGCATCGCCAGCGCCCAGGCCAGGCGCAGGCCGGCCACGTTGTCGGGCCCGATCTGGTCCAGCGGCGTGTAGCCCTGGTTGTCCCGGGTGCGCCGCCAGGTCAGCCAGTCCTCCGCCGGCGGATTCCGGAGCAGCTCGTCGGTGACCGGGGTGAGGCCGGAGACCTCGCGGTTGACGAACGCGCGCAGCGCCGGCACGGCGTCCACGTCGCGGGGCTCATCCGCCGACGCCGCGTCGGACGCATCCGCCGTGGCGGGGGCGCCCCTTGCCGCAGCGGCGCCCGGCTCGCCGACGATGTCAACGGCGTCCGCGGTGAGCGCCTGCGGTCCCGCCGCATGGCCGTTCACCTGCAGCAGGTAGGCGACGATGCTCAGGTAGGTTCCGCTCGGGAGCGATCCGCCGAGCCCCGGCGGCATCTCGGCCCGCACGAACTCGTACAGCGCCGCCGCGGTCTGCGATCCCCAGTTGCTCAGAAAGCTCGGACCGGTCAGATCCGGCCCGTGCACCGCGCCCCGCAGCGTCGTTCCGTGGCAGGAGGCGCAGGCGCGGCCGTAGGCCGTCCGCCCGCTTGCGGCCTGCGCGTCGAGGAACGCGCCGCCCTCGGCGGACTGCGCCCCGGCCGGTGCGGCGATGCCGAGGGCCAGCCCGACGGCGGCCAGGCTCGTGACGCCGGCAAGTGGTCGTGTCCTCCGCGACGCCCGACCGTCCCCGGATCCGCCACCCTGTCCCGCGCGTGTCTGTCTCGGCATCGGCGCGTCTCCCTTCGGACAACCTCGCCGGGCCGCCCGTATGGTCCGCGATTATAGGTCGCGGGGCCGGGCTCTCGATGCCGACTCCGTACCACACTGACCATTGCGCCGCACGCGGATGACGGAACGCTATACTCTTGGACGCAACGAGTGAAACACTCGCACGTGGAGGAAGAAGCCATGACGTGGCAAAGAGCGGGTCTCGCCGCCGCCATCGCATTCGGGTTGACGCTGGTGGAGATGTGGCCGCACACCGCCACCGTGGTCATCGCCTGCGGCGCCTGCTACGTACTCTCGAAGAACCTGGCCGGCCAGGCCGTACTGGCGAACGGCACGCCCATCACCATGCAGACCGGCGTCCCCCTCGCTGCCGTCCTGCTGGGATTGACGCTCGTGGACCTGTGGCCCCACGCGGTCACGCTGGGGATCGGCGTCGCGGTCCTCTGGGCAATCTGCGCGCGCCTGGATTCGTCGGCCTGAACCGACAGGAGGCAGCGCCGTAGAACGGTGCAGCCTCCTGCCAGACTCGAGTCGGGCGGCATCGGGGCCGCGGGCGACGATAGTCGGGCTACTCCGGAGCGGCCTCCTGCTGCTGCAGGCACTGGCTGACGATCTGGTCGCTCCCGAACACGTTGAACTCCAGTTCCCGGTCGGCCGCGCGCACGGTCAGGAGGTTGGCGTTGCGCAACATCCGGAACATGAAATCGCGCCCGGGACCGCTGGCGATGGCAAGGAAATACCCCCCGGACTGCCAGCGGACCGCAATGTTGCGCTGCCCGCCGGGAACGCCGCGCATCGTGACCCCGCGGACCGAATTGACCGGCTGGGCGAACTGGAGGGCCGCCCCCGTGCCCCGGGTCAGACACTGCAGGAAGATCGCGTCGCCCTCTCCGGTGAAGAGCCGAAACTCCTTCCCACCCTCGACATCCGTCTCCACCCACAGCGCCTGTCCGGCGGCGGGAACCGCGCCGAGCGTGGTCAGCACGCCCAGCAGCGCCAGAGCCGTAACCGTGTGCTTTGTCGTCATTGCGGATCGTTGCTCCCCCACGTGATGAGCGCCGGCTGTTCCTGGGAGCGGCTCATGCCCGCCGCCCGATCCTCCATCTGCTCCACGCACTGCTCGACAATCGGGGCGCTGCCGAACACCGCGAACGTCGACGCCTGGCCGGAGGCCCGCACGTAGAGGCTCGAGGCGGTGCGCAGCATCGCCATCGTGAAGTCGAGACCCCGACCGCCCGCGACCTGCACGGTGTGGTTGCTGACGGGGTCGACGACGACGTTCTGCCGCGCCCCGGGAATGCCGCGCACCACCGCTCGGTCCGTGGGATCGAGCGGCTCGGCGAACGCGAAGCCGGCGCCCATCCCCTGGAGGCGGCACGCGAGAATGATCGCGGCGCCGTCGTCGTTGAAGAGCAGGAACTCCTTGCCCCCGCCCTCGAGGTTGCGCGACTGCCACCGGTCCTGTTGTCCGGCGGCGGGAACCGCGCCGGCCGTCGCGAGAACGCCGAGCACCGCCAGCGCCGATATGGCTGGCCTCATGGTCCGCTCCTCAGAATTGCCGCCGCGGGTCCCCGATCAGCGACTCCTGCAACTCGATGCACTCCCGGACGGTCGATTCGCTCCCGAAGACCTCGAAGGCGAGGTTCTGTCCGGCCGCGCGCACCGAGAGCCGGGTGGCCGATTGCAGTAGATCCAGCATGAAGTCGCGCCCGCGGGCGCCGACGACCTGCAGCAACTGCGCGGCGACCTGCGTCACCTGGACGTTCTCCTGCCCCCCGGGCGTACCCCGTATGGTGGCCCGCTCCGCCGACTCTATCGGCTCGGGAAACTGGAACGCGACGGCCTGTCCGTTGACCAGGCACAGCATCACGATCGCGGACCCGTCCTCGTTGTTGAGCTGGAACTGCTTGCCGCCGCCCTGGACGTCCATCGAGGCCCATTGCGCCTGCCCGGCGGCCGGCGACGCGCCGAACGCCAGGAGCAGGCCGAGCACGGCGGTCGCGGCTGCTGTCGTCTTCATGCGTTACCCCCTCGGGTCGAGCTGCCACGACCCTCCTCCGACTCTACCGGAAACCGGCTCCCGTGGCGACAGGTTTCGTCTTCCTCAGTCGCGCCTTGCCACGCGGGCGCCTCGCCGCTCTCGGTGCGACGCGGGGTTTCGCCACGGACTGTCAAGCCAGGTCGAAGCGATCGAGGTTCATCACCTTGTCCCAGGTGGCCACGAAGTCGCGCACGAACGCCGGCTGCGCGTCGTCGCAGGCATAGACCTCCGCGATGGCGCGGAGCTGGGAGTTCGAACCGAAGACGAGATCGACGGCGCTGCCCGTCCACTTCAACTCGCCCGTGCCGCTGTCGCGTCCCTCGAAAACGTGCTCGGACGCGGAAGACGCTTGCCACTCGGTGTTCATGTCGAGCAGGTTGACGAAGAAGTCGTTGGTCAACGTCTCGGGCCGCTTGGTGAAGACGCCGCGCTCGGACTGCCCCACGTTGGCGTTCAGGACGCGCAGGCCGCCGACCAGCGCCGTCATCTCGGGAGCGGTCAGCGTGAGCAACTGCGCCCGGTCCACCAGCAGATCCTCGGCGGCGCGGCGGTGTCCATTCCCCACGTAGTTGCGGAACCCGTCCGCGGTGGGTTCCAGCACGGCGAACGATTCGACGTCCGTCTGTTCCTGCACCGCGTCGGTGCGCCCCGGGGAGAAGGGAACCTGCACGTCGTGCCCGGCGTTCTTCGCGGCCTGTTCGACGGCGGCGCACCCGCCCAGGACGATGACGTCCGCGAGCGAGACCCGCTTCCCGCCGGACTGCGCGCCGTTGAAGTCCCTCTGGACACCCTCCAGGACGCCCAGCACGGTTGCCAACTGATCGGGCTGGTTGACGTCCCAGTCCCTCTGCGGCGCGAGGCGAATGCGCGCCCCGTTCGCCCCTCCGCGCTTGTCGCTGCCTCGGAACGTCGAGGCCGACGCCCAGGCGGTCGAGACGAGCTGCGAGACGGGCAGCCCCGAGTCGAGGATCCGGCTCTTGAGCGCGGCGACGTCCTGCGCGTCGATCAGCTCGTGGTCGACGGCGGGCACCGGATCCTGCCACAGGAGCTGCTCGCCGGGGACCTCCGGGCCGAGGTAGCGCGAGACCGGCCCCATGTCGCGGTGCGTCAGCTTGAACCACGCCCGGGCGAACGCATCCGCGAACTCGTCGGGGTTCTCGTGGAAGCGCCTCGAGATCGGTTCGTAGATCGGGTCCATCCGCAGCGCGAGGTCGGTCGTCAGCATGACCGGCGTGTGACGCTTCGACGAATCGTGGGCATCCGGCACGGTGTCTGCGCCCGCACCGTTCTTCGGAACCCATTGATTCGCCCCCGCGGGACTCCTGGTCAGCTCCCACTCGTAGCCGAACAGGGTCTCGAAGAAGCTGTTGTCCCAGGTGATCGGGGTGGGCGTCCAGGCGCCCTCCAGCCCGCTGGTGATTGCGTCGCCGGCCTTGCCGCTGCCGTAGGTGCTCGTCCAGCCGAAGCCCTGCTCCGCGATGCCGGCGCCCTCCGGCTCGGGACCGACGTGCCGGTCCGCGTCGCCGGCGCCGTGGGTCTTGCCGAACGTGTGCCCCCCGGCGATGAGGGCGACCGTCTCCTCGTCGTTCATCGCCATCCGGCGGAACGTTTCCCGGATGTCCCGGCCGGCGGCGACCGGATCCGGATTTCCGTTGGGCCCTTCGGGATTCACGTAGATCAGGCCCATCTGCACGGCGCCGAACGGGTTCGCGAGCTCGCGGTCGCCGCTGTAGCGCTCGTCGCCGAGCCACTCGGTCTCGGGTCCCCAGTTGATGTCCTCCTCGGGCTCCCACACGTCCTCGCGCCCGCCGGCGAAGCCGAACGTCTCGAGCCCCATCGACTCGAGGGCGCAGTTGCCCGCGAGGATCATCAGGTCGGCCCACGAGAGCTTGCGGCCGTACTTCTGCTTGACCGGCCAGAGCAGCCGGCGCGCCTTGTCGAGGTTCGCGTTGTCCGGCCAACTGTTGAGAGGCGCGAAGCGCTGCGTGCCGGAGGCGCCGCCGCCGCGGCCGTCGTGGATGCGGTAGGTGCCGGCGCTGTGCCACGCCATCCGGATGAACAGCGGGCCGTAGTGGCCGTAGTCGGCCGGCCACCAGTCCTGCGACGTGGTCATCACCGCCTCGATGTCCTTCTTCACGGCATCGAGATCGAGCGTCTTGAACTCCTCGGCATATTTGAACGCCCCGCCCATGGGATCGGACAACGCCGAGTTCTGGTGGAGCACCTTCAGATTCAGTTGATTCGGCCACCAGCGGAGGTTCGCCGCAGCCCCGGCCGCAGTCTGCCCGTGGCCCACTACCGGGCACTTGCCCGCGCTCGCCGTCTTGTCCTCAGCCGTGTCGTGCATGTCCTTCAACCCTTTCCCTTCTTTCCCGTTCCGTCCGCGCCCGCGGCCTGATCGCGGCAGCCCGGGCAGTATCCCCAATAGATGACCTCGGCCTCGTCGATCGTGAAGCCGTGATCGTCGCCGGCGGTGAGACAGGGCGCCTCGCCGACCGCGCAGTCGACGTCGACCATGACGCCGCACGTGCGGCAGACGAGGTGGTGGTGGTTGTCACCGACCCGATCCTCGTAGCGCGCGGGCGATCCCGCGGGCTGAATCCGGCGGGCCAAGCCCCTGTCGACCAGCGTTCCCAGCGTGTCGTACACCGCCTGCCGGGAAATCGATCCGATGATCCCCCGCACGTCGTCGGCCAGCTCGTCGGCGGTGGCGTGCGGGTGGGTCGACACCGCCCGCAGCACCGCCAGGCGCTGGGCGGTGACCTGCAACCCGTGCCGCTTCAGGAGCCGCGCGGCGTCCTCGTTCACTGTCCGAGTCTACGCTTGTATTCTGGACTCCGTCAAGTATTGGGTTGAATCGACAATATTCGAACGACCGTCGCTTCCAGCGGGTGTAGACCCGACCGTGGCCGGTGCCGGCTCAAACCGCCATAGCGAGATGCAACGTGGTGAAGACAGGCATTGGCGTATACTGCGGCTGCGGCAGCCGACTTGCGGGAAACCTCGGGCTGCGAAGGAGAGACCCATGAGTGCGAAGCGACCTGATCGAAGGGAATTTCTGCGAGGCGGAGCCGCGTTGGCCGGTGGCCTGACCGTGGGAGCGGTCGAGCCGGCGCTCGGCCAGGCACCGGAACCACAGAGGTTCATCCGGGGCGACGCGGACATGAACATGATCGCCTATGGCGAGCGCTCCCGCTTCGAGACATCGGTTCGCATACCGCACCCGCCGGGCGGC
This sequence comes from Vicinamibacterales bacterium, assembly GCA_965208535.1. Classification (GTDB taxonomy): domain Bacteria; phylum Acidobacteriota; class Vicinamibacteria; order Vicinamibacterales; family UBA8438; genus WTFV01. The sequence goes on along the minus strand of CBDBOU010000003.1, from coordinate 1,472,020 downwards.
AGGCACTCGCCCGATGCGTTCGGGCTCGTGTTCCACGTGGCGGCGCCGCTCCAGGATTCGGTGGGCGTGATCACGCCGTCCTCGCTCCACTTCGTGGGGACCACCCGCGGCTCCCTCATGCCGGAGATCGATCCGAGCGAGCATCGGCTGATGATCCACGGCATGGTGGAGCGTCCGCTGATCTTCACCATGGAGGACCTGAAGCGCCTCCCGTCGGTGACCCGCCTGCACTTCGTCGAGTGCGCCGGGAACCGCGCGAGAAGCACGCACAAGACCGTGCAGGAATCGCACGGGATGACCAGTTGCGCCGAGTGGACCGGCGTGCTCCTGTCCACGCTGCTCAAGGAAGCCGGCGTGAAGGACGGGGCCTCCTGGGTCGTCGCGGAAGGAACGGAGAACGTGAAGGGCGCGTCGAGCTTCCCGCTGGCCAAGGCCATGGACGACTGCATCGTCGCCTATGGCATGAACGGCGAGGCGGTGCGTCCGCAGAACGGATACCCGTTGCGTCTGCTGATTCCCGGCTTCGAAGGCATCTTCAACACGAAGTACCTCCGGCGCATCAAGGTCGTCGACCGCTACTACATGAACTACAACGATTACGGGCACCTGCGCCGCGATTCCGTGCGCGCCGCGCTGGGCTACCAGATCGGACCCAAGTCGGTCATCACGCGCCCGTCCGGGGGACATCAGCTCGCCGGCCCCGGATTCTACGAAGTCTCCGGCCTGGCCTGGTCCGGCGGGGGCGCCATCAGCCGCGTGGAAGTGTCCACCGACGCGGGCCGAAGCTGGAACGAAGCCGAGATTCAGGGGACGGCGCACCGCATGGCGCACGCCCGGTTCCGCCTCAACTGGAACTGGGACGGCCAGGAGACCGCGATCATGTCGCGCTGCACGGACGAAGTGGGCCAGATGCAGCCGTCGCCGTCCCAGGTCGCCGAGCACTTCGAAGGGGCCCCGGACCCGACCTACAGCGTGCCGGGCCTCGACAACACGATCCAGCCGTGGCGGGTCGCCGCCGACGGGAGCGTGCACAATGGGCGCGCTTAGCCGGCTCTTGCCATTGGCGATGGTGATGCTCCTGGGCGGCTCCGCGCTGGCGCAGGGACCCACCTATGGCCTGGGACGGACCCCCGCCCCGGAAGAGCTCCGTGCCTGGGACATCTCCGTCGGCCCCACGGGAGAGGAGCTCCCGCCGGGCAGCGGCACCGCCGCGGAGGGAGCCCGGATCTATCGGATCCGCTGCGCGGGATGCCACGGCAGGAATCTGGAAGGCGGCCGGGAGCCCCGGCGCGCTCCCCGGCTGGTGAAGACCGAGCCGGGGCGGGACGTCGACCCCTGGGACGCGGGGCGCATCCTGCCGTACCGCTCGCCGTACGCGACGACGGTATGGGACTACATCAATCGCGGCATGCCGCTCTACCAGGAAGGAACGCTTACCGCCGACCAGGTGTACGCGCTGACGGCGTTTCTGCTGTACCGGAACGACGTCATCGCCGAGGACCTGGTCCTCGACGCCGAGAGTCTGCCGCAGGTCGAGATGCCGAATCGCGACGGATGGGCGCCGCTGCCGGAGTGGAAGCCCTTGTCGCCGAGGCTGCCGGGTTACCCGTTTTAGCCGGAGGCATGGACTGCCAGCCAAGGAGAGCAAGATGAGTCTGTCAACCAACCGGAGCGGCAGGATGTCGATTCCGCTCCTGTCGCTGCTGTGCGTTTTCGCCGTACCGGCGGCCGCGGTCGCCCAGGCGGGCGCGGCGGACGACCCGTCGCAATGGGTCATGCCGAACGCCAACTACGCGGGCTGGAACTACAGCGCGCTGGATCAGATCAACGTCGACAATGTCGAGCAGCTCACGATGGCGTGGACGATGCAGCTCGGCGTCCACGATTCGTACGAAGCCTCGCCGCTCGTCATCGGCGACACGATGTACATCGTCACCCCGGAGCCGAACTACGTCTACGCGCTCGACCTCGCCCGGGACGGCTTCATCAAGTGGGAGTTCCGGCCCGAGATCGACGACCCGGAGCTGACACGGAGGAGCGCCTGCTGCGGCGCGCAGACCCGCGGCCTGGGTTATTCCGACGGCCGCATCTACTTCGTCACCCTCGACGGACAGGTGCACGCGCTCGACGCGGAGACCGGAGAGCAGATCTGGCAGGCCGATAACGCGAACATCGGGATCGGGGAAACGGTCCCCGGCATGCCGCTGGTGGTCGGCGACAAGGTCATCGTCGGCGTGGCCGGCGGCGAGCGCGGCGTCCGCGGTCACGTCACCGCCTACAACGTCGACGACGGCCGGTTCCGGTGGCGGTACTACAGCATGGGGCCGAACAACGAGGTGGGCATCGGGTCCCGCTTCGCCCCCTTCTATCCGGACGACCGGGTCCCGAACCCGGCGCTCGACACCTGGTCCGGCGACTCGTGGCGGCGCGGCGGCGGCGCCGTCTGGGGCTGGTTCACGTACGACGCGGAGCTGAATCTCTTCTACTACGGCACGAGCAACTGCGGCCCGTGGAATCCGGACTACCGCCGGGAGTGGGGCGTGGTCGAGCTCGACGAGGACGGGGGCCTGACCGGCTACCGGAACAACTACTGCGCATCGATCCTGGCCCGCGACGTCGACAGCGGAGAGCTGATCTGGGCCTACAACATGACCCCGCAGGATCAGTGGGACCTCGACGAGCCCAACGTGAACCTCCTCCTCGACCTCGAGATCAACGGCGAGACGCGCAAGGCGCTGGTCCGTCCGGCGCGCAACGGCTACTTCTACGTGTTCGACCGCGCGACGGGCGAGATGCTCCTCGAGCCGTGGATGTTCGTCTACAACGATATCTTCGACGGCATCAACATGGAGACCGGCCGGCCGCGCTACGACATGACGAAGATGATGTTCACCGACCTCGACGATCGGCAGCGGTACGTGCCGGACGCCGAGAACGTCGCCATCGGCTGGTGTCCCGGCATCGCCGCCCGGAACTGGCAGAACGACGCGTACTCCCCGCGCACCGGACTCGTGTACACCCCGACCTCGAACTCCTGCGATCAGTTGAGAATGGTCGAGGGCGAGTACGTACCCGGGAACGACTACACGCTCCGTGAACGCGGCGGCCGCGCACCGGACCCGCCCAATGCGGAGGTCGTCAACGAGCTGCAGGCCAATGATCCGGTGGCGGGCGAGACCGTCTGGCGGATTCAGTTCACGACCGCCAACAACGCGCCGGTCATGGCCACCGGCGGGGACCTGCTCTTCCAGGGCGGTCCGAACGAAGGTGTGGTGCGCGCGATCGATGCCCGGACCGGCGACATCGTCTGGTCGTTCCAGACCGGCACCGGCTTCCGGAACTCGCCGATTACCTACCTCGGGCCGGACGGCCGGCAGTACGTCGCCATCATCGGCAGCCAGCGCGCGGGGAGCGTGCAGGTCACCGGCGATACGGAGCCGGATGCGCCCGACCGCTTCCGGCGGGCCGGCAGCGCGCTCTACGTGTTCGCGCTCCCGCCGGCGCGCGACTGAGGGCGGCAGCCCGTGGCGAAACCCCGCGTTGCACCGAGTGCGGGGACTTTCGCCACGGGCTGCCGGGTCGGGACGCCCGCGACGCGGAGCTCACCAGCGAGTCGAGGGATCCGTCGCGGAAGACGCCTCGCGGGAAGGCGCGGGAGGTACCCACATGGTAGGTCGACGTCAGTTCAACAGGCTTCTCGCGGGAACGGCCGGCTGGGCTGCCGCGGGGCCGTTCGGCACGGCCGCCGCGCAGGCGCAATCGCAGTCGCGGGGCGCCGTCTATGCCAGCCTGGGCGCCCGGCTCTACCGGATTCGCCGCGACGGCGATTCCCTGGTGCGGGAACCGCGCCCGCTGATCCTGCCCGCGCAGGTGCAGGAGGGGTGGCAGCACCCGTCGGGCCGGTACTTCTACATCGCCAGCAGCGACCAGCGTACGTCGACCGCCCGCGTGCGGCATCACTACCTGAACGCGTTCCGGGTGGATTCGTCGGGCGATCTCCAACCGTTCGGTGGAGCCGTCGAGCTGCCGCACCGGCCCATCTACATCACCGTCGACCAGCGCGGCGAGTACGTGCTGTCGGCGTACAGCTTTCCGAGCTCCCTCTCGGTGCACCGGCTGAACGCCGACGGGTCGATCGGCGACATGGTCGAGCAGCGCGCGAGCCTGGACGCCGGCTTCTATGCGCACTCCGTGTACGTCATGCCCTCCAACCGCGCCGTCCTGCTGCCGGCGCGCGGCAACGAGCCGCAGCCCGGCGTCCACACGGAGGATCCGGGCGGCCTCTTCGTGTACGGCTTCGAGAACGGCCAGTTGACCAACAAGCAGACGGTGGCGCCCAACGGCGGACTGGCGTACCGCGCGCGGCACGCCGACTTCCATCCGTCGGGCCGCTGGGTCTACGTCGACCTCGAGACGCAGAACCTGCTCCACACCTACGCCATCCGCGCCGACGACACGCTTTCGGAAGAGCCCCTGTTCGTCAGCACGACGCTGGCCGCGCCGGAGGCGTATCGCGGCGGGCAGACGACGTCGTCCATCCGCATGCATCCGACCAATGGCCGGACCCTGTACGTGGCGAACCGGGGGCGCGGAACGGAGACCTTCCGGGGCGAGCTGGTGGCGAACGGCACGGAGAACACGATTTCGGTGTTTGCCGTGGATCCCGACACCGGCGAGCCGACCCTGATGCAGACCATCGACAGCCACAGCATCGCCGTCAGGACGATGGCGTTTCAGCCGGACGGCCGTTCCATGGTCGCCGCGAGCCCGGAGCCGGGACAAGTCCGCACCCAGGGTCGTCTGGAGACCGTGCCGGCCATGCTGACGCTGTACGACATCGAAGCGGACGGCCGGCTGGCGTTCCGGTCCACCCTGCCGATCGACACGCGGGGCGAGTCGATGTTCTGGAGCGGCGTCGTCCTCTACTCGTAGTCCGCGGCGGTCAGCAGCGCACACCGACCGAGCGGCGCGACCAATTTCAGAAGGTTGTGTGCAGACTGACCTGGATCTGCCCCTTCGAACCACCCGGCAACGTCTGGATCATGTAGCCGGCCTGGACCTGGGAACGGTCGCTGACTCCGAAGCCAAGCGCGGTGTAGAACCGGTTGCGGTCGAAGCGCTCTACAGTCCTGCCTCGCCCGATTTCGAGATCCCCGTTGATGAAGACTTCGTTGTAGAGCGCCAGGTAAATGGACCCGCTTCCGGTCCCTCGTCCATTCAGCGCGACATCGCCGAACAGGGCGTAGCGAAACCGTGTCCGGAAGTCCTGGCCGTCGACCCAACGCTGCTCGTACCGGTAGCGGTGGCGCAGAGAAACGGCTCGCCCCAGAGAGTGGCGAACCAACGCCTCCTGATACACGCGTCGCTCTCCGCTGGTCTCGTCGCTGTCGCCGAAGGCGCCGCTCGTGATGTGCGCCACACCGCCAGTTACCAGCACAGGGGATTCGGGCAGGGCGTAGGTCAGGCCGCCCCGGATCAGCAACTGCTCCAGGTCGGTTCCCGCATTCCAGTTGCGGTGCTGCACGTCACCCTGTAATCCCACCTGCGTATCGTCGAAGCGAGTCGACCAGAACAGCATGTACCAGGCGCCGAGCTGGTCCCAATCGACCGGTGTCTGGGCCAGGGCCGCGCCGGGAAACAACATCGCGCCGGCGATAACAAGGGCGCCGATCAGGAAGCGCAGCATGGGGTTAGATGAAGCGCACGACGCCGGAGGAGACGTCATACATCCCGCCCACGATTCGGATCTCTCGTTCCTGCTCCATCGTGGCCAGTACGGGGCTGTCTCGGCGAATCTGCTCGATCACCATGCGCACGTTCTCTTCGGCAACCCCGTCGACGTAGTCGGCGTTGTCGACATCGCGCTCGCCTTCGATCGCCTCCACGGCTGGTTCGATCTTCTCCACGAGCTGCGTGAGATTGCCGAGCCGGGCGCTGCTGATGGCCCCCTTCACGGCGCCGCACGAGGTGTGGCCGAGGACGACCACGAGCTTCGACCCGGCGAGTCGACAGGCGAATTCCATGCTGCCGAGCAGTTCGGTGTTCACGATGTTGCCGGCGACCCTGGCTGCGAATATGTCCCCGATGCCCTGATCGAACACCGTCTCGATGGGAACTCGGGAATCGATGCACCCGAGCACCACAGCGAACGGGTACTGCGCAGCGGCGGTCGCTCGAATCTGGTCGCTGTAGTCGCGACGGGCAGGTGTCCCGGCGACGAATCTCGCGTTGCCGTCGGCAAGGAGCGTGAGGGCGGCGTCAGGCGTCACGGCAGCCTGCGACGCGGCATCCTGGGCCGGCACGAACCCCGGGGGGACTGCCGCCTCGGCGGGCGCCGAGTCGACCGAGGGCCGAGACGCGGCGCATCCCGCCAGGGCCAGTCCGGTGGCCGACAGGCCAAGACGTCGTCCAAAGGCTCGGCGCGACGTTGTCGGCAGCGTGCTCGCGGTGCCGGCAGCGGGCACGGGTGTGATCCTGCTGAACATCTCGTTTTCTCCTCGCTCCACCGTATGGGCCACGTGTTGGCCACAACGGGAACCAGTGTCTGACGCCTCACATGTTACCAAAGACTGTTCCCGGGTCTGTCCGACAAGCCCTTCGGCGCCACGTTCAACCAGGGGCGGGTGCGGCTCTTTGGTCGGCGGTCCGGAAACGTCCGGGGGTTGAGCCGGATGGCGCGCAGGCGTCCAGCCGTGCCGTGATCAGCATCGAGGTCACCGACGGCCAGTAAGACCCGTCGAGGTTGCCGATGGTAAACTCGGGCACGTCTGCCCGCGCATGCATTCCATCTATACGTCAATACGGCAGCATGGCGCTGGATTCTCAACAAGGCCGGAATCGCGCGCGCGGGGAGTGCCGCTCTCTGGTCTCGCGTTCCGACGTCGGAATCACCTGACGCCGGCGTACAAGTTCCCGAACGCCAAGCGGAGCCGCGGACGACGACGGGCGGGCCGGGTCGCGTGTCTCGCAGGTCGCCTGATGTCTCCCGGAGGAACGGACAGATGACACGACGCAATGCTCTTCGGTGCTTTCTCGGCGCCGCGGCCTGGCTCGCGGCCGGCCGGCGACGGACGTCGCGGGCGCAGACCGCCCTCGCCGCCCGCGAGGTGTGGGCGAGAATCGAGGCGGTCGGCGACGGCGTCTGGGCCGTGGTCTCCACCCCGAGTCCCGACGACCGTACCTCGTACGCCACCTTCTGCAACGGCGGCATCATCGCGGGCCGGGAGCGGGTGCTCGTGTTCGAGGGGTTCGGCTCGGCCGACGGCGGCGCGTGGGTGGCCGAGCAGGCGCGAATCCTGGCGGGACGGCCGGCGACGGACGTCGTCATCAGCCACCACCACGGCGACCATCAGGGCGGGCTGAGCGGCTTCGGGGCGCCCGGGGCACGCCCCACGTTGTGGGCGACCGCGTCGACGCGCGACACCGTCCTGTCCGCGGACGTGCACGAGGCGCGCGACATGCTCGAGGCCGCCACGCTGGTCGCGGCCGACGGCCCGACCACCATCGATCTCGGCGGCCGGCAGGTGGCGATCACGCCCTACGCCGGCCACACCGCCAGCGACATCATCGCCATCGTCGACGACATCACGTTCTGTGGCGACCTGATCTGGAACGGCGTGGTGCCCAACTACGTCCACGCGACGCCGATCGACCTCGACCGGAACGTCGGCGCGCTGCTGGCCGGCCGCACTGCGACGATGGTGCCCGGGCACGGGCCGCTCCTCGACGCCGACGCATTGGACGAGTACACGACGCTGCTCGACGCCATCGAGGCTGAGAGCCGACGGTCGTTCGCAGCGGGGCAGTCGCCCGCGGAAGCGGCGGCGAGCTTCCGGCCGCCGGCCGGCCTCGAAACGTGGGGCGCGTTCGGAACCCTGGCGCGCGCCTTCGAGGTCGCATTCGGCGCCTGGCATCGCCAGCTCGGGCGGTGACGGCGCCATGGCTGATGGGGGCCGGCCCCCGAGCGGCCCTCCCGGGGACCTCTGTGAGGCCCATGCGCCTGCGCCGTACTCTATCTCAGGCACAAAAACGGCCCGGTTCACCACACGCGGTGGCGAAAACCGGGCCGCCCTTGCGCAAGGGTCCGGCCCGAAGGCCGGGCTCTGCGGCTATTCGGGGCTGAAGGGCAGCGATGAATGATGAAGATTGATCTTCAAATCACCGTCAACAAGGACGTAGCCAAAGGTGTACTCAACCTTTGTCTCGTTACCGTCCGGGCCCGTGAAGTAGTAGTTACCCATGGCCATTGCGGAGGCGTCGTTGGTGTAGATGCCGTTGCTCTCCCACCGAACATTGGTCCAGCCCGAGATTGCGAACCCTTTGTCCTCCGTTCCGTCTTGCCCAATGAAATAGCTCAGAGCTTCGTCAAACGTTTCACGGAACTGATCTTCCGCTGCCATGGTCGGCTTAAACATGACGTTGGTCTCGCCATATGCATAAAGGTCCTTGATGTGTTCCGTCGCGCGGGCGGTGTAGTCGCCGCCATCGGCATGAACTTTGGCAATCGCGACAATACCCTCGCCCCAGGTTTTCTGTGCATCAATGACAGTCTGTTCAGAGATCGGTTCCGCTGCAGCTGACGTCGCAATGGCGGCAAGGGCGAGGCCGAAGGCCGCGACCAGAACAGGATGTAATTGATTCTTCATGATGGGTGTCCTTTCACTAAGCCGCGAAGCGATATGCGGTAGAGGTGCCATTCCCGCGCACGGCGATTGGAAGCGTAGACACAAAGCGGTCGCCCTGTCAAGTGGCCTGCGGCCGGGAGCACGTGGTCGTGCTGGGCGACTGGATGTTCGCGAACCCGTACTCGGTGCTCGCGAAGCTGAAGAAGGACGAGGGTTACTCGAACTACCGCCGGCGAACGGTGGGCGACTTCTTCCGCGCCATCTCGATGAACGGTCTCGGTGCCACGGTCGACGATCGGCTGAGGTGGGGCCGCATGCGGATGGCGCCCACCGACATCGCCGACGTCACCGGGCACCACTACACGTACCTGATGAACGGGCAGGGTCCGGAGACGGGCTGGTACGGCCTGTTCACGCCCGGCGAGCGCGTCCGGCTGCGGGTGATCAACGCGGCGGCGATGAGCTACTTCAACCTGCGCATCCCTGGCCTGCCGATGACGGTGGTGCAGACCGATGGCCAGAACGTCGAGCCGGTGACCGTCGACGAGCTGCAGATCGTCACCTTCGCCAAAAAAAACCTCTTCAGTGCTGACTCAGCGATTCCGGCGGCCTTTCCAGATGTCAGCTTGATTCACGCCAAGTCGTTTCTTCTTCGTGGTTTGAGTTGGTGAGCCGCCAGGGACTCGAACCCCGAACCCGCAGATTAAGAGTCTGCTGCCAACGGGTTGCATGCGGTTTCGTGCCGTTGCATGGAAATTCCTGTAAATGTCTGTAATCGCTGGTATTAGCTCTTGTCTTGTTGATGCGGTTGCGTGCATCGGATTGGGGCTGTATGCTGTCTCTGTGCTGACTTATTGCTGACTTGCACGGACACACAGACTTGCGACAAACACAATTCGGCCGATGCTGACTGAGAGAATCATCCGCGACGCGAAGCCAGAGGCGCGACCCCGCCTGCTATGGGATGAACAGGTGCGAGGATTCGGGGTGCGGGTGACGCCCCAGGGGGTCAAGAGCTACATCCTGAACTACCGCGTCGACGGACGCGAGCGGCGGCTGACCATCGGGCGCTGTGTCGAGTTGTCCCTGCGGGATGCTCGCGAGCGGGCCGCCCGGGAGATGGTCGCGATCCGGGCTGGCGAGATCGATCCTCTGGAGCGTCGCCGCGCGAGGCGCGAAGCGCCCAGGGTTCGTGACGGCTTGGTCCAGTTCTTCGACGAGTGGGCACCGGCGCGGCAGCGCATCGGACGTCTCACGTCCGGTACGGTGAGGGAATACCGAAAGCACGCCCGTCGCTACGTCGGCCCCGCTCTTGGGGCGTTGAAGGTGTCAAGCGTGACGAAACGCCACGTTGAGCGGATGGTAGATGGGCTGCCGCGGACGCAGCACAACCGCTTGCTGGCGTTCACGTCGCGGCTGTTCCGTCTGTTCGAGTCGTGGGGGTGGCGAGAGCAGAACACGAACCCTGCCCGCGGCATCGAGAGAGCCCGTGAGACCCCACGTGACCGCACTCTCGCGCCATCTGAACTGCACGCGCTGTCTGTGGCGCTCGATTCGCTGGCCGACCGACATCCGGCGTCGGTTGCCGCGATCCGGGTCGCAGCCGTCACTGGGCTGCGCATCGGGGAAGTGCTCGCGATCCGTTGGGCCGACGTAGACATTGAGCAGGCACGACTGACTATACCGGAGGGGAAGAGCGGGCGCCGGCAGCAGGATCTGCCGATTCCGGCGCTCGACGTGTTCGGCCGCATCCATCGCATCAACGACGAGTGGGCCTTCTCGACGGGGCGGTCGCACGTCACGTACCGGCACGTCCGAACCGTGTTTGCGGAGGCGGCGAGGGTAGCGGGGCTGCTTGATGTCCGACTCCATGATCTGCGTCGAGGTGTTATGACGCAGGCAGCGGCGGCTGGCGTTGGAACGCACGTCTTGCGCGATCTCTTAGGCCATCGAACGACCGCTATGGCTGACCGGTACGTCAGGGCGCTGGGCTCGCCGGTACGGGACGCGCGCGAGGCGATCGGTGCGGACATAGCAGCAGCGCTGGCTGGGAAGGACGCTCGTGACTGACCGCCGCGAGACTACGATCCGAAGGAGGATGGAACGACATCAGCGTATTTGTCTTTGGGAGAACGACATCCGTAGCGACCGGTTGGAGGCGGCTGTCCGCGAGGCACTCGACCGGGGCCGGCCCATCGTCGCGCTGGTGGCGAGGATGGGCACCACCGACCCGTTCGGCATCCACGATCGACGCAGTCGCGGACCTCCGCGACGGGCTGGTCGAGGACTACCGGCTCGAATACACGCTGCACGTCCACGCCGAGAGCCGTCATCGGCTGGGCTTGGTCGGTGTTCAACGACTACGACTTCGAGAAGAACGTTCTCGGGTTCCGGCCGCGCACGGTGCGGCCGCTCGCGGCGGCGCGTCGGCGCATCTCAATGCTGCACCGGGCCGAGTCGATCTGCATCGACTTCCACAAGACTGGCTTCACGCCGGCGTCTCCAGCTTGTTCCTGGTCCGCGATCGGGCCCACATGCAGCTCTTCCTCACGCGGCCGGGAACAGATGTCCTACCTGTTCCGGGGCGGCGAGTGCCATCCGGGGGGGTGTTCACGCTGGAGACGTCGCGCGGAGGGGTGGGAGTGCTGGGCGCCTATGCAACCTGCACCTCTTCGGGCGAGTCGACCTCCGCGTCCTCCTCGGCCAACTCGTCGAGATGGCGGAGGCGCTGCGCGAGCACCGCGATGGGCACGTCTCGACCACGGTGCTCAGCGACGCCGGGCGTGGGCACGATGACCGTCTTCCGGGGGAATATCCCGGACGGCGTCGACACCTGGACCATCAAGGACCGCGAGCGCGCCGCTTCGGGCGGGGCGTGCGGAGCTGTTGCGCCACAACGACTGCTCCCGTCGAGCCGAACGAGAATGCGCGCCCGCGGAAACGCCCCCCGCACCAGCGGCAGCAACCGCGACAACAACCCGACCGTCCCGTCGGAGGCGACCGCCTTGCCGTGCCGCAACAGCGCCGCGCACAGGTACTGCTCCGACTTGCGGTCAAAGCGCGCGGGAGGCCGGCAGCGGCAGGTAGCACCAGTTGTCGTAGAGGCGGCAGCGACTGACCATGCGAGACGGGTACCGGGAGGTGAAGCGGCACCGAGTCGCAATACTTGCCTTCGGACATGTAAGCGGAGGCAAGCAGGATGTTCGATGACAACAAGCTCTACCTGACCAGCGATAAAGCGTTACTGGTCCTTGGGCGACCCTCGACTCTTTCTCACTGGCGGTCCGAGTGCCGGGGACCTGCGTTCATCAAGCTCGGCTCGCGCGTCGCCTACCGCGGTGAAGACTTGAACCAGTGGCTGGCGGCTCAAACCGTTCGGCCGACCGACGCGTTCGTCGGCCGAAGGCCTCGCGGAAACGGGGAATCCGACGATGGGGGACGTCAATGCTAGGGTCCCGCCGGATTCCTCTTCAGATCCGCGACTCTCGCACACGTACCCGCTGGCGGCTTCGCGTTCCAGCAGTCAAGACTACTGATCCGGCGGCGGGAACAGGTCCTCGATGCAGCAGCCGAAGTACCGCGCGAACTTCCACGCCGTCGCGACTGTGATCGTCCGGTACCGCCGCCGAACGACGTCGCTGACGTAGGGCTGCGACAGGCCGAGAGCCTTCGCCAGCGCCGTCTGCGTGACTCCGGCCAGCGAAACCGCCTTCGCCACACGGTTGGCGCCCGGCGCCGAGCGAAGGACTGCAAGCTGTTGCTCCGTGAGCATCCCGACCGGACTCTACCTCACGGCCGTTCGCATGCTGCGGCTACGGGGCAGTTCTGCGGGGGCGCCCCTCTGCGCGACCGGCCCTTGTTGATCCGGGACTTCACGGATCAGGACCGTTCGCTCGGCACCGGGCGCCAACCGCGTGGAGGAAGGCTCGCTGCCGGCTGTTCACCGCCGGCATGCTGTTTCCTCCTTCGCCCGAACCGAACCGCGGCCGTCCGGGGCAGCGTTCAGGCGCACAGCCTGCGGGACTGTCATGGACGCGCACCACCGTGTCAACTCGCGACAGCCTTGGTGGCCGGTCCTGAACAACCGGAATCAACAGAGTGTTGGCGGGAACGCGCGGGATCGAAAGGCTGTTGCCGACGAGCGGCTGCAGTCGCGTTGCGGGTCGTGCGGCGGGGCGCGGCAACGCTGGACGGTGGCCGGCGGTTATGTGCAGCTGTGCGCGGCGTGGCCCGCGTGAGGGGCCTGGCGTTCGAGGCCGGGCGCCGCGCGCGGGCGGTCCGGCGGTTCCTGACGGCGACCGTTGGACTTTCGCTCCCATGCATCACGGGGTGATGCTCGAAAATGCGTCACTTTTTGGAAATTTTTTAGCAAGTGCAAACGGCACCATCGTGGTGCATTTTTCGACCGTCTGAATATTGACACCCTATGGATATTGACCGCACTTCCTTCAGATACTCCAGGGGATTGGGTCTACAGACCCAATCCCGGGAAAAAGTCTAGCAAGTGAAAACTTCGCCTTCCTTTCGATGAATGTCCTCTCCGAGTTACATGTGCAGCTTTTTCCGCATTTCGGATTTTCGCCTCTGCGGAAGCGGTGGTTCCGGGTCCGGCGGGGCGGCGCCGTCGGCCGCCCCGCCGGTTGCGTGCGCCCGTTGCGGGGGCGTTCTCCGCTAGAACCTGAAGGACATGCCGACCGTCCACGTGGACGTTGTCTCCGTAGTCGATGCCCGCCCGGGAAGCTGTGGCCTTCGCCGAGCGGGTAGTCGATGCCGCCGCCGAAGCGGCCGTCGAATCCTCTCACGTGGCCCGTTCGGCGGTTCCTGTCGTCGTCGCGGCGGCATCCGAACAGCGCGTGCGCGTAGATCTGCAACGTGGGCTCGTGTCGTAGCGGACGCCCGGTCCGGCGCCGGCGAACAGGTGCTTCACCGTCCTGTTGTTGAACGAGCCGGTGACGAAGGCGGTGGCGGCGAGGCGGACGTAGTCGCCGAAGAGAAGACCGCTGATCCCACCTGCCGCCACCCCTTCAAGTCTCTGGGCCGAGCCATCGGCCACGACCTCCAGCCGCATCGCGTGCACTCGCCAGCGGCCACCGCCGTCGAACCGGGCATGGTCACGGGCGATTCGGGACAGCCCTCGTCCAGCGACCTGAAGCCGCTCACCTGCCAGCGCCGGAGCCGGCGGGTAGCGCCACCGTCACCGTCCCATCCACTCCAGCGTGCGGATCACCGCATCCGGCCCCTCGACCCGCGCGGTGACCACTACGGGTCGGGCGCCGTCGGCGATGCGGTCGAGCATCTCGCGGGCCTGGCGCTTGGTGAGCCGGCACGGGGCAAGCGCTTCCGGGTCCTGAATCAGCCAAACCTGCCGCGCCTGCTGGACCGCACGCCTGACACCCTCGACGCCGGCTACCGTCGGGGGTGGATCCAGCACGTCCGCTACGTCGCGCGCATCGTCTTCCATTGCTCTGCCTCCGCGGGAAACGCGCACCCGTCTGCTGCCGCAAGCGTACGGGCGGCGGGCCACTCCGACCCCTCTCCCGTACACTCTCGCCGCCGTGGCGCAAGACACCCAACATCAGAGGCGCGATGGGCGCCAGATTGCCCTTTCCGCTAGCGCGGAACCGCCTTCGGCTAGGGCACTGGGACAAGGCAACCGGAACGCGACGCGGCCGGTGGCCGCCACCGGACCGCGCGGCGGGCGTCCGCCCCTGCCCGTCGCCGAGCGGCGCACGGTCGCGCTGATGGTCCGTACGACCCCCGCCGAGGCGCGCGAGCTGCGGACGCTGGCGGCCCGCCGCCGGCAGACCGTGGCTGCAGCGATGCGCGATGCCGGCCTGCAAGCTGCGGCCGCCGAGCAGACCCCCGAGACATCCGCAGTGGAGGCGGTCCGCCTGCGCCGCCAGGTGCAGCGCATCGGCTCGAACCTGAACCAAGCCGTGCGCCGGTTGCATGCGCTCGACGGCGACAACGCCGCGGCCGTGGCGGCCGTCGAACGGGCCGCCGATGCTGTGGGCCGGTTCCTGGCGGAGGCGCTTCGGTGATCGCGGTCGTGATCGGCGGCCGTCGGAGCAGCCGGGCGCTCGCCGCCTACGTGCTCCACGACCAAGTGGCTACCGCGGACAACCCGCTCGGCCTCGACGACCTGAGGATCGTGGCGGCGGACTCCGACACGGACACTTCCCACGTGCACGTGCACGTGATCTTCTCGCGCGTCTGTCCGGAGGAGGCGCTTCGGTGATCGCGGTCGTGATCGGCGGCCGTCGAAGTATCCGGGCACTGGCCGACTATGTGCTCCACGATCAGGTCACCGCGGCCGACCCGCGGCCGACCACCAGCGAACGCGTCGCGTGGACCGCGTGCCTGGGCGTTCCGATGACCGACCCGCAGTTGATGGTGCGCTGCATGCAGGGCCTGTCCGCCGACGCCGCCATCCTGAAGTCGCTCGCCGGCGTCCCGGCGAGCGGTCGGAAGCTGGCGAGCGCGTACGAGCACGTCGTGCTGTCGTGGCCGGAGGGCGCAAAGCCGCCATCGAGGACGCACGCGCTCGACACCGTACGGGAAGCGCTCGATGCGCTTGGTGTCGACGACCGGCACCGGGGGATCGTGGCGGCGCACTCCGACACGGACAGTTTCCACCTGCACGTGATCTTCTCGCGCGTGTGTCCGGAGACGGGCCGTGCCGTGAAGGTGACGCAGCCTGCGGTCAAGCGCTTGCAGCGCTGGTGCGCCGACTACGAGCGCCGCAATGGAGGCATCGTCATCGAGAACCGGGTGCGTCGCCAGAAGGCGCGGGAGGCGTTCACGGCCGAGATGGCGGCCCTGAAGGTGGCGGGCGTTCCCGAAGAGGACGCCGTGGACGTCGCACGCGATAACCACCCCCTACCGCGACAGCAGCCGCGCAGAGGGCGCCGCAGTGCTGGCCGCAAGCAGCACACCCCGGTGGAACAGGCCGAATGGCGGGAACTGAGCGAGCGCCAGCGAGAGCAGCCCGGCCTGCACCCGGACCGGGCCAAGGTCGAGCGGGTCCAGCTGGCGCGGCGCCAGGCTCGCCGGCGGAAGCAGCAGAAGCTCTTCGCGCCGCTCAAGAAACTGGCGGTGTGGAAGCGCGGACCGGACGCCACGCCTGGCCGAACGGAACCGACGAAGACGACGCTCCGAATATCAAGTCCCGACCTCCAGCGGCTTGAAGCGCAAATCAGCGCGAAGCGCGACCGGACGCGCGACGAGCTGCGCGACGCCGAGGCGGCCGTGGACAAGGCCGACCGCGGGGCCCCGCGCCGGCGATGGAAATTCGAGCGGGGGAGCACGGCCCGCGAGCGCAAGGCCCGCGAGACGTTCGAGGCGACCGTCCGTGACGAGCGGACCGCCCAGCGCACCCAGCGGGCAGCCGCCCGCAAGCACGCCGCGGCCCGCGATGCCCTCGCCGCCGTTACGCCCGCGGCGTCCGGCTGGACGCCCAGGCGCGTCAGCATCGAGGAGCGCTTGGCTCAGATCGATGCCGAGGAACGCCGCGACAAGGCCCGCGACGCCGATGCCCTCGCCGGCGCCCGGGCCAGAACGCAAGCCCTCATCCGGCAGGAGGCGCGCGACCGCTGGTGCGCCGCGGCGGCCGACAGGCACCGGGAGCGGCAGGAACGCCGTCAGGAAGGCCGCGAGAACCGCCCGCTGCGGCGCAGGCTGCAGCGCAGACTGCAGCGGCTCCGCCAGCGTGTGGCCGCCCTGGACACGGCGCTGAAGGCCATCGAACGGGTCCTTGAGCGGCTGGGATTGTCGAGACGTCCGGCACCGCCGGCGCGGCCGCGGCCGGAGCCAGCCCCCGACCTCAGCCCGTCGCTGTCGGACATCGTGCGCGACCTCGACAAGAACCTCGAGCGCGACTACCCCGCGGCGGTGCGCACCGAGCGGCTGTCACACACCGAGCGGTCCGCTCCCAGGCCCGAGCGGAACCGCCGGGGCAAGGATCCGGAACGTCGAACACCGCAAGTAGCCGAAGTGCTGATCGGCGCTGTGCGCGCCGGCGGTGCGCGCCTGTCGCGGGCCCGCTCGGACTTCGAGCGGATGGACCCGAGCGACAAGCTGAAGCGCTTGGTGCTACAGGCGGTCGATCCGGAACTGCTCGAGGCTGTGGTCGGCCCGCGCCTAGCCTCGACGTGGGTGGACCCGCTGCGCGCGCAGTACGCGCGCTTGAAGCAGGAGCATCCGGCCTACTGGGAGGAGGTCGAGAAAACTTGGCGGGAGCAGCGGAACCGCTGGCGGCCACAGCAGCAGGTGTACCCGCCGGCGCCCGCCTTCGAGCGGGGGCACGTCAACCCGACCCCGCCGCGAACGCCGGCGCCCGCAGCCGAGGCGACCGTGGCGTCGCAGAACCGCGGCCAGAACATCGGCGACGACAGCTGGTCACGCTGACGGAACGCCTCCACCCTGTTCGCAGGCCGGACGACGCGCCGGCCCGAACCCCTACCCGGATCGGCTGCTTGGTGTCCGCCGGGGCCGGCGGACGGAACGCCGCGGCGTGGCGGCCATGTCCCAGGTGTATCGCCGAGTGGCGTCCCCAACGTCCACGCAGCCCGCCGGCGACGTCGACCTCGGATATCCACGCAGCCGTTCACCGACCGGCGAGGCCTCCCAGAGTCGGCCCGCATTCCACCACGAGCCCGAGGGGGGAGTCTGTCCGGAGCGATGATGCAGGGGTAAACGCGGACCGGGACGGGCAGAACGCGGGCGGGCAAGGCACCGCGTTTCAGCCGTTGCGCTTCGCCATCTCCACGCCCCGTCGCGTCCGCGACACCTTTCACGGGCCACGCGCCCCCCCTTCCAGGAGAAACGACCTCATGCCCATCAAGGACCTGCTGCGCCCGAGCGAGCTCGCCGCGCTGCGCCGCCTGCGCAAGCGCATCATGAAACGCACGGCCATGCGCCGCTACCGCGCGGATCCGCTCTACTACAAGCGACTGTGCGCCGGTGTCGACCTGCCGCTGGAATCCGGCACCTGCGGGCGTCTGGTGAACCGCTCGAGCGGCGAGCGCTGCTACCGCTGCTGGCAGCGGCGCCGCTGGCTCCTCGAGCACGCGATGACGCCGTACGAGATCGCGATCGCGGGCATGCTCACCGACGAGCTCGAGCGCGAGGTGGCCGACGACATCGAGCGCGAAGACGACCCGCACACCGGTGCCATCGTTCCCCTGCTGGACGCGGTCGACGACATGCTCGCGCCCTCCGACGCCTGCCTGCGCTGGTAAGCTCCCGTCCGCTGCAACGGCCGCTCTTCAGTCCGAACCCGCCCGCGGCGGTGCGCACCGACCAGCTGCCACACACCGAGCGGTCCGCTCCCACACCCGAGCGGTCGATCTGGCCAACCGCCGCGCCCCCGCGACGACGGCCGTCTCACCCACTGGGTGGTCGGCGTCGGGGGGGCACCGTCCTGGCCGCCGACCTGCAGGTCCTCGGAGGCGCGTCCTGGCCACCGACTTGCAAAAGGTCCTCGAGGGCGGCTCGACCGGCAGCAAGGAGCTTCTGCTCCGTCATTCCGTCAGTCTCCGCGGCCCCGGCTCAAGAAACGGCAGTTCCGGAGAAGCGAAGGAACAACGTCGCGAGTCCCACGAGCAAGCCGAGCAAGGTGAACCCGACCCCGATCAGCCAACGTAGCGTGCCGATCTCCCGTTGAAGAGACTGGATCGCTCCGGCCACGGTGTCGAACCGGGCGTTGGTCTCGCTGGCGAGCGCGTCGATCCGGACATTCACCTCGCGAAACTGGGCGTTCGTCTCGCCGGTGAGCGTGTCGATTCGGGCGTTCACCTCGGCCCGAAGTTCCTTGAAGTCGGCCCGGAGTGCCGTCGTGACGTTCTCGCCGGCCATGCCGGCGACGTCGGCCACCGCATCGGAGACGGTGAGGGCGTCGAGGTCGAGCTTGGCCAGGGCCACGGCCAGTCCGCCAGACTGGTGCCGCGGCGGCTCGGCGGAGATCGTTTCAGCCATCCTGGGTTCCCCCCTGTTTTCTCGGCGACGCCCTCGCTTCCACCCGGGTGGCCCGGTGCAGCCCTGACGAGCGGCTCAGGGCTGGGGCCGCCAAAACGTGTACGTGTATTTGAACACGTTCCCCCCGTCGCGCGCCCTGCAATCCCTTATCGATAATTGCCGCTAACGTGAAGGATTCACCCGCCAGGAACGAGGACGCCGAGATCGGGCGGCCAACGCCGACTCCGCGCCGCCTGATCGAGGCCTCCATCAGCGAGAACACCCGCCGCGCCTACGCCGGGGCGCTCCGACGCCTCGACGCCCGGCTCGACGGCCGCGAGCTCGACTACGCGACGCTCGCGTCCCATCTTGCCGAGCTGCACGACGCCGGCCGCGCACCGGCGAGCGCGGCAATGGTGGTCGCCGCCGCGAACTTCCGCGCTAGGCTGGCCGGGCGGACCGCGCGCGCCGGCGAGCGGACCGCCCGGGTCCTCGCCGGCTACCGGCGGACTGCAGGCGATCGGGGACGCGGACAGGCGAGGCCGTTCGACATGGCCGACCTGGCCGCGGTGCTCGCCACCTGCAGCCGGCCGCGACGACGCGGACGCGGCCTCGAGTCCGACCAGCTCACCCTCGAGCGCGGACATCTCGACGCCGTGATCGCCGGCCTCCTGTTCATGGCCGGGATGCGGCGCAGCGAGGTGAGCGCGCTGCGCTGGGCCGACGTCGCCGACGCGGTCGAGGGCGACGGCATGCGCGTCACCGTCCGCCGCAGCAAGACGAACCAGGGCGAGGTAACCGACGTGCGGTTCGTCAAGGGCGGCGCCGCGCGCGCGATCCGGACGCTGCGGGTCGCCACGAGTCCGGAGCCGGGCGACCGCGTCGTGCCGCTGTCGCCGCAGATGGAAGGACTACGGTTCACGGCCGCGGCGCACGCCGCCGGCATCGAGACCCGGGTGACCGCCCACTCCGGACGGGTTGGCCTGGCGTCGGAGCTGACCAGCGCTGACCAGCCGGGGAGCGTCGACCGCCGACGTGATGCTCGCCGGCAACTGGAAGACGCCGCGCATGGTCGCTCACTACGCCGCCGGGGCGACCGCTGAACGCGGTGCCGTCGCGCGGTATCTTTGACCGCGGTGGATCGGGCCCAACGACTTCGAGGGAACCCGACCGCCGCTGGAATGGAATCCAGGCCAAACGCTCTCACCGGCGGACGCAGACGGCCACGGTTGTGGGAGGATATCTCCGATGTTCGACACGCACGCCGTCGCCCGTTCGCTGACCGCGGCCGATTTCACGCCCGCTCAGGCCGACGCCCTCACCGACGCGATCCGCCTGGCGGCCGAGCAGGGCGACCACGTCACCTCGGACCAGTTCAAGGCCGGCCAGGCCGAAGTGCGGGCCGAGATCGCGTACCTCGACACGCGCTTGTCGACGCAGATGAGCCGCATTGAGGCGGAGCTGAAGTCGGACATGAAGCTGCTCGAGTTCGAGTACGGGCCGGTCGTCCTGGGGTTCTTGATCAAGCTCGTGTTCTTCCCGTGACCGGGGCGGCGACGCCCGCGCATGAATGGGAACCACCAGCACGGCCGCGTTCCGGAGCGCCGTTCCGGAGCGCCCGCTCGGGCTCGATGCCGGGGTGGTGGACGGCGAAGCAAACGAGTCCGTACCTCTACTGGTGCGGACCGCAGAGACCGATAACTCTGGCATGTCGCTGTTTGCTGTGGAACGGGGCGGTGAAAATGCGGCGCTCGTCATCGAGGCAGCAGTCGCCGTGGCGGCCGAGGGCTTGTGGGTCTTCCGGGCCGACGACGACCGGCCCGTCGCGGCGCTGCCGACGGCGGACGTGAGGGCCATTGACGCGCTGGAAGCCGGGGATGCGCGCGGGCGCGCCTGGGCGCCGGGCTTGGCTCCGGACTCGGCGTTGACGCCCCTGAATTGATCGGCTGTCACGGCTTCCGATGCACTTTGCGCGTAACCTATGCATAGTCATGGACTTATGGCATTCGCAGGCGCTCGCTTCCCCCCTCGTATCCCCCGTTCTGAATCCACAACGCCGTGGACTACCGGAGTCTTCCAGGGGCCGACGTGGCGCCGCCGGCCGGTGGCTCCGCGCGCGAACCACCGCCGCTGAGCACGAGACTGCTGCCGTTTCCGTAGCGCTGCCTTGTTGAGAGTCCGGGGTCATGCTAGCCTGTCGAGGATGCGGTGCATTACGTTCCGGGGGGCGATGTGGCCAGATTGACCATCGGCAACCTCGACGCTCACGTGATCGATCGGCTTCAGAAGCGGGCCCAAGCGAATCAGCGTTCGCTTGAGGGTGAGATCCGGCACGTGTTGACGGAGCGCGTGAATCCTCGTTCCCGTATCGTTCAGTTTCGCGAGCGTGCGCAGCAGATCGCGGCGTTGACCGCCGGGACGCCCCAGACGGATAGCGTTGACCTACTCCGCGAAGATCGGGATCGGTGAAGCTGACGGTCGATGCGAGCATCGTCGCCAAGTGGTACCTGACGGAGGCGCGGTCCGAGGAAGCCCGTCAACTGCTTGCCCCGCGGATCCGCCGGCACGCTCCCGATTTGCTGCTCGCCGAGTACGCGAACGTCATCTGGAAGAAGGTCCACCGACACGAGATCGCAGATCCGCAGCCGTACTTCGATGAACTGGCGAGGCTCCCGGACGCCGTCACGCTTCATCGTAACGCCGATCTCCTGGAGCATGCGGCGCGAATCGCGGTAGAGATGGACCATCCGGTCTACGACTGTCTCTACTTGGCGTGCGCTGACGCGACAACTTCGGTCCTGATCACAGCCGATCATCAGTTCGCGAAGAAGGCTGCCGGGACAGGCAGCGTAGAGGTGTGGGCGATCGGGTCGCCCGGCGTCGCAGACCGGATCGAGATGGCGGCCACAGCGCCAATCATCGGGGAAGAAAAAGTCTCGAAGCTGATCGAGGCATACGAGTTCTTTGCGGGAACGAAGCAGCACGTCGTTGCCGGCCTGAGCGGTCGCACGGAGGGGCTGGCCTTTCTCTCGCCGGCCGATTTCGATCGCTTCTTGGATTCTCCGTCCTACAAGCGCCTTGTTGACTTGGTAGGCGACCTCGCGCAGGAGGAGCGCATCGACCTCCTTGCGCTGGGATGGCTGGGAGCCGGGCATCTCAACGCCAACTGGCCACGCAACCTGGAACACGCGTACAAAATGGCTGAACTCGACGACCACTACGTGGCGGGCTACGGCCTCCACTGGAAGGCGGGGTACGAACGCCTGAGACGCTTGCTGAAAGCCCGAGGATGGTCTTGACTCACAGGGTAGTGTGCACTTTATTCGGGAATCGGTAACACTGACTAGATCACGGCCGGACGGTCTACGTCGGCCATCCTGCCGACAGCATCTCGGCCTGTTCCAACACGGTCCGCGTCGCCGACTCCTGCTTGTCCGGCGGGTAGCCGTGCTTCCGCAGGACGCGCTTCACGAGAACGCGGAGTTTGGCGCGGACGTTCTCCAGCAGCGTCCAGTCGATGGTCAGGTTGTTCCGCACGGTTTCGACCAGCTCGCGGGCGATGTCCCGCAGCGTTTCGTCGCCGAGCACCTGCACCGCGCTATCGTTGACGCTGAGCGCGTCGTAGAACGCCAGTTCGTCGTCGGATAGCCCGAGCCTCTCGCCGCGGGCGTTCGCCTCCCGCATCTCGCGGGCCAGGCCGATCAGCTCCTCGATCACTTGCGCCGCCTCCACCGCGCGGTTCTGGTAGCGGCGGATTGTCTGCTCCAGCATCTCGGCGAACGAGCGCGCCTGCACGACGTTCTTGCGCCTCCGGGTCGCAAGCTCGCCCTTTAGCCGGAAGTTTCCGCGGTCATTGTCCCGGAACCCATAGATTCTAAAGGCTTTACGGGGTTTTTTGCGGGTCGTATCCGGTGAAATGTAGCCATGTAATGGCAGGGATGAACGTCTTGTATTCCCTTGCAATAGATGCCTTAACGCGGGATAATGGTATCCATGTATATCGAGAGCGTCCCCAACCGCTCCTCGCCCCCCGCCATCCTCCTCCGAGAGTCCTTCCGCGACCGCGGCCGCGTCAAGAAGCGTACCCTCGCCAACCTCTCCAAGCTCCCCGACGTCGCCATCAACGCCCTGCGCCGCACCCTCCGCGGCGAGCGACTCGTCAGTCCCGATGACGCCTTCACCTGCCTCCGAAGCCTCCCACACGGCCACGTCGCCGCCGTGCTCGCCACCGTCCGCAAGCTCGGACTGGCGGCCATCCTCGCCCGCAGTCCCGGCCGCCTCCGCGACCTCGTCCTCGCACTGCTCGTCGCCCGCGTCATCGACGCGCAGTCGAAGCTCGCCACCGCCCGCGCTCTGACGCCCGAAAGCGCCGTCTCCACGCTCGGCCAGATGCTCGACCTCGGCGCCGTCGACCCGAAGGAGCTGTACGCCGCGATGGACTGGCTCGTCGAGCGGCAGGCGGTCATCGAGCAGCGCCTCGCCAAGCGCCACCTCCAGGAACACACCCTCGTGCTCTACGACCTGACCTCCAGCTACGTCGAGGGGACGCACTGCGAACTCGCCCAGCGCGGACACAGCCGCGACCGCAAGAAGGGCACGCTCCAGATCGTCTTCGGTCTGCTCTGCACCGCCACCGGGTGTCCGGTCGCCGTCGAGGTCTTCGAAGGCTCGACCAGCGACCCCAACACCGTCGCCGCGCAGGTCGACAAGATCCGCACCCGTTTCGGCCTCCACCGCGTGGTGCTCGTCGGCGACCGCGGGATGCTGACCGCGGCCCGCATCCGAGAGGACCTCGCCGAGGTCGACGGGCTGCGCTGGATCACTACACTGCGCGCACCGACCATCCGCAAGCTGCTGGCGGCAGGAACCGTCAGCGCGTCGCTGTTCGACCAACGTGACCTCGCCGAGGTCACCAGCGAGGAGTTCCCCGGTGAGCGTCTGATCGTCTGCCGCAATCCGCTGCTCGCCGCCGAGCGGCAGCGCAAGCGACACGAACTGCTCGCCGCCACCGAGAAGGAACTCGAACCGATTGTCGCCGCCACCCGGCGACCGAAGACCCCCCTACGCGGGGCCGCCGCCATCGGCATGCGCGTCGGCAAGGTCATCAACCGCTACAAGGTCGCCAAGCACTTCGTCACCAACATCACCGACGAGTCCTTCTCGTTCCAGCGCGACGAAGCCGGGATCGCGGACGAGCAGCAACTCGACGGGCTCTACATCGTCCGTTCCAACGTCGAGCCCGAACACTTCGATGCCGCCCAGACCGTGCGCGCCTACAAGGACCTGGCGAAGGTCGAGCGCGCCTTTCGGTCCCTCAAGACCGTCGACCTGAAGGTACGGCCGATCCACCACCGCCGCGCCGACCGGGTGCGCGCCCACGTCCTGTTGTGCATGCTCGCCTATTACATCGAGTGGCACATGCGCCAGGCCCTCAAGCCGCTCCTGTTCGACGACCACGACCCGGCCGCCGCCGAACGACAGCGCGCCTCGGTGGTCCAGAAGGCCAGGCGCTCGCCCGCCGCACGCGCCAAGGCCGCCGGAAAGCGCACCGAAGACGACCTGCCCGTGCACAGCTTCCGAACCTTGCTCGCCGACCTCGGCACCCTGACCGCCAACACCATGCGGGTGGCCGACGGCGACGCCACCTTCACCATGCTCACCAAGCCCACACCCGTGCAGCAACGCAGCTTCGAGCTGCTGGGAGTCACCCCGAAAATGTAGCCAGCACCCAACACCTTCGAAACCTGTAACTCCGCCACCAACAGTGACTTATGCGCGATCGGCCTGGAAACTTCCGTTTAGCAGCTTCTCCAGCAGCTCGACGGCAAGGTTCCGCCGGCGCATGCCGCGCACTTCGCGTAGGAAATCCTCGGACAGGACCGAAACGTCCGGCTTCTTCAGTCCCGCCGCAGCGAAGATGTCCACCACGCCGTCCGAAGCCACGGCCCGTGAGACGATCTGCCGCACCGCGTGGTCCAGCTCTTCGTCGGACTTGGGGCTGGGGCCAGTCCGCTTCGACAGCGCCGCCCGGACGTGCTGGAACAGCGACACGTCGTCGCGGATGCGGACCGTCTCGAAATGCGGCACGGCCAGCGCGAACGCCTGCGACAACTCGCGCACGGCCTTCAGGCACCGCGCCTTGCCGTCCTCCTGCGCTAGAACGTGCTCCAGCGCCGCCGGTAGCAGGTTGAGGCGGTCGGCCGGCGAGCCCGTGGTCCATGCCGACCGGTCGAAGCCGTGGAACAGGCCGCAGCAGACCTCGTACTTCTCCAGCATCACCCGGACCGCCTGCTCCTTGTCGACCGCCGTCTGGCCCTTGCCGCCGCTCTCGGTGTAGGTCGCCAGCGCCCGCTTCAGTTCGTGAGCGAGACCGAGGTAGTCGACGACCAGCCCGCCCGGCTTGTCCCGGAACACCCGGTTGACCCGCGTGATGGCCTGCATCAGCCCGTGGCCCCGCATCGGCTTGTCCACGTACATCGTGTGCAGGCTCGGCGCGTCGAATCCGGTCAGCCACATGTCCCGCACGAGCACCATGCGGAGCGGGTCGGCCGGGTTTCGGAACCGCTTTGCCAGCGCCTCGCGGCGGGCCTTGTTCCCGATGTGCGCCTGCCAGTCGGGCGGGTCGGATGCCTGACCCGTCATGACGACCTTCAGAGCCCCGCGGGTGTCGTCGTCGTCACGCCACGCGGGGCGCAGGCGCACCAGTTCGCGGTAGATGTCGATGCAGATGCGCCGGCTCATGCAGACCACCATCGCCTTGCCGTCCATCGCGTCCGTACGGCCCTCGAAGTGCTCCACGATGTCGCGGGCGATGAGCGCGACGCGCTTCTCGGAGCCGACGACCGCTTCGAGCTGCGCCCACTTCGTCTTGAGCTTCTCGCGGCGGTCGGCCTCTTCGCCTTCGGTCACCTCCTCGAAGCCGGCGTCGATCCGCGGGCGCTCGGTCTCGTCGAGGGCCAGCTCCGCGAGGCGGCTCTCGTAGTAGATCGGCACGGTCGCCTCGTCGGCGACCGCCCGCTGGATGTCGTAGACGCTGATGTGGTCGCCGAACACCGCGCGGGTGCTGGCGTCGGCCAGCTCGATGGGCGTTCCTGTGAAGCCGATGAACGAGGCCTTTGGCAGCGCGTCCCGCATGTGGCCGGCGTAGCCGTCGATGAAGTCGTACTGGCTGCGGTGCGCCTCGTCGGCGATCACCACGATGTTGCGGCGGTCCGACAGCCGCCGATGCCGGTCGCCCTTCTCCTCGGGGAAGAACTTCTGGATCGTTGTGAACACCACGCCGCCGGACTCCACCGAGAGCTTCGCCCGCAGGTCGGCGCGGCTCTCGACCTGTACGGGCGGCTGGCGCAGCAGGTCGGCGCAGCGCGAGAAGGTCGTGAACAGTTGGTCATCGAGGTCGTTGCGGTCAGTCAGCACGACGACGGTGGGATTCGCCATCGCCGGCTCCCGGACGATGCGCCCGGCGTAGAACGCCATCGTCAGGCTCTTGCCCGACCCCTGCGTGTGCCAGACCACGCCGATCCGCCGGTCGCCGCGGGCGCCGCCCTGCTGGCGGCCCGATTCGGACTGGCCGTGCGCGTCGTCGTCCGCCACGGCCTGCTGCAGCACCGCCGCCCGCAGGGTCTCCGCGACAGCGGTCTGCACAGCGTGGAACTGGTGGTACCCGGCCATCTTCTTGACCAGGGCGCCGCTGCCGTCGTCCTCGAACACGATGAAGTCGCGGACCAGTGCCAACAGCCGGCGTGGATCGCAGGCGCCCTCGAGCAGCACGCGGAGTTGTGGCAGGTTCGGGTCAGCCAGTGTCTCGCCCGAGATCGTGCGCCATCGCTTGAACCACTCCCAGCCCGCGGTTAGCGTCCCGATGCGAGCCTCCAGTCCGTCCGACACGATGAGCGCGGCGTTGAAGGCGAACAGCGACGGTATCTCCGCCCTGTAGGTCTGAAGCTGCTTGAAGGCCGTGTGGATCGTGGCGTTCTCGTCGGCGGGGTTCTTCAGCTCGATGACGGCGAGCGGCAGGCCGTTGACGAACAGCACGATGTCGGGCCGCCTTTCGTGCCGGTTCTCGACGACGGTGAACTGGTTGACCGCGAGCCAGTCGTTGCCGCTCGGCTCGTCGAAGTCGAGGACGCGGACATGATCGCCGCGGACGCGGCCGTCTTCGTCGGCGTACTCCACCGTGACGCCAGCGCCGAGCATCCGATGGAAGTCGCGGTTGCGGGCCTCCAGGGTCGCCCTGGCCGGGCGGGTGAGTCGGCGCAGGGCGTCGTCGAGTGCATCGTCGGGCAGGTCGGGGTTGAGACGGGCGAGCGCGGACCGCAGGCGACCGTGCAGGACGACCTCACCGTAGTCGGCGCGTGCCGCGTTCGGCGTGTCGGGCGAGATGTCGGGGCCGTGCAGGACGGCCCAGCCGAGCGATGCGAGCCATTCGAGGGCGACCGCTTCGACGGTCGATTCCGACAGGGGTGCATCGGCCACGGTCGCCGCTCCGTCAGGCTTCATGCGTCGCGACCGGTGCCGGGCGGTCATCGTGGGCGCTCGCCGGTTCCAGCCCGGTCACCCTCAACTCGCCGGAAACGAGCCTCGGAAGCAGCGTGTCGCGCAGTCCCACGAGGAGCTGCATCTCCGCCGCGCTCTGCACCAACCGTTCCCGGAGTGCACCGACCACCGTCCGAAACGCGTTCGCCACGCCGTCTAGCGGGACCACCAGCGGAAACAGACTGAGCACCCTTGCGTTCAGACTCACGCGCGTCGTTCCAGCAGCTTGACCTCTCACCAGTTGCCAGTACGCGTCCGATTTGAGCCAGTACTGCAGGAGTCGTGCGTTGCGGTCTTCAACGGGCCTGAACCGTATCAGGTACGACGCAAACACAGCCTTCACGTCCTCTTCCACCAGGATTCCATGTCCGGGATCTGCCATGCGGGCGATGAGTAGGTCTCCCTTGGCAAGCCGGTATTTCGTGAACTCGTCCTCGGTCGCCTCACAGTAGGGCACGCGGGACCAGGACACCCATGATTCCTTGTTGATGTCGGTGATCCGCAGGAACCGCGGCCCAATGGGCTCGCTCCGGGCTGACGCCGTGTACCCGTACTGCGGTTTGCGGCACAAGTCGCCCAGAGTTCGGATGCTCCACCCGGTCGGGATCTCGCCCAACTCCGAATCCACCAGCCGGTCGGGGAACAGGTCGGCGACCTCCTTCGGCAGCCCGGTGTCTCGGCCCTCCATCTTGGCCCGCACCGGGTCGAAATCGACGAACCAGGACCGGAACAGCGCCCGCGCCATCGCCTCCAGCGTCGCGTTCATCCGACGGTTCAACTCGATCTTGTCGTCCAGCGTGCCGAGGACGTGCGCGATGGCGCGCTGTTCGTCGGGTAGCGGGACACGTACGCCATGTTGTTTGAGCGTGTCAGTCTTGAGATTCGTGAAGACAGAACCAGTTCCCTTTCCGACGATGGCGTCGCGTTCGTGCAGCAGGAGATAGTAGGCGAATAGGCGGTCCAAACCGCGAAAATTCCGAAGGAGCAACCAGCCGTCGTGGATGCACGCCTCTATGCCCATGAATTTAGGTATGCCGGGCGTAGCGCTATTGGACAAGATCAGATCGCCCGGAAACACGGTGACACTCTTGTCCCGACCCGCAGGGCGAATGTACTCGCGCGTCTGCTCAATGCATCGCGCGGGGGTAGCTGACGCATCTGCGATCTTGACCCATGGGACGCCGGAGGCGGCTATCCAGTCGTGGATCGGGCGCGGCGAAGCACCTCTGGTGATGTCGCATAAGTCCAGTAATTGGTGCTGTGCCCATTCGTCCGGGGCGCTCTTCGGCGATCCATGGCGGTGTGCGACTCTTGTCAACGCCACATGATCGGCCCGAATCTGGTGGCGAAACGAATCCGGTACATCGTCCCACACGAACAGATCGACCCGGAAGGACAGGTCGCTCTCCTCGAACGCCTCCCGCAGCACATCGACCTGCCTTCGCTGTTCGTGTGTCGCGAAGACCACGAGGTCGAGGTCAGACTGCGGCCGGGAGGTCCACTTGACCCGCGAACCGTAGACCCATGCCTCTGTACCGGGGAGATGGCGTTCGAGCAGGGCCAGAATCGTCCCGCGCTGTTCGCCGGTGATGTCAATGGTCTCGTTCAGTCCCATGTCGCACCGGTCATGGTCTGGTAGAGGCCGATGGCGTCGTCAATGAAGTCCGGCACCAGTGTGAGGCAGGCTTGCGCTTTGTCCCCGTCGTAGTCGTGAGATGTATCGGTCCGCGCAGCGGCGTAACGCAGCCACTGTTCGAGAGGCGCGGAGAACAGGTCGTTCTCGTATCCAAGCCTGAAGACCGGCTTTGGGCTGTTGGGCGGATCGGCGATGCCCAACTCCTCGCTCAGATACCTCTTCAGCACCTTCCACAGGCAGTCGTAGCAGATCTCGAAACGTTGGATGACGGACTCGGCGATTCCCTCGCGGTCCAGATCGGACAGCGCCGGGTTCCCGTGGCGGTAATTCCCGTTCTGTTCCTCCAGGCGCTTTAGCGACAGCCGGAACTTGTCGTACTCGATCATGCGTCGCGCACCGTTCTCTCAGTCGGAGGCTAGCGCCGAATCTGGAACCCCCTCCGCACGCTCACTGGTTCTCCGAGGGGTCGAACCCCAACACCTTCAGGTTCTCAGCGATGGCAACGTCGAGTTTCGCGCCCTCGGCCTGTTGTGCTCGCAGCTCCGCGACCAACCGACCCATCTTCGTCGCGAATGGTTCGCCATCGTCCGGTTGCGGCTCCGCGCCGACGTAGCGCCCAGGAGTCAGCACGTGGCCGTGCCGGCGCACCTCGTCCAGCGGGGCGCTCTTGCAGAAGCCCGGCAGGTCTTCGTAGACGTCCGCACCGTCTCGCCAAGCGTGGTAGGCACCCGCGATGCGGGCGATGTCCTCGTCTGTCAACTCGCGGTGCGTGCGGTCGACCATGCGGCCCAGCCTGCGGGCATCGATGAACAAGACCTCGCCCCGCCGCGGCCGGCCGCGGACCAGGAACCAGAGGCAGGCCGGGATCTGCGTCGAGTAGAAGAGCTGCCCCGGCAGGGCGACCATGCAGTCCACCAAGTCCGCGTCGATCAGGTTCCTCCGGATCTCCCCCTCGCCCGACTGGCTCGACGACATCGATCCGTTCGCGAGCACGAACCCCGCGACGCCGCCGGGCGCGAGGTGGTGGACCATGTGCTGCACCCAGGCGAAGTTGGCGTTGCCCTTTGGTGGTACGCCGTAGCGCCAGCGCTTGTCGTCAGTAAGCCGCTCGCCGCCCCAGTCGGAGACGTTGAACGGCGGGTTGGCGAGGATGTAGTCCGCCTTCAGGTCCGGGTGGCGGTCGCTGTGAAAGCTGTCGCCGTGGGCGATCTGGCCCTCGATGCCGCGGATGGCAAGGTTCATCTTGGCGAGCCGCCACGTCGTGTAGTTCGACTCCTGGCCGTAGATGCTGATGTCCGCCTTGGCTCTGCCGCCGTTCCCGTTGCCGCTGGCGTGGGCGCGGATGAACGCCACCGACTGCACGAACATCCCCGACGAGCCGCAGCAGGGGTCGTAGACGCGGCCGCGGTACGGCTCCAGCATCTCCACCAGCACCTTGACGACGCAGCGCGGCGTGTAGAACTCGCCGCCCTTCTTGCCCTCAGCGTTCGCGAACTGCGACAGGAAGTACTCGTAGACCCGGCCGAGCACATCGCGGGAGCGGGCGTCCGCGTCGCCGACCCGGATGTTGCTGACGAGGTCGATCAATTGGCCGAGCCGCCGCTTGTCGAGGGCCGGGCGGGCATAGTCGCGCGGCAGCACGTCCTTGAGCACCGGGTTGTCGCGCTCGATGGCGGCCATCGCCTGATCGACGGTCAGGCCGACGGTGGGCTGCTTCGCCTGTGCCCGCAGATGCGCCCAACGGGCCTCGACCGGCACCCAGAAGACGTTCTCGGCGACGTACTCGTCGCGGTCCTCGGCGGCGTCCTCGCCCCACTGTGCGAGCACAGCCGCGTGGCGCTCCTCGAAGGCGTCGGAGATGTACTTGAGGAAGATGAGACCGAGGACGACGTGCTTGTACTCGGCGGCGTCCATCGAGCCGCGCAGAGCATCAGCCATCGCCCACAGCTCGGCCTCGTGACCGATGGTGGCCCCATTGTTCGGGGTTGCCACCTCGTCACCTGCCTGCTTCCCCGACCGTCGTCGCGCCATGCTCGTGATCCCCCTTCCGTTGAATCGAGACTCGCGGGCCGAAACCAGACCCCCATCAATCGGAACAGCTACCGGCCTGACTCTACACGATGGCCTGCGCTCGCAAGATGTGACGAGCAGTAACAGGAGGGCGCTGTCTCGGAAGGGCGATTACCCCGAAGGCGTGGGGGTGCTCGACAGCGGGCTCTTCGGCGACCGTCAGCAGCGGTCGCGGGAGCCGCGACACCCTTCCCGGAGGGACACATTCACCAGGGAGCGACCCGGCCCGGTAGGTGTGACGGAGGAACACCTGCCGGGTCCGCAAAACGCCAGTTTTGCGGTGGGTCGCTCCCCTGCACGCCCCATGGCACATTGGGCGGCAACTGTTGGGGCCGCGGGACGTTGGATCGCGTTGAGAGCAGGGGACTTGCGGGCGGCACGGGTGTGACGGCCGGTGTGATTTCGGGCGTAAATCGGGCACTCCGACCTACTTACACCTTTGGCGTGGCACTTCGGGTGTAATTTCGGGCGGCCTGGCCGGCGTTCACGGCCGGCAACAGGTCAGACGGCACCCGCGTCGAGCGCCAAGTCCGGCCCACCGTGATCGCGGCCATCGATCGGCGGCTTCCGGCGCAGGCGGCGTTGAGGATGCGCGTGCGCTGCAACGCGGGGTTCAGGCCGCCGTACGTCTCCAGGGCGGCCGAGTCGCCCGTCGCGATCGCCTTCTTGATCGCGGCCATCTCCGCCGCCGCGTCTTCGTGGGCCATCGTCACCGACTCCGCCGGCGTCGAGGCCCACTTGTCGAGCACCCGCTCGGCCGCCGCCAGCCGTTCCGGGTCCCGGCCGACGACGACCACCTCGACGGCGCGGCCGGTCGCGGCGAGCCCCGCCCACAGTGCGGCGTGCTGCGAGCCCCATGTGCGAACGGCGCTGGCCGTCTCGTCCTCGTCCTGGACGAACACGAACGTCGCCCGCCGGCCGTCGAGGGCGACGGGCAGCTTGTGGGGGAAGTACCGGTACTGCGCCCCGACCGCGCCCTGGTAGAGCCGGCGCGGCAGCACCTCCGTGGTGATCCCCGCGGCCGTCAGCGCGTTCACCTTCTCGGCCTCCGTCGGAAGCCATGACGTGCGCGGACGTTCGACCAGGTAGTCGAGCGACAGCAGCCGCCGCAACACGACCTCCGGCGCGGCGGGCCGGCGGTGCCGGAGGTGCTCGACCCCGAGCATCCGGTACATACGCCGCGCCGCGATCCGGCAGACTCGGAGCCGCGAGCCGTTCCATGGCTGCTCGACCGCGTACTCGCGGCAGCGGCGGATGAAGCGGTGCGCGAGCGCCGGATTGGTCCGGCCGATGAAAGCGAGGTACTGGGAGCGGAGGAACACGCCACTGTGCAGGCAGACCAGCGCCAGCCACTCCGCCTCGCGGCGGGTCCAGCCGCGCGCCATCAGCGCCGCCGCGCGGTCCTCACGATGGGCGATCATCGGCCGCGCCGCCGCCGAGATAGGCGGACCAGTCGTCCATCAGCCGCCGCCGCCGCTCGAACAGGTCCGAGCGGGCGTACGCGGCCTCCACCTTGTTCTGTACGACGTGGGCCAGCGCGGCCTCGACGACCTCGCGCGGGTGGTTCGTCTCCTCGGCGGCCCAGTCCCGGAACGACGACCGGAAGCCGTGCGGCACGGCCCCGATCTCCAGGTCCTTGAGCAGTCCCGACACGGCCATGTCGGTCAACTGCTTGCCGCGCCCGGTGGGGAACACGAGCGGGTTGCCGGCGCCGAGCGTCCGGGCCGCGTCGAGGATCTGTTCGGCGCGCCGGCACAGCGGCACGCGGTGCTCGCGCTTCGCCTTCGTCCGTGTCGCCGGGACGGTCCACACGTGCTCCTCGGTGTCGATCTCAGCCCACTGCGCCCCGCGGACCTCACCCGAGCGCGCGGCCGTCAGCACCAGAAACTCGAACGCCAGCTTGACTACGGGAACCACGCCCGATGCCCGCACCGTCTCGATGGCCGTCGCCACGCCGCGATGCGGCAGCGCCCGCATGTGCTGGACGAGATCCTGCTGCGGGCCGAGGACCGGCCCGATGCGGTCACACGGGTTGTCGTTGCGGTAGTCCATCGCCACGGCCCACTCCATGACCGTGCTGATGCGCTGGCGGACCCGCCGCGCCGTCGCCGGCCGCTCGTGCCAGACCTTGCGCAGCGCCTCGACCACGTCGGCGCTTGTCACCTCGGAGACGGGCAGCTTGCCGAGCCGCGGGAAGGCGAAGCGGGCCACGCTCGACATCCAGTCCTTGCCGTGCTTGGGATTACGCCAGCCGGGCCGCATCTGGGCGCAGACCGCCTCGGCGGCGGCGGCGAACGTGGGCATGCTCTTACGGCGGCGCTTCTCGGCGAGCGGATCGCCCCCGGCGCGGGCGAGCCTGCGGTTGGCGAGGGCCTGGGCGCGGGCGTCCTTGAGCGGGACGAGCGGGAAGCCGCCGAGTCCGAGTTCGCGGCGCCGGCCGCGGATGACGAGCCGCTGTACCCAGCTGCGGGTCCCGGAGGGCTGCACGTCGAGGTACAGGCCGTCGCCGTCACAGTAGCGCCCGGCCTGTGCTACGTTGCGGACGAAGGCGGACGAGAGCGCGTGGTGGGGCTGCCGGCCGTTGGGCTTGCGGGTCCGGGGGCGTGTTGGGAGTTCCATTTCCTACCAGTATTCCCCTCACTGAGTGGCGGATACTGGTGGATCGTACAGGGCGGAACCGGCCCGCGTCAAGACCTGGAACGAGTAATAACTATTTATTATTCAGCCACTTATACGTCATCAGGGACGGCCGTGGACTTGGCCGGTTTTCTCTAAATGGTGGACACTCGGACCGCCCAGGGCAATCCTCGACGCCACCGAGGACGCCCTGAACGCCTTCAACACCAGTCGGACGGGGGCAGGTGGTACGCTACGTGGGAGCGGATGACGGCGACGTATGAACGGTCCTTCGCGCGCGTGGGATGGAATCGAGAGTCACTTCACAATGGTCGAACACGTCCCCGAGGGCATTACCACGATAGGGCGGAGCATCGTCATCGAGGGCGAGGTCAAGGGGAGCGAGGACTTGGTCATCGACGGCGAGGTGAACGGGTCGATCGAGCTGACGCCCCATGTCCTGACGGTCGGTCCAACCGGCAGGGTCACGGCGGCGCAGTTGTCGGCGAAGTCGGTGGTGGTTCTCGGCAAGGTGAACGGGCGCATCCAGGCGAGCGAGCTGGTGCGGATCGGCGAGGCCGGCTCGGTCGAAGGTGAGATCGCGGCGTCGCGGTTGGTCGTCGCCGTCGGTGCGCACTTGCTGGGCCGCGTGGACGTGTAGCGCACTTGGTCGAAGCTGCGGCGCGCGCCGGCCTGGCCGCAACAGGCTCGCCGGAGCCGACACGCCCGCTCAGGCCGACGCCCTGACCGACGCGATCCGCCTGGCGGCCGAGCAGGGCGACCACGTCACCTCGGACCAGTTCAAGGCCGGCCAGGCCGAAGTGCGGGCCGAGATCGCGAACCTCGACACGCGCTTGTCGACGCAGATGAGCCGCATTGAGGCGGAGCTGAAGTCGGACATGAAGCTGCTCAAGTTCGGGTACGGGCCGGTCGTCCTAGGGCTCTTGCGAACCACCAGCCCGGATCTCCGCGGCCCGAGCCGGTAGGGGAGGTACCGTCCGGTGGCTTTGCGGACGATACATTCAGCATGCGGTGGGTCGCAGACATGCTGCCGGTCCTGCTCTTCCTTCTCGGCGTGGTGTTCGGCACCTCGATCTCCCGGGTGATGAAACAGCTCGCGGAGCGGAGGGACCTCCCGACCGTGGACGGAACGCCCAACAGCGTCCGGCTCTGGCACCACGGGAAGGTGATCGAGCTCACTCCGGATGCCACACGACTCCTCGCCAACGACTTGCTCCGCCGCGCCGAGGAAACCGAATTCCCGGGCATTCTGCCTGACGTGCACCGGAACTACGACCGAATCTGCTCTCCGGGATCGCCGACCGCGGCGGGTACCAGGACCGCGGCTCCGGGATCGACCGCTGACCACGATCCGGATGCAACTCAGTCAGT
This sequence comes from Vicinamibacterales bacterium, assembly GCA_965208535.1. GTDB lineage: Bacteria > Acidobacteriota > Vicinamibacteria > Vicinamibacterales > UBA8438 > WTFV01. Next base: position 1,437,193 of record CBDBOU010000003.1, on the reverse strand, counting down.
CCCTGCTCGAAGGGGTTCAAGACCGACCCGGCCGAGGTGAGACCGCATGCAGCGTATGTACTTGTGTACATCAGTACACGGGTACACACAACGCCATCACCTGGCAATCTCCGGCTTGTGGTGTTCCGCGAAGACGGCGTTGAGGCCTGTGCAGACTAGACGGTGAACCGTCGTCTGCTGCTCGGCAGCCAGAATCTTGAGCTGATGTTCCCCCGCAGGATCGGCTTCGGCTGGCGTCGGCTCGCCGGACAGACGGCGAAGGTCGATGAAGCGCTCCTTCATGACGAGGCGTGGGGAGTCACGACGTCTTCGCCTTCACCTTGTCCTTGAGTCGCTTCGCGATACGCGCCTTGACCGCCTGCTTGGCCGGGATCTCGATCCGTGCCCCGGTCGCCGGATTCCGACCCTTGTGCTTCTCACGCTGCTGCACGGCCAGCTTCGCGACCCCCGGGAGCGCGGACTCGCCGCACCGAAGCGACTCCTGTTCGGTCGTTTCTCCACACCGCCCGCGTGTTAGGCCCCCGGGATACGCCGGCGCCGTGGAGTGCCGTCAGCATCGGCGCTTGAGGGGGCCGGGGAGCGGCGCCGTCAGGCGTCAGCCGCTGCCCGGACCCCTCCCTCTCCCTTCGGGAGAGTCCGGGCATAATAAGGGCCGGCGCGGGAGATCGCGTTCAGGTCAACGTTCATCGGCGCTTTCTGGATCGAGGTGTCCTAGCATGCTGCAAGAGCGTCCTAGCATGCTGAGCAAATGTCCTGGCATGCTGTACGGAAGCGTTCGGGCGTGCTGCGCCGTCACTAGCCGGCCCCGGCACCCTGCGGCACCGGTCGACCGTCCGGCCCGAAGAGCCTGCACGTGCCGTCAGGCAACCGTTCGAGCTGCACCACGCCATCACCCTCCAAACGCTCCAGAGCCTCACGAGCGTTTCTCCGACGCCGCCGATCAGTGGGGTCGTACCCGAGGAACCGAGCCTTGTCCCAATCGTTCCATCGGGGCGCGTACTTGGCAGCCGGATTCGGAATCCATGCATTCGTCGATCGGATGATCGCCCCGCCCTTGCGGCGTTTCGGCTGGCCCTGTTCGTCGAGCACCGGGGCCGGAATCATCTTCGTGATCGGCATGCCACGGCGTGCGGCCCCGTCCATGGCGGCCGACAGCGCCAGGTAGCCGCGGTACATGGCGGCGCTTTTCACCCCGTACCGCCGCAGCCTGTTCCAGTCGAGACGCGCCCCTTGAGCGGCGCTTTGCGGAATACGCACGTCAAGCCCTACCAGCGCATCAGGGTCCCAAACTTGGGGCACCACGACCGCATTGACTACCGACACCAGGTAGTGGCCGACCGGAATCCGTAGCGAGCCGAGCCGGTCCAGCGCCGCCGGAAGCAAGCCAAAGTCCCTGTACCTACTCTTCCACCCATCCGGGTACAGCCAGTCGACCACCTCGCGCAGCGATGGCGTCATCGTGGTCACCCCGCCAACCCGGTCGTGTTCGTGCACCAGGCACAACGCCGAGATGAACAGGCGCAGCTCGAGCGGCGCTCCCTTGCGTCCCGGCAACAGGCCCCCACCGGCCCGATCGAACACGTGGACCAGCCAGGACGGGCAGCCGGTCACCCGCGGTTCGAACCCAGGCAGCCAGGCATCCGCGCCATCCTCGACTTGTGATACCGCGGCCGGCGCCGCCGGGAATGCAGGCAGCATCTTGACATCCCGATCCGTAGCCCGATGCAGCCGCGGCAGGCTCACGCGGTCCACCGGCTTGAACGGCTTCACCTCGCGCGGCGCGATCCGCCAGAGCACCGACAGCGCGGTACGGCCATCCTTCGCGGCCGCGGTGGTCCTCAGTCCTTCGAGCACGCTTTCCGGCGTGACGCGCCGAGGCGCGTCGGACTCTGCTGACCCCGGCGGGCGGTAAGTGATCTCGTGCACGTCGACCGACCCGACAACCTGATCACCTTCGCGGTGCAGGGACAGGCCAGCATCGAACACCCACTGTGGAGCGAACCGTACACGGCGAGACCCGAAGGCATCATGTCGCACCTCATCCATCATGACCGTGACGGCGATGCAATCGCAGGCCAGCATCCGTACATCGGCAGCGGTGGCTGATGCGCCAGGCGAATCGGCCGCCTCAAGCTTTTCCGCGGCCAGCGCCAAAGCCGTCTGACCGGAATTCAAGGCACCGACCTCAAACACGGCCAAAGAGCCCCGAGCGACCGCCCAGGCCTCAGCCTTCCCATTCTCGGCACGGACGCGCTCACGACACGACCGGGATTCTTGGTCCTTCGACTCCAGAGTACCCACGCCCACGCTGCACCGCCTCGCCATCCGCCCGCCGATACCGCCGAGCAGCCCGGTCGAAGTCCAGCTCCAGCACGTCCATCGGCCACCGGCCCCGGTATTCCACCTGCCGCAGGTCGGAGGAGCTTGGCTGGCACCGACGCCCATCCATGCCCGTCTCGCTGATGGGGTTGAACTCCATCACCATGTCCACAGCCGCCGTCAGATCGCCCGAGTCCCGGACGGTGCCGTCCGACTTGCGCGCGTGGTGGACGATGAGCACGGCGGCGCCGCGGTCGGTGACCTCCCGCATGGCCAGCATGCGCAACCGCATCTCCGCCGCGTTCCAGAGGGTCTCCGACCCCGCCGCGACTGCCCAGTCGGTCCAGGAGTCGATGATCACCAGGTCCGGCTGCTGACGCTCCAGCGCCGCCAGGATGCGTTCGTCGTCCCACCTGGGCGATGCGATCCAGACCCGCTCGACGTGTTCCCCGCGCCCGTCCGGACCGCCGTAGAACCGCAGCCGCTGAGCCAGTAGGCCAAGCGGCTCCTCCGTGATGATGCCGACCGACTCCGGGACCCGGTCCACCAGCGGGAGCCCGCAGAAGTTACGCTCCGTCGCTGCCGCCTCCAGGGCCTGGGAGATAAACGTGCTCTTCCCCGCCTTGGCGGGAGCCGAGAGCAACGCCAGCCGCTCCGCCCAGGCGAGTCCGGGCAGGATAGCGTCGGGCAGTGAGTTGGCGGCATCCACCCGAAGCGCGTTCTGGAAGGGGGCCCACCCGGTGTCGACGGGGTTCTTCCCTGACGTCGCCGGCTCCGGCGCCAACGGTACCAGTGGCTGCAGCAGCCGGGTGCGTTCGGCCGGAACGGACGTCGCTTCGAGTACCGCTCCGCGAGCCTTGACCACCACCGGCGAGTCCGCCGCCTCCTGCACCAGCTTCCGCGCCCGCTCCATCGCGTCACCGTCACTCACCGTCGACCTCCATCAGATCGTCGCGCCAGACGCGGGAAATCGCATCGGCCCAGTCCAGCCCGGCGTCCTCCGGCGCCTCGTGCTCGACGGACACCCCGGGCGCGACCACGCAGCGAGCGTTCAGCTCGTGCGCCGACCGGACGCCGGGACCGTCCGCCTGCACCCAAGCGACCACATCCCGCCCCGGCGGCGCCTGCGCCGCCTGCAGCCCCGTCGTGCCGTGGACGCCCACAACCGCCCCGCCCGGGTCAACCCCGCAGACCCCGAGCGTGGAGAGCCACGCCACGGCCAGCGCATCGAGCGGGCCTTCGGTGATGTTCCACGACGTCGACTCCGGGCGCACCAGCACCCGCGCACCGTCGACCTCGCGGTACTCCGCCGGTGCCGCCTCGGCCGCCAGGAACACCCGACGGCCACCGCCGAAGTTGGAGTCGCGCGCCGCCGGCCGCTTCTGCCGGCGGCCATGCACCTCCCACGGCCGGTGGCCGCCTAGGCTGTCCACCGGCTCGAACTGCACAGCCCACGTGTCCGCCTCTCCGGGCGCGGCGTAGCGGTAGAGCACGGCGCCGGCGGCCCACTCCGGCAGCCGCCACGCCCGCTGCAGCACAGGCAGCCCATCCGCAACTTGGCGCAACAGCCAGCGAACCGACGCCGGCAACCGCCGCGACGGACTCCAGACGCGACGCCGGTTCACCAAGTAGGTCCGGGCCGGCGTGCCGTGCGGGTCGACCCCAGCCGCCCAGACGTCGGCGGGCGCCGTCGATCGCGGTTCGGGCCGCACCCGCACCGGCGGCGCCGTCGACCTCGACGCTGGCAGCGCCTCGCCCAGAATGGCAGCCACGTGCGCACGGTAGTCCTCGCCAGCGAGCCGGACAGCGGAACAGGCGCGGCAGCCGATCCGGATCCCGCCGCCATGCCCGGGCCCGACCCACGCCTTGGTCCGGCCGGCGCCAGTGACCGGACACGGGCCGCCCCACTCCCGACGTCCACGGTGCTTCCAGCCGGCGGGCGGGCGGACGTGCAGCGCCGCTTCGACGTCGGCCCACATGGTGCGCTGCATCCCCACTAGACGAGCCCTGTTCGGCGTCAACTACTTTGGCCGGTCAGCGTCAACCATTTTGGCCGGTTGAGAGGATCAGAGGCCCTCATGTGTCAACGGTCACTGAGATCTGAAGGAAACTGAACGCGAGTGGTTCCGAGCCGGACGTCGGTGCTGGTCATGCCCGGTCGGGGTACCCTCGCGAGACGGAACGGCCGGCTGGGCCGGACGGTGTGGTCGACGACGACGAACCGAAGAGGGCGTTCCGTCGAGCGACCCATCGAGTGCCGCGGAAGGCTCGTCTGGCGCACGCGGCAACCGTGGGGACGAGCGGCGTCCGTAGTTGCGCCAGGCGAGCCTGGAGGCGGCGCTATCGCGCGCGCCGACCACAGTCTGGATGGGCGTTGACGCTCGGCCGCGCGCGAATCCTCCGCTCGGCCCGCAATACCGGGCAACTGGCGGAAGGCTTCACGAACTCGCAGGTCGGCGGCGCCGTGGCAACAGGGGGCCTGGCGGACGTCCGCGAGGCACAGGCGGCGGTGATGGCGCCGATGACGTGGGCCGTGACGGGTCGGTCCGAAAGCTCGGCACGTCGAACTCGAGCACGACCGAGTGGTGTACCAAGCGGTCGATCGCCGCGGCAGTGGCCATCTGGTCACGGAAGATCCGGTCCCACTGGCTGAACACCAGGTTGCTGGTCACCATTACCGAACGCCGCTCGTAGCGCTCGGCCAGCAACGTGAACAGCACCTCGGCCTCGTCGGGACTCTGCTGCACGTAGCCGAGATCGTCGAGCAGGATCGCCTCGAAGAGGTCGAGCTTGCGCAGCGCCCGGGGCAGGTCGAGGTCGCGTTTCGCGCCGAGCAGTTCCTGGACCAGGGCGTAGGCCGGGACGCACAACACGCTGTGGCCAGCCTCAACCAGCGCGTGCCCGACGGCGCACAGCGCGTGGCTCTTGCCGACGCCAGGCAGGCCGAAAGCCAGCACATTGGTCGCCGTCTCGAGGAACGCCCCGCTGGCCAGTGTCTTCAATTGCTGAACGACCGGGCCCGGCAACCGACCCGTGTCGAGGGTCTCGAATGTCTTGCCGGGCGGCAGACGCGAGGTCCGGCGCAACCGGGCAATCCGCCGCTGGCGTCGCGCCTCGGCTTCCGCCTCGAACACTTCCAGCAACACCGGCAGCGCGTCGTGGTGGCCTGCCTGCGTCAACCGCGGCACCAGCTCCTCGGACGCCGTCGTCAGGTTGAACTGCGTCAGCAGAGTCGTCACCTGCGTGCTCGGCGCCGTCATCCGTGCAGGCCTCCGGTCAACAACGCGTCGTACCGCGTCAGGTCGGGGCGAGGGATGTCTACGACCGGCACGGTCGGGACCGGCGGACGCACTTCGGCCTGCACGCTGGCGTACTCGCACGTGTCGCCGGCGTCGAGACGAGCCCGAAGCGTCGTCTCGACCTGACGCTCGCTGGTCGAGGCCGCCAGGTGCAGTAGCCGCACATACTCGACGTCGGCCCGCTCGCCGTGCGTCCGCCCCAGCGCGTCATACGCCGCGCGGAACGTCAGCGACGGGAACAGCTCTTCGCGGAAGCGGTACCGCGCAAAGGCGCCCGGCTTGCGGACCAGGCTCGCGATGATGTGGCGATAGTCGATCCGGTGGTCCGCCGCGCCTCGAAGACGCGGCATCGTGCACAGCACCCGGCCGCCGTACAGGATTTCAACCGTCGACGGGTGCTGACGCGCCTCGACCGTGTGACCGATCAGACGCGACGGTACCGAATAGATCCGGTTGCCGAGGCGAATCGTGCTCCACTTGCGCACCCTGCACCGGAACGTCGTGTACTCCGGGATCCGCGACGCCGGCAACGGCCGCAGAAACGCCCGCTCCTCGGCCAGCCGTGCCGCCGCCGGCCGGTTCCGCTCCTCGTCGACGACCGCTCGTGCGAAGCGCAGGTAGGAGGACTCGTCATCGAAGTCTCGGTCGCCCCGCAGCAGCAGCGCCTGCTCGATGGCTGTCTTCGTGCGGAAGTGCGATTGCTCGACCACCCCGTTCTCGTGCGCCTTCCCCGGCCGGATCCTCGACGAGTCCAGCCCGTAGTGGTCCAGCACCTGCTTGAACCGAGCCGTCAGCTGGCGGCCACCGCTGCGCTTCAGCTCGTGCGTCGCCGCCGACAGGTTGTCGTGACGAAGCAACGCTGGCACCGCGCCCAGCATCCAAAGCGCCCCCTGCAGGCCGGCCACCAGCGCCTCGAACGTCTCGCTCAGCGCCAGTCCCACATACGTCCACTTGCTGTAGCTGAGCACCCACTCGAACAGCAGGTGCGGCAAGGGCACGCCCCGGATCGTCACCCCCAGGTCGCTCGCGTCCGTGAAGTCGAACGCCGCTTCCCGACCCGGAACCGCCACCTGCTCGAAGTACACCTCGCGGTCCGGACCGTACTGCACCCGCCAGTCCCGAACCCGCCGCTGCAGCGTCCGTAGCTGCCCCCTTTGGAAACGGCCCGGATGCCGCACGCACAGCGCTTTGAACAACGTCAGCACTTGCAGCCGGCCGTCGGTGTCGGCCACCAACTGCGGAACCACCTCCGACTCCCACACCTCGGCGAACGGGTCCTCCCGCGTCCGCCACGTCCGTGGCGCGTTCGTCGTCGACGGCAACGCGCCGCGCTGTTGCCAACGACGCGCCGTCCGCTCGCTCATGCCCGCCGCTGCCGCGGCCGCCGCCAACGTTTTCCCAGACATCCGTTTCTCGCGAAATCGCCGAACCTGCGCATCCGTGACCAACCCGTCCTCCACCAGGAAAACGGGCAGTCTCACACGACTCTGCGTGCAACCTCGAAACGACCGATCGCGTGCTCGCCGACCGGTCAAAGTAATTGTCGTTGATCAAGCCCCCCTGCCGCCCGCAGGCGATTCGTACCGGAACGGAAGGAACGCGGGTTAGTTACGGCGAGAGTGATAGGGAGGCGCGCCGAGTCAGAGTCTTGTTGGTGGGCGTGCGGATCGGCAATTGCACCGGTCCCCTTCGGATCATTCAGGAGGTCGCGTTGCTCTGGCATCATCTTTCTCCAGAGGCGGGTCTGCTCGCGTCGGCCCGGAGCTCAACTCGGACCGAACGCGGCTGCGTGATGGTGACCAAACATCCGATGCGAGGGTAAGGGACCGGTACCGCGAAGGAGGCCCCGCCCAGAGAGACAGGGCGAGAAGGTCCGCGCCACCAGGCGGTCACGGTGGTGGAGATCGTTCAGCAGCTCGTCAAGCCGGCGTCGCCAGCCCGGAAACGGTCACTTCGATGAAGTTCGTCGATGAGGAGGCCGTGCTCCGGCCGCTGGGCGAGCTGGACCTGCGTGTGGTGTGCATCGACGGCAAGGTCTTCAAGGAACACTGCATCGTGATCGCGTTGGGGATCGACACGTCGGGGCGCAAACACGTCCTCGGCTTGCGTGAAGGTGCGACCGAGACGGCGGCGGTCTCGACGGCGCTGCTCAACGACCTGGTGACGCGCGGGTTGCCGACCGACCGGGCGATGCTGTTCCTGGTCGACGGGTCGGCGGCGCTGCGACGCGCCCTCAGCGATGTCTACGGCTCGCTCGGCGTCGTACATTTTCGGAAGCGACCGCGAAACGGGCTTTGGAGCGCTTGGCCCGCTCGCTGGAGGACGAGCATCCCGGCGCCGCGGCATCCATCCGCGAAAGGCTGGACGAGACGCCGACGGTGCTGCGTTTGGGCCTGACGGGGCCGCTGAAGCGGACGGTGAGCCGCCGCAACCTCTGAAGTTCACCCCTCGTCAGTGCTGACTTAGTGCTGACTCAGCGATTTGGCGATCCCCAAGGAGCTTTGCCGGATTCGCTCTAAGTCATTGCTTTTGCTTGGTTTAAGTTGGTGAGCCGCCAGGGACTCGAACCCCGAACCCGCAGATTAAGAGTCTGCTGCTCTACCAGTTGAGCTAGCGGCCCACACCGTTTAGAATCAATGACTTACGGGATTCCCCGAAGTGCTGCCAGCCGATTCCGCCAAGCTGAGCGCGGACTTCACGAAGGTGGCAGCACCCGAAGATACTAGCATGCCACGTCGGAGGGAATGCAGGGTCTCCACGGTCTCCGGATCGGCGAGCCGGCCCTCGAGCATCTTCACCGCCAGCAGGTGCTCGGCCGAGGCTCTTCGGAGACCCTCGGCCGGAGCAGGCAGCTAGTGGAACCGCACCGCGTAGTTCAACCGGACCCCGCGGCCCATCTCGGGGGCCAGGTCCTTGATGTACGAGGTGTGGTTCCGATAGAGCTCGTTCGTCAGGTTGTAGCCCGTGAACGACAGGATGTGCGCCGTGTCCTGCCGCGGCCAGACGTACGACGCCCGCACGTTGACTATGGAATAGCGGCCCGTCTCGGTCTCGCCCCGGAACACGTCGGCCTGCCGCGCCGCGAACTCCAGTTGCGGGGTCAGCGTGAACCCGCCGTAGGGGATGTCGAGGTCCACCGTGCCTCGCAGCGGCGGAATGCGCGGCAGCGCCTCCCCGGTCGTCGTCAGCCGCGCGTCGACGTACCCGAGGCCGAGCGTCAACCAGGTCTGTCCAGCGAGCCGGGTGCTGCCGCGTGCGTCGAAACCGCGGAAGCGGCTGTCGCCCTGCAGGATGTTGTACACTGGCAGGTTGTCCGCCACTTCGTCGCTGCGGTCGCCGAAGATGAAGTTGCCGATGTCGTACACGAAGAAGTTCAGGTCGGTACGGACGCGGTCGCCCCGGTGCCGCAAGCTCAAGTCCAGTCCGAGGGTGGACTCGGCATCGAGATCCGGGTTGCCGACGTCGAACGAGAGCGTGCCGACGTGCGGGCCGAAGTTGTACAGCTCCTCGATGGCCGGGGGGCGGTGGGAGCGGGTCAGGTTGGCGACCAGGGCGTTGCCGGCGCCGAGGTCCGCGTGGAGTCCGACCGACGCGGATGCACCCGCGAAGCCGCGGTCGCGAGCGTCGGGCGCCTCGAGCACGCCATGGTCGTGCCCCTCGTGGCCATCGTCGTCATCGTCGTTCGCAAATGCGCCGGTACGCTCCGCCACGCGGTAGTTGTCACGGTCGACGCGACCGCCGAACTGCACGCGTAAGCGCCCCAGGCTCAGCTCTTCGTAGGCGAAGGCCGCGAAGGACGACAGGTCGGTCCGCGGCGCCAGCGCCTCGAAGCCCGCTGCTTCGAAGTCCCGTATCTGCGTCCAGGCGCCGAACCTCCCCGACAGACGCTCCGTCTGCCGCTGATCCACATCGGCGCGGAGGATGTAGACCCGGTTGTCGAAGCGCGTGCCGACGTTTTCGTTCCCGCCCTCTATTTCCAGCTCGTCGTGGCCCCAGTCGACGGCCTTCAGGCTGAGTCGCACCCCCTCGACGACACGGTTGGCAAGGCCCTGGAGGCCGACGTCGAAGCGCAACGCGCGACGCTGCCAATCGAGCGCGATGGCGGTCGCGCCGCCTTCATCGACCCCGTGATCGTCCCGGTGCCCGCCGGCATCCACTTCGTGGTGTCCGTGGAACTGCTCGGCGAACGGCACGCCGTAACGGCCGTCGTTCAAGGTCACGCCGGCGCTCGCGAAGAGCCGGTCGCCCGACCAGCCGACACCGGCCTCCGCGTTGGCCGTCTCGGTGGCGGAGTTCTCGACGGTCCCCAGGGGCGTGGCGTAGTCCCCCGTCCGCCGCGTGCTGCCGCCGGCCCAGTAGCGCACGCCGCTGCGCGCGTGCTGCAGGCCGGCGTTGGTGCCTGCCTGCGCGTTCGCGCTCCCCAGGTCGGCGCTCAACTGTGCCCGCGTACCCTCGAGCAGCGACGCGCGGCTGCTCTCGTGGGGCGTGATCACGTTCACGAGCCCGCCGACCGCGTTCGAGCCGTACAACAACGTCGCCGGCCCGCGCACGATCTCGATGCGCTCCGCGCCGTTGAAGTCGACCGCGACGGCATGGTCGCCGGAATTGTTCGACAGGTCTCCGGTGCGGACGCCGTCCTCCAGGATCAGCACCCGGTCGCCGTCGAAGCCGCGGATGATCGGCCGGGTCGCGCCGGGGCCGAAGCCGCGGACCGCAATGCCCGGCTCGTTCCGCAGGACGTCTCCGAAACCGGCGGCCGCCACTCTTGCGATGTCGAACGAGTCCACGGTGGTGACCGCGTTGAACGCCTCGAACGTCGTCTCGGTTCCGCCCGCCGAGGCGGTCACCGTCACGTCCTCGTGAACGGGCGAGAGCTCGAGCACGAAGTCCACCGTCGCTGCCTGGCCCGGATCGACGTTCACCGTCTGCCGTCCCGCGGTCACGTGCTCGCGTTGTGCGAGGACTTCGTAGGAGCCGGCCGGCACGCCGTCGATCGCGAACCTTCCCTGTTGGTCGCTCAACGCGAACCTGCCCGTGCCCACGACGAGGACGACCGCGCCTTGAATGAAGTCGTAGTCCTGCAGTGTCACCGTGCCTTGCACCGTGCCGGTCTCCTGAGCCAGGACCGGCGCAGCCGTGAGGGCGGCCAGCGCCGCCGCCGCAAGAACACGTGTTGCTGTCAATCGGTACATCAGATTCCCTTCCCGAGTTCCACTCTTCGTGACCCTGTTCCCGTTTCCATCGTGCAGGGCAGCCGAGAACGGGTCAGGAGACAGCACCCTGGATGGGCGCAAGAAACGACACCGTTCACCGGTGTCGGGAGACGTCACCCTTGAACCGCAGTCGGCCGCTAACAGGCCCCATTGCCGGAGCGCGTACGCTCGTGCGCTCGCGGCAATGCGCCGTCGACGAACGATGGACGAAACGCAGCGCGTGACGGGGACCTAGGCGGGCGGGCCGCGGGCGGGGAGGCGGCGGGAGTGACCGGACGCGATCCATTCGCTACCGGCAGCCTGCTCGAGCGGCTCCGCAACATCGGCGAATCCGATCTGCGACGAGCCGGAGAGTTCGGCGGCAGGCTGGTGTCGGAGCTGGCAGACCGCGCAATGCTGATCGGCTGCGTGCTCCTCGTGACAGAAAACCTCGGCGGCGGCGGCACCGGCCACTGCCATCGCCAGGACGACAATCCATGCGCGCCAGCTACGGCTACACCGTGCGAGCCCCGTGTGCGCCCGTCCTCTTTGGACCATCGATATCCACGCTAGCAGAGATTACCCAGGGGTCGCAAGGGCCGCCGCGGATTCACACCACGCCAACGCGACGGAAGGCAAGCGCGATCATGCTCTCATCCTTCAACAACGAGGACGGCTTGACAAGCGTTCAGGTCTGCGGTTAGGTAACTGGCAATGGTGTCGATACCGCGGGGGGCCACGACGGTCATGTTGGTTGCGTTAGCGATCGGACCGGCCAGTGGATTCTTCCATGGCCATGAGACCGGCGCGCCCGATGACCATTGTGCGGTCTGCCACTCGCACCACGCCTCCGCCATCGAGACCCAGCACGCGAACCTCGGATTCGAGGCTGTCGACCACAGGCTCACACCGCTGCAGGCCGAGGCCGAGCGTGACGTCTGCCTCGGCGTCCACTTCTGCCGCGGTCCTCCCCTGCCCTCCTGGCTCTAGTCCCGATCGCTCGGATACCACCAATCGCCCCGCGGGTGTAGGCGCCGCCGGTCCCGTGGGCCATCGCGTAGGCGGCTGGAGCAAGGAGTGACGACCATGGATGACATTACGCGACGGACGTTCTTCGGTCGAGCGGCGGCGGGAGCCCTCGGGGCCGCGGCGGTAACGGCTGGTCTGCCCGGCTCGATGCGCGCTCGTGCCCGGACCCAGCGCCCGGCGGCGCCGAGCGGTCCTCGCGCCGACTGGCTGGCGTTGACCGACGAGGCGGTGTTGGAGCCGGAACTTCCCATCATCGATCCGCACCACCATCTGTGGGATCGCCCCGGCAACCGCTACCTGTTGGACGAGCTGCTCGAGGACACGAACACGCACAACGTCCGTCAGACCGTCTTCGTCGAGTGCACCTCGATGTATCGGGCGGACGGTCCGGAGGAGCTCCGCATCGTGGGCGAGACGGAGTTCGTGGAGGGCGTCGCCGCCATGAGCGCGAGCGGCCAGTACGGTGAGACCCGGGTGGCGACCGGGATCGTGGGATCGGCCAACCTGCTCCTCGGCGACCGCGTGGCGCCGGTGCTCGAGGCGCAGATCGCAGCCAGCCCGCAGCGCTTCCGGGGCGTCCGCCATCGCGCCGCCTGGGCGGAGCCGCCCATCGTGGCGCGGCGTCCGACCGGGCCCGAGCATCTGCTCCTCGATCCCGAATTCCGTCGTGGCTACGCGCACCTGCGCCCCTACGGGCTCACGTTCGAGGGCTGGCTCTACCACACCCACATAGCCGACCTGGCCGACCTCGCGGACGCGTTCCCCGACACGACCATCATCTTCAACCACCTCGGCGGACCCATCGGGATCGGGCCCTACGCCGGGCGCCGCGACGAGGTCTTCGAGGTCTGGAGGCCGGCCGTGACCGAGCTGGCCCGACGTCCGAACGTGGTGGCGAAGGTGGGCGGGATCCAGATGGTTGTGAACGGCTACGGCTGGCACGAGCGCGACCGACCGCCGACCTCGGACGAGTTGCTCGAGGCCAACAGCGACTGGTATCGCCACATCATCGAGGCGTTCGGGCCGCGGCGCTGCATGTTCGAGAGCAACTTCCCGGTCGACAAGCTGTCGTGCTCGTACACCGTGCTCTGGAACCAGTTCAAGAAGCTGACCCGGGGGTTCTCGGCCGACGAGCGGGCGGCGATGTTCCACGACACCGCGTTGCGGGTCTACCGGCTCCCGCGGGTCTGACATGGCAAGAGACGACGATAACGACGGGACTGGCGGCAGGCCCTCGAAGCAACGACGCCCCTTCCTGTCCTGGTGATGTCCTCGGGGGGCGTGCGGTCCGCCGGCAGGCTGTCCGCGCGGCGCCGGCGGTGCGCCGCCGGCGCCGCGCATAAACAGAGCGGTGGGGCTCGGGAGCGGCCGGACGGCGCGTGTATCGATCTCCTCGGCGGCGGCCTCTACGCGTGCGGGCGATTCTGGCCCGAGCCACCGGCGTATGGTACATTTGGTGACACCTCTAGACCACGGAGTAGGATCCATGCCCGCTTATCTCAGAACACTCGCCTCGGTGCTCGTGATTCTCGGTGTGGCGGCCGCCGCTGGCGCCCAAGGAGGCGACATTCTGCCGCCGGTACCGACGCCGACAGACATCAAGCCGGGCAGCATCACCTGCGACGAGTGCCCGTATCCGGCCCCGAGCAAGTATCTCAACATCAATGTCTACAGCCAGGACGTGCGCATCTCCTATATGGACATCGCGCCGACCGGCACGGCCAACGGCCATGTCGTCCTGCTGATGCACGGCAACAATTTCGGCGGCTTCTACTTCGGTGACATCATCGACGGGCTGACCGACGCCGGATTCCGCGTCGTCGTCCCGGACCAGATCGGGTACGGCAAGTCGTCGAAGCCGATCGCGCCCTACAACTTCAACACGCAGGCGCGCAACACGCAGCTCGTCCTCGAGCACGAGGGGATCGACAAGGTCATGGCGGTCGGCCACTCGATGGGCGGCATGCTCGCCACGCGGTTCACCACGCAGTATCCCGACTCGGTCGAGCGGCTGGTGATCTACAACCCCATCGGCCTCTCCGACAACCGGTTCAATCGCCCGATGACGCCGGTCGATCAGATCTACGAGCGGATCCTCCAGACCGACTACCAGAGCACCCGCCGGAGCCTCAGCCGGTACGTCGGTCACGACCCGTCGGTCTGGAACGACAAGTTCGAGCTCTACACCCGCATCCGCTCGTCGTGGACCCTCAGCTCCGACTATCCGCGCCTCGCCATGGTGCAGGCGATCATCAGCCAGATGCTCTACCAGGACCCGGTCGTCTACGACTGGCCGCATATCCACGTGCCGACGCTCGCCTTCGGGGGCGCGGAGGATCTGCTGCTCGGTCCGGCGGAGGTCTTCCAGGAGCGCATGCAGGTGTTGGCCGACACCGTCCCGAACGGAAACGGCCGCACGCTGCTCTTTCCCGGGCTGGGTCATGTGCCGCACCTGGAGCGGCCGGACATCATCGTGCCCGCGCTCGTCGAATACCTGATGGAAGGCGTCGAGTAGCGCTGTTCCGGAACAGACAGCTGTACTCCCGGAGACGTCCACCCGCAGTCTTGGCGCGACGTAGGCAAACGCGTGCGCGTCGCCGTTGAGGACGATCGTGACGTCGTCGACATGGGACGCCACCCGCACCTGGGCCGGTTCGATGCGCCCGGCCGGCGCGAGCCTCACTTGCTCCTCCATGCCGCCCGCCCGCTGTGCGCTCTTCCAGCGGCGGTACTCGCGACCGCGGCGCGGGACTACACCGGCGCCCTCACGCAATCTTCACGAAATCTTAAGGTTCGTCCCGAGCACGAAGCGGTTAAGGTCTTCCTGCTGAGGACGGTACCATTTCGGACCAGGTGGCGCCGGGCCCTCTCCACGCCCGCGATCGAGGTGAGTCCTCGATCCACGCGCTCCTGTGGACGCGCGCTTTCCAGGTCTGGTAACGGTTACCGCGTGGTCGCTCGTATTGCTCCCGACGCATCGCCCAGGCCTGGTTCCCCGCACGCGGGTGGCTACGGCCGGTCTCGGAGCGGTCACCCTCGTGCTCGCGTCGATCTCGTACCGGACCTGGAGGAGCGATGGCCACTCGACAGCACTCGGCCGACCCCTGGGACGCCGCCGCCGCCGCGCATCTGCTGAGTCGCGCCGCGTTCGGCCCGACTCCGGAGGAAGTGGCCCGCCTGACCGCGATGACGCGGCAAGAGGCGGTGGAGACGTTGATCGTGGACGCCACCTGGGCTCCCCTGCCGGCGCCGCCCGACTGGGTCCGGCACCCCTGGCTCAATACCCAGCGTGCCTGGGCCGATACGCCGCCGGACGTACTGGCCGACAACCACGGGCGCACGACCGCACGCTACGCAAACGAGATGGACGACCTGCGCGCGTGGTGGCTGCGCGAGATGATGCGCACGCCCGGACCGCTCCGGGAGGTCATGACCCTGTTCTGGCACGGTCACTTCACCTCCTCGTTCAACAAGGTGGGGATCTCGCAGTCGATGTACGAGCAGAACGCGGTGTTTCGACACCACGCGCTGGGCAACTTCCGGCAGCTCTTGAACGCCGTGCTGCGCGACTCCGCCATGATGCTCTATCTCGACATGGAGGAGATGACCGGCGAGCGCCACAACGAGAATCTCGCCCGGGAGCTCTGCGAGCTCTTCACCCTCGGGGTGGGCAACTACCGCGAGGCGGACGTCCGGGACATCGCTCGCGCCCTGACCGGCTGGACGCTCGACGTGCCGGCCGGCGTGGTCAAGCCGAATCGGCCGGATTCCCCCCGCCTGCACCGGGCGTTCCGACGCGACGGCCTGGTCGCCCGATTCGTCCCGGAGCGTCACGATGGCGGGACCAAGACGATCCTGGGGCGCACCGGTGCGTTCGGGCTGCACGACATCGCCGACATCCTCGCGGCCCACCACGCTACCGCCCGGTTCCTGGCGGGCAGGCTCATCGCCTTCTTCGGGGCGAGCGATCCGCACGGCGCGCTCCAGGAGCGTCTGGCCGACACCTTCATGGCCCACGCCGGGAGCGAAGTGCAGATGGCCAAGGTGGTCGAGGCGCTCCTGGCATCTGCGGAGTTCGACGTCGCCGCGGCCCGCGGGAACCAGGTCAAGAGCCCGGTCCGGTTGCTGGTCGGCGCCGCGCGGCAGCTCGCCCTCGAGATCGACCCCACCCCCAATCTCGCCCGCTACGTGGAGGCGATGGGACAGAGGCTCTTCGATCCGCCCAACGTCAGGGGATGGCCGGGGGGTGAGGTCTGGCTCAACGCTGGCTCGATGGCCGTGCGGTTTCATCTGGGTAACGTGCTGTTGGACGGGCAGTTGCCGGCCGGGCTCGAGCCGCTGGCGGCCCCGCGCAGCTACGCTCGCGCGCGCGACTCGGACCGGGCGCGGGCCGTGCGGGAGATCGACGAGGCGCGGGCCGCCGCCCGCCAGGCCAACCGGGACGCGCTCGGCATCCCTACCCGCTTCGAAGCGGAGCCCCTCTTGTCCACCGGCGTCCCCGCGACACCGGAAGGGTTGGTCGAGGCGCTCGTCGATCGCCTCGTGCTTCGGTCCCCGCCCGACTCGGCGCGCCGGACCATGGTCAGCGCGGCGCGCCACGCACCGCCCGAACGGCGCGTGTCGGCCGTCGTCCGTCTGATTCTGGCATCGCCCGAGTATCAAGTCGCGTGAGGACGTCATGACCCAGCGGATTCCTCGTCGTCGGTTCATGCGTGAGGCCACAGCCGGCGTCACGGCCTTCCTCGGCGCACCCTGGCTCGACCGAATGGCGCTCTCCGCACAGCAGGGTGTCGTTCCTGCGATACCCGGGCTCGCGGACAACCACGTGCTGGTCATCATCCAGCTCGACGGCGGCAACGACGGGCTGAACACCGTCGTGCCCTACGGGGACGACGTCTACTATCAGCGACGACCCCACATCGCGATCCGGGCCGGGGCCGTCCACAAGCTCGACGAGCACATGGGGCTGCATCCAGAGCTGGTGGAGCTCAAGCAGCTCTACGACGCCGGTCAACTGGCCATCGTCCAGAACGTCGGGTATCCCGATCAGAATCGCTCGCACTTCACATCGAGCGACATCTGGAGCAAGGCGGCCTGGTTCGACCCCACCGAGCCGGCCGAGGTGCTCGATGGCTGGGTGGGCCGCTATTTCGAGCGGTACTGCGACGACGTGGTCTCGCCGATGCTCGGGCTGCGGATCGGCCGCCGCGCCACCCTGGCCTTCGCCAGCGCCTCGCCCCGCAGTGTCACCATCGAGAATCCCGCCATCATGGAATGGACCGGCTACGACAGGGAGCTTCGCGGCCTGCAGGGCCGCTCCGCGTCGGCGGCGAACGCGAACGACCCGCTGGAGCGCATCCGGCAGCTCGGCCGGCAGACGGTATCGCTGGCCGATCGCATCCACGCGGCCCAGCGAATCGCGTCGCGCGCGGACTACCCGCCGTTCCGTCTCTCGCAGTCGCTGCGGCTGATCGGCCAGATGGTCGCGGCCGGGCTCCCGACCCGGGTCTTCCACGTGTCCGTCACGGGGTTCGACACCCACGTCGAACAGCTCCGCGGTCAGCGTGGCATCCTGCAGGAGCTGAGCCAGGCGGTCGGCGCGTTCGCGCGCGACATGCGGGCGGCCGGGCAGTGGGACCGCACCCTGGTGATGACGGTCTCCGAGTTCGGTCGTCGCGTGGCCGAGAACGGCACCCTGGGTACCGATCACGGCTCGGCGAGCGCGATGTTCCTGGCGGGCGGCTCGGTCGTACCGGGGCTGCACGGCGGCATTCCCGACCTCGACGACCTCGACGACGGCGACGTCCGTCACCGGGTCGACTTCCGCGCCGTGTATGCGAGCGTGCTCCGGCAGTGGTTCGGTGTCGACCCCGACCCGGTCCTGTTCGGGCACTTCGAGCCGGTCGAGCTCCTCCGGGTCTGAGCGAGACCCTGCGATGCTGCGCGTTCTGATCGTCGTGCACCGGTGGGTGGGGGTGGCGCTCTGCCTCCTCTTCCTGCTGTGGTTTCCGTCCGGCATCGGGATGATGTACTGGGGCTTCCCCGGCGTGACCGAGGCCGATCGGCTGGCGCGGGCGCCGGCGCTCGACGCCGGGCAGGTGACGCTCACCCCCCAGGTCGCTGCCCGGACACTCCGGCTCGACCCCCGGCGGCCCGATCGGATGCGTCTGACGACGGTGGACGGACGTCCCGCCTACCGTGGCGGGAGGGGCGGCCGCCTGGTGGTCTATGCCGACACGGGGAAGGTGCGAGGCGGCGTGTCCGCCAACATGCGCGACAGGGCGGCCGAGGCCTGGACGGGCCAGCGCGTACGAGACGGCGTCGTGGAATCGGTGCTCGAGGTGGACCAGTGGACGGTCCAGAGCGCGTTGCGCAACGAGCGGCCGCTCTGGAAGTACTCCTGGCCCAATGGCGAGCAACTCTACATCGGCGAGACGGGCGAGGTGCTGCAGTACACCACGACCGCCTCGCGTTGGGGGGCCTGGGTCAGCGCAATCCCCCACTGGATCTACTTCACCGCCATCCGGCAGCATCAGACGGTCTGGATCCGGTTCGTGATCTGGACGTCCGGCATCGGCACGGTGCTGGCGATCATCGGGCTCGTGGTGGCGGTGGCGCGATACTCGCCGGGCCGGCGGTATCGCCAGGACGGACGCCCGGCCCGGCTGCCCTACCGGGGCCAGCAGCGGTGGCACGCGATCCTGGGGTTGATCTTCGGGGTCGCGACCGCGACCTGGGCGTTCAGCGGCATGCTGTCGCTCGACCCGTTCCCGTCGGCGACGCCGCGCGGACCGGCAGGCCGCGGGCCGGACCTGCCAGAGGCGCTGCGGGGCGATGTCGCGCTGGACGATTTCGCTGCCCTGAGCCCGGGGGATCTGCTTGCACGGCATCCCGATCTGGAGGTCAAGGCGGTCGAGCTGACCGCGTTCGACGGCCGGCCGCTGTACGCCGCCCGTCTGGGTGACGGTGCCACGGTGATGTTCGGGATCGACGGCCGTCGGGTCGACCGTTTCGACCACGACGCGATCGCCCGGATCGTGCGGCGTGTCGCGCCCGACGCCAGCGCCGTCGAGACCCGCATTCTCGACCGCTACGACCGGTACTACCTCGATCGCCGGCGCGCCCGGCCATTGCCGGTGATTCTGGCGCAACTGCACGACGACGCGGCGACCCGGTACTACATCGATCCCGCGACCGCCCGTGTGGTCGGGCAGTACAGCAACCGCCGCTGGGTCAGCCGCTGGCTCTACAGCGGCCTGCACTCGCTCAACTTTCCGTGGCTCTACAACAACCGCCCCCTCTGGGACATCGTCGTCATCACTTTCATGTTGGGCGGAACCGCGCTGTGCGTGACCTCGCTCGTGCTCTCGTGGCGCGTGCTTGGCCAAACGCTCCGGCAGGGCCTCCCCTCCCGAGTGGGACGTCTGCCTCGTGTGCCTTAACGAAACCATCGGCTTCTTCGATAGCGACATCGACCGGTGGTGCAACTCGACGTGCCCCGGTGCCGATCACGCGGGTGAGTGTGACCATGCGATGGACATTGGCGTGGATGGTGGTTGCCACCGGAGTCGTCTCGGCCCAGGACCCGGTAACGACGATGCATGAGGACCAGCTCACGCTGGTCGAGCACGAGGTGCGGTCACTCGCCGAGGCGATGCCGGCCGAGGCATACGACTTCGCCCCCCGCGAGGGCGCCTTCGACGGCGTCCGCACGTTTGGCGAGCAGGTGCGACACCTCGCCACGATGATCTTCATGACGGCCGCCCGCGTGCTCGAGGAGCCCTCCCCCTACGGACCGGGCCGGCACAACAACGGGCCCGACGATGTCCGATCGAAGACGGAGGTCCTGGCCTACTTGAACGAGGCCATTGCCTACGCACGCCGGGCCGTCGGGTCGCTGACGACGCGGAATCATCTGGACCTCGTGCCCTCGGTGTTCGGCCCGATGCCCCGTGTGGCCGTCGCCGCCGGCATCATCTATCACAGCTTCAACCACTACGGCCAGATGGTGGTGTACGCACGCATGAACGGTGTCGTGCCGCCGGCGAGCGTCCCCACGGGTGACGAGCGCACGCGCTGACGGGCGCCCGCCGGGAGACCAACTCTCCGGCCGCCTCTATCCGCTGCATCCCCGCATGTGCGGGGGAAGCACGGGTCGCCCACGGCGTGGCCCGAAAACCGCGGGTCGATCCCGCACCCGCAGGGCAGCACGGACAAGGCCCCGCAACCGCGGGGGTCGACCCCGGATCAACGGCTTCATCAAGCAGTTGCGGGCGGCTGCCCCGCGCACGCGGGGCGAGCGCGTCGCGCTGGCTACCCGTTGCGTCCTCGCCCCGCGCCGCGGCCGTGATCGTCACCCGTATGGATTCCACGCCGGTGCGCCGGCCCGCAGCGCCGCCTCCAGTCGGCGGCGGATGTCCTCGGGCGTCAGGGTCGACGCGCCGCCCTCCCGGTACACTCGCGGGGTGATGTGCTCGACCCCCTCGAAGCACCATCGGCCGCCGGCCCCGTCTTCACGGGTCAGTTCGACGGCCAGCGCAGTCAGGTCGACGCGCAGCGCCGGCCGACGCGAGGCCATCTGGACCCAGCTCTCGTAGCGGTAGCGGAACTCCACGCGCGGGCCGTGGACCAGGAGCAGCCGGGTGGCCGCCGTGCGGGTGTGCACCGCCATCGGATGCCACTCGCCGGCGGACGGCCCCCGCACGACGGCCAGGTCCAGCTCCGGCTGCTCTTCGATCGTGACCCGGCCGGCGTCGAAGAGGTGCTCCGTGTTCGTGAGCGCCGCGTCCTCCGGGCCCCACAGCGATCGGTATTCATCGATGTCGACGAGCAGCCGAGGCAGGACATCGAGCAACGCCCGATACAACCCCTCGTCGAGCTGCGGCGCGGGGCGGTCGAAAAATGACCGCGGGAACGGCGACGTCGCCGGGTCCGCGTGCGCCGAGATGGCGAACGCGATTCGAGCCGCGCGCCGGCTCTTGAACACGCCGAAGTCTCCGGCCTGGGCAACGTCGATCAGCAGGTCGCGGCGAGACGCCGCTGCGTCGGGCTCCAACAACGCGTAGATGCCGACGAGCCCGTCCTCGTCGAAGTGGTTGTTGGAGACGACGTCGGCCGGAACGTGCAAATCGGGGCGGTCGAGATAGTTGAACACGATGGCCGTCGACGTGTCCGCCATCAGCTCGGCAGGGGTGCCGCTCCGACGCCAGTGGGACAGCGTGATCAGGGTGCGATCATTCGCCATGCCGTCGACGATGACGTTGGGCTCGCACGAGGCGGCGGCGTACGGTAGGTATCGCATGAAAGCCCGCTCCCGGGAAGCGTCCCCCGAACTCGAATCCCGCGCCTGCGAAACGCTCGGGCAGACTACCACGCGTCCAGCGGGACTCCAGGGCTGCCCCCGCGGGCCGTCCGAGACATCTTGCGACAGCTCGATCGTCCTGTCGACCTTGCCGTGTACGGCGAGGTCCTCGCCCCGTCGACTTCACCCTCGATGACGACGCGCCTGCGGGGCGAGACGACAGTCGAGCGCCTCCGGGCGCTCGGCATGCTGGCGTGAGACCGCTGATCCACCAGGACGCCAGACTGAAGGCGCATCGAATCGGTCGGCACGGTGACCGACTACCGGGTCTGGTACAACCAACACTTGGTAGGTGGCGGGGTTCCGGAGCGGGAAGTCCGAGAAGCCGCGGCAGTCAGATCGACGCGAGAGGGGTGCGGCTGAAATCGGGTACGGCGATGCTCTTGAGGACACCGTCGGCCAAGAATCGCGGGCGAGATCCCAACATACGCAGCTTCCGCCCCGAACTCCACGTTCGTGCCGGAGGTCTTTCGCCCGGAGCGGACCCGAATAGCGGACTGTCCGGCGAGGATGGCCAGTCTAACCGTTGCGGTCGTGCCGCCCCGTCCGCCCCCCCGCGCGACACGGATCTCGGCCGCAGGGAAGATCGGGTCCTGAAGGAACTCCAGGGCGACGATCACGCCGAGACTCGCCCAGCAGACGGCTATTTCGCCGAAGCCAATCGGTAGCGCCTCGGCCGCGTGATGGTGCGCCGGGACGTCGTGACGCTTGCCGTCCGTCTCGTGGAGCCGGTGCCACCCCGGGCTCGACGACAACGCCAGCCTGTGCGACGGCCATTTCGCCGCACACGATCACGTAGTTCGGGTGCTTGAGATAGCGGTACGGCCCGCTGCGGATCGGTGCGGTTCCGGGCAGGACCAGGACGCGCGTCGTCCACCGGCGGCCCAGGCTGGCGATGACCCACGCGCGGCCGCATTCGAGCAGCACGAAGATGCCTGCCCACGGCAGCGATACCGCGGTTGCGGGATCGATCGTCGTTGCGAGCGCGAGCAGCCAGGCCGTGTGCAGGGCGACGATTGCCGGATAGTGGCCGCGGCCGACCTCGACGGCGCCGCGCGCGCGCAGTGCGCGGTGGTTGCGATGCGCGAACGCGAGCTCGCCCACCCGCTGCAGCACGACGAACCCGAGGACGAGGTGGAGCGCGGGCATCAGTCCGACTCCAGCACCACGAACCCCATCGAGAAGCCGGGGCCCAGGCCCGTCAGCAGGTGCCGCCTCGCGGTCCCGCGCCGCTTGCTCTCGGCAGGTGCCGCCTCCAGCACGCGCTCTAGCACGAAGAGCACGGTCGCCGCCGACATGTTGCCGTAGTCCCGCAGCACTGCTCGCGACACCGCCAGGCCGCCGGACGGCAGGCCGAAGGCGCCTTCGAGCGCGGCGAGCACCCGCGCCCCGCCCGGATGGCACACGAACTCGTCGATATCGCCCAGCGCGAGGCCGGCCGAGGCCAGGAACGCTTCGACCACCGGCCGCACCCGGTTGCGGGCGATATCGGGGATGCCCCGCGACAACTGCACCTCGAGGCCCTTGTCGGTGACGTGCCAGCCCATGATGTCCAGACTGTCCGGCCAGGTGTGTTCGCCCCACGCCCGGATCGCCGGTCCCGCTCCGTCGGTGCTCAGAACCGCGCCGGCCGCCCCATCCCCGAACAGCGCGGTGGCGACGATGTTCGCGGTCGTCTGATCGGTCCGGCAGAACGTCAGCGTGCAGAGTTCGGCCACGAGAAACAGGACCCGGCTGCCCGGCTTGGCCGTGGCGCACGCGGCGGCGCGCGCCAGCCCCAGCACGCCCCCGGCGCAGCCCAGCCCGAACAACGGCAGGCGCTCGACGTTGCGGCGAAACGGCAGCTCCTCCATCAACCGCGCATCGAGCGTCGGCACGGCGATTCCCGTGGACGAGACGATGACCAGCATGTCGACGTCGCTGCACGCAAGGCCGGCTCCGGCGAGGGTCTCCACCGTCACCTGCTTGAGCAGGCTCACTGCCTTGTCGACGTACAGGTCGTTCTTCTCCTCGAAGCCGTGCGCGCAGTCGTACCAACCAATGGGTGCCGCGGCGTACCGCGTGTCGATCGCGGCGTTGACGAACACCTCTTGCAGGCGGTCGCGCCGGGTCTGCGGAATCTCGAACGAGCGTTGGAAGAACTCCATCGCCTCGGTCTGCCCGACCCGGTGGGGCGGTACCGCGGTAGCCAGCGACACGATCCGCGCGTCGGGTTGCTTCGACTCTCTCGTCATTGCGTCGAATCCGCTCGCGATGAATGAGCAACACCGGATCGCCAACGGTCGTCACGCGGCATGCGCATCTCCATCACGCGCCTCCCCCGAGCGACATCGGCAGCATCCTTTGGCCGCATCACGGCCATCAGAACTGGTACTTCAGGTTGAGGCCGAAGCCGTACAGGACGAGGTCGCCGGTCGTGAGCGCGGTCAACCCCGTATCGGTGCCGTCCGGCAGCTCGGTGGGGGCGTGGCTGCGCACGCGACCGATGCTCGTGGCGTCGCTGAAGCTCCCGAAAGCCACGCGGCGGCCCTTGACGCCGAGCGCCGTCGATTCGGTGAGCCCAACGTCCAACCCGAACAACACCTGGTAGCCGGCGCACCCGACTTGAAGCGAGTCTAGAGAGTCGAGCACCTTTTGTCGCCATGCAAATTGCAGGGGTCTCGCCGGCTAGGCCGAGCCCCGTGCCCTTGCCGGCGGGCTGGGAACGGCGACCAGCGCATAGGCATAGGACTCTCGTCAGGCTCGTAGCGCACGTCGCGGCGTGGGGGGACGCGCTGCCGGCACCCAGCACGGCCCCGGTCAGCGGGTCAATGCTGCTCCGCCGCTCGCCCGTGTTGCTCGGTGTTCGGTGCGAAACCACGTATCGGCGTTTCGACCTGATGCTCGACATTCAAGTGAACTGGCTGCTGCCCGCGTGCCGACCTCTGCTCTGCGCGATCGAGATGCGGCTCGGGAGACGGCGACGTGCCGTTGCTCGACGACGCAGCCCGTGTTGCTCGGCGTGGTCGAGACCATCGACCAGTGGACGCTGACCAACAGCCTCAACCTCCACCGTCCTCTCTACCGGTTCGGCCTGGACGACGACGGCGGTACCGAGTTGTACGTGTCAGCGAAGACCGGCGAGATGGTGATGCGCACGACCCGCAACGAGCGCTTGTGGTCGTGGCTGGGCACCATCATCCACTGGGGAGCACCCCGGATCCTGCGCGAGCGTGTCGGCGTCTGGCGGCAGACGATGCTGTGGCTCTCGGGCGCGGGCATGGTGCTGGTGTCGAACGGAATCAGCAGTCTCTCCTGGTAGATGCGGACTTGGGCGTTGCGGGTATCCCCACGGCAGGATCGGTTGCCGAAGGAAGTGGAGCTGCGCCGCTTCGCCGGGCGGCCCTACTACGTATTTCAGTTCGGCGCTTTCGAGAGCGTGACCGTTGCGGCCGACGGCGCGGGCGGCGCGCCGTTCGTCCGCTATCCGACCGAAGTGCTGGTGGCCCGGGCGCGGCAGGCGGTGCAGGGCCCGCTGACCTCCGCCGAGTTGGACCAGCCGCGGAACAAACTACTGGAGCGCTCTCCTCGGCAGGATGGCGGCAGCACGCCCCGCCGGGAGCAAGGCGGCGACAAGCGCACACCCTGCAACCGAACCCGCAGCGATGGTGAGGGAGATGGGGTCCCAGAACGATACGCCATGGAGTCGCGCCCCCATGAAACGGACCGCGCCGACGGCAAGCGGCAGGCCCAGAACGAGACCTATCGCCACGCGCTGAAAGGCCTGACGTAACACAAGCCTGATCACCTTGACGCGATCCGCACCGAGCGCCATCCGGATGCCGATTTCGTTCGTCTGCTGCGCGACCACGTAGGCCGTGACGCCGTAGACGCCGACTGCCGCCAATACGAGAGCGACCAGCCCGAACAGTCCGGCAAGGTCCGCGACGGTCTGCTCCCGGCCGGACGAGAGCTCGACTTGCTCCTGCATGGTTTTGACGCTGATCACCGTCAGGTTGGGATCGGCTGCCGCCAGCGTCCTCCTCAGAGTCGGCTCGAGACCGCCGAGCTGCGAGTCGGTAACCACCAGGATGCCCTGGGCGAAATGGGATAGCCGCTCCACCATCCGCCTGTAGTCGGTCTGGTAATCGACACGCTGCGCGAGCGAAACGAAGAACATGGGTCCTGCCGGTTCGCGCAGTCCCGACCGCAAGAACTTCGTGTCGCGTACGATACCGACGATGCGGAACGTATTCGCATTCTCGGGCCGTTCGACGCCGAAGTATTGACCGAGCGGGTCTTCATCGTCGCGGAAGAAACGCTTCACGAACGCCTCGTTCACGACCGCAACCGGCGCGGTCGTCTCGTTATCCGTTTCCGCAAACAGGCGTCCCCTTACGAGGGTGACTCCCAGGTTCTGAAGATAGTCGGCGCTGACGCGGTTCCAGGCCGCTGACGCTTCATCGCTCGGGTTCGGCGGGTGCCCGGCCACGAGAACTGTTTCGCTCCAGCTCGAAAAGAACGGGTTGGACAGTGCGAGTCCGACACCACGTACGTCGGGGAGGCTCGCAAGCCGCCGCTCGATGTCGCGATAGAGGGTCGCAAGCTGCTCCGGTGCGTACGTGGACGGCAGGCGCTTCAAGCCGATCAGCACGCGTCCCTGCACCGGGTACCCGAGGTCCTGGCGGTGGAGGTTTTCGAGACTGCGCCCGAGCATCGCGGCGCCGGCGACGACCGCGACGGACAGCGACAACTGCACAATCAGCAGGGCCGTGCGAAAGCGGAACGAAGGAGGGCCGATGCTGCGGCCGGAGACACGCAACGCGGCGATCGGATCGGTGCGCGTTGCAAACCACGCAGGTGCGATACCGAAAGCGATACCGGTGACGATAGTCAGTCCGGCGGTGAAGGCCAGCACGCGGAGTGATGGCGTCGTCGCGATCGGCACGAATTCTGCGTTCTGGAATACCAGTACAACGAGCAGGCGCGCGGCGGCGACGGCGACCAGCAGCCCGGCCGCCCCTCCCGCAACCGCGAGCATCACCCCCTCGGTGAGAGCGTCCGCGACGATCCGCCAGCGCGTTGCGCCGAGCGCGAGACGCACGGCCGTCTGCGCCCTGCGCGCGACCGCCCGGGCAAGCAGAAGATTCGCGACGTTCGCGCACGCGATGACCAGCACGAGCCCGAAGACGGCGAGCAGGATCTGCAGGCTGGGTCCGTACTCGTCCTTCACCGAGAGGCCCGCGAGACCGATGCCCGTGCCAGCCGGAACCACCCGGATCGTCTGGTTGGAGAGCTCGCGAACGATGTCCGGCATCGAGTTGGCCGGGTAACCGGCCTCGTACCGGATCCAGCGGCGCAGAATGCCGGTCAGGCGGGGAGCCATGCCCGCGATCGAGGCATCCTGCCGAAGCCGACCGATCGCGAACAGCCAGGGCGAAATCGACTGATCCAACAGCGAGCCGTCGCCGGCAATCAGCGGCTCCTGCCGCAGGGGGATCCAGATGTCCGGCGGGTCCTCGCGAACGGTTTCGCCGAAGAACCCCGGCGCGGCCACGCCGATCACCGTGAACGGGTGACCTTCCACCACCAACGTCGAGCCGAGTATCGACGGGTCCGCCCCGTAGATTCCTTGCCATACGCGATGGCTCAGCACGACGACAGGAGGCGCCGAAGACCGGTCGTCATCCGCCGCGAACAGGCGACCGCCAAAGGCACCGACGCCCAACGTCGAGAAATACGATCCGGTGACGTACTGCGCGCGCACGGGCCTGCCGGCCTCTTCCGCGCCCTGCCTCCGGACGCTCAACAGCGTGCCGCCCCAGTCGAACGCGGTGACGTCCTCGAACTCCCGTGCTTCGGCCTGCAGTCGCTGGTACAGCGGGAACGAGAACAGTCCCCAGCGGCCGTGGCGGCCCGTGGCGACCGTGTCGTCCCCGTCGCCGATGCGGTACAGCCGCGCCGGGTCCGACACCGGCAGCGGCCGGAGCATGACGCTGTCGATGAGCGTGAAGATAGCCGTCGTCCCGCCTATGCCGAGCGCCAGCACGCCGACCGCCCCGAAACTGAAACCAGGCGTCCGCCGTAGCGACCGGAGCATGTGCGCGAGGCTTCGCACCAGCGCATCGAGCCAGCGCCAGCGCCAGACGGCGCGGACATCCTCCCGGATCAGCGGCAACTTGCCGAGTGCGGCCCGCGCGGCGCGGGTCGCGTCTTTCGGCGACATTCCCTGCTCGATGTTCTGCTGCGTCTCCAGCTCCACGTGGAGGTCCAGTTCCCGCTGGACGTCCTGCTCCGCGCGGCGCAGACCAGACCGCGAGAAGAAACCCGCCACGCCGCCACGAGCGCGCAGTCGAGCGCGCAGCGCCCAAGACAGTCGCGACAGGGACATCATGCCTCCTGGATCACGACATCGATCGCGCCGGAGAGCCGCTGCCACGCGGCCACCTCGCGCTCGAGATGCGCCCGCCCGGCGCTGGTCAGCGAGTAGAACTTCGCCTCCCGGCCGGTCTCGGTCGCGCCCCAGTGACCCGCAATCCAGCCTTCCTTCTCGAGGCGGTAGAGAGCCGGGTAGAGGGAACCCTGCTGTACTTTCAGGACGTCGTTCGAGACCTGCTGGATGCGCTTGGCGATGGCCCAACCGTGCTTCGGCTGGTGCTGGATGGTCCGCAGGATCAGTAGGTCGACGGTGCCCTGGAAGAGATCGGTAGGCTTGCCCATCGGTTATGCCTTGACTATCGACAATACCTTGCTCGATTGTCGACTGTCAATGCATCCCGGCTCTCCTGGCGAGCTGGCTGCCGGCGCGGCGGGCCACGCGCGTGCAGCCCATGACGGCGTTGCGGGTAGAGTGACCGCGGGCTCGGCCGACCCACATGCTCTACAGGATGGGTGTTCCCGCATAACAGTGGGTGAGTCGGCGCGGGATGGCATCCCGGCAACGCCGCTCAGTCTGACGCAAGGACAGTGCGAAGATGTTGGATCACCGCGGCGTTCCAACCCCCTGCCGCATCGATTGCGCGACTCCACAGACGCGCGGCCTCGGGGGAGAACGGCATTCCACGGAATCCGCAAGGCGGCAGGAGCTCGCCGCCGACGTCGAGAGCGCTCTGCAGGTGCGCCGGCGTGATCTCCGGAGACCCGGCAATGTACGCAAGAGTCCTGGCATTCCTCTGGAGAACATATATGGGTCGAGGAGGCCGGCTTCGTTGCGGGGGAAACCGTCCATGCACGCGTGGTTCATGCCAGGTCGTCAGGCGCACGAGCCCAGGGGCACCCTGCTGGCGCCACCAGACGCTACTGGCTCTGCAGCGCCACCATCGGACTTGCGGCCACGACCTTGCGCGCGGGCAGGTAGCTCGCCAGACCGGCGACGATGAGCACGACCACGATGGCGCCCGCAAACGAGGCCGGATCGGCAGGTGGGATACCGAACAACAGCGTGGAGAGCAGACGCGTCAAGCCCAGGGCGCCCAGCCCACCGATCAGCACGCCGGTCGCCGCGAGTCGAAGGCCTTCGCCGATCAGGCCCCGCACCAGCCGATACGGCGCCGCGCCGAGCGCCATTCTCAATCCGAGCTCCCGGGTTCGCCGCTCGACGAGATACTTGATGAGCCCGAACATCCCGACCGACGCGAGAAACAGGCCGACCACCCCGAAGACGCTCATGAGGACAAGCACGAACCGGCGCGGCGCAATCGACGAATCGACCAGCCCCTGAAGCGTTATGACCGGTCGAAACGGCAGTTCGGGGTTCACCGTCCATACCGCGGCCTGGACGCCGCTGACGATGGCTCCCGGATCCCCGCCGGCTTTCACGACATAGGTCATCGCACCGGTCGGGTGTTGCTGATGCGGCAGAAACACCGTGGGCACCGGCGTGTCGTCCAACGCGGTGTCTCTCGTGTCCCGCACGATCCCGATGATCTCCCTGACCACGTCGGGCCCGTCCGTCAGTCTGATGCGAGCGCCGAGAGGGCGGTCGTCGGGCCAGAACCGACGAGCCATGGTCTCGTTGATGATGGCGACCGGCGCGGTGTTGGCCAGGTCCAGCGGACTGAACACCCGGCCCTCGACGACCGCGATGCCCAGCGTCCGAAAGTAGTCGGGCGTCACGACGTTCAAGCCGATCGTCGGCCGCGCAGGTTCCTCGGTCGGGCGTCCCTCGATCGTCAGACGCGTGCGCGTGTCGGACATGATTTCACCGAACGGAATGATCGTCGCGGCGGCGGCCGACGTCACCCCCGGCGCCGCGCTCACCCGGCGGAGCGTCTCCTCGAAGAACGCCGCGCGCCGCGGCGCCTCCGGGTACGCCCTCCACACGAACACCGGCAACGCCACGACACGTTCCCGAGAGAAACCGGGGTCCACGCGCAGGAGATTGACGAAGCTGCGGGCGAGCAGCGAGGCGCCGGTCAAGAGCACCAGGGCGAGCGCCACTTCACCGATGACGAGCAGCCGGCGCGTGCGGTCGTTCACGATCGCCCGCCCCTCTCGCGACGCCCTCGCCAGAGCCGCGTCGCCGCTGACCGTGGAGAACTGTCGCGCGGGGAGAATCCCGACCAGGAACGCGGTCAGGCAGGAGAGCGTCGCGGCGAACGCCAGGGCCGTCGGGTCGACCCCGGCCTCCTCGAGCCTCGGGATATCGCCCGGGGCCATCGCGACGAGCGCCAGCAAACCCCAACGCGCCGCGAGCACGCCCAACACGCCTCCCAGGACGGCCAGGACGAGGCTCTCGACGAGCAGTTGGGCACACAACCGCCATCGTCCCGCGCCAAGCGCTGCCCGCACCGCGAACTCCCGGGTGCGAGCCGTGCCTCGGGCCAACAGCAGATTGGCAACATTCACACACGTGATCAACAACACGAATGCGACGGCGCCGGACAACAGGAGCAAGTAGGGGCGCGCTTCGCCCACCACGCGATCCCGCAAGGGGATGATCGAGGCGCCGAAGCGTTGATTGGTGGCCGGGTACTCACGGGCGAGCCGCTCAGCCACCCCGCGCATCTCGGCGCGAGCCGCGTCCACCGACACGCCGGGCGCGAGTCGAGCGATTACGTTCAGGAACAGACCGCCGCGGTTTTGCCGATCGTCCTCGGTGAACGCACGCGACATCCACAAATCGCGTCCCGGCGGGTAGTCGAATTGCTGCGGCATGACCCCCACCACGGCATACGGTCTCTCGCTGAGGGTCAACGTCCGGCCCACCACGCCGGGGTCGCCGCCGAAACGCTGCTGCCAGAACCGCTGGCTCAGGACGACGGCGCCGTCCGCACCGGGCTGATGCTCGTCGGCGGTGAACGTTCGCCCATGCTGCGCGGGCACGCCGAGGATGTCGAAGAACCCTTCGGAGACACGCCAGATGCGGAGGTTCTGCGGCTCGCCCTCGGAGACGAGATCCACCCCGGACGGTTCGACCGTGGCGATGCCGTCGAATGCGGTACTGCGGTCACGCCACTCGAGGAAGTTGCCGGGCGAGACCTCGCGCTCCACGGCTGCAGCGGCGTCGAATTGCCAGACCGTCACGATCCGTTCGGCACGCGGGAACGGCAACGGATTCAACAGCACGGCATTCACGACGCTGAACACCGCCGTCGACGCGCCGATGCCGAGGGCTACGGTCACGACGCCGACCAGCGCGAATCCCCGCGATCTCGAAAGGCTGCGCCACGCGTATTTCGTGTCCTGCACGATCCGCTCGAGCGCCGCCCCGAACCGCACCTCGTGCACCCCGTTCCGGGCGGACTCGAGCCCACCGAAGGTCGCGAGCGCCTGCCGGCGCGCCTCTGTCGGCGGAATCCCCTGCGCGGTTCGCGCTTCGGTCTCGAGGGCGACGTGGTGCCGCAGCTCGTCGTCCAGATCGCGGTCGACGCGGTCCCGGTGGACGAACGTTCGCAAACGGACCCGCCAAGCGTAGAACCATCGCTCGAAAGGCATGCACTCTCCTCCGTTAGTCGGCCGTCCCCGGTTCGACCGGACCGGTCATCTCCTGGTTGCTCTGCCCTCTCGTCCTCTCGGTTACCGTGTATTGTGGCACCGTTCCTCTCGGTAAGCAAGGGCAAGGGCTTCCGACGAGTCGAGCCCTGGGTACTGCTCAGTTCGAACGGAGCCGGACATGACCCCGATCCGCCGCGATCTTCAATTCGGGTCCGCCACCGTTGATCGACCACCGGCGCCCCGAATCCTGTGTCGCACCGGGCAGATCACTGGTCACGCGAGCGCGTCGTGACACGTCGGCGTGCACGGTCACGGCCTGCTCGCTTGCGAGTTCCAGGTCGAGGTCACTGCGGTCGACAGCCACGCGGGAATCACCCTCGATCCGGACATCGCGCATCGCGGCGTTGCCGCGGTCGACGTCAACATGCAACAACCCGTGCAATCGCACCGCCTCGATGTTCCCGCGGTCGCTGTCGATACGGATCTCCCCGCGCAGATCGTTCGCTGCGAGATCGGTCCGATCCAGTTGGAGGGTGATGGTTCCCTGGACGCCGCGCACCGTCGCGGCCACTCGATCGAGGTCGAGATCGAGATCCGTTTCGCGGGGCACCCGAATCTCATAGTGGACACGGGGCATCGCCCGGCGGCGCCCGTGCTTCCACCACTGCCGTACGTCGCTGAGGTCGGTGCGGACCTGCACCCGCGCCGGAGTGACCTGCACCTCGATGTGCGTTGCATCGACGATCTCCCGCGCATGGTCGGTGTCGATGTCTCGCGGCGCCTCGATGCGCGCCCGGACTTCCACGCCTGGTTCATGCCAGGTCGTCAGACGCACGGAGCCCCGGGAGGTGTCCAGCGACAGGGTGCCGCCCGGCTCCAGGGCAACCGTGCGTTCGATAGTTCTCTCCTGCGCGCTCGCGACAACGGGCATCGCAAGGCCCAGGACCAGCACCGCGATTGGCTGCATTCGTCTCATCGTGCGTCTCCTTTCGGACGTCTTGTCCCTGTTCCCTCCCGGTTCAACGCTGCGGCGTCGGCATCGGCCCCGACGGTGCGGCGCCTGCCGGGCCCGCAACGCCGCCGACCGTCGCGCGGCCGACCAGGGCGATGCCGGCGCCGCCGAGCGAAGCGCGCTGCGTCCGCTCGAACTCGATCCGTGCCCGCTGGTAGTCGAGGATCGCGCGCAGCTCGGCATCCTGCGCGGTGGCGAGGTCGCGCTGTGACTGCAGGACGAAGAAGTTCGTCGACAGGCCCACCTCGAACTTGCTCTCCTCGGCCTCGAGCTGTCGTTCGGCCAGCTCCCGCGACGCCGTCGCGGCCGCGATCCGATCGCGGATCGACTCGATGCGAAGCCCCGCGTTGGTGACCTCGCTGGCGATCCGCAGCTCGATGCGCCGAATCTGGGCCCGGTTCTGCTGCAGCTCCAGCCGGGCCCGCTCGTACGCGGCCCGGTCCGCGCTCCGACCGAGCGGGTAGCTCATCTGCAACTGGACGCGCCAGACCGGGTAGTCGGCGTTGGCGACGCTCTGGAGCGCATCGCCGTAACCGCCCGGGATCACGCCGCCGGCGCCGCCGAAGAGGTCCTCGAAGCTGTTCCCGGCCGGTACCCGGCGGGGACCGCCCTGACCGGTCAACTGGTAGCTGCCGACTAGATCGAGCGCGGGCAGCGTGCTGTTGCGGAGGTTGTCGACGGTCGCTTCGTTGGCGTCGAGCTGGCGTCGCGCACGCGAGACGTCCGTGCGTCGGTCGAGCGCCATGCGAATCGCGCCTTCCAGATCGATCGGCGTGGCCTCGATCCGCGGCTGGTCCGTCGGGTTCAGCTCCGCGTTCCACAGCTCATCGGACATGCCCCCTACGATGAGCTCCTTCAGCACAAGCTCCGAGGTGCGCTGTGTCTCGACGGCCAGCGCCAGCAACTGGCGTCGCGCCGCCGCCTCGGACTGCGCCGCCACGACGTCGATCGGCGCCATGGTACCGACCTCGACTCGGAACCGGTTGTCCGCCACGAGTTGCTCGGCCAGCGCCAGCGCCTGCCGCTGCACGCCCACCGCGGCGCGCGCATAGACCAGATCCCAGTACGCCAGTCTCACGCCGGCCAGCGTGTTGACGACGGTCTCCTCGAGGTCGATGTCGGAGATGTCCCGGTTGATGCGCGAGACGACCAGTTGCGTGCGCCGCGAATCGGTCCGAAAGCCGCGCAGCAACGGCTGGGTGTACTGCAGCGTCATGTTCGCGCCGAAGCTCGGGTTGAAGGTCGAGAAGATGTTGGTCGACTCCCACCGCGTGCTGTCCCAGGCGACATCGTACCGGCCGCCGCCCCACTTCATCTGCTGTCCGATGGCGACGTCATAGACGCCCAGGTCGGTAACGATGGACTGGCCGGCAAGCCCGCCGCCGTCGAACACGAAGCGGTTGGGCGTGGTGGCCTGGTCGAGGATCAAGCCGGATGAAGCGAAGGGCAGGAACGCCGCGTTGGCCGCGACGATCTGCATGTCCTGCACCAGCGGGTGGATGCGCTGGACGGCGATGTCGAGGTTGCGTTCGAGAGCGCGCTGGACGGCAGCTTCCAGGGTGAGGTCGAAGCGGCGGGCCGGCTGGCCTGCCTGCCGTGCGACTCGGGCAACGCTCTGGGCGACCACGGCGTCGAGGCTCTGGGCGTAGGTTGCGCGCACCGCCGCCGCCAGAATCAGGCCGACCATCAGCAGCGCGAGTACGAAAACACGAACCTGATTCGGCAAGATCACCCTCCAGTCTGGAACTCCGATATGGTGTGGGCTTGCCCCTCAGTCCCCGGCCGCACTGGTGGGATTCGGGCTGCACTTCCCATCGAAGAGATGAATCTCCCGCCCGGCGTGCTCCGCGTAGCGCGGGTCGTGGGTCACCATGCAGACGGTCGAGCCCTCGTCGTGCAGCGCCTGCAGCAGTCCCATCACCGCCTCGCCGTTCTTCGAGTCGAGGTTGCCCGTCGGTTCGTCCGCCAGCAGGATGGACGGCTGCCCGGCCACTGCCCGCGCCACCGCAACGCGCTGCTGCTGCCCCCCGGAGAGCTGACTCGGCAGGTGCTTCGCCCGG
Source organism: Vicinamibacterales bacterium (assembly GCA_965208535.1). Classification (GTDB taxonomy): domain Bacteria; phylum Acidobacteriota; class Vicinamibacteria; order Vicinamibacterales; family UBA8438; genus WTFV01. The sequence goes on along the minus strand of CBDBOU010000003.1, from coordinate 1,403,006 downwards.
TGGGCCATCTCCACCTTCTCGAGCGCTTCGGTCACCCGCTCCCGACGTTCCGCCCGCTGCATGCCGCGGTAGGTGAGCGGCAGCTCGACGTTCTCGTAGACCGTCAGGTCGCCGATCAGGTTGAAGCTCTGGAAGATGAAGCCGACCTCGCGGTTGCGGGTGCGTGCCCGGTCGGCCTGGCCGAGCTGCGCCACCGGGTGGCCGTTCAGCGTGTATTCGCCCACCGTCGGCGAATCGAGCAGACCGAGGATCGACAGCAGCGTCGACTTGCCGCAACCCGACGGACCCGAGATGGCGACGTACTCGCCGGGGTGAATGGACAGATCGATGCCGTCGAGGGCATGGGTTTCGACCTCGTCGGTGTAGAAGATCTTCGAGACGTTCTCCAACTGAATCAGGGCTGTCGCTTCGCTCATCTCGCCATACCTCCGTTCGGATGTGAGGCTCCTGCCCGTCACCGGTCTTCCCCACGCAGGCGGCGCGCGGAGCACGGCACGGACTGCTAGTCGATACGCACCCGGTCGAACTGATCCCAGGTGGACATGTCGGACAGGACCACCCGGTCGCCCGGCTGCAACCCGTCCAGCACCTCGATGGTGTTCACCGAGGCACGGCCCAGGCTCACCCTCGTTCGGGACGCGTGCGTCCCGTCCTCCTCCACCCTGAACAGGCTGACCACGCTCTCCTCCTGCCCGAACACCGGCCGGCCGACGAAGAGGATGTCGTCCATCCGCTCCAGCTCGATCGTGCCGTCGACCGTCAGGTCCGGGCGGGCGCCCCGCGGCAACCCGCCGTCGAGGGCGACGTCGACCGTCACCGTCCCGTTCTCCACCGCCGGGTCGATGCGGGTGACGTAGCCCGGGATGACGCCGTTGCGGGTGTCGATGGCCGCCGTCTGGCCGATCTGGATGTCCTTGGCCTGCGTCTCCGCGATGCGCAGCTCGGCCTTCAGCACGGCCGGGTCGCCCACCCGCGCCAGGTTCGCGCCGGTGGCGATGCGCTGTCCTTCTTCGAGCGGCACCTGCTGCAGGACGCCGGGCATCCCGGCCCGCACGCGCAGGTCGGCCACCTGTTGCCGCCGCAGCTCGTACAGCGTCCGCAGCCGGTCCACCTCGGCCTGCTCGACCGCAAGCTGCGCCTCGACGGTGTCGGTGGCCATCTGCAGCCGTTCCCGCTCGAGCGCGTAGCGCGTCTCGTACTCCTGCTCGGCCGACTGCGACTGCTGAAGCTGGAGCGACGAGACGAGGCCCTGCGTGAAAAGCTGCCCGTCGGCGTCCGCCTGCAGGCGGGCCGTCTTCAGTTGCGCTTCGGTGGTGGCAAGCGTCGCCCGCTGGTTGAGCAGCTCGCGCTCCACCTCCACCTGCCGGTTGCTGTAGCGCGCCTCGGCCGCTTCGAGATTCAGCCGCGCCTCCAGCGCGGACTGCGCCAGCTCGGGATTGCTCAGCTCGAGGATCACCGTGTCGGGTGCGACCAGGGCGCCGGGCCGGATGACGATGCGTTCGACGGTCCCGTCGGTGGTGGCAGGGATCCAGCGGATCTGCTCGGGGACCAGCGTCCCGGTGCCGCGCACCTGCCGGACCATCGGACCGCGCTGCACGGTGTCGAGATAGAGCGTGTCGCGGTCGACCCGCGGCGCCGCCGGCTCCAGGCGCGAGACCCCCACCGTGACCAGGGCGATCACGATGAGCGCCGAGACGCTGTAGAGGCTGTGTCGCAACCGCTTCTTGCGGGCGAGATCGGGGCGGGCGATGTCCATCGGAAGCCTCCTCTCGGTTACCGTGTATAGCCTGGCATTTCTCATCTCGGTAAGCAAGGGGAAATCGGTCCTGTGCAGACCGGCGATCTCACTCCGCGCGGAGCGTCGACATCGGATCAATCCGTGTCGCTCGGTACGCCGGAACGACGGTGGCCGCCACGCTGACCGCGCCCAGAACGAGCAGGACCGCGGCGACCGTCCAGGGATCGAGCGGCTGCGCATCGGGCGTGACGCGCCGGAGGACCTCGGCAAACAGTACGGCGGCCCCCGCTCCCACGACGCCTCCCGTCGCGGCGAGCACCATCCCCTGCAGCGCGAAGCGCGCCGTCACTCGCCCACCCGAGGCGCCGAGCGCGAGGCGAAGGCCGATCTCCTTCCTCCGATGGGCCACCGCGTAGGCGACGAGCCCATAGAGCCCCGCGGCCGCCAGCGCCAGGGCGACGGCGGCGAACAGGCCGAGCAGCAATGTACGGGAGCGCGTGGCGGCCAGCGCCCCACCGATGACGTCGTCCATCGTCCGAAACGCGGTGATCGACAGCAGCGGGTCGGCCTCCCTGATTACCCGATCGACGCTCTGGACAAAGCCGCTCCCACCCTCTCGTGTCCGCAAGGCCCAGTTCACCTGGAAGAACTCGTGGACCTCGACGAGGAGGTCGCCCGGTACCTGCTCGACCGGCACGAACACCGTCGGCCGCGTCGCGGTGACCCCTCGCGTCCGGACGTCTCCGAGAATGCCGACGACTTCGCGCACCTGGTCCTCGGTCTCCATCGCCCTCATCTGCAAGTGCGCGCCGAGCACCGTCCGTCCGCTGCCGAAACGCCGCGCGAACGTCTCGTTGACCAGGGCTACCGGTGTTGCGGCCGCGCGGTGGTCGTCCTGGCTGAACGCCCGGCCGGCCACGAGCGGGATGCGCAGGACCTCGAGATAGTCCCCGGCGACGTAGCGCCAATCGGCCCCCGCCGGTTCCATCACGTTGTCGGGCCGCCGGGGCAACAGCATCTGGAGACCGCGCTCAACCGGCAGGTTGTTGACGACCGTTGCGGCTTCGACGCCGGGCAACCGCTCGATCTCGGCCAACGTACGGTGATAGAGGGTCGTCACGGCGTCACGCGACCCGTACGCGGGTCCTTGGAGCGACGCGCGGGCGACCAGCACATTGGCGGGGTCGAACCCGAGATCCGACGTGCTGAGTCCCACGAACGCCCGCAGGAACACCCCGGACGCCGCCAGAAGCACCGTGCACAGGGCTACCTGGGAAACCACGAGCGATCCCGGAATCGGCGTCGAAGTGATTGACCCAAAGGTCGTTGCCGAGCACCACGGTCGAGCGATCGACCTCATCGTCGCGAGAGAAGCCCCGCCCCTGCCGCGGCCGCACCCCGAGGACCTCGAAATAGCCGGCGGTCACCTCCAGGTTCGAAATGAACGTGGAGCCATGTTCGCTCACCAGGTTCACGCCGGGACTCACACCGATGCCCGCCAGCATCGAGAAGGCACGGCTGCGGTCGCGCAGGAAGGCCACGCTTCTCTGCGGATGGAACGGGTTGGGGCCGAACCGCGGGCGCTGGTAGACCACGCTGACGATTTGCTCCGGCTCCGGGAAGGGCAGCGGCCGAATGAACACGGCGTTGATCGCGCTGACCATCATGGTCGAAGCGCCAAGCCCCAGACCGAGGACGACTACGGCCGAGAGCGTGAATCCGGGGTTCTTCGCCAGCGTACGGACGCCAATCCGCAGGTCCTGCCAGAGATCGGTCAGCAGTTGCCGCCAGCGCTGTCGGCGTTCCCACTCCTGGTCGATGTCCACACAGGCCTCCTCAACCCGCGCGTAGTCGCCGAACCGCCGCTCGGCCTCCGCTCTGGCTTCGGCCGGGCCACGGCCTTCGTGCACGAGCCTTTCGGTGAGCTCGCGCAGGTGATAGTCGAGCTCCGCGTCAACATCCGCGCGGACGTCGGAGCCCCAGAACCGGAGATGCCCTGCACCCCTGCCTTTCTATGCAAAGACTCTCTATATGTAGATACGGATGTCGCGTGGTTGGAAGTTTCATAGACCTGTGACCGTCCCGGACGCCGGCGCCCGGAACTAGTCCATCCGCAGCGCGGCGAGAGGGTCCACGCGGGCGGCCCGGCGAGCGGGTACGTATGCGGCCCCGGCGGCTACCAGAAAGAGGAGTATCGACACGCCGGCCAGCGTCGCGGCGTCGAAGGGCGCGACATCGACGAGCAGGCTGGTGAGGGAGCGTGAGACGAGCAGGGACGCCACCAGACCGAGCGAGACCCCCACGCCGGCCAAGCCGATCGCCCCGCGGACGACCATCCCGACGACGTGGCGAGGTTCGGCGCCCATCGCCAGACGCAGGCCGATTTCGCGGGTCCGTTGCGCCATGGCGACCGCGATCACGCCGTAGATGCCGAGGGTGGCCAGCACGAGAGCCGCCACGCCGAACAGCGTGAGCAAGGTCGTCGTGAACCGGCGCGCCGCGAGCGTCTCCGACAGGAGTTGCTCGACGGTGGCGACGCTGTAGAAGGTCTGTAGCGGGTCGGCATCCCAGACGACGTCCTGGATCGCCGCGACGCTGGCCGCCGGATCCCCGGTCGTCCGCACAACGTAGGTCATCGAGCCGTCCGGGGCCTGCGCGTGCGGGACGAACAGCTCCGCGCGCGGGGGAGTGTCGTAGCCCCCAGGGCGGATTTCGCCCACCACGCCGATGATCTCCGCGTCGATGTCTCCCCTGAACACGACGGACAGGGACACGCGACGGCCGATCGCGTCCGAATCCGGCCAGTACTGCTGCGCCAGCGTCTCGTTGATGACGACCACGGGCGGCTGTTCTGCGTTGTCACGCGGGTCGAACCAGCGGCCCGCCCGCAGAGGGATGCCCATTGCGTCCAGGTACCCGGGCGTCGTAGTGGAGACGGCGGCCGACGGCTCCTCGCCGGGTGGAGACGGCGGCCGGTCATCGAGCTGTAGCAGCCTCTGCCGGGTGACGTCGGCCAGTCCCAAGGGAAAGGCCGATACCGCCCCGGCGGCGGTGACGCCCGGCAGCGCGCGGATGCCGTCGAGGGTCTCGCGGACGAAGTTGGCGGTCGCCGCGAGCCCGTCGTCGCGGTAATGAAACACCTGCAGCGTCACCGTGTTCGCCGGAACAAAGCCCAGGTCGACGTTCACCAGACGCACGAAGCTCTGCAGGAGCAGCCCCGCGCCGACGAGCAGCACCAGTGCCAGGGCGACTTCCGTCGCCACCAGTGCCCGGCGCAGCCGCTGCTGCGCCGCGTTGGCGCCGGTGCGCTGCCCGCGGAGCAGGTCGTGCACGTTCTGCCGGACCACGTGCAGGGCGGGCGCCATACCGCAGGCCAGGGTCGTCACCCCGACGAGGCCGACGGCGAACCCGAGGAGCCGCGGGTTCACGGCGACCTGTCCCAGACGCGGGACGTCGGCCGGCATGAACGCCGTGATCGCCTCGAGCGACGCGGTGGCAAAGGCGAAGCCGCCGGCGCCGCCCAAGACCGCGATCACGGCGCTCTCGGTCAACAGTTGCCGCAGCAGGCGGCCGCTTCCGCCGCCGACCGCCATCCGCACCGCGAACTCTGGAGCGCGTCGCGTGCAGCGGGCCAGCATCAGGTTCGCGACGTTCACGCACGCTATCAGCAACACGAAGAGCACCGCGCCCTGCAGCAGCAGCAACGTCGGCCGCACCGCTTCGACCTGCCGTGCCTGCAGCGGGATGACCCGCGCGCCGACGTCCGCGTTCGTGCGCGGGTGCTCCTCGGCCAGCCGGGCCGCGGCGGCGTCCATCTCCGCCTGCGCTTCGGCGAGCGTCACCTCCGAGCGCAGCCGTCCCATCACGAGCCACCAGCCGGGGCCGTGCCTGGCGGTCTCCCACTCCGAGAACGTCTTCGGCAGGAAGAAGTCGCGTTCCTCGGTGCCGCGCCCGAGGCCCAGCTCGAAGTCCGGACCGAGCACGCCGATCACGGTGTAGGGCTCGCCTTCCAGCACCAGCGAACGCCCGAGGATGTCCGCCTCGCCCCCGAAGCGGCGTTGCCACAGACCGTTGGTCAGGACGATGACGCCGCTGCCCGGCAGGTACTCCTCCGGCAGGAACGTGCGACCCTGGACAGCGTTGACGCCCAGCATCTGGAAGAATCCCTCCGTGACGAGCGATCCGGTGAGGATCTCGGGCTCACCTTCGCCGGTGAAGTCGAGCGACCAGGGATCTATCGCCGCCACGCGCTCGAAACTCCGGGCCCGATCTCGCCAGTCCAGGAAATCCGCCGGACCGACCGGCACGGGACGGTTCCCGTCGTCCGGATCGGTCTGCCAGAGCGTTACGAGCCGCTCCGGGTCCGAGAAGGAGGGCGGCTGGAGAAGCACGGCGTCGACCACGGAGAAGATGGCCGTCGTCGCGCCGACCGAGAGCGTCAGGGTCAGCACCGTGGCGGCGGTGAAGCCGGCGTGCCGGCGCAGCAGCCGCAGACCGTAGCGGACATCCCGCAGCCCTTCTCCCAGGGCCGCGCCGAAACGGGACGCGCGGACCTGCTCCCTGGTCGGGGCGAGGCCGCCGAGGGCCGCCAGCGCCTGACGGCGGGCCTCCGCCGCCGGCAGGCCGTTGGCGCGCCGCACTTCGATTTCCCGCGCAAGGTGATGCTGCAGCTCGTCGTCGAGCTCGCGGTCCGCCCGGTCGCCGTCGAGAAGCACTCGCAACCGGGCTCGCCACGCGTACAGCCAGCGCTCCCAGGGCATGCCTCACGCCTCGGTCAGGCGCACGACGTGGGTGATGGCTTGCGACAGCCGCTCCCAGTTCGCGGCCTCCTGCCTGAGGTAGCGGCGCCCGGGCGGCGTCAGCGAGTAGATCTTCGCGCGCCGGTTGTTCTCGGTGTTCCGCCACTCCGCACTGATCCAGCCCTGCTGCTCCAGCTTGTGCAGCGCCGGGTAGAGCGAGCCGTCGCTCACCTGCAGCGCGTCTTTGGAGACCTGCTTCAAGCGCTGGCCGATGGCCCATCCGCTCCGGGGCTCCAGGTCGAGGATCTTCAGAATCAGAAGATCCAGGGTTCCCTGGACGAGATTCGGCGGCTTGCTCATTCCGAGGCTCCTCTCCGCTTGTTCCGAGGGATCTGAATGACCTGCACCTTCACAGGTTCCATTGGATTCTTGCCGATTCGATCACTCCGTACGGAGCGCAACGAGCGGATCCACGCGGGCGGCGCGTCGCGCCGGAAGCCATGCCGCCGACGCACCCACGAGCAGAAGCAGTGCGGCGACGCCGGCCAGCGTCGCGACATCCGTGGGTGCGATCCCGAACAGCAGGCTGGTCAGGAATCGCGAGGTCCAGACAGCCGCGACCGCGCCCAGAGCGACGCCCGATCCAGCCAGGACGAGCGCCCCTGCGACGACCATGCGCACCACGTCGAGCGGCCGTGCGCCCATGGCCAGGCGCAGGCCAATCTCGCGCGTCCGCTGCGCGGTGGCTACGGCAATCACGCCGTAGATGCCGAGCCCGGCGAGCGTCAGGGCCGCCAGGGCGAACAGCACGAGCAGCGTCGTCGTGAATCGCCGGGCCGCGAGCGTATCCGACAGGAGCTGGTCGACGGTGGCGACGCTGTAGAAAGTCTGGAGTGGATCGACGGTCCGGACGGCGTCCTGAATCGCCGCCACGCTGGCCGCCGGATCGCCGGCCGTGCGCACGACGTACGTCATCTCGCCGCTCGCGCTGCCCTGCGCGTGCGGGATGAAGACCTCCGGGCGGCGGCGGCTGTCGAAGCCCCGGGCGCGCGTCGCGCCGACCACGCCGACGATCTCCGCGTCGAAAGCCTGCCCCCATACCTGCACCGTCAACCGTTCCGTCAGTGGATCGCTGTCGGGCCAGTGCCTCCGCGCCAGCGTCTCGTTGATCACGGCGACGCCCGGCCGCTCGGCGTCGTCCCGTTCGTCGAACCGCCGGCCGGCGCGGAGCTGAATCCGCATCGTCTCGAAGTAGCCGGGAGTCACCTGCGAAATGGCCGTGGACGGCTCCTCACCCAGCGGCGGCGGCGGCCGATCGTGAATCGTGAGCGGGGTCTCGATCGTGATGTCGGCCAGTCCGAGGGGAAACGACGAGACGGCGCCGGCCGCGGCCACCCCCGGCAGGGCACGGATGTTCTGCAGGGTCTCGCCGAAGAAGTTCACGCGCGCCTCGTCGTCAGCCTGCCGGTCCCAGGCAAAGACCTGCAGCGCAACCGTGTTCTGCGGTGCGAAGCCCAGATCCACGTTCACCAGCCGCCCGAAGCTCTGCAGGAGCAAACCCGCGCCGACCAGAAGCACCAGCGCGAGGGCGACCTCGGCCGCCACCAGCAGCCGCCGCACCCGCTGCTGCGCGACGGTCGCGCCGGTGCGCTGCGCCCGCAACAGGCCGGCAACGTCCTGCCGGAACATCTGGAGGGCGGGAGCGAGTCCGAACGCCACCGCGGTGGCCGCGACGAGGCCGACCGCGAACGCGAGGATGCGTCCGTCGACCGCGATCTGCGCCACCCGCGGTACATCCGCGGGCATCAGCGCCACGATTGCGTCCAGCGCGTAGACGGTCAGCGCGACGCCGCCGATACCCCCCAAAGCCGCGATCACCACGCTCTCGGTCAGCAGTTGCCGCAACAGGCGGCCGCGCCCGCCGCCCACCGCGGTCCGGATCGTGAACTCCTGCGCCCGTCGCGTGCAGCGCGCCAACATCAGGTTCGCCACGTTGACGCAGGCGATAAGCAGGACCAGCGCCACCCCGCCCCACAGCAGCAGCAGCGCCGGCCGTACGGCTTCGACCTGTTGCGTATGGAGCGGAACTACACGCGCGCCCACGTCCGTGTTGGTCCGCGGGTAGTCTGCCGCGAGCCTGGCGGCTATTGCGTCCATCTCCGCCTGCGCCGCCGCGAGGGTGACCTCCGGCCGGACTCGCGCGATCACGTGCCACCACCCGCTGCTGCGGATGAAGGTCTCGTACTCCGCGATGGCCTTGGGCACGTAGATGTCGCGCTCGCCGCGGCCGCGCTCGAGACCGAGCTCGAAGTCCGGCGCGAGCACGCCGACCACCGTGTACGGTTGCCCGTCCAGCGCCAGCGATCCGCCGAGGATGCCGGTGTCGCCGCCGAAGCGGCGTTGCCAGAATCCGTGCGTCAGGATGACAACGCCACTGCCGGGCCGGAACTCCTCGGGAAGGAACGTCCGGCCGTAGGCGGCGCCCACGCCGAGCGCCTCGAAGAACCCTTCCGTGACCAGCGACGCGTAGAACACCTCGGGCTCGTCGTCGCCGGTGAAGTCGAATGAGAACGGCTCGATAGCCGCCACCTGCTCGAAGCTCGTCGCCTGCTCGCGCCAGTCCAGGAAGTTCGCCGGCGCCGGTTCCGCAGGGCGGTTGCCGTTGTTCGGATCGGTCTGCCACAGCGTGACCAGCCGGTCTGAATCCGGAAACGGCGGCGGCTGCAGGAGCACCGCATTCACGACCGAGAAGATGGTCGTCGTCGCGCCGATCGCAAGCGTCAGGGTCAGGACCGTGGTCGCTGCGAAACCGGGCTCCCGGCGCAGCAGCCGCAGCCCGAAGCGGACGTCCTGGGAGACCTGCTCCAGCGCGGCGCCGGAGGACGGCATCCTCTCGCTGGCCTCCAACGTCCCGTGACCTGCGTTCGGCGGCTTGGCCATCGGATGTTCCTCTCGGTTACCGTGTAACGATACCGCGACTCCACTCGGTAAGCAAGATGAATGCGATCATGCGCGCTGGGGACGTTCGGCGTCGATCACGCTGACCGAGTCGGAGACATGGTTGGATACCCACACCTCTTTGCCGTCCGGCCGCACCGCGATGCCCACCGGATCCGAATCGGGAAGCTGGCGGTCTCGCAAGTGTAGGTCCGGCCTTCGTCGTCCCGGAACCTGCGCGGGCCGAGACGGACGCCGGTCGCGAAGTCCGTCACGAGCGCCGCGCCGCGCCCGGTCCGCCGGACCGCGACCCGGCATTCGCCGGCGCGCTAGCAGTCCGTGGTGAAACCCCGCGTCGCACCGAGAGCGGCGAGGCGCCCGCGTGGCAAGGCGCGACGAGGGACCATATTGGGCATATTCGACCGAGGAGTAACGCAGTCCACGCGGGATGCATCGCCGCTCGAATGCAGCGGGGATTTTGCCACGGGCTGCTAGGGACTTGGCTGGACAGCGTGACCCGCAGCCGCTCGAATTCTTCGTCGTCCTGCGGAATCGCGAGCAACAGATCCGCAAGCGTCGGCGCCTGCGCCTTCTCGAGCCGCCGGAGACGCTCATACTCCTCGACCGCCAGCACTACCACCGCGGGCTTGCCGCGCCGGGTCACCCGTTGCGGGTCTCCCGCGACCGCGGCATCGACAACGGCACTGAACCTGTTCTTCGCGTCCTGCAGCGGCCATTCCGCCATCGTTGCCCTCTGGCCAGTTCAACTGTCTAGATTACTTATCTGGCCAGTCCGGCGGTCAAGCTCAGCCCTCGTAGACGGGACCGTGCACCGTGCGGTGCGAGAGGTACTTCCACTCGCCGTCCCGCTGGGCGTAGACGCGGACGTACCAGAAGCTGAAGCTGCGCTGTTCGGCGACGGGCCCGCCGCTACGGGCGCGCAGCCGCCCCATCGTGATGGCCACGTCGCCGTGGATCTCCACCTGCTGCGAATCTACCTCGCGCATGGAATAGCGGCCGGCCAGCGAGGCGAGCCACTCGTCTCGCGTGTCGACGCCGAGTATCTCGCCGCCCGTGGTCCAGCCGTCGCCGTGCGTGTAGGTGAAGTCCTCGGCCAGGACGCCGTCGAGGAACGCCACGTCGGCGTGCAGGACCGCCTCCTCCATCCGCTTCTCGAGCGCGAGCACCTCTTTCGCCACCACGGACTCCTCCTCCGTAGACGAGATGGCCTCCACTGCGTCCGGCTCCTCGGCGTCGGGGAGCGCGAAGACGTAGAGAGCGTTCCCGCTGCTCGGGTGACGCACGTCCGGCGCGAGATTGCGGGGCATCAACCGCGGGCTGCCGCCGCCGAGGCCGGTCGACACCGCCACGTATTGCCGGCCGCCGGCCCGGAAGCTGATCGGAAAGCCCTGCACCGACGTACCGAGGCGCGCCCGCCAGAGCTCCTCGCCCGTCTCCACGTCGAAGGCCCGGAACCGGCGGTCGAGGTCGCCGGCGAAGGCCAGCCCGCCGGCGGTGGTGAGCACGCCGGTCAGGAACGTCGGCCGCTGCTCAATGCTCCAGACCTCCTCCAGCGTCTCGGCGTCGTAGGCGGCCAGCTTGCCCAGGCGGCCGTCGGTGCCGGGCATCTCGTGAAACGGACGCGAGCTCATCCCGACGCCGCCCGAGCCGAGCTCGAAGGCGACCTCGCGGGCCGCCAGCTCCATGCACGATTGGGCGAGCGGCAGGACCAGCAGCCCCGATCCCGGGTGATAGCCCATCGGGTGCCAGTTCTTCCCGCCGGCGGTGCTCGGGCACGAGGGCACGAGCTGCTCGAACTGCGCGTCGGCGATGTCCTGCCGGTAGGTGACGGCACCGGTATCGGGATCGATATGGTCGAAGACGTTCTGGTAGACGGTCTCCTTGTGCCCGAGGAACTCGCCGGTCTCCCGGTCCAGCTTCCAGAGGATGCCGTGCTTGCCGGCGCTGAAGACCGCCTTGCGCCCGTCGACGTCCACCAGCACCCGCTCGTACACCTCGTCCAGGTCCAGGGTCTCGCCCGGCACGTGCTGGAAGTGCCACTCCAGCTCTCCGTCGCCCGGCCGCAGGGCGACAGTCGAGTTGGTGTAGAGCGCGGGGTCGTTCACCGTCATGCCGCGGCTTAGCGCGACCCACGGCTTGGCCTGCGCCACGCCGAAGTAGACCAGGTCGAGGCCGGGGTCGTAGCTGCCGGTGATCCAGGTGTCGCCGCCCCCGCGCAGGTAGTCCGGCACGTTCGCCCAGGTGTTGCCGCCCGGCTCGTCGGAGCGGGCGACGGTGTTGAAGCGCCAGAGCCGCTCGCCCGTGTCGGCGTCGTAGCCGCTGATGAAACAGCTCTCCAGCGTGTAGCGGTCGCACCCGCTGAGGCCCTGCACCAGCGTCCCGCCGACGACGACCGGCCCGCTCGTGTTGCGGAAGCCCTCGGCATGGTCGGCGATGACCGTGTCCCACACCCGCTCGCCGGTGCGCGCGTCGAGGGCGATGAGCCGCGCGTCCGGGGTGGCCATGAACAGCTTGTCCTCGTAGATGGCGAGGTTGCGGCTCATGCCGGAGTAGCCGGTCGTCGCCACCTCCACCTCGTGCTCCCAGATGAGGTCTCCGGTCGCCGCGTCCAGCGCCTGCACCACCGGACCGATGCTCGCCAGATACATGACGCCGTCGTGGACGATCGGCGAGGGCGCGTTCCAGCCCCCCTCGTTCATCGCCCAGACCCACGCCAGCTCCAGCTCGCCGGCGTTGGACCGGTCGATGTCCGCCAGCGGGCTGTAGTTCCACGCCTGGTAGTTGCGGCGGATCATCAGCCAGTCGCCGTCGTCCGGCTCGCGCAGCATCTCGTCGGTGACGGGACGGTAGTCCTCGACCGTGCCGGCCACGGTGACGCCGCCCGGCTCCGGCTCGGCGGATGGCGCCGCTGCGGAGGGCGCAGCCGTGGCCGCCGCCGGTGCGCCACCGCCCGCCCGGGCGACTGCCGAGGACGCCGCGTTGACGGCCGCCCCGATGGAGATGGACGCGGCCTGTGTCAACGCCGCATCGCCCGCCGGAGCGCCGTTCGCCTGCAGCAGGTAGGCCACGACGTCCAGGTACGCCTCGTCGGTGAGCGAGCCCGCCTGTCCCGGCGGCATCGAGCCGCTGATGCGGACGAAGAGATCGCCCAGGCTCAGATCTCCCCAGAACTGCAGGAAGCTCTCCCCGGCGAGCTGCGGCGCCTCGAAGGTGCCCTGCAGGTTGGACTGGTGGCAGACGGCGCACTCGCGCTCGTAGATCGCGAGACCCGACTCCGCCTGGGCCGCCGTGTATGCGCCTTCTTCCGGCGCTTGCGCCGCGCCCGGAACCGCCGTAGCCGGCGCCAGGAGCATCGCCGCCGCCAACACGACCGCCGTCTGCGACACCCGTCGAATGCGTCCACTTCGTAACCGGTTCATGGCTGACCTCGCCTGGGATTGCGCGTTTCTGTGGTTCCGCAGCGAGTATAGTGCGCTCCCCGGACATGCGCAGAGCACGTCGGTCCGGTCCACCGCGTTGCGTGCTAGCATCGAGTACGCGAGAGGTTCGTCCACGTTGCAAGGTCCTGCGTGCTGGTTTGCGGCCCCCCTTGCGACCGGGAGACGTTCCGTGACCGACCTGCTCATCGCAGCCGCAGCCGCGCCGTCCATTCCTCGCAGCCGGTGTAGACTCGCCGCATGTCCCACCCGACTAACAACGGCATCGGCCGGCCCTCGCGCCGGCGGTTTCTTCGTGGAATCGGCGGATTCGCGGCGCTCGCGGCATCGTTCGGCGCAAGCCGGGGCGCGGCCGGAAGTCCGCTGCCGAGCGGCGCGCGTCCGGCGCCGGGCGGCGCGGCGGTCGAGATGCAGGGTCCGCGCATCACGGTCCGCGAAGTCGACGCCTACCCCATCTACATCAACCAGCGGTCGGAGGGCCTGCTCGACCCGCCGGTCTTCGACGGCGACGACGACCCGCGCCGCTGGCGCTGGGGCGGCCCCTTCGAGCAGCTCCCGTCCGCCATCATCGCCGTCATCAAGACCGACCAGGGAATCGTCGGCTTCGGCATGGGCGCCGGCGGCACCGCGGCGGTCGAAATCATCCGCGGGCACCTGCGCCACCTGCTCATCGGAACGAGCCCGCTCGATGTCGAGCAACGCTGGGACCAGATGTACAGCTCGGGCCTGCTCTACGGCCGGCGCGGCCTGTTCCCGATGGCGCTGAGCGCGGTCGACAACGCGCTGTGGGACATCGCCGGCAAGTACGCCGAGCGCCCCGTAACGGAGATGATCGGCGGCTGGCCGCGCGAGCGGCTCGCGATCTACCAGACCGGGGGCAACATCCCGGAAGCGCTGGCCCGCGGCGTCCGCAACTTCAAGATCGGCACGCCGGTTGGCCCTCACACGCCGCCGGACGAGCAGAACCGAGTCGTCGAGCGTGTCCTCGCCGCCCGCGACACGATCGGGCCCGACGCCAACCTGATGATCGACTGCGTCTCGCGCAACGGCACCGCCGACTGGGCAGTCGGCTACGCGCAGCAGTTGCGGCCGGCCAACCTCTACTTCATGGAGGAGCTGCTGTCGCCCGACGACGTCTTCGGCTACGCCGAGCTGGTGCAGCGAATCGGCGGCGGCGGTCCCGGCTGGACCCGCGTGGCGTGCGGCGAGCACGAGTACACCGAGCACGGCTTCGACGTGCTGGTGCGCAACCAGGCGGCCGAGATTCTGCAGCCCGACATCACCTGGTGCGGCGGCCTGACCGCCGGCAAGCGGATCCGGGACCTGGTCGAGGGCGCCGGGCTGGAGCTGATCCCGCACCGCGGCGGGAGCGTCTGGGGATTGCCGATCGCGCTGACCGCGCGCACGTGCACGATGGCCGAGAGCTTCCCGGCCCAGTCGCCCATCCTCGACGCAATGTCGCCGCCCCTCGACAACGGCGACTACGTCGCGCCGACGACGCCCGGCTTCGGGAGCACGCTGACCGAGGAGATGGTGCTGGACGCGCGCCTGCCGGGCACGTTCTGATCGGCGGACCTGCCCGTTCGACCTGCCGGGCCAACGGTGTCGACGGCGCGTCACTCCTCCGCGATCTTGTACAGGTAGCGGTAACCGCGCAGATAGAGCTCGTCGTCGACGAGCGCAGGCGAGGCGTCGAACCCGTCGTCGAGTCGGTTCACCGCGAGTACCTCGTAGCGCGGACCTTGGCGGATCACCTGCGTCGCGCCGTCGCGGCCGGTGATGTAGACGCGCCCGGCGGCCCCGACCGGGGAGGCGAAGACGTTCGGGACTCCCCGCAGGCGTTGCAGCGCGTAGTGCGGCTCGCCGGTCAGCGGGTCGAACGCCGACAGGATGCCGTCGTTGCTCTTCAGCAGGTAGAGCGCGTCGTCGTAGAGCAGCGGCGACGGCACGTAGGGCGTGTCGCGATCGAGCTGCCAGACGATGGCGCCGGTGTCCGCGATGTTCCCCCGCGCGTCCGCCAGCCGGATGGCCTGCAGGTTGTTGCCGCGGTAGCCGCTCGTGACGTACACCATGCCCCCGGCGTGCACCGGCGAGGGAATGGCGTTCATGGTAGTACCGCGGCTCTGCCAGACAGTCTCTCCCGTCTCCAGGTCGTAGCTGTAGACCTGATTCATGGCCGGCGTGACCACCTGCGTGCGCCCGCCGTGCTCGACGACTAGCGGCGTGGCCCAGGTGTCGATCTCGTCCCGGTTCGATCGCCAGCGCTCCTCGCCGGTCCGGGCGTCGAGCGCCGCGACGAACGACTGGCCGCCGATGTGGTCCCAGGTGACCACCAGCGTGTCGCCGTGCAGCGCCGGCGTCGTCCCCTCGCCGAACGCGTTGCGCATGAACCGGTCGCCGAGGTCGACCGCCCACAGCAGCTCCCCGTCGAGGTCGTAGGCGTACAGCCCCCAAGACCCGAAGAACGCATAGAGACGCTCGCCGTCGGTCACCGCCGACCCGGAGGCGTAGCTGCCGTTCGGTTGCTGGTAACCCTCGTGCGGCAATGCCTCGCGCGCCACCCGCTCCCACGCGACGTCGCCGGTCTCGCGGTCGAACGCCAGCACGGTGAACCGGTGCGCCCGTACTTCCTGCGCTCCCCGCCGGCCGCGGCGGCCGCCGCGACCTGCCTCGCGCCGGCGGCGCTCCGGCGGCGGCTGGCGCCGCGAGACCTCCGGCGCGGCCAGCGGTACGGGGTCGCCGAACGGAACCGCGGTGAGCACGAAGACCTTGTCGCCCCACACGATCGGCGACGCCGTCCCGCGGCCGGGAACCTCCACCTTCCAGGCGACGTTGTCCGTCTCGCTCCAGGTGAGCGGCGGATCGGCATGCCGCGCGACGCCGTTGGCCTCCGGTCCGCGCCATTGGCCCCAGTAGCGCTCGGCGTCTGTGGACTGCGCTCCCACGGGCGGGACGCACCCGAGCGCCAGTGTCAGGGTCAGGATGGTGATCAACGGTCGATGCTGAACGTTCATTGCTCGTCGTCTCCTGGTGCCCTGGCGCCATGCCGGCCTGCAGCGCCGCCCCCTGGTCTCCGCCCCGCGACCGCGCCGGTCCTACCGGCGATACTCCGGAGGTCGTGATCGCCGGTCCGCCGGACGCGCCCAACGGGTCTCAACTCCTGTCGATCAGGACGCCGGGCCGGCGAAATCCGTTACTCTCGATGTGTCACCGCTTCTGCACCGGAACCGAATCCATGAGTCTACCGACACCCGACCTCCGCTACCCCATCGGCGAGTTCTCGCCCCCGGATCCGCTGGAACGCGAACAGGTTGACGCCTGGACCGACGACATCGCGGCGCTGCCCGCCGATCTGCGGCGAATCGTGGCGCGCCTGACGGACGTTCAGCTCGACACTCCGTATCGCCCCGGCGGCTGGACGGTGCGGCAAGTCGTCCATCACCTGCCCGACAGCCACATGAACAGCCTGATCCGCTTCAAGTGGGCGCTGACCGAGGACAGGCCGACGATCAAGGCCTACGACGAAAAGGGCTGGGCGGTGCTGCCCGACAGCAAGGGGCCGATTGCCGGTTCGCTCGACCTCCTCGATGCCCTGCACGGCCGCTGGGTGAGCCTGCTGCGCAGCCTGAGTTGGGCGCAACTGCGGCGCGAGTTCGTGCACCCGGAATCGGGCCCCGCCATGCTGGCGGTCACGGTCGGCTCCTATGCCTGGCACGGCCGGCATCACCTGGCCCACATCGAGCGGCTCATCCAGCGCGAGGTCTGGGGCTGAGCAGCGGCCGCCAGCACCGGGGGCCTTCACCGAGAGCAGCGCTTCACGAAGTCTTGCACCATGTCGGACCAGCCTCTCCGCGATCGGGTGGCCGTCGTCGCCGGAGCCACCCGGGGCGCCGGCCGCGGCATCGCCCGCATGCTGGGCGCGGCGGGCGCCACCGTCTACTGCACGGGCCGCAGCGTGCGGGGACGGCCCGCCACCGTGGGGCGCCCCGAGACGATCGAGGAAACCGCGGAAATGGTCGCCGCGGAGGGCGGCCGCGGGATCGCCGTCCGCGCGGACCACACCGTGGAGGAGGAAGTCGAGCGGCTCTTCGCCCGCGTGCGCGCCGAGCGGGGCCGGCTGGACGTGCTGGTCAACGACGTCTGGGGCGGCGACGCGCTTACGGAGTGGGGATCGCCCTTCTGGGCACTCTCCATCCCGCAGGGACAGAAGCTGATCGAACGCGCCGTCCACAGCCACATCATCACCAGCCGGCACGGCGCACCTCTGATGATCGAGCGCAACGCGGGACTCATCGTCGAGGTGACGGACGGCGACACGCACGGGTACCGCGGCAACCTGTTCTACGACCTCGCCAAGAACGCCGTCATCCGGCTCGCTTATGCGATGGCCGGCGACCTGCACTCCCATCACGTGACCGCGCTGGCGATCACGCCGGGCTTCCTTCGCTCCGAGGCGGTGCTCGAGTCCTTCGGCGTCACCGAGGCGAACTGGCGGGAGGCCATCGACAAGGACCCCTACTTCGCCGAGTCCGAGACGCCCTGCTTCGTCGGCCGGGCCATTGCCGCGCTGGCCGCCGATCCGGACGTGGCGAAGAAGAGCGGCGGGCTGTTCTCCAGTTGGGGATTGGCGAAGGAATACGGCTTCACCGACATCGACGGACTCCGGCCCGACTGGACCGCCTTCTTTCACCGCAAGGTGCGGGAAATCGTCGAACGGGATTCGCCGCCGGACGAGATGGACCGCTTCGTAGTCCGCAGCCGGCTCTACCAGGCCGAGCTCGACCGGTCCGCATCCGAAGAGGCCGCGCGCCTGCGCGCCTGGCTGGAGCGGCACGGGTGATTGAAGTTGCGCCGGCCTCCTGGGCAGACCCAAGTCCCGAACGCAACTGAACACGCCGGGAAGTTGGCAGACTGCTCGCCGCCGACCCTCCTGGCTCACAGCAGCGCGACAACCGCCGCGGCGAACGCGCGGAGGTCGCCGAGGTTCTCCTGCATCACGGCATGCACCCGCCGGTAGTCGACCTCCCAGTAGACATGCACCAGCAGGTTGCGGAACTTCGCCATGCTCTGCAACCGCTCGGTGAGATCGGGTGCGACGATGCCCGCCTCGCCAAGCAGCCCGAAGCAACCGGCGTAGTCGGCCGGCGTGGCGCGCAACCGGCGCGACGACACGTGATAGCAGAGCGCGAGCGCGGCCTCGATGGCGACCAGGAGACGGTAGGACGCGATGTCCTGCGCGTCGCGATCGGCGAGGAAGTCGGCGAGAGGAACCGCGGCCAGCGCCTCCAGCCGCTGCACCGAATCCTCGATCTCCGCGCACCGGGCGCGGACCACGTCCGGGTTGAGCGTCACGCGCCGTACGCCTCGATGGTGGCCCGGCGCAGCAGCGGCTCCATGTCCAGGTACTCGCGGACCGTCCGCTCCATCAGATCGGCCAGGCGCTGGTCGTTCCGGCTGAGCAGCATGCGCCCCTCCCGGAAGACATGGAACAGGAACGTGACCGGGGCGTCGTTGAGCACCCGCACGTCGACCGGGAACCCTATGTCGCGATCCAGGCGCAGTCCCAGCTCCAGGGCACGTTGGGAGCGCGCGTCCGCCGCGGCGTTCAAGTGGACGCCGACGTCGACGTCGTGGAAGCCGCCAGCGGCGAGAAACGAGCCGTGGAGCCAAGCGAACTCCAGTTCCGGCTCGGCCTCCAGCGCCTCGACGACCGTTCGCGTAACGCGCTCCCGTTCAGCGGGCTCCGCGTGATACATGCGCCGCATGGCATCCCATCCTACCGAACGCGGGGGAGTGGGCGGGAGCGACACGGCCGCGCGCAACCCGGTCACGCCGCACGCACCCGTCCCGCGTTCGAGACGTCCACGCCCGCGGACTCCGAGCCCGACAATCGTCGCCTGCGGCTCCGCTCGCCGCCCGACCGGGCCTGACCAGGAGTCTATGCCGTTCTACGGCGCAGACGCCTACCGGGGATACCAGTCGCCGTCGCGCACCTCGATCGGCTCGCCCTCGAGGGCGTCACGCAACGCCTGGACCGTGCCCGCGATCTGCTCAACGTTGTCCGGGCGGGGCAGCTCGCGATTGCCGAACCAGCGCGCGGTGGCGTTGTCGTAGTGGATGAGGTAGACCAGCTCCGGCCCGAACGTCTTGACGCACTCAGCGACCGGAATCGGGCGCATGCGGTCGACCGGCAGGTTCATCGGCATGAACGCCACGTCGATGCCCTCGAGCGCCTGGATTTCCGGCACGCACTCTCCCACGCCCGAGAAGAACAGCCGCTTCCCGCCCAGCGTGATGACGTAACCGTTCGCCTCCCCCTTCGGGTGCCACGGCTGGCCCGGCGTCATGTCGTAGGCCGGCACCGCCTCCACCGGCACGCCGGCGAAGACGCCCTTCTCGCCGTTCGCCAGCACCTCGCCGTCGCCGAACGCCGCGTGGGCGGCTGCGGTCAGGATGACCGGGGCCCCCGGCTTGCGGAGCTGCTCGATGGCCGCGGGATCGAGATGATGCGCCGGGTCGTCGGTCACCAGGATCAAGTCGGCCGGCTTGGCCGACGACAGATCGCCGGCGGTCCACGGATCGATGTGCACGACCGTGCCGCCGTGCTCGATCTGCACGCTCGAATGGAGGATCGGCGTGATGACGACGTCGCCGCCCTCGGCCGGAATCCGGTCCTGCCCCGAGACGGAGACGGCGATCAGGAGAAGCGCCGCGGTGAATGCCGTGAGCCTGGTAAGACGCATGATCCCCCCTTTTTCAGTGAGTCCTCGACGACGGTGCGGCACGCCGGACCTGGCCGCGCGGGCCGGAGACCCGCGGCCGGAGGCGCCGACTGCGCCGGCGCGGCTCGGATGCGGCTTCCGGTCGTCACGCCCGCCATGCTATGGCCGCCGCCGTGCCCCGTCAACGTCCGAGGCGTCTCCACCGGATGACGCGGCCTGCCGGCTCGCGGTACCCTGATCCCGGAACACGAGACGAGCCGATGATGTCATCCAACCTGCGCGCGGCGTTCCTGGCGTTCTCGCTCCTCGCAGCCGGATGCGCGGGCGGTCCGGACACCGACCGCCCACCCGGGTCGCTGGCCCCGACCTCGGCCGGCTACCCGCAGGGCGCCGTCACCTTGATCGCCCCCGCCAACCCCGGCGGCGGCTGGGACCAGACGGCGCGCCAGATCCAGCAGGTGTGGACCGAGACGGGCATTCTCGGTGTCCCGGTAGAGGTGGTCAACCGCGGCGGCGCCGGGGGCACCATCGGACTCGCCGATCTGGTCACCCGCTACGACGGCGACCCCCGCAACCTGATGGTGTTCGGGCAGGTGATGCTCGGCTCCATCCGCACCAACGCCAGCCCGGTCTCCATCGACCAGACGGTGCCGCTCGCGCGCTTGCTCAACGAGTACGAGGTGGTCACGGTGCCCGCCGACTCCCCGTATCGCACCATCGAAGAGCTGCTCGAGGATTTCCGGCGCGACCCGGCGGCGGTGAGCTGGGCCGGCGGCTCGGCGGGCGGCATCGATCACATCCTCGCCGGTCTGATCGCCCGGGCGGCCGGCGTCGATCCGCGCCGGGTGAACTACATCGCCTACTCGGGCGGGGGCGAGGCGGCAGCGGCGGTGATGGGCGGCCATGTCACGCTGGGCCTCTCCGGCGTGGGCGAGTGGAAGGCGTACATCGCTTCCGGCCGTATGCGGCCGATAGCCGTCTCGTCGCCCGAGCGCACCGGCGACGGCGTCACGCCGACGCTGCGGGAGAGCGGCCTCGACGTGGTCCTGTCGAACTGGCGGGGCATCTGTGCGCCGCCCGGGACCGACGACGAGACCCGCGACTGGTTGATCCGCGCGCTGGAGGGCATGCGCGAGTCGGAGGCGTGGCAAGACATCCTGCGCGCCAACGAGTGGGAGGACAGCTTCCTGCCGGGCGCGGCGTTCGAGGCGTTCCTGCAAGACGAGGTCGCCACCGTCGACACGACCCTGCGCGCCATCGGGCTCATCCGCTGAATGGCGCGCCGGACGGAGAACCACGCCGATGGCCCGGCAGGCGGCGTCCGACGCGCAGACCCGTAGACGAGTCGGGAACGACGAGCGCCGCCTCGGCGCAGGCCTCCTCGCTCTGGGCGCCGGCTACCTGGCGGCCGCGTTCCTGATTTCCGAGCCCGAGGGAGGCTATGCCGCCGTCGGGCCGCGCGTGTTTCCGATCGGCATCGGCATCGCCCTGGTGACGGTCGCTGTCTCGATGGCATTCCGGAGCCGTGGAGCCGCCGGCGCGCCCTCCTCCGGCGTGGCGGAAGCGCAGGCCGTTCCGGTAAGGGCACAAGCCCCGGCACCCGACGAGACCAGGGCGCAGGCGATCCCGGCCCCGGACGCCTCTCCTTCTGCCGCCGACTGGCGCGCCGCCGCACCGAGCGTGCTCCTCTTCCTTGCCTACATCGTGCTGCTGGAGCCGCTGGGGTACCTGCCGGCGACGACCGCGTTCATCACGCTCGAAGCGCGCCTGCTGGGCAGCCGGCGCTGGGGTCGCGACCTGGTCGCGGCCCTGGTCGTCGCGTTCTCCGTCTACGCCCTGTTCAGTCTCCTGCTCGGACTCCGGCTGCCGGCGGGCTTCCTCGTCGGTCCCTGACATGGGCGCGCTGGCACAGCTCGGCGACAACCTCGCGGTCGGTTTCGGCGCCGCGCTCGCGCCGGTCAACCTGCTGTTGGGCGCCATCGGCGTGACCCTGGGCACCGCGGTCGGCGTACTGCCCGGCGTCGGCCCGGCGCTGGCGATATCGATGCTGCTGCCGCTCACCTTCGGCATCGATCCGGTGGGCGCCTTCATCCTGTTCGGTGGCCTCTACTACGGCGCGATGTACGGCGGGTCGACCACCTCCATCCTCGTGAAGATGCCGGGCGAGGCGTCGAGCGTGATGACCGCCCTCGACGGCTTCCGGATGACCTGCAAGGGACGCGCCGGCGCGGCGCTGGCGACGGCGGCGATCGGCTCGTTCATCGCCGGCACGTTCGCCACCCTGATGTTGATGACCATGGCGCCGGTGCTCGTCGAGGTCGCGCTGACCTTCGGCCCGGCCGAGTACTTCGCCCTGATGGTGTTCGCGCTGACGGCCCTGGCGGGGTTGTCTCAGGGCTCCCTCGCCAGGGGGCTGGCCGCGGCGCTCATCGGACTGGCCATCGGCACGGTCGGCATCGACGTGCAGACCGGGCAGGCGCGGTTCACATTCGGCATGGCCGGCCTGCTGGGCGGGGTGAACGTCGTCGTCGTCACCGTCGGCCTGTTCGCGGTCGGCGAAGTGTTCTGGTACGCGGCGACGCACGCCGGCCGCGGAGGATCCGGTTCTGCCGAGGAGCGCCAGGCCGTCGGCGGACCCGTGCGGCTGACCCGTGCCGAGTGGCGCCGGTCGTGGCCGGCCTGGACGCGCGGCACGGTGATCGGTTTCTTCTGCGGCGTGCTGCCCGGCGCGGGCGCCACCGTGGCGAGCTTCCTGGCCTACGACGCCGAGCGGCGCGCGTCGAAGACGCCCGACGAATTCGGCGACGGCGCCATCGAGGGCGTGGCCGGACCGGAGGCCGCCAACAACGCCAGCGCCGGCGGCAGCCTGGTACCGCTGCTGGCCCTCGGCATCCCCGGGTCGGGCACCACCGCGGTCATGCTGGCCGCCTTCCAGATGTACGGCCTTCAGCCGGGACCACTGCTGTTCTCGCAGGACACGACGCTTGTCTGGGGCCTCATCGCCAGCCTCTACGTCTCCAACGCCCTGCTGCTGATCCTGAACCTGCCCCTCATCCGGATCTGGGTGCAGCTTCTCCGCGTACCGACGCCGCTGCTCTTCGCCGCCGTGCTTGCCTTCGCCACCCTCGGCGTCTACACGCTGAACAACAACATCTTCGACGTCGGCGTGGTCTACGTGCTCGGCCTGCTCGCCTGCGTCATGCGGCGCTACGGCCTTCCGCTTGCCCCGACCGTGCTGGCGGTGGTCCTCGGTCCGCTCCTCGAGCAGGAGTTCCGGCGGGCGATGGCGATTGCCGGCGGCGATCCCACCGTCTTCGTCACTCGCCCGCTCGCGGCGGCCCTGCTACTGCTGGCGGTTCTGGCTGCGGCGGCGCCGGTCCTGGCGCGCCGGCGGGCAGCCGGCTGAGGCCGTGAGCGCCTCGCCTGCCGCCGGCGGGTCGCGCGGCGGCGGGCAGCCCGTTGACGCGGGTTCCTCGATCAGTAGAAGCGGCGAGACCGTTCGACTCGCCTCACTTCGCCGGTGCGCTCCCGAACGCCCGCGGATTGTAGAGATGCTCGTGGACGGCACGCAACCGAATCGAGGCCGCGTCGAGTCGAGCCGGACTGGCAACGACGATGTTCTCGAGTCCGCCGGGCACGGTGGTGCTCGGGACCGCGAGCAGCGGCGCAGTCCCGTGCCTCAACCAGTCGGAACCCATTCGTTGGGTGGTCAGCGGATACGGAAACCGATCCCAGTCGGACGGCAGGTCATCCACCGTCCAGCGCTCCATGGACGGACTCCCGCTGATGTCGTAGATGCCCAAACGGTAGCCGGCGGGTACCAGGCGGGGTGACGGCAGGTAGTTCGCCAGCTCCAGCATCGCGACGCCCGCCGTCACGGCGAAGTAGATCACCGCTACGCCGGTTTCGTTCCAGCGTCCGCCGTCCCGGTAGCTCGCCCCAAGTCCGCTGTAGTCGTCGAGATGATCGACATGACAGATGCGGTACAGACGCATCAGGGAAACTCGCCGTACTCGATTCTGCGAATCGCGTTCTGCACCAGGCGTCGTCCCTCGAACGTGTCGCAGAGATCGATCGGCCGTTGGCCGCCAAGAGCCGGAAGCGCCGTCTCCAGCCACTCGCGCGCCCGAACGAGGCCCGCGAACGTCCGCTCCGCGTGACTAAAGACACGCAGCGTATCGAGAAGTGCTTCGGACTGCGCCTGGCCGAGGGCCTTGCGGCGATACACCCGATGCAGGTTGCCGGAGGTCGTACCCAACAGTCGCACGATGAGTTCCCGGTACCCGACGACA
The DNA here is from genome assembly GCA_965208535.1 of Vicinamibacterales bacterium. Lineage (GTDB taxonomy): Bacteria > Acidobacteriota > Vicinamibacteria > Vicinamibacterales > UBA8438 > WTFV01. Next base: position 1,379,120 of record CBDBOU010000003.1, on the reverse strand, counting down.
TCGAGGGTCTGCTTCACGACTTCGCCACCCAGTCCGGTTCGGACAGCCTCGATGAACGCGGGCCGATCGACGAAGACAGCGGCCGAGACGTCGATGTCCGCAATCCCACCCGCCGGCCGTCCGGCAACCCCATGAGCGACGACTCCCTGCATCACAAATGTCCTCCTCCCGCCAACGCTTCAAGAATAGCACCATGGTGATGTGTCCTGTGCATCAAAATGACGCATACAGGTCCCGTGCGTCCGTCTCCGACTCCGAGCGTCGTGTGCAGCGGGAGCTGTGCCCGCCGACCGCACCGGCGGAACATCGCAGCCCGCGAGATCGTCTCCGTGTGTGCGCACAGGGAAGCTTGTACGACATGATCGCAGGCACACGACCACGCCGGCCACGATGGCGGAAACGATGCCGTCGATGAACGACAAGAACAGGGAAGGATGACCGATGCACCTCTCGGACGTGAACTTCCTGGCGGTGGGTCTGGCCACGGTTCTCACCTTCGGCCTCGGTGCCTTCTGGTATTCCCCCCTGCTGTTCGCCAAGTCGTGGATGGCCGGACACGGCTACACGCAGGCGGACGTCGAGGCGATGCAGGCGAGCATGGGCACGAACTACGCCATCTCGTTCGTCTGTTGGTTCGTGATGGCCACCATGCTGGCGATGATCGCGCCCCACTTCGGGGACAGCCCCGGCACGATCTTCGGCGTCGGCCTGCACATGTGGCTCGGCTTCTCGGCCACCGTGGGGCTGACCAGCAACCGCTTCTCGAACAAGCCAGTCAGCGTGTGGCTGATCGACGCCGGGTACCAGATCGCGTCCCTCGCGATCATGTCGGTGGTGCTGGGACTGTGGTCGTAGAGACTCGTTTTGACTTCGGTCGAGATCCGCGCCAGGAGTCTGCGCCTTAGAACGGCGTAGACTTCTGGTCAGGCCCGGTTGGGCGGCAAGCGGAGCCGCAGGCGACGATTGTCGGGCTAGCGTCGAAAGAGCACCATGACCCGCATGCGGAAGTCGTTCACGTGGCTGTGCATCGGCCTCGTGGTGTTCACGGCGGTCACCGCATTAGTCGCCGGCGAGCTCGCCGCCCTGCTCACGCCTCTGTGGCTCCTGTGCGCGGATCTCGCCGTTCGGGTGAGGTGGCGCGCCGCCGGGTGCCGCAACGAACGCCTCGTCGCGCTGCTCGCGCTGGTTCCTCCGCGCGCTCCTCCTGCTCAATCCGCCCTCGTGTGGCCGCCGTCGTGCTGACGGCCGGCGAGCCGACTCTCCGCGCGTTGGGCGGCTCGCCACGCTCCGGGTGCACGAATCAGCAGGAGGTTTCCATGGCTGCATCGCCTCGCGTCGGCCCTCGCGTACGCAACCGCATCGGATGGCGGCACCGCCTCGCCCGGCTCGGTGGGTCCCCGGTCGAGCTCGACCTGCGCGCGTTCGACGAGCCGCTCGCCGACATCGCCCGGCTCGAAGAAGAGGTCGCCGGCCTGTCCGATGACCGGCTAATGCAACGGGCGGCCGAGCTGCGCGCCGGAGCAGAGGCCGGCATCGCTCTCGACGCGCTTCAGGCACCGCTCTTCGCCCTAGTGCGGGAAGCAGCCGGCCGCACCGTCGGCCTGCGGCCGTTCGACGTGCAGGTCGTGGCCGCCCTCGCCCTCGCGCGCGGCTGGGTGGTCGAAATGCAGACCGGGGAAGGCAAGACGCTGGCGGCGGTCATGCCGGCGGCCCTCCACGCGCTGACCGGCAACGGCGTGCACGTCCTGACCTTCAACGACTACCTCGCCCACCGCGACGCGGAGTGGATGGGACCGGTCTACCGCATGCTCGGGCTCTCGGTGGATGCCGTCCAGCACGGCATGACCCCGGCCGCCCGGCACCGCGCGTACCGCGCCGACGTCACCTACGTCACCGCCCGCGAAGCGGGCTTCGACTACCTGCGCGACCTGCGGGCGACCAACCCCGACGATGTCGTGCACCGGCCGTTCCACATGGCGTTGGTGGACGAAGCGGACTCGTTGCTCATCGACGAGGCCCGCGTCCCGCTGGTCGTCGCCGGGCAGGCCGAGCAGCGCGATTCTCGGGCGCGGCGGCTCGCAGAGATCGTGGCGACGCTCGCGGCCGGCTTCGACTTCGACACCGACGAGTACGGCCGGAGCGTCGAGCTGACCGAGTCCGGACTCACCCGACTCGAGCAGGAACTCGGCGTGCCCAGTTTGCACGATGCCGGGCAGTGCGCGCTGCTGACCGACCTCAACTGCGCTTTGCATGCCCGGGTACTGTTGCGGCGAGACCTCGACTACCTGGTCCGCGACGGGCGCATCGCCATGATCGACGAGTTCACCGGCCGCGTCGTACCGGACCGCCACTGGCCGGACGGTCTGCAGGCCGCGCTCGAAGCCAAGGAGGGCATCGCACCCGATGCGGACGGGCGGATCCTCGGCTCGATGCCGTTGCAGCACTTCCTGCGCGGCTATCCCTTCCTGTGCGGCATGACCGGGACCGCCCAGAATGCCGCGCACGAACTTCAGGAGCTGTACGAGCTTCGCACGGTGGTCGTGCCGACGCACCGGCCGATGGTGCGCAGCGACCGGCCGGACATCGTCTTCACGCATCGCGAGGCCAAGGAGCAGGCCGTCGTCGACGAGATCCGGCGCGTGCACGCCCGGCGGCGGCCGGTCCTCGTCGGCACGCTCACCGTCGCGGAATCGGCACGCCTGGCGGCGCGGCTGCGTGCGGCGGGGGTGGCGTGCGAGGTCCTGAACGCCAGGAACGACGCGGCGGAAGCGCGTGTCGTCGCGCGCGCCGGAAGGCTCGACGCCGTCACCATCTCGACCAACATGGCCGGCCGCGGCACCGACATCCGGCTCGGAGGCGAGGAAGAAGCGGAGCGCGACCAGGTGGTCGCCCTCGGCGGGCTGTACGTCATCGGCACGAACCGGCACGAAAGCCGCCGCATCGACCTGCAGCTCCGCGGTCGGGCCGGCCGGCAGGGCGATCCGGGAGAATCCCGCTTCTTCCTGAGCCTCGAGGACGACCTGCTGGTGCGCTACGGCATCCGGAATCTCATTCCGGCGCACATCGTGCCGGCGCGCCGCGACGAGCCGATCGACCAGCCGATCGTGCGGGGGGAGATTGCCCGCGCACAGCGAATCGTGGAAGGGCAGAACCACGAGATCAGAAGCACGCTATCCCTCTACACCGAGATCGTCGAAGAGCAGCGCGGAAGGCTGATGGACCGCCGGCAGGCGTTGCTGCACGGCCGCGAGGCGCCGGCCGTCTGGCGCAGCGCACCCGACCGCTACGGCGAGCTCGTCGCGGCGTGCGGAGAGGAGGCCGTGCGCCGGGCCGAGGTCGCAGTGACGCTTCACGAGATCGACCAGGCGTGGTCCGAGCACCTCGCCAGGTGCGCCGATCTCCGGGAAGGCATTCACCTGGTCCGGCTTGGCCAACAGGACCCGCTGGCCCGCTTCACGGACGAGGTCGTCGACATCTACGACCGCATGGAGGTGGAGATAGACGATGCGGTGTGCGCCGCCCTGCACGCCATCCGGGTGGATGGGCGGAACGTGGACCTGGCGAGCGTCGGCGTCAAGGGCCCGGCATCGACGTGGACCTACCTGGTGAACGACAACCCGTTCCGGGACCAGATTGGCCAGATGCTCACCGGACCCGGACGGACCAGCATCGCCATCTTCTCGGCGATGTGGCTCATGCCGCTGATGATCACGTGGGGACTCGTCGATCGCTACCTGCGGAGGCGCTCTCGCCGGCGCGCCGATCCGTACCGCTGAGCAAGTGACGCGTCGATCTCATTCGTCCTCAAGGCCATCCATGCCGGGAACTTCGTCTCGCATCAACTCGCAGGAGTGTCGCGACGGCCCGGCGGCGGTCACCGGCAGGCGGCGAGGCGTCCTGATTCGGGCTTGGCGGCGCTAGCCCATGTTTAACAGGATTGCCGACAATTCTGTAGATCTGGGCGATATTTCAGAGGTCGCAGGCTCGTAACTTGTTGATTCTAAAGAAGCGGAGGTTGGCAGAGCTGAATGTAGTGCCATAATTTTCAGGGATGTGTTGCTTCGGTGGACGTGCACCCGTTATCGTGGGCGCATGTTCGTTCGGCGTACCCAAACCCGGCGGACCGAAGACGGACAGCCCTACTTCTCGCATCGCCTCGTCCACTCCGAGCGCATCGGCAACGCCGTCCGCCAGCGCACCTTGCTCAATCTCGGACGCCACTTCGACATTCCCCAAGCGCAATGGCCGCTGCTCTGCTCCCGCATCGACGACATCCTGGCCGGCCAGACGCCCCTGGTCCCCGACTGCCCGACCGCCGTCGAACACGAAGCGCAACGGATAGCCGCACAGTTGATCGCCCGCGGCACACCCGTGCAGGGACCGGCCGCCGGACCGACAGACATCCAGCCGGTCGACGTCGACTCGCTGCGCCTGGTCCGCCCCCGCTGCGTCGGCGTCGAGCAGGTCGGCCTGTGGGCCCTGGAGCAGTTGGGCCTACCGGCCCTGCTGACTGAGTTGGGTGTCAACGGCGCGCTGCGCACCGCGGCGGTCGGCGCCGTCGTCGGGCGCCTGGCCCAGCCGGCCTCGGAGCGCGCGACGCACCGCTGGCTGCAAACCCGCAGCGGTCTCGGCGAGTTGCTCGGCGTCGACTTCGAGACCGTCAGCGCGATGCAGCTCTACCGCGCCTCGGACGCGCTGGTGAAGCATCGCGACGCGATCGAGGCACACCTGTTCGAACGGGCCATGGGCCTGTTCGACCTGCAGCCGACGGTCACCCTCTACGACCTGACCAACACCTACTTCGAAGGCGAGGCGAGCGCACAGCCGCAGGCCAAGCGCGGGCACTCGAAGGAGAAGCGCAGCGATTGTCCGTTGCTGACCCTGGGACTGATGCTCGACGCCAGCGGCTTCGTGCGCCGCTCGCAGGTCTTTGCCGGCAACGTCCGCGAGCACCGCACGCTGGCCGGCATGCTCGAGGCGCTTCGTGCGCCGGCCGGCGCTCTGGTCGTCATGGACCGCGGCGTCGCCACCGAGGCCGCCATCGGGTGGCTGCGCGACAACGGCTACCGCTATCTGGTCGTCAGTCGTGAACGCCACCGGCAATTCGACGCCGAGGCCGCCGTCGCGATCCAGACCCAATCCAAACAGACCGTGCATCTGCACAAGGTGGTCTCGACCGACCCCGACGAGGTGCGCCTGTACTGCTACTCCGAGGAGCGGGCCGAGAAGGAACGCGGCATCGTCGAACGTTTCGCCGCCCGCTTCGAGACGGCCCTGACCAATCTCAACGACGGGCTGGCGCGCCCCCGCGCGCACAAGCGCCTCGGCCAGGTCTGGCAGCGCATCGGGCGACTGAAGGCAAAGCATTCCCGCGTCGCCCCGCACTACCAGATCGAGGTCACCCCCGACCAGACCGGTGAGAAGGCCGCCACCGTCACCTGGACCCGACGGCCCCAGGACGGCTCGATGGCCACGCATCCGGGCGTCTACTGTCTGCGCAGCAGCGAGACCGACTGGGACGAAGACGCCCTGTGGCGCACCTATACCACGCTCACCGACGTAGAGGCCGTCTTCCGCGCGCTGAAGTCCGAGCTCGGACTGCGTCCCATCTACCACCACAAGCCGCGGCGCGCCGACGGCCACCTGTTCATCACCGTCATCGCCTACCAGCTCGTGCAGGTCATCCGCACCCGGCTGCGCGCCCACGGCGAACACGCCAGTTGGACCACCCTACGCCGCATCCTCGAAGGCCAGCAGCGCGTCACCGCCACCTTCCGGCGCCCCGACCGACGCACGCTGCACGTGCGCACCGCCACGCAAGCCGAACCCGAACAGCGGGCCATCTACGACGCGCTCGGCATCGACCCGCAGCCGGGAGGAGTCCGCAAGACGACCATCTGACCGACCCATTCCCGGTTTGTGCGCGTTTGTAGTGCCACTTGAGCATTCTTGCCGGCGTAAACCGCTGATTCCAAATAGCTTAGAAATACCCTTGTTAAACTTGGGCTAGAATGCGGGGAGGAGTGTTGCATCCAAAACGATCGATGACACTGGACGAGTGGCGCGCCCTGCGCCGGCAGGCGAAGGTCACGAACCGGGACGAGGAACCTGGTGTCTTGGCGCCGCCGGAGGCGTTCAGCGATCGCGGGGCCGACGCGAGGCTCCGCGACGAGTACCTGCCGGGGCACAATCCGTCCGCCATCCGCGCGCGCAGCAGTACGGTGGACAGCCGCATCAGCAGCAGTTGCTGCGGGTGGGTGACCCAGCCGACGAGCGCCGAGTTCTACGACGCAATCCATGCCGAGATGCCAACAGGGCGGCAGCGCGCTCTGATCCGCATGTGGACGAAGGAGGCGCGGTCCGACGAGATCGTCCTGGCTTGGGCCGAAGAGGTGTACACGGTGCGCGAGCTGGTCGCCGCCATTCACAGAGCGAAGGCCGACCACCCGCAGGTCGCGAGAGAGTTGAACCGGCTCGCGCGGCGATGACCACCCGACCCCGGGCGGAAGACCTGACGCTGCCGGAGCCCGCCCGGACCCTCCTCAGCCGGACACGCGGAATCCTTGACACGTACGTCACACCGCGAACGCCGGACCGGAGCGGCTGGATAATCGGCGGCGGGACCATCCTGGCCGCGCGCTGGCGGCATCGGGAGAGCCGGGACATCGACCTGCTGGTCCACCCCCGCACCGAGACGAGGTTCCTGCAACCGGCGGCCGCGCCGGAATTGCACCGCCGGCTTGAAGCCGCCGGCGCCAGGAAGATCAGCTTCGGTCGTTTCAGCCAGATCCTCTTCGCCGCATCGAAGATCGAGATGCTGGCTGCCGAACCGCAACCGCGGATCGGTCATCGACGAGCACTCGTCGACGGCAGGGAGGCCACGACGCTGACCTCGAGTCAGATCCTGACCGGCAAGTTCGCCAACCGCTCCTTGAACCCGCCGGTCCGCGACCTCTACGACTTCGCAGTAGCGGGAGCCAGCGCACCGCGGTCGCTCATGATCGCCGTCAATGCACTGGCGGGAAACGACATCCGGTGGCGACTCGTCAGTTGGGAGATGGAGCGCGAGAAGTTCGCAGAGGAAGGGCCGCTGGAGCTCCACGGCGTACCGTTGCAGTACGAAGCCATACGCGCCGACCCGACCCACTACGCCAGTCAAGCCGTGATGGCGGCGGTGTACCAACACGTACGGTTGCATGTACAAGACGGCGAGGCGGTCGTCGAAACCAGGGCCCAACTCGCCCGCGAAACACGGACCTGCGACAGGCCCGACGACCTCGCGAACTGGTTCGAGCAGGACGGGATCAACGCACTGCTCAGCGCCGCGGGGATCGACCCGGAGAGAATCCGGGACGAAACGGGGTCCGCGATGCGGACCGGCGGGAACACCGTCATTCTGGAACTCGATCAGGACAGGTCCGCATGGGGACCGTACCTGCCGAAGATGGGCAAGGCACCCGGCTGACCAGCCGACGCGACGGCCCAGTTGGAACCGGTCCGGTCTCGCATACCAGCACTCTACCTACCGGCGTATTCCTCGGCGCCCAGCGCGCGCAGCAGCGCCTCGGTCGCCGGGGCGGCCTCGATGTTGCCGCGCCCTCGCATGACGACCGCCAGCGGTGTCTGGCCGCGGTAGTTCGCCACGTTCACCCCCGCGCCGTGCTCGACCAGCAGCTCGACGACCCGCGGGAAGCCCTTGTCGGCGACGTAGTGGAGCGCGGTGCTGCCGGTCTCGTCGACGGCGTTGACGTCGCCGCCGGCGTCGAGAGCCACCCGAACCGCGTCGAGCGTGCCCACTTCGTCGGCGTGCTCCGCCTGGAACGCGAAGTCGCGGTGTAGCGTCCGCTCCCGGCGGTCCCAGACGCCGTAGCGCCAGCTCGCGCCCGACGCCAGCATCAGCGGCGTCCAGCCGTTCCGTAGCGGCAGCACGCCGTCGGCACCCGCAGCGAGCAACTCGCGCATCATGTCCGCCTCGGCGAACTTGGCGGCCAGTGCGAACGGCGTGGCGCCGAGAAGGTGCTCGCCGATCATCAGCACCTGCCCGTTGCGCGTGACGCGTGTGGCCTCCGTGACCTGCGCGTCCGGGCGCGCGCCGGCCGCGAGCAGTGCATCGAGCATGCCGCGGTCGTCCTGCAGCACCGCGGCGTGCAGCGCGGTGTAGCCGGCCGCCGACGCGTTTGGGTTGGCCCCCTCCGCCAGCAGGAACTCGACCAGCTTCCGGTGCCCGCTGTGCGCGGCGACGAGCAACGCGCTTCGCCCGTCCGGCGCCGTGTCATTGACGTTCGCGCCAGCCGCCAGCAACAGGCTCGCCGAGTCAACCGCTCCCTGCCGCGCCGCGAAAAGCACCGCCGTGTAGCCGCCGAGATCGGTCTCCTCGGCGTCGGTGCCGTAGCGCCGGCCGAGCTCGCCGTAGCGGAGATTCGATTGCAGCCGCCGGCTGATGACGAAACGCCGGACGCGGGACCGCTTGTGCACGTCGGCACCGTTGTCGAGCAGTACCTGCACAACGGCAGGATGCCGCTGGGCGACGGCCCACATCAATGCCGTCTGGTCTTCCCCCGACTCGGTAGCGTTGACGTCCGCACCGTGGGCGAGCAGCGCCGCCACGGCCTCGGCGTTCCCGGTGCGCGCGCAACTCATCAGCACCGTCTCGCCGGTGCCGACGGCGGCCTTCGCATCCGCGCCCGCCGCCAGCAGGAGATCCACCATCGCCGCGTTGGCGTTGGCGCAGGCGAGCGACAGCGGCACGACGCCGTGCGTATTCGCCGCGCCGGCGTCGGCGCCCACGTCGACCAGCAGGCGCGCCGTCTCGAGGTCGTCGAGATAGGCGGCCCAGTGCAGCGCCGTCGCGCCGTCCGCCTGCGCCACGTTCACGTCGACCGAGGCGTCCAGCAGACGGCTTACCGCGGCGGCATCCTGCAGCTTGACGGTATGGATCAGACGCAGGTCCGGGGCCTGGGCACTCGCCCCCATCGAGCCGAGCGCCAACGTGCCGATGACGACCGACAGCCAGAGACGCATCGATCCACTACACCCCGGTCAGCCGGTCCGCCGGCCCCACCTGCCCCGCCAGCCGCGGCAGCGCGCCGGTGCTGTCGCCGACCCGGTCGATGTCCACGCCCAGCTTGTCCAGCAGCGAGACGTGCAGGTTCGCCAGCGGCGTCCGCGACGGATAGACGAGGTGCCGGCCGCCCTTGAGCTGGCCCGCCCCGCCGCCGGCCAACAGGATCGGCAGGTCGTAGTACGCGTGCCGGTTGCTGTCGCTCATGCCCGCGCCATACATGATCATCGCGTGGTCCAGCAGCGACCCGTCGCCATCGGGGGTGGCGGCCAGCTTCTCGAGGAACGACGAGAAGAGCGTCGTGTGGTACGTGTTGATCTTGGTCAGCTTGGCCAGCGCCTCCGGCACGTTCCGGTGGTGCGACAGCGGGTGGTGCGCGTCGGGCACGCCGATCTCGCGGTAGGTCCGGCCGCTCAGCTCGTGTCCGGCCATGAAGGTGCAGACGCGGGTGCGGTCCATCTGCCACGCCAGCAGCTGCAGGTCGTACATCAGGCCCGCGTGCTCGGCCAGGGTGGCGGGAACGCCGCGCGGCCGCTCCAGCAGCGGCACCTCCTGGTCGCCCTGCGCCTCGGCAATCTCGATGCGCCGCTCGACGTCGCGCACGGCGTCGAGATAAGCCCCGACCTTGACGCGGTCGCCAGCGCCGAGCTCGTGCTGCAGCCGCGCCACGTCCTCGCTGACCGAGTCGAGAATGCTCCGCTGCGCCTCCCGGCGGGCGCGCCGAGCGGCCGGGTCCGTGCTGTCGTTGTCGCCGAACAGCCGCTCGAAGACCGCGCGCGGATTGTGCTCCATCGGCAGCGGCGTCGACCCGCTGGCCCAGGAGATGGTGTAGGAGAAGGCGCAACTGAAGCCGCCGCTGTCGCACGAGCCGGCGAAGTTGGCGCCTTCGAGGCCGAGCTCCAGCGATGCCAGCGGCGTGTGCTTGCGCAGCTCCTGCGCCGCGATCTGGTCCATCGAGATGGCGTCCGGAATCCAGGCGCCCGGATGCTCCGCCGTCAGGAACTTCGTGGCGGCGCGCGAGTGGCTTCCCCCGGAAATCCCCGGCGGCGGCGTGCTGGCGAGCCCGGAGAGCACGAGCAGGCGGTCGCGGTACGGCGCGAGCGGCTGCAGGATGGGCGTCATCTCGAACCCGGCGCCGGTGGTCGCCGGCGTAAAGCTCTGCATGACCATGCCGTTCGGCACGTAGACCGAACCGAAGCGGACCACCGGCTTCGCCGCCGTCTTGCGCAGCGCGCTGAGCGCCGGCACCATGCCGTCCAGCAACGGCAGGGCGACCGCCGCGCCGACTCCGCGAAGCATCGTCCGGCGGGAAATCGCCTTCTTCGTGATCATCATGATTCCGCACTCCTCATCTGGAACGGCATGCTCTTGACGACGCCGAGCACGATGGACGACCAACTGTAGTCGTCCGCCTCGGCCTCGGAAACGATCCGTCGAATCACCGGTTGATCGTAGTGCTCCATCGTGCGCCCGACGGCGTAGCCGAGCAGCTTCTCGGTGACGGTCCGCACGATGCTGACGTCGTAGGCCAGGAGCGCCTCGCGGAACGCCGCGGGGGTCTCGACCTCGGTGCCGTCGGCCAGCGCGCCCGCCGTGTCGACCGGCGCCCCCGCCTCGTCGGTGTCGCGCCAGCGCCCGATGGCGTCGTAGTTCTCCATCACGAAGCCCGGTGGGTCCATCACGCGGTGGCAGGACGCGCAGGCGGGATTGGCGCGGTGCTGCTCCATCAGATCGCGCATCGACAGCACCTTGCGTCCGCCGTGGTTCTCCTCCAGCGCGGGCACGTCGGCCGGCGGCTCCGGCGGCGGCATGCCGAGCACGTTGTCGAGCACCCACTTGCCGCGCAGCACCGGCGAGGTCCGGTTGGGATAGGCGGTCAGCGTCAGCAGGCTGGCGTGGCCGAGCAGCCCGCCGCGCTGCCCCGCATCGACGCGCACCCGCCGGAAACGCTCGCCGTAGACGCCCGCGATACCGTAGTGACGGGCGAGCCGCTCGTTGGCGAACGTGTAGTCGGCGGTCAGCAGCTCCAGCAGGCCGCGGTCCGCGCGGAGCTGGCTCTCCAGGAACAGCGTCGTCTCGCGCTCCATGTCCGCCCGCAGGTTCTCGTCGAAGTCGAAGAAAATGTCGGCGTCCGGGGCCACCCCCCGGATGCGGCGGAGCTGCAGCCACTGGCTCGCGAAGTTCTCGACCAGGGCGGAGGCCCGCGGATCGGCCAGCATCCGCCGCACCTGCTGCTCCAGCACGTCCGGCTCGGCAAGCCGGCCTTCCTCGGCCACCCGCAGCAGCTCGTCGTCGGGAATCCCGCTCCAGAGGAAGAACGAGAGCCGCGACGCGAGTTCCAGGTCCGTGAGGCGATAGGCGGCGCCGGCGGAAATGTCGACCGGGTCGCGCTCGACCCGGAACAGGAACTCCGGCGCCACGAGCAGCCGTTCGAGGGCCTTCTGGATGCCGCCCTCGAAGCCGCGCTCCGAATGACCGGCATCGTAGAAGCGCATCAGCGTGTCGACGTCCGAGCCGGTCACCGGCCGGCGGTAGGCGCGGCGCGCCAGCGTCCCCAGGATCTCCCGAGCGCACTGTTCCGCTTCCGCCTCGGCCTCGGTCGCGGGCCGGCAGGTGAACAGCTTCCGCCGGCTGGGCGTGTCGCCGGGGCCGGTGGCGTCGTGCGGACCTGCGATCTCCACCCGTTCGATCGCCGCGTTGCCGTGGTAGAAGCCGAGCCCGCTCAGGGAGAATCCGGACAGGCGGCGTTCCAGCACGCCGGTCGGCTCGGTGCGGGCGTCGACGAACGAGACGCCGACCACGCGCGGGCCGGCCGGCGCCGGAAAGCGGAGGACCAGGTTGGCGTCGGCCTCGTTGGAGACGTACTCCTCCCACGCGGGGTCGCCCCGAATGGTCCCGAAGAAGCTGTAGGCCGACGGATAGCCGTACTGGTCGGCGTCGCCGACGTCAAAGGTGCCCACGAGTGCGCCGTCCAGGCGCACCTCGATGGTGTGAGCCCGCCCCATCCCGACGATGTAGTCGTAGATCATCCGGCGCAGCCGGATGCGGATCTCGTAGTCGCCGTCCAGCGGGAAGTAGTGATGGATGGCCATCCCGCCGCGCGAGCCGAACGGCAGTTCCTCGCTGGCACGGTCGTCCTGGTACTGCAGCCGCGGCGTGCTGTAGGTGGCGGCCACGTAACCCGGCCCGATCGTCGGATCGCCGACCGCGAGGCGGCTCACCCGGTTTGCCGCGGCCAGGTAGCGCTCGAACAGCGCGGGAGAAACCGACAGGACCTCGCTGTTGGTGTCGAAGCCCTGCTGGTCGACGTCGTCGGCCGGAAACAGCAGCCAGCTCTCGTCGACGTCGAGATCGATCAGGCTCCGGACGGCGTTGACGTACTCCGCAGACGTCATCCGCCGCACCGCGGGACGGCCCGGATACGGCTCGACCGCCGCCACCCGGTCGAGCTCGGTCTCCAGCCACGTCACAAAGCCATCGTGCGCCGCCCGGTCGGGGCGCGGGCGTCCTGTCGGCGGCATCATCCCGAGCCGCAGCTTGCGGACGACTTTCTCCCAGACCTCCGCGCCGGCGCCGACGTCGGCCAGGTCGAGCCCATCGAAGGCGAAGGGGATGGTGCCCCGCTCGGCCATCCGGTCGTTGTGGCAGGTGACGCAGTAGCGGTCGAGCAACGCCTGGTGCGTTTCCACCGGCGCGTTCGACTCCTCAGCCGTTACCGAAGCGGAAGTCGCCGTCTGGGCCGCGGCAGGGCTTGCCGCCGCCAGCGCGACCAGGACGGTCGCCAGGACCCGCGCGAATTTCATAATCGCCCATTTTGGCGGGGGCGATCATGCGCTGTCAACGGGCTTTCGGAGGCCCTTGAGCAGAACCGCCGGCAATCGCTTCAATTGCTGCGTGCGCGGGTCGACCTCGAAGCCGCCGGATTCGAGCGCGGTCACTCCGAGCAGGGGCTCGGCATCGCCCTCCCCGAACAGCAGCGTGCCGCCGACGATCTTGCCCATGAACTCGATGCGCCCGACCGTGGTGTCCACGTCGATGGGACTGCCGTCGGCCAGCACGTACGTCTCGCGAGCGAGCGGATGCAGGCCGATCTCTTCGAGGTGCCGCCGCGGCACCAGCGAATCGAACGCGCCCGTGTCGACAAGGAAGCGCCCTGTCCAATGTCGCGCCGGGTCCGCCGGATTGCGGATGGTGACCGTGACGTGCGTCGCGCCCATCGAACCGTCAGCCTGCTCGATTCATTCTAGACGACGTCGCTCCGGCGAGTCCCCGGACAGCAGCGCCACGAAGGCATCCGGATCATCCGGCGACAGCACTATCACCCGATCCCGGTCCGCCCGATCCGGAAATCGCAGCACGACGGTGCGCGCCTGGTCGGTAACGAACGCACGGTACGATCCGAGCTCCGCGTTGTGGAATCCTCCCGTGTACGAGAACAACCCGCCGTTCGCGAGCTCGCCACGGGACCGCCGCATCGCGTAGGGCGAGACGGTGGCGGACTCGAGTTGGTCCAGCGGAAGCGAAGACGACCAGCCGAGGCGATGGACCCGGATGGAATCACTTGTCACGGTATAACCGCACACGGCATACCGTGCCGCCACGACGAGAATCACCAACGGGATTGCAACGCCAAGAAACGCAACCAGCCACTTCCGGGGTCCGGGGTCCGGATCGAGTGCGGCGAAGAACACGGGAGCAGCGCCGACTGCGAGCAGAAAGACCGCCTGAGCGCTCGACCCAATCAGGAGCGACCGTCCCCACGGAGCGCCGAATGTCGTTGGATTCACCGGTGTCCTTGCCTTGACGAGAGCAACTGTCCTAGTGGTGTGTCCCAAGAATGACTTTACACTTGCTGACCTTCTCAATGATGGCATCGACGGTAGTGCTCCACACGAACGGCTTCGGTTCTGCATTGTGGTGGGTCAGGTAGTCCTTGATGGCCGCCACCAGTTCCTGCACGCTGCAGAATACGCCGCGGCGAAGGCGTTGCTCCGTCAGCTTGCTGAACCAGCTCTCGACGAGGTTGAGCCACGAGGCGCTGGTGGGCGTGAAGTGTAGTTTGAAGCGCGGGCGGGCGGCCAGCCACTTGCGAACCTTCTTGTGCTTGTGGGTCGCGTAGTTGTCCAGGATGACGTGCAACGTGAGGTCGGGCGGGAACGCCCGGTCGAGGTGCTGCAGGAACTTCAAGAATTCCTGGTGCCGATGACGGCCGTGGCATTGGCCGATGACCTCGCCGGTCAGCACGTTCAACGCGGCGAACAACGTCGTCGTGCCATGCCGCTTGTAGTCGTGGGTCATGGTGCCGCGCCGGCCCGGCTTCATCGGCAGGCCCGGCTGTGTGCGGTCCAGAGCCTGAATCTGGCTCTTCTCGTCCACGCAAAGCACCACGGCCTTGTCCGGCGGGTTCAGGTAGAGCCCGACGACGTCGGTCAGCTTCGCGACGAAGGCCGGGTCTTTCGACAACTTGAACGTCGTGATGCGGTGCGGCTGCAGGCCGTGCGCGTCCCAGATGCGCTGGACGGTCGAGCGGCTCACGCCCGCCGCCTTGGCCATCGAGCGACAACTCCAGTGGGTGGCGCCCGGCGGCGTCTCGTGCAACGTGGCATGCACGATTTCCTGCACCTGGTGGGCTGTGATCTCGGGTTTGCGACCGCGGCCGGGGCGCACCTCACCCACCGAATCGAGGCCATCGATGAGGAACCGCCCTCGCCAGTTCAACACCGTCGGTCGGCCGATACCGAGTGTGGTGGCGATGCGAGTATTCGCCACACCGTCACCGGCCATCAGCAAGGCCCTGGCGCGGGTCACCACGCGATGCGGTGCGGTTGCGCTGTGCGCCCACTTCGTCAGCATGTTCCGGTCGTCGTGACTGAGCAGCAGCGGGGCGGCGGGGTTGTTCATGCCCGCAGGTATACTACCCGGCGCTCCAACTGTAAAGCTATTTTAGTGACATACCACTAGCAACTGTCCCGCCTCCGGCTCGCGCGATCGAGGTCTTTTGCCACTGGACGCGGGAACAAGCAGTCAGCGAATGAGGTAGATGCCGACGACCGGCCATTCGTCGGACTCCGACACCGCCGTGACCCGCTCGCGCGCGTTCGGCCGCAGCTCGTAGACGCCGTCGAACTCGAATACGAAGTAGTCACCGGGCGGCGCATCGGGAACCGTGGACAGGCGTTGCATGCTGTCCAGGGTACGGGACTCGACCGCGCCCAGGATTGTCTGCCGTTCTTCCATCTTGCTCAGAAACTCCTCGGCCGTGACCTCTTTCCGGAAGAAGCTGCCGGTCGCATCGTACGCTGCCGAGTAGTCCCCGGCATCGAGAAGCGACAGCCATGCATCGGCCGACTGCCGCGCCGCCTCCTCGTCCGACTGTGTGTCGACAACCGGCGGGACGGTAGGCGTCGGCGCGGTCGGGCGGCCGCCGTCGTCACCGCAACCGGCGGCCCCGGCGGCCAGTGCAGCAAGCACGACTACCGGCAATGTCCTCGACGACAGTGATCTGCTCTCTGCGTCGTCGCATGCGGCATCGGTTGTTCCCGCAACACGGAGCATCAGTTTCCCCCTCCGGGTACACCCGCGGCCGCCAAGCCCCCGAGCAACCGGCCCAGCAGGAACTTCGTCGCCACCTCGCCGGCGATGACGGCCGCCACGAAGATCGCCACAGCTCGGCCTCCGCGCTGGTTGCAGGAGACCGAGAACGCCTTCCACATGAGCCAGACCATCCAGATCGCACAGATGCCTGCAAACAGTCCCGCGACGAGGCTCGCAGCCGGTGGCGTGACCATCCGACCCTCGACCGCGGCGGCGACCAGCTTGTCGTTGGCCTCGCGAACCGGCCCCGGTACGCAGGCCAGTGCACCGAGAAGCAGCGGGAACCGCGCCAGGGCCTGCGTGCCGGCGATGTCGACGACGCGCACGGTTCGCGGCGCGACGAGGAACGAGACCAGCACCAGAAGCACCGCAATCACGGACCAGTTCAAGAGGCCTTCGACGATCGGCACCCAGAACGACACGCGGTACCCCGGGTGGAAGTCGAGCAGTCCGTCGAAGTGAACGCCGGCGGCGGCCGCGGCCAGTCCGCTGGCGACGATCACGATCAGTCCAATCGCCAGCGCCTGCTCCCCGGCGACCCGGACGAACGGATTGAACAGCCATCGGGCGACGGTCATCTCTCGCGGAACCACGGCGCCATGGGTCGTTGCCTGCGGCATCGCGTCCCCCCTCCTGCGGCCTCGGCGTCTTCGCTTGCGGCGTCGGGGCTGTCATCGGTGGGATCGGTGTCTCCTCATCCGCCTCCGCCATCAGCGTCAACTCCGGCGGCGTCTTCTGCCGCCGCCTCCGCCTCCTGCGATTCGATGATCGCGCTCAGGCGCGCGATCAGGTCATCCAACCGGTTGCGGACGGTCGGATACGACACGCCGTACAGTTTCGCCATCTCCTTCAGGCTGCCGCTGCGCAGGATGAAAGCGAGCGCGAACTGCTGATCCTCGCTGCCGAGCCGCGACAGCGCAGGCAACAGGTAGTCGCCCTGCACCGCAGTCTCGCAGTCCGGACACACGAGCCGCGCCACCCGCAGGTCACCGCTGCAACTCGGACACGAGGTCGGCAGCCGTCCTCGACGAGCCACATCTCATTGTGGCAAGACACGACATTTTATTCAATTGAATTATAATAAAAATTATCTATACCTAATTTATGTGAATCGCGACCCGCGATGCCCAGTGCCTCGGAGGACAACACCTCTCCCCGTGAACCTCGCCTGGCAGTCCGTGGCGGAACCCCGCGCAGCACCGAAATCCGGGCAACCCGGCTTGTCCGGACCACTTGGAGGACGCCCTGCTTTCGAGCATGATCGAATAGAGGAACCGCGCTTCATGATCGATCTGACCTCCTGGAAATCCCGTGCCGCCATCCTGCTCGGGTCTCTGACCCTCGTCTGGGCGGTGTCCCTGTACGGCCTGTTCGTGGACGAGCGTCTCGTCTACGCACTGGCTCTCGTGCCGCGCCGCATCGAGGGCCTGCCCGGCATTCTCAGCACGCCCCTGGTACACGGCTCGTTCACACACCTCCTCGCGAACACCGTCCCGTTGCTGATTCTGGGCGGCATGGTGGTCGCCCGCGGCGTCGCCTACTACTTCGCGGTGACGCTGGCCATCGTCGTGCTCGGCGGCCTCGGGTTGTGGGTGTTCGGAAGGAGCGCGGCGCACATCGGCGCCAGCGGTCTCATCTTCGGCTACTTCGGCTTGCTGGTCGCCCGCGGGTACTACGAACGGAGCCTGCAGTCCATAGCCGTCGCGATCGTCGTTGTCGTCGTCTACGGCGGGATGATCGCGGGCGTCCTCCCACGCGGAGATCAGGTGTCGTGGGAGGCGCACCTGTTCGGGTTGCTCGCCGGCGGGCTGTGTGCGCGCGCGGCGCTCGGCCGGGCGCCGTCGAACACCGATCAGGGGTTTCGCGGCCGCGACTCACGCCAGTAGTCGCAACATCGCGAAGACGGCGCCGAGGATCGCGAAAGTCTGCAGCAGCATCGCCCATTCGAAGCGCCACGTCAGGCGGGCCTCGAGCGCATGCAGGTCGGCCTTGGTGGAGAGCGTCTCGGTGTCGTGCTCGGCGGCCTGGCGCACCGCGCCGGTGATGGCGTCAGCCTGCTCGGCAGTGAGGCCGGCACCGGTCAACGTACGAGTGATCGCGTGCGTATCGAGCACGATTTCAGCGTAACACGATGGCCCGCTTCCGGCCGCGTCAGAACTGGAACCGCGCCCCCAGCTTCAGCGCGACCGGGTCGAGGGCCGCAATGACCCGCTCGTCGTCGCCGGTGCGCAACGAGAAGTTGGTCACCGCGTTGGAATTGAGCGCGTTGTAGACGTCGGCCATCAGGGTGAGCCGGCTGCCGGTCCCCAGGTCGAGCACCCTCTCCACGCGCAGGTCCACCAGCGTCACGTTCTCCGACCGGTTCGCGGACAGATTGCTCAGGAAGATCGGCTGGTTGGTGCCGACGCCCGGGATGTCCACCCGCTGGATCAGCGCGTAGGGCCAGCCGCTCTGGTGCCGGACATTGGCGGAAAAGCCGACGCCGTAGGGCAGGGGCACCCGGGCCAGCAACCGCCCGCCCCAGTTGGTGGTCTGCTGGCGGAAGTCGACATCGAGGCTGTGGTTCTGCCAGATGCGGCCATGCCCCCCTGCCCCGACGACCAGCGGCTCGGCGAAGAGCGGGCTGCGCGACTCGCCGGCGGCCGCGCGGAACTCGTCGCGCCACTGGTAGTCGAAGCTTGCCTGCAGCAGGTAGCCGCTCGAGAAACGCCGGTTCACTGCGAGCTGGAACGTGTCGTAATCGGCCCCCATGCCGGGGAACGCGGCGATGCGGGTGTCGACGACACCGGCGATGCCGGCCGGCACCCGCTGGACCCGCAACGGCGTCCCGGTCAGGGCGTTCAGCGGACAGGCCCAGTCCGGATCTTCGGTGCAGGAAATGCCGCGCCCGTCGAGAAGCGCTGTCTGCTGCGCTACGTTCCACAGCCCGCTGTCGCCGTTCAGATCCTTGCGCACGTAGGACACGCGAACGGAAGTGTCGGCCGCCACCTCGTGCTCGAACGACGTGCTGATTTCGTCGACGTACTCCGTGGCCAGATCGGGATCCACCGGCGTCCCTTCGGTCGCGATTGCCCCGACAGCGCCCTGCTGGGCCAGGACCGTACCAAGCTCGTCCGGCCCGTCGTAGAGGCCGTTGGCGTCGGAATCGAGGAAGTCGTAGCGCACCCAGGCGGTACCGCCGGGGTTGGCGGCGGCATGGGCATCGGCCAGGTTCACGTAGTAGCGCCCGTAGTGCCCCTTGAGCACCGTCCGCGGCGCGAAGGCGAACGTCATGCCAATCCGTGGCGACCAGGTGTTCCAGACGACGTTCGTCCGCCCGGCGGTCGCTCCCGACGGGAAGATGTCGGCGAAGAAGGGCGCCGCCGTCGCCCCCAGGAAATACGTGTGCTGTTGCTCGTACCGCACGCCCAGGTTGAGGGCCAGGCGGTCGGTCGGACGCCACGTATCCTGCAGAAACAGCGCGTGGTGCCGGTTCCGATCGTCCGACGAGATCTCGCCTTCTTCCGGCATGCTGTAGAGCGTGATGCGGTCGACGTTGAAGGGACGCGCGTTGGCGCTGTCGTCCAGGTAGCGGACGTGCCCGGAGTTGGCGTTCGACCCGAAGCGGCTGCTGTCGATCTGGAACTCGTAGCCCGCCTTGATGTCGTGGCTGCCGCCGAACGCCGGCGTGTAGTGGTTCGCGGTCACCGTCACCTGCGGCTTCCAGCGGCGAAACGTGAACGGCGGCGGCCCGTTGACGCCCGGGAACCAGCCCGCCCCGCTCAGGCGGCCGGTCGCGGTGTCGAGCCGCGGCGGGGATTGCGCCGGATCCACCTGCGGCACCATCGGCCAGCCGAAACCGAAGTGCTTGAGGGCCGTCGCGGTAAAGGTGCGGTCACTCCAGACGCGCTGCCACTCGGCCTTGTGCGCCCAGCTCCAACTGTCCTGGGCCAGCACCGAGTCGGGCCCGACGTCGGTCGACAACCCTCGCTTGGGCTTCTGCTTCAGGCCCCAGTTGGTATAGCCGATGAAGCGGTCCCGCCGGCTGGCCTGCACGGTGACCTTGCCTCCGAGCTGGTCGAAGTCGCCGAGATCCGTCGCGACGGCGCGGTCGACTCCGGACACCGCCTTGTCGATGCGAAAGTGGTTGTAGAACCCGTAGAACCAGGCGCGGTCGCGCGCGATCGGGCCCCCGAGGTCGGCGTGGGTCTCGAAGAAGAGCAGGTTCGGGTTGCCCGTGTATCCGCGCGAGCCCAGCGCGTCGTCGATGTTCTCGCCCACGAAGCTCTCGTGCTCGTAGTCGCCGTGGAACATCCCGCTCCAGTCGTTGCCGCCGCTCTTCATGGTCATCATGACGAGCGACCCGGGCGCGGTCATCTGCACGTCGGCGCCGGCCGCGGTCGTCGTGAACTCGCCGATCGAGTAGTAGTCGAAGTAGAAGCCGGTGCCCCCCTCGCCCTCCGTGGTGTCCACCCCGTCGGCGAGCACCCGGTTCTGGTCGCGGATACCGAAGCTCTCGTATCCGGTCTGCTGGCTCTTGTGCGAGCCGCCGACGTCGAAGCCGCGCATCCGGACCCCGGGGGTCTGGCCGAGCACGGCCCAGACATCGGTGGCGGACGGCACGTCCTGCAGTTCCTCGACGCCGAAGTCGTTCACGAGCGCGGTGGTCTTCAGGTCGACCACCGGCGCGTCGCCGGAGACGGTGATCGTCTCGGCCACTGTCGCCAGGTCCAGCGCCGCGTCGATGCGAACGGCGCGGCTGCCCTCGACGATCACGCCTTCGCGCACGAGCGTCCGGAACCCGGGGATCTCGAACGTCAGGTCGTACGACCCGCGTCCGAGCGCGCGGAACCGGTACGAGCCGTCGACCAGGGTCACCGCCGTCTGCGGCCCGATCAGCGCCTCCCCCGCCAGCGTCACCGTCACGCCGGGCACCGCGAGGCCCTGCGTGTCCGTCACCGCGCCGCCTATCTCGCCGACTGTCTGGGCCGTTGCCGGGGCCGCGGTTGCGGTCGCGAGAAGCAGTCCGACTCCCAATCGCTGTTCGATAGCCTTCCGAATTCTCTGCATCGACGGCCCATCCTTCGCGAAGACACGCATCATTAGTGTTCCCACGTATATCTTGACGTACGTATGCACGTAGTGCTCCCCTAGCGCGCCCCTGTCCTCGTCCCGCAGATGATCCGCCGGCCGGCAACGTCGCGGAGAAACCGCTCGGGGTCCTCCAGCGTGCGCCGCGTGCCCGGCAGCTCGCAATCGAAGTACTCGACGTCGGGCAGGGACCGGCACAGAAAGGTCTTGCCGACCGATATGGTCCCTCGTCGCGCCTTGCCACGCGGGCGCCTCGCCGCTCTCGGTGCGACCGGGGTTTCACCACGGACTGCTAGGTCACGCCTGAGTCCGAACACCTTGAACTTCTACATGTTATGCAGTACATGTAGAAGTATGAGGTGTCAAGTACCGAAGGAGCACAGGGCGGATCGGCCGCAGAGCGACGCGAAGTTCTGCCGGCTGACGCCGAAAAGCCGGGCCCAACCGAGGACAGAGACGGAAAGCCGGGTCCGATTCGCCGGGGCGGTCAGTCACATCCTGCGGACCGCCGGCGGAGGTGCACGTTGAGCTGGTGGCGGCGGCTACGCAATCGCGACCGGCTCGAGAACCAGCTCGACGCCGAGTTGCGCGACCACGTCGAACGGCAGGTGGCCGACCACGTCCGCGCCGGGATGCCGGAACGGGAGGCGCGCCGCCGTGCGCGCCTCGACTTCGGGGGGCTCGACCAGGTCAAGGAACTGTGCCGCGACACGCGTCCCACGCGGGGGCTCGAAGAGGCTTGGCAGGACATCCGTTTTGCTGCACGACTGCTGGCCAGGAATCGGTCGTTCACCATCGTCACCGTGTTGGTCCTTGCGCTCGGGATCGGCGTCACGACGCAGTTCTTCGTGATGTTCTACGCGATTACCTTGCGGAGTCTGCCCATCGACGACCCGGAGCGCGTCGTGCACATCTCGACGCGTGACGCGCGCGCACGGCGGGGAGGCGTCTCGTTCGCCGACTTCGAGGATATTCGTGATAGCACGACGTCCTTCAGCGCCCTGGCGGCCTACCGCGCGGGGCCGGTCGCGATTGGCGACGACGACGTGGCGCCGGCGCGATTCGAACGGGCCTTCATTTCGGCGTCCGGTCTGAACCTCCTCGGTGAGACCCCGATCCTCGGCCGCAATTTCCGGGACGCCGACGATCGGCCCGGCGCCCCGTGGGTGGTCATCCTCGCCGAGCACGCCTGGCGCGACCGTTACGGCGGCGATCCGGGCGTGGTGGGTCGCGTGATCCGCATCGACGGCGAGCCGGCGGCCGTGATCGGCGTCATGCCGGACGGCTTCCGGTTTCCGCGACTGGCCGATCTCTGGCAGCCGGTTTCCCAGATTCGAGGCCTGGAGGAGCAACCCAGGAACGCTCGCGGCTTCGAGGTCATCGGCCGGTTGGCCGAAGACGCTACCGTCGCGCGGGTGGCAGCCGAGATCGACGCGATCACGATCGCGCTCGCCCGCGACCATCCGGACACCCACGACGACGTTCGGCACGTGGCGGTGACCGTTCCCGATCGATTCGTCGGCAGCGATGCAAGCGACCCCACGTGGTTCGCGTTTCTCTCGACCGGCGTCCTGGTCCTTCTGATTGCCTGCGCCAACGCCGCCAACCTGCTGCTCATGCAGGGGACGCGGCGCGGCCATGAAATCGCGGTGCGGATGTCGCTCGGCGCCGGCCGGTGGCGCGTCATCCGGCAATTGCTGATCGAGAGCACACTGCTGGCATCTCTCGGCGTGCTGGTTGGCAGCGGTCTCGCCATGCTCGGCCTCCAGGCGCTCGACAACGCCATTCCCGACGGCATGCTGGGGTACTGGATCACCTTCGACTTCGACATCCCGGTGTTCGCAGCGATGAGCGGCATCGGCGGCGCAACCGTGTTTCTCTTCGGTCTGATCCCGGCCCTTTCGGTGTCGCGCGCCGGCGCCGAGTCGCTCCGGCACGGCGCGCGCACCGGCGCGAGCCGGCGCACCAGTCGCTTGACCAGCGTGTTCCTGACGGCGGAGTTCGGCCTGACGCTCATCCTGTTGGCGGCGGTCTCCGGCTCCGTGGTGAGCTTTCTCGATGCGCGACGCACGTTCACCGCGGTAGACACGTCGGGTGTCCTGACCGCACAGGTGAACCTGACCACAAGCCGGTACGAGACACCCGCGGCGCGCGCCGGGTTCTTCCAGGACGTGCGCGATCGGCTCGCCTCCCGCGGCGGGACGACGGCGGCGATCGTCAACGCCCTGCCGGGGGGCGGACGAGGCGGTACGACGGAACGCCAGGTCATCATCGACCAGCGACCGGTGGCGCCGGCCGACGTACTTCCGACCGTCCTGACCCTGGCGACCGGGCCGGGCTATTTCGACACCCTCGGCGTACCGCTGCTGCGGGGACGGCCCTTCTCCGAGCGCGACGGTGCATCGGAGTCCGCCGCCGCCATCGTGAATGCGCGGTTCGTCGAGATCCACTTCGCGGACGAGGAGCCGCTCGGCCGCCGCATCAGGTTCGTGACGGAGACGCAGGATGTGGGCGACCCCCAGGCTGCCTGGTTGACCGTCGTCGGTGTGGCGCCGACGATGCGACAACGGCTCGGGCGCGGCAGCCCCGACCCGCTGGTCTATCTGCCGTACCGCGCCGACCCGCCCCGGACGGCGACGCTCGTCGTTCGTTCGCCGGGCGATCCGACGGCGGCAGCGTCCCGGGTTCGCGAAACGGTCCGGCAGATCGATCCGGATCTCCCGCTGTTCCGTGTAGCCACGATGGAGCAGGCGCTCCACCGCGCTTCCTGGAACGGCCGCACGGCCCAGGCGACGCTGTGGACCATTGCGCTGATCGCCCTCATCCTCTCGACGGCGGGCCTCTACGCGGTGACCTCGCACGCCATCCAGCAGCGTCTTCGCGAAATCGCCATCCGGATGACGCTGGGCGCACAACCGGCGCAGGTCCGCTGGCTGGTGCTGTGGCGAGCGATCCGCCATCTCGCGTTGGGGACCATCGCGGGCGTTGCAGGCATCGCCGCCTGGAGCACCTGGATCGCCGGCTGGGAAACCGGCGGCAGAAGCGAATGGGTCTTCCAGTTCCTTCTGCTCGCGCCGGGAGCGCTCGTTGTCGCACTCGTCGGACTCACGACCACTCTCGCCTCGGTGCGGCGTGCCGCGCAGCTCGATCCGATGAATGTCCTGCGACAGGAATGACGCCGTCCCGACCCGGCGCCAGCAGCACGCGACACACAGGCTCGACCCGGACTTCACGGATGGCGTAGATTGGTGCGCGCCGACGCCCGCGTGCACAGGCAGCGCGCGTGCAGGGCCGGGCACAGCAAGGAGAAGAGATGACGTCGTTTCGCGCGTTCCGAGTCGAGAAGACCGCAGACCGGCGGTTCCCCCGCAGCATCGTCGAGCGCGATGTCGCGGACCTTCCCGCCGGCGAACTGCTGATCGACGTGGCGTGGTCGTCGCTCAACTACAAGGACGGGCTCTCGGCGACCGGGAATCCGGGCGTCACCCGCAACTTCCCGCACACGCCGGGCATCGACGCGGCGGGCACGGTGGTCGAGTCGGCGTCCAGCGACTTCTCGCCGGGGGACGCGGTCGTCGCCATCGGCTTCGACCTCGGCATGAACACGCCGGGCGGCTTCGGGCAGAAGATCCGCATCCCGGCCGGCTGGGCCATTCCGCTGCCGGACGGCCTCGACGCCCGCTCCAGCATGATCCTCGGGACCGCCGGATTCACCGCCGCGCTGTGCGTCCACAAGCTCGAGGCGTCGGGCATGCGGCCGGACGGCGGCCCCGTGCTCGTCACCGGCGCCACCGGCGGGGTCGGCTCGATCGCCGTCAAGCTGCTCGCGCATCTCGGCTACGAGGTGCACGCGGTCACCGGCAAGACAGCGAGCCACGACTTCCTGCGCGGCCTCGGCGCGCGGGAGATTCTGTCGCGCGAGGACGCCCTGCAGGGCGCGGACCGGCCGCTGTTGAAGCCGCGCTGGGGCGGCGCGGTCGACACGGTCGGCGGCCCCATCCTGTTCAACGCGATCAAGTCGCTGCGCTACGGCGCCAGCCTCGCCGCGTGCGGCCTGGTGGCGTCGCCCGAGATCCCCGCCACCGTCTTCCCGTTCATCCTGCGGCATGTCAACCTGCTCGGGATCGACTCGGTGGAACTGCCGCTGCCGCAGAAGGCGGAGATCTGGAGCAAGCTGGCCGGGCCCTGGAAGCTCGACGGGCTGGACGCGCTGGCCGTGCCGCTCACCCTCGACACGCTGTCGGACGCCATCGACCGGATTCTGGCGGGGAAGATGGTGGGTCGGGGGGTGGTCGACCTGAACGGGTAACCGGAGGGCGCCGGCGCGACTCGCTGTTCGAGACCCGCGAACTCCGGTTACGGGGCTGCGCGGACCGTCCGGGACGCGACACGGCTCGCCTATTGCGGCTTGGCAACCGGTGCGCTGACGTCGATCACGCAGACCGAGATCTTGCGGGCCTCTTCCGGGGTCAGTGCTTCTTCCAGGCGCGCCTTCAGTGCCTCGGGGTTATCGGGACGGACGCCGGATGGAGGCGGCGGCGTGCGATACCCGTTAACCTCCCCGAACCACAGCACCAAGTAAATCCCGTACCCGTCCGTCGCCGGATCGCGGGTGTACTGGGCGATCAACTGATCCGTGAGCGCGCTCCACAGCTTCGGATGCGAGTTCTTCTTGATCTCGACGGGAATCTGGAAGTCACGACACGAGATGCGGATGTCGGCCCGTTTGTCGTTGGCGCAATGCCCTTCGGGTTGGGCCTCGGCGTCGTTCCGAAGACGCTGCCGCAGGTCCGACAACAACGCGTCCCGACAGGACTCCTCGTGTTTCGGTTCACGCGGGCGACCATGCCGGTCTTCGTTCCAGTACTGGCACCAGTCGTCCGTGTTGCCGTTCCGAATCCATTGACCGAGTTCGCCGAGCCGGTCCGTGACGAGCGCGGCCAGGTCGGCCGCGTTCGCCGGCGCGCCGCCGTCCAGCGTCCGGCAGACCTGCTCGACATCCGGGTGCCGATAGACAGCATCCCGGCGGACTACGCGCTGATTGTCCCGCGCCTGCATCATTTCGTCTCGCCAGCGGGACAACGCCGGTTCCGACACCAGCGCCTGCAGCGCTTCCCCCGCCTCTACGTCTGGCAGTACTGCAAGGGCCTGTATCAGATAGCTGAAACTGGCGTGGGAGGAAGCAGCACGTCCCGTCAAGCGGACGAGGCGATGCAGCACACCTGCTACCAATCGCTCGGCCCAGAATGATGCTACTGAAACCCGATGCGACTCGTCTGAACCCTGGGCAAAGAAGGTCTTTCCTTTCCACTCCTCCACCCGGGTCGGCGGCGCTGCACCGGCGTCGAAGAACTTCGCAACGCGCTCCGCACGTCTCTCATCGTTGCCCACGTACCTCTCCAGCGGCTCGATGTAGTCTTCCGGCGCCGCGACGAGACCCGCGGCAAGCCAACTCGCACGCTGCGCGACGTTCATGCTCCTCCGAGACAACTTCCGTTCGATCAGTATCAGTAGTGGTTCCCGCTCCGAGTAGCGGAGGGCGGCCCAGAGCAGCCCGCTCAGATCACGGTGCCCGACCCTTCCGCGAACCGCGGCGGCCCGCAGGAGCGGCAGCACTGCGTATCGAGCTACGTCAGCGTGGTCGACTCTATTGGCGACCTCTCGGACACCGCTGACACCCTCCTCACCTCGCCGCAGCAGGGGTTTCGCAACCCGGACAAGCACGTCCGATACAACGCGTGGACACGAGCGAATCGCCCACCGGTACCACGGCGGCTCGGCCAAGCCGTGTGCACAGAAATAGAACGCCAGCGCCGTCTGTACCTGATTTCTGCTCAGCTCATCCAGTTTGCCGGGCTCTGCCGCGCAGATCTCCGAAAGACTCGCAAGAACAGGCCACCCGAGAAAATGCTCACGATTCTCGTCTCGCAACCGGAGGATCTCTGCAGTGTCGGGAAGATCGTCACGACGAATCGCGCCGCGCAGTCCGCACAATGCGGCATCCTCCAGATCGCCGTCGTTCCTGAGAATACGCTTCAGCCGAGTCCGAGGATCAGCGCCTTCAGCACCGACAAGGTAGCCGAAGTACGCGGTTGCCAACTGATGGAGCAATGCCGGTTCACAGCGGTTTTCGCGCAGCGCAGTCGCGTTGGGGCGGACCCAGTCGAGCCACTCCCGGTGCCGCTGCTCCTCCTCATTACCGTAGCGTCGATGCTCTCGTTCCAGTCGCTCCATTTCCTGCCGATTCTTCGCTTCGGCGTCGGAAATCGCTCTCCAGATCGCGTTCAGAACAACATGCTCCCGCGCACGTCGCTCCAGAACTTCAAGGGACGGTCGCTGCGCTCCAGCGCCTCCATGCGCCGAGTTTCGAGCTCGCCAAAGAAAGTACTCCGCTACGCGGCGGTCCCGGTCTACCCATGCCGTGGCGTGTTCCATGCACCAGGATCCGAAATCCGATGGAAGATCCGCTCGGTAGCGACGTCGCTCACTCTCCCCAGAACATCGCCAGAATTCATCGTCGTCGAGCTTGGAGGCTCGCTCCAGCCCCTCCAGGAGAATCGCCTTCTGAGTGTCCGGGTGTTGCGTCAACCAGGTACGGACTCGCGCAATGGCGTCGCCACTTGGATCCCCTCTAAAGGCGAGCCCCAACCAGTCGTACTGGCGTTCTGTCTCGATCTGGTCACCGTGCACCTCTAGGCCCCGTGCCAGGAGAGCACCGGGCACATCCTGCAGACCGCGACTCTTCAGGGCAGACGCCATCTCCTGCTGCCGTGCAACCACAACATCGAGATGCTCCGCAAGCTCGACCTCCGGGCAGTTGTCCACCAGATGAGATACCCAAAACGAGTAGTACCAACCAAGGGAATCGCTTGCCGAATCCGTGAGATGGAGCCAAACGTCGGGGGGAGACAAGTGCCCGGGATAGAGCTCCGTCAACAGCGTGCCAAGAAGGTAGTCGTCAGGATCGGAGATATCTCCAGCATGAGTTTCCTTCAACAACGCCCTGAGCGACGCGATGAACTCCTCGTCGCCCCGCCCACCATGCAAGAGCGCATCCAGCGCCCTGCGCTGAACGCCTGGCCAGCGATCGTCGTCGCGGACGACTTGGAGCAGTGCGTCGGTCAGGCCAGGAAGGCTAGCGCCGTGCTGCAACGCATGCAGGACGAACAGAACAAACGTCTGCTGCCCGTCTTCGCGGCGCGGATCGAGCAGGATGCCTCTGAGCGCCTTCTCGGTTTCGGGTGCGACGAGTGTTCCCGCGGCCGAGATCGACCTTGTGGGGTTCAATGCCGCCTCCCGGAGATGTTCCACCAGTTTGCCGCTTTCCGCGGCGAGCGATTTCAGGAGCTCGACTTTTTCTCCCGCCGAGAACGTGCTCGCGTCGCCGTACAGCGTCACGCCGATGGCATCCCGCTCGATGAGTGCCCTCCGGACGTCTCGAGAGCATGCCGCAACCCAGGCGGACAGCCCTCTGAGCGCCGTCACGACCTCACCGTCGTGACCTGTCATCAAGGCAACGACGCGCCGTGCCGGGATGCCCTGTCGGCCTCGTCGACCGTTTCGCTCCTCGCCATCGATGAGCCTTGCCAGATATCTGCCGGCCAGGAATTCGGCAACGTGACGATGAACCGGCCGAAAGCGACCTTCGGCTACGGCTGTGAACAGCTTTGTGCAAAGGAGCTGGCCACCCTGTCCCGGGTACTCTCGCGCGGACCGGCTGAGATCCGGGTAGTCGGCGTCCTCCCGATCGGGCGCAGTCGTACAACCGGCGGCGCCTGAGATGAGAAGCAGTGCACACAGCCTCCCAGCGGCGTCCAGTAGCTCGCCTTCCGGTGTCGTCTCCGCCGATACCCTTTCTGCGGCCCTGTGCTCCTCACTATGCTCGCGCAGTGCCAGCCGGCAAGCCTGCTCGAAGAGTTGCAGACGGCCCTCCGGCCAGCCTCCTCCGCTCGTCACGACGTCGGCCAGCATGGTCAGACACTGAGGATTCGCGAGGAGTCCGACGACTCCCTTCTCCTTGGCCGTAGTGATGAACGAACGGACATCGTCGATGCCGGAACGGGCGTTCAAGATTCGCTCGATGTCATCTTCAGCGAGCGGATCCAGACGCAACACGGTCAGGTCGGCATCCGGAGACACCTTGGCCAAGTTCATGCGGTCGTTCGTCCCGAGCCAGTCCGCCTCGCGGCAAGACAGGCGAAAACGCGGTCTACCGAGCGCGTCGAGACGGCCGCGCAGGGCATCGAACGGCGTCCGCGCGTCGCCGCCCCCGGCCCTCACCTCGTCGAGTCCGTCGATGAAGAGCGTCCTTCCATGCCACTCGGGATGTGCATCCGAATTGAAAGCGAGAAAGTCACGCGCCGGTACGAGACACGCCTCGTCGCCGAGCGTGTCACATTCCGCTTCGAACGACGTGCTCTTGCCGGAGCCCGGGTCTCCCAGCAACACGTAGGCCGACACCGTCCGGAAGTCCGCGAGCGGTTGGGAACCGGCTTCCGTCTTCTGTTGGGCGTCGTCTGGTAGCACCCTCGTGCAGGTGCGCGGAACGATGCAGCTCATGCTTCTTCGCACCAATCGCCGGCTGACGCCGCCAGGAACTCGTTGAGGGGAACACCGCCTTCTCCGACGACCAGGGTGCGCTGAGGCCCGAAACGCTTGGCGAATTCTTGCAGGCCGCTCAGCGACCCGCGTCTCGGACCGCTCTTCACTTCGATGCCGACCAACCGCGGCCCGCGGCGCAGGACGAAGTCGACCTCGTGCTGACCGTCTCGCCAGTAGTACACGCGGATGTCGGAGGTCGCCGTGTTAAGCAGGTGCGCCCCTACCGCGCTCTCGACAATGCGCCCCCAGAAGGTGCGGTCGGCGCACGCCTCCTTGAACCCGTACCCGGAGCCGGCCGTCATCAGCGCCGTGTTGAGCACCGTAAGCTTCGGGCTCGATCCCCGCCTATGCGGGCGGCTGGCGTACTTCGGCAGCCCGGCGAGCAGCCCCGCGTTCTCCAGCAGCTCGATGTAGCGCGCCAGCGTCGTGGTATTGCCGGCATCCTGAAGCTGCCCCAGCATCTTCGTGTAGGAGAGAATCTGGCCGGAGCAGCTCGCCCCCAGCGCGAACAGCCGCTTCAGCAGCGCCGGCTTGTCCACTCGCGTCATGGCCAGCAGATCACGCTCGATGTTGGGCTCGACGAGCGCGCGGAGGATATAGTCGCGCCATTGCGTCGAATCCCGAACCAGCGCGGCAGAGCCCGGGTAGCCGCCAAAGTAGAGGTAACCCGGCAGGTCCAGACCGAATGCATCCGCCATTT
This sequence comes from Vicinamibacterales bacterium, assembly GCA_965208535.1. Lineage (GTDB taxonomy): Bacteria > Acidobacteriota > Vicinamibacteria > Vicinamibacterales > UBA8438 > WTFV01. The sequence continues at coordinate 1,349,094 of CBDBOU010000003.1, read as the reverse complement.
CCAGGAACGACCAGTGCGTCACCCGGATCGGTTCGAAGCGTCCGGCCAGGCTTTCGGTCAATCCGGACTGCATGAGCAGCGGCGCCGATCCCAGGATGACCACGTGCAGTGGGCGATCCACGGCCCGGTCTGCATCCCAGAGCCCTTTAACGGTCCCGGACCACTGGGGAATCTTCTGGATCTCGTCCAGGACGAGGATGAAACCGTTGGGTGACCGTTCGGCTTCCCGGCGGGCGTGCTCCCAGTTGAGCACCAGCCATTCCGTGTCTCGCACCTGCGGCCGCCGAAGAGTCGTAGCGCCAGCAATCGATGGGATACCGAGTTCCGGCGGGTCGGGTTCGTCGACCGCGAGGTACTGGCTCGGCCGATCTATCCGTCTCAGCGCCTGCCGGACGATGGTCGTCTTGCCGGTCTGGCGCGGACCGAACAGCGCGATGATGAAGTGGGGCGGTTCGGCCAACCGGCGCACCAGCGTGGCGACCTGGTCGCGCTGGAAGCGGGTCATCGACCGAAATTACACTACTGAGTAAAATTACTCAACAGCGTAAAATCCGGCCGTCCACAGACTGCGGGCCATCGTCCGGCTGACCGTGAACCAGCCGGGGACCTCCTACGACCGGCCTTCACCACGCAGGCGATTCAGCACGACTCCCCCGCGCGGCGAGAGCTCGTAGCCGATCTGGAGGCTGATCGTCAGCCCGAGGTTCTTCAGCTTCCTCACCTGCGGCTTCAGCCAGTCCCTCTCGCAACCCAGGCGTTCGGCCAGCGTCCCGCTGACGACGCCGGGGTGTTCCTCGATCGCCGCCAGCACGCGCGCCGTCCACGGACCGGCCCGCGACCGGGCATCGAGCCTTTGCAACTTTCCGATGATCTGCTCGATCTCCGCGGCCGACAGGTCGTCCTGTTGCCGCAGGGCGACGCGCGGGTCCGTGCCCGCGTACTCCACGGCGATGCGATAGACCTGTCCCTCCCGCGCGCCGAGTCCTTCCAATAGAGCAGCCCGCGAGGAGACCCCCGCCCGGGCTGCGTCCGCCTCCGAGATGTCCGCCTCGGTCACCGACGCGACGTCCAGAATCCGAAGTACCCCGAGCGCGGTGCGCAGGCTGCCGCCGCTGCGAACGGTCGGCTTGCGCCAGCGGCGGAACACCAGCGAGATCTCGCCGCTGACGATGCGCTCGAGCACCGCCATGCGCAGCAGCACGCGGCGGCCTCAGTCTTCCTTCCAGGGGTTGTTGGCGAAGACCGCGAACTCCGGCCAGAGCGCGCGCGGGTGCATGCCGAGCACGGCCATGATGGCCTCGGCGATGTCGATGGCGTACAGCTTGTTCGGGTTGTTGCGTCCGGTGCGGCCCATCCAGTCGGTCTGCACCTCGGACGGGCAGACGCAGGTGACGTGCACGCCGTGCGGCCGCAGTTCGGCCTGCCAGCACTGCGTGATCCCGCGCACCGCCCACTTGCTCGCCGCGTACACGGTGCCGGACTTGGCGCCCTTCATGCCGGAGGTCGAGGCGATGTTGAAGATGTAGCCGTGCTGTTGCGCCTTGAGCAGCGGCGTCACCCGGTTCGTCAGGTCGACGAGGCCGAAGACGTTGATGTCGAAGAGCGACCGCATGGCGTCCATGTCGATCTCGCCCACCTCGGCGAGATAGCCGATACCGGCGTTGTTGACCAGCACGTCGATGCCGCCCATCCGGTCGACGCACGTCTGCACCGTGCGCTGGTTGTCCTCGGCGCGCGCGACGTCCGCGCGGATGCCGTGGGCGCCGCTCTCGGCCGCCACGCCGTCGATGCGCACCTGGTCGCGGCCGGTGAATACCACCTCGTGCCCCTGCTGGCGGGCGAGCGAGACGAGCGCGGCGCCGATGCCCTGGCTGGCGCCGGTGATGAGGAATCTCTGCTTGTCCATCTGGCGAACGCTCCCATGTTCCAAAACCGGCCGCACCGCGCGACCGGATGCGTGCGGCAATCCTACCCGCTCGGAGCCCTCTCCATGCCGTAAGCTATGCGCGGAATCGCCATGAACACGATGAAGGCAGTCCGCTGTCACCGCTACGCCGGCCTCGACGAGACCGGAAGACCCGTTCCCCAGCCCGACCCGCTACGCGACGTCCTGTCGCTGGACGAGATACCCGCGCCGGTCTGCGAGCCCGGTCACGTCGTGGTCCGCACGCACTTCGCCGGCGTGCAGTATCCCGACGCGCTGCAGGCGCAAGGGCTCTACCAGCACAAGCCGGACCTGCCCTACGTGCCCGGCATGGACTCGGCGGGAACGGTGCTGGAGGTCGGGGACGGCGTCGATCACCTGCGGACCGGCGACCGGGTCATCGCCCAGATGAATCTCGGCGGGCTCGCCGAGGCGGTGAAGATACCGGCGGCACGCGTCTGGAAAGCCCCGGACGGCGTGCCCCTGGAGCGCTGCGCCAACCTGGGACGCAACTTCTTCCCCGCCTACCATTCGCTGAAGGTCCTCGGCGAGGTCGGCCCCGGCAGCCTCGTGCTGGTCGACGGAGCGTCGGGCGGGGTCGGCATGGCGGCGGTGGAGCTGGCCAAGGCGATGGGGGCGCAGGTCATAGCCGGCGTCAGCGTGCCGGAGAAGCAGGAGCCGCCGGCCGCGGCGGGCGCCGACCGCGTGCTGTGCTACGGCCGCGACCGCCAGAGCTACCGGCGGTTCAAGGACGACGTTCGACAAGCCGCGAAGGAACTCGGCCACCCGGACGGCGTCGACGTGGTGGTCGACATGGTCCAGGGCGAGCTGTTCGAATCGGCGCTGGTCTCGGCCATCCGGCCGCTCGGCAGGATCTGCCTGGTCGGCTTCACGGCGGGGCAGAAGCCGATTCGCCCAGGCCTGCTGCTCATCAAGGCGGCCGTCGTCATGGGGAGCATCTGGGCCGGCTGGGCGGCCCGCCATCCCGAGGAGCACCAGCGGCACGTCGCGCAGATTCTGGACTACCTGGCAACCAGTGTGATTCAGCCGCGGGCCGATCGCGTCTATGCCCTCGACGACTTCATCGCGGCCTTCGAGCTGTTCGAGCGGAACCAGGGCCGCGGCAACACCGTGGTTCGCTTCGCACCGGAATGACCAGGAGCACTTGGCGACCGGGGCACCGCTGGAGCGGGGCCATGGCAACACCGTGATTCGTTTCGTGGAGTGACGCTCCGCTCCGATTGGTGCGGCGAGCGACCCGTGATAGCCTCTGCGGGGCCGGACGGCCGCGTTCCTCGAGGCCGGACGACCTCATCGAGCACCTGGAGGGAGATAGAAGGGTAGGACACGACCATGCTGACGAGAAGATCGATGCTGCTGACTCCCCTGGCCGCTTCCCTGGCGCGCGTGGCCACCGCGCAGTCCGCCGACCCCGGAAAGATGCTGCTCGCCATGCACCAGAACACGTCGAGCGGCGCCGGCCTCCGCGGCGCGCTCGAGGGCTGGTCGCGGGCCGGCATCCGGTACGTCGAGCTCGGCTCGCCGCAGTTGCAGGCATTTCTTGAGAACGACACCCTGCCGGCCGCCCGGCGGCTGCTCGAAGACCTCGATCTGACGCCGGTGTCCGCCGCGGTCGTGCTGCAGGACATCTGGCTGCCGGGTCCGGCACGGGCCGAGTCGCTGGAGGCATGGCGGCGCGGCTGCGATCAGTTCGCCAACCTGGGCCTGACGCGGATCTACTCGCCGTCGGTCACCAACCGGCCGGTCACCGCCGACGACTTCGCAGCGACGCCGGACTGCGTCGGCGAGGCGGGCGACATCGCGGCCGAGTACGGCCTGACCGCGATGATCGAGTTCACCCGCACGTCGACGCACCTGTCCACGCTGACCTCGTCACTGCAGGTCATCCGCGCGGCGGCGCGTCCCAACGTGCGGCCGATGATCGACTTCTTCCACTTCTGGTCGGGCCTGAGCAAGTTCGAGGACCTCGACCTGCTCGAGCCGGGCGAGCTGGCCCACGCCCACTTCCAGGACCTGCTGGACGGCCCGCGCGAGCTGATCAACAACGACTCCCGGATCATCCCGGGCGACGGCATCGCGCCGGTGGTCCGCATCCTGCAGAAGCTGGCCGAGAAGGAGTTCACCGGGGCACTGTCGGTCGAGCTGTTCCGCGCGGAGTACCAGCAGGGAGACCCGTTCGAGGTCGCGACCGAGATCCGCGGGAAGTGCGAGGCCGTGATGCAGGAGGCGGGGGTCCTCTAGACGGGCCGGGGTCGCCTCGCGGCAGGTTGCCCGTTCGCCGGACACGGCGCCGGCACGGTCCCGGTGTGCACTCTACGGTCGGGAATGACGCAAAGAAGTGAACGGACGCGCCTGCGACTGACGCACGCCCTGATCGCGGTGGCCGCGCTCGCAACGGGCGCCTCGGGCTGCGCGAGCGAGCCGGCATCCGACATGGAGCCGACGGCAACGGTCGAGGAGTTGATGCGGTGGCTGATCGACCCGGCCGCCGATGCGGTGTGGGACGCGGTGGTCATCGAGGCGACCGCGGAAGGCATCGTGGAGACCAGGCCCGAGACCGAGGGGGACTGGCTCCGTCTGCGCCGCCACGCGCTGACGCTGGCCGAGGCGTCTAACCTGCTGCTGATCGAGGGACGCCGCATCGCCGCCCCGGAGTCACGGTCCGAGCTGCCGGGGATCGATCTCCATCCGGACGCCATCCAGGAGCTGGTCGACGAAGACTGGGACGGCTGGGTGGAGGTGTCGCGGGGGCTGCGCGCCACCAGCGACGTGGTGCTGGACGCGGTGGAGGCGCGCGACGTCGACGCGCTGCTCGTAGCCGGAACCGAGCTGGATCTCGCCTGCGAGGACTGCCACGCGGTGTTCTGGTATCCGGGCTACGCCGACCCACGGCCGGCGCCGCCACCGGGAAACGATTGACCGCGGTGTGACGACCCGCGTGTCGAACGGCCGGGCCGCCAAGTGAATGCGCGCCCGGCCGCTCCCATGCCGACGCCTAGTCGCCCGGTTGAATCGGGCCGCCGTCCGGGCGCGTGATCTCGGCGCAGCAGATGCCGTGCGTGCCGGGGGCGCGCGACGGCTGGCCGACCACGCGGATCCGGTCTCCCACCTGGATGGTCTGGGGAGTCCAGCCGCGGCGGCTCATCGAGACGGCGGTGCCCATCTCGACCTCCCACGCAATCGTCTCCCCGTTATCGTCCTCGCCGTCGAGGAAGAGGAACGAATGCGGGTTACGGAAGAGGAAGCGCGTCACGACACCCTCGGCCGTCACGCTCTTCGTGTTGTCGTAGAACGGGGCGCTCGCGTGGTGCGCGTCCGCCGGCGCACCGGTCAGAGCGACCACGGCCGCGACCGCCGCCAGCGCCGCCGCCGTCAAAATCAGGATTCTCACCGACCTACCCTCCTTCCGTCCAGCCCGGAAACCATCGCCTCGCGGCTCCGCTTTCCACCTGAACCAAACGCTCCGGGAGTCTGCCCGCGGCGCGGATTCCTAGCGATACTTCGGCACCATGAACTTCACCGGCATCCGCGCGATCTCCGGATCGCACTCGTAGGACGCCAGCTTGTAGCCCTCCGGGCCCGGCAGCCAGCGGGTCGTGTACGACGCCGGCTCGCGCAGGAAGAGCTCGTCCTCCACGGTCACGGTGCCCTTCAGCTCCTCGCCCTCGCGCCAGTAACGCTCGGTCACCTTCTTGAGCTGCGACGACGGGATGCCGTTGTAGTCGTCGAAGCCGCTGATGTCGAAGGTGAACATCGTCGTGGTGACGTGCAGCGCGCCGCCCTCGTAGTAGCCGACCGACACGCCCTGCAGGCTGTAGTCCATCGGCGTCGGCTCGCGTCCGTCCAGCCAGATGGTCCGGATCTGATCGTCCTTCTCGTAACGGATCAGGACGCGGTCGGGCCACTGGACGATCTCCTTCATGTAGGGGTCGTACTGCAGCGCCGGCGGCGTCGACGGCACGCAGTCGTACTTGGCCGCGATCGCCTCGTCGAACGCCTCCTGGTAGGCCAGGGCGCGCTCGTTCAGCACCGGGAAGTTCTCTCCGCGCACCCACGGCATGTTCGGCCCGTTCACCGGGCGAACCCGTCCGCCGCCATCCCAGATGCCCGACAGCTCGGGAATCTCCTCGGCCCCGTCCTGCGCCTGCAGCGGCGCCCCGACCATGCCCCACACCAGGGCGGCGCATGCGGCGAACACGGCGAGGCGTCCAATCGACTTCCAGTTGATCGTCTGCGTCATGGTTCTCGGCCTCTCGTCCTTGGTCACCATCGCCGGGCGCGCCCCGCGCGCCGGCTACCCGAAATTCTACACCCGTGACAGCGGCCGCGCCGCCTGGGCGGTGAGCGCGGAAGCCTCTTACGCCTGCAGCTCGCGGCCGAGATAGTCGGCGATGCCGCGCATCCCGAACCGCCCGGACTCCGCCTCGGCCTGGCTGTTGTAGTTGGTGTTCGTGTTGACGTCGTAGGTATAGGGCACGCCGTCGCGGTCGAGGATGAACTCGATGCCGGCGATGTGGATGTCGTTGTCGGCCAGGAACCGCTGGTAGCGGGAGACGAGATCGGCGGGCACGCCGTCGACGATGCGAAAGAGCGACGTCGGCGATGCCGGCTCGGCGTCGGCCGGGCAGAAGGCGCTGTCCACGCGGCAGGCGTCGGCCGGACACAGCTCGAAGCCCTGGCTGGTATCGACCCGGACCGCGTAGAAGTACTTGCCTCCGATGAACTCCACCCGCGTGATGTACGGCTCCGGCGCCTCGATGTACTGCTGTATGAGCGTGATGCCGTCGACCGCCGGCTCGAACTCGTCGCTGTCGACGTAGCGCGCGAGCGCGTCCCGGTCGCGGAACAACCGCACGCCGAGCCCCTTGCCGGCGCGGTTGTGCTTGGTGATGAACGGCGGCTCGAACTCGCGGGCCGCCTCGACGATCCGCTCCCGGCCGATCGCCGCGACGGTGGCCGGCGTGCGGATGCCGCAGGCTTCCAGCGCCGCGTACTGCGCCACCTTGCTCACCTCGAGCTGCAGCGCCCGGCCCGAGTTCAGCACGCGCCGGTCGTGCCGCTCCAGCCAGGCGAGCACGGCGGCGGTGTACTCCGGCCCGTAGCGGTGGTCGCGCGTATGCGACGACGCGCTCATCCGGTTGTAGAAGACCCCCTCCGGAGGCGGCTCGCGCAGGTCGAGGGTGCCGGTATCGAGGAACCACTCCGTGTACGGCAGCCGGCGCTCGTCGAACGCGGCGCGCAGCGGCTCGACCCAGGCGTCGTTCTCGTGGAGGACGTAGATGCGGCTCATGCGTTCAGTGCAGCTCGTCTCGGCGCCGGTGCAGGGTCGGCGGTCGTTGCAACGCGCGTTTCGCCTCGCTGTGTGCGCCCCGGCGCTCGATCCCGGGCCGAGGCGCCCGTGTTCGTGAAGCAACTCGGTGTTTTCACCTCGCTCTGTCGAACCCGGCGCTCAATCCTGCTTCGGCAGTGCGAAGCTCAGGATCAGGTCCCCGCCGCGCCGGCCCCGGTCGCCGCCGCCCGACGCCACCGTCACGAACTGCTCGCCGTTGACCATGTAGACCGCAGGCGACGAGAAGACCCCCGCTCCCGTATTGAACCGCCACAGCTCCTCGCCGGTCCGCGCGTCGAAAGCGAAGAAGTAGCCGGCGATGTTGCTGCCGGTGCCGACAAAGACCACGCCGCCGGAAGTCACGACCGGTCCCGCCTGTCCGTAGCCTTCGCGGATCTGGCGCCAGATCAGCTCGCCGGTGGTCGGATCGTAGGCCGAGAAGAACATGCGCGGCCCGCGTCCGGCGTCGAACGGCCGGTCGATGGCGTTCACGTAGAGCAGTCCGGCGTCCTCGCTGTATGCCATCGGCCCGTAGCTGGCCCCGCCGCCGAAGCCGGGCGCGAAGATCTGGTTGGGCGCGATCGGCGTGAAGATCGGCACCAGCGTCTTCCCTTCCGCGTGCTCCGGCGGGATCTCCTCGGGAAAGATGGGCGCGACCGGCTCCATCCGCTCGCCGTCCGCCTTGTGGGGGATCGGCTGCGTCGGCCACGGCTCCTCGCCCTCGCGGTCGGTCTCGGTCGGCACCGGGGTCTCGATGATCGAGTGGATCGCCGCGCCCGTCTCCCGGTTCAGCAGGTAGAGAAAGGCGTTCTTGTTGGCCTGCCCGAGCGCGCGCACCGGCTCGCCGTCCACCTCCATGTCGAACAGGATCGGCTGGCTGCCGTTGTCGTAGTCCCACACGTCGTGGTGCACGAGCTGGTAGTACCAGCGCAACTGGCCGTTCTCGATGTCGAGGGCCAGGACCGAATCGGTGAACAGGTTCATGCCGTCCCGCTCGGTGCTGTCGCCGAACGGGTTGCCGACCGCGACGTACAGCAGGCCGAGCTCCGGATCCAGCGACGGCGTCTCCCAGATGCCGCCGCCGGTGCGGACGTTGCCCACCCAGGTCGGCCCGGCGATCTCCCAGCCCTGGTCGTTCTCGTCCTGCGGGACGGTATTGAAGTGCCAGATCACCTCGCCGGTCGCCGCGTCCACCGCCAGCACGTGCCCGCCCGGAATCAGGCTCTCGCTGCGCGTCGTGCCGACGTAGAGCACACCTTCGTGGATCTGCGGCGCGGTGGTGAACCAGTAGCCCATCGAGATGGCGGTCTCCACGTCCGGATAGCGGAGACGAAGCACGTCGAGGATGACGCTGGCCTGCCCGTTGTCGCCGAAGGTCTCGATCGGCTCGCCGGTCTCGGCGTCGAGCGCGAAGATGAACGAGCCGGCGGCGCTGTAGACGACCCCGTCCTCGTAGGTGACGCCGCGGTGGCGGAAGATATAGCCCTCGCGCCTCCCCCCGCCGAGCAGGTCCGTCACGTCGTAGGTCCACAGATGATGCCCGTCGTAGGCGTCGACCGCGTAGACGCTGCCCCGCGAGTCGGTGAGGTACATCACGCCGTCGACGACCACCGGCGTGGTCTGGTTGCTGACGCCGTCGATGACGCCGTGCTGAAAGAGCCAGCGCGGCGTGAGCCGGTGCGCGTTCTCCGGCGTAATCCGGTCGATCTCGGCGTAGCGGCTACCGTGCAGGTCGAGGTTGTGCAGGCGCCAGTCGACGTTCTGGGCCGGCGCCGGGGCCGCCGCTACGGTGGTCAGCGCTACCGCGAGCAGCAGCGTGCGGGGATGGGTAGGCTTCATTCGGGAACCTCCAGCCAGGAGCATAGTTGAATCGCCCCCGTTGTGCGGAAGGCGCGGAGCGGCGTAAGGTTGACCGATCAGCGGCAACGAGGGAGCGACGCAGCATGTCCAGCATCTCCAGCATCGACAGGCGGCGGTTTCTGGAAGTCGGCACGCTCGGCGTCGGTTATGGGCTCGCGACGGCGCCGCGCGTGGCGTACGCGCAGTCGGATTCGGGCACTGCAGGCACGACGGGCGGAAACGTCCGCATGAGCGGCGACGGCCTGGGACTGACCCCGGAGGAACAGGCGCAGCTCTGGAGCGCGCTGGCGGCCGACGGCGGCATCGTGCGGGACTCCTACTCGAACGGCGGGGCCGTCGAGCGACTCGAGAACGACTTTGCGGAGTTGCTCGGCAAGGAGCGGGCGGTCTTCATGCCGACCGGCACGCTCGCCAACCACCTGGCGGTGCGTGCCCTGGCCGGTGGCGACGGCCGCGCCATCTTGCAGGCCGACAGCCACCTGTACAACGACTCGGGCGACTGCGTGCAGACGCTCAGCGGCATCACGCTGATCCCGCTCGGCGCCGGCCGTCCGGACTTCACGCTCGAAGAGGTGGAGGAAAGGCTCGACCGCACGGCGAGCGGCCGCGTGCGCAGGCCCGTGCGGGTCATCTCGATCGAGACGCCGGTCCGCCGGCACTTCGGGGCCACCTTCGACCGTCGCGAGCTGGACCGCATCGCCGCGCTGGCGCGGCGTGAGGGAATCCACCTGCATCTCGACGGAGCGCGGATTTTCCTGCAGGCGGCCTACGAAGGCGGCGCCGTGGCCGAGTACGCGGCGCCCTTCGACACCGTCTACGTGTCGCTCTACAAGTACTTCAATGCGCCCTCGGGGGCGATCCTGGCCGGTCCCCGCGACTTGCTCGACGGCATGTATCACACCCGCCGCATGTTCGGCGCGGGCCTGCCGGCGGCCTGGCCCTTCGCCTCCATCGCCCATCACCACCTGCCGGGCTTCGTCGACCGCTACCGGCAGGCCGTCGACGTCTCGGAGTCCTGGCTCGCGCAACTCACCCGTCACGACGCGTTCTCGGTCGACCGGGTCCCGCACGGCACCAACCTGTCGTGGCTGCGCGTGAAGACCGGCGACTTCTCCGCGTTCCGGCGCCGGCTGCGCCACCAGGGCGTCGCGGTGGGCGCACCCCGGAACGGACGCGTCCTCGTCGGAGTGAACGAGACCTGGAACCGGCGATCGGCGGATGAGCTGACGGAACGGTTTGTCGCGGCGCTCTGACCACGTCGCGGCTGCGGACGCGGACAAGAACGGCGCCGGTCCGGCAGGCGGTTTGGTCGGCCAGCGCGTTGAGCCGGTTGATCGGCCAGCGCTTTGGAAGGATGCGCTGCGCTGGCGGAATCAGGACGCGCGCAGGGCTGCAACGGCCAGCAGCGCCCAGCCGACAATCATGCAGAGGCCGCCGATCGGGGTTATCGCGCCCAGCCAGCGGATGCCGGAGACAGAGAGCACGTAGAGGCTGCCCGAGAAAATCGCGATTCCGGCCACGAACAGCCAGCCGGCCGCGCTCACCAGCGGGCCGGGCCAGCGCGATGCCGCCCAGGCGACCACGAACAGGGCCAGCGCGTGGATGAAGTGGTACCGGACGCCGGTCTCGAACACGACCAGCATGTCGGCAGTCATGCGCTCGCGCAACCCGTGCGCGCCGAACGCGCCCAGCACAACGCCCAATCCGCAGAAAATCGCCCCCGCCGCAAACCAGTTCGCCACCATCGCTCTGTATGATACAGCGGTGCTCCTGGACTGGACGACGTTCACGGAATTCCTGGATGCGCAGCTCCTGGAGCTGATCGGGACCGACTTCGCGCAGGTGCGCTACGGCAATGTCGGCACCGCGACCCTGACCGCCCTCGTCGTGGCGGCCGCGGCGCTGGTCACTACCGCCCGACTCGTCCTGCTGCGCCGCCGGCACGCGCGCCAGCATTCCGGCCACGACGTTCCCCGGCGCTACCGGCGCGGCGTCGTCGGCCGCACCTGCTGCGCCCTTCCGAAGATCATCCTGGGGCTGGCGATCGCCACGGGCCTGCTCGCACTCTCGGACCCGTTCCTCACGTCGACCGAGCAAATCACCGGCAACGTCGAGTCGCGCGTGCGAATCGATCTCGTCGACACGTCGCTCTCGATGGCCTGGGAGTTCAACAACACCGAGCGGTCGCGGGCCGAGGTCGCCCGCGAGGCCCACCTCGAGTTCCTGCGGATGCGGCAGGACAAGAACGACCGCGTCTCGCTCTGGCTGTTCTCGTCTTACCCCTACATGGTCGACGACTTCGTGCTCGACGACGAGCTGTACTTCTTCCAGGTGCTCGATGCCCCGTGGGTCACCGTCAAGATTCTCGCCACCGAGCCGGGCACGCGGCGCGACCGCTATTTCGTTCCCGAGGACAAGGTCCGGATCATCGAATCGGAAGGCACCACCAACATCACCGGCGCGCTGCAGTCCATCGTGCGGCACTTCGACATCGACGCGTCGGTCGTCAACCGCGGTGCGAACCGGAACCGCGCCCTGCTGATCATCACGGACGCCGACGTGGACGAGATCCCGGAAGCGGAGCTAGCGGCGCTGGCCGCGCGCAACGTGGTGCCGTACGTCGTCTACATCAACACGGAACGCGGGCGGTCGACCATCGAAGGCGTCGAGCAGCCGTCGCTCATCGAGAGCATCCGGGAGTACGGCGGCGACTACTTCGACGTAACGACCGAGGACGGCCTGCAGCAGGCGTACCGGGCGATAGACGAACGGGAGACGGTGGCGGTCCCGTTGAGCCACCGCGCCCTGAAGGTCCCGATCTACGCGCGTTTCCTGCTGGTCAGCCTGGCACTGCTCGTGGTCGGCATACCTGCCGGGTTCCTGGCCGAGCTCGTCTGGGGCGTCCACCCGTAGGAGATCCGGAGCCAAATCCGCTGCGGCATCGTGAGCGGCGTGTCGCCCGCGCGGCAAGGCACGACGACGAACGGCCAGCGGAGAACATCGAGGCCACCGCTCCGGCGTCGAGCTTGCACCCGATGAACCCGCAGATCGCCAAGTGGAACTCCCGTTACGCCGAACGCCAACCGGGCGACTTGCCAGCACCGTCGGCGCCCCTGCCGGACGCGGTGCATGGGCTGCCCCCGGGGCGTGCGCTTGACCTGGCCTGCGGAACAGGCCGGCACGCAATCTGGCTCGCCTCGCGCGGCTGGCGGGTCGACGCGGTGGACGGCTCGGAAAAGGCCATCGCCCTCCTGCTCGCCAACGCCAGGCGGGCCGGTTGCCGCGACCGGGTGGCGACGTACGTCGCCGATCTCGAAGCCGACCCACCAGGATTCACGATCGAGCCGTCGGTCTACGATCTGATCGTCGACTGCTACTTCCTGCACCGGCCGCTGTTCGCGGCGATCCGGGAAGGAGTGCGTCCGGGAGGGCTGTTCGTGGCCGCACTGCACCTGCCGGCGCCTGCTGCCGGCCGGGGGCACGGTTACGTGCTGCGGCCGGGGGAGTTGCAGCAGACGGTCGGCGAATGGCGGTGGGACGTGCTCCACAGCGTGGAGCGGGCGTCACCGGCCGCAGCCGCCAAAGCCCCCGATACCGCATCGGACGACGCGCTCGGTGCGGCCGAGATCGTCGCCAGACGACCCGTGCGACCCGAGACACGGCCCACCTCACATCGGTGACCCGCGCACGCACATGCGGTGGCAGGCAAGTGTGGACAGCCCTTGGGCCCCCGGTGGGACCAAGCGACGACGATGCGGCCCGCACGCACTGCGATGGCAGGCAAATGTGGACAGGGCGGGGCCGCCTGCAACGCGGCGCCCCCCGCCCAGAGGAATCACCTTCTCTACTGCTGCGACGCCGCGTCCCGCTCCGCCGACCGCGCGCCGGACAGAATGTTGAACAGCCCGTAGTTCCCTTCGTGGCAGGCGTACTCGTACATGCCCTCGCCGCGCTTCATCGGCAGCGCCGCGGTGAACGGCCGCGTGAACGTGGTCGGGTCGTTGACCGTGAACTCGTAGAGCAGCGTATCCTCCCCGACGCGGCTGAACCGCTCCGTGAGGTGCAACGTCGAGCCGGTGCCGATCGCCGTCGCCACCGACGGGTTGAAGCTGGCCACCTTGTCGGTGAAGTTGGTCGACTCCACCACCAGGGTGTCGCCGTCCCAATAGCCGCGCGAGTCGCCCATCCACTGGCTGATGCCGGCGGGCAGGTGGTCCCGGCCGTCGAGCGGCACGATCCGGGCGTCGTGCACCATCTCGGTGAGGATCACGACGTGGTCCGGCGTCTGGAAAATCTGCAGGTTCTGGTTGTAGCCGGCCGGCACGATGGGCGGTCCGGAGTTGAACCCGAGGATGCAGCGCTCGGCGAGCCCGCGGTCCTCGTAGCTGTCGGCCCCGATGCCGGCGGCCCGGACGCGGACCGGACGCGTTCCCGGACGATCCTCGCCGAGTGACAGCTCGATCAACTCGAATCCCGGCTGCAGCACGGGCACACGCCCCTCCGGCGGGTCGACGATGAGCGACGTCCGCTGATCGTCGACGACGCTGGCGCCCTGGTCCACCCAGTAGTGGTTGTAGCCGCCGACGTTGCCGCCGACCGGCAACAGTTCGCCGGTCCGCTCCGTCGGCGCGTTCAATTCGGCGCTGCGCTCGGCCGACCGCGCTTCGACCGCGGCCGCTTCCTCGTCGGACAGGATCGCGCTCTCCTGATCCTGCGGCCGCTGCAACGGCGTCAGCGTCTTGAAGTCCCATACGCCCTGCAGATCGGGCCTGCCGTCCGGCAGGCGCGGCGGCTCGTACGCCTCCTGGGCCGCCGCCGGCGCGGACGCGCCCGCTCCCAATGCGATCAACGTGCACGCGACGGCGAAACCGCGACCCGTCATTTCACTCCTCCTTGCCTTCACTGTTTCGAGACGATCGGTTCTCTTCAAGACAACCGGTTTCTACGATGGTCTTCGTACTCCTCACTGGCGAGCCTCGACCGCCCGCGACGACGCCAGGAGGTTGGTCATGCCGTAGTTGCCCTCGTGGCAGGCGTACTCGAACACCGGCCCCTCGGCCGGACGCCACGGCACCATCGCGCTCCATGGCCGGGTCCATACGCTCGGGTCGGTCACCGTGAACGAGTACTCGATGGCATCCTCGCCGCGCCGGGTGAACCGCTCGACAACGCTGCGGTCCGGACCCGATCCGAGGTAGTCGGTCTGGGCGTGGAAGTTCTTCGTCTCGACGACGAGCGTATCGCCCTCCCACCGTCCGCGCGACACGCCCAGCCACAACCGGACCTGATCGGGCAGCTCCGGCTGGTCGGTGACCGGGATGATGCGGAAGTCGTGGATCTGCTCCTGGAAGATGACGACGTAGCCTGGCGACTGCAGGATGTGGACGTGATTGTTGTAGCCGCTGGAGGTGATCGGCACGTGCCGGTAGACGAGGCAGCGGTCGCCCAGATCCATGTCCTCCGGCCCATGCGCCGGCACCCGCCCGCGCTTGGCGGCCGCCAGCCGCTGCGCTTCGGGAGTCGCCTCGTAGTCCTGCCGCTCGGGCGTCCGGGGCGGCAGCCGGCCGTCCGCCGGATCGGTGATGAGCGACGTGCGGCCGATCGAGATGCCGCGGTCCCACCAGAACTGGTTGTAGGCGAGGGCGACGTCCTGCTCGCGGGTCAGCTCGCTCCGCCGCTCGGAGGTCGCGCGCGTCTCGGACGCGAGGTTCGCGGCCGCGATCTCCTCCTCGGTCAGCCATTCCCGGCCGGCGTGTTCGGGAGGGCGCTCGAGCGGCGTGATGGTCCCGTGGTTCCACAATCCCTGCAGATCGGGATCGCCCCATGGCGTGCGGGGAACGGCCGCCTCCGCGTCCGGCGCCGTCTCCTGGGCCGCGGCCGCCCGCGGACCATCACCCGCGACGATCACCAGCACGGCGAGCGTGAGAATGCGCCATCTCATGAGTTCCCTCCAGGCACGACCGGATCAATCCGATCCTTCGCATGATCGCCCAGTCGTGCGTCCGGCGCAAGCCGCGGGCGTCCTGCATCCGGTTCGCTTGTAGTATCCTTCGGTTCCGCCTGCACGGCGGCGGGCAAACCCCGGAGGTCATGCGTTCATGCGCGTTCATCTGATCAATCCCAGCCACATCGCCTTCGGTCTGGCTGTCATCACGCCACGCTGGTTGTACGTACTCGCCCATGCCACGCCCCGGAAGTGGGGCGATCCGCACATCGTCGACGAGACGCTCGAACCGCTCGACCTCGAAACCATCGAGCCCGGCGACATCGTCGGCATCGGCATTCACACCGGCAACGCGCTGCGCGGCTATGAAGTGGGCCGGCTCTGCCGCGAGCGCGGCGCGCATGTCGTTTTCGGCGGCATTCACGCCACGTTGTATCCGGAGGAAGCACTCGAACGGGGCAGAGCCCACGCCGCCGTCAAGGGCGACGGCGACGGGATCTGGCCGCAGGTGCTGGAGGATGTCGCGGCCGGACGTTCCGAACGGATCTACGAGGGTGGACGCGTCCCCGGCGCCTCCCTGCAGAAGGCGCGCTGGGACCTGATGCCCCGCGACCGCTACATGTGGGCCTCGGTGCAGACGGTGCGCGGTTGTCCGAAGCACTGCTCGTTCTGCTCGGTGTGGCGGACCGACGGACAGGAGCCGCGGCAGCGGACCGTCGATGCGGTGCTGGAAGAGATCGTGGAGCTGCGCCGCATGGGCTTCCGCTTCATCGCGCTGGCCGATGACAACTTCTACCCGGTGACGCTGGAAGACCTGGCGATGGCCCGCCGGCGCAAGGATCCCTCACGGCTGCAGGAGCTGGAGGCACTTCGCGAGGAGCGCTTCGAGCTGATGGAACGCCTTGCGAAGCTGCCGAAAGACACGGTCTTCTTCACGCAGATCACGATGGAGGCGGCCGAGGACCCGGCGTTTCTCGACGCGATGCGCAACGCGCGCATCCGCGGCGCCCTGATCGGGGTCGAGGCGGTCACCGAGGAAGGTCTGAAGGACGTCTACAAGGGCTTCAACCTGGCCGGCGACGCCCTGGTGAACCAACTCCAGCAGTTCCGCGAGCACGGCGTGCACGTGCTCGGCTCGTTCATCTTCGGACTGCCGAGCGACAGGCCGGACAGCTTCGAAGCGACCGCTGCCCTGGCGCATGCGGCCGACATCGACTTCGCGCAGTTCCTCACCCTGACGCCGTTCCCCGGCACGGTCGATTTCCTGAAGTGGGAGAAGACCGAGGCCACCGAGCTGCCCGACGTGGACGGCGTGCCGGTGAGCCGTTACTGGCTGATCCCGCCGATCAAGCGGCCGAAGATCTTCTCGCCGCACCCGGCGATGAGCGCGGAGGAGATCCGGATCGGCACGCAACGCGCCTGGGATCGCTTCTATTCGCTCGGCAAGGTGTGGCGCCGCTCGCGCTGTGTCCGTTCCATGCGCTACCGTCTGGCGTTCATGCTGGTGTCGAAGCTGTACCGTCAGATGTACGGCAACACCGGCATAGCCACCGACAGCGCGCGGGTCTCGCGCTCGGCCGCCTGGGCGCGCTGGCTCGCCATACCGCTGAAGCGGCTGTTCTCAGCCCCGCCGATGCCGGAACTGCAGGTGCCGGTGCGGTAGCCGACCGGCCCTCGAGACCGACCAGACCGCAGCGGCCGGTCGCGCGCGCCTGCCTGCACCGATGCGCCAGCGTGCGCGGCGTAAACGGGATCGACCCCGGCATCGTCTCCGAAGACCGTGGCGATGTGGGGAATGCGAGCAAGTTGTCAGATGGCCCAGCGGCGAGGTGAGTCCATGATTGCCGCCCTTCAGCGCGCGACACGCTTGGTTGTTCTCGCGACACTGATCCTCTTCGCAATCGTGCCGGCGGTCTGGAACGGCTCGCGAGCCGTCGCACAGCCGGGTGTCCCCGCGGACCGGGCGGCAGGGCAGGCGGCGGTTCTCTCGTTCCTGAATATCTCGGGCGACTCCGCCGATGACTGGATCGGTACCGGCATCGCCGAGAGCATCGCATCCGACTTGAATCAGGCCGGCATCGCGGCGATGCGTAGGGATACGGCGTCGGTGCCCCGCGCGACGGAGGTGGGCCTCGGCGCGCCGGACGCCATCATCGAGACCGGTCAGGCGCTGGGAGCCTCCCGGGTAGTCACCGGCGCCTACCAGCGGGTCGCGGACCGCCTGCGCATCACGGCCCGGGTGTTCGATACCGCCACGGGCACGGCGGTCGGCGCAGCGACGGTCGACGGCGCGTTCGACGATCTCTTCGAGATCCAGGATCGGGTCGCCGCGCAACTGCGCGATGCCTTCGCTCCAGACGCCCGTCAGGCCGCGGCCCAGCCAGCGATGCCGGAAGCGCCCGCCGCGGAAGAGGGCGGCCAGTTCGCGCGGCGTCCCCCCGGCAACTTCCCGGGCCGCCGTCCCGGCCCCCCCGGCATGGGCGGCCGTTTCGGTCCGGGCGGCGGTGGCCGCCAGGGATTCGGCGGCCCGATGGCGGGTCGGCCCGGAGGCCGGCCCGGCGGGCCCGCCGCGGGACCCGCGGCTCGTCCGGAACCCGAATCGGTCGCGGAGCCGGCCGGCTTCAGCTCCGTGACCGCGGCCCCGAGCGTAATCATCGACGGTCCGCCTCCGCCCCTCGCTCCGGAGACGGTCAACCGCGACGAGGCGGGGCGGGCGACGGTCCGAGCGGTCCGGGCGAGCACTCCCCTGCGGGTGGACGGTGTCCTCGACGACGGGATCTACGAGACGGTCCCCTCCATCGAAGGCTTCGTGCAGCAGCTCCCGATCGAGGGGGCGCCCACGACCGAACGCACCGAGGCGTGGGTCTTCTTCGACGACGAGAACGTCTACGTGGCGGCGCGGCTGTGGTCCGGCGTGCCCGAGTCGCAGTGGATCGCCAACGAGATGCAGCGCGACTCGTTCCAGATCATCAACAACGACTACTTCAGCGTCGGCATCGACACCTTCTACGACCGCCGTAACGGTTTCGCGTTCATGATCACGCCCATCGGCGGCTTCTTCGACTACGAGATCACCGACGAGGGCAACCCCAACAACGACTGGAATCCGATCTGGAACTCGAGCACGGGCCGCTTCGACGGCGGCTGGACCGTGGAGATGGAGATCCCGTTCAAGTCGCTCCGGTTCCAGCCGGGCCAGAACCAGGTCTGGGGCCTGCAGCTCGGACGCCGCATCCGGTACAAGAACGAAACCACCTACCTGACGACCGTGCCCATCTCCGCCGGTCCCGGCATGTTCCGCCTGTCGGCCGCGGGCACCCTGACCGGCCTGGCGGTGCCGAGCGGCAACCGCCGGTTCGAAATCAAGCCGTACGCCATCGGGTCGATCAACTCCAACCTGACCTCCACCCCGCAGATCCTGAACGAGGGGGCCGGGGACGGCGGCATCGACGTCAAGTACGGCCTGACCCAGAACCTGACCGCCGATTTCACCTACAACACCGACTTCGCGCAGGTCGAAGCCGACGAAGCGCAGCTCAACCTGTCGCGGTTCAACCTATTCTTTCCGGAAAAACGGGAGTTCTTCCTCGAGGGGCGCGGCATCTTCGACTTCGGCCGCGCGGCCGGCAACGCCGGCGGCCAGTTTCGCGCCAGCCGCCTGGGCGGCTCGGGCTTCTTCGGCGGCGGCGACGTGCCGCAGGTCTTCTACAGCCGCCGCATCGGTCTCAGCGGCGGCGAGACGGTGCCGATCCTGGGCGGGGCGCGGTTGATCGGCAAGGCGGGCGACTACTCCATCGGCGCCCTCAACATCCAGACGGACGGCACGCAGGGCGGGGCGCTCGGGACCAACTTCACGGCCCTTCGGGTGAAGCGGGACATCCTGCGCCGGAGCCGCATCGGCGGCATCTTCACGGGGAGATCGGTCTCGGTGAACGGCAACGACACGAACGAGGCATTGGGCCTCGACGCCGCCTTTTCGTTCTACGACAACGTGAACTTCTACGGCTACTACGCCCGCACGCGGACGCGAGGGCTCGAGCTGGACTCCGACGCCGCGGGGAACGAGCAGAGCTACCAGGCGGCGTTCGCCTACGCCGGCGACCTCTACGGGCTGCAGGCCGAGCATCTGGTGGTCGGCGACGCCTTCAACCCGGAGGTCGGTTTCGTGCGCCGCGACGACTTCCTGCGCAACTACGTGCTGGCCCGCTACAGCCCGCGGCCCTCCATGGACCTGGTGCGGCAGTTCACCTGGGAAGGCAGCTACGACTACTTCGAGAACGGCGCGGGCATCACCGAGACGCGGATCGCCCAGGGCATCTTCGGCATCGAGTTCGAGAACAGCGACCGGTTCAGCGCCAACTACGAGCAGCGCTACGACTTCGTGCCGCAGGAGTTCAACGCGGCCGGCGTCGTGCCCATCCCGGTAGGCGACTACGACTACCAGAGCATCTTCCTGTCCTACGCCATGGGACAGCAGCGCCGGGTGTCGGGCACGCTCTCGCTGTGGAGCGGGGACTACTACCACGGCACGATCAACGCGGTCGGCTACCAGCGGGGCCGCGTGGAGATCACACCGCAGTTC
The DNA here is from genome assembly GCA_965208535.1 of Vicinamibacterales bacterium. Lineage (GTDB taxonomy): Bacteria > Acidobacteriota > Vicinamibacteria > Vicinamibacterales > UBA8438 > WTFV01. The sequence continues at coordinate 1,329,434 of CBDBOU010000003.1, read as the reverse complement.
TCGCTGGAGCCGGGCCTGTCGGTCAACCACATCTCGCTGCCGGTCGAAGGAACGTACACGGTGCCGCTGGTAACGAGCCGCGTCACCTACACGTTCACGCCCCGGATGTTCTTCGGCGGCCTGATTCAGTACAGCCCGATCAGCGACACCATCAGCGCCAATCTCCGGCTGCGGTGGGAGTACCAGCCGGGCAGCGAGCTGTTCGTCGTCTACAACGATCAGCGCGACGTGGCGGACTTCTCTTTCGGTGCAAGGCGCTGGCCGGATCTGCAGAACCGCGCGTTCGTGATCAAGTTCAACCGGCTGTTCCGCTTCTGAGGCGGCGCCCAACGTCTTCGGCGCAGGGGAGCGGCGCGAAGCTCGTGGCAACCTGAATTCGCGTTCGACACGCACGCGATAGACCGAACGCTGGCTAATGCCACCTCACGCCGGCACAGGTCGACGCCATCACGGACGCTGTGCGGCAGGCGGCTGAACACGAGACGCGGGATCTGATGACCCGCGCAGACCTCTACCGCGCTCTCCAACTCCGGACAGGCGTGCTGATCGGGGCGGGGATCGCCGTCCTCCGGTTGCTCGGCTGAACGCGTTGGCCGACGGCGGCGTTCAGAAGGCGGCCGAGCCGGGAAGGCGGAAACCGGCAGGAGAGGGGTGCGGGGACCCGCCGGCGCCGGCCGGCAGGCCCCCACGAACCAAGTCGTCAGTCGCGGTAGCTACTGACCGGGGGAAGCTGTGCGCCGGTGAGCCCGGTCGGCTCCTCGCCCGCAACCACCGGCATCCGCAGGGTGCCGATGCCGTCGATGCTCGCCTCGACGACCTCGCCAGGCCGCAGATAACGGTCCTCTTCGCCGCGCGTTTCGGCCGCGCCGGCCGCCGTGCCGCCCGAGGTCCCGTTGTTGATGACGTCACCAGGATAGAGCGTGATGATCGACGAGGCGTACTCGATGATCTCCCACAGCGAGTGGATCATGTCGCCGGCCCGCGCGTCCTGCAGCGTCTGGCCGCCGACGCTGAGGGTCTGGCGCAGGTTCGCCATCGGGTCGCCGTAGAACTCCTTCGGAGCGATCCACGGCCCCTGCGGCGCGAAGCTGTCGTGGCCCTTGCCCACGAACCAGTCCGAGCGGGTCGCGTTGCCCCCCGGCGGCCGGCCGCCGCGGTCCGAGACGTCGATCGACACCGTGTAGCCGAACACGTAATCCTGCGCGTCGTTCGCCGAGACGTACTTCGCGGTGCGTCCGATCACCGCCCCGAGCTCGACCTCCCAGTCGGTCCGGTCGCGGCCGTGCGGAATGACGATGGAATCGCCGTTACCGACGACGGCGCCGCGGCTGGGCTTGAGGAACAGGTACGGCACGCCGCGCTGCTCCTGCCGCCGGCGTATCTCGGCCGCGCGCTCCTCGGGGGAACCGGCTTCATTGACGTGGCTGTAGAAGTTGACCGCCGCGTTGAGGATCTTGCCCGGATACATGATCGGGGGCCGCGTCCGGAGGTCGCTCACGTCGTACACGTAGTCGGCCCGGCCGGCGCCCATGAGCATGTCGTTGTCGACCACGTTGTTGACGATCTCGTACAGCCGGTACTTGAGACCGTAGTCCCAGCGCCCGATCAGCTCGATCATGTCCTCCGGCATCGGAACCGTGGGATACGCGGGATCCGCTTCGAGGGCCATGTTGGCCACCTCGATGTCGATGACCAGGCTGTCGCGCAGGACGAGCCCGACATGGGGTACGCCGTGGATGTCGAAGGTGCCGACCTTGAACCATTCGGCCACTTCGAGGTCCGGCCCCTGGGCGGTGGGGACGATCGGGGCGACCAGTGCAATGACCGCCGCCAGAACAAGAGTTCGTCGCATGATTCTCCTCGTGGGTATGGGGTGACCAGTGAGTGCGCGCTACGGGTTGTACTCCCGCCCCGACCCGCTGTCAAGACGCGGGCGCTTCTCCAACCTCGACGTCGAACGCAGCCGTCTCGACCACGGCGCCGACCTTCACCTGCACGACGATTCGATAGCTTCCGGGCGCCGGAAAGACGAACGGAAACGTCACCGTGCTCGCCGCTGAAGGGACCGCGTGGGCCTGCCCGGCGTGCCTGTCTCCCATGGTGGATCCGGCGCGTCCACGTTCCGTCGCCGGCGCAGCGGCCGTCCGTGCGGTCTCGATCTCCGCAAAGCGCATCTGCGCGGTCAGGTTGATGCTGCCGGCGGGGTGCAGATGCACGAACACCGAGCCGTCGTCCCGGAGAACCGCCGCGTGGCTGAGCATCCCCATGTAGGGCTCGAGCGCCGACGGCGACCCGTCCGGCTCGGTCACGGAGAACCGCAGCGTGGTCTCCTCGTCGACGCCGAGCAGACCGCTCCGCTCCCACCGGACCGTTCGTCCGCTCGGAAGCGCGTAGCTCGCCGACTGCGAGGCGCCGTGCGGAAGCAACGTGGCCCACGAATCGTCCGGGTCGGGAACCGGACCGGCCGGCGGCAGGTCACCACCATCCGCGTCCTGCTGGTCATCGCCCTCCGCGCCTGCGCCTCCCGCCACCGGCGACTGCCCGCTTGCCGCGGACGCGGGAGTAGGAACGTGCACCGCGTCCACCAGCGTGGGCGCAAAGCCGTTCTCGAGCACGATATCCGCGTAGATCCGATATCGCCCCGTGGGAAGGGGCGGCACAGGCACGATGAACCTGTCGCGGCCTTCCCGGACCGGATGCACGTGGGCGAACGCCGACAAGTCGCCGGCCCGCACCAGGAACATGTGCATCAGCTTCCCGTGGTCCGGCAGCAGTCCGGCGTCGGGCAAGCCTTCGATTGCGCGCCAATCCGCATCGTCGATCGTCAGCGACAGGAGACGCGTTCCGCCGGTCGCCGACACTTCCGCGGTGGTGTTCCAGGGACGGTACATGCGGCTGCGGTACGCGGCGTCCACGGCGTCCCACCAGATCCAGCCGCCGACGACGAAGGCGCCGAGCACGATTGTGAATCCCGCCATCGCGAAGCGACCCTTCCAGCGGCTCCGGACGTCCGGCTCCGCGCCCGGCTCGAGGACGCTCTCGCGGACCGCGGCGCCGACGATGGTCACCGCGCCGACGAACAGGAACAGACCCACCGCCGCCAGTCCCACGCCGAAGGCGGGGTCCATCGCGAGCCTGCGCTCGGCGACCGCCAGCACCGGCACGAAGACGGTTCCTTCGCCCTCGGCGCCGGCCACGCCGACCTCCACGCTGTACGAGCCGGCGGTCATCAGCCACAGCTCGGCGCTGTACAGCCCCCGCTCACCCGGCACGGGAACCGCGACGTCCGGCGGCGGTGCGCCTTCCAGTCCTACGTCCGACCGCAGCGGACGGACGGTCACCCGCTCGACGCCCTCGCCGGCGAGAATCCGAACGGACGCCTGCGCCAGGCCGGGAATCACGCCCGGCGTACGGACGATCACCCGGACCCCGTACGGTCCCGCGGCGCCGTCGAAGTAGGCATTCGAGGTGCCGACGTGCGCCGAGGTGGTCGACCCGGTCGCGGCGATCAGACCGGCGACGAGGAGCCCGTTGCAAAGGCCCCGCTGCGTTCGAGCGACGATGCATCCCGTCGAGGTCGCGGCGCCCAGGCGCCGCCGGGCCGCACCCCGAGCGCGCAAACGGACGCTACGGTCCGCCGGCGTGAACACATGGCGCCAAACGGTCACGCTACCTCCGCACCCGCGCCATCCAGTTGCCCAACCAGAGACCGCAGAGGGCCGACGCGGCGGCAATCAGCCCCGTCCATCCCGCGGCCGCCGCCGTCATCGGTCGCCCCCAGAACTCGTACTGGAAGGGGCCGGGCGCCAGATTGAAACCGAACTGGTCGGCGGCGAAGAAGAAATTCCTGGCCGGCTCCGTGAGCAGGAACGTGGCGAAAGGCCACTGCACGGCAGCCAGCGCGAGCATCGCGACAATCCCCGCGCCGACGGAGATCGACGCTTGCCGCAGCCAGCCCGCGCCGACCGGAATGCGATTGACGAAGACGTCCACGACGAGCGCCGGCACCACCAGGAGAATCGGAAACCACGGCGGCACCATGTGATCTATAGGCCGCATGATCGGAGCCAGCATTGGCTGCGCCGGAAAGAGCTGCAGGATCCAGATCATGAGCATCGTGACGCTCATGTAGACGCCAGCGGCTCCTGTGGCGCCCCAGCGCGAGGTGGCGCCCCGCGCGATTCCTACCAGCAGCAAGGGGAAGACAGCGGCGGTCGTGAGGAAGTAGCGCGGCCCGTGCTGCAGGTTCGGCATCGCGATGTACTCCGTGAACAGCGTCGCCGCCTGCAGGATCAGGAAGCCGCCGGTGTACACGAACAGCCACTGGAGCACGCAAGCCGAGGCCGGCGCACCGTTCTGGCGGGCGAGGGCCATCAGCATCGCACCGATGCATATGGCATTGATTCCGAACGCCAGCACGACATGGGGCGGGCTCAGTATCTCGACGTCGAGCCCGTAGGCGTTGTGCCACCAGTCGTCGAGCGGCGCCGACACGATCATCGCCAGAGCGCCCCAGATGCAGATCCAGGCGCCCAGCGGCCCGCGGAAGCCCCAGAACGAGACGCCGGCGGCCCGTTCGCGTGCGCTGCCGGCGAACGTGGTGTGGAGCACCAGCCAGCCGCACGACAGGCCGGCGACCACGCCGCCCAGGTAGATGGCCAGGTGGGCCGGCGTCCAGAACGAATCCCGGCCGATGGACCGGTGCCAGGAGATGTCCCAGAGGACACCGACGATGACGCTCGTCGACGCGAATGCCACGGCCCACAAGGGCCAGGGTGCGATCGAGGACGCGGCGCGCGACGACGACGCGGGCAGGGCGACCCCGACCGTCGAAGCCGGCGTTGCAGGCACGAGAGTCGACATACCTCAAGAGTAGCCCGAAAACCTCGGCCGACGGCTTCGATTGCCGCCCCAACCGAGCCTGGCCGGCGGTCTGCGCCTCTCGGCGGCGCAGACCGCCGGCGGGGCCACGACCGCAGCGCGGGTGTCGGCCCGATGGGCAGCGGGTGTATCCTGCCGCGCAGAGGCTCTCGCGACAGAAGCCGAGCGCCGGCCTGGGGCAGCCGCGGCCGGACCGGCAAGGAGGTTGAGATGATCCAGCGAATCGTGAAGCTCTCGGCCGCGTTGGTGACCGTGCTGACACTCGTGACCCTGGCGCCGGCAACGGTGGGGGCGCAGGCCCAGTCACCGGACGGCGACTGGACGGCGTCGCGCACCCCGTGGGGCCATCCGGACATAAACGCCATTTGGAACAACGGCACCATCACGCCGTTGGAACGCCCGGAGAACCTGGCCGAGCAGGCGTTTCTGAGCCCGGAGGAAGTGGCCGAGATCGAGCAGCAGGCGCAGGCGCGCGTGGACCGCGAGAACGCCCCGAGCGAGGTGCGCACCGAGCCGCTGCCGGTGGGGGGCAACGTCGGCGCGTACAACAGCTTCTGGACGGAGCAGAGCACGTCGGTGGTCGGCACCAACCGCACCTCGATCATCACCGATCCGGAGAACGGCCGGCTGCCCCCACTGACCCCCGAGGCGCTCGCCCGCATCACGTCTCCGGAGTCGGTGCGCCTGGCCGCTGCGCAGAACGGCACCGCGCCGGCCGAAGGTCCGGAGGACATGGGCCTGAGCGAGCGTTGCCTCTGGTATCGCGGGATCCCGTCGATCCCGACCGGCTACAACAACAACTTCCACTTCTTCCAGACGGCCGACTACATCGCCATCCTGCAGGAGCACATCCACGATCTGCGGGTCATCTATCTCGACGACCGGCCCCACCTGCCGGACGGCATCCGCCAGTTCGCGGGCAGCTCGCGCGGCCGCTGGGAGGGCGACACCCTGATCGTCGAGACCACCAACCTGCGCGAGCCGTTCATTCGGCGCTGGAGCCGCCCCGAACATTCGCTGTCGCGTGGAAAGCTCAGCGAGGCCGCGACGGTGACCGAACGCTTCACGCGCACCGGACCCGACACGCTCGACTACACGTTCACCATCGACGATCCCGAGACCTGGACCAGACCGTGGTCGGGCGCCCTGCCCTACGCGCGCCAGCCCCTGCCGATGTACGAGTTCGCGTGCCACGAGGGCAACTACGGGATGTTCAACATGTTGACGGGGTCGCGTGCCGACGAGGCCGAGGCCGGCAACCCGTAACGCTCTGCACAGAGGGGTCCGGCCATGGTCCGCGCGAACGGCCACGGCCGGACCCCCGCAGTCATGCAAGTGTACCGCCCGGCGTCGTGCCGCCTGCTGCCCGCGTGATACCCTGCGGGCTGAAGGGGTGGAGACCCGCTGATGTTCGACACGCACTCGATCGCGCGCACCCTGAGCGAGGCGAATCTGACGCCGGCCCAGGTGGACGCGATAACCGAGGCGGTCCGTCAGGCGGCCGACCATGGCGATCACGTTACTTCCGAGCAGTTCAAGGCCGGGCTCGCCGAGTTGCGGACGGAGATCGCCGGCCTGCGCGCCGATCTGACATGGAGGATGCTCGCCGTCGGCGGCCTGGTCATCGCGGCGCTGCGGTTGTTCTGAACACCGACGTAGTCGCATCAACCCCGCGCGGACCCGTCGAGCAGCGGTTCCAGCGGCAGCAACGCGGCCCCATTCTCGGTACACACGGCGTAACGGCTCGTTTCGCTCGCGTACATGGACACGCCGGCGTAACGCCCCTGCCGATCCAGGACGTAGAACGTCAGGCCGAACGCGGGTAGCCCGCGGGCGTTCAGCAGCCGGGATTCGACCGTGTTGGCCTGCACGCGGCGCAGGGCCTCCATGCCGGCATCCCTCGGATGCGCCCCCTCCCGCATGCGCTCGACGATGAGAAAGGACGCCAGGTTGAACAGATTGGCCTCCCCGCGCCCGGTGGAGCCGGCGGCGCCGATCTCGTTGTCGACGTACAGTCCGGCGCCCAGGATCGGTGAATCGCCTACCCGGCCCGGGATCTTCCACGCCAGCCCGCTCGTCGTCGTGACGCCGCAGATTTCGCCCGCGGCATTGATGCCGTCGCAATTGATGGTGCCGTACAGCTCCTCCTCGGTGAGCACGCCGTCGGCCAGCATCTCGTGGTCGACCTTGCGACCTTGCGCGGCGGCGTCCGCGGAAGCGCTCCGATCCGGGTCCAGATAGTGGCCGGGGTCCGTGCGGCGCTTCCAGTCCAGCCACATCCGGCGCGAACGGTCCGTGTTCAGGTCGTCCTCGATGGCGAACCCCATCTGCCGCGCGAACCGCTGCGCGCCGGCGCCGACCAGCAGGTGATGGTCGGTCAGATCCGCGACCTTCTGCGCCACGCTGGACGGCGTGCGCACCCCTTCCAGCGCCGCGACCCCGCCGGCCCGCCGCTTCGGCCCGTGCATGCAGCACGCGTCGAGCTGCACGACGCCGTCCGCGTTGGGGCGCCCCCCGTAGCCGACGCTGGCATCCTCCGGGTCCAGCTCGACGATGTTCACCCCGGCAATCAGCGCGTCGAGCACGTCCGTGCCCGACGTCATCAGCCGGAACGCCGTCTCCACGCAGGTGTCGGTCCCGCCGTTCGTATAGCGATGACCGTTCCCCGACGCGATCACCACCGGCGAAACGCTGCGCGACGTCCGCACCGCCGCCGACCCGCCGAAGGCCGAACCTGGCGTGCCGGCCGCCATGCCGACTGCCGCCGACGTCACGAACTGGCGACGATTGAGCTTGGGTGCCATCCGGAGTGCTCCTCTCCCGAATCAGAAGGTGTCGATGGGTAGTGTCTCACCGGTCGATGAGTCGGACAGAAACAGTCGAAATAGTGTTTGGCTCGCGGCCCCCACGGCGCTATCATGACGGATGCTCGTGACAAACAGGCAGCAGTGCGTCCGGCTCGTGGTCGCAGGACTGTTGTGCGCCACGTGGTTCATCGGCCAGGCCGCCGGCAATACCGACCGTCAGCTCGCTGACGCGGCCAAGGGGCGGGACTGGGCCACGGTGGGCATCCTGCTGGACCGCGGGGTCGACGTCAACACCCCGCAGGGCGACGGCGCGACGGCGCTGCACTGGGCGGCGCATTGGAACGATCTCGACACGGTGGACCGCTTGATCGATGCCGGCGCCGACGTCGACGCGGCCAACGAGCTCGGCGCCACTCCGCTGTGGGTAGCGTGCGCCAACCGCAATACCGAGGTCGTCGACCGGCTGCTGGCGGCCGGCGCAGACGCGAACCGCGGGCTCCTGGCTGGTGAAACGGTGCTCATGCGCTGCACGGCGACGGGGGATCCCGCGGCGGTGCGGGCGCTGATCGAGCACGGTGCCGAGGTCGACGCCAGGGAGCCCGAGAACGGCCAGACGGCCCTGATGTGGGCCCCGGCCCACCGGAACCCGGAGGTCACCCGCGTGCTGCTGCAACACGGCGCGGCGGTCGACTCCCGCACCATCACGAGGCGGCAGTTCCGCGGCACGGGGCTGCGCAGCACGACCAGCCCGGCCGGCGCCACCTATTTCGACGCCGGGGGCTTCACCCCGCTCCTGTTCGCCGCCCGCCACGGCGACGTCGAATCCGCCCGACACCTGCTGAACGCGGGCGCCGACGTCGACGAGACCGGCGCCGACGGCAACAGTGCGCTGGTACTGGCCGCCATGAGCGGTCACCCGCGACTGGCGGAGTTCCTGCTCGCCCGCGGCGCCAATCCCAACGCGAACGGCGCCGGCTACACGGCGCTGCACGCGGCGATGCTGCGCGCCGACCCGTCCCTGGCGAGGATGCTGCTGGCATGGGGCGCGGACCCGAACGCCCGCCTCACGCGCAGCACGCCGGTGCCGCGCTGGACCTACGAGTTTGTCTTCACGCTGAGGGAGAAGGGCGCCACCCCGTTCCTGCTCGCGGCCAAGTACCTGGAGCCGGAGCTCGCCCGGATTCTCGGCGCGTCCGGAGCCGACCCCCGCGCGCGCACGGACGACGGCACGACGGCGCTGATGGCCGCGGTCGGCCATGGATTGAGCCGCAGCACGACGCGCCGCAGCCGGCTGATCGCCCCGGAGCTGGTCAGCGCCCAGTGGAGCGACGAAGAACGCGTCCTGGAGACCCTCAAGGCCGCGATCGACGCGGGAGCCGGTGCGGTCCTGCACGAGACGATCCGCGCGGGCGAGACCGCGCTGCACGCGGCGGCGCGGTACGGATTCACGAGCGTGATCGACTTCCTGATCGGCATCGGGGCGGATCTGGACGGAGCGGCCGAGGACGGAACGACCCCGCGCGATCTGCTGGAGCTCCATCTCCAGCGAATGGCGAACCGGAACTGACACGAAACGGCGGAGCAGACACGAGCCCGGAACCGGAAACCGAGCCGCGGGCTCTTCACGGAGGCGCAACGATGGCACGCTGGACATTCGCAGTCGTGGGACTGGCGGCCCTGATCGGCGCGGCGCAACTGGACCTGCGCGCGGAGCCCCGGCCCGCCGCGCAGCACGAAGCCGCAGCCGAAGCCGGCGCCGCCGAGGCGCGGGCCCTGCTCAACCGGTACTGCGTGGCCTGCCACAACCGGCGCACGCTGACCGCCGGGCTGGCCCTCGACACGCTCGACGTCGCGCAGTTGCAGACGAGCGCTGCCACCTGGGAGCACGTGATCCGCCGGCTGCGCGCCAACGCGATGCCGCCGGCCGGCCGGCCGCGACCGACCGCCGCCGCGACCCACGGGTTCATCGAGTGGCTCGAGGCCGGACTCGACCGGGCGGGACTTGAGAACCCCGATCCCGGGCGGCCCGCCGTGCACCGCCTCAACCGGGCGGAGTACGCCAACGCCATCCGCGACATCTTCGGTCTCGAGATCGACGTCAACGCCCTGCTGCCGGCCGACGACGAGCAGGAGGGCTTCGACAACATCGCCGACGTGCTGTCCGTCTCGCCGACCCTGATCGAGCGCTACCTGGCCGCGGCACGCCGCATCAGCCAGCTCGTCGTGGGCGATACGAGCCTGCGCGCGGTGGCCGAGGTCTATCCGATCCACGGCGCGCTGGACCAGGACGGCCCCGTCAGCGACGATCTGCCGTTCGGGTCGCGCGGCGGCGTCGCGATCGAGCATCACTTCCCGGTGGACGGCGAGTACATCATCCGCCTCAGCCTGCGGAAGCAGGAGTACGGCTACGTGCGCGGACTCGGCCGGTCGCACGAGCTCGACGTGCGCCTGGACGGCGAGCGCGTCGGCGGCTTCACGGTGGGCCGCGACTGGGAGCACGGCCAGCGTCCGCCGATGGGCTACGCCGGCAAGTTCGACAGCATCTACGATTCGAGCTCCTTCCCGGAATGGGAGCTGTACTCGCTGCACGCCGACGAAGGGCTGGATGTCCGCACGCCGGTCTCCGCCGGACGCCACATGGTGGGCCTCTCGTTCCACCGGCGCCCCGCGTTGCCGGAGGGAATTCTGCCCCTGCCGCTCGACCGCTCGACGTACTCGTTCGGGCAGAACGAGTTCCAGGAGGGCTACCCCGGGGTCTCCGAGGTGCAGATCATCGGGCCGTTCGACCCGACCGGCGCCGCCGAGCTGCCGAGCCGGGATCGGTTGTTCGTCTGCGAGCCGACCGGCGGCGCCGCGGGTGAGGAAGCCTGCGCGCATACCATCCTCTTGAACCTGGCGCGGCAGGCCTACCGCCGGCCGGCCACCGGGGCGGACGTCGAGACGCTGCTCCCCTTCTATCGCGACGGCAGCAGCGAGGGAGGCTTCGACGCGGGCATCCAGGCGGCGGTCGAGCGGCTCCTGGTGGACCCGGAGTTCCTGTTCCGCATCGAGACCGACCCGCCGGACGTCCCAGCCGGCACGCCGTACCGCATCGGCGACCTGGAGTTGGCCTCGCGCCTGTCGTTCTTCCTGTGGAGCAGCATCCCCGACGACGAGTTGCTCGACGTCGCGGCCGCGGGCAGGCTGAGCGAGCCGGCGGAGCTCGACCGGCAGATTGAACGGATGCTCGCCGATCCGCGCGCCGCCGCGCTGGTCGAGAACTTCGCGGGGCAGTGGCTGCAGCTCCGCAAGCTGCGCAACGCGACGCCCGACACGGCCACCTACACCGCGTTCGACGAGAACCTGCGCGAGGCGATGTGGCAGGAGACCCAGCTCTTCCTCGAGCACGAGTTGCGGGAGGACCGGCCGGTGGTCAACGCCCTGCGGGCCGACTACACCTTCGTCAACGAGCGTCTGGCCCGCCACTACGGCATTCCCGACGTGCACGGCGTGCACTTCCGGCGGGTGGAGTATCCCGACGCCTCACGCGGCGGGCTGCTCGGACACGCCAGCCTCCTGACGATCACGTCGTACGCCAACCGCACGTCGCCGGTGGTGCGCGGGGTCTGGCTGCTGGAGAACGTCCTCGGCACGCCGCCTTCGCCGGCGCCGCCGAACGTGCCGAGCCTCCCGAGCGCGAACGAGGGCGGCACGCCCCGCTCGGTCCGCGAGCGGCTGGAGCAGCACCGCAACAACCCCGTCTGCGCGAGTTGCCACAACACCATCGACCCGCTCGGCTTCGCGCTCGAGGAGTTCGACGCGATCGGCCGTTTCCGCGCCACCACCGGCGGCGGCACGCCGTTCGACACGGGGATCCCGATCAACGCGTCGGGCACCTTGATCGACGGCACCGAGCTGCACGGACTGGCCGGGCTCCGGAACGTCATCCTGGAGCGGGAGGACCAGTTCGTCGAAACGGTTACCGAGAAACTGCTGATGTACGCCCTCGGGCGCACCCTCGAGCACTACGACATGCCGGTCGTCCGGCAGATCAGCCGGCAGACGGCTGCCAGCGAGCTCACCTGGTCGGCCCTGGTATCGTCCGTCGTCAAGAGCACACCGTTCCTCATGCGGAGGTCAGAGTCATGATCATTGCGAAGAAGGCCGTTCCCCGCCGCACCGTGCTGCGCGGCATCGGCGCCACGCTGGCGCTGCCGCTCCTCGACGGGATGGTGCCGGCGCTCACGGCCCTGTCGAAGACCGCGGCCAAGCCGATCGCCCGTTTCGGGACAGTGTATGTGCCGAACGGCATCATCATGGCCGGGTGGACGCCGGAGGCCGAGGGAGCGGGTTTCGAGTTCACGCCCACGCTGAAGCCGCTCGAGGCGCACCGGGAACGCCTGCTGGTGCTCAGCGGGCTCGACAACACCGGGGCCATGTCGCGCACCGGCAACCCGGGCGCCCACGCCAAGCCGGCCGGGGCGTTCATGACCGGGGTGGAGCCGCTGCGGACCACCAGCAGCGCCAGCCTGCAGCTCGGCACCTCGATGGACCAGATCCTGGCCCAGACCGTCGGGCAGGAGACGCCGCTGCCGTCGCTCGAGCTCGGCCTCGAGGGCACCGACACGGTCAACGGGGTCGGCACGTGCGACGTGGGCTTCAGTTGCGCCTACCAGAACCGGCTGGCCTGGAGCAGCCCCACGACGCCGCTGCCGATCGAGGCGAACCCGCGCGTGGTCTTCGAGCGGCTGTTCGGCAGCGTCGAGAGCACCGACCCTGCGGTGCGGAAGTCCCGCCTGCAACGGCAGGGCAGCATTATCGACTCGGTCCTCGACAAGGTGCATTCCCTGGAGGGCGATCTCGGGCACCGCGACCGCCTGAAGCTCGGCGAGTACGTCGACTCGGTGCGCGAGATCGAGCGGCGCATCCAGAACGCGGAGGCGCGCGGGCGCGAGCTGCCTCTGGTCGACTCGCCGGCCGGCATCCCGGTCAGCTACGACGAGCACGCGCGGCTGATGTTCGACATGCAGACGCTGGCGCTGCAGACCGACACCACCCGCATCATCACGTTCCAGATCGGGCGCGAGCAGAGCGGCGCTACCTATCCGCAGATTGGCGTCTCCGACTCGCACCATCCCATCTCGCACCACGGGGGAGACGAGAGCAAGATCGCCGCCCTGCGGAAGATCAACGCGTACCACACGTCGCTGTTCAACTACTACCTGGACCGGCTCGCCGAGACGCCGGACGGCGACGGCACGCTGCTGGACAACGTCGTCATCCTGTACGGCAGCGCCATCAGCGAGGGCAACCGGCACGACATCCGCAACCTGCCGCTCCTGCTGGCCGGCGGCGGCGCGGGCCGCATCGCGGGCGGGCGCCACGTGAAGTATGCGGATGGCACGCAGCGGCTGACCAACCTGCACCTGACGCTGCTGAACTCGCTGGGAGTCCCGACGGAACAGTTCGGCGACAGCACGGGCGAGCGGCTCGAGGAGCTGTCGGGGGTCGCGAGCGCCACCAACTGACGCCGGCGCCGCAGAAGGGCGCCCGAAGGCGCAATCGAAGGGCGGCTGATCACGCGGGCGATCAGCCGCCCTTCCTTCGTTTCCAATCAGAACATCGCGATCGGATTCACCGGCGAGCCGGTGCCGTTGGGAATCGGCAACGTCGCGATGGTCACCATGAACTCCCAGCGGTTGCGCTCCGCCGCGGCGTTGGCCAGCGCCTGGAAGTCCGCGCGGTCGAGCACCTGGATCCCCAGAATCGTCAAGGCGAAGTTGTGGAGCGCGGTGCGCGGCAGGTCGCCTTCCGGCTGCGGCGCGTAGCCGGGCGTCTCCCAGCCCGCGATGGCCACGTCACGCTCCTTCAGCCACGGGATCACGTTGTTGTCGAGGCCGGCCGCCTCGCGGCCGGTGTCGAACGGGCCGAGCGCGTCCTGCCGCGCCCAACGCCCCCACCGAATCAGAAAGGCATCGCCGGGACCGACCTTCACGCCGGCCATCTCCTCCCACGCCTCCAGGTCCTCGACCGTGATCCGCGTCCCCGGCTCGAGCCACGGCACGCCCTTCAGCCGCGGGATGTCGTAGAGCACGGCGCGCGTGACGAGACCGTCCTTGACGACCATGATCGAGTTCTTCTTGGCGCCCTCCTCCATCGTGACCAGCCCGTCGACGTCGTAGCCGTTCCACATCTTGCCGTCGAAGAAGACGTGGGCGAAGGCATCCAGGTGCGTTGTGCCGGGACCATGGATGCACGGGTAGGCGATCGTATCGCTGGCGCCCGTGCGAGTGGCTCGCGACATCGACCACTCCACCGGGCACGGCACGTCAACGCTCTCGTAGTTCTGGGCGTTGGACGCCAGCGACACGGTGAACCCCTCGGTGACCAGCGCGGCCGCCGCGGCACGTTTAGCCGGCGTGATCAGGTTTGCCATGCCCAGCTCGTCGTCCGGTCCCCACCGGCCCCAGTTGGAAAGCTCGGTAAGCCAGCGGTCGAACTGCTCCTGGCTCACCAGCGGAGGCTCGGACGACTCCTGCGCCGACGTCGCCGGCTGCCCGGCCATTACCAGAGCCACCGCCAGGATGCCGACGACGACCGTGCCGGTCCACCATGCCTTCATGTCTCACCCTCCTCCTGGTTCGGCGGCCACGCAGCAAGTGCGTACGGCCACCACTGAGAGCTCGTGCCAGTTCTCCGCACCTTACCACCGCCGTGCGTTGGACGGTCAAGAACGACGACCGCTTGACCTCGGGCACCGCCTGTGCGACGTTAGTCCGATCAGAACTGCCGAATCAGCATGGCCGCCCGTTCCCGCGGTCTCCAAGGAGGTTGCAGATGAGTGCTCGACGGCTTCGTTTCCTCGCCATTCCCCTCGTGGCGCTGATCGTCCCGCTGCTGGCGGCCGCGCCGGCGGCCGCGCAGTCCAACGGCGGCGGCAGCTCGGCGGACGACTACCGCACGCCGTGGGGCCACCCGAACATCCAGGGCATCTGGAGCTCGTCCGGGGCCACGCCGATGGAGCGGCCCGACGAGTTCCAGGGCCGCGCGACCCTGTCCAACGAAGAGGTGGCAGCGATCCGACAGGAGACCGAGGAGCGCAACCAGCAGTTGCTGCTCGCCGACGCCCGGCGCACCAGCGCCGGCGGCAACGTGGGCGCCTACAACAACTTCTGGATGGAGCGGGGCGCCCGGACGAACCGCACGTCGATGCTCGTGGATCCGCCGAACGGCCGCTTTCCGCCGCTGACGCCGGAAGGCCAGAAGGCCCGCATCGGCCAGCCGCGCGGCGACGACACGTGGGAGGACCGGCACATCTGGGAGCGCTGCGTGACCCGCGGCGGGATGCCCAACGCCATGTTCCCGCGGTCTTACAACAACAACATGCAGGTGTTCCAGACCCCGGATCACGTCGTGATGCTGCTGGAGCAGGTGCACGAGGTGCGCGTGGTGCCGCTGGACGGCCGCCCGCCGATCGCGGACAACATCGGCCAGTGGAACGGCGACGCGCGCGGCTACTGGGACGGCGACACGCTGGTGGTCACCACGACCAATATCGACAGCCGGGTGAGCGCGCTGCAGCCCTGGTCCGTCTTCAGCTCGCACGACGGCTCCGGTGAGGACATGATGCTCATCGAGCGGTTCACCCGCACGGGGCCCGAGACGCTGGAGTACGAGGTGGAGGTCCACGATCCGCAGATGTACACACGGTCCTGGACGGTCGCCTACCCGTTCTCGCTCTCGCCCGACGTGATGTACGAGTACGCCTGCCACGAGGGCAACCTCGGGATGGAGGGCATCCTTGCAGGCGGCCGCGCGGATGACGCGAGAGAAGCCTCCCGCTGACGCCTGAGGAAAGCGGCTACGCCGGGGGTCGGCAGCGAACCCGCCGTCCCCCGGTACTCCCTCCCCCAGTCGCTTCGATTCGCACGCACTCGCCGCTCACGCTTCTGGGTTCGGTCATGCTGCGCTGGGCTCAGGCGGGGAGTTCCCCGAAGACCGTCGGACCCGGCGACGATCGGGTCGGCATGGAACTGCGGTGGGGATTCCTGTGGTGCAAGCCGAGCGAGCGGTCGCTGGTCCGGGCCGGCATCGTGCCGTGGGAGGATCGCCGTCAACCGCGTTTCACGACGCGGCCTGCTCCTCGACCTGCCCGTCGCCGGCATCCAGGACCAGCGGCTCCGGCTCGGATTCGATCAGGTAGCCGAACTCCCTCTCGAACTGCTCCCGCGACACGCCGACGGTAGCCGCCAGCTTCGCCAGCTCGTGGGGGTCCTCGAAGTCGTCGCGCCGCAGACGGATCATGTAGCGGTGGGCGATGCGGTAGCGCGTGGATTCGACATCGACGAGCCGGACCCGGAAACGCCCCTTGTCCTGATCGATCAGGCGCTCGAAGGGAATGGGGACGAACTGGCCGGCGTCGAGCGAAATCAGCACGGCGTTGCCGCCCTGCAGCAGGTACTTCGCCGCGCAGTAACCCAGGTCGCGGGTGTACTCCATGTCGGCCGGCACGGGATCCGCGCACCGCAGCTCGTACCCGATGTTCTTGGCGACGGTCGTGATCTTGAGGCCGAACTGCGCGAGGCGGGCCGCTACCTGGGTCTTGAGGATCTCGCCCAGGTTCACCTCGGCGATGCGGACGTGGCCGTGCTCGTCCCGCTCGACGTCGGCGAGCTGCTTCAGGTCGCCGGGGTCCAGCTTCAGCACCAGCCCTTCCGCCAAGACCGCTACGCCGTCGCGCCGCCCCTCCGTCCAGCGCTTGATCATGGCCCCGGCCAGCGTGTCGACGACGGTCTTCAGCGGCACGTGCTCCTGCGGGAACGCTTCCGGTATCAGGCTCAGCGTGGCCCCCGCCGCCTTGCCGATGCCCAGCGCGAGGTGCCCGGCCTTGCGGCCCATGGTGACCAGGAAGTACCAGCGGGAGGTGGTCTTGGCGTCGACCATCAGGTTCTTGACGATCTCGACGCCGTGGTGGCGGGCGGTCTGGAAGCCGAACGTCTCGACGTGCGAGGGCAGGTCGAGATCGTTGTCGATGGTCTTCGGCACGTGCACCACGCGCAGCCGGCCGGCGCCGATGCGCTCCAGTTGCATGGCGGAGAACGCGGTGTCGTCGCCGCCGATGGTGATGAGCTGCGAGACGTTCAGCCTGAGCAGGGAGGTGATGACGTTCTCGAGGAGCTTGGGGTCGGTCGTCGGATTGGCTCGCGAGGTGCCGATCACCGAGCCGCCGCGAAAGTGAATCCGGCTGACGGCGTCGATGGTCAGCGGGGTCACGTGGTCGATGTTCCCCCGCATGATCGACTCGAAGCCGTCGCGAATGCCCAGCACTTCGACGTCCTCGAGGCAGCAGCGGATGGTAGCCGCCCCGATGACGCTGTTGATGCCGGGCGCCGGACCGCCGCCGACCAGAATCGCGACCTTCTTGTGATGGCTCATCGTTCCCCCGACCTCTCCACATCCCTTCCCAGGCTTGCTGCCCTGCCAGCCCCGCGGACGGAAGGCGGCCAGGTCACTCGCAGGCGGCCGACAGGTGGGTAACCGAGACCAGGTTCAGCCGGCGCTCCGTCTCGTCCTCGATGAGCAACCCCTTTGCCCACACCTTGTGGCCCACGTGGCTGACGATGCCGAACTCGTCGAGCGTACCGATCAACCGGATCCGGCCCGCGCCGAGCGCCGCAGACGGCTCGGGCTGCGGTGGCAACCGGTCGGCGACAGCCTCTGGCTCGGTGGCGTTGGTCAGGTGGAAGGCGCCCTCGTCGTTCTCCTCGACGCAGGCGACGGTCGTCATGATGGGCAGCGGCTGCGAGACCTCGACCGGCAAGGGTGTGCCCATCGACGCAAGGAGATCCGTCGCGGCAACGAGCGTCAGAGCCGTCGCAGCAACGATTGCCGGAAGCGCAGCGGCGCCTGCGACCCCCGCAACGACGCGCTGAACCGTGCGGCTGTTTTTTGCAGGCCGACGCGCCGCCGTCGCCCCGTTCTTCGCCCGGCGCGTCATTGCGGCTCCGTGACCCCGGGCACGCTCTTGCGCCACCAGGCGTTGCCGAAGTTGGTAAACGGGCCGCCGTCGACGGAGATGCGAGACTCCACCCGGTAGTTGACCGGAGAGACGAGGCGCGTCGTCATTCGCAGGCGGACCTGCTGTCCGTTCGCCTCGAAGGGAGCCGTCTCGTAGTGGATCGTGTAGAAGCCTCCCAGATCGCCGCCGATGCGGCCGGCCCTGAGCTGGGAGAAGCCGCGGCTGTCCTCATCGTGCCGCACGAACGCCCGCTGCGCGGCCAAGTAGATGATGGTCGACCGCGTGACGAAGGTGCCGTCCGGCCCCTCGGCCTCGACCGTGGCCCGGTAGTTCCGGCCATCGCTGCCGGACTCGAAAGTCTCCGTGCCGGTGACCAGGCCGCCGGGGCCGAGCGGGCTGTCCGGCACGCGCCACTCGAAACTCCAGACACCCGGGAAATAGGCATCGTAGTCGAACGTCGGCACCTGGTCGCCCGCCTCCGTCGGCCGGCCCAGGTCCGGGATCTGGCCCTGCGGAAGCTGCGTACGGTCGGCGGACGGCGGCTGCGGCGCACCGGGTTCCGCGGCTGTCGCCGTCACGGCGAGCGCGGCCAGGAGCAGCGCCGCGCCACCGGCAACCGACACCCGGCGCAGGATGCCGCATTCGACCCCGCCGCGAGCTCGACCCGTACCGGACACCATCCCTCGCGCGGCTCTCCCCAACGTCATCGCTCCCTTGCAGGCCTGGCTCGCCATCTACTCGTCGTCGTTCGTTGCACGCCCGATCTTCGTCAGGTCCTGGCTCTCGATGGTGTACTCGGTGAACGCCTGGTACATCTCGTCCCAGCTCTGCTGCCCCCAGTAGACCTCGAGGTGCGGACCCGGATTCCAGCGGTTGTTGAGCGAGTTGTCGTAGACGCCGATGCCGGCGATCTTGCTCCCCGCCGGCAGGTACAGCGGCTCTGCCAGCTCGTAGTGGATCTGCCAGTTGAAGTCGAACCGCGGCACGTCGAGCACCGTCACCTCGCGTCCGTCCGGATAGGTGACGACCCACCGCAGACTCTTGCCCCGCAGGTGCATGTGCGGCGACAGGCCGTACAACGTGATCGGCTCGGTGATCGGCGTGATCCCGGTGATCTTCCAGTCGTCCTCGTAGGGAGGGATGTTGGGGATCTTCGCCCGGCGCACGGTTCCGTCCGCATCGAGCGTCGGCTTTATCTCCTCGCCTTCGACGATGTAGATGTCGGTGCCGAACGGATCGGTCGGAAACGCGTTCCCCGCCTGCCGCGTGAGCACCTCGTGAGTGACCGGGACGGTGTTGAACCAGATGCCGAGCTTGCTGCGCTCGACCTCCGGCTTGCCGGTCGGGTTGTAGTGCATCGTCCAGCGGATCCACTTGCCCGCGGTCAGCCGCTTGCCGGTGCCGGGCCGGTGCCGCTCCACGCCCCGCCCCGGGACGTACGACAGCAGCTTGCTGGTACCGGGCAGGTTGACCTCGTTGAATACGCTCTGGGCAACCCGGCCCGACCCGCCGGCCCCTTCCTCCGCCTCCGGGGCGGCGTCCGGGTCGTCGACGAGCACGCCGTCGACCACCATCTTCCCCGCCGGCAGGTCGACCACGTAGGCGCCGGAGTGATGGACCACCGCGTAGTTGCTCGGCTTCAGCTCCAGCACCTCGGCGAAGCGGTCCTCGTCCCACGGGATCGCGGAGTAGAAGTCGATGTAGTCCTCCTCGCCTTCGGCGGCGATGGTGTACTCGACCGGCAGATCGAAGACGTAATCGGGATCGCCCCCCTCGTAAGTCCACCCCTCCGGAAAGTCCGGCAACGGCGGCAGGTCGGCCGCGAGCCCCCTCGGGGCACCGCCGTCGACCCAGGCAACGATGGCGTCAATCTCCGACTGTTCGAGCCGGCGCTCGTTGCGGAACGGCAGGCTGTTCTCCGGATCCGCCGGCCACGGCGGCATCGTGCGGCTGACCACCAGGTCCTTGATGGACCGCGCCCACGGCCGGGTCTCCGCGTAGGACATGAGCGACATCGGCGCAATGTTGCCCGGCCGGTGGCAGGTCACGCAGTTGTCGAACAGGATTGGCGCGACGTCCTTCGTGAACGTCGGGATCGTTTCCGCCGGCGCGCCGCCGCCGGCCAGGACCGGACCGGCTGCCGCCAGCGCCGCCAGCGCCACGGCCGCACCCGTAGTCGTTCGTCGCATCATCGTGTTCCTTCCCTATCGTCGCCGCACCCGAGCGAGCCGGGAGGCACGCACTACTGCAGCAGTTCCGCCTTGAGCCAGGAAACCAGCGCGGGCTCCAGATCCGGGTTCTTGTCGAACATCGGCAGGCCGTGCTCCGGGCCGTCGTAGATCTTGGCGGTGGATTGCGCATGCGCAGAGCCGTCGACCGCGCCCTGCAGCGCCTCGGCCACGCCGGGCGTCACCGTGTCGCCTGTCGCCGCCGAGGCGAACACGGCCAGATCGGGTGACGACGCCATGTTGGCGACGGCCGCCTCGCTCGGCGGGCCCGACAACAGCATCAGCGCCTCGACGTCGCGGCGCGCCGCGAGGTCCGCGGTCAGCATGGCGCCGCAACTCGCGCCGCCCGCTCCCACACGCTCCGCGTCGACACCCTCCTGCGCGGTCAGATAGTCGAACGCCACGTCGACATCGGCCGGGGCGTGCTGCATGAAGGTCTGAAAGCCGATCTCGCGCAGCGGCGGGCCGCCGCTGTCGCCGAAGCCGCGCAGATCCAGGGTCAGCACGTGGACGCCGGCGTCGACGAGCTGCGACGCGATGCCGCCCCACGACGTCCGGTCCATGTTGCACTGGTGAACCAGCAGCATCGCCGGACCGGGCTGGCCGGGCGACATGTAGGTCGCTTTCAGACTCGTACCGTCCTCTGCCGTCAGATCGACGTCCATCGACTGCGCCGCCGCCGGGGCCGCCATCATCGTCAGAGCCGTCGCCGCCACGAAGAGGTATCTGGTCGCTTGCATCGTTGCCTCCTGCCACCCGCCGGAACGCTCGTCGGCTCCGCCGGGTGTCTTTCTCGATGGATATATACGAACGCTCTCGGCCTCGCTCGCACCGCCCGCGGCTACGATGCCGGCGGCGCATTCACACGGTCGAACAGATCGAGCTTCTCCTTGCGCACCTCAGGCGTCGACTTGATGCCGGATCCGAACTCGAGCCACTCGTCGGCTTCCGCTTCATAGCGTGGCCACGTGGCCAGCCCGTCCCCGTTCGGATCCCCCGTGCGCGCGAAGTTGACCCAGTAATGGGTCATCGCACGCGAGAGCTCGTGGTCCCACTCGGTCCAGTCGATCCCGACGAGCTCCGTGTTGCCGAATGCATAGGCCAGATCGCCGGAGTGATAGGCGCCGTATCCGTCCGGTCCATCCGGCATGTCGATGGCGGCGCGCTCGGGCACATAGATGCGGAACACGGGCGGCGCCTGGCTGAAGAAGTAGAGATACGCGTCGTTGCCGGACGACTCCACCGCGCGGGCCCAGGTACGCATCTCCCAGACGAAGCTGCGGTCGGCCTGAATCGCCTGCGCGCCCCACTTGGTCGACTTCTCTACCTCGGGCTGGTAGACGGCCAGCAGCGCATCGGCATGATCGCCGTACTGCTCGCGCAGCACCGAGGCCAGCTCCGCTTCGGTCCGCTCGGGCATGGTGGCGTAGAGGGTCGTCCCCTCGTTGGAGAGCGCGCCGACGATGACCGGCACGTCGTTGTGCTCGCCCGCTGCGAAGGTTTCCGGCGCCGGTCTCGGCATGAACCACCCGTCGACGATGGCGCCCGACCCGAGACTCGAATCGAGCACGACCTCCGCGTCCAACGCCCTCAGCGCGGCGAGCGCCTCGGCGTCATCTCCCTCCACGCCGATCTCTGCCGCCGCCGCCACTCCCGCCTGCTGCGCGGCGGCCAGGTCGGGCCGACCGCCCCGGAAGCAGCCCCCGGAGTGACCGATGGCCTTGTGGAACAGCCCGGCCGCCAGGGGCGACGCCATCAGGTAGCAGACGCTCCACGAGCCGGCCGACTGCCCGAAGATGGTGACGTTGTCCGGGTCGCCTCCAAAGGCTGCGATGTTGTCGCGCACCCATTCGAGCGCCGCCACCTTGTCGAGCAGGCCGTAGTTGCCGGAAGAAGCGTGCGGCGACTCGGCGGACAGCGCCGGGTGCGCCAGGAAGCCGAACGGCCCGAGGCGGTAGTTGATGGTCACCAGCACGACGCCCTTGTTCGCGAGCGATGTGCCGTCGAAGATCTTCGCGCTGCCCCAACCGCCCGTATGCCCGCCGCCGTGGAACCAGACCATCACCGGCCGCGCCTCGGTCGCCTCCGCCGCGGCCGTCCACACGTTCAGGTAGAGGCAATCCTCGTCGCGGCCGAGATCGCCCCGGGTGTAGATGGACGATGCCGGCGTGAGCCGCTGCCAGCAGGCCGGTCCGAAGGTCGTGGCCGACCGCGCATCCTCCCAGGACGTCTTGGCCGCCGGGGCGCGCCAGCGGTTGTCCCCCACCGGCGGCTCCGCGTACGGGATGCCGCGGAAGACGAGAACGCCGCCGTCATCGGCGACCCGCTCCCCCTCCAGGGTTCCCGCGGCGGTGTCGACGACCGGATCCAGCGGATCGACGGCCGTCTCGCCGGCATCGTCCGCGGCGCAGGCCGAGAGCAACAAGACGCCGCATAGGCCGTACACAACGACGGCGAGTCGATGGGTGCGCATGGTCACTCCCCTACTTGTCCTTCGCTGCCTCGGCGGCCGCCGCCTTGTCGAGGTTCCGGGCCACTTCCAGGATGTGCCGCGCGTCGTAGTTGCCTTCGTGGCAGGCGTACTCGTAGAGCGGCCCCTCCCGCTTCATCAACGGATACTCCACGCTCCACGGCCGCACCCAGGTGGTCGGATCGCTGACGGTGAACTCGTAGCGGATGTTCTCGTCGTCGACCCGCGTGAAGCGCTCGACGACGTGCAGTCCGGTGCTCGATCCGTTGAAGTGCACCTTGTCGTTGAAGTTGATGGACTCTACGACCAGGGTGTCGCCCTCCCACCGGCCGCGCGAGTCGCCCGACCACTCCCGCATGCTCCCCGGCAGGTGCGGACGGCCGTCGAGCGGAATGATTCGCGCGTCGTTCTCGCGCATCTCCTGCATGACGACCACGTAGTCCTCGGTCTGCAGGATCTGCATCAGGTCGTTGTAGGAGGGGGGCAGCATCGGCGGGCCCTCGTGGCGCCACACCAGGCAGCGCTCCTGCAAGGTCCGCGTCTCGTGGCTGTCGAACGACTGCGGCGAGATGTTGGTGGTCAGCCAGCGGCTCTCGGCCCGCCGCAGCGCCTCGCGCTCCTGCGCCGACGGAATCAACGGCGGGATCCTGCCGCTCGGCGGATCCACGATCAGCGACGTGCGCTGCATGGTGAGGCGCCGCGGCTGATTCTCGCGCAGCCAGATCGAATTGTCGTAGTGGATGTTCTCCTGCGTCTGCCGCGTCCGCTCGATCCGCTCCTCTTCGGTGGCGCCGGCCAGGAAGCTGCGCGCGCGCAGCGGATCGACTCCCTCGGCGGTCAGGATCTCGTTCGCCGCGGCGAGCTCCGCTTCCGAGAGGAGCGCTTGATCGCCCAGGCTCTCCGGCCGCTCCAGCGGCGTGTAGGTCGAGCTCGTCCAGTAGCCCTGCAGGTCCGGATGCCCCCAGGAAGTGCGGGGTATGGACTCCTCGCCCGTCGACTGCCCGTGCGCCGGAAGCGGCGCTATCGCCAGTACCGTCGCCAGCGCAGTGATCACGACTCCGAACAAGACGTGCCCTTGCCTCATGACACCCTCCAGATGCGTTCAGGTGCGTTGATCATGGACCGACCGACCGGGACTTGCAACCGCCGGGTTCACCATGTTCATTCGATGTCGAAGTCGAACGTCACGATGTCGCTGTCGCGGAACCCCAGGCGCCCGCACTGGAACCGGAGCGTCCAGAAACGCATCCGGAACGGTCCGGTATACAGCCGCCAGTAGAAGGGCGCCTCGCGCTCGGTGGTGTAGACAATAGTCGAGCCTGCCGTGTCGCACCGGAGCTCGACACGCGGTGCGACGTGGAACAGGCCGCCGGTCGGGTAGCCGCCGGGTGTGGCGGCGACCGGAACCCGGTTCGGCGTCGATGGGACGAGCCTGTGGTCGATGCCGGTGGCGCGCTTGTCTTGCGCCGGAGCGGCCGCCGGCGCGGGTGGGACATAGTCATCCGTTCCGACCAGAGCACGCCCCTCCATGTACTCGGGCGCGGCAACACCCGCCACGGCGAGAGCGGTCGGGGCGAGATCGAGGAGACTGACCGGGACGTCCGCTTCAACGGCCTCCGTCAGCCGCGCGGGCCAGCGGATGGCGACGATCGGCGTCCGGCCGCCGGCGCCGATCAGGAACAGGACCGTATCTTCCAACAGGCCGTCGGCCGCGAGCGCCCCGGCGATACGAGCGACCCGCTCATCGAGAGCGTGTCCCCGGCCGGCGCCGCCTGCGTCCACATTGAACAGCGCGAAGAACGGACGCGCGCCCGGGCTGCGGGCCCCGCCGCAGCCGAAGGAGACCGTGCAGGGAGACTCCCAGTCCTTCTCCCGTCCCCGCCAGTCGGCGTCCGGACCCGCCGCGTCCCATGCACCCAGCAGGCCGGGTTGGGCCAGGTCCGCGACGGGAACAGGAAGAGCGCGCGCGGCCTCGTGGACCCCGCCGTCGACCCGCACGATTTCGACGGGCTCCGTGCGGCTGGACGCCAGATTGTGGCCTGGCGGCCCCGCGCGGCTGGTGTAGTAACCGGCTCGGCGAAGCTGCTCAGGCAGCACCGTCAACCCCGCGGGCGGCAGAGCGGCGAACCGGCCGGAAGTCTCCTCCATCCCGAGCGCTGACGGGCTCACGCCGGTCAGCAGCGCCGCGCGCACGGAGGCCGGGCCCGACGCGACCGCAGCCGCCTCGGAGATCGTCGTCGGGGCTTCCCCGAAGCTCTCGATAGCGGAAGCTGCAACGACCGAGTCCGCAACTATCCAGACGATGTTGGGGCGCGCCGCCCCAACCGACGCGGCACGGGCTTCCCTTCGTCCGGGGCCGCTGCCCCCGGACCCGCTGGAACAGGCCGCAACGAGGACCAGCGCGGTCCCCAGCCCGCCCGTGACGATACGCCGCCACGGCTGCGCGCGGTCCGCGCCGAAGGCGGCAAGGCCCCGAATCGACTCCATCCTGCGCATCATACCCGCGGCACCGAGAGCCGTGAACAACAGGCGAAGACACCCCTTCGCGGCAGGGTGGCGTCGCTGGTATCATTACCGAATCAATGGCCGTGAACGGTGGCCCGGGTTCCCGCAGCAAGTGAGTGTCTCCGCAGATGAAGAAAACGTATCCTGCTTCTCCTTTTTCCCTGATCTCCGCGGGGCTCGCCGTCGCGCTGGCGCTCGTGGCTGTACCGGCGTTCGCACAGAGCGGCGACGTGCCGCGTACCTGGGAAGACCGGCCGGACCTGAACGGCGTCTGGCAGACGATGAGCTCGGCGAACTGGAACCTCGAGGACCATCCGGCCGGTCCCGGACATCCCGACCTCGGCGCCATCGGCGCCATCCCGCCCGGTCAGGGCGTGGTCGTCGGCGGCGAGATCCCCTACCAGGACGAGTCGCGGCAACAGCGGGACGAGAACTTCGCCAACCGCATGAGCGCCGATCCCGAGGCCAAGTGCTTCATGCCGGGCGTGCCGCGCGCCACCTATCTGCCGTACCCGTTCCGGATCATCCAGGGCGATCGCAAGATCCTGATGATCTACGGCTTCGCGGACACGAACCGCACCGTCCACATGGACCAGGAAAACCCCGAGGCGCCGCCTCTCGACAGTTGGATGGGGCGCTCGCACGGCCGATGGGAAGAAGACACGCTGGTCGTGGACGCAGAGGGCTTCCTCGGCGAGGCGTGGTTCGACCGCGCCGGCAACTTCGCGAGCAACCAATTGCGTGTGGAGGAACGGTATACGCCGCTCGGGCCGAACGTGATCCGCTACGAGGCAACCATCGAGGATCCCACCGTCTTCACCCGTCCGTGGGACATCAGCCTGCTGCTCTATCGCCGGCTGGAGGAGAACGCGCGGGTGCTCGAATTCAAGTGCGTCGAGTTTTCGGAAGATCTCCTGTACGGGCATCTGCGCAGGGAGCCGACCCGCTAGACCGGTCGATCAGACCGCGGAGGAATCGCGCCATGACAATGAAATCGACACGCGTTGCGCTTGCGCTCCTCGCCGTGGGAGTGCTCGTCGGTGCGGCGCCGGCGCCGGCCCAGGTCGGCGCGGCGCAGGCCGACTACAACCACGTCAGCATCACCTCGTCCGCGCCCCCGGAATCGGTGCGCTGGTACGCGGAGTACCTCGGCTGCGAGCTGGTTGCGGACCGCGACGATACGGCCGACTGCTTCGGCGTCGAGGTGACCTTCGTCCCGCAGCCGACCATGGGCAGCACGCAGGGAACCGGCGTCAACCACATCGGGTTCTCGTACGCCGACGTGACGGCGAAGATGGCCGACCTCGAGGCGGTCGGCGTCCGCGGCTCGGGCGTGCGCCTGCAGCGCTTCGCGGGCGGCGCGACGCTGCGAGAGGCCCCGGGCGGCTACCTCCACGGCTACATCTTCGACCCGTGGGGCACCCGGATCGAGCTACTGGAAGATCAGGAGAACGTCGGCTTCCACCACGTCCACCTGAGCGCGACCGACCCGCAGGCGACCCTCGCCTGGTACGAGCAGATGTTCGGCGGTGAACAGGCCTTGCACGCGGACGTGGACGAAGGCGTGCGGTTCGACAGCGTCTGGCTTTTCGCTTCCGAGCACCCCGAGGGCACGCCGGCCACCACCGAGGGCCGCGCCGTCGACCACATCGGCTTCGTCGTCGACGACATCGATGCCGCCGCCGCCGAGCTGCGTGCCGCCGGTGTCGAGTTCCAGGAAGAGCCCGTCGTGCCCGAGAACGCCCGCTCCGGGGCGCGGCGCGCGTTCATCTACGCGCCCGACAACGTCCGGCTGGCGCTGGTCGAGACCGGATTCGTGGGCGTGGACGCGAGCAGCATGGCGGCGGTATTCGTCGACGTGACCGAGCCCTACGACACGCCCCGCACGCCGTGGGACGAGCCCGACCTGCAGGGCGTCTGGACCGGCAACGCCTCGCACGGCATCCCGCTCGAGCGGCCGGCGGACCTGGCCGACATCGAGAACCTGACACCGGAGCAGGCGGCGGCGCGCCGCGAGCGCGGCACGCTCGGCAGCATCTGGGGCTACGAGCGCGAGTGGCGCGACACGACCCTGGGGTACGACCCGAACGCGCCGTCGACGCAGGTGGCGATGATCATCGATCCGCCCGACGGCCGGATTCCGGCGTTGACGTCGGAGGGCGAGCGTCGTGCCGCCCAGCTCGCCTCGGATCGTGGCCGCTACACCAACAGCAACATCGCGGGCCCGGAAGAGGCGACGCCGTTCGTCCGCTGCATCACGCGCGGGCTGCCCTCGCTGATGTTCCCGGGGGTCTACAACAACGGCCTGCAGATCTACCAGGGCCCCGGCTTCGTCGCCATCCAGAAGGAGATGATCCACGAGACGCGGGTGGTCCCGACGACGCCGCGGCCGAAGGACGGACCGGCGCTCACCTCGTGGCTCGGCAGCGCACAGGGCCGCTGGGACGGCGACACGCTCGTCGTCGAGACGACCAACCTCAACGCGCGGGCGTCGTTCCGGGGTTCGAGTCCCGACATGATCCTGACCGAGCGGTTCACGCGTATCAGCCCGACGCGGCTCGACTACCAGTTCACGGTGGACGACCCCGTCGTCTGGACCGCGCCCTTCACCGGCCGCTTCACGTACGACCTCGACGGGGAGCAGTACGAGCTGGTCGAGTACGCCTGCCACGAGGGCAACTACGGCATGTTCAACATCCTGAGCGGCGCGCGGGCGCGCGACCGCGAGGCGGCGGAGGCGGGCAGCCGGTAGTCCGGCCGTCACGTGTTCGCGACGAAACGACAGCGAGGTATCACCTATGCGGAACAGATTGGCTTTGACCCTGGCGGGCATCGCGACCCTGGCGGGCATCGCGCTCGCCATCCTGGTGGCAGGCGGCTCGGCGCTCGCGCATCACGCCTTCTCGGCCGAGTTCGATGCAACGAAACCGGTGGCGCTGCGGGGCACGATCACCAGGATGGAATGGATCAACCCGCACGCCTGGCTGCACATCGACGTGACCAGGGACGACGGCACGGTCGAGAGCTGGATGATCGAGGCCGGCCCCCCCGGCGCCCTCGTCCGCCGCGGCTGGCGCCGCGACTCGGTCACCCCCGGCATCGAAGTGCTCGTCGAGGGCTACCAGGCCATCGACGGCGCGTTCCGCGCCAACGGCCGTGACGTGACGTTCCCGGACGGCACGCGCCTGTTCGCCGGGTCATCCGGCACCGGCGCCCCGCGCGACGGCCGGGACCCGACCGAGCCGGAATAGAATCTCGTTCTCTTACCGAAGCCCGCGAGACCGCTCCGGTCCCGCGGGCTTTCTCTTGTACGCCTTCAGCGGTTCGCGTCCTCCAGCCGGGCCGTGCGCAGCATCCCCACAATCGAGTAGTTGCCCTCGTGACAGGCGAACTCGTAGATCGGCTGATCGCGTCGTTGCAGCGGCACCTCCGCCGTCCATGACGAAGCCCAGGTCTCGGGATCGGTCAGCGTCACCCGATACGCCAGCGTGTCCGGCCCGGTGCGGGTGAACCGTTCCACCAGGTGCAGGCCCTCGGCGGCGCCGCGGTAGTGGCTCTTGGATGAGAAGTTGGTCGTTTCCACGACGAGCGTGTCGCCCTCCCAGCGGCCGCGGGAGTCGCCGTTCCATTGGCGGATGTCCTCGGATACATGCGGCTGGTCTCCGATGGGAATGATTCGCGCGTCGTGGAACGCCTCGCTGATGAACGCGAGGTGGGTGGGCGTCTGGACGATCTGGTAGAAGGTGTACGGTCCGGCGCCGAAGTTCCCGCCGAGCCGCGGCACCCCGGTCGTGATGCAGCGGTGGATGCTGTTGAGATCGTCCGGCCCGGTCTTGAACTCCCAGCCCCGGTCGACCGCCGCCACGCGCGCGCGGGCCTCCGGGGTCAGCGCCGGTATCCGTCCGTCCGGCGGGTCGACGACTAGCGACGTGCGGTCGGTGAACGTCACGTCGACCATCCCGATCGAGCTGCTGGTCGACCACGCGATGTAGGTCTCGACGTTCTGTAGCGCCGCGCGAAACGCGCCCTCGGGCGTGGTGAACGCACTTCTGCCGTTCTGGAAGATTCGGTCGGCGCGCGCCGTCAGCGTAGCGACTTCTTCCGGGGTCAGATGGCTGCGGTCGGCCAGCTCCGGCAGCCGCTCGAGCGGCGTCGCCACGTTGTTCAGCCAGACCCCCTGCAGATCGGGCCGTCCCTCGGGGGTGCGCGGCAGCTCCCACGAGTCCGCGCTCTGTCCGAACGCCGGCGGTGCCGCCGAGGCCACGATCGCCAGCACCAGCAACGAGATCGCGAAACGTCGAGACTGCATGATGGTCACCTCCCGTCGGGCAACGGCTCACCGGGTCGGCACGTCGACACCATCGACCCGCGCTGCCGGTCAACCCGCTCCGTTCATCTTCCCGCACTTGGCGCTTCCGCGCAACGCGGCACGTAACTGCACCGGCCGGAAGAACCCCGCGCGGCTCGCGCGATTTGCCCCATACTGCGTCACGCACGGACGGTTGCGGGTGCGGGGGTCTCCCGATAAGATAATGGGTCGAGTTCGACTGTCCGGAATCCGCGCGCGGCGGCAGGAACGCGGAACGGGCAACGGTTCTGAAAAACGTGGCCGCGGGCGGAAAGGGGCAAAGATGGCGAAAGAAACCACCCGTCGAGAGATCCTGAAGGGGAGCCTGGCAATGGCGGGGCTCGGGGTGATCGGTGTGCCCGAATGGGCGTTTCCGGCGCTCGCGCAGGGCGAGACGCTGATGCAGTTCACCGACGTTTCCGACGACGTGCAGTGGATCCGGGACGCCGAGCGGCGGATCATCGACGTCCGCCAGATAGACGGCCCGTTCACGCCGCGCGATCAGTTCTTCACGACGCAGCACTACGGCCACCCCAACGTGGACGTGGACGCGTACCGCCTGCGTGTTTCCGGCCTGGTCGACACGCCGCTCGAGCTGTCGATGGACGACCTGCGCGCCATGCCGAGCCGCGACCTCGTCTTCGGCTTCGAGTGCTCCGGCAACCGCGGCCCGCTGAATGGGCTGTCGAGCAACGGCCGCTGGACCGGCGTCTCGCTGCGCACGGTGCTCCAGCGTGCCGGCGTGCAGGACGCGGCGCGCGAGTTCGTCTTCTTCGGCGCCGACCGCGGTGAGGAAGAGGTGCTCTGGCGCGGCCGGACCTTCACAGTCGACCAGCAGTACGGCCGCAGCCTCGAGCGGGATCAGGCGCTCTCGGACGAGCCGTTGCTCGCCTACGCGATGAACGGCGAGCCGCTGACCGAGCACCAGGGCCGTCCGTTGCGGCTGCTGGTCCCCGGCTGGTACGGCGCGCCGAACGTCAAGTGGGTCGCCGAGATCAACGTGCAGAAGGATCAGTACCTCGGCCGCTGGCAGGCCCGTTCGTACCGGACGCTGCAGGGCCAGATGATCAACGGCGAGCTGAAGTGGGTCGAGACCGCCATCTCGACGATGAATCTGAAGTCGTACATCGCCCGCGTCACCGCGGTCGGCGGCGCGCACAACATCTTCGGCGTCGTACTGAACGACGGCACCCCGATAGAGCGCGTCGAGGTGAAGATCGACGACGGCGAGTGGCAGGCGGCGACGCTCGACCCGGAGACGATGCGCGAGAAGTACGGCTGGAAGTTCTTCAACTATCGCTGGGAGGGCGCCACCCCCGGCGAGCACACCGTCGTCTCGCGCGTGACCGACGTGAACGGCAACGTCCAGCCGACGCCGGAAGAGCTCGCGGACAAGATGACGTTCCTGGAGGCCCACGAGCAGTTCCCGCGGAACGTGATCATCGCGTAGGACACGGCGACGCCGAGTCGCCGACACGGACACGTCGAAGCCGGGTGGGCCTCGCGCTCCCCGGCTTCTTCATTTGTCGGGGCAGGCGTCGAAACGGGGGGAGCATCGAGCGGACGGAAGCGGCGGGTAACGCCGAGAGGACCGGAGGGAACGCCGGGCGGCTCGATATCGGGGGGCGTGGAGCGGACGGAAGCACCGGGCGGCGGAAGAGAACGGCGGGCGCCGAGCCGGGAGTCCGGCCGCACGCCCGCCACGCCCTACGCCACGGTGGCGCCTGAACAGCTCGATCCGGCCCCGGCCGTGCAGCCGAAGCAGTGCCGGTCAACCACGATCGAGCGCGATTCGAGGGCGGAGATGTCGAAGTCGGCGATGTGTCGCGGAACACCCGGTTCGACCGGCATGTCCAGCATCTGGTTGAAGTCGCAGTCGTAGAACACGCCGTCCCACCCGACGGACAACGTGTTGCGGCACATCACCCCGCGCGCCGCGGCGGGATTGTAGCTCTTGACGAGCCGCTCCATGTAGCGCTCGAGGTTGGACGAATCGACCAGCCACTCCAGGAACCGGCTGATCGGCATGTTGGTGATGGTGTGAAGCGCGTTGAACCGGATGCCGTACAGGCGATCTAGCTCGCGCTTCCACTCCCGCTCCAGCGAGGCCTGCCCCGCCGGCAGATACGCGCCCACCGGATTCGTCACCAGCACCAGACGCAACCCTGTCGACTCGTCGCCGTAGCCGGCCGCGTTGAGCCTTCGCAGCGCGGCTATCGACTTGTCGAACACGCCGTCGCCCCGCTGCTTGTCAGTGTTGAGACGGCGGTAGTGCGGCAGCGAGCAGACCACCTCGACCCGATGATCGGCGAGAAAATCCACGAGATCGGCCTGCGACGACAGACCGAGGACGGTCAGGTTGCAGCGGTCGATAACGTGACGGTCCAGCGCAGTGCACTGCTCGACGAGCCAGCGGAAGCTCGGGTTGAGCTCCGGGGCGCCGCCCGTGATGTCTACGGTCGGTATCGCGGTGTGCCTCAATGCCTCGACGCACTGCGCCATCGTCTCGCGGGTCATGACCTCGCGCCGGTCGGGGCCCGCATCGACGTGGCAGTGCACGCAGGTCTGGTTGCAGAGCTTGCCGACGTTGATCTGCAGGATCTCGATGCCGGTCGGCCGCAGGGGATGCAGCCCACTCAGCTCGAGCGCGTCGGTGAACTCGCGTGCGAGAGGAAGGCGATGCAGCGTCGCCAACTGCTCGCCTGACGAGGCCAGCGGAAGCTGCCGCGCGGCGAGCGACGGGAGGGTGCTAGCCATCGGTGCCGGTCACATCCCGACCCGGTTCGCGTGATTGCGCATCTGCACGCCGTGGACCAGCGAGGCCCCACCGCGGATGGCCGACGCCACGTGCACGGCCTCGGTCATCTGATCCAGGTCGGCGCCCTTCTCCAGCGCGTCGTTGCTGTAGGCGTCGATGCAATACGGACACTGTACCGCATGGGCGACCGCCAGCGCGATCAACGACTTCTCTCGCGCCGAAAGGGCTCCGTCCTCGAACACCGCCGTGTACCACGCGAAGAACTTCTCCGCCAGCTCGGGGCGGTTCTTGCCGATTTCCGCGAAGCGTTCCAGATCCTTCGCGTGGTAGTACGTGTCGTGCATGACAGTTCCTATCGCAGCGCCCGCTCCTCGGCGCGATGACCGGCGAGGATGCCCTCCATGCCGTAGTTGCCCTCGTGGCAGGCGTACTCGAAGACCGGCCCGCCGGTCTCGATCATCGGCAGCACGACGGTCCACGGTTGCGTGTATATCGCCGGGTCGTCGAGCGTCATCTCGTAGTGCATCTGGTCCGGCCCGGTGCGCGTGAACCGCTCGACCAGCCGCAGGCCGTCCACGGGAAAACCCCGGAACTGCTGCTTCGGGCTGAAGTTGGTGGTCTCCACAACGAGGGTATCGCCATCCCAATGCCCCCGCGAGTCGCCGTTCCAGAGGCGAACGCCGGGCGCCAGATGCGGCCTTCCGTCGAGACTCACCACGCGCGTCTCGTTGATCATCTCGTTCAGCAGGACCACCGAGTCGGGCGTCTGCAGGATAAGGACGTTGCTGTTGTAATTGTTCGGGACGCGCGGGGTGCCGCGGGTGATGCAGCGCTCCCACAGGTTGCGGTCCTCCCAGGAGTCGGCCGGATGGTCGCGCCGGCGCGCCCGATTCGCAGCCGCACGCTGCTCCGCCGCCGGCGTCAGCGGCGGGAGGCGCCCGTCGGGCGGATCGACGATCAACGACGTGCGCGTGAGCGCGTTGCGGGACCCGTCGCGCCACTGCGAGCCGTAGTTGCCCGGACTGCCCTGCCGCGGCGGCGCGTCGAACGCCGCGAACCGGCGGCGCTCCCGTTCGGCCGCCTCCTCATCGCTGAGGAACTCCCGGTCGGCGACGTCGGCCGCACGCTCCAGTGGGGTGCCGGTGGTCTGATCCCAGATCCCCTGCAGGTCCGGATGTCCCCAGGGCGTGCGCGTCGGGGTCCAGCCGGCATCCGGTTCCTGCGCCGCGACCGATGCCACCAGGAGCACGACCGCAACCGCCGTGATCAACGCCGCGACAGATGCATGACGCATGGTCGATCTCCTTCCGTCCCGAAGCGAGACCCGCATCGCCGTACTACTGATCGCCCGACACGTTCACCCGAATCCGGTACAGCCCGGTCCGAGCCGTCATGTAGAGCGTGCGCCGATCCGCATCGCCCCAGGCCACATTGGCCGGCACCTCGTTCGGCTTGATCGTGCCGAGATGCAGGCCGTCGGGCCGAATGACCCAGACCCCGCCGGGTCCGGTGGCCCACAGGTTGCCCAGCTCGTCGACCTTCAGTCCGTCGGCGGAGCCGCTCTCCTCCGAGTCGCTGGCATCGAGCAGCAACTCGCCCTCCCCCAGCGTGCCGTCCTCGGCCAGGGTGTACACCCACCATTGCCGCGTGCTGCTGTCCGCGACGTACAGGCGCGACTCGTCCGGCGAGAAGGCAATCCCGTTGGGCCCGGGCAGCTCGGCCAGACGCGTCAGCCCGCCGTCGGGACTCAGCCGATAGATCCCGTTCACGTCCTGCTCCCGCGCCTCCGGACTCGGCAGTCCGTAGGCCGGATCGGTGAAGTACAGCGCGCCGTTCGAGTGGTAGTCCAGATCGTTCGGGCTGTTCAACCGCCCGCCTTCGTAGCTGTCGACCACCACGCTCCGAGTACCGTCGGCCGTCATCCGCGAGATGCGGCCGTTGAAGTGCTCCGTGAAGACGATGTCGCCGCCCGCATCGACGATGATGCCGTTCGAGCCGACCAGGCGTCCCTCCTCGTGCTCACCCTCGTAGACGGGCGCGAGAAAGTCGCTGACCGTGCCGTCCGGCTCCCACTTGACGATGCGGTTGCCGGGAATGTCGCTGAACAGCAGGAACCCGCCGTCTTCATCGACCCACGCGGGCCCTTCGGTGAAACCGAACCCCTCGGCGAGGTGCTCGATGACCGCGTCGGCGGGCACCAGGCGGTCGAAGGACGGATCCAGGCGTTCGATCATCCCCGCGCTCGGCTCCGGCTCCGGCTCGGGGGCCGGCTCCGGTTCCGGAGCAGCACCGCATCCCGCCATCAAGAAAACTGCAAGCAACGCCCACCTGCGCATGATCTGTCGCCTCCCGGGAATCATTGTTTCGCGCCTCTCTCCACAGCGTAGCACGCGCGGTCGGGTGCAAACCGGCTTCCGGCCTGCGCGAACTCCGCCAATTCCCTGCAACCCAGATCTCCTCTGCTCCCGACAGGTCCTGTGCACCTGACAGGATCTGACGCGCACGCCCGATACACTGCATCGGGAAACGTGCCCGCCGATGCCGTCGTGCCTGCGACTACAGCAGCCCCGACGTCCGCGCCCGGCGAGCGGGAACGAGGAGAACACCTATGGATCGTCCGATTCGCCTGATCGAGATACTCCAGCTCCTTGGCGGCCGGCGGTCCTGGCGGCCGGCCGAGATCGCCAATCACTTCGATATTTCCGAGCGAACCGTATATCGCGACCTTCAGGATCTCAGCCGGCTGCAGGGCATACCGGTCACGCGCGACGAGGACGGCTACCGACTGGTCGAGGGCGCCACCATTCGCTGGCTCGGCCTGACATCCACCGAACGCGCGACGTTGAAGCTGCTGCTGCGGCATCCGGCATTCCAAACCGCCTCGGAACTTACCTCGCCGCTGGAACGGAAACTGGACGCGGCCACGCGGGAACTGGAAGAGACTCCTCAGGCCCTGACGCTGGCGGGCCCGGAGCGTTCCGGCACCATTCGGAAGGGACTGTTGCCGCTGCTCGAAGGCGCTGTTCGCGAACAGGCTCCAGTTTCGCTGCTCTATCGCTCTCTGTGGAGCCAGCGGCAGGCGTGGCGCGGCCTCGATCCGTACGCCGTCTTCCACCGCGAGAACACCTGGTACCTGGTGGGACACTGTCACCTGCGCGACGAGCCTCGTACTTTCCGTCTCGATCGGATCGTCGACGTCAAGCGCCGCGCCGGAGCCTTCGACCGCCCGGAGTTCGACGTCGACAAGTTCCTCCAGCAGACCTGGGGCGTGTACCGCGGCCGAATCCTGCACGAGGTCACCATTCACTTCGACGCGTCGCTGGCGCCGCTCATCCAGCAAGGGGCGCACCATCCCGGGGAGAGCATCCAGACGTTGAAAAACGGACGGCTGCAGTACCGCGTCACCATCTCGCACTTGGACGAGATCGCCCGCTGGATCGTCGGATTCGCCGGCGCCGCCCGCGCGGTCGAGCCTCCCGCCCTGGTCGAACGCGTCTCCGAGATCGCCGGCGGTGCATACGAACGGCACCGCGAGGCCGAAAGCCAGACGACAGCCACCCCCCGCCCACAGCGCGGACTTCCGGGCATGGGTCCGCGCACCGATGACACACCCACCCGTCAGCGCGACTTGATTTGAGCCGCTTGCGTCCAGCCATTGAGTTCGCGGTCGGCCGCGCGACGAGAATCCGACATT
Organism: Vicinamibacterales bacterium; assembly: GCA_965208535.1. Taxonomy (GTDB): domain Bacteria; phylum Acidobacteriota; class Vicinamibacteria; order Vicinamibacterales; family UBA8438; genus WTFV01. The sequence goes on along the minus strand of CBDBOU010000003.1, from coordinate 1,293,746 downwards.
CCACCCGGCGGCACCTCGACGTCGACAGAAATTCGTTCACGGCCTGACAGGTTCTGACAGCGGCCGCTGCCAAACTTCCCTCCGTAGATGAGCAAGCGCGGTACCCATTGACGCAGGGCTTTGCCCGCAAACCGGTGGCGCGGTCTGTCTTCAGGATAGGTGCCACGCGTCCGGAGACTAGCCTAGCCGGCGTCAGAGGGTCACGGTGCGCGATCACCCCATTAGTGTAAGGAGGGAAACATGCGCGTTCGACTCATATCAGCGGCAATGTTGCTCGGCATCCTCGCCGGCGGCGCTTCGACCAGCGCAGCACAGGAGCCGGCGTACAGCCGTGCCGAAATTGAGGCTGCGATCAACATCGGGGTGAGAGATCGAGTCGACCGGATTCAACATTCCTGTACCGCCGATGTTGGAGGTTTCTGGAACAAGCTCGGCGAAGCGCTGACCGCTCGGCAAGGCGCGTTCGGGCAGTGGCATGGCATCCGCGAGTTCAGGATCACCGGCCAGCCGCCGATGTCCCGCGTAGCGCGTTACGCGGCCGATGCTCGACGGAGGTACGAGCCGACGCCGCAGGCGACCGACGACCACATTGTCGGGATGGTCTCGAATGACGTGTTCACTGTATGGATCCGCCCGGAGGCGCGCGGCAGCATGGTCACGGCGGCGCGCCTCGCAGATACCGGAGTCGAGCATGTAGTCATCAGGCCGCGCGGTGACAAGGAAGGGCGCTACACGGTTCAGCCGCTCACGCTTGACATCGCAGAGGCCGAATCCGTGACCAACCTGTTCGGCGCATCGGTCCAACTTGAAGGTGTGGTCGCGACGTTTGCCAGCGCGGACGTGATCGCCATCGCAGAAGGTGCCGACGTCGAGGTCATCCTGATCACGACGGGCGGCGAGTTCAAGTGCAACTTGGACGACACGCGGATCAAGCGCGGGTACAACCCATTGGATGACTGATTCCTGTTCGCCGGTGGTCCGTGGAGAGTCGCCTGCCACCGGCCAATTTGCTGTCAAACCGGCCCGGTGACCAGTCCGGGTCACCGGCCACTACTCCGCAGGAGGATTACCCATGACACGGTCCGGAGCACTCATCACGGTAGTCGCGCTGTTCGGTGTCCCCACGCTGGCGCTCGCGACCGAGCAGCCCGACATTCTGGCCTCTGCGGAACGTGCAGCTGTGCGCTTCGCCGTTGAGCAGGCTGGCGCCGAAGAACCGGCCCGCCGACGGTCGATGGCTCGCACGTGGGGCGGCGTCGCACTGATCGGCGTCGGCTTGATCATGCCGATCCAGCAAGAGAAGTGTGCGGCCATCTTCGGCATATCGGCGTGCGTCACGGAGATGTACACGCCGGGAGTTGTGGCCGCGGTCGGCTTGATCGGTGCCGGAGTCATGCTGGCAACGGTCTGGGCGGATGTGCCCTCCAACGCGGTCGACCTTCGTGTCGCACCCGACCGTATCGAGGTCGGCAGGACTTTCGGCTTCTGAACACCACGGGTTCCACAGAGTTCCCGGTGCGGGGCTTCACCACAAAGCAGAGACCAGCCCGCACCCTCCGCCGGTCTACGACGGCGATTCCGGCTCGGGCTTGCGCGCACAGTCTGCCGCCCGTCCAGCAGGAGCAATCCTTCCCGTGAAAGCGAGGGCTGGCGAGTCGCCCTCGAATGGCGGCTCGCAATCCTTCAGGTGCGCACCGTAGGATTCGGATGGACGTGCGCGCGAAGGGACGGACCGGCAGGAGTGAAGATCTCGCAGCAAGCGAAGTGCCGCACGCCAGCGTGGGCGTTTCGAGAACCCGGCCGGTGCTGCTCTGGTTCCGCCGCGACCTCCGGCTGACCGACAACCCCGCCCTCGCCTGGGCCGCCCGCACCGGACGCCCGGTCATACCGGTCTTCCTGCTCGATGACGATCAGCCCGGCAACCGACCGCTGGGCGGAGCGTCCCGATGGTGGCTGCACGGCAGTCTGGACGCGCTGCGGACCGCGCTGGAGGCGCTGGGCAGCCGCCTCATCCTGCGCCGAGGAGCAGCGGACGCGGTACTGACCCAACTGGCGCGCGAGACCGGCGCCACGGACATCGTCTGGAACCGGCTCTACGATCCCGACGCGGTTCGGCGCGACAAGCGGACCGAGGCACGCTGTGCCGAGGCCGGCATGGCGACGCGATCCTTCAACGCCGGGCTCCTCTTCGAGCCCTGGACGATCCGTACGGGACAGGACGCCCCCTATCGGGTGTTCACGCCGTTCTGGCGACGATGCCTCGAGCAAGGGCTCGAGACGCCGAGCGACGCGCCGGCGGGGTTGCCCGCGCCGGCGGCGTGGCCCACCGGCGATGAGTTGGACGACTGGCGTCTGCGCTGCAGCACCCCGGACTGGGCAGCCGGTCTGCGAGCGGCGTGGCAGCCGGGCGAAGCGGGCGCACGCGAGAGGCTCAACGCTTTTCTCGCCGCGGGTCTCGGGCGCTACCACGAGCATCGCGACCTTCCCGGTACCGCGGGAACCAGCCGGTTGTCGCCCCATCTGCACTTCGGGGAGATCGGGTCCCGACAGATCGCGGCGGCCCTCGGTCCACTCGCTGGCGGGCCGGGCGCGGACGCCTTTCTCCGCGAGCTCGGCTGGCGCGAGTTCAGCCACCATCTCCTCTTTCACAACCCCGACATGGCCGGGGCCAACCTACGAAGCGAGTTTGACCGCATGCCCTGGCGGGACGATCCCGACGCGCTGCGCCGCTGGCAGCGGGGCCTGACCGGCTATCCGCTGGTCGACGCCGGCATGCGCGAGCTGTGGACCACCGGCTGGATGCACAACCGGGTCCGCATGGTCACCGCTTCGTTCCTGACCAAGCACCTGCTGCTCGACTGGCGGCTCGGCGAGGAGTGGTTCTGGGACACCCTGGTGGACGCCGACTGGGCCAACAACAGCGCCGGCTGGCAATGGGTGGCCGGCTGTGGCGCCGACGCCGCCCCGTACGTACGCGTCTTCAATCCCGTTGCTCAGTCGCGCCGGTTCGATCCCGGCGCGCGCTATCTGCGAGAGTGGCTGCCGGAACTGGGTCGGCTATCGAATGACCTGCTGCACGCTCCCTGGGAAGCGTCGCCGGCGGCGTTGGACACGGCCGGCGTGCGGCTCGGCGCCGACTACCCGCATCCGATGGTCGACCACGCCGCCGCCCGCGGGCGAGCACTGGAAGCCTACCGCGCGAGCGTCAACGTGCTGGCCCGGACTTGATGGCCACGAGGCACACTTCCGCTGCCCGCCCCTATTCGAGCTGACACTAGTGACCGACAGGTATACACACCGGCCAATCGTCGGTCCGCGGGCGCGTGCCCGCGCGAGCGTGCCCGTCGGGCAGACAGGAAAGCGGCGCATGAGAGCCTTCACCATCAAGTACACGGACCGTGGCCGGGCCGCAACGGTGACAGTGCAGGGCAATGAGATTGCGACCCTGGACGACTGGTTGTGCATTCGCGACAACGGCACGCCGATCGCCACCTTCCCCAAGGAGGATGTGCTGCACGTCACGAGCCGAAGCGACGAGGACGACTGGCCGGCGCCGGCGGACGATGCACTCGAGACGGCGCCGTGGAAGCCGGCCGAGCCCCGCCCCGCCTGGACGCCGGTGAGCCGGAGAACCTCTCTGCACCGCCCGTTGCAGCCGGCTACGGGCGTGCGCGCAAGCCGCCGGGTCGTCACCGGGACCCGCCCATTGGCAACGCGCTAGAATTGGCACGTGTGCGGCACCCATCGGCAGACCGACAGCGCGAAGCGCCTGTTCGTCGCGGTGCTTCTGGCGCTGGCGACATCGCTTGCGGCGTGCGCGCCCTCCGGTGACACGCCGGCAGCCGCCGCCGAGGCAGAGGCGACCCGTGAAGTCGCCGTGGTGACATCCGGCGGCCTCGCCGCTGCCTACGACGTGCTCGCTCCTCGATTTCAGGAGGAGACCGGCATCCGGCTGGTGACTTCTTACGGCGCATCGACCGGCGGAGCGCCCGACTCGATCCCCGCACGACTGGAGCGCGGCGAAAGTTTCGACGTTCTGATCATGTCGCAGGCCGGCCTGGACGCCCTCGCCGAGCGTGGCGTGGTCCGACCGGACACCCGGGCCGACCTGGCCAGCTCGTCCATCGGGATGGCGGTGCGCGACGGAGCGCCGGTGCCGGACATCAGCACGCCCGAGGCGTTCGCCGACACGCTGCTCGCCGCCGAGTCCATCGGCTACTCGGCAAGCGTCAGCGGCACCTACGTGTCCGAAGAGCTGTTTCCCAGGCTCGGCCTGGCAGAGGAACTCGCGCCGAAGAGCCGGCGGGTGGTCAGCGAACGCGTCGCCGCCGTCGTGGCGCGCGGCGAGCTCGAGATCGGCTTTCAGCAGGTCAGCGAGATACTCTCGATCGAGGGCGCGGCCTATGTCGGCCCCATTCCGGACGAGTACCAGCGGGTCACGACCTTCTCCGCAGGGATCACGACGGACGCCGAGAACCCCGACGGCGCACAGAGCCTCATCGACTTCCTGGCGTCTCCCGAAGCCGCCCCGACGATCGCCGAGACCGGTCTCGAGCCGCTAACGGGCTCGAACTGACGGAGCCAATCCCCTCGGGAACCGTAACAACGCCGCCGATCGATAACGATTCCGGTCAGCTCGCCGGGACTGCCTCCATCAGCAGCGCCAGGGCGCGCCGCAGCGCCTGCCCGCCGAACTGCGAGCCGCGGTAGTGCCCCTGCCGGACGACGACCAGGTCGTGCGACGGGATGATCAGCGTCGTCTGGCCGCCCGCTCCCGACATGTAGTACGCCTCCCGCGGGACTGGGAACGAACCGGTGCCGTTGATCCAGAAGAAGCCGCCGTAGATGGGCCGGCCGTCGGCCTCCCAGGCCGGAGCGACGGTGCTGACAAAGTCGGCGTAGCCTTCCGGCAGGATCCGCTCGCCGTTCCAGACCCCGTCCTGCAGATAGAGGTTGCCTAGCCGCGCCCAGTCGCGGGCGGGGGCGAGCTCATAACCCTGCAACAGGTAGTTCCCGTAGGGATCGGTCTCGAGCACGAATCCGCGGACGCCGATCTTGTCGAAGAGGTCGCGTTGCGGGAACGACAGGTACTCGTCGCCGCGGCCCTCGACGCCGAGCCGGACCAGGTAGTTGGTCAGCACCGGATCGGAGTTGCGATAGCGGCCGATGGTGTTCGGCGGCCACTGCTGCGGCCGGGTCGCCGCCCACTCGAAGGAGTTCACCGACCCGGTGTAGACGTAGAGATGGTCCGGATAGCCGAGCGACGGATCGAGGTCGGGATCGCCGACGCCCCGGAACCGGACGCCGCTCGACATGCGGAGGATGTCCGCGATGCGGATCTGTTGGCGCGGATCTCCGGGCGTCTGCCATTCGGGAACCGGTGCGGGCTGGTAGAGCTCGTAGACGCCCTGCTGGATCAGCACGCCCATTAGGGTCGCGGTCAGGCTCTTGCCCATCGACCAGCTCTCGAGCGGCGTGTGCATGGTGATGTCGGGACCGTAGCGCTCGCCGATGATGCGTCCCTTGTGGGTTACGACAACCGCAGCGGTCAGCCCCTCGGGCGGATCGAACGCGGCGTCGACCGCCTGCTGCACCTTGTCCGCGTCGATTCCGGCCGGCAGCGGCGTATCGGGCAGCACGTCCCCCATCGGCCACGGCGTAGTCGCCGCATCGGGCAGGGTGCTGCGGATGTCGATCGGATCGAAGAAGACGTCGTCCTCGCCGACCGGCAGGGTCACACAGCCGTGGTCGCCGTTCAGTTTCGCGGTGCGCACCACACCGTTCGGCAGGGTCAGGTGGATCCGCCGCTCGTCGTTGTCAACCTCGCGGTTCGTGACATGGCGCCGGTGCTCGTAGGGCCCGCTGAAGAACCCGACGCTCTCGGCCGCGAAGTCCGGGTCGAGACCGGTGACGAAGACGGCCGAGCAGAGCGTCTTGGCGAAGCCCGAGATGTGGTGCGAGAGCGGGTCGCCGGGCGGGGCGACGTACTCGGTGTCGAGCTCCGCCTCGGCGGCGCGCGCCAGCATCGCCGCGCGCTGGTCGCTCTGCTCGCCGCCGACCGGCGCCGGCGCGGCGGACAGGGTGTTCCAGGCCACGAGAAGACCGATCAGGACCGCGGCCCCACTGAGCAGCCACGCCTCGATTCGCTGCACGGACGCTCGATACTTCGAATCCATCCCGGCATCCTCCTGCTCTGGCGACCCTGCGCGCGGTTTCGGCACGGACTGCTCGCGTGAGAGGCAAGCGTAGCACGGGGGTGCGCCCGGCAGCCGCCACGGTCGCTTGCCGCCCCGCCGCGAGCGCATCGACGACGTCCGCAAGTACTTCCCACACCGATCCGGCACACGCGCTGTTCGCTTGCCGTCCCGGCGCGAACGCGTCGGCGACGGGACGCAACGGCCGCAGTGCTACAATGCGAGCCGTTCAATAGGCCTTTCCCGAGGAGTTGCCATGTTGCCAGCATGCCGCGTTTCCCGGACGTTCGCCGTCGCCCTCGCGATTACGCTCGGCCTGTCCGCCGTTGCCGGGGCCCAGGTGCTGGACGGTCCCGACCCCGCCCAGATGGAGGATGCGCCGGATCTGGGGTACCGGCCCGTGCCGCACGGATTGCAGATTCCCGACGATCTCGAGATGGGGGCGCCGTCCAGCGTCGGCTGGACCTCCATGAACCGCATCCTCGTCTTCAACCGCGGCCCGAACCCGCTGATGGAGTTCGAGCCGGACGGCACCTTCGTCCGCTCGTGGGGCCAGGGTCAGTACGACCGGCCGCACGGCATGCGCATCGACTCGGAAGGCCACATCTGGACGACAGACGTCAACGCCGACACGGTGCGCAAGATGAACCCGGAGGGCGAGGTCCTGCTGACCATCAATCCCGACGACACGCCGCTGATGAACGAGCCGACCGACCTCGCCATCGGCCTCGAGGGCGAGATCTTCGTGCTCGTGGGCCACGGGCAGGGCCCGCCGCACGTGCTGAAGTTCGACCCCGAGGGCGAGCTGTTGAAGTCGTGGGGCGAGCAGGGGACCGGCCCCAGCCAGTTCGACACGCCGCACTCGGTCGTCGTCGACACCGAGGGCATGGTCTACGTCGCCGACCGTCAGAACCGGCGCATCCAGATCTTCGACAGCGAGGGCAACTACGTCAAGGAATGGGCCTACAAGGGACTCCCCTGCGGCCTCTACATCCATTCCGACGGCACGATGTACATGGTCAGCGGCTTCGCCGGCGAGATCCTCGAGCTGGACGAGAACGGCAGGGCGGTGGGCCGCAACGGCCAGCCCGGCCGCGGGCTCGGGGAGTTCGGCGAGGCGCACTACATGACGCTTACGCCGAACGGCGACATCTGGGTCGCCGACACGGTGCGGCCGGAGCTCCACAAGTACGTGAAGCAGTAGCCGACCCTTATCGGGCCGCGGGCGCCGTTCCGTCACGATCGGGACGGCGCCCGCCCCGGCTGGCCGCCAGCTAGCGGCGCCCGAGAACATCCACCGGAACGCCGGCGACGACCGGGCCGGCATCGACTACCTTCTGGATGGTCGCGCACGCACGGCAAGGTTCACCCTCCCGTGACCGCCTATCGCCCATTCACGCTCGACGTGACTGATTTCGGACCGATTGCTCGGGCATGTGTCGAGTTGCGCCCGTTGACGGTGTTCGTCGGGCCCAGCAACACGGGGAAGTCCTGGTTGGCGACGCTCGTTTACGCTTTGCATCGCTATTTCGGGAATAGCCCACGCGGACCGGGTCCCTGGGTCTGGACGACGTTCGACGCACCACTCCCTGAAGGAGCAAGCACTGCTCTCGTGCGTATCGCGGAGCAGTTGAGGAGATCCGCGCCCTCAAGTGCGGAACTGCCGGAGCGCATCGAGCTGACCGCCCCGGTTACCGCAGCGATTCGTACGTATCTCGAACAACAGAGCGCCGCAATCGGCGAGGAAATCGAGCGTTGTTTCGGCGTCGACACCGGCGCCCGTCTGACCCGCAGGGAGAGCGCAGGCCGTCCTCGTATCCTGCTTCGTAACGCAGTCGAGGGAACTTCCCCGCTGGCAGTGCACGAGCTGACCTTCGGCGACGAGACATGGGCTTTCCTGTCCACTATTCCCAGCGGCGTCCGAATTCATGGCGAGTTTGACACCTGGTTTGCCGCTGACCGATTGCTGACGGGACATGATTCGGACGCATTCCCACGGCTCGAATGGGAACTCATTGGCGCGCTGGCCCGCGACGTGCTGACGGACCATCATCCTGCCTTCTACCTCCCCGCAGACCGCACCGGTCTGATGAACGCCCACAGGGCCATCGTGAGTGTCCTCATCCGGAGCGCAACCATGGGTGGCATTCGCAGGACCAATACTGTGCCGCCATTGTCCGGCCTACGCGGCGACTTCCTAGAGCAACTGGTAGAGATGGCATCCCGCCCACAAGGAGTGGTCCGGCGCGGCAGGGAACCCCTCCGCAAAGTTGGAGAACGCATCGAAGACGGAATACTCGGCGGTGCGATCCGAGTCGAGAGCCTGCCCGGCATCGCTTATCCGCACTTCACCTACCATCCACGTGGATGGGAATCCGGGGGACTGCCTCTGACGAGTACGTCCTCCATGGTGTCGGAGCTCGCGCCCGTGGTCCTGTACCTTCGACATGTGGTTGCGCCTGGTGACCTGCTGATCATCGATGAGCCGGAGTCCCACCTCCATCCCGCCATGCAGGTCGCGTTTACTCGACTTCTCGCCGCGATCGTCGGAGCAGGGGTCCGGATCATCTTGACCACCCATAGCGAGTGGGTGCTCGAGGAACTCGGCAACGTCGTTGGGAGGGCCGGGCTGACCAACCGAAGCGACGGAAAGGCCGACGTCGAGCCCCTGGACGCGCGTGACGTCGGGGTATGGCTGTTCGAACCGGCCGGGGACGGCCCTGGTTCGAAGAAGGTTCAAGAGATCACACTGGACGCCCAGAGCGGTCTGTATCCGTCTGGATTCGAGACCGTCGCGACGGCGCTGCACAACGACTGGGCTGAGATTGCCGGCCGTCGTGGGGACGCGGAGTGAATGGCTTCGCGCACGCGGTTCGTACCGGGCTCGATGATCCCTCCTGCTTGGTCGACACCATCCAGAAGGGCGCGTGCGATGCGTCGCTGGCGGATGCACCCCATCCACGCGTGATCATCGACCTGGACGCAACCGGATCGCCATTGAGACCGACTCAGCCAAGTGCGACTTCCTGTTCTTCGCTGACCCCAACGTCGTCATGTCGATCGAGATCAAGGACCACGGTGCGCCGAACGTCACTGGCGCCGCCACACAACTTCAGGCGGGCGCTCGAGCCGCGGATGCATTGGCCCCCCGTGGTCTCAAGACCAGCTTCCGACCAGTCCTGGTGTCCAGACCCCTGAGACGCCAGAAACGGTTCGAACTAAGGCGGGCCGTGGTGCTGTTTCGCGGGCGCCAGGAGAACGTGCGGCACGTTGAGTGCGGGAACCCCTTGACGGAGGCACTCAGCGCAGCGTGAACGTGCACGCGCGGCAAAGGGTAGATCCCTCCGGCACAAGGCGGCGGCCAAGCATGACGACATCCAACGACGAAGGCACTGGCTTCGAACCCGGTACCCGCGTGCGGCTCAAGGGCGATGCCGACTGCGTCGGCGTCGTCACGAGCAAGACCCGGCAGTACGGGCGGGTGCGCCGCATCCAGGTTCAGTTCCCCAGGCATTGCCAGTACGTTCCCGACGACCAACTCGAGCGGGTCAGCGACAGTGGAGACGATCCGGTCGACCTCTTCCGGCGAAGGCGACTCGGCGATGCACAGGCTCTACGACGCACGATCACGCACGCCCGGCTGACCGGCCGGCTCGCCGACGTGATCTACAGCATGGACACCACCGGCACCGACTTCTACGCGCACCAGTTCAAGCCGGTGGTCACGCTGATGAACTCTGCCAGCCGGGGCATCCTGATCGCCGACGAGGTCGGCCTCGGCAAGACGATAGAAGCCGGTCTGCTCTGGACAGAATTGCGCACGCGGTTCGATTTTCGACGCCTGCTCGTCCTGTGCCCGGCCATGCTCTGCGAAAAGTGGCGACTCGAACTCGCGAACCGATTCGGAGTCGAAGCCGATATCCTGAACGCGAAAGAGACATTGACCCGTCTCGAGCACGCGGAACAACGCGGACGCGCGTCCGGCTTCGCCATTGTCGCCAGCCTGCAGGGACTACGTCCAGGCAGGGGCTGGGACAACCGAAGCGACGGCGCAGTCGACGACCGCGCATCCTCCCGTCTGGCCCGCTTTCTCGACGAGCGCAGCCAGGACGAACCCCTTGTGGATCTCTGCGTTATCGACGAAGCGCACTATCTGCGGAACAGGGAGACGATGACGTCCACGCTGGGCCGCCTCGTGCGGGCGGTCTCGGACTACCTCGTGCTGCTGTCGGCGACGCCCATTCACCTCAGGAGCAACGACCTCTTCGAGCTGCTGAAACTCGTGGACGAGCATACGTTCGATCGATCCCGAGCGTTCGACGATATCCTGCAGGCGAACGCGCCCCTCGTTCGCGCGCGCGACCTGATCCTCGGTCGAAAGAGACCGTCCGCGGCGGGGCTCGAGGCGGACGTGGAATCCGAGCTGCGTCAGGCCGGCGAGCAGCCCATGCTGCGGGGCAGCCGGCAGCTCCGGGCTCTGATCGACGCCCAGGTCTGGCGCCAGACCCCGGCCCAGCCCGCCGCGGCGGCGCGCGTCGCCGAACGACTCGAACGTGTGAACCTGCTCGGCCACGCCGTGACGCGAACCCGCAAGCGGGACGTCGAAGCGAAGCGCGTGCTTCGCGATGTCATCCCGCTGGACGTACCGCTCCATCCCGTGGAAAAGGACTTCTACGAGAAGGTGACCGATGCAGTCCGCGAGCATTGCATGCGGCGCGACGCGCACGAAGGCTTTCTCTCCGTGACGCCGCAGCGGCAGATGAGCAGCTCGATGCCGGCGGCGCTGAGGCACTGGCTGCATGATGGGATCGCGGATGCGCAGGAAACCGGCGCGGACCCGGATCTGGAAATGCTTGCCTCCGTGGCGACGGCGAACGACGAATCGCTACGGCAGGAACTGGCCAGGCGCGCGCCGCATCTCGGCGACCTGCAGGCCTTGCGGACCAACGACTCCAAGTATCAGTGCCTCCGCGATCGCCTCACGTCGCTGTTTCGTCGCCGCGAAAGCGACAGGGCGGAAGGCGACAAGGTGATCGTCTTCTCCTACTTTCGCGCCACGCTCGAGTACCTGCGAGAGCGGCTCCACGACGACGGGATCCGCGCGGCCGTGCTGCACGGGGGGAAGCAGAACAAGGACGAGATCGTGCTGGAGTTCCGGTCGTCGCCCGAGATCGACGTACTGCTCTCGTCGGAGGTCGGAAGCGAAGGCATCGACCTGCAGTTCGCCCGGATCGTGATCAACTATGACTTGCCGTGGAATCCGATGCGGGTCGAGCAGCGGATCGGTCGCATCGACCGCCTCGGGCAGCGAGCCGAACAGATTCATGTCCTGAATCTGTTCTACCAGGACACCATCGACGCCCGCATATACGAATGCCTCTTCGAACGGCTCAAGCTCTTCGAAGAGGCGTTGGGCTCGCTCGAACCCGTGCTCGGCGACCTGGACCGGCGAGACGCCAGCATCCAGCAACTGACGCGCGACCTGTTCAGCCGACGCCTTACTCGAGAACAGGAAGAGAAGCGGATCGAACAGACTGCGCAGGCGATCGAGAACGCCAGAGTGTTCGAGGAACGACTTGAGGACGCTGCGGCGGACCTGACCGCGTACGGCGACTACATCTTGAGACAGGTGAAGGCCGCGCGCGACCTTCACCGCTCCATTTCGGACAAGGACATTCAGTCATACGTCACCGACTTCTTCGACGTCCACTACCCCGGCTCGGAGTTCCGGCAGGACCCGGACCAGCCGGCCCGGTTCGACGTGAGTCTGTCCGTGGACGCGAAGTACGACCTAGCGGCGTACATTCGGAACGAGCGAATCGACCTGCCGACGCGACTGACCCGAGACGCCGGCCATGCCGTGCGATGCCGCTTCAAGAACACTGCAGTGACCGATCGACGAGGTCTGGAGGAAGTGGTCAGCCAGTTCCATCCCCTGGTGCGATTCGTCGCCGCTCGTCTCGAGAGGGAGGAGAACCGGCGCCGTCCAGCGGTGGCGGTGCAGCTGATGGCCGCCGCACTGCCGGACGACCTGCAGAAAGGATCGGCGTCGGCGCGCTACACCTTCGCGGTACAGCGTTGGTCGGTCCAGGGGCTGCGCGACATGGAACGCCTGTACTACGCGGCGGCCGCACTAGGGCCGCATGCTGCGCCGATCGAGTCGAATGTTGCCGAGCGGCTGGTCGCCGCCGCCGTCGAACAGGGAAACCCATGGCACGCCGCTGGCGGAACGTTGGATCTCGATGGGGCCCTGTCGAGCATCGAGTCCTGCGTCGAACGCGCGGATTGCGCGTTCGATGAGTACCGCGACAATCTCGAAAGGGAAAACGACGACCGCGCCGACGTGCAGCAGAACCTGCTCGACGAGCACCATCTCGCTCAGCGAACGAGCCTAAAGAAGGTGCTTCATGACTACCGGGAGCGGGGACAGCACCGCCTTGTGCCGGCGACCGAGGGTCGACTCAGGGCGCTGGAGGCGAGAACCGAGCGGCGTAGAAGAGACATCGAGGCCCGGCGGAAACTGAAGTACTCCCCTCCCGAAGTGATGTGCGTCGGGGTCATTAACATTCAGGTCCCGACGGGGTGATGTAGTCCGGAAACGGAACCGAGCGATGGAATCAGCGCAAGGAATCTGGATGGTGGTGGCGGTTGCCCTGCTCGCAGCCTCCGCAATCATCGGGATGCGTCTGCTCAGGCGCAGCTCGCCGAAGCGCGGATCGTGCGAACCGCCTGACGCGGATCCGGCGTCTGACGTTGCTCTCGACAAGCCGAATCCGAAACACTCGCCCGGCCCAAGCGAGGCCGGCGCTCGCACCAAACCCGAAACGGACGACACCGTGGCCGCTTGGCGCGGCACGGCCACCCAGTTCGAGGGTCGCCGGTCGGACGCGGCATCGGCAGATCTCGTGGTCGGACTCGACTTCGGCACTTCCTGCACGAAGGTGGTCGTGCGCAGTCCGTTCATCGCCGGGGCCCGCGCCGTCGCCGTACGGTGGCGCAACGACGGTGGAGGCAACGCGTACCTGTTGCCGACCGAGCTCTGGATGGACGTTCGCGGCGAGCTTCACCTGCGTCCTGCCGGTGACGCCGCGGGCGAGCACGTCACCGACATCAAGATCAGCCTCATGGATCAGTCCGCTGACGAACGCTCCCGGGCAGTGGCCGCCGCGTACCTGGGACTGGCGCTACGAGGAGCGCGACGATGGTTTCTCGACACGCAGGCAGACATCTACGGGCGCTACTCCCTGCGCTGGGCGATGAATCTCGGAATCCCGTCGGCAGGCTACGACGACGAGCGGGTCCGAAGCACTTTCGGCCTCGTGGCCCGGGCAGCCTGGGAACTTTCCCTCTCCGCCGCGGCGCCGACGATCGACACGGCCGCGCGTGTATGCCATGACGCGGAAGCGCGCGGGGACTCGGATTCGGAGACGCCGACCGATGTCATCCCCGAGATCGTGGCCGAGGTCGTTGGGTACGCCCGTTCGAAGATCAAGAAGCACGGGCTCCACGTGGTCGTGGACGTCGGCGCATCCACCCTCGACATCTGTGGCTTCAACCTGCACGCTCCCGAAGGTGAGGACAAGTACGAATTGTTCACCGCGCTCGTAGAGCGCCTTGGTCTGCACGAACTCCATCTGAAGCGGGTGGCGGCAATCCCGGCGAGCGTGCGAGGCACTTGCCCGCGAATGCCGACACTCGATCCCTCAAGTCCGATTCCGGTTCGTGGCACCGACTATATTGTGAAGCCGCCCGCCGCGCTGCGCGCCAGCCTGAATGCCGTAGACGACAGCTACGTTCTGGAGTGCACCAACGCCCTCATGCGAGTCCTCATGACTCTGAAGAAGAACATGGACCCGATGGCGAAGGCATGGAAGGCAGGTCTGCCGGTGTTTCTGGCGGGCGGCGGAAGGGACTTCGGACTCGTCCGAAGAGCCGCGGAGTCTTCCGACAAGCGCTTGGTACAGGCCGTCAAGACGGTCGGCATTCTACCTCGCAACCTCCCACCGCCGGAGACGTTGGTGAACGGAGACGTACCGTGCGGGCGCCTGGACGTCGCTTATGGTCTCAGCTTCGACCGGTTCGACATCGGCGTGATCCATCCGCCCGGCGAGATTGAGGACGTCGAACCTCTGCCGCCACAAGCCAACTTGACCGACACCTCGAAAGACGCACTGCAATAGTCGGCCGGCCGGCCGCATCAATCCGCGCGCTCCACCTCGAACGCCGCGACGTTGCGGGACTTCCTGCTGAACTCCACGGCGACGAGATGGATCGGCTGCCCCAGGTGGCGGTACTTGTCCGCGTAGCGCCGTTCCTTCAACTGCGCCATCGCCGCGCCTTTCGAGGCCGTCTCCACCACCTTGAACTCGAAGAGGTACACGCGCCCGTTGCAGCGCACCGCCATGTCCAGGCGCCCGCGGCTGGTGCTGTCCTCGACCGAGACGTCGAGGCCGAGACCCGCAAAGTAGGAGTAGAAGACACTCGCGTAGTAGCCCTCGAAGTCGGCGATGTCGTTCCTGGCGTGCCACTGGTGGGGAATGCTGGCGTAGAACGCGTGAAACAGGGTCTCCAGGCCCTCGAAGTCGTTGGCCTTCAGCAACTCGTGGAGCCTGATGCTGTTCGCCGTCTGGCGCGTCGGATTCCCGGACAGATGCCGCAAGAGACTGTTGTTCAGGCTCTGGCGCACCTCCTGGTTGGGGTAGCCCAGCCGATACAGGGTCTGGCTGCCGGCGCGCTGGTGGTCCCGGATTGTCAGGTACCCGGTCTGGAACAGCAGCGCTTCCGTCGTCATGTCGCCCACGTCGAGGGCAGACAGCAGTTCGTCGGTGCCGGCCATCCCCTCCAGTGCGAAGGAACCCACGCCGCGCTCGACGAGCGTCTCGATCAGGAGCGTGGGCGTGCCGGTCTCAAACCAGTGCGCGGCGAACTGGCGGCTGTCGAACAGGAGCAGTATGTCGAAGGGGTTGTAGACACTTTCCGCTCCGAGCCAGCCGTAGCCGTTGTACCAGCGGCGGATCTCCTCCCGGTCGAGTCCGGGAAGCTCCGGGGCGAAGACGGTGTCCAGGTCCGCATCGGTGTAGCCGCAGATGGCCGAGTAACGAGGATCCAGCGTGATGTCTCGCAGGTTGTTGAGGCCGGAGAACAGGCTCACCCTGGAGAACTTGCTCACCCCCGTGATGAACGTGAAACCGACATGGGCATCGCTGTCCTTGACGACCGAATAGAAGCCGCGCAGGAAGTTCCGGTTGGCGCGCGCCACATCCGGCGTGTCCAGCGCATCGAGGATCGGCTTGTCGTACTCGTCCACCAGCACGACAACCCGCTGTCCGGTCCGGCGGTGCAGCGCGGCGAGCAGCGCGGCGAAACGCCCGGAAGCCGTGGCATACTCGGTGGACACACCCGCTTCGACTTCGGCGGCGGCCAGCTTTTCCATGCAGCTGGCTTCGAGGAACCCCGGCTGCCCGAAATCCCCGGCCCCGAAGCTGAACCGCAGCACGGGTTGATGGATCGACCAGTCGCGGCCGGCATGCATGTCCAGACCGTCGAACAGCGCCTCGTTGCCCTCGAACAGCTCCTTCAGCGTATCCAGAAACAGGCTCTTGCCGAAGCGCCGCGGGCGCGACAGGAAGTAGTACGAACCTTCGTCGATCAGCCGCCGGATATAGGAGGTCTTGTCGACGTAGTAGCAGTCGTCCTCGCGCATCTTGCGGAACGTCTGGATGCCGATGGGTAGCTTGCGCTTGCGGGCGTCCACGGAAGCAGCTTAACGCACCGAAGCAGCAACGGCCCCGGGACGGAAGCGCCGACTACATAGCGCGCCTCCTCGATCGGCGCAACGGTACGTGCCAGTGAGGCTCTCGCCGCGCGGCGACGGCAACGAGGACCCGGCCCCGGGAACGTTACCGGAGCCGCCTGCGGCGCGTCGGATCCTCCATCCCGAGTTGCACCCAGAAGTCGCGGCCGAGATCGAAGCCGAGCGTCGTGTCGGCGCCGAGCGCCTCTAAGACCGCTCCCGTCTCCTCGTGGCGGTAGAAGGAACCGGCGCGGTACTCGCCCTGGGCCGCGACCATCCACGGCGTCTGCCCGCGCAGGTTGATCACGTCCATCTCGGCGCCCTGCTCCACCAGGTACGGTGCGATCAGCGTGCCGCCCATGTAGACGGCGCCGTGCAGCGGAGTCTGGCCCGCGTCGTTCACCGCGTTGATGTCGAGCCCGAGTTCCAGGCAGTACTTCGTCGCCTCGAACGCGCGCCGCTGCAGCGTCTGGTAGTAGGCGGGATAGGAGCGCACGCCGTACTTGTCCTGCCCCTCCACGTAGTCGGCGCCCGCCGCCACCATCAACGCGGTCGTGTTGTCGTCGGTGGTCAGGAACGGGTCGGCGCCCGCATCGACCAGGATGCGCATGCTCTCGACGTCGCCGAAGCTGGCCGCGAGCAGGAACGGCGTGGAGCCGACCGTGGTCGGGGTCAGGCCGTTGTCCTGGGTGATGCGGCGGGAGACGAGCGGCAGTGATTTCTCGAGGCGCACGTCGGGGTCCGCGCCCGCATCGACCAGCGCCCGGACCACGTCCGGCATCTGCCGCTGGACCGCCGCGTGCAGCGGCGTCCGCCCTGCCCCGTCGTGGTTCGGGTCGGCGCCGCTCGCGAGCAGGAAGTGCGCCATCTCGGCGTGGCCGCTGTCGATGGCAACCAGCAGGGCCGATGCCTCGGTGTCCTCCTTGAACAGCGCCCGCGCGTTCGTGTCGCCGCCGATGCCGTCGGGCGCCGCCTCGCTCACGTCGGCCCCCGCGGACAGCAACAGCCGGGCCACGTCCAGGTTGCCCTGCTGCGCGGCGAACAGCAACGGCGTGAAGCCGTTCCGCGAGTGCACGGTCGCGCCGCCCCCCGTCTCCAGCAGGACGCTCGCCACCTGGGTCTGGTTCTCGGCTATCGCCCACATCAACGCGGTCTGCCCACGGGTCTTCTCGGCCGCAGTCGGGTCGGCCCCGGCCCGCAAGAGGCGGCGGACGACCTCGATCTCGCCGACACGCGCCGCGGTCATCAGCGGGGTCACGCCGCTGGTCCGCGCGACGTTCGGGTCGGCCCCCGCCTCGAGCAGCAGGTCGACCATCGCGACGCTCGCGTTGAGGCAGGCGAGCGCCAGCGGCGTCACGCCATGGTCGTCGGCCGCGTTGACGTCGGCGCCGGCGGCGACAAGCAGTCGCGCCATGTCCGCCTGGTCACCGTGCGCAGCCCAGTGGAGCGCCGTCGCCCCGTCCCCCTGCGGCTCGGCGACGTCCGCGCCGGCGGCCAGCAGCCGCTCGACCCGGACCGAGTCCGCCATCTTGACCGCGTCGATCAGGGGCAAGTCGACGGCGGCCGGCGCCGGCGGCGAGCAGAGCAGAGCGACAGCCAGGAAGGCAACGATCGTCGGCAGGATCCGCATGGCTGGACATCCCCTTCCGCGTGAGACGCTTCTTGACACTCCCGAAACAACGTCATGATAATGCACTCTTAAATCGACAGACGTTGCACTGAAATCTCGCGCGCGAGCCGGACGGCCCATGAGACCAGACCTGCCCGTACGTCGCCTGCTTTGGCTCGTTTCCATCTGCCTGCTCGCCGCCTGGGCCGGGTCTTCCTCACCCGCCGCGCAAACAGTTGCGCCGGCGGATCCGGCGGTCGAGCAAGCCGTTGCGCCGGCGGATCCGGCAGCCGAGCATGGCCGAGTGCTCCGCCGCTACTGCGTCGGCTGTCACAACGATCGGACTCTCACCGCCGGGCTGACGCTCCAGAGCCTCGACCTCGCCCGTGTTGGAGAACACCGGCACGAGACCGAGGTCTGGGAAAAGGTCATCCGCAAGCTCAGCACCCGCTCGATGCCGCCGGCCGACCGGCCGCGGCCCGACGACGCCACTTACGACGGGCTGACCGCCTGGATCGCGGACCGCATCGACGCGGCGGCCGCCGAGCGTCCCGACCCCGGCCGGCGCCACGCCGTGCACCGGCTGAACCGGGCCGAGTACGCCAACGCCATCCGCGACCTGCTCGCACTCGACATCGACGAGCGGACGCTGCTGCCGCCGGACGATTCGGGCTTCGGCTTCGACAACATCGCCGACGTGCTGTCGGTCTCGCCGATGCTGACCGAGCGCTACCTGTCCGCCTCGCGCAAGATCGCCCGGCTGGCGGTCGGCGATCCCACGCTCCAGCCGACCACGGAGGTCTTCGAGGTCGACAAGAACCTGCGGCAGAACGAGCGGGTCGGCGACGAGTTGCCGTTCGGGTCGCGCGGCGGGCTGGCCGTAGACCACTACTTCCCGGTGGACGGCGAGTACGTCGTGAAGATCTTCCTCCTGCGGACCTACGACGGCCGCGTCCGGGGAATGCTGGAGCCCCATGCGCTGGAGGTTCGGCTGGACGGCGCGCTGGTCGAGTCGCTGACGGTCGGCGGCCCGATACTCGACGAGGACGGCAATCCCACCCGGCGCGACCTCCGCAACGTCCCGGACGACGGCCAGGAGGTACGGTTCGCCGCGAAAGCCGGCCCGGCCACGCTGGCCGTGAGCTTCGTCGATCAACAGGCGTACCTGGAGGGCATGCGGCGGCCCGACTACCGCGTCACCAGCTACGAGTACGCCGGCGACCAGACCGTTCCCCCCGGCATCGGCAGCGTGGAGCTGCGCGGCCCGTACCACGTCACCGGCCGGGGCGACACGCCCAGCCGGCAGCGGATCTTCACCTGCCGCCCGACGATTGCTGCCGACGAGATTCCCTGCGCCACCGAAATCGTCACGCGCATCGCGCGGCGCGCGTTCCGGCGCCCGGTGGCGGACGGCGATATCGAAATGCTGCTCGGCTTCTTCGAGGCGGGCCGCGCCCGGGGCGACTTCGACACGGGCATGGAGATGGCGCTGCGGCGCATCCTGGTCAGCCCCGACTTCCTCTTCCGGCGCGAGACCGACCCGGCCGACATCGGCCCCGGCGAGTCCTACGCTATCAGCGACCTGGAGCTGGCGTCGCGGCTCTCCTTCTTCCTGTGGAGCAGCATCCCGGACGACGAGCTGCTCGGCGCCGCCGAACGCGGCGAGCTTCGGGATCCGGACGTGCTGGGCGCCCAGGTCCGGCGCATGCTGGCCGACCCGCGGACGCGGGCGCTGGTCGACAACTTCGGGGGCCAATGGCTGTACCTGCGCAACATGCCGCTGGTGACCCCCGATCCGCAGGCGTTCCCCGAGTTCGACACGAACCTGCGCGAGGCGATGGCCCGCGAGATGACGCTCTTCCTCGACAGCCAGATCCGCGACGACCGCAGCGTGCTGGATCTGCTGACCGCCGACTACACGTTCGTCAACGAGCGCCTTGCCGACCATTACGGCATGCCGAGCATCTACGGCAACCACTTTCGGCGCGTCGACCTCGGCGGTCCGCAGGCGGCACGCCGGGGCCTGCTCGGCAAGGGCAGCCTGCTGACCGTCACCTCCTACGCCCACCGCACCTCGCCGGTGCTGCGCGGCAAGTGGCTGCTGGAGAACATCCTCGGCACGCCGCCGCCACCGCCGCCGCCCGACGTACCGGCGCTGGAGGAGAACGACGAGGCCGGCCTCGCTCCGCGCTCGGTCCGCGACCGGCTCGAGCAGCACCGCGCCAACCCCGTCTGCGCAAGCTGCCACCGGATCATGGACCCGCTGGGATTCGCGCTGGAGAACTTCGACGGGGTCGGACGCTGGCGCGACGTCGGCGAGGACGGTACGCCGATAGACGCCAGCGGCACGCTCACCGACGGCACCCCGGTCGACGGTCCCGGCACGCTGCGGCAGGCACTGCGCGGCAGGGGCGACAACTTCGTCACGACGGTAGCGGAGAAGCTGTTGACCTACGCGATCGGACGCGGGGTGGAATCGTTCGACGGACCCGCCGTCCGGAGCATCGTGGACGCGGCGGCCGGCGAGGGGTATCGTTGGTCAGCCCTCGTCGAGGGCATCGTCAGGAGCACGCCGTTTCAGATGAGGAGATCAGCGGAGCCATGATCATCACCAAGAACTCGCTCCCCCGCCGCACGTTCCTGCGGGGCGTCGGCGCCTCGCTGGCGCTGCCGCTGCTCGACGGCATGGTCCCGGCGTTGGCGGCCGTGCGGAACACGGCGGCCAAACCGACGCCGCGCCTGTTCACCGGCTACGTGCCGAACGGCGTGATTATGGACCAGTGGACGCCGGCCGACGGCGAGGCCCTGACGGATCTGCCGGCGACGCTGCGGCCGCTGGCCCCGTTCCAGGACAAGCTGCTGGTCGTCAGCGGGCTGGCCGATGCCCCGGCATTCCCGCTCCCCGGCGAGGGAACGGGCGACCACGTGCGCGCCGCGGCGACGTTCCTCACCGGCGTACATCCGAAGAAGACCGACGGTCCGGACATCCGCGCCGGCACGTCGATGGACCAGATCGCCGCACGGGTGCTCGGCAAGGAGACGGTGCTCAATTCGCTGGAGCTCGCCATCGACCCCAACGAGCTGATCGGCGCCTGCGAGGCGGGCTGGAGTTGCGCGTACGCCAACACGCTGTCGTGGCGAAATCCGACCAACCCCCTGCCGATGGAGAACCAGCCGCGCGCGGTCTTCGAGCGACTGTTCGGCGACACCGACAGCACGACGCCGGAGGCGCGGCTGGCGCGCATTCGGGAAGATCGCAGCATCCTCGACTCGCTGGCGCACGAGGTGGCCGACTTCCAGCGCGTGCTGGGGCCGGGCGACCGAACGAAGGTGACGCAGTACCTCGACGCCATCCGCGACATCGAGCGCCGCATCCAGTTCGCCGAGGCGCAGAGCCACCGGGAGCTGCCGGAGCTGGCGCGGCCGAGCGGCGGCATCCCGGACACGTTCGAGGAGCACGCCCGGATGATGGTCGACTTGCAGGTGCTCGCCTTTCAGGCCGATCTGACCCGCGTCATCACGTTCATGATGTCGCGCGAGGTGAGCCCGCGCACGTATCCCGAGCTCGGCATCCCGGATCCGCACCACGGACTGTCGCACCACCAGAACCGACCGGAACAGATGGCCAAGCTGGCGAAGCTCAACCAGCACCACATCGAGCAGATCGCCTACTTCATGGAGAAGCTCGCGGCCACGCCGGACGGCGACGGGACGCTGCTCGACCAGGTGCTGATCCAGTACGGCTGCGGAATCAGCGACGGCAACCAGCACCTGCACGTCAACCTGCCGGTGCTCGTGGCGGGCGGTGCGGCCGGCCGGGTCAAGGGCGGACGCCACCTGCGGGTGGCCGAGGAGACGCCGCTCACGAACCTGCAGCTCGCCGTGCTCGACAAGCTCGGCGTGCCGACCGAGAAACTGGGTGACAGCACCGGGGTCGTGAAGCATCTGTCGGGGGTCTGATTCCGTCGACGTTACCGCACCCGACACCCCCACAGGCGGACATCGGCGCCGCCGAGTCGGTCCGGCTCGGCGGCGTGTCGTGTACAGTCGTGGTTGCGCCGACGCTTCGACCAGCGGCGCCGCCGGTTCCGTGACCAACGTCGATGACCCCGTGATGATTCAGGCCGCCGGCCTCACGAAACGCTACGGCGACGCGGTCGTCGTGGACGACTTCAACCTGAGCGTGCGGGCCGGGGAGCTCGTCGTACTGCTCGGCGGCTCGGGATCGGGCAAGACCACCACCCTGAAGATGATCAACCGGCTGATCGAGCCGACGGCGGGCATGGTCCGGCTCGACGGCGTCGATACCGCCGATTTTCCGCCGCACGAGCTCCGGCGCCGCATAGGGTATGTCTTCCAGCGCATCGGCCTGTTCCCCCACATGACGGTTGGTGAGAACGTCGCCGTGACGCCGACGCTTCTCGACTGGTCTCCCGCGCGTATCGCAACGCGGGTGGACGAGCTGCTGGAACTCGTGGAGCTCGATCCCGCCTTCCGCGACCGCCGGCCCAGCGAGCTGTCGGGGGGTCAGCAACAGCGGGTCGGGGTGGCGCGCGCCCTGGCCGCCGAGCCGCGCGTCATGCTGCTCGACGAGCCTTTCGGCGCACTCGATCCAGTCACCCGCGAACGGTTGCAGCAGTCGTTCCTGCGCATTCGCAGGTCGCTTGCGCTCACCACCGTCTTCGTGACGCACGACATGACGGAGGCGCTGACCCTCGCCGACCGCATCGCCGTGATGCACGACGGCCGGCTCCTGCAACTTGGCACGCCGCACGAGTTGCTCACGCGCCCGGCCGACGACTACGTCGACCGCCTGATGAGCACACCGCGCCGGCAGGCGGCCGCCGTCGAGGCCCTGCTCTCGGAGACGGCTGAAGGAGCGCCGTCATGACGGAGCTGCTCGCGCTACTGCCGTCCTACCTGACCGCCCACCTGCAACTCACGCTGCTGGCGCTGCTGTTGAGCGCCGGGATCAGCGTCCCGCTCGGCATCGCGGCGACCCGCATCGCCTGGCTCGAACAGCCGTCGCTGGCCCTGGCCGGGATCATCCAGACCGTACCCAGCCTGGCCCTGCTGGCCGCGATGGTGCCGGTGCTCGCCGCCCTCGACCTGCAGAGCATCGGGTTCCTGCCGGCCATCGTCGGGTTGACGCTGTACGGCATCCTGCCGGTGCTGCGCAACACCGTTACCGGGATCGCCGGGGTCGACCCGTCACTCAGGGAAGCGGCGCGGGGCGTAGGCATGACGCCGCGGCAGCAACTGCTGCTGGTGGAGCTGCCCCTGGCGATGCCGGTCATCGTGGCGGGCCTCCGCACCGCGACGGTCTGGGTGGTCGGCATCGCGACGCTGTCCACCCCGGTTGGAGCGACCAGCCTGGGCAACTACATCTTCAGCGGGCTGCAGACGCGCAACTACGCCGCGATCCTCCTGGGGTGCGTGGCCGCCGCGGGCCTGGCCCTGCTGCTGGACGGGCTGGTTCGCGCCGTCGAGGTCGGCCTCGCCCGGCGTCGGCGCGTCCGGCTGGCCACGGCGCTCGCGGCCGTCGGTCTCCTGTACGCCTATGCCGGCATCACGCTCGCGGCTCCTCTCCTCGGCGATCGCGAACGGCCGATCGTCGTCGGAGCGAAGAGCTTCACCGAGCAGTACGTCCTGAGCGCCGCCATCGCCGGCTGGGTGGAGCACGAGACCGGCCGGCCCACAGCGCTGGTGCAATCGCTCGGCTCGCTCGTGGCGTTCGACGCGCTGGACAGCGGAGAGATCGACATCTACGTCGACTACACCGGCACGCTCTGGGCGAACGAGATGGGGCGCGCCGAGATCCGCGCGGGGCGCGCGGAGATGCTCGAGGAGGTCCGCGAGTTCCTCGAGGCGGGACACGGTATGACGCTGTCGGCGACGCTCGGCTTCGAGAACAGCTACGCGCTGGCCGTGCGCGCCGCGGAAGCGGACCGCCTGGGCCTGCGAACCATCGGCGACCTCGTGGTCCATGCGCCGCGGCTGGGCATCGGCGCCGACGTCGAGTTCTTCGCCCGCCCGGAATGGACGGCGGTACGGGACACCTACGGACTCGCGTTCCGGGAACAGAGGGCGATGGACGCGTCGCTCATGTACCAGGCGGCGGCAACCGAGGAAGTCGACGTGATAGCCGCCTACACCACGGACGGACGGATCACGGCCTACGATCTGCTCGTGATCGAGGACGACCGCGGTGCGATCCCGCCTTACGACGCGATCGTGTTGGCCGGCTCGCGACTCGCGCGGGAGGCCCCTGACGTGCTTCGGGCGCTCGGCCAACTCGAAGGTGCGATCGACGCGGAGCGAATGCGCGCCATGAACCTGCGGGTGGACGAACAGGGCGAAGACCCCGCGACGGTGGCGGCGGCGTTCGTCCGGACGCTGTCGGAGGGCGGCGCGCCCCGGGAGCCCGCGCCGTAGAACGGCGTAGACTGCCGGCCAGGCCTGGTTGGGGGGCAAGCGGAGCCGCAGGCGACGATTGGCGGCGCGAGCGCACTGGCCGCACGGGTAGAACACATGCCGATACTGGATTTCCTTGGCCTGGCCGGAGCGTCCCGCGACGACGCCTCGCCCGAAGCCGACGTCATCCGCCACATCGTGGACGAGCTGGAGGCTCTGCCGGACGAACGCGCCCGTTATCTCGCCGCGTTCGCCTGGGTGCTCGGACGCGCGGCGCACGCCGACTCCCACGTGAGCGACGACGAGACGCGCAAGATGGAGGACATCGTCCGCGTGCTCGGTCACCTGCCGGAAGCGCAGGCGGTCCTGGTGGTGGAGATGGCCAAGCATCAGGTACGGCTGTTCGGCGGCACGCAGAACTACGTGGTCACGCGCGAGTTCCGCAATCTGTCGACACCCGAGCAGCGCATCGAGCTGCTCGAGTGCGTCTTCGCCGTCTCGGCCGCCGACGAGTCGATCACGGTCGCCGAGGAAGGCGAGGCGCGCAAGATCTCGACCGAGCTGGGCCTGGACCACGCCGAGTTCGTCCGCGCCCGCGCGGCCTACGTGGAGCACCTCGAAGCGTTGAAGACGCTACGCGGCCGGCGCTCGACGCTTGCGCGCTGACACCGCCGGGTTCGCGTCGAGCATCACCGCCAGCCAGCGCAGATCGGCGGTGTTCTCGAGCGCGATCTTCACCACCATCGTGAGCGGCACCGAGAAGAGCATCCCCACCGGTCCCCATACCCAGCCCCAGAAGACGAGGGACACGAAGACCACCAGCGTGGACAGCCCGAGGCGGCGGCCGAGCAGCGTCGGCTCGATCAGGTTGCCAAAGAGTACGTTCACGGCCAGGTATCCCACGGCGATGACCGCGGCGGAGCCGAATCCCAGGCCCGGTTGCACCACGGCCAGCAGGACGGCCGGCACGGCAGCGAAGATCGAGCCGAGCGTCGGGATGAAGTTGAACATGAACGCGATGACGCCCCACAGGAGCGGGAAGTCGAGCCCGATGATCGCCACCCAGATCCCGATGATGATTCCGGTGGCCGCGCTGACAGTGGCCTTGGTGACCAGATAGGTCTGGATCTGGGAGGAAATGCGGCCCAGATGGCCGAACGGATCCTGGCCCGCGCCGAAAGCGAGCTTCATCTTGGCCGTGAAACCCGCGGCCTCGAACAGGATGAACACCACCGTCAGAAAGACCAGGAAGGCGTTCGACAGGAACGCGCCCACCGTCCGCACGACGTTGCCGACGATCACGCCGGTGTTGCCGATGATCGCGCCGATCGTATCGACCGTGCCGAAGGCGGCCAGGGAGACCGACCGCAGCTCCTCCTGCAACTGCTCCACCGGCAGGCCGAGGGAAGCGCCCAGCGCGGTCAAGGAGGTTGCCAGCTCTCCCGCGCGGGCGCGATAGCGGGGGATCACCTCCGTCAACTGGTTGACCGACTGCGCCAGCAGGGCCACCAGAATGCCGATGACCGACGCAACGGTCAGGATGGTGAGCAGCACGGCCAGCGGCTTCGGCACGCGCATGCGCACCAGCCAGTTCATCAGCGGCACGTTCACCACCGCCAGGAACACGGCGATCAGGAAGGGCAGGATGAGCGCGGCTGCCGCGCGCAAGCCGGCGACGACGACGACGATGCAGGCGGCCGCGACCAGAAAGCGCAGGCCGGCGTCGCGATGCGCGAGCGGCTCGCTGCTCATGGCACGTCGAACAGCGTCAGGGCGAACGCCGCGTCCGGCTCGATCCATTGCGCCTCGTACGCGAATCCGGCGCGCGCGGCCAGATCCAGCACGGCATCCGGCCGGTACTTGTAGGAGCTCTCGGTCCAGATGGACTCGCCCGCGGCGAACCGGACGCAACAGCCTGCCGCGGGGATGCAGACGGTCTGCTCGGTTCGGCTGACCAGGTACGACTCCACGCGCGATTCCTCCGGGTTCCAGACCACCCGGTGCGCGAACTGCTCGACATCGAAGTCCGCATCGAGCTCGCGGTTGAGGCGCACGAGCAGATTGCGGTTGAACGCCGCGGTCACTCCCAGCGGGTCGTCGTAGGCGAGGATCAGGTCGTCTTCCGCCTTGACCAGATCGGTACCGAGCAGAAAGCTGTCGCCCGGCCGCAGGGCCGCCGCTATCTCCGCGAGAAAGCGGTCCGCCTCGTCCGGGGCCAGGTTGCCGATGTTCGATCCGAGGAAGAGCACCATCGCCGAGCGTTCGGGATGGAGCTCGGCAACCGCCGCTCGGAGGCCCTCCGCGTACGCCGCGCGGTGACCGCGCACCGCGACCGAGGGATGCCGCGCCACCGCTTGGCTGGCCCGGGCCAGCGCCGTCTCCGAGATGTCGATGAGATGGACGGTGGCCGCCCGCTCCTGCTCGGCCAGACCCGCGGCCAGGATGGCGAGCTTCTCGCCGTTGCCGCCGCCGAGCTCGATCAGCGTCGCGGGATCGTCGAGGCGCGCGAGGATGGCGTCGCGTTCACGCGCCAGCAGGGCGCGCTCGCCGCGCGTGATCGGGTACCAGGGAAGCTCGCAGATCGCCTCGAACAGTTGCGATCCCAGCGCGTCGTAGAGGTACTTCGCTGCGAGGCGCTTCGGGCGGCTCGTGAGCCCCGCGACCACGTCGCGCGCGAGCGCCTCGTCGACGCTTCCCTGCCGCGCCGCCGCCGAACGCTCGGCTACCGCTTCCGGCGCCGTCACCGTGCATCCCCGGCGCAGCGGAACGTCGCGTACGCGTACGGATAGTGCGGCCGGAACCAGTTGCGAAAGCTGCGGCGCAGGAGTCCGCGCGCGGTCGCCGGAGAACCTCCCTTGACGACGTAGTGCTCGCCGTCGAAGAAGTCGGCGGAGTACTCGGGGTACGAGGCCATGACCTCGAAGCCGGGAAAGCCTGCGAACGGAGTGGCCGTCCACTCCCAGCCGTTGCCGACCAGGTCGTGCACGCCCCAGGCGCTGGCGCCGTCGGGAAACGACCCCACCGGGACGGGATCCCAGAACCGGAAATCGAAGTTGCCCCGTGTCGCGTCCGGCGGCTCGTCACCCCACGGATACGCGCGCTCGCAGCCGTCGGGCGTTCCGCAGGCGGCCCGGTGGTACTCGGCCTCGGTGGGCAGACGCAGGCCTTTCCAGCGTGCGAACGCCGCCGCCTCGTCGTGGCTCGCATAGACCGGCCAGGCGGGCGGCAGCGGCAGCGGACCGAACATTCCGCGCCAGAACCACTCGCCGTCGCGACGCTCCCAGAACAGCGGATGCTCGCGGCCGGCCTCCTGCCGCCGGCGCCACGCCGCGGCGGACCAGCATCGCGCATCGTCGTATCCGCCGGCGTCGACGAATGCCCGGTACTCCGCGTTCGTCACGTCGTGCACGTCGATCGAGAAGGCCGGCACCTCTACGGAGTGCGCGGGAAACTCGTTGTCCCAGCCGAAACGGATCTGCGACATTCCGGCCCCGAGAGTGGCGCGGCCCGGGGGAACGGTCACCATCTCCCGCCGGGCCGGGCCGGGCTCGGCGGTTCCTGCCGGCTCGTACCCGTCGGGGCGGCGCTTGAAGGACGGATCGAGACGATGCCACATGTAGAGCAACGTTTCCTGGTGCATCTCCTCGTGCTCCAGTATCGTGAAGACACCCTGGCCACGACGCAGTACCGCGTTGCCGTCACCCTCGATGGTGGCGGACTCGAGCGCGGCCAGGATGGCGTCGTCGGCCTGCTTCGCGTACCGGCGCACGGCGCCGCGCGACGGCCAGCCTGCAATCGTCGAAGCCGAGGCGGCTTTCCCGTCCGCCGGATCGATCCCGCGCGCGAACAACACCTCCAGATCGGTATCGATACCGGGATGGCCGAGCCCCCTCTTGAGAAACGAATTCACCGCGAACGCGGGGATATGCCCGTCGTAGAAGACGACAGGATGCCGGAGCGGGATGGGCCGCTCGTAGTAGGCGTCGGGCGTGAGCAGCTCGAAGAGTTCCCTCGTCCGCGCCCGATTGCCCTGATAAGCTTCGATGACCTGCCCGCGATCGACGGCGGCGGCAGCGGACGGCGGAACCTGCGTCAAGACATCATCCTCCCGAATCGGCTCGCTCAGCCCCCGATCGTACCAGAACGACCGCTCGGCCAACGCGGGCGGCGGCGAACGGAGCGGGTATGCTAGTCTGATCAGCGGTAGCGGCACCCACGCCTCCACCCGCGCCGACGCCTGACGCGAAAGTGGCGGAACTGGCAGACGCGCCGGATTTAGGATCCGGTAGCCGCAAGGCTATGGGGGTTCGAGTCCCCCCTTTCGCACCATCCCGCGACGCCGACAGTACCGATGCCAACGGCGATGAAATCCGACATCAGGGACGTCGGCTCCTGCCGCAAGGAGCTGACCGTCGAGATTCCGGCCGCGACGGTCGACCGGGCTATCGACCGCATCTCGAAGGGCTACGGGCGGTCGGCGAAGGTCCAGGGCTTCCGGCCCGGCAAGGTGCCGGCCCGGATCGTGCGGGCGCGCTTCCGGGAACGGATCCTGCAGGACGTCGCACAGAACCTGATTCCGGGCGCGGTGGACGAAGCGGTCGCGGAGCACGAGGTCGAGCCGGTGGCCGCGCCGGAGATCCGGAACGTGGAGGTGGACGACGGCAAGCCGCTCACCTTCACCGCAATGATCGAGACGCTTCCGGAAATCGATCCGGGCGACTACACCGCCTTCACCCTGCGCCAGTCGCCGATCGAGGTGGGCGACGAGACGATCGACCAGGCGATCGAACGGCTCCGCCAGGGACGGGCGCACCTGGAGCCGGTCACGGAACGTGCTGCGGAACGGGGCGACATCCTGACCATCGATCTCGAGCGCCGGCTGCCGGACGAGCCCCAGGCGTCCCCCGAGCACCTGAAGGACGTGCGGGTGGAGATCGGCGGCGACGCCAATCCGCCGGGGTTCGACGACGAGCTGGTCGGCCTCGAGGCGGGCGCCACGCGCTCGTTCACCGTCACCCACGCGGACAGCGACGCCGTGCGCCGGCTCGCGGGCCGGCGGGCCGCTTACGATATAGAGGTAAAGAACGTGCAGCGCCCGGTGCTGCCGGACCTGGACGACGAGTTCGCCCGGTCGATCGGCAAGTTCGACGATCTCAAGGCCTTGCGCAGCCAGGTGGAGACCGACCTGCGGGCGCAGGCCCAGATCGAGGGACGCAACGAGATTCGCCAGGACCTGCTGCGGCAACTCGCGAACCGGGTGACGGTGGAGGTGCCGCAGGCGCTGATCGCGCGCGAGCTGGACCGCCGGACGGAGCAGGTCGCCCGGCGCCTGCTGGAGCAGCAGGTCGACCCGCGGCAGGCGCGCGTCGACTGGGACGCTTTCCGCGAGCAGCAGCGCGGGTCGGCGACCGACACCGTGCGCGGCACGCTGGTGCTCGACGAGATCGCCGACCGGGAGGCGGTCGAGGTGACCGAAGACGATGTGGATCGGGAGGTCGAGCGCCAGGCGGAGCTGAGCGGCCGCACGCCGCAGGCCGTCCGCGCGCTCATCGACAAGGACGGGGGCCTTGCGCGATTGAAGGCGGGCCTGCGGCGAGAGAAGGCGATCGCGCTGCTCCTGAAGCGCGCGACCATCGTCAGTGTGTGAGACTTGTTCCCATGGCTGAATCGAGATCGCAGCTCATCCCGATGGTGGTCGAGCAGACCAACCGCGGCGAGCGCGCCTACGACATCTACTCCCGCCTGTTGAAGGACAGCATCGTCTTCATCGGGTCGTCCATCGACGACGCACTCGCGAACCTGGTGATCGCGCAGATGCTGTTCCTCGAGGCGGAGGATCCCGACCGCGACATCCTGCTCTACATCAACAGCCCGGGCGGTGTGATCTCGGCCGGGCTCGCCATCTACGACACCATGCAGTTCATCAAGCCGGACGTGCAGACCTACTGCATCGGCCAGGCGGCGTCGATGGCCGCGGTTCTGCTCGCGTCCGGCGCCGGGGGGAAGCGGTTCTCGCTGCCCAACTCGCGCATCATCATCCACCAGCCGCTGATGACCGGGCTCGGCGGACAGGCGACGGACATCGACATCCACGCCAAGGAGATCCTGCGCACGCGCGCCCGGCTGAACGAGATCCTCGCCGAGCACACCAAGCAGTCGCTCGAGCGGATCGCGGAGGACACCGAGCGCGACTACATCATGAGCGCCGAGCAGAGCCGCGAATACGGTATCATTGACGACGTGATCCGCGAGCGTGCGTAGCGCTGACGAAGTGTGCGTCCAGCATGGCCAAGAAAGGCACGAGCAGCGAGACGCTCCGTTGCTCCTTCTGCAACAAGGACCAGAATGACGTCCGGAAGCTCATCGCCGGGCCCACGGTCTTCATCTGCGACGAGTGCGTCGACGTCTGCAACGACATCATCGCGGACGACAGCCGCTTCGAGAGCAAGGGCGGCCTCCGCTCGAGCCTGCCGGTCCCGTCGGACATCAAGAAGTTCCTCGACCAGTACGTGATCGGGCAGGAGGTCACGAAGAAGAAGCTCGCCGTCGCCGTCTACAACCACTACAAGCGGGTCGAGATTCAGAAACGGGTCAAGAACCGGCACGACCCGGAGCTCACCAAGTCGAACATCCTGCTGATCGGGCCGACCGGCACGGGCAAGACGCTGCTGGCGCAGACTCTGGCCCGCCTGCTGGCGGTGCCGTTCACGATCGTCGACGCCACCACGCTGACCGAGGCCGGCTACGTGGGCGAGGACGTCGAGAACATCATCCTCAAGCTTCTGCAGGCGGCCGGCGGCGACATCGACAAATGCCAGCAGGGCATCATCTACATCGACGAGATCGACAAGATCTGCCGCAAGGACGAGAACCCCTCGATCACCCGCGACGTCTCCGGGGAAGGCGTGCAGCAGGCGCTGCTGAAGATCCTGGAGGGCACCGTCGCCAACGTCCCTCCGCAGGGTGGACGCAAGCATCCGCACCAGGAGTTCTTCCAGATCGACACGACGAACGTACTGTTCATCTGCGGCGGCGCCTTCGTCGGCCTCGACAAGATGATCCAGCGCCGTATGGGCCGCAAGACGCTCGGTTTCCGGGCCGATATACGCTCGGCGCGGCAGTCGAGCATAGGCTCGCTCCTGCAGCACGTCGAGCCGGAGGATCTCATCAAGTACGGCCTGATCCCGGAGTTCGTCGGGCGCCTGCCGGTGCAGGGCACGCTGCACGAGTTGGACAAGGAGGCGCTCGTCAAGATCCTGACGACGCCGCGCAACGCCATCACACGCCAGTATCAGAAGCTTTTCGAGTACGAGGACGTGAAGCTCCGCTTCGACGACGACGCGCTCGACGCCATCGCGGAATCGGCGCTCGACCGCAAGATCGGGGCGCGCGGACTGCGGATGATCATCGAGGAGCTGATGCTCGACATCATGTATTCGTTGCCGGGCAACAAGAAGGTCACCGAGTGCGTGATCACCCGTGAAGCCGTGCTGGCCAAGGACAAACCCATCACCCTCATCGAAAAGGCCGGGTAACCGGGCCAGGACCCTGACCGCATGGAATCCTACGAAACGCTGCCAATCGTCCCGCTACGGGACGTCGTCGTCTTCCCGCACATGATGATGCCGTTCGTCGTCGGCCGGCCATCCTCGACGCGGGCGCTCGAGCACGCCCTCTCTCACGACAAGCGCATCTTCCTGGCCGCCCAGAAGGACGCCGCCAACGACGACCCGAACCCCGGCGACATCTACACGATGGGTTGCGTGGCGAACATCGTGCAGAGCCTGCGGCTGCCGGACGGCAACGTGAAGGTCCTCGTGGAGGGCGTCGACCGCGCGCGCACGGTGGAATGGAAGGAAGACAAGGGGTTCTATCGCGTCGTGGCCAAGGTCCTCGGCCGACAGGGCGAGTCGAGCGAGGATGTCGAAGCCGCGATGAACAAGGTCGTCTCGCAGTTCGAGCAGTACGTGAAGCTGTCGAACAACCTGCAGCATGACGCCATGATCGCCGCCGTGCGGGTCGACGACCCCAGCAAGCTCGCCGACACGATCGCCGCGCACCTGGCGATCGGGGTGGGAGAAAAACAGAACCTGCTCGAGATCATCTCGCCCCTCGAACGCCTGACGCGTATCGCCAGCATCCTCGAGGCCGAGGTGGACAAGCTCCAGGTGGACCGCCGCATCCAGTCTCGCGTCAAGAAGCAGATGGAGAAGGCGCAGAAGGAGTACTACCTCAACGAGAAGATGAAGGCGATCCAGAAGGAGCTGGGCCGCAAGGAGGAGCGGGGCAACGAGACGGACGAGTTGCGCAAGAAGATTCACAAGGCCCGGATGCCCGGCGAGGTCGAGGAGAAGGCGTTGCAGGAGTTGAAGCGCCTCGAGGCGATGCCGCCGATGTCGGCCGAGGCGACCGTGTCCCGCAACTACCTGGATTGGCTGATCGCGGTGCCCTGGCACAAGCGCACGCGCGAGAGCCGCGATCTGTCTCGGGCCGAGGAGATTCTGAACGAGGATCACTACGGGTTGGAGAAGATCAAGGACCGCATCCTGGAGTTCCTCGCGGTCCGTTCCCTCGTCCGGAAACCGAAGGGCACCATCCTGACCCTGACCGGACCGCCCGGGGTCGGCAAGACGTCGCTCGCCAAGTCCATCGCCCGCGCGACGCGACGCAAGTTCGTGCGCCTGTCGTTGGGGGGCGTGCGCGACGAGGCCGAGGTACGGGGTCACCGGCGGACCTACATCGGGGCCTTCCCCGGACAGATCATCCAGATGATGAAGAAGGCGGGGACCGTCAACCCGGTGTTCCTGCTCGACGAGGTCGACAAGATGTCGATGGATTTCCGGGGAGATCCGTCGGCCGCCCTGCTCGAGGTTCTCGATCCCGAGCAGAACAACACGTTCCTCGACCACTACCTCGACGTCGAGTACGACCTCTCGCACGTCATGTTCGTGTGCACTGCGAACGTGCTGCACACGGTGCCGCAGGCGCTGCGCGACCGCATGGAGGTCCTGCAACTGTCGGGTTACACCGAGCTCGAGAAGATCGAGATCGGCAAGCGCTTCCTGACGCCCAAGACGCTGACCGCCACCGGCCTGACCGACGAGAACGCCACGTTCAGCGACGACGCGTACGAGACCATCATCCGCCGCTACACCCGTGAGGCCGGCGTACGCAATCTGGAGCGCGAGGTCGCGTCGGTCTGCCGCAAGATCGCGCGCAGGGTGGTTGCCGAGGGCAAGGGCTACAGCACCGCGGTCACCGGCGAGAGCATCACCGAGTACCTCGGTGTTCCGAAGTACCGGCCAATGACCGCCGAGGAACAGAACGAGGTGGGCATCGCCACCGGTCTGGCCTGGACCGAGGCGGGCGGCGAGCTGCTTCTGACCGAGTCCACCCTCATGCCGGGCAAGGGGCAACTGACACTGACCGGCAAGCTCGGCGACGTGATGCAGGAATCCGCGCAGGCGGCGATGAGCTACGTCCGTGCGAAGGCCGAGGAGTTCGGCATCCCGAAGGAGTTCAACAAGAAGACCGACGTGCACGTGCATGTTCCCGAGGGCGCCATTCCGAAGGACGGTCCGTCGGCCGGCATCACCATCACGGCGGCGCTCGTCTCGACCCTTACACGCATTCCCACGCGTCGCGACGTCGCGATGACCGGCGAGATTACGCTGCGCGGCAAGGTGCTTCCCGTCGGTGGCGTCAAGGAGAAGGTGCTCGCCGCCCACCGGGCGAACCTGAAGACCATCGTCCTGCCGAAGGACAACGAGAAGGACCTCGCGGACATTCCGAAGGCGGTGCTCGACGGCTTGGACCTCTACATGGTCGACACCATGGACGAGGTGCTGAAGATCGCCCTGAGCGAACCGCTCGCACCCAGGCTCCCGGCGCCGGATGCACCGGAGGTCGAGACCGGCCCCGACGACCAGATCACGCATTAGCAATCTGCGACGCAGAAGGGCGGGGACAGCCGCCCCCCGACGGGCACGCAGACGCTCGCGGTGAAGATTCTCGACGCCGACTTCGTCACCAGCATGCCCGCCGGCGGCCTTCTGCCCGCCGACGCCGGACCCGTGGTCGCCATGGTGGGACGTTCGAACGTCGGCAAGTCGAGTCTCATCAATGCGCTGATCCGCCGCGGCTTGGCACGCGCCGGCGCCAAGCCGGGCACCACGCGCCTTGTAAACCTGTACGCCGTGCGGGCCGTTCCGGCCCCGGGGAAGCGCGCCATGCGAATGACCCTGGCGGACCTGCCCGGGTACGGCTTCGCCCGGGGAGGATCGCACGCGCGGCACGAGTTCGAGGTGATCGTGCGGGACTTCTTCGCGCAGGCGACGGCGCCTGCCGCCGCTCCGCCCCAGCCTGGCGCCCCGCGCCTGGCCGGCGTGATTCTGCTACTGGACGGCCGTCACGCCGGGCTCCGGAGCGACTTGGCGGCCCACGCCTGGCTCGTCGAGCGAGACTACGCGAACATCGTCGTGACCACGAAGAACGACCGGCTGTCCCGCAGCGCGCAGGCCCGCGCGCACCGCGCGCACGAAGCGGCGCTCGGCCGGCCCGTGCTGCCGGTATCCAGCAAGACGGGAGCGGGACTGCAGGGGGTCCGCACGGCGGTCGGCTCGCTGCTGACCGCGGCCGGATGACGGCGGCGCCGCGCGAACTTGCTATAATCTGCTGTTGCGTAGCCGAAAAGGGAGCAGAGCGTGAGGGCAGACATTCACCCGCAATACCACGAGGTCGACGTCCGGTGCGCGTGCGGCGCCACCTGGAAGACCCGTTCGACCAAGAAGGATCTGCACCTCGAAATCTGCTCGAGCTGTCACCCGTTCTTCACCGGGCGCCAGAAGCTGGTCGACACGGAGGGCCGTGTCGAGCGTTTCATGAAGAAGTACGGCAAGGTGACCGTGGAAGGCCGCCGGCAGCAGCAGCGGACCCGCCGGTAGACGCGCAACGTCTGCGTCCCACAGTTGGTGTCGACGCAGGCTTCATTCCAAGACGCAGCGTCGTCTGCGTTCTGTCGTTGGTGCTGACGCAGACGCCCCCTCAAATCAGCGATCGCGACTGACACCCGTCGACGGTCACGCACGCGCCGCTCACCCAGCTCGCCCGCGGCGAGGCCAAAAAGGCGACGACGGCTCCCACTTCCTCCGCCCGCCCGAAGCGGCCGAATGGCAGTTGCTCGCGCACGAACGCGGCCATGCCCTCCGGATCCTGCTGCTGGCGACGGTGCCAGGACCCGCCCGGAAACGAGATCGAACCCGGCGCGATACCGTTCACGCGGATGCCGTCCGGAGCCAGCTCGCGGGCCATCGACTTCGCGAGGCTGATCTCGGCCGCCTTGACCGCGTTGTAGGTCATCCGCCCACCCGACTCGCGGCCCCAGATCGAGGCGATCATGATGATTGCACCGCCTCCGCGGTCGCGCATGAGCGGCACCGCAAGGCGCGAGGCCCGGATGGCGGGAAAGAGCGTCTCGTCGAGCGCCGCATCCCATTCCGCGTCGCCCGTCTCGACGATGCCCCCGCCGCCGGCGCGGCCGACGTTGTTGACCAGGATGTCCACTCCGCCGAACGCCTCGACGGTGCGGTCGACGACGGTGGCGACACCTTCCGCCGTCGAGAGGTCCGCCTGCACCGCCCGCACGCGATCCGCGGCGCTCTCCCCCCGGAGCTCCGACGCCGCCGCATCGAGCCGCTCGCGGCCGCGGGCGCAAATCGCGACCCTGCAGCCCTCGTCCAGCAATGCGCGGGCCGAGGCGAAACCCAGGCCGCGACTCGATCCGGTCACCAGGGCAGTCTTGTCGGTCAGTTGCAGATCCATCGTGCCTTCCGTCAGCGGGAAGCGGTCGGAGGACGTCCGGAGCCCGGCATCGGTGCGCGCGACCGATGTTCCGCGCGCCGCGGCATGATACAACAGAGGAACATGCTCAGAGCCGCCGCCCTCGGGATGTTCTTCTACGGCCTGCACGACGTCGTCGTCGGCGCAGCCGACCTCATCGGCGCAGGCACGCTCGAGTGGTGGGCCAACGTCTGGCGCATGCTCGCCGGGGCGATCCTGGTGTTCGCCGCCGTGCTCGTGCGCGTCTCGATGCCCGGCGGACTTGCCCTCGCGGTCGCCGCGCTCCTCGGCCTGCAGTCGATCAGCCTGCACAACGACCCGCACTTCTACGGGCGGTTGCTGCTTCTGCCCCAGGCGCTGCGGGCAATCTTCTCGGCCACCCTCATCGCGCTCGCGTACTTCGGCTGGGGCCTGGTCGGCGGTGGCGACTCCTCGGGTCGTTCGTCGGAAATCCGTGACACCAATCCCGATCGGGAGACCCCGTAGTGGCCTGGCCCGACAATCGTCGCCTGCGGCTCCGATTGCCGCCCAACCGGGCCTGACCAGAAGGTCTGCGCCGTTTCCTAACCCATGTTTAACAGGATTGCCGACAATTCTGTAGATCTGGGCGATATTTCAGAGGTCGCAGGCTCGTAACTTGTTGATTCTAAAGAAGCGGAGGTTGGCAGAGCTGAATGTAGTGCCATAATTTTCAGGGATGTGTTGCTTCGGTGGACGTGCACCCGTTATCGTGGGCGCATGTTCGTTCGGCGTACCCAAACCCGGCGGACCGAAGACGGACAGCCCTACTTCTCGCATCGCCTCGTCCACTCCGAGCGCATCGGCAACGCCGTCCGCCAGCGCACCTTGCTCAATCTCGGACGCCACTTCGACATTCCCCAAGCGCAATGGCCGCTGCTCTGCTCCCGCATCGACGACATCCTGGCCGGCCAGACGCCCCTGGTCCCCGACTGCCCGACCGCCGTCGAACACGAAGCGCAACGGATAGCCGCACAGTTGATCGCCCGCGGCACACCCGTGCAGGGACCGGCCGCCGGACCGACAGACATCCAGCCGGTCGACGTCGACTCGCTGCGCCTGGTCCGCCCCCGCTGCGTCGGCGTCGAGCAGGTCGGCCTGTGGGCCCTGGAGCAGTTGGGCCTACCGGCCCTGCTGACTGAGTTGGGTGTCAACGGCGCGCTGCGCACCGCGGCGGTCGGCGCCGTCGTCGGGCGCCTGGCCCAGCCGGCCTCGGAGCGCGCGACGCACCGCTGGCTGCAAACCCGCAGCGGTCTCGGCGAGTTGCTCGGCGTCGACTTCGAGACCGTCAGCGCGATGCAGCTCTACCGCGCCTCGGACGCGCTGGTGAAGCATCGCGACGCGATCGAGGCACACCTGTTCGAACGGGCCATGGGCCTGTTCGACCTGCAGCCGACGGTCACCCTCTACGACCTGACCAACACCTACTTCGAAGGCGAGGCGAGCGCACAGCCGCAGGCCAAGCGCGGGCACTCGAAGGAGAAGCGCAGCGATTGTCCGTTGCTGACCCTGGGACTGATGCTCGACGCCAGCGGCTTCGTGCGCCGCTCGCAGGTCTTTGCCGGCAACGTCCGCGAGCACCGCACGCTGGCCGGCATGCTCGAGGCGCTTCGTGCGCCGGCCGGCGCTCTGGTCGTCATGGACCGCGGCGTCGCCACCGAGGCCGCCATCGGGTGGCTGCGCGACAACGGCTACCGCTATCTGGTCGTCAGTCGTGAACGCCACCGGCAATTCGACGCCGAGGCCGCCGTCGCGATCCAGACCCAATCCAAACAGACCGTGCATCTGCACAAGGTGGTCTCGACCGACCCCGACGAGGTGCGCCTGTACTGCTACTCCGAGGAGCGGGCCGAGAAGGAACGCGGCATCGTCGAACGTTTCGCCGCCCGCTTCGAGACGGCCCTGACCAATCTCAACGACGGGCTGGCGCGCCCCCGCGCGCACAAGCGCCTCGGCCAGGTCTGGCAGCGCATCGGGCGACTGAAGGCAAAGCATTCCCGCGTCGCCCCGCACTACCAGATCGAGGTCACCCCCGACCAGACCGGTGAGAAGGCCGCCACCGTCACCTGGACCCGACGGCCCCAGGACGGCTCGATGGCCACGCATCCGGGCGTCTACTGTCTGCGCAGCAGCGAGACCGACTGGGACGAAGACGCCCTGTGGCGCACCTATACCACGCTCACCGACGTAGAGGCCGTCTTCCGCGCGCTGAAGTCCGAGCTCGGACTGCGTCCCATCTACCACCACAAGCCGCGGCGCGCCGACGGCCACCTGTTCATCACCGTCATCGCCTACCAGCTCGTGCAGGTCATCCGCACCCGGCTGCGCG
The DNA here is from genome assembly GCA_965208535.1 of Vicinamibacterales bacterium. Taxonomy (GTDB): domain Bacteria; phylum Acidobacteriota; class Vicinamibacteria; order Vicinamibacterales; family UBA8438; genus WTFV01. The sequence goes on along the minus strand of CBDBOU010000003.1, from coordinate 1,255,551 downwards.
CCCACGGCGAACACGCCAGTTGGACCACCCTACGCCGCATCCTCGAAGGCCAGCAGCGCGTCACCGCCACCTTCCGGCGCCCCGACCGACGCACGCTGCACGTGCGCACCGCCACGCAAGCCGAACCCGAACAGCGGGCCATCTACGACGCGCTCGGCATCGACCCGCAGCCGGGAGGAGTCCGCAAGACGACCATCTGACCGACCCATTCCCGGTTTGTGCGCGTTTGTAGTGCCACTTGAGCATTCTTGCCGGCGTAAACCGCTGATTCCAAATAGCTTAGAAATACCCTTGTTAAACTTGGGCTAACGGCGAAGACTCCTACGCGCAACCGCTGGTCGCGCCGCAGTTGACGCACTTGTAGCAGGCGCCGTTCCGGATCATGATGGCGCCGCAGGTCGAGCACGGAGGCGCATCCTCGTCGTTCTGGATGGCATAGGGAACGGCTTGCGAGCCGTTCCGATCGGACGCTGCTGGGGTAGAGGCCTCCGTCGGGATCGCCTCGCCGAAGGTGAGCTGCTCCCCGCTCTCCGCCACGGAGCCGTCGCCGACGTTGACCCCGGCGTGATACTGCGCCTCCAGCGAGAGGAATCTCGTCGCCAGCCACCGGAAGACGTAGTCGACGATCGACTTGGCGATGCGGATGTCCTTGTTCTTCGTCAGGCCGGACGGCTCGAACCGCACGTGGCTGAACTTGTCGACCAGCACCTGCAGCGGCACGCCGTACTGCAGCGAGTAGGAGATCGCCTGCGCGAAGGCGTCGGCGAACCCGGAGATAGTCGATCCCTCCTTTGCCATCACCAGGAAGATCTCCCCCGGCGTGTCATCGGCGAAGAGCCCGACGGTGATGTAGCCCTCGTGACCGGCGATGTCGAACTTGTGAGTGATAGCGTTGCGCTCATCCGGCAGCTTGCGGCGGACGGGTTGCTCTCCAGCCCCGACCTCGGCGTCTTGCTTGGCCGTGTTGAGCGGCTGCGTCCGCTTGCTGCCGTCCCGATAGATCGATACCGCCTTCGTGCCCAGCCGCCAGGCGTCCAGGTACGCGCGCTCGATGTCCTCGACCGTCGCTTCGTTGGGAACGTTGATGGTCTTCGAGATGGCGCCGGAGATGAACGGCTGCGCCGCGCCGATCATCTTCAGGTGCCCCGTGTAGTGGATGAACCGCGAGCCCTTGGCCGGCTTGAACGCGCAGTCGAACACCGGCAGGTGTACCGGATCCAGATGGGGCGCGTCCTCGATGGTATCGTGCTCGTCGATGTACTGCACGATGCTCTTGATCTGGTCGTCCGGGTAACCGAGGCAGGCGAGGGCCACCGGCACGGTGTGGTTGACGATTTGCATCAGCCCGCCGCCGACGAGCCGCTTGTACTTCACCAGCGCGATATCGGGCTCGACGCCGGTCGTGTCGCAGTCCATCATGAAGCCGATGGTGCCGGTCGGGGCGAGTACGGTGGCCTGCGCGTTACGGAATCCGTGCTGCTCCCCGAGCTCGATGACGTCGTTCCACGACTCCGTCGCCGCCTGGTGCAGATCCTCCGGCACGTGGGCCCGGGCCACGCCTTTCATCGCGTCGCGGTGCTTCCGCATGACACGCAGGAACGGCTTCTCGTTCTTGGGGTAGCCCGCGAACGGCCCGCCGCAGTCGCGCGCGATCCGCGCCGACTGCGCGTACGCCTCACCCGTCATCAATGCCGTGATGGCCGCCGCGTAGTCCCGTCCCTGGTCGCTGTCGTAGGGCACGCCGCGCGACATCAGCAATGCCCCCAGGTTGGCGTAGCCGAGACCCAACGGGCGGAAGTCGTGGCTGTTGCGCCCGATCGCCTCCGTCGGATAGCTGGCGTTGCCGACGATGATCTCCTGCGCGGTGATCAACGTCCTCACGCCAGCGCGGAACCCCTCCACATCGAACTCGCCCGGCTGATCCGCCTTGAGGAACTGCATCAGGTTCAGTGAGGCGAGGTTGCAGGCCGAATCGTCCAGGAACATGTACTCCGAGCACGGGTTGGACGCGTTTATCCGCGCCGTGTTCGGGCAGGTGTGCCAGTCGTTGACGGTCGTGTCGAACTGCATGCCGGGATCGCCGCAGACGTGCGTTCCGTCGGCCACCGCCCGCATGAGCGCGCGCGCCCGATAGGTGTCGACGATGCGGCCGTCGGTCACCGCGCGCGTCTTCCATTCGCCGTCGTCGAGCACGGCCCGCATGAACTCGTCGGGGACGCGCAGGCTGTTGTTCGAGTTCTGAAAGAACACCGAGTTGTAGGCGGGACCGGTGAACGAGCCGTCGTAGCCGGCGTCGATCAGCGCCCACGCCTTGCGCTCCTCTTCGACCTTGCATTTGACGAATTCCATCACGTCCGGGTGATCGGCGTTGAGGATGACCATCTTGGCCGCCCGCCGCGTCTTGCCGCCCGACTTGATCACGCCCGCGAACGCGTCGTAGCCCTTCATGAACGACACCGGACCCGACGCCGTGCCCCCGCCCGCCAACAGCTCGCGCGACGACCGGATCGGCGAGAGATTCGTGCCCGTGCCCGATCCGAACTTGAAGAGCATTCCCTCGGTCTTCGCCAGCGTGAGGATGGACTCCATCGTGTCGTCCACCGAGTTGATGAAGCAGGCCGAGCACTGCGGCGCCTTCTCGAACCCGCAGTTGAACCAGACGGGACTGTTGAACGCCGCCTTCTGCCGCACCAGGAGGAACTTCAGGTCGCCGCTGAACGCCTGCAGATCGTCCGCCGAGGCGAAGTAGCCCTGCCTGTCGGCCCAACCGGTGATCGTGTCCACCACCCGGCCGATCAGTTGCCGGACGCTGTGCTCTCGTTCCGGCGAGCCGAGCTGGCCGCGGAAGTACTTCGAGACCACGATATTGGTCGCCTGCTGGGACCAGAATGCCGGGACTTCCACGCCGTGCTGTTCGAAGACGACCTCACCGCGCTCGTTGGCAATCACGGCCGACCGCGTCTCCCACTCGATCTCGTCGAACGGATCGACGCCGGCGCGGCTGAACACGCGAGGGAACTCGAGGCCCGGCCCCGACGAACCGGTCGCTTCCATGGCCGGCGGCGTCATCTGCACCGCGGACTCTTGAGCAACGCCTCCTGACATGGCCCCCCCCTCTACTACTACTACTACTACTACTACCATCGCCGACGCGCCTTCACGGCCGGACAGAACGCGGAGCAACTTGGCGCGACGGCTTCCACCGCCGCGCCAAGCCCCCAGCGACGCTCCACACGTTCGCCCGCTTTCCGGCGGGACGCTCAATAATGCGCCACTCGAGCCGGCCTGTCAACCACATGTAGTGTCCATGGCCCGGCTCAGCGCAACATAAAGTGTTGGAAAGCTGTGGAAGGACTGTTGACGCCATGTGCGTGGCATCCGTCTCGACGCACGCCGGGGAACCGCGTGGCGGGAGCAGTCGACCAATCCCGCCGCACGCGGCCTGCCGCCGCAGAACGCACTCCGTTGCGTTCTGCGGCGCAGACTCCTAGAGTTGGCCGCATGAGTGATCCGGGGCGGGGACTCGGCCTCGGCCGGCCGACGGACGCAGCGGAGACCGATCCGGCAGCGGACCCCTCCGCGGCATCGCCCGTGGATCCCACCCCCGGACGAGTGCTGCCTTCCCTCATCGAGGTGGTCCTCTGCTCGGGATTTCCGACCCAGCTCGCCCTCTCCGCACTGCTGGCGGCGGCCGGGTTCACCGTGCTCACGCCGTCGGGCGATCCGTCGTTCGGCTACATCGTCACCGTGACGTTGCTGGACGTTCTCGTCGTGCTCGCGCTGGTGACGACCTTCCTTCACGCACGCGACGAGACGGTCCGCGAACTGGTGCTCGGCTCCCGGCCGCCCCGACGCGAGGCGGCGCTCGGCGTCGTGCTCACGCCGCCGATAGTGGTGGGCGCCGTCGCCGGACTCCTGCTCATCGGCTGGCTGGCGCCGGGACTGCGCAACGTGCCCGACAACCCGTTCGCGCCCATGCTCGAGACGCCGGGACGCGCGCTCGTGTTCGCGCTCGTCGTGGTGCTGGCGGGCGGACTCCGGGAGGAAATGCAGCGCGCCTTCATTCTGCGGCGCTTCGATCAGCACCTCGGCGGCGGCTGGTTCGGCCTCGTCGTCTTCAGCATCGCCTTCGGTCTGGGCCATGCCGTGCAAGGCTGGGATACGGTCATCGTGACGGGGGCGCTCGGCGCCCTCTGGGGCACGCTGTACCTGACGCGCGGCAGCGCCGTCGCGGCAATGGTCAGCCACACCGGCTTCAATCTCACCCAGATCGCGCTGGCCGTGGTCGCCGGGCAGCCCTGATCCGCCGCTACCGATCGACCCGCATGATCTCGGCGCGGCCCAACAATCCAGCGATCCAGTCCTCGATCAACTCGGCGCGACCGCCGAGCCGGTCGGAGACATAGGCCTCGATCCGGATGTCGTCGCGAAGAATCTGCCGCAGATCCTCCAGATCGAGTCCGACCGCGGCAAGCACTGCGGCGAAAGCGTCCTCATCGGCGAAGCGGGCGCGTACGGTTTCCAGATACCGATCGACGCTTTCCCGGGTGGGCAACGCCTGCCGGAACCGATTGACTTCGTCCAGTGCGAGACGGCGCTCGATGAGCCGGTTCAGGGCTATCCCCTCGCGTCCCGCGCCATCCCGTTCCCGGATTCCCCACAGGCCTTGCTCGTGCAACCCGAGATCGAGAAAGGCCCGCACATCCGAGGCCAGAATGACCTGACCCGACACCATCGCCAGCACGCGATCGAGAACCTGCGCTTGGCCCCCGGACAGCCATGCGGGGACGACGATCGACAGGCAGACGAGCAGGCGAATGAACGGGAGGTCAGAAAGCCTGCCCGAAGCTGAAGTGCAGCGCCCAGAGCTGCTCCTGTTGCGGGTTGGTCTCGTCACCGAAGAAATGGCGCTCGCCGAGCTTGAAGCCGATGTCGAACCCCAGCGGCCCGACCGGCGAGTTGTAGCGGACCCCGAACCCGGCGCCGCTCCGGATGCGACCGAGACTCACGTGCTCTACCCGATCATAAACGTTGCCGGCGTCGAGAAACGTCACGACGCCGATGGCCGGGGTGACCCGGATGCGCAACTCGCTGTTCAGGATGACCATGGCGTTGCCGCCCTGGGGGAAGCCGTCCTGGTCGATCGTGCCGCCGGTCTCCGTACGGGGATTGCCGAGCCGATCGAGGGCGAACCCGCGAACCGTCGTGTTCCCGCCCGCGAAGAAACGCTCGCTGAGGGGCAGCGCGAGTGCGCTCGTCGCCGAGCGCGCCACCGGCGCACGCGCGGCGATCGCGTCCAGAGTCCGCGGGAACCCCCAGGCTATCCCGAGGCGCGCGCCGGCGGCCACTACGATTCTCGACACGCCGGGCACCCGGCGATACACGGAGCCCGACAGGAAGCTCTTGGAGAACCCGACCTCCGAGCCGATCATCCGGGCGGCCACTTCGGATTCGAACGTAACGAGCGAGCCGAGAGACGGATTGACCGGATCGTCCCGCGTATCGCGCACCTGACTCGCGGTGAAGGAAGACAGCCGCACGTTGGGGAACAGACGGTCGACGATGTTCTCGTCCTCTCGATTCAACTCGCGGTTGGACGTGTCGTTGTTGCCGAGACGGTATCCGACCGCGTTGCCGGTCGCCACGCCCGACGACCGCGTCACTTGCGCCGTCACCCCGCGGCTGAAGAGATCGAATCCGGGACGGATCGCCTGCTCGACGAACCCGGAGACCAGCACGTCCCAGTCACGGCCGATAGCCCGCGGCTCGCGATAGGTGGCGAGCACGCGGTATTCGTTGAAACCCAGGGCGCCGCCGGTCTCCGCCTGCACGGGCGGAAGGGGATCGTTCTTGCGCCGCACGCTGACGCGCGTGAACAGGTCAATCGACCGGTTCCTGCCCCAGAGATTGCGGCGGCCGATCTCGAACGAGCCGCGTGGCGCGAACTCGATCCGCTCGACCGCCTGGCTTCTCGTGGCCTGCACCTCCCGGCGGAGCCTCTGCGACACCTCGAAACCCCCGCCGTAGGCGAGGCGGGTGGCAGCCGCCTCCTCGACCTCCACGATGACGTCGCGCCGGTCGAAACGGCCATGGCTGAACTCGCGGATGTCGAGCCGCCGGAACATGCCGAGGGCGTTGAGGCGGCGACGCGTCTCGGCCACGTCGTCGAGCCCGAGCGGCTCGCCCGGAACCAGGGTGACCTCGCGCCGAATGGTGTCGGTGTCGACCTGCCGGTTGCCGACGATCAACACGTGGTCGACGAGCACCTGCCGGCCTTCGGCGATTCGGAAGACGATGTCGACCGTACTCAGGTCGTCGGCGAAACGTGCGTCGACGGTCGCCCGGGCCTGCTCGTACCCGTCGTTCAGAAAATGCTCGAGCAGTGCGTCGCGATCCCTCTCGACCTGCGGTCCGTGGTACGCCTCCCCCGTCCGCGTCCCGACGATCCGCTCCAGGCCGCCCGCCGCCACCGCCGGCCCGCCCTCGAACTCCACGGTGCCGACGATGGTTCGAACCCCCTCCTCGATGGCGATCTCCACAGCCTGCCCGACCGCATCGCCGGGGCTGCGGGCCTCGACTCCGCGGAACGAATGCACCGCCCGCACCGTGGCGAAGCCGAGGCGGCTGTAGTGCTCCTCGATGGCGGCGAGCCCGGCGTCGACTTCCCCCACCACCAGGGGATCACCGGCAGCGACGCCGGCGATGCTGCGGATCTCGTCATCGGTGACCGCCCGGTTCCCGCGGACCACCAGGCCGCCGACGCGGTACATCGGCCCGCGCGTGACCCGATAGACGATGGAGAGCTGCTCCGCATCGCCTTCCCGCGTATGGGTGACCACCGCATCGCGGTATCCGAGTCCCCGCAGGTGCGCGGCGATCCGCTGGTCCGCGTCCTCAAGCAGGTCTTCGTCGGCGCTGGCCTCCCGGGCGACCGGTACCAGGTCCTCCACACGGGCGTCCGGAACATCGTCGCCCTCGAACGTCACCTCGATCCGAGGGCCGCGACGCACGAGGAGGTGGACGTCGACCTCAGTAGCGCTCAGTCGGTCGACGCGATGGGACAGGCGGGCCTCGTAGTAGCCCCGCCGCCGGAGATCCGCTTCGTAGTCGCCGAGCCGCCGAACGAGCGCCGGCCCGTCGTACGGTTGGCTCTCCCGCAGCCCGAGCCGGGTGCGGATGGCCGCGTGGAACGCGGGCGACTCGCCGGTGATGGGCCAGCGTCGGACGAACGCACGCGGCCCCGTTGCAACCGAGATCCGAAGAACGCGCCCCGGGGCGGTTCCGACCACCTCGTGCCGCACCTGGGTATCGAAGTACCCGTGCTCGCCGTACGCCGCGCGCACCGTATCCGCAACCGCCTCGGATTCGCTCGCGAGAAACGTCTCACCGTGACGCTGGGCGACGAGGCGGCGCAACTCCGCTTCGGAAACACCGCGGGCCCGTTCGAACTCGACCCGGTCGACGATCTCGAGCGACTCCAGCGCGTACAGCAGAGCGACCCCCCCGCGGCTTGCGCCGGCGCCGACCTCGACCCCCCGGTAGAGTCCCAGGCTGAACAGGTGCGCCAGCGTTTCGCGCACCTGGCGCATCGACAACGGCTCGCCGACCCGGGTCTCGACCAGCTCGCGAAAGGCCGCATCCTCGAGCGGCCGGCCGTCGACGGCCAACTGCACCTCGACCACGTTCCGGCCGATGAACGCGTCGACCGGCCGTGCGGCCTGCGCGGGAGCGGCCGGCCAACAGAGACCGGCGAGCAGCAACAGGATCCACCTGCGCATCAGAAGGCGTGCCGGACGCGTACGTCGAGGGCGTAGGTCCGATCTTCGTTCTGTGACAGAACCCAGGACAACCGATCGGTCGCGTCGTACTCGAAGACGACGATGAGATCCTGGTTGCGGCCGCTGACGGCGCGGGAGAACGTCAGATGCGCCCGTTCCGAGATGCGCTTGCCGATCAGCACGCGCGCCGTCGGTACCAGCTCCGTCGACTGCTGGGCCGCCGGATCGTCGAGTGACGGCGTGATCTCGAACGTGTCGACCCCGAACGAACGCTCCACCACACCACCGACTTCGGCCAGCACCGGATTGTTCAGCAGCCCGGTACCGATGCCCTGCATCAGCAGACCCTGCTGCGACGCTTCCGGCGCCCGCAGCGTCCGAATCTCGGCCTGTTGCGGGTCGCGGACGTCACCGAGCAGCAGCCCGATGATCTCGAACTGCTGCAGCGGCGGGTCCGACTCCAGGGTCGGCGGCTGCAGCCTGTCGAGCGGGCCGGTGAGCCCCAGCGTGACCCGGTAGGTCTGACCCGGCACGCGGATGTCCGTTTCGGCCTCGACATCCAGGAACGGCTCCATCTCCACGGGATTCGTGAACCCGATGCTCCCCCGGGTCAATCGGTACCGATTGCCCTGGAAGTAGATCTGCCCCCGCTCGAGCTCGGCATTCCCCAGCAGTGAAGGACGATCGTAGGTGCCGGTGAGCGTCAGGTCGGCACTGGCGACTATCTGCGCCCGGTTGTCCGCAATGCGCAGGCTGGACGGGGCCGAGATCCGCAGATCGAACCGCAACGGCAGGCTGGCATCCCCGGCATCGCCCGCGGCCTGATCGCCGAGGAAGTCCAGGAATCCACCTTCCGCTCGGAAGAGCTCCATCCAGATCGCGTCCTGCACGGTCACCAGGCCGCCGAGCGTCGGCGCCTCGGCCGAGCCGCGCAAGGTCAGATCCGCGTCGACGCGCGAGCGGATGCCCTCCGGATAGCGCAGTGCGATGTCGCGGCCGGTCGCGGTCACGCTGACGTCGTCGACGCGGTATCCCTGCAGACCCACCCGTCCCCCGAAGCTCACCGGGCCGCCGCCGAGGTGCGCGGACAACTCATCGAAACGGATGCGGCCGGGCTCCAGCACCACGCGCCCGTTGAGCGCGTCCAGAGCGTGGGGCAACGCCAGATGGCGTAGGCGGCCGTTCGTCACCCGCGCCTCTCCGGTTACGGTCGGCGCCTCCAGGGAACCGCCGATGTCGGCTGCCAGCCGCATCGTGCCGCGGCTCCGAACGTCCGCAATCAGCCCCTCCAGGATGCCGAGACTGGCGTTGCCGTCCGCGCGCAGCGCGAGCCGCTCGTCCGCCAGCGTCACTTCGCCGCCCAGCTCCAGATTCGTTCCCTCTCCGCGCAACCGCATCCGGTCGACGCGCAGGGCGTTGTCGGCCAGAGAAAGGTGAACCGGACCGTCGTTCTCGAGCGCGAAGTCGAATATCGTCAACGCCAGCCGATCGACTGCGACGTCCACGCCGAGCCCCTCGACATCGAGCAGCGTCCCATCGACGGTGACCGTACCGCTTGCGACCAGCGAGGTCATCTCGGACAGTCGCGGCTCCACCGCGCGGACGAAGGGATCGAGTCGGGTGTCGGTCACGCTGAACCGAAACCGCGACGGCGCCTTGCCGTCCAGCCCGATGCGGCCCGAGCCCGAGACGGCGACACCCGGCGAGGCCGCCTCCAGCTCGACCGCCATGACGCCCGCCTCGACGGCCAGACGCCCGCTCACCTGACCGACCGCGGCGTCCGCGATCGACACGTCGTTCATCGCACCGCGGATCTCGTACCGCGGGTCGTCGAAGGCGCCCGCGCCCGTGATCGTGGCCTCGATACGCCCGGTCACGGGCATCGGAACCCGCTCCACCATCCGCGAAGCCGAAAGCCGCAGACCGCGGGCATCGGCCGTGACCGAGTACGTGCCGTCCCACTGCACGTACATTGCACCGGTGACCTCACCGTCGCCCTGCCGCACCGTGAGACCGTTGAGCAGAACACCGCCTCCGTCGAACCGCAGGTCCGCCTCGGCTTCGTCGAACGGCTCGCCATACGCGAGGCCCGCAGCCAGTCTCAGCCGGCCGAAGCCGAGCGGTGCGCCGTACGCGCCGTACAGACGGATCTGCCCGTAGGTCGGCCCGTCGATGGTATAGCCCTCCAGTGAGAAGGCGTCACGGATGTACTGGGCGGGAAGACCGTCGACCGCGAAACGCGCATTGATCTCCTCGCGTCCCGGCCGGGCTTCCCCGATCGCGAACCGCCCGTCGACGGCCAGACTCGATGCGGCCTGGACGAACCGGCCGCCCGTGACTTCCAGCATCGCGTCTTCGACGACGATGTCACCCTCTCCGCGGCCCCACTCGACGTTCCAGGCGCGAACGGCGTCGCCGGCGAACGCCGCCTCGATGCGCGGCGAGGCCAGCGCTCCCAGCATCACGCCCCGCATGGTCCCGTGCCCCTCCAGGGTGAGCTCCCCGGTCGGACGTCCGAACGCCGTCATGACGGCGGCCATGACCCGATCGCTCTCCTGCCAGTCGGCACTGACGACATCGAACGGAATCCGGGAATCGCCCCCCCAATCGGTGCGGCCCGCGAAGGACATCGAGGTGAGAGGCGTCGCGAACCAGCTCGGCGGAATGTCCACGCCGTCCGCGTCGAACGTGAACCGCATATCGCCACCGAAAGGAAACCGCCACGGGACCGCGGCCGGCTCGAACGGCTGCTCGCCATGCAGCCAGCCCGCCCGGGCTTCCGGCGGAGCGTCCCGCGGCAGCAGCGCGACGCCCCGCGGCGGCGCGACCGATACCGCACCGCCGCCGCGGCGCTCCGCGAAACGGCCGAGCGGCCAGGAAAGGCTCAACTCGCCGGAGAGGCGCCCGAGCGGTCGCGCCCCGGGCACGGCGAGATCGTCGAGCAGCGGCCGCAGACTCGCCGACCTGACCTGTGGAGTGAACGTGGCGACACCCGGTTCGGGTGCGCCCAACGGTTTCATCGCGTAGGTGAAGTCGAGCTCGCCGCCGTAGAAGCCGGCATGCGCCCGCGTGATCTCGAAGCGGTCGCGCGTCCACACCAGATCGCCGTCCAGCTCGGGAAACAGAAGCCCCGACAGCGTTGCGTCGCCACTCGAGAACGAGCCGGTCAGCTCGCGTCCCCCTTCGAACAGATGCCAGACGCCGTTGAACGTGCCCTCGCCGGTCACCGTGAAGTTGTCCTGCGCGAAGAAGATCTCCTTCATCGCGGGCAGATCGATGGACATCGTTCGAACGTTGTAGGTCGACTCCGGCCAGTTCAGCATGTCGACCCGGCCGTCGACGCTTGCCCGGAACCCCTCGTCGGCCGCCCACAGGTCGATGTGCGTCAGATCCACGAGGCCGCCGTCGAGCACGTAGTCGGCGTTCATGTTCAGCGTCATCGGCTCGAAGTCGCCGATGACGAGGGTCCCGTTGCGGAACCTGGCCGTGCCGCCGTAGCCCGTTGTCTTGCCCAGGGTCAGGTCGATATTCGGCGCCCTGATGCTCCAGGGAGCGCCGTGGTCCTCGTACACGAACTCGCCGTCGTAGGCGCGCAGGTGCTGCACCGTGGTCACGATAAGGCGGCCGGCGTCGGCCTCGTCCGCGGCGGGGCCGCCGTCATTGTCGGCCGGTGACGACGCGTCGCTTCGCTCGGCATCGTCCGGCGCGGCATCGTCCGCCCGAGGCACGAAACGCGGGAAGGTCTGCCGCCCGTCGGCGAAGCCCTCGACCAGCATCCTCCAGCCGCTCAGCTCTACGGCGTCGACGAGCACCTCCCCGTGCAGCAAGGGCCCCCACGCGGTCGAGATCGTGAGTCGATCCGCCCGGAAGAAAGGTCGATCGCCGGGATTGAGCCCCCCGATCTCCAGATCCTCGACAAGAAAGCGTCCCAGGGCAAGATACGTGCTGAGGCGGCCGATGGTGACCGGCCTGTCGATGTAGTCGGCGAATGCCCGCTCGGCCTGCGCCCGCAGGCTGGGTCCGAGGTCGATGGTCGTGACCGACACGAGACCTCCCGCCCCGACCGCGACGATGGCGATGGTCGCCCACACGAGCGAGCGCCGCACTCCCGGCCGCACCCGGTGCACCCATCGCCAGCGCAACGGACGCAACCCCAACCGGCGCAGGCGCCGCATCCAGCGCCTGGTTGCAGCGCCCGGAGCGGGCCGCACGGGCTCCTCGGCCACCGGCTCGGCCGCCACCGGCTCGGCCGCCACCGGCTCGGCCGCCGGGAGGGCGCCGAAGAGAATGCTGCCGGGACGCGGCGGCTCGTATGGCATCGGTCACTCTATGGCGGCCAGCAGCCGGCCGGCTTCCACCGACATGCCCTCCGTGACCGGAACCTCGGCGACGACGCCGGCGCGCGGCGCCGTCAGCTCGTTCTCCATCTTCATGGCCTCGACCACCACCAGCGGTTGGCGAGCCTCGACCCGGTCGCCGGGCGCGACCAGCACCCGCACCACCTTGCCCGGCATCGGGGCGGTCAGCCGCGAAGCGCCTCCCGCGGCATCGCCGGAGGAGTCTCCGGCCACGCGCCGACCATTGATCACGGCCTCGACGACAACGTCGCCGAGATGCAGCTCCGTCAATCCGTCCCGGCCGGATGCCACGCAGCGCACCTGGCGGCTTGCGGCGGCGGAGCCGACCTCCACGAGCGACAGCAGCATGCCGTGGCGGTCGCGCTCGACGATGCGCGCATCGACCTCGTGCGTGGTCCCGTCCCAGGAAACCTGCACGCGCTCCGGGCGTGCCCGGTCCCGTTCCACGGCGACGTCGTGCGTCCTGCCGTTGATCTCTACTTCGACTCGCATGCCGGATGCTTCTAGCGCAGTCCTTCCATCCTCGCCGCCTGCTTCCAGCGCCCGCCGACCGCGGAGCCTCCGGCCGATACCGCATCGCCGCCCCGGCGGCCCAACGCGACGGAGAGTGCCGCGGCGATGACGGCCAGTTCCTCGGCATCGTCCGGCGGATCGAGAAACGCGGTCCCGTTCCGCCCGGCCAACACGCGATCCAGGAACGTGGTGTCGAAACGGCCGGCAACGAAGTCGTCGTGCCGGAGCAGCCACCGGAACATCGGCACGGTGGTCGGCACGCCGCCGATGTCGTACTCGGCCAGCGCGCGGTCCATGCGGTCGATGGCCAGACCCCTGTCCGCCGCGTGCGCGATGACCTTGGCCACCATCGAGTCGTAGTGCACCGGCACCTCGAACCCCGCCGCCACCCCGGCATCGACCCGGATTCCAGGTCCCTCCGGCGGACGATGCGTCCGGATCAGCCCCGGGCACGGCATGAAGCCGGCGTTGGGATCCTCTGCGTAGACGCGGCACTCGATGGCGTGCCCGTCGGGCGCGAGCGCCCGCTCGGGATCGACGTCCAGCCGCTCGCCCTGCGTGATCCGGAGCTGCCAGCGCACCAGGTCGATGCCCGTCACCATCTCCGTTATCGGATGCTCGACCTGCAGACGGGTGTTCATCTCGAGGAAATAGAAGTTGTCGGCGTCGTCGAGCAGGAACTCGATGGTGCCCGCGTTCGTGTAACCGACCTCCTCGGCCAGCCGGGCCGCGGCCCCCGCCAGTGCGCGCCGCGTCTCGATGCCGACGACCGGCGACGGGGTCTCCTCGATTACCTTCTGGTGCCGGCGCTGGATGGAGCACTCCCGTTCGACGAACGGCACGACGGTCCCGTGCTCGTCGGCCAGTAGCTGGACCTCGATGTGTCGCCCCCGCTCGATGCAGCGCTCCAGGTAGACCGCACCGTCCCCGAACGCCGACGCCGCCTCGGATCGCGCGCCCTCGATCGCGCGCGCCAGGCTCTCCGGCTCACGCACCAGCCGCATCCCCTTGCCGCCGCCGCCGGCCACTGCCTTGACGAAGATCGGGTAACCGATCGCTTCTCCGGCTTCCTGCAATTCCGCGTCGGTCGCCCCGTCCGGCAGCGGCCCGCCGCTGCCCGGCACGATCGGCACGCCGACCCGCGCCGCGGCTTCGCGCGCCGCGGTCTTGCCCCCCATCAGCTCGATGACACCGGCAGGGGGACCGATGAACCGGAGGCCCGCGTCGACGACCGCCTGGGCGAAGGCGGCGTTCTCGGCGAGGAACCCGTAACCGGGATGCACGGCATCGGCGCCGGTCCGGCGCGCCGCCGCGATGATTTTCTCCACGTGGAGATAGCTGGCGGCCGGCTCGTCGGCCTCGAGCGCCACCGCCTCGTCGGCATAGCGGACATGCGGCGCCAGGCGGTCGCAATCGGAGTAGACCGCCACCGTCGGCAGCCCCGTCTCGCGGCACCCGCGCATGATGCGGACCGCGATCTCGCCGCGGTTGGCGATGAGCACCTTCATGGGCAGGCTATCCTCCCTATCGTACTGCAGGACGGCGCGGGCGGCACGACCTGCCCGGCCGACGGCCGATCCGCTCGGACATGAGTCCCGCCGCAGCCACCCAGGGTTGTTCCCAGGTTGTTCCGAAATGCTTGACAGGTTCGCCGGGAGCCGATAACCTGCGGAGGAACAACGGAGGAACAACGGAGGAGCCGTGATGGAACGCAGGTACTCCGCGAGCTTGAGCCAGAGCCAGGGTCGTTCCGGGTTCTCGATCATCTTTCGTCACCCTGCTCGTCGCGATGCAGTCGACAAGCCCGGTGTACGGGTTCGGCGAGGGCTCGGAACGCGTGAGCGAGTCGAGGCCGAACGGCTGCGGAGCGAGCTCAACGAGATCCTGGGAAACCCCCGCTACCACACTCCGGCGGCTCGCGCCGATGCTGAACATCGATTCGACTCGCGAGTCGTCGAAATCTTCTACGACAAGATGATTCCGGAACCGGTCAACTTCGCCCGTGTCCGAGAGCGGGCCATCCCGCTGCCGACCCATGAGCACGACGGCTACCGGCAGGTACTCCTCCTGGGAACGACCGGGGCCGGCAAGACCACTCTCGTCCGTCAATTGATTGGTACGAACCCGGGAACAGAACGCTTCCCGTCTACATCGACCGCTAGGACCACGGTGCACGACATCGAAATCGTCCTCGACGACGGTCCCTGGCGCGCCATCGTGACCTTCATGTCGAGTGACGAACTTCGCGAGTATCTGAACGAGTGCATCTCCGCCGCCGTGCTGGCCGCCTCGCGCGGGGAACGGCGTGAGCAGGTACTTCGACGCCTGCTGATCCACGTGAACCAGCGACATCGATTCAACTACATCCTCGGAAACGGTCCGCAGCCAGTGGACAGCGACTTCGACGAGGAAGACGAAAATGAGGAACATCTGACAGCCTCTGGTCTCTTCGGTGGAGAAGGCCTAGACAACATCGACCTTGACGCCACTAATCGAGTCCTGGAGCAATCCCTGGACAGGCTCTGCGACTTGGCCCAGGCTGTCGGCGCACAGTTGAGATCGAACATCGAGAGATCGAACGAAACCGATGACAGACGAGTGTTCGACGAGGTCTTCGAAGACGAGCTCGACAATCTACTTCGCGATGAAGAGAGCGTCCACGAGGTCGCTGACGCGCTGATGGTCGAGATCGAGAAACGGTTCGACCTGCTTCCCGGGAGCGCCCAGACAAAGATAAGCCGCACGAAACAGGGATGGCCTGTCGCCTGGGAGGGGCGTTGGGGCCCGGATGATCGAGACGGCTTCCTGAGCGCCGTTTCCCGTTTCTCAAGCAACTACGCGCCGCGCTTCGGACAACTGCTGACGCCCCTTGTGAACGGTATGCGCGTCGCAGGACCATTCCTCCCGTCCTGGACCGACGGACACCAGCCGCGGTTGGTCCTGCTTGACGGCGAAGGACTGGGGCACACCCCGAAATCCTCCGCTGCCGTTTCGACATCGGTCAGTGAACGGATCGAGAAAGCGGACGCCATCCTCCTCGTAGACAGCGCGACCCAGCCCATGCAGGCTGCCCCGATAGCGGCGATGCGTGAGATCGCCGCTACCGGTAGTGCCCGAAAGATGATCCTGGCCTTTACGCATTTCGACGAGGTCAAGGGAGACAACCTCGATACGCCCTCGGCCCGGGCGCGCCACGTACTCGAGTCTGCAGAGAACGTACTCCGTGCGATCGGCGAGGACCTCGGATCGTTTGCTGAACGGGCGCTGCGAAAACGAATCGAGGGGGCGCGCGTGTTCCTTGGGGGCATCCAGGAAGTACTACGGGACCACCAGAAGGCGGATCGGCGAACCATCAAGCAACTGAAGCGCATGGTCGACGCGCTTGAGGCGGTTGTTCTCGATCGCCCGGAGGCGGCCGAGGCTCGGCCGGTCTACGATCGGGCCAACCTCGGGCTGGCGGTGAGCGCGGCAGCCGAGAGATTCCACGACGACTGGTTTCCTCGCCTGGGTCTCGACCAGAAGCCCGGCATCATCAAGGAGCACTGGGCCCGCATCAAGGCGTTGACACGGCGCCTCGCAACCGGAATGGCTGACGAGTACGACAGTCTGAAGCCCGTCGCGAGTCTCAAGACCGAGCTCCAGGATCAGCTCTACCTGTTCATCCAGCGGCCGGTCAGATGGTATGGGAGTGAACCCTCGGATGACGACAAGCAGGCCATCTACGACGCACTCGCCGACGACATCACGGGCCGCATCATCAGACTGGCGACATCGCGCGTCAGACAGGAACGTGTCCCGAAATGGCAGGAGGCTCACGCACAACGCGGCAGGGGCTCGACGTTCATTCGTGCACACATCGTCGGCAGGGACATACTTGAGCCTGCGGCACCAGTGCCGAGCGCCGTCGCTTCCCCAACCCGAAACGAATTCCTGCGCCTGGTAACGACCGAAGTCGAAGCGGCGTGCGAGAGTTGCGACGCCAAGCTGACTTGACCGCGGGTGGAATGACTGACATACCGGCGGACGAACGCACGAGGTACGAAGTCGAACTCACCCGTCGGGCCGAGCGCGACGTTCGCCGGATTGCGGAACGGGCGATCCAGAACCGAATCGTCGAGCGCATGTCGCTCCTCGCGAACAACCCACGGCCGGCAGACGCGAAGAAACTGAGAGGCCCCGGCGAAATATGGCGCATTCGCATCGGCGACTGGCGCGTGTGCTATCAGATTCGCGACAGCGTGCTGCTGGTGCTGGTCGTGATCGTTGGGCTGCGGGCGAGCGTCTACGAGCGATTGACGAGGCGGCTGGGTTGAGAGCAGTTCTCCCCGGGGGTCAAAGAGCGAGATCCGCCTTGAGCTGACGAAGACTGACGCCACCAGTCGACTCGTAGTCCTCCAGGGCCTGCAACGCTTCGAGAAGGTCCAGGTCGTCCTCCAGCCTCTCCAACAGCGCGGCGTCATCTATCGAAACCAGGGCGGCAACCGGCTTGTTGCGCCTGGTGATGACCATACGTTCCTTGCTCCCCTCTACCCGTTCGATTGCGTCCGCGAACCCCTTGCGGATCTCCGCCATGCTCAATGCGGCCATTACTGCGCTCCCCCGAAACCAGTATTTTATCAACAGATCTCGCCGCGCAGTCAGGCGCTCGCGACCGCCCGATCACGAATAGCTGTAACGCGGGCTACACGCAGTCCGACGACCCCTGCCGGTCGGGTGCCCAGCCTCCACCTCCGTCGGTCGTCAGAGCGGGATGTTGCCGTGCTTCTTCGGGGGGTTCCGGTCCCGTTTGCCGTCGAGGCTGCGCAGCGCCGCGATGATGCGCGGGCGGGTGGTGCGCGGCGGGATCACCTCGTCGATGAAGCCGCGTCCGGCGGCGACGAACGGATTGGCCAGCTTGTCGCGGAAATCCTGCACCCGGGAGGCGCGCAGCGCGTCGGGATCGTCCGCCGCGTCGAGCTCCCGCTTGTAGAGGATGTTGACCGCGCCCTCGGGCCCCATGACCGCGATTTCGGCGGTCGGCCAGGCGAGGTTGACATCCGTGCGGATGTGCTTGCTCGCCATCACGCAGTACGCCCCGCCGTACGCCTTGCGGGTGACCACCGTCACCTTGGGGACGGTCGCCTCGGCGAACGCGTAGAGCAGCTTCGCCCCGTGCTTGATGATGCCGCCGTACTCCTGCACGGTGCCCGGGAGAAAGCCGGGCACGTCCTCGAACGTCACCAGGGGAAGGTTGAACGCGTCGCAGAAGCGGACGAACCGCGCCCCCTTGATCGATGCGTCGATATCGAGCGCGCCGGCAAGGTGCGCCGGCTGGTTCGCGACGACGCCCACCGGCTGCCCTCCGAAGCGCGCGAACCCGACCACGATGTTCGGCGCGAAGTGCCGATGGACCTCCAGGAACTCGCCGTCGTCCGCGACCGCGCGAATCAGATCCAGGATGTCGTAGGGCTGGTTCGGCGACGCCGGCACCAGGTTTTCGAGGTCCGCACTCTCCCGGTCGGCCGGATCGGCCGTCTCGACCCTGGGCGGATCGTCGAGGTTGTTGCCGGGCAAATAGCCGAGCAACTGGCGCAGCAGCGCCAGGCAGTCCTTGTCGGTCGGCACCGCGAAGTGCGCGGCGCCGCTCTTCGCGTTGTGCGTCATGGCGCCGCCGAGTTCGTCTTTCGTCACCTCCTCGTGAGTGACCGTGCGGATCACTTCCGGCCCGGTGACGAACATGTAGCTCGTCCGATCGACCATCACCGTGAAGTCGGTGATGGCCGGCGAATAGACCGCGCCGCCGGCGCATGGCCCCATGATGGCGGACAACTGCGGCACCACGCCCGAAGCCAGCGTGTTGCGCAGGAAGATGTCCGCGTACCCGGCCAGGGAAGCGACGCCCTCCTGGATCCGGGCGCCGCCCGAATCGTTCAGACCCACCACCGGTGCGCCGTTCTTCATCGCCAGGTCCATGATCTTGACGATCTTCGCGGCGTTGGTTTCCGACAACGACCCGCCGAACACCGTGAAGTCCTGCGCGAACGCATAGACGAGGCGGCCGTCCACCTCGCCGTGTCCGGCGACGACGCCGTCGCCCGGCACGAGTTGCTGCTCCATGCCGAAGTCGCGGCAGCGGTGGGTGACCAGCTTGTCGATCTCGCGGAAGGTCCCGGGGTCGAAGAACAGGTCCATCCGTTCGCGGGCGGTCAGCTTGCCCGCGTCGTGCTGCCGTCGTTGCCGGGCCTCGCCGCCGCCCGCCTCCGCACGACGCTCGTAGTCCGCCAGCGTTTCCAGTCTGTCCATGCCGTCAATCCGTCGGGTTGGTGGAGGCGTCGCGCTACACCTTCAGGGCCTGCGCCTTGTCCCAGTCGGCCAGGAACTTCGCCAGGCCGATGTCGGTCAGCGGATGGTTGAAGAGCATGTCGATGACCTTCGGCGGACAAGTGCAGACGTCCGCGCCCATGCGGGCGGCCTCGACCACGTGCGCGGGGCCGCGCACGCTCGCCACGAGCACCTCGGTCTCGAACTCGTAGTTCTCGTAGATCTCGACGATGCGGCTGACCAGGTCCATGCCGTCGGTCGCGATGTCCTCCACCCGCCCCACGAACGGGCTGACGAACGCCGCCCCGACCTTGGCCGCCAGCAGCGCCTGCGCGGGCGAGAAGACGAGGGTCACGTTGACGCGAATCCCGTCCCCGGAGAGCGCCGCGCACGCCCGGACGCCCGCCTTGCCAAACGGCACCTTGACCACGATGTGCTCGTCGATGGAAGCGAGCCGGCGCCCCTCGGCGATCATCCCGTCGGCGTCGGTCGCCACCACCTCCGCGCTCACGGGACCGCCGACGGCCCGGCAGATGCGCGCCAGGGTCGCGTGCGGGTCCCCAGGCTCCCCGGCCAGCAGCGAGGGGTTCGTCGTCACGCCGTCGACTATCCGCAATGGCACCAGGCCCTCGATGGTCTCGGGGTTCGCGCTGTCCACGAAGATCTTCACGAGCTGTTCTCCTGCACTGCGGATCCGATCCGCACTTCATTCAGCCGGCGACCACGTCGTTGGCCAGCTCGCCGACGCCCTCCACCGAGATCACGACCCGGTCGCCCGGCGCGAGGGGTCCCACGCCCGGGGGCGTGCCGGTCGCGATGACATCGCCCGGCAGCAGCGTCATCACGTGGCTGACGAACTCCACCACGTGCTCCAACGGAAAGATCATCTCCCGCGTGCTCGACGCCTGCCGCGTGACGCCGTTGACCGTCGAGCCCACGGCCAGCGCCGTCCCGTCCAGTCCTACGGCAATCGCTGGTCCTATCGGCGCGAACGTGTCGAAACCCTTGGCCCGCGTGTACTGCACGTCGCGCTTCTGGAGGTCGCGATCGGTCACGTCGTTGACGCACGTGAGCCCCAGCACGTGATCGGCCGCCTCGGCGGCCCGCACGTTGCGCGCCGTACTCCCGATGACGATGCCCACCTCCGCCTCGAAGTCCACCCGGCCCGCGCCCGGTGGAATCACTATCGGCGTTTCCGGTCCGATCATGGCGGAGGGCGGCTTCAGAAAGATGAGCGGCTCGCTCGGCAACGCCTTGCCCATCTCCCTGGCATGGTCGCGGTAGTTCAGGCCGACCGCCACGATCTTCGACGGCGTCACGGGGGACAACAGGCGGCATCCGCGGGGGTCCAGCGCGGCGCCGGGCCGGTAGTCTCCGAAGAGGTCGCCCTCGAGCGAGCGCCACGCGCCGTCCCGCTCGAGCGCATACTGCTCGCGCCCCCCGATCTCCACGCGGTACACACGGTCCATATCCAACCGCTCCCAGCGCCCGAAACGCCTCGCCGGCTCGGCGTTTCGGCCTATCCCCCCGCTCCATTACTCTGCGCCTCAGCACTCCGCTTCGCTGCGTTCTGCGGCGCAGACTCCCAGCCCGACAATCGTCGCCTGCGGCTCCGATTGCCGCCCAACCGGGCCTGTCCAGGAGTCTGCACCGCTTCTGCGGCGCAGACTCCTAGCGTGCGATTTCCGTGACCACTTCCGACGGCGGACTCGCGTTCGGCGGGACCGCGGCATCAACAGCCAGCACCCGGTAGAAGTAGCGCTCGCCGGCCGTGACCTCGGTATCCTGGTACGCCGTGCCGACGACCGGTTCGGTCGTGAGCGGTTGGAGTGTCGCATCTGCGGCCGCTCCGCGCAAGACCAGATACCCGGCAAGGTCCGCCTCGGCATTCTCGTCCCACACGAGGCTGATGCCCCCCGTGTCGGCGACGGCGATGAGCCCGGCGGGTGTAACGGGCGGGAACGTGTCGGTCAGGACGACGCAGGTCGCGGGCGATGGGTCGCCGAGAATATCGAGGTCGCCAACATTGTCGAGGACGCGCACCTCGTAGCAGCGCGTGTCCGGAAAGGCAATGTCCGGGTCGCTGTAGGATGTCTCGGAGCCCGGTGGGGCAAGTTCCACCGGCTTGGCGACCTCCGGATCTCCGGACGCCGCCAAGTCGTAGACGACGTACTGCGATGGCTCCAGCCCCTCCAGAATGGGTGTCGACTGCAAGGTCGGCGGCTCGACCAGATCTTCCTGCACGGGCAGCCGGAACGTCGGCGGCTCCGCCCAGACGACCTCCACCGACGTGGCGGTGTAGGTCACCAGCGCCGGACCCGGCGGCAACGGGGGCGAGACGAGCGGCACCGCCACCTGGAAGGAGGGATCGCCCAGACGGCCCCTCGACGAGACAGCGAACGCCACGTACGAACGAACCGCCGGGGGAGGTATCGGCGGCGACACCAATGGCATCGGCAGGACGCGATCCGTCTCGTCGTCCTCGTCTTCGTCCTCTTCCTCTTCCTCCACGTCTCCGACCGTGACCGGGAGCAGTGCTTCCGGGGTCAGGCTCTCGACCACGGTCACCATTTCGCCCTGGACAACCTCGAAGAAGGCGATCGGGCTGGCGACCGCGTCGCGGTTCTGCACTTCGTCGAGCAGATCTTCCAACTCCGGCAGCGGACCGGCAGAAAGCGCATCAACCGGAAGGCCGACGGGCAAGACCGCGACCAGGGTCGCCGCGTCGAGCCAGTCATCGGAGAACGGCTCCTCCGGACGTTGCCGCGTCGGCTGCGTCGTCACGGCGTAGATCTCGATCCAGGCGATGTCACCGGGCGTGGCGCCGTCGGTGTCGCGGTCGGGTGCGACGAACTCCAGGTACACGCGATCCCCCAGGCGCGTCGCGACGGTCTGGCGAATCGTATCCGGCACGATGCGGAGAGGCGGGAGCGGCCGGCCGCGCGCACCGCAGGCGGCGAACAGAGCCACTAGCGCCATCAGTGCGGCGAGCCGCATGAGGGTCCGCACGCGAGTCACAGAATGTAGCGGGAGAGATCCTCGTCCTTGACGATCTCCGACAGCATGCGATCGACGTACGCTGCGTCGATGACGACGTGCGTCTCCCCCAGGTCCGGCGCGTCGAACGAGATCTCGTCGAGCAGCTTCTCCATGACCGTGTGCAGGCGGCGCGCCCCGATGTTCTCGCTCCGATCGTTGACGAGGCTGGCGATCTCCGCGATCCTGCGCACCGCCCCGTCCTCGAAGCGGAGGTCGATGCCCTCCGTGCCGAGGAGCGCCCGGTACTGCGTCACCAGCGCGCCCTGCGGCTCGGTCAGGATGCGGACGAAATCGTCCGTGCCCAGCGCCTCGAGCTCGACGCGAATCGGAAACCGGCCCTGGAGCTCGGGAATCAGGTCGGACGGCTTCGCCACGTGGAACGCGCCGGCCGCGATGAAGAGAATATGGTCGGTCCGCACCATGCCGTGCTTGGTATTGACCGTCGTCCCCTCCACGATAGGCAGAATGTCGCGCTGCACGCCCTCGCGGCTCACGTCGGGCCCCTGCCGTCCGTCGCTGCCGGCGATCTTGTCGATCTCGTCGACGAAGATGATCCCGGCCTGCTCGACGCGTTCTATCGCGGCGCGCCCGACGCTCTCCATGTCGACGAGCTTCTGCTCTTCCTCTCGGGCGAGGTGCTCCGTGGCCTCCGGCACCTTCATGCGGCGCTTCCGGCTGCGCCCCTGAAAGAGGCCCGGGAGCATGTCCTTCATTTTCACGTCGATCTCTTCCACCGACGATCCGGCGATGACCTCGAAGGAAGGGAACGACGAGTCGCGCACCTCCAGCTCCACCGTGCGATCGTCGAGTCCGCCCGCACGGAGTTGCGTGCGGAGCTTCTCGCGCGTGCGCCCGGCCACCTCCCGGGCGGCGTTCGGGTCGGAGGGTGCGTCCCCCGGAACCGGCGAGAGCCGCACCGGCGGCACCAACAGGTCGAGCAGACGCTCCTCGGCGTTGGACTGCGCCTTGTCGCGCACCTCGACGGTGCGTTCGTCGCGCACCATCGTGACGGCCAGTTCCACGAGGTCGCGCACCATCGACTCCACGTCGCGGCCGACGTAGCCCACCTCGGTGAACTTCGACGCCTCGACCTTGATGAACGGCGACTGTGCGAGCCGCGCGAGCCGCCGGGCGACCTCGGTCTTGCCGACCCCGGTCGGCCCGATCATCAGGATGTTCTTCGGCGCGACCTCCTCGGCCAGCTCCGGCGGCAGTTTCTGGCGCCGCATCCGGTTGCGGAGCGCTATCGCCACCGCACGCTTGGCCTGGTGCTGCCCGACGACGTGGCGATCGAGCTCGGTCACGATCTCGCGCGGCGTCAGGGAACCGACGGAGGAGGCGGCCGTTTCCGGCAGATAGATGGGCACGACTACAACTCCTCGATGGTGACACTGGCATTCGTGTAAATGCAAATGTCGGCGGCGATACGCATCGCCTCATCCGCAATCGTGCGCGCATCCAGCTCGGTACGCCGTGCCAGGGCCTTGGCGGCGGCCATCGCGAAGGGGCCGCCGGAACCAATCGCCACGATCCCGTCGTCCGGCTCGATGAGATCGCCGGTGCCCGACAGCAGGAACGTCGCCTTCCGGTCGGCCACCACGAGCATGGCATCCAGCCGGCGCAACGCCCGGTCGGTACGCCAGTCCTTGGCCAGCTCGACCACCGAGCGCTCGAGATTGCCGCGGTGCTGCTCGAGCTTGGCGTCGAACCGCGAGAAGAGGGCGAAGGAATCGGCCGCCGAGCCGGCGAAGCCGGCCAGCACGCGATCGTTGTAGAGCCGCCGAATCTTGCGCGCGGTCTGCTTGACCACCGTGTTGCCCAGCGTGACCTGTCCGTCGCTGGCCATGACCGCCTTGTCCGCGCGGCGGACGGCGAGGACGGTCGTGCTCCGCAACGCCGCGGGCTTGTCCATCATCCGGTTTTCCCGCCGGCTGCCGCCCGGCGCTGAAACAGCAGGTACAGCGGAACGCCCGCCAGGATCAGAAGAACGCCTGCTCCGGACGCGGCCGGCTCGCGCCAGATCGCGTTCACCACCATCGCCGCGCTGGCGGCAACGAAGATGCCCGGCACGAAGGGATAGCCCCAGGCCCGGAACGGACGCGGGGCCGATGGATCGCGCCGCCGGAGCACGAACAGCGCGGCCACGGCGGCGCCGGCGAACGTCACGACGGCAAAGCCGGTATAGAGCAGCAACTGCTCGAAGGTCCCGGCCAGGACGAGCAGGCCGCTCCAGGCGCTCTGGGCGACGATGGCCACGACAGGAGCGCGAAACCGGGGATGCACCCGCGCCGCCGCCGGAAAGAACTGGCCGTCGCGGGCCATCGCGAAGTACACGCGGGGTCCGGCCAGCACCATGGCGCTGATGCTGGCGGCAATCATCACCACCGACGCCGCCGACAACGCGGCCGCGAACCCGGGACCAAACAGCCGTTCTCCGGCAGCGTCGACGACACGGGCCTCCACCGCTCCGAAATCGGCCAGCGGCAAGGCGTAGACATAGAGCAGATTCAGCAGCAGGTAGACGACGACCACCGCCGCGGTCCCGAGCGCCATCGCCCGCGGCAGGTTGCGGCCGGGATCGCGGATTTCCTCCGCCACGTAGGCGGCCGCGTTCCACCCCGAATAGCTGAACATGATGGGAATGAGCGCCAGCAGCCAGAGCGCGGGGGAAACCGGGCCGCCGGGGGCTGCGAAATGCGTCGCCGCCCCTTCGCCGAGCGTGAAGCCGAGGGCGACCAGGGCGACCAGCATCGCGACCTTGGCGCCGGCCAGGAGGTTCTGCACGACGCGGCCCGGGCCGAGTCCCAGGACGTGAACAAGCGTCAGGCCGCCGATGACCGCCAGGGCGACCACCGCCTGCGGCGAGATCGACAGCGTCACGACCGCCAACGGGATGCTGACCAGCGGGGTCGTGTCGCCGGCCGCGGGCACGAACCGCCCGAGGTAGGTGGCCACCCCGACGGCGCCGGCCGCGATGGCGCCCGAGAAGCCGGCGATGAAGGAGGTCCACCCGGAAAGGAAGCCCGCGGCCGGCCCGAAGGCCTCTCGCAGGTAGACGTACTCACCGCCAGCCCGCGGGCGGAGCGTCGCCAGTTCGGCGTACGCCATCGCGCCGGCAAAGGCCAGCGCGCCGCCGACCAGCCACACCGCGAGCATCAGCCAGACGTTCGGCACCCAGACGGCGATCAGTGCCGGCACGAGAAAGATGCCGCTGCCGATGACGTTGGAAACGATGATCGACGCGCCGTCGAGCGCACCGAGACGGCGAACCAGTGACGGAGATGAGGTGTCTGTGGCCACGGGTGCGCCGGAGGCGCTCACTGGATCAGTAGTCGGCGCTCGATGTGGAACTCGCCCAACTTGGCCCACTGGTCGGCGCGATGCTTGACGAACAACTCGATCTTGGCGTCCACGAAGTCCCGATGCTGGAGCATCTCGGCCAGCGACTCCTGCCCGGTGTACCCGAGGGTCGATTCCATCGTGAACGGCCCCGCATCCGCGCCAGGGTCGAGACCCCGCCGGCCAGCAGCTTGAATCAGGGCGTCGCCCCATACCTGGTCCTCAGCCAGGCATGTCCCGGCTTCCTCGTCGGCAGGCGACACCGGGTCCTCGGGCTCCGGCTGTCCCTCGTAGACGACCAGGCACCGGCGGAAGACCGCGTTCAACTGCAACATGCCGGTCGTGTCTTCGGAGACGTTCTCGACCCTGAACGAGATGGCAGGTACCAGCTTGTTGCGGCCCAGGTCGTCGAGGCCGACGTCGAGCCAGCCGGTCGTGATGTTGGTGACGTCCAGAGCGGCCTGAACGTCCAGCGGCGTGCAGGCGCTCCCGACCAGGACAGTCGACAGCGCGCAGGCAAGCACGACGCGCGCGGGACGGAGAATGCGCATGTCCCGATTGTAGCCCGGAAATCAGAAGGACGGCGTGTCGACCCGCGCCCGCGCCTCGGCCAGCGACAGGCTGCCGGCATGCAGCGCCGCCACGTCGCCCGCCCGCACCCGGACCGTCGTGTCCCGTCCGGGCATGCCGCGCGTGTCTCGCGCCACCACCGTCAGCCATTCGTCCTGCTCGAGCAGCGCGCCGAGCGCGCCCCCATAGCCGAGCAGCGCGTCGATCAACAGCTCCCGCAGCGCATCCTGATAGACGGCGTGCAAATCCGGGGCCTGCGGTACATCCGGAACGGCCGGCGGCGCGTCGCCCGCGACAACGCGGGAGCGCTGGTCCCCCGGCGCGGCGCCGGGAGAAAAGGCAACCGACGTATTCGCGTCCGGATCGAGCTCGCGCAGCACCTGCGTGAAGGCCCCCAGCTCCCGGAGCCGCTCGAGCGAGCGCCGCATCATCCGCAGATCGGCATCCATGATCTCCATGGACCAGAGAACGCTCTGCCGCAGCACCGGGCACTCGACGTCGAAGAAGACGCCGTACTCGTCGAGCCGGAACCCGCGCACCTGCACCGGCCCCGCGAACAGCATGAGGCCCGGCGACCAGGGCGGCAGTTGCTGCTCGACGCCGCGCGCGCTCAAGGTGACCGCGTGCGACAGCACACGTTCCAGCCCCTGTATGTGCGCGGTCAGCGGATCGTCGGCGGCCGCGCGCTCCACGCCCGCCAGTCCCGCGACCTGGGCCGCGGCCGGCGCCGGGCCCGCCACGGTCAGGACGACGACGATGAGCGTTGCGATTCCCATGCCCCTGCCCCGTGCCCTCCGCGCCGCCTACCGCTGGGCGACGCGCACCATGTAGTCGGTCAGCGTGTCCATTTCCTGCTGCATGCGCATCTGATCCGCCTGCCGGTGCAGGTCGATCTCCTGCGCCAGCCGCATCAGCCCCGACGCGAACTCCTGGCGCTGCCGGTGCTCGCTCTCCGCCATCAGCGCCCGCACCTGGCGCAGCAAATCCTCGCCGGCGGGCATGGCGGGAACCGAAGCCGCCGGCACGAGCGCACCGGAAACGGCGCCGTCGCCGCGCTGCGCGGCCAACTCCCCGCGAAGCTGCCGTTCCAACGCGGCCAGCTCGGCCCGCCAGGGCGGAACCTCTTCCGCACCCGCCGCCGGTTCCGCGCTTGTCGCCGGCTGCGCCCGACCGGCCATGCCGGCCGCCTGCTCGTTGCTCGACTCCGACCCCGTCCAGCCCATGCGGAACACGAAGCCGTCGTCGCCGTAACGCACCTCGACGCTCGCGACGGCGGCCCCCACGACCACGACCGTAGACGCGGCGAGCGCCAGCCCCCACGCGGGCCGCAACGCCCCGAACCACCAGGCGGGCGGCGGGGGTGCTCCCGGGGTCTCCGCATCCCGATCCGCCACGATGCGGAAGCCGAGCCGCGCATCCGGAGGCGCCCACTCCCGCAGCGTGCCCCGCAGCGCGGCGAAGCCCTCCAGCTCCGCCGCGCACGCCGTGCACGTCTTCAGGTGCCGTTCGACACGCGCCCGCTCGGCGGCCTTGCACTCGTCGTAGATGTAGGCCACCAGGGCTTCGTTCTCTGGGCAGTCAGACACTGGCTTTCCTCTTCAGTGGCGCGCAGGGGGAGGATAGGACACCGCGCCCCGCTCCTGCAACGACGCGGCCGCGTTAAGGCCGTTTCGTTCGAGTTGCCGGCGGAGCGCGCTGAGCCCCTGGTACAGGCGTGTCTTGACCGTGCTCAGGGGACATCCCTGCAGGTCGGCGATCTCCTGAAACGTCAGGCCGTGGTATTCCTTCAACAGGATGGCGGTCCGCTGCGGCTCGGGGAGCGTCGCCATCACGCGCTCCACCGCCCGCCCGAGATCACGCCGCACGATCAACTCCTCTACGCTCTCCTCGGCCGGCACGAGGGAGTGCGCCTGTTCCGCCTGCAGATCGTCGGACGCCGGGACGACCCGGACGCGCCGCTCCTTCCGGATCCAGTCTCGGCACAGGTTGAGCGCGATGCGGTAGAGCCACGACGAGAACCGCGCCTGCCCCTTGAAGCCGCCGATGGCGCGGAACGCCCGCAGGAAGGCCTCCTGGCAGACGTCGCGTGCGTCCTCCTCGCGCCCCAGCGTGCGGTAGGCGAGGGCGAAGATCGGCCTCTCCCAGCGGACGACCAACTGGTTGAACGCCCCGGTATCGCCGCCCGCGGCCAGCGCCACGAGCTGTTCGTCGGTGACCTCGCTTGCTGCCGTTGCGGTCATGCTCTCTGGGTACTTTAGACGCCGGGAGCGGTGTCTTGGTCGGCCGGTCCGTCTCCCGGACGGCAGCGAGCCCTCCGCCCTGGTGGGCAACGGCTACAGCGATTCCTGCGACTCGGCTGCGGTGTGGATCGTCTGCGCGCCGTGGAGATCGCCTTCGGGAAAGTCGATCAGCGGCTCGAGACGCTTGAACGCGTCATCCCTGCCGACTCCGTCACAACCTGCCGGCTGGATCACGCGGTGACCCTTGTCCCCTCCCGGCGGCGGCCGACCTCCCGATGGCCCGGCGCGATGCGGTCGTCGGTGCTGAGCTACCCGACCCTCGCCACACAATCATGGGCGTTCACGGCCATACAATCTCCTCCACTCTCGCTCTTCGTCACTACGATAACCAAGCGTCTCGACCTTGATTTGCATTTCAAGTCCCTCGGACTCGTCGCCACACATTTTTGCCCTGGGGCACTTCCCGTCGAGCGCTAGCCCGGAAGATTCGCGGCGGGTGTGATTTTCGGTACAGACACAAGAGCCTCCGCGTGGTACAAGTGTAGTGGCAACAAGCACTTACACCACCACGGAGGCCCCTGCGTGACGACCGACACTGTATCACAGACTGTTCTGTTCCCGGATCTGTTCGACAAGCCGCTGTTCGCCCAGTTCAACCAGGAGCAGGCCAGCTCCGACGGCGGGGCGGTTCTGCTGAAGGCCGCCGAGCGCGTCTACGGTCTGGTCAAGGCGTTCGCCGGGTGCCTGTTCGACAAGCGGGCGCCGGACAAGACCCGTCACACGCTCGCGGACCTGGTCGGCCAGCGCATCTTCGGCATCGCCTGCGGCCATCCCGACTGCAACGACGGCGACCACCTCGCCGACGACCCGGTGCACAAGCTGTTGCTCGACAGAGACCCGGTTTCGGGTGAGCGCCTGGCATCGCAGCCGACCCTGTCGCGGTTCGAGAACGCGTTCAACCGCTGCGCGCTCTACCGCATGGCGGACGAGTTGGCGACGCGGGTCATCGAGCGCCATCGCCGCCGTCTGGACGGGCAGGCGCGGTGCATCACCATCGACCTGGACCCGACGGACGACCCGACGCACGGGGCGCAGCAGTACACCCTGTTCAACGGGTACTACGACAACTGGTGCTACCTGCCGCTGCTGGCCTTCCTGCGCTTCGACCGCGAATCCGAGCAATATCTGTGCGCGGCGCTGCTGCGGCACGGCAAGGCGGTCGCCTCCGACGGAACGGTCGGGCTGTTGTCGCGTTTGCTGCCGCTGGTGCGCCGGGCGTTTCCGCGGGCACGCATTCTCGTTCGGCTCGACGGGGGCTTTGCCAGCCCGGCGGTCTTCGACTTCCTGGAGGCGCAGCCGCGGCTCGATTACGTGGTCGCGATGGCGAAGAACGCGGTCCTGCTGCGACACGCCGAGCCGGCCATGCTGGTGGCGCGGGCGCGCACTTGGCGCAGCGACCAGACCGAGCACGTCTACACCGAGACCGACGAGTATCGGGCCGGCAAATGGAGTCACGCGCGCCGCGTCGTGATCAAGGCCGAGGTCGTTCGCCTCGGGGACCGCGAGCCGCGGGACAACCCGCGCTTCGTGGTGACGAACCTGCGGCAGACGCCGCGCTTCATCTACGAGAAGGTCTACTGCGCGCGCGGCGACGTCGAGAACCGGATCAAGGAGCTGAAGGCCCTGCAGATCGACCGCACGAGTTGCCAGAAGTTCTCACCGAACCAGTTGCGCGTCCTGCTGACGGCCGCCGCCTACGTGCTGATGCAGGAGTTGCGGTTGCGCGCCGCCGACACCGCGTGTGCCCGCGCACAGGTGCCTTGGCTGCGCGACCGGCTGCTGAAGCTCGGCGTCCAGGTGGTGCGCTCGGTGCGTCGCATCGTCCTGCGCCTGCCGCGCGCGACACCGGACTTGGTGGCGTGGCGACAGATCGCGTTCGCGCTCGGGGCGCGCACCGGATAGCGTTCTGTCGCACGTCATATCGCTGCCGGCCGGTCGGCTGCCAAGCGCCCGCAACGGGGACGTGTGTGCAGCTATCGTCTTCGGCACCCGTCATCACGTCCATGGGGCGCTCAACCACGCCGCCACGCGTGGTTGAGGACGTTCCGGGGGCCACCCGCCGGTCACTACCCGCCGTCGGTGACCGAATCCGGTCTCGTCACCGCCTCCCGGAGGCCGAGTCCGGGACGTCGTGCATGATGCGGGCTAGACATGCGACCATATAAATCATGCGGTCGGAGCAAACGATGCTGCCAAGGCATGTCGGTGGCAAGGAGCTGTTCGCATACGTCACGGTTACCGGAAAGCCGGGATTATACCCACATACGAGGTCAGCCAAGATCCCGGTGTCCTGCGAGGAAACCGGAGACCCGGATCTGGCAGATGTGCTTGACCGGGCCGGCGACGTGACAACGTGCCCCCCGGTTAACCGGCCAGTGAACCGGCCCCCGCAGACCCGAAGAACGGCCATAGGGGACCCGGCGCTGCGGCAGCCGGGACTTCGAAACGGGCTTCTCTTTCTTGAGAAGTCGGCGCGGCTGAACTGGAGGCGGGGTTGCCGAGGACTTGCGTCTGCGGCGCCAAGCGGTCTACCTGAACGTTCGGCGGTGCGTCACCGAAACACGTCGACGGGCACCGACGCCGGGATCGGATCCGGCAGCCTCGATTGGCGCCGACAAGTCCGTGGTTTCGCGGTCCCGCCAGCCCCGGACTGTCGATGTTGGGGCATCACTTGGACACGCCGCGGGGAGGTCTACCAGAGCATTCGCTCCGGCGACGGGGACAGGAGACGCGTGTTGCTCCTGCTGCCACGCAGAAACGGCGGTTACGGCCGTGACTGCCAGGATTGCCGACGGCACTGTCATCTTCAGGAGTTGCATGTTCGGTCTGCGCCTTTCTGGTTTGCAGGCGACGGGGAAGCCGCCGAGAGGTCATCGGCGGCATGGAGGCTACCACACAACAGTCGGTTCAGCTAGCGATTCCGCAATGTCCACGATGGCGACGCGATGGTGCTTTTCCTACCAATGCATATAGGACAGGCGAGGCGTCATGCCATAATGAAGCAACTGAAGTGGCCTCCCGGATGAGTTCCTGCCAATTTGGCAGGAACAGAGGCCGCGCAATGTTGTTGCGCTGATACACCGGTTCTTGACAATGGCACACGTACGGATACGGGCGACAGGCGGAATCGACACGAGCAATCAGGACGCGTTCGAGCACATCCTGGCGTCGTTGCACGACGCGATACTCGAAGATGCCCGCTGGCCGGCCGCCTCAGCCGTGATCGACGAGGCCTGCGCTCCAGACGACGCGTGCCGCGCTCTCGGCAAGCAGCCCTAACCGATGAGGCGCACGATCCCGACGGTCAACGTAGCTGTCGCGATCACGGTCCCGACCATCCAGCGGATCAGCCTGGTTTCGAGGTTCGCGATTTCGGAACGAACAGCAGCAGCCTCCGCCCTTTGCTCGGCGCGCAGGTCGGCCATCTGCGTCGACAGCCGCGTGTCGAGATTCGCGATCTCCGTCCGAACCTCGGAGATTTCGGTCCGCACACCGGCGATGCCGGTCCGCTGCTCGGCTCGCATCTCGGCGGCCTGCGTCGACAGCCGCATGTCGAGACTCGCGATCTCGGTCCGCACCTCGGCGAGGCCGGCCCTGAACTGGTCGGACGTGACCTGGTCGTCCTGTTCGACGGCCTGACGGACGGCGTTCGTGATCGCATCCGCCTGGGCCGGCGTGAAGTCGGCGTCCGTCAACGAACGGGCGACGGCCTGCGTGTCGAGCACTCGCTCAGCTTAGCACGCGCCGGCTGCTCCACAGCACGTCGCTTGCTCCCTGTATCCTTTGGCATCGACAAGTCGCACCCGAGTCCGATGCTCCACATCTCCAACCTCCACAAGGCGTTCGGCGACCGGGTGCTGTTCGACAGCGTGAGCTGGCAGCTACAGCCGGGCATGCGGGTCGGGCTGTGCGGTCCGAACGGCGCGGGGAAGACGACGCTGCTCAAGATGCTGTCCGGCGAGGTGGAGGCCGACGCGGGCGAGTTCGCGCGGCCGAACGGCCTGACGGTCGGCTACCTGCCGCAGGACGGGCTGACCCATGCCGGACGCACGCTCTACGAGGAGGCGAGCCGTGCCTTCGAACCGCTGCTGGCCATGCAGAAGGAGCTGGGGGAGCTGGAAGTACAACTCGCCGACGCGAGCCGCCCGGCGGCCGAGCACGACGCCGCGCTGGCGCGCTACAGCGAGGTCCAGACCGCCTTCCAGGATCGGGACGGCTACGGCATCGAGGCGAAGGTGGACGCCGTGCTGCGCGGTCTCGGCTTCGAAGGGACCGACTTCGAGAGGCCCACCGAGACGTTCTCCGGCGGCTGGCAGATGCGCATCGCCCTGGCCAAGCTGCTGCTGCGCCGCCCCCGGCTGCTGCTGCTCGACGAGCCGACCAACCACCTCGACCTGGAAGCGCGCAACTGGCTGGAGGAGTTCCTGGTCGACTATCCCGACCCGGTGGTGCTCGTCTCCCACGATCGCTACTTCCTCGACAGCGTGGTGACGGAGATAGCCGAGGTCGGCCTGCGCACGCTGACCGAGTTCCGCGGCACGTACAGCGCCTACCTGACCGAGCGGGAGGCCCGCATCGCCCGCCTGCGGGAGGCGAAGAAGCGTCAGGACGAGGAAGTGGCCCGGATGCGGCTCTTCATCGACCGCTTCCGCTACAAGGCGACCAAGGCGAAGCAGGTCCAGAGCCGCGTCAAAATGCTCGAGAAGATCACTCCTATCGAGGTGCCGGTGGCGCGCAAGCGCGTGCACTTCAAGTTCCCGGCCGGCGCGAAGAGCGGCCGGACGGTGATCGAGCTGCGCGATGTGGCCAAGGCGTACGGCGACGTGCGCGTGTTCGAGGGCGCCAACGTCCATATCGAGCGCGGCGACCGCGTGGCGCTGGCCGGCCCGAACGGCGCCGGCAAGTCGACCCTCATGCGGATGCTGTCGGGCGTCGAGGCTCCCGATGGCGGCGAGCGGGTCGAAGGCTACCGCGTCATCACGCAGTACTTCGCCCAGGACGAAGCGACGCGCCTGGACGGGTCGCTCACCGTCTACGAGACGCTGGCGTCGGGCTCGCCGGTCGACATGGTCCCCGCGATCCGCAACATCCTGGGCGGGTTCCTGTTCACCGAGGACGACGTCTACAAGCGGGTCAAGGTGCTGTCGGGCGGCGAGCGCACGCGCCTGGCGGTGGCGCGGATGCTGCTGCGCCCGTCCAACACGCTGATCCTCGACGAGCCGACCAACCACCTGGACATCGACTCGACGGACGTGCTGCTCGATGCCCTGACCGACTACGGGGGCACGCTCATCTTCGTCTCGCACGACCGCTACTTCGTCGACCGGCTGGCCACGAAAGTCATCGATATCGGCCACGGCGAGGCGGTGCTGTATCCCGGCAACTACGAGGATTTCCGCTGGAGCAAGGCGCAGTCGGCCAACGACGGCGCCACGCTCGGAGGGGCCGGACGCAAGAGTAGGGGCGCGCAAGCAACCGGGGTGCTGACAACGGCATCGACCGCGACGGCGGCCGCTACGCGCGCGGGGCAATCACGACCCGGTCCGCCGCAACGATCGGCTCGTGCCGGTCAGGCTGCTGACGCTGAAGCAGCGGACCGCAAGCCAGGCCGCGGTCCGGCGCACGCCGCGAAGACGGCCGAGCCCGCGGGGCCACCCAGGGCATCATCCGGTCGCAGCGCCGCCGAGCACAAGCGGCAGCAGGTGGAAGCCCGCCGGCAGCAGCGCAAGCTCGACGGCCTGCGCAAGCGCATCGCCGACCTCGAGCGGCGCATCGCCGAGCGGGAAGAGGCGGTCCGCAAGCTGGAAGCGGACATGGCGGCGCCGGGTTTCTTCACGGACCAGGCATCGGCCGAGGAAGCAGTCAAGCGGCACCAGGAGCTGATGTGGGAGGTCGGCGACCTGATGAACCAGTGGGAAGCACTCGAACAGGAAGCAGCCGAACGGACCCCTGCACCTTGACGCCGGTCGCGTGCATCGGCTTGCGGCGCCGGCCGTGCTGGCATCCGATCAGAAGGTGAGCCGAATGGAACAGTTGATCCCATGGCTGACCCCGGCGCTGATACGCGGGCTGTTCGGATGGCTGCGGTCCGACATCCGCAACCTGCGCCAAGATGTCAGCAAGCGTGTCGACGACGTGAAGAACGACGTCAGGAAGAGCATCGACGACCTGAAGACCGACGTGGGCCAGCGCTTCGACGACACGCACAAGCGGTTGGACAACCTGAACGCGGAAATGAACCAGCGATTCGATCAGGTCAACCGCGAACTGGGCGAGAACCGCGAACGGATGGCCAAGCTCGAAGGCGCGCTCGAAGGCGCGCTCGCCGGCCGCCGCGACCGCGACGCGGCCTGACGCAGAACACGGAGAAATCGACAGGGTTCGGCTCCCGACCGGCGGGTCGACAGCTGCGTACGAGGGTCACGCCCGCGGGTGCGTCCTGCGGTACAGCTCGGTGATCTGCGCGGCGCTGACGTGCGTGTAGCGCTGCGTCGTCGTGATCCGGGCGTGGCCGAGAAGCTCCTGGATGGCGCGCAGGTCGGCCCCGCGCTCCAGCAGATGGGTGGCGAAGGAATGCCGCAGCGCGTGCGGGCTGATGCCGCGCTGCGCGCCGACGCGCCTGACGTAACCCTCCAGCATGCGGGCGATGCTGCGGCTCGACAGGCGTCCGCCGCGATAGTTCACGAACAGCGAATCGTCCCGCCGGCGCGCGTGGTCGCGCGGTGAGCTTGCCCCGGCCGCACCGCCCCGCCGCAGAAGCTCCCGCCGGGCCGGCAGGTAGTCGCGCATCGCGGCGGCCGCGGCCGGGTTGAACGGGACGATTCTCTCCTTGCCTCCCTTGCCCAGGACGCGGACCATCCGGCTCGACAGGTTCACGTCCTCCAGGTCCAGACCGACCAGCTCGCTCAGGCGCAGGCCGGAGGCGTAGAAGAGCTCGAGGATGGCCCGGTCGCGGAGACCGAGCGGCGTCGCGGCGTCGGGCGCGGCCAGCAGCGCCCCGACCTCGTCGACCGCCATGTGCGCCGGCATGCGTTGCTCGACCTTCGGCGCCGGAACGAGCGTGCCCGGATTGCCCTCCAGCAGCTCCTCGCGGCGCAGGTAGCGCGCGAAGGTGCGGACCGCGGCGAGCTTGCGCGCGGACGACGACGACGCCTGCCGCCGCTCGTAGATCGAGGCCAGGTAACCGCGCACGAGCCGGTGGTCGAAGTCTTCCACGAGCGGCTCGCGCCCGAGCAGTTCCTGCGCGAACGCGAGGAACTGCGACAGGTCACTCCCGTACGCGCGCACCGTGTGGCGCGAGAGATTGCGGTTCAGGCGCAGGAAGTCGAGAAACGGTTGCAGGTGCTCCCGCATCTTCCGTCGTATCGGCCTCGCGCACGCCCGCCGTCAGCCTGGCATCGAACCGCGTCGCCGGTTTGGTATCGAACCGCGTCGCCGGCGAGGAGACCTGCCGCCGGCAGTCACCTCGCGGTTGCTCCGGCGCGCGCTCGGCCCGCGGCCGACGGCCCGGCCGCGCACCACGCCTCCAGATCGGCCAGCGCACGCTGCGCCACCGCCTGCCGCCGCGCCTGCCGCGCGCGCGGGGCCTCCGCAACCGCCGGAATCAGACCAAACGCGATGTTGGTCGGCTGGTAGTGACTCGGATCGGCGTGCGAGACGTAGTGGGCCAGCGCGCCGAGCGCGGTCGTGCGCGGCGGGACGCCCGGTTCCTCGCCGCGCGCGAGCGCGGCCGCGTTGAGGCCCGCGACGAGCCCGGACGCGGCCGACTCCACGTAGCCCTCCACCCCGGACACCTGGCCGGCGATGAACAGGCCGGGCCGCACGCGGGTCTGCCACGTCGGGGCGAGCACCGACGGGGCGTTGATGTAGGTGTTGCGGTGGATCATCCCGAGCCGCACGAACTCGGCCTGCTCGAGGCCCGGAATCAGCCGCAGCACGCGGCGCTGCTCGGGCCACCGCAGTTGCGTCTGAAAGCCGACCAGGCTGAAGTGGTCGGCCGCCAGGTTGTCCTGCCGGAGCTGCACCACGGCGTACGGCCGGCGTCCGGTGGCCGGGTCCGTGAGTCCGACCGGCTTCATCGGCCCGAACCGCAAGGTGTCGACGCCACGGTGGGCCATCACCTCGATCGGCAGACAGCCTTCGAAGAACGGCGTCCGATCGAAGTCGTGCAGCTCGGCCAGCTCCGCGGTCACGAGCGCGGCGTGGAACCGCTCGTACTCGGCCGCGGTCAGCGGACAGTTCAGATAGTCCCCCTCCTCTTCGCTCCCGGCGGCACAGGTGCGGCCGGCCGGGGGCTCGGCGGCGCGTTCCTTCCGGCCCCGCCGCGAAGCGCGAAACACCTTCGAGCGGTCTATCGACTCGGCATGCACGATCGGGCTGATCGCATCGAAGAAGTAGAGCTGCTCGCGGCCCACCAGGGCCGTGAGCTCGGCGGCGAGCTCCGGCGACGTCAGCGGCCCGGTCGCCAGGACCACCGGCGCGCGGGGTGACGACTCGGGAATTCGCCGCACTTCCTCCCGGCGGATCGCGATCAGCGGCTCGGCCTCCAGCGCCGCGGTAACGCCTTCCGCGAACCGCTCGCGGTCGACGGCCAGCGCGCCGCCCGCCGGCACCCGCGTCTCGTCGCCGACGCGCATCACCAGGGAACCGAGCCGGCGCATCTCCTCCTTGAGCAACCCGACCGCGTTCTCCAGGGAGGCGCCGCGGAAGGAGTTGCTGCATACCAGCTCCGCCAGGCGATCCGTCCGATGGACCGCGGTCGAACGGACCGGGCGCATTTCGTGCAGGGAAACCGGGACGCCGCGCGAGGCGATCTGCCACGCCGCCTCGCTGCCGGCCAAGCCGCCGCCGATGATCCGGACCATCGGACCTCCGCAGACGCCGCGCTTCAGGCGACTTCCCGGCGCGATCGGCCGCCCGCGGTCGCCTTGGCGCTCTTCCTGCCGGGTTGCCGCGCGGCCGCCGCCTCGGACTGCACCCAGCGACCGTCCTGGTAGACGGCGCGCCAGCGCGTCGCCTTGCCGTTCTCCTCGGATGTGACGTACTGCTCGCCCGCCTTGCGCGAGAAGCGGACGATGGCCGGCCGGCCCTCGGGATCCGCCTCCGGCGCCTCGAGCAGGTACCGGAACTTCGGATCCAGCTCGGACGCGTGGACCCTGAGCTCCGACACGGCCGGCGCACGCGTCTCCCGGTTGCGGGGAAACCCGCTGGCAGCGAGGAACAGCCCCGCGGCGCCGTCGCGCAGCACGTAATGATCGTCCACGGTCCGACAGCGCAGCTCCGGCATCGGGACCGGATCCGCCTTCGGAGGCGCCGGCTCGCCGCTCCGCAACACCTTGCGCGTGTTCTTGCACTCGGCGTTGGTGCAACCGAAGAACTTGCCGAACCGGCCCGAGCGAAGCTGCATCTCCGCGCTGCACCGATCACACTCGATGGTCCGCTCCGCGAGCAGCCCGGTCTTGAACGCGCCTTCCTCCACCTCGTGGCCGACGCATTGCGGGTTCTTGCCGCAGACGTGAAGCTTCCGCCCGGCATCGACGATATAGCTGTCCATCGCGGTGGAGCAGATCGGGCAACGTCGCTTGGCGCGCAAGGCACGGCTCTCGCCCTCGTCGTCCCGGTCCGCATCGGCCGCCTCGTCCGCCGGCGTCAGATCCATCGTCTGCGTGCAACGCTCCCTGGGCGGCAGCGAATACCCCGAGCACCCGAGGAAGACGCCGGTGCTGGCCGAGCGCACCTGCATCCTGCGGCCGCATGTAGAGCAGTCAACCGCGGTTTCCGTCGGGGAGTTGGGCCGCATGCCGTCGGGCCGGGCGGCGGAGGCGAGCTTGCGCGAGAAGCCGCCGTAGAACGTGTCCAGCACGCTGAGCCACTCCCGGTTGCCGGACGCGATCTGATCGAGGTCCTGCTCCATGCCCGCGGTGAACGAGTAGTCGAGCAGGTCGGCGAAGCTCTCCACCAGGCGATCGGTCACGATCTCGCCGATCTTCTCCGCGTAGAAGCGGCGCTTCCGCAACGTGACGTAGCCGCGATCCTGGATCGTGGAGATGATCGACGCGTAGGTCGACGGGCGCCCTATGCCGCGCTTCTCTAGCTCGCGCACGAGGCTCGCCTCGCTGTAGCGGGGCGGCGGCTTGGTGAAGTGCTGCGCGGCATCCACCCTGGCGCAATCCAGCCGTTCCGCCTGCCGGTAGGCGGGGACATCGACCAGCTCACCCTTGCGGGACGCGGCCGGCAACACGCGCGTGAACCCGTCGAACCGCAGCACGCGCCCCCGCACGCGAAGCTCGAACGCACCGGCCTCGACCGTCACCGTCGTGCTCGTGTACTCCGCCGGCGTCATCTGACAGGCGATGAACTGGCGCCGAATGAGATCGTACAGGCGGCGGGCATCGGCATCCGCGATGGCCAGCGTCTCCGGCTGCGCGTCCACGTCCGTCGGCCGTATCGCCTCGTGCGCCTCCTGGGCGCCCGCCTTGCTGGCATACCGGTTCGGCTGCTTGGGAAGGTAGCGCGGACCGAACGCCGACTCGATGTGGGCCCGCGCCCCGGCTACCGCCTCCCGCGACAGGTTGGTGGAATCGGTCCGCATGTAGGTGATGTGGCCGCTCTCGTAGAGCCTCTGGGCCAGGGTCATCGTCTTGCGGACGCCGAAGCCGAGGCGGGTGGACGCGGCCTGCTGGAGGGTCGAGGTGATGAAGGGCGCCCCGGGACGCGCGGTCGTCGGCTTGTTCTCCACCCGCGCGACACGGAACGCTTCCCGGCGGAGACGAGCGAGCGCGGCGTCCGCATCCTCCTTGTTGCCCGGCCGGAAGGTCTTTCCGTCGGACCTGACGACCTGGAAGCGGCACGGCTCCGTCCCGCCGGCGCGCGTCAGATCGGCGAAGACCTCCCAGTACTCCTCCGGCTCGAAGGCGCGGATCTCCCGCTCGCGCTCCACCACCAGCCGGACGGCCACCGACTGCACCCGGCCGGCGGACAGCCCGCGGGCAACCTTCGCCCAGAGCAGGGGCGACACCTCGAAACCGACCACGCGGTCGAGAAACCGCCGCGCCTGTTGGGCATTCACCCGGTTCTGGTCGATCTCGCCGGGATTCTCGAAGGCGTCCTGGATGGCCCGCCGGGTGATCTCGTTGAACACCACGCGCCGGAAGCGGCCCGGATCGCCTCCGATTACCTCCTTGAGGTGCCAGGCGATGGCCTCGCCTTCCCGGTCGAGGTCGGTCGCGAGAAAGACCCGGTCCGAGGCGCCCGCGAGCTTCTTGAGCTCACCGACCACCTTCTCCTTCCCGGGCACGACCTCGTACGTGGCGCGCCAGCCCCGTTCCGGATCGACGCCCATGCGTTGCACGAGTTGGCGCCGCGCCCGGGCTTCCGGATCCGCGGGACTCTTGCGCGCCCTCTTGCGCGCGCCCGCGGCCGCCTTGCCGCGCCCGGCCGCCTGCTTGCCCTTCCCTCCGGCGGGCAGGTCGCGAATGTGCCCTACGCTGGACTTGACGAGATATTCCTTTCCCAGGTAGCGGTTGATGGTTCGCGCCTTTGCCGGCGACTCGACGATAACCAGGGATCGGGCCATGGTCCTCCTGCGAGGTCGAGGTCCTGATGCCGTCGACCGGGCATTACACTAGCATCCCCGGGCTCGGCCGGACGAATCGACCGGCGCCCTCCCGCATCACGCAGCCCGCGATTTCCAACTCGGTGAGACGCAGCAGCAGGGCCGCCCCGTCGAGACCGCTGCGCTCGATCAACTCGTCCACGCCGTAGACCTCTCCCGGGTCCATATGGCGGAGCACGGGATCCGGCTCCTCGGTTGCGGTTACGGCCGTCGTCGACGCGGCGCCGAGCGGGCCGAGACCGATAGCTTCCAGGATATCGTCTGCGGTCTCCACGATGGCCGCGCCGTCGCGGATCAGCGCGTGGCTGCCCGCGCTCCGCCCGCTGAGGACGTTGCCCGGCACCGCCATCACCTCCCGGCCCTGCTCGGCGGCGCAGCGTGCGGTGATGAGGGATCCGCTCCGGGCGCCCGCCTCGACGACGACGACCGCCCGCGCGAGCCCGCTGATGAGCCGGTTCCGCTGCGGAAAGTGGTAGCGTCGCGGCGGCGTTCCCGGCGGCAGCTCGCTGACCACCGCGCCGGCCATCGCAATCGACGCCGTCAGCCCCGAGTTCTCGGCGGGATACGCGACATCGACGCCCGAGCCGAGGACGGCAGTCGTGGACCCCTCGCCGCCGAGCGCGCCACGATGCGCGGCCGCGTCGACCCCGCGCGCGCATCCGCTGACGACCGCGACGCCGCGGCCGCTGATGTCGCCTGCCAGGCGCTCGGCTACCGCCACGGCGTACGGCGACGCGGCGCGCGAGCCGACGATCGCCACCGACAGCCGGGCGAGCATGGCCGGATTGCCCTTCAGCCAGACGACGGGCGGCCGATCGTCCAGCGCCGCGAGTTGCCTCGGGTACCGGGGATCGCTCCAGCCAATCGCCTCGATGCCCCCTGTCAGGGCGATGTCCAGCAGGCGGGCGGCGCGCTCCAGACAGCGGCGGCCGTCCTCCCGAAGATATGCCGGGAGGTCGCGGAAACGGGCCGCCGCGCGCGGCAGATCGACTTCGCGACGCTGGTCGCCCGCCGGATCGGCATCCGAATCGAGCAGGGCCGTGCGGAGCCGCTTCCGCGAGAGGAACAGCGCCAGCGCCACGACCTCGACGACATTTTCCCGAACCGCCATCGCCCGGTGACGAAGCAAGAACCGGACCAGGGCTCCGGAAAGGCACGGGGGACTTGCGCCGCGCGGCGGGACGTGACTATATTCGGAGGA
The DNA here is from genome assembly GCA_965208535.1 of Vicinamibacterales bacterium. Taxonomy (GTDB): domain Bacteria; phylum Acidobacteriota; class Vicinamibacteria; order Vicinamibacterales; family UBA8438; genus WTFV01. Next base: position 1,214,539 of record CBDBOU010000003.1, on the reverse strand, counting down.
AGGCAGTCTCTCGCGGAGCGACATAGTGGCAGGCAGAACAGTCACCGTCCTCGTAGCCGCGCTGCTCGTCGCCGTTACGCCATGCACGGCCGTCGCCGACTCGCGCGAGGACGCGATGGCGCAGGTCGAGTTCGGCATCTCGGTCGCGCGTGCGGGCCTGTGGGACGAAGCGACCTACCGGTGGGAACGGGCCGTCGAAATCGATCCCTCCTACGCAGCCGCCTGGAACAACCTCGGGATCGCGTACGAGCAGAAGGGGATGTTCGAAGAAGCACTCGAGGCCTACGAGACCGCGCTCGACCTCGAGCCGGACAACCTCAACATCCAGCAGAACTACGATCTCTTCAGGGAAATCCATGACCGCGTACTTGAAGGCGAGCGCTAGCGCGCTGCTGCTGCTGGCCGCGGCAGCATGCACGAGCTACTACGAGGTGCCGATCGAGACGCCGCTGCAGCCCAAGCTGGACGTGGGCCGCTTTCAGCGGATTCTCGTCGCCGGCTTCGTCGCCGGCGGCACCGAGGACGTCGACACCAACCTCGAGACCGCCCGGTTGCTGCGCAGCCAGCTTCGCTCGGAGTCGCGCCTCGAGGTCATCGACGCCGAGGTGCTGGACATGCTGGCCCTCGCCGAGGCGCAGGACGACGGCTACGACGATGCCGACAACGGCAACGGCAACGGCAACGGCGGCGGCGAGCACGGCGGGCTCGACGCCGAGGAGCGCGGCGACCTCAGCGAAGAAGACCTGGAAGAGTACGAGCACATCTTCGCCAACGTGAGCTACTGGCGGCAGCTCGGCGAGGAGCACCAGAACCCGCTCATCGTCACGGGCACCGTGCACTTCACGCCGCATCAGCGGTCGGGCATGGTCACCCGCGAGAGGGAGATCTACGACGAGTTCGGCAGGCGCATGGTGGTGCCGGTCCGGGCGTACCGCGACCGCGCCGGCTTCGTCCTGAGCCCGACGTTCATCTTCATCGACGGCCGCACCGGGATTACGCTCTATACCGAGCGCCACCGCGAGGAAGTGCTGTACGACGTCACTCACAACACCCCGGCCCTGTCCTCGTACTTCGAGTTGATGGACCGGCTGCTGCCTTCGTTCCTCGGGGCTCTGGCCGACCAGAGCATCCGGGGCACGCGCATCATGCTCAAGTAGCCCCCGGGACGCGACTTTACAGGCGGCGGCCGCGATAGTACGCTTTCTTGTTCCGGACCGGTGGAAGCCTGTCGTCAAGCCACGGCGGCGTGAGAAAGGGTCGAGGCGTGTTCGCGATCATCGAGAGCGGCGGTCGGCAGGTACGCGTGGAACAAGACGCGCTCGTGACCGTCGATCGGCTGGACAAGGAAGTGGGGGACGAGATCACGTTCGATCGCGTCCTGTTCGTCGCCGGCGACGGCGGCTTCGTAGCCGGCACTCCGTACGTCGCCGATGCGACGGTGACCGGCGTGGTGGACGCTCTCGACCGCGGGCCCAAGATCCGGGTGTTCCGCAAGAAGCGCCGCAAGGCGTGGCGCCGCACGCTCGGGCACCGGACGGCCCTGACCCGCGTCCGCATCACCGGAATCACCGGCGGCGAATCCTAGAGACAGACCATGGCGCACAAGAAGGGCCAGGGAAGTTCACGCAACGGGCGCGACAGCCAGGCGCAACGTCTCGGTGTCAAGCGCTTCGACGGCAATCTCGTGACCGGCGGCTCCATCCTCGTACGCCAGCGGGGACGGCGGTTCCGGCCGGGCCTCAACGTCGGGCTCGGGAAGGACGACACGTTGTTCGCTACCATGTCCGGCCGCGTCCGCTTCGAGGACCACGGATCGAGGGGCCGGGTCATCAGCGTCCTGCCGGTCGAGGGATAGCGCAAGGCGGGCGACCTGCCGATCGCCCTTCCAACCACCAACCAGCCCAGCCAGCCCGTATGTTCGTCGACGAAGTCGACCTCCAGGTAGCGGCCGGAGACGGCGGCAACGGGTGTGTCAGCTTCCGTCGCGAGAAGTTCGTGCCGCGGGGCGGCCCCGACGGCGGCGACGGCGGGCGCGGCGGTTCGGTGTTCCTGCGGGCCAGCACCCACCTGAACACGCTGGTCAACTTCCGGTTCCATCCGTTCTGCCGCGCACAACGCGGCGGTCACGGCGAGGGGGCGAATCGCGCGGGCCACGCCGGCCGCGATCTTCATCTCGACGTCCCCCTCGGCACGGTGATCTACGCGGCCGAGCATGGCGACGGGCGGAAACCGCTCGCCGACCTGGCGGAAGTCGGACGCGAATGGCTGGCCGCGAGGGGTGGACGGGGAGGCCGTGGCAACCGGCGTTTCGCCTCGTCGACCAACCGTGCGCCGCGACACTCCGAACCGGGCGAGCCCGGCGAGGCGCGCACCCTGCGACTGCAGCTCAAGCTGCTGGCGGATGTAGGTCTCGTCGGCTATCCCAACGCCGGCAAGTCGACGCTGATTGCCCGGATATCGGCGGCACGCCCCAAGATCGCGAACTATCCCTTCACCACGCTGTCACCGAACCTCGGCGTCGTGCACCTGGACGACGAGCGCAGCTTCGTCGTCGCCGACGTGCCGGGACTCATCGCGGGCGCACACGCCGGTCAAGGACTGGGACACCGCTTCCTGAGTCACCTGGAGCGCACCCGGGTGCTGGTCCACGTCATCGACGTGTCCTCGGCCAGCGGCCGGGAACCGGTCGACGACTTCGACACCATCTGTACCGAATTGACCCGGTTCTCCGGCACCGGGGCTCAGGCGCCGCCGGATGGGGAGCCGGCCCCCCTGTCGCGCAAGCCGCAACTGGCTGCCGCAAACAAGATGGACTCTCTCGACGACCCGGAGCGTCTCGCCCGCCTGCGCCGTCATCTGGCGGCGCGCTCCGTGCCCCTGTACGCGGTCTCGGCCGCTACCGGCGACGGATTGCCTGCGCTCCTCGACGCCATGTGGGCGGCGATTCGGCACCGCCCGGTGCGGGCCGGGGAGCCCGCTGCGCAGGAGACCGCGTGACGACGGATGCACCCCGTGTGGGCGTGCTGGGCGGGACGTTCGATCCCGTGCATCACGGTCACCTCGATGCCGCGGACGCCGCACAGAGAGCGCTCGACCTGGCCGCGGTCGTGCTGATGCCCTCCCGCGTGCCGCCGCACAAGGCGTCGGCGGCGCGAGCGTCCTCCTATCACCGCTTCGCGATGGCGGCGCTGGCGTCTTCCGGCAGGAGCGGGTTGCGGGTCAGCGACCTGGAGCTGCGGTCGTCCGAACCGTCGTACACCTCGCTCACCCTGCAGCGGCTTGCGCGGCACGGGTACGCCCCGTCGCAACTCTTCTTCATCCTCGGCAGCGATGCCTTTGCGGAAATCACGCACTGGCACGACTATCCGGGAATACTGCGGCGCTGCCATTTCGTGGTCGTCGCACGCGCCGGACACCCGCTGGCCGAGCTGCGCGGGCGGCTGCCGGGGCTGGCTGAGCGGATGCACGCACCGGGCGAGGGGTCGACGGAGCCTTCGCCGCGCGGCTCCACGGCGATCTGGCTCGTCGACGCGCACACCCGCAACGTTTCGTCATCGGCCATCCGAGACCGGCTCTTGGCCGCCGAACCGACCGCCGACCTGCTGCCGGAAGTCGTCTCCGCCTACATCGCGCGGCATCGACTCTATAGCCCCACCGAACCTGGCGAGCTGCTTGCATGACCGTAGAAGTGCACGATCTCCCGGAGCCGATCCCGCAGATCGTCAGCGCGATGGAGGACAAGAAGGCACTCGACGTGGTGGTGCTCGATCTACGTGCGAGCGGCGCGTTCACGGACTATTTCATAGTCGGTTCCGGCCGCAGCACGCGACAGGTGCAATCCATCGTCGATGCGATCGCGGAGCGGCTTCGCTCCCTCGACATGCGACCGACCCATGTCGAGGGGTACGCTCACGCGCAGTGGGTGCTCATGGACTGCTTCGACGTCATAGTCCACGTCTTCACGCGCGACACCAGGGAGCTCTACGACCTCGAACGCCTGTGGGGCAGCGCAACCCGCATCGAGGTTCCCATGGCAGGCGGAGAAGACCACCCGGCCGGCGGGTAGCACGGTCCACGAACCCCGATGGCGCCGCTGTCTGTTTCCAGAACCCTCGATGCGATCCTGTCCGTCGCGTGGGCGCCGCGTTGCGCTGCCTGCGACGACCCGCTGGAACGCCCCACCGGCGGGGTCGTCTGCGGGAGCTGCTGGCATCGAGTCGACTGCATCGAGGCGCCGGTCTGCGAGCGCTGTGGGGTGGGGCTCGGATCCGGCGACGCCGCTTCGGGCGTGTGCGGAGACTGCCGGAGAACCGGCGGCCCTCCGACGCCCCGGCGCGCGGCGGGCCTGCACGCCGGCACGCTCCGCGAGATCATCCATGCCTTCAAGTACGAAGGGCGCCGGTCGCTTGCGGGGCCCCTGGCGCAACTCATCCTGCGTGTCGCCGGCGACTGGCTCCGCGGCGCCGACGTCGCCGTGCCCGTCCCGTTGCACGCACTGCGGCGGTACAGGCGCGGGTTCAACCAGGCGGACGATCTCGCGTCGAACCTCGGCATACCCGTCCTGCGGGCACTCCGTCGCAAGCGCCATACCGGCCGGCAGGTCGCGCTCTCGCGCACCGGCCGCCTGCGCGCGCTCGATCACGCCTTCTCGCTGACCCTCCACGGGCGAGCGAGCCGTGCGGCGATCCGCCGCCGGTCCGTGGTGATCGTGGACGACGTGATTACGACGGGCGCGACCGTGGAAGCGTGCGCGGCGGTGCTCCGCCGCGCCGGGGCGCGCAACGTCCGCGCCGTCAGCGCAGCTCTGGCAGTCGCGGCTCGATGGCAGCCGCCATCTCCGCCGCAACGTCATCCGGCGCCTGTTCGGCATCGATGCACACCCAGCTCGGCTGCTTCGCCTGCCGCAGGTAGCTCTGCCGAACCCGCGTGAGCAGTGCGAGGTCGCTTTCGTACCGGTCGCGGCCAGCCGTCTTGCGGGCGGCCGCCGTCTCCGGTGCGATGTCGAGCAGGATCGTCAGCTCGGGTTGGGGCAGCGAAACCTGCAGGGTGGTCAACCAGCCCGGATCGAGACCCTGGGCTTCGCCGTACGCGATGCCCGACGCGATGTAGCGGTCGAATAGAACGATCAGGCCGGCCTCGTGCCAACGGTCGATGTCCGCCTTGCGCTCGAAGCGATTGGCGACGTACAGCAATTGCATCGTCTCGGGACCGTAGTCCCGCTCCCCCTGCAACGACCGGGCAATCTCTTCTCCGAGAAACGTGCCGTAGTCGGGGAACGACACGACCCTCGACTTGTATCCGGATGCCCGCAGCCGATCCCGCAGGTCCTGCGCCTGCGTCGCCTTACCGCTCTGATCGAGACCCTCAACCGCCACCAGCATCGGTCGCACCTCGCTCTTCCACCGCGTTATCCCGTTCGTCGCGCCCGATCACGGCTCGCACGCCAGCAGATCGTCGACCGTCTGCCGCCGGCGGATCATCCGCCACGCGCCGCCTTCGACGAGTGCTTCCGCCGGCAACGCGCGGCGATTGTAGTTCGACGCCATCGCCGACCCGTACGCGCCGGCGTCGCGCACCAGCAGCAGGTCTCCGACTTCCGGCAGCGGCATCGACTGTCCCAGCCGGATCACGTCGGTCGTTTCGCAGATCGGCCCCACCACGTCGCACGTCACGTCCGGGCCCGATCGCACGGTCAGCCTCTCGAGACGGTGCTTCGCCCCGTACAGCGCGGGACGCATCAACTCGCTCATGCCGGCGTCGAGCACCACGAAGTAGCGGCCGCTACGCTGCCGCTTGACGTCCACCACAGCAGCGACCAGCACCCCTGCCGGTCCCACGATCCAGCGTCCGGGCTCGACGAGCAGCGTCAGGCCGGTCGGCGCCACCGCCTCGACGAGCGTCCGCGCATAGTCGGTGACCGCCAGCGCCGGGCTCCCGTCGTAGGAGATCCCCAGTCCCCCGCCGAGATCGACGTGCTCGAGCGCAACACCGCCGGCACGCAGCTCCTGCGCGAACCGGGTGATCGTCGATGCGGTGCGGGCCACCGCATCCAGGCTCGTCAACTGCGAGCCGACGTGCGCGTGCACGCCGACCAGCTCCAACCCCTCCCGCCCGGCCGCGGCGCGGCAGACGACGCCCGCCTCCTCGATCGGCACGCCGAACTTGTGCTCGGGACCGCCGGTCACGATGCCCGGATGGCTGTCCGCCTCGATGCCCGGGTTGATCCGCACGGCCACCCGCGCCCGGACCCCTCGCGCCGTCGCAATCCGCGCGACACGGTCGAGCTCGCCGGCCGACTCGGCGTTGATCGCACCGACGCCGATCCGCACGGCGTGCTCGAGCTCGGCCACGGTCTTGCCGACACCCGTGAAGACGATGTCGCGGGGGTGAACGTCCGCCCGCAGCGCCACCGCGATCTCACCGCCGGAGTTGGCGTCGACAGCGCTGCCGGCCGAGCGCAACAGGCGCACGACCCCGAGCGTCGAGTTCGCCTTCAGGGCGTAGTGCACGCGGTGCGGATGACCGCCGAGCGCGGCGTCGAGCGCCCGATAGCGATCGACGATGAGAGCGGCGCTGTAGACATACAGCGGAGTTCCCTCGACGGCGACGACAGCCGCAAGATCCACCCCGTCACACACCGCGCCGCTCGAAGAAAACGTGAAGCCGTGCATGAAGATCGCGCTGACGCTGGGAGTGCGGCGCATTGTACGCGGGGCCGGCTCGCCTGTCGAACACCGGGCGCCGCCGCGATTTGACCCGACACCTGCGCGCGCGCGAAACTACCCCTTCGTGTCAGACTCGCCGCCCGAGCCCGCCGACTCCACCGATGCCCTCATTGAGGCCTGTCTGCAGGGGGATCAGTCGGCGTGGAATGCGATCGTGAACCGCTATCGCCGGAAAGTGTTCAACGTCGCGTACACGTTCGTCGGCCGCCACGACGAGGCCGAGGATCTGACCCAGGACATCTTCCTCAAGGTCTTCAAGGCGCTGCATACGTTCGATCGCCGCGCCAACTTCACCACGTGGATCATCAGCGTCAGCCGCAATCTGTGCATCGACCACTACCGGCGGGTGCGGAAGGAACGCGAGGTGGTGGATCGGCGCGTGGACGCGAGCGAACTCGCCCCGGCTGCCGGGGGTGTCGACGCATTCGCACGGCTCGATCGTTTCGACCGGCGGGCACTGCTGCGAGAGGCCCTCGCGGCGCTTCCGGAGACGCTCCGGACGGCGGTGGCCATGCGCGACCTGCAGGAACTGCCCTACCAGGAAATCGCGCGGCAGCTCGACCTTCCGGATGGCACCGTGAAGTCGCGCATCAACCGGGGACGCCACGAGTTGGCGCGACAGGTTCTCCGAATCGAACAGGCTCGGCGCGCAGGCTCCCGCGAGCGGGCGGGAGACCCTGCCGTCACCCCATGAGCGGAGCACGGGAATGAACTTGACAACCGATCGTGTCGGCAAGGCGGTCATCGTTCGGGTCGGCGAGACCAAGCTCACGTACCAGATCCTCTCCTCCTTCGCCGACTCGGTGACGAAGCTTCTTGCTGCCGGCGAGAAGCGGGTGATCATCGACCTGTCACGGGTCGTGTACGTCGACAGCGCGACAATCGGCTGCCTGATGGATCTGTACCGCCAGACGGACAAGCTCGGGGGCGCCCTCAGGCTCTCCGGTGTGCAGAAGCGCGTCGAGACGATGTTGACCATGACGGGCGCGCACAATTTCATAGAGCTGCACGCCGACGAAGCGAGCGCCGCCGGCAGCTTCGGGGAATGACCATGCGCACGATCAAGACCACGTCAGGGACCGAGGTCGTCCTCGACGGCGACCTGCTGGCGGTCCTGGAAACCCTCTACCGAGAGCTCCATTCGCGCCACGGACTCGACTACAGCTTCGAAGACACCATGCACGAAATCCGCCACCTCATCGGCCAGATGCTGGAAGCGGACCGGGAGACGTATCTGCTCGAGAGCCTGTTCCTCAACTCGGTGACGTACGAGAACGAAAAACTCGGCGCGTACGTCCGCAGGCTGACCTCCGAGTCCAAGCCGCCAGCCTCGCAAGGGTGAGCCGCACCGGGGCAGGGGCAAGCCGCATCGGGCGGTGTTCTACCGAACCCGAAGACGCCCCTACTGCGCCGGGACGGCGCCGGGACTGACCGCGGGAGCGGCCTCCTCGGAGGGCCCCGACGGGGACTCGACGAGGCGCCAGGCATCCGACTCTTCGAGAATCTTGCGGGCGAAACCGGCGTGCAGGGCGTGCCCGCCGCGGTGAGCCACCACGTGCCCGATGATCGGGTACCCGACGAGCGCCAGATCGCCGATCACGTCGAGGATCTTGTGGCGAACGAACTCATCCTCGAAGCGCAGCGTGTTGTTGAGAAACCCGGTCTCGCCGAGGACGATGGCGTTGTCGAGAGAGCCGCCCAGCGCCAGCCCCTTCTTCCGGAGCTGCTCGACCTCCTTCAGGAAGCCGAACGTCCTCGCGGGGGCTATTTCCTCGGCGAACGTCTCCTCGGTGACATGCTGGGTCCGTGACTGGTGGCGCAGCAGCGGGTGATCGAAGCTGATGCTGTAGGTCACCTTGAAGTGATCGGATGCGTAGACCGCAATCCGCTTGTTGCCGTTGGAAAGCGCGATCGGCCGCACCACCTTCAGGAATCGACGCGGAGCCTTGAGGGTCCTGACCCCGGCCTCGTGCACCAGATAGACGAACGAGGCGGCGCTGCCGTCCATGATCGGCACTTCGGCCTGATTCAGCTCGACGCTGACGTTGTCGATGCCGAGACCGACCAGGGCCGCCAGCAGATGCTCGACGGTACCGACCGACGCCGCGTCCTGCGCGAGACCGGTGGCATAGCTGATGCCGGATATCCGGTCCGCGACAGCGGGTACTTCCAAGCCGTCGAGGTCGAGTCGCTTGAAACGTATGCCGTGATCGGCAGGGGCGGGCTTGAGTCGAAGGGTAACCTTCCGCCCCGAGTGGAGACCGATGCCGGAGCACGAAACCGACCGCCTGAGTGTCCGCTGGATCGTCATTCCGGGCGACTGTGAACCTCCCACAACGCCTCGGTTCGGCAGGGCACGTCGGATCTCCTTGCGCCTGGCTCGGCGCCTCCCGGGAACGTGCTCACCCGCACGCGCCCCGGAAGCGTCATACCGTCAGTCGATCACCGATGACCCCAACCGTACCCGCCCGACCGATCGTCGGTCGTCCCACAGTCCGGGTTCTTATACCATACTTGGCCACCGCCGGTCAGCATCTGTTTGCGACCGAGCAGTCGTACACGGCAACTCTACCGGAATTCTCCCTTCGGAACCACCCGTGGGCGCTTCGGGCGCCGTGCACGCACTCTCGGAAGCCCACCGGACGCTCGACGCAGCCGAACCGCGGCCGATCCGCTCAGTGGACGAGGAGCCGTCGGAGGAACATGCCGGTCTCCGAGCCCCCATGCGAAGCAACGTCCTCCGGGGTCCCCTGCACCACGATCCGGCCTCCGGCGTCGCCGCCGCCGGGACCGAGGTCCAGAATGTGGTCCGCGGTCTTGATGACGTCCAGGTGATGCTCGATGACGACGACCGTGTTGCCATGGCCTACGAGAAGGTTGAGCACGTCGAGCAGGCGGCGCGTGTCTTCGAGATGGAGTCCCGTCGTCGGCTCGTCCAGAATGTAGAGCGTGCGGCCGGTGCTCCGGCGGGACAGCTCCTTGGCGAGCTTGACCCGTTGCGCTTCGCCGCCGCTCAGCGTGGTAGCCGACTGGCCCAGCTTCACGTAGCCGAGGCCGACGTCCTGCAGCGTGCGCAGCTTCGTGGCGACGGACGGCACGTTCTCGAGCAGGGCCAGGGACTGATCCACCGTCATCGCCAACATGTCGGCGATGGATGCGCCGCGGTACGTCACCTCGAGCGTCTCGCGGTTGTAGCGGCGCCCCTTGCACTGCTCGCACGTCACGTAGACGTCCGGCAGGAAGTGCATCTCGATTGCGATGAGCCCGTCTCCCTGACACGCTTCGCAGCGTCCGCCCTTGACGTTGAACGAGAAGCGCCCCGGACGATAGCCCCGCGCGCGGGACTCGGGCAGCATCGCGTACAGCTCCCGGATGAACGTGAAGAGTCCCGTGTAGGTGGCGGGGTTGGACCGCGGCGTGCGTCCTATCGGCGATTGGTCGATCTGGATTACCTTGTCGATCAGCTCGATCCCTTCAATCCCGGCGTGCGGCCCGGGATCGTCGTTCGCCCGGTACAGCACGCGCGCCAGCGCGCGATAGAGGATGTCGTTCACCAGGGTCGACTTGCCGGACCCGCTGACACCGGTAACGGCGGTCAGCACCCCCAGCGGAACCACGGCATCGATGTTCTTCAGGTTGTTGGCCCGGGCGCCGCGAATCACGATCTCGCCGCCGTGCGCGATTCGCCGGGATTCCGGGACCGGAATCCGACGCTCGCCCTTCAGGTACAGCCCGGTCAGCGATTCGCCGGTGGTCGCCTGCAGGGCCTTCGCGGACCCCTCGAAGATCACCCGTCCTCCGTGCTCCCCTGCGCCCGGGCCGAGGTCGATCACGTAGTCCGCGGCGCGAATGGTCTCCTCGTCGTGCTCGACCACCACTACCGTGTTTCCCAGATCGCGCAAGCGCTGCAGTGTCGCCAGCAGCAGCTGGTTGTCGCGCTGATGCAGCCCGATGGACGGTTCGTCGAGCACGTAGAGCACCCCGGTCAGATTGGCCCCCACCTGCGTGGCCAGCCGGATGCGCTGGGCCTCCCCTCCCGACAGGGTCGCCGCGCCCCGGGCCAGCGACAGGTAGCCCACGCCCACGTCGCGGAGGAATCGCATGCGATCACGGATCTCGCGCAGCACGCGTTCCGCCAGACGCGACTCCCGATCGCTGAGCTCCAGCCCCTCCAGGGTAGCCAGCGCTTCGGCCACGGACACGTTGACATAGTCGGCTATCGTGCGTCCCTTGACCCGCACCGCGCAGCTCTCCGGGCGCAACCGCCGGCCGTCGCACGCGGCGCACGGCCGCAGCGTCCGGTAGCGCTGAAGCGCCTCCTGCTGGGCCCAGGCGCCCTCGTCGTAGCGGCGCCGCAGGTTGGGGATGACCCCCTCGAAGTCCTTCCCGAACGGATCGGCCCGGCCGGCCCCGGCGCGCCGACCCCGGGCGGCGGCCGGTTCACCGCGCGCGCCGTCGGTGCCGTTGGGACCGAAGAGCAGCAGCTCGCGGTGACGCCGGGGCAGCTTGCGGAAGGGGACGTCGAGATCGATGCCGAAGCAGCTCGAGAGGCGCGACAACGCCCGTTTCACGAGCTGCCGGTCGCCGGCGGCCCAGGTCTCGATAGCCCCGGCGGACAAGGTGAGGGAATCGTCGGGCACGATTCGCTCGGGATCGAAGTCCTCCACGGCGCCCAGCCCGTGGCAGGCCGGACAGGCGCCGTGCGGCGAGTTGAAGGAGAAGGCCCGGGGCGACATCTCGGGGACGTTGATCCCGCAGTCGACGCAGGCCATGCGCCGCGAGAACAGCCGATCGCCGCCGGCCAGCGTGTTGATGACCACGACGTCGTCCGCCAGCGTCAGCGCGAACTCGATGGACTCGGTGAGCCGCCGCTCGGCGCCGCGACGCACGACGAGCCGGTCCACCACCACCTCGATCCAGTGGTTTCGCCGCCGGTCCAGGCGGGGTTCCGCTTCGACGGCGCACACCTCGCCGTCGATCCGGACGCGCGTCAGCCCGCGTGCCCGGATGGCGGCCAGCTCCTTCTTGAACTCGCCCTTGCGGCCGCGCACGATCGGCGCGAGGACGTTTACCCGCTCTACCGCGGGCTCGCTCATGATCGTCGCGACGATGCGCTCCACCGACTGCGACGTGATCTCCCGACCGCACGACGGGCAATGGGGCACACCGATGTTGGCGAACAGCAGGCGCAGATAGTCGTAGATCTCGGTGACGGTACCCACCGTCGAGCGCGGGTTCGACCCCGTCGTGCGCTGCTCGATGGAGATGGCCGGCGACAGGCCGTCGATCTGATCGACGTCCGGCTTCTCGACCTGCTCCAGGAACTGGCGGGCGTAGGCGGAAAGCGACTCGACGTAGCGCCGTTGTCCTTCCGCGTACAGGGTATCGAAGGCCAGCGAAGACTTGCCGGAACCGGAGAGGCCGGTCACGACGACCAGCCGGTTGCGCGGAATGCGGACGTCGATGTCCTTCAGATTGTGAACGCGAGCCCCGCGGATGTCGATCCAGTCGTGCGGCATGGCACCGTCAGCCCCCTTTGACGGAAGCCCAAACCCACGATGATAGCAGCACGTCAGGGGAGCCCCGGCCGGCCGATCGACACGGCGCCGGGATCGAGCCGATACGCGGTGTCGCCCGAAGCCGCCACCAGGCCGCCGGAGGGATCGAAAGCAACACCGACCAGGTTCCGTGCCGCCAGCACCAGGGTCCGCGTCCCGTCGCCGTCGATCCGGTACAGGCCGCTTGCTCCGGCCAGCGCTTCCACGACATGGAGGACCCCTTGCCGGTCGAACGCGAGTCCCTGAGGCCGGCCAAAGCTGGAGGAGACCGTCGTTACGGCGCCCGTACGGTCGATGCGATAAACGCTGTCGCAGGTCGCGAGCGTCGGCCCCGATACGTACAGCCCGTCATCTGCTCCCCAGGCGAGATGAAAGGCGGCGACGCTGGGCGGAAGCGTGGCAAAAGGAGTCGCACGTCCCGAGGTCGCAACCCGGAAAACGGTACCGGAACGGTCACCTACGTACAGCGTGCCGTCGTGACTGAAGGCCATGCCGCAGGCGACCCCCAGCTCGTTCGCGAACACCTCGTACGACCCGTCGTCGGCAACGCGATAGACGGTCCCCTCGAAGCGGCTGGAAACGTGCAGTCGACCGTCCGGCGACAACGCCATCGCTGTCGCGTTGACGATGCCGGTCACGAACGGCTCGCGATACCCGTCGGTCCTGATCCGGAAGACGGACACGGGCGACTTCTCGCCGCGAGAACCGCTGTAGGTTACGAACAGCGTCCCGTCGCCGTCGATGACCGGACTGTCGACCTGATGCAGGCCCGTCGCCACCGCCCGTCCCACATCCACGAAAACGGGCTCCCCCGACGGGCCACCGACCCGCACGGCGGTCCGCCCGCCGTCGAGGCCTTCCGGCACGCTCACCGAAACCGAGCGCGGCGACGCGACGACCACCCGCGCGGGCACCGAATCGAAGAAGACAGCGGGCGGAGGCCCGTCTCCATCGCCGTCGACGAGGGCGTGCCCCTCGATGGTCACACGTCCCCCATCTACCGCCCACAACGGCTGGATAGCGGTGATACGCGGACCGGACACTCCTCAGATTACCCGCGGCGGAACATCGCCGCTACGTCCGATCGAGCTCGACGTGCCAGTAGAGATAGTCGCGCCAGCTCGCGGGTGCGTCGCGCAAGCCGAACGTGATGCGGACGACCGGGGAGCGGGTAGGCCGGCACGGCTGACGAATGACCTGCATTCCGGCCTGGGCCGGCGTTCGGCCGCCCTTCCGCCGGTTGCACCGAATGCACGCGGTGACGATGTTCTCCCAATCCTTGCGCCCCCCCTGCGACACCGGCACGACGTGATCGAAGGTCAGCTCGCCGATGGGAAACTCCGACCCGCAGTACTGGCAGCGGTGCCCGTCCCTGGCGTAGATGTTCGCGCGCGAGAAGGGAACGTCGTCCATGCGCCGGGTGATCGCGATGTAGCGCAGCAGCCGGATCACCGACGGCAGCCGGAAGGTGACCGAAACCGAGCGAATCTCGCGGTCGTACTCGGAGACAACCTCCACCTTGCCCTGACACAGCAGGGTCATCGCCTTACGCCAGTCGACCACCTTCAGCGGCTCGTACGTCGCGTTCAGCAGCAAGGTCTGCTCCACGGCCCCCCCGAAATGTTGCGTCATTCTCGCTGACGCCCAGCTTCCTGTCAACTGTTGCGACCGTGTAACGCATTGCACACAGGAGAGTTACCTCGCAGGGCACCTGCGCCGGCGTCAAGCCTGTCGGACCCGCCGACCGGAGCCGATACGCGTCACGGATCCATGTCGCGACTCCGGATCGGATTCCTGACGCTGCTGGTCTCCCTGGCCCTGTCGGCGTGCGGCGCACGCGGGGGGCACGCGCCCCGGCCCTTTCCCGGCGCCCGGTCAGCCCCTGGAGCGGATGCCGCGCCGCGCACCGGCGACCGGACTTCCGTGACCGCCACGGCACTGTCGCTGCGAGGGACCCCGTACGTTTGGGGTGGAGCCACGCCGAAGGGCTTCGACTGCAGCGGCTTCACGCGCTACGTGTTCGCGCAGCACGGGATCTCCCTTCCCCGGACCTCCGAGCACCAGTACCGCATCGGGGCCGCGGTTGCCGCGCGAGACCTCCGGCCCGGAGATCTGGTTTTCTTCAGCACCATTGCTCCGGGACCCTCGCACGTCGGTCTGGCGATCGGCGACGGCCGGTTCGTGCACGCCCCGAGTGAGCGGGGCCAGGTGCGCGTCGAGAGCCTCGGCGCCCGCTACTGGCAGCGCCGCTACCTCGGGGCGCGGCGGATCGTCAACCCGGTTGGACGACCTTGATGACGTCGCCGGGCAGCGGCTGCTCGTTCGCCGGAAAGCCGTTCATGACGGCGAGCGTGGCGGCGGGGACGATCTCGGCGCCGATCCGCTGTGCGATGCGCTGCCAGGTATCCCCCTCCCGGACCCGGTAGACGGCAACCCGGTTCGGGCGAATCCCGTCCGCCTCGTCGCGGCTCAACCGGCGGAAGGAATGGATGCTGTCGTGGACATCGCGCTCCACGAGCCGGTAGCCGTCCGCATCGGCAAAGGCGCCGAAAAGGTAGACGGAGGAGCCGGATTGAATGAAGGCGACGCGCGCGATCATGGATCCGATGCCGCGCACGTCCTGCGTGTAGGTACCCACGTAGGCTTCGAGGCCGTTGATCTCGCTCGTCGTCCCCTGCACCTCCGCGAAACCGGCTCCGCCCATCTCGCGCTCGGCGATCCGCTGCAGGTCGTAGCCGGTCTCCTGCGCTATCTGCAACAGCATGTACCGGTCCTGGCCGGGCTCGCGCGCCACGACCATCTCGGCGCCGTTGTGCACCTCCCAACCCGCCGGGAACTCAAGCGCGAAACGCAGCGCGGGGTGCAGGAACTCCCGGCCGCGCACGACGCCCTGCTCGGGATTGTCGCCGTAGACGATGCCCTCGATGCGACTCAGGTAACCCGCGCGGTCGACCCGGAGCGCGGAGAGGTCGGGGGTATCCGCCAGCAGCGTCTCGACGGTGCCGGCGACGCCGGCGACTCGATCCGCCGGCTCCGGGTGGGTCGCGAGCCAGTTGGGGGTCCCGCGCCGGTCGCTCGTGTCCGCGATGCGTCCCAGGGTCGTCAGCATGTCGCCCACGCCGTGCGGATCCCAGCCGGAAGCGACGGCGTACTCGGCCCCCAGCCGATCCGCCTGCCGTTCATCGTCGCGCCCGAACTTCAGGAACAGGAGCCCCAGACCCTGCCCGGCCGCATCGCCGACTCCGGGCGCGCCGTATCGGGGACGCATCGCCGGCACGAAGATCTGGCCGAGCAGGAGCCCCATCTGGGCGCCGGCGGCGCGGCTGTAGGCCTGGACCGAGTGGCGGGCGGTCACGTGTCCGATCTCGTGACCGAGCACGCCCGCCAGTTCCGCCTCGTCGTTCAGGTACGCCAGCAGTCCGCGCGTCAGATAGATGTATCCCCCCGGCACCGCGAAGGCGTTCACCACCGGCGAGTCGATCACCGCGAACTGCCACGGCAGGTCCGGGCGGTGCGACACGGCGGCCAGCCGGTTGCCGATCGCGCTGATGTACTCCTGCAGCGCGGCATCGTCGTAGACGCCCATCTCGCTCCGGATCTGCGCATCGGCGTCGCGGCCGAGGTCGGCCTCCTGCGACTCGCTCATGAAGACGAGCTCGCGGCCTCCGGTCACCGGATTCGTGGCGCAGGCGGCGGCCACGCCGGCGAGCAGCAACGCCGCCAGGAGCCGGGCGGAGCCGGATCGACGTCGATGTTCCCGGACCGCGGCGGCCGGATCGTCCGGATGGCGGCGTGTAGCCTGCTGTTGAAGAGGCATGCTGTCCACCTCCGCGAGGCGGCGCGCGCGCCCCAACGTCCGGCGGCGCGCATCCTCCTTCACCAGCGTACCACGTGCGGCGCGCACCGATGACGCCGTGGAGGCGGCGCCGGCGGCTCAGGCTGCCGGCACGTGCAGGCGGTCCAGCGCGAGCCGGATCTCTTCGATTGCGGCGTCGCCCACGGGGCGGAGCGGAGGACAGGGTTCGCCGCCGGTGAATCCCAGCAGCGAGATGGCGGCCTTCAGACCGGGCACGCCGTACCGCGACGTCACGAGGCCGGCGAGCGGCGTCAGCCGCCGCTGCAGATCGCGTGCCTCGTCGAGACGGCCGGCGCGCACGAGGTCGTACAGATCGACGCACAGGTCCGGCACGGCAGAGGCCAGGGCCAGGACGCCGCCGGCCGCGCCCACCAGCAGGCTCGCGTAAAAGACCGGCGCGGACCCCGCCATGACCGCGAAGTCGCCTGGGGTGCTGTCGATCAGCGCCGCCAGGAACCGGAGATCGCTGCCCGACTCCTTCAAGCCGACGATGTTGGGGTGCTCGGCCAGTCGCGCGACGGCATCCACGCCGAGCGTGACGCCGGTGAGCGCCGTGTAGTTGTAGAGCACCACCGGCACCGGTGAAGCGTCGGCGACCGCCGTGTAGTGGGCCACGAACGCGTCCGAGGTCAGCAGCGGCTTGAAGTAGGAAGGGGTCCTCACGAGCACGGCGTCGGCGCCCAGGTCGGCCGCTCGCTTCGAGGCGCTGATGGCCGCCGCGGTCGACTCGCGTCCCGTCCCGGCGAGGCAAAGCCGGTCGCTTGGCACGGCATCGCGCGCGGCCGCGATGGCCACGTCCGATTCCGCCTCGTCGATCAGCGGCGCCTCGCCGTTCGAGCCGAGCACCACGACGCCGCGAATGCGGGTGGCCATCCAGCGCTCGACGTTGGAAGCCATCGCCGCGGCGGCGACCCGGCCGTCCTTGAAAGGAGTGGGAATGGGCGGAAACACGCCATCGATATGCACGGGTGGTGTTGTAGCCGCGCGGCCGGGCCGTGTCAAGGGCTGAACTCCGATGCTCCGGCGAACCCGACGCGCCGTGCTCCGGCGCAGGCTGGCGCCGACCCGCGGATCCGGCGCTCAGCGGAGAATGTCGAACAGGTAGCTGTACTTGACCGTCAGCGAGCGCCCCGAGGCCACGGTGAAGTCGTACCGGTCGAGGCCGAGCGGCTGAATGTCGTTGTAGACGACGAACAGGCCGGTGTTGGCGTCCGACAGCAGGCCGAAGCGCAGGTTCGACGACCACAGGTTGGCGCGGTCGTTGTACTGCACCAGGGCCTGGAAGAACATGCGGGTCGTGAACGAGTAGGACGTCCGCAGGCGGATCAGGTTCGTCGTGAAGTGCCCGCCCGGCAGAGCCAGATCGTTGTAGCTCCATTCGAGCAGTGTGTTGAACGTCTCGCCGCTCCGCACCGCAAGCGACGGCGTGACGGTCACGCGGTGGCCGCCGAACAGCCCCCCGATGATGGCGTTGAAGTTGCCGCTCACCGGCGCGCCCAGGTTCGTGTTGCCGGCGATCTGCGCTTCGCTGTGGTCGTAGCGCCCCGGCGGCACGACAACGCCGGGAAAGATCTCGAACGGCCGGAAGACCCCCTCGCGGTGCACGTTCACGCCCGTGTGGATCTCGTAGCCGTTGCGCCACTCGATGTGGTTGTCGATGTGCGTGAACTGGGTTTCCTGCCAGCCGGTCTGGTAGTCGAAGATCGTGAAGTGCGAGACGTGCGGCCGGAACTCGTGGACGCCCCAGAAGTCGTCGGGCCGCAGGGTCGTGAACACGCTGGCGTTCATCCGCCGATAGCTCCGGCGGGCGAGGAAGCCCACCTCCGGGTTGAAGTTCGGTGCGACCTCCGTGTACCCGAGACTGAGGCGGGCGACCTCCGACTGGTGCTGCGCGCTCAGGCCGTAGGCGTGCGTGCCGTCATCGGCATCGGCGAGACCCCAGCGCTCGCGAAACCCGGCGAGCGCGGCCGCCGGGGTCTGCGTGTTGGCGGCAAAGCCGGAGATCGTCCCCCCCTGCCCGATCCCCCAGCGGCCGTCGACCGCGTACGACCGGTTGAAATCGTTGTCCCCGGCGAGGCTGCCGGCCGCCTCCCGATTGACGAACATCACGCCGACGTTGGAGCGGTTCGCCAGGTCCTGCCGGATGCGGCCTACCGTGAAGTTCTGCTGCGGCATCCCGGTGGCGCCGACCGCCGCGGTCTGCATGTTCAGGAACCCGACGTTCGTGTTGTTGCCCACCTTGCCCGACAGCCGGCCGCCGCCGATTATCGGAATCTGCTCGCCCCGCTCGCCGAGACCGATCCGGCGGCTGAAGAACACGTCGACCGCCCCGGACTGCCCCACCGAGAACAGGCCCGCGTTCTCCAGGAAGAAGGGACGCTTCTCCGGGAAGAACAGGGTGAACCGGTCGAGGTTGATCTGCTCGTCGTCCACCTCCACCTGCGCGAAGTCGGTCTGGAACGTCGCGTCCAGCGTCAGGCTCGGCGTGATGCTGTACTTCAGGTCGGCGCCCCAGTCGCCGGTGCCGACGGTCTGTGCCTCGCCAGAGCGGTACGCGGCATCCCCCAGCACGTAAGGCATCAATTGCAGGTTGCGCTGGGCCGGGACGCGAAGCCCCTGCAGCTCGCCCGCCAGCGACAGGCGGTTGAGGCTGAACTGCCGCGGCAGCGGCGACCAGTAGGCCTGCTCGTTGTTGAAGCGGATGTTGCGCTGGAAGTTCATCCCCCAGGTCTGGACCTCGGCGGCCGGATAGCGCAGCGTGCGGAACGGAATCGCGATCTCCGCCGTCCAACCGATGTCCGTGATGCTGGTGGCCACCTGCCACGCGCCGTCCCAGTTCACGTTCAGCCCGCCGCCCGACCCGCGCTGCTGCCGGCTGTTGCTCGGCCGGCCGCTGCCGCCGCCGCCGAAGCGGCCGCTTCCCTGTCCCTCGTTCGTCACCTGCCCGTCGTACTCGACCCCGGCGGGGTTGGTCCCGAAGACGAAGCCGTTCAGGCCGTCGTGGTAGGTGTCGAGGATGATGCGAAAGCTGTCGGTCTCGGTCAGGTCGGAGTCGCGGCGGCTGTCGGCGACGATGATCGTGGACGGATCGTCCGTGTAGCAGACGACGCCGAAGTACAGCGTGTCCTCGGTGTAGACGATGCGCACCTCCGTCCGCTCCGAGGCAGGCTGCCCCTCGAACGGACGGCTCTGCACGAAACCGGTCGCCATCCGGGCGTCCTCGTAGGCCGCGTCGGCCAGCACGTCGCCGTCGACCAACGGCCCCTGGCCCACGCGCTGTGCAAGAGTGATCGGGAAGCCGGCCTGCGTGACGTTACGGACTTCGAGGGCGGAAGCCCCGCCGTTCCCGTCGCCGTCACCGTTGGCGTTCCCGTTGCCGTCGGTCGACTGGGACTGGGCCATGGCTCCGGCGGGTATCCCGGCGGCCAGAGTCGCAACGACGAACAAGCGGCCGACTTGGCGCTCGAGCAGAGTATTGAGCATGAGTCGCTGCTTTCGACGGAAACGTCAATCTTAGCGTTCTTCGACGCTCGCCGGGGCCGGACCGTTTACGAGGGGGCGCGAGTCACGCGATGGGAGCGGCTCAGACCTGGCGCGCGAGCGGGTTCTGCTCGATCACCAAGTCGTCTACCGGCCGGCCGCCGATAATGTGCTCCTGGATGATGCGATCGAGCACGACCGGATCACATCCCCGGTACCAGGTGCCCTCCGGGTAGACCACCGCGATGGGGCCGCCCTCGCAGACCCGCAGGCAGTTCGCCTTGGTGCGCAGCACGCCGCCCCGCTCTGAGAGGCCAAGTTCCTTGAGGCGACGCTTCAAGAAACCCCACGCCGCGAGGCTCCGTTCCTTCTCGCAGCACTTCGGGACAGTCTGATCGCAACAGAGGAAGATGTGCCGGCGGGCGACGTCGACGCCCACCGCGGCGGCGACCCGGCGTTGGCTCTGGAGGCTGCCCGCCTCGTCCGCAGGCTGGCGGCTGGTGGGACTCGACGGACGGGAAGGCTCCAATTTGCCGTAGGATAGCACGCAGGGTCCGGCCGTCCCGCGCCGCTCCGCAGGCGCTCCAGCGGCCATGATGCGGCGACTCGAGACCGGAACCATGGCTATACGCTTCCGCCTGTCCGCGCTGAACAACTGGACGTCGATCTTCCTGACCGCGGTCGAGCGCGGTGGCAACGCCCTGCCGCACCCGGGCACGCTGTTCGCCATCCTGGCGGGCGTTATCATCGTCGTCTCCGGCATCGCGGCGCGTACCGGCCTGGAGGCGATCCACCCCGGCACGGGCGAGACCATACAGCCGATCAGCCTGCTCAACGTCGCCGGCCTGCATCGCATCCTGGTCGAGATGGTGACGAACTTCACCAGCTTCGCGCCGCTCGGCACGGTGCTGGTCTCGATGCTCGGCATCGGCGTGATGGAGGCCAGCGGCCTGATCGCCGCGGTGCTGCGCCTGCTGGTGCTCTCCGCGCCGAAGCGGCTGCTGACCTTCGTGATCGTCCTCTCGGGCGTGCTCTCCAACACCGCGAGCGAGATCGGCTACGTGCTGCTGGTGCCGCTGGGCGGCATCATCTTCCTCGGCGCCGGAAGACATCCCATCGCGGGCCTGGCCGCCGCGTTCGCGGGCGTCTCGGGTGGCTACAGCGCTAACCTGCTGCTCGGCACCATCGACCCTCTGCTGGCCGGCCTGTCCGAGGAGGCGGCGCAAATCGTCGAGCCGGGGTACGTCGTCAACCCGGCCGCCAACTACTTCTTCATGGTGGTGTCGACCTTCGTCATCTCGGCCGCCGGCACGTGGGTCACCGAACGCATCGTCATCCCGCGGCTCGGAGACTACAAGGGCGAGGAACAGTCGACCGCCATCGACGAGCTGTCCGACCAGGAGCGGCGGGGCCTGCGCTTCGCGGGTGTCGCGATGGCGGTGTTCGGCGCCGTTCTGTTGTGGGGAACATTGCCCGCCGACGGGTTCCTGCGCAACCCGGAGACAGGCAGCCTGCTCCGCTCTCCGTTCCTGTCGGGCATCGTCGCGTTCATCTTCCTCGGCGGCACGTGGGTCGGCATCGCCTACGGCGTCGGCGCGGGCCGGTTCAAGAGCGACACCGACGTGATGAACGGCATGGGGAAGACGATCAGCACACTCGGGACGTACCTGGTGCTGGTCTTCTTCGCGGCGCAGTTCGTGGCCTACTTCAACTGGACGAACCTGGGCCTGATCATGGCCGTCAAGGGCGCGGAGACGCTGCGCGCCTCGGGTCTCGGCGGGGTCCCCCTGATGCTCAGCTTCGTCGTGCTGTCGTCCATTCTGAATCTGCTGATGGGGAGCGCTTCGGCCAAATGGGCCGTGATGGCGCCCGTATTCGTGCCGATGTTCATGCTGCTCGGCTACTCGCCAGAGCTGACCCAGGCGGCCTACCGCATCGGCGACTCGACGTCGAACGTCATCGCACCGATGATGTCCTACTTCGCGCTCATCGTCGCGTTCTTCGAGCGCTACGACAAGACGTCCGGCATAGGCACCGTCGTCGCGACGATGCTGCCCTACACCGTGGTCTTCCTCGCCTGCTGGTCGGTGATGCTGGTGGTCTGGATGCTGCTCGGCCTGCCCGTCGGACCCGGCGCCGGGCTGTACCTCGAATAGCGGGCCGCCAGGAACGTGCGGCGGGGGAACGGCCCCGGCGCAGACCAGGCTCAGCTACCCGGGCAGCGCCAGGTCGACCCGCACCGCGCCTGCGAGGTTCCCCGTCGTGTGCACGGCCACGTAGAGTCGGCCCTGCCGGAGCGCGTGCATCTCGGGGCCGGTCAGATCGATGCTCCCGTTGACGCTCGGAGCCCGCCGCGACAGGTACCGCAGCACGGGACCGTTCTCCGCGCCGGCCTCCGATCCTCGACGGTGCAGGGCGACCAGGAGCACCTGCTCGGCGATGGGCTCCGTCCCCATGATCTGGTAGCGCACGGTGCGGGTGGCCGGGCTGAGCACGAAGCTGGCGTCGACCCGCAGCCCCGGGTCGGCCTGTACGCCGGCCACGAGCGGGACCGGCGCGGGCGGCGTGACGAGGCTGGGCGTGAAGTCCGGCGCTCGCCGGTGCCGGGTGCCCTGCTCGTACGCGTAGGCGAGCTCGAGCAGCCGCGGCTCCGCCCACGCGCGGCCCAGCAGCTCCACACCCACAGGCATGTCGTCGTCGGCGAAGCCGGCCGGCACGGTGACCGCGGGCAGGCCGGACGTGGCGCTCAGCGCGCAGTTGCTTCCCGGCTGCGGCTGGCCGATGGGGCGCGCGGTGCGGCGGATGGTCGGGTACATCAGCGCGTCCAGCTCCCGCTCGTCGAGCAGCGCGGTGACGGCGGCCCGGTTCTCGTCCCGCTTGGCGAGGCTCGCGCGGTAGTCCTCGGTGTCGAGCTCTTCCACCTCGAGCGAGCGGGCGAGTCCCCCTTCGAGGATGCCGTGGTACAGCCCCGCCGAGACGAAGTCCGCCAGCGAGCGCACGTGAGCACCGGGGGTCGCCTCGAGATAGGCATTCAGGTGAAACGGGAACTCCGGACCGATGACCGACGCATCCTGGGTGAGCTCGGACGGATCGAACTCCTCGAGCTCGACCACGGTCGCGCCCAGCCGTTCCATGTCCGCGACCGCGCGCTCGATGACCTCCCGAACCGGCCGGCCGGCATCGCCCTCGTCGAACATGGCCGGCACGAGGCCGAGCCGCGCGCCGGAGAGCCCCTCCCGGTCGAGAGCGGTGAGGTAGGTGTCGGGCACATTGCCCTCGCCGAGCCGGGTCGTCTCGTCCGCCGGGTCGGGCCCCACCGTCGCGTCGAGCGCGTAGGCGAGATCGCGGACCGTCCGCGCCAGCGGGCCGCCGATGTCCTGGGTCAGCGACAGCGGCACGATGCCGTCGCCGCTCGCCAGCCCGCGCGTCCCGCGCAGGCCGGCCAGCGCATGGTGCGCCGAGGGGATGCGGATGGAGCCGCAGGTGTCGCTGCCCATCCCGAACGCCCCGAAGCTGGCCCCCACGGCTGCTCCCGTACCGCCGCTCGACCCGCCCGGATTGCGGGACGGGTCGTAGGGATTGCGGGTCTGTCCGCCGAACGACGCCACGGTCGTGATGCCGCGCGCCAGCTCGTGCATGTTGGTCTTGCCGAGGATGATGGCGCCCGCCTCGCGCAGCCGCCGCACCTGCGTGGAGTCGTCGGGCGGGACCGAGGTGGCCAGTCCGAGCGTGCCGGCCGTCGTCGGCATGTCGCCGGTGTCGTAGTTGTCCTTGACGACCACGGGAATCCCGTGCAGCGGTCCGCGCACGTTGCCCGCCGCGCGCTCGGCGTCGAGCTCGGCCGCCACCTCGGCGGCCCGCGGGTTGATGGCGATCATCGCGTTGAGCGCGGGTCCCCGCTCGTCGAAGGCCTCGATGCGTTCCAGGTAGGCTGCCACGAGCTCCACCGCGGTCACGGCGCCGTCGGCCAGCGCCGCGCCCAGCTCGCGCACCGACTTCTCCGCAACGTCGAAATCGGACGAGGAGTCGCGGGGGGGCGCTACGCCGCACCCGATCGCCAGACCGAAAGTGATCGCCAGAACCGCCGCCGCGCGCGTTGCCTGTTTCGACACCGTCAACCTCCAGATCCAGTGTGACCGCGAACCGTTAGACGAACCGGCAGTCCTGCCGCATGGCGGCCGCGAGCAGCGCCCGATAGCGCGTCCGATGCACCGCCACGGCCCCCAGGCTGGCGAGATGCGGAGTTACCCACTGGATGTCGAGCAGCGTGTAGCCGCGCGCCCGCAACCGTTCGACCAGCCGCGCGAGGGCCACCTTGGACGCATCGGTCACCCGGTGGAACATCGATTCGCCGAAGAACGCCCCGCGCAGCGCCACTCCGTAGAGGCCGCCGACCAGCTCGCCGTTCCGCCAGGTCTCGACCGAGTGGGCGAAACCGGCGCGATGCAGCGCCGCGTAGCTCTCGGCGATCTCCACGTCGATCCACGTCCCTTCCGCAGCGGGCCGCGAGGCGCACGCCGCGACGACGTCCTCGAAGGTCCGGTCGACCGCTACCTCGAACCTGCCCTGCCGCAGCACTCGGCCGAGCCTTTTCGACACGTGGAAGCCGTCGAGCGGAATAATGCCGCGTTCCCGCGGCGAAAACCAGCGGATTTCGCCGTCGATCGCCATCGGGAAGAAGCCCTTGCTGTACGCGGCCAACAGCGTGCCGGAGGGAATCATTCGAAATGTCGTGTATATATGATGCGTGCAGGCCGACCAGACATCACCCAGCGTATTCACGTCGGAGGCGGTCACCAACGGGGTGCGCGTGCAGGTCCGCGCGCGCTATGCGCCGGACCACTCCGAGCCGCTGCATCAGCAGTGGATGTTCCTCTACACCATCACGATCTCCAACGAAGGCTCCGAGACGGTGCAGTTGGTCAGCCGACACTGGCTCATCACCGACGCGTCCGACCGGGTCCAGGAGGTCAAGGGTCCCGGGGTGGTGGGTCGTCAACCGACCCTGGCCCCCGGCGAGTCCTTCGAGTACACCTCCGGCTGCCCACTCGGCACCCCCTTCGGCTCCATGCAGGGCACCTATCAGATGGTCACCTCCGGCGGCCGGCGCTTCGACGCCGAGATAGCGCCGTTCGCTCTCTCCGGACCGTATACGCTGCACTAGCAGCCCGTGGAAAAGCCCCGCTGCATTCGAGCGGCGATGCATCCCGCGTGGACTGCGCTGCTCCTCGGTCGAATATTGCCCGATATGCTCCCTCGTCGCCCCTTGCCACGCGGGCGCCTCGCCGCTCTCGGTGCGACGCGGGGTTTCGCCACGGACTGCTAGACCCGCATCGGCGCCACCGCGATCCCGGCGGCCTCCAGTCCCTTCCGCAGCGTCATGGCGAGGTTCGCCGCGCCGGGCGTGTCACTGTGGACGCAGATCGTCTCGCCAACCAGCTCCAGCACCGTTCCGTCGACAGCATCGACACTGCCGTCGCGGACCATCCGCACCGCCCGCTCGATCATCCGCTCCGGCTCGTGGATCACCGCGCCGGGCCGCCCGCGCGAGACGAGCGCGCCATCCGCTTCGAACGCCCGGTCGGCGAACACCTCGGCCACCACGTCGAGGCCGGCGTCTCTCCCGGCGTCGGCCATCCCCGAGCCGGACAGCACGACCAGCGGCAGCGCCGGGTCGAACGCGGCGACGGCCCGTGCAATCGCATCCGCGACGCGGCGATCGCGCACCGCCATGTTGTAGAGCGCCCCGTGCGGCTTGACGTGGCTGAGCCGGATGCCCTCGGCGCCGGCTACGGCCGCCAGCGCCCCGACTTGCGCGAGCACGAGGTTCTCGATCCCGTCCGAGGTCAGCTCGATCTCACGCCGCCCGAAACCCTCCCGGTCGGCGAACCCGGGATGGGCTCCCACGCACACGCCGGCGTCGCGGGCCGAGCGGACCGTCGCACGCATGGTGTCGGGATCCCCGGCGTGCGCGCCGCAGGCGACGTTGACCGAGGTGACGTACTCCATCATCCGGCGGTCGTGCTCGATCGCGCCGTCGCCGGTCGCCTCGCCGAGGTCGCAGTTCAGATCGATCCGCATCGGTCCCTCCGCTCTCGGTGCCACGCGGCGTAGCACCACGGGCTCCTGGGCAATAATGCACCATCATGAAATGGTTCGCCGCGACGGCACTTGCGCTCACCCTGCTCGCTCCACCGGCAACCGCCCAGCCCGGCACCGGCCAGGCGATGGACGCCGACTTCGCGGCCCGGGTCGAGGAGTGGACGACGCGGCCGGAGTTCCTCAGCCCGCTGGTCGACCACCTGCCGGTCAGCGATCGCGTTCCATCACCGAAGGACGTCATCGGCCACCACGCCGGGGCGCCGCGCGAGCTCACCTACTACGCGAAGATGCTGGAGTACTACCGGGCGCTCGCAGCCGCCTCGCCGCGCGTCTCGGTCAGCCCGATCGGCCGCACGGACGAGGACCGCGAGATGGTCGTCGTCACCATCGCGAACGAGGCGACGCTCGCCGGGTTGGAACGCTACCGCCAGGACCTCGCCCGGCTCGCGGATCCGCGGGAAATCGGCGAAGCGGAAGCACAGGACGTCATCGCGCGCGCCAAGCCCATCTACGTCCTCATGGCCGGGCTCCACAGCGGGGAGACGGGACCACCGGAGATGCTGATGGAGCTCGCCTACCGGCTCGCGGTCGAGGAAGGACCGCTTCTCGAACGCATCCGCGACGAGTTGATCGTGGCCCTCATCCCGGCCGCGGACCCCGACGGCCGCGACCGCTACGTCGACTGGTACTACCGGCACCTGATCGACATCACCGACGACCGGGACCGGATCGGCGGCCCGCCGTACTGGGGGAAATACATCTTTCACGACAACAACCGGGACATCAACTACTCGCAGCGGAGCATGCGGAACGTGCTCGACTGGTACCTGCAGTGGCATCCGCCCGTGATGCACGACCTGCACGAGTCGATACCCTTCCTCTACACCTTCAGCGGGCAGGCGCCGCAGAATCCGTTGCTCGACCCCATCGTCTACGGCGAGCTGCCGTGGTTCGCCAACTTCGAGATGGCGCAGTTGACCAGCTACGGCATGCCGGGCGTGTGGACCCACGGCTTCGTCGACATGTGGTCGCCGGGCTATCTCGCATTCATGGCCTCGAACCACAACGGGCTGATCCGGTTCTACGAGACGTTCGGCAACGGCGGGGCCACGACCATGAAGCGCCACCTGAAGACCGAGGACAACACGCCCGAGCAGGCGCGCACGAGCCGCGAGTGGTACCGGCCTTCGCCTCCCTACGAGGAGGTCGAGTGGTCGATGCGGAACAACACGAACTACAGCCAGACCGCCGTCCTCACCGCGCTGCAGCTCGCGGCGTCGAACCCCGAGGTCCTTCTCCGGAACTTCTACCGCAAGTCGCGCAACGCGGTGGAGGACGGCGAGCGCAACCCGCCGCACGGCTTCGTCATTCCGGGCGGTCAACGCGACATCACGCGGGTAGCGACGCTCGTCGACCTGCTGCGCATCCAGGGCGTCGAGGTCGGCCGCGCGGATCGCGCCCTGACGTTCGGCGACGAGAGCTACCCCGCCGGGTCCTACGTCATCAAGGGCGGCCAGCCGTACTTTCGTCTCGCGAAGATCCTCCTTGGCAACCAGGAATTCCCCGACGACGGTCTCCGGACCTACGACGACACCGGCTGGACGATGGGGCTGATGCACAGGGTCGACGTGGTCGCCGTCGACGATCCGGCGGTTCTGGACGCGCCGGTCGAGCCGATCGACGACGCGCGGGTCACCGGAACGGTCGCGGAGAACGGCGCGGCGCGCTTCGGCTACGCCGTCGCCCAGTACGGATCGAACCACCTGACGACGCTGCGCTACCGGCTCGGCGATACGCCGGTCGAGGCGGCCGAGGAAGGCTTCGAGGCGGGCGGCGTGGAGTTCCCGCCCGGGTCGTTCATCGTTCCCGCCGCGGCCGGCAGCGACCGCGCCGGTCGGCTGCGAAGCTGGATCGCGGAGCTCGGCCTGACCGCCGCCGGGATCGACGAGCTTCCGAACGTTGCGACGCATCCGGTCGACCTGCCCCGGCTCGCAATCTACAGCACGTGGGGCAACACGCAGGAGGTGGGCTGGGTCCGCCACGCGTTCGACGAGTTCGAGATCCCGTTCGATCTGATCTTCAAGGAGCGGGTCCGGGAGGGCGACCTGCGGGCGGACTACGACGTTATCCTGATCCCCAACCAGGGCCGCACCGCCAAGGGCCTGGTGTTCGATATCGAGCCGCGCGGCGGACCGCGGGCCTACACCAGGACCGACCGCTACCGGTTCCTGGGCGACTACGGCTCGTCCGAAGACATCACGGGCGGCATGGGAATCGAGGGCGTTCTCGAGCTGCAGCGGTTCGTCGGCGGCGGCGGACTATTGGTGACGCTGGGTGCGGCGAGCTACGTCCCGCCCGAGTACGGCCTCACGCGGGAGATCGACGCCCGGCGACCCGGATCGGGCTTCTATGCCCCCGGCCCGCTCGTCGAGGCTGAGATCAAGACGCCCGACCATCCCATCTTCTACGGCTACGAGACGGCGAAGACGCCCGTGCGCTACGCCAACGGGCCGCTACTCGACGTGCCGCGCCGTTTCCGCGACGACTGGGTAGTGATGTCGTTCACCGACGAGGTACTCAGCGGCCACTTGCGCGGTGCCGATCAGGTCGACGGCCGCCCGGCCATCGTCGACGTGCCGCGCGGCGGCGGCCGCGTCGTGCTCTTCGCCACCAATCCGTGCTACCGGTGGCAGAACCACGGCGAGTTCGGGATGCTGTTCAACACGATCCTGCACTACAACGACCTGGACCGACGGCCAGACTGATGCCCCTTACTGCGGCCTGACTTCGTCTTGGCGCACGTTCGCGAGAGCGATCTCCCGCTCAGCCTCCGCAATCGCACCTTCCAGCCAGACGAGCCACTCGTAGCCGTACTCGTCCATGTACCAGGTGGAGACCCGACCGGCCGCCATGACGAATGCTCGGCGCTCCGCCGCGGACGGCACATGCACCCGGCCGCCCGCCGCCTCGAACGCCGCCCTCGCCTCGGCCGCGCGTTCCCGCGCCCGCGCCAGCGACAAGCGCGCCAGCTCGTCGAAGCCGGCACGCAACAACTGCTGCAGATCCGACGGCAACCCCTGATGGGCCTCCTCGTTCATCAACCACAATCCCGCGCGGTAGCCGTGGCGATCCTGCGTCAGATACGGCAGGTCATCCTGGAGCCCGGCCTCGACCACGTCGACGACGCCGTCCGCTGTCCCGTCGATCCGTCCTGACGCGAGGTGGGCGGAAAGTGCCGGCCGCAGGACGGGTTCGGGCAAGGCTCCGATCGCCCGAGCCCAGGCGATTTCGACCGGGGAGTCGGCAGTCCGAAGCGTGAGGCCCTGCACATCGGCGGGCGTTCGGACCACCCGGGAGGCGGTTGCTATGCCGCGCCATCCGCCGGCGCTGCCGAGCGCCATCAGACGCAGTCCGGTCTCATGCAACAGCGCATCGCGCACCCGCGCGAAGAATGTTCCTCGGAACACCCACTCGACGACTTCGTCCGTCTCGAGCAGATACGGCACATCGACGACGTGCAACTCCGGCATGAGGCGGCCGATGGCGGGCACCGTCGATCGGTAGACGTCGATGGTCCCTGCCTGCAGTTCCGCGAGGCACGCTGCCGGCTCGTCGCAGCGGCGGCCGCCGGCATCGATCTCGACGGCGATTCGGCTCATCGAGAGCGACTCGACCAGCGACTCGAACGCTGCCGCTTCGGCCAGGTCCACGGCTCCGGCCGGCAGCACCATCGTGAGGGTATGGACACCGTTCGAACCCGTTGCTCCATCTCCGACCTGTGCTTCGCCCGCGACGCCGGCCCCGCAGGCGACCACGGGGGTCAAGAACAACGTGACCGCGAGACCTACTCCCCTACCGGCCAATGCTGGACCTCGATCTCGGTCATCGGAAAGTGCCTCGGATTCCCAGTGGCCAGCACCGCGGCGGACGTGTGCGCCGCCGCCGCAATCAGGCAGTCGGCCTGCGACAGCGTGGTTCCGCGGGCGGCGAACCGGCGACGCCATTTGCCGGCCTTACGGCCCTCGGGTCTACCGATGGGCACGACGCGCAAGCCATCGAAGAGATCGTCCACTGCCTCGATCTCGCCCGGTCGCAACCCCCGGAAGATCTCCTCCACGTTGACGGGAGATGTACCCAGCACGTCCCCGCGTTCGACCAGCGAACCGACACGCTCGACGACCGGCCGACCACGCAGGTAATCGATAAGCACGGTCGTATCCAGCAGCAAGAGCACTGCCTCACCCCACACGCCGTGCGTCACCGGTCCGTTGCCGCTTTACCCACGCGGCCGGATCGTCGTCCCATTCGTGTCCGCCGTCGCGAAGAGCCCCGGCTGCGCGGCGAAGGCGACTGGCGCGACGATGGAGGTCGACAGCGGCGACCACCGCATCCCGCACGAACGCGCTTCGGCGCCTCGGACCAGCAATGGTGTCAATCTCGGTGACGATTGCGTCGTCCAGCTCAAGGTGCATTCGCATGTGTATACCTATAACACATAGGATGGCGCGGGCTGAGGCGCCGGTCAGGTCAGCGACGCCCGCTCCGAATCGCCCATCTCGACGCCGCCGCCGGGGAAGTACTGCCGCCACCGCTCGGTCACGCGCTGCGCAATGTCCGGCCGGCAGGTCAGCTCCTTCGGATACGAGGGCTTCATGCGGGCGTCGATGACGATGGGCGCGGCGTAGGACAGGTGGTGGCGCACGACCCGCGTGGCCGCGGCGTGGATGTCCGCGGCCGGCTCGAAGCGGGTGAACGTCGTCCAGAGGAAGTTCATCACCGACGCCACCGCGCGGTCCGGCTCGTCCGACAGGACGACGAGCGGCCATCCCCCGAACGCGGGGTGTGCCGCCAGCCGCTCGGCGGCGCCCGGCTCGTCCGTGTAGGCGGGCGCGTCGACGACGAGGCAGCCGGGACAGAAGACCCGCACCGTCCCGACGCCCCGCGGCAACTCCGCCGCCCGGAACTCGGCCGGCAAGTCGCGCACCGGGGGTCCGAGACCGAGCCATACTCCCTTCGACCCCTTGTTCACTTCCGGTCCGGTGTAGTCGAGCGTGTCCATCGACAGGTTCGAGAAGACGTAGAGGTCGGTCTCGGGATTCGTCCGTTCGAGAAGATAGACCAGCGTGCGCCGGAAGTCCTTCAAGTCCACGCGCTCGTCGGTCACGAGCAGGAACTTCGTCAACGACAGTTGCCCCTCGCCCAGAATGCGGAAGGCGCTGGCCATCGCCTCGCGGGCATAGCGCTGGCGCACCACGGCTGCCCCCAGCGAGTGGTACCCCGTCTCGCCGTAGGACCAGAGATCGACGATTCCGGGCATGACGAGCGGAAACAGGGGCGACAGCAGCTCCTGCAGAAGGTCGCCGATGAAGAAATCCTCCTGCCGCGGCTTGCCGACGACCGTGGCCGGATAGATGGCGTCCTTGCGATGCGCCATCCGGTCGACGGCGAATACCGGGTAGTCGTGGGCCAGCGAGTAGTAACCGTAGTGGTCGCCGAACGGCCCCTCGGGCCGCCGGACGCGCGGCGCCACCGAGCCCAGCAGTGCGAACTCCGCGCTGCCGATCAGGCGATGGGGGCCGCTGCCGCCCACTACCGGCAACCGATCGCCGGCAAGCAACGACGCCAGCATCAGCTCGGGCACGTTCTCCGGAAGCGGCGCGATGGCGGCCAGCATCAACGCGGGCGGACCGCCGAGAAATACGGTGGCGGGCAATGCCTCGTCCCGTGCTTCTGCCGCGGCGTAGTGGAATCCGCCTCCCTTGCCGATCTGCCAGTGCATGCCGGTCGACCGGGCATCGTGCACCTGCAGCCGGTACATGCCGAGGTTGTGCCCGGGGCGCTCCGGGTGCTCGGTGTAGACGAGCGGCAGCGTGATGAACGGCCCGCCGTCCTCGGGCCAGCAGGTAAGGGCCGGCAGCCGGTCGAGCCTGACGTCGCCGGTGACAACCTCGGTTACCGGCCCCCGGGTCCTCGATCGCGTGCCGATGCCGAGCAGCGCGCCGGCCACGTCGCGCGCGCCCCACAGTTTCGCGGGCGTCGGCGGGAGCAGCGTCTCGGCCAGCTCCACCAGCCGCCGGATGAGCTGCAGCGGGCGCGTGCCGAAGGCGAGCTCCGCCCGGCGCGCGGTACCGAACAGGTTGGTGACGAGCGGAAACGACGCACCGGTGACGTTCGCGAAGAACAGCGCCGGGCCGCCGGCGGCGATGACCCGGCGGTGGATCTCCGCCGCTTCGAGCGCGGCATCGACGGGAACCTCGACAACCGCGAGGTCGCCGTCACGTTTCAGCCGATCGATGAACGTACGGAGGTCGGGAAAACCGGAGCGCGCCATGAACACGTTGTTGACGATACCTCACCGGGCACGCCGTCGACCGTCATCCCGGTCGGCATGCTGGTGATCCCGCGGGTCCGCGGCGGGCGGCGGGGACTGCCTCGTCTCTTCGCGCCCGCCACTCGAATCGCCCGGCGCCTCGCGCGTGCCTCCGACACGGGGATCGTCGGCGAGGTCGTCGATCACGAGCGTACCCATGCATTGGCGCGGGCGCGGCGTTCCGCGCGACCGTCGCCCCTCACGCGCCGTGCGGCCCACTGGCGGCCTCCTCCGACAGTCGCAGCACCGGAATGCGAGTCGCTGCACGCATCTCCTGGTCGTGCTGCCCCCGCAATCGGACCAGCATCGCCGCCGACACGTAGTCCCGGCGCGGCGCTTCCATCCACTCGATGACGTTGCGGAGGTACCAGAGGCCCCAGCGCGCCACCGCTGCACCAGCGACAAGCAAGTACAACCACGTCATTCGAGCCCTCCCGTCAACGCGCCGGCGCAGCCTTCGCCAGCGGCCGACCCGAAGTCCCGTACCGCCGGGGGACATGGCAACTATCGGCGCGACAATGCAATCCCTGTACCCCTTTCGGGAGCATCCATGCAGGATTGTGAAGGCCGTTACAATGCGGACATGGACAAGCCCTGCATGCGGATTTCGGCCGGCCTCCTCTCCCTGCTGCTTCTGTCGGCGCTCGCGACCCGGACGGCGACGGCACAGGCCGGCCGCTATCCGGCATCGCGGCACGGCGGGAACTACATGTTCAACTTCTACTTTCCGCCGTCGCCGAGCTCCACCCCCTGGGCGCCTTCGTGGGCCCCGGAGGGCGGGTCGGTGGCCGTGGCGATGGCCGGCTCCATCTGGCGCGTCGACCTCGCGAGCGGCGCGGCGGACGAGCTGACGTACGGGGAGACCTACCACTCCTCCCCCGACTGGTCGCCGGACGGGCGGTGGATCATCTACACGGCGGACCATGACGGGGCCGCCGTGCAGCTCGAGATGCTCGACGTCTCGTCCGGCGAGTCGCACGCGCTCACCGACGACGATCAGATCTACGCCGATCCGGTCTTCTCTCCCGACGGGAGCCGCGTCGCCTACGTGGCGACGACGCCGAGCGGCTACTTCAACGTCTACATCCGGCCGATCGCCGACGGCCGATGGACCGGCGAAGCGGTCGCGGTCACGCGCGACAACGACTTCGGACGCAACCGCCTGTACTTCGGGCCGTGGGACATGCACATGACGCCGGCCTGGCTGCCCGACGGAAACGAGCTGCTCCTGGTCTCGAACCGCGACATCCCGCTCGGGTCCGGCCACGTGCTGCGCGTGCCGGCGCGCGCCGGGGGCATCGACGAAGCGACCGCGGTGCTTCGGGAACAGACGCTCTACCGCACGCGGCCCGACGTCGCGAGCGACGGCCGGCGGTTCGTCTACTCGTCGACCAGCGGTGCGGCGGACCAGTTCAACAACCTCTACGTGCAACCCACGGCCGGGGGCGAGCCTTACAAGATCACCTTTTTCCGGCACGACGCGTTCCACCCGCGGTGGTCGCCGGACGACGAGTGGATCGCGTTCGTCACGAACGAGGGCGGGCTACCCCAGCTCGCGCTGCTCGAGACCCACGGTGGCGCCCTGCGCACGGTGACCATCGACCGCCGGCGCTGGAAGCGGCCGATGGGCATCCTGTCGGTCACTACCCGCGACGCCGCAACCGGCGCGGCGACCGGCTCCCGCATCCACGTCACCGCTGCCGACGGCAAGTTCTACGCGCCCGCCGACGCCTACGCCCGCGTCGGCGGACAGGGCGACCACGTGTTTCACCACACCGGACGGTTCACCGTGGAGGTGCCCGCCGGGCTGACGGAGCTGACCGTCGTCAAGGGCTTCGAGTACTGGCC
This sequence comes from Vicinamibacterales bacterium, assembly GCA_965208535.1. Lineage (GTDB taxonomy): Bacteria > Acidobacteriota > Vicinamibacteria > Vicinamibacterales > UBA8438 > WTFV01. Next base: position 1,180,600 of record CBDBOU010000003.1, on the reverse strand, counting down.
GGAGGAGGTCTCCGTGGAGGTCGGCCCGGGTGAGGTCGCCGAGCTCACCGTCGATCTGCGCCGCATGACCGACATGGCGGCCAAGGGCTGGTACAGCGGCTCCACCCACGTCCACATGAACTACGGCGGCAACCTGCACAACACGCTCGAGAACCTCGTGATGATGTCCGCGGCCGAGGACCAGGATGTCGTCAACGAGCAGGTGGCAAACAAGGACAACCGGATACTCGACCACCAGTTCTTCGTGCCGGGGGGCGGCCCGCACCCGGCATCGACGCCGGAGCACCTGGTCGTGGTCGGCCAGGAGTACCGGCCCCCGTTCTACGGCCACGTCTTCATGTTCGGCATGCGTGACCACCTCCTCTCACCGTTCACGATGGGTTACGAGGGCACGGCCATCGAGAGCCTTTACCCGAGCAACACCGATATGTTCCGGAAGGCTAGGGCGCAGGGCGCCACCGTCGGCTACGTACACGCGTTCGGCGGCGAGGCGGATCCGCTCGACGGCAACCTGGGCGGCGGCAAGGGGTTCCTGGTGGACGCGGCGCTCGGCACGATCGACGGCATCGAGTGGTCCGACGCCGCGCGGGCCGGCTTCTTCCCGGTCTACGCCGCCTGGAACAACGGGCTGCGGGTGACCGCCACCGGCGGCGAGGACTCGATCAGCAACCTGCACCGGTCCAAGATCGTCGGTTCGGTGCGCACGTACGTGCACACCGGTAACCGCGGGCTGGACATGGACGCGTGGTTCGAGGGGCTGCGCGAGGGGCGGGCGTTCGTCTCGTCAGGTCCCCTCGTCGAGCTGACCGTGAACGGACGCATGGCCGGCGAGACGGTCGCGCTCCCGGCGGGCGGCGGCGCTGTCGCGCTGGCCGGCCGCGTCGAGTCGATCACGCCGCTGGAACGCGTGTTCGTCGTCTGTCGCGGTGAAGAGCGCGCCGACATTCCCCTGAGCGGCGACCGGCGGAGCGTGGCGTTCGAGATCGACCTGGACGTGGACCGCAGCGGCTGGTGCCACCTGCGCGCCGAAGGTCACCCGAGCGAGCGGACGCCCCTCGATGTCAGCTACGCGCAGGCGTTCACCAATCCGCTCTGGATCACGGTCGGGGACCAGCCGATTCGCGACGCGGCCTCCGCCGAGTACGGCATGCGCTGGATCGACCGCCTGCGGGCGATGGCGGACGCATGGCCTGGCTGGCGGTCCGACCGCGAGCGCCGACACGTCTTCGCGCAGTTCGACGAGGCGCGGGCGATCTACCAGGGGTTCGCCGCCGAGGCGCCGTAGGGCCGACACGCGCCGCGCTTCGCGGCTCCTGAACCACCGGGCATGGTCCGCCGCCTCGTCATGGGTGGACCGGCACCGCGATTCGGCATCGATGTTGCTACGATAGTTGTTCGATCGCCGGCGCGACCTCCGACGTGCATGCGGACCGACGACCTGGCGACCCGGAGACCGATACCGTGACCGACCTGCTCATCGCGGCACAGGCCGCGCCACCCATCACGATCGAGTTGCCCACCGCGGTTTCGGCCGCGGCATGGGTCATCACCGCCCTGCTCGCCGGCATCGGCATTCTGTCGGGGGTCGTCGCCTACTTCCTGCGTCGTGAACTCAAGAGCAACGACGCGGCGCACCGGGAGCTCACGGGAGACATCAGGACGGTCGAATCGGACGTCAAGAAGCTGCTGGCGGGCCAGGGCCGAATCGAAGGGGCGCTCAACGCGCTCCTGAGTCAGCACTAGCTCGCTCTTGCGGGCGCGTTGGAAGTCTCGCTGGCGCGAAACTTCTACGCCGCAAACTCCTGGACGCCACCCGACATGGCGATTATCATGACAATCGCCATGTCTTATGGCGGCGAACTGCACGTTCCGCGCTGTCTCGATCTGGAGCGCCTGCTCGCCCGGCGCTCCGTGTTCCTGTTCGGGCCGCTACAGACCGGGAAGTCCACCTAGGTCCGGCGGCAGCTCGCCGGCACGGTAGAACTGTCCTTTTCACTGCTCGACCAGGGACTACTCACGGACGTCCTCGCCGATCCCACGCGGATCCGGCAGGAGATCGCGGCCCGCGATCTGCGTGACACGGTGATCTGTATCGACGAAATCCAGAAGTGTCCGGCGCTCATGGACGAGGTCCACTTGATGATCGAGGAACGCGGCATCCGCTTCCTCCTCACCGGATCGAGCGCACGCGCCCTCAAGCGCAAAGGCGTCAACATGCTCGGCGGGCGCGGCAGCGACCGGGTGATGCACCCGTTCTGTTGGTTCGAGCTCGGCGAGCGCTTCTCGCTCGACCGGACGATCAACCACGGCCTCCTCCCGCCGCACTACCTGTCCGACGACCCGGGCGAGGGCCTGGCGTCGTACGTCGACCGCTACCTCACGGAGGAAATCGCAGCCGAGGGAATCGCCCGGAGCCTGCCGCGGTTCGCCCGCTTCCTCCAGACCGCCGCGACCACCAACGCGCAGATGCTCAACTACTCCAACGTCGGCCGCGACGCGCAGTTGCCGCGCCAGACCGTCGTGCAGTGGTACGAGGTGCTGCGCGACACGCTCATCGCGTTCGAGCTGCCGGCCTGGTCGAGAACCGTCAAGCGCAAGGCCATCGAGACCGCCAAGTTCTACTTCTTCGACACTGGCGTGGTCCGCGCCCTGCGCCGGCTGCCCCCGGTCAGCGAGGCGTCAGCGGACTTCGGCGAGTTCTTCGAGCACTACGTGTTTCTGGAGCTCCGCGCCTGGATCGACTATCGTCGACCCCGCACCCCACTCGCCTACTGGCGCTCCCGGTCCGGTTACGAGGTCGACTTCGTCCTCGATGATCGCGTCGCCCCGCCGCAACACCGGCGAGCATTGGGCTGAGAAAATCGCCGCGGAAGTCGCCTCGACGCTCCGGATCCGGCATGCGAACGTTGAACTAGCGGCGTTTCGGGGCGACCGAGGGTCAGCGACCGAATCGTTCTCAAGCGGCGGTCCGGAGCTGCAACACGGTAACGCTCTGCTGGAAGCCTCAGTCTACAACTACAACCCGGAGACCTCGTTTCGTCACTCCAGTCACACGTTGGCGAACATCTGGGAGGCCATGGACCAAGAGTTCGTCGATGCCGAGGCTGCGAGGAGAGCCAAGTGTGCGATCGCCGAGTATGTAGTCTTGACGCGGTAGTCGGCAACACCGACCGTCACCACGAGAACTGGGGCGTGCTTCGCCGGCCCGCCGACGTTGACTCCGAGCGGATCGTCGCCCCTTCGTTCGATCACGCCTCCTCATTGGGCCGTGAACTGCCGGATACTCGCCGCGAGCTCCTGCTCGCTGAGAATCGATTTGGCGGCTTACGCGGAACGAGCGCGCGGCGCGATCTACTGGACGGAAGATGGTGAACACATCAGCCCACTGGAACTGGTTTCGACGAGCGGTTGATCGTCATCCGGATCTCTTCGGGCCGGCGTTGGCGAAGCTCGACCATCTCGATGACGGATCCATCGTCGCCAGCGTCAGCCGCGTTCCGGACGACTGGATGAGCCCGTCGGCCCGGGCGTTCGGGATCGCTCTGATGCGCTACAATCGGGCGCAATTGGAAGAGCTGGTCTGATGAATGCCCGCACCCTGTTCCTGGCATGGCAGGACAAGACGAGCCGGCGGTGGTTTCCGGTCGGAAGGCTGGATGCGGACGTCGAGCATTCGTTGTACCGCTTTCGCTACATCAGCGGGGTCAGGCGCGCTCAGGACGAGGCGCATTTCATGCCGATGTCCGAGTTTCCCGATCTAAAAAGGGATTACAAGTCGTCGTACCTTTTCCCATCGTTCAGGAACCGCGTGATGGCGCGCGGGCGGCCGGATCGCGATGACTATCTCCGTACTCTCGATCTTCCGTCCAACGCCGACCCGATCGAGATTCTGACAGTGAGCGGGGGCTACCGCGTGACGGACGCTTACGAGGTGTTTCCCAAACTCGTGAAAGGGGCCGACGGACGATTCACGTGCCGCTTCTTTCTGCATGGCTGGCGGTACGTCGCTGCCGAGAACCAGGTTCGCATCGACAAGCTCGAACAAGGCGAGAAACTGTACCTGACCCTGGAGCTGACGAATCCTGTCACTGTACTGGCAGTGCAGATTCAGACCACCGACTACCGCATGCTCGGATGGGCTCCGAACTATCTCGTGTACGACTTGGCTGCAGCCGCGCAATCGCCGCGCGAGTACGAAGCCGAAGTGGTCCGAGTCAATCCTCAGCCGTCACCGTCGCGGCAGCGCGTGTTGATTGAAATGCGCGGCCGTTGGGATGAGCACGAACCGATGACTCATTCCGATTTTCGCCCGTTGACGAACGGCCCGGCGCCCGACGGTTTCAGGCGTACCGGACGGCCTGTCGTCGTGGTGGAGTAATCTCGCGCTCACTCAGTCCTGGCCGGACGGGCGCCTGCGAACCGGAAGGACGAGTGACCCGGTTCGACGGCGTATCATGCGCCGTGGACAGGCGCAGGCTCCCCGTCGGCATCCAGACCTTCCGCCAGATTCGGGAGGAGGGCTACTACTACGTCGACAAGACCGCCTACGCCCGCCGGCTTGCGGACGACGCCGGCAAGCACTATTTCCTGTCGCGCCCGCGCCTGAACTGCCGGGCCTGGACCGCGATCGGATCCGGGCCTGGTACAACGGCTACAACTGGCTGGGAACGGAGAAGGTCTACAACCCGTTCGGTATACTCAAGCTGTTCCGCAGCCGCACATTCCAGGCGCACTGGTTCGAGACGGCAACGCCGCGGTTTCTGGTCGACACGCTCCTGCGGCGCGGCTTCTCGGCCCCGGACCTCGATGCCGTTCACGCCAGCGAGGCGCTGCTGTCGTCCTTCGACGTGGACCGCATCGCCAGCGTAGCCGTGGAGGAAGCGACCAGCCGCGGCCGGGTGGACCTGTCGGTGCGGCTGGCGGAGAACGTCTATCTCTTCGAGTTCAAGGTGGCAGAGCGCTCGGACCCCGGCGCGGCGCTGGAACAATTGCGGGCGCGTGGATACGCCAACAAGTACGGCGCTCCGGGTCGCGCCGTGCACCTGATCGGCGTGGAGATCAGGGCGGCGTCGCGGGAACTTGCGGCGTTCGACGCCGTCACCTGCCCGGACGAATGACCGGGCCGGCCGGCCGACCCGACACCGCGGGCGTGAGAACGGATCCCCGGCGCCAGAGTAGAATCCCCCTGCCGGGCGCGCCGCGGCGCGCCCATGGAACCAGGAAGCAGGGGGAAGGCATGACGGATACGGATCGGATCGCGGCGGGCGGACTCCAGGTCGACAAGGAGCTGTACGACTTCATCAACGACGAGGCGCTGCCGGGCACCGGCGTCTCCCGGGAGGCGTTCTGGTCCGGGTTCGACCGGCTCGTCCATGGCCTGGCGCCGCGTAACCGCGAGCTGCTCGCCAAGCGCGAGGACCTGCAGCGACGCATCGATGCGTGGTACCGGGAGAACCACGACGAGCCGATCGACCTGCCGGAGTACAAGGCGATGCTCCAGGAGATCGGTTACCTGGTACCGGAGGGCGGGGACTTCTCGGCGACGACGGCCAACGTCGATCCGGAGATCTCGACCGTCGCCGGGCCGCAGCTCGTCGTGCCGCTGACGATTGCGCGCTACGCGCTGAACGCCGCCAACGCCCGCTGGGGCAGCCTGTACGACGCGCTCTACGGCACCGACGCCATTCCCGAAGACGGCGGCTGCGCGCGTACCGCCGAGTACAACCCGGTCCGGGGCGCCCGCGTCATCGCGTGGGCGCGCGATTTCCTGGACCGCGTGACCCCGCTCGCCGCGGGCAGCCACGCCGCCGCGACGCAGTACGCGGTGACGGACGGCGCGCTTGCCGTCACGCTGCAGGACGGCTCCACCACCGGCCTGGCCGATCCGTCGAAGCTCGCCGGCTACCGCGGCGATGCGGCCGCGCCGTCGGCGGTGCTGCTCGGCAACAACGGCCTGCACATCGAGATCCGCATCGACCGCGCGCACCCGGTCGGCAAGGCGGACGACGCCGGCGTGCGCGACATCATCCTGGAAGCGGCCACCACGACGATCATGGACCTCGAGGACGCCGTGTCGACGGTGGACGCCGAAGACAAGGTGCTCGCCTACCGGAACTGGCTGGGCCTGGTCAAGGGCGACCTGACCGACCGCTTCGAGAAGGGCGGCCGGACGGTGGACCGCGCCATGAACCGGGCGCGCGAGTACACCGCGCCGGACGGCTCGACGGTGACGCTGCCGGGGATCAGCCTGATGCTGATCCGCAACGTCGGGCACCTGATGACCAACCCCGCCATCCTCGACAAGGACGGCAACGAGGCGCCGGAGGGGATCCTCGACGCGCTGATCTCGTCGACGATCGCGGTCCACGACATCAAGAGCGGAAAGAACAGCCGCGCCGGCTCCATCTACATCGTCAAGCCGAAGATGCACGGGCCGGAGGAGGTCGCCTTCTGCGATCAGACCCTGGCGCAGGTGGAGGACATCCTCGGCCTCGACCGCCACACCATCAAGATCGGCATCATGGACGAGGAGCGGCGCACGACGGTGAACCTGAAGGAGTGCGTGCGCGCCGCCAAGGAGCGCGTCTTCTTCATCAACACCGGCTTCCTCGACCGCACCGGCGACGAGATGCACACCGCGATGGAAGCCGGGCCGATGATTCGCAAGAAGGCGATGAAGACCGCCGACTGGATGGTCACCTACGAGGACTGGAACGTCGACATCGGCCTGGAGACCGACCTGCCGGGCCACGCCCAGATCGGCAAGGGGATGTGGGCGATGCCCGACCTGATGGCGGACATGCTGCGGGACAAGATCGGCCATCCGCAGCAGGGCGCCGATACCGCCTGGGTGCCCTCGCCCACCGCCGCCACGTTGCACGCGACCCACTATCACCAGGTGGACGTCTCCGCGCGGCAGGCCGAGCTGCGGTCGCGCCCGCGGGCCGATCTAGACAAGATCCTGACCATTCCGCGCGAAGAGAACCCGAACTGGTCGCCGGAGGAGATCCAGCAGGAGCTCGACAACAACGCCCAGGGCATCCTGGGCTACGTCGTGCGCTGGGTGGACCAGGGGATCGGCTGCTCGAAGGTGCCCGACATCAACAACATCGCGCTCATGGAGGATCGGGCCACGCTGCGCATCTCGAGCCAGCACATCTGCAACTGGCTGCACCACGGCATCTGCACCGAGGCGCAGGTGCGCGAGACGCTGCAGCGGATGGCCGCGGTGGTCGACGGGCAGAACGCCGGCGACCCGAACTACCGGCCGATGGCGCCGAACTTCGACGACAGCGTCGCCTTCCAGGCGGCCTGCGACCTGGTGTTCAAGGGGCGCGAGCAGCCGAGCGGCTACACCGAACCGATCCTTCACGCGCGGCGCCAGGAGGCCAAGGCGAAGTACGGACGCGGCTGATGGAATCCGAGACACCCGGCGCCGGAAACGGCCTCGCCGCAGTTCAGGCACGGTACCCCCGCACGGTCATGCTGGCCGACGGGCGGGAGGTGTCGCTGCGGCTGATGACGCGCGACGACGTCGACGCGGTGCTGGCGTTCGCGAGGAGCCTCGATCCGGACGAGCTGCTCTACCTGCGGGTGAACATCACCGAACCGGGCATCGTGGAACGCTGGGCGCACTACATCGAGACCGGCCGCACGGAGACGGTTCTCGCCCTGGACGGAGACACGGTGGCCGGCGAAGCCAGCCTGCTCCACAACCGGACGAGCTGGACGCGTCATCTCGGCGAGATCCGGCTGCAGGTGGCGCCTCCCTACCGGCGCCGCGGCGTGGCGCGCCTGCTGACCCACGAGGTGGAGTGGATCGCCCGCACGCTGAACCTGCGGATGCTGACGGCGCGGATGACGCTCGATCAGACCGCCGCGCAGTCGTTCTTCCGCCGGATCGGGTTCCAGCGCGAGGCGGTGCTGTGGGACTACGTCATGACGGCGGACGGCAAGACGCACAACCTGCTCGTTGCAACGAAGCGACTATGATGATCCCCCGCCCATGCGGCGGTTGACGAAGGGGAGGATGCTGTGGCCGACGAGAAACCGACCGATGGATTCGATGCGCTGCTGACCGAGGACCGCACCTTCGATCCGCCCGAGGAGTTCGCCAGTAACGCCAACATGAACGATCCGGACGTCTATGCGAAGGCGGACGCGGATCCGGAGGCGTTCTGGGCCGGGATCGCCGGCGAGCTGGAATGGAGCCGGCCCTGGGACACCATCCTCGACTGGCGGCCGCCCGACGCCAAGTGGTTCATCGGCGGCAAGATCAACGCCAGCGTCAACTGCGTCGACCGCCACGCGCTGGGCAGCCGGCGCGACAAGCGGGCCATCGTCTGGGAGGGCGAGCCGGGCGACCAGAAGACGCTCACCTATGGTGAGCTGCACGCCGAGGTCCAGAAGTGCGCCAACGTGCTGAAGCGGCTGGGCGTCGGCCATGGCGACCGGGTCGCGGTGTATCTGCCGATGATCCCGGAGCTGCCGATCGTGATGCTCGCCTGCGCGCGGATCGGCGCGGTCCACAGCGTCGTCTTCGGCGGCTTCTCCGCCGAGTCGCTGCGCGACCGGATCAACGACATGCAGGCCAAGCTGCTCGTCACCGCCGACGGCGGCTTCCGGCGGGGCGGCGTCGTGCCGCTGAAGGAGATCTCGGACGCGGCGCTCGACGGGGCGCCGAGCGTCCAGAACGTGCTGCTGGTGAAGCGCGAAGGCCTGGAGACGCCGTTCAAGGTCGTCCCCGGCCGCGACCACTGGTACCACGAGCTGATGTCGTGGGTCGGCGAGACCTGCCCGCCGCGCGAGAACGACGCCGAGGACCTGCTGTTCACCCTCTACACGTCGGGCACCACCGGCAAGCCGAAGGGGATCGCGCACACCACCGGCGGCTACCTCACCGGGACCTACATCACGACCAAGTGGGTGTTCGACCTGAAGGAAGACGACATCTACTGGTGCAGCGCCGACATCGGCTGGGTCACCGGGCACAGCTACCTCGTGTACGGCCCGCTCGCCAACGGCGCCACCTGCGTCATGTACGAGGGTGCGCCGGACACCCCGGGCCGCGACCGCTTCTGGGACATCATCGAGCGCCACAAGGTGAGCATCTTCTACACGGCACCCACCGCCATCCGCGCCTTCATGAAGTGGGGCCCGGAGCACGTCTCGAAGCACGACCTGAGCACGCTGCGGCTGATCGGATCGGTCGGCGAGCCGATCAATCCCGAGGCCTGGATGTGGTACCACCGCCACGTCGGCGGCGACCGCTGCCCCATCGTCGACACGTGGTGGCAGACCGAGACCGGCAGCATCCTGATCACCCCGCTGCCGGGGCTGACGAAGCTCAAGCCCGGCTCCGCCTCGCGGCCGTTCCCGGGACTGAAGCCGGCCATCGTCACCGAGAGCGGCCAGCCGGTCGAGGTGGGCGGCGGCTACCTCGTGCAGACGCGCCCCTGGCCGTCGATGCTGCGCACGATCTACGGGGACCACGACCGCTACGTCGCCACCTACTGGAACCGCTGGGGACACGCGACCTACGTCACCGGCGACGGCGCCAAGGTGGACGAGGACGGCTACTTCTGGCTGCTCGGCCGCGTCGACGACGTGCTCAACGTCGCCGGGCACCGCGTCGGCACCATGGAGGTCGAGAGCGCCCTGGTCGACCACCAGGAGGTGGCCGAGGCGGCGGTCGTCGGCAAGGAGCACGAGATCAAGGGGCAGGCGATCTGCGCGTTCGTCACGCTGAAGGAAGGCGTGCAGTCGTCCGACGCCAAGGTCGAGGAGCTGCGCCAGCACGTCGCCACCAAGATCGGCGCCATCGCCAAGCCGGACGAGATCCTCTGGACGGCAGACCTGCCGAAGACCCGCTCGGGCAAGATCATGCGCCGCCTGCTGCGCGACATCGCCGCCGGCAAGGCACTGGGCGACGTGACGACGCTGGCCGATCCGTCCATCGTCGCGAAGCTGCGCGAGCAGTACGAGGAGAAGGAAGGGTAGGAACTGGTGTTTCCGTGCCGCGGCGAGGTCACACTTGTCGCGGTGCGGGCATCCTGCTACCGTCGGAATCAGCGCCAGGATCGGGAAACACATCGATGACTGCGCTCGCCTTCGACACGCACAGGGCCGTCAAGGCCTTGCGTGACGCCGGTTTCAGCGACGAGCAGGCTGAAGCGGTCACCGAGCAGATCAGCGTTGCCATCGGGGAGAACGTCGCGACGAAGAGCGACATCGCGCTGGTCCGAGCTGACATGGAGAAGCTCGAGTTGCGACTCACGCTGAAGTTGTTCGCGGCCGTCGCCGGCGGCGTCGGACTCGTCAAGGCGCTCGACTTCCTGGTCGGCTGACCATCCGGGCGCTTTCCTCGCCCGCGACGCTACCGGCGAGATGGAACTCATCCAGGTATTCGCCGACCTGCCGGACCCGGCCACCGAAACGCACGAGTGGTTGCTCGAGCACGCGCGGTGATGGATCCTCCCATGCGCGTCGTGAGCTGGAACGTCAACGGCCTGCGCGCCTGCGCCCGGAAGGGGTTCCTCCGCTTTCTGGAGGACTCCGAAGCCGACGTCCTCGGCCTCCAGGAGGTGCGGGCGTTCGAGCACCAGCTCGCACCCGCGGTGCGCGCGCCGCTGGGCTGGCACACCGCTTTCTCCCCCGCTGAGCGGGCCGGCTACAGCGGCGTCGCGCTCTACTCGCGCACGCCGCCGGAACGGGTCGAAACCGCGCTCGGGGAACCCCGGTTCGATGCCGAGGGCCGCCTGGTCATGGCCACCTTCGGCCGCCTGACCGTCGCATCAGTCTACTTCCCGAAGGGCAGCGGGCGCGACCGGGACAACCGCCGCGTGCCCTACAAGCTCGACTTCTACGCGGCGCTCTTCAAGCGCCTGCAGGTCCTGCGGCGCCGCGGACCGGTACTCGTCGTCGGCGACTACAACACGGCGCGCGAGCCGATCGACCTCGCCCGTCCCGCCGCCAACACCAGGACCAGCGGATTCCTGCCCGAAGAGCGCGCGGAGCTGACGCGCTGGATCGACGCGGGCTGGGTGGACACGTTCCGCACCCGTCATCCCGGCGAGGCGGGCCACTACACGTGGTGGCGGCAGTGGGGCGGCGCCCGCGAGAACAACGTGGGGTGGCGCATCGACTACGTGCTCGCGTCCCCGGCCGCGGCGCGGCGGGTAGAGGACGCTTTCATCTGGCCGCACGTGACCGGCTCCGACCACTGCCCCGTCGGTGTAGATCTGTCCTGGTAGCGGCTTCGGCAACGGCTCCCTTGCCAACCCGCGCCTATCCGCAGCCCTCGCGCGAAAAACTTCAGGAAAACTTCAGAATCCGATGCTCTCCCGTCCCTTGCTGCCCCGCTCGCGTCTCCGCTAGCATCAGCGGCTGATGGTCAGAGGAGGGATCCATGCACTCAGGGCTCGCACGATGTAGCCTTGGCTGGCGCACCGCGATCGCCACGCTGGCGATCGCGGTGGTCGGGGCTACATTTGCCGCGGCCGTCTGGCACGAGGAGCATGAAGGCGAACAGGACTGCGCCGTCTGCCAGCTCCGACACCAGCCCGCCGCCGAACCGTCCGCCGCCGTCCAGATAGGACTCGCGGACGCTCCGGAGCCGCTCGTGCAGGCTCCGGTCGCCGGATGGATTGAATCCGGGCACTTCAGCCGCCTCCCGACTCGCGCACCGCCCGCCTAGACCCTACACGCACAGCTTTCTTCCGTCGTATTGCGATTGCGGCCGAGCCAGCGCGCAACCGAGGTGCATCCATCATGCGCCGCAGGTTGAGCACCCCGGCATGAGCGCCACGGATCTTCAACGCGGTTTCAGGTTCCACCTGCAGGCACGTTTGGAGGTTTCGACCTCCATGCGCCGCCAGCAGAGTACCGGTCCCCGGCACGCACGGCCGGCGACCGATCGCACCACGGAAGTGGACACAGGCCCATGAGAAATTGGGTAACGGGGAGGGATTCGAATCGATGCGATTGACAGCGACAGGTTTGGCGGTGGCCCTCGCGGCGGCCACCTTCGGCGCGGCTACGGTCCTTGCACAGGACACCGGCTCGGTAAGCGGGGCGGTGACGCTCGACGAGAACGGAGGTCCCGTCCATGGCGCGGTGATCCTCGTCGTCGGCACGGGCGACTTCGGGCTGACCGATGAACAGGGGATGTTCGAGATCGCCGGCGTGCCAGCCGGCTCCTACGAGGTCCTCGCGCAACGCGAGCACCTGACCGCGGGGCGGCAGATGGTGACCGTCGATGCCGGCGCGACGGCAATGCTGGATTTCGTGCTCGGCCTCTCCCCCGTCCACGAGGACGTGACCGTCACCGCGTCGGTGGGCGGCACCGAGACGAGTTTCGAGGCGTTCAACGCCGTCTCCACCCTCGACTCGTTCGACATCACCAGGGAGTCGGCCGGCAGCCTCGGAGACGCCCTCCGCAACGAGCCGGGCGTCGCGAGCCGCAGCTTCGGTCCCGGGTCGAGCCGACCGATCATCCGCGGCTTCGACGGCGACCGCGTGCTCATTCTCGATGACGGGCTGCGCACGGGGGACCTCTCCAGCCAGTCGGGCGATCATGGCGTGACGATCGACCCGAACGGCGCCGAGCGCATCGAGATCGTGCGCGGACCGGCGACCCTGCTCTACGGCTCGAACGCGGTCGGCGGCCTCGTCAACATCATCACTCCGCACGAGAGCTACCGCGAGTCGCGCTTCGAAGGCACCCGCGGGCAGTTCGGCACCAACGTGGGCAGCGCGAACGCCGAAGCCGGCGCCACCGCCAACGTGCAGTACTCGCAGAACAACCTGCTGATCTGGGGCGGCGGCAGTACGCGGCGCACGGACAACTACGACACTCCCGAAGGGCCCGTCGAGAACTCGGCCACCGATCTGACGAATGCGCGGGCCGGCCTCGGCTGGTTCGGCGACCGGGTCTTCGCCAGCGGCGGGCTCACGATGGAGGACGGCCGCTACGGGGTGCCGTTCGCGGACGAGTTCCACCAGGCGCACGGCGTACGCGCTGGGCCAGCTCCCTTGGAGACGGCGATCGACCTCGCGTCGCGCCGCCGCGTCGGGCGCTTCGACATGGGCCTCCGCAACCTCGCCAACACCGTCATCGAGGGCGTGCGCGTGGCCCTGAACGTCATCGACTGGAGACACGACGAGCTGGAGATCGAAGACGGCACCGAGCGCATCGGCACCCGGTTCACGAACCGGACCTACATCATGCGGGCCGACGTCGACCAGCGGCAGACCGAGCGGCTCTCGGGCAGGTTCGGGGCCTGGGCCCAGCTCCGCGATTTCCAGGCGGTGGGCGTCGAGGCGCTCGCGCCCCGGACCGACCAGACATCCTTCGCCGCGTTCGCCTACGAAGAGGTCGACTTCCGACGTACCCGGCTGCAGTTCGGCGGGCGCGTCGAGCAGAACGATTACCGGACCGCGGGCCGCGTCGTGCCCGACGCCCCCGCCGACGACCACGGTCACGCCCATGGTCTCGAAGTGCCCGACGCGCGCGACCGGCAGTTCCTCGGCGCGTCAGCCTCGGTGGGCCTGCACACCGACGTCGGCGCCGGCAGCGCTTTCGTCGCCAACCTCACCCACTCGCACCGCGCACCGGCAATCGAGGAGCTCTACAACTTCGGTCCGCACGTCGGCAACCTCGCCTTCGAGGTGGGCAACCCGACTCTCGACGCCGAGACGACGCTCGGCGTCGACGTGAGCTTCCGCCACCAGGCCGGCCGCGTGCGCAGCAACCTGAACGCCTACGTCTACTCCATCGACAACTTCATCTTCGGCGACCGCACCGGCGAGATCGAGGACAACTTGCCGGTCCTGGACTTCATCCAGGGCGACAGCCGCTTCGTCGGCTTCGACGCCAAGAGCAGCGTGCAATTGGCTGGGGACGCTTGGGCGACGCTCGGCATCGGCTACGTCGATGCGACCCTGACCACGACCGGCGATCCGCTGCCGCGCATCCCACCGTTGCGCGGGACGGTGAGCCTGGACGTCCCGTACGGCGGATTCACGTTCAGTCCGCAACTGGAGTTCGCGGGGCAGCAGGCCAGGGTGTTCCGGGGCGAGACCGAGACGAACGGCTACTCCATCGTCAACCTGCGGGCGTCCTATGTCTGGCCGCGGCAGCACGCGGCGCACATCCTGTCGTTCACCGGCTACAACTTGACGAACGAGCTTTATCGCAACCACACCTCGTTCATCAAGGACCTGGCCCCCGAGATGGGCCGCGGAGTCCGGGTGAACTACTCGGTGCGGTTCTTCTAGGAGTCTGCGCCATAGAACGCAACGGAGTGAGTTCCGCGACGCAGACTCCTGGGGAGGTGGGGGCTGGGGCCGAACGCGGCGCCCTGGCGACGGGTTTGGCGGCGCTAGGAAAGGTCATGGAGCGGGGGGGATAGGCCGAACGCCGAGCCTGCGAGGCGTTTCGGAGCGCTAGAGAATTGAGGACGGGCGGCTCGCCCCGTCCGCGTGCACGGCCGCCCGTCGGCCCTCCCCGGCGGGTGGCCGTGCTGTATCTTCAGTCGATGTCCGCCCCACCCCGGCAATCGAGCCCTGTCCTGCAGCGGGCCCTGCTGGCCGTGCTCGTCTTCCTGTCCGGGGCGGCCAGCCTGGTCTACGAGGTGCTCTGGCTCAAGGAGCTGGGCCTGCTCTTCGGCAGCACCGCCTACGCCGCCGCCACCACGCTCGCCGTCTTCTTCCTCGGTCTGGCGGTCGGCGGCGCCGTCTTCGGTCGCCTCTCGCCGCGCCTGCGATCGCCGCTGCGCACCTACGCCTGGCTCGAGCTGGGGATCGCGGCGGCCGCCGCGGCCTATTTCCTGCTCCTGGAGATCTACTTCCGCCTCTACGGTCCGCTCTACAACACCCTCGTCGACTACCCCGCGGCCTTCAACGCGGCCCGGATCGCCTTGGCGATGCTGGCGCTGCTGCCCCCCGCCGCCCTGATGGGCGGCACGTTGCCGATCCTGGGCCAGCACCTCGTGCGCCGCCCGGACGAGCTGGGCCGCATCGGGTCCTTCCTGTACGCGGTCAACACGCTCGGCGCGGCCACCGGCGCGTTCCTGGCCGGCTTCGTGCTGCCGCTCGCGCTCGGCTTCGACCGGGCGTATCTGCTGGCGATGGCCGTCAACGTCGTGGTCGCGGCACTCGCCTGGCGGCTGGCCGGAGCCGCCGAGGCGCACGCTGCGCCCGCCCCGGAGCCCCCGGCCCATGACCAGCAGCGTTCGCAACGCCCGGGGAAGGCCGCCCGCGGACGGCCGGCGGTTCCCACCGCCGATACGGCCTGCCCCGCGTGGCTTCTGACCACCGTCGCCTGCCTGTCGGGTGCGTTCGCGCTCGGGCTCGAGGTGCTCTGGACGCGGATGTTCGCGCAGGTCCTCCAGAACTCGGTCTACACCTTCTCGATCATCCTCGTGGTGTTCCTGGCCGCGCTGGCAACCGGCTCGGCGATCGCGAACCGCCTGTGCCGGCTGCGGGCGGCGCCGGGGCAGGTCCTGTGGCTGTTGCTGACGCTGTCGGGCCTGGGCGTGGCCGTCATACCGTTCGGGTTCCACGATCTGACCGGCGGCCTCGGCACGCTTGTGACCGGCGACGGATGGCTGCTGTACGTCTTCTCGATCTTCGCCAACACGGCGCTGCTGCTGTTCGTCCCGGCGGCCCTGCTCGGCAGCGCGTTCCCGTACCTGCTGCGCGCCGCCGAGGGGTCGCGCGCCGAACCGGGCGCCATCATCGGGCGGCTCAATGCCCTGAACACCGGCGGCGCCGTGGTCGGGTCGCTGGCCGCCGGATTCGTCCTGCTCGGGAGCATCGGACTGTGGAACAGCATGCGGCTGTTCGCCTTCGGCTACCTGGTCCTGGCGCTGGCGGCCTGCTGGAACGGCTGGCGGACGCGCGGCGCGCGGCTCCTGCCAGCGGCCGCCACGATCGGCGGCGTGGTCCTGCTCGGCACGCTGGTCGACGCCTCCCGCCTGCCGGTGGTCAACGTCAACACGGATCGCGGCGAGCGGCTGCTGGAGACCTGGGAGGGCCCCGACGGCGTCGTCGCCGTCGTCGAGCGTCCCGGGAACCGGCGCATCAAGGTGAACAACTTCTACACGCTCGGCGGCACGGCCTCCATCGAGCACGAGCAGAACCAGGCCCTGCTGCCGCTGATGACGCACCCGCGGCCGCGCGCGGTCTTCCTGCTGGGCCTGGGCACCGGCATCACCGCGGGGGCCGCCCTCCGGCACCCCGTCGACCGGCTGCTGGTCTGCGAGATAGCCGCCGACGTGATCGCGGCCGCCGCGGCGTGGTTCGACGTCCCGAGCGGCGGGCTCTTCAACGACCCGCGCGCGACTGTCCGCGCCTGCGACGCCCGCAATCACCTGCTGGGCACGACCGAGCGGTTCGACGCGATCATCGCCGACCTGTTCGTCCCGTGGCGGGCCGGCGTCGGGAACCTGTACAGCCGCGAGCACTTCCAGGCCTCCCGCGAGCGTCTCGCTCCCGGCGGCCTGTTCGTCCAGTGGCTGCCGCTGTACCAGGTCTCGCGGTCCGAGTTCGAGATGGTCGCGCGCACCATGCTCACCGTTTTCGAGCAGGTCACCGTCTGGCGCGGCAGCTTTGCCGCGGAGCGGCCCGTCCTGGCGCTGATCGGCGCCGCCGAAACGACCGCGCTCGACCCGGACGTGATCGACCGTAACGGGGAGTACCTGAGCGGCGGCCGCCCGTTGCCCCCTTCCACCTCGCTCGCAGTAACGCTGCCCTTCTATGCGGGCAATCTGTCGGTGGCCGACGGGCTGATTCCGCCCGGGCCCATCAACACCGACGACCAGCCGCTCGTGGAGTACCTGACGCCGGTGACGCAGCGGGAAGAGCGCACCGGGGCGACCGCGTGGTTCAACTCCGCCGAGCTGGCCGCCTTCCTCCGGCGCCTCCACGAGCTCGTGCCGCCGGAGCGCGACCCGCACCTGCGGCGGCTGACCGCCGCGCAACGCGACTTCGTCGTGGCGGGGCTCCGCTACCACGAAGGCGCGGTCGCCAGTCTGCTCGGACGGGAAGCCGACGCCAACGCGCACTTCGGCGAGTTCACCCGGCGCATCCCCATCGAGTTCCGTCCCGTGATCGACGAGGACGACGCCGATACCGACGTCGTCCCCTGAGGCGTCACGGAAGCGTCGGCATCGTCAGCTCGCTCCCCGGCGGCCGCTGCACGTCGAACGCCTTGAGCGTGTAGTTCACCAGCGTGTAGTGACCGATCAGACCCGCGATGTCCATCAGGCCCTGGTTGCCGAAGATCCGCTGCGCGGCTTCGAACGCCTCGTCGCTCAGCTTCGGCTCCCGGATCAGCTCGCGGACGACGCGGATGATGGTCCGTTCCGGCTCGTTCAGTCCGGGCCGGTCACCGGCATCGGCCAGTGGCGTATCCCACCGGAGCAGCTCGATGATCCCCTCCTCGAGTCCCGCGCTGCGACCCAGGCCCTCGTGCGCCGACCATTCGTACTGGCTGTTCAGCGCGCGGGCGGCGGTCAGGATGGCGAGCTCGGCGAGCCGCTGGTCCCGGTTCCCATCCGCCCCGAAGCGGAGGTAGGAGCTGGCCGGGAAGAGATGCTCGGCCATCAGCGGGCTGTTCATCCACATCCCGATCGGGCCCCGCAGGCCGGTGGCGTAGCGGCTGTCCGGGTTGACGATGATGTCGTACGCCCGCTGGCCGTCGGCGTCGAGCGACTCGCGGCTGATCGTCGGTACGCGCGCCCAGGAATCCTCGTGGATGCCCTCCGGGATGTCCTCCGGCGTCACGACGTGCGGCGTGAACTCCCGGTCCTGGGCCGATGCGACTTCCACGATCGGGGCAGCGAAGGCGATCGCGGCGACGGTGACGGCAGCGGTCAGCGCGGCCGCGCCGAGCGGCAGGATGACGTGACTCAGCTTCACGGGTAACCTCCTTCAAGAATGTCCGCCGGGGTCGGCGCGAATCGATTCGGACACGTGGCCGGAACGCCACGATTCTCGATCCCCGCGGGGGCTGCCCGTATGCTCTCTCGCCGCGCACCTCCGAAGCAACCGTCGATCCATCAATTGCGAGAGATTGTCCGGGCGTCCCGCGCGGCCCGCTCCAGCACCGCGCGGGTTCGAGCAGCCGCCGCCGTCCAATCGAACGCCGTGACCCGTTCGCGCCCGCGCGCACCCAGACGGCTGCGCAGCGAAGGGTCCGCCGCCAGCTCGGCCAATGCCCGCTTCCATGCCGCAGCATCATCCACCGGCAGGAAGACCGCCGCATCGCCCGCGACTTCGCGGAACACGGGAATATCGCTCGCCAGCACCGGCGTGCCGGCGGCCATCGCCTCGACCAGCGGCAGACCGAAACCCTCGTAGCGCGACGGGCTGACAACCGCCAGCGCGCGGCGGTAGAGGACCGCCAGCGTCGCGGCGTCGACGTAGCCCGGGTAGCGCAGCCAGCCGGCTGCCTCCCCCCGGGCGAGCGCGATGTGCAGCGCGTCGCTCTTCCAGCCCCGCCGGCCGCACAGCACGAGCGCCGGCGCCGACCGGTCCTCGGCCGCCCACGCCTCCCAAACCGCCAGCAGGAGCTCGATGTTCTTGCGCGGTTCGATGGTGCCGACGTGGAGCACATACCGCTCCGGGACCCCGGCGGGCAGATCGACGCGCTCCTGCATCGAGAGGTGACCCGGACCGTGGTGAATCGCCGTGACGCGCGCGGGGTCGAGCGGCTCGGCGGCCAGCAGCTCGTCGCGCACGGCATGCGACACGGTGACGACTTCCCGGGCCCGCGCCAGATTGCGGTCCAATTGCGCCTCCAGCACGGCGCGAGTCTCGTCCTGCAGCGTCCAGGCGAAGCGGCGGAACGCCAGATCGTGAATCACCACGACCACCGCGCCCCGCGCGGACCTGAACTTCGCCGGCAGCACGTAGTTCGGCGCGAACAGCACGGCGTTGCGCTGCAGCGCAAGCACCAGCGGCTCGAGCCAGGGCGTCACGCGGACCATCACGCGCCGCGGGACCCACGCCGGCACCGGGTAGGCGACGAGCTCGATCGCCGGGCCGCGCGGCAGCGCCACGACCGGCGGCGGGTGGTCCGGATAGGGAAAGATGGTCTGGCCGTACAGGCGCAAGCGGATTCCTTCCGCCTCGGACAGATGCTCCAGAATCTCGAAGAGGTACCAGCCCACCCCGGTCAGGCTGTTCCAGAAGCAATCGGCGTCGACCCCCACTGTGAGGCGGCCGCCGGCGTGCGGCCGGAGCGTCGAGGCGACAATCCGACCGCACCAGGCGAACGTCTCGCAAGCCGCCGAGAGGGCACTGTTCCAGCCCCGCGTGATCGCTCCTGTCATGCCTGGCAGCCCGCGGCAGAGCCCCGCTGCATTCGAGCGGCGATGCGGATTGTGTCATGCTTGCCCGCACGATGAATCCGAAGGCCGCCGACGAGGCCGCCGACGACGTCGCCGCGGTCGTCGAGCGCATACGCGCGGGCGCCCGGCAGCGACAGGCCGAAATCGCGGCGCTGGAGGACGAACTGGCCGGCTGGCCTCCCCCGCTCGAAGCGCTGCGCCGCTACGAGCGGCTCGCCGAGCCGTCCTTCGACGCCGAAGCCGGGGGACGCGCGGTCTGGCTGCAGAGGGTCTGCTACCACCTGTTCGCGAAACGGGGGCATCGGTCCCTGCTCCGGCAGCAGAACGAGTTCAATCGCCAGGTCGGATTCGCCCTGCGCGACATCTGCGACCGCCAGCGGCGACTCGGCGAGCGCATGACCGCCCTCGAGAGGCGCGTCGACGCGCTCGACGGGACCGGCGAGAACTCTCCCGCGTCCTGATCATGCGCGTCTCGGTGTGCGACTACCAGGTTCCCTTCGTGACCGGGGGTGCCGAGGCTCTGGACACGGCGCTCGTCCGGCAGCTCCGGGCGGCCGGCCACGCGGCGGACCTGGTGACCCTGCCGTTCGCGTGGACGCCGCGGCTGCAGATATTGCAGAGTGCGCTGGCCTGGCGGCTCGTCAGCCTGGACGGCGCCGAGGGCCCTCCCGACCTCGTCGTGGCGGGGCGGTTTCCCTCGTATCTCGTGCGGCATCCGAACAAGGTCGTCTGGCTCATCCACCAGTTCCGCCAGGTCTACGACCTGCTCGGCACCCGCTGGAGCGACTTCGGGGACAGCGCGGCGGACCGGGCGATGATCGACAGGATCCACGAGATGGACCGCCGCGGTCTGCGCGAGGCACGGCGCATCTACACGATCTCGCGCAACAGTGCGGACCGCCTGCGCCGGCACCTGGGCATCGAGGCCGAGGTGCTCCACCCGCCGCCGGCGCTCGAAGGGCGGCTGCGTCCCGGCGAGCAGGGAGACTACGTCTTCACCGTTTCGCGCCTCGACCGCATGAAGCGGGTGGAGCTGCTCGTCGACGCGCTCGCCGCCTGCCGTTCCGGTGTGCGGGCACGCATAGCCGGCGCCGGTCCCGAGCGCGACGCCCTGGAGCGGCGCATCGCCGAGCGCGGCGTCGGCGAGCGCGTCGAGCTGCTCGGCCGGGTGGACGACGACGAGCTGGTGCGGCTGTATGCCGGGGCACGGGCCGTGTTCTACGCCCCCTATGACGAGGACTACGGCTACGTGGCGATCGAGGCCTTCCTGTCGGGCAAGCCTGTCGTCACGACCAGCGATTCCGGAGGGGTGCTGGAGTTCGTCGACCACGAACGAAACGGCCTGGTCGCCCCCGCGGGCAAGGTCGCCGCCGTGGCCGCGGCGCTCGACCGGCTGGCGGCCGACCCCGACCTCGCCGGGCGCCTGGGGGTGGCCGGACAGCGCACCGTCTCCCACATCCGGTGGCGGCGGGTGGTCGAGACCATCACCGAGACCGCGGCCGCGGAGACGCCCGCGTGACCGGCGCCCCGCCGCCGGTCGACTGGCTGAGCCCGCTGCCGCCCGGCGCCAGCGGCATCGCCGACTACAGCGCGGAGCTGCTGGGCGCGATGCCCGATACACGCGACGTGCGGGTGTTCGGGCCTGGCGGGGCTACCCGCGGTGCATGGCCGTTCCCGACCGCGGCGTGCGAGGGTTACCACCCGGCCGACCGCCTGGCCGTCTACCACATCGGCAACCACCGCGGATTCCATGGTGGCATCTACGAACTGGCCCTGAGGCATCCCGGGGTCGTGGTGCTGCACGAGTACCGCATTCGGGAGCTGGTGCGCGAGCACGCGCTCTCAAACGGCGGGTCGCGGGCCTGGCTGGAGGAGCTGCGGTACGCCCTCGGCGAGTCCGGTCCCGCCCTGGCGCGCGGCGAGCACACCGGCGGCTTCTTCACCCCGCCGCTCTTCGAGCGCCTCGTCGACCGCAGCCGGGGTGTGATTGTCCATGGCGAGCAGGCACGGCGGCGGGTCCTCGCCAGCCGTCCGGCGGCCCGGGTCTGGACCGTGCCGCACCATTACTCGCCGCCGGTCCGGCCGTCGCCCGCCGGCGGCCGTGCGGCCCTCGGCCTGCCGGCCGTCGATGCGCAGACCTTCCTGATCGGCATCTTCGGGCACGTCACCTACTTCAAGAAGATTCGGCAGGCTGTCGACGCCTTCACCACCTTGCACGCCAGCTTCACCCGGGCCCAGCTGGTCATCGTCGGCACCCCGGCGGACAACGACCCCGGCCTGGCCCGGCTGCTGGCCGACCCGCCGGCCGGAGTCCACGTCACCGGCCGGGTGCCGCTCCGCCGCCTGCAGGAGCTGATGGCGGCGGTGGACGTCGCAATCAACCTGCGTCTGGACACCGCCGGCGAGACGTCGGGCACCTGCATCCGGCTCCTGGGACTGGGACGACCGACCATCGTCACCGACGCCGGCTGGTTCGCCGAAATACCGGACGATGCGTGCCTGAAGGTCCGCGACGACGCCTGGGAAGCCTCCACGCTCCGTGCCTTCCTGCTCTCGCTCGCCCAACGGCCGGCGCTTGGCGCGGCCATCGGCCGCAACGCCGCCCGCTGGATCGCGAGGGAACACTCGATCGCGCGCAGCCTGGCTGCCTACGAGACCGCGTTCGCGGAAGCTGCCGCGACGCCGGCCGTCATCCGATCGCCCGTGCCGCCCCTGGCGCCGCATGCGCCGGAGGATCTCGACGCGCGACTCTCGGCCGCCGTCGGCGCCGCCGTCGCGGACCTCGGGTTCGAGACGGCCGGGAAACCCGACGACACCGAGTCGGGAACGGACGCGCTCGACCGCGACTGGCTCGAGGACATCGCCCGCCGCGGCCGCGAGATCGGCCTCGGATGAACTCGACCGACCGCATGCGCGCTCCTTTCCGAGCCGCCGGCCCAATTGCCTCAGCTTGATCGGCCTTGGATCAACTGCATGCACGGTGCCGCCTCGCCGCCGCGGTAAGGTTTGGGGGCATAATTCCCGCATCGACAATCACGGGCAACCCGTATCGGGAGAGCAAGCCAATGACACGCAGGTCCACCACGAAAACGATCAGGCTCGGCGCGCTGGTCGCCGCCGCCGCGTTCGCCGCCGCCGTCACCGTCGAGACGCAGGAACCGCGCAACCCGCGCAACGTCGAGGAATTCGACGCGATGTTCCAGGAGCTGAACAACTGGGGCCGCTGGGGCGACGACGACGAGCTCGGCACGATGAACCTGATCACGCCGGAGAAGACGCGCGAAGCGGCGGCGCTCGTGCAGCGGGGCATCACCGTGTCGCTGGCGCACAATCCGATGCCGGACGAGGCGGTGGACAACCCCGACGCCGCGTTCAACCACACCATGGGCGAGTCGTTGCGGAGCGATACGTACGAGTTCCGGTACCACGGCTACGGGGTCAGCCACATCGACTCGCTCTGCCACTTCCTGTGGAACGACCGGATGTACAACGACATCCCGCCGTCGGCGAGCTCGCTGGAGGAGGGCTGCGGCAAGCTCGGCATCCAGAACCTGAAGCAGGGCATCGTCACCCGCGGCATCCTGCTCGACTTCGCGCGCCTCAAGGGCGTGCCGTACCTGGAGCCGCAGACGCCAATCTACGTCGAGGACATCGAGGCCTGGGAAGCGATGGCGGGGGTCAGGGTCTCGCCGGGCGACGTCATCTTCGTGCGGACCGGCCGCTGGGCGCGCCGCGCCGCGCTCGGGCCGTGGCAGGTCTCGGGCAACAGCGCCGGGCTGCACGCGTCGGTGCTGCCGTGGATCAAGGAGCGGGGCGTCGCCATCGTCGGCAGCGACGCGGCCACCGACGTGATGCCGTCGCTCGTCGAAGGCGTGACCCAGCCCGTCCACACGATGCTCATCGCCGGGTTCGGCATCCACATCTTCGACAACATGGATCTGGAGGCGCTCGCCGAGACGGCGGCGCAGGAGAACCGCTGGGAGTTCATGCTGACCGCGGGGCCGATCCCGGTCGAGGGCGGCACGGGGTCGCCGCTCAATCCAATCGCGATCTTCTGACCGCAGCCCACGGCGCGGGGCCGCAACGGCGGGCGGCTCCGTGCATCCGCTATCATCCTGTCCACCCGATGCGGGTCGGGATTTCCCGATCTCGCGTCCAGGGCAGATCCACATGCCGAGTCATCATCATCTCGATCGCGTCGAGATCCGCCGCTTCCGGGGATTGTCGGAACTCGATCTCGACGGTCTTGGCAGCTTCAATGTCCTCCTCGGGGCCAACGACGTTGGCAAGACGTCGGTCCTGGAGGCCCTCTTTCTCCTGACCGGCTTTGCCAACCTCAGCCTACCGCTTCAGATTCAGCGCTGGCGGAGCCTGCCGATCGATCGCTTCGAGCACTTCGAGACCCTGTTTCACCAGCTCGATCCGGATCAGCCGATAGAGTTGGTGGCGCATTCTGCCGGTACCAACGTCCGGCGTACGGTCCGGATTTCCGCGCCGTACACGGAGATCGAATTGGATTCCGACGCCCCTGGGTCGCCTGCTGGCGGGAACGGCGGCACCCGCGCCTCGGCTGGCGTCGGTCCTTCCGGTGGTCAGTCTTCTTCCCTTGTTTCGGGGCGACGTCGACTTCTCCGGTACGACGTCACCTTGCAGCCCTCCGACGGGGAATCCGCTTCGTATTCCGCCATGCTGCGTCTCCAGGGAGACGGGATCCAGGTGCAACAGACGGCGGAACCCGTGGACGATATGACCATTTCGGCCCGGTACATGACGCCTCGGGTCGGCTACGACGGGGCGGCGATAGGCGATCTGATCGTTCGCAAGGAGGCCGCGCGGCTCGTTCAGTTCCTGAAGGTGCTCAATCCGCGCATCAGGGACCTCGGTGCCAGCGGCGATCTCGTGTACCTGGACATTGGTCTCGAGCGGATGATTCCCTTGAACGTCTTCGGCAGCGGCATGGTCCGTGCTGCCAGCGTTCTCTCGCATTGCATGCTCGGGAACGAGCGCCTTCTCTTCCTCGATGAACTGGAGAACGGCCTTCACCATGCGGCTGTTCGTCCCCTCCTGGAAGCGCTCTTGACGCTGTCTCGCGATCAGGGCATGCAGGTGTTCGTTTCCACCCATAGCGTCGCGGTTCTCCAGACCCTGCTGGACGCACTAGGCACCGATGGGTTCGCATCCCATCGTTCGACCACGTACTGCTACACGCTCAAGCATGATCGCAATGGACATGTCCGTCCCTACCGCTACGAGTACGAGCAGTTCGAGCACTGCGTGCGCCACGGGATCGAGATCCGATGAGCTGGGCGTTGTTCGTCGAGGGCGACTACGACGAGGTGTTCGTCCGATGGCTTTGGGGAACCCTGGACTCCGAAGAGGATGTCGAGATCCACCGCATCGACGGTGGCATCTCGAAGCTGCACTCTGTTCAGAATGAGATTCGCAAGAGTCACGACGCGGGTCGGAACGTAGCGCTGCTCCTGGATGCCGACACCAATCCGGACCGCACGCGCCGGCAGTTGGCGCGAGAGATCGCTCGGCTCGATCTGCCCATCGAGCGTTCATTCCTACTACCTGACGACGTTGCTCCAGGTAACATCGAGACGCTGCTGGAGCAGATGGCTCCGGCAGCGCATCGCGTCGTCTACATTTGCTTTGATCAGTACGAGGAGTGCCTGAGCACACCCGACCGCGATTACACGACTCCGAATCGCAAGGCGCGGGTCTATGCGTACTGCAACGCGGTAGGCGCTGATACCGGACCGGAGAAGAACTACGCCGATGCCGCGCATTGGGACCCCGCGGTCCCTGGCTTGGAGCCGTTGCGCCGCTTCTTGCGCGATCTGAATCGCGTCGACGAAACCGACACGGATGCGACGCCGGAAGCCCCGGACGTGGATACCGACTGACGGTTTCGGCGTTCCAGGAAATGCGCCGCAGAGCGCGACGAAGCTCCTCAGACTTCCGCCAGGCGCCCGGTGCTGTCGCCGAGGCGGTCGCGGTGGACGTCCACCTTGTCCAGGATCGACAGCAACAGGTTGGTCAGCGGCGTGCCGTCGGCGCAGGCGACGTGCCGGCCGCCCTGCAACCTGCCGTCCGCGCCGCCGGCCAGCAGCACCGGCAAGTCGGTGTGCAGATGCAGGTTGCCGTTGCTGATGCAGCCGCCGTACAGGAGCAGCGAATGATCCAGCAGCGTGCCGTCGCCGTCCGGCGTGGCGCGGAGCCGGTCCAGGAAGTAACGGAACAGGCTGACGTGGTACGTGTTGATCTTCGCGTGCTTCGCTACCTTGTCGGGTGCGTTGCCGTGATGCGAGATGGCGTGGTGCGGGTCGGGCACGCCGATGTGGCTGTAGGTGCGCGTCGACGCTTCGCGCGCGAGCATGAACGTGCTGACCCGCGTGACATCGGTCTGGAAGGCCAGCACCTGCAGGTCGTACATCAGCTTCACGTGGTCGTCGTACAGCTCGGGCACGCCGACCGGCATCTCCGGCAGCTCGATGTGCTCGCCCACGCGCGCCTCCACCTTCCGGACGCGCTGCTCCACGTCGCGCACGCTGTCCAGGTACTCGTGCACGCGCGCGGCGTCGGCGGGACCGAGCCGGGTCCGCAGGCGGCCCACCTCGCCGACGATGGCATCCAGGATGCTCCGGTCCCGGCCGAGCTGGCGCCGGCGTTCCTCCGCACCGAGACCCTCGCCGAACAGGCGCTCGAAGACTACGCGCGGGTCGGTCTGCATCGGCAGCGGCCGCGTCGCCGTGCGCCACGACAGCGTGTTGACGTAACTGCACGAGTAGCCGATGTCGCACCCGCCGACGGCGGTGAAGTCCTCGGCCGCCACCTCCAGCGAGCGCAACTGCGTTTCGCGGCCCAGCTCGTCGGCCGCCACCTGGTCGATCGTCTTGGCGCCGCGAACGTCGGCCCCCTGGGTCCGCTTGGGATGCACGCCGGTCAGCCACACCGCGCTGGCCCGCGCGTGGTCGCCGGAGCCCTCGCCCTCGGCCGCCTCGGCGGGGCGCGAGTCGAGCCCCGACAGTACGACCAGCCGGTCGCGGTGCGGCTCCAGCGACGCCAGGATCGGCGGCAGATCGAACGCCGTGCCGGCCGCGGCCGGCGTCCACTGCTCCATGATCGCGCCGTTCGGGATGTAGGAGAACGCGAGCCGGCGCACCGGGGCGGCCGCCGTGCGGGACATCGCCGACAGGGCGGGCACCATGGCGTCGAGCAACGGGAGCGCTACCGTCGCGCCGACCCCGCGCAGGAACGTCCGCCGCGGCAAGGCCTTCTTCGTGATGATCATCTGCGTCGCTCCCTCCGGTTCACCGACGATGCCCCGCCTACCGGCGCCTCGCCCGGCAATCGTCGCCTACCGGCGCCTCGCCCGGCAATCGTCGCCTTGCGGCTTCTGTTGCCGCCTAACCAAAACGCTTCCGCAAGTCTGCCCCGCTGCTACGGCGCAGACTCCCAGGGCGCCCCTGGCCGCGTCATCCGCCGTCGTCCGGCGCGGGCCGCTTCATTTTCATGCGGAAGGCGTCGCTCATTACAACGCCAGTGACGATCGACGAGAATCGATAGTCCCGATCGGCCGCCCGCGCGACGATCCGGCGCACCGCGGGTGCGTCGTAGTACTCCAGGCCCCGCCCGATCGCATACGTCAGCAGCTTCCGCGTGAACGTCTCGACGAACGTCCCCGGCCGCTGCAGGATCGCCCCCCGCAGCTCGCTCGGACCGTCGAACGCGGTCCCGTCGGGCAGCACGTCCGAGGCGTCTATCGGCTGACCGTCGGCGCCGGTGCCGCGCCAGCGGCCGATCGCGTCGAAGTTCTCCAGCCCGAACCCGTACGGATCCATGCGCGCGTGACACGTGGCGCACGCGGGATTCGCGCGGTGCCGCGTCAGGCGCTCGCGGATGGACAGGCCCTCGGCGCTGCCCGTGTCCTCCAGGTCCGGCACGTCCGGCGGCGGGGGCGGCGGCGGCGCGCCAAGCAGGTTCTCTAGAATCCAATTCCCCCGCAGCACCGGGGACGTCCGCGTCGCGTAGGAGGTGACCGTCAGCACGCTGCCGTGGCCCAGCAACCCGCGCCGCGCCTCGTCGGTCACCGGCACGCGGCGGAACCGATCACCGTAGATGCCCCGCATCCCGTAGTGGCGCGCCAGGCGTTCGTTCACGAACGTGTAATCGGCGGTCAGCAGATCGAGGACGCTGCGGTCCTCGTTCAGGATGCTCTCGAAGAAGAGCTCCGTCTCGCGCTGCAGCGCACGGCGCAGGTTGTCGTCGAAGTCCGGGAACGTCGGCGGATCGGGATGAATATTGCCCAGGTTGCGCAGATAGAGCCACTGCCCGGCGAAGTTCTCCACCAGCGCCGCCGCGCGGGGATCGGCCAGCATGCGCCGCACCTGCCGCGTCAGCTCCGCCGGGTCCGCCAGGCGCCCGCCCTCGGCTGCCGCCAGCAGCTCGTCGTCCGGGAGGCTGCTCCAGAGAAAGAACGACAGCCGCGAAGCGAGATCCACGTCCGCCAGCGGATAGACGGCGCCGGCCTCGACATCGGCTGGCTCGGCCTCCAGCCGGAAGATGAACTGCGGGCTGGCCAGGACGAAGCGCAACGCCAGCTCGATGCCGGCCTCGAATCCGCCGTCGCGGCTGCCCTCCCGGTAGAAGTCGATCAGCCGATCGAGCTCCGGCGCTTCCAGGGCACGCCGGTAGGCCACGCGACCTAGCCGCGAGAGAATCGAGCGGGCGCACGGCAACTCGTCGGCGGGAGCCTCGGGGCGGCACATGAAGATGCGCCGCCGGCTCGCCGTGTCCTCCGGCCGGACGGCGTCGAACGGTCCGGCGATCAGCACGCTGTCGACATCCGGCAGTCCCCGCCGGCTGCTCGTACCGACGTAGCTGCGGAGAAACGGCCGCGCGACCTCTTCCGACAGCGCCGCGGGCCGGCCCACGAACGAGGCGACGATCTCGTGACGTCCGGCCGTGATTGGCAGCCGCACGCGCATCGACTCGTCCGCGGTGAACGCCTTCGTGGCGGTCTGGCCCGGGTTCTGCTCGTTGATCACGATCGGCCGGTAGGCGTCCTCGCTGCCGACGGGGAACAGGGCGACCCGCTCGCCGTCCAGGGTCAGCTCGACCCGATGCTCCTCGCCGATTCCGCGGATGGCGCCCACCGCGGTCCGGCGCAGCCGCACCCGAATCTCGTACTCGGCGTCGACCGGAAAGTGCTCGGCGACGCGGACCCCGCCCCGGGTGCCGAGCGGCAGGTCGCGCAGGTGGTAGTCCTGCGTCAGGTCCTCCGGCGTCTTGTGGGTGACGGTCACCGCCGGGATCGCCGGGCTGCCGACAGCCAGCCGGCTCACCTTGCGCGCCGTCGTGACGTAGCTCTCGATGAGCAGCGGCGATACGCCCAGGGCGTCCGCGATGTTGTCGAAGCCGTAGGTGGAATCGTCGGCGGGCAGCGCGCTGACGTCGGCGTCGACGCCCAGCAGATCGCGCACCGCGTTGCGGTACTCGGTGCGGTTCATCCGGTGCAGCAGCGGGCGTCCCGGGTTCGGGCGCGCGAGCGCGGCGATATCGAGCGACGTCTCAAGCCAGGAGGCGAAGGCGCCGTACGCCGCGCCGTCCGGCCGTGGACGCCCCACAGGCGGCATGGTCCGGCTGCGGAGCTTCTGCACCACCTTCTCCCACAGCTCCGGATGGGCGGCGACGTGCTCCGCGGAGACCTCGACCTCGTCCAGGACGAGGCCAGCGGTCCGCAACCGGCCGTTGTGGCAGGTCACGCAGTAGCGCTGCACGAGCGCGGCGTGGTCTCCGGGTGCCGCCGCGGCAGGTGCCCCGGCGGGTTGCGGCGCCTGCGCCGTGGCCGCTGGCGCGGCGGCCTCCGGCGGCGCCTGGGCGGTCTCTGCCGGCGCTGCAGCCACGGCGGCCTGCGACGCCTCGGCAGGAGTGATGCCGGTCACCGAGCTGCCGGCCAGCAGACTACCGGCCAGCCACGCCAACCCGGCGTTTCGCAGTCGCGCCGCCAAACCCGTCGCCGAGGCTCCGTGTTCGGCCCCATCCCCCACCGCCCCAGGAGTTTGCGCCGCAGAACTCACTACGTTGCGTTCTATGGCGCAGACTCCCGGCCCGGCGCGCCGTCCGCTCCGCATCTTCACCTCCGTGCCTCGCGCCGGCGCAACGACGACGGGCGGCTCACCCCGAGCGGCCCCCCGGGCCGCTCCGCATCTTCACCCGTGCCCCACGCAGCTCGCATGACGTCAACGAGAGGCCGCGAGACCATCCTGGTCCTCGGACGCCGGAGTCGGCTCGGCGCCGAGCTCCCGCAGCAGCGCCGCCGCGTTGTCGCGCCGGATCACGCTCGCCACCTGGTTGAATCCCTGCTCGGCGAGATCCAGCGGGTTCCGGTCCAGCTCGTCCTGGAAGTCCGTCCGGGCGCCGGCCTCGACCAGGCGCCGGATGATGCTGCTCGCGGCCCGGTAGACCGCACCGTGCAGCGCCGTCTGGCCGTTGGCGTTGCTCGCGTTGACGTCGACGCCGGCGTCCAGCGCGATGCTGACCGCTTCGAGCGCATTCCGCTCGGAGCGGAACGGCCGCGAACCTTCGACGTACCCCACCCCGGCGGCCAGCATCACGGCCGTGTTGTTGGCGTAGGTCGCCAGCCGCTCGTCCGCGCCATGCGCGGCCAGCACCCGCATCGCCTCCACGTCGGCCGCCTGGGCGGCCAGCAGGTACGGCGTCGCCCCGCCGAGATTCACCCGGTTGTCCATGTACGGCCGGCCGGCGCTGAAGATGCCCTCGTCGGTCCACCGCTCGTGCACTATCGGCACCGGCTCGGTCCGGGCATTCGGATCCGCGCCACGCTCCAGGAGCATGCGCATCAGCTCCAGGCCGTCGAGCTGGGAGTGATCCCGCCCCGTGCCGTCGACGAACTGGTTGGCCACGCGGCGCTGCGGCGCCCGGGCGCGCACCAAGTCGTGCAGGATGGCGTTGCCCCGGCCGTCACGCGCGTTCGGGTCGGCGCCCGCGTCCAGCAGCATCGCCGCTGCCGTGTAGTGTCCGACGGTCACGGCCATGCTCAGCAGACTTCCCGTAGCGGGCTCGCGGCCAGCGGCCTGCGCGGCGGGGTCGGGTAGCAGGACGTTCACCTCGGCGCCCGCCTCGATGACAAGGTGCAGCGCGTCGCGGGCGTCCTGCCGCACCGCGAACATCAGCGCCGTGAAGCCGCCGGTCGAGGACGAGTCGACGGCAGCGCCGCTCTCGAGCAACAGGTTCAAGACCGGGACGTGGTTCTCGGCGGCGGCCCACATCAGGGGGGTCTGTCCGCGCCAAGCATCCACGGCGTCGATGTCGGCTCCGCGGGCAAGCAGCGCCCGGACCGCGGCGACGCGGCCGGTGCGCGCGCAGGTCAGGATGGGAGGTTCCCCGGTCGGCGCCAGATGCGGGTCCGCACCCGCGTCCAGCAGGCGCGCGACCACGGCGGTACCAGCGTTGGCGCAGGCGAGCGCGAGCGGGGTGGATCCGTTGCGGTTGACGGCGTCGGGGTCCGCGCCGGCGTCGAGCAGCAGGGCCGCCAGCTCGGCATCGTCCCCGTAAGCCGCCCAGTGCAGCGCGGTGGTGCCGTCCACCTGCGCGGCGTCTGCGTCTACGCCGTCCTGCTGCAGCAGGCGCGCGACCGCGGCGCGATCAC
The DNA here is from genome assembly GCA_965208535.1 of Vicinamibacterales bacterium. Taxonomy (GTDB): domain Bacteria; phylum Acidobacteriota; class Vicinamibacteria; order Vicinamibacterales; family UBA8438; genus WTFV01. The sequence goes on along the minus strand of CBDBOU010000003.1, from coordinate 1,149,568 downwards.
CTGCACGCGCCATCTCCGGCAGCCGGGAATCGGGCTCGTTGCCCTGGAGCCCGGCGCTGGTGAGCGGCAGCAGCAGGAGCAATGACGCGAGCCTTTCTGGCTTTCCCATGGTGCATTGCCCGTTACGCTCGCCTGCCGAAGGCCGGCCACACATGCACCGTGCCGGCCTGGCACCGCGCGCAACACACGGAATCCCGCATCCTATCCGACCGGCGCTCGCACAATCAACGGTTGGTTTACGTAGGCTCGGCGTCGTCCGCGTGGTTTCCGGGACGCAGACTCCTGCCGCTTCAGAGCGCCGCGATACGGGCACGCAGATCGACCACCTCGGTGTCCGGCAGCATCGTGATGCCGTGGTCGATCCGTGCGGCCTCGCGTGTCGGGCACACGATGAACAGGTGAGCGAGCGCCAGCGTTTCCATGGCGGATCGCATCGCCTTCGTCACCCGCGGCGCCTCGTTGAACTTCACCTCGAATCCGATGCGCCGGCCGCGCTCCACCACCATCAGGTCCAGCTCGCCGCCGCCGTGCGCGCCCCAGAACCAGGCGTCGCGGCACCGCAGCGCACGCAGGATCTGCTCGATGGCGAACCCCTCCCACGACGCACCGATGCGGGGGTGACCGAGCAGCGCCATCGCGTCGGGGATGCCGAGCAGCGCGTGCAACAGACCCGTGTCGCGCAGGTAGATCTTGGGCGCCTTGACCTGGCGCTTCGCGACATTCTCGAACCAGGGCTGAAGCTGGCGGACCATGTAGGTGCCGGTCAGCAGGTCCAGGTAACCGCGCACGGTCTTGTCGGACGCCCCGAGCGCCCGGCCCAGCTCGGACGCGTTCCACGTCTGGCCGTGCCAATGCGCCAGCATGGTCCAGAAACGGTGCATGGCGGGGGCGGGAATACGAATGCCGAGCTGCGGGACGTCGCGTTCCAGAAACGTGCGCACGAACCCGTCTCGCCACGCCATGCTGTCATCGTCCGACGCGGCCAGGTACGATCGCGGCAGCCCGCCGCGCAACCAGAGCCTGCGCAGCGTGTCCCGGCCGGTCTCGCCGAGGTCGAATCCGGCCAGCTCGACGAACTCCACCCGGCCCGCCAGCGACTCCGATACGCCGCGCACCAAATCGGGCGACGCACTGCCCAGGATGAGAAAGCGCGTCCGCGTGTCGGGCCGATCCACCAGGACACGGAGCGCACTGAACAGTTGCGGCAGGTGCTGGATCTCGTCGAGTACGACCAGCCCGTCGAGGCTACCCAGGACCAGCTCCGGGTTGGCGAGCCGACGGACGTCCGGCGCCGAGTCCAGGTCGAAGATGGTCGCGTCCCGGGTCGCGGCGAGTTGCCGGGCGAGAGTCGTCTTGCCGCACTGCCGCGGTCCCAGCAGCGCCGTAATCGGAGACCTGCCGAGCGCGGTCTCGAGTTGCTTCAGATAGGTGACGCGCTCGATCACCTGGCCAGCATACCTTGAAAATTCGGATGCATGCTCCGAATTTTCAAGGTATGCGAGCGCCGTACTCAACCTCTAGCGGCCCGACCCTTGTACGCGGCGCTTGATCTCCGGGTTGACGCGCGTGCCGTACATGGTGATGCCCGACAGGCGCGAGATGTAGTCGTAGGCCACGGCCGACACCGCCTCCACCACCGCGCCGCCGTTGCCCCCTTAGTACGCCGCTCCTCGCCTACCTCAAGGAGTTGGCCGCCGCGGCGCCGGCGGCGGCCCGTGATCCGCGGGCGCCGCAACCGCGCGCCGCCTCCATTGCGCTCGCCGGGGGCGACGCACTGGAAGGCACCGTTCTCAACGAGAGCGGGTTCGACGCGCAGTTCCGGACGTCCGGCGGCGACATCCTGCTGCTCCGCCGCGAGGGCGACGCCTATCGCGAAGCGGTCATCGAGCCGTACGTCGACTGGCCGTCCTACCACGGCAGCTATACGGGAAACCGCCACAGTCCGCTGGACCAGATCGATCGGGACAACATCGGCGGGCTGGCGATGCAGTGGTTCTATCCCATTCCCGACATGCCGATGATCGAGGGCACGCCGGTCGTGATCGCCGGCGTGATGTACGTCACCGCGGTGAACCAGGTGTACGCGCTCGACGCGGCGACGGGCCGCGAGATCTGGCGCTACGCGCAGCCGCGCACGGAAGGCCTCGTCGGCGACCCGGGCATCGGACTCAACCGCGGGGTCGCGGTGGGCGGCGACCTGGTGTTCAGCGTCACCGACCACGCCCACGTCATCGCCCTCGACCGCTCGACCGGCGAGCTGGTCTGGGACACCGAGATGGACGACTACCGCGAGCACTACGGCGCCGTCGTGGCGCCGCTCGTGGTGGACGACCTCGTCATTGCCGGCATCAGCGCGGGAGACACCGGGCTGCGCGGCTTCCTCGACGCCTATCACGCCGAGACGGGCGAGCGCGCGTGGCGCTTCTGGACCATTCCCGCACCCGGGGAGCCGGGGTCGGAGACGTGGGGCGACCCCGAGGTGCTGCGCCGCGGCTGCGGCGCCACCTGGCTGACGGGCAGCTACGACGCCGAGCTGGACCTGCTCTACTGGGCGACCGGCAACCCCTGCCCGGACATGAACGGCGACCGGCGCCCGGGCGACAACCTGTACACGAACTCGGTGGTGGCGCTGCGGCCGCGCAGCGGGGAGATGGTGTGGTACTTCCAGTTCACGCCGCACGACACCCACGACTGGGACGCGCAGGAGCCGCTGCTGCTGGTCGACGAACAGTTCCGGGGCCGCCCGCGCAAGCTGCTCGTGCAAGGCAACCGCAACGGCTTCTTCTACGTGCTCGACCGGACCAACGGGCAGTTCCTGCTGGGCGAGCCCTTCGTCAACCAGACCTGGGCCGAAGGCCTCGACGATTCCGGGCGTCCCATCGTCCTGCCCGAGTCCGTCCCGACCGCGGCGGGCACCGTCACCTGCCCGGCCATCTACGGGGCGACCAACTGGTGGTCGTCGAGCTACCACCCCGGAACGGGGCTCTTCTACATGATGGCCCTTGAATCGTGCAACACCTACACGAAGACGGACGAGGAGTGGCAGCGCGGCCGAAACTGGATGGGCGGCACGACCTGGCTCCCGGACGGTGCGCCGAACCAGAAGTTCATCCGCGCGCTCGACCTCCAGACCGGCCGCACGGTGTGGAGCTATGCGCAGTCCGGGGAGGCGCGCACCTTCTCCGGCGTCCTGTCGACGGACGGCGACGTCGTGTTCTTCGGCGAGAACAGCGGCGCGTTCGCCGCCCTGGACGCGCGGAGCGGGGAACCGATCTGGCACCGCCAGATCAACCAAGAGTGGAGGGCGTCGCCGATGACCTACATGGTCGGGGGGCGGCAGTACGTCGCCATCGCGTCGCGGCTCGGGTTCTGGGCGTTCGCGCTGCCGGAAGGGTAAGTGCGCAGTCCGGGGGAAGCAACGCAGCGGTTGCTTCTACTCGACCGGCAGACAGACCAGCACGAGCCCGTCGATCTGATCGAAGTGCCGGTCGTAGGACACGAGATCGGCGCCTGCCTCCAGCGCGTGCGCTGCTATCCAGATGTCGTTCGCCGGAATCGGGCGCCCCTTCGCTCGTAGCGAGGCGGCAATCCGCGCATACCGGTCCGCGGTAGTGAAGCTGACCGTCATGACCGTCACGTAGGGGCTGGAGAGAAAACCATGCAACTCCTTCAGGTTCCGCTCCAGGCGGGAACCCTTCCGGAAGCCGTACAGCAACTCGCCGATGACGATGGTGGAGAGCAGAATCTCCTCCGACCCGCGCACGATCTCGGCGATTCGGCGGTCGCCCCGCTTCAGATGCGAGTAGGCGCTGGAGTCCAGCAGGATCTTCATCGCCACATCGCCTCGTCGATGTGGGCGAGATCCTCGATGGCGTGCTCCATCTCGTCTGCTTCGTCCGCGGTCCAGGTGCCAATCAGGTGATCGAGCGACGAACCCACGACGTGCGCACCAGTGGACTCTCTCCCCAGACCTGCGCCTCGACGAAGCAGCCTCAACACCGCCTGATTCAACGAGATGTCCTCCCGAGCCGCAAGACCCTGAATACAGCGCGACAACTCGGCGTCGAACCCCCTGATTGTCAATTGGCGCATGGCGTCTTTGCTCCCCCGTGCACGACTCGCTATGCGATTCATTATGAATCATGTGTGCTGCCGGAGGGGAGCTGACGGTCACCCGCGGCGGAGAACGCAGTCGCCGGACGCCGCGACCCGGACGCGGCGTCCGGCGACTGCGAGCGGCACCACCCCAACCCCAACGCGGACGTGAAGGCGGAGAGCTGCTGGGGCAGCCGCATCAGCGCCAAGCGGCTCTCGGCGCCCAGGTTCGGCGTCCGCGTCAGTCCGCGAGCTCGAACTCGCTCCACTGCGTTGTCGTGTTCCGGCGGGTAGTCCGGAACAGCACCCGCACGCCGTCCCTGGCCATCAGCCGGCTGAACAGGGCGCCCCGGCACGGTTCCACCTGGTAGAGCAGCGTCTCGTCGTCGGTGACCTCGCCGTCCCCGTCGAACCGCTCGACCCGCTGGGTCATCGCGCGCCGGTAGCGCGTCTCGAAGCCCGCCTCCTCGGCCAGGGTCGCGCGTTCGATGGCCCTGTCGATGATCTTGCGCAGCTCGGGGTCCTCGGGATCCGGCGGGACGGGTTGGCTGCCGGCGACGCCGAGGACCGGGAGTCCGGCGACGAACGCGACGGTCAGGAACCAGGAAGACAGCGAAGATCTGTGCTGCATGGGCGTCCGGGAGCGCAACCCGGGATCTTGTCGCACGACCGGCCGGCACTCACTCGGTCCGGAGCGCCACGACGGGACTGACCCGGCTGGCGCGGCGGGCCGGCAGGTAGGCTGCGAGGAGGGCCGCAGCGCCGAGGACCAGCGGCACGCCGACGAACGTCAGCGGGTCGAGCGCGTCGATCTCGAACAGCAGCCCGCCCAGCAGGCGTGTCGCGACGACGGCGAGCGCCAGCCCGAGCGCCCCGCCTATGACCACCAGCTTGAGGCCACCGGCGACGAGCAGCCGCACGACGCGGGAGCCGTCGGCGCCGAGCGCCTTGCGGATGCCGATCTCGCGCGTCCGCCGGGCGACGCCGTAACTGACCACCCCGTAGAGGCCGACCGCGGCGAGCGCCAGCGCCAGCACCCCGAACGCCGACAGGACGAAGGCGGAGAGCTGCTGGGGCAGCCGCATCAGCGCCAGGTGGCGGTCCATGGTCTTCGTCTCCAGAACCCGCAGGTCGGGATCCAGCTCGCGGCCGGCGGCCAGGAGCGCGAGTGCGGTCCGCTCCGGGTCGACGGACGTCCTCGCCACGACGGTCAGCGACGGTGTGAACCGCTGCGAGTAGGGGAGATAGATCATGTTGCGGGGCGACTCGCCGAGCTGCCTCACCTTTGCGTCGCTCGCCACGCCGACGACCAGCCAGGGGGGAGCGTCGCCACGCCGACGGACGAGCCGGCCGACCGCGTCGCCGTCCGTCCAGAAGCGCCGGGCCATCGCTTCACTGACGATGACCACGGGCCGGGTGTCCGTCCGGTCGGCGTCGTGGAAGTTGCGTCCTCGGACGATCTCAATGCCTGCCGCCTCGAAGAACCCCGGCTCGACCGCGACCCGGTCCGCGATGAAGGCGCCGTGGTCGGTCGGCGGCTCGAACCCGTCGACGTTGAAGTCGCTCGAGCTCTGGCTGAGCGGGTTCAGGTGCAGGTTGCTGATGGCGCCGACCGCCTCGACCCCGGGGAGCGTCCGGAAACGATCGAGGAGACGCCGCGTGTAGACGCGCGCCTCGTCGGGCGTGAACCGGGTCACCGGCGTCTGGAAGGTCATCAGGGCAGTCGGCTCGCGGCCGAAGCCCGGATCGACCGCCTGCACCCGCTGAAAGCTGCGGAGGAACAGGCCGGCGCCGACGAGCAGCACCAGCGAGATCGTCAGTTGCGTGACGACCAGCGCGTTGCGCCACCGGAGCTGACCGGGCTGGCCGCCCCCGGCGTTCTCGCTCCGGAGGGCGCCGGCCACGTCCGGCCGCGTGCTCTGCAGCGCCGGCACCAGACCGAGCAGGGCGCCGGCTACGACCGAGACGCCGAACGTGAACCCGAGAACGTTCCCGTCGGGACGGAGATCGAGCGTGACCGGCGTCGGCAGCGGGAGGTCCGCGGTCACCAGCAGGTCGAGCAGCCAGACCGCCAGCCCGACGCCGGCGCCCCCGGCCAGCAAGCTCAGCAGCGTCGTCTCGGTCAGCAGCCGCCGCACCAGCGACCCGCGCGATGCGCCCAACGCCAGGCGCACCGCGACCTCCTTGCGCCGGTCGAGCGCGCGCGCAAGCAGGAAGCTGGCGAGGTTGGTGCATGCCAGCAACAGCACCAGCCCGACGACCACCATCAACAGCCACGCCGCCGCCCGGATGAACACGTCCATCGGCGGAAAGAGCACCACGTCGGTGAGCGGGAGGAGCGCGAACTCTCCGGCCGGATCCCAGTCCGCCATGCGGTCGCGGGTAAGCTGCGCGGCTACCGCCCCGACGGCCGCCTCGGCCCGGGGCAGGGTGACGCCAGGCCGGAGACGCGCCTTGACGAAGAGCGAGGTGTGGCCCCGCTCGTCGAACAAAGGGAATCCGTTCAGCTCCTCGGCCATCATGAACGGGACGTAGAACGTCGGCACAAGGCCGCGGACGGTGCCCGCGAACTCGGGCGGCCCCACCCCGATCACCGTGTACGCGCGGCCGCCCACGCGCATCTCGCGTCCGACGACGGCCGGGTCGCCGGCGAATGCGCTCTGCCAGTATCGATAGTCGAGCATCACGACCGGATGCCCGCCGCGCGAGACGTCATCGCTCGGCAGCAGCGTACGTCCGACCGCCGCCTCGATGCCCAGCATCGGGAAGTAGCTGCCGGTGACCGCCTCGGCCGGCGCCAGGCCGACGCCTCCACCCTCCCCGCGGTCGATCGTCAACGGTACGAAATGCGAGGCCGCGATGTCGCTGAACACCTCGGCCGTGCCGTCGCGGACATCCTCGAAATCGGGGTAGGACAACGTGCCGAACTCGAACGACGCCTGGTGCAGGTAGAGGTTGACCACTTCTTCCGGCCGCTCGATGGGCGTATCGCGCAGGATCACCGCGTTGACGAGGCTGAAGATGGCCGTGTTGGCCCCGATGCCGAGCGCCAGCGAGAGAATGGCAACCGCCGTGAACGCCGGGCGCCTGGCCAGGGACCGGAAGCCGTCGCGGATGTCGCGAGCCACTCCGAGTTGGAGGCCCGACCGCCAAGCCCAGGCGCCGCGGCCGTCACGCACCGCGTCCTTGTGCGCGTCGACGCCGCCGAAAGCGGCGCGCGCCCGTCGACGCGCTTCCCGCGGGTCGACTCCCGCCTCGCGCACCAGGCGCGCCGTTTCCATGTCGAGATGGAAGCGGAACTCCTCGTCCATCCGCTGCTCGACCTCTTCACGGAACAGCAGCAGGCGGAGACGGGCGCAGGCGGCGTCCATCCACCGCATCATGTGCTCCGCAACACCGCGCCGAGACCCTGGGCGAAGCGCTCCCAACTGTCGATCTCCTCGCCGAGCGCGCGCCGGCCCGACGGCGTCAGCCGGTAGTAGCGCGCCCGCCGGTTGTTGTCCGTGGTTCCCCAATCGCTGCGGATCAGCCCCTGCTTCTCGAGACGCTGGAGGGCCGGATACAGCGAGCCCTGGTTGACCTCCAGCACCCCCGAGGACATCTGCCGGATGCGTTGGCCGATGCCCCAACCGTGCATCGGTCCAAGCGAGAGCGCCTTGAAGATCACCAGGTCGAGCGAGCCTCGAAGGTCGTCCGGTCTTCTAGCCATCTAGAGGAAGGATGGCTCATGGTTCCTCTAGATGTCAAGAGGACGTTCACGCGGGATTTGCTGGCGTTGGCGAGAATCACCACTCTCCGAGCGGATCCAGGACGCTCAGAAACGGGAAACGACGGAAGTGCGTGTCGCGGGTGCAGATGCGGCTGACGCCGTGCTCGCGCATCAGACACGCCGTGTGCACGTCGTGCAGCACGTTCCCACGCAGGTCCGGCAGCTCCGCCAGGGTCTGGGCGAGCACGGCGCCGTGACGCGGCGTCGCTACCAGCACTTCGAATCCGGGCGCCGCCAGCAGGTGCTCGATGAAGCTCCACGCAGCAGAGGGCGTCCACGGCGACCGGAACGCGCGGGCATGCGTACTCACCCGCAGGAACTCGTAGCAGACACTCCAGGTGAGGAACGCCGGTGCGGCATCGCCCCGTGCGTCATCCAGGCGCCTGCGGCAGGACGAGCCGAGCTCCGAGCGCTCGTCCGCGGCGTGAAGGAGAACGTTGGTGTCGAAGACCAGCAACTACTCTTCTTCCATCGCGCGGTACAGCGCGTCACGGTCGTCGATGTCGACCAGATGCCCGCCGCTATCCCACGTCGGCAATGGCGGCGGGGAGGGCTGCGGTTCGCCGGTGGCGACCGATGGGGCCAGCACGCGGCGAAGTCCCGCCTCGACCAGCGCCGACATCGTCGTTCCCCGCCGCGCCGCCTCTTCGCGCAGCCGCTGCATGACCGAATCATCGATGTTGAGGGTCGTCTTCATATGGAAAACCATATCACCTCACGAGAGACAGGCACGCATCGGCTGGTCGCAAATATATCCATATAGTATTTTTATATGTACCATAATATTTAGAGAATGGCTGAAGAAATTCCGGACGGAAACGAGGAAGGGCAAAGGGACAATGCACGGCCACCTGAGTGTCGCCGACGAAGCCTGGATCGCCACGGCGCTGTTGCACCGGGAGCATCCCGATCGGAAGGACTTCACGACGAAGGAGATCGTCCGCCGGGCCGAACGGATTGCCGGTCCCGAGCCGCTGCGCCGCGGGGTCGGGCATCACGTCTCCTACCACGCCGTCGCCCAGAAGAAGCCGAATCCCGGACGGCATTGCCTGCTGTTCGAGACCGCTCGCGGCCGGCGGCGTCTCTTCAGGCCCGGCGACCCTCGCCACCCGGAGCGCCAGGGCAAGGAGCTTCCACGAAGGGATCAGCTTCCGCCGGCGTATCGCTCGCTGATCGACTGGTATCGCACGGAGTACGCCGTTCGGGCCCGGGATGCTCCGCCTGACCCGATCCTGGCGCTGCGGGGACTAGGCAGGACGCTCTGGGCAGACGAAGCGGCTGACGCCTACGTGTCGCGGCTCCGTGAGGGCTGGTCATGAGCCGGGTGTTCTGGGATACGAACCTGTTCGTGTACCTGTTCGAAGGGACGGGCGCCCGGGCCGAGTCGGTGGTGGCGTTGCGGCGGCGGATGATCGAACGCGGCGACGAGCTGCTCACGTCGACGTTGACGCTCGGTGAGTTGCTCGTCAAGCCGGTCGAAGTGGGCGATGACGGGCTGCGGGACCGCTACGTGCAGGCGATGCACGATGGCGTCTCGGTGCTGCCGTTCGATGCGCAAGCCGCACTGCGGTTCGCAGCGATTCGTGGCGACCGGTCGATCCGGGCGCCTGACGCCATTCAACTGGCGTGCGCGGCGGCGGCCGGCACGGACCTCTTCATCACGAACGACGACCGGCTGAGCCGCAAGAACGTGCCTGGCATCGCTTTCATTCAGTCCCTGCAGCGGGCGTTCCTCTGACAGCCCGTGGCAAGAGGCCCCGCTGCATTCGAGGAGTGATGCATTCCGCGTGGGCTGCGTTGCTCCTCGGTCGACATGAGGCCAGCGGCATATCATGGCGGGGACATGAAATTCTCAGCGCCGCCAAACCCGTCGCCAGGGCGCCGCGTTCGGCCCCAGCCCCGACCGCCCCAGGAGTCTGCGCCGCGGAACTCACTCCGTTGCGTTCTACCGGGCAGACCGCTAGCCCTCGTCGCCGTTCTCGTCCTGTCGATGGCGAGCCTCGCCGCGGCCGACGGCGAGGAGTCGTACCACACCCGCTGCGCGCTCTGCCACGGCGGCAACGCCGCGGGCAGCGACCGCGCCGGGTCGATCCTCGCGACGCTGGATGCGAGCGGACCGGAGCAGTTGGCGCGCATCATCACCGAGGGGGTGCCGTCGCGGGGCATGCCCGGGATCGAGATTCCGGTAGATGAGCTGACGCCTCTCATCGCCTACCTCAAGGAGCTGGCCGCCGCGGCGCCGGCGGCGGCCCGTGATCCGCGGGCGCCGCAACCGCGCGCCGCCTCCATTCCGCTCGCCGGGGGCGACGCACTGGAAGGCACCGTTCTCAACGAGAGCGGGTTCGACGCGCAGTTCCGGACGTCCGGCGGCGACATCCTGCTGCTCCGCCGCGAGGGCGACGCCTACCGCGAGGCGGCCATCGAGCCGTACGTCGACTGGCCGTCCTACCACGGCAGCTATTCCGGGAACCGCCACAGTCCGCTGGACCAGATCAACCGGGACAACATCGGCGGGCTGTCGATGCAGTGGTTCTATCCCATTCCCGACATGCCGATGATCGAGGGGACACCGGTGGTGATTGCCGGCGTGATGTACGTCACCGCGGTGAACCAGGTGTACGCGCTCGACGCGGCGACGGGGCGCGAGATCTGGCGCTACGCGCAGCCGCGTACGGAAGGTCTGGTCGGCGACCCGGGCATCGGCCTCAACCGCGGGGTCGCGGTGCGCGACGACCTCGTGTTCAGCGTCACCGACCACGCCCACGTCATCGCCCTCGACCGCTTCACCGGCGAGTTGGTCTGGGACACCGAGATGGACGACTACCGCGAGCATTACGGCGCCGTCGTGGCGCCGCTGGTGGTGGGCGATCTGGTCATTGCCGGCATCAGCGCGGGAGACACCGGGCTGCGCGGCTTCCTCGACGCCTATCACGCCGAGACGGGCGAGCGCGCGTGGCGCTTCTGGACCATTCCCGCGCCAGGGGAACCGGGGTCGGAGACGTGGGGCGACCCCGAGGTGCTGCGCCGCGGCTGCGGCGCCACCTGGCTGACCGGCAGCTACGACGCCGAGCTCGACCTGCTCTACTGGGCCACCGGCAACCCCTGCCCGGACATGAACGGCGACCGGCGCCCGGGCGACAACCTGTACACCAACTCCGTGGTGGCGCTGCGGCCCCGCACCGGGGAGATGGTGTGGTACTTCCAGTTCACGCCGCACGACACCCACGACTGGGACGCGCAGGAGCCGCTGCTGCTGATCGACGAGCAGTTCCGGGGCCGGCCGCGCAAGCTGCTCATCCAGGGCAACCGCAACGGCTTCTTCTACGTGCTCGACCGGACAAACGGGCAGTTCCTCCTGGGGGAGCCGTTCGTCAACCAGACCTGGGCCGAAGGGCTCGACGATTCCGGGCGTCCCATCGTCCTGCCCGAGTCCGTCCCGACCGCGGCGGGCACCGTCACCTGCCCGGCCATCTACGGGGCGACCAACTGGTGGTCGTCGAGCTACCACCCCGGAACGGGGCTCTTCTACATGATGGCGCTTGAATCGTGCAACACGTACACGAAGACCGACGAGGAGTGGCAGCGCGGCCGAAACTGGATGGGCGGCACGACCTGGCTCCCGGACGGCGCGCCGAACCAGAAGTTCATCCGCGCCCTCGACATCCAGACCGGACGGACGGTGTGGAGCTATGCGCAGTCCGGGGAGGCGCGCACCTTCTCCGGCGTCCTGTCGACCGACGGCGACGTGGTCTTCTTCGGCGAGAACAGCGGCTCGTTCGCCGCCCTGGACGCGCGGAGCGGAGCGCCGCTCTGGCACGTCCCCATCAACCAGGAATGGAGAGCCTCGCCGATGACCTACATGGTCGGCGGCCGGCAGTATGTCGCCATCGCGTCACGGCTCGGGTTCTGGGCGTTCGCGCTGCCTTGACGACAGAAAGCGCGGGATGGGTTGTCATCGGCGGCCAGACAGATCCCCGGAACCGCCGGAGCCAGAGGGCAACCCGCAGCCGTGGTATCGTGAGAAACACATGACCGCGACCGCGACAATCGTTCTGTCGATCCTCGGGACCGGCATCGGAATCGTCGGTATCGTGGGTCTCATGGTGCGCATGCTCGCGACGCGAATCGACGGGATCACGACGCGAGTCGACGGTCTGGCAGCGGAGACGAACCGCCGCTTCGACGGCTTGGCGGCAGAGACGAGCCGCCGCTTCGACGGCTTGGCGGCAGAGACGAACCGCCGCTTCGAGACCCTGACGAACGACATGCACCAGCAGTTCGAGCAGGTCAACCGCGAACTCGGCGAGAACCGGGAGCGGATGGCCAAACTCGAAGGCGCGCTCGAGGGCTTCCTGGCCGGCCGCCGCGACCGGGACGCGGCGTGACGCCCGCCAGCGCGCTCAGTCGGTCCGGAGCGCCACGACGGGACTGACCCGGCTGGCGCCGCGGGCCGGCAGGTAGGCTGCGAAGAGGGCCACAGCGCCGAGGACCAGCGGCACGCCGACGAACGTCAGCGGGTCGAGCGCGTCGATCTCGAACAGCAGCCCGCCCAGCATTCGGGTCGCGACGACGGCGAGCGCCAGCCCGAGCGCGCCGCCGAGGACCACCAGCTTCAGGCCACCCGCGACGAGCAGCCGCACGACGCGGGAGCCGTCCGCGCCGAGCGCCTGCCGGATGCCGATCTCGCGCGTCCGCCGGGCGACGCCGTAACTGACCACCCCGTAGAGGCCGACCGCGGCGAGGGCCAGCGCCAGCACCCCGAACGCCGACAGGATGAAGGCGGAGAGCTGCTGGGGCAGCCGCATCAGCGCCAGGTGGCGGTCCATCGTCTTCGTCTCCAGGACCCGCAGGTCCGGATCCAGCTCGCGGCCGGCGGCCAGCAGTGCCAGTGCGGTCCGCTCCGGGTCGATGGACGTCCTCGCTACGACCGTCAGCGACGGCGTGAACCGTTGCGAGTACGGGAGATAGATCATGTTGCGGGGCGACTCGCCGAGCTGCCTCACCTTTGCGTCGCCCGCCACACCGACGACGAGCCAGGGGGGAGCGTCGCCGCGCCGCCGGACGAGCCGGCCGACCGCGTCGCCGTCCGTCCAGAAGCGCCGGGCCATCGCCTCGCTGACGATGACCACGGGCCGGGTGTCCGGCCGGTCGGCGTCGTGGAAGTTGCGTCCGCGGACGATCTCGATGCCTGCCGCCTCGAAGAACCCCGGCTCGACCTCCACCCGGTCCGCGATGAAGGCGCCGTGGTCGGTCGGCGGCTCGAACCCGTCGACGTTGAAGTCGCTCGAGCTCTGGCTGAGCGGGTTCAGGTGCAGGTTGCTGATGGCCCCGACCGCCTCGACGCCGGGGAGCGCCCGGAAGCGATCCAGCAGACGCCGCGTGTAGACGCGCGCCTCGTCGGGCGCGAAGCGGGTGGCCGGCGTCAGGAAGGTCATCAGGGCGGTCGGCTCGCGGCCGAAGCCCGGGTCGACCGACTGCACCCGCTGAAAGCTGCGGAGGAACAGGCCGGCGCCGACGAGCAGCACCAGCGAGATCGTCAGTTGCGTGACGACCAGCGCGTTGCGCCACCGGAGCTGACCGGGTTGGCCGCCCGCGGCGTTCTCGCTTCTGAGGGCGCCGGCCACGTCGGGCCGGGTGCTCTGCAGCGCCGGCACCAGGCCGAGCAGAGCGCCGGCCACGACCGAGACGCCGAACGTGAACCCGAGGACGTTCCCGTCGAGACCGAGATCGAGCGTGACCGGCGTCGGCAGCGGGAGGTCCGCGGTCACCAGCAGGTCGAGCAGCCAGACCGCCAGCCCGACGCCGGCGCCCCCGGCCAGCAGGCTCAGCAGCGTCGTCTCGGTCAGCAGCCGCCGCACGAGCGACCCGCGCGACGCGCCCAACGCCAGGCGCACCGCGACCTCCTTGCGCCGGTCGAGCGCGCGCGCCAGCAGGAAGCTGGCCAGGTTGGTGCACGCCAGCAACAGCACCAGCCCGACGACCACCATCAACAGCCACGCCGCCGCCCGGATGAACACGTCCATGGGCGGGAAGAGCAGCACGTCGGTGAGCGGGAGGAGCGCGAACTGCCCGGCGGGATCCCAGTCCGCCATGCGGTCCCGGGTGAGCTGCGCGGCTACCGCCCCGACGGCCGCCTCGGCCTGGGGCAGGGTGACGCCCGGCCGAAGACGCGCCTTGACGAAGAGGGAGGTGTGGCCCCGAACGTCGAACAAAGGGAATCCGTTCAGCTCCTCGGCCATCATGAACGGGACGTAGAACGTCGGCGTCAGGCCGCGGACGGTGCCCGCGAACTCTGGCGGCCCCACCCCGATCACCGTGTACGCGCGGCCGCCGACGCGCATCTCGCGGCCGACGACGTCCGGGTCGCCGGCGAAGGCGCTCTGCCAGTATCGATAGTCGAGCATCACGACCGGATGCCCGCCGCGCGAGACGTCGTCGCTCGCCAGCAGGGTGCGTCCGACCGCCGCTTCGATGCCCAGCAGCGGGAAGTAGCTGCCGGTGACCGCCTCGGCAGGCGCCAGGCCGACGCCTCCACCCTCCCCGCGGTCGATCGTCAACGGCACGAAATGGGACGCCGCGATGTCGCTGAACACCTCGGCGGTACCGTCGCGGACATCCTCGAAATCGGGGTAGGACAACGTGCCGAACTCGAACGACGCCTGGTGCAGATAGACGTTGACCACCTCTTCCGGCCGCTCGACCGGCGAGTCGCGAAGGATCACCGCGTTGACGAGGCTGAAGATGGCCGTGTTGGCCCCGATGCCGAGCGCCAGCGAGAGAACGGCAACCGCCGTGAACGCCGGGCGCCTGGCCAGGGACCGGACGGCGTCGCGGATGTCGCGCCGGAGTCCCGACAGCCAGGCCCAGCCGCCGCGGCCGTCACGCACCGCGTCCTTGTGCGCTTCGACGCCGCCGAACGCGGCGCGCGCCCGTCGACGCGCCTCCCGACGGTCGACTCCCGCCTCGCGCACCAGGCGCTCCGCTTCCATGTCGAGATGGAAGCGGAACTCCTCGTCCATCCGCTGCTCGACCTCTTCACCGAACAGCAGCAGGCGGAAACGGGCGCGGACGGCATCCACCCACCGCATCACGTGCTCCGCAACACCGCGCCGAGACCCTCGGCGAAGCGCTGCCAGCTATCGATCTCCTCGCCGAGCGCCCGCCGGCCCGACGGCGTCAACCGGTAGTAGCGCGCCCGCCGGTTGTTGTCGGTGGTTCCCCAGTCGCTGCCGATCAGCCCCTGCTTCTCGAGGCGCTGGAGGGCCGGATACAGCGAGCCCTGGTTGACCTCCAGCACCCCCGAGGACATCTGCCGGATGCGTTGGCCGATGCCCCAACCGTGCATCGGGCCCAGCGAAAGCGCCTTGAAGATCACCAGGTCGAGAGAGCCACGAAGGTCGTCCGGTCTTCTAGCCATCTAGAGGAAGGATGGCTCATGGCTCCTCTAGATGTCAAGAGGTCCGGCGCCGGCGTGGTGACCGGCGGCGTCTGCATCCGCCGCGGGCGGTATACGCTTATCTCGCAAGCCCGTGCCGGGACGTGCCTTTCCGCCCAGGGGTGGAGGAAGACGATGTGGATTCGGCCGAGCGCGCTCCCGAGAGGCAAACGGAGAAGCGACGGATCCGGACCGAAACGCCGGACGGGACTCGAAGGACGGGAGGATGAGTCATGCGCCCGATTGCACTCGCGTCGACGGCCGTCGTCGTCCTGTTGGCATCCGGGCCTTCCTTTGCCCAGGAATGGATCGAGTATGTCGATCGGACCGATCTCTTCACCGTCAATTTCCCGACTGAACCCGAGGTGCGGGACATCACCTGGCCGACGGAGTACGGCGTCACGTTGCCGGGGCGCGTCCACAGTGTCGAAGATGGTCCGTATCGCTACTCCGTCACCGTGGTCCAATACGCGAACATCCAGGCGATACACGCGGAGCGACTCCGGGGATGCACGGCCTATCCGAATCTGTGCAACAACCCCTGGATCGGTGAGCTGCGCGGCGCGCTCGACTATGCGGCGTGGGGTATCCTGCAACGGGACGCCAGGTTGACGCACTACGCGTACTACTACAACGACCGAGTCGAGGGCCGTCGGATCCAACTCACGAACGCCGATCGAACCCGCACCTTTGCTGCGATCCACATGCACCGGGATCGCCTCTACGTACTGGAGGAAACCGCGCCACCCGGTGGACCCCCGCCCGGGCTGTTCCAGCAATCGCTCGGGTTCGTAGACGAGGAGGGGATCAGGGTTCGCTACGAAACCATTTACTCGAACGCGTACCCGCCCCCACCCCGCGTGCAATACGGCCAGCAGGATGGCTCACCCGGCAGATGATCCGGTCACCCGACGGGGCTCATATGCGAACTGTTCTTCCGATTCTCCTGGGTTGCGGAATCAGCCTTCTTCTCGTGGTGACACCGGGGAGCGGCGGCCGGATCTTCACCGCCACGGGTTCCGCACAGACGACGCCGGGCGCCGGTGACCCGGCCGGCGAGGTCGGCATCGTCACGACGGGTCTGGCAGCGGACCTCAGGCCCGGCGCTCCGCTGACCGGATGCACGTCCGGACTGGTCACCGAAGCGCAGGGAGGCAACAACTTCAACGCCGCGCTCGTCGGCTTCGTGACGTCGGCCGACGGCCAGCGGTTTGCAGTGCCCGCGCCGGTTCACGATGGTCCCGCCGCGGTGGACGTGTTCAACAACTGCTCCGGACAGGGCGACAACCCCGATTACCTCTCGCAGCTCGAGACCGTCATCATCGACCCGGACGGGGTGGAGATCACCGGGTTCATCTTCGGAGACAACTACTTCGAGCTCTATGTGAACGGCCAGTTCGTCGGCCGCGATCCCGTCGGGATGACGCCATTCAATTCCAACGTGGTCCGGTTCCGGGCCAGCTACCCCATGACGTATGCCGTGATGGGTGTCGACTGGGAAACGCACAACGGCGTCGGAATGGAATACGACAGTTTCAACCTGGGCGACGGCGGGCTCATCGCGTACTTCAGCGACGGCCATGGCACCGGCGGCGAGTGGCGTGCCGAGACCTTCTACATCGCGCCGCTCGACGACCCCGGTTGCGTGCGAACCGCGGGCGGCCGCGATTCGACTTTCTGCTCGCAGGCCGTGCGCCCCGCGTGCGCCGAGAACAACCCCAACACCTGTCAGGCCCTTCACTTCCCGGTGCCCTCCAACTGGACGGCGCCTGCGTTCGACGACACACACTGGCCACGTGCGATCGTGTGGCCGCCCGACCGGGTGACGGGGCAGCGCGCGTATACCGGATACACCCAGTTGTTCGGCGACGCCGAGTTCATCTGGACCCGGAACATCAGGCTCGACAACCTCGTCCTGGCCCGCTACACGGCGACCGGTCCGCGACGATGAAGGGCACGGTCACCGAATCGCCGCGGCGCGTTCCCCGGCGAGCCGTGCTTGAAACCCACCCGTGTGGATGACGCGGTCCGGTGTAAGGACCCGCCCGCGCCCGTTTCCGCCTTCTGCCCTGGAGAAGCCAGGGCTGATCGGCGGCAGCTGGGGAGATTCCGGCGTCTCGATCTGATCGCGCCGGTCGTCTTGCGCAAATTCGATCCGGGATGAAATCCTATTTTTGTAGTAACATGAATTGTGCCGATCGAGTTCGATACGGCAAAGCGCACTGCCACCCTCGAGGCTCGGGGACTCGACATGGCCCGCGCCGACGAAGTGTTCGCGGGCGCAACGCTGACCGTCGAGGACGACCGGCAGGAGTACGGAGAGGACCGCTTCATCACGATCGGATTCCTCGACGCGACAATGGTGGTCCTCGTCTGGACGCCGCGCGACGGGGCGCATCGGGTCATCAGCATGAGGAAAGCCAATGAACGGGAACGAACGCTCTACGGCCCCAGGTTCTGAACACGACGTCGCTCCGGACCTCTCCACCGATGGCTGGCCGGAGAAATTCGCCAAGGCGACCGTCCGCCGAGGCCGGCCACCGAGCGCCAATCCGAAGGTATCCACCACCATCCGGCTTTCACCGGACGTGATCCGGCACTTCAAGGCCGGCGGTCGCGGATGGCAGACGCGCATCGACGCGGCGCTTCGCGAGTGGATCGCCAAGCACGACGTCGCTTGACCTCCTGGTGGATGCGGGAGCGTCGTGGGCAGGCGCGCCCACGAGTCGTGTAGGCCTTCCTCTGCGAGACGTTGCCGATCGCCGGGTGGTTCGAGCCGGCTCGCATGGATCGCATCGACGAGCCCCTCTACCCGATACTCGCCACGCGGGAAGCGCTGGCCAGTGCCTTGCGTCATCGGGATTGCGCGGCGGCCGCGGGTCCATCGGTGTGGCGGTCTACGACGATCGCCTGGAGGTGAGGTCGGCGGGCACGAATCCGAAGCTGTTGCCCACCCATCTCCTTTCCATCCTCCCCTCGCACACCACCACCACGCGCTGGTACCGGCAAACAACGAACCCCCTGCCACAAACCCACCTTGTTGCCCATCTAAGAATCCTGCCGGAAATTACGTTGCTATCTTTAAGGGTTCCGGCCATACTGGCGGCGTGAAGCGGGACCTGGATCTGGAAGCGACCATTGTTGAGAAGTACGTCGCGGTGGCACCGGTGCTCGACGAGCGCAGTCGTCGCCGATGGGCGGCTGCCGAGTCGATGGCCATCGGGTATGCCGGAGATGCCTTGGTCTCGTCAGCCACTGGACTGGCTCGGGAGACGATTCGCCGGGGACGCCGCGAGATTGCGCGCGGCGAAACGCCAACGGGCCGCATCCGAGCCCCGGGCGCTGGCCGTCCCGGCATCGAGGAGGACCAACCCGGTATCATGGCGGCGCTCGAAGCGCTGGTGGACCCGCTTACACGCTGGGAGTTCGAGCACATCAACGCGACCGCGGACCGACTTCTGCGTGCTGGCGAGCCGGTGATCTCGGTCGACACGAAGAAGAAGGAGTTGGTAGGCAACTTCGCCAACCGGGGCCGGGGATGCCAGCCGAAGGGGACGCCGGAGGCGGTGCGGGTGCGCGACTTCCCGAGCGACGCGGAGGGCAAGGCGATACCCCACGGCGTCTACGACATGGCTCGCAACGAAGCGTCGGTGAGCGTTGGACGCGACTACGACACGCCGGCCTTTGCCGTGGCCTCGATTCGCCACTGGTGGCGCAAGATGGGCCGGCGGGCCTACCCGCAGGCGACGACGTTGTACATCACCGCCGATTCGGGTAGCAGCAACGGGTATCGGTCCCGCGCCGAGCAAGTGGAACAAGATCGAGCACCGGCTCTTCTGCCACATCACGGCGAACTGGCGCAGCACCCCGCTGACGACGTACGAGACCATCGTGGACCGCATCGGGAACACTCGGACCGCCGAAGGGCTCCGGGTCCGGGTCGAACTCGATGACAGACAGTATCCCACCGGCGTCACGGTGACCAAGGAGCAGATGAACGCAATGGCGTTGGTCCCCGATGAGTTTCATGGCGAATGGAATTACAAGCTGAAACCCCGATGAAGTTGACAAACCTATATCGATCACTGTCCTAACCACCACCACCGCCGCCGGTTCCGTTTAGCCCGGAAACCGTCCCTTTCTCCACGAGCTTCCTCAGCATACCCAATTCGCTCGCAAGCGAACCGCCCGGCTCTACGCTACCCAACTTCTCAGCCAGAGCCATCGACTCTGCCGAATCCAGCGACTTCGGTATGAGAGCAACGGCAAAACTTCTGACCGTACGATCCCCGTGCCCAAGCAATGGGCTCAACGTCGCGAAATCTACAGCGACGTCGTTCTCAACCAACTTCTCGATCGCGTCGCAGATGTCTTCAGATGAACCATCCGGGTCCTGAATAGTAACAAGGCACCCTAAACGGAAGTTTCCGCGGTCATTGTCCCGGAACCCATAGATTCTAAAGGCTTTACGGGGTTTTTTGCGGGTCGTATCCGGTGAAATGTAGCCATGTAATGGCAGGGATGAACGTCTTGTATTCCCTTGCAATATATGCCTTAACGCGGGATAATGGTATCCATGTATATCGAGAGCGTCCCCAACCGCTCCTCGCCCCCCGCCATCCTCCTCCGAGAGTCCTTCCGCGACCGCGGCCGCGTCAAGAAGCGTACCCTCGCCAACCTCTCCAAGCTCCCCGACGTCGCCATCAACGCCCTGCGCCGCACCCTCCGCGGCGAGCGACTCGTCAGTCCCGATGACGCCTTCACCTGCCTCCGAAGCCTCCCACACGGCCACGTCGCCGCCGTGCTCGCCACCGTCCGCAAGCTCGGACTGGCGGCCATCCTCGCCCGCAGTCCCGGCCGCCTCCGCGACCTCGTCCTCGCACTGCTCGTCGCCCGCGTCATCGACGCGCAGTCGAAGCTCGCCACCGCCCGCGCTCTGACGCCCGAAAGCGCCGTCTCCACGCTCGGCCAGATGCTCGACCTCGGCGCCGTCGACCCGAAGGAGCTGTACGCCGCGATGGACTGGCTCGTCGAGCGGCAGGCGGTCATCGAGCAGCGCCTCGCCAAGCGCCACCTCCAGGAACACACCCTCGTGCTCTACGACCTGACCTCCAGCTACGTCGAGGGGACGCACTGCGAACTCGCCCAGCGCGGACACAGCCGCGACCGCAAGAAGGGCACGCTCCAGATCGTCTTCGGTCTGCTCTGCACCGCCACCGGGTGTCCGGTCGCCGTCGAGGTCTTCGAAGGCTCGACCAGCGACCCCAACACCGTCGCCGCGCAGGTCGACAAGATCCGCACCCGTTTCGGCCTCCACCGCGTGGTGCTCGTCGGCGACCGCGGGATGCTGACCGCGGCCCGCATCCGAGAGGACCTCGCCGAGGTCGACGGGCTGCGCTGGATCACTACACTGCGCGCACCGACCATCCGCAAGCTGCTGGCGGCAGGAACCGTCAGCGCGTCGCTGTTCGACCAACGTGACCTCGCCGAGGTCACCAGCGAGGAGTTCCCCGGTGAGCGTCTGATCGTCTGCCGCAATCCGCTGCTCGCCGCCGAGCGGCAGCGCAAGCGACACGAACTGCTCGCCGCCACCGAGAAGGAACTCGAACCGATTGTCGCCGCCACCCGGCGACCGAAGACCCCCCTACGCGGGGCCGCCGCCATCGGCATGCGCGTCGGCAAGGTCATCAACCGCTACAAGGTCGCCAAGCACTTCGTCACCAACATCACCGACGAGTCCTTCTCGTTCCAGCGCGACGAAGCCGGGATCGCGGACGAGCAGCAACTCGACGGGCTCTACATCGTCCGTTCCAACGTCGAGCCCGAACACTTCGATGCCGCCCAGACCGTGCGCGCCTACAAGGACCTGGCGAAGGTCGAGCGCGCCTTTCGGTCCCTCAAGACCGTCGACCTGAAGGTACGGCCGATCCACCACCGCCGCGCCGACCGGGTGCGCGCCCACGTCCTGTTGTGCATGCTCGCCTATTACGTCGAGTGGCACATGCGCCAGGCCCTCAAGCCGCTCCTGTTCGACGACCACGACCCGGCCGCCGCCGAACGACAGCGCGCCTCGGTGGTCCAGAAGGCCAGGCGCTCGCCCGCCGCACGCGCCAAGGCCGCCGGAAAGCGCACCGAAGACGACCTGCCCGTGCACAGCTTCCGAACCTTGCTCGCCGACCTCGGCACCCTGACCGCCAACACCATGCGGGTGGCCGACGGCGACGCCACCTTCACCATGCTCACCAAGCCCACACCCGTGCAGCAACGCAGCTTCGAGCTGCTGGGAGTCACCCCGAAAATGTAGCCAGCACCCAACACCTTCGAAACCTGTAACTCCGCCACCAACAGTGACTTATGCGCGATCGGCCTGGAAACTTCCGCCTAAAACCGAAGCGTGCCCGTCAGTCGATGTCCTGCCACCCTCCAGGCCCTCCGTCCTGCCCGTACTGAGAAACTCCGGCAATGTCGACGTAATGAATTTGCTCGCCATTTGCTTAACAACCTTCAGCTTCGCGCCCGTGCCAACGCCCTCCGGCACACCATCCTTGGACACAAAGTACGTAGGTACTCGCTCCGCGCATTGCCTGCATATGTCCAAGATATCGGGATCCCTAAGCGATGTTCCGAGGAAGACGGCAACATCCGACGTCTGCGCGGCGTTTCTAAACCTGGTCACCAGATCCGGGTACGGTGGTTGATTCACTCGCTTCTCTCGGGTTGGCAACACAAGAGCGCTCTTCATCCTCAATTCGTCGTTCCCCGTGTCCACCACAGCCAAGTTCCCGTAAAGCGGCATCGGGTGTCTCAACTTGTAGACGCGCTCATCGCTTCCGTGGTACCAGTCGGTGGAACCGTGAATCTTCAAAAGTTGCAAAGCGCTTGTAGTATCCACGCCCTTCCAACCGACGACTTCTCTACCGTCAACGACCTCAAACCCGTCATCAACGGTCGCACTGTTGAACCGAGCTCCGATCTCCACCGATCGATCATAGTTCGTCGTCGCAAAACATATCTTGTGCCCCGCACATCTTCGAAACACCGGGCCCCAAAGAACGCGGGCCTCTATCTCGCGAAGCCGTTCGCATACGTGTTGTATATACCATTCCGCCTCCTGCCTCATCACCCGCACAGTTGTACTCAGTTCCTCGTCGAACGGAAAACCCAATAATTTCTGCTGCTCGGTGCCCTCGACTATGCCATCTACAGCTTCGATGAATCGTTCAATATCGTAGTCGCTATCCGACAGCATGCTGTCAAAGCGATTGAGCACCGCAGACGACAACTTCAGGTTTGCGAGGTGGCCATGAAGCTCAACCGCCATGGCCCGCATTGCCGGCACCCCGAGTTCGACCGAAGCGCCGGCGCCCATGAAAAGCAACAGATTCACTTCGCCAAGCTCCGGAGAAACGCGCGCTTCACTGGGCCGAGCTTATTGACCACGGTCGGACTGGCTACAAGAATGTTCGCGATCTGTTGCGCGTACTGTCCCGCGTGCTTCATGCACGCGGCCCAAAGGCCCAAGTGCCCTTCGTTCCGCCGACATATCTCTTCAAGGATTTTGCGTCCAGCGTCGCAATCGAGGTTTATCCATATTTCCTCACCGACGGGAACGACCGGCGTGGCGTTGGAGCCGAGACGCACGAGTTTAACATTCGGTGGGTCCTGAAACACACTGACCGCGGTCTCTTGGCGAATGACGCTCGCGGCGACCTGCTCCACGGACACCAGCGTTGGCAGTTCGCTTCGGAAGTGGTTGACAAGAAGATCGCCAGTGGAAGCGCCAACGAGACTCGCCCCTGCCAAAAAGTTGGAGTCCCGACTGATCCCTTGGACGACCGGGCGGCCGCTGTTTCGGAGTACGCGGACTGCTTGTTGAGTAATCTGGTCAGTCGCCTGAAGGTTCAAGGGAGCTACATATAGCTCTTTTGCACCCAAGTCCACGAGGTCTTGAACGGACACATCTTCGTCTTTCTGTGCCGGTCCGAGAAGTCGAAAGGCCTTTCTAGTTCGAAAGTCGCTGTCCCAAAGTGTGGCCGCGCGCGTGTACGCGCCGCTTCGAGGCACCGCAAGCCAAAGCGTTACCCAGCGGTCGAGGGTCCAATGTTTGGTTCGTTCACCGCCTAGCACGTCACGGACGCATTCTATGGCACGCTCCAAAACCAGCGGATGAGCCGCGCGAAGAACAGGCTCAAGTTCGACCTTCAGGGTGTCGCCAACAAAACCTTCGCGGTTGAGCTTCGGCCTGAAGCGCTTGGGGTCTACGTGTATAGCACCCGCGATGGCCCAAAGGCCGTCAATAGACACCGTATCAACGAATACGCCGCGGTAGAGAACATCTACATGCGCGGATCCGTCAAACTTGTCCCACGAGTCGAATAGTACCGGAGGACCCACCGCGGTCTTGTGAATCCATTCAGGTGCGGATATGTCAATCGTCTTAATCTCTCTGCTCAAACCACCTTGGCGGACTTCCGTTCCACCAGGATACTCTTTGGCGCTAAGGCCGTCGACATGGCGTACCCAGTAGGGAAATCTTTCGACGAGGTGACTAAAGTACTTCTCGGTTTTTACGGATAGCACAAGCTCCGTTCCTTGGGTGGTTTGGCGAGGTTCTATCGGAAGCGCCTGGGTGTGGCCGTCTAGCATGTCGCGCGAGAACTTAAGGCCTATCGGTTCATCCCCAGCGCGTAGGGAGTGCAATTCGAAATCTTGGCAGGTTAAGAAGTAGCTAAGTACCCCTATTCCGAACTCGCCGACCGCGCGATATTTGCCGTCTTTAGCGGCTGTCGTAATCGTTGCAGCCGAAGAGCCGATTTTGGTAAAGAGCTGTGTAACTTCAGCCTTCCCCATCCCGTCGCCGTTGTCCGCGACAGTGACTGTTCGTGACTGCCTGTCGAACTTGACGGTTATTTCCACTGAAAGAGACGGGTCAGCGTCTTGTTGACGGCCTACTGCGTCGATGGCATTCAATACAGCTTCGCGTATGGACGCGTCGATACTGGAATAGAAAGTCTCTCCGGTGAAGAGCCCCAAGATCGACTCTTGCTGGATTGTGAATCTAGCCCGCATCATGCACGACGTCCCGGACTCGGCCTCCGGGAGGCGGTGACGAGACCGGATTCGGTCACCGACGGCGGGTAGTGACCGGCGGGTGGCCCCCGGAACGTCCTCAACCACGCGTGGCGGCGTGGTTGAGCGCCCCATGGACGTGATGACGGGTGCCGAAGACGATAGCTGCACACACGTCCCCGTTGCGGGCGCTTGGCAGCCGACCGGCCGGCAGCGATATGACGTGCGACAGAACGCTATCCGGTGCGCGCCCCGAGCGCGAACGCGATCTGTCGCCACGCCACCAAGTCCGGTGTCGCGCGCGGCAGGCGCAGGACGATGCGACGCACCGAGCGCACCACCTGGACGCCGAGCTTCAGCAGCCGGTCGCGCAGCCAAGGCACCTGTGCGCGGGCACACGCGGTGTCGGCGGCGCGCAACCGCAACTCCTGCATCAGCACGTAGGCGGCGGCCGTCAGCAGGACGCGCAACTGGTTCGGTGAGAACTTCTGGCAACTCGTGCGGTCGATCTGCAGGGCCTTCAGCTCCTTGATCCGGTTCTCGACGTCGCCGCGCGCGCAGTAGACCTTCTCGTAGATGAAGCGCGGCGTCTGCCGCAGGTTCGTCACCACGAAGCGCGGGTTGTCCCGCGGCTCGCGGTCCCCGAGGCGAACGACCTCGGCCTTGATCACGACGCGGCGCGCGTGACTCCATTTGCCGGCCCGATACTCGTCGGTCTCGGTGTAGACGTGCTCGGTCTGGTCGCTGCGCCAAGTGCGCGCCCGCGCCACCAGCATGGCCGGCTCGGCGTGTCGCAGCAGGACCGCGTTCTTCGCCATCGCGACCACGTAATCGAGCCGCGGCTGCGCCTCCAGGAAGTCGAAGACCGCCGGGCTGGCAAAGCCCCCGTCGAGCCGAACGAGAATGCGTGCCCGCGGAAACGCCCGGCGCACCAGCGGCAGCAAACGCGACAACAGCCCGACCGTTCCGTCGGAGGCGACCGCCTTGCCGTGCCGCAGCAGCGCCGCGCACAGATATTGCTCGGATTCGCGGTCGAAGCGCAGGAAGGCCAGCAGCGGCAGGTAGCACCAGTTGTCGTAGTACCCGTTGAACAGGGTGTACTGCTGCGCCCCGTGCGTCGGGTCGTCCGTCGGGTCCAGGTCGATGGTGATGCACCGCGCCTGCCCGTCCAGACGGCGGCGATGGCGCTCGATGACCCGCGTCGCCAACTCGTCCGCCATGCGGTAGAGCGCGCAGCGGTTGAACGCGTTCTCGAACCGCGACAGGGTCGGCTGCGATGCCAGGCGCTCACCCGAAACCGGGTCTCTGTCGAGCAACAGCTTGTGCACCGGGTCGTCGGCGAGGTGGTCGCCGTCGTTGCAGTCGGGATGGCCGCAGGCGATGCCGAAGATGCGCTGGCCGACCAGGTCCGCGAGCGTGTGACGGGTCTTGTCCGGCGCCCGCTTGTCGAACAGGCACCCGGCGAACGCCTTGACCAGACCGTAGACGCGCTCGGCGGCCTTCAGCAGAACCGCCCCGCCGTCGGAGCTGGCCTGCTCCTGGTTGAACTGGGCGAACAGCGGCTTGTCGAACAGATCCGGGAACAGAACAGTCTGTGATACAGTGTCGGTCGTCACGCAGGGGCCTCCGTGGTGGTGTAAGTGCTTGTTGCCACTACACTTGTACCACGCGGAGGCTCTTGTGTCTGTACCGAAAATCACACCCGCCGCGAATCTTCCGGGCTAGGCGGCCACGTATCGTTGGGCATGGAGGGAATGATGGTTGCACCTACTGGAGCTACGTAGATGGGATAGAAATGTGTGCGTCGTGGCCGTGAATACTTTGTGGAGTGTGGGACGCCCCCCGTCGTCGTCCTTCGTCACAGGGCGAATGGGGAAGGAAACGCTCAATCGTTGCAGTCGTTCTGACGCCGCGGCAAGCGGACGCACTTGGAGTCGTCCGGCGCGGCCGCGGAACTCGGCGAGGGTGTGATGCGGGCGTCTCAGTGGAGACCGAACGGACAAGACGGTTGGCCGTCACTGGCGGCCGGCACCCGGGGTCGTTACCCAGCGGCGCGTGCGATTCGCGCCGGGTACGGCCGGGGGCGTCGCGGGATGAATCAGGGCCCGGAATGACCCGCACGCTTACGTACGTCGACCAGATTTTCGTGGCAGCAGTGGAAGCGAGGCAGCGGAACTGCGGCACCTTCCCGACCGCACGGCGAGGCCAAGTCGGATGAACAGCTGTTCGGGCGCGCGTTCGGCCCCTGAGTTGCGGATCGTATGCAACCTGCCTAGCCGGAAGTTTCCGCGGTCATTGTCCCGGAACCCATAGATTCTAAAGGCTTTACGGGGTTTTTTGCGGGTCGTATCCGGTGAAATGTAGCCATGTAATGGCAGGGATGAACGTCTTGTATTCCCTTGCAATATATGCCTTAACGCGGGATAATGGTATCCATGTATATCGAGAGCGTCCCCAACCGCTCCTCGCCCCCCGCCATCCTCCTCCGAGAGTCCTTCCGCGACCGCGGCCGCGTCAAGAAGCGTACCCTCGCCAACCTCTCCAAGCTCCCCGACGTCGCCATCAACGCCCTGCGCCGCACCCTCCGCGGCGAGCGACTCGTCAGTCCCGATGACGCCTTCACCTGCCTCCGAAGCCTCCCACACGGCCACGTCGCCGCCGTGCTCGCCACCGTCCGCAAGCTCGGACTGGCGGCCATCCTCGCCCGCAGTCCCGGCCGCCTCCGCGACCTCGTCCTCGCACTGCTCGTCGCCCGCGTCATCGACGCGCAGTCGAAGCTCGCCACCGCCCGCGCTCTGACGCCCGAAAGCGCCGTCTCCACGCTCGGCCAGATGCTCGACCTCGGCGCCGTCGACCCGAAGGAGCTGTACGCCGCGATGGACTGGCTCGTCGAGCGGCAGGCGGTCATCGAGCAGCGCCTCGCCAAGCGCCACCTCCAGGAACACACCCTCGTGCTCTACGACCTGACCTCCAGCTACGTCGAGGGGACGCACTGCGAACTCGCCCAGCGCGGACACAGCCGCGACCGCAAGAAGGGCACGCTCCAGATCGTCTTCGGTCTGCTCTGCACCGCCACCGGGTGTCCGGTCGCCGTCGAGGTCTTCGAAGGCTCGACCAGCGACCCCAACACCGTCGCCGCGCAGGTCGACAAGATCCGCACCCGTTTCGGCCTCCACCGCGTGGTGCTCGTCGGCGACCGCGGGATGCTGACCGCGGCCCGCATCCGAGAGGACCTCGCCGAGGTCGACGGGCTGCGCTGGATCACTACACTGCGCGCACCGACCATCCGCAAGCTGCTGGCGGCAGGAACCGTCAGCGCGTCGCTGTTCGACCAACGTGACCTCGCCGAGGTCACCAGCGAGGAGTTCCCCGGTGAGCGTCTGATCGTCTGCCGCAATCCGCTGCTCGCCGCCGAGCGGCAGCGCAAGCGACACGAACTGCTCGCCGCCACCGAGAAGGAACTCGAACCGATTGTCGCCGCCACCCGGCGACCGAAGACCCCCCTACGCGGGGCCGCCGCCATCGGCATGCGCGTCGGCAAGGTCATCAACCGCTACAAGGTCGCCAAGCACTTCGTCACCAACATCACCGACGAGTCCTTCTCGTTCCAGCGCGACGAAGCCGGGATCGCGGACGAGCAGCAACTCGACGGGCTCTACATCGTCCGTTCCAACGTCGAGCCCGAACACTTCGATGCCGCCCAGACCGTGCGCGCCTACAAGGACCTGGCGAAGGTCGAGCGCGCCTTTCGGTCCCTCAAGACCGTCGACCTGAAGGTACGGCCGATCCACCACCGCCGCGCCGACCGGGTGCGCGCCCACGTCCTGTTGTGCATGCTCGCCTATTACGTCGAGTGGCACATGCGCCAGGCCCTCAAGCCGCTCCTGTTCGACGACCACGACCCGGCCGCCGCCGAACGACAGCGCGCCTCGGTGGTCCAGAAGGCCAGGCGCTCGCCCGCCGCACGCGCCAAGGCCGCCGGAAAGCGCACCGAAGACGACCTGCCCGTGCACAGCTTCCGAACCTTGCTCGCCGACCTCGGCACCCTGACCGCCAACACCATGCGGGTGGCCGACGGCGACGCCACCTTCACCATGCTCACCAAGCCCACACCCGTGCAGCAACGCAGCTTCGAGCTGCTGGGAGTCACCCCGAAAATGTAGCCAGCACCCAACACCTTCGAAACCTGTAACTCCGCCACCAACAGTGACTTATGCGCGATCGGCCTGGAAACTTCCGCCTAGCCCGCATCATGCACGACGTCCCGGACTCGGCCTCCGGGAGGCGGTGACGAGACCGGATTCGGTCACCGACGGCGGGTAGTGACCGGCGGGTGGCCCCCGGAACGTCCTCAACCACGCGTGGCGGCGTGGTTGAGCGCCCCATGTTCGGCGTCAACTACTTTGGCCGGTCAGCGTCAACCATTTTGGCCGGTTGAGAGGATCAGAGGCCCTCATGTGTCAACGGTCACTGAGATCTGAAGGAAACTGAACGCGAGTGGTTCCGAGCCGGACGTCGGTGCTGGTCATGCCCGGTCGGGGTACCCTCGCGAGACGGAACGGCCGGCTGGGCCGGACGGTGTGGTCGACGACGACGAACCGAAGAGGGCGTTCCGTCGAGCGACCCATCGAGTGCCGCGGAAGGCTCGTCTGGCGCACGCGGCAACCGTGGGGACGAGCGGCGTCCGTAGTTGCGCCAGGCGAGCCTGGAGGCGGCGCTATCGCGCGCGCCGACCACAGTCTGGATGGGCGTTGACGCTCGGCCGCGCGCGAATCCTCCGCTCGGCCCGCAATACCGGGCAACTGGCGGAAGGCTTCACGAACTCGCAGGTCGGCGGCGCCGTGGCAACAGGGGGCCTGGCGGACGTCCGCGAGGCACAGGCGGCGGTGATGGCGCCGATGACGTGGGCCGTGACGGGTCGGTCCGAAAGCTCGGCACGTCGAACTCGAGCACGACCGAGTGGTGTACCAAGCGGTCGATCGCCGCGGCAGTGGCCATCTGGTCACGGAAGATCCGGTCCCACTGGCTGAACACCAGGTTGCTGGTCACCATTACCGAACGCCGCTCGTAGCGCTCGGCCAGCAACGTGAACAGCACCTCGGCCTCGTCGGGACTCTGCTGCACGTAGCCGAGATCGTCGAGCAGGATCGCCTCGAAGAGGTCGAGCTTGCGCAGCGCCCGGGGCAGGTCGAGGTCGCGTTTCGCGCCGAGCAGTTCCTGGACCAGGGCGTAGGCCGGGACGCACAACACGCTGTGGCCAGCCTCAACCAGCGCGTGCCCGACGGCGCACAGCGCGTGGCTCTTGCCGACGCCAGGCAGGCCGAAAGCCAGCACATTGGTCGCCGTCTCGAGGAACGCCCCGCTGGCCAGTGTCTTCAATTGCTGAACGACCGGGCCCGGCAACCGACCCGTGTCGAGGGTCTCGAATGTCTTGCCGGGCGGCAGACGCGAGGTCCGGCGCAACCGGGCAATCCGCCGCTGGCGTCGCGCCTCGGCTTCCGCCTCGAACACTTCCAGCAACACCGGCAGCGCGTCGTGGTGGCCTGCCTGCGTCAACCGCGGCACCAGCTCCTCGGACGCCGTCGTCAGGTTGAACTGCGTCAGCAGAGTCGTCACCTGCGTGCTCGGCGCCGTCATCCGTGCAGGCCTCCGGTCAACAACGCGTCGTACCGCGTCAGGTCGGGGCGAGGGATGTCTACGACCGGCACGGTCGGGACCGGCGGACGCACTTCGGCCTGCACGCTGGCGTACTCGCACGTGTCGCCGGCGTCGAGACGAGCCCGAAGCGTCGTCTCGACCTGACGCTCGCTGGTCGAGGCCGCCAGGTGCAGTAGCCGCACATACTCGACGTCGGCCCGCTCGCCGTGCGTCCGCCCCAGCGCGTCATACGCCGCGCGGAACGTCAGCGACGGGAACAGCTCTTCGCGGAAGCGGTACCGCGCAAAGGCGCCCGGCTTGCGGACCAGGCTCGCGATGATGTGGCGATAGTCGATCCGGTGGTCCGCCGCGCCTCGAAGACGCGGCATCGTGCACAGCACCCGGCCGCCGTACAGGATTTCAACCGTCGACGGGTGCTGACGCGCCTCGACCGTGTGACCGATCAGACGCGACGGTACCGAATAGATCCGGTTGCCGAGGCGAATCGTGCTCCACTTGCGCACCCTGCACCGGAACGTCGTGTACTCCGGGATCCGCGACGCCGGCAACGGCCGCAGAAACGCCCGCTCCTCGGCCAGCCGTGCCGCCGCCGGCCGGTTCCGCTCCTCGTCGACGACCGCTCGTGCGAAGCGCAGGTAGGAGGACTCGTCATCGAAGTCTCGGTCGCCCCGCAGCAGCAGCGCCTGCTCGATGGCTGTCTTCGTGCGGAAGTGCGATTGCTCGACCACCCCGTTCTCGTGCGCCTTCCCCGGCCGGATCCTCGACGAGTCCAGCCCGTAGTGGTCCAGCACCTGCTTGAACCGAGCCGTCAGCTGGCGGCCACCGCTGCGCTTCAGCTCGTGCGTCGCCGCCGACAGGTTGTCGTGACGAAGCAACGCTGGCACCGCGCCCAGCATCCAAAGCGCCCCCTGCAGGCCGGCCACCAGCGCCTCGAACGTCTCGCTCAGCGCCAGTCCCACATACGTCCACTTGCTGTAGCTGAGCACCCACTCGAACAGCAGGTGCGGCAAGGGCACGCCCCGGATCGTCACCCCCAGGTCGCTCGCGTCCGTGAAGTCGAACGCCGCTTCCCGACCCGGAACCGCCACCTGCTCGAAGTACACCTCGCGGTCCGGACCGTACTGCACCCGCCAGTCCCGAACCCGCCGCTGCAGCGTCCGTAGCTGCCCCCTTTGGAAACGGCCCGGATGCCGCACGCACAGCGCTTTGAACAACGTCAGCACTTGCAGCCGGCCGTCGGTGTCGGCCACCAACTGCGGAACCACCTCCGACTCCCACACCTCGGCGAACGGGTCCTCCCGCGTCCGCCACGTCCGTGGCGCGTTCGTCGTCGACGGCAACGCGCCGCGCTGTTGCCAACGACGCGCCGTCCGCTCGCTCATGCCCGCCGCTGCCGCGGCCGCCGCCAACGTTTTCCCAGACATCCGTTTCTCGCGAAATCGCCGAACCTGCGCATCCGTGACCAACCCGTCCTCCACCAGGAAAACGGGCAGTCTCACACGACTCTGCGTGCAACCTCGAAACGACCGATCGCGTGCTCGCCGACCGGTCAAAGTAATTGTCGTTGATCACCCCATGGACGTGATGACGGGTGCCGAAGACGATAGCTGCACACACGTCCCCGTTGCGGGCGCTTGGCAGCCGACCGGCCGGCAGCGATATGACGTGCGACAGAACGCTATCCGGTGCGCGCCCCGAGCGCGAACGCGATCTGTCGCCACGCCACCAAGTCCGGTGTCGCGCGCGGCAGGCGCAGGACGATGCGACGCACCGAGCGCACCACCTGGACGCCGAGCTTCAGCAGCCGGTCGCGCAGCCAAGGCACCTGTGCGCGGGCACACGCGGTGTCGGCGGCGCGCAACCGCAACTCCTGCATCAGCACGTAGGCGGCGGCCGTCAGCAGGACGCGCAACTGGTTCGGTGAGAACTTCTGGCAACTCGTGCGGTCGATCTGCAGGGCCTTCAGCTCCTTGATCCGGTTCTCGACGTCGCCGCGCGCGCAGTAGACCTTCTCGTAGATGAAGCGCGGCGTCTGCCGCAGGTTCGTCACCACGAAGCGCGGGTTGTCCCGCGGCTCGCGGTCCCCGAGGCGAACGACCTCGGCCTTGATCACGACGCGGCGCGCGTGACTCCATTTGCCGGCCCGATACTCGTCGGTCTCGGTGTAGACGTGCTCGGTCTGGTCGCTGCGCCAAGTGCGCGCCCGCGCCACCAGCATGGCCGGCTCGGCGTGTCGCAGCAGGACCGCGTTCTTCGCCATCGCGACCACGTAATCGAGCCGCGGCTGCGCCTCCAGGAAGTCGAAGACCGCCGGGCTGGCAAAGCCCCCGTCGAGCCGAACGAGAATGCGTGCCCGCGGAAACGCCCGGCGCACCAGCGGCAGCAAACGCGACAACAGCCCGACCGTTCCGTCGGAGGCGACCGCCTTGCCGTGCCGCAGCAGCGCCGCGCACAGATATTGCTCGGATTCGCGGTCGAAGCGCAGGAAGGCCAGCAGCGGCAGGTAGCACCAGTTGTCGTAGTACCCGTTGAACAGGGTGTACTGCTGCGCCCCGTGCGTCGGGTCGTCCGTCGGGTCCAGGTCGATGGTGATGCACCGCGCCTGCCCGTCCAGACGGCGGCGATGGCGCTCGATGACCCGCGTCGCCAACTCGTCCGCCATGCGGTAGAGCGCGCAGCGGTTGAACGCGTTCTCGAACCGCGACAGGGTCGGCTGCGATGCCAGGCGCTCACCCGAAACCGGGTCTCTGTCGAGCAACAGCTTGTGCACCGGGTCGTCGGCGAGGTGGTCGCCGTCGTTGCAGTCGGGATGGCCGCAGGCGATGCCGAAGATGCGCTGGCCGACCAGGTCCGCGAGCGTGTGACGGGTCTTGTCCGGCGCCCGCTTGTCGAACAGGCACCCGGCGAACGCCTTGACCAGACCGTAGACGCGCTCGGCGGCCTTCAGCAGAACCGCCCCGCCGTCGGAGCTGGCCTGCTCCTGGTTGAACTGGGCGAACAGCGGCTTGTCGAACAGATCCGGGAACAGAACAGTCTGTGATACAGTGTCGGTCGTCACGCAGGGGCCTCCGTGGTGGTGTAAGTGCTTGTTGCCACTACACTTGTACCACGCGGAGGCTCTTGTGTCTGTACCGAAAATCACACCCGCCGCGAATCTTCCGGGCTAGCGTCGGTCATTGGTAAGTTGACAGCATAGCAGGATCTCGGAGGACTTGTCTGCCGCTGGTGTGCGAATGTGAAATGTTCGCGTGAATGTCACGACCATGGTGCATCGATAGGGGGAAAGCCGTGCTTCCGTTGCGACACCTACTCCAGAGTGTTGCCTGCTCTTCCCTATTCAGGTGGCACTGCTGTGGGCGCTCCGTTGTCGTCCGCCCTATCTGGCAGACGGTTCATCCTTCTGTCCGTCACCGTTCGCTCGGTCCGTCCACCCGCGAGCGAGGCTCCGCTGCCTAGCGTCGTCATCGAGGACGCGCGCGCACGATTCCCAGTCGACGTGCGTGATTTCGTGGTAACGGAGCGCGAACGGATGCTGCTTCGGCACGGCGTCGATGGTCTGGCGCGCCTGCTCGACCCTGCCCAGCGCCACCTGCACCCAGACGTCTTCCAGTGTGTCCGGCAGTTGACCGAAGAGCTGTGAGATTCCCTGGAGGCGGTGAGACAGTAGCTGCCGCACGCGATCCTCAACCGAGTTCGCGTACCGCATGTTGTAGATGTCCACCTCGGAACGGGTCTGCCCGATGCGCTGGATTCGTCCCTTGCGCTGTTCAAGCCGCGACGGATTCCAGGGCAGGTCGAGGTTGATGAGGGTACCGAGGCGTTGCAGGTTCAACCCTTCCGAGGCCGCGTCCGTGCCGAGCAGCAGCCGCACGCGGCCGTCGCGCACAGCGTTCTTCAGCCCGTCCCGCTGGCGTCGTTCGAAACCGCCGCCTTGCACTATTCCGGACCGGTTCGCGCCGGCGTAGACCCCGATCGGCTCTTCCGGAAGTTCAGCCGTCAGCCGGTTCGCCAGCCACCAGACGGAGTCGAAGTACTGACTGAAGACCACACAGCCCAGACGCAACCACCCCTCGTCGACGAGCATCCGCCGCAAGACCGCGTACTTGGGATCCTGCTCGCGGTTGGCCTCCAGCGCCCGTAGCACCCGCAGCAGAGTATCGCGTTCCTCGTCGGTCAGCGCCGGAAGCGTGTCCTCCAACTCGTCATCGTCCTCCGCTGCGTCGAACCCACGCCAGTGCTCCAGGATCTTCTGCACGGTCAGCCGCCCGGCCTCCATCGTGCTCCCCATGCGGCGCAGCAAGAGCGTGCGGAAGAACCCTGTGCTCGCCCGGTTCGCCAGCAGTTCGCAGAAAGCCTCCGCTGCGCCGTACGCTTCCTCTAGAAACGGCGGAAACCTGATGGCGTCGGCATCGGACTCGCCGTGAAGCCGAACCCTGACCGGTGTCAGGTACGGCTCGCCTGTCTCCGGGTCGATCGTCGTTTCGAGGTACTCGCGCGTTCGCAGCACGATCGTCCGGATGTACGGGTTATGGTGTTCCACCAGACCGTCGAACCCCTGCACGATGCGTTGGCGGTCGGGCGGTCGCAAGTCGTCTATTGCGCTGCCAAGCGCGTACGCGGCACCGTCGGCAAGACGGAGCGAGTTGCGAAGGATCTGGAAGTCCTTCCCCTCCGAACGGGGCGGCAGGGGATTGCGCCACCATTCCCAGCGCTCGTCGAATCCCTTGGGCGGCGAGACGTTGCCTAGCATGAGATCAAGCGAAGCCCGAGCGTTGCGCCACCGGCTGCCCGGTCCGCCAAGCACGGCGTCGGACCCGCGGGCCAACACATCAAGCAGATCGTAAGCTTCAATCGGATGGAGCTGGACCGGTGTCGCCGTCGCGAGGAGTAGGCTCTTCGTGCGCGGGGAGATCTCCCAGAGGAAGCGCAGAAGGTTGTTCGGATCGGCCGGCTTGAACGCCGCGTCGGTGCCGCGACGCCGTCGGCGCGCACGGTGCGCCTCATCCAGGATCACGCATTCGAACGGCATGTGTGCCAGGAGGTCCGCAGCCTCCGAACCTCGCGTGATCAAGCCGGTCGACACGATCCCAATGCGGCGCGGGCATCGACGAATCGACTCAGGACCGACGGCCGGATGCTCGATGCCCCGCTCGTCCACCCACTGTCGTCCATCCCACACCGCCGATGGCAGGCCGAGTAGCGCGTCGAGTTCGCCCTGCCACTGGCCGACAAGCGACTTCGGCGCCAATACGAGCACGGGCCTGTCCCCGACCATGGCCATGAGCTGGGCCGCCATCGCAAGCTGGAGCGTCTTGCCAAGGCCGACTTGATCCGCCAGCACGAAGCGGGCGCCGTGAGGACCTTGGTGGGCATCGAAGGCGAGCTTCACGAAGTACTTCTGATGCTCCCACAATCCCACCTCCCGGCGGTAGACTGGCGCCTCGATGAACACGGATGCCGGAGCTGGGTCTTTGCGCCAACGGTCAACGTCCGGGATCGCCTCGCGCCGGGCTAGACGGTCGAGATCGGAGACGACAAACTCCGCAAGTTGCACTGCGAAAGGCGATGCCCAAAGCGCATCGAATTCCTGCTGCACCCATTCGACGGCCTCCGGAGCGTCGTCCTCCCAGATCAATTCATAGTTGAGTCGGAACGCACTAGCCGATTCGTTCGCGCTGCCCATGAAGCAGGTTTGACGTTTGTCTGCAAGCGTGATCACTCCCGCCTTTCCGTGGATGAGACCGAAAGCATCATCTGGCAAAACGCGGACGGCCAGCTTGCCGGACCGGAGGCCGTCGTAGAGACGCCGAAAGCGTGGCCGCACGGGATCGCCGAGCGCCTCCGGCCGCGACTCACACCACTCGCGCCGCATGGCCGCCCTAGCAGCCCTAGCGATCTCCGCATCGGCGCGCGACATGTGCGAGTTGCAGATGATCCGCACTATGCCTTGTACGCGGTCGAACGCCTCTCCCGCGACTTCTAGGATGGAGGATGAGAAGTAGCCTGCGATGCGATCGTACGCTTTCGCGCCCTCCAGACGGGGACGCAAGAAGCTCGCGTCGAGCGGCCGGCGGCGGGAGGAGTGTCGTTCAATCAACGTGCGTCGTCGCCAATGGCGCCAGAGCCCGGCCCGGTGAGAGACCCTCACACATGGTCGTTGTGCACAGCTCCCGCCACGATCCGCGCGGCGGCGGCATCCCTGCGCCAGTGGTCGATCTCGATGGTGGCCAAGTACTGGAGAATCAGCGTCAGCCCCTCGCGCTGCGGCCAATAGTCCGACAGCTCAGTACGCAGCCACGTGAGGCTGTTCATGGGATCACCGTCGCTCTCCGCGGCGCACATGACGGCATATAGGGCGTGGCGAACGAGGCTCCGTCCGAAGGGGGAATCTCCCAACTCGCGGGTTCCGAACTCGGTGGCTGTCTTCAGCCGCGTCTCGTTCGCTTTGCCGGTGCGGATCAGAGTGCGGTAGTCCTGCACGCCGAAGCCGCGGGCGAACTCTTGATAGACGCCGGCGCGGAAGTCGCTGTGACTCTCGACTTCGAGGCCCTTCAGATACAGCTTCTCCTCCGGACCGAGTCGCCGCCACAGATGCGCCGGCAGGCCCCGTGGGACGAGGGCATGGCTCGCGGTCTTCACCGCGTCTTCGATGATCCGTTCGATGGGATTCGCTTCG
The DNA here is from genome assembly GCA_965208535.1 of Vicinamibacterales bacterium. Classification (GTDB taxonomy): domain Bacteria; phylum Acidobacteriota; class Vicinamibacteria; order Vicinamibacterales; family UBA8438; genus WTFV01. Next base: position 1,112,866 of record CBDBOU010000003.1, on the reverse strand, counting down.
CCGACACGGGGTTCACGCGAGAGCTGGTACGCAATGTCGACGTCTTCGATGGTGCGGTACTGCGTCAGGACACGCAGCGCGGCTGCGTAGGCCGCGAGCTGGTAGTCGGCGTCGGAGAAGTTCGGGGCCTCGCGGTCATCGAGTCGGAACATGGAGGCGATCTGGTTTTCGACCTCCGTCTCGACCTCGGGAACCACCTCGTCGAGAAACGCCGACTCGTCCGAGATCTGCTTGCGCAACACCATCAGCACGGTGCCCTGGACATAGTTACCGACCTTTAGCGCCGAGTTCGTCTCCGTAGCTAGTGGCAGCCAGAAAACCCCCGTTTCGAGCGAGATTCTGAGACGAATTCGTGGATCGTGGACGTGATTTCGGGGGCGAATCCGGCCGCGAGGGAGGCAGTCCGGCCAGACTGCGGGTAGCGAAGAGCAGGAGATCAGCCCGGATGCCCTATTCCAAGGACAGTAACACCCTGCCGTCTTGCGGCGGCAGCAATCCGATGGTACTTGCAAGAACCGGCTGAGTCAGGCGACGCGTTGTCGTCGTTTGCGCTCACGCTTCTGCAGAAGCAACCCGATGCGATGCAGGTTGGCCGCCAGCACCGACAAGGAAACCGTGCGCGCAAACCCATCCGCGCCATGGCTTCGAACACGGTCGAGTCCGCGATGCTCCAATCCATTGATGGCAGACTCGACCGCCGGATGCGCACGCCGCGCCGCCACAAACGACTCCTCCGCTTCCCGCTCCTGGTTGGCCTTCGAAAGATATCCTTTGCCCGGCAAGGCGTTGACATCAAGCAGCCCATCGAGCCGGACCCGGTTGTCAGGACTGTGAAAGCCCCGGTCGAAACTGCACGCCCGCAACTCCGGATACCGCGCCTGCGCTTCCTGCACCATCGGCACCGCCACGTCCACATCCTCGCCCTTCCACAGAACCTCATGGTGAAGGATGAATCCAAACTGGTCTTCGATCAGGGCGACAGGAACTCCGAGTTCAACCGGCGTCCCCGCCTTGCCTTTCGAAATCCATCGCGTGTGCTCCTGGAAAATCGAAAAGACCTTCTCCGAGTGAGGAATCGTCTCGTCACGCAGAAGCCGCCGCTCCACCTGATCCATCTGCCGGCGCGCATGCGCGACAAAGCCGGCAATCGAGCAGCAGGTGATTTCCGCCGCGCCCTGATCCCGCAACGCGTCCAGCGTTGAATCCGCGCGCTCAACCAGCCCCCGGCAGCGCTCCACATACGCCTCCACCCGCTCCGGGTGCCGCTTCGCTCGCCGCGTCGAGCGCACCCTGTTGAACAGGTTCCTGACCTCTCGCGTCAGGTGGCTCCACTGACGCCAACCGCGCACCCCGTGCTGCGCAGCCGCCCGTCCGGTCTCCCGCACCAGACAACGCACCGCGTCCCACAACAGGCTGACATCCGTGGGATAGTGCACGTCGGTTTCGACCACGAACGAATCACACCGCCCGCGCAATGGCTCGCCAGGCTTTTTTTTAGCGACCTTGTGACCACTCTCCACCACCAGGCGCCCCACCGCCGACAACAACTCCGGCGTCAACAACGACACGTTGTCAACCACCGTCTGGTACTCGTAATGCGTCTCGTCACCGAAGTCGCTGTGGCCCAGGAATGCGCGTATCGTATCGTGATGGTTCGTCAATTCATGAAGACGGTCGAAGTCGCAGCCCAACCCCTGCTTCAGGACTCCCAACACAAGGATCTGCCACAGGTCCATTCCCGGACGCCCGACCGTGCGGTCGGCCTCCGGCAGAATATGCTCGTCCAGCAGCGCATACAACTGCTCGCGCAATGCCTCGTCAGACCAGATGTGTTGCAGCCCTTTCAGCACCGCGGGAATATCGTCCCGCGACTTCGGGTTGATCCGGATCTTGTCGATGGACACCTCACCGAGCTGGAGCTGTGACCTGTGAACTTCTCTCATGATGTCAATGTCGCGAAGATCTGCCCGAAATGGGCCGATTCTTGGGGAATCACCCCCAAAGAATACGGGATTCGGGCGATCTTCGCCACCTGAAATCCGCGAGATATCCCGTAGAATCAACAACTTGAGGGGTTTTCTGCCGGACACTAGCTATGGTCCACGCGGCGGTGACCCGTAGCCCCGCCGCCCAGAGGATCAGTGTGAGATCGGCCCAGACCGATGCGTCTTGGTGGGTGAACATGACGACTTGGAAGCCGTCGTCCGGCATGTGGGCAGCGAGATTCCGGTAGCAGTCGACCATGCTCCTCCGGAAACTGCTTCCTGCGCCGCGGACAGCCAGGGCGCGCTTACTGTCTGTGTACCAGTCCGGAATTGTCGCGGACAGTCGCTTCTCGTACCAGGCCAGAAAGAACTCCGAGAGCTCGTGGTAGTTGATAGCGTCGGCGTAAGGAGGATCCGTTATCCACAGGTCCGACTGCACCTCGATCATTCGTGCATCAGAAGGCGAAACTCTCCCACTTGTCGCACGACTCGCCTTGTGGATGGCGACGTACCATGAATTGTCCAGAGCCACTAGGCCCTTGGCTGCGAACGAGTCCATTGTGTTCAGCGCTTGATTGCTGAACGTCTCCGCGACTTTCTCGTTTGCAGCACTCGAATCCCAGCGGCACAGCCTGCTGTTCCAGTCCGCAGCGCGCCCAATCCCGAACAGGCACGCCACCTTGGCCTCGTCGAAAGACCCTGAAGTCGCGGACACTTCGGCCAGTTTTCCGTGCACCAGGAGTTGTCGTGGGGTAAACAAATGATGCCAGTGCGTCCATCCGCGCGTCCGAATCGGCTCAGCCGTCTTGACGCCCGGCGTGATCGCTCGACTTGGGATATACCCTCGCGCCTGCCAGTCCGCGAAGCGGTCACGCAGGAGGCCGAGCGCATAGGCCTCCCGCTCCTGATCGGAGGCGTCGACTGCCCGATACAACGCTCCCGGAATCGACTTCGCGAGGGCTTTGACCTGCGCTCGGCGTCGCTGGACCGTCTCCTTCGCGATTCTTAGCCGGTACGCAGCCTCCTTACGGCCGTTCTTCGGGCGTCCACTGCCACGTTGAGTTTCGACCTCCAGGCGCGCTACATCGAGCGCACGGTCCTCTGCGAGCCAGTCGCGTTTGCGCAGGGCCGCGACCTGCCGTCGCCCGGCTGGGTCGAGCAGATCGACCAGCGACCCAATAGATCGGTCGAGATCTACCCAGTCCGGTACAGATCTGGCGAACGGGCGCGACGCGTGCGCATGTTGTTCCGCTTCAAGCAGCGCATCCAGTCGCGGCGGGCGCCAGCGGACGCAGTAGAGCCGTTCCTGGAACACGTCGTCCGCCCGCGGGACGAGGTCGTCGTTCTCCCAAAGTCGGAGGCCGTTTCCTCGCCCGCCTTCCTCGCGCCGATCCCCACGAATGGCGGCCATCGGCGTGTCGGTTCCGCAAGCCGGATTCGGACACCGCAGCCGAGAATCCGTCACCGTGCCCGAGTCCCCCGCCGCTACAAGAGTTTCCCCGTCAACTCCTGATCGGATGTCGATGTCGCAGCACCGCCGGTTTCGATCTGGCTGCAAGACCGCGACGGTTCGCGACTTCTCGCCGATGATCCAACCCGGGGCGAGCGGCACGCGCCAGCCGCAGGAAGGGCAGACAGTCTCTGTGCAATAGAGGAAGGCGTCGGCGCGCCAACCGGCGTCGTTGTGCTCAATGTGCCACTCAGTGACTTGGCGGTCGACGGCGGCAAACACTTCGGTCTGCGCCTTCCTGACTCGGTCCGCGACTTCCTCGCCACCCCCCAATATGTTGAACGCGCCCCACGTCAGCAGTGCCGCCACGGGGTTGAGGTCCGAGCCAAACGCCTCGCACCCGAGCCGGGCCGCCTCAAAGGGGACGCTTCCACCGCCGCAGAACGCATCGCCAACGCGCGGCGTGCGCCCGAATCGACGCTCACCGAGCACTTGCACCAGTTCCGGTAGGCTCTCCGTCGTCGTACCGAGATGCGCGTTGATCGCCTCCCAGGCTTCTTCGGACGGACCGTCGACGTGCTCCGGTCGGACGCACCAGACTAGTTTCTCGTCGTAGGTCATGCGGTCGAAGGCGATGCGCTGCAACCGCCCCCGCTCCGCTCGCCTGCTCTTCCTGATTCTCAGGCGGTCCCGCTCGGGATCCGGCGCGAACCACTCGATTCGTTCGTCTTCCGTGAGCAGGCGCCACACGTCCTTCAGCGGAATGGTGCGGCGCTTGCGTCGCCAGAGGCCCTCCTCGTCCAGCGTGAGCAGTGCGAGGAAGACGTCTCGATCCTTGCGGGGGTTATTGGAGGCGGGCATGAGCAGCCCCAGGATGACCGCCCGCACCATGATGAGCGGCTTGCGGCCCCACCACTTACCGAGGCCTGTGAGCGTCTGGCTGTAATTGGCCTTCCGCTCCTTGTAGCTCTCCTTCGACAGCCGCGAGACGGGGAACTGCGTCTCGATGAAGCTGCGATCCGCGTCGGCCGATTGGATCGCCGCTCCGGCGTCGAGGGGCGCGGCAAGACTCAATGCCCGCCCTTCCCCGCGCCGACGGCGCTGTTGCGGCGGCCCGCCGTCGCCCGACGAGGAGCCGGTGTCCGAGCACGGCGTTCCTCGGGTGCCATCAACCGGAATGTGTCCGACGGGACCTCGCGAGGGACGGCTGTCGTGCTGACGGGGTTTTCCGTGAGCGCGAACCGCACCGCCTTGCGCCAGCCTCGCCCGCGACCGTGCAGTGCGTGCCCCGTCGCTGCCGCAGTCATCGTGAACAGCCACCACCGCTCCTCTGGCGCGAGACCGAGCCAGTTGCGGATCGCGGCCGGGACGAGAGTGGGATCGGCATCCTCGACGGCCCAGGCAAGCAACGTCAGCTCCTTGCCCAGCAGGCGCGCCAGAGGGTTGCTTCCGACCGCCCAGCGTCCCGCCGCCAACCCCTCCTTCTTTAGACGGCGGTTGAACTCGACACGAACCTCGTCCGCGATTGCGTTCCACTTAGCGCGCGGAAGCGCGACCCGCAGCTTGGCGTCAGTGGGGCCGAATCCGAGGGATGGCGGGACATGGCCGGCATCGGGATCGAAGCGCAAGCGCTCGGATACGAGCACGTCGTCGTGGTTCGCGGCCGGCACCGTCACAACGAAGTGGTGCTCCGATTCCTCGGGCCGGAACCCGAATCCAGCCGATCCGTTTCGCACCGCCACCCTAGCGGTTGCCGTCATGGCTCCACCTCGTCGCGCGTGTAGGACTCACGGCTATCGGCGATCCAGTCGAGAAACCGCTGGCCCGAGCCGAACCGCACGTACCGCGCCTCAACCTCGACTTCACCGGCAGGCAGGAGTTCCCTGAGCTGCTCGACCTGCTGCTCAATGCGGTCGGCCGCCAGCTCAACATCGTCCGAGAAGTTGAGTTCGACCCACTTGGCTCCCGTCTGTACGCCGAGGCGCAGGCCTCCGGCGGCATCGGCGTACTTCTTCAGCCGGTTGATGAACGGATACGCGGCGTTCGTGGACGGACATGAGAATCCACCCGCTCGACGCCAGACCGCCGTAGCGTTCAGATCGATCGGCTCGTCGCGCGGCTTATCGGCAACCTCACGTTCGTGGACGGCCGATGCGATTCCGTCTTTCTCAGCCAGCGCCAGCACGAGGCGCACGCCGTCCGGAACGACGAACGCGCCATCATACGCACCACCGCTGAGCTTCGGATCCGAGCCATCCGTGGTATAGCGGATGGGGGCTGGCGGCGCCGCGCGGATCTCCATCCGACTTTCCACGCCGTCCAGATATTCGCGCGACTTCAGCGTGATGCGGTTGGTCCACTCGACGGCTTCGCCGGTCTCGTGGCCGCCGGTCGAATCCACCGCCAGAAACCAGACGCGCAGCACAGTATTCGTCTCGTAGATCCCACCGCCGCCGAGGTCCTTCGAGGCCTGAGTCGCCGGCCCCCCGACCTCCGAATACAGCCGGTCGCCGTTGATTGGCGACACTCGGAGCTTAACGTTACCTGTGTCGTCGTCGCGCGACAGCTCCTGGATGCGGACGGTCGTCGCCGGCTTCGGGAACGGCCCCTTGTTGACGTACTGCCCTTCCTCCCGCCAACGGTCCTGGTGCACGCACTCTTGCTTCAAGCGGTCGAGTGCGTCCGGCCGGTGCCACTGCCATCCCGGTTGAGTCGCCGCCCGGCGGGTGACCTCCGACCACAGCATCGACTGCTGCATGAACAGCCGCGCCTCCACCTTCTTCAGGAAGGTCTCGCCGGCGATGTCGTCCGTGTATTTCTGCTTGCCCGCGAGCGCCGCCACCACCTGCTGCTCCCCGTCGTACCGATTCTCGCGGAACTCCATGAGAAAATCGACCTTGGCGAGCCGGTCGCGGGTCGGGTAGTGCAGGGTCGTGAAGCTCTCCCGGACCGCGCTGTGGAACTGGGTGAGGAATCGTGGGAGGAGCTGGTCGCGCGCCTGCTGCATCTGTGGATCGCCGTCCGGGGTCCCGTCTTGGTGCATTTCCGCGATGATCTGGTTGATCGCCCTAAGCTCACGGGCGCGATCAAGCAGCGAGTCGAAAGCCCGCTCGCCCGTCAGGAAGCACACGCGGTTCCGGTAAGTGAGTTGCTCGTACAGCTTCGCCAGAGCCGGGTGGAGACCATCGGGATGCGGCTCGCTCACGACGAGCGTGACCTTGTCGGCGCCGATGGCCACATCGTCCACCGCGGGAAGCGGGACCACCTGCTGGTAGCACCACCCGTCCGTCGGCTTGAATATCTCGCGAAGCCGGTCCTTCAGTTCTCTTGTGGCTTGATCCCGCAGGTAAGCTCCCGCCGTGGTGGTAACGCGGGCGACCAAGTTCTGCACATTGCGCACGTGCAGTCGGCCATCGGCCGTCGTGTGCAGGTACCACGCGGCCGTTACCAGGCGGGCGATCAACTCGTTCTGAAGCCGCGAGACATCACGACCCGGCGCACACAGGTTCGCGACGATCTCCGGCACGGCGAGTCCCTTGACCGCTCCGGGCACGTTCGCAAGCGAAGCGACCAGCAGCAGCCGCATCGTGTCCTGGGCGTCCGTTCCGCCGCCCAGGTTCGAGTCAATCGTTTCGGCGACGGCGCTGCCGCCCGCGGCAATGTCGTGGGCGACCGCGTTCTGCAGCGTCGGATTGACCTGGTTGATCTCGGTCAGCGTCTCGCGATCCGCAAAATCGAGATCATGCGCGCCGACGAGGTACGGATCGCGGTCCGAGCTCCAGATCCGCGACACGACGATCCGCATGAGTCGAATCAGGCCGCGCGTCTGCTGAAAGCCCTGGTTCTCGCGGAACCGGGCATAGAGATCCCGGATGGCGGGATGGAACGGATACGACTCGACGACCCGGCTCGCGAACTGCTCGGGCGACGCGTTCGTCACGTCCATCTGCTTCGCCTCGCGCACGGCACTCGCGTAGCCGTGCGCGACCGTCTCGATCTCCGCCTCGTCGGGAAGGCTCTCGAAGAGGCGCGTCCGGAGAATGTCGTAGAACTCGTCCGTGTTCATCCGAACGGGTTCCAGGTTCATCGCTGCACGGCCGGTCTCGCGCTCGAGTTCGCGCAACGCGCCGGCGATCTGCTCGCTGCCGCCCGCGTAGGACGCCGTGAGATCGGACATGACGAGGCAGACGTTGCTCAATTCGTCCCGCCCGACGGCGACTAGGAGGTTGGCCAGCGCCGTCGCGGTAACCACCGAGAGATCGGAGTTGCCGACGCTCTTCGAGGCGGCGTTGACGAAGTACGGCGGCAGCTCGTCGAGCATAATGACGAGCGGATCGCCCTGGAGGAGGTTCACCCAGGCCGTCTGGCCGGGAGCAGAGAGTGGCGCGTAGTAGGAGCTGAACTGTTCTCGCTTGCCGAGCTGCTCCGCGATCGCCCCCCAGATGCCGAAGGGGGCATCACTCTCGCGGCCAGAGAACGCGACGACTTGAACCGGACCGATGTCGTCCGGCGTGTAGAAGTCGCCCATGACCTCGGTCCGGAACTCAGGATGTCTCGCCAGCAGACCGAGCGCCAGCAGATTGTGCGTTTTGCCGCCGCCCATCGCCTGCGTAAGCTTGAAGACACCCTGCGTGGACCTGCGCTCCAGCCGGCGGAAACCCTCCGTAAGCAGCGTCCTCATCCCCTCCGTAATGTGGTTCTCGGCAAAGAACTCCTGCGGATTGATCCGGCCGGCGAGGAGGTCTGAGAGATCGAGCACCGTGTCGCGGCGAGCTGGATCGAACGTCGCCGATCTGGGGATGCAGGCCTGCCGGATGGTCTTCATCGATCTGTCACTGCGCGCTCGGATAGGGAGTTTCGTGCGTAGGAAGCTCCGTCGCGCTTCCAAGTGTACCACCGCGACCCGGCCGCCTGTTCGTCGTGCTGGACCTTGCCGAGCGACTGGCTTCGGCCGAGGAACGGGTACGTCCGTTCGGAGCCCGTGATCGGCATCTCCACCCGCTACTACTGACGGGTCGACGGGGTTCTACGACGCCCGCCCACAGTGGCTCATTGATTCGTGCGAAACCGTTGATGCGGCTCTGGCTGCCGCGTACGGCTGGTCGGCGGACATCTCCGACGGTTCTGCGCCAGTGCCAGCGCCGAACGGCGGCGCGCGGTTTGCACGTCGCGATGCCGTGCGGTTCGAAGACGGCACGAAACGGCCTGTGGATTCTCGCCGAAAAGGAATGTGCACCGACGAGGGTTCGTGTCCGGCCGACTAGCAGCCCACTCAATTCGTGAGCGGCTTGCTCGAATTCGGCGACTCTCGCTGCCGCAGTGACCGTCGATTCGGCGGTGTCTGCCGGTGTTCGGGAGAGGTCGTGATGGCGCAGTCTGACCAAGGAGGAACGCGAGACTCTCAAGGCCCTCGAGGCCGTTACGCTGCAGGCCCCGCGGAACCGCCCGCGATCGTTAATCTAAGAGTCAAGACCCACCGGGAATACGCAGCCGCGACGCTCCCCAAGGATCGGCGCCGGCCCGAGGAAGGAACTTCAACGCCTGAGCCCGCTGGATCGGCGCCTGCCTCACACCTGCGGCCAAGCCGCTCCCACCTCAGGATTGTTCGGGTGCGTAGTCCAGTTCGCGTAGCCTTCCACCGCCTCGCCCGTGCGCGGGTCGATCGCACCGACCGGTAGCGACTCCATCGTGATGCAGTCCTCCGCCGGACAGGCATGACACACAGGTTGCAGGCGACGCACTCTGCGTCTAACACCTCGAAGACGCGCCCGTCGCGGATGACGATCGACTGGTGGAACTTGCCCTCGGAGGCCGCGTAGCAGGCGGCGCACTTGATGCAGACATCCTGGTCGATGCGCGCCTTGGCCGTGTAGTTCCTGCGGAACCCGTAGACCATCTCGGCGGTGCACAACCTGCACGTTGCCGCAGCCCAGAGCGATGTACTCCGCGGCGTCGCGCCAGGTCTTGATGCCGCCCATGCCGGACAGCGGAAGGCCGGCGGTCTCCGCGTCGCATGCGATCTCGGCCACCATGTGCAGTCCGATCGGCTTGATGACCGGGCCGGCGTAGCCGCCGTGGCTGCCCTTGCCGTCGGTGGACGGCTCGGGACTGAACGTGCCGAGGTTCACCGACGTGATGGAGGGGCACCGTTCGGCTCGCTGACGACTCGCCGAACCAGAGGTTCATCCGCGCCTTGGACATTCGGACCGCGCGCACGATGTGGATCTACCCGCAGACGGCGCAGGACGCAGACTTACTCGGACGTACTCGCGAACGACCTCGTCTTCTTCGGGGAGGACAGCGGTGCCTTCGCGGCGCTGGACGCCCGCAGCGGCGAGCCGCTCTGGCGTGTGCAGGCCAATCAGGACCGGAAAGGCGTCGCCGATGACCTGCCTGATCGGGGCCGGCAGTTACGTCGCCATCGCGTCGCGACTCGGATTCTGGGCGTTCGCGCTGCCGTGACCTCAGGCTACGGGGTCGGCACCTGGGCTCGCCACCTACCGGGGGGGCAGGCCTGGCCGACGAGCGCCTCGGCGATGGGCTCGACTTCGGGATCGGCGCTCTCCGGGTTCGGCAGATCCACCCAGTGCAGCTTTCGGACGATCCAGGGAATCTCGCCCTTCGGAAGCTGCTCCCGGCCACCGACTGCGACGGGAATCAGTCGGTTTCTGTAGCTCTTCGAACCCAGCGCGTACATCATCTCGGCCTTGACGTGCGGCGAGCTGATCGAGTTGGGCGTCAAGAGAACGACCATGGCGTCGGACTCTTCGAGCGCGCGGCCCACCTCGGCCGGCCAGTTGTCGCCCGGAAAGAGGTGGAGATCCGGATCCCACACCTGCAGCCCGGCCTTCCGGAGCGCCCTGGACACGCGGGCGGCCAGCGGAGAGTCCGAATCGGAGTGGCTGATGAAGACCTGCATCAGAATCAACCCTCAACGTACTGGACGACGCTGCGGGCGTCAACGCGCCGGGACCCGGCCTCGAGATGAAGAGGCCGCTGGGTCGGCGCGTCGGCTTGGGCCACCCTCACTCAGTCGGTCCGCAGCGCCACGACGGGACTGACCGGTTCGCGCGGCGGACCGGCAGGTAGGCTGCGAGAAGGACCGCAGCGCCCAGCACCAGGATGCTTTGGAGTCGTCTGATTCGTCGCGATCGGCTTCGGCGGTGCCGGCCGCACCGTGATCTTGGACACCGCGGGATTGAGACCGCGCTTCTCGAGGCCGGTGTCATCGAATGCTCGAGTGGATGACGCAGCGCGAGTGCGCGGAATTCGGCCGTCAGTCCCCATCACTCGGAACTGCTCCATCGAGGAGTCGTTACGATTGTTTGACATGGTGTCCTCCCTCTTCATCCTGCTCGAGCCGCCAGCAACCGCCATTGGGCTGCCAACAGTCCACGAAGGAAATCGTCAGGGGAAGTCTACGGGGGACCAGACTGCAAGGCACGAGCGACAGAGGTAGCGAGCAGCTCGGGGGCAACCAGAGGGTTACCGGGGAGAGTCATGATGGCGCAACTGACCAGGGAGGAACGGGAGATCGTCCGGCGCGACCGGCAGCGGCGCTCGCCTCACGCCGACGGCGGCGCCATCCTCACCGGCAACAGAGGCGGCGGACGGCGGCCTCGTTCTCAGGACGACCCGGGGCGCGTCGTCTCCAGACCCGCGACCACGGCGTCGGTGATGGTGTCCACGCCCACGCCGTTGGTGACCTGGGCGAACACGAACGGGCCGTCGCCCCGCATGCGCCGCGAGTCCCGGGCCATGACGTCGAGGTCGGCGCCGACGAGCGTGGCCAGGTCTGTCTTGTTGATCACGAGCAGGTCCGATTGGGTGATGCCCGGCCCCCCCTTGCGGGGGATCTTGTCGCCGCCGGACACGTCGATGACGTAGATGGTGAAGTCCGCCAGGTCGCGGCTGAACTGGGCGGCCAGGTTGTCCCCGCCGCTCTCGACGAACAGCAGTTCGGGTTTCACTTGCACCATCAGTTGCGCCAGTGCGTCCAGGTTCTGACTGACGTCGTCACGTACCGCGGTGTGCGGACAGCCGCCGGTCTCGACGGCGGTGATGCGGCGGGTCTCCAGAGCCTCGTGGCGCACGAGGAACTCGCCATCCTCCTTGGTGAAGATGTCGTTCGTCACGACCGCGAGGCTGTAGCGGTCCCGGAGCTTGCGGCACAGCGTGAGGAGCAGCGCCGTCTTTCCGCTGCCGACCGGTCCGCCGATGCCTACCGTGAAGGCGCGCTGCCGGTAGTCGCGCGCGTGCGGCGTCTCTCGGTCCGCGAAGAGCCCGGGCTCGGAGGGATCGCTCCCTGACGGGTCATGGTGGTAGTACGGGCGGTCGAGCATGTCGTGCATGGGGCTTCACCTTCTCGAGGGGACACTTGTCGTCGCCGTCTTCGTCGTCACGGTTGTCAACTTGTTGATCCTCACGCTTCAGGAGTCTGTGCCGCGGGAGTTTCGCGCCAGCGCAACCCACAACGCGGCCTGCGGTCGCGCTACGACTGGAACAGTCGCGAATACAGGCGGTCGTGCGCTCCCTGGAGCACGTCGATGATCGGCGCCGTCTGGCAGATCTCCTCGGGCGCAAGCGTGCGACACCGTTCCAGCGTCGCGTCGAGGTGCGTCGCAGCGGCATGCTGCATCTGCTGCGCTCCATAGCTGCCGACGATTCCGAGACGCACCGCCGCCGACAGCACGCCGCGGGCCGCGCCGTAGAGGACCGCCTTGCGCGCCGTCTCCGGCGACAGCCCGATGGTTCGAAAGACGACGCCCGACAGCGGCGCCACATGCGCCCAGCCGGCCCGGGTCCGGGCCTGCAGGTCGATCATGGCGCTCGACGGCCACACCCGCGCCGCGGTGGCGGCCAGCGTCCGCCCCTGCACGCGGCTGGCGCGGTTGGCCACGCCGTTCGTGAGGAAGGCGTGGTTCAGTGCGTCCAGCTCCGCCAGCCGCTCCGGGTGGCTGTAGGCGGCGTTCATCAGCGGCAGCGCGCTCCATCCCGTCTGCTGAATCGATTCCGCCAGGAACCGCCGCAAGGCCGTCTCGTCCTCCACGTGTCCCGCCTGCCATGCCGCCTCGAGGCCCCAGGAATGCGCGAATACCCCTACGGGAAACGCCGAGTCCACGACCTGCCACGCCAGCCAGTCGGACATCTCTCAGAACAAGCAGTAGCGCTGCGCGAGCGGCAGCACCGCGGCCGCCTCGGCCGTCAGGATCTCGCCGTCGGCGGTGACGACGTAGGTCTCCGGATCGACCTCGATGCGCGGCAGCGCGTCGTTGAGCTTCATGTCCCGCTTGCCGATCGTACGGCACCCGCGCACGGCCGACAGCTCCTTCGTGAGCCCGTAGCGCGCGACGGTTCCTTCCTGCAGCGAGAGGCTGGATACGAAGGCCAGCGACGTCGCCCCGGTGGCCCGGCCGAAGGCGCCGAACATCGGGCGCATCAACTGTGGCTGAGGCGTCGGGATCGATGCGTTGGCGTCGCCCATCTGCGCCCAGGCGATGAACCCGCCCTTGAGGACGAGCTCCGGCTTGACCCCGAAGAAGGCCGGCTTCCACAGCACTAGGTCGGCCAGCTTGCCCACCTCGACCGAGCCCACGTCGTGCGCGATGCCGTGCGCGATCGCGGGGTTCACCGTGTACTTGGCCACGTAGCGCCGGATCCGAAGGTTGTCGTTGTCACCCTGCTCGGCGTCCAGGCGGCCGCGCTCGGACCGCATCTTGTCGGCCGTCTGCCAGGTGCGCGTGACCACCTCTCCCACGCGTCCCATGGCCTGGCTGTCGCTCGCCATGATGCTGATGGCCCCCAGGTCGTGCAGCACGTCCTCGGCCGCGATCGTCTTGCCCCGGATGCGGCTCTCCGCGAAGGCGACGTCCTCCGGGGTGTTCTTGTCCAAGTGGTGGCAGACCATGAGCATGTCGAGATGCTCGTCGAGCGTGTTGACGGTGTACGGACGCGTCGGGTTGGTCGAGCTCGGCAGGACGTTGGGCTCGCCGCAGACGCGGATGATGTCCGGGGCGTGGCCCCCGCCGGCGCCCTCGGTATGGTAGGTGTGGATGGTGCGGCCCTTGAATGCGGCCATCGAGGCGTCGACGAACCCCGATTCGTTGAGCGTGTCGGTGTGGATGGCGACCTGCACGTCGAAGCGGTCCGCCTCGGTCAGACAGCAGTCGATCGTGGCCGGCGTCGAGCCCCAGTCCTCGTGCAGCTTCAGCCCGACGGCGCCGCTGCGGATCTGCTCCTCCAGCCCCTGCGGCAGCGAGGTGTTGCCCTTGCCCAGGAAGCCGAAGTTCATCGGCAGCGGATCGTTGGCCTGCAGCATCAGCTCGATGTGCCGGCTGCCCGGCGTGCACGTCGTCGCCTTGGTGCCGGTGGCCGGTCCGGTGCCGCCCCCGATGAACGTGGTGACGCCGCTGGCGACCGCCTCGTAGACCTGTTGCGGCGAGATGAAGTGGATGTGGGCGTCGATGGCGCCGGCGGTCAGGACGAGCCCCTCGCCGGCGATGGCCTCGGTGGTCACCCCCACGACGAGGTCGTCGCCGACGCCGGCCATGACGTCCGGGTTGCCCGCCTTTCCGATGCCCGCGATGCGCCCGTTCTTGATGCCGACGTCCGCCTTGCGGATGCCCGTCCAGTCGACGATCAGGGCGTTGGTGATCACGCAGTCGAGGGCGCGCTCGTCCGAGACGCCGGCGGCCTGTCCCATGCCGTCGCGCAGCACCTTGCCGCCGCCGAACTTGCACTCGTCTCCATAGACGGTGGCGTCGTCTTCGACTTCCGCCACCAGCCCGGTGTCTCCCAGGCGCAGCCGGTCGCCGCGGGTGGGTCCGTACAGGTCGGCGTAGTGCCGCCGGTCGATGCGATGCGGCATGGCCTACTCCAGGTTCTCCAGGTCGCGTGATTCGTCCACCGGTCCGCTCGCCCAGGCGTTGCCGCCGCGGACGACGCGCGCACCGGCGATGGGCACCAGCGTGGCCGTCTTGCTCTCGCCGGGCTCGAAGCGGACCGCGGTGCCCGCGGGAATGTCCAGGCGGCGTCCGTAGGCCGCCCTGCGGTCGAAGGCCAGGGCGCGATTGGTCTCGAAGAAGTGGTAGTGGCTGCCGACCTGGATGGGCCGGTCGCCGGTGTTCGCGACGGTCAGGCTGACGGCGTGGCGACCCTCGTTCAGCGTGATGGCGCCGTCCGCGGTCATTACCTCGCCGGGGGCTCCCGCCAGCCCCGCGGCCGGGGGTCCGCCCGTCCGTTCCGTCGCGGGCGGCGTGAGAAAGCTGCCGTACAGCGCCAGCTCGTGGTCGCCGCGCTCCGCCACGATGGGGTGGTGGACCGTCACGAGCTTCGTGCCGTCGGGGAAGGTGCCCTCGACCTGCACCTCGTCCACCATGTCGGCTATCCCGTCGAGGACGTCGCCGGTTCCCAGGAACCGCCGTCCGAGGTCCATCAGCTCGGCCACCGAGCGCCCGTCCCGAATGAACTCCAGCAGTTGCGTCGCAATCAGCGCGACCGCCTCGACGTAGTTCAGCCTGAGCCCGCGGGCAAGCCGTTTCTGCGCCAGGAACCCGGCCTGGTGCAGGATCAGCTTGTCGACCTCGCGCGGTGTCAGATGCATGGCGCTACCATTTCCGCGCCCACGGGCTGTCGCCGAGCAGCCGGGGCACAAAGCCGAGAAGGTCCCGCAACGAATCGTCGACGTCTTCCACCGTGCGGCCCGCGATCCGCAGGACGCAGCCGGCGTCTCCAAGCGGTGCGGCGGCGATGAGACGGTCGGCGCGGCGTTTCACCGGTTCGGCGCGCACGCGGGCGTCGAGCCGCTCGATTTCCTCCGCCAGCCCGCGGCCCACCAGCACCGCGGCGGCCAGCACGTCGAACGGACCGAAGCGGGCATCCATCCGCCCGTCCGACGCCCGCAGCGCCAGCGCGTCGTGAACGACCAGCCGCCCTTCCAGGTGGACGACGGTGCGGCTGACGTACTCGTCGAAGGCCCAGCGCTCGCCCGACTCCCGGCGGCCCGACGTCACCCAGTCGAGCAGCACCAGCCCGCTTCCGACGCCGAGGTTGACCCGCTGCGTCTGGCGATAGCGGGAGCCGGCGAAGCAGATCACGGCGTCCGGCACGACGACGAGCAGGGCGTTGTCGCCGATGTCGGCGTCCAGCGCCGCCCGTGTGCCGCGCGGCGAACGGTAGACCTTTGTGGCGGACTGCGTCGACAGGAACGCCGTGGCGCCGGCGCCGACCGACGCCTGTAGCGCGATGTCGTCGCCGTCCACCAGCCCGCCGCCATGGCTCGAGGTGAAGATCCAGGCGGCATGGCCGTGGTTCCTGGGGGTCAGCAGCCGCAGCGGGCTCGTGGCGAACGCCCGCGACACGACGCTGCGCCCGCGCGCCCGCTCGACCGTGAACCGCCCGCGGCCGGGCTGCGCGCGGCTCGGTGCATGCGGCGGCAGGACACCGGCCGCCACGGCCGCGCTTCCCGAATGCGATGGCCGGACATCCGCCGGCGGGGTTTCACGGCGCGGATCACACCGTGAGGTAGTCGCGGATGTCATCGTCACTCAACTCGTCGATGGCGCCGCCGGCCACGGCACGTCCCTTGTCCAGGATGCGGAACTCGCTCGCCACGCGCCGGGCGAACGGCAGCTTCTGCTCGACGAGCAGAACGGTGACGCCGGCTTCGTCGTTGAGCCTGAGGATGATATCCCCGATCTCGTGGACGATGTTCGGCTGGATCCCTTCCGTCGGCTCGTCCAGGATCAGCAGCTTCGGCTCAAGCACCAGGGCCCTGCCTATCGCCAACTGCTGCTGCTGGCCGCCCGACAGGTCCCCTCCCCGGCGCTGGAGCATCTGCTTCAGCACGGGAAACAGCTCGAACACGCTCGCCGGGATGCTCCGCACGCCGTCGCGCCGCGCCGCCAGGCCGATGCGCAGGTTCTCCTCGACGGTGAGCTGCGGGAAGACCTCGCGCCCCTGCGGCACGTACCCGATGCCCATCCGCGCCCGGCTCTCCGGCGGCCGCGCGAGCAGGTCGACGTCACCGAACGTGATGCGCCCGGACTCGACCGGCACCAGACCCATCACGCACTTGAGCAGCGTGGTCTTGCCCACGCCGTTGCGTCCCATCAGGCACAGGCGCGTCCCCGCCGCCACGTCCAGGTCGATATCCCACAGCGTGCGGCTGCCGCCGTACGACTGGTTGAGGTTGCGGATGCGGAGCAGACTCATGCGCCGAGATATACCTCGATGACCCGCGGGTCGTCCTGTACGTCCTCCATGTTGCCCTCGGCCAGCACCCGCCCCTCGTGCAGGACCGCCACCCGGTTGGCAATCGACCGCACGAACTCCATGTCGTGCTCGACGACGACCACCGAGTGCCGTCCCGCCAGCGACAGCAGCAGCTCGCCGGTGCGCTCGGTCTCCTGCGGCGTCATGCCGGCGACCGGCTCGTCCACCAGCAGCAGCTTGGGCTCCTGCATCAGGAGCATGCCGATCTCGAGCCATTGCTTCTGCCCGTGGGCCAGGGCCCCGGCGGGCGAATCGCGCTTCGCTTCCAGCCCGGTGGTCTCCAGAACGGCAGCGATGCGTTCGCGGTCCGCACGGGTCAGACGCGCGACGAAGGTACGCCAGAACGACTTGTCGCCGGCGAGCGCCAGCTCCAGGTTCTCGAAAACCGTCAGGAAGTCGAAGACGGTGGGTTTCTGGAACTTGCGGCCGATGCCGGCCTGGGCGATCTCGGGCTCGCTCAGCGCCAGCAGGTTGATCTGGTTCCCGAACCACACCGTGCCTTCGTCCGGCCGCGTCTTCCCGGTGATGACGTCCATCATCGTGGTCTTGCCGGCCCCGTTCGGTCCGATGACGCACAGCAGCTCGCCCGGGTCGACGTGCAGCGTCAGATCGTCGAGCGCCTTGAAACCGTCGAAGCTGACCGTGACACGCTGCAGGTAGAGCACGCCCCCGCTCAGCGGTGACGGTTGCCGCTGCAGCGCCGCTTCGCGTTTCTCGCGCCAGGCGTCGCGCCGGCTCTCGGAATCGCCGGGACGGAGCTGGGTCGTCATGCGCGTTTCCTCGCCGCGGGCAGGATGCCGGCCAGTCCGCGGGGAAGGAACAGGGTGACGCCCACGAAGAGCGCGCCGAGCGCGTACAGCCACAGGTCCGGCAGCGCCCCCGTGAACCAGGTCTTCGCGTAGTTCACGAGCACCGCCCCGGCGACGGCGCCCCACAGCGTGCCCCGCCCGCCGACGGCCACCCAGATTACGACCTCGATGGAGTTGATGGGCTCGAACTCGCTGGGATTGATGATTCCCACCTGCGGCACGTACAGCGCGCCCGCCACCCCGGCGAGCACCGCGGACAGCACGAACACCGACAGCTTGAAGGTGTCCACACGATAGCCGAGGAAACGGGTGCGGCTCTCGGCGTCCCGGATGGCGCGCAGCACCCGCCCGGCGCGCGACCCGAGCACCGACCGGCAGATCCAGTAGCTGGCTCCGAGCGCCACCGCCGTCGCCGCCAGGAGTGTCGTGCGGGTGGCGTCGCTCTGCAGATCGAATCCGAGCAGGTCCTTGAAGTCGGTGAACCCGTTGTTGCCCCCGAACCCCATGTCGTTGCGGAAGAACGCGAGCATCAGGGCGTAGGTGAGCGCCTGCGTCATGATCGACAGATACACGCCGGTGACCCGCGAGCGGAACGCGAGCCACCCGAACAGGAACGCCAGCGCCCCGGGAGCCAGCGCCACCATCGCCATCGCGAACCAGAAGTGGTCGAAGCCGTACCAGAACCACGGCAGCTCGGTCCAGTTCAGGAACACCATGAAGTCGGGCAGGACCGGGTGCCCGTAGACGCCGCGGGTGCCGATCTGGCGCATGAGGTACATCCCCATCGCGTAGCCCCCGAGCGCGAAGAACGCGGCGTGCCCCAGGCTCAGGATGCCGCAGTAGCCCCAGATGAAGTCCACCGCGAGCGCGAGCAGCGCATAGCACAGGTACTTGCCGATCAGGCCGACCGCGTAGCTCGACAGATGCAGCGGCGACGACTCGGGCACGGCCAGGTTGAGAATCGGCGCCGCCACCGCGACGGCCGCCAGCACCGCCAGAAACACCACGCTGGCGCGATCCGCGATTGCCGCCGGCAGGTACCTCGTCACGGCCATCACGTGCTCTCCGCGGCGCGACCCGTCTGCGGGAACAGGCCGCGGGGCCGGTGCTGGATGAAGAGGATCAACGCGATCAGGACCAGGATCTTGCCGAGCACGGCCCCGGCGAAAGGCTCGAGCAGCTTGTTCGCGATGCCCAGCGACATGCCGCCGATGAGCGTGCCCCAGATGTTGCCGACGCCCCCGAACACCACGACCATGAACGAGTCGACGATGTAGGACTGGCCGAGGTTGGGGCCGACGTTGGTCAACTGGGTCAGGGCCACGCCGGCTACCCCGGCGATGCCGGCGCCGAGTCCGAACGTCATGACGTCTACCCATTCCGTCCGCACGCCCATGGCCCGCGCCATCGAGCGGTTCTGCGAGACGGCTCGGATGTCGAGACCCAGGCGCGTGCGCCGCAGTACCGCCAGCACCAGCGCGAACACGAGCAGGGCGAACAGGACGATGTACATCCGGTTGTAGGTGAGCGAGAACGCCTCGTTGAACTGCAGCGCCCCGCTCATCCAGGCCGGCGTGACGACCGCGCGGTTGTTCGCGGAGAACAGGGACCGCACGAGCTGTTGCAGCACGAGGCTCACGCCGAACGTGGCGAGCAGGGTCTCGAGCGGCCTCCCGTACAGGAACCGGATGACGCTGCGCTCTATCAGCACGCCGACGGTCCCCGCGACCAGGAAGGCGGCCGGTACCGCCACGAGCAGCGAAGCGCCGATGAGGTCCGGCATCCAGAGCTGCACGACGTAGGTCGTGTAGGCGCCGAGCATCATCAACTCGCCGTGGGCCATGTTGATGACGCCCATCACGCCGAAGGTGATCGCCAGCCCGATGGCGACGAGCACCAGCACCGACCCCAGACTCAGACCGAAGGCCGCCGTCTCGAGCACCGAGTACACGTTGCGCATCGAGTCGATCTGCCACAGGGCGTCGGTTGCTGCGGCACGCACCTCCGCGTCGGGCTCGACGTGGCCGCCGTCCCCGGTAGTCGCCACCAGCGCCGACAGGCGGTTGTGCACCACCGGGTTGAGGCGGCCCGAGAGCGTCTCGACGGCTGCGATGCGTACTGCGGGATAGCCGTGATCGAGCGCTTCTAGTGCCAGCGCCGTCTCGAGCTCGTACGCAACGTCCGGATCGGTCTCCACCTGCGCCCGCCGGCGCAGGAGATCGATGGTCTCTTCGTCGAGATCGCGCAACAGCTCCCGCGCGGCTTCCAGGCGCACACCGGCGTCGGCGCTCGACACACTGAACCGCGCGATCGTGCCCCGCAGGAACCGGCGGAGCCGGTTGTTGGTGATGATGCGTCTCAGCAGGTCGGGCGCGACCGCCTCCACGGGGTCCAGGGAGGCGGGGTCGAGCAGTTGAAAGGCGGTCAGGCGCTCGTCGTTCGACTCGACGACGAAGATCCGCGCGTCGCTCTCGCGCTCGAACAGGCGGTCCTCGAGCAGCGCGGTCAGCACGTCCCGCACGCGCGGGTGACCGGTCGCGAGCATCCGCTCGGCCAGCGCTTCCTTCGCGCGGAAGTTGGCGTCCGCGAACTCGGCGACGAGCGCCCGAAAGGCGTCGTCGCCGGTTTCGGCCGCCGCCGGCACCGGACCGGCGAGCAGGCACCAGGCGAGCGACAGACTCGGGATCCATCGCCCGCCCGGCGCTCGTGCCCCTACTCGTAGTTCTGTCCGGAGCACATCTGCGTCTCGGTGTTGTAGTTGCCGCAATTCAGCGTCACCCAGTCCGCTTCCGTGTCTTCACTGCCCGGCAGATAGTCCGACCAGGCGTCCCCCGGCACGGTGCCGTCGGTCTGCCAGACCACGTCGAACTGCCCGTTCGCCTGCACCTCGCCGATGTACACCGGCTTGGTGATGTGGTGGTTCGGCAGCACTTCCGCGATGCCGCCGGTCAGGTTCGGGGTCGTCGTTCCCGGCAACGCCGCCAGCACCGCGTCGACCTCGGTCGTTCCGGCCTTCTCGACCGCCTTGGCCCAGAGGTTGAAGCCGACATAGTGCGCTTCCATCGGATCGTTGGTAGTTCGCTCGGCGTTGCCGACGAACGCCTTCCACTTCGCGATGAACTCCGCGTTGGCCGGCGAGTCCACGCTCTGGAAGTAGTTCCAGGCGGCGAGGTGGCCGACCAGCGGCGTGGTGTCGAGACCGGACAGCTCTTCCTCGCCCACCGAGAACGCGACGACCGGGATCTCGTCCGCCGAGACCTCCTGGTTGGCGAGCTCCAGGTAGAAGGGCACGTTGGCGTCGCCGTTGATGGTGGAGACCACGGCCGTGGGCTTGCCGGCCGAGCCGAAGCGGCGGATGGCGGACACGCGCGTCTGCCAGTCCGAATGCCCGAACGGGGTGTAGTTGATCGAGATGTCCTCTTCCGCAACCCCCTTCTGCTTCAGGTACGCCTCGAGGATGCGGTTGGTCGTGCGGGGATAGACGTAGTCGGTGCCCTCGAGCACCCAGCGCTCGATGCCGACCTCGTTCATCAGGTAGTCGATGGCGGGAATCGCCTGCTGGTTCGGGGCGGCGCCGGTATAGATGACGTTCTTCGACGACTCCTCGCCCTCGTACTGCACGGGGTAGAAGAGGAGCCCGTTGTTCTCCTCGAACACCGGAAGCACCGACTTGCGGGAGACGGACGTCCAGCAGCCGAACACCACGTCGACCTCCTCGGACTCGAGCAGCTCGCGCGCGCGCTCGGCGAACAGCGGCCAGTCGGACGCCGGATCGACCACTACCGCCTCGACGGGTCTGCCGAGCAGGCCGCCCTTGGCGTTCTGCTCGTCCACCATCATCAGGACGGTGTCTTTCAAGGTGGTTTCGCTGATGGCCATCGTGCCCGACAGCGAGTGCAGGACGCCGACCTTGATGGGATCGCCGGCCAGGCCGCCGGCGGAAGATTCCGGCGCGTCGCCGGACCCGCCGCAGGCGACCAGGGCGGCGGCGAGGAGGACGAGACATGCATGGATGCGTTTCATGAAGCTGGCTCCTGTCTGTGTATGGGGCGGATCGCTACATCTGGATCTGCAGTCCGACCCCGACCTGGAAGTCGTCGGTCTGGACCGCGGTATAGCTGGTGTTCTTGAAGAAGATCATCAGGCGCGCGTTGAACTGCCGGATGATGTAGTTGAGATCGACCTCCGTCGTCTTCTGGTTGTAGTCCGGCGTCAGGCCCTCGCGAAACCGGGCGCGGGCGTACTTGCCGAGAATCTCGAACTGGCCGGGACCGACGCGTTTCGGAAACAGGTAGGCGCCCAGCAGGTAGCCGCCGTCGTTCATCACGTAGCGCGGGTCGTAGCCGCCCAGGCCGTCGTAACGCGCCCACTCGGCTTCGAGAGTCACGGCGCCGCCGCCCGGAACCTTGCGCTCCATGAGGAGGTCGGCGCTGTAGGCGTTGCCGGATTCGGCCTGCGTCTGACCGGCGAGGCCGAACGCGAGAATGTTCTTCTCGCCGTAGTACGTGCTGTTCAGGTAGTACCCGGGCTCCTGGTCCCAGAAGTTCACCTGCACCCTGCCGGCCCCGATGAGAGACGAGATTCCGGTTGTCGAATGGCCGTCGAAGGCGCCCGCGGACAGCTTGACCTTGTCGAACTGGCCCCAGTAGGCGGCGCCGTTGGCGCGGCCCTGAAAGATGAACGGATAGCCGTCCTGGACGCCGTCCGCGTAGACCGCCCAGTGGTGCGAGTAGAACGGGCCGTACAGGTTGGCTCGGTCGCTCGGGGGCAGGAACCTGCCCACCCACACGTTGAACGTGTCGGACATCTCGAACTGGGCGACCGCGTCGAGGATCTTGAACCTGGTGTTCTGGCCGACATTGGGAGCACCCAGCGAGCCTCCGTAGTCGATGTCCGTGTTCACCATGAACTTGATGTTGTTGGTGGCGGCGCCGTTGAGGTACAGGCGCAGGCTGTTGACCCTGAGGTGATCGGAGGCGTCGGTGTCGTTCGACCGATGATGCAGGAAGCTGGACTGCAACCCGCCGCCCACCGAGATCGGGGGCAGCGGCTCCGGTTCCTGGACTGCCGCCGCCTCGACGTCCTGGGCTGCCGCCGCCGGGGCTGCCGGGGCTGCCGGGGCTGCCGCCGCTGCGCGGGCTTCCCCTCCCGCGGCCGCACCGGGGGCTGCCGCCGCTGCGCGAGTCTCCACAGCCGGCGCTTCCGCCGCGTCGCGGGCTTCCGCTTCCATAATCTCCACTTCCCCGGCGTCTACGTCGTCCTGGGCGTGGAGGGCGCCGGCGCCGGTCCATCCGGCCAGTGCCGCCAGCAACGCCACCGCCAATCCGAGACGCCACTCGTATGCGGCATGGTTGCTGCGATGTCTGTGACAGGCCACGATTTCTCTCCTTCTCCGTTGCAGCATGCAGATTCCGGACTTCCGGGCACTCCGGGCACGGGCCGTTTCCCGCCGTGACGACTTCATGAGCGGGGGACTACTGCAAGGAAGATGCCACCGCTGGAGGCCGGGTGTGCGCGGCGCGCCCGCGGTGGATTCGCCCAACAGGGGCAGCACCAAAATTGGCGATCCGCCCGTAGAAGGGTGACCGTCGGCGGCCCCTGCAGGACAGACACTTTTGTCAGATCAGGCCACCGCAGCCTACTTTTTCGTCGACCGAGCCTGTCGTCCGGGTTGCGCCCCGCAGTGCAGAGAGAGGGCCTTCGGGCGGGCTGTTCGTAGTCGGAATCGGCGACGGACGACGAAATCGGTGACGGGACGACAAGAATGGCAGCCGTGGCTACGTTCTTGTCTCCACGCGTTCCAACGCCAACACTTTTGTGGCAGTCGCCTCAGGACACCGGCGGCTCGGCCCCCTCCTCCGGGTTGTTCGGGTGGGTCGTCCAGTTGGCGTAGCCTTCCACCACCTTGCCGGTGCGCGGGTCGACCGCGCCGACCGGCAGCGACTCCATCGTGATGCAGTCCTCCACCGGGCAGGTGATGACGCACAGATTGCAGGCGACGCACTCGGCGTCGATCACCTCGAAGACGCGGCCCTCCCGGATCGCGATCGACTGGTGGGACGTGTCCTCGCAGGCCGCGTAGCAGCGGCCGCACTTGATGCAGGTCTCCTGGTCGATCTGCGCCTTGGCCGTGTAGTTCAGGTTCAGGTGCTGCCAGTCGGTGACGTTGGGCACGGCGCGACCCCGGAAGTCGGACAGGCGCTCGCAGCCCTTGTCCTCCATCCAGAGCTGCAGCCCCGCGATCATCTCCTCGACGATGCGGAACCCGTGGACCATGGCGGCGGTGCACACCTGCACGTTGCCGCAGCCCAGCGCGATGTACTCGGCCGCGTCGCGCCACGTCCCGATGCCCCCGATGCCCGACAGCGGCACGTCGGCGGTCTCCGGGTCGCGCGCGATCTCGGCCACCATGTGCAGGCCGATCGGCTTGATCGCCGGGCCGGCATAACCCCCATGACTGCCCTTGCCGTCGATGGTGGGCTCGGGACTGAACGTGTCGAGGTTCACCGACGTGATGGAGTTCACCGTGTTGATCAGGCTCACCGCGTCGGCGCCGCCCGCCCGGGACGCGCGGGCCGCGTAGCGGATGTCGGCGATGTTCGGCGTGAGCTTGACGATGACCGGCAGCCGGGTCGCCGCCTTCACCCAGCGCGTCACCATCTCGATGTACTCCGGCACCTGGCCGACCGCCGAGCCCATCCCGCGCTCCTGCATGCCGTGGGGGCAGCCGAAGTTCAGCTCGACACCATCGGCGCCGGTCTCCTCCACCTGCCGCAGGATGCGCCGCCAGGCCTGCTCTTCGCACGGCACCATCAGCGACACCACCACCGCGCGGTCGGGATAGTCGCGCTTGACCGCCTCGATCTCGCGCAGGTTCAGCTCCAGCGGCCGGTCGGTGATGAGCTCGATGTTGTTGATGCCGACCACGCGCCGGTCGGCGCCCCAGACGACGCCGTAGCGCGGCCCGTTGACGTTGACCAGCGGCGGGCCGTCCTCCCCCAGCGTCTTCCAGACCACCCCGCCCCAGCCCGCTTCGAACGCCCGGCGGACGTTGTACTCCTTGTCGGTCGGGGGTCCCGAGGCCAGCCAGAACGGGTTGGGGGACCGGATCCCGAGAAAGTCGTTCGCAAGCGTCGCCATGTGGCTACGTCTCCCTCAACCCGTCAGGGCGGCGTGCATGTCCTCGGCGGCGTCGCGCCCCTGGGCCACCGCGGTCACCAGCAGGTCTTCGCCGTCCGCCACGCAGTCGCCGCCGGCCCAGACGCCCTTGCGGCTCGTCCGCCCCGGTCCGGTCACCCGGATCTTGCGGCCTTCCAGCGCCACCCCGCCCGGGCTCCCCTCCAGCTTCTGTCCGATCGCCTTGAACATCTGGTCGGCGCGCAGGCGGAAGGTCTCGCCCGTATCGCGCATCCCGCCGGGGCCGTCCTCCGTGTAGGCGAACTCCACCTCGCGGACCGCGCCGTGGCCCACCACCCGCACGGGCCGGGCGTGGGTGACGATCCGCACCCCCTTCGAGGCGGCGTGATCCAGCTCGAAGCCCGACGCGTTCATCCGCTCGCGCCCGCGGCGGTAGACCATCGCCACGTCCTCGGCGCCGAGGAGCTTCGACTGCACGGCGGCGTCCACCGCCGTCATGCCGCCCCCGATGACCACCACGCGCCGGCCCACCGGAAGCGTCGAGAGGTCCTCGACCTGGCGCAGCTCGGCGATGAAGTCGATCGCGTCGCGCACGTTCGCCGTCGTCTCTTCGCCGACGCCCAGCGCGTTGACGCCGCCGAGCCCGATCCCGAGGAAGACCGCGTCGTAGTCGCGCACGAGTGCGTCGAGCGTGAGGTCGTCCCCCAGGCGCCGACCCAGCTCCACCGTGATGCCGCCGATGCCGAGCAACCACTCGATCTCCCGCTCCGCGAAGCGGTCGACGGTCTTGTAGCTGGCGATGCCGTACTCGTTGAGGCCGCCCGCCTTGGCGCGCGCATCGAAGAGGGTGACGGCGTGCCCCTTCATCGACAGGCGATGGGCGCAGGCCAGCCCCGCGGGCCCGGCTCCCACCACGGCGATGCGCTTACCGGTGGGAGCGGCGCGCTCGTAGGGGTGCCCGTCGCGAGCCATCAGGGCGTCGGTGGCAAAGCGCTGCAGGCGGCCAATCTCCACCGGCTTGCCCTCGGACGCCTCCCGCACGCACGCCTGCTCGCAGAGCGTCTCTGTCGGACAGGCTCGCGCGCACATGCCGCCCAGGATGTTCCGGTCGAAGATGGTCTTTGCTGCCGCGCGGGCCGTGCCGGTCGAGATCTGGCGCACGAAGAGCGGGATGTCGATGCCGGTCGGACAGGCCGTGACGCACGGCGCGTCGTGGCAGAAGTAGCAGCGGGCGGCGGCGACGGCCGCCTCGTGGGCGGTGAGCGGCGGGCGCAGGTCGGCGAAGTTCTCCTCGTAGGCGCGGGCCGGCAGACGGCCGACCGCAACGCCCGGTGTGACAACCGAATTCGGCAACGCAATCTCCCTCCCCGTCTTCGCGGACACACCCATCAGGCGCCGATTCGATCTCTCCCGTCGAGGCCGCAGCCTCACGGGAAGACGTGTTCGATTTGGGAGCCCTCAGGGACGCGCTGAGGCCTCGGCGCCGCACACCGCCGCTCAGAACAACGGCATCCCCCGATTCGCGGCTGCCATCGGTGCGTACGCCCCGCCATAGGGGCCGCGTCTGATGAACTGTCCGTCCCCCGGCCGGCCGACGTACTCTCCCTTGTCGACCACGATTCGCCCGCGCGACAGCACGGTCTCGGTGTACCCGCGCACCTGGAAGCCCTCGTAGGCGCTGTAGTCGACGTGCATGTGATGGGTCCGCGGATCGTCGCGGCTGATGGTCACCTCCCGCTCCGGGTCGAAGATGA
Source organism: Vicinamibacterales bacterium (assembly GCA_965208535.1). Classification (GTDB taxonomy): domain Bacteria; phylum Acidobacteriota; class Vicinamibacteria; order Vicinamibacterales; family UBA8438; genus WTFV01. The sequence goes on along the minus strand of CBDBOU010000003.1, from coordinate 1,086,459 downwards.
CGATGTCGGCGTCCGACCCGACGGCGATGGTCCCCTTGCGCGGGAACATCCCGAAGATGCGCGCCGGCGCGGTGGAGGTGAGCTCCACGAACCGGTTGACGTCGATGCGGCCGGCGTTGACGCCATGGTGATAGATGAGGCTCATGCGGTTCTCGACGCCGGGCGCGCCGTTGGGAATGCGGCTGAAGTCGCCGCGCCCCAGCTCCTTCTGCTCGCGCATGCAGAAGGGACAGTGATCGGTGGAGATGACGTCGAGGTTCTTGCTCCGCAGGCCCCGCCACAGCTCCTCCTGGTTCCACTTCTCGCGCAGCGGCGGCGTCATGACGTACTTGGCGCCTTCGAAGTCCGGCTCGTCGTAGGCGCCGCTATCCAGCAACAGGTACTGCGGACAGGTCTCGGCGTGCGCCATCACCCCGCGCTCCTGCGCCCGCCGCAGCTCGGTGAGCGCGTCGTGGCAGCTCAGGTGCACGATGTAGACCGGCGCGCGGGCGACCTCGGCGATGGCCAGCGCGCGGTGCGCGCCCTCCCCCTCCAGGCGGGTCGGACGGGTCAGCGCGTGGTACTTCGGCTCGACCTGTCCGGCGGCCAGCGCCAGCTTGACCAGCTCGTCGATGACGACGCCGTTCTCGGCGTGCATGCAGACCAGCGTTCCGTCCTCGCCCGCCTTGCGCATGGCGCGGAAGATGGTGGCGTCGTCGGCCAGCAGGACGCCGGGATAGGCCATGAACAGCTTGTAGCTGGTGACCCCTTCGTCGGCCAGGCGGCGCAGCTCCGGCACCCGCGCGTCGGGCAGGTCCGTCACGATCATGTGGAACGCGTAGTCGATGGCGGCGTCGCCCTCCGCCTTGGCATGCCACGTGTCGAGGCCCTCGATGGTGGACGTGCCGCGGGTCTGGATGGCGAAGTCGACGATGCTCGTGGTGCCGCCGAACGCCGCCGCGCGGGTGCCGGTCTCGAAGGTGTCGGACGACTGGGTGCCCCCGAACGGCATCTCCATATGGGTGTGGGGGTCGACCCCGCCGGGCAGCACGAGCTTTCCCGTCGCGTCGATGACGCGGTCCGCCGCGACCTCCAGGCCGCGCTCGAGACCGCCCCCGATAAGGGCCACGGTCTCGCCGTCGACGAAGACGTCCGCCCGGTAGTCGTCCACCGCGGTCACGACACGGCCGTTCTTGATCAGTACGCTCATCCCAACCTCCGGCTCGCCGGCGGCGGTTCTGTCGCCGTCGCACCTACTACGAGTTTATGGTACGCACGAAGTCACGGAAAGGCATCGAGAGGTGGCTGGTTCCTTCGCGTGCCGAACGACGACGGACCGTCGGGCAAAGCGTCTCGGTGCATCAATCCGGTCACCGTGCCGTTCGATCACCGGGTGCAGATCGAGGGCAATGCATCATTTGTGTTGACATCGCAACATATATGTTGCTAGCATTCGTTTGCGACCCGTACCGAGAAGGCAAAGAGCGAAGACAGCACGAAGCCCAGCTAGGACGAGCACGAGCAGCCAAGAGCGATGGGCTAGAGCGAAGAGCCAAAGCCAAGAGAACAGGTCGCAGGAGGTAGACCAATGACTAACAAGCGTCGAAACGACGGAAGGACATTCATCGATGACTCCTCGGCAATTCAAGGCTTGGCTCAAGAAGCAGGGATGTACATTTGAGAGTGGACACGGCGGACATCTGATTGTTCGCTTGGGTCGACGGAAGTCGGTCCTTCCGATGCACGGCAAGAAGGACATGCCTGTCGGAACCATGGAAGCGATCAAGAAGGATCTCGGATTGAAGGGGCAACTTCTTGGCCGTTAGCTGGATGAAGACGGAGACGTAGGCGAATGTTGCAGTATCCGGTGAAGTTGACGACGGAGGGTGCAAGTGTGCTCGTGGATTTTCCAGATTTCCCGGAGGCGCATACTTTTGGAGAAACGCGGAAAGAAGCTCTGACGCGGGCGTCGGACGCCCTTCTGACCGTGATCGATGCATACATGAAAGACCGGCAGCGGCTGCCACAGCCCTCAAAGGGAAGGGTAATGGTCGGTGTTCCGGTATTGGCCGTGCCAAAGATCGAGCTGTATAATGCGATGAGAGAGAAGAGAATCACCAAGGCCGAACTTGGGCGGCGGCTTGGTTGGCACATGCCACAGGTTGACCGTGTCCTCGATGTTCGCCACGCCTCCCGAATGGACAGACTCCAGCAGGCGCTTCAGGCTGTTGATCGACGACTGGAAGTGACGGTTGTTGAGGCGTGAGGAGCGTCTCGTTACGATCATGTGACCGGGCAGCACATGGGAAGCGTCCGAAACAAGGGGACTCACCATGGCGGCGCGAGAGAAGTTCTCCAGTCAGGCCGCGCCCGAGCTGTTGGCGGCGATGCGCGAGATCGCCCGCCGCGACGGCCGTCACTTCCAGTCCGTGCTGGAAGACGCGATGACCGGCTACATCGAGGCCAGGGCTCGCCAGAAGGTGCGCCCCGAGGTGATGGTGCGCTATCGGTCAAGCGTCGAGCGCAACCGGCTCCTGGCCGAGCTGCTGGCGAAATGAGTCACAGCTTCCCGACCAACGAAGAAATCCTCGCCGACACCGTTGACTCCCCCCGAACGCTGGGCGCGATTCGCCCGGCGTCGGCTTGAGTCGCGGCCCGAAAACCGCGTACATTGAGAATCCCGTTCAAGATCAGACATCTTCGCCGTGACCGGACCCGGCGAGGCTCATGTTCGTGGAGGCGATCTCGACCCATGGCTACAAGCTCTCCAACGACGACACGCAATCGACCGGCCCGGCATGCGCGGCGGCCGCTGATGTTCGCCCTCGTAACGGTCACGACGATCCTCGCCGTGCAGCCGCTGCACGCGCAGGACGACTGGCGGCACTGGGGCCGCGACGCCGGCAACCAGCGCCACTCGCCGCTGACGCAGATCGACGTCGACAACGTCTCGACCCTGGTGCCGGCCTGGCGCTACGAGATGACGAAGGTGGGCGTGCCGTCGCGCCCGAGCCAGTCGACCCCGCTCCTGGTCGACGGCGTGCTGTACCTGTCGTTCCCGTACTACCGGGTGGTGGCGCTGGAGCCGGAGAGCGGTGAGGAGATCTGGGAGTACACGGCGCCGGGCGACTGGAACTCGCCGGAGCACCAGTTGCACTGGACCGGCGGCTCGATGCGGGGCCTGGCGTACTGGGAAGGCGACGACCGAACGCCGCCGCAGATCGTGTTCGGCACCGAGGAGGGCGAGCTGATCTCGCTGAACGCGGCCACCGGCATCCCCAACCCGCGCTTCGGCAGCGACGGCTTCGTCGACCTGAAGACCCCCGACGTGATGAACGGCTTCCCGAACATGCACTACGGGATCTCGTCCGGGGTGGCCATCTGGAAGCACCTGGTGTTCACCGGCGTTCACAACGCGGACGAGACGGGCTCGAAGGGGCCGGCGGGCGACACCCGCGCGTGGGATCTGCGGACGGGCGAGCTCGTCTGGACGTTCCACACCGTGCCCCATCCGGGCGAGTTCGGCAACGACACCTGGCACGACGACTCGTGGCGTAACGTCAGCGGCGCCAACACCTGGTCGTTCTTCACCATCGACGAGGAGCGCGGCATTCTGTACATGCCGCTGGGGTCCGCACACAACGACTTCTACGGCATGGATCGGCCCGGCGACAACCTGTTCTCGGACTCCATCGTGGCCGTCGACGCCCTGACGGGAGAGCGGCTGTGGCACTTTCAGGCCGTCCATCACGACCTGTGGGACCTGGACATGCCGGCGCCGCCCATCCTGTTCGACGTCGAGCGGGACGGCGAGACCATCCCGGCCGTCGGCGTAGTGACGAAGTACCCCGTGCTGTTCATCTTCAACCGGGTCACCGGCGAGCCGATCTACGAGATAGAAGAGCGCCCCGTGCCCGCCGGGAACATGCCCGGGGAGTACTACGCGCCGACGCAGCCGTTCCCGGTGAAGCCGCCGCCCTTCGGACGCATCGATTTCACGATGGACGAGATAGCGACGGTGACGCCGGAGCACACCGCCGCGTGCCGCGAGCTGTTGATGCAGTACGACGGCGGGCGAAACCGCGGCCCCTACACGCCGCCGTCGGTGGAGGGCGCGCTGGTATTCCCGTCGACCGGCGGGGGGACGGAGTTCACCGGCGGGACCTTCGATCCGAGCCTCGGGTACTACATCATCAACTACGCGGACACCGGCCACATCAGCCAGCTCGTCAAGGTGGAGGACGATCCCGACCGCCGCGGCTACGTCGGTCCTCCCGAGTCGCGCCGGATCTACTGGCACGTCGTCACCCGGCCGTCCGTCAACGGCTGGCCCTGCTGGCAACCGCCCTGGTCGAGGCTGGTCGCCGTGGACGTCAACAGCGGCGAGATCGCCTGGATGATCCCGTTCGGCACGGTCGAGGGCGCGCCCCCCGGCCTGCTGACCGGCGCTCCCAACTCGCAGAAGGGCGGACCGACCTCCACCGCGGGCGGCGTGCTCTTCATCGGCGGCGCCAGCGACCGGCGGTTCCGCGCCTACGAGACGAAGACCGGGCGCGAGCTGTGGAGCGTCGAGACCGAGCAGTTGATCAGCGGCGCCAACCCGATCACCTACCTGGGGAAGGACGGCAAGCAGTACGTCACTGTGGCGGCGGGCACCACGCTCCTGAGCTTCACCCTGCCGTGAGGGAGGCGATCCGCAACCGCGGCAACTACGTGCGCTCTGAGGTCGTCATTCAAGCTTATGCCGGCGCGGCGCGCGATCTCGGGGCCGAGAACGTGACGCATGCGCTCGTCGTGTTCAACTTCTGCAGCGTGGGCGGCCGGGTCACGGCCGATTTGCGCCTGGACCTCCCCCCGCAGTGGGAGATCGGCCGCTTCAGACAGCGGATCTGCTAAGCAAAGCTCCATCGACGACCGTCCGGCAGCTGCCTTCAGGCTGCAGGCTCTGCTGTACATCAAGACTGGTATTGATGTGCGACAGTGGGTCCTTTCTCGCAAAGTGGCAAGTACCTAGGCCCCGTTTGGATGAAGCGGGTGAAGTCGACCAAGCGGGGCTTACCCGCCGATCAAGAACAGGAAGGCTCGATATGGCGGCTCTTGTGATGCGGCTGTCGTTGCTCGTCGTGCTCCTGGCACCGAGTTGGGCTTCAGGGCAATCGCTGGCTCCTGCTCCGGACGAGCAGCGTGTCGAAGACATCCTCGCGACGATGACCGTCAGGGAGAAGATCGGCCAGCTCTTCATGGTTGGCTTCAACCGGGAGAGCCTCGAGAGAGACGAGACTCTGCAGACGCTGCTGACGGATTTCGGGATCGGCGGCGTGATTCTGTACGAGCACAATATTCGACGCATGAGGCCGTACAACTACGGCTCGACCCAGCCGCCGGACCACGAAGTGGTAGCGCGCACGGTGGCGGAATTGACGAACGAATTGCAGGGTGCTGTTCCGCGCCTAGAAAGAGATCGAACGATCCGGATTCCCCTCCTGATCGCAGCGGATCAAGAGAACGGCTCGGTAACAAGAATCGAAGCCGGCGTCACCGCGTTGCCGGGTGCGTTGGCCATTGGCCAGACGCGGAATGCAGAATATGCGTACAAGGCCGGGGAGATCACAGGTTCGGAGCTTCGCACTCTCGGAATCAACATGAACCTTGCGCCGGTCATGGACGTCAACACGAACGCCAACGATCCCGACATCATCAACGACCGTGCCTTCGGCGGCCATCAGGACATAGTGGCCCCTCTGGGCACAGCGTTCATCAGGGGGCTGCAGGATGGCGGCGTGGTCGCGGTCGCGAAACATTTTCCCGGTCACGGCGACTCCAGGGACAACCCCCATTCCAGTTTGCCTGTCGTCCAGAGCCCGCTGCCGTCCATCAAGGGCATTGACCTGCCGCCGTTCGAGGCTGCCATCGACGCCGGCGTAGGCGCGATCATGACTGCGCACATGCACTACCGGGCTCTCAACTCGCTGACGGGCTTGCCCTTCAGCATGGATCCCAAGCTGCGCGCGCTGCTCCGCGAAGAGATGAAGTTCACGGGGGTTGTGGTCAGTGATGACTTGGTCAACATGTATGCGGCGACCGGTGCGGGAAATCGGACCCTGGATGATGCCGTCCGGCTGTCGTTCGAGGCCGGGACGGATCTGATTATCCTGGCGCACTTCTGCTCTCCGGCGAGGGAGCGTGATGACAACTGCCGTGAGGGCGAGACGACAGTTGACGAAGTCGGGAACATCGTGGACCAGATGGAAAGGCAGTTCGGCAGCGATACGCGGGACCTCGACGAGAGCGTGCGTCGCATACTCCGCCTGAAAAGCAGGATTTTCCCAAACTTCAACCTCCGGACCGTGGATGCGGCCAATGTAGCCGACAAGGTCAGAACCAGCGAGAGTCTCGACACCGCGACGGAAATCGCAAGGGAGGCGGTCGTGCTGTTGAGGGAGAACGCCGAGGCGGTCCAGAGCCTGGAGGACACTCGCTACTTTTCAGGCGAGAATGGTCCCTTGACCGGAGTGGACGCCGGCGAGCGCGTGCTGGTGGCGAGCCCGGTGTTCACTCCGCCGGAACTGCTGGGCAGCACCATAAGGACTCGCTACCACGTAGATACCGAGACAATACCTCTCATCTATGGGTGGAGAAACCAGCGTGCTGAGCGGGAGACGGCCTGGCCGGACGCTATGACCGAAGTTGATGCTCTGAAGAACAGGCTGAGGGATCGTGCGAGGGGCGCGGCGGCCATAATCTTCGGTGTCATGGATAGGGAGCACGCTGAGTTGCTCGAGGACATGCTGAACTACACCGAGGGCACGCCGGTGTTCGTGTTCCTGGGCCGCCAACCCAACATCCTCCCGTACCCCGTGCTCTATGACGAAAGTGTCACGACGCTGTCGGTGGGATCCAACAAGCCGCCTTCTATAAGTGCGATCGTGAGCGTGCTGTACGGGGACGTCAAGCCTAAGACGTCCCAATACGTGTCGGTCAGTGTCGATCCCGCCGTATGGATCGACATCGCGGAGCACCCGCTTGTGGATGTGATCAATGCGAGATACCCGGATCCGGATCCGGGCCCAAACCCGATCGATCGGATTCTGGCATTCATCAGGAGCAACGGGCCGCTCTTTTTCTATCTTGTCTGCTATTTGGCCGGCGTGGTGGGCGCTTGCACGGCAGTGGTCGGTGGAACGCGGATCCCCAGCGGCCTGTGGGTTGACAGAACGGGGGTTGAACGACGAGCGGGGTGGTTGCCCGTTTTGGTGACGCGTGCGATCTGTGGCCCGGTGCTGTATCTCATGGCCAATGCAGGCGTCAGCCTGTGGCCGGGAGACATCGATCTGGCGCTGAGCTCCTACTCGGCAGCGATGTTGTTCGGTTTCGCAGGGGGGACTACCGGTCACGCGGTTGTGAATGCCGTGCCGCTCTGCCGGCCGGTTGCCTTGAAATCGTAGCGCGGCACAAGACCGAGCCTCGCCTCGAGGCAGCGCAGGCCCGCGCGGGGGTACACGCTCAAGGCCAACCGTTGACGCCCCGCGCATTGCCCGCTCGTGGAGACACCGAGCTTGTCGGCGTGGCCGAGATCAGCCTGTCGAGCTTCGCGTTGACGAACAGCACGCCCACTGCCGCACGACCGCAGCGACGTTTCCGATCAGGTCGGCGATGGTATTGAACGCGTCCATCATTCCAAGCATCCTCGAGCGGGGAATGTATCGTCAAGCCATCGTCACGGCCGGCGCGACGCCGCGGGAGACGCAGGCTCCGGCACGGTGACACCGTTCCGGCACTGCTCGCGAGACCGCTGGCTTCGGCCCGTCTCCGTTCTTTCCACGCCTCCCTCACGTCGCGCGCGTCCCGGTGGTCGCCGATTTCGACGGCCGGGGCGTTCACCGACATCGTGCGACCAGCGCAACCCGCCGTTCGTCGTGTCGAGGGAGAAGACGCCGAGGTTGCCGAAGTAGACGAACAGCGAGTCGCCGTCCGTGACCGGCGTCTCGGTCGCCAGGGTGTTCTTCATGTGGTGGCCGCCGGCCGGGGCGCCGCGATGCACCTCGCGCTCCCATCGCCCGGCTCCCGTGCCGACGTCCAGCGCGTAGACGATCCACCGGTGTTCCGCCGTCGAGGGGGCCCAGGTCTCGCGTCCGCGATATAGGCCGCCCAGCGATTCTTCGACCGGCCCGGCGCTGACGACGGTCGTGACGTAGACGGTGTCGTCTGGTCAGGAAGGGGACCAGGCCACGCAAGAGCAGGCGAAGTTCCTCGAGACCGTTCAGGCCGATGCCTTCCCAGAAGGCGTTCTCCTGCACCGAGGCCAGGCAAGCAAGTTGAGCCGCCACCACGGGAATAGTGCTCTTTCCTTGAGCAGCATGGCGATCTCCACCACCCGTCCGCGGTGCCGCTCTTGTCGTCCCCGGTCCGAACAGATCGGGGCACAGGCGCGTGCCGCGGCCGATCATCTGCCAGAACTTGATCCGCGAGTAGACCGGCTTGAAGAAGACGAGGTTGGCCACCTCGGGCACGTCGATGCCGGTATCGAGCATGTCCACGGAGATCGCGATGTGCGGCGCCTTGTGCCCTGGCGGATGTCCCGCTCGCTGGTGGTCCCGAGGAGCGGCGGCTGCCTGGAGCCGTATCGTATCAGGCGACTTGTGGCCGCTGCATGTTGGCCCATGACGCACGTGGTGCGTGGTAGCGCGTTCCGGGCGCCTCTCGAATGCACGGCCGACTTGTGCCACACTCGCCGCCGGAAGAGCCGCCACCCATGTCCACGGACCCCGCCGACCTGGAGTTCACCGCCGACGAGATGCGGCGCATGGGGCACGCCACGGTCGAGCGGCTCGTGGACCACGTCGTGGGCCTCGAGACGCAGCCGGCGCGGGGCGACGTGGACGCGGCCGATCTCTGCCGCCGCCTCCGCGAGCCGGTGCCCGAACGGGGCGTTTCCTACGAGCCGCTGCTCGACCGGCTGCTCACCGAGTGGGTGCCGCGCTCCTTCACGACGTCCGGGCCCGGCTATCTCGCCTACATTCCGGGCGGGGGGCTGTATCCGGCGGGGCTGGCGGACCTGATTGCCGGCGTGGTCAACCGCTACACCGGGGTGCGGCTGGCGGCGCCGGCGCTGGTGCAGCTCGAGGCCAACGCGCTCGACTGGCTGCGCGAGTGGATGGAGTTCCCGGCCGAGGCCCGCGGGCTGTTCACTACCGGCGGGTCGATGGCGCACTTCAACGCCGTGCTGTGCGCGCGCGAGCGGCATCTCGGCCCGGACATCCGCCCCGGGGTGCTGTACGGCTCGACGCAGATGCACCACTCGATGACCAAGTCCGCCCGGCTGGCGGGCGTCATGCCGGACCGGATCAGGGCGGTCCCGGTCGACGAGCGGTTCCGAATAGACGTGGACGCCCTGGCCGACCTGATCGCCGCGGATCGCCGGGCCGGCCTCCGGCCGTTCTGCGTCGCCTCGGCGGCCGGCACCACGAACACGGGCGCGGTCGATCCGTTGAATGCGGTCGCCGACCTGTGCGCCCGCGAAGGGCTCTGGCACCACGTGGACGGCGCCTACGGGGCGTTCTTCCACCTGTGCCCGCAGCTTCGGGATCTCATGTCCGGGCTCTCGCGGGCCGATTCTCTCACCCTCGATCCGCACAAGGGCCTGTTCCTGCCGTACGGCACCGGAGCCCTGCTCGTGCGCGACGGCGCCGTGCTGCGCCGGGCGCACGAAGCGACCGCGAGCTACCTGCCCGACCGGGTCGACGTCGACGAGTACGACCCGCATGTGTACGGGCCGGAGCTCTCGCGCGGGCTCCCGGGCCTTCGCGTCTGGCTCTGCGTGAAGCTGTACGGCGCGGAGCGGTTCCGGGCTGCCCTGGCAGAGAAGCGGGCCCTCGCCCTGGAGGCGGCGGCGCGCGTGGCCGCGGTCCCGGGGATCGTGATGGCGGCGCCGCCGCAGGTGTCGCTGTTCGCCTTCCACCTGCGCTGGCCCGGCTCGAGCGTGGCGGAGGAGGACCAGGCGACTGAGCTGCTGGTGGAGCGTGTGAACCTGCGCAACCGGGTGATGCTGTCGGGCGCCGTCGTCGAGGGGAGGTTCCTGGCGCGGGTCTGCGTCCTCAGCTTCCGCACCCGCGCGCGTCACGTGGAGGCCTGCGTGACGGATGTGGTGGAGGAGGCGGCCGCCATTCTGGCGACCGCCTCGGCTTGATCCGACCCGCGCCCGCCGGCTCAGGGAGCCGCGGCCTCGCCAATCCGGTACAGCTTCGACCGCGTCCGGATGAACAGGCTGCCGTGGGCGATGGCCGGCGTGGCCATCGTGAACTCGCCGAGCGGATTGCGGCCGATGACCTCGAACGTCGCGCCGGCGCGGATCACGTAGGCATCGCCGTCCTCGCTCAGCGCGAAGATCCGGTCGCCGTAGGCCCAGGGCGATGCCGTGAACGCGGCCCCGACCGCGATCCGCCGCCGCGAGTAGACCTCCTCGCCGGTCCGCGCGTCGTGGGCGGTGAAGAACCCCCGGTCGAGGAGCGTGTACAGCACGTCGCCGTAGAGAATCTGCGACGGGTTGTAGGGTGCGGCCTGCGGCTGCGACCACGCGATGAACTCGTTGGCCGTCTCGGACCCGCGGAGCGAGATGTCGCCGCTGGCGCCGGGGCGGATGGCGTAGACCGGGCGCTGCTGGTCGCCGAGATACCCCGAGCCGAGATACAGCAGGCCGAACTCGGCGAAGGGCGTGGGAACGGTGATGGACGACATGCCGGAAAGCTCCCACAGCAGGTCGCCGTCGAGGTCGTAGGAGCGCACGCGGTCGGTTCCGGTGGTGACGATCTCGGTCCGTTGCTCGTTCTCCCAGACGAAGGGGGTCGACCAGTTGGTGCCTTCCTCCCGCGGGATGCGCCAGACCTCGTTGCCGGTCTCCGCGCTAAGCGCGAGCAGATACGACTGATCGTCGTTGTCGTTCTGGATATAGAGGCGGCCGTCGTGCAGCACCGGCGACGCGGCGGTGCCCCACCCCAGCCGGGTGGCCGCGGGCTCGACGTCGCGCGACCAGCGCAACCCGCCGTCCGTCGTGTCGAGGGAGAAGACGCCGAGGTTGCCGAAGTAGACGAACAGCGAGTCGCCGTCCGTGACCGGCGTCTCGGTCGCCAGGGTGTTCTTCATGTGGTAGCCGCCGGCCGGCGCGCCGCGATGCACCTCGCGCTCCCACCGCACGGCTCCGGTGCCGACGTCCAGCGCGTAGACGACCCACCGGTGTTCCGCCGTCGAGGGGGCCCAGGTCTCGCGCCCGCGATAGAGGCCGCCCAGCGGTTCTTCGACCGACCCGCTGCTGACGACGGTGGTGACGTAGACGGTGTCGTCCCAGACGACCGGCGAGCTCCAGCCGAGGCCCGGCAGGTCGGCGACCCAGGCGACGTTCTCGGTGGTGGTCCAACGGGTCGGCAATCCGGCGGCCTCGGAGACGCCGCGGGCACCCGGGCCCCGGAACTGCGGCCAGCGATCCTGGGCGGCGGCGGGCGCGCACAGAATCAGGACGAGCAGCAGGGCGAACGTGTATCTACTCATCTCATTTCCCTTCGCGTTGGTCACGGTTCGGTCTCTACGGCTCCTCGACGGTGATCTCCCCGATCGCCCACGGGTGTTCCGTGGAGTGGTACAGGAACGTGCCGGGCTCGTCGAAGGTGACGTAGCCCGTCATCGCGGGCTGCAGCGTGCCGGTGGTCCAGCTTCCGTCGCGCGCCGCGACGGTGTGTGGCATCTCGCCGTTGTTGACGAACCGCACCCGCGTCCCGACGGTGACGCGGGCCCGCACCGGGTTGAATGCAAACTCGTTGATCGCGTTGCGACGCCCGCCCACCGACCACGCGATGGGATTCTCGACCAGCGTCGCGGTCTCGATGACGTCGGTCGCGCGCGGCGGCGGGCCAATCCAGCGGACCAGGTCGTCGAGCGGCTCCTCGGCCGTCGGACGCGCGGGCACGTCGCCGTCGAGGGCGAACGCCCACAGCTCGCCGCCGACCGCGATGGCGACGAACTGCTCGCCGTCGACCGCATAGGACGCCGCCGGTCCGGGCCGCTGCCGCACCCCGGGCGGGCTCGCCTGGAACGCCCACAGCCGCTCCCCGGTGCCGGCGTCGAAGGCCTCGATCTGCCCGTCGGCCGAGCCCCAGAACATCAGTCCGCCCGCGGTCGTCAGCGGACCGCTGGTGGCGAGCCGCGCGCCGCGAAACTCGTTCTTCCAGACCACCTCGCCGGTCCGCCCGTCGACGGCGGCCAGGACGCCGGCCGACTCGGGCAGCGTAAGCCGCAGGTAGCCGCTGCCGCGGTTGTCCGAGATCCACGGATCGTCAAAGCGGAACGCGCGGCCGACGTGCGCCCGCCCCTGCGCGTAGATGTAGCCGGTCTGCGGGCTGAACGACATCGGCGTCACCCGCACCATCGGAATCGGGGCGCCCAGCGCCACGATGTCCTGCCGCTCCAGCGACGGCGGCGTGTAGAAGCTGCAGCTCAACTCGAACGGCGGCGGCACCCGGTCGCGCCAGAAGGAGCAGTCGGGCAGGATGCTGTCGCCCACCGGGAAAGGCTGGGTCGGCGCGGTCAGCAGGTACTCGTCCTGCGGCACCGGCTGTTCCTCGATGGGCACGATCGGCTCGCCCGTCTCGCGGTCGAACTGGAACAGGTGGCCGTCGGCCCGCATCGCGGCCAGCGCCTTGCGGGTGCGGCCGTCCATCTCGGTCTCGTAGAGCAGCAGCGGCGTGGCGATGTCGGCGTCCCAGATATCGTGCCGGACCACCTGGTAGTGCCAGCGCCGCTCCCCCGTCTCCATGTCGAGGGCCAGCACCGCCGCGGTGAACAGGTTGTCGCCGCCGCGGATCTCGCCGCCGTACATCGGGACCGGGTTGCCGGTGACGAAGTAGACCATGCCCAGGTCGGGATCGACCGCGCCCACCAGCCAGACGCCGCCGCCGCCGAGCCGCCACACCTCGGTGTCCTGCGGCCACGTCTCGTGCCCGAACTCGCCGGGCCGCGGCACCACATAGAACGTCCACAGCCGCTCGCCGGTCTCCGCGTCCAGGGCGATGACGCGCCCCTGCCCGCCGCTGTCGCCGTTCGCGATGCCGATGAACACCTTGCCGCGCGCGTGCATCGGGGCCGTGGTCACCGATTCGCCCGCCTGCGGCGGCTCGCTGCCCACGGTCTCCACCCACACCAGCTCGCCGGTGTCCTGCCGCAGCGCCGCCACCTCGGCGCTCCGCAGCGGGACGAAGACGAGCCCGTCGCCCAGGCCGACCCCCTGCCACGACGGCACCCGCTGCGCCTCGGCGGCCGAGCTCCCCGGTTGCCAGCGCCACACCGTCTCGCCGGTGCGGCCGTCGATGGCGAACACGTTGGCGCCGCCCGACAGGTAGAGGACGCCGTCGTCGACCACCGGCGTCGCCCGCGACGACACGCCCCCGGGGAGCCGCACCATCCACGCCCCGCCCAGCCGGTCGATGGTCTCCGTCGAGATGTCGGCCAGCGTCGAATGCCGCGAGCTGGTCCAGTCCCCGCCCGCGAACGGCCAGTCCGCGGCCGGATAGCCGCTCCCCGGCTCCTGCGCTTCCTGCCCCCGCGGGCTGCCCGTCAGGGCGACGATGGCGGCCACCAACGCGACGATGAATCCACGGTGCAGTCTGCGCATGCCCTGCCTCTCCTCGTACCGAAAACGCGAGTGTACCAGGGTATTATCCAGCCGGCATCGCGCGCCGGTGGCGCGCCGACGCGTGCATTGGGGTCCGCGCGACCAGGACCCGTGGTGAAACGCTACGTGGCACCGAGAGCGGCCTCCGCGTGGCAAGACGGGACGACGGAGAGACCACGTGACCGCGACAGCACGATTCGTTGGCTCCGGCGATTCCTTCGGCAGCGGCGGGCGCTTCCAGACCTGCATCCTGGTCGATGCCGGTGGGACGCGCTTCGCGATGGATTTCGGCGCGTCCTCGCTGATCGCCCTGCGGCAGCAGGACATCGATCCGAACTCCATCGATACGATCCTCCTGACCCACCTGCACGGCGATCATTGCGCCGGCGTGCCGTTTCTGCTGATGGACGCGATGCTGGGCGCAAGACGCCAACGGCCGCTTACCGTCGCCGGCCCGCGCGACTCGCGCCACCGCATGTTCCTGATCGCCGAGGCGCTGTTTCCCGGCATGCACGTGATGAAGCCGAAGTTCGAGCTGCGCTGGATAGAGCTGGAGCACGGCACGCCGACGCCGGTCGGCAACCTCCTGGTGACCGCCCGCCCGGTGAAGCACACCTGGCAGACCAACCCCACCGCCCTGCGGGTGGAGGTCGACGGCAAGGTCGTGTGCTATACCGGAGACGGCGAGTTCGGGGAAGAGATGTCGCTGGCCGCCAAGGGGGCCGACCTGCTGGTGGCCGAGTGCTACTTCCACCAGAAGCCCGTACCCTGGCATCTCAACTACCCCGAGCTGATTGCGCACAAGGCGGACTTCGACGCCAGGCGCATCGTCCTGACCCACATGAGCCCGGAGATGCTCGCCCACGTCGACGACGTCCCCGAGGAGTGCGCCTACGACGGGATGGTGGTGGAGTTTTGATTCGCTGAGAACCGTTATGCGAAAGACCTGGACGCTGAGGATCGTGGCGGCCCTGCTGGCCGGTTGCGGCGGCTCACAGCAGGCGCCCGACGTGATCGTCGTCGATACTCCGGGCGCCCGGTCGATCAAGGGCGAGGTCTGGGCCGACAACTGGTTCGCCTTCTACCTGGGCGAACGGCCGATCATCGAGGACTCGACGCCGATCACGACCGAGCGCTCGTTCAATGCCGAGGCGTTCGTCTTCAAAGCCGATTACCCGCTGCAGTTGAATTTCGTCGCCAGGGACTTCAAGCAGGACGATACGGGTCTGGAGTACATCGGCCGCCGCAACCAGCAGATGGGCGATGGGGGCCTCATCGCACAGTTCACGGATGTCGACACGGGAGAGACGATCGCAATCACGAATGCCGCCTGGCGATGCCTGGTGATCCACGACGCGCCGCTCGACCGCGCTTGCGAAGACGAGGCGGAACCGGTGCCCGGCGTCGGCCCCTGCCGGTTCGCGGCGACGGCAGAGCCTGACGGCTGGCGCCGGCCTGGATTCGACGATGCCGAATGGCCGTCCGCGGTGGAGCACACCGAAGCCGCTGTCAGACCGCGAGGTGGCTACGACGCGATCGATTGGCGGGACGGCGCACGGTTGATCTGGACGGCCGACCTCGAGACGCACAATACACTGCTGTGCCGCCTCACCGTGGAGCAACCCTGAAGGCAGGAGGATTCTCGTCAAGCAGAACGCGCACTGTCCAGGACGGAGCTGCGGGCGATGTCCAGCGCAGCAAGCGCCTGATCGCGCGAAACGGAGGGAAACTGATCCAGGAACCGTTCGAGCGTCTCTCCGCCCTCCAGGTAGTCGAAGAGCGTGGTCACCGGCACACGGGTCCCGACAAAGACCGGCGTGCCGTCGCAGACATCGGGGTCAGCGTGCGCCACGGGAGAGCGGCCAACCTGCATGAGAAGTATCGTAACAGTCACGGTCGGTACTGTTCCTCGCGGGTCCAAGCCGCTTCCGAGCGGTAGTCTTCTTCTTCCCATAGCGCGTCGAGCTGTGCGACCGCCGCCTCCATCTCGTCTACCCGCGTCAACTCGTTCAGCAAGTCGCAAACCAACTGGTCCAAACTGACTCCCCGGACGGCGGCGATCCGTCGGGCTTCGGCAACGATCCGGTCGTCGATGGAGAGCGTCACCTTCATGGTCCCATGGTACGCGGGAAGATTCGGGGCTCGTCAAGGGTGGGATGTACGATCCCGCCATGCGGATGCCGATCGGGCTCCCTCCTCCAGACCACCGTCCCTTCGACGTAGTCGGCTTCGGCCTCAACATGACCGACCTGCTGGTGGTGCTCGAGCGCTTTCCCGAACCCGACTCCAAGCAGCCCGTCCGGCGGCAGGCGTACTCGCCGGGCGGGCAGGCGGCGAGCGCCATGGTGGCGTGCGCGCGGCTCGGCTGGCGCGCCCGGTACGTCGGCTGCTTCGGCGACGACGAGAACGGCCGACAGGGACGGTCGAGCCTCGCCGACGAAGGGGTCGACGTCAGCGCGTGCCGAGTGGCGTCCGGCGCGCGGAACGGGATGTCCGTGATTCTGGTCGACGAACGGACGGGCGAACGCACGGTCCTCTGGTCCCGCGATCCCGGACTGAAGCAACGCCCCGAGGATATCGACCCGGCCGCTGTATGCGCCGGCCAAGTGCTGCTTGTCGACTGTCACGATACGGCCGCCTCGACGGCAGCCGCCCGCTACGCCCGACGGGCCGGCGTCCGCACCGTCATCGACGTCGAGCGCGTACGGGACGGCATCGACGCGCTGCTCCCGGAGATCGACGTGATCATCACGGCGCGGGACTTCCCGGCCGCCCTGACCGGCAAGGGCGCGCCGGGCGCCGCGCTGCGAGCGATCCGTGACGCCTACCGGCCGGCCCTGGTCTGCATGACGCTCGGTGCGGAGGGAAGCCTGGCCCTGGTCCGCGACGTCGAGATCAGGACGCCCGGGTTCCGCGTGCCGGTGGTCGATACCACGGGCGCCGGCGACGTCTTCCGAGGCGGGTTCATATCCGGCTGGCTGCGCCGCGGCGATGCGGCGGAGGTCGAGGACGTGCTGCGCTACGCGAACGCGGTGGCGGCGCTCAAGTGCCGCGGCTTGGGGGCTCGAGAGGCAAGCCCGACGCCCGCAGAGGTCGAAGGGCTCCTCTCCGGCGGAACGGGCTGACGTACGGAACGTGGAATCGTACCCCGCCGCGTCACGGTGACAGCTTGGTCGCTCACGACCCGTTCCTGCAATCGGGCGCGTCCACGGATCCGCCGAGCGACAGTCTTCGCAGCCTCATGTCTCACGTCCGGTCTCGGCTCCGTCGAGCAGTTCCTCGACCACGAAACGGGCCCTGGCCGGCACGCGCTCGTGGGGGTAGTAGCGTGCGATTCGCTCGAACACCTGCTCCGGAGCAACGAGCCCAAGGTGTCGGATGAGGAACGCGACATCGCCGGCATCGTGCGTGTCGAACCGCGCAGACACGCACTTCATCGCGAGCATGTACTCGGCCGTGGGCGCCCAGACACGCAGATTGGGAAGATCCAGCACCTGGATCCTCGGTGGCGAGGACACTACGAACCCCTTGGCCGCATCGTTCAGCCAATCGTCCGGGACGTCGTAAGTACGGGCCACTGACCGGGCCGCATCCCGGATCTCCCGCGTCGGCGCGAACACGGCGTCGACGTCCCTCGTGCTCTCACGCGCCCGAAAGACGAGACACATCACCGCGCCGCCCAGGAGTCCGACTTCGCCCACGACCGAGCGCTCGGCGAGCTCCTGATCGAGCGCTGCGAAGAGCTCCCGAATGCGGTCGCCGCTCAGCACGTTCATGCCCGTTCGAGGAAGTTGGCGAGGACAAACACGTTGCGCGACCGGAACGGCACCGGGCTCTCGACGAGCGCCGACGCCTTGAGGCTCTCGAAACCCGAAACGAACCAGGGGCGGTCGAGGCACCCGACGGCGCTGGTCCATTGCGGCGCACCGAAACCACACTCCGCCGCCAGCGTCTCGGCGACGCCCGCCATCAAGGCGCGCAGCCGCTCAGGCAACTCCCGCGCCGGCGGCGTCTCCAGCTCCGCCGCCGACCGCGAGCGGCGTACGGCGTCCACGCAGTCCATCAGGTGATGGCGCCACGATCCTTCCCCATCCTCGAGTATGCGGAGGGACGCGCAGAACAGCGAGGCCGGCGGTTCGAGAAGAACGCGGGCCACCGCGCGCCGCACACCGCCGCGCGGCAATCCGAGAGCATGGACGACGCGCTCCAGGCTCGACAGGCGGGCATCGTGCTCCGGCGCTTCGAGCAATTGCACTCCTCGGAAAGAAAGTCCCGCGCGCTGCGCGAGCACGCGCTGGGACAACCCGCGTCGATCACGAATCGTGCGGATCAATTCCATGCGGTCGAGGGTAGTAGACTAACTTTACTAAGTCAACGCGGCGCAGAACGTGCTGCGCTACGCGAATGCGGTGGCGGCGCTCAAGTGCCGCGGCCTGGGCGCTCGAGAGGCGAGCCCGACGCCCGCGGAGGTCGATGCCCTGCTCGCGGACATGAGCCAGCGCGAAACGCCTCTCTGGCTCGGCGTTCCGGCGCATCCCCTCCGCCCCCATGACCTTGCGTCGCAGGACTTCGCTTCGCGGTGTTCCGCGGCGCAAGTTCCTAGCGCCCCGAAACGCCTGCCTGGCTCGGCGTTTCGGCCCATCCCCTCCGCCCCATGACCTTGCGTCGCAGGACTCGCTTCGCTGCGTCCTGCGGCGCAAGTTCCTAGTGGTCCGTCACATCAAAACCTGTGGGTAGACGGACTTGAGCTTGCACCGCGCATCGTCGACCTTCATGTGCCAGTCGACACCGCGTTGGGTGTTGTTGACGTCGGCGGACCACGCAGACACTTCGCCGTGCAGCGTCGCCAAGTCCCCGATGCGACGCCCCTGCAGGCATTGGCGCGTCATGACGCTGAGCTCGTTCTCCGCGATGTTCAGCCAACTGCCGTGTTTCGGCGTGTAGCAGAACTCGATGCGACGAACCAGTTGCCGGGCCCGGACCGGCTCGAACACTTCGTAGAAGGCGCCCTTCGTGTGCGTGTTGAGGTTGTCGCACACCAGGGTGACCCTCGGGCACGCCGCGTAGCGGCCCTCCAACAGGCCGGCGACCTCCACCGCCCAGTCCGCCTTCGTACGCCGGGCCCGCGCCGTCGCCTGTCGCCAACCCGCCAGCGGTTCGCTGAACAAGAAGACCGAGGCCGTGCCCGCCCGTTCGTACTCGTAGTCGACGCGGCGGGGTCGATGCGGCGTGGCGGCCATCGGCGGGCGCGTCTCCTTGACCAATTGCACCGGCTGTTCATCCATGCACACGACAGGCCAAGCAGGGTCGTACGGTTGCGCATACACGTCGAGGACCTGTTCCATGTGCGCCGCGAACTCCGCGTCGGCCGCCGGCGGGATCACCCAGTACTCGACTTTCCGCTGCGTCATCCCGTTTTTTTCAGCGTCCGCCGAACCGTTTCGTGGCTGATCGACTCGACGATCGCCAACTCGACGACCCGGTGCGCCAGCAGCCGCAACGACCAGTTCGCGTAGCCCTCCGGGGGCGGCCCCGTACGCAGAGCAATGACCTGCGCCTCCTGTTCGCCGTCCAGCAGTTTGGGAACCGGGGGCGACGCCCGCTGTCTGCGCTCCAGCGCCCGCTCGAACCCTTCCAGCACGCATCGTTGGCGAACGTTCTCGACCGTGTTGGTGCGGCAGGAAAAGGCGTCGGCGATCTGCTGGTCGGTCCACTCGGGTCCGTCCGCATCCGCCTTCAACAGAATCTGTGCTCGGCGGACCCTCTCGCTGCTGCCGTTGAGCTTCCGGATCGTCTCTTGATCAACGACAATTACTTTGACCGGTCGGCGAGCACGCGATCGGTCGTTTCGAGGTTGCACGCAGAGTCGTGTGAGACTGCCCGTTTTCCTGGTGGAGGACGGGTTGGTCACGGATGCGCAGGTTCGGCGATTTCGCGAGAAACGGATGTCTGGGAAAACGTTGGCGGCGGCCGCGGCAGCGGCGGGCATGAGCGAGCGGACGGCGCGTCGTTGGCAACAGCGCGGCGCGTTGCCGTCGACGACGAACGCGCCACGGACGTGGCGGACGCGGGAGGACCCGTTCGCCGAGGTGTGGGAGTCGGAGGTGGTTCCGCAGTTGGTGGCCGACACCGACGGCCGGCTGCAAGTGCTGACGTTGTTCAAAGCGCTGTGCGTGCGGCATCCGGGCCGTTTCCAAAGGGGGCAGCTACGGACGCTGCAGCGGCGGGTTCGGGACTGGCGGGTGCAGTACGGTCCGGACCGCGAGGTGTACTTCGAGCAGGTGGCGGTTCCGGGTCGGGAAGCGGCGTTCGACTTCACGGACGCGAGCGACCTGGGGGTGACGATCCGGGGCGTGCCCTTGCCGCACCTGCTGTTCGAGTGGGTGCTCAGCTACAGCAAGTGGACGTATGTGGGACTGGCGCTGAGCGAGACGTTCGAGGCGCTGGTGGCCGGCCTGCAGGGGGCGCTTTGGATGCTGGGCGCGGTGCCAGCGTTGCTTCGTCACGACAACCTGTCGGCGGCGACGCACGAGCTGAAGCGCAGCGGTGGCCGCCAGCTGACGGCTCGGTTCAAGCAGGTGCTGGACCACTACGGGCTGGACTCGTCGAGGATCCGGCCGGGGAAGGCGCACGAGAACGGGGTGGTCGAGCAATCGCACTTCCGCACGAAGACAGCCATCGAGCAGGCGCTGCTGCTGCGGGGCGACCGAGACTTCGATGACGAGTCCTCCTACCTGCGCTTCGCACGAGCGGTCGTCGACGAGGAGCGGAACCGGCCGGCGGCGGCACGGCTGGCCGAGGAGCGGGCGTTTCTGCGGCCGTTGCCGGCGTCGCGGATCCCGGAGTACACGACGTTCCGGTGCAGGGTGCGCAAGTGGAGCACGATTCGCCTCGGCAACCGGATCTATTCGGTACCGTCGCGTCTGATCGGTCACACGGTCGAGGCGCGTCAGCACCCGTCGACGGTTGAAATCCTGTACGGCGGCCGGGTGCTGTGCACGATGCCGCGTCTTCGAGGCGCGGCGGACCACCGGATCGACTATCGCCACATCATCGCGAGCCTGGTCCGCAAGCCGGGCGCCTTTGCGCGGTACCGCTTCCGCGAAGAGCTGTTCCCGTCGCTGACGTTCCGCGCGGCGTATGACGCGCTGGGGCGGACGCACGGCGAGCGGGCCGACGTCGAGTATGTGCGGCTACTGCACCTGGCGGCCTCGACCAGCGAGCGTCAGGTCGAGACGACGCTTCGGGCTCGTCTCGACGCCGGCGACACGTGCGAGTACGCCAGCGTGCAGGCCGAAGTGCGTCCGCCGGTCCCGACCGTGCCGGTCGTAGACATCCCTCGCCCCGACCTGACGCGGTACGACGCGTTGTTGACCGGAGGCCTGCACGGATGACGGCGCCGAGCACGCAGGTGACGACTCTGCTGACGCAGTTCAACCTGACGACGGCGTCCGAGGAGCTGGTGCCGCGGTTGACGCAGGCAGGCCACCACGACGCGCTGCCGGTGTTGCTGGAAGTGTTCGAGGCGGAAGCCGAGGCGCGACGCCAGCGGCGGATTGCCCGGTTGCGCCGGACCTCGCGTCTGCCGCCCGGCAAGACATTCGAGACCCTCGACACGGGTCGGTTGCCGGGCCCGGTCGTTCAGCAATTGAAGACACTGGCCAGCGGGGCGTTCCTCGAGACGGCGACCAATGTGCTGGCTTTCGGCCTGCCTGGCGTCGGCAAGAGCCACGCGCTGTGCGCCGTCGGGCACGCGCTGGTTGAGGCTGGCCACAGCGTGTTGTGCGTCCCGGCCTACGCCCTGGTCCAGGAACTGCTCGGCGCGAAACGCGACCTCGACCTGCCCCGGGCGCTGCGCAAGCTCGACCTCTTCGAGGCGATCCTGCTCGACGATCTCGGCTACGTGCAGCAGAGTCCCGACGAGGCCGAGGTGCTGTTCACGTTGCTGGCCGAGCGCTACGAGCGGCGTTCGGTAATGGTGACCAGCAACCTGGTGTTCAGCCAGTGGGACCGGATCTTCCGTGACCAGATGGCCACTGCCGCGGCGATCGACCGCTTGGTACACCACTCGGTCGTGCTCGAGTTCGACGTGCCGAGCTTTCGGACCGACCCGTCACGGCCCACGTCATCGGCGCCATCACCGCCGCCTGTGCCTCGCGGACGTCCGCCAGGCCCCCTGTTGCCACGGCGCCGCCGACCTGCGAGTTCGTGAAGCCTTCCGCCAGTTGCCCGGTATTGCGGGCCGAGCGGAGGATTCGCGCGCGGCCGAGCGTCAACGCCCATCCAGACTGTGGTCGGCGCGCGCGATAGCGCCGCCTCCAGGCTCGCCTGGCGCAACTACGGACGCCGCTCGTCCCCACGGTTGCCGCGTGCGCCAGACGAGCCTTCCGCGGCACTCGATGGGTCGCTCGACGGAACGCCCTCTTCGGTTCGTCGTCGTCGACCACACCGTCCGGCCCAGCCGGCCGTTCCGTCTCGCGAGGGTACCCCGACCGGGCATGACCAGCACCGACGTCCGGCTCGGAACCACTCGCGTTCAGTTTCCTTCAGATCTCAGTGACCGTTGACACATGAGGGCCTCTGATCCTCTCAACCGGCCAAAATGGTTGACGCTGACCGGCCAAAGTAGTTGACGCCGAACACCTCTCGACAGACCTCGCGTTCCTCGGGGGTGAGTCGAACGATGTACTTCTTCTGGGGCATGAAAGCTGTCTCGGCTCGAGACCAGCTTTCAGATAGTCCCAATGTTTAATCGTGGCACGGCACTAGATTATCTGCTCCCTTGCGTCCATGCTGATCGACAGGATATTGCCGTCCATGTCGATGATGCCTTCACAATAGATGTTGTAGGTGCGCATGGCCTCGACCCGCATGTAGGTGTCCCACTCGAAGCGCATCCTGCCTTCCGGCAACTCCTGGAGCACGAACAACGAGTCGTCGAACGCCGAGCGGCCTGTCATGGCCGCCCGGCTGCTCAGGAAGCTGAACTGCCGGTTGAATTCCCTCTCGCACCCGAGCCTGACGTCCACCTCGAGGTTTTGCGCCGAGCTTTCCGGTGCCCGCCCGGCGGTCTCCGCCGTCTCCGGGGCTGTGACAGATGGTGTGCGGGCGCCGCCACACGCGGCGGCAGCGGCTGCGAGGGCGATGAGGATGATTGAGTTGCGTGTCATGTGGACCTCCGGGGTTGTCCGTTCGCTGTTGAATCTCGGCTGGCAGAACTCCCGGTTTTCTCTCGAAGTCTACGTTACGCCACGCCGGCCGTGCCCAAACACGCATATTGGGAGGATCCAGCACCTGGATAACGAGTTGAGGACAACCGGCGGCGCATCGGTCCGGGGTCTGTATTGACAGTAGTCAGGCATATGGTCATAATGTTGGTCATATGATCAAGGTAAACTTGGCCGATGCCAAGTCGCACCTGTCGCAGTACCTCGACTGCGTCGAACGCGGCGAGACCGTCATTGTCTGCCGCCGCAACGTTCCCATTGCAGAGATCCGCCCGCTACCGAAGCCGCTGACGGAACCGCGACCGGTGGGCATCGACCCCGACTTCGTGGTCCCCGACAGCTTCTTCGAGCCGCTCCCCGAGGATCTTCTCCAGGCGTTCGAGGGCGGCCATACCGGCCCCTGGACAACAACGACAGGACATCAGGAAGACAACGCCTTCGAGCAATTGGAGCAGCAATCGGCAAGCCGTTTGAAGGCGTTCTTCGAGCTGAGGAATCACCCTCCGTACCACCACCCCCACGAACCACCGACCCTGCGTGACGTGATCTCCCTCGCTCAGTCGCCTCACGCGGTAGATGAAGCCACACTGCTGGCCGCGGCCGAGCGGCACCTGCTGGCTGCCTGGAAGCTGCCTGGAAGATGGGGACCAGATAGATGAGCCGGGAACTGGTCGCGTTCAGGCTGAATCGTGCCGGGTGGGGGAAGGGCCACTCGCTCGATCTGGATGTGCGGCGGATCGAAACAACGCGAGATCCCGAAATCCTGCCGAACCTCCTGCGGGTCGAGGCCGATGAGCCGCTGTGCGACATCCTGTCGTGGCCCGATCGCTCCGGTTGCGCGCTGCAGTGCCAGTACGAACTCGGTCTGGTGGGAAGGAGTGGTCTTCATACGCTGATGGCCGCCGAAGCCGTCGGGAGCAGCTGTAGCGGGGACGTGCTCGAGGTCGAGCTCGTCAAGGGATGGCCCGGCGAGCCGTACTACTGGGGTGACCGGCCGGTCCACGAGGAAGAGGTCGAAGCCGCCATCCACGGCATCCCTCCTCAAGGCGACCTGCAGTTGCGGAGCGTCCCCGCGGGCCGCGAGGCCGCTGATGCGCCACGCGCGCGGATCTTGCGGTCCAAGGCCGACATCGCCGTCCTGTTTATCGCGGCCTCGTTGGAGGAGGCGAGGATCCTGTCCGGCGTTGTCGACCGATTGTGCGACACAGGCGTGCTCGTCCAGAGCACAGGTGAGAGCCATCCGCTGGAAGGCTCGGCGATGGCCGGCACGGATTACCAGCGCACCACGAAGAAGGCGCCACTTGTAACGCGGTGGCTCGGCGGTTACGGAACCCGCTCCCAGCAGGCGATGGAGCAGCAAGCGTCAACCCCGTGGCCCACCCCGCAACGCTGGTCGAAGGAGTTGCGGTGACGCTCCTGCTCGACACCTGTACGTTTCTCTGGCTGGTAGCCGATGATCCCCGGCTGCCGCTACGCGGGCGGACGGAGTGTAGAGCTCCGTCGAACGTCGTCTACCTCAGTGCCCTGTCCGTGTGGGAGATCGCGATCAAGCATCGGCTTGGCCGGTTGCCGCTTCCCGAATCACCAGGCTCGTTCGTTGCCAGTCGCCGACAGCGGCTGCGAATCGATCCCCTGCCGTTCGACGAACGGGACGGCGCGCACGATGTGCTGCTACCGGCGCATCATCGGGATCCGTTCGACCGCGGCCTGGTGTCGCAGGCGATCCTGCGCGGCCTGACGATCGTGACCCCGGACCCGGCGATCGCTCGCTACCCGGCGCCCGTGCTCTGGTTCTGATCTCGGCGAAACGAGGCGCGTGCCGCTGCCGCGCCTTGCTTCGATCTGTATGTGCTCGCGCGCCGGGAGAGTGATGCAATCGCGCCGGACACCGACTGCCGGTGATGATCAGGGCTGCCTCGGAATCAGGTCCAACGGTACCGTGGCATGCCGGATCGCCCGGCGGTTCCACGTGTAGGTGAGCTGCAGATCGCCGGCGGAGTCCTGGATCATCGCCGGGTACGAGAGCTCGCCTCGCTCGCCCTCCCCCAGTTCCTCGACTACCAGGAAGTCCTCCCAGGTGACCCCGTCGTCGAACGACACGGCGAGCGAGAGGGGCGTGCGGCGCGTGGCCGAAGGGTTGTAGAGCAGGATGCAGCGTCCGTCGTCGAGGCGCACGGAGTCGATGCCGGCGCTCGGGTTGTCCAGATCGGTCAGCTCCAGCGGCGCCCAGGTCCGCCCGCCGTCGTGCGAGATGGAGGTCGCGATCTTCCCCAGCCGGCGGGGCGTCCGCATGAAGGCGCGGATCACTCCCGGCTCGATCTCCAGCAGGGTCGGCTGGATGCTCCCGATACGGTCCCGCTCCGGGTCGCCGAACAGCAGCGGGCCGTGCTTGCTCCACGACGCGCCGCCGTCGGCGCTGATCTCCATCC
Source organism: Vicinamibacterales bacterium (assembly GCA_965208535.1). Classification (GTDB taxonomy): domain Bacteria; phylum Acidobacteriota; class Vicinamibacteria; order Vicinamibacterales; family UBA8438; genus WTFV01. The sequence goes on along the minus strand of CBDBOU010000003.1, from coordinate 1,061,167 downwards.
ACGACGACCACGTCCGGTAGCTCTCCAGCGAGGTGCCGGCCAGTATGTCGCCGCCGGCGAGCCGGATCGGCTTCGCCCGCACCGGTCCCAGCATCCCCGCGGGCAGCCAGGCCGGCTCGGTCCACTGCTCGCCCGCCGTCGTGGACTTCATGTAGGCCCCGCTCCACGCGCGGGGGCTCTCCCCGATCTTGAAGTAGAGCCAGATGGTGTCGCCGTCGCCGCGGAAGAGGACGGGGTTCCAGGCGGGCTGATCCGGTTCCTTGTAGAGCTGCACGGGAGGCGACCAGACGCCCCCCCGCGGCTTGCGGGCCGACCATACGCCGACGTCCTCGTGTCCCTCGCCGGAGCCGCCGAACCAGGCCGCTATCAGCGTCCCGTCCGTCGCTTCGACGATGGTCGAGGCGTGCGCCCGCGGGAACGGCGCCTCCTGCCAGATGAAGTCGAGCGTGTGCTCCTGCGCCCAGGCGGTGGTCGCCAGCGCAGCGAGGATGAGTGAGAGAATCGCGCGCATCCGCATGATTTCGGTTCGTCCTTTCCGCGGGCCCGGGCTCCCGGCGGAGCCCGGGCCCCTGGCCCGCCGCCTCACAACTATAATCAGCGGCATCTTGTCGAGTAGCGCCTCCAGGAGGCCGTCGCGAAACGCCGCGCGGCGCCGAGAGGCGAAGCGCCCGCGCGGCAACGCGCGACGAGGGTGCGTATAGGGCATATTCGACCGAGAAGCAACGCAGTCCACGGGATGCATCGCCGCTCGATTGCAGCGGGGCCTTGCCACGGGCGACTGGAACCGGAGGTAGCAGAATGCGCAAGACATCCTTCGTGACGTTCGCGGCGGCGGCGATCGTGCTCGCGTTCGCGGCCCAGCCGGCCGCCGCCCAGTCGAACGGCGGCGACATGCCGATGCGGACGCCCGACGGGCATCCGGACATCTCGGGCACCTTCACCTTCCGGACGCTGACCCCGATGCAGCGGCCTGCCCAGTTCGAGGGGCAGGAGACGCTGGACCCCGAGCAGGCCGCGTTGTTCGAGGCGTCGGAACGGACGCGCCAGAACCGCGATCTCTTCGACCCCGAAACGGGGGCGCCGAACGCCGGCTACCAGTCGCGCGCCGACGGCGGCGTGCTCTCCTACAACGAGTTCTGGTACGAGCGGGGCATCGAGCTGACGTCCGACAAGCGGACCTCGCTGATCGTCGATCCCCCCAACGGAAGGTACCCGCCGCTGACTGAAGCCGCCCGGCAGGCCGACCGCGAGCGGGCCGCCTACCGCCGCGAGCACATGTACGACTCCTACGAGAACCGCAGCACGGGCGACCGCTGCATCGTGTTCACCAAGTCGGGCCCGCCGATGCGGTCCGGGGCGTACAACAACAACCTGATGATCTTCCAGACGGCCGACCACGTCGCCATCCTCACCGAGCAGGCGCGCCAGGTGCGGATGATTCCCCTCGTGGACACCGAGACGCCGGCGGTCGAGCAGTGGGCCGGCATATCGCGCGGGCACTGGGAGGGAGAGACGCTGGTGGTCGAGACCACGCAGTTCCGCGACTGGGGGAACGGCAGGAACGGCCCGAGCGTGCACCTGGTCGAGCGGCTGACCCGGCTCGACCCCGATACCGTCGCCTACGAGTACACCGTGACCGACCCGGCGCGGTACACCGCGCCCTACACGGTGATGATGCCGTTCCGGCGCATGGAGGGCGAGATCTACGAGTACGCCTGCCACGAGGGCAACATCGGGCTGTACGGCATCCTGGCCGGCGCGCGGAAGTTCGAGCAGGACGGGCGCGAGCTGCGTCCGTGACCCTGTCGGAACCGACGCCATCGGAAGCGAGGGCCGGGGAGCGGGGTCGATGAAGGTCTCTACGATCCGACGACGGGCATCCTGAGTATCGTCCTGCGTGACGACCGCGCCGCCGCGGAGAGCGACGAAAAAAAGCGGTAGGAACCCCGGTCACTGCTCCATGCGGAGGTCGACGAAGAGGCGGATGTTGACGCCCGGGCGGGCCCCCGCCGAGATCTGCGCGCCGCGGGGATCCGGCGGCTCGTACAGCACGCGGTAGCGCTTCGACACCTCGGCGTAGTGGGCGTTCAGGCGCTCGGCGTACCGCCGCAGCCATTCCGGCATGCCGGTGGCGGTGGTGATGGTCTCGTACACGCCGCCCGTGTTAGAGGCGATGTTGCGGGCGTACCCCGGCATGGTGCTGATGTTGCCGCCGCGGATGCTGCCGCCGCTGGCCGACAGTTGCAGGACGTTCACCATGACGCCTTGCGCGATGAGCGACTCGACGAGGGCCCTGTAGGCCATGTCGTTGTAGTTCCTGCTGGTCTCGCGGCCGTTGGTGAGGATGAGCACCATCACCGGTAGCGTCTCGTCGCCTTCGTAGTGGCGCTCCCAGGTCTGCCTGATGCCGTCGAGCAGAACGGTGCCCGCGCCCGAATCGAGAACGATGTCGTCGACCGACGCCTGCAACGCCGCGCGGTCCCGTGTGAAGTCGACCCGGCGCTGCAGGTTCCGGGCGATGGTGAACAAGGCGACCTCGTGCTCCGGCCCGAGCGTGTCGAGAAACGCCTCGGTCGCGTCCCGCAGGGGATAGAACGCGGCCAGCTCCGACATCCGATCGCCGTTGTCGATCAGCAGCGCCACCTTCATCGGCCCGACCTGCTCGGCCGACACGATGTTGGCCCGCGCGTCGTCCTCCAGCACGATGAAGTCACGCGTGGTCAGGCCGGGAACCACCTGCCCCTCGGCGTCGAGCGCCTCGATGTACAGCCGCCCGAGGGCCTGCGCCTCCGCCGCCGCGGGCGCCGACAGCGCCAGCGCGACCGCCGCGAACAGGACCCACCCGCCGCCGGTCACGGAACGCTGCATCCGACCCTCCATGAGCTCCTCCCTGCTCTCTCCCGGCCGCCGGGCGGCGCCGGCTCGCCAGCCGGAGGTGCTCGCCGTCCGAGATCAACGGCCTGTCGAACTTCCCGGCCGCCGGTCGGCGCCGGCCCGTCGGCCGGAGAGCGCCGCGCACGCGCGCTGAATCCGCATGCAGGCCTCCCGAAGCCGCTCCGTCGCCAGCGCGTAGGAGACGCGGAAGTACGGCGACAGGCCGAACGCCTCGCCGTGCACCACCGCGACCTCCTCGCTGTCGAGAAGATACTTCGCCAAGTCGGCGTCCGTGCCGATGGCGTCACCCCGCGGGGTGCGCTTGCCGACGGTCTCCCGGCAATCGACGTAGAGATAGAACGCGCCGTTCGGCGACCCGCAGGACAGCCCTTCCGCCTGGTTGAGCAGCGAGACACCCAGGTCGCGCCGCTCCCGAAACGTCTCCACGTTACTCTTGATGAACGCCTGATCGCCGTCGAGCGCTTCCACCCCGGCCCACTGGCTGATGCTCGACGCGCCGCTGGTGGTCTGCGACTGGATCTTCGCCATCGCGGCGATCAACTCCTTCGGTCCCGCCCCGTAGCCGATGCGCCAGCCGGTCATGCAATAGGCCTTCGAAAGCCCGTTCATGGTCAGGGTGCGCTCGTGCAGTTCGGGCGCGACCTGCGCCATCGTCGAGAACGGCTCGCCGTTGTAGATGATGTGCTCGTAGATGTCGTCCGCGAGCACCCACACGTGCGGATGCCGCCGCAGCACGGCGGCGATCCCCGCGATGTCCCGCGCCGAATAGACCGCCCCGGACGGGTTGCACGGGTTGTTCAGGATCAGCCACTTCGTCTTCGCGGTGATCGCTGCCTCGAGTTGGGCCGGCTCCAGTCGGAACCCGTTCGCCGCGTCGGTTGAAACCACCACCGGGTCCGCGCCCGCCAGCAGCACCATGTCGGGATAGCTCACCCAGAACGGCGCGGGGATGACGACCTCCTGCCCGGGGTCGAGCGTCGCAGCCAGCGCGTTGTAGATGACCTGCTTGCCGCCGTTGCAGACGAGCACCTGATCCGGCGCGTAGCGCAGGCCGTTCTCCCGCTCCAACTTGCGGCAGATCGCCTCCCGGAGCTCGGGAATGCCGGTGAGCGGCGGGTACTTCGTCTTGCCTTCGCCGATGGCCCGTACCGCCGCACGCTTGACGTGATCCGGCGTGTCGAAGTCCGGCTCACCTGCCGAAAGCGCGATGACGTCACGGCCGGCCCGCGCCATCTCCATGGCCTGCGCGGAGATGACGGCGGCGGGCGAAGCCTTGATGCGGCTCATGTGTCTCGCGACGACGGTCACGTCTGGCTTCCCCACAAGGCCTCGAAGGAGCTCACCGAACCAGAATGCGCCTACTCTCGCTACTCGCTTCGCCGGCCACGGCTGCCCGGCTACCGTCCCGCCTCCGCCTCCGCCCTGCGGTTGCCGGCCAGGATGTTCTCCAGCCCGTAGTTGCCCTCGTGGCAGGCAAACTCGTAGATCGGCAGCTCGCTCCGCTGCATCGGCAGCTCGACCGACCAAGGCTGCTTCCAGGTGTCAGGATCGGTCACCGTGAACTGGTATAGCAGCGTGTCGGCGTCGACGCGCGTGAAGCGCTCCACCAGCGTCCGGTTGCGGCTGGTGTTGCGCCACGTGGTGTGGGTCCGATCGTCGTTGAAGTTGACCGTCTCGACCACCAGCGTGTCGCCTTCCCAGTAGCCGCGCCCCTCGCCGACGTACTGGCGGATGCCTTCGGCCGGCGCGGGCCGGCCGTCGAGCGGAATGACGCGGACGGTGTGCATCATCTCGTTCATGATGGCGACGTGGTCCGGCGTCTGGAACAACTGCATGTTGTTGTTGTAGACCCCCGGCAGCATCGGCGGTCCCGCGTTGCCGCTCATCAGGCAGCGGTCGGAATTGCTGAGGTCGAGGTACGACTCGGCCGTGCTCACCGTGTCGCTGAAGGAAGAGCGGGACCCCATGGTCCGCGCCCGCTCCTGCCCCGCCTCGGTCAGCGCGGGCAGCCGGCCGTCCGGCGGATCGACGATGAGCGACGTGCGCCGGGTGCTGACGGCGGTCGTCCCCCAGTCGAACCAGAAGATGTTGTAGGACCCGGTCTGCCCCTGCAGGCTGGGATGATCCGGCGAGTCGAGCCACCGTCCGGGACGGTCGCCGGCGGTCGGAATGGCGATCGTGCGCTGCGCCGGCCGCTCCTCCATCGCCTGGATCCGCGCGCGCTCCCGCTGCTCGATCTCCGCCGCCTCTTCCTCGGTCAGGTACTCCCGGCCGTCGAATTGCTCGGGACGTTCCAGCGGCGTGCGGGTCTTGTATTCCCAGACGCCCCCCAGGTCCGGCTGTCCCCAGGCCGTGCGGGACGCCGGCGCCGGCTCCTCGGTCTGGGCAACGGCGGGCATTGCGACCAGGCATGCCGCGACGACGAAACAGGCGACCGTTACGGACAGGTACCGCATCTCTACTCCTCCACCGGCGGGGGAACCCCACCGACAGTGTTGAACCGCATGCACCGGCAAGAATACCGTGGCGTGCCATGTTCCGGCGACACGCGGACGTTTCCGGAGCGCCGGATCGGCGCGGACGGATCGGCCCCGAACAGGGGGCCATGTTCCGGCGACATGCGGACGTGTGGGAAGGGGCTTCGCAAGCGGACTCGGACATCGGGCACGCAGATGATCTGATACGGTTCATGGTGCCAGGAACCGTGGAGAATGCTGCGCGCCCTGATCTTCGACTTCGACGGGCTGATCGTCGACACGGAGTCCTCCTCTCTGTCGGCGGCACGGGAGGCGTATCGCCGCCACGGTCACGACCTTCCGTCCGAACAGTGGCGGCTGTGCGTCGGCTCCACCGTCGATCCCTACGACCATCTGCAACAGCTCGTCGGCCCGGACGTCGACCTCGCCACGTTGCGCGAGGAGATGAACACTCGCCACCGGGCCGAGGTCGCGCAGCTCGGGGCCCGTCCCGGCGTCGTGGAGCTGATCGCTGCGGCCGTCACGGCGGGGTTGCGGCTGGCGGTGGCCTCTTCCTCGTCGAGGCGCTGGGTCGAGGGCCATCTGGAACGCGTCGGCGTACTGCAGGCGTTCCACGCTGTCCGCTGCCGCGACGACGTGAGGCACGCCAAGCCCGCACCGGATGTTTATCTGGCCGCGCTGGACGTGCTGGGCGTGCACGCGCCGGAGGCGGTGGCCTTCGAAGACTCCCCGAACGGCGTGCAGGCGGCCAAGGCGGCCGGAATCCATGCGGTCGCAGTCCCGAACGGCGTCACCCAGGGCTGGCCGTTCGACCATGCCGACCGGGTGATCGGCTCGCTGCACGGGATAACCGTCCAGGCCGTGGGCGGCTGGCTAGGAGCTTGCGCCGCAGAACGCAGCGAAGCGAAGTGCTGAGGCGCAAGGTCATGGAGCGGGGGGATGGGCCGAAACGCCTCGTCGACGAGGCGTTTCGGGGCGCTTGCCGCCGCATCCGGCTCCGGGCAGCCGGCGATGGCAGCCGGGCGTCCTTGCCATTTCGTGAAATGGCAGGATAACCCCGCGACATCCCCACATTGTGCGGCTGATTGTGCGAAACTTTACACATGGCAACGAATCTGGCGATCAGCCCGGACCTGCTGGAGCGCGCCCTGGAGCTCAGCGGAAAGAGAACCAAGACCGCGGCCATGACCCTGGCGCTGCAGGAGTTCATCGCGCGGCGCGAACAACGCCGGCTGCTGGAGCTGTTCGACTCGCTCGACTGGGATCCGACCTTCGACTACAAGGCTGAGCGCTCGCGCGGATGAGTCTGTTCGTCGACACCAGCGTCTGATCTCTCGCGTTCCGGCGCGGCCGAGGCTCACCCGTCGCAAGCCGGATGCGGAGACGGTCCTCACAGCAACCCGATGTCGTAGTCGTCCAGCAGGCGGAAGAACGCGTCATCGCCGAGATGGTCGCGCAACGGTACGTGCAACGTGGCCGTGAGGCAGGACGCCGCGCGATCGAAGAAGGCGGCAAGTTGCTGCCCGGGATCCGCGTCATGGCGAGCGCACCGGTGCAACCGCCCGGCGGCGGCAACGGATGATCGCCGGGCGCGGTCATAGCGATCAGACGGCTGCCTGCTCACCGTACAGCTCGGCCGCGCGCGCCACCGCGTCCAGCCGTTGCGGATGAGGTCTCCACGATGCCCTGTCTGCATTACGATAGCGCACGGGCTAACGGACCATCAACATCGTAAGTCAGGGCTCCGGCGGCACGCTGCCACGGGGACCGCGTCGATATCACCGCCGACGCCGATCAGGCGCAGGCACCCGCCGGCGAGCGGTCCGTCCCCGGCCGGTATAGCCGGCTCAGCGCTTGATCGCGGTCACCAGAGACCGGAGGAGCAACCCCTCGCGGATGCCGATCAGTTTCGCCTCCCCTCGCTCGCAGCCGTCCGCATACAGCTCGTCGCCCTGCTCAGCGCGCAACTCCGGCGCCCATCGTCGCGCGGCGCGCAACATCGCTTCTACCGTCGCCCTGAACTGACCGGTGACGTCCTCCCGGACGACGTCCGAGAAACCGGCCTGCCGCGTCAGGTCTTCCGGCAGGGCGGCGCCGGTCACATGGTCGGGTCCCAGTTCGCGGGCTCGTTGCTCGTCGGCCGCACCGAGCCCGGCGGGCGTGTGAATCACGTAGCCTGCAATGCGACCTCCCGGCTTCACGACGCGGTGGCACTCTCTCAACACGGAGAGCTTGTCCGGGATTCAACAGAACGTGTCGGCATGGACGATGGCGTCGAACACGGCGGACGGAAACGGCAGTGCGCGACCGTCCGCTGCGACGAACACCGCGCGAGCGCCGAGCTGGCGCACGCCCGCATTCGCCCGCGCGTCCCGCAGCGCGTCCAGCGGCACGTCGCTGCCGACGAACTCGCACGCGTGCCGCCGCGCGATGTGGAATCCCGGCCATCCGTGACCGCAGCCGACTTCCAGGAGACGGCCGCCGGTGGTTACCGGAAGAGCGTCGCAGAGGGTCTCCGCCTGCGCCACGGTCGTGAAGCCGTTCAGGCCGACTGCGTGTCCGAGGACTGCGCGTTCCACCCGCCGCGCGACCTCGCCTCGAGGTTGGGCATACCGATCTCGGAATCGATCGACCGGATCCGGCTCGGGCACCGTCCAATGATATGGGGACGACCATCCGGGCGTGGTCCGCGCGCCAGGGCGGCGGCGGATCGGCCGTGGTATGTTGCGGCGACACTCGGACGTCGCCGGAGGAGGCTACGTGGGCGGATTCCGTTCCATCCCGTTCGTGCTGGCGTGCGCGCTGCCGCTCGCGGTCGCGGCGCAGGAGCCGGAGCGCATCGATCCGGGCCCCGAGCGTGTGTCCGTCGACGTCGAGGAGTTGCAAGCCGCGATCCAGAAGATCCTCGACGAAAACCGGATCCCCGGCGCCGCGGTCGCGCTCGTGGACAGGAACCGGACGATCTGGGCCGGCGGCGTCGGATTGGCGGACGTCGCTGGCGGCGTCGACGCGACGCAGGACCACCTGTTCCGGATCGGATCCATCTCGAAGAGCTTCACCGCCCTGGCGGTGCTTCACGCGGTCGAAGACGGTCTCCTCGATCTCGACACCCCGGTCCGCGAGCTGGCGCCCGAGGTCGAATTCACCAACGCCTGGGAAGAGACGCATCCGGTCACCGTGGCCATGGTCATGGAGCACACGGCGGGCTTCGACGACATCCATTTCCGCGAGTACGCAAAGGTGGACGACCCCGGGATCACCCTGGCCGAAGGCCTCGCCTACAATCCCGGCTCGCGGGTCAGCCGCTGGCGGCCCGGCATGCACATGTCGTACTCCAACTCCGGCCCGGCTGTTGCCGCGTACATCGTCGAGAAGATCACTGGAAGAACCTTCGAGGACTACGTCCGCGAGCACGTGCTCGATCCGCTCGGCATGGACAGCTCGACCTTCCACTTCCCGCCTGATGCGGCCCTGCCGGCGAAGGGCTACGAGCCGGACGGGGTAAGCGAGGCGAACTACGACCACATCATCATCAGGCCTTCCGGCGGGATGAATGCATCGGCACGCGAGATGGCGCGCTACCTGCGCATGATGATCAACCGGGGCACGCTCGACGGTGTCCGTGTCCTCGCTCCGGAGACCATCACCAGGATGGAGACGCCGACGACGACGCTCGCGGCGCGCGCCGGTTTCACCTACGGCTACGGACTCGGCAACTTCACCTCGATCGTGAACGGTCACCTCTTCCACGGCCACAACGGGGGCATCACGGGTTTCGCGTCGACGAGCGCCTACTCGTCCGAGCTCGGCGTCGGGTTCTTCGTGTCGATCAACAAGCCGAGCAGCGGGATCCGGGACGTCGCGACCCTTCTGGGTGAGCGCCTGACCGAGGGGTTCGAGAAACCGCGGGGTGCCGCCACGGCACTGTCGGACACGGAACTGCAGGCGATCACCGGCTGGTATCAGAACGTGACGCCGAGGCCGCAGCTCGCCTACGTTCTCAGCCGCTTCTTCGCGATGGAGCGCGTCACCCTGGAGGCGGGAAAGCTCTTCCTCGCACCGCTCGGCGGCGAGAAGAGGGAGCTCGTTCCGGTCACGGCGACGAGCTTCCGGTACGAAAACGAGCCGGTGGCGCGCGTGTTCAGGGTCGTCGACGACGAAGGCGATCCGTTCCTCCAGCAAGGCTCCGCAGGCAGCTACGCACGGGTCGGCGCCGCCTGGCCTTACTTCCAGTGGGCGGCGGCGGGGACGACGCTGGCGCTGTTGATATCGGCCCTGCTCTTCGCCCCGGTGTGGGCGCTTGTCAAGGTCCTCGGCGGCATGAAGACGGCCCCGCTGCGGATGCTGCTCTTCCCGCTGCTGGCCACGCTCTCGATCTTTGTCTCGTTCGTGCTGCCGTTCGCTCTGATCTCCGACGTGGTCCAGGATCTCGGCACCATCTCGGCGGCGTCTCTCACCCTCTTCATCGGTTCGCTCGCGTCCGTGGCGCTCACGGGGCTGAGCCTCCATGCTGCGTTTCGCTCGTACCCCGTCAAGACGGGCCGCCTGGTCCGGCTGGACAGCCAGCTCGTGAGCCTGGCCTGCGCCGTCACCTTGCTCTATTTCTGGAGCAACGGATTGATCGGACTCAGAACGTGGGCGTACTGATGCGGACGTCGAGCACGGGCGCGTACTGCTGCCGGCATACCAGCAGCCCGCAACACAAAGCCCCGCTGCATTCGAACGACGATGCACTCCACGTGGACTGCGTTGCCGGAATCACCCAGCTCGCGGCCCGACCGCGAGCGATGAGAGGTTCTCATGAAGCGACTTGACCTCTTGGCGGCAGGACTGGCCCTGATTCTCGCGGCTTGCGGACAACCCGCGGCGCCTGACGACGAAGCGGCCGGCGCGCTTGCGCTCGTCGGGGCGCAGTTGATCGACGCCACCGGCGGGCCGCCGGTGGCCGACTCGGTGGTCGTCGTTCGGGACGGCCGCATCGAGAGCGCCGGCGCGCGCGACGCCACGCCGGTGCCCGAGGGCGCGGAGACGGTCGACCTGAGCGGCAAGACGATCATCCCCGGTCTGGTGAACCTGCACGTGCACTACCGGGAGGGACCGGAGGAAATCGAGCGCCAGTTCCGCTCGCAGCTCCACTACGGGGTGACCACCGCGCGGAGCACCGGCAGCGACACGCCGGAGCGGGTCGCCTACCTGCTCGGGGCCGCCGGCCGCGCCGACGCCCCGCGCACCTATACGGCGGGGATGGGGTTCTCCTACCCCGGCGGCTTCAACGCGGCCGGCCGGAACGCCCCCACCACCGAGGAGGAGGCGCGGGCGCTGGTGCGCGACCAGGTCGCCCTCGGCGTGCACTTCATCAAGATGTGGGTGAACGAGGTCGCCGAGCCGGGCCTGAAAATCCCGCCGGAGATACGCGCGGCGATCATCGACGAGGCGGTGGCGAACGATGCCATCCCCATCGCCCACATCGACGACGAGGCCGACGGCCGCCAGCTCGTCGAGGCCGGCCTGTGGGATTTCCTGCACAGCACCGTGCTGACCTTCGGCCCCGGCTCCGGCGTCCCCATGGACGATCCCGAACCCTCGGCCGAGTTCATCCGGATGTGCCTGGACAACGACGTCTACTTCACCCCGACCCTGTCCATCGTCCAGAACCGCTGGCACTTCGCCGAGCATCCGGAGTTGCTCGACGACCCCGAGCTGCGCGCCGCGTTCGAGTTGTTCAACCCCGATGCCCTGGCCGGGTGGGACGATCCGGCACGCCGGGCGGAGGTGATCGACGATCCGGGATTCGAGGACCGCAAGGCCTCGTTCCGGCAGTTGCTCGACTTCGTCAAGACAATGCACGACGCCGGGGTCGCGGTCGCGCTCGGGAACGACGCGGGGACGCCCAACGTGCCGTTCGGCTGGGGCATGCACCACGAGATGGAGATGTACGTCGAGGCCGGACTGACCCCGATGGACGCCATCGTCGCCGCGACGGCCACCGGCGCCGCGCAGATGCCCCCGGTGGGCGAAGCCGACTTCGGCACCCTCGAGGCGGGCAAGGTCGCCGACCTCGTGGTGCTGAACGCCGACCCGCTGGCCGACATCCGGAACACGCTGGAGATCGACCGCGTCATGCGCCTCGGCGAGTGGGTGGACCGGTCGGGATTCGTGCCGGCGCCGTAGAACGGCGCGGACGTCCTGCCGTCGGGGTTGCCGACCATACGATGGGTTATCGCGGAATGGTTGCGACCAAAATACGATATTGCCGATAATGGTCGGCATGCCGGCGCAGGATCGCGTATACGACGCTCTGCTGGTCGACCACTTCGCCAACAACCGGCAGATGGCCTTCGTCAGCGGGCCGCGGCAGGTCGGCAAGACCACCACGTGTCGGCGTCACGCGGACGCGTACTGCAACTGGGACAACCTGGACGACCGCGAGCTCGTTCTCGCCGGGCCGGCCCGCCTCGCGGCCCGCCTCGGTGCGAACCGGCTGGCCGCAACGAGCCCGCTGTTCCTGTTCGACGAGTTGCACAAGTTCCCGCGCTGGCAGCCGTTCCTGAAGGGGCTGTACGACACGTACGCGGACCGGCTGCGCGTCATCGTCACCGGGAGCAGCCGCCTGGACGTCTACCGCCGCGGCGGCGACAGCCTGATGGGGCGGTACTTCGCGTATCGGATGCATCCGTTCTCGGTCGCCGAGACCGTGAGCCGCGAGCTTCCGGATCCGGAACGTATCGTCCGTCCTCCCCGCTCGATCGATCCGGTCGAATTCGATGCGCTCTGGACGCACGGCGGCTACCCGGAGCCGTTCCTCAAGCGCGACGCCCGCTTCAGCCGGCGCTGGCGGTCGTTGCGCCTGCGGCAACTGGTCAGGGAGGACGTCCGCGACCTGACGCGGGTGCAGCAGATCGACCAGATGGAAGTGCTGGTTCGGTTGTTGTCGCACGGGTCGGGTCGCCAACTGGTGTACGACACGCTCGCGCGGGAAACGCGAGTCGCCGCCGACACGGTCCGCCGCTGGATCGCCTCCCTGTGCGACTTCCATCTCGGTTTCCTGGTCCGGCCCTGGTACCGCAATGTCTCCCGGGCGCTGCGCAAGGAGCCGAAGTGGTACCTCCGGGACTGGGCCGGGATCGAGGACGCCGGCGCCCGCTCGGAGACGTTCGTCGCGTGTCACCTGCTCAAGGCGGTGGAAGGCTGGAACGACATGGGGCTCGGGCGATTCGAGCTGGGGTACCTGCGCGACAAGGACAAGCGGGAGGTGGACTTCGTGGTCGCCCGCGACGGGAAGCCGTGGTTTCTCGCCGAGGTGAAGCACCGCGAGACCCGACCGAGTCCGGCGCTTGCGCACTATCAGCGGCAGGTCGGCGCGCCCTTCGCGTTCCACGTCGTGGTGGACGCCGACCATGTGGACGCGGACTGCTTCAAGGCGCCGGGTCCGCCGCTCGTGGTCCCGGCTCGGACGCTGTTGTCCCAGCTTCTGTGAGGTCCTTCGTCACTGCGCGCCGGACATCCCCCAGCGACCGATCCATTCACGCGAACCACCTCTCTTCTGCGGCGGGGCACGCGGCACGCGCCCGGCTCGTGGACCCGGACTCGAACGAATCCCATCGGCACTCGACGACGCCGGAGCCGTCGCACGGCCAGTTCGTCCCGCCCTCACGGTCGGCGCGAGTCGGGAAGGGCTTCGGGTCAAGCCCGGTTTCAGGCTATCATTCGCTCGCCATCTAAGGAGGGAGATTAAGGAGAGAATGCCATGTCAGCGTCACGCTATCTGATGGCCGCCCTGTTCGCCTGCGTCGCCCTCGTGCTGGGCGTAACCGCCCCCGAGTCGCAGACGAGCGGAGCCTTTGGCAACACGATCACGGGCGAGGGCCTGCCGAACCCGACCGCGACCGTCATCGCGCCATGGGGCGACCTGCCCGAGGGTCGGGAGTGGGGCTCGACCGCCGGCATCGACATCGATCCGACCGACGGCCACGTCTGGGGCTACGAGCGCTGCGGCGCCGGTTCGTTCGGCTCGGGCGCGCGCATCAACTGCGACTCGAACCCCGTCGACCCCATCTTCAAGCTCGACCGCAACACCGGGGAGGTGCTGGCGAACTTCGGCGGGGGCATCATGGTGACGCCCCACGGCATCCACGTGGACGACGACGGCAACGTGTGGGTGACCGACTTCGTGGGGAACGAGGAGGGGACCAAGGGGCATCAGGTCCACAAGTTCAGCCCCGACGGCGAGCTGCTGATGAGCCTCGGCACCGCGGGCCAGCCCGGGTCCGGCCCCGACCACTTCAACCAGCCCAGCGACGTGGTCATCGCGCCGGACGGCAGCATCTTCGTCGCTGACGGCCACAGCGCCCAGAGCCTGACCACCAACCAGGCGATAGAGGAGGGACGCGAGGCGGGCGTCGCCAGCCGCATCGTGAAGTTCGCCGCCGACGGCACGTTCATCAAGGCGTGGGGGCGGGTCGGTACCCTGCACGGCGAGTTCAGGACACCCCACGGGATCGAGATCGACGCACAGGGGCGGGTCCTGGTCGCGGATCGCGGCAACCACCGCATCGAGATCTTCGACCAGGAAGGCGAGTACCTCGACTCGCTGTACTCGCACGGGCGCACCAGCGGCATCTACATCACCGCCGACGAGATGCTGTACTCCATCGACTCAGAGTCGAGCATGCTCAGCCATCCGAACTGGGTGGGCGGCGTGCGTATCTCGCCCTTGCACGAGGACCGCGTCGTCGGCTTCATCCCGCCGTTCGAAGCGGACACGCGGCCGTACCAGGGGGCGGCCGGCGAGGGCGTCGCCGTGGACGTGGACGGCAACGTGTTCGCGGCCGAGGGACCCAACTCGCTCCGCTTCGCGGGTGGCGCGTTCACCAAGTACGCGGTCGATTGATAGCAGCGAAACCTTCGCCAGGGCTCGTCGGGGCAGGTCGAGCACTTCGACATGCTCCGACGAGTCCGGCCTCGTGCGGAGGATCGAGATGAGCGGCCGGCGTCGGGCGGTGCCGCAACGCACCCATGATTACCGGTGAGCTGAAGTCCCGGGTCGACCGCATCTGGGACACCATGTGGTCCGGCGGCATCTCCAACCCGCTGTCGGTCATCGAGCAGCTTACCTACCTGCTGTTCATCAAGCGTCTGGACGAGCTGCACACGCGCGACAAGCACAAGGCCGCCCGCACCGGCCGCCCGATCGAGAAGCCGCTGTTCACCGCCCGCCAGGACGCGCTGCGCTGGTCGCGCTTCAAGGAGCTTGCGCCGGAGCGGATGTTCGAGACGGTGCGGGACCGGGTGTTCCCCTTCATCAAGTCGATGGGACAGACGGAGGACGCCGACGAGGGATCCACCTACACCGATCACATGAAGGACGCCCTCTTCATGATGCCCACGGCCCGGGTGCTGGCCAACGTGGTCGACCAGCTCGACGACATCGACATGGCCGACCGCGACACCAAGGGAGATCTCTACGAGTACATGCTCGGCAAGATCGCCACCGCCGGCCAGAACGGGCAGTTCCGCACGCCGCGCCACATCATCAGGCTGATGGTGGACATGACCGCGCCCACCCCGCAGGACGTCATCTGCGATCCGGCCTGCGGCACCGCCGGCTTCCTCGTCGCCGCCTCCGAGCATCTCGTCGAGCACCACGGCGACCGCATCTACAAGAACGACCGAGCCCGGAGCCAATTCAACGAGGGCACCTTCCACGGCTACGACTTCGACACCACCATGCTGCGCATCGGCAGCATGAACATGCTGCTGCACGGCGTGGAGAATCCGGACATCCGTTACAGGGACTCGCTGGCCCAGACCGACCTGGCGGCAGCCGGGGACGATGCCGAGCGGTACTCGCTCGTCCTCGCCAATCCGCCGTTTGCGGGCAGCCTCGACTACGAGTCCACCGCCAAGGACCTGCAGCAGGTCGTCAAGACAAAGAAGACCGAGCTGCTGTTCCTGGCCCTGTTCCTGCGCCTGCTCCAGACCGGGGGCCGCGCCGCCGTCATCGTTCCCGACGGCGTACTCTTCGGGTCGAGCAAGGCGCACCGGACCCTGCGCCGGATTCTGGTCGAGGAGCAGAAGCTCGACGCCGTCGTCTCCATGCCCTCCGGCGTCTTCAAGCCCTACGCCGGGGTCTCCACCGCCATCCTGCTGTTCACCAAGACCAACTCCGGCGGCACGAACGACGTCTGGTTCTACGACATGCAGGCGGACGGCTACTCGCTGGACGACAAGCGGACGCCGCAGCCGGACAACAGCGACCTTGCCGACATCCTCGCCCGCTGGAGAAATCGCGAGGTCGAGCGCAAGCGGGCACGGACGGACCGGAGTTTCCTCGTGACCAAGGCAGAGATCGCCAACAACGACTACGATTTGTCCATCAACCGCTACAAGGAGATCGACTACGAGGCGGTGGAGTACGACCCGCCGGGGGCGATCCTGGAACGACTGGTGGAACTGGAGAAAGGAATCGCCAAGGGGCGTGAGGATTTGGAGAGGTTGTTGAGATGAGTGCCGTGCGGCTTGGCGATCATGCGAAACTGATTCGCGGAATCACATTCAAACCGGTGGACAAGTGCGACCCGACTGACGAGGGGGCCGTCGCCTGCATGAGGACCAAGAACGTGCAGGTAACCCTCGACGCATCCGATGTGATTGCAGTTCCAAGCCGCCTCGTAAAGAACCCGGAGAAGATGCTCTCGGCAGGAGACATCCTCGTGTCAAGTGCAAATAGTTGGAACCTTGTCGGCAAGTGCTGCCAAGTGCTGGAACTGGAATATCCAAGTACGGCCGGAGGCTTCATCTCAATCCTGAGGCCGAAAACCAAGAAATTGAAATCCAGCTACCTATATCGCTGGTTTTCCTCGGATGTGGTACAGAGGAAACTGCGCTCCTTTGCGAACCAGACGACAAACATATCGAATCTTGATCACAAGAGAACTCTTGAGCTCCAGATCCCTCTCCCACCCCTCGCCGAGCAGAAGCGGATCGCGGGGATTCTGGATGCGGCGGACGCCTTGCGGGCCAAGCGCCGCGAGGCCCTCGCCCAGCTCGACACCCTCCTCCAATCCACCTTCCTCGACATGTTCGGCGACCCCGTCACCAACCCCCTGGGGTGGCGTTTCAGCCGACTGGAGGATTGTTTCAGCAAGACACGCGCTGGAACCTGCTGCGGACCATTCGGCAGCGCGCTCAAGAAACGTGAGTACATTGAAGAAGGCATCCCGGTGTGGGGCATCGACAATGTCAAGCCGAATCAGTTTATTCAGGATCGAAGCCTCTTCATAACCCCAGCGAAGTTCGCTCAGTTGCGTCGATATTCCGTCGAATCCGGCGATATTCTGATTTCACGCGCGGGCACTGTTGGCCGAATGTGCGTGGCTGTGCCGACGGTTGAGCAGTCTATCATTGGTTCGAACCTGATTCGATTGACCCTCGATCCGGGTGCGATGTCGCCTGTCTACTTCGCGTCCCTTTACACCTTCTGTGGCGAGCGACTACCCGGCCTGAGAGCATCTGGCGATGACAAGTCTTACTCATTCTTGAACACGACCAAGCTCAAGTCACTGGTAGTGCCGCGACCCCCTCTCGATCTCCAACTCCGCTTCACGACGGTAGTCGAATCCATCGAACACCAGAGGGTCAACCAGCGCGCCCACCTCGCCGAACTCGACAACCTTTTCGCCTCCCTGCAGTCCC
Organism: Vicinamibacterales bacterium; assembly: GCA_965208535.1. GTDB lineage: Bacteria > Acidobacteriota > Vicinamibacteria > Vicinamibacterales > UBA8438 > WTFV01. Next base: position 1,044,101 of record CBDBOU010000003.1, on the reverse strand, counting down.
GCGCCTTCCAGGGAGACCTCTGAGCCGCCATGGAAGTCTCCGCCAACTTCGCGTTCCTGAAGCAGGAGTTCCCGCATGCGGCGGAGAGCGCAAGCTATGCGGAGCACCACGTCTACGGCGACCCGAGAGCCTCCTGCTTCCACGCAAGGCATGCGCTGGAGCGCCTGGTCAAGCGTGTCTACAAGGTCGAGAAGACCCTGAGCCCGTCCAGGGTCACGAACCTGGACGCCTACCTCAGCGAGCCCGCCTTCCGTGCCGTCGTGCCAGAGGTCGTGTGGCAGAAGGCGGAGTACATCCGGCAAGCGGGCAACACGGCGGTGCACGGCAACAAGACGCCCGTGCCGGAGCAGGCGTTGAACGTCCTGCGGGAGCTGGCGCACGTCCTCTACTGGGCGGGCCGCACCTACCTGCGGAAAGGGGCGGAGAACCTTCACGGGAAGACCTTCGACGAGTCCCTCGTCCCCACACGGGAACCGGGCGACGCGCCGGCCAGCGTCGAGGAACTGGATGCCCTCAAGAGCAAACTGGACGCAGCCGACGACGCGCGCAAGGAGATCGAAGGCGAGCTGGAGGCGTTGCGTGAACGCCTCGCCGCCATCAAGGCGGAGAACGAGACCGTCCCCGAGACCCGTGACTGGAACGAGAGCACGACCCGCAGGCTGATTATCGACCTGGCCCTGCAGCGTGCCGGCTGGCCGCTCGACCGGGAACACGACCGTGAGTACGAAGTCACGGGCATGCCGAACGCCTCGGGGGTCGGCTACGCCGATTACGTGCTGTGGGGAGATGACGGCAAGCCGCTGGCGGTCGTCGAGGCGAAGAAGACCACCGTCGATCCGGCGCAGGGTCGACAGCAGGCCAAGCTCTACGCGGACTGCCTGGAGGCCATGCACGGCCAGCGGCCGATCATCTTCTACACGAACGGCTACGAGACCCACTTGTGGGACGACCAGGCCTATGCGCCGCGAGCCGTCGCCGGCTTCTACAAGAAGGACGAGCTGGCGTCACTGCTCCATCGCCGGACCCACCGCGAGCCGCTGGACGTGACGCGGGTGAAGAACGCCATCGTCGAGCGGTACTACCAGAAGCGGGCCATCGGGAGCATCGGCGAGCAGTTCGGACAGGCGCGGCGCAAGGCGCTGCTGGTGATGGCGACCGGCAGCGGCAAGACCCGCGTGGCGATCGCCCTGGTCGACCTGCTGCAGCGGGCGGGCTGGGTGAAGCGGGCGCTGTTTCTGGCCGACCGGGTGTCGCTGGTGAACCAGGCGGTGGGCGCGTTCAAGGCCCACCTGCCGGAGTCGAGCCCGGTGAACCTGGTGACCGAGAAGGACAAGGCGGGTCGGGTCTACGTCTGCACCTATCCGACGATGATGGGGCTGATCGACGAGACGGCGGGCGCCGAGGCCCGCTTCGGGGTCGGGCACTTCGATCTCGTGCTCATCGACGAGGCGCACCGGTCGGTGTATCAGAAGTACGGAGCCATCTTTCGGTACTTCGACTCGCTGCTGGTGGGCCTTACCGCGACGCCCCGGGATCAGGTCGACCGGAACACCTACGAACTCTTCGACCTGGAGCCGGGCGTGCCCACCGATGCGTACGAGCTCGCGACGGCGGTGGCGGACGGCTACCTCGTGCCGCCGAAGGTGCAGCAGGTGGATCTCCGGTTTCCACGCGAGGGCATCGACTACGACTCGCTCAGCGAGGAAGAGCAGGCCCAGTGGGAGAGCCTCGATTGGGGCGACGACGAGGACGGCGGCGCGCTGCCGGAACGGGTCAACGCGTCCGCCATCAACAGTTGGCTCTTCAACAACGACACGGTCGACCAGGTGCTGCAACATCTCATGCAGCACGGCCACACGGTCGACGGTGGAGACCGACTGGCCAAGACGATCGTCTTCGCGCGCAATCACGATCATGCGACGTTCATCGAAGCGCGGTTCAACCACCACTACCCGCAGCACGCCGGGCACTTCGCGCGCGTCATCGATCACTACGCCACGTATCCGCAGAGCCTGCTCGACGAGTTCGCACAAAAGGACAAGGCGCCGCACATCGCGATCTCCGTGGACATGCTCGATACCGGCATCGACGTGCCCGAGGTGGCCAACCTGGTCTTCTTCAAGCCGGTCTACTCGCGGATCAAGTTCTGGCAGATGATCGGGCGCGGCACGCGTCTGTGCCCCAATCTGTTCGGACCCGCGGACGACAAGCACGACTTCCGCGTCTTCGACTTCTGCTTCAACTTCGACTTCTTCCGCGAGAATCCGGAGGGCATCGAGGGCAGTGACGGCGTTTCCCTCCGCGCCCGGCTCTTCCGGTCGCGGGTGCAGTTGCTGACCCACGTCCAGTCAACGCCGGACCTGGACCCGGAGGCTGCGCTGGCCGGGTCGTTGACGACGGCGCTCCACCGGGAAGTGGCAGCGATGAACCGCGAGAACTTCATCGTGCGGATGCAGCTCGAGGCGGTGGAGCGTTTCCGGGAAAGGAAGTCATGGAAGCGGCTCACGGCATCCGACGTCGAGATCCTGCAGAATGAGGTTGCCGGGCTCCCCAGCGAGATCGAGACCGACGACATCGAGTCCCGCCTGTTCGATCTCAAGGCGCTGAAGATGCAACTCGCCCTCGCCGAGGGCGACACGGGCACATTCGAGAAGCACCGCCAACGGGTGGTGGAGATCGCGATGCTGCTCGAAGAAAAGAGCGCGATTCCCGTGGTGGCGGCTCAGCTCGCCTACCTGGCCTCGGTGCAGGAGAGCGGCTTCTGGGAAGGCATCGCCTTGAGCGGCCTCGAAGAACTGCGCCTGCGCCTGCGCGGCCTGGTGCCCTTCCTCGACAAGAAGACGCGCACGGTCGTCTACACCGACTTCAAGGACGAGATCACGGCCGTGCGCGAGGACGCCGCCGTCTACCTGCCGAAGATGACCGGGGTGGAGTACGAGAAGAAGGTGCAGGAGTACCTGAAGAACCATCTCGACCACATCGTGATCCGTCGTCTCCGAAACAACAAGCGGCTCACGGCTGCCGACCTGCGCGGGCTCGAACAGACGCTGGTCGAAATCGGCGAGGACGACGGCCGGACGCTGCTCACTGGCCTTCTGGCCCGCCACGACGCACCCTCACTGGTCCATTTCGTGCGGAGCATGGTGGGGATGGACCGCGCCGCCGCGCAGGAGGCCTTCTCGGAGTTCCTCTCCAACCGCAGCCTGACCACGCCGCAGATCCGTTTCGTCGAGATGGTGATCGACCAGCTCACGGCGCGGGGCGTCATGGAGCCGTCCGCGCTCTACGAGGCGCCGTTCAGCAGCGTGCACGCGGGCGGCCCCGACGAGTTGTTCGCCGGAAAGAGCAACGTCATCGACGGGATCTTCGAGAAGTTGAAGACCCTTCGCCCCGAACGCCTGGCCGAGGCCGGCTGAAGGCGCCGATCCCGCGCGTCGTGGGCATGGATCAGAACGTTCGTATCCAGGAACTCACGACCGTTCATGCAACTCCTCGCGGGTCCATGGGCCTTCCGAGCGATAGTCTTCCTCGGCCCAGAGCACATCGAGTTGCGCGACCACCGATTCCACTTCGTCTACCCGCGTGAGTTCGTTCAGAAAGTCTCGGACGATCTGGTTCAGGCTGGTACCCCGCACGGCAGCGATGCGTCGGGCTTCCGCTACGACCCGATCGTCGACCGACAGCGTTACGTTCATGGTTCACATGGTATGTGCACGTAATACGTGTCAATGGGCGCGGACGGCAACGTGGTTCGATGCCGAGGCTACGAGCTCGCCGCCGTTATCGTTCTCTCCGAGCCCCCGGCGACAGGAGCGGCTGGAACGGCGCCGCCAGCGAGAGCGTCTCCGTCCTCGGGGTGTAGCAGATCGTCTCGCTGCAGACCTGGTACAGGATCGACAACGGCACGTCGACCACGTCCGGTCGGTCCGGGTTCGACTGGTGAAACACCTCGGCGTTCGGCGTGACCGGAATCGCGACGTCGACGACGCCTTCGTAGACGTTGAGCGTGACGCCGAGCGCGGGGAACTCCCGCGGGTATGTCGGCGGGTACTGCGCCGCCCCCACCCGCAGGCCGGGGGTGTCGGGAATCGTCACTTCCGAGGCGATGTAGTTGTCGGGGAGCGGCCGGCCGTACATGTGCAGGCCGTCCTCGAGCTCGAAGCGCACGTGAACCATCGACTGGGTCTCGAACGTCATCGACTCGTCGGACAGAAAGGCGGAGATCCTGACCTGATCCGAGCCGAGCTCCACCGCCGGCGCCTCGTGGCGCGCGAGGATCCTGCCGAGCGCGGAGTCGCGAATCGTGCCGGCCGATTCTCGGGTGGCGTAGTGGCGGTGGAAGAACTTCTCGGTGACCACGCCGCTCTCGTCCGTCACGTAGACGCCGGGGAACGGCACGCCGTAGAAGCTGCGGCCGGCGCCCTGCTCCGGATCGTCCGGGGAGATCAAGGTGTTGAGGATGCCGAACTCGCGGATCACGGCCGAGTCGGCGTCGGACAGCAGATCGTAGGTCACGTCGTGTTCGTCGGCGAACGCCCGGAGCTGCTCCGGACTGTCATAGCTCACGCCGTAGACGCGGATGCCTGCCTCTTCGAAGAGCCCGAGGTTCGTTTGCAGCTCGACCAGCTGCGTGCGGCAGTACGGTCACCACACCGCCGAGCGATAGAACACTACGATGGACTTCGAATCGCCGCGATCCGCGTGGTAGTCGACGGCTCGACCGTTCTGATTCGGCAACGCGAACTCGGGAAGCCGCTCGCCGATCGCCGGTCCGGTCGGGAACTCGTGCGACGCCGGGTAACGCCGCGCCGGATGACTGGCGGGGATGCCTATCGTGATGCCGAGGTCGTCGGTTCGCGTGCCCGGCTCCAGATCCTCGTGCGCGGAGCGAACCGCGCCGGCCTCCTGCGCCATGGCGAGGGTGGGAATCATCAGCAGCGCAAGCAGCGCCGCGAGTGTCCAGCATCTCATCGTCTCGTCTCCAGGAAGTTCGTCACGGGCGACTGAGGCAGTCGTCCGTACCGCAGTTTGCGCCCACCTTATACACCACTTTCCTCGCGCGCGGGCTCTGCCGGTCGACATCCGCAACAGCCGTCGCAGCTCGAATGATGTCTGGGATCGAAGGTCTCAGCCGAACAACCGGAGAACACCCACCACGATGCCCGCGATGCCGACCAGAGCGCCTACGATGGCGCCCGCTTGAACGAGCATGGCCCGGTAGAGTCTGGATTCCAGGCCGGACAGTTCAGCGCGGAGGGTCTCCGGCGTGACGTGGCTGCCGTGCTCGGCCGCCTCGCGGATGGCGTCAGCGGTTGCATCCGCCAACTCACGGGTCATGCCGGCCTCGGTCAGCCGCCGGGCAATGGTCAGCGAATCGAACATCGAATCTACCTGGTCGCCTCGGTCTTGAACGACTCTGGAGACGGTGTGTGGGTGGGCACGAGCACGGTCCGCCAGACCGTCCCAGCGTCGCCGAGCGAATGACTACAGTATATCGTCCTGCTCGGCCGCATACGCCGCGCACCGACCGAAGATCAGCGCCCTGCGCCGCGACGTGAGCGACGGGCTACCTGGGGTCGGGCGAAGCCGGTGGATCGAAGTACTTGTCCACTATCCACTGCGGCTGCCACCGGTCGGGCTCGCGCGCCTGACCGGTGAGATCGCGCCGGAGCGGTGAGGGATCGGGGATTGCGAGCGGAACCGGATCGGCCAGCGCCGCTCGCCAGCCTTCCAGCAACCCTTCGAGCCGGGCCAACGTCTGCCCATGCGCAGGGTCGGCCGCGAGGTTGCGCAGCTCGTCGGGATCGTCGGCGAGGTCGAACAACTGCCGGTGGTTCACCTTGGGGTAGACGATCAGCTTGTACCGCTCGTCGCGCACCGAGCGCATCAGGTCCCGGTACGGCAGGAACAGGCTCTGTCGCCAGACCGTATCGCCGCCGCCCGACCACAGCGCCCCCAGGTCGCGGCCGTCGATGCCGGGCGGCGCCTCCGCGGAAGCCAGGCCGAGCAGGGTCGGGAACAGGTCGAAGAGGTAGGTGAAGGCGTCCGTTGACCCCTGCGGGATGCCCGGCCCGCGGATGATCAGCGGGCAGCGCATCGAGTGCTCGTACAGGTTCTGCTTGCCGAGCAGCCCGTGGCTGCCCATGGCCAGCCCGTGATCGGCGGCGTAGACGACCACCGTGTTCTCGGCCTGACCGTTCTCGTCCAGTGCTTGGAGAACCCGCCCCACCTGCTCATCCAGGTGGGTGATCAGGCCGTAGTACTCCGCCAACTGATCGCGGATGACCTCCGGCGTCCGCGGCCAGGCGCCCAGGTTCTCGTCACGAAGAATCAGCGCGCCGTGGTCGAACGGGTGCTGCGGCATGAAGTTGGCCGGCAGCGGCAGGTTGCGGCGGTAGTACCGCTCGCGGTACTCGGGCGGCGGCTGGCGCGGATCGTGGGGCGCCATAAACGGCACGTAGGCGAAGAACGGCCGGTCCGGCTGCGACCCGGAGTGCCCCGCCGAGCCCGCCTGCTCCCCCAAGCGTGCCTGCTCGTCCAGGAAGGCGATCACCGCATCGGCGAACAGCTCGCTGGAGAACGCCCGCCCGACGCGCCGGCGGACCAGCCGGCCGTCTTCGATGTCCTGCACCTCCACTTGCGTGTGATCGGCCATGCCGCCCAGGTACACCGCGGTGCCGCGATCGAAGCTGCGCAGCAGCGCCTCCTCGCCGTTGTGCCACTTCCCGGTGATGAAGGTGCGGTAGCCCACCGCCTCCAGCTCGCGCGGCAGGGTCGGGACGCCTCGCATGTCGTTCGGCGAGCGCATCCAGTTCCTGCCGGTCAGCACCATCGCGCGGCTCGGCACGCACACCGCGCCGCTGTTCGAGCCGAATACGTAGTTGCGCTCGAAGCTCAGGCCCTCGGCGGCCAGCCGATCGAGGTTCGGGGTTTCGATCCACTCGTTGCCCCAGGCGCGGATCGTGTCCGCGCGCTGATCGTCCGCGAACAGGAAGAGGATGTTCGGGCGGTCGGGCGATGGTGGCGCCGCTTCGCCCGCCGGCTGGGCGGCCAGCGGAAGGGTGCCGGGCAGAAAGGCCAGCACCAGGATTGCGGCCGCGGCCGGCGCGGCGACCCGCCATCGGAACGAGCCTCGGAAAAGTCCCGGATTGCATCTCATGGGCGTCGCCTCCGCCTGCGTTGGCCCGGCTCGGCCGGCGCCACTGCATCGGATCCGCCCGACGATACCACGCTGCCGGCTGCCGCCCATCAGGGCAGCGGCTTCCCCGGAACGATGCCGTGCAGCAGCTCGGTCACCGGCAGGCACAGAAGGCCGTCGATCCGCAGGTGCTCGTCGCCGAGGTAGGCCAGCCGGGGTGTCGCTTCCGGATAGTCCCGGGCGAAGCGCTTCAGGGACCTGAGATCCGCCGGCCGTATGCGCGCAGCGTGCTTGACCTCGAGGGCCCAGAACACGTCGCGGCCGTAGAGCACGAAGTCGACCTCGCTCCCGGCCCGCGTGCGCCAGAACGCCAGCGCGGCGGCGGCTCCCGAATAGTCGATCCACGCCCGCAGGTGCTGGGCGACCAGCCCCTCAAGCGCTGCGCCACGGACCTCCTGCGGCCGGTCCAACGGTCCCTCCGGCCGCAGGGAGCGAAACACGCCGGCGTCGGCAAAGTAGAACTTCGGGTGCGCGGTGACCTGCCGGCGCGCGCGGCGGGTGAAGACCGGGAGCCGGAACGCAAGCAGCAGGTCCTCGACGATCTCGATGAACCCCTCCACCGTCTTGCGGCGCACCGCGCACTCTCGCGCCACGTCGCTGGTGTTGAGCACGGCCGAGTGCGAGAAGCTGATGGCTTCGAGGAACCTGTGGAACGCGCCCAGGTCGCGCACCAGCCCCTCCGTCTGGACCTCCTGCTGGACGTAGAGCCCCGCGTAGGCGCTCAGCGTATCGGCAGGATCGCCGGCATCCCAGATCAAGGGCAACAACCCCTGATCGAGGGCCGTCGCCAGGTGGAAGCGCGGGCCGAGCTCCGCGGCCAGGAACGAATGCATCGATCGCACGACGGCGCGACCGGCGAGCAAATCGACCCCGCTACGCTTGAGCTTGCGCGCGCTCGATCCGGAGAGCACGAAACGCGGGCGGCCGGGCTCCTCCATCAGTTGGTGAACGACGGTCAGCAGCTCGGGAACCCGTTGCACCTCGTCGATCACGAGATCGGCCACGCCGGGCGCCGCGGCCAGCTCCCGCAGACGCTCCGGCCGCGCCGCGTACAGCCGCTGCTGGGCCGGCGCGAGCAGATCGATTCGGACGGCGTTCGGGAACGCCGCCTCCAGCCAGGTGCTCTTACCGGTTCCCCGCGGGCCGAACAGGAAGAAATGCCCCGCAGGCGGGCGGAAAAATTTCCGCTCTATCGCCACAATGAGTGCAATTATGGCATTTTCAGGGGAATTACTCGCCTTCTTCGAGGCCAGAGCCGTACCGTTGTTGTTCCCGCCGCCAGCACGACTCGGCCGGACAGGGCGAGCACGGGCGTCCGCGTCTTCAGGCCAGTATGTCCTCCACGACCACGCCGGCCACGTCGGTGAGCCGGAAGTCGCGTCCCTGGCTGCGATAGGTCAGGCGCTCGTGGTCGAGGCCGAGCAGGTGCAGGATGGTCGCGTGCAGGTCGTGGATGTGCACCTTGTTCTCGATGGCGTAGTAACCGTAGTCGTCGGTGCGGCCGTAGCTGTGGCCCCCCTTCACGCCGCCGCCGGCCATGAACATGGTGTAGCCGTGGGGGTTGTGGTCGCGGCCGTTGCGGGCGCCCGCCTCGGCCCCCGGGGTGCGGCCGAACTCGCCGCCCCACAGCACGAGGGTCTCGTCGAGCAGGCCGCGTTGCTTGAGGTCGGTGATCAGCCCGGCCACCGGCCGGTCGATCTCGGCGCAGCTCCGGGGCAGCCCCGTGATCAGCCCGGAATGGTGATCCCACTTCGTGTCGGGCCCGTGGGTGGCCTGCACGAACCGCACCCCCGACTCGGAGAAGCGCCGGGCAAGGAGGCAGCGGAGGCCGAAGTCGGCGGCCACCGGGTCGTCGAGGCCATAGAGCCGCCGGGTGGCCTCGGACTCGCCATCGACGCTCATCACCTCGGGCGCCTCGGTCTGCATGCGGAACGCGAGCTCGTACGACTCGATGCGGCCCTCCAGAGCAAGGTCGGGTCCCGTCGCTTCGAGCTGCCGGCGCTGCCAGCGCTGCAGCAGATCGACCTCGGCCCGCTGCACGCCGGGGCTGACCGCCTGGTTCTCGAGGAAGTCGATGGTCGCCTCGGCGGTGTTCATGCGCGTGTTGCCGATGGCGGTGCCGTTGTAGGCGGCCGGGAGGAACGCGGCCGAGTAGTTCTGCACGCCGCCGTGCTGGTACGACGGGCAGATGGTCATGAAGGCGGGCAGGTTCTCGTTCTCGGTCCCGAGCCCGTACGAGATCCACGACCCCATCGAAGGCCGCACGAAGCGGTCGCTGCCCGTGTTCATCGCGAGGATGGCGCCGCCATGGGCGGCGTTGGTGCCGTACATCGAGCGCACGAAGCAGAGGTCGTCGGCGACCCCGGCCAGGTTGGGCAGCAGCTCGCTCACCCACGCCCCCGACTGCCCGTGCTGCTTGAACTCCCAGGGGCTCTTGAAGAGGTTGCCGGTCTCGTTGAACTGCACGTCGGGCTTGGCGAACGGCAGCGGCTTGTTGTCGTCACGGATGAGCAGCGGCTTGTACTCGAACAGGTCGTGCTGCGACGGACCGCCGTGCATGTGCAGGAAGATGATGCGCTTGGCGCGGGGCGCGAAGTGGGGCGCCCTCGGGGCCAGCGGGTTGTCCTGCGCGGCCAGCAGGTCCTGCTGGAGCAGCGACGACAGGGCAAGCCCCCCGAAGCCGCAGCCGCAGGTCTTGAGCATGTCGCGGCGGGTCACCGGCGGTGCCTGGTAGTGCGGGTGGCGCATCGGTCTCTCCCGGTGTGTGGGGACGGCAGCCCCACGTCTGCATGACGGTCTCAGTCGACGTAGATGAACTCGCTGGCGCCCAGGATGACGTGGCACAGTCGCGTCCACGCGAAGCGGTCGGCGCCCTCGCCACCGGGCGCGGTCTCGCGCATGTCGGCCAGGAAGGCCAGGCTCTCCTCGATCTCGATGCCGGTAGCCGGCCGGCCGTAGGCCTCCACGAACGCCCGGTCGACCCGCGCCGACTCGCTCGCCAGGGGCAGCGCCAACAGCCGCCCGGCGAACTCGCCCGCCCGCTCCTCGACGAACGCGCTGTTCATCATGAGCAGCGCCTGGGACGGCACCACCGTGACGGGGCGGGCGCCGACCGAGTCGCTGGCGTTGCCGAAGTCGAAGCCGGCGAAGATCTCGTAGATGGCGTTGCGCACCACCGGCATGTACACCGAGCGGCGGGGGGCCCCGTAGAAGTCGAACCGCCCGAACGTGTTGCCCTCGCTGAAGACGTAGCCGCGCTGGTCGTACTCGTCCACGCGCCCGCCCATCGTCAGGTCGAGGGTGCCCGCGAGCTGCAGCAGCGAGTCGCGGATCGGCTCGACCTCGAGCCGGCGGCGGTTCATCCGCCAGTGCAGCCGGTTGTCGGGATCGACCGCAGCATTCGACTCGTCGTAGCCGGCCCCGAGCCGGTAGGTGCTGGAGAGCAGGATCTCGCGGTGGAGCGCCTTGACCGACCAGCCGCCGTCGACCAACCGCCGCGCCAGCCAGTCGAGCAGCTCCGGATGCGTGGGAGTCGAGCCGGTGGTGCCGAAGTTGCTCGGCGTGTCGACGAGGCCGCGCCCGAAGTGCCAGTGCCAGATGCGGTTGGCCATGACCCGCGCCGTGAGCGGGTGCTCGGGGTGCGTGATCCAGCGCGCCAGCTCGAGCCGTCCGCTCGTGTCGGCGGGAATGGGCGGGGGCGGCACGATGTGATCGGTGACGCGCAGGAACCCGCGCGGCTGCGGGGTGTCGGCCAGATTCAGATGGCTGCCGCGGATGTGGACGGGAAGATCGACGATCTCGCCCTCCTCGACCGACATGGCATACGGAGGCTCGGGCGGTGAGTCCGCCTCGCGCTCCTCGACGACGGCTCGCAGCCGGACGAGCTCGGCCACCGCATCGGCCGGATAGAGCGCCTCCTCCACCTCCTGGTCGAGGCAGAGGATGCACAGCCGGCCGTCGTAGACGAGCCGGCGCAGCTCTTCCTGCTCGCGCGGCAGCCGGAAGTCGGCGGGGGTGAGCTCTTCCTCGTCCTCGAGACCCAGGCGCTGGAGGTGCTGGTCCCAGGCAATTTCAATCACCGCGAACAGGCCGGCGTAGCGCCAGGCGACCTCTTCCAGGCTCCGGGGGGCCGGCCCCCGGACCAGGCTTCGGGTCAGGGGCGCGATGAGGACCTTCTCGGAGGCGATGAGCGCCCGCAGCTCTTCGGTGACCTCCTCATAGCGTTCCGCCGGAGCCGCCGCGTAGGCGTTCCAGATCTGGAAGACCACGCTCGGGTTGGGTCCGTCGCCCTGCACTGGAGGGCCTTCGCGATAGCGGAAGAAGGCCCGCACCCAGCGCTCGATCACCGCCGCCTCGAGGCCGTCGCGGCTGGCAATTCTCTCGATCTCCACGGCTGCCCGATCCTGGCTCGCCTCGTCGTCGCCCCAGGCCGGATAGGCTTCCTCGGCGGCCAGGAGATAGGCGGCCAGCGCCTGCCGCCGCGGCCGCCGCAGCAGCTCGTTCTGCGCATCCACGAGATCGTCGACCGCCTCCTGCGCTTCCTCGACCAGCTCCTGCGCCGCCTCGTAGCGGGCGACGGTCTCCTCGTCGGCCAGCGGCCGCTCGACCCACCGGCCGACGCGGTTCTCGCCGACCATCGTCGTGGTCGAGCGCAGGATGCCGGCCAGCGCGTAGTAGTCGGCGGTGGGAATCGGGTCGAACTTGTGGTCGTGGCAGCGGGCGCACCCGACAGGCTCGGCCAGGAACGCGCGGCCGATGACGTTCACCTGCTCGTCGACGATGTCGATCACCATCTTGTCGACGTCCTGCTCGGCCAGCACCTTCGCGCCCAGTGTCAGGAACCCCGTTCCCGCGAGGTTCTCGAACCGCTCGGCGTCGCGGGTCGCCGGCAGCAGGTCGCCGGCAATCTGCTCCTGCACGAAGCGGTCGTAGGGCTTGTCGGCGTTGAACGCGTCGATGACCCAGTCGCGATAGCGGAACGCGTTCGGGTGCGCGATGTTCTCGTCCAGCCCGTTCGAGTCGGCGTAGCGGGCGACGTCGAGCCAGTGCCGTCCCCAGCGCTCGCCGTAGCGCGGCGACGCCAACAGCCGCTCGACCACGCGCTCCCAGGCGTCGGGCCGCTCGTCGGCCAGGAACGCGTCGATCTCGGCCGGGGTCGGCGGCAGGCCGGTCAGGTCGAACGTAACTCGCCGTAACAGTTGCCGCTTGCCGGCGGGGGCGGCCGGGGTCAGCCCTTCCGTCTCGAGCCGGGCCAGGACGAACCGGTCGATCGCGTTGCGCGCCCAGGCCGCGTCGCCGACGGCGGGCGGCTCGGGACGGGCCATCGGCCGGAACGCCCAGTGCTCGCGGCCCGGGCCGAAGTCGTAGGCGCCGCCACTGTCGGAGCGGGCGGCGACGACCGGGACGTCGGAGACGCGCGGGTCGACCACGCCGCGGGCCACCCACCGCTCAAAGTCGGCGACGACGCCGGCCGGCAGCCGGCCGTCGGGCGGCATCCTGATCGGCCCGTCGTAGCGGATCGCGTCGATCAGCAGGCTGTCGTCCGGCGCGCCGGGCACGACGACGGCGCCGCTGTCGCCGCCCGCGCGGACCCCGGCGGCATCGACCAGCACCAGCCCGCCGAAGATGCGCTCCGGATCGGCCCCGTGACACTGGTAGCAGCGCTCGGCGAGCACCGGGCGGATCTTCGACTCGAAGTGATCGAGGTCCTCGGGCGGGACCTCCTGTCCTCGCGCCGGAGCGGCGACGCCGGCGGCCAACACGAGGACGGCTCCCAAGGCGAGCGGTAAACCGACCCGGATCGTGGTGTCCAGCAGCGCCCGGAAATGTGTGTGCATCATTGACCGCGGCAGTGTATCGCAGCCCTGTTTGCGGACCAAGTTCCCGGTGGCGCCCCGGCCGGCGCGGCGGAGGGTCTGCCGGGAACCGAGGAGTCCTGAGCAACCCGTACGCCCACGCGCACGGTTAGAATGGGAAAGGCGGATGAAGACAGCGGCATCAAGGACCTACATGGCACATGTCTCCGCCGGCGCCGATCCGGAGGCTGCCCTGGCGGCAGCCGAGGAGATGGGCGAGATCGCCGGCGACGTCCGAATCCTGAAGTGGATGGTCGGCGTGGTCATCGCCCTGTTGCTCGCCGGCTTTACGATAGTAGCGGGAGCACTCTTCCAAATCAGTCTCCGCCTGCCGGCAAGCTAGAGTCGCACCCGACCCGACCGGCAAGACCCGACGATTGCCTTTCCCCTCGAAAGAGCCAGGGAGACGGCACGAGCACAAACGTTCGGCGGTATGATCGCCGCATGGAAGCGTCGATGGCGACTAGAGCCGGCTCGATGGTCCGAATCCTGGTGATCCTGATCGGCGTGCTGGCCGCCTCCGGCGGCACGCAGATCGCCCGTGCGCAGGCGCCGGAGTCCGCGTCGCCCGCATCGGCGGCGTCGGTGCGAGCGACGCTGGACCGGTTCTGCGTGCGCTGCCACAACGACCGGCTTCGCACGGCCGATCTGACCCTCGACACGCACGATCTCGCGGACATCGGCGCCGACGCCGAGACCTGGGAGAAGGTCATCGTCAAGTTGCGCGCGCGGACGATGCCGCCCGCGGGCAACCCGCGACCGGCCGAGGAAACGTACCGCACCGTCGCCGCCTGGCTGGAGACGGCCATCGACACCGTGGCCCTGGCCCGTCCCGACCCCGGCCGCGGCGAGACGTTCCATCGCCTGAACCGGGCCGAATATCACGCCGCGGTCCGCGACCTGCTCGCGGTCGACGTCGACGTCGCCGCGCTGCTGCCGGCCGACGACACCTACGAGCACGGGTTCGACAACAACGGCGACGTCCTCTCGATCTCGCCGGACCTGGTGGCGCGGTACCTATCGGCGGCGCGCCGGATCAGCCGCCTCGCCGTCGGCATACCTCCCATCGGTCCGACGGTCGCGACCTACCGGGTGCATCCCGCCCTGCTGCAGGACGACCGGCAGGACGACCTGCTGTCGTTCGGCTCTCGCGGCGGCATCGCGATTCGGCACTACTTCCCCGTCGACGGTGAGTACACGATCCGGATCCGCCTCCACCGCAACTTCTCCGACTACATCCTCGGCTTCGCGGCGCCGCAGGAGCTGGACGTGCGCGTCGACGGCGAGCGCGTCACGCGGTTCCCGGTCGGCGACGCCGATGCGGTGGGACGGATGGCCCCGCTGAGCTTCGCCGGGAACATCGCCGGGGATCCCGACTGGGAGTACTACATGAACACGGGCGACGCCCACCTGGAGGTGCGCTTCCCGGCGAAGGCGGGCGAGCGGACCGTGGGCGTCTCGTTCGTGAGAGGGTTCTCGGAGCCGGAGGGGGTGCTACAGCCGCGCAACCGGGGCTACGGCCGCTTCGTCGACGAACGGTACGACGAGAACGCGGCGGTGGAGCAGGTCGCGATTGGCGGCCCCTACACCGTCGAGGGTCCCGGCGACACGCCGAGCCGCCGCGAGATCTTCGTCTGCCGGCCGGCGGCCAACGCCGCGGCCGACGAAGAGGAAGCCTGCGCCGGCCGGATTCTCGGCGAACTGGCCCGCCGGGCGTACAGGCGACCCGTCGGCGACAAGGACCTCGACGCGCTGCTCGACTTCTTCCGCGCCGGGCGGCGCGACGGCGGCTTCGACGACGGCGTCCAGTTCGCGCTGGAACGGATGCTCGTCGATCCCGAGTTCCTGTTCCGCATCGAGCGCGATCCGGAGGACGCCGCGCCGGGCGCACCCTACCGGCTCGGCGATCTGGAGCTGGCGTCCCGGCTGTCGTTCTTCCTGTGGAGCAGCATCCCCGACGACGAGCTGCTGGAGGCCGCGGCCGACAGGCGGCTCGGCGACCCGGCGGAGCTGGAGCGGCAGACGCGCCGGCTGCTCGCCGACGCCCGCTCGAAGGCCCTCGTCGACAATTTCGCGAGCCAGTGGCTGCGCCTGCGCAACCTCGAGTCGCAGGAGCGCGAGTCGGCCGACTACCCGGAGTTCGACGAGAACCTGCGCGAGGCGTTCCGGCGCGAGACCGAGCTGTTCGTCGAGAGCACGATCCGCGAGGATCGCAGCCTCCTGGAGCTGCTCAGCGCGAACTACACGTTCGTCAACGAGCGGCTGGCGCGACACTACGGTATCCGTGGGATCTACGGCGACCGCTTCCGGCGGGTGACGCTCGATCCCGATCATCCGCGCGGCGGCCTCCTCGGCCACGGCGGCCTGCTGATGGTGACCTCCTATCCCAACCGGACGTCGCCCGTGGTGCGCGGGAAGTGGTTGCTCGAGACCATCCTGGGGGCGCCGCCGCCCGAGCCGCCGCCGAACGTGCCGGGGCTGCCGGACCGCGGCGAGGGCGGCGAGCCGGCGTCGGTCCGCGAGCGGCTCGAGCGGCATCGCGCCAATCCGGCCTGCGCCGGTTGTCACGCGCCGATGGACCCCCTCGGCTTCGCCCTCGAGAACTTCGATGCGATCGGCACCTGGCGCGCCACCAGCGAGGCCGGTCAGCCGATCGACGCATCGGCGACGATGCCGAGCGGGTTCGCGTTCGAGGGACCGGCGGGACTGCGGCGCGTGCTCCTGAGCCGGGGCGAGGATTTCGCCGCCGCCGTCACCGAGAAGCTGCTGGCGTACGCGCTCGGGCGCGGTCTCGAGTACACCGACCGTCCCACCGTGCGCCGGATCCTGCGGGCCGCGGCGGACGACGACTATCGCTGGTCCTCGATCGTGCTCGGCATCGTGAAAAGCACGCCGTTCCAGTGGCGCCGAACGCGGACCGACGAACCGGCGCTGGTTGCGAGGGGGGCGGCCCCCGACGGTCCGTGACCGACTGCACCTGGGATTGGTTGGCGCAGCCATCGGAAAGCGGCGGGCGGTGACTTCCGGGGCCGAGCGGCGGTAACGTGACGCCCCGACAGGATTGATTGGGCGGCATCGGCCGCAGGCCACGACTACCGGGCTACGGATACACTACGACGAACAGGTTCCAATCATGATGATCACGAAGACGTCGCTGCCCCGCCGAACCGTGCTGCGCGGGATGGGCGCCGCGGTGGCCCTGCCCCTGCTGGACGCCATGATCCCCGCCGCGTCGGCGTTGTCGCGAACCGCGGCCGCGCCCACCCGGCGCTTCGGCGTGGTCTACGTGCCCAACGGCATCGCGATGGAGTACTGGACACCGGCCGAGGAGGGGCGGGGGTTCGAGCTCACCCCGATTCTCCATCCGCTGCAGGCCTTCAAGGACCAGTTGACGGTGGTTTCCGGCCTCCGGGGGTACTGGACCCCGGCCCATGCCGGCGCGTCGACGACGTTCCTGACCGGGGCGGCGGGCGTCGCGGGCGAGACGGCGCCGGTGGCCGACATCTCGATGGACCAGCTCCTGGCCCGGGAATACGGCCGGCACACCGAGCTGGGGTCGCTCCAGCTCGCCATCGACAGCCGGGCCAACGCCGGTCAGTGCAGCGGCAACCACAGTTGCGTCTATACCAACACCATCTGCTGGCGCAGCCGGACCACGCCGCTGCCGATGGAGAACAACCCGCGCGTGGTGTTCGAGCAGATGTTCGGCGACAGCGGCAGCACCGACCCGGCCGTCCGCCGGGCCCGCATGGAACGCGACCGCTCGATTCTCGACTCCGTGACCGGGAAGGTCGCCGACCTCAAGAACGAGATCGGGCCGGGCGACAGTCTCAAGGTCGACGAGTACCTCGAGGGCGTACGCGACATCGAGCGGCGCATCCAGCGGGCCGAGCAGCGGCAGGACTTCGACCTACCCGAGCTGGCCCAGCCCGAGGGCATTCCCGCCACGTTCGCCGAACACGTCGAGCTGATGTTCGACCTGCAGGTGCTGGCCCACCAGACGGACCTGACCCGCGTGACCTCGTTCATGCTGGGGCGCGAGGTGAGCTCGAGGACCTACACCGAGATCGGCATTGCCGACGCGCACCACCCGCTCTCGCACCACGAGTACAACCCCGAGAAGATCGCGTCGATGTCCAAGATCAACGCGTATCACGCGTCGATGTTCGCCGACTACCTGGCGAAGCTCCGCTCGACGCCGGACGGCGACGGATCGCTGCTCGACAACATGCTGCTCCTCTACGGCTGCGGCATGTCCGACAGCAACGCCCACAGCCCCCTCGATCTGCCGGTGCTGCTGCTCGGCGGATGCGCGGGACAGCTCGAGGGCGGACGCCACATCCGCTACGAGGGCGACCCGTTGATGCCGAACCTGCTGGTGACCCTGATGGACAAGCTCGGCGTCCCCGTCGAGCGGCTGGGGAAAAGCGACGGTCGGCTCAGCGTGGAGCGCCTGACGGGGGTGTAGACCGCGCGCAAAGAGGCCTCGACCACGGACCCCGGCGTGACAATCAGCGTGTGGCCCCTCCCGAGCCGCCGCTCACCGCGGCCCGTACGCGCGCGCTATGGCGAGGATGCTCAGCATGATGTCCCGGTTTCCCTCGTGGCACGCAAACTCGTAGATGTTGGCGTCCTGCCGCCTGAGAGTGACGGCGGCCGTCCACGGCCTCGCCCATGTCGTCGGGTCTTCGACCGTAACTTCGTAGCGGATCGCGTCGGCCGCAACACGGGTCAAACGCTCCACGAGGTGCAGGTTCTCCGCGGCTCCGAGGAAGTTGCTCTTGGATGAGAAGTTCGCGGTCTCGATGACCAGGGTATCTCCGTCCCATCGTCCCCGCGAGTCTCCGTGCCACTGGCGGATACGCGAAGAAAGAGGCGGAGACCCGTCCAGGCGCACGATCCGCGCGTCGTGATTCGTCTCCATCACGAGGACGAAATAGCCCGGCGACTGAAAGATCTGGTAGTAGCCGTACAGGGGGTCGCCACGGGGCCCGGGGCCGATGCGTGGCATCCCCGGCGTCACGCAGCGGGCGCGCGGGTTGAGATCCTCCGGACCTGCCGGATCCAGATCCCGGGCCGTTATCGCCGCCAGCCTCTCGACCGCCGCCGGCAGCAGGGCCGGCAGTCTTCCATCAGGCGGGTCCACAATCTGCGACGTTCGGTTGTCGAACTCCCGTTCCACCATGAAATTGGAACTGCGGTTCGCCCCTCGTCTCCGAAAGGCGTCTACATCCGCCAGGGCGGCCAGGTACAACGCGTCTCCGATGGCAAGGTCCGCGTCGTTCTCCTTGAAGATCCGATCCGCGCGCCGTGACAGCTCGGCCACTTCGTCCTCGGTGAGAAACTCTCTCCCTGCGAGGGCCTCCGGTCGCTCGAACGGTGTCGCACTCGTGTTCAACCAGACGCCCTGCAGGTCCGGTTGGCCATCCGCCGTGCGTGGCACGGACCACTGGCCGGCCGCGACCGTCGACGAGGTTTCCGTTCCGCCCGCGCGGTCCTGGCCGGCCGCAGGCCGGGGCACCAGTGAAGCAACGGCGAAGGCAATCGTCAGGGCGCTCACGAACGTGAATCGCTTGCCGTCCATGGTCGTTCACCTCAACGCGAACTCAAAGCCGCGAGCCGGCGCAGCAGCTCGACGGTGCTGTTGTCGTCGCCGCCGCGCCCGCGGGCTCGCGCCAGCGGCGTCTGCCCCTGGTCGTTCAAGGCATGCACGTCGGCGCCGCTGTCGGCCAGGAACTGGACGACGGTATCGAGGCGTCTCGCAGCAGCGCTGTGCAGTGCCGTGTTTCCGGCGGCGTCCGCCGCCTTGACGTCGACCCCTGCGTCGATCGCCACCTTGGCCGCCTCCAGCACGAGCCGCTCGTCCGCTGTGGGGTTCGCAGCCAGTCCCGGTTCCCGACGCCGGCGGGCGGCTACCGCCGCCATCAGCGGCGTCGCGCCGTCCGCCATGACGATCCGCGGGTCGGCTCCACCGTCGGCCAGCACCCGCATGACGCCGGGCTCGGCGAAGTGCGCGGCGAGCCAGAAGGCGGTGGCGCCGACCACGTCGTGGTCGAGCACGTAGTCGGGGCTGTTGCGCCGGCCCTGGCTGCCGCGGACCACCGGTGCGTTCGGGTCTGCGCCGCGCGCCAGCAGCGCCGCCGCCAGCGTCTCGTCGCCGCGCAACGTGGCGGCGTGCAAGGCGGTGTAGCCGGCCCCGGCCGCGTTCGGGTCCGCGCCCTGCTCGAGCAGGAAGAGGGCGAGCGCGGTATGGCCGCTGTGCGCCGCGACGACGAGTGCACTCGTGCCCGTTGCCGCGGTGTCGTTCACATCGGCGCCGGCGGCCACGAGATGCCTGGCGGCTTCGAGGTTGCCCTGCCGGGCCGCGAACAGGATGGGCGTGTTGCTGCCCAGCACGGTATCGATCACCCCGCTCGGATTGAATCCGGCCGTCCGCGTGTGAATGCGGCGGGGCTGCGGGGCCGAGCGTGCCTGGACGTCCGCCCCGAGCCCGACCAGCGCTTCCACTACGTCGGGATGCTGCTGGGCCACCGCCCACATCAGCGCCGTCTGCCCCCGGGTGTGTTCCCGGGCGTTCAGGTCCGCCCCGTGGGACACGAGCAGGCGTACCACCTCCGGGGACCCCGTGCGGGACGCGGTCATCAGCACTGTCTCGCCGGACGGCAGCGCCGCGTTCGCGTCGGCGCCGGCCGCCAGCAAGGCCGCGACCATCGCCTCGCTGCCGTTGAGGCAGGCCAGCCACAGCGGCGTGGCGCCAAAGTCGTTCGCCGCGTCGACGTCGGCGCCGGCCCCGATAAGGGCGTCCGCCATCGCTGCATCGTCCCAGTGGGCGGCCCAGTGCAGGGCGGTTGCGCCATCCGCCTGCGGGGTGTTCGCGGAAACACCCTCATCGAGCAAACCGATCACCACCGCCACGTCCGCCGCCCGGGCGGCGTCAAGCAGCGCCGTGTCCTGGGCGGCGGCGCCGGAACCGGCCATGGCCGGCACCAGCGTCGCCAGGAGCATCAATCCTGCCGCCGTTCTCGCATGCACGTTCTTCCCCCACGGGCGGGTGCCCACCGCCCACGTCAAGTGAGCTATCGTACCGTAGTGCGCTGCGCCCCGTCGGAGTCGAGCCGGGCGCCGGGTGCGATGTGAACGCCTGGAGCAAACATGGCCAACCACCTGACCGGCTACATCGTTCCGTTGGTGATCCTGGTGGTGTCCGTACCAATGATCCTGGGCAAGGTCCCCCCCAACGGCATCTACGGCTTCAGGACAGCCAAGACCCTTTCGTCGCCGGATGTCTGGTATCCGGCCAATCGGGCGGCAGGTTGGTTCATGCTGGTCGCCGCGGTCATGTCAATCTGCTTCAACCTGGCCTTGTGGTGGACCGTTCCGGAATGGCCGCCCGACAGGACGGCCTCGTGGATGATGGGCGGGACCATGATTCCGCTCACGATAAGCATCGTCGCGTCCTTCATCTACCTGCGACGGCTCTGACGGTACCTGCGACGGCTCTGAGGGAAGGGAGCACCGCGCGTCCGCCGCCCGTGCGTGAGCGGCGGAGCGGGCGCACCGTCCCAACGGCATCGTAATCCGTAACGCGGCCCGCTACGGATCCACGGTGATCTCTCCCACCATCCAGGGATGCTCCTCGCAGTGGTAGAGGAACGTCCCCGGCTCGTCGAACGTGACGAAGCCCCACAGGCCCGGGTTCAGCGTGCCGGCGCTCCAGCTTCCGTCGCGGGCGGCCGGGGTGTGGGGGATCTCGCCGTTGTTGGTGAACCGGACGCGCGTGCCCGCGCTGACCCGCGCGCGGAGCGGGTTGAAGTTGTACTCGTCGAACGCATAGCGCCGGCCGCCGACCGCGCCGCGCGGGTTCTCGAGCAGGGTCGCGGTCTCGATCTCGTCGGTCTCGCGCGGGGCGGGACCGGCCGGCTGATCGTCCACCGGCGGGTCCGGGGACGGCTTGCCGCGCGCCGGCACCTCGCCGTCGAGCGCGAACGCCCAGAGCGCGGGCCCCATCGGGACGGCGATGTACTGCGTGCCGTCCAGCTCGTAGGTCGACGCCGGGCCGACACGCAGCCGCGACCCCTCCTCGCTCGTGCGGAAGGCCCAGCGGCGGTCGCCGGTCCGGACGTCGTAGGCCTCCACCTGTCCGCCGGGCGAGCCGCGAAACAGCAGGCCGCCCGCGGTCACGAGGGGACCGCTGACGCCGAGGAACGCGCTCGGCATCTCCTTCCGCCACACGACGCGGCCGGTGCGGGTGTCGACGGCGGCCAGGATGCCGACCGCGTCGGGCAGGGTCAGGTGGAACTGGGACGTGTTCCAGACGAACGGATCCGCGAAGCGGCGGGCGCGGCCGACGTGCGCGCGCCCCTGCGCGTAGATGTAGCCGGTCTGCGGCGAGAACGCCATCGGCGTGACCCGCACCCGCGGGATGGGCAACCCCGGCGCCACCACCGTCTGCTCGTCGACCGACGGGGGCGTGTAGCTGCTGCAGCTCAGCTCGAACGGCGGCGGTACCCGGTCGCGCCAGTACGAGCACTCGAAGAGGATCGTCTCGGTCTGCACCGGGAACGGCTGGGTCGGCACCGTGAGCTGGTGCGGGTCCTGCGGCACCTCGCGCTCCTCGACGGGCAGCAGATGCTCGCCGGTCCCGCGGTTGAACAGGAACAGGTAGCCGTCGGCGCGCATCGCGGCCACCGCCTTCACCGGCTCGCCGTCGACCGTCGTGTCGTACAGCAGCAGCGGCGTGGCGATGTCGGCGTCCCAGACGTCGTGGCGCACCACCTGGTAGTGCCAGCGCCGCTCGCCGGTCTCCATGTCGAGGGCCAGGACCGAGGCGGTGAACAGGTTGTCGCCCTCGCGCAGCTCGCCGCCGAACATCGGCACGGGGTTGCCGGTCGAGAAGTAGACCATCCCGAGATCGGGGTCGACGGTGCCGACCAGCCAGACGCCGCCGCCGCCGTACTCCCACGAGTCGCTGTCCTGCGGCCAGGTCTCGTGGCCGAACTCGCCGGGGCGCGGCACGACGTAGAAGATCCACTCCACCTCGCCCGTCGCCGCATCGAGAGCCAGCACCCGGCCCTGCCCGCCGATGTCGCCGTTCGCGAGGCCGACGAACACCTTGCCGCGCGCATACATCGGCGCGGTCGTCACCACCTCGCCCCGGGTCTGCTCCGGGCTGCCGACGCGCGTGGCCCATACCAGCTCGCCGGTGTCGCGGCCGAGCGCCAGCACTTCCCCGCTGCGCGTGCCGAAGACGACCAGGTCGCCGGCAACGACGACGCCCTGCCACGACACCACCCGTCCGGCGTCGGGATCCGGCTGCCAGTGCCAGATCGTCTCACCCGTCCGTGCGTCGAACGCGAAGACGTTGGCGCCGCCAGTCAGGTAGATGGCGCCGTCCTGCACCACCGGGGTCGAGCGCGACGCCGCGCCGCCGGGAAGCGGCGTCATCCACGCGGCGCCGAGGCGGTCGAGCGTGTCGGCGTTGATCTCGTCCAGCGTCGAGTAGCGAGAGCTGGACCAGTTGCCGCCCGTGAAGGGCCAGTCCGTGGACGGAAACCCGCGGCCCGGCTCGGGCGCCTGCCCGGCGAGACCAACCGCGAGCACGGCAACCGTGATCGCCGATGCGACGGTGACGACGAGCGAGCGATGACGTCGAGGCATGGCCCCTCCCCTCTTCGATCTCCGCGGCGCGGCGGTACCGCACCGCGCAGGCTATGCGGCCTGTAGCGGTTCCATTCAACCACAGAGTTGGACAGCCCCCAACATCCTGGCGAATCTCGCAGCTGCCGCCGGCCGACGGGAGTTGCCCGTCGTGGATGGACGATCCAAGATGAGCACCGGCGACGATGCCTGCCATGAAACCGGTTGAGACGCGGAGGCGATGGTGAACCGAAGAACGCTCCTGAAGTTGGGCGGCATGGGCCTGGTGGGCGCCGGCCTGGGCGGCTGCGCGGCGCGGTCGGTGCCGACGCCGACATCGACGCGGCGGCCGCCCCTGCGACTCGCGCCCGTGCGCGCCGAATGGGACCGGATCATCCGCACCACCGTCGGGCTGCGCCCGCACCGCCCCTCCGGCTTCGTGTTGCGCGCCGACCGGCTCGACGACACGACCGTGATTCACAACTACGGCCACGGCGGCTCGGGCATGTCGCTCTCCTGGGGCACGGGACGGATGGCGGCCGAGATGGCCCTCGGCCACGACAGCCGCCGGGCGGCGGTCATCGGTTGCGGCGCGGTGGGCCTCACCGCCGCGCGCCAGTTGCAGCGGCGCGGATTCACCGTGACCATCTACGCCATGTCGGTGCCTCCGAACACCACCTCGAACATGTCGTTCGCGGGCTTCACGCCCACCGCGGGACTGGTCGAGGACGATCTCAGGACCCCTGCCTGGGACGCCCAGTTCCGCGAAGCGGTCGAGATTTCCTACCGCGAGCTGCAGTTGCTGGCAGGGACGAGATTCGGCGTGTCCTGGATCGATCGCTACGGGCTCAGCGAAACGTCCCCCGGCGCCGCGGAGGACGATGAAGAGCCGGACCGGGAGCCGCTGCTTCCCGCCCATCTGCGCACCGGCGGGTCCACGCTGGGGCCGGGGGAGCATCCCTTTCCCAGCCGCTACGCAACCCGCAGCAGCCAACTGCGCATCGAGCCGTCCATCTACCTGGATGCGCTGGTTCACGACTTCATCGACTTCGGCGGGCGCATCGAGATCCGCAAGTTCACCGAGCCGCGCGAGCTGGTGGAGCTGAGCGAGGCGCTGGTCGTCAACTGCAGCGGGCTGGGCGCGCGCGACCTGGTCGGCGACGACGAGCTGCTGCCGGCGAAGGGACAGCTCACCGTGCTCGTGCCCCAGGAGGAGGTCGACTGGGGTATCGGAGGCGACCCGCCCGACGGGGACACCCGCGGGCTCCTCGGCATCCACATGCAGCCGCGCCGCGACGGCATCGTCCTGGGCGGCACGTCGGAGCGGGGCGAGTGGTCGCGGGAGCCGAATCAGGAGGCGCTGCGCCGTATCGTGGCCGCGCACATGGCGGTCTACTCGGCCATGCGCGTCTGACCTGTCCTGCTCATCGCGGTCGCTGCTATCCGGAGGAGTTGGGATCGGCCCACTGGTTGATTTCCGCGATCCGGTCGGGCCACGGGAAGTCGGCCAGGTGGAGCGGACGCACGAGGTCGCGGAACGTGCAGGCGTGCTTCGTGGACAGGTGCCTCTGGCTGAATGATAATGTCACTCACAGCAAGTAATGCTCTGAGACCCGATGGCTGCGAATCAACTCGTCCAGGCTCGCATCGACGGAGCCGTGAAAGAGGAGGCAGCAGCCGTGCTGGCCGCCATGGGCCTGACTGTCTCGGACGCCGTGCGGCTGCTGCTTACCCGGGTGGCGCATGACAAGGCTCTGCCGTTCGCACCGCTGATTCCCAACGCGGCCACCGTCGAGGGGATGCGGGAGGCCCGCAAGGGCGGCCTCCCACAGTTCACCGGCGTCAAGGCCCTCCTCGACGATCTGCATGCGGACGATTGAGCGAACCAGCCAATTCAAACGAGACTACAAGCGTGAGTCCAGGGGCAGGCGCCGGGCATCACTCGACGACCACCTTGCGTCCATCGTGGAGGTGTAGGCCAACGATCAGCCGCTGCAGCCTCGGCACCACGACCATGCGCTGAGCGGCGAGTGGTCCGATCATCGCGACTGCCACGTGAAGCCCGACTTGATCCTGATCTACCAGAAACCCGACGACGACACGTTGCGACTGGTCCGTCTCGGCTCACATTCGGAGCTCGGATTCTGATCGGCCCACCGAAGCGGCAAGCGGCCCACCGACGAGAGGACCACAAGATGCGACAGCTCCCCCGACCCCTGCCCGGCGTGATCGCGGCGTGCCTTCTGCTGGCGGGAGCGATCGCCTCGGCACAGTCCCCCATCGACGACTACACCCCGGTCACCGGGCAGATGCTCGTCGACCCGCCGGCGGGCGACTGGCCCATGTGGCGGCGCACCTACAACCACTGGGGCCACAGCCCCCTCGACCAGATCGACACCACCAACGTGGGCGGACTGCGTCTCGCCTGGGCGTGGACCATGGCCGAGGGCCTGCAGGAGACCACGCCCCTCGTGCACGACGGCGTCATGTTCCTGGTGCAGGCGTGCGACTACGTCGAGGCGCTCGACGTGCGCGACGGCACCCGCCTGTGGGAGTATCGCCGGCCGCGGGTCGAGCACGGCGCCACGCTGGCCTGCGCCAGCCGCAACGGGACCCTCTACGAGGACAAACTGTTCATCGGCACGCACGACGCGCACCTGGTGGCGCTCGACGCGCGCACCGGCGAGGTCGTGTGGGACGTCACGGTGGGCGACTGGGAGGTCGGCCAGCACTACTCCGGCGGACCGCAGGTCATCAAGGGCCGGGTGGTGGCCGGGATGTCGGGTTGCTACTACCTCAACACGCGCTGCTGGATCTCTGCCCACGACGCCGAGACCGGCGAGGAGGTGTGGCGCACGTACACCATTCCCCGGGAAGGCGAGTTCGGCTACGACTCCTGGGGCGACATCCCCGACGAGCTGCGGCGCGGCGGCTCCTCGTGGAATGCTCCGAGCTACGACCCCGAGCTGAACCTGATCTACGCCGGCGTCGGGGTGCCTATTCCGTGGGGCTCGGTGCAGCGCGGCACCGGCGACGGCGACGTCCTCTACACGAACTCCACCCTCGCGCTCGACGCCGACACAGGCGAGATCGTGTGGTACTTCCAGCACACCCCGAACGACGAATGGGACCTCGACCATCCGTACGCCCGGCTCGTGGTCGAGACCGAGGTATCGCCGGATCCGGATGCGGTGGAGTGGCTGAACGGCGGCATCATCCCCGGCTCGCGCCGCAAGATCGTGACCGGCATCCCGGGCAAGACCGGCATCGTCTGGGCGCTCGACGCCGCCACCGGCGCATTCCTCTGGGCCGAGCCGACGAACCGGCAGAACGTGGTCGCCGACGTCGACGCCGAGAGCCGCCGCGTGCTCCTCAACGAGGAGCTCAAGTTTCCGCAGGTCGGCGAGCCGGTCTTCGTCTGTCCGAGCCTGACCGGCGGCATCAACTGGAACGCGACCGCCTACCACCCCGGCACGAACGCCCTCTACGCACCCACCAACAACGTCTGCATGACCCTGACGCTGAACGAGTTCCGCGACCGCCCGGGCTTTCACCACGGGTCGGCGCGGGCCACCCGCGAGGTGGCGCCGGACGTCGACGGACAGGTCGGCATGCTCACCGCGATGGACATGGCGACCGGCGCAACGCGGTGGGTGCATCGCCAGCGAGCCGGCATCGGCGGCTCGGTGCTGACCACCGGCGGCGGGCTGGTGTTCGTGACCGACGACGCGCGCCGCTTCCGGGCGTTCGACGCGGCGACCGGCGACATCCTCTGGGAGCGGATCCTCAATTCCAGCGCCGGCGGCTTCCCGGTGAGCTACCTGCACGACGGCGTGCAGTACATCGCCATCGCGGCCGGGGGCGGGGTCAACTACCGGATGGTCACGCCGGAAATCCAGCAGCCGCCGCGCGGCAACATCCTCTGGGTCTTCCGGCTTCCCTGAGATGGCGTAGCGCACTCATCCCCGGGTCGCACCCCCGCGAAGATGGGAAGCTCCCCTGGCTGGTGACTCTCGCCTGTGAACGACGGACGCCAGCGGGCAATTCGCCTTTGCCGTTGACAGGCGGACGGTGGGGTAATACCGTATTACTTGCCGTGGCGACAATCTCCTTCAAGGTCAGTGACGAGGAAGCACGTCTGATACGGACGCGGGCCGGCAGCGAAGGCATCAGTGTCTCGGAGTACCTCCGGCGCCGGGCGCGTCTCGCCATGCCCCCGCCCAGCTCGCCGAGGCTCGTGCGTTGCCCGCACACGGGCGCGATGATCTTCGCCGCCCTGGAGGACCAACCGCCCCTGACGACGGAAGCGGTGCGCGAGCTGCTTGCCGACTTCCCATGAAGTACCTCCTGGACGTGAACATCCTCGTCGCATGGGGGTGGTCCGATCATGTCGCCCACGAGCAAACCGCCGAGTGGATCGCCTCTACCACCAAACAGAAAACCTCCAAGTTGCTCACATCGGCGATCCCGGAGCTTGGGTTCGTCCGCGTGTCGGTTCAACGGACGGCGGGACGCGTGACGGTCGAGGAGGCGGGCGACGTGCTGGCAGGCATGCTGCGCAGCCTCGGCGCACAGCACGCCTTTCTCCCCGACGACCGGTCAGCCCGCCGGTTCCCGGAGTGGTGTCGTCAGGCGTCACGCACCACGGACGCCCACCTTCTGGAGCTGGCGAAGGCGCACGGGGCGAGACTCGCCACGCTCGACGAACGTATTCCGAGCGCGTTCGTCGTTCCCGGATTGCACGAGTGACTTACTACGGCAGGGCGTACGCCACGAGCGAGCCGGGGAAGCCGGTCTGAATGCTGCCGATCTGCACCACGATGTACTGCTTCCCCTCGTGCAGGTAGGTCATCATGCCGTACTGTCCGGGTGCGGGAAGCTCGACGCTGCCGAGGACCTCGCCGGTGCGCTTGTCGCGGCCGTGCAGCAGCAGCGGCGCGTCCGGCACGATCTGCCGCGTCCCCTCGCTGAGCGAGCGGGTCTGCACCAGCAGGTCGCCGGTCACCATCTGGATGGAGAAGCCGGCGCCCCCCGAGTTGGGGACGTCGAGCCCCGCCAGCCGCGGGTTGTTGCGGATGACCTCCGGCGTCTGGCCCACCGGCAGCGACCACGCCCGCTCGCCGGTGTTCATCTGCACCGCGGAGAGCTGGTTGTCCAGCGGCTTGTAGAGCCGCAGGCCGTCGATCGTGGGCAGACCCGTCACAGAGACGAACGGCTCCTGCTCGGGGGTCGGCCGGCGGAAGCCGCCCGGCAGCCACGCGACGACCGTCGTGCCGGTCGTGGGGGTCGAATTCGGGGTGGCGCCGCCCGCGCCCGGCCGCGCGTACTCGGGGTTGTCCCGGTCCACCCCGCCCGTGGCCCGCATGAACGACGGGGCGCTGCACGTCCGGCCGTGCGAGTTGAACATCAAGCCGGTGCTCGGGTCGGCGACCGGCGGGTGCGGAATGATGTTGCCGCCGCCGCGGCAGCCGACGTTGTTGTAGAAGTCGTTCGTGTGGTTCTCCGGAAGCGCCGGGACGTAGAGCCCGCCGATGCGGTAGTGGCCCAGGATGTCGAGCGCCCGCTGCTTGAGCTCCGGCGTGAAGTCGATGACGAACTCCTCGGTCAGCCCGTCCCGGACGATCGGATCGAGCGGCTCGGGCCGGGTCGGGTACGGCTGCCGGGGCGACGTGTAGTTGCCGGGCACCTCCGTCTGGATGACCTCGCGGTCCACGATGGGCCAGATCGGCTCGCCGGTCTCCCGGTTGAAGGCGAATATCAGCCCCTGCTTCGTGTTCTGGATCAGCGCCGGGACGCGCTCCCCATCGACGGTCAGGTCCATCAGGATGGGCGCGGTCGGCAGGTCGTAGTTCCACTGGTCGCTGCGGTGGATCTGGAAGTGCCAGCGCCGCTCCCCCGTCCTGACGTCCAGCGCCAGGACGCAGCCGCCGAACAGGTTGTCGCCCGGCCGGTGGCCCGTGTAGCTCTGCACGGTCGAGGCGTTCGTCACCAGGTAGACGAGACCCAGCTCCGGATCGGCGGACGCCGGCGCCCACGTCGACATATCGCCCGACCACTGCCAGGCGTCGTTGTGCCACGTCTCGTGCCCGAACTCGCCGGGACGCGGGATCATGTGGAACTTCCAGAGGAACTCGCCGGTGGCGGCGTCGAAGCCCATGACGTCGCCGGGAACGTTCTCGATGCGCGTCTGCCCGTAGCTCGGCTGGTGCCCGACGAGCACGACGACCACCCCGTTCACCACGATGGGCGGCGCGGAGCTCGTGACCATGCCCAGTTCGCGGGGGATGCCGTAGCCCGGGTCGTAGCTGGCCGCGCGGTCCAGCCAGCGCCCCCAGTCCTCGACGAGCGGCGGGATCAGGTCGAGGCCGCCGGACTGCGGAAAGCCGTCGAGCGGAATCGGACGCCCCCAGTCCTCGAGCGGACGGCCGGTCTCGGCGTCGAGCGCCCAGAGAAAGAAGGCGGGGCTGGTGACGAAGATCACGCCGCGGCCATTCACCTCCGCGTAGGCGACCCCCTTGCCGTAGGCCTGCCGCGGCGAGCGCAGGTGGCGGACCGACTCCGGCTCTCGGAAGGTCCACAGCGTCTCCCCCGTGCCCGGATCGATCGCCACCACCTGCCGGCGCGGCGAGGACACGGTATAGACGACGCCGTCGACGTAGATCGGCGTGGAGCGGTTGAAGTAGTCGACGTTGGGGCCGAAGTTGTCCCCACGCCAGATCCAGGCCACTTCCAGGTCTGAGAAGTTGTCGCCGTTGATCTGGTCCAGGGCCGACGAGCGGGTGTGCCCGGCGTCGCCGCCGAGGTAGCGCCACTCGCCGTTCTCGGTGCCGGTCAGGCGTTGAGCGGACGCGGGAGCGGCGGTCAGCAGCATGGCAGCTATGGCGACGGAGAGGATGAACGTTCGAGGGTTGAAGAGTCCATGCATGATGGGTTCCATTCTACCGGTGCGCTTCCTCGGGCTCGATGCTACCGATTCGATTCCATTCGAGGTTTGGTCCGGGGCGCGCACCCACGCCCCGAGCGGCATCTCCACGACGCCGGTCTACGGCGTCAGGCTCTCCAGGCGCAGCAGCCGGATGACCGGCTCGGCGGCGGCGCGCGAGGCGGCCAGATCCACCTCGAACTCGGCCACCCAGTCGTTGTGCCCCTCGGTGTCCACCAGCATCTGCTCGACCCGCCACGCCGCGCCGTCGTCGGACGGCTGCATGTAGGTGTGCCGCCGGTTGCGGCCCTCGGGATCCAGGCGCAGGCCGCCGTTCTCCGCCGTGAACGCTTCCCGCGCCCCCGCCAGCCGCTCGGCGGTCCAGTCCCGCCCGGCCTGATTGTGCTCCGTGT
Organism: Vicinamibacterales bacterium; assembly: GCA_965208535.1. Lineage (GTDB taxonomy): Bacteria > Acidobacteriota > Vicinamibacteria > Vicinamibacterales > UBA8438 > WTFV01. The sequence continues at coordinate 1,014,077 of CBDBOU010000003.1, read as the reverse complement.
CGAGGACCTCGAGCGCCGCCTCGTCGTCGCCGATCGACCAGGCGCGCAGCAGGGCGAACACCTGCGTGCGGATTGCGGCGGTGAACGCGCGCACGTCCTGCGTCACGTCCACCGGCTCGTCCCGGCCGGGAACGGCCGGCTCGGGCTCGCCCGTGGACGCGGGCTGGAAGTCGGGGTCGCGCATCCGCTCCCATTCCTCGAGCAGGCTCGAGTCCACCCGGCGCACCAGATCCCTGAGATAGAGCTCCATCTCGACGACCTCATCCGTCTTCCTGCCGTCGGGCACGGTCTGCCGCAGCACCTTGTAGACGCTGGAGAGGTGCCGCAGCAGCAGCCCCTCCATCCGTTCGAGGCCGTACTCCCGGACGTAGTCGGCGAAAGAGAGATAGGTCTCGAACATCTCGCGCGCGATCGACTTGGGCCGGATGTTCTCCTCGCCGACCCACGGGTGCCGGTCGGCGAAGTCGTTGAAGGTCGCGTAGACGAAGTCGGCGAGCGGCTTGGGATGCTCGAGCTTCTCCAGCTCCTCCATGCGCTCCTCGTACTCCATGCCGGCCGCCTTCATCTCCGCCACCGCCTCGCCCTTCAGCTTGTCGAGCTGCCGGCGCAGGATGGCGTCCGGGTTCTCCAGGATGCTCTCGACGAGCGTGAGCAGATCGAGCGCGTGCGTCTCGCCGTCGGGTTCGAGCAACGGGATGGTCTCGATGAGATAGAGCGACAGCGTCTGGTCCATCGAGAAGTCGTCCTGGAGATCCACGTCCACCCGCAACCGCGAGCCGTCGGGCGTGCGGGGCACGATCTCGACGACCTTGCGCGCCACCAAGGACCGGAAGAGCTGCCAGCCGCGGCGCCGGTGCGCCCGCTTGGCGACGTCCGATTCGTGGCTGTCGCGTACCAGCTGGCGCATCGCCGCGCAGCCGTCGCCGTGGCGCGACAGCACGTTGAGCAGCATGCCGTGCGAGACCGCGAAGCGTGACCTGAGCCGCTCGGGGCGGGCGCGGACGAGCCGTTCGAACGTGGCCCGGTCCCAGGGCGCGAAGTTGCGCGGCGGCTGCCGGCGGACGACCTTCTTGCCGGCCTTCGCCTTCTCGGCCAGCCGCCGGTTCTCGATGACGTGCTCGGGGGCCTGCGCCACCACGTAGCCGCGCTCGTCGAAGCCCTTGCGCCCGGCGCGGCCGGCGATCTGGTGAAAGTCGCGGGCCGAGAGCACCGCCGTCTTCTCCCCGTCGTACTTCGAGAGGCGGCTGAAGAGCACGGTTCGGATGGGCACGTTGACGCCGACCCCCAGCGTGTCGGTGCCGCAGATGACCTTCAGCAGGCCCCGCTGGGCAAGCTGCTCCGCCAGCACGCGGTAGCGGGGCAGCAGACCGGCGTGGTGGATGCCGATCCCGTGCTTCAGCCAGGTGCGGACGCGGGGACCGTAGGGCGTCGAGAAGCGCACGTCCTCGATGGCCGCGCCCAGCGCCTGCTTCTCGGGGCGCGTCGCGATCTGCAGGCTGGTGAAGCTCTGGGCGCTCGCCGCGGCGTCCTTCTGGGTGAAGTGGACGACGTAGACCGGGACCCGGTCCGCCTCCACCAGCCGCTCCACCGCCAGCGCGAGCGGCTCCTCGGAATAGGCGTACTCCAGCGGCACCGGCCGCTCGCTCGACGTGACGGTCACCGTCTCCCGGCCGGTGCGCCGGGTGAGCTCCTGCTCGAAGAACGTCACGTCGCCGAGAGTGGCCGACATCAGCAGGAAGCGCGTCTGCGGCAGCGTCAGCAAGGGCGCCTGCCAGGCCACGCCCCGGTCCCGGTCGGCGTACCAGTGGAACTCGTCCATCACCACGTCGTCCACCGGCGCGTGCTCCCCTTCGCGGAGCGCCATGTTGGCCAGGATCTCGGCCGTGCAGCACAGCAGCGGGGCGTCGCGGTTGACGGTGGCGTCGCCGGTGGCCAGTCCCACGTTCTCGGGACCGAACTCGCGGCACAGGGCCATCCACTTCTCGTTGACCAGCGCCTTGATCGGGCAGGTGTAGACCGAGCGCCGCCCGCGGGCGAGCGACGCGAAGTGCAGGGCGAACGCGGCCAGCGACTTGCCCGAGCCGGTCGGGGTGTTCAGGATGACATGCTGGTCCTCGAGGATTGCCAGGATGGCTTCCTCCTGGGCGGGATAGAGGGTCAGGCCCAGCCGGTCGACGTAGTCGAGAAAGCGGTCCAGCAGATCGTCGCTGGATGCTTCGCCGGCCGGCAGCAGCTCGAACAGGGGTGCGGCCATGCCGGAGATTGTCGCGCGACGGCGACTGTTACCGCCAGCGCGCAGGCGCCGCGCGCGCACTCACTCCAGCTCGGCGATGACCGGGGCGTGGTCGGACGCGATCAGCCCGTCCTTCTTCTTGCGGTAGTCGCGGTCGATCTCGACGCGCCGCAGGCGGGACACGACGCCGGCGGTACCGAGCAGCACGTCGATGCGCAGGCCGAGGTTGCGGTGGAACGCGCCGCCGCGGTAGTCCCACCAGGAGAACGCCCGGGTGTCGGGCCGATGGTAGCGGAACAGATCGGTGAGCCCCCAGTCGAGCAGCCCCCGGAAGCACGCCCGCTCGGCGTCGGTGTGATGGATGCTTCCGTGAAGCGCCGCCTCGTCCCAACTGTCGATCGCCGCCGGCACGACGTTGAAATCGCCGCACAGCACGGTCGGCCGCTGCGGGTCGTGCCGTTCGGCGAAGTGCCGCCGCAGGCTCTCGAACCAGGCCAGCTTGCGGGGATAGTCGGCGTGGTCGACGGACTTGCCGTTCGGGCAGTAGACGGTAGTGAACGACAGGTCGCCGGCGTCGGCGGTGAGGAGACGCGCGCCCAGTTCCTCCTGCCCCGGCAATCCGAGGCGCACGACGCGGACCGGTTCACGCGACAGAACCGCCACCCCGTTCCAGCCCTTCTGGCCGTACAGCGCGGCATGGTAGCCGGCGTCCTCGAACGCCTGCCGCGGGAACTCGTCGTCCGTCAGCTTCAGTTCCTGGAGCCCGACCAGGTCGGGTCGACGCGCGCCGAGCCAATGCCGGACGAAGTCCAGCCGGGCCCTCAACCCGTTGACGTTCCACGTGGCGATCGTCACCGCCCTCAACCCTACCGCCTGCTGTCTACGATTCGCGCCGGGCGAGCGACTCGAACGCGGTGGCGATCAGCTTGATGTCGTCTCGCAGGCTCTCGGTGACTAGGTCGAAGTGCGTCCGCATGCGCTGTTCGGAGTCCGCGATGGTAGCCAGAAGTTCCGTCTTGAGATCCTGGAGCTCCGCTTTCGTCGCCAGCGGCTCGATCGCCGCCCGCAACTCCGCTTTCGTCGCCAGCGGCTCGATCGCCGCCCGCAACTCCGCTTTCGTCGCCAGCGGCTCGATCGCCGCCTGCAACTCCGCTTTCGTCGCCAGCGGCTCGATCGCCGCCTGCAGGTCGTCCCTGGTCGCAAGGGTTGGCAGAATCTGCTCGACCCTGTCGACCCGACGTTCGAGGTTCTCGAAGCGCTGTTCCATCTGCTCCAGGTTCATGGCCGCCCCCCGTTCGGAGACGACGGCGACGGGCCGGACACCGCTCGGCCGACCGCCGGCATCGTACACCGATCCGGAGCAATCGCGATGCCGGAAGCGGGCCGCGCGTAGTAGTATGGGCGTCCATCAGGACACTGACGATGCAGGCAGGAAGTGGGCGCGCACGACGCTTCTCGATCGTGCTGGCGGCCGTTGTCGTGGGCTTGGCTGGCGCTCCTCCCGATGCTGCGGCCCAGTCTGCGCTCGCCGACGCGGTGCAACACGGCGACAACGCGGCCGTGCGATCGCTGCTCGCGGGGAACGCGGATGTCAATGCCACGCAGGGCGACGGGGCGACCGCGTTGCACTGGGCCGCCTACCGGAACGACGCGGAGACTGTCACGGCGTTGATCCGCGCGGGAGCGGACGTGCGCGCGGCGAACGACCACGGCGTGACGCCGCTGGCCCTGGCGGCCCGCAACGGCAACGCCGGGATCATCGCCCAGTTGCTGACCGCCGGCGTCGATCCGAACGATCCGCGGCAGGCCGTGAACGCCGGCGAGACCCCCTTGATGCTCGCGGCCCGATCCGGGCAGGTCGATGCCGTGGAGGTGCTGGCGGACGCCGGCGCCGACATCGACGCGCGGGAGAGCTGGAACGGCCAGTCGGCGCTCATGTGGGCGGGAGCCGAGGGACATGTCCCGGTCGTCGAGACGCTCATCGGCCTCGGCGCCGAGATCCGCGCCCGCTCCAGCAGCGGCGCGACGCCCCTGCTGTTCGCCACCCGCAAGGGCAGCATCGGCGCCGTGCGCGCCCTGCTCGCGGCGGGGGCCGATGTGAACGAGGCGCGGCCCGACGGCGCCACACCCCTGCTCGTGGCGGTGGTCAACGGCCACGAGGATCTCGTGGATCTGCTGCTCGCCGAGGGCGCGGACCCCAACGCCGAGGGTGGATCGACGCGGCTCACGGTCCAGGGCATGCGCGCCGCACCGATGCCGCTGACGATACGCAAGCTCGGCTACAGCGAGCGCGAGTCCGAGGGGATCATCCCCGGGAACATCTTCGGCAGGCCGCTGCAGGCGGCGGTGCACGTGGCGAACTGGCACATCAGCGATCAGTTCATCGTGGTGAACCTCGATCGCATGCGCGTCCTGCGTTCGCTCCTGGCCTACGGGGCGGACGTCAACGGCCGCAACACGATGGAGGAGCCGCGCTGGTCGGGCGCGCGCTACCGCCGGCACATGACCGGCGCCACCGCGTTCATGCTCGCCGCCAAGGCGGCCGACGTCGAGGTGTTGCGGCTGCTGCTGGAGCACGGCGCCGATCCGACCATCAACACCGAGGACAACATCACGCCCCTGATGGCCGCGGCGGGGATCTCCTGGGCGTCGAATCAGGACCGCGCCAGCGAGGCGCAGGTGCTCGAGGCTGTGCAACTCCTCGTCGAGGAGCTCGGCGCCGATGTCAACGCGGTCAGCGACGTGGGCGAGACGGCGATGCACGCGGCGGCATACCGCGGCGCCAACAGCGTCGTGCAGTACCTGTTCGGCAAGGGCGCCGAGCTGGACGTCGTGGCCCTGGACGGGCGGACGCCGCTGCGGGTCGCCGACGGCGTCGAGTACGGCAACTCGTTTGCCGCGCATCCCCACACGGCGGTTCTGTTGCGGGAGCTCGGCGCCAGGGAGATCGAGTGTCCGGCGCCCTGCGCGGCGGCCATCCCGGAGGAGGCGCTCAAGCGATGACCGGTCGAAACGCGGCGGCGTTGCTGCGTCGGATATGTCGGCTGGCGGTCCTGCTGACCATGGCGGCCGGTCTCATCGGGATCGTCGAGGTAGCGCTGAGCGCGGCGCCGCAGTCGCAGAGCACAGAGACGCCGGGGGCGCGGAGCGCAGGGGCGCCGCGGACGCCAGGTGCCGAAGCGCAGCCGGCCGCCGCGCGGCAAGCGGCGGCGGTACCCGCTCCTCGCCCCGTCCTGCAGCGCTACTGCTTCACCTGCCACAACCAACGCACCCTGACGGCCGGATTGGCTCTCGATGTCCTCGACATGACCCGGGCGGGCGAGCACCCGGAGGTCTGGGAGGCGGTGATCCGCAAGCTGCGGACCGGCGCGATGCCGCCGGCCGGGCGACCGCGTCCCGACAGGGCGACCTACGACGCCGTGGTGAACTGGCTCGAGACCGAGCTCGACCGCGCGGCGCTGGCGAACCCGGACCCGGGCCGGCCCACCCTGCACCGACTGAACCGCACGGAGTACCGCAATGCCGTCCGCGACCTGCTGGCGGTGGACATCGAGGCGGCGCTGCTGCCGGCGGACAACGCCGCCTACGGCTTCGACAACAACGCCGACGCGCTGACCCTGTCGTCGGCGCTCACCGAGCGGTACCTGGGCGCGGCCGCGCGGATAGCGGAGATGGCGCTCGGACGGCCCCGTGGGACTCCCGCGCCGGAGACCTTCTTCGTGCCGACCGATCGCGACCAGGGCACGCGGGTGAGCGACGTGCTGCCGTTCGGCTCGCGCGGCGGAACCGCCTTCCGCTACCACTTTCCGGCCGATGGCGAGTATCTCTTCCAGATGCGGCCGAAGGAGAGCGGTGTCGCGGGCGGGTTCGAGGGCGTCACCGACGAGCCGCACCGCCTCCACGTGAGCATCGACGGCGAGCGGGTCTGGACCGGCATCGTGCAGCGCCCCCCGGGGCCGCGCGGCAACGAGCGCAACCGGTTGATCCTGGAGAGCATGCGGTTCGAGGCGCCGGTGTCCGCCGGCTCGCGTCTCGTGCAGGTGTACTTCACCGCCAAGACGTCGGCCTATGTCGAGGACCTGTTCGATCCCGACCTGCGCCGGGATCCCTACCGGGCGCCCAACGGCGAGCCGGTCGTCTCCAGCGTGGCGATTACCGGGCCGCTTGCCGAATCCACGACCACCGGAGACTCGCCCAGCCGCCGCCGGCTGCTGGTCTGCACGCCGGCCGTTGCGGCCGAGGAGGAACCCTGCGCGCGCACCATCATCTCGACGCTCGCGCGGCGCGCCTGGCGGCGACCGGTCACTGACGCCGACCTGGAGATTCCGCTTGCGTTGTACCGCGCCGGCGCCGCGCGGGCCGGCTTCGAGGCGGGCATCGAGCTCGCCGTCCGCGGCATCCTGGTCAGTCCCCACTTCCTGTTTCGTTTCGAGGACCAGCCGGCGTCGGTCGAGCCGGGTACGCCCTACCCCATAGCCGACCTGGAGCTGGCCTCGCGCCTCTCGTTCTTCCTGTGGAGCAGCATCCCGGACGACGAGCTGCTGGACCTGGCGGTCGCCGGCGAGTTGCACGACCCGGACGTTCTGCGGCGGCAGGTGGAACGGATGCTGGCCGACCCGCGCTCGCGGGCCCTGGTCGACAACTTCGCCGGCCAGTGGCTGCACATCCGCAACGTGGCGGGGTTCCAGCCGAGCCCGGAACTGCTGTTTCACTTCGACGACAACCTGCGGCAGGCCTTCGAGCAGGAGACGAAGCTGTTCTTCGAGAGCATCATCCGCCAGAACCGCAGCGTGCTCGACCTGCTCGACGCCGACTACACGTTCCTGAACGAACGGCTCGCCCGGCACTACGGCATTTCCGGGGTGTACGGCGAGCGCTTCCGCCGCGTCCCGCTGCCGGCCGAAAGCGTGCGCCGCGGCCTGCTCGGACAAGGCTCTATTCTCACCGGCACGTCGCGCTCGAACCGCACGTCGCCGGTCATCCGCGGCAAATGGATTCTGGAGAACCTCCTGGGTACGCCGCCGCCGCCGCCGCCGCCCGACGTTCCCGATCTCGTTGAGGAGCGCGACCCGCGCAAGGTGCTCCCGATGCGCGAGCAGATGGCGGTGCACCGGGCCAATCCCGTCTGCGCGGCGTGTCACGCCCAGATGGATCAGTTGGGCTTCGCGCTCGAGAACTTCGACGCCATCGGCGAGTGGCGCGACATCTACGCCTCGGGGTTGTCGATCGACGCGTCGGCGGAGTTCCCCGACGGCACCACGTTCGACGGCCCGAACGAGCTCCGCGAGCTGCTGCTGAGCCACGCCGATGATTTCCTGATCACAGCGATAGACCGGCTGCTGACCTACGCCCTCGGCCGCGGGCTCGAAGCCACCGACATGCCCACGGTGCGGCAGATCAAGCGTGACGCGGCGGGCGACGGCTACCGCTTCGCGTCACTCGTGCAGGGCGTCGTGGAGAGCACGCCGTTCCGGATGCGGATGGCGCAGTAATCAGCCTTGCCGCTACCCGCCAGATTGGCGGCGATAGTGCATGGCCCGGGCGGCCCACGCGAAACCGAGGAAATAGCGGCTGAGCCCGCGGGACGAGCCCGGCGGCACGTCGGGATCGAAGAAGAGGCGACAGAATTCCTCTCGGGCACGCAGGATCTCCTGACAGCGGTGACCCCGCCAGCGAGGATCGGCAGCCGTCAGGTCGAACAGCTCCAACGCCCTCTCCAGAGCGCTCTCGAAACGGTCCGCCCGGCCCGCCTCGTGGGCTCGGATCGCGCGGTCCACCTCGCTGCCCACGTTTCCGAGCTGCTCCACCAGTTCCAGCCGCGCCCAACCCTTATCGGCGGCGTTCCTGTGCAGCACCCTGGCCACAACAGGGTCGCTCATTCTGGTGTAACCAGGGATGCGACCACCTCGTGGATCCGAACCCGGATCCGTTCGTCGTCGACGCTACGCGAACGATTGCCCTGGCTCGGGCGCAGGTTGATCATCGAATCGAACTCGATCCAGTCGGGTCCGCTCTCTCCGGGATAGAGGTTGATTCCCCAGAGATCCCCCTGGCGCGATCCATCCGCGAGGAGCGCCGCCTCGTCGTCCGCGTGCAGATCGCCGCCGATCGCTACGATCCCGCGCGACACGTCGACCACGGCCTTGATCCAGTCCCCGAACTGCTCCTCGGCCATGTGCGCCAAATCGGCACGCGAGATGCGATCTCGAACAATCCGTCCCGTGGTCACCGGCCCTCGCCCCATGCCCCGCGGCACCCCACGCTGGGCGGGCCTCGAGAAACTGCCAACGTCCCCGGCGCCGGCGCCTCACCCGATCTCCCGCTCGTGGGCGAGACCATGATAATCTGGCGCAGGATCCACGGGAGAGATGCAATGCTGATCACGAAGCAGGCGCTGCCGAGACGAACGTTCCTGCGCGGCATGGGCGCGACGCTGGCGCTGCCGCTCCTCGACGCGATGGTGCCGGCCATGTCGGCCCGCGCCCCGGGGACGCCGCGGTTCGCGTGCGTCTACGTCGGCAACGGCATGAACATGTGGGACTGGACGCCGCCGACCGAGGGCGTCGGGTTCGAGCTCTCCCCCATCCTGCAGCCGCTGGAGCGGTTCCGCAAGCGGACCCTCATCCTGAGCGGGCTGGACAACTATCCGGCGACCGACCAGGGCGACACCGGCGGGCAGCATCCCCGCGCCGCCCCCGCGTTCATGAGCTCGGTGCACCCGAAGCAGACCGAGGGCGCGGACGTGGAGGCGGGCACGACGGTCGACCAGATGATCGCCGAGCTGATCTGCCGCGACTCGAAGCTGCCGTCGCTGGAGGTCTCGGTCGACCGCAACGACGTCGTCGGGGCCTGCGACCACGGCTACGCCTGCGCCTACATGAACTCGCTGTCGTGGAAGACGCCGACCATGCCGCTGCCGGCCGAAACGAACCCGCGGTTCGTGTTCGAGCGGCTCTTCGGCACCGGCGACACCGCCGAGCAACGGCAACTGCGCGTGGAGGAGGACCGCAGCATCCTCGACGGACTGACCCGCGAGATCGCGGCGTTGTCGACGCGGCTCGGCGGGCACGACCGCACCAAGCTCGGCGAGTATCTCGATTCCATCCGCGACGTCGAGCAACGCATCGCGCGGGCCGAGTCGACCAACACGGACTTCGCGGTTCCCGAGCGCCCGGTAGGCGTACCGGAGACCTTCCGCGAGTACGCCGAGCTGATGTTCGACCTGCAGGTGCTGGCGTTCCAGGCCGACATCACCCGCGTCACCTCGTTCATGCTGGCGCGCGAGAACATCAACCGGTCCTACAACGAGATCGGGCTGCCCGAGGCGCACCACTCGATGTCGCACCACGGGAACAACCCGGACAAGATGAAGGACTTCACCAAGCTGAACACCTACCACGTCGACACGCTGACCTACTACCTGGACCGGCTGCAGTCGATCGACGACGGCGACGGCACGCTGCTCGACGGCACCGTGGTGCTCTACGGCAGCGGCATGAGCGACGGCAACATCCACAACAACTACAACGTGCCCGTGGTCGTCGTGGGCGGGCCGGAGCGCGGGCTAAAGGGCAACCGCCACCTCGTGTATCCGAAGGGCACCCCGCTCGCGAACCTGTCGCTCAGCCTGATGGCCAAGTTCGGCGTTCGCGAGGAGCAGTTCGGCGACAGCACGGGGCGCCTGCCGCTGCTGTCGGGCGTGTAGCGTTCTCGTTCGCCCACGACAGCAGCGAGGTGGCCACTCTCGAGTTGGCGGACGCCGAGGGCCGGAATCGACCCGTGCCGGCGGTCTCGTCCGTCCGATGGTCAGGGCAGCATCCGGTTCCTGGATAAGCAGGGCGACCCGGTCAGGAAAATCGAGCCGTAGTCGAGTGTCCGCGACTCACGCCGGCGACGGCACGCCCGGCTTCTCGCCGGCGTTCTTCGCCGCGTTCACCTTCACCGCCCTGGCGTTCGGTCTTGTCAGCGCGTGGCTCTATGCCAGCGGCGCCGCGGTTCCGTCGCTCCTCTGGGCGGCGCCGCCCGCCGGCCCCGGCCCGGCCTGGTCCCGCGCTGCAGCCGCTCCGCTGCTCACCAGCAGCGGCCTGGCCGCAGCAGCCGCCTTTGTCGTCTGGGCCGTGGCGTTTGCCTTCGGCGACCGCTCTCGCTCCGATGCCCTCGTCCAGGGGACGGCGCTCGGCGCGCTCGGCGGCGTCGCGCTCGCAGCGCTCAGCTTCTAGGAACTTGCGCCGCAGAACGCAGCGAAGCGAAGTGCTGAGACGCAAGGTCATGGAGCGGAGGGGATGGGCCGAAACACCGAGCCTGCGAGGCGTTTCGGGGCGCTAGCCGCACCGCAGGTCCGAGCCCGGTCGCTCACTATCGAACGGCCGAGTAGTCCGTCGGGACGAGGTCCATGGACTGCACCGACTCGATCAGCCTCGTGTCGGGATTGCGCTCCGTCGCGGTCACGACCTCAAGGAACTCCGGGTCGGCGTGCGCCTGAGGGAGTCGCTCGTCTCGCGCGCGTCGCGACGGGTATCCCCGCATGTACACGAACGTGCGATCGGCATCGTCGCCCGAGGTCGCGAGCCAGTAGCCGACGTTGCGTATCCCGTGCCGCTCGTAGATCCCGGTGGTGTAGTCCCCGAAACGCGCCGCCAGCGCGTCCCGTTTTCCCGGCAGCGTCTTGTAGATGCGCAACTCGAAGAAGCCGGGCTCGCGGGGCTGCTGGGCCAGTCCCCAGCCGACCCCGGCGATTCCGCACGACAGACCAAGTGCTGCGATCAGCTTCCACTTCAGCATTACGGCCTCCTCCCTGCATCCGGACTCGTCACGCGAATCCTATCGTTCCCCGAACCGACTGTCCGAAGCCACCGCGCGAGCTGCGGGCCATAGGCCCCGGGACAGATATCATCATCCGTGGCCGGGGCGGCGGATTGACAAGGTGTCGGCGCCTCGGCGTCGGCCCATGGCTGGCCATGACGATGGTTCTGAAAGGATGTGCGAGATGACCCGACTGCGAATGCTCACGGCGTTGCCGGTGGCGTGCCTGATCCTTGGCGGCACCGCGGAGGGACAGGCGCGGCGAGCCATGACGCTGGTCGATCTTCTCGAAGTGCCTCGCCTGAGTGAGCCACAGCTCTCACCCGATGGCCGTCAGGTGCTGTACGTGCTCGCCGAGGCCAACTGGGAGACGAACCGGGCCATGAGCCATATCTGGCGGACGGACGCGGATGGCGGCAACATCGTGCAACTGACCCGGGGTGAGGAAGGTGAGACGAGTCCCCGCTGGTCGCCGGACGGCGACCTGGTGGCATTCCTGGCTGCGCGCGGCACGACGGACACCACCCAGATCCACCTGCTGAGCAACCAGGGGGGCGAGGGGCGTCAGCTCACCAACCACCCGACGGCGGTCTCCACCATCACGTGGTCGCCCGACGGCGGCGCCATCTACTTTCTCGCCGCCGACGAGAAGCCGCCGGAGCAGCAAGCCCGCGAGGCCGAAAGGGACGACGTCTACGCCTTCGAAGAGAGCTTTCAGCACCGGCACCTGTGGACGGTGACGGCGTCGACGGGTGCCACCGCGCGGGTAACCGAAGGCGACTATTCCATCATCGACTATGACCTCTCGCGCGACGGCAAGCGGCTCGCCCTGCATCGCGCTCCGAATCCGGTGCTCGAATATCGCGACGCCAGCGAGGTCTGGGTGATGGGAGCCGACGGGAGCAACCCGCAGCGGCTGACCACCAACAACGTGCCGGAATCGGGGGCGCAGGTGTCCCCCGACGGCTCCCGGGTGCTGTTTCTGTCGCGCTCGAACGAGCGGTTCGAGAAGTACCACAACAGCAACGTCTTCCTGGCCCCGGCGGGCGGGGGTCCGGCGCGGGTCCTGGCTCCCGGCCTGCCCTACGAGCTCAGCGACGCGGCCTGGTCGGTCGACGGGGATGCGGTCTTCGCGGTTGTGAACATGGGGGTGCACAGCGAGCTGTTCCGACTGGATGCGGCGACGGGCGAGGCCGAACAGTTGACCGACGGCCGGCACTCGATCGGGGCCTGGCAGCTCCAGGCGGCGGCCGGGCGGCACGTCCTGACCCTGCGGCAACCCGACAACCCCGGCGATGTCTGGCTGCTGGGGACCGCCGCCGGCGCGACGCCGACGCGCGTGACGCGCGTCTTCGATTACCTGAGCGAAGACTACCGGCTGCCGCGGCAGGAGAAGGTCGAGTGGTCCGGCGTCGATGGGGTCACGGTGGAGGGGCTGCTGTTCTACCCGCTCGACTACGAGGAAGGCCGGCGGTATCCCCTGGTCATCCAGACCCACGGGGGGCCTCAAGCCTCCGACAAGTTCGGCTTCGGGGCGTCGCGCAACTCCATCCAGGTGCTGGCCTCGCTCGGCTACATCGTCCTGCAGCCGAACTACCGGGGAAGCACCGGCTACGGCGATACATTCCTGCGGGACATGGTCGGCGGCTACTTCAAGAACGCGCACCTGGACGTGATCGCGGGCGCCGATCACCTGATTGCGGCCGGCCTCGTCGACGGCGAGCGGATGGCGAAGATGGGCTGGAGCGGCGGCGGTCACATGACGAACAAGGTGATCACCTACACGAACCGCTTCAAGGCGGCGGCCTCGGGAGCGGGCGCGGCCAACTGGATCTCGATGTACGCGCAGAGCGATACGCGCAGCCAGCGGACCCCGTGGTTCGGGGGCACGCCCTGGCAGGTCGACGCCCCGACGGACCTCTACTGGGAGCACTCGCCGCTGAAGCACGTGTCGAACGTGACCACGCCGACGATCTTCCTGGTGGGCGAGGACGACCTGCGCGTGCCGATGCCGCAGTCGGTCGAGATGCATCGCGCGCTCAGGAGCCTGGACGTGCCTACCCACCTGTACGTCGCGCCGCGCGAGGGACACGGATGGCGCGAGCTTCGGCACCAGCTCTTCAAGATGAACGTCGAGCTCGACTGGTTCGAGCGACACGTGACCGGTCGGCAGTACGTCTGGGAGCGAGCCCCGGCGGAGGGTGAGTGAAGATCGATCCTGTGCGTTCGCTGATCCGGCGGCGACGGCACGTCCGGCGCCGCAGCAGGCGTCGACGTGAACGGCGCAGCGAAAATCACCGAGCGCGCACCACCACCGGCCACCCCGCTCCAGCAGGCTGACGACTTCCGGCGGCATCAAGACTGTCGGAACAGACGGATGCCGGCCTCGTTCACGGTACGCGCGGCCTCGCTGTCGCTCACGGCCGTGGCGACCGCGTCGAGGCGAGCGAAAGTCACCCCCGGCCGCAAACAGGCAGCCGCCTCGGGGAGAGACTTGAGCCTCTCGTACGGCGTCATCACGTCGAGATCGCGGTAGCACCTGCGGACACGGCCGGTGCCGTCGACCTGTTCGACGGGGAAGAAACGCAGTCGGTGGTAATTGAGGTACGGCACGAGCACGTTCCGGGTGAATCCGTTGACCCGGCGGGTGAGTCCCCTTGAAGACGCGACCGGAACGCTGCCGGCGCCGCGGCACGCCCGCGCCACGCCGTCCGCGTACAACGCCTGCAGGAGCGCCGCCACTCCCGCGTCGCCCTGTCCGGAGCCGTGGCCGGAGTGGAAGCTCCGAATGGCGAAGGGGAACGCCTCGAGCAGATCCTGAAGAACCGGCGCAAGGCAGGGTGCGTCGAGTCGTTCCACCGAAGCGACGAACCGGAACATCGTGACCTCGTCCACCAGCTCGAGGTGGTACAGCCCACGCAGGGCCTTCAGTTCACGCGGGCGAACCGCAACGACCCGCAAATGGCCGGGCTGGCGGAAGGGCTGCACCCGCCAGCGTCGGACGAACGGCACGGGGCAGGTCGGGATCCACGGCAAGGTCCCCCGGCATCGGCGATAGCCGAGCGTACGCCGCAAGTTGTACAGGTGACCGTTGGAAATGCCCGCCAGGCGTTCGAACGGACGATCGCCGAAGAGATGGAATGCGCGCGCGCACAGCCGTCGCGTCGCCGGCCCGGACAACGTGCCGTGGAGCGCATCCACCTCGGCGAGCAGCTCGATGTCCGCGCTCGTGTAGCGGCGCGAGAACGGCCGTCGCGGGCCAGCCCGGCGATCCGCCACCTGCCCGCTGGTCCGATACTGCCGCAACAGCCGCGTGACCTGGGCTCGCGACCGGCCGGTCACCCTGCACAGGAAGAGCCGGAGGGCGCCCTTGTCGGCCTTCCCGAGGCGGGCGTAGTCGAACCTCCGCGCCGTCTCCTCGGTGAACGAGTAGGCGTCGGCGCGCGTCGAAATCTCGAGGTCCGGCGCTCCGGCGCCGTCGAGGAACTTCCGCACCTGCTCCAGGGTCTCCGGAACCGGGGCGCGAGCGGCCGTAGCCCGGGGTTGGGCGACGCCGGAAGGGCGCTTTCGGGCGGACACGTTCCCGGTGACGGGGGCCGCGCTCCGTGGGTTTACCGGCCGAAAACTCTCACCAGGGCGGGCCTTCCGCGTAGCCATTGCTTCCAATATAGCATGCTGCCGCACGCGGAAATTCGTGCTCACACGTTTCATTGGTCCGCCCCGTCGCCCGCCTCCGGAGCCCGTGCGGTCGAGGAGCCACGAAGTCCACGCGGGATGCATCGCCGCTCGCATGCAGCGGAGCTCTCGTCACGTGCTCCTCGACCGGGGCAGCGTGTGAACGAAGAGCAACAAGGCGAAGCGGAATGCACATCCCCGGTCAAACGCGGCCGGGGGCTCCGCGGTCGGCCCCGGCGGAGCGCGCCGCACCGATGTATAGTCACCGGTTCACGGAGGCTGGTGATTCCCGAGATCCGTCTGACGCTCCGCATTCCTTCGTGGATGTGCGGCGGGTCGCTCCCGACGGGGGCGTTCGTCGCTGCGGGATTCGTGGCGCTCAATCTGCTGCTGTTCGTTCCGCTGTATCTGATCGTCGCCAACGAGAACAACTTCTGGCCCTTCTTTCCCCTGGGACACCCCCGCGGACCGTACGACTGGAGCTGGCCGGGACTCGGCCGCAGCACCTACGAGTACGCCATGCAGTTGTTCGTCCGGCGCCACAACAAGGACCTCTTTCGGGTCAGCGCGGACTGGGTCTTCCTTCTCTCGTCACTGATCTTCGCGGCCCGCTTCGCCGGCGACAGGTGGCGGCCTGCGATGGTGCGGCTCGCATGCGTCGCCTACACCGCCCTGTTGGGGTTCATGGCGTACAGCGGCTTCATTCACGTGCTCTTCGACCGCCCCGGCACGCTGCTCGACGATGTCCTCATGCTCGGCAGCGCGTGGATTTTCGTGCGCGACACCTGGGGACCGGCCGACGTCCTCTCCTCCGTCGCCCTGCTCTGCGCGGCGGTGGGGCTCGGCATGCTGGTGGCGCGCTATCTCGCCGCCGCCTGGCGTTGGGGGGCCGGCCTCGACCCGCGTCGCGTGGTCGCCGGGTGGGTAGCCGTCAACGCCTACCTCCTGCTGTCGTTGTCGTGGTTCGGCATAGCGCGGGACGACCCGGTCATTCAACTTCAAGCCAAGCATGCGTACCAGAACTGGCAGCGGTCGCAGGACGTGTTGTCCACTGTCCGGGCTCTGGACGACTCCGTGGTGCGCGCCGCGGCCAACCTGGCGGAGACGACGCCCGTGCGCCGTCCCGACATCTTCCTGTTGTCGGTCGAGTCGTACGGGGCCACGCTGTGGGCCGACGACGACTACCTTGTCGCGCGACAGGGACTGATGCGCAGGGTCCGGGAAGAGTTGAACGAGCTGGGGCTCCCGATGTTCACGCGCTTCGCCACCGCTCCCGTGCACGGCGGCGGATCCTGGATGAGCACTGCATCCGCGCTGAGCGGAATAGGAATCACCAGCCATTCGATGTACTGGGCCTGGAAACGCATGGCCGACCGCTATCCGCACCTGATCTCGTACCTGAAGCGCCAGGGGTACTACACGCTGGCCGTACAGCCCGGCGCTACGTGGGCGGAGGACCTCTACGGCTACGACGACGTCATCATTCGGCAGGACTTCTCGTACGACGGCTCGTTCTACGGGTTCGGCCACGTGCCGGACCAGTGGGCCCTCGACTACGCGTTCACGAACCACTGGAGCCGGAAACCGCCGCCCCGCCTTCTGCATTTCTTCGCCGTGTCCACTCACTTTGCATGGGAGCCCCCACCTCGGATCACGGAAGACGTCGCCGATCTGGAAGCGCCCCAGCCTTCGTTCCTGGAAACCCGGCCGGACTACGTGGAACTGGCCCTGACGATTCCCCAGGGTTGGAAGCGCGACTATTTCGTCACCGTCGCCTACGAGTGGGAGCTGATGCTCGACGTGTTCCGGCAGCGCGTCGAACCCGGATTCATCGCCCTGATTCTGGGCGACCACCAGCCGCCGTTCATCACGGACGGGCAGGGTGGCAACGATGTCGCCCTGCATGTCGTGACCGACGTCGCGGCCCTTCCGCAACCGCTGGCGGCAGCCGGCTTCGCGACGGGCGGCGACATCGGCTGGGAGCCCGGCGAGTCGACGGCGTTCCGCATGGAGGCCGTCTACCCGTTCCTGCTGAGCCTGCTGTCCACGGAAGCCGGAGACTCCCTGAAGTTGAGCCCGGGCGGCATCGCACTGCCGGACCTGCCGACGTGGTAGCGCCGGTCCCGTGCCCCGGCACGAAGACGTCCGCTTCGAGTGCCCCCATCCGCGCGAGACCCGGGCGGGTCTCCAGGGCCATCGTCAGATCCTGGTGGACGTGCGGCAGGCGGTCCGGGAGCAAATCGAACAGGGCGCCACGGCGGATCAGGCGGTGGCCGATATCGACCTGCCGCAGTACCGCCGCTTCCAGGGCTACTCGCGGGAGATGGAGGTGGGCGCCCGCCGCGTATACGAGGAACTGACTACCGGCCTCGATTGATCTCCGGGCACCGAACCGGTAGTCTGGCGTGACTCCCTGGGGGTAGTACTTCCCGGGTTCCGGTTGGCAGACGGGGAAGCATGGTCCGGAGTACTCCGAATCAGACGGGCGGCATCCTGACCGTTCTTGCGGCGGGATTGCTCCCGGGTCTCATGGGGACCGCAAGTGCGCAGCAGGGCGGACCCTATGTCGGCGTTACCGGGGTGACGGAGCGCCTGGAGGTCTTCTACGAGAAGACCGTCGACAACACCGACCCGCGTAACACCTCACCAAGCCGGGGGCAGGTGTATCGAGCCGACGACACCGCGGCGGGCGCGGCATACGGCGCCGGTTTCCTGGCCGGCTACCGCCTTCCCCTCGGTGCGGGCGGGACTTATCTGAGCCCCGAGGCGGACCTGTCCTTTCACGGCGGGACGGTGCGCGGATACTTCGAGGGCGCAGGGTCCTCCGCGGGGCGCAATCAACTCGGAGAGAGCTGGCCGGAAGACTGGTCCTTCGAAGAACGGAGAAGTTACGGCCTGACCGTCCGCATGGGTGCCGACATCGCCGGTTCGGGGACGGAATCGGCCTTGAGCGTGTACGTCGTCGCCGGCCTGCGCCGCCTCCACGCGAGGCTGAATCTGGACTACGCCGGGTGCTTCACTGCCACGTTGTGCGCTGCGGACGAGCTCATTCCGGTAACGGAGAGTCACGACGAGAACTTCACCGGGTGGACGGCGGGCACGGGCCTCGAAAAGAGGCTGGGCAACACCGCGGTTCGGGGCGAAGTGCGCTATACCGACTATGGAAGCGCGAAGCGGGTCGTCCCCTACGACGACCTTGGGATCACGGTTCCGCTCGTGTTGGACGCCAGTGGCGCCAGCGTGCGGGTGAGCCTGATACGGCATTTCTGACCGGTCAGGCGAGCCGTTCGGGCGTCAGTCTGAAGCGGGCAATGTCCCACCGCGGCGGCCGGTCCAGGCAGAAGTCGGCCATTATCCGGCCGACGATGGCGCTGCCCATGCCACCCACGCCGATTACGATCGCGTCGTACATCGCGCGGTCCGGAAGCCGCCGCGAAATCGGCCTCGACGGCAACTTGCCCGGCAGAGATCAGTCGATCGATTCCAGCTCGTGCCGCTCCACGGGAATCGGCGCGGCGTCGCGCCACCGTTCCCCGTCGACCCGAACGTAGAACAGACCGCCGCCGATCGCAACCACGGTTCCGGTCAGGTTGAGTCGCAACAACCGCACGCGGTCTCCGACGGCAATCCTCATGGCTTCGGATCCGGCAGGGGAGCCCCGGACCCCGGAACGACGATTGCGGCGCGTACCGCCGCCGATTCAGGCTGGGGAAAGCATGCGCCGGTCGCCAGGCGGAACGCTGACGGGGTATTGGTAACGGTCAGCGCGGGAACGATAACGCCGAAGCTCCAGGTCCGCATGCGTGGCAACTTCTGCTCGGCCGCGAGGCCCAAAAGGGCCGGGCCGGTTGCCACACAGCGATCGCCGTTTGTTGAACGGGGATCGATCCCACCTATTTCCTGCCCTAGCCAGGCTGGTCTTGTATTCGGCGGGCGACCCAGAGCAGGCGGGCGGCTCGCCGGTACGGCAGGACGAGCCCCCCGATCAACTCCGAGCGAAATGCCGCCGAGACGGGCTCTGGCCCATTCACCGGGCCGTGTCCGACCGCTGTGTGGCGCCGCGAACTCTTTCACACAGCATGGCGGCGTGTCAAGCGTGTCATCTTGACCGAAGTTGACGCACTTTGCAAGGGCTGGCAACTTCGTGGGCACACGAACTCAATGCCCGCGTGGACTCCGTTGGCAAGCTGCTAGACTCGATCGAGCCGCACCACGCTGAGCCACGTCGTTGCGGCGGGAGGTCAGGACCATGACGATGCGCAGATCGCTGCGACCCGAAAACCGTCGGCGGCCCGGCGCGTCGCGCCTCGGCGCTCCGCTGCTGCTCGCTCTGCTGATCGCGGCGGCGACCGCAACGGGCCAGGAAGCCGACAAGCGCAACCTGGAGCTCGCCGACTACCTCTCCTGGGAAACCGTCGGCGATCCCCGGATCTCGCCGGATGGGACGATGGTCGTCTACGAGCGGCGGTTCGTCGATGCGGTGGGAGATCGCATCCGGACCGAACTGTGGACTATCGGGACCGACGGATCCCGGAACCGGTTCCTCACCGCGGGCAGCAGCGCCCGTTGGTCGCCGGACGGCACCCGCATCGCCTTCACGCGGTCCGTCGAACCCCTGGGATCGCAGATCTTCGTCCGCTGGATGGACGCCGAGGGCGCGGAAAGCCAGATCACCCGGCGGGAGAATCCGCCGTCGCAGATTCAGTGGGCCCCGGACAGCGGCTCGCTCGCCTTCCGCGCGGTCGTCCCGCCGCGGCCGGACCCGGACTGGGCGATCGACATGCCGTCGACCCCGGAGGGCGCCGAGTGGACAGCCCCCGCCCGGATCGTGACCCGGCTCAACTACCGGCGCGACGGCTCGGGGTACACGCCCGCGGGCTATCGCCATCTGTTCGTCGTCAGCGCCGACGGCGGCACGCCGCGGCAGATGACCAGCGGAGACTTCCACCACGACGACCCGCGCTTCACGCCGGACGGCAAGGGAATCGTCTTCTCCGGCCTGCGCGTGCCGGATGCCGAGTACGCCTGGCGCGAATCCGAGGTGTACCGTGTGGACCTGGCGACCCGCGAGATCGCCACCCTGACCAGCCGCGAAGGCCCGGACGCGAACGCCGTTCCCTCCCCCGACGGCCGCGCCATCGCCTACACCGGCATGGATCGCACGACCGACACCTACCGCGAGGAGGGACTCTACGTGATGGCTGCGGACGGCTCGGCGTCGCGGGTCATCGCTACCGAGATGGGGCGGCGCCCCGGCATCGTGGGCTGGGCTGCCGACGGCAGCGGCGTGTACCTGAACGCGCAGCTCCGGGGGACGAGCAACCTTCACTTCGCGTCCGTGGACGGCGAGGTCCGCCCGGTGAGCAGCGGCAACCACATGCTCTCGGTCTCCTCGACCAGCGACAACGGGATCGCGGTTGGCGTCGTCTCCAGCTATCACGTCCCCGGCGATCTGGTAGCGTTCGAACTCGACGCGCCCGACGAAGTGCGCACGCTGCACCGGACCAACGCCGGGCTGCTCGCCGATGTCCGCCTGGGAGACGTCGAGGAGATCTGGTACCAGTCTCCCGACGGGCTGGACATCCAGGGCTGGATCGTCAAGCCGCCGGACTTCGATCCGGAGCGCAAGTATCCGCTCATCCTGCGCATCCACGGCGGCCCGCACTCGATGTACAACGCCGGCTTCGACTTCAAGAACCAGGATCACGCCGCGAACGGCTACGTGGTTCTCTACACGAACCCGCGCGGGAGCAGCGGTTACGGCAGCGTATTCGGCAACGAGATCAAGAACGCCTACCCGGGGAAGGACTACGACGACCTGATGGCCGGCGTCGACGAGGTAATCTCGCGCGGCTACATCGACGAGCGGAACCTGTTCGTCTACGGCGGCAGCGGAGGCGGCGTGCTGACGTCCTGGATCGTCGGGCGGACCGACCGCTTCACCGCCGCGGTGGTCAAGGCGCCGGTCACCAACTGGCTGAGCTTCGTCGGCACCACCGACGGGTCGGGCTGGTACCGCAACTTCGAGAAGCTCCCCTGGGAGGACCCCGAGGAACACCTGCGGCGGTCCACGCTGATGTACGTCGGCAACGTCACCACGCCGACCCTGCTGATGACCGGCGAGCGCGACCTGCGGACGCCCATGGAGCAGACCGAGCAATACTACCGGGCGCTCAAGCTGCGCAAGGTGCCGACCGCGATGATCCGGCTGACGGACAGCTGGCACAGCCGCAACCTGCCCCCGACGAACTTCCTGCGGGTGCAGCTCTATCTGCGGCTGTGGTTCGAGCGCTTCACGGCGCCCGGCGGCGCGGCCACCGACCAGGAGTGAGCGCCCAACCGGACGCGGGGAGGAACCCTCGTCGGCGCTACTCCGGCATCGGCAGGTACGCGAGCCGGTCGCCGCGGTACGAACCGAGCCACAGCTCGTCCTCGATGCGGATTGCCGTGGTGGACGAGACGAAGCCGTTCATGGCGGGGTGCACGAAGACCCGCTCGAACTCCAGGGTCTCGGGATCGATGGCCGCCACGTTGCTCGTCTCCAGCGTCGGCTCGCGCGGCAGGGTGATCGAGTTGCCGTCCCTGTCGGTGTGGCCGGCGGCGTAGATGACCGAGCCGTCGAGCGACAGGCGCAGGTTGTCGGGCCGGAAACCGAGCTGGATGACCTCCTTCTCGACCGGCGTGACGCCGCGCGACAGGCGCGTGAGCTTCTCCTCGGCCCAGCCGGCGATGTAGAGGGTCTGCCCGTCCGCGGACACCTCGATGCCGTTCGGCGCGGTGTCCTCGCTCTCCGGCAGCACCTCCCACCCGCTGTCGGCCTGCCACTCCCACACGCCGATGCCGGCATTGGTCGTGGCGAAGCCGCCGCCCGGCAGGGCGACCACCGAGTTCAGGCGGGCGCCCTCAGGCGCCACCGCGCAGCCGATCCAGGCGAGGCTTGGCGGACCCTCCCCGGTGTCGACCTCGAAGAACTCGATCGACTCCCGGGAGCCATGATGGACGACGAGCAGAGTGTGGACGCCGTCCGCGCCCGGCGCGAGGTAGAGCCCGTGCAACACGGACGAGTCGGGGTTGGCGACGTCGAGCGGGCCGGGGCATTCGGGATAGGCCTCGGCGTCGAGCCGCTGCTCGCTGTCCGGTGTCGGGAACACCACGGTCGCAGTCTTGTCGCTGACATTCACCACGTTGAGCCGGCCGCCCTCGCGGGCGCCGGACACGATGGCCCACTCCGCGCCGGGGATAACCGCGATGTCCTCGGGGCTGACCATGTCGCAGATGAACTGCACGTCGCCGACCGGGTCGCAGGGATGCTCACCCGTGACCGCGAACTGCGGCGGCTCCTGGGCCTGTTCGGCGGCGGGTTCCGGCTCGGGCTCCGGGGCGGGCGCGCCGAAACCCGCTGCGAACAGCACGACCAACCCGATTGCGGCCAGTTTTTCCCCTGCGCTCATCACGTGCCTCCTCCCAGATGTCGAGATGCCGACAGGATAGCCCAACGCCTGCGCCACCGGGCGGGACCTGCGTCCGTCGGTTGCGACCTGCCGAAGGCAGATCGGGGGCGTCCACAGACAGTCACGACCGACGCGCGTCGGTCTCGTTCGCTACTCGTAGTCCTCGGCGGCCAGCGACAGCCGGACGACCTCGGCGTCGTTGCGCGCCACGACGTGGCGGTTCGCGAACGCCGGATGGGCCCACAGGACCGCGCGGTCGTCCCAGCGCCCGGAGGCGCCGCCCTGCGTGCGGGTGGTCGGCGTCAGCAGGAGCGTCCGGTCGACCTCCTCGTAACCGTCGGGCGTGAAGCGCGCGATGACCAGCTCGCCCGTCTCGTGGACCATGAACCACCGGTCACCGTTGGCCACCAGGTACGAGTTCGTCCACCGGTTGTCCGGCGTCAGCCCTTCGGTCGACCAGAGCCGGGCGCCGTTTCGCAGGTCGACGCCGCGGAACTCGCCGTAGCTGCCGAGGCCGTATACCGCGTCGCCCGTAACGGCCGCCGTCGATATCAGCGAGCGTTGCGGCGGGCGGTCGGTCCGGTTGAGGTTCGTGCCCTCCCAGACCAGGCGCGCCGCCGGGCGGTCGGGATTCAGCGCCAGCACCAGACCGCCGTTCTCCACGTGGGTCACCAGGAGGTACGGACCGCTGCGGACCGGCGTCCCGATGGTGAACCCGCTCGGCAACGAGAAGTCGTGCTGCCACCAGATGTTGCCGGTCGCCGGATCGAGCGACGTCACGCCCGCCGGGTACCACACGATCAACTGCCGGACGCCGCCGGCGTCGACCACGATCGGCGACGAGTACCCCGCCTCCGAGTTCGTCTCTATCGCGCGCCACGCCTCGGCGCCGGTCGCCTTGTCCCAGGCCACGACCATCGCGTCCGGCTCGCCGCCGAGCAGCGCGATCAGGTGATCGCCCTCGACCAGCGGCGACTGCGCCACACCGAAGACCGGCACCGTCACCCCGTAGCCGGCGACGGTGTCCACCCGCCAGACGAGGTCGCCGGTCGCGGTGTCAAAGCACGACAGCGTTCCCGCGGCGCCCATGATGTAGACCCGGTCGCCGTCGACGGTCGGCGTCGCGCGGGGACCGATCGCGAACTTGTAGTGGATGTTGCGGTAGGCCGCGGGCCACTCCTGCGTCCACAGCACTTCGCCGGTCTCCTCGTCGAGCGCCAGCAGCCGCTCGTGGCCGTCCATCGTGCGACTGCCCGGCGTCTCCTGGTAGTCGAGGACGAAGACGCGGCCGTCAGCCACGGCAGGCCCGGCGAAGCCGCCGCGCACCGGCGTCCGCCACTTCACGAGCAGACCGTCATCGGCGAAGCGCTCGACGATGCCGGTGTCGCGCCACACCCCGTCGCGGTCGGCGCCCCGCCATTGCGGCCAGTCCTCGGCCTGCAGCCCGATCGCCGTCAGGCAGACGACGGCGCACACCATCCCAACGATTGTCCGGCCCGGCAGGCGACTGTTCCGCATCGACTTCTCCTCCGTCACGGGCCGTGCTCGTAGTCGGCCGCCGCAAGCGACAGCCGCACGACCTCGGCGTCGTTGCGGGCGATGACGTGGCCGTTGGCGAAGGCCGGATGGGACCATAGCACGCCGCGGTCGTTCCAGCGCCCGGAGGCGCCGCCCTGCGTGCGCGTGGTCGGAGTCAGCAGCAACGTCCGGTCGACCTCCTCGTACCCCTCGGGAGTGAAGCGCGCAATGATCAGATCGCCGGAGTCGTTTACCACGAGGTGCCGGTCCCCGTTGCGGACGAAGTACGCGGTCGCCCAGCGATCCTGGGCGTTCATCCGGTCGCTCTGCCAGAGCCGCTCGCCGCTGGTGGCGTCGAGGCCCCGCAGCTCGCCGTAGCTGCCGACGCCGTACAGGTGGTCGCCGACGACGATCGGGGTCGAGATGATCGAATGCAGCGTGTCGGTCTCGTCCGGAAACTCGGTGCGGGCCTGCCCCCGCCACAGCATGCGCGCGGCCGGGCGGTCCGAGTTGAGGGCGAACATCATCGTGCCGTTGAAGAACTGGCTGACCGCGAGGTAGCGCCCGCTGCGGACCGGGGTCGCGATCGACAGGCCGCCGCCGACCTCGTACGGGTGGTTCCAATAAATGTCGCCGGTCGCCGGATCGAGGGAGGTGACCGCCGACGCGTGCCAGACGATCAGTTGCCGCACACCTCCCGCCGTGATGACGATGGGCGACGAGTAGCCCGGCTCGGAGTCGGACTCGAGCGCCCGCCACGCCTCGGCGCCGGTGGCCTTGTCGAAAGCGACCACCTTCGCGTCCGGTTCGCCGCCGAGCAGCACGATCAGGTGCTCGCCCTCGACCAGTGGCGACTGCGACACGCCGAAGACCGGCACCGTGACCTCGTAGTCGACCGTGGTGTCGATGCGCCAGATCAGGTCGCCGGTCGCGGTGTCCAAGCACGAGAGCATGCCGGCGGCGCCGAGAACATAGACTCGGTCGCCGTCGACGAGCGGCGTGGTCCGCGGGCCGGTCGCGAACTTGAAGTGGATGTTCCGATAGGCCGCGGGCCACTCACGCGTCCACAGCACAGCGCCGGTCTCCTCGTCGAGCGCCAGCAGCCGCTCGTGACCGTCCATGGTGCGGCTGCCCGGCGTCTCCTGGTAATCGAGGACGAAGACGCGTCCGCCGGCGACGGCCGGTCCGGCGAAGCCGCCGCGCACCGGGGTCCGCCACTTCACGAGCAGGCCGTCGTCCGGGAACCGCTCGACGAGCCCTGTCTCGTGCCACACCGCGTCCCGGTTGACGCCGCGCCACTGCGGCCAGTCCTCGGCGCCGGGCGCGGCCACGCCCAACCAGACGACCGCGCAGGCGACCGCCACGGCGGTTCGGCTGAAGTTGGTCATCGCGCGATGGTATTGGTGATGGGATCTTCGGGTCAACGCCGGCCGCCGGCGCATGCGCGCGCCACCGGCCCTGACCACATGCCTGATCAGCTTCACGGCTACCGCCTTCATCGCAACCGGGGCGGCAGCGCAGGGTCATGGAGTGGGGGATGGGCCGAAAACGCCGAGCCAGCAAGGCGTCTTGGGGACGCAAGCGCGTCGAAGACAGGTAGACGGTCGCGGGGACGCCCCCGGCACTTGCAAGGTGACATAATTCGCCCGATGCGTTGCTCCCTGCTCACGCGACGGCAACTCCTGCGGGGCGCCGCGACCGGCATCGCCGCGGCCGCCGTCGCGCCCGACTCGGGAGCCGCGAGGCTCGCCGGCGCCGCCACCGCGAGGCCGGGTGCCGACCCTGCGAGGCCGGGCGCCGGCCCTTACGCTCCAGCGATGGCGCAGTCCGGCGATGACATCGGACCCTACGGCGGCGGCGTGCTGCCGCCCGGCGTCCGCTCCCGCTTCGTCGCCAACGTCAACGGCCTGCGCATGCACGTGCTCGAGGCGGGATCGAGGGCGGAGGCTCGCGCCGGGGTGCTCCTGCTGCACGGCTTCCCCGAGCTCGCCTACAGTTGGCGGCGGTTGCTGCCGGCACTTGCGGAAGCGGGCTATCACGTCATGGCGCCGGACCTGCGCGGCTACGGCCGGACCGACGGCACCGGCGTGGGCTACGACGACGACCTGCGCCCGTTCCGGATGCTGAACGAAATACGGGACATGCTGTCGCTCGTGTCGGCGTTCGGATACCGGCAGGTCCACCTGGCCGGACACGACTTCGGCTCGCTCGTCGCGTCGTGGTGCGCGGTGGCCCGTCCGGACGTGTTCCGTTCCGTCGTCCTGATGAGCGCGCCGTTCGGGGGAACGGCGACGCTGCCTTTCGACACGGCCGACGATGCCGCTGCATCCGAGTCGGTTGGCGCCGCGGCGGGGAACATCGACGCCGACCTGGCCAACCTGGATCCGCCGCGCCATCACTACCGCCGCTTCTACGCCACGCGCGGGGCGAACGACGACCTGTGGCGGGCGCCGCAGGGGGTGCACGACTTCCTGCGCGCCTACTACCACATGAAGAGCGGCGACTGGGACGGCAACCGGCCGGAGCCGCTCCGCGAGTGGTCCGCCGCCGAGCTGGCCCGGCTCCCCCGCTACTACGTCCTCGATCTCGGCAAGGGGATGGCGGAGTCGGTGGCCGAACACATGCCGTCGCCAGCCGAGATCGCCGCCTGCGAGTGGCTGCCGGACGACGAGCTGCGGGTCTACAGCGCCGAGTACGAGCGGACGGGATTCCAGGGCGGCTTGCAGTGGTACCGGAGCGTGCAGTCGGTGTCGTCTATCTTCGGGGGCGGCATCAATGCCGACCTGCAGGTGTTCGCCGGGCGGACCATCGACCAGCCGTCGATGTTCATCGCCGGGGAGCGGGACTGGGGCATCCACCAGCGGCCCGGCGCGCTGGAGCGGATGGACGGACAGGCCTGCACCGACCTGCGGGGCCTGCACCTGCTTGAAGGAGCCGGGCACTGGGTGCAGCAGGAGCGATCCGCGGAGGTCAACCGGCTGGTTCTCGAGTTTCTGCACTCGATGTGACGACCAGGCGGCCCGGGTGCGCGCTGCCGGCAAGGCCCGCGGGAGCGGTCGGCGGAGGTCAACCCTCTCGTTCTCGCGTTTATGGACTCGCTCCGACGACGACGCCGGCCGGATGCGCGCTGCCCGCGACGCGCGCAGTGAAGGAGGTTGCGTCGTAACGGAGCGTGATAGAGGATGAGGAAGCATGGCTGAAACAACAACCGCATCGACCGTGCGTCTTGCCGCCTTCGGTCTCGTGCTGGCCGCGCTGCTGGTCGTACCGGCGGGAGCGGCCGCCCAATCGCTCCCGAACCCCTACACCCTGGTGGACGAGTGGCCCCACCTGCCGGCGCACATGAACGGCGGCAAGTGGGGCGAGACCATCGGCGTCGACCGCGACGCGGACGGCAATGTCTGGGTGTTCCACCGCTGCTTCAACAACCAGCCGCCCGGCGCGGCCACCTGCGTCGGCCGCGACGACGACCCGCCGGTGGTGAAGTTCAGCCCGGACGGCCGGCTCCTCGACAGTTGGGGCGAGGGGGTCTTCGCCGCGCCGCACGGCTTCCATATCGACCCGGAGGGCAATCTCTGGGGGACCGACTACAACGGTAGCGACACGGTGCTCGGCATGCCGGCCGGCGGCCGCGGGCACCAGGTCTTCAAGTTCAATTCGAGCGGCGAGATCCTGATGACGCTGGGCAAGGCGGGCGTGGCGGGCAACGGGCCGGACACCTTCGACCGGCCCAGCGACGTCGCCGTCAATGCCAACGGCGACATCTTCGTCACCGACGGCCACGGGCCGAACAACCGGGTGGTGAAGTTCGACCGGAACGGCAGGTTCCTCATGACGTGGGGCGGCCCGGGCGACGCCCCCGGCGAGTTCGACCAACCGCACACCCTCACCCTGGACAGCCGCGGGCGGGTGTTCGTCGGCGACCGCTCGAACAGCCGGATCCAGATCTTCGAGCCGGACGGGACCTACGTCACGGAATGGAAGCAGTTCGGGCGGCCGAGCGGCATGTTCATCGACGAGGACGACGTGCTGTACGTCACCGACTCGACCTCGAACTCCAGCAACAACCCGGGCTTCAAGCGCGG
Source organism: Vicinamibacterales bacterium (assembly GCA_965208535.1). Taxonomy (GTDB): domain Bacteria; phylum Acidobacteriota; class Vicinamibacteria; order Vicinamibacterales; family UBA8438; genus WTFV01. Next base: position 986,313 of record CBDBOU010000003.1, on the reverse strand, counting down.
CATCTACATCGGCAGCGCCATCGACGGGACGGTGCGCGCCTACATCCCGGATCCCGACGTCGAATTCCAGGACGAGCGGCGCATCTCCGGGGCGTCGGGCATCACCGCCGACCGGCAGGGCAACGTCTACGCGGCCGACGTCGGCCCGCAGCGGATTCGGAAGTACGTCAAGCAGTAGGAGGGTCGCAGGCACAGCACGGCGGGAGCCCGTGGTGAAACGCTGCGTGGCGCGACGGACCCGCGCGGCGAATGGAGGCTATATATTCCCGTGAAGAAACCCGGCTGGATGGAGACCGTGGAAGCGGCGCGGAAAGAGCCGCCGGAGGGGCGGTAGGCGGCTGCGCAGCAGCGGTCCCGGCGACAGGAACGACCGCGCTACCGAGCTGATGACGCATGGTTGACGACCCACAACGGCAACCCACCCGACCGGCTCGTGTGGACGCCACTCGCTTCGGCGCGGTCGTCCTCGTCGGGCTCGTGCTCTGGCTCGTTCCGACGCCGGAGGGCGTCGAGCCGCGCGCCTGGCAGCTACTCGCCGTCTTCGTCGCGACCATGGTCGGCATCATCCTGCGCCCGATGCCGATGGGCGCCCTGGCGTTCGTGTCGGTCTCCTTCGCGGTGCTCTCCGGCACCCTCACCATCGGGGAGGCTACGGGCGGCTTCGGCAGCACGGTGGTCTGGCTGGTGGTGGCCGCGTTCTTCATCGCCACCGCGTTCGTCAAGACCGGGTTCGGCACGCGCATCGCCTACCACTTCATGCGCCTGCTGGGGAAACGCAGCCTCGGCCTCGCCTACGGCTTCGTCGTCACCGACCTGGTCCTGGCCCCGGCCATTCCCAGCAACACGGCCCGCGCCGGCGGCGTCATCTTTCCGATCCTGAAGTCGCTCTGCGTCTCGCTCGGCAGCGACGCCGCGCTGGGCACGCAACGGCGGATCGCGGGCTTCCTGACATTCACCTCCTACCAGGGCGTGGTGATCACCAGCGCCATGTTCCTCACCGCGATGGCCGCCAACCCGCTGGCGGCGTCGCTGGCCGCGCAGCAGGGGGTGGAGATCTCCTGGGCGCTGTGGGCCGTGGCGGGGTTCGTGCCCGGCGTGCTCAGCCTGCTGGTCGTGCCCGCGTTGATTTACCGGCTCTATCCGCCGGAGATCACGCACACGCCGGAGGCCCCGGAGCTCGCGCGGGAGCGGCTGCGGGAGATGGGGCCGATGTCGCGCGACGAGTGGGTCCTGCTGGGCGTGTTCGTGTTCCTGCTCACCCTGTGGATCTTCGGCGGCACGCTCGGCGTCAACGCCACCGCGACGGCGCTGGCCGGCGTGGCCGCCATGCTCGCCACGGGCGCCCTGGCGTGGCAGGACATCCTGGAGGAGCGCAACGGCTGGAACACCCTGATCTGGTTCGCGGTGCTCGTCATGATGGCGACCCAGCTCGGCGAGCTGGGCCTCCTGGCATGGTTCACGGACCGCGTCTCGGGGGTGCTCGGCGAAGGGCACTGGCTCCCCGCCTTCCTCAGCCTGAGCCTGATCTACTTCTACGTGCACTACTTCTTCGCCTCGAACACCGCCCACGTCAGCGCCATGTACGCCCCGTTCCTGGCCCTGGCCCTCGCGGTCGGCACGCCTCCCGTTCTCGCCGCACTGGTGCTCGCGTTCTTCAGCAACCTGTTCGCGTCGATGACGCACTACGGCACGGCGCCGGCGCCGATCCTGTTCGGCTCGGGGAACGTCGAGATCAGCGACTGGTGGAAACTGGGGGCGCTGATCAGCGTGGTGAACATCGTGATCTGGCTGGGGGCGGGGAGCCTGTGGTGGCGGGTGCTGGGGTTGTGGTAGCAAGGACGCGCCGGTCGCGATGCCCGTCTGGATGCACTGCCGTTCTCCTGTCGCCACGAGCCTGACGGTCTACATCGGTCATCCCGACTGGGGTTGCCCTTACAATCGGGAGCGAGCCACCCTATCGAGCGTGCGAATCCCGGACTCGCGGAACCCGAAGGACGGGACCCGCCGATGATCCATCCTCCGAGACTGGTCGCCGCGTCGCTCGGAGCCGCCGTCCTGCTGGCCGCGGCGGCTGCCGCGCCGCAACTGCCGGACCCCGAAGAGCGTGCTTTCGACGCCGTCGATCGCGCCATCTCCGAGCTCGGGAGCCCCGCCGGCCGCGGCGAAACGATCCGGGCCGCTCGAGGGATCCTCGACGCCGCCGAGAGCGTCCTGAGCGCCTTCAACGCCGGCGCCCGGGTCCGCGACCGCACCTACGCACGGCATCAGGCGGCGCTGCGCGAGGTGGACGCGCTCGCGGTTCGGTGCGACAACGGCTACCCCTGCGACACGGACCGGCGCGGCAACACCGGCGTGGTCTACTTCGACGGCCTCGCCGACGCGTACGCCAGAGCCTGGGAAGCCCGGTCCCGCTTGTCCGCCGCCAACGCCGCCTACGTCGAGGCGGTCGGCATGGCCGGCGCCGACGAGGCCCGCGAGCGCGCCGCGCGGTTCCGGCGCTACGCCATCCGCATGCCCCGCCTGCGGGGCAACAGCAACCACATGCTGGCGCGACAGCGGGTCCTCATCCGCGCGTCCAACGCCGAGAACGACTCGCACAACGCCCTCCACGACCGCGCGGTCGCCGCGCACATGGCCGCCAACCACGCCGCGCTCGACGCGCTCGGCCGCGCCGCGCGAGCGCTTTCGACGGCCGCCGGACACCTGATCGACGACGAGTCGCCAGACAGACGCGCCGGCCGGGTGACCCGCGCCGCCGCGCGCGCCAATCGCGCCGCGGCAGCCGCCGCGGACCCGGCGATCCCGAACGACGGAAACCGGACCGACGAGACCCTGGACGAGCTGGTCGACGCGGCGCGCGAGACCTTCGCTGCGCTCGAGCAACACGACCGACTGGTCGGTCGCGGCCGGTGACCTCGGAAGGCCCGCGTCTGCCCGCCCTCGAACCTGTGGCCTCTCGACCGCGGGAGAGTCCGGCGGCTGCTATCCTGGCGGCAGCTCGGACGTCACGGGCGCCGCACGCGCTCCGCAGAGGCCGGGCCGGAGGACCCATGCGGCGAACTTCCAAGCGTGCTCACGACGTCGGTCGGCTGGCGGTAATCCTGGTGGTCGCGCTGGCGGCGGCCGGCCCCGCGGCGGCGCAATACGGCGCCCCCGCCAACGGCGAGTGGCCCACCTACGGGGGCGACCTCGGCAGCACCAAGTACTCGCCCCTGGATCAGATCGACCGCGACAACTTCGGCGACCTCGAGATCGCGTGGCGCTGGCAATCCGCGGACGCCGTGCTGAGCCTGACCATGCCGGGCGGGTCCGAGTGGCGCGCCGACTCGCGGCTGATCTTCGCCGAGCTGAACCGCCGCGACCCGGAGCGGTGGCGCGACGGCCAGCCCCCCACCATCACGAACTTCAAGGCCACCCCGCTGATGGTCGGCGACCGGCTCTTCATCAACATGCCGACGTCGGCGGCCGCCGCCATCGACGCGCGAACGGGCGAGACGCTGTGGGTCTACAACCCCAAGAGCTACGAGGAAGGGACCACCACGATGTCCGCCCGCTGGAACCAGCGCGGCGTGGCCTACTGGTCGAACGGCCCGGACCGGACCGACGAGCGGATCTTCTTCGGCACCGGCAACGGGTATCTCGTCTGCGTCGACGCGAAGAACGGGCGGCCGTGCGCCGACTTCGGGGACGGCGGACGGCTGGACCTGACGGCGGACATCCCGCGCGCCTCGCGCGGCGAGCGCGACTGGCTGAACGCCCTGCTCTACTCCGTCCAGTCCCCGCCCATCGTGTTCGGCAACACGGTCGTGACGCCGATGTCGATCAGCAGCTACAACATCCGCAGGGAGATGCCGCCCGGCTGGATGCGCGGCTTCGACGTGCGGAGCGGCCGCACCCGCTGGACGTTCCACACGATCCCGCAGGGCGACGAGTTCGGCAACGACACCTGGGGCGGCGATTCCTGGCGCGAGACCGGCAAGGTGGGCGTCTGGACGATGATGAGCATCGATCCCGAGCTCGGCTACATCTACCTGCCGCTGAACACCGCCGCGCCCGACTACTACGGCGGGCACCGCCCGGGCGCCAACCTGTTCGCCGAGAGCCTCGTCGCCCTCGACCTGGAGACCGGCGAGCGGGTCTGGCACTTCCAGGTCGTGCATCACGGGCTGTGGGACTACGACCTGCCCGCCGCCCCGAACCTGATCGACATCACCGTCGACGGCCGGCGGATCGAGGCGGTGGCGCAGATCACCAAGCAGGGCTTCACGTTCGTCTTCGACCGGGTCACCGGCGAGCCGGTCTGGCCGATCGAAGAACGCCCGGTGCCGACCGACACCGACATCGAGGGCGAGGTGCCGTGGCCGACCCAGCCGTTTCCGACCCGGCCATTGCCGTTCGACTACCAAGGAGTAGCAATAGACGATCTCGTCGATTTTACGCCCGAGATTCGGCAGATGGCGATCGAGGCGGTCGCTCCCTACCGCATCGGCCCCCTGTATACGCCGCACAGCCTCCGGGGCACCATCGTGCGGCCCGGGTTCAGCGCCGGAAGCTGGGGCGGCGCCGCGGTCGATCCCGAGACCGGCATGCTGTACGTGCCGTCGGGGAACCGCTATACGGTCAAGCACTTCCGCACGCCCGAGCCGGGCGAGGACGCCACCCTGGCGGTGCTCGAGGCGCGCGGGGCGCAGGCCCACCGCCCGCAGCTCCCGCAGGGGCTGCCGCTGTTCAAGCCGCCCTACTCGCGGATGACGGCCATCGACATGAACACGGGAGAGCACCTGTGGATGCGGCCGCTGGGCGACGGCGATCGGATCCGCAACCTCCCGCTGCTGCGAGACCTCGACCTGCCCCCGCTCGGCGGCGACAGCGGACGCATCGGCCCGGTGCTGACGAAGACGCTGCTGATCCATGCGCTGACCGCGGGCGGCACCGACGACGGCCCGCGCCTGGTCGCCTTCGACAAGACGACGGGCGAGGAGATTGCCTCCGTGGACCTGCCGGGCGGCGCCATCGGCACGCCGATGACCTACCTGTCGGGCGGGCGGCAGTACATCGCGCTGACCGTCGGCGGCGGGCGCGTGCCGGAGCTGATTGCCCTGGCGCTGCCCGCCGCAGACCCGGAGCGCTGACAGCGGATCGCCATCGCCAACACGAGATGCCGTCGAATCACAAGCGGTTCCACGGCATTGGCACGCCGCACCCGGCGGCGGGAACGAACATTACATGTCAGGCCATGTGCATGATGTGTACGGATGCTCGGACCTCACCAGGAGCCTGCTCCGTGGGAGTCTCGCGTCGGCGAAGGCCCCGACGCGACCATGACGTCGCGTGCCGCTGATCGACGCGCAAGCAGGCACGACGCTGCCCGCCCCAAGCTCCGTCAACCGCGGGAGCCAGAGCCGCGGGCGACGCCGGGTGCAGCCTCCCGGAGCAGTGGCATCCCGCTTGCAGATGCCCGCACCAACGGGAACGTCACGGATTGTCCGTAGACGTGGCTTGCCACTGGTGAAGGGAGGAGCGGAATGCAGATCGGCCGAGTCGTTCGAAGCGGAGTCATGGTGGTGGCGGTGACCGGGGTCCTGGGCGGCACCACCGCCGTCGCGCAGTCGTTGCCGGCCGACGGACGGTCGCTGCCGACCGCGGGATCGCTGCGTCTCGCTCGCATCCCGGTCGAACCGCCCGCCCGGCGCATGGAGCGAAGGGTACAGGGCGACCAACAACCGCAAGCGACGTACTTCGAGAGAGGCGGTCTCCATCTCGCCCTGGGCGCCGCGTCGTTCTGGCAACGGCCGACCGCCCAACCGGAAGCGGCGACGTTCCTCTCCGCGGGCCTGCATCTCAGCCGCTCGCTGGCTGTCGTCGGCGAAATGGGAAGGGGGTGGTGGACGAGCGGCCGCCTGGAGACGCCGGGCGGAGCCGGACCTGCGGCGGCGTGTCCCGATATCCACGCAGGATTCCACACCTTCATGGGAGGTGTGCAGTACCGACTGCCGCGCGTCCGACGCAGCACACGGTTCGTGCAGGTTCTGGCCGGCCGGGCGTCATTCGCCGGAACGGCTGGGGAACTCGACAGTGGCGGCGCCTACTCCAACTGCTTCGACACCTTCTCATCCGGTTTGGCTCTGGCCGCCGGCGGAGGGGTGGACTTTCATCTCACCGATCGGCTGGCCCTCCGCGTCGCGGCGGCCTACCGGCACGTCGCCATTCCGTCGCTCGAGGGGACCGAGCGCGTATTCATGCGGGACGACGCCGACCGTCATCTGGGCATGGTGCGCGTTGCCCTGGGGTTCGTCCTCGGCATCTGAGCCGACTTCGCCGGTGGCTGGACCTGCTCGAGGCACGAGGCGGGCCGACACTGCTTCCAGCTTCGGGCCGAGCGGGACCGACCGGATCCGGTCGCCGCGAGGTGATCCGAGCGGCCCGGCCCCCGACGACATCGAGGGCCGGGCCTGATCGTTGGCGGACGGATCGTCAATTGCTCGGCCAGGGGACGCCGACGTCGCCCTTCGCGTTGCCCATCCCCTTGTAATTGAACCGCTGCACGCGCTTGCCCTCGAAGGTCTCCGTCGTGTAGACGTTGCCGCTCGCGTCGACCGCGATGCTGTGGTTGCCGAAGAACTGCCCCGCCATGCGGCCGCCGCTGCCGAAGCTGTAGATGTACTCCAGCGGCTTGCGGCGCAGCACGTGCACCTGCTGGTTCACGCCGTCGGCGACGTAGGCGAAGGTCTGCTCCGGGTCGGTCGAGAACGCGATGTCCCAGGCCGAGCCGGACCCGAGCGTCTTCGTCATCAGGTAGATCTCCTCGACGAACTCGCCCGCCTTGGTGAATACCTGCACGCGGTTGCCCGGACGGTCGCACGCATAGACCAGGCCGTCGCTGGTCGGGTCGGCGCAGTGCACCGGGTTGCGGAACTGCTGGTCGCCGGACCTGTCGCTGCTGACCGCACCGTGCGCCGGCGCGTTCGCCGCGTCGTAGCGCGGCAGCGCGTCGTCGCTCGGCGTGTTGCCGTAGGCGCCCCAGTAGCGCTTCAGCTCGCCGGTGTCGCCGTCGACCACTGCCACGCGCCGGTTGCCGTAGCCGTCGGCCAGGTACGCCTCGTTGGCCTCGGCGTCGAAGGTGACCTTGGCGACCCGCGAGTAGCGCGTCGTCGAGTTGCTGTCGGGCTCGGGGTGGCCGTCCTCGCCGATCTGCAGGAGGAACTCGCCGGTGTGCGTGAACTTCAGGGCGTGCGAGTCGTCGCCGCCATTGCCGCCGATCCAGACGTTGTCCATGGGATCGACCCAGATGCCGTGGTTCGACTCGGGCCAGTCGTAGCCCTCACCGGGTCCGCCCCAATGCTGGAGGAGGTTGCCCTCCTGGTCGAACTCCAGGACCGGGGGCGCCGGATGGCAGCACGCCTCGGCGAACGGCGGGTCGAGCGCGGCGGGGATCTCGTTCGGCGCGAGGTTGCCGCGGTGCACGATCCAGACGTGGTCGTGCGCGTCGACCGAGACCCCGATGGTCGAGCCGAGCAGCCAGTTGTTCGGCAGCGGCTTCGGCCAGAACGGGTCGACCTCGAAGATCGGCGCGTTGGGGACCATGCCCTGCGCCCCGACCTCACCGCTGTCGGCCGGCACCCATACCAGGAGCGCCGCCAACAGAGTACCGATACCCAAGACGATCAGTCGTGACTTCATGTCGGTTACCTCCCCAACTCACCGGTATCGAGGCTCCTATCATACGCCCGGCCGACCCCCGGCGCGAGTCCTGATGCGGATGGATGCCGCCGCTTCTACGGGTCGGACGGCCAGGCGCGGATGAGGCCCGCGCAGATCGCCGAGGCGCAGCGGCTCGCGCGCGAGTGGCGCGAATCTCACCGATAGCACGCGCACCGACCAACAGCCCGCCGGCTTGCTCTCGGCCTCCGCCGGGAACGGACATTGCACGGACCCCTTGCGTACGTTCCATGCACACGTACGGTGAATCCGATTCGCCCGGCAGGTCCGGTTCCGGCACGCGCGCTGTCCGCCTCCCAGGACCTCCAGGACATCCGGCGCGATGGCATGGTCCGTGCAGCGTTCGGAGTCGTTGCCGGGCAGTTCCCGGACCGGAGGATGACATGGATTCCGAACCATCGAGCGGCTCGCGATTCGGCCGCTTGCTGCTGCCGCTCCTGTTCTGCCTCGCATCGGTTTCCGAGGCCGGCGCGCAGCCGGCGCGGCCGCAGGGGTGGATAGTCGGTCTGGACTTCGGACGAGCCGCCGTCTCCTTCGACAGCGGCCCGCGCGACGGAGCGGGACTCGTGAGCATGCGGATCGGCCGCGATCTCAACCGCATCGTCGCTCCGTACCTGGGCATGGCGTACGCCGACATCGAGAGCCGCGGGCTCGAAGCCTTCGACAACGTGACGTTCGCACATGTCGACCTCGGCGTGAGGCTGCGGCTCGACGACGCCCGCCGCCGGTGGGTCCCCTACGGCGACCTTGCGCTCACGTTCTGGCCGGTCAACGATGTCGTCAGGAACGGCGAACCGACTCCCACCCGCTTCACGAGCATGCCGACCTTCAGCGTGGGAGGTGGAGTCGCCGTCCACCTGTCCGAGTCCTGGGCCCTCGATGTCAACGTCAAGGCCGGACGGGGTACGTTCCGGAACGTCCCGGCAGGAGACGACCCGGCAGGCGGGACGAGCAGGCACGCGAGCACCGTGCTCGACCTCGACGCGTCGTCCGTCCGTCTCGGCATCGGTTTCTCCTGGTGGCCGTAACCCATCCGGTGCGAGCATTCCGGATCGCATCCGCGGCGGAGCGCTACATTGGTCGCCTGGGAAGCCGTGGTGAATCCCCGCGTGGCACCGAGAGTGGCGAGGCGCGCCGAGCGGCTAGCGGCGCAGATTGCGAACCGGTTGAGGAGCCTCGCCGGCCGGCGTGTTGTGCTGCATCGCGATGCGCCACTCATTACCGACCCGGGTGTAGGTCATCGTGTAGCGCCCCTCGTGCACGGTCTGGCGACCCTGGCCGTTGTAGTTCACCGACAGCGAGTACTCGCCGTATGCGATGCCGGTGTCGCCAATGACACGGTATTGCTCGTTCCTTGTCTCGAATCGCGCGTCGGTTGTCGTGTTGAAGAACAGTTGCCAGTCGAGCGCGCACGCCTCGCGCCCCTGCTTGCCCGACGTCGGTCCGCACGAGTAGAAGGAAAGCGCCTCGTCATGGACCGTGTCGAGGAATCCCTCCATCTCGCCCGCGTTGAGCGCGGCCACGGCTTTCTCGAAGGTCGCTCGCACTTCCGCCACCTCGTCATCCGCCGCCGCGGTGGGAGCGGCTGCGGCCAGCACAAGGGCAATGGTGACCGGCAACAGTATGTTCATGCGCATCGAGCGTCTCCTTGGATAGTGACTGGGAATCGAATCGCGCGCTTCGCACGGCGAGTGTAGCAGAGGTTTCCGGCGTCCCTTTGCCGCCACCGGCAGGCCACTCTAGAATCACAAGGTGATGCCAACCGGCCAGGTTCGGGGCGCCAGCCAGCGGGTTACGGTGGACGAGGCGCTGCGCATCGGCACCCTCCACGGCCCGCGGGCCTCCTACGAGGAACGGGACATCATCCTGGAGCGTGACCCGCACGACGCGGATCCTGACGACATCAAGAACATAGGGGTCGTGCGCACAGTGGTCGGCGGACGGACGATGCATTCGGGATGAACCCTGCGAGGCTGCTCACGGTAGCGCTGTCGGCTCTTTCCTTGGCCGCGGCGGCGTCGATGACGCTCGTCGCTCAGCTCGATTTTGCCCAGCTAGGCATCGCCCAGCTTCGCCTCGCGGCCGGGCAAGGCGACGCGCGGGCGCAGGTCGAGCTTGGTGCCAGGTACGAGGACGGCCGCGGCGTGGAACAGGACTACCGCGCCGCCTTGGCGTGGTACCGGCAGGCGGCCGACCAGGGGTACGCCCCAGGACAGGCGGCCCTCGGTTTCCTGTACAGCACCGGCCGCGGAGTGGAGCGCAACGATACGGTCGCGACGTCGTGGCACCGCCGGGCAGCGGAGCAGGGCAATGCCCGCGCCCAGAACAACCTCGGCATCCAGTACCGTAACGGCCACGGGGTGGCGCGCGACGACGAGGAGGCGGTGCGCTGGTTCCGGCGATCGGCCGGGCAGGGCAACGGCTTCGCGCAGAACAGCCTCGGCGAGATGTTCCGGGAAGGCCGCGGGGTGCCGCAAGACGACACCGAAGCGGTGCGCTGGTTCCGGCGATCGGCCGAGCAGGGGCACGACTTCGCGCAGACCAACCTCGGCTTCATGTACGACCGCGGTCGGGGCGTGCCGCGGGACGACGCGGAAGCGTTCAGGTGGTATCGCCGTGCGGGCGAGCAGGGCCACGTCCAGGCGCAGTTCAACCTGGGCGTCATGTACCTGGAAGGCCGGGGCGTGCGCCGGGATTTCGTGGAAGCAGCGCGGTGGTACCGTCTGGCCGCGGCGCAGGGCCACGCCGAAGCGCAGCAATTGGTCGGCCACGACGGTCGCTGAGTGTCACCACCCCGGGGAGATGCTGCCGCCGGTAGAGGACGAAGGCGATCAGCCGCCCGCCTTCGGCGCGGCGAAGACAGCCGTCACGTCGGCAGCGAATCCATCGAGCAGCCGTGACGGTGCGGTGTCGCCGGCAGCGTACGCGCCGAGCTCGACGTATGCGTCTCCCTCCAGCGCCAGCACGGTGATCGTTTCGTTGCGGGGATCCACGATCCAGTACTCCGGGATCCGCGCCTCGGCGTAGTCGGCGCGTTTGTCTACGACATCCCGATCCGGGTCGTCCGGGCTCACCACCTCGACCACGAGGTCGGCGCCGAGCCAGTAGCGGTCCTGGCACCGCGAATCGGACCGGTCACGGAGCAACAGCAGGTCGGGCTCCCTGAACTTGCCTTCACGGATGCGCATGCGCAACGCCGAAAACATCACGACGCCGCCTCGCGGCTCGAGGTACGCGTGGAACAAACGATAGAGGAACGCAAGAACCGCCTGGTGGGTGAACGTGGGCATCGGGAGTTCCTGCACGTGACCGTCCGTGAGCTCGATCAGGCGGTTGCACCGATCCGTGAGCCACAGGTACTCCTCGTCGCTCCAGTGCCCCTGGGACGGCAGGATCTCGCGGAGGAGGGCGTGCAGGGCGTCCTGCGAAGTAGCCGACGCGGTCATCGCCGGACTGCTGTTGGCCATGTGTTCATCCTGCCACATCCGGCCGGATACTCCCAATCACCGACACGCCCCACTTGCAACGTGATTACGCGTCGGACGCCGGCGCGTCGAACAGCATGGTCACGCCGACGAGCCTGGCCGCAACGGTCGAGAGCCCCAGCCGGTGATCGCCCGGGTCGATCCAACGCCCCATGCGCTCCCGGACCGCCGACGGCCGCGCCCGGAGACGCACGTAGACCGGCTCGACATCGAGATCGAAGTGGGTGAACCCGTGGCGGAACACGCCGGCTTTCCGAACTTGGTCGACAAGGTCCGAACCGATGCCGGCCTGCTCGAGGAATGCGCTCACCGACTCGTCGGCGTCTCGCTCCGGCGGCGACCACAGGCCGCCCCAGATGCCGTCCGGCGGTCGCTGCTCCACGAGACACGCGCCACCCGGATCGACCACCACGAAGAACCGGCTGCGCTCGAGGCGGCGCTTCCGGCGCGGCGGCTTCTCGGGAAACCGCTCGGCATCTCCCGCGGCATACGCCTGGCAATCCGTGCGAACGGGACAATCGGCGCAACGCGGGCGAGTCCGGCGGCACACGGTGGCGCCCAGATCCATGATGGCCTGGGTGTAGTCCGCCACCCGCGCCGCCGGAGTGTGCGATTCGGCCAGGCGCCAGAGCTCGTTGCGGGTCGCCGCCGAAGATACCGTCCCGGCGACGTGGTGTCGTCGCGCCAGTACGCGCTTGACGTTGGCGTCCAGGATCGCGGCCCGCCGACCGCAGCTCTGGGCGACTATGGCCGCGGCGGTGGAACGGCCGACGCCCGGCAACCGCTGGATGCCGGCGATATCGTCAGGAAACGCCCCTCCATGGTCGCGCACGACGACGCGGGCCGCCCGATGCAGGTTGCGCCCCCGCGCGTAGTACCCCAGCCCACTCCACAGGTGCAGCACCTCGTCGAGATGGGCGCGGGCCAGGCTCTCCACGTCCGGGAACCGCGCCATGAACCGCTCGAAGTACGGGACGACCGTGCTCACCTGGGTCTGCTGCAGCATGATTTCGGCGACCCAGACGCGGTACGGCGTGCGCTCGCGCTGCCAGGGCAGGCTCTTGCGCCCGTGGACGTCCCACCAAGCGAGCAGGCGGCCGGCGAAGGAGCCGGCAGTAGCGCTGGAAGTCCCTGGCGAGGCGGGATGCATCGCCGATCGAATGCAGCGCAACGGTCAGGCGGGCCGGCGGCCGGTCCGGACCTGCTGGCCCATCCGCTCCTCGTAGACCTTGACCATCGCGCTCTTCGGCTCGTTGCCGAACCCCTTCTCGATGGCCGCACGGTAGATGGACACCATCGTCTCGACGAGCGGCAGCGAGGCGTCGAGCTGTGCGGCGGCCTCCTGTATGTTCACGATGTCCTTGTAGGCGGCCCGCAGCGAGAAATCGCCATCGAACTTCCGCCTCAGGATGCGCGGCACGAAGTGCTCGCTGGCGAAGCTGCGGGCGTTTCCCGTGGTGAGCACCTCGGCGACCTGATCGGGTTGCAGCCCGGCCTTCACCGCGAACGGCAGGATCTCGCAGAAAGCGGCGATGTTGACGTCGTAGACGATGTTGTTGACCGCCTTCATGAGCTGACCCATGCCGACGTCGCCGCAGTGCGCGACGAACTCTCCCATGACGTCGAGGTACGGCTTCGACAGCGCGAACAGCTCCTCGCCGCCGCCGAACATCATGGTGAGGGTCCCCTGCTCCGCCCGCAGCGGCATCCCCGACACCGGGCAGTCGGCATAGGGCAGCCCCGCCTCGCCGGCACGCCGGCCCAGACGACGCGCCGCCCGGTGGTTCATGGTGGTCGCGTCCACGACGGCCGGGGTCTTTCCGCCGCTCGCCAGCCCGCGCTTCCCGAAGAGCACCGCCTCGGCTTCCTTGTCGGACGGCAGGCAGAGGAAGACCAATTCGGCGCCTTCCGCCACCGCCGCCGGATCGGCAGCGGCAACCGCCCCCTGCCGCCCCACGTCCCGTAGGGACTCGAGAAGCACGTCCCAGACGACGAGCGGCACGCCTGCCTTCAGCAGGTTCCGGGCCATTCCCGAACCCATGCGGCCGAGCCCGATGAAGCCGACGGTACGGTCGTCCATGCGCGCGCAGCATAACACCCCGGCGGGCCGGGGCGTCCGCCGCACCAATGAGGAAAGCGCTCGAGAGGCGCAAGCAAGGAGTCCCGCGGTCGGCGCCCCTCTCGCGGTAGCGGCGGCGGTGTCAGTCGGACGGCCCCTGCTTTCCTGCGTCGGGGTCGCTGGCGCCGATCATGTCGGCGTTGGCGACGATAAGGGGATCGGGACGGCCCACGACACGGGTGTCCTTGTTCGTATAGGGCAATGCCGCCAGGAAGTGCCGCATGCAGTTCAGGCGGGCCCGTTTCTTGTCGTCGGACTTCACGATGGTCCAGGGCGCGTCCGCGGTGTCCGTGTAGAAGAACATCGCTTCCTTGGCGGCCGTGTACTCGTCCCACTTGTCGAGCGACTGCCGATCTATCGGCGACAGCTTCCACTGCTTCAGCACGTCCTTCTCGCGCGCCTCGAAGCGGCGTCTCTGCTCTTTGCGGGTGACGGAGAACCAATACTTGAACAGCCGGATGCCGCTGCGGACGAGCATGCGCTCCAACTCGGGCGCCTGGCGCATGAACTCCAGGTAATCCTTGGCGCCGCAGAACCCCATGACCCGCTCGACGCCGGCGCGGTTGTACCAGGATCGGTCGAACAGCACGATCTCGCCGCCGTGCGGCAGGTGGCGGACGTAGCGCTGGAAGAACCACTCGGTCCGCTCGCCCTCGGTCGGCTTGTCGAGCGCCACCACCCGGGCGCCGCGCGGATTGAGATGCTCGGTGAACCGCTTGATGGTCCCGCCCTTGCCGGCGGCGTCCCGGCCCTCGAACAGGATGACCACCTTCCCGCCCGTGACCTTGACCCAGTCCTGGACTTTCAGCAACTCGACCTGCAGCGCGGCCTTCTCCCGCTCGTACGGCTTGCGGGCAAGCTTGTCCTTGTAGGGATACTCGCCGGTCTCGAAGAGCCGGCGGATGACGTCGCGGTCCCGGTCGTGGGCGGTGTCGGAACCGGCCGGACCCCTGCCGTCCCCAAAGAAAGTGCCACCGGCTCGCCTCGCGTCCGCCGCCTGTGCCCCGCCATCTACCGTCTTCGTCATTCCTCGTCCCCGGATCACAGGCTAGGAGCTTGCGCCGCAGAACGCAAGCGAAGCGAAGTGCTGCGGCGCGAGGTCGTGGAGCGGGGGGGATGGGCCGAAACGCCGAGCCAGCGAGGCGTTTCGGGGCGCTAGCACGTCGTCGTCCGCGCCGGCACCCTCCCTGCTGCACGGGCTCCGAAGCGCGAACGGCGTGGTGCGGGCGCGCTTGCGCCCGGAGGTCTCCAGATCCATCATGGGCCAGCACGGACGGACCGCGCAGCAGGCGCGGTAGTCGAACCAGCGCATGGAAGAGGAGCGGCCCGGACCGCGAGGCAGCGGGTCCGGCAAGACGCCGCGCCGCGTTCGTGCGAAGATCGCAAGTGCCAGGACGGCTGTTGCGGGCCGGATTGCAGGGCCCTGCGCGAAATACCGGAGGAGAGCCGCATGAAGAGATGCGCCGTGTGGATGATGACGATACTGCTGCCGGTGATGACGGCCTGCGGCGACGATCAACCGCGGGTTGTGGGCACGGCGCACGTGCTCCGCGTGCTGGAATCGCTCGAGAGCCAACAGGAAACCGTGATCGACCGGCTCAGTGCGCTCGAGGAGAGCGTCGGTGCGCTCGAGGCGGGCGGAGGCGCGGACGCGGCGCCCGCGGGCGGCGGGGCGACGGGCGCCGAGGTGACGGTGGCGACCACGGTGGCCTTCACCGAAGGTCCGACGGTGGCCGAGGACGGCACGCTGTACTTCACGGATCTCGGCAACAACCGCATCATGCGGCTGTCGACCGACGGCGAGCTCTCCACCTTCCGCCAGCCGAGCAACGACGCCAACGGCCTGATCTTCGACAGCGAATGGCGCCTGCTCGCCTGCGAGGGCGGCGACGGCACGACGGGTCTGCCCCGCGTGACCCGCACCGACATGGCGACCGGCGAGGTCGAAGTGCTCGCCGACGCCTACGAGGGCAGGGAGCTGCATCGGCCCAACGACCTGACCATCGACGGCCAGGGCCGCATCTACTTCACCGACCGGCCCGGCCCGAACCGGACGCCGGAGCAGACCGGGGTGCATAGCGTCTACCGCATCGACCCGGACGGAACGATCGAGCGCATCCTGACCGAGCCCGAGGTCCTGCGCCCCAACGGCATCGTGATCTCGCCCGACGACACCACGCTGTACGTCATCGAGATCGATCGGGCCGAGGGCGGGCCCCGGATGGTCCGCGCGTTCGACCTCAGTCCGGAGGGAACGGCCGGCAACATGCGGGTGCTCTACGACTTCTATCCGGGACGGAGCGGGGACGGCATGACCATCGACAGCCAGGGCAACCTGTACGTGGCCGCGGGGCTGAACCGGCCGCGCGGGACCAGCGAGACGCTCGACACGGTCGCCGGCGTCCACGTCATCTCGCCGGCCGGCGAGCTGATCCGGCACATCCCGATCCCGGAGGACACGATCACGAACGCGGCGTTCGGCGGACCGGACCTGCGGACCCTGTACGTGACGGCCGGCAAGACGGTGTTCAGCGTGCGCACCGACATCGAGGGGACGAGACGATGACGCGACAGCACTCCCGAGCGCGCGACATGGCGCCAGCCGTCGTTACGCAGTCCTACCGCTTCCACGCGCTCCTGCTGCCGGCCGCGTTGGGATCTCGTCGCCTTCACGGGCTCCTGCTCGTGGCCGGGCTGGCTGTCGGCACGGCGGCCGCGACCGCGTCGGCCCAGTCGGCGGGCGCTCCGGCCACGGCCCCCTCGGTGGCTCCCGCCCCGCTGCATTACGCGGAAGTGGTCGAGGAGGCGCGCGCGCTGGTGCGTGCGGATCTGGCCGCCCGCGGCTACCCGGGGATCGCCATCGCCGTGGCGGTCGACGGCGAGACGGTCTGGTCCGAGGGCTTCGGCTACGCGAACCTGGAGCACCGCGTCCCCATGCAGCCGGCGGTGAAGTTCCGCGTCGGCAGCATCTCGAAGTCGCTGACCGCGGCGGCGGTGGCGAGACTGGTCGAGGACGGACAGCTGGACCTGGACGCGCCGATCCAGGCGTACGTTCCCTCGTTCCCGGAGAAGGCGCATCCGATCACGGCGCGGCAGCTCGGCGGCCACCTGGCCGGGATCCGCCACTACCGGGGCGACGAGAACTTCATCCGCGACCCGTACCCGACGGTGCTCGACGGCCTGTCGATCTTTGCGGACGATCCCCTGCTGCACGAGCCGGGCTCGGCGTTCGCCTACACGAGCTACGGCTTCAACCTGCTCAGCGCCGTGGTGGAAGGCGCGGCGAAGCAGCCGTTCCTCGACACCATGCGCGAGGCGGTCTTCCGCCCGCTGGGCCTGCGCGACACGGTCGCCGACTTCGTGGTCCCCATCATCCCCGGGCGGACGAGCTACTACGTCCGCGACGACGCCGGCAGCGTGGTGAACGCGCCGTGGGTCGACAACAGCTACAAGTGGGCCGGCGGCGGGTTTCTTTCGACGACCGAGGACATACTGGCGTTCGCCAACGCGCACCTCGACGACGAGTTCCTGTCCGGGGCGTCCCGCAAGCTCCTGTTCACCGAGCAGAAGACCCGCGACGGCGAAGGGGTCGGCTATGGTCTCGGCTGGTTCATCCGGACGCGCGAGGACGGGCGCCGCCTGCTGTCCCACTCCGGCGGCTCGGTCGGCGGCACGTCGCTGATGGTGATGGAGCCGGAATCGCGCGTGGTCGTGGTCGGCCTGATCAACCTGACCCGTGCGAACAACGACGCCGTGCGCGAGGTGCTCGATCTGTTCATCGACGCCGCGGCGTCGCGCACGGAGCACTGAGCTTCCCGACGGGGAACGACGGTCACGTCGAGCGCGGGCGTGGTGACCGATTCCGGTCGTCGCCGAGTACGGATGGCGGCCTATCCCTCGGCGTCGAACAGAGCTGTCACGTCGACGGCGACGCCGTCCAGCAGCGGCGATGTCGCCACGTCGCCGCGGGCGAACACACCGTGCTCGACGTAAGCGTTGGCAGTGAGATCGAGCACGGTGACGGTTTCGCCGCGGGGATCGACGATCCAGTATTCGGGTATGGCGGCCTCGGCGTAGTCGGCGCGCTTGACGACGAGATCGCGGGCAGGGTCATCGGGACTGACGATCTCGACTACCAGGTCCGCGCCCAGCCAGAAGCGGTCTCGACGACGGGAATCGGACCGGTCGCGAAGCAGCAGCAGATCCGGCTCGCGGAACTTTCCCTCCCGCACCCGCATCCGCAATCCCGAGGTCACGACGACGCCGTCGCGGGGCGATTCATGAACGTGGGCGTAGAGCAGCCGGTAGAGAAAAAGCAGGATAATCTGATGCCTCTCGGTCGGCATGGGGAGTACTTCAACGCGGCCGTCGGTGAACTCGATCAGGCGGCGTGTGCGGTCCGTGAGCCAGAGGTAGTGCTCGTCGCTCCAGGAGCCCTGGGACGGCATGGCATCGGAGAGGACAGCGTTCAGCGCCTCCTGAGACGTTGCCGCCACGCTCGTTGCCATGGCCACAGGCTAGCGCAAGCGCCCTGCGCGATTCAACGGGCGAGTAAACTCCACTGCATGTCGATGGATCAGCCCGACGGGAAGGCGGCTCGCACGAGACAGACCGCAAGGCTCGCAGGCGCGCTCCTGGTGTGCGCCTTGGCGCTGGCGGGAGCGACACCGCTGGCAGCCACCCCCCAGGAGAACGACGGCCCGGAGGGTGCCGCTGTTTCAGCCGGCGCGGAGAGCCTGCCCTCTTCGCAGGCACCACGCCAAGTCACGCCCCCGCCGGCGGGTTTCCAGCCTGCCGGCCCCGTGATCGACGGTCCGCCCGCCCCGGTGCCGCCGGCCACAATCACCCGCGACGCCAGCGGCGGGGCGACGGTGCGCGCCATCCGGCTGGATGAACCCCTGCGGGTCGACGGCGTCCTCGACGAGCCGATCTACGCCCGCGTCGAGCCGTTCGGCGGGTTCATCCAGCAGTCCCCCGACGAGGGGGCCCCGGCCACGGAGGGAACCGACAACTGGATCCTCTTCGACGACGAGTCGATCTACGTGGGAGCCCGCGTCTACGAGTCGGTCCCCGAGTCGGAGTGGGTCGCCAACGAGATGCAGCGCGACTCGTTCCGGATCATCAACAACGACGGCTACATCGTCGTGTTCGACACCTTCTACGACCGCCGCAACGGCTTCACCTTCCGGGTGAACCCCATCGGGGGCTTCCAGGATCAACAGATCACCGACGAGGGCAACCCGAATCCCGACTGGAATCCCGTCTGGGACGTGCGCACGGGCCGCTTCGACGGCGGCTGGACGGTCGAGATGGAGATTCCGTTCCAGTCGCTCCGCTTCCGGCCCGGACCCGACCAGGTATGGGGCATCCAGTTGGGCCGGGACATCCGGTCGAACTACGAGGAGGCGTATCTGACGGCGGTGCCGATCTCGGCCGGGCCGGGACAGTTCCGCCTGTCGGTCGCCGGCACCCTGGTGGGCCTGGAGGTGCCGGAGGACAGCCGCACGTTCGAGATCAAGCCCTACGCGATCGGCTCGCTCAACACCGACCGGACCGTCGTGCCGCCGATCTCGAACGACGGCGACGGGAACGGCGGCGTCGACGTCAAGTACGGCCTCACCGAGAACCTGACGGCGGACTTCACCTTCAATACCGACTTCGCGCAGGTCGAGGTGGACGAGCAGCAGATCAACCTGACGCGGTTCAGCCTGTTCTTCCCGGAGAAGCGCGAGTTCTTCCTCGAGAGCCAGGGCATCTTCGACTTCGGACGGGTGGCCGGCTTCGGCGGCTTCGGCGGCTCCGCGCGGGCCATCCTCAACGCGCCGCCGGGCGTGTTCCCACCGGGCGATGCGCCGACCCTCTTCTTCAGCCGGCGGATCGGCCTGGACCAGGCGGGACGAACCGTGCCGATTCGTGGCGGCGGACGCCTGACCGGCAGGGTGGGCGACTTCAGCTTGGGCGCCATCAACATCCAGACCGACGACGCGCGGACCAGCGACGCCCTCCCGACCAACTTCAGCGTGCTCCGCGTCAAGCGCGACATCCTCCGCCGGAGCCGCGTCGGCGCCATCTTCACCAACCGCTCGGTCTCGACGAGGGGCGACGGCGCGAACCAGGTCTACGGACTCGACGGGTCTTTCTCGTTCTACGACAACGTCAACATGTACGGCTACTACGCGCGGACGAACACGCCGGGCCTCGAGGGAAGGAGCGAAAGCTACCAGGCGGCGTTCTCCTACGAGGGCGACCTCTACGGACTGCTCGTCGATCACCTGCAGGTCGGCAAGAACTTCAACCCGGAGATCGGCTTCATGCGCCGCGAGGACTTCCGGCGCAGCTACGTCTACGCGCAGTTCAGCCCGCGGCCGGAAGGCATCGAGGCGGTGCGGCAGTTCACCTGGGGCGGCAGCGTCGACTACATCGAGAACAGCGCCGGGCAACTCGAGACCCGCATCCTGTCGGGCCGCTTTCAGACCAGCTTCGAGAACAGCGACAGGCTGAGCGCGGACATCCAGCAGGACTACGAGTTCCTCCCCCGGCCCTTCGAGATCATCGACGGCGTGACCATCCCCATCGGCGGCTACGAGTTCACGGACTTCCAGGTGTCCTACAGCCTGGGACCGCACCGCCGGGTGGCCGGCGGCCTCTCGTTCCAGCACGGCGAGTTCTTCGCCGGCGACATCACCGCGGTCGGCTATTCGCGCGGCCTCATCGAGGTCTCGCGGCAGTTTGCGGTGGAGCCCAGCATCTCGTGGAACCGGATCACGATGCCGCAAGGGAACTTCACGGCCCGGGTGGCCACCACGCGGCTCACCTACGGATTCACGCCCCGCATGTTCGCCAGCGCGCTGCTGCAGTACAACTCGACCAACAACGTGCTGAGCACGAACGTGCGCCTGCGCTGGGAGTACCAGCCGGGCAGCGAGCTCTTCATCGTCTACAACGACCAGCGGGACACCTTCATGAACCTCAGGAACCGCGGCGGCTTCCCGATGCTCGAGAACCGCGCCTTCGTGGTGAAGCTCACCCGGCAGTTCCGCTTCTGAGCCGTGACTGTCAGGTAGCGCCGCCCAACTCGTCGCAAGTCTCCATAAACTCCACGACATGTCGCCGCCACAGCTCGACGGAAGAGCCGCCCCCGGTTGCGCGGCGCGGCTCGTTACCACGCTCGCGTTCTGGGTCCTGCCACTGGCGGCGCCGGCGCAACCCCCGCCGGCGGGATTCCAACCCGCGGGCCCGTTGATCGACGGTCCGGCGGCACCAGTGCCGCCTGCCACCATCAACCGCGACGCCAACGGCAGGGCGACGGTCCGCGCCGTCCGCCTCGAGGGACCCTGGCGGCTCGACGGCGTGCTCGACGAGCCGATCTACGACAGGGTGGAGCCGTTCGGAGACTTCATCCAGCAGGCCCCCGACGAGGGGGCTCCGGCCTCGGAGCCGACCGACGCCTGGATCTTCTTCGACGACGAGTCGATCTACGTGGCGGCCCGCGTCTACGAATCGGTTCCCGAGTCGCAGTGGATCGCCAACGAGATGCAGCGAGACTCGTCTCAGCTCATCAACAACGACGGGTTCATCGTCGTGTTCGACACCTTCTACGACCGCCGCAACGGCTTCGCCTTCCGGGTCAATCCCATCGGGGGGTTCAGCGATCGGCAGATCACCGACGAAGGAGACCCGAATCGCGACTGGAATCCCGTCTGGGACGTGCGCACCGGTCGCTTCGACGGCGGCTGGACCGTCGAAATGGCGATCCCGTTCAAGTCGCTCCGTTTCCGGCCCGGGGAGCAACTGTGGGGCATCCAGTTGGGCCGGGACATCCGGTCGAGCTTCGAGGAGGCTTACCTCACGGCTGTGCCGATCTCGGCCGGGCCGGGACAGTTCCGGGTGTCGGCGGCCGGCACCCTCACCGGCCTGCAGGTGCCGGCAGGCAACCGCACGTTCGAGGTCAAGCCCTACGTGATCGGCTCGCTCGCCACCGACCGGACCATCGTGCCCCCGATCTCGAACGACGGCGCCGGCCAGGCGGGCGGCGACGTCAAGTACGGAGTCACCGAGAACCTGACGGCGGACTTCACCTGGAACACCGATTTCGCGCAGGTCGAGGTGGACGAGCAGCAGATCAACCTGACGCGGTTCAGCCTGTTCTTCCCGGAGAAGCGCGAGTTCTTCCTGGAGAGTCAGGGCATCTTCGACTTCGCGCGGGCGCCTGGCGCCGGCGGCGGCGGGGCCGCGCGGCGGAGTGTCGGCGCGTCGGGCTTCTTTGGAAGCGGAGACGCCCCCACCATCTTCTTCAGCCGGCGGATCGGCCTCGAGCAGGGACGTACCGTGCCGATTCTGGGCGGCGGACGCCTGACCGGCAAGGTGGGTGATTTCAGCGTGGGCGCCATCAACATCCAGACCGACGACACGCCGGGCGCCGACGCCGTCCCGACCAACTTCAGCGTGCTCCGCGTCAAGCGCGACGTTCTCCGGCGGAGTCGGGTCGGCGCGATCTTCACCAACCGGTCGGTCTCGCTGACGGGAGATGGCGCGAACCAGGCGTATGGCGTCGACGGGGCTTTCTCGTTCTACGACGACGTCAACCTCTACGGCTACTACGCTCGCACGAACACGCCGGGCCTCGAAGGAAGGAACGAGAGCTATCAGGCGGCGTTCTCCTACGACGACGACCTCTACGGCGTGCGCGTCGATCACCTGCTGGTCGGCAGGAACTTCAACCCGGAGGTGGGTTTCCTGCGTCGCGACGACTTCCGGCGCACCTTCGTCTCCGGACAGTTCAGCCCGCGACCGGCCGGCCTGGCGGCCGTGCGTCAATTCACCTGGGGCGGCAGCGTCGACTACATCCTGAACGGCGCGGGGCAGCTCGAGACCCGGATCCTGCAGGGGCGCTTTCGGACCTCCTTCGAGAACAGCGACAGCCTGAGCGCGGACATCCAGCGGGACTACGAGTTCCTTGCCCGGCCCTTCGACATTACCGACGACGTGACCATCCCCGTCGGCGGCTACGAGTTCCAGGACTTCCAGGTGTCCTATCGCATGGGACCGCACCGCCGGCTGGCGGGCGGCCTGGTGTTGCAGCACGGCGAGTTCTTCGACGGCGACATCACGGCGGTCGGCTACTCGCGCGGCCGCATCGAGGTCTCGCGGCAGTTCGCGGTGGAGCCGAGCATCTCGTTCAATCGGATCACGCTGCCGCAGGGGCAGTTCACCGCCCGGGTAGCCACCACGCGGCTCACCTATACCTTCACGCCGCGGATGTTCGCCAGCGCGCTGCTGCAGTACAACTCGACCAACAACGTGTTGAGCACGAATGTGCGCCTGCGGTGGGAGTACCAGCCGGGGAGCGAGCTGTTCGTGGTCTACAACGATCAGCGGGACACGTTCATGAACCAGATGCACGGCCGCCGTTTCCCGATACTGGAGAACCGCGCCTTCGTGGTGAAGCTCACCCGGCAGTTCCGCTTCTGAGCGACGCCTGCGGACGGGCCTCCCGATCCCGGGCCCTCTCGCTTCACGTGGCAACCACGCCTCCGCAAGTGCCGCAGAAGTCGGCTGCGCTTCACTCAACGACCCACGGTCTCCCGTTCCGGACTGGCGGGGACGGAGAGCCCGCGCCGGGCTACCAGGAAGGAGACAGAGGGCGCTGGACCGGCGGCTGAGCAGGTCCTTGGTCGGAACCAGGACGGGCCGGAAACAGGCTTCATTCACCAAAATATGTGGTATATCGCTGAGGATACACATAAAATATTAAGGGCTCTTAATCGATGGAGTATACTATAAATATGTGGTAATATTCCCGCCAACCGAGACGGGTTCATGAGATCCGGAGCGATGCAGACACTCACCGACCGGCAGCAAGAGACGCTGGACTGGATCAAGGCGTACCTGCGGAAGAACGGGATCCCTCCGACACGAGCCGAACTCGCCAAGGCCCTCGGACTCAGGGACGCCTCATCCGTGAGCGGCCACTTGACCGCTCTGGCCGACAAGGGATGGATCGAACTGCGGCCGAAGATCAAGCGCGGAATCCGGGTGATCGAACGGAACAATCTCCCGGTGGTGGGACCGGTGGCGGAGATCGCTGCCGGAACGTCGATCCTGGCTGAAGCGCACATCGTCGAGCGACTCCCCCCGGCTATCGCGGACCGATTCAAGCCGCGGCCGGACTACTTCCTGACCGTGCGCGGCGACAGCATGAACCGGACCGGTCTTTGCGACGGGGACATTGTCGCCATCCACAGGAGCACGAGCCCGGAGAGCGGGCAGGTCGTTGTCGCCCGGTTCGGCGACGAGGTGACGCTGAAGCGTTTCGTACGGATCGACGAACGGCACGTCGAACTGCGTCCGGAAAGCGACAACCCGGTGCATGAGGTCATGAGACTCGATCTCGCGAAACATATTCTGAATGTCGACGGCGTAGCCGTCGGCGCCCTGATTGGGCAGATTCGAGACAGCCAGCAATACCCGTCGCCTGAACAGCAAACCAAAGCGAGATCTGCCGACCTCTCTTCGATCCGGCGGCGCGGGGGGGGCAAATGATTGCCGAACCACTCGGCCGCGCCCTGGAACGCACTGGATACTTGGCAGACGGGGAATGCGCCGCCCCCAGTGTGGGGCTTTCGGGTTCCCGCGCGCACCCTCGGCTACCGTCGTTTGCTCCTGACGCCTGGTGGGGAAGCGGCGCCGGCGCGGAGCACCAAGGGATCAGCACGGGAAGCCTCACCGTGTACTTCAAGTACGTGGACGATCCCGACAAGGTCGCCGTCGCTGAATGGCAGAGGGAGATCTGGAACCAGGGGTTCGCGCCGCTACTGTGGCTCGTCTCTCCAGAACGCATCGATCTCTACAACGGCTTTGGGACCCCGCTACAACATGATGACGCAGCGGCGAATCGGCTCGACACCTTCAGCCACGTCGACTCGGAACTGGCGAGACTCGATGCGGTCGCTGGTCGCCTGGCGATGGAGACGGGGGAATTCTGGCACCGTGAACCTCGCGTCAGTCGGGAGACGAGCGTCGACCGAAGGTTGCTGCGAGACCTGAGTAACCTGGAACGCACCCTGGTCGACGCCGGACTCAGTCATGATCGCGCCCAGGGACTGATTGGCCGGTGCATCTTCACCAAGTACCTGATCGACAGACCAATCGTCACTGAACAACAGCTGATCGCGGAGTGCGGTCATGGCGACTTGAGCGAGGTGTTGGAAGATCGCACCGCTACGGAACGTCTGTTCCGATGGCTGCGAGACACCTTCAATGGCGACATGTTCCCGCCATCCACAGAAGTTGTGCCCGACGCCCGGCATCTTGATCGGATGGCAAGGTTTCTAAGAGGCGAAGACCTGGAGACGGGTCAGCTTCATTTCTTTCCCTATCGGTTCGATGTAATCCCCGTCGAGCTCGTCAGCGCCATCTACGAGCAGTTCGTGCACTCATCGGCGTCAGCCTCGACCGGCGAGAATCGCGCCCGGAAGCAAGGCGTGTACTACACGCCTCTGGCCGCTGTTTCCCTCGTGCTGGACGAAGTATTCGACGGTCTGACGGGCGAGGAAAGCGTCCTGGACCTCACCTGCGGATCGGGAGTCTTCCTCGTGGAGGCACTGCGCAGACTGGTGCATCTCAGGACGCCTGACGGAAAGCCTAGTCGCACCACAATTCGGAGAATCCTGTACGGCCAAGTGTACGGCGTGGACATCAGCGAAGCAGCCTTGCGCATCGCGGCGTTCAGCCTCTATCTGGCAGCGCTTGAACTCGATCCTAACCCGCGACCGCCGGAGGCGCTCCGATTTCAGCCGCTCCGGGGCAGGACCTTGCTGGTCGGCGACGCGCGGACCATCGAGCAGACGGCCGCCGGTCGAGAGGTACTCGGCCGCGAAGTGGACCTGAAGCGATTTGACGTGATCGTCGGCAATCCACCGTGGAGTCACACCGGAAGAGCCGGAACCGCAGCTCGCCGGACCGCCGGGTCACGAGCGCCCCTGCGCGGCCAGAGCCTCGACTTCGTTACGCGGGCAAGGGACTTCGCGCACGACAAGACTCGGTTCGGCATGATTCTGAGCGCCACGCCCTTCTTCGGCAAGAGCGCAAGCAGCATGGACGCGGTTCGCGTCACCCTCGATGCGCTCACCCCGGTCACGCTGATCAACCTGTCAGAACTCTCCCCCTGGCTGTTCCCAAAGGCCGACATGCCCGCGATTGTGCTCCTCGCGCGCCATCGCGGCCAGCACGCAGGCCGGATGACCCTCGTCCAGGCGCGTTGGTCACCGGCTGGCGAACGAAGTCATACCATTGAGATTGCGCCAAGCGACGTCGCTACGCTGCCGATCGCGAGTTGGGGGCGCAACGCAGCATTGCTGAAGGCGGCTTTCCTCGGGTGCCATCCCGATCTCCTGCTTCTGGACGATCTTTGGGAGAAACATGAACCCCTGGAAGCTCGCCTCGCGGCGTTGGGCACGCAATTGAAGACTGGATTGATATTCGGCAATCGGAGCAGCAACGCTGCTTCTTTGAAGGGTTTGCCGTTCATCCGCAGGCGGTCCGTGCGGCCGTTCGGTTTGCTGGAGGACGATTTGAGCGAGTTCGACCAGGATAGGGCCCAGTGGCCGCGGCGGCGCGACATCTACTGCGCGCCGCTCCTTCTCGTGAGCAGGTTCATGCAGGGCACACCGCGTCCTGTCGCGGCGGTTGCTACGCGTGACGCCGTGTTCACGGACGTGCACTATGGCGCATCATTTCCCGTAGAGTCGACGAATGCAGCTCACCTCGTAGCCGGCATCCTCGCATCGGCACTAGCGTCGTGGTACTTCCTCATGACTGGTTCGACCTTCGGTGTGTGGATACGGACACTCAAACTCAAGGACATCAACGCCCTGCCGGCCCCCGCACTTGAGGGACATGTCGAATCGGACACCGGAAGGCGTGTCGTCCAGCTGGCGCGGGCCTTTCGTCGGCAACGTCCCGATTCCGCTGATTGGGATGCGCTCGACGATGCGGTCTTCGATCTGTACGAACTGGACGAAGCGGATCGCATCATCGTCCGGGACGGCCTGTTCCGCGCGGGATGGCAATGGAAGGCAGGTCGGAACGAGTCCGTCGCTCCAGCCGACGCGGGTGACCTACGCAGGTCTTCGTTTACGGGGTGATTCGCCAATAGACACGGGCATGGGATGGGCCTGGAGCGTCGAAGGTCGGGCGCCGCGGAGGTTTCCATTGGCTGGTCTCGGGTCTTGCGGGGGAGTCCGTAGTGGCTGCGCTGTTACCCACGTCGCAGCCGCGTTGGGGGGCAGCGTCTCGGCATTCTCGCCCGGCGCGGCAGTCAGCCGCCGGTCGGTCGCGCGTCAATGCGCTCGTTGCGGTGCGGCACTGGGCGCGGACGGCGGCGGCAGTCCGAATACGTCGGGGACGATGGGCTCGGGGGCGCGCAACATCGTGGCGAACAGGGCGGGCAGGTCGACGTCGCGTTGGCGTGCGGTGCGTACGACGCTGGCAAGGACCTGCTGGGTGTCGGCGCCCTTTCGGGTGCGGTTGCCGCCGCACACCTTGCGGATGACGACAGCGGGCCGGATGGCTTGTTCGGCGCGCCAGTTGGTGGCGTCGACCGCCGGGTCCCACAGGAAGGTGAAGAGGGCGCCGAATTCGATGGCCAGGTGCGCAGCGAAGCGCTCGGCGTCGTCGTGCGGCGGCGGGTTGTCGATCAGCCGGCTGAGCTGGGCGAGCAGGCGACCGCGGACGGTAGCCAGACCGTGGTCGCTGATACCACCGGCGTTACGCCGGTCGCGCAGCGCGAGGCCGGCCTGCAAGATGTGCTGCACCTGAGCGGCCCATCCGCAGTGGGGATGATCCTCGAGTAGCTCCTCACAGCGTCGTAGCAGGTGCTGCAGACAAGATTGGTGCTCGCCGTGGGTGTAGCTGCGGTAGACCACCCAGCCGTCGCGCACGAGCACGCCGTCGAAGTCGGCTCCGAGGACCGCTTGGGCGTCGTCGAATCCGCGGCCCGCGCAGATGGCATAGACGGTCGTCGTCGGGGTGACGGCGGCCCACAACCAGTGGCCGATGCCGTCGACGCGCCAACCGGTCTCATCGACCGTGACCACGGGCGCGTTGCGGACCTGCTCGCGCAACTCCTCATAGGCCGGCCGCGCGTCGCGGGCTGCACGATGCAGCAGATGCACGAGGCCTCCCGGCGTCACCTGCAGGCCGAAGCGGGTCTGCAGCAGGTCGGCGACCTTGGCCAGCGGCAGGCCGCCGCGCGTGTGCAACTCGGCGACCAGCGCGACCACACCAGGGCCGAGCTGTGCGCGGGCCGCCCCCAACGCGTCGGAGGTCTGCAGCGGGTGGCGGCCCTGGATACGCCGTCGACACTGCGAGCAGTGGCCGACCTCGATGTCGAAGCGGCGCACCAGCGGGCGCACCGGGGGTAGGTCTTCCTGATACTGCTCGGCCGCACCGGTCACGTCGACCGTGCCGCCGCAGTCTGGACACCTCGTCGGCACCGGCGCCGCCAACGCCTCGTCGACGTGCGCCGGGCAAGGGCGGCGCCCCTGCCGGCCATAGCGCGTACCGGGCCGCCGGCCGGGACGACCGCCGCGACCCTGCGGCCGCTTCTTGGCGAAGGGTGCGGCTTGCCGGCGTCCCGCGCGGCGCTCGGTCGCCAACTGCTGTTTCAGGTGCTCGTTCTCGCGCCGCAGGCGGTCGTTCTGACGCTGCAAGCCGTCGTTCTGACGCTGCACGCGGCCGTTCTCGCGATGCACGTCCTTGTGGCGCGCCAGTTCGTCACGCAGTCGCGCGATCTCTCGGTCCTGTTGCTCGATGACAACGTCCCGCGGATCCTGCTCCGGCGAACCTTTGTCCAGAACGGCGCGGATGCGGCGAAGCAGGCTCACGCCCCTCTTCTATCGGCACGGCGCACCAAAACCTTTACCCCAACACGCGGATTTCCCACCGGGACCCGCTAACCGAAGACCTACGCAGATATGCGGAAGCGTTTCTCTCTACGATGGACGCGTGGCTGTCCGCGTCGAACCGTCGGCGCATGCGGGCCGAAATCTACGACATGGCGCCGGAGGCACCACACCGTGTCGTTCGGTTCGTGCTCGAAGATCGGCCGGTCCCTTCCGTGGCAGAGGTCGTGGCGCCCGACGGCCCGCTACGCTCGGTGCTCGAGCGGATCGGCGAGCGCACGCAGGTTCGGGTCGCAGAAGCGCTGGTCGGCGTTCGCGAGTTGCGTGTGCATGCACGCGACGAAGTGTCGATCATCAAGCCGGCGGCTCGCCGACACTGGTTGAGCGTGCGCGGCCTAGAGGACGCGGACGCCGTGGTCAGGGACAGCGCGTGCGGCGGCCGAGCGACATGATATCGAACACGGTTGGGTGGGGTGCAATCGGCCAACAGCCGATCGACATCGATACCGAACGTAGTGACGCGATTTTGCAGATTCTCGACGAGGGCTGGCAGAAGGCATCCACATCTCCAGTGGTGCACCCGGGGGGCGGGGAGGTGGAGATCACGGAGCAGCTTCGAGACGGGATGCGAACGGCTCTGAAGACCACACGCGGCGCGTGGCGCAGAAAGATGACCATACTGCCGGGAACCGAATCTCGCTCGAGCCCGAGTCTTCCAAAGCCGGACGGGCGTACCGATATTCCCATCTTCTTCAGCGACATCCGCGAAGAATACGACGAACACGACCCGCACGCGATCGTCGAGTGCAAACGGGTCGCGGGGAGTCGCGCCGACCTCTGTCGGGAGTACGTTGTCGAAGGCATCGACCGCTTCGTGACGGGAAAGTACGCCAGCAATCACGCGGTCGGCTTCATGGCCGGCTACGTGCTCTCCGAGGGTGCGACCGCGGCGACGGCCGGCATCAATCGTCACCTGACCCGCAAGGGACGAGAACCGGAACATCTGGGACCGTGTAGCGCCCCCGCGGCACCTTGGGCGAGAAGTAGCCGGCATACGCGGCAGGATCCGAGACCGCCCATAACTCTCCATCACGCATTCTTCGGCTTCCGGTCGCCACCGCGCTGATGTCGCGATGGAAGCCCGCGACCCGACGCTGCGCGGCCACATGCTGAGGCTGGCCCAGACCAACCGACAGTGGCCACAAACAACAAGTTGCTCAACGAGGACAGAATCTGTGCCGGCGTGGAACGAGCGAAGCGGAGTAAGTGGACTATCCTTCAATTATTTACGAACACTCTGGCAAGAGTGGGATGCCCGGCAAGCTGTCGTCGCGGCGGTCCCTGAGAATCAGTGCGATGGCTTCCAGGAGACTGCGCGACGCTTCGCTCTTGGTCCGACCCTGTCCGTTCGCACCGGGGATCCGCGGGCAGTAGGCGACGTGCCACGCACCGTCCCGCTCGAACACCGCCGTGAACTCGTTTCGCATCTCGACACCTACGATGGCCCGGCGTCGGCCGGGAGTCAAGCAGCGCTATCCACATCGCGAGTTGTCCCAGGCGCGGCGTAAGCTAAGTGGAAGATGCGGCTTCAGGACCTGCGAATCACCGTTCGCAGCCTCGCGAGAACGCCCGGCTTCACGCTGGCCGCGATCATCGCATTGACGCTGGGCCTCGGTGCGAGCACGGCCATCTTCTCGGTGGTCGACGCGGTCCTGCTGAAGCCGCTGCCCTACCCGGACGCCGAGCGGATCGTCGTCTTCCTGTCGGGGCCGGGTGCCGCCGCAGGACGGGGCGGACCGCAGGTGCCCGCGACTGTCTTCAATCTGCTTCGGCAGCAGGCCTCCGGGATCCGGGACCTCGCCGCTTACCGCTTCCGCTCCGGGAACCTGACCGGCGGCGCGACGCCCCAGCCGTTGGCCGTTGCGATGGTCAGCGCGGATTTCTTTCGCCTGTTCGGTGGGCGCACGAGTCATGGGCGGGCCTTCCTTGCCGAGGAGGATCGACCGGAGGGACGCGAGGTCGCGGTACTCGGCCACGACTTCTGGCGGCGGCGATTCGGCGGTGACCCAAGGGTGGTCGGAACGCCCGTTTCGGTCGACGGCATTTCGCGGCTCGTAGTCCCCAGATCGCCCTGGCCCTGGTTCTGCTTGTGTGCACCGGCCTCCTCGCGCGGACGCTTGTCGCGCTCAGGTCGGTCGATCCGGGATTCAGTCCGGATCGACTTCTGACTCTCCAGACCTCCCTGCGGGGTCAGCGCTTCGAAACCGCGGCGAGCGTGACGAATCTGGTGCGGGACGGTGTACGACAGTTGGAGAGCCTGCCAGCCGTCGTCGCCGCCGGCGCCGCAGCCGACCTGCCACTGAGCGTAAGCGATTTCCGGATCCCGTTCACCATCGTCGGGCGACCCCTGGAGGGTCAGTCCCACGGAACGCCATCCTGGCGCGTCGTCTCGCCGACCTACTTCGACGCCCTCGAACTGCCTCTCATGCGGGGCAGGCTCTTTGCGGTCGGAGACGACGCGCAGGCCGAGCCGGTAGTCATCATCAACGCGACCCTGTCGCGGCAGTTCTGGCCCGCCGGTGACCCGCTCGGAGAGCGTCTGTCCCTCGGCCAGGGGCTTGGAACTCCCTTCGAGGAACCCCCGCGCCGCATCGTGGGCATCGTCGGAGATGTTCGCGACGGCATCGGCCTGGCGCACGAGCCGCGACCCACGGTCTACGTCCCGCTGGCCCAGCTTCCGGACGGAGTCGCCAGCCTGACCTTCAGAATCGCGCCGCTGATCTGGCTGGTGCGGACCGTGGTCGAACCGCAGGCCCTGATCGGACCGGCACAACAGAGACTCGAGCAGGCGGCGGGTGGAGTTCCGGTCAGCGGTGTGCGACCTCTCCGTGCCACGCTTGCGGATTCGCTCGCCGACGCCGACCTCAGCCTGCTGATTGCCTCGACATTCGCCGCGGTGGCCGTCGTGCTCGCCGCCACCGGCGTGTATGGGCTGCTGGCGTACCTCGTGCAGCAGCGCGTGCGGGAGATGGGGATCCGCCTCGCCCTCGGCGCCGACACCCGGCGCGTAAGGAACCTCGTCATGCGCGACGGCCTGCGTCTGGCGGCTGGCGGCATCGCGATTGGCTTACCGGGTGCCCTGGGCGCCACGAGGTTGATCGCCAGCCTGCTCTTCGGCGTGAGCGCGGGAGATCCCGCCGTCCTGACCGGCGCGGCCGCTCTGCTGTGTCTCGTCGCGCTGTTCGCGGTCTGGCTTCCCGCTCGCCAGGCAAGCCGCGTGGAACCTGCGATCGCGCTGCGAACGGAATAGCATTGGCGAAGCGGCGCGCCGCGGAGCAGGAGATGGACGCCCGGTTCGACGCAGGGCATCCCATGGCAGAATCGACGCGTGAGCCTGATCGACGCGCTGATCGTCGTCCTCTTCATCGCCTATGCCGTCGGCGTCGGCCTCCGGAACCGCCGGCAGGCGTCGAAGAACCTCGAAGAGTACTTTCTCGCCGGCCGGTCCCTGCCCGGCTGGAAGGCGGGGCTCAGCATGGCGGCCACCCAGTTTGCCGCCGACACGCCCTTGCTCGTGACGGGTCTGGTGGCCACCGCCGGGATCTTCGGGCTGTGGCAGCTCTGGATCTTCGGCGTCACCTTTCTGGTGCTCGGCTTCGTGCTGGCCGGCGCGTGGCGCCGGGCCGGCGTGGTCACCGACGCCGAACTGGCCGAGGTGCGCTACGGCGCCAGGCCGGCGGCCGTGTTGCGATGCGTCAAGGCTCTCTACTTCGGCACCATCATCAACTGCGTCGCCCTGGCCTGGGTGCTGTTCGCCGCCGCCAAGATCGCCGAGCCGTTCCTGCTGTGGAACGAATGGCTGCCCGGGGAGATCTTTCAACCGGTCGTCGGCCTGGTGGACGCGGTGGGCGTGCCGCTGACCATCGGCGGGCTCGCCGATCCCGACGTCTGGATCAAGACCGCCAACAACCTGCTGTCGCTCGTCATGATCCTGACGGTCGTGGCGCTCTACTCGGCCACCGGTGGACTGCGGAGCGTCGTCGCGACCGACATCGGCCAGATCACCGTCATGGCCGTCGGCACGCTGGCGTTCACGACGATCGTCGTGTCGGAGGCGGGCGGGCTCGGCGGGATGCAGGCGAAGCTGCACGAAATGTTCGCCGGCGGCGGACCGGGGGGGATTCTGCCCGACGAGATCCTGGCGTTCACGCCGGGACGAGCGAAAGACGTCACCCTGTCGGTGCTCTCGCTGCTGGGACTGCTCTGGCTCATCAACTCCGTTTCCGACGGCAGCGGGTATCTCGCCCAACGCGCCATGGCCTGTCGCAGCGATCGCGACGCCAGGACGGCCGCGGTCGTCTTCACGTTCGCTCAGGTGCTGCTGCGCAGCCTGCTCTGGCTGCCGCTCGCCGTCGGGCTGCTGGTTCTGTTCCCACCCGACCCGGGGCTCGCCCCCGGCCTGATGCAGGCCGACCGGGAGGCGACCTATGTCCGGGGGATGGCGGAGCTGCTGCCGCCCGGCGTGACCGGGTTGATGCTGACCGGCATGCTGGCGGCGCTCGCCTCGACCGTCGACACGCATCTCAACTGGGGCGCCTCGTACTGGACCAACGACATCTACAAGCGGTTCGTCTGCCAGGCGTGGCTGAAGACGGAGCCGAGCGGCCGCTCGCTCGTCTGGGTGGCGCGCGCCGCGAGCGTGCTGACCCTGGTGATCGCGATGGCGGTGATGAGCCAGTTGACGTCCATCAACCAGGCTTGGCAGATCAACCTTCTGTTCGGCGCCGGGCTCGGCGTGGTGCTGGTGCTGCGGTGGCTCTGGTGGCGGATGAACGCGTGGGCGGAGATCGCGGCCATGGTCGTCGCCTCGGCCGTCGCGCCGTTGCTCATCGTCTACCTGGGTGACGACCAGCAGCCGCTGCGGTTGCTGCTCGCGGCCACGGCATCGACAGTTGCGGCGCTGGTCGCGATCTGGATCAAGGGACCCGAGGACCGGGAGCGCCTGACCGCGTTCTACCGGCGCGTACGGCCGGTCGGCTTCTGGGGTCCGATCGCGGCAGGGCTCGGCGCGGAGGAAGACCTCGGTCCCAGGCGCCTCGCGCGGGCCCTGGGCGCGACGGTGCTCTGCTCGGCCACCCTCTTCGCCGCGCTGGTGGGAATCGGGAGCTGGCTGGTCGGCAGCCCGCCGCCGGTGTGGCTGCCGTCGGCGCCCGTCTGGATCGGCGGGCTGCTGGTGATTGCCCTGGCGCTATGCCCGCTCTGGTATCGGCTTGGATTCGGCGCGACCGCCCTGGCGGAGCGCAGGAGCAGACGATGACAACACTGTCGGATCACCGGTACGACGTTGGACGAATGGTCGCCGTGAGCGCGGCGCTCGGATGCGTGTGGACGATGGGTGTGATCGCCGCGTTCGCACAGAGCGCCTTTCAGATCGAAGAAGCCTCCATCGGCGATATTCAGCGCGCGATCCGGCAGGGCCAGACGACCTGCGTGCAGGTGGTGGAGGCCCATGTCGAGCGGGCGAGGGCATACAACGGCATCTGCACGCAGCTCGTCACCGCGGACGGTGGGCGGGTTTCGCCTGGCCGGGGTGCCGTACGGGCCGGCGTGCCGATCGAGTTTCCCTCCACCACCGTGCCGGTGCGTGAGATTCTGCCGGACTACGATGACTACCGGGGGTTGCCGATCGAGTTCGGCCGCATGGAGGCGACGCGGTCCGACCCCGGTGTCCAGCAGCAGTACGGCATGGTCGTCGGCATGGAGGACGCGGGTCAGCTCAACGCGCTGAGCACGCTCAACCTGCGCGGCGAGCGATCGGTGACGTGCAAGGCCGAATGCGACGCGCACCCGGCAGACGGCGCCCTGCCTGGACATTGCCCCGCGGCGTGCGAAGCGTTTCGACAACAGCCCGACGCGCTCGAGAGGGCCGCAGAGCTCGACGCGCTGTACGGCAGCAATCCCGACCTCGATCGGCTGCCGATGTACTGCGCCGCGATCTCGTTCAAGGACGTCTTCGACACCACCGACATGCGTTCGACGAGCGGGGCCGACGCCGGCTACGCGATGGATGCTCCGCCGCGGGACTCGACGGTCGTCGCCGAGCTGCGCGCCAAGGGCGCCATCATCTACGCCAAGGCAAACCTTTCCGAGTACAACGCCGGCGGCGGGAACCCGGGGGGCGCCGTTGCAGGCTCACGGACGTTCGGCGCCGGCGTCTCGCGCAGCAGTTGGGCCGGTCCATCGTGCAACGTCTACGACACGGCCCGCGAGCCCGGCGGCTCGAGCTCGGGGTCGGCGGTGTCGGTCGGCGCGAACCTCGCCACCTGCTCGATCTGCGAAGAAACCGGCGGATCGTGCCGGCAGCCGGCCTGGCGAAACGGCGTCGTCGGCTTCGTGACGACCAAGGGGCTCGTGCCCTACGGCGGGTCGACCGGCGTGGAGCCTTACCTCGACCGGGGGGGCATCAACTGCCGCACGGTCGAGGACGCGGCCCTGGTCCTCGACGCGCTCAGGAACCCCGACCGCGGCTTCCACGATCCGCGCGACATCTACGCCGCTCTCCCGCGCGCGCTGATCCCCGAGGCGCCCTACGCGAGCTTCGTCGTCGACGAGGAGACCGCCGGCGCCAGGCCGCTCGCCGGCGTCCGCATCGGTGTGGTCAGGGAGTACATGGTCAAGCACACCGACAACGACGCCGCGATGAGCGACCTCGTCAACGAACAGATCCTTCGCGTGCTGCGTGACGATCTCGGCGCGGAGATCGTCGAATCGTCCGATCCGGAGTATCCGGACGACCCGTCGATCCCGAACATGGCGTACGACTTTCAGCGGGCGATAGCCGAGATCCTGCCCGTCCATATGCCGGAGCACATACAGGCCCGCGACGCCGACGGCGAGTACCGGTTCGCCGTGCCCGGCCACGACGTGACCAGCCGCGACTATCTCGTGCGGGCGGCCGAGGGCGTCGCGCCGCTGTCGGCCGACCTGAACCTGCGCAGCATCAACAGCTCGCCGCGGACCTTGAGCTTCAGCTATCACCTGGCCCAGTACCTGATGCGCCGCGGAGATCCCACGGTGACCGACTGGGCGAGCCTGAACGCGAACTCGAAGTACTACAGCGAGTCGCGCGCGGTGGCGATGCGCAATTGGGAGAACACCCGCAACATCGTCTCGGAGGGCATCACCCGGCGGGTGAAGATGCGTGACGCCATGCGGCTAGTCCTGCTCAACGTCCTGCACAGGAACGACCTTGACGTACTGGTCAATCCGACGATCACGGTGCCCCCGGTGCGCATCGGATACGCCGGGGAGCCGTCGGTCGAGAACCGTCCGACCGGCCGGTTTCCCACGAGCGCCAATCTCGGCATTCCCGAGATCACGGTGCCGGCCGGCTTCAGTCGCATCGTCTACGATCCCGAGTACGTGCTGAACGAGGACGGGGACGACTACGACAACGTCACGGGCAGCCGCCGTACGGATCTCGATGCCCCACTCCCCGTCGGCATCTCGTTCTGGGCGGGACCCGGCGACGAGCCGCGCGTCCTGCGCGTCGCTTCGGCCTACGAGGCGGCAACGAGGCATCGCCGGCCGCCGCCCGACTTCGGGCCCGTCGGTCGATGATGCCGGAGGACTTCGATGCACACCCCCGTCCCACAGCCTCCACGCTCTTACGGCACGTGCTATCGATGCGCTGGGACGGGACGGACGAGAAGGAGCACCTCGAAGGGACGTGGTCCGGCGCGCGCTCGGCGGTCCTCACATGCCCCACACGTCTATGGCGACGCCGCGGCGAGACTGCATCCGGCGGTGGAAGACCTTGTCGTCCCAACTCTTCCCAGACGCGCGGTCGATGACCACGAGATGGCCTGCCGCGGCCGCGCAACGGTCCATGTACGCTGCCGTCTGCTCCAGACCCGCGGAGATGGTCCGCTCCAGACTTCCGTGCAGTACCTTGCACTCGATCACGATCTCGTCGACCTGCGCAGCCTCTCCGCCGCCAACGCGGGAACCACTGGCATGTGACCGGCCGGCGCCCGACTCCCCGCCACGCCGCGGCCAGACGATCAAGAGGTCCGTGCGTCCCCGCCCCAGCCCGTACTCGCGCTCGACGCGCCCGCCGCTGTTCACGATCCGGTGCAGGAACGCTTGCAGCAGCAACTGCGGCCAGGCCTCCTGGTACTGGAATCGCTTCGACCAGTGCTCCGAGTGTTCCCGGAAGAACGTCTGGAACGCCGACAGCAGCTTCCGCGCGTCCAGTCCGCCGTCGGCATCGACATACCAGGCCGGGTCCTCGATCAGTCCCGCCTGGGCGGCGTAGGTCAGCTCGCGCGGGATGACCTCCGCGTAGACCGGATTGGCGACGCGGAGCGGATCGTCGGGCGCGATCAGCCCGAGGTCGCGGACGTACTCGAGGTCGCGGGTCGAGAAGCCGTGCTCCTGGCCGCCGGTCAACAAGGGCTCGACCACGCGCCGCACGCGGTCTTCCTGCAGCTTGTCCGCCAACTGGTCCAGGTGCGTCTCCCGCCGCAGAATCAGCCGCTCCTGCGCCAACCGGATCGCCTCTGCACGGATGGGCCGCGACCGGTCGCGGTACGCCCTGTCCTCGAAGCAGGCTTCCGCCGCCAGCGCGTTCACCAGCCACGGCTGCCCCAGGGTCCGCTCCCACACCGTCTCCAGCGCTTCGGGCGTAAATGTCTGCCCCGTCTCCGCGGTGTGCTGCCCGAGCAAAGCCAGGACCTCGCGCTGCGAGAAGTCCCCCAGCCGCAACGACTTCGCCTTGACGTTGAACGCGCTGCCCCCGGCGATGGTCGCATTCGCCGACCCGGAGTGGATCCTGTAGTCTCGCACGTCCCGCACCCCGCACAGCACCACGCTCTGCGGGAAGCTGCGCGGGCGCTGGTTGTATCCCGTCCGCAACTGCCGCAGCACGGCCAGCAGCGAGTCGCCGATGAGCATGTCGATCTCGTCGATCAGCAGCACCAGCGGCTTGGCGTCCGCCTCGGACCAGCGCGCCAACGCTTCGAGCAGCACCTCGTCCGGAACGTACTTCGCCGCCAGGTCACGGTAGACGTCTTCCAGGAACTCGTCGCCCAAGGTCATCCGCGCCTGGGAGGCCAACCGGCCCAGCACCGCGCGCATCGCCCGCTCCACGTCTTCGCGGGCGGTCTGCGCCACCTCGACGTTGGCGTACACGCACCGGTAGCCGTCGGCGTTCAGCCGATCCCGCAACGCCAGCAGGGCCGAGGTCTTCCCCGTCTGCCGCGGCGCGTGCAGCACGAAGTACTTCTCGTCCCCGACGAGCGCGAGCACCTGCTCCAGATCGAGCCGGTCCAGCGGTGGAATGCAGTAGTGCCGGTCGGGCTTGACGGGGCCGGTCGTGGTGAAGAAGCGCCTGCTGTTCCCGGCCCCGGCCGCCATCGTGCGGCAAGAGTACTTCAGCCGGGGTCGCTCAGCGAAGCTGCTGCCGCGGCCCGGAGCACTGAGAGAGGCGTCGAACGTCGCGTCACGCGCGGGCCGGCCGGTAGCGCCTCGTGAACGCTTCGCATCGCGGCGGTACCGGCACAGGTCGCGAGGCCCCGTATACTGCCGACCGTCGATGCGACCGTCGTCCCCCGTCACACTTCGCTACCGGTTCGCCGGTCACATCCTGTCCCCCGCACGTCGGACGCTCGTCCGCGACGGCCGGGAGCTGCCGCTCATCCCGCGCTGCTTCGACCTGCTCGTTTTGCTTATCGAGCGGCGGAACGAGGCAGTGTCCAGGCGCGAGCTCCTCGACGCGGTCTGGAGCGACGTCGTGGTCACCGACGGGGCCCTGAGCCAGGCGGTCCGAATTCTCAGACGCACGCTGGGCGACGATCCGCGCGAGCCGACCTTCATCCGCACGGTGCAGCGGCACGGGTACCGCTTCGTCTGCACCGACGTCGTCGAAGAGCCGGACGCGGGACCGCCGGAGCCCGTGCGGGCCGCGGCGATGGAGCTGACCGCGAACGCCCGGGAACCGGCGCCAGCCGCTCCTCCGCCAGAAGACGTGCGCGCCGACGCGGCGGAGCCTGCTGCGAACGCCGCTTTCGACCAGGCTCTCGAGACGTTGCTCGAGGACGATGCCGGCGACACCGAGACCGCGGACGTCCGGCGGCGGCAGGCCGCCGAGACCCTGCACCAGTTGGGCACGGCGGAAGCGCTCCACCGGCTGGACCGTAGAGCGGGACATGCCGCGGCCCGCGCCTACTTGCGCGACACCCGCTGGGACGTCCCGGGTGCGGGACCGGTTCCGCTGCTCGGACACCCGGGCTGGCTTGCGGCCGGCAGAATTCTGTTCCTGCTTCGTATCCGGCGCGCGGCCCGGCTGGCCGGGCGCAGGTGGCTGACCGCGGCCGCCGGTGGAGCGGCCGCCGGGGCGATCGCCGGTCTCCTCGGCGGCTTCGTCCTCCGCTTCGGACCCGGATCGACGGCGGGCGATGGCGTGCTGGCAATGCTGCCGCTGCTCGGCACGGCGGTCGGCGGTCTCGCCGCGGCGGGGACCGGGGCCGGTCTGGCCGCCGCGGAAGCCGCCTTTCGCGCGCGGCGCTGGCTGGCGCTCGCCGTGGCCGGAGCGTCGAGCGGCCTGGCGATCGGCGCGACCGCTCACTTCCTGGGACGCCTCGTGCTGGAAGGTCTGTTCGGCCGCGATCTCTCGCCGCTGACCGGCGCGCTGGAGGGCCTCGTCCTCGGCGGCGCGGTCGGGCTGGGCTACGGGCTGGCCACGCCGACGGCGGAGGGCGGCATGGCCACCCCGCAGGGGCTCTCCCGGGTTCGCGTCGCGCTCCTGACGGGGCTCGCCTGTGCCCTGGCCGCCGGGATGCTCGGCTGGAGCGGCCGCTTCCTCGGTGCGATGAGCCTCGACTTCATGGCGCAGAGCTTTCCCGGCTCGCAGGTAGGCCTGGCGCCTCTCGCCCGCTTGCTCGGCGAGCAGGAGCCCGGGGTGGTGACCCGGGTCGCGATCAGCGTCTTCGAGGGCCTGATGTTCGGCTCTGGCCTGGCCGCCGGGCTGACCAGGAGGCCCGGCTGAGCCGGGGTCGCCTGCGGCTCGCTCCCTACCAACCAACCCCCGATGGGGGACCCTTACCACGCTACGGCGCAGACTGCGGGACCCGTCGGCCCCACTCAGCGGAATATCACCGAACCCTCACTTCTCGCTCATGTCTCGGGGCCGGCCCCTCGCCAATACTGCCGCGAACGAATCGGACCGCGGCCCTGCCTGCCAGACAAGGAGTGAGAACGATGCAGCAGACGCTCAGCTCTCTACAAGACCGGTTGTTTCCCGCCGAGGAGATCTTCTTCGCCTGGCTGATGCGGGTATTCGTCGCCGCGACTCTCGTCGGGTCGGCCTGGATCGACGACGCGCCCCCGCTCGAGATCGGGGCCATGGTCATCGCGCTCTACGTGGCTCTTCGCGTGGCCACGCAGTTCGGCAACCTGGTCACTGCCGCCCCGTTCGAGAGCCGACCCCTGCGGATGATCTTCGCCGTCGGCGCCCTCATTCTGCTCGGTCTGGCGTTCCTCGTCATCGCCACCCTCGTCGAGCGACTGGCCCTTTCGATCGCCGGCTGAGGACCGAACGGGAACGGGTGCGCGCCGGCCGAACGCCTGGTGGCCCGGCCGCGGCGAGCGCCAGGCAGCGACCGTCCAGCGAGAGGCGGCATGAGATGGATCGAGCGATGAACGGCGGCCTGCACGTGGGCCTGATCATGGACGGCAACGGCCGCTGGGCCTGTGCGCGTGGGCTTCCGCGCACGGAGGGACACCGACGCGGAGCCGAAGCCGTGCGCCGCGCGGTGGAAGCGGCGCCCGACCTCGGCATAGCGACGCTGACGCTCTACGCCTTCTCCGCCGACAACTGGCGCCGACCGGCCGCCGAGGTGTCGACGCTGATGCGGTTGCTGCAGTCGTTTCTCGTGCGCGAGCGCACGCGCTGTCGCCGGCACGGCGTGCGGCTGGCGTTGATCGGCCGGCGAGACCGCCTGTCGCCCGCCCTGGTTCGCGCGATCGAGGAGACGGAGCGCGCGACACGCGACGGCGCCCGGCTCTACCTCCGGTTGGCGGTGGACTACTCGGCACGTTCCGCGATCCTCGCCGCGGCCGGCACGCTGGGGTCGGACGAGCGCTGCGACGAAGACGGCTTCCTGCGGCGGGTCAACCGCGCGTGCCACTCCGACCCGGCGACACCGCCGGTCGACCTATTGATCCGCACGAGCGGCGAGCAGCGCCTGAGCGACTTCCTGCTGTTCGAGTCGGCGTACGCGGAGCTCCTGTTCATCGACACGTTGTGGCCGGACTTCGACGGCGAGGACCTGCGCCGGGCGGTCGACGCGTTTCGTCGCCGCGAGCGGCGCTACGGGGGCCTGCCCCGCGAAGAGACAACCCGAGCGGCGAGTTGATCTCGGAGCCCCCGGAGATCTCCCGCCACCTCCCGGCGCCACGTCGTGAAGCGCGTGACCGGCGCCGGCGGCACCGCGGTCGAGGTTTGCGCGGTCGGCGCACGCACGATCAGAAAGTGGCGATCGGGTTGATGGGCGATCCGGTACCCCGCGTGGGCAGCGGCGCCGCCGTCAGCAGGAACTCGTAGCGGTCCAGCGACGCGGCCACTTCTCCCACGGCCTCGAGATCGAGGTTGTCGAACAGCGGCATCCCCAGGTAGATCAGCGCGAACCGGTGCAGAGGCCGCGGGCCGAGATCCTCCGGCACCGTCACCGCCGGATCGGCGTCGGCCGGCGCCATGTCCTGCGCCGCCTCGCCGCCGAGCAACGCGATGTCCCGCTCCTTGAGCCACGGAATGACCGACGCGTGCAGACCGGCGGCTGCATTCGCGACGTCCCAGGGGCCGACCTCGGCGCGCCGGGCCCACCGCCCGGTGCGGATGACCACCGCGTCCCCGGCGGAGACTGTCACCCCGGTGGCCGCCTCCCAGGCCTCGATGTCCTCTACGAAGATCGGCGTTCCGGGCTCCAGGTAGGGCACGCCGCGGAACCGCGCCATATCGATCAGCACGCCCCGCGTGACGATGCCCGACTTGGCGTTGTGCACGGTGTTCCGTGAATGGCCGCCCTGCGCCGCGACCACCGCGGGGTCCGGCCGGTAGTCGTTGTAGGTGACCCCGTCGCCGATGAAGTTGTGGTTCAGGAAGTCAAGATGGGTGTGTATGAACCCGTGGTACGAGACGCGGATCTCGTCGGCGGTGATCCCGAGGGGGATGACCTGATACGGGCGCGGACCGTCGATGGTCGCCTCGGTCTCGGCATCGTGGGCCAGCGACACCGAGACGCCTTCCCGCACAAGGGTGGCGGCCTGCGTCCGTTTCCGGGGCGTGATGAGGTTCAGCGTGCCCCTCTCGTCGTCGGCGCCCCAGCGGCCCCAGTTCGTCAGCGCGCGCTTCCACTGCTCGACGTCCGCCCGGGTAACCGTTCGGGCGTCACCGGCTTGCGCGGGTTCCTGCTCGAAGGCCCCGAAGCCGACCGCATGCGCGAGCAGAACCAGTATCCCGACGCCCGCCAGTCTGCCGACGCCCGCCAGCCCCCTCTTCGGTGTCCCCATGGGTCCCCTCCCGCGCGTTTTTCGTTCCGGCCCGCCGATGGTGCGTCAAGCTCGAACCGACACGCGTGCCGGCGCGTGCTCCGTCACTGCAAGGCGTCCGGGATGTATAGTCGCACACCTTGTTGCCGTTCGCCGGACGAACTCCCGGCACGGGTCACCCGACGGAAGCGTCCGGGCCGAACACCATACGGAGGTAGGACCACATGGCAGAGCCGGGAACTGACGACAACCAGCGCAGGGACGACAACGACAAGCGCCGCAGCGGCATCGACCGCTTCCTGAGCGGCATCGAAACGGTGGGCAACCGCCTGCCGGACCCAGCGATCCTGTTCCTGCTGTTGCTGCTGCTGACCTGGGTCGCTTCGGCCATCCTGTCGCCGATCGAGTTCACGGAGACGCACCCGCTGACCGGCGAGCCGGTGCGCATCCTGAACCAGTTGACGGGGACCGCGCTGACCGAGTTCATGGTCAACATGGTGCCGACGTTCACCGCGTTTCCGCCCCTGGGCGTCGTGCTCGTGGCGCTGCTCGGCGTGGGCGTGGCCGAGAAGACCGGCTTCATCAACGCCGGTCTCAAGCTGATTCTGGGCGTGACCTCGCGCAGCCTGCTGACACCGATGCTGATGCTGGCGGCCATCGTCAGCCACACGGCGGCCGACGCCGGCTACGTCCTGGTGATTCCGCTCGGCGGGGTGATCTTCTACGCGGCGGGCCGGCACCCGCTGGCGGGCATCTCGGCGGCGTTCGCCGGCGTCTCCGGCGGCTTCGCCGCCAACTTCATCCCGTCCGGCATCGATCCGCTGCTGCAGGGGTTCACGCAGAGCGCGGCGCAGATCTTCGACCCCGAGCGGCTGGTCAATCCGCTGTGCAACCTGGCGTTCACGGCCGCCTCGTCGATGCTCGTCATCGCGGTCGGCTGGTACCTGACCGACCGGGTCATCGAACCCCGTCTCCGGGAGACCGCCATCGACGGCGACCCGGACGCCATGCCGAAGATGGAGGCGCTGACGGACGACGACCGGCGCGGCTTCCGGGCCGGCGCCGCGGCGCTGGTGGCGGGGCTCGTGCTGCTGGCCCTCGCCATGCTGCCCGGCGGCTCGCCGCTGCGCGCGGAGGACGGGTCGCTGACCAGCGTGGCGGCGCCGCTGATGCACATGCTGGTGCCGCTGATCTTCGTCCTGTTCATCGTGCCGGGCGTCGTGCACGGCTACGTGTCCGGGTCGGTCAAGAGCCACCGCGACGTCGTCGCCGGCATGACCGCCGCGATGGGCACGATGAGCTACTACCTGGTGATGGTCTTCTTCGCCGCGCAGTTCATCGCCGCCTTCAACGGCTCGAACATCGGCCTGCTGCTCGCGCTGAAGGGAGCGAACTTCCTGCGCGATCTGAACCTGTTCCCCCAGGTCACGATCGTCGGCATCGTTCTGTTGAGCGCCGTGATCAACCTGTTCGTCGGATCGGCCTCGGCCAAGTGGGCGCTGCTGTCGAGCATCTTCGTGCCGATGCTGATGGACCTGGGGATCGCTCCCGAGCTGACCCAGGCCGCCTACCGCGTCGGCGACAGCGTGACCAACATCGTGACCCCGCTGATGCCGTACTTCCCGCTGGTCGTGGTGTTCGGCCAGCGGTACGTCAAGTCGACCGGCATCGGCACCGTGGTGTCGCTGATGCTGCCGTACTCGGCGGTACTGCTCGTCACCTGGACCCTGTTCCTGGTCTTCTACTGGCTGGTCGGCCTGCCGCTCGGGGTGCAGTCCAGCTACGTCTATCCATGAACCGGCAGTCACGACGCCGTGGAACGCTGCGCGGGTAGAGGGCATCCTGGAGACTCCGCTCGTACGCGGAGGCTCCAGGATGGCCATACGACCTGGTGAGTCTGAAGCTCGGCTCGAGCAGGTCCGACCGGACTACGGCAACAGCCACGGGCCGACGTAGCCGAACGCAATCCGGCGCCGCAACGGCGCGGTTACCTCGCGCCGGCCGGCGGCGCTTGATCCGCTCACTCGCCGCTTAGTGGTCCCTCAGGAACTGCCGCGCTTCCGCGACGCTCGGCGCGTCCTCCGCCCCGCGCCACTGAGCCACGAGCTGCGCGTACTGCGCGCGCGCGGTGTCCGCATCGCCGGCGGCCACGGCGGCGCGGGCGAGCCCGCGGAGCGAGAGCGAACGGTTCGGCGTGCGCCGCAGCGAGCGCTTGAACTGTTCGACGGCTTCAGCAGGCCGACCCAGCTCGAGCAGGATCTCGCCATACAGCTCGTGCGCCGGCTTGAGCGGGGTCGGCGCCCCGCGCGGCGCGCCCCGCGACTCGGCCAGCTCGATCGCCTTGTCCATCGAGACCGCCGCGGTGTCCGCGTCGCCCCGCGCGGCGTGCAGGAGCGCCGTGACCTCGTGATGCGCGATCGCCGCGACGGCACCGTCCAGCGCGGCCAGCGCCGAGGCCGCCGCGGCGCCCGCCGCCAGGTCGCCGGCCCGCACGGCGCTGATGCCATTCGCCAGATGTCCGCCCGCCGCGGCATGTGGCGACACCTCGATGACCTGCCACTGCTCGGTCTCGATCACGTACCGCGGCCGGGTGACGGCTGCCCGCTGCAAGGCAATCGGCGCCTGGGTATTGGCGATGACCATCTCCCCGTTCTCGACCGCCTGCCACGCCCTGGCGTAGTCACCACGCTGCAGGTCGCCATACTGGCCCCAGTCGAGCGCATGCGTCAGATTCCTGGCATTGAAGTACCGCTGCGTTTCCGATTCGTAGGTGTCCTGCCGCTCGAACATCTCGAGCGCCGCCGCATACGAGGCGTCGTTCGACGACGAGACGTCGTCCCACATCCCGAGCTGGATGAA
Organism: Vicinamibacterales bacterium; assembly: GCA_965208535.1. Lineage (GTDB taxonomy): Bacteria > Acidobacteriota > Vicinamibacteria > Vicinamibacterales > UBA8438 > WTFV01. Next base: position 941,680 of record CBDBOU010000003.1, on the reverse strand, counting down.
GATGTGCGACGGCATGTGCAGCGCGTGCACGACACCGGGCGCGATGGCGGCGAAGCGCGTGGCCGCCGGCAGCGCGATCGCCGCGTGAATCGGATCGTCGAAGGCGTGAATGATGTAGTGCGCGGCGCCCGGATGATTCGGATTGTCGTCGAACACCCGCAGCGCGATGGCGCCCGCCTTCACGTTCGTGCGATACGGCTCGTAGCCATAGTCGCTCGACGTGGCCAACAGCGCCAGCGCGTAGAACGCTTGCACCTCGTGATCGTCGGGGTGGGCGGCGGCAAGCCGCTCCATCTCGTCCGCGTACGCGACGCGGCGATCGGTTTCCTCGCCTGCGCCGAAGAACAGGGCATCCACGGCGCGGACGAATCCCTTCTCGCGCTCGGTCGGGGCCTTGGCCAACCGGGCCTCCCGGGTCGGCCCCAGCCGCTCGAGCGCCTGCCGCGGCAGGTCCCACTCCTGGAAGCGTTGGAGGGGGTGGTTGTAGCTCATCGCCTCGCCCCAGTAGGCCATCGCGAAGTCCGGAGCCAGGGCCTGGGCCTGCCGGAACTCCAAGGCCGCATCCTCGAGGCCGAAGCTATGGAGCATCGCCGCGCCGCGGAGAAAATGGACCTGGGCATCGGGGGAGCCGGAGGTCGGAAAGTCGATGACCCCGAGATCTGACGGCAGGGCGGCACTGGACGTCGATTGCGCGGCGCCGTCCGGGACAGCCACGGCCAGGGTCAAGGCGACGCACACGACGACGAAGGTGACAGTTCGCATTGGTTTCTCTCCCGATTGTCGCCCCGACGCGCAGAGGCCGGTCGACCCCGATCTACCGCGGTGGCGACGCGCGATTCCGCACAGAAAATGGCCATCGTATCACGCCAGGCGGGCACGATGGCTGTATGCCTCTTCGACGGGTCGAACCGTGATGGAGCCCACCCACGAGGCCTCCAGGACCTGCTCGGCGGTCTTCGTCCAGCCGGCCCAGGGGGCGCGCGTCGGGGCGCTCTCCGTGCGTGCGCCCACCTCTTGTAATGCCCGCCGAACCTGCTTCAGGAAGGCTGTTTCTGCTCAAGCGAGCACACGTCTGCAGGCGAGACTCGAAGGACTCCGTGTTTGTTGGTGACTTGTCTTCTTCGCGAAACGGGTCGAGACGTGCCGCCTGACGGCACGGGTGCCGGGCTCAGCAACTACGTCGCTGCCGACGCGCGCGGTCGATAGCGGACGACCATCGCCGTCACGTCGTCGTGCTGCGGCGCGCCAGCGGTGAATCGCTCGACGCTGGCGAAGATCTCCCGCAGGCAGGCCTCGCACTCGGGACCGGAAGTGTCTGTCAGGCACTCGAGAAGGCGGTCGTCGCCGTACTCCTCACCTTCCGCGTTCATGGCCTCCGACACGCCGTCGCTGAACAGCACGACGCAGTCGCCGGGCTGAAGGATCACCGTCCCTTCGTCGTACGGGACGCCGTCGTAGAGTCCCAGCACCATCCCGCCTGTCTCCAGGCGCTCGACACCATCCGCCCGCACCAGCACGGGTGCGTTGTGTCCGGCGTTGCAGTAGACCAGCCGGCCCCGGGGATCCAGCATCGCGTAGAAGAGCGTCACGAAGCGACCCTGGATGCCGCGACGAACCAGCGCGGTGTTCACCGTGCTCAGCGTCGCAGCAGGGCCCGCTCCCCTGCCGCCTTCCGCCTCGAGCGAGCCCTGCATCAAGGCGCCGAGCAGGGCCGCGGGGGGACCCTTCCCGGCCACATCACCGAGGGCGAAGGCAAGGGACCCATCGGGCCGGTCGACGTAGTCGAAGAAGTCGCCGCCAATGGATCGGCACGGCAGCGTCGCCGCCGCGGCCTCGAAGAACGCGCCGGACCGCCGCCGGTTCGGGAGCAGCGCCTGCTGGATTTCCGCCGCGGTCTGCATCTCGCGCTCCAACCTGGCGTTGTCGAGCGCGGCCCGGTACAGCTCCGCGTTCTGGATGGCCACTGCCGCCTCGTTGGCCAGGGTCTCCAGTGCGCTTTCCGTGGCAGGAGACAACAGCTTCGCCTTGTCACGGCTGTCGAGGTACAGCACGCCGATCCGTTGCTGCTGCTCCTCCTCCTCTGCCGCCGGTCCCGCCGCTGCCGCGTCCGAGAACCGCATCAGGCGCAACGGCACGCAGATCACGTGTCGAATCCCCAGCGCCACCGTGCCCACGTGCGCGGCGGCAAGGTCACCGTCCAGCAGATTGGCCTCGTTGCGCGTCCGGCCCGTGCGAAACACTTCCTCGGGGATCTTGCGGCTGGTCTTGAAGCCACTGCCCGGCAGGGTCTTTCGGCCGCGGGCTCGCGCCATCTTCAGGTCGAGCGCACCGTCGTCGTTCGCGAGCATGATGAACCCGCGCTCGGCGCCGCTCACCGTGATGGCCGAGTCCATCACGAGGGCCAACACGTCATCGAGAACGCGGGCCGAGCTGAGGGCGCGGAGCCCCTCCAGCAGCGCCGCCATCTGCCGCAGCTCGGCCGCCGCGGCCGTACCCGCGCCGGCATCCCGGACCGTGGGCAACGCCGCCGCAAGGCGAAAGACAAGCTCGGCGCCGCCGGCTCGACCCAGGCGGATCCGATCGCCGTCGGCGAGCACCCGTTCGGCTACCGCCTCGTCGTTGATGAAGGTGCCGTAGCGGGAGCCCCGGTCCTTGATGGCGTAGCCGGAACCGGCCGCCACTATCTCGGCATGGTCGCGGGAGACCTCTCCCCGCGGCAGTACCAGGTCGCTCTCGGCCCGCCGGCCAAGGCGGAACGGAGCCTTGTCGATGCGGACCTGCCGCCCCGCGTCGGCGATCACTTCGAGTCGGGCGTCGGCCATGCGCGTCATCCCAGCGACGTACCGGCTCCGGCTCTACTCGTAGTCCGCGGCGGCCAGCGACACGCGGACGACCTCGGCGTCGTTGCGCGCGATGACATGGCCGTTCGCGAACGCCGGATGCGCCCACAGGACGGCGCGGTCGACGTTTCTCCAGCGGTTGGAGCCGCCGCCCCGGGTACGGGTGGTGGGCGTCAGCAGGTGCGTGCGGTCGACCTCCTCGTAGCCGGCCGGCGTGAAGCGGGCGATGACCAGCTCGCCGGTCTCGACGGAGATGAGAGCGCGGCCCTCGTGCTGCACGAGGTGTGAGCTGGCCCAGCGGTCCTCGGGCACGAGGCGGTCGCTTGACCACAAGCGTTCGCCACTCGTCGCGTCCACGCCGCGCAGCTCGCCGTAGCTGTTGAGGCCATAGATCGCGTCGCCAACCACGATCGGCGTCGACGTCATGGAGCGCTGCACGGGGCGGTCGGTGCGGTTGGGGTTGGTGCCGGTCCAGACCAGGCGCGCCGCCGGACGGTCGGGGTTGAGGGCCAGCATCAGGCCGCCGTTTTCCACCTGCGTGATGAGCAGGTAGCGCCCGCTGCGGACCGGCGTGCCGATCGTCAGCCCGCTCGGGATCGGGAAGTCATGCTCCCACCAGGTACCGCCGGTGGCAGGGTCGAGCGACGTGACCCCGGCCGGGTGCCAGACGATCAACTGCCGCACGCCCCCCGCGGTGGTCACGATCGGGGAGGAGTACCCCGCTTCCGAATTCGTATCGAGCGCGCGCCACACCTCGGCGCCCGTCGCCTTGTCGAAGGCCACCACCATGGCGTCGGGCTCGCCGCCGAGCAGCGTGATCAGGAGCTCGTCCTCCACGAGCGGCGAGTGCGCAACGCCGTAGACCGGCACGGTGACGTCGTAGTCGACGACGGTGTCGATCTGCCAGATCAGGTCGCCGCTCGCGGTATCGAAGCACGACAGCATGCCGGCCGCCCCGAGGATGTAGACGCGGTCGCCGTCCACCGTCGGCGTGGCCCGGGGGCCGGTGGCGAACACCGGGACGATGTTGCGGTAGGTGGCCGGCCATTCCCGCGTCCAGAGAACCGCTCCGGTCACCTCGTCGAGCACCACGAGCCGCTCATGACCGTCCATCGTGCGGCTCCCCGGCGTCTCCTGATAGTCGGGAACGAAGACGCGGCCGTCGGCAACGGCCGGTCCGGCGAAGCCGGCGCGCACCGGCGCGCGCCACTTGACGATGAGCCCGCTTTCGGCAAAGCGCTCGACGATGCCGGTCTCGTGCCACACCGCGGCCCGGTCGACGCCGCGCCACTGCGGCCAGTCCTCGGCGTCGAGCACGGCGGTCAGGCACCAGACGACGGCGCAGGCGAGCGCCGCGATCATCCGGCAGGGCGTGCAACGGTCAGACATCAGCGACTCCAGAATCCCCGGCCCGCCCGGCGGCCGATTCAACTCACCGAGGTTGTCCCGACTACGGCGCTACGCGCCGCCCCGTTACGTGGGGTACGGCCTTGACACCGTCCGCGCCCGGTCGCAGACCGGCTTGCCCGTCAGCCCACGCGGCGGCGGGATGGCCACCTCCATTATCGCCGACGCCCGGACTTTCGGCAGCAAGGACGACTGCGGTTCCGGCCCATCAAGGGCAAGAGCCTGCTTTGGTAACATCGGGGCGCGGTCAGCGACATGAATCCAGCCACCGATCTGGGCGCGGAAGTGGCCCTGGTAACCGGCGGCAGCCGGAACATCGGCCTGGCGATCGCGCGGACCCTCCGCGCCGCCGGCGCCCGGGTCTGCATCTGGGGCGCGTCGGACCCGGTGGCGCTGGAAGAGGCGCTGGACGCGATCGACGGCGGCGTGGACGATCGCTGCGGCATGCTGGTGCGCGTCGACGACGAGTCCGCTGTCCTGCACGGCTTCGACGAGATCGGCGCGCGTCTTGGCCCCGTGTCCATCCTGGTCAACAACGCCGCGATACGCCCCGACGAACCCCTGGAGACGACGACGCGCGCCGCCTGGACAGCGGTCCTCGATGTGACGCTGACCGGCGCGTTCCTGACGTCGCGGGAGCTGTTCCGCCGTCTGCCGCAGGACCGCAACGGCGCCGTCGTCAACATCGGCGGTCTCAGCGCCCACCGGCCCAAGCGGGGCCGCGTCCATGTGATCACGGCCAAGGCGGGCCTGATCGGGCTGACGCGCGCACTGGCCGAGGAGGGCCTGGGCCGGATCCGGGCCAACTGCGTCGTCCCGGGCGCGATCGACACCGGCGTCCGGCCCGACGGCCGGCGGCCTCCCCATCTCGACGACGCCGGCCATGCCGCCGGCAGTCCGGAAGCGGTCGCGCGGGCCGTGCTCGCGCTGGCCGACCCCGGCGAACCCTATGTCACCGGACAGACGCTGCACGTCAGCGGCGGCCGCTTCATGCCGTGATCCCATTGCGGTTTACCGAACGGGCTCCTAGAATGGGTTTCTGGACTCTGGCCGGAAACGCGCGTTCGCACGGAGGAGACCGCAGATGACGACGTGCAACCGGCGGCGGACGTTCGCCTGGCAGGTGTTGCTCTCCACGGCGGTCGCGGCGGTCGTCGCGCTGCCGTCCCCGGCGGCCGCGCAGGCCGCGGCCTCGGACGAGGTCACGTTCACCCGCGACATCGCCCCCATCCTGCAGCGGAGCTGTCAGAAGTGCCATCGGCCCGACTCGCTGGCCCCGATGTCGCTGATCGACTACGAAGAGGTGCGGCCGTGGGCCCGCGCCATCAAGTACCGCACGGGGCTCCGCGACAAGCCGGGCGTGATGCCCCCGTGGTACATCGAGAAGGACATCGGCATCCAGCAGTTCAAGGACGATCCGTCGCTGAGCGACCACGAGATCGCCCTGATCGCGAGGTGGGCGGACAACGGCGCCCCGCGGGGCAATCCGGCCGACCTGCCCCCGCCGGTGCCGTTCATCGACGTGGACGAATGGGAGATCGGTCAGCCCGACCTCATCGTGTCGTCCCCGAGTTTCGAGATCGCGGGCGACGCGCCCGACTGGTGGGGCTCCATCGGCGAGGTGCCGACCGGGCTGATGGAAGACCGCTACGTCGCCGCGATGGAGTACAAGGAGATCACCGAGCGCAGCGAGGGCGAGACCCGCGCCACCGTCGGCGGGCTCTTCGTCGTGCACCACGCCACGCTCGGCGTTACCGATCCGGATCCCGATCCGAACGAGGACGACCCGCTGGCCGCGCAGCGCCGCTGGCCGACCCACGAGGTGGGGCGCAACGCCGACGTCTTCGACCCCGAGGCAGGCAAGATCATGAAGGCGGGATCGAGTCTTCAGTTCAACTCGATGCACCTGCACGCCAACGGCGCGGACACGCGGGCGCACCTGAAGGTCGGCTTCAAGTTCCATCCCCGCGGCTACCAGCCGACCCGCAAGTGGGTGCGCATGTCCTTCGGCAACGGGGTCGACCTCGACATCGAGGCGATGGATCCCGACCAGCAGATGGAGGCCTACTTCACGCTGCCGGAGAACACGCTGATCACGATCTTCGAGCCCCACATGCACGCGCCCGGCGTGCGGATGTGCCTGGACGCCATCTGGGGGCATCACGTGCAGACGCTCAACTGCGCCGGCTACGACCATAGCTGGGTGCGGGTCTACAACTACGAGGACGACGCGGCGCCGCTGCTGCCCAAGGGCACCATCCTGCGGATGACCGGCTACTTCGACAACTCGCCCGCGAACCCCAATGTGCCCGATCCGCGCAACTGGTCGGGCGGCGGCCACCGCTCGGTCGACCAGATGTTCATCAATCTGATGCGCGGGGTCTACATGACCGACGAGGAGTTCGCGGCCGAGATGGCCAAGCGGCGCGCGAACCTCGGCCTCGCCGACGGCGAGGTGACCACCGGCTGTCCGCTCTGCGGCACGGTGGAGGTGGAGCCGGCCGACGCCGGGGGCGGACAGTGAGACCCCTGGGAGCGCGGCTGCCCCGCGGGCCGCTCGCGCTCATTCTCCTGGCCGGGTTGCTCGTCGGCCTGATCGTGCAGGACGCGAGCGCGCAACGCATGCGGCGGGCCTACGACTTCGGGCAGGAAGTGGTCCCCGCCTACGAAGGGTGGGAGCAGAACCCGGACGGCTCCTTCAACCTGGTGTTCGGGACGCTGAACCGGAACTGGGAGGAGGAGCTCCACATCCCGATCGGCCCCGGCAACAGCATCGAGCCCGGCGGACCCGATCAGGGACAGCCGACCTGGTTCCTGCCGCGGCGCAACCGGTTCCTGTTCCGGATCCGGGTCCCGGCGGACTTCGGCGACAAGGAGCTGGTGTGGACGCTCACCAGCCCCAACGGCGAGACGAAGCGCGCCTACGGGACGCTGCTGCCCGACTACTACATGGACAACAACGTCCGGATGGCGAACAACGGGGCGGGCGTCTCCGGCGAGCTGTTCAAGAACGTGGGTCCCGCGCTGACCGTGCAAGGCGAGAAGACCAGGAAGGTCAGCGTCGGGCAGCCGGTGACCCTGACCGCGGTGGCGCACGACGAGGACGGCCTGCCGACGCCGCGGGCGATGCGTCCCGTGGATCCGGCGCGACCGACCAGCCTGACCCCGATCGCGGCGAGGGGCCTGCGGCTCTCCTGGTTCGTCTACCGGGGGGCGGTTCCGGTGACCTTCGATCCGGTGCAGGCCAAGGTCTGGGAGGACACGCGGGCGAACTCGAACTCGCCGTGGGGCGCCGGGTGGGAGACCCCCGATCCGCCCCCGGACAACAAGTGGGTGGTGCAGGCGACCTTCAGCGAGCCCGGCACCTACGTGCTGCGCTGCATCGCCCACGACGGGGGGCTGGGAACCTACGAGGACGTCACGTTCGTGGTGACGGAGTGAGCCAAGGCGCGTTGAGTCTGGGTGCGAATGAACCTGGGCGGAAGAAGCTGAAGCGGCCGGCGGGCTTCATTCCCGGCATCTGGAGCGTCGGGAGCCCTGCCGGCCGTTTTCGCGAGGTCACGCGGGGGCCTTCCCCGCGCCTGACAGTTCAGGGAGCGCCGGGAGCCCTGCCGGCCGTTTTCGCGAGGAGACAGTGAGAATGCCGTTGTCGAAGGTCTCGGTGAGCGCCGTCCTGCTGCTTGCGTTGGCGGGACTGAATCCGGCCGCCGCGGCCGCGAACGACGGCGGGACGGTCCCCGAGCACCCGACGTTCGCTCGCGACGTGCTGCCCATCCTGCAGCGCTCCTGCCAAGTGTGCCACCGGCCGGACATGTTCACGCCGATGTCGCTCCTGACCTACGACGAGGTCCGGCCGTGGGCGCGCTCCATCAAGCAGCGCGTCGAGGCGCGCGTGATGCCGCCCTGGTTCGCCGACCGTACGGTGGGCAGGTATCGCGACGACCCCTCGCTGAGCGACGCCGAGATAGCCACCGTCGCGCGCTGGGTCGACCAGGGCGCCCCGCGCGGCAACCCGGCGGACGCGCCGCCGCCGGCTGCGTGGCCGGCGGTCGATACCTGGTACCACGGCGAGGAACCGGACCTGGTGGTCACCAGCCCGCCGGTCGTCGTGCCGCCGAACTCGATCGAGACCTATCCGGAACCGGAGATGGAGACCGGCCTCACCGAGGACCGCTACATCAAGTGGATCCAGGTGATGCCGGGCGAGTCGCGTGTCGTGCACCACGTGCTGGTGTACGCGGTACGGGACGAGGAAGACGAGTCGGCCGGCGGCGGCCCCCGCGGGGTGCGCGAGCTGCTTGCCAACCGGGCGCGCGGTGACTTCGTCGGCGACTACTTCGAGGACGGCTACGCGCGGCTGCTCCGCAAGGAAGACCGGATTCGGCTGCAGCTTCACTACCTGCCGGACGACGAGCGGAGCTTTACCGACCAAACCAGTGTCGGCATCAAGTTCTACCCATCGGGCTACGAGCCGGACTACGTGGTCACGACCAAGGCGGTGTCCAATCGCCATGACCTGATCATCCCGCCCGGCGAGGCCAGCGCGCGCAGCGACGCCTACTTCACCCTGCCCGAGCCGACCCGCATCATCAGCTTCCAGCCGCATATGCACTACCGCGGCAAGGCGATGACCCTGGAAGCGATCCGCCCGGACGACGGACGGCCGGAGCTGTTGGCCGACGTCGACCGCTTCGCGTGGGACTGGCAGCCGACCTACGTGTACGAGACGCCGCTGACCCTGCCGGCCGGGACCGTCATGCACGTGACCGCGTACCACGACAACTCGGCCGCCAACCGGGTCAATCCCGATCCCACCGCGGCCGTCGGCTGGGGGCAGCGGACCATCGACGAGATGAACATCGGCTGGCTGGACTACTTCCACATCTCGGAGGAGGAGTACGCCGCGCTGCAGGCGGAGGAGTAGTCCGTGCCGCGCGGCGCTCTCGTACTCTCGCTGGCTGCCGTCTTTGCCGCCGTTGCCACCGTTGCCGCGCTTGCCGTGCCGCCTGCCGTGGTCGCCGCGTCCCTGGTCGCGGCCCAGCCGCGCCACCCCATCTACCTCATCTACGACGGGTTCGTACGAAACGCCGACGGGTCCCTGACGCTGGCGTACGGCTACCACAACGTGAACCGCGTCGACGTCACGGTCGAGGGGCAGGACAACGCGTTCCTCACGGGTGCGGCCGACCGCGGCCAGCCCACCGTGTTCCTGCCGGGGCGGCAGCGATTCGCCTGCGTGATGGTCGTGCCCGAGGCGTTCGACGGCCGGCTGCAGTGGCGGGTCCGCTTCGCCGGTCACGAGTCGGTGACGACGGCGCGCATGCTGGATCCGCTGTACGCCCTCGAGGAAGCCAGCGCCCGGGCGGCAGTCGACGGAATCGAAGTGGACGGGGTGCCGCAGGGGGTCTGTCTGGAGCGGGATGCCACGAGCGAACGGCGATAGTTGACAGGCAGTCCCTAGGTTACGACCGCCCGAACACCGCGCGGCGCAGGGTGTTGTTCAGGCGCGTCTGCCAACCCGGACCGCCCGCCCGAAAGTGTGCGGTGATGTCCGCGTCCAGGCGAATCGTGACCTGCTCCTTGGTAGGCGACTTCTGTCTGCCTCGCCCGCGTCTGACGCGCTCCACGAGGTCAGGGTCCACGACCGACGCTGGCTGGGCACGCGCGAACCAAGCGTCGTCCAGTTCCTCGGTGTCCGGGTCGGCTGCGATCCCGGCATTGATCGCGGCATCTTCCTCGGGGGTCGGCACGGGCGTGTCAGGGTTCGGCTTCGGCATGATTGCGCACCTCCCGAGCATTGGCCTTGCGCAGGCTGATGACCCGACGACGGGTACCGCGCTTCGCATAAACTGCGACATGAAGTCGGCTACCGATGAAGCCGATTTCGCGACCCAACGTGGTTCCTCGTGCCGGGTATCCGGCTCGATCAATGCGGTCTCCCAATCGAAGGCATCGATGCGGCCAAGTCCACCCCGTGCTTGACGGAATTCGCCTGCCGCTTCGTGTCGTCCCATTCGAACAGAGGCCACACACAACATCCACATATTGTAGATACAATATGCCGTACGAGACGACTTCGCCTCCCACTTTCAGGATTCCGGCCCTGCTGGCCCGCATGAAGCGGGACCTGGATCTGGAAGCGGCCATTGTTGAGAAGTACGTCGTGGTGGTACCTATGCTCGCCGCGCGCAGTCGTCGCGTCGATGGCCATCGGCTATGACGGAGACGCCTTGGTCTCGTCGGCCACTGGACTGGCTTGGGAGACGATCCACCGGGGGCACCGCGAGATTGCGCCGCGAAACGCCGACGGGCCGCATTCGATCGCCGGGCGCTGGACGTCCCGGCACGACAGCTTCATACTGCGCCGTGGCTCCCCCTTGCTGCTGTACGCCCGGCCAAACACAAACAGGGTGGACCGCGTGATCGCCAGAGACGCCTGAATGGAGGGTTGCTCCATATGTTGCGAGCCGTGGCACTCGTCGCTTGCTGTCTGCTACCCGGCGCCGTCGTCCACGCGCAGTCGTCCTTCTCGGCCGTCCAGACGGCGGGCCGCTTCAACCGCATCCAGGTCATCGTCGCCGTAGCGGACCTCAATGAGGACGGCCGGGACGACATCATCGCGGGCGCTAACCCGAACGACGGGAGCGAGACGGCGGAAGACCGGCTGGACAAGCCGCCGGTGCTGGTGTTCCTCGGGACCCGTGAGGGGCGACTCCGGTTGGCGTCGGCGGAGATGCTCCCGTCGATCCGAGCCCGCACCCCGGTCGTCGTCACGGACGACTTCAACGGCGATGGCCGTCTCGATTTTGCGGTGTTCGATGCGGGTGTCTACGTCTGGGCGGCGAGCAATGGATACGGGAATCCGCCGCAGCTATTCCTCAGCACGCCGAGCGGCCAATTCGAGCACTCGGCGGCACTGGCCGACGCGGTCACACGCGAACACGAATTGCGGCCGAACCCCGACTATTCCGGCCCGGCCGACCTCCATCTGAAGTCGGCGACATCGGGCGATATCGACGGCGACGGCGACGTAGATCTGTGGGTCGATAGTATCGGCGGCGCCAACGTTTCCAGCCACTTCATGGTGAACAATGGCGACGGCACGTTTACGCTCGACGAGGATCGAGCACCGCCTGCGCTGCGCTACAACTGGCCGGATGAGTACTGGTATCACCTGGAAGGTCACCTAGCCCGCATCATGCACGACGTCCCGGACTCGGCCTCCGGGAGGCGGTGACGAGACCGGATTCGGTCACCGACGGCGGGTAGTGACCGGCGGGTGGCCCCCGGAACGTCCTCAACCACGCGTGGCGGCGTGGTTGAGCGCCCCATGGACGTGATGACGGGTGCCGAAGACGATAGCTGCACACACGTCCCCGTTGCGGGCGCTTGGCAGCCGACCGGCCGGCAGCGATATGACGTGCGACAGAACGCTATCCGGTGCGCGCCCCGAGCGCGAACGCGATCTGTCGCCACGCCACCAAGTCCGGTGTCGCGCGCGGCAGGCGCAGGACGATGCGACGCACCGAGCGCACCACCTGGACGCCGAGCTTCAGCAGCCGGTCGCGCAGCCAAGGCACCTGTGCGCGGGCACACGCGGTGTCGGCGGCGCGCAACCGCAACTCCTGCATCAGCACGTAGGCGGCGGCCGTCAGCAGGACGCGCAACTGGTTCGGTGAGAACTTCTGGCAACTCGTGCGGTCGATCTGCAGGGCCTTCAGCTCCTTGATCCGGTTCTCGACGTCGCCGCGCGCGCAGTAGACCTTCTCGTAGATGAAGCGCGGCGTCTGCCGCAGGTTCGTCACCACGAAGCGCGGGTTGTCCCGCGGCTCGCGGTCCCCGAGGCGAACGACCTCGGCCTTGATCACGACGCGGCGCGCGTGACTCCATTTGCCGGCCCGATACTCGTCGGTCTCGGTGTAGACGTGCTCGGTCTGGTCGCTGCGCCAAGTGCGCGCCCGCGCCACCAGCATGGCCGGCTCGGCGTGTCGCAGCAGGACCGCGTTCTTCGCCATCGCGACCACGTAATCGAGCCGCGGCTGCGCCTCCAGGAAGTCGAAGACCGCCGGGCTGGCAAAGCCCCCGTCGAGCCGAACGAGAATGCGTGCCCGCGGAAACGCCCGGCGCACCAGCGGCAGCAAACGCGACAACAGCCCGACCGTTCCGTCGGAGGCGACCGCCTTGCCGTGCCGCAGCAGCGCCGCGCACAGATATTGCTCGGATTCGCGGTCGAAGCGCAGGAAGGCCAGCAGCGGCAGGTAGCACCAGTTGTCGTAGTACCCGTTGAACAGGGTGTACTGCTGCGCCCCGTGCGTCGGGTCGTCCGTCGGGTCCAGGTCGATGGTGATGCACCGCGCCTGCCCGTCCAGACGGCGGCGATGGCGCTCGATGACCCGCGTCGCCAACTCGTCCGCCATGCGGTAGAGCGCGCAGCGGTTGAACGCGTTCTCGAACCGCGACAGGGTCGGCTGCGATGCCAGGCGCTCACCCGAAACCGGGTCTCTGTCGAGCAACAGCTTGTGCACCGGGTCGTCGGCGAGGTGGTCGCCGTCGTTGCAGTCGGGATGGCCGCAGGCGATGCCGAAGATGCGCTGGCCGACCAGGTCCGCGAGCGTGTGACGGGTCTTGTCCGGCGCCCGCTTGTCGAACAGGCACCCGGCGAACGCCTTGACCAGACCGTAGACGCGCTCGGCGGCCTTCAGCAGAACCGCCCCGCCGTCGGAGCTGGCCTGCTCCTGGTTGAACTGGGCGAACAGCGGCTTGTCGAACAGATCCGGGAACAGAACAGTCTGTGATACAGTGTCGGTCGTCACGCAGGGGCCTCCGTGGTGGTGTAAGTGCTTGTTGCCACTACACTTGTACCACGCGGAGGCTCTTGTGTCTGTACCGAAAATCACACCCGCCGCGAATCTTCCGGGCTAGTGGACTTGGACAACGACGGCGACCTCGATCTGGCCCTTGCGCAGAATCGCGGCCTGGATCAGACTACCTTCAACCAATCCAGCATCGTCATGCTCAACGACGGCACCGGCCACTACCCGGCACGCATCGACCTGCCGCGCGTGCGGTTCGCCGATGGCTTTACGTCGGTCGGCGGGCATACGCATTTCGACGTAAACGGCGACGGATTTCAGGATCTGCTGTCCGTGCACACCCGGAACGACGACGGTCCGCCAGGCGCGGTGATTCCGTGGACGGGACGCTATATACAAGTCCTGGTCAATCGCCGCGTGCCGCTTCCCGGCGGGGGCGTGTGGTTCGGCGACGAGACGGATACTTGGGTCAAGGGGCAGGAGGCGACCACTCCGGAGCGAATGCCAAACGGCGAGCCCCTTATCAACAGCGGTAACATCGCCACACACGACATCGACCGGGACGGCTGTATCGACCTCGTCATGGTGCGACAGTTGTACCGCGTGAGCGCGCAAGCACCTATGGTCTACATCAACAACGGGAGCGGCCAGTTTCGGCCGATGTCACCGGAGCCGTTCCAGCGCGCCGACATGTACTTCGGCGGCAACGCTGCGCCCGCGGATGTCAACGGCGACGGGGCGGTCGACTTCGTAGAAGTGTACTTCTTCGAGGGACCTGACGGTGTGATCCACACCGATGACGACTTCGGCAGGTTCGTCACGCTCTTGAACACGACGCCGTCGCAGTCGCCCCGCTGCTTGAGGTAGCCCATGCTGAACCGTGGATTGCTGCTGGCCTGCCTTTTTTCAGTCGCTTGCGGCGATGGTGGGGCGACGACACCGACCGCGCCAACCGAAACGATGATCGCGCCGGCAAACATCATCGGTCGCACGGTGGTAGCCACCATCAGGCAGACGGATACGCGGTGCACTGCGCTCCCTGGGACCGTCATCCGCTACTACTTCGAGGACGCTGATACGCTCCGTGTGAATCGCGACGACAGACTCTTCGCTGACACGACGATGACATGGTCGTACACGCGCACCGGTCCACGTTCCGCGCAGATCGAGATCACATTGCAGAACGACGGTCGTAGCGAGATCGAGCTGATGTTTACGGCTGAGGACCGTGGAACGTTCGATCAGCGGGACTTTGCCGCCGCCGGTAAAATCTACTGTGGCGATGTGACAACTCTGGACTACCGCGGCGACTTCACAGTCAACTGAATCAGCTATCGGAACCGGCCCGAGTACCATGCCATCGACGCTCCCGCCAGGGCGTTGCCGGCGATGTGGTCCGCCATTCGCCGGATCAGATCGGCGTTGGTGAACGGCGACCCCACCTCACGGTCGATGACGCCGGTCTCCAGGTCAGCTCCCCGAAGCCGCACGAGCGCGGCCGCGCTCACCAGCTCGCAGGTGAGCGCGGGCTGATCGCCGCAGGCCATCGTGTGGACCACGCCCGCCGCGCGCCTCGGCCGCGAGCAGCGGTCCGACCAGCAGGTCCGCCGCGACGTTGACCATCACGAAACGATGCCCGCCGGGGGGTCGCCCGTCGCCTTGTGCGGGTCGCCAACCGCGGCCGGGGTACACTGCTTCGACACGGGAACACCATCATGGGCCGGATCGCAGTCGAAGCGACGATCGAGAACGGGACCGACGCGACCTTCCGTATCCGTTGCGATGCGCTGGTCGACACGGGCGCTGCCTACCTGACGCTCCCGAACGTCTGGCGGGACCGCCTGGGAACGCTCACGACCCTCGATACGGTCGCCGTCGAGACGGCGACGCAGGCGGTCGTCAGCGGCGACATCTGTGGACCGGTTCTCCTCCGGATGGAGCATTTCCGGCCGGTTCTGACCGAAGTGCTGTTCATCGAGATGGACCCGGCCGACGGTCAGTACGAGCCGCTGATAGGCTACATCCCGCTTGAGCAGGCGCAGGCCGTCGTCGACCTGGTGGGACATCGTCTGGTCAAGGTGAGCCGGGTCGACCTGAAATGACCTCGGCCGTGCGCTCGCGAACGACCGCACGGGAATACGGGTCGAGCCGGGCGCGCCGTGAACGCCGGCTCCTACCGCCCCGACAGCGAACGCCGGGATGCATGGCCCCCCGCGGAGACGCGGCGACGCCCGCCCCGGATACGCTATCGTGATCCCGCCTCGTACCACGGCGTCGACGCGCCGGCCGGCGCGTTGGCGGCGATATGGTCCGCCATTCGCCGGATCAGATCGGCGTTGGTGAAGGGCGACCAGCCGTGGCCCTTCATCGGGCGGCCGTGGATAATCTCGCCGCCGTAGTGCGGATCCGTCGTGCCTTCGAGGAACTCCTCCAGCAGATACACGGCGTACGGCAGGTAGAACTGGTCCATCTCGGGGTTGTAGATCCGGATCTTGCCGACGATGTCCGGGCCGATGCGCGGCCAGTTCTCTTCCAGATAGTGCCGCAGGTCGTACCCGTTGTCGCGCATATAGTGCGCCACCTCGTGGTCGATGACGCCCGTCTCCAGATTCCAGAGACGCCGCGGATAGCCGTCCTCGTCGGTCGGCCCGTACGCGGCGTTCCAGGCATCGATCTGCCCCCCGGATCGGCCGCGCGAGCCCTGGGCCCGCTCGAGCTGGCTCAACTGCCGGACGCTGCCGACCGGCTGTCCCTCGATGGTCCGCTGGAACATGCGCTCGGGGGCGCCCGGCACGGCGTCCGGGACCAGAAACGCGCTTTCATCCTCGTAGATGTCGATCAACTGGTAGCGGCGGAAGTCGACCGGATCGGGGTAGAAGGTCCAGGTCCCGCCGTAGAACGTCGGATAGTGGATCTGGGAGGCCAGCGAGATCCAGCCGCCGGTGGAGCCGCCCGTGATCACGCGGGCGTACGGCTCGCCGATCATCCGGAAGTTCTCTTCCAGATGTGGAATCAACTCCTGGTGGATGGCGTCGCCGTAGGGGCCGTTGTTCGCCGAGTTCAGGCCGTAGGAGTCGTCGAAGAAGGGCGTGGGATGCTGGATCGTGACCGCGATCATGCGCGGGAAGTCCGCGCCCGTCCACGCGCGCTGGAATTCGTACCCCGATTCGCGCAACCCGCCCGACTCGCGCATCATCTGCGCGAAGAGCTGCGGCCCGCCCGACGGCGGCTCCGTCGTGAAGCCGAAGGCGGGGTCCAGCTTGAAGTGGTCGGCCTCGAACACGACCGGGTAGCGCAGCTCGGGATTCTCGTCGTAGCCGCGCGGCAGCAGGACCACCGCCCCGAGGTACATCGGGTGTCCCCACCAGTCGCTGAGGATGCGGCTCTGCATCCGGACGTGCTTGACCCACTCGGTGTCCGGCGGTACGTCGACGGGAGAGATCTCGTCCGTGAGTTCCAGGTGGATCGGGATGTCCGAGCCCGGGTCCACGCGAACGCGTCGAGGCGTGCTGACGAGGTTGCCCGGGGAGAACGCCCAGCGCTGGCCTTCCCACTGGTCCTGCGGCGCCCGGATGACGTGGCCGTCCTGGCGGTGGTACTCCGTGTAGACGTGAACCAGCGCCTGCACCCAGTAGTCGCCCGGCGGCAGTTCACCCAGGCGCGCGTAGGGATAGCCGTCCGCCGCGGCGTCGATGACCATCGACTCGCCGGGTCCGACCTGGGTCACGTCCGTCGCGAAGAAGGGCACCCGGCCATCGCGTTGCCGCGCGGAGTTGTAGGCGGCGATCCGCGGCTCCGGGTCCGCCGTCGGACTGAGGCCCAGGAAAAGGCGTCCGGTGAGCGGGCCGTCGTGGAGGACGGCAGAGTAGCTGACCTCGATACGCAGCCGCGCAGGCGTCTGGTCTTGCGCGACTATGTTGCGCGCCGACTCCATGCAGCCGTTCAGCAACAGGACCGCGGCAAGGACAAGGCACCGACGGCCGACATCGGCGGCGCGATCGAGCAGCGCACGTACGCGCTGGTGGTTACCGAGGTCGGCGCGGCGAACCGCGTCGTTCGGCCACTCGGGCCTGGTGGCGCGCGCCGCTTCGTAGAGGTCGATGGCCAGTCGGACCTTCTGCGCAACCGCCAGCTTCGTCCGCTGCCTGCGGGCCAGCCGTTCCGGCATCCCCCAGTCGCGTCTGGCGTAGTTTCGCAACTCGTCGAGGTCAAGCGGTGCCACCTGAGTCCTCCAGTCTCGACTCGCGCCGACCGTCGTCGCGACTAGGCGTCGCGCGGTGACTCATCCGGACACCGCATCGCGGCGCGCGCCGGCAGGACGCGCCTCCAACCCGCCCGCAAAGCGCTGAGCCGTCAGGCCGGCAAAGCGCGTCTCCATCTGGCGCCGCGCCATGACGGCCTCGACGCTCGGATCGAAGTCGACATCCTCCCACCGCACCACCTCGCCCGCGCCGACGGCACGCTTCAATGCCACCCCGTGAGCGAGCCCGATCGGCAGCGCCCCGCGTTCCAGCGATGCCCGCGCCGGAAGCAGCTTGCCGTAGACGGTGAACCCGCCCTCGCCGTCGAGGGTCTCCCCCGCCGTGAGATCGCGCTTGGCGGTCGCCGCCACGTCGCCCACGAAGCCGCGGGTGGCCCCGGTGGGCTTCCCCAGCAGCCCGGCGGCGAGAATCGACACGTTCAGCTCCAACCCGATGAGGTGGAACGGCTTGTACATCGCGGAGTACCGGCCGGTCGCGTCGGTGTTCATCCCGTACTGGCGGAAGCAGGCCGCGCTGTAGTCGTTGGGCGCCTCGATGACCACGTAGACGCCCCAGCGCAGGTCGTTCGGCACGGGTCGGCCGTCGCGCTCGAGCGACGACACCACCTCGACCTGTCCCTTGTGGTGGAGCTGACCGCCGTCCCCGGCGGGCCGCAGCACGTGCGCGAGGTCTTCCTTGCCACAGGGGGGGAACCGCAGGCCGTCGGGCGGCGGCGTGAGGCCGGTGGCGTTGGCGATAGCGGCCATCTCGATGGCGGACTTCGTTCCGTCGAGGAACGAGTTGAACATCCGGCTGTTCATCCCTGCCGCCGCGGCCTGCTCGGCGGTGAGCCCGTAGTGCTCCCATACCGTATCCGGCGTCGAGGCGTGGTACGACGGCAGGTACTTGGTGCCTTTCCCCGCCGCCACCACATCGAAGCCGCACGAGCGCGCCCACTCCACCAGCTCGCAGGTCAGCGCCGGCTGGTCGCCGTAGGCCATCGTGTAAACGACGCCCGCCTCGCGCGCCTCGGCGGCGAGCAGCGGCCCGGCCAGCACGTCGGCCTCCACATTGACCATCACGATGTGCCGGCGCGCCGCAAAGGCGGCGCGGGCGTGCGCGATGCCCGCCGCGGGGTCGCCTGTCGCCTCCACGACGACGTCGACGGCGCCGTCCCCGATGGCGTGCACGGCGTCAGAGGTGAACCGCGTCCCGTCGACGCGCTCGGCGCTCCAGCCCACGGCCCGGCAGGCGGCGCGGGCGCGGTCCGGATCGAGATCCGCGATCACGCGCACCTCCAGCCCGACCGCCGACGGCACCTGGCTGAGGAACATCGAGCCGAACTTGCCGGCGCCGATCAGGCCGACCCGCACCGGCCGGCCGGCATTCGCCCGCTCGTGGAGCTGGTCGTAGAGGTACATCGCGTGCAGCTCAGGCCGCCGTGCCTGCGCGTACGAGCTCGGTGAGACAGTCGTCCGCCAGCGGCTCGATCGGCGCGAAGTCGCGGTGCGCGATCCACGCGGCGCGCTTGAAGCGGCGGATGTGATTGTCGACGTGGCAGAGCGACAGGTACACGATGCTGCGGCCGAACGGGCTGATGTTCGGCGGGCTCGCGTGGACCAGGGTCGAGGCGAAGACGATGATGCTGCCCGGAGGCCCGGTCGGTGCCACGCAACCGCCCCGCTCGGCGAGCCGGGTGACCGTGGCGCGGTCCAGGGTCCAGAGCGGGTAGCTCGTCGTCTCCAGGTCGTGGCCGGCCTCGAACACCCCCTGCTTGTGGCTCCCCGGCAGCAACAGCAGCGGCCCGTTGGCGGCGGTCACCTCGTCCAGGAACACCGCGATGTTCATGGCGCGCGGCTCCGGCATCTCGTCGTCGCGGTGCCAGGTGCCGAAGTCCTGGTGCCACTGCCAGATCTCGCCGTCGAACGCCGCCTTGGCGTTCACCTTGTACTGGTGCATGTAGACCGGGCCGTCGACGAGCTGCATCACCGGCTCGACCAGGCGCGGGTGGCGTCCGAGCCGGCGGAACGCCTCGTTGTAGGTGTGCGCGGCGAACGCGGTGCGGGCCACGCCGCTCGACTCGCGCCACACCTCCTCGCGGTCGAGGGCGTAGACCTCGTCCGCGGCGGCCCGCAGCAACGCCGCCTCGTCGGCCGTGAAGCGGGACGGGAAGAACAGGTAGCCCTGCTCGTCGAACCGCGCGAGCTCCCCGGCGGTCAGCTTCATGACGGTTCTCCTCGCGACTCGCGTACACTGGGCGCCATGCCGAACGCAGCCACCGTCACCAAGTTTACGTGGAACGACATGCCGAAGGAGCGGGTCACCAACCGCATCGACCGCCGCATCGTCTGCGGCGACGGCACCATGGTCGCGCACGTCTACCTGCAGAAGGGCGCGATCGTGCCGGAGCACGCGCACCACAACGAGCAGCTCACTTACATCCTGAAGGGCAAGCTCCGATTCTGGGTGGGCGACGACTTCGCGCAGGTCGTCGATGTCGGCGAAGGCGAGATCCTGCACCTGCCGTCGAACGTGCCCCACAAGGCCGAGGCGCTGGAGGAGACGCTCGACGTCGACATCTTCAACCCGCCGCGGCAGGACTGGCTGGACCACACGGACGACTACTTCAAGGACCAGTAGGGATGCACTCATGCCCCGACTGACCGACTACCGCGTTCTGACCTTCGACTGCTACGGCACCCTCATCGACTGGGAGTGCGGGATCTGGGATGCGCTGCAGCCCCTGATCATGCGTAACGGCGGCAGCGGTGGCCGAGTCACCCGCGACGTCGGGCTCCGGGCCTTCGCGCAATGCGAGAGCCGGCAGGAACAGGCCACGCCCGGTCTGCTCTACCCGGACCTGCTTGCCCGCGTGCATCGGAGCATCGCCGGGAGCGTGGGCCTGGAAAGCAGCACCGACCTCGACGAGGCGTTCGGCGCCTCCGTGCCCCATTGGCCTGCGTTTCCGGACACCGCCGACGCGCTGCGCGTTCTCAAGCGCCGCTACAAGCTCGTCATCCTGTCCAACGTGCACCGCGACGGCATCGCCGCCTCGAATCGCAAGCTCGGGGTGGAATTCGACGCCATCTACACCGCCGAGGACATCGGCTCCTACAAGCCGGCGGACGCCAACTTCGAGTACATGCTCGCCCACCTGCAGTCGGATCTCGGGCTGGAGCGGTCGCACGTGCTGCACACCGCCCAGAGCCTCCATCACGACCACGTGCCGGCGAAGCGCTTCGGCCTCGCCAACGCCTGGATCGACCGGCAGCGCCTGTCCGAGGACGGGAGTTGGGGCGCCACGGAGCGGGTGGAGCAGATGCCGTCCACCGACTTCGTGTTCTTTTCGATGGGCGAGATGGCGGAAGCCGTGACAACCTCGGCGGGAGCCCGTGGATCCGGTTCCATCATGGGAAGAACACGAGCTTGATCAGCAAGCCGAGAATGGCCGGCCCGTAGCCGAACTTCAGCAACTTCATGTCGGCCTTCAGGTCGGCGATTGCCGCCTTCAGGTCATTGTCGACCCGTCCGATCTCGGTCTGCATGCGGTTGACGTCACGTTCGAGGTCGAGCTTGGTCACCAGGTCTTCGCGGCCAGCTATGGCGCCCGCAGCGGCCTTGGCGAGGTCTTCCTGCACGTTGGCTGCCCGGAACGCGTCATAGACCTCGGTGACAATCTGGCTCATGTGTTCCTCGTCGCCCTGTGATCATGCTACCACCGCCCGCGCAGGGCGTGCGGTCGGGTGGTTCTTCCGCCAGGCCGAACCAGCGGGGTCCGTCGAGCGCGTCACTCGTCGAGGGACGACAACCGGACCAGGCGGGAGGACTCCCTGAACCAGCGCATTCTGCGCATCACCAGCAGCAGCAGCCTGCTCGTGAGCGGCAGGCACCCGAGCTCTTCCCGTCGCAGGTCCGCCAGGAACTCGACGCCAACCACGGAGTACGCGGTATCGGCCACAAGCGTCTGAACGTCGTCCACCGCCCACTTGAACCGCGCGTCGAAGTGTCGCATCAGCGGGTGGCCGTCCTGGCGGCTCATCGCGCCTGTGCCGATCGTATCGAACACGATGCTGCTGAAGGGAAAGCTCGCGGCTATCGAACGGAGGAACCGACCCACGTCAGCGGGTTCCAGGTAATACAATACGGCCTCCGCCACAAACAGGAACGGACGTTCCTTTGGCCCCACCAGGTCGCGCCATGCGGTCTCCTGCAGGCGAGCGGCGAGCATCTTTCTGCGTTCCCCGTCCTGGAAATACCGCCGGCGCAGGGAAATCACCGCGGGCATGTCGAGATCGAACCAGTCCACCCGGTCGCCGTTGCACCTCTCCCAGCGGGTGTCGAGGCCGCAGCCGAGCTCGACGACGACGCCGTCCGGATGCCTGTCTATGAAATCGCGCACTGCTTCGTCGAAGCGTGCGGCCCGCACCGCGAGCATGAACGCAATCGCTCGCGCGTGATCGAGCTTCGATCCAAAGTCGTAATCCAAGCGTCCGACCAGGTCGACGGCAGCCGGATCGTCAATCAAGCATCCCCTTTGCGTGGCGATGGCCCTTCCCCACAGCGGGATCATCAGGGTCTCCTCGACGCCCTTCAACTCGACCGAGTTGCTCATCGGCTCCCCAAGGTCACCTTGTTGACGGCGGCTTCAGCCGCACAGCGTCCGCGCCAGCGCGGCGAAGTCCTCGACGATCAGATCCGGCTGGTGCGGGGAATCGCCGAAGGGTCGCCGGCGCCGGTCGATGAACGCGGTGCGCATTCCGTAGGCCCTGGCGCCGATGCAGTCGAACGCGTGGTTGGCCACGAACAGCACGCTGGAACGGTCGGCGCCCAGCAACTCGCATGCCTTCGCGTAGGTCGCCTGGTGCGGCTTGAAGTAGCCCGCCTCCTCCACGGAAATCACCGCGTCGAAGTCGTACCCGATGTGCGGCTTCGCCGCCTCCAGCATGTCGCGGTCGCCGTTGGAGAGGATCGCGAGCCGATACCGATCGTGGAGCCGTTCGAGCGCCTCGAGCACGTCGGGGAAGGGCTTCAGCCGCTCGATGCAGGAGACGAGCCAGCGCACCTCGTCGTGCGTGTGGTCGACCCCGGCGCGGCGCAGGACCTGCGCCACCGCGCGGTGCCCGATCTGCCGGTAGGAGGTGTGGCCACGGTCGCACAGCGAGTCGATCATCGAGTCCTCGAAGTGCGTGCGCCGCCACCAGGTGACGAAGCGGTGCGGGTCGCCCGGCCAGCCCTTGCCGGCCAGGAAGGGCGTCACCATCCCGGTCAGTCCGCCCTGCATGTCGACGACCGTGCCGTACTGGTCGAACATCAAGGTGGTGACTTCGCGGCGCAGCAGGCCGGCCTCGGTTGCATGCATGACCCGGCTATTCTGCCCGCAGGACGGTCAGCGGGTCGAGCATCGTACGGACCGACGCCGTAGAGCAAGCCGGCGAGACATCGGCCGGCGGCGGCGCCGACTCGACGACTACAGATCGAGACCGAAACCTCCGATACCCTGCAACACAGGAGCAAGTTGCGGATGTCACAGTTCATGACCTGCCATGAGACCCGCGGTCGGCGCGCCCGGCAGATCCCCATTCGAGAGGTCGCCAAGGTCGAGCCGCAGGACCCGGCGTGGGCCATCTTCAGCCCCTCGACGATCACGTTGACGTCGGGTGAGCGGGTGAAGGTCATCGAGCCGCCGTGCACGGTGCGCGAGATGGCCCGCCGCAAGCTCGCTACGAACAGCGCGTAACCCTCGGTCCCCGCGGACCCCGCGTCGCACGCAGGTTCCCGTCCTGCTCCGCTCGTAGCGCGGTCATCGGGTCGAGCGCCACGCTCGAGTAGCCGCATCCGCCAGGGGCGGGGCCGCGGGGCTACAGCTCCGTACCGGAACTTCCGATACCTGCAACACGGGAGGTTGCAGATGTCACAGTTCATGGCCTGCCACGAAACCACTACTCGGCGCCCCCGCTTGATCCCCATCGGAGAAGTCGCCAGGGTGGAGCCCCAGAACCCGGCACGGGCGATCTTCGCCCCGACGACGATCACGTTGAAGTCCGGCGAGCGGGTCCACGTGGTCGAACGGCTCGCCACGGTGCGCGCCATGGCGTACACCCCTCTGTGGCGGACCGACGCGTAGGTCGCCTCGTCCGGTAGCAACCCTGCGGGCCTCGTGCGATCGAGCCGTATGGAAGTCCGGGTCCTCGCGGCCGACGACATACGGCGAGCGCTCACCGCACGGGACGCCGTGGACGCCATGCGGATTGCGTTCGGGGAGCTGTCCGGCGGCACCGCGACGGTCCCCGTTCGCGCTCACCTGGAGAGCGCCCGCGGCCTGATGCTGGTCATGCCGGCCGTGCTCGGCAACCACGGAGCGCTCGGCACGAAGGTGGTGTCGGTCTTTCCGGACAACCCCTCGCGGGGCGCGCCGATGGTGCAGGGCGCCGTCCTGCTTCTCGACGCGGAGTCCGGCCGCGCCCGCGCGTTGCTCGACGGGGCGTCGTTGACCGAAATGCGCACCGCCGCCGGCAGCGCGCTCGCCACGGAGCTGCTCGCGCCCCGCGACGCCGACGTCCTGGCCGTGTTCGGCGCCGGCGCGCAGGGACGCTCGCACGTCGAGCTGCTCGCCAGGACGCGCCGGCTGCGGGAAGTGCGGATCGTGTCGCGGTCGGGGACGAGCGCCGAGCGCCTGGCCGCCCGCCTCTCGGAAGCCGCGGACACCTTGACCCCGGAGCACGATCCGGGTCCGCCGCCGGTTCTGCGCGCGGTGGAGGATGCGGCCGAGGCGCTCGCCGGCGCGCGCCTGGTGGTGACCGCGACCGGCAGCACGCGTCCGGTGTTCGACGCCCGCGACCTGGAGCCGGGTGCGCACGTGAACGCCGTCGGCTCCTACCGTCCCGACATGCAGGAGATCGATGCCGGCCTGGTGCGTCGCGCCCGCGTCGTGGTGGATCAGCGCGAGGCCGCCTGGGCGGAAGCCGGCGATCTCGTCGTCCCGGCGGAGGCCGGCCTGATCGGCAGGGACATTGTCGCCGCGGAGCTCGGCGAGATCGTCAACGGAGAGGCGCCCGACGGACGTGGGGACCACGACTTCACGCTCTTCAAGTCGGTGGGCAACGCCGCCCAGGACATCGCCATTGCCCAGGCTGCTCTGGCGCGGGCCGAACGCGCGGATCTGGGCACGCGGGCGCCTATTTGAGGCCGCGGCCGGCGTCGGGGTCGAGGATCCGGCGTCGGCGTCGAGGCAAAGGCTCCGGCGCGGACGACGCCGGGATGGCGAAGTGGCCCGACCGGCGGCTCACGCCGGCGTGAGCCGGGCGGAATCGCTCCCTGCAACCGGTTCAACTTCCCGCCAACTGCCGCCCACGAGCAACTGCAGCGGCTGGTAGTCGATCTTGTAGCGCATCTTCGGCGACGCGGCGATCCAGAAGCCGAGGTACAGGTGCGGCAGGCCGCGGCGACGGCACTCCTCCACCTGCTCGAGGATCGCGAAGACGCCGAGGCTCCGGTCCGACAGCTCGGGATCGAAGAACGTGTAGATTGCCGACAGCCCGTGCGCGTGGGTGTCGGTAACGGCGGTCGCCACCAGCCGACCTCCGAGCCACGCACTCAGAAAGAACGTCCCGGCCCAGTCCGACCGGGCGATGTGTTCCAACTGGCTGCGCGACGGCGGGTACATCTCGCCGTCCCGGTGGCGGCCGCGAATGTAGCGGGCGTACAGATCGAAGCAGGCATCGTCGACCGCGGCCGGGCGGACGCCCACGGACAGGTCGGCGTTCTTCTTCAGCACGCGGCGGAAGCGCCGCCCGTAGCGGAAGCGCTCCACGGCGACGCGGGTGGGTATGCAGGCCTGACAGGCGCCGCAGCGGGGTCGATAGATGTCGGGGCCCGACCGGCGGAATCCGGCGCGCGCGAGGGTTGCGTAGTCCTCCGCGCAGCGCGGTTCGTACGGATGGAGCAACTGCGTCCGCGCCTCCCGGTCGGCGAAGTAGAGGCACTGGTGGGAGGCGAGGAGGAAACGACGGGAAACAGCCGTCGCCGATGCGGGTAACGATCTTGCAGGAATCGGTGGCGGCGATTCGTCGCGATGCCGATCGTCTTCCACAGGCCGCCCTCACCCGCGCGCCGCGGAGGCGATCTCCGCCACTGCGGCGAGCGCCCTGTCGATGCCCTGCCGCGAGACGTCCAGGTGGGTGACCGCACGGATCTGTCCGCCCGCACCGCTCATCCGCACGCCGGCCGCGGCCAGCCGGTCGACGAACTCCCGGTTGCGCAGGCCCAGCCCGCGCACGTCGAAGAAGATCATGTTGGTCTCCGGCGCGGCGTTCCGTACCTCGATGCCGTCGATGGCGGCCAGGCCCTGCGCCAGCAGGCGGGCGTGGGTGTGGTCCTCGGCCAACCGGTCGACGTGGTGGTCGAGGGCGTACAGGCAGCCCGCCGCGGCGACTCCGGCCTGCCGCATGGCCCCGCCGAAGAGTTGCTTGTAGCGCCGCGCCGCCGCGATGAAGTCCCGCGGACCCGCCAGCACCGCGCCGATGGGCGCCCCGAGCCCCTTGGTGAAGTCGATCCAGAGCGTGTCCACCTCCGCCGCGAACGCCGCCGCCGGGATGCCGCTCGCCACGCTGGCGTTCATCAGCCGCGCGCCGTCCATGTGCAGCGGCACGCCGCGCGACCGCGCGCACGCCCCGACCGCGGCCAGCTCCTCCCGCTTCCAGACCGCGCCGCCGCCGAAGTTGTGGGTCTGCTCCACGCAGACCAGTCCGACCGGTTGGCCGTAGGGCACCGGGACCGCAACCACCCGGTCCATCGCCGCCTCGAGCTCGGCCGGCGTGAAGACGCCCCGCTCGGTGTGGATGCCCTGCACCATCACGCCGGAGGCGAGCGCCGCGCCGCCCGACTCGGCGCGTATGACGTGCGCCATCGCCTCGGCCACCAGCGCGTCCCCGGGCCGGGTGTGCGTCTTGACCGCCACCAGATTGCACATGGTGCCGGTCGGCAGCCACAGCGCCGCCTCCTTGCGGAGCAGATCCGCCACCCGCTCCTGGAGGCGCGTGACGGTCGGGTCCTGTCCCTTCTGCTCGTCGCCCACCTCGGCCGCGGCCATCGCCGCGCGCATGCCGGCCGCCGGGCGGGTCTCGGTGTCGCTGGAGAGGGAGACCGGGGTCACGTGGCCCATGATAAGCCGAGTGTCCTCCGTGCTGTTCACGCTCGCCTCCGGGGGCGACAACCCGGCTCCAACAGCCCGACGCTCCCGCAACGCACGCTCGACCGCCCGAGTGGTACTTGGCGCGCGGTCGGCGCTGTCAAGTAGTCCGCCGTCGGAGGATCCCGTCCGACATGCACTACAGTGGTGCAGTACGAATCGCCTGAGGCCACTGTGAACCGATGGTGCCGGGCTCTCGGAGCCCTGATCACGATGCTGCCGCTGGCTGCGTCAGCGCAGGAAACCGACCCGGCCGGGCAGGTCGAGCCGGCGGAGGTGGAAGCCGGCGAACCGCCGCAGTTCACCGAGGAGGTGACGGTCACGGTCACCGCGCGCAAGCGCGAGGAAGACCTCCAGTCGGTACCCTTCTCGGTCGTCGCGCCGACGCAGCAGGCCCTCCGGAACCGGGGCGCGGAGAGCATCGAGGACGTCTCGGCCAACGTCGCCGGGTTCTCGGTCCAGAACCTCGGGCCCGGCCAGAGCCAGATCGCGATGCGCGGGGTGTCGGCCGGCCAGATCGTGCGCGACCAGCCGGGGGTCAAGGAGCAGGTCGGCGTCTATCTCGACGAGTCCGTGATCTCGCTGTCGCTGTTCACTCCGGACCTCGACCTGTTCGACATGTCCCGCATCGAGGTGTTGCGCGGTCCGCAGGGGACGCTGTTCGGGTCGGGGTCGCTGTCGGGCACGGTGCGCTACATCACGAACCAGCCGGTGCTGGGTGTCACCGAGGGGGCCGGCGAGCTCGGGTTCAGCTCGCTCGGCGGCGGCGGGCTCGGCAACAACGCGAAGTTCGCCGTCAACGTGCCGCTCGGGCCTGCCGCGGCGGCCCGCGTCACCGCGTACAACACCGCCGTCGGCGGCTTCATCGACGCCGTACAGCCCGACCTGCGCATCAAGGAGAACGTCGACAGCGGCCGGCGCACCGGCGCCCGCGTGGCGCTGCGGGTGCAGCCGAACGAGCGGTTCTCGTTCACGCCGCGGCTGGTCTACCAGGACGTGGCGATGAACGGCTGGAACCGGATCGACGCCTACAACATCCTGGCCAATCCGTTCACCACCACGCGGCCCGCGGTGACACTGGGCGAGCGGGAGCAGTTCACGCAGATCGACGAGCCCTACACCGACAAGTTCCTGCTGGGCGATTTCACGCTGGAACTGGACTTCGGGGGCGCCGTGCTGACCTCCATCACCTCGCTCACACATCGCGACGTGGAGGTGGTGCGCGACGCGTCGGCGCTCGGCGGCAGCGTCTCGTTCAGTCCCTTCGGCGCGCCGGAGGCGGGCTACACGCTCGACTTCCCGCTCGTCGACGCCACCGCCGCGAAGGGACTGACGCAGGAGCTGCGCTTCGCGGGAGACGGCGAGCGGGTCGACTGGGTGCTCGGCTCGTTCTACAGCACGTCCGAGCGCCAGTATGGCCAGAGCGCCTACGCGCGGAACTACGTGACGGTCAACGGCGCCGCCGTCACCGACTTCCTGCGTCTGGTGACGGGAGTCCCGGATCTGGTCTGGTCGGGGTCGCGTTCCCTGGCCGGCCGTCCCGACACCGAGGAGCTGTTCTTCTCGGACCTGAACTACGACTTCGATCAGCTCGCCCTGTTCGGGGAGGCATCGGTGGCGCTGACCGACCGACTGAGCCTGACCGGCGGTCTCCGCTGGTACGACTTCGACGAAGCGCGCACGCAGGTGTTCGCCGGGCTGTTCGCCGATCCGCTCGACAGCGAGGGGATCACGACGGCGACCGGGATCGCACCGCGGATCATCGCCAGCTACGACGCGACCGCGGCGACGCAGGTGAACGCACAGGTCTCGAAGGGTTTCCGGCTCGGCGGCATCAACGATCCGCTGAACACGCCGATCTGCTCTCCGGAGGACCTGGCCACGTTCGGCGACCGCGGTACCTGGGAGGACGAGGAGCTGTGGAACTACGAGGCGGGCGTCAAGTCGACGTTCCTGGGCGGCCGGGGCACGTTCAACGCGTCGGGCTTCTACATGGACGTCCGCAACCTGCAGGCGACGGTGACGGCCGGCACCTGCTCGTCGCGGATCATCTTCAACGTGCCGGACGCGCGCAGCGCCGGCGTGGAGCTGGAGCTGGCCGCCCAGCCGACCACCTTCTTCGATTTCGCGGTGTCGGCCAGCATCGCCGACGCCCGGCTGCAGTCGACGATTACGTCCACCGACGACGCCGGCGCGGTCGACGTGGTATCGGGCATCGAGGCGGGCAGGCGCCTGCCGACCACGCCCCGGTTCCAGACCGCGGCGGCGGCCACATGGCGGTGGCTGGCGGGCGGCGGCTGGGTCGGCTACGTCAGCGGCACCTTCCAGCACGTCGGCTCGCGGTTCACGCAGGTGGGCGACCAGGCGGCGGGGTTCGGCTCGGTCAACCTGACGGCGTTGTCGCCGGTGCTGCACCCGGGCACGTTCATCGGCGGCCCGCTGACGCAGGGCACGTTCGCGTTCAATCCGGAGCTGCCCGCCTACAACATCCTCAACACGCGGATCGGTTTTCTGAACGGCCGCTGGGACATCGCCTTCTTCCTCGACAACATGACCGACGAGCGGGCGTTCCTGGCCCTCGACCAGGAACGGGGCACATTGGCCCGGGTCGGCTATCTGACGAATCCGCCGCGGAGCTTCGGGGTCAGCACGCGCATCGACTTCTAGGGCCCCGAAACGCCTCGCCGGCTCGGCGTTTCGGCCCATCCCCCCGCTCCACGACCTTGCGTCGCAGAACTCGGCTACGCTGCGTTCTGCGACGCAATCTGCTGGAACACATACAATGGGCGCATCGAGGTCTTCGGTGACACGCACGGCCTCAAGGCCAGTCAGACGCGCCAGCTCGAGCGCCTCTTCCGGCGCCGGGTGCCGGCCGATCGGCTGATCACCCAGGAGCTCGCGCGGCACCTGACCGAAATCAGCCACGAGATTCGGCGCCAGGTCGGCGTGCTGCTCGATCGCCGCGGGCTGGTCCAGCACGTGATGGTGGGCGACGCCCAGTCGATTGCCCTTCCCGACTGGGGCCGCCTGCGGGCCGGCCGCGGACGCCTGCGCGGCCTGCGCTGCCTCCACACCCGGCTTGGGAACGAAGGACTGTCGCGGGACGACCGCACCGACCTGCTGCTGTTGCGACTCGACGCCATGGTGACGGTGGGCATGGACGACGACGGCCTGCCCACGCTCGCCCACACCGCGGCGCTCGCACCCACCGGCGGCCGCACCCCGGACGACCGCGACGCGGGCATCGAGCGACTCGATCCGCAGCCGCCGGCGCTGCTCGCCTTCGACTTCCAGGAGTGGATCCGAGACCGCGAGGCCGCGCTCGCTCGCGACACCGGCGCGGAGCGTATCGGCGATCGCGAGGGCGCGATCCTGGTTTCGGTCACCGCCGGCCGCAGCACCGACGACCTCGAGGTCCATATCGCCGAGCTGCGCGAGCTGGCCCACTCGGCGGGGGTCGACATCGTCGACGTCGTCACGCAGAAGCGGCCTCGGGTGGACCCGAAGACCGTCGTCGGCGCCGGCAAGCTGGACGACCTCGTCATCCGCGCCTTCCAGAGCGACATCGATCTCGTCATCGTCGACCAGAACCTGACCGCGACGCAGGCGCGCAACCTGGGCGAGCGCATGGAGTTGCGGGTGATAGACCGCACGCAGCTCATCCTCGACATCTTCGCCCAACATGCGACCACGCGCGACGGCAAGCTGCAGGTGGAGCTGGCGCAGCTCAAGTACCTGCTGCCGCGGCTCGCGCAGCGCGCCGAGGTCTCGCTGTCGCGGCTCGCCGGCGGCATCGGCGGCCGGGGACCGGGCGAGACGCAGCTCGAGGTCGACCGCCGGCGCACCCGGGATCGGGTGACCCGGCTGGAACGCGAGTTGAAGAAGCTGGCCGCGCAGCGCGAGAACCGCCGGCAGCGGCGGGGGCGCCGCGCGGTCCCGGTGCTGTCCATCGTCGGCTATACGAACGCGGGCAAGAGCACGCTGCTGCGGGCCCTGACGCGCACCGAGGTGCACGTCGCCGACCAGATGTTCGCGACCCTCGACCCCACGTCGCGGCGCCTGCGGTTCCCGCGCGAGCGCGAGGTCATCGTCACCGACACGGTGGGGTTCATCCGCGACCTGCCCGCGGATCTCGTGACCGCCTTTCGCGCCACCCTCGAGGAGCTGGCCGACGCGTCGCTGCTCCTCCACGTCGTCGACGCCGCGACGCCCGATTGCAAGCGCCGCATCGAGGCGGTCCGCCGCGTGCTGCACGACATCGGCATCGAGGCGCCGGAGCTGCTCGTCTTCAACCAGATCGACCGTATGGGGGACGGCGAGGGGGAGACGCTGGCGCGCCGGCACGGCGGCGTCGCGGTGTCGGCGCTGCGCCGCACCGGCCTGCGGCGGCTGCTGGCGCGGGCCGAGGGGATGCTCTGGGCGAACGACGAGGGCGTTCCGAGTGGCTGGGCGGCGACGGACCCTGCTCTCGGGAATCGCGTTCTCCGTCGCGGGTGACCGTCAGCTCCCTGTACGGTTCCGTCGGCACGAAACCGGCACGTCAACCCAATCCCCGGGGACGAAGCCAGGATCACCCCGCCGGCAGGGCGAATGCCACGAGCCGCGCATCCGGGCCGGCCCCGGTGGCGATCAAGATGAACTGCCGGCCCGCGCGCGAGCGGTAGGTCATCGGGTTGCCGCTCGTGCGGAACTCGGTGGACACACGGCTCACCTCGCGGCCGGTGTCGGCGTCGAACGCATAGAGATACGGATCGCCGCCGCCGAGAAAGACCAGACCGCCGCCGGTCACCAGCGGCCCGGGTGCGCCCGGCGTGCCGAGCCGCTCGGGCAGCTCGACGCCCCGCAGCAGCGGATGCGAGCGCATGACCCGGCTCCCCTCGCCGAACGGCACGCTCCAGGCGATGTCGCCCGCGTCGAGGTCGATGGAGACGAGACGCGCGTAAGGCGGCTTGACGAGCGGTATCGGCCCCAGCCGGCTCCGCTCGGCCGGGATGTAGCCGCCCAGGCCGCGGAAGATGCCGGCCGAGCCGCCGCGCGGACAGTTGTTCGTGTAGGCGACGTCGACGTCCGGGAGATTGGGATCGGTCTCGCACACCTGGTTGGGCGACACGCCTTCCGACGTCCGCAAATAGAGCCGGTTGGTAGTGGGGTCGAACGCCGCGCCGCCCCAGTTGGCGCCGCCGTCCACGCGCGGCCGCTGCAGCGTCCCCCGCAGGCTGGGCGGCGTGAAGAGCGGCCCGAGCCGGTATGTCTGCAGCTCCTCCACCGCGAGGCGCTGGATCTCCGGCGTCAGGTCGTTGGCGTCCTCCAACGAGACCCCCTGGGCGGCGAAGGGCGGCGGCTTGGTCGGGAACGGCTGCGTCGGGTACGGCACCTCGCCCGGCACGTCGGTCTCGGTGTCCACCGGCCGCTCCTCGATAGGCCAGACCGGCTCTCCCGTCACCCGGTCGAACACGTAGGTGAAGCCCTGCTTCGAAACCTCGGCCACCGCGTCGATGGTCCGGCCGTCCACCTCCAGGGTCATCAGGTTGGGAGCGGACGTAAAGTCGTAGTCCCACAACCCGTGGTGCACCGCCTGAAAATGCCACTCGCGCTGGCCCGTCCGCGCGTCGAGGCAGACGAGCGACTCGGCGAACAGGTTGGCCCCGAGGCGCCGGCCGCCCCAGTAGTCGCTGCTCGGCGTGCTGGTCGGCACGTACAGCAGCCCGAGCTCGGCGTCGAGCGACATCAGCCCCCACACGTTGGCGTGCCCGGTGAAGCGCCAGGAGCCGTCCTCCCAGGTGTCGGCCCCGAACGCGTCGTTCGACTGCGGCACGGTATAGAAGACCCAGCGCCGCTCGCCGGTGTGCACGTCGAACGCCTGTACCGACCCGGGTGTGTCGAAGCGTTGCTGGATGCGGTCCGGCACGCGGCTGCCGACGATGACCAGGTCTTCGAAGACGACCGGCGGCGAGGTCTGGTCGAACATCTCGTGGGTCACCGGGTTCGGGAAGTTCTCGGTCAGCAGCACGCGGCCCTCGTCGCCGAACGAGCGGACAAGCGACCCGTCGGCGGCGTTCAGCGCATACAGGCTGTCGCGGCTGTTGATGAAGATCCGCATCTGGTCGCCGCCCCCCGCCGTCCGGTTGGCGTTGGCCGGCCAGACCGCGACCCCGCGATGCTTGAAGCCCCCGGGAGGCCCGCCGTCCGGGCCGGTGCGCCACGCCTCGGGATCGAACGCCCAGAGCTGTTCGCCCGTCTCGGCGTCGAGGGCGACCACCCGCGTGTACATCGTCGACACGTAGACGACGTTGTCGATCATCAGCGGCATTACCTCGAAGCTGCCCGGCCGCGTGCGGAACTCCTGGTTCGGCAGCTCGTTCGGCTCCCACGTCCAGGCGACCTCCAATTGCTCGACGTTGGAGGCGTCGATGTCGGCCAGCGGCGAGTACTTCGACGCCGCCTGATCGGCGCCCACGTAAGGCCACTCGACCATCTCGGCGGGCTCCTGCGCCGTCGCGGGTGCGCCGGCCATCAGCGCCGTCGCGAGCACGGCCGCCACCGCCATCATGATTCGTGTCGTCGTGTGCATCTTCCGAGGCTCCTCTCGCTCTCGCCGCTCAGCGGTCACGCGTGCGGGTGCGCCGGTTGGCACGCCGCCGCTGATCCAGGCGGGCCAGCAGATCCGCCTCGTCGCGACAGGCAAGCGCCGCGGCGGCCAGCACATTCGGATCCTCGCCCGCGATGCGCACGGCCAGTCGTTCGGAGACGGCCAACCCGCGGTTCCGCAGGATCGCAAGGATGATCTCCATGCACCCTTCCGCGCGGCCGGCAGCCACTCCTGCCGCGCGCGCTTCGCGGCGCTGCGCCCCCAGCCACACATCGTCGTCCGGACCGGTGCCCTCGGCCTCGCCCAGCGCGCGGCCGACCCGCTCCAGCACGGCGCACGTCGACTCCGTCAGCTCGGCCTCGTTGAAGGCCGCGTGGATCTCCGCCGCCGTCCAGCCCGGGAGAACCACACTTGCCTCCACGGACCGATAGCCTTCCGACGAGCGCCGGTGGATGGTCAGGCCCGGTCGCCGGCGCGGCGATCCGCCTTCCGGAACCTCGACCCACACCTCCGGGAAACCCCACGCCTCGTACAGCCCCAGCTTGCCCCGCCGCACATCCGTGGCGTAGTCCACCTCCAGCACCACGTCCGGCAGGTGGTCCGATCCCACCTCGACGGCGGCGCCACGGGGCCGCGTCTCCACCGGATCCAGAAAGACCACCTGGTCCGCCTGCAGGATACGCTGCCGCTCGCCCTGCGCGTTGCGGAGCAGCAGGTCCGCGGCCCCCAGGGTCAGGATCGGCGCCCCACGGATGGCCGCGATGCGCGTCAGCAGCCCGCTGAGAATCTGGCCCGGACCTTCGTGGTAGACCGTGTTCGGCTCGCACGCCACCCAGGCCGTCTCGGTCGCCGCGTCCCAGTACTCGATGCGGCTCTCGTGGTCAGCGATGGCGTCGCGCGTGATGCGGATGGGCCGGCAGCCCGGGAACTCCGGGGTCGATTCAACGGGACCGCCGGCTCGCGCGTGGTCCGAGGCGGCTACGGCGACGGCGGCTGGCGCGGCCACTCGGCGGGAAGTCATCAAGCCATCCTACCACCCGGCTCGCGACAGTCGCCTTTGTCGTTCCCGCTCTCTCTATTCCTCTGGACGCTCCGAGAACCCGGGCGAAGGCCGATGCAGTCCGCCACCTACCGCGAGTCGAACCGCACCAGCTCACGGTCGATCATCGCGATGGTCGGGCGCCCCGAGGCGGCCATGTTCCGGGCCAGCTCGGTCTGCAGGATCTCGACGACGGTCTGCACTCCCTCGGCGCCATAGGCGGCGAGGCCCCACATGGGCGGGCGGGCCACCATGACGGCGGTGGCGCCGAGCGCGAGGCCCTTGAGGACGTCGGTACCGCGCCGGAAACTGCCGTCGACAAGCACCGGAACGCGGCCGGCCACCGCGTCGGCAACCGCCGGCAGCACGTCGATGGCCAGCGTGCCGGTGCCGCGGTCGACGAGGCCGCCATGGTTCGACACCACCAGCCCCTGCGCGCCGGCCGCCAGCGCGGTCTCGGCGGCGTCGACGCTCATGATGCCCTTGACGACGAGCGGGACGTCCACCGCCTCGGCGAGCCCGGCGACCGCGTCCCAGTCCGTCGCGGTCGGCCGATGATCGGAAAACGACACGCCGACGGTGACGCAGACCGCCCGGCAGCCGGCCTCGACCGCGCGGGCCGCGTCGTCCCCCAGCGAGCCGCTGTCGGCATAGAGCTGGTACCAGACCGGCTCGCCGCTCGCCGCCACGATCTCCTCTATGGGATGGCTCGACTGCCGGGTCGCCACCATGACCGCCTTGCCGGCGGAGGCGCCGCGCGCGGTGGCCAGCTCGCCCTCGGGGTGAATGTCGCCCTGCTTGCCGACCGGTCCGACGATGATCGGGGCGAACATGTCGTACCCGTAGAGGCTGGTGGTCAGGTCGAGGTCCATGGCGTAGACCATCAGCCGCTGCCGGAACGTCATCTTGTCGAACGACGTGCGGTGGCCGCCGCTGATCGCCTCGAAGCGCGCGGGGGCGAGCACCAGGCGCGCCTGCTGCTCGAACTCGGGGACGTTGACCAGCTCGAGCACCGGGGCCTGCCGGTCCGAGGGAGGCGCCCCGCCGCCCGGCTCCCCTTGCGCGAGCGGTTCTCCCTGCGCCAAGGGCGAGCCGGCCACGAAGGCACTGAACTTCCGTAGAGACTCCCGCCTGTCGACCTTCATCGCCGTGTACCTCTCTGCTGACTTGACAGCCCGTGGCGAACGCCCCGCTGCATTCGAGCGGCGATGCATCCCGCGTGGATTGCTTTGCTCCTCGATCGAGTATGCCCAGTAGCTTCCTCGTCGCGCCTTGCCACGCAGACGCCGCCTCGCGGCGTCATCTTCCGGAAGCGGCCATCGTTCCGGGTCCGTGTTCCGCTGGTGAACTCGCCTCTACGGGAAGTTCGTCTTCACGATGCTGCGGTCGATCTTGGCGATCGAGCTGACGCCCGCCGCCGCCATCGCCTGCCGCAACTCGGCGTTGAGGATCTCCAGCACCTTCTGGGCGCCCTCCTCGCCGAACGCGCCGAGCCCCCAGCGGGACGCGCGCCCGAAGCAGACCCCGTCGGCGCCGAGGGCCAGCGCCTTCAGCGCGTCGCTGCCGCGGCGGAAGCCGCTGTCGATGAGCACCGGGACCCGGCCGCCCACCGCCTGGACCACCTCTTCCAGCACTTCCAGGCTGGACGGGCCGTAGTCGATGGCGCGCCCGCCGTGGTTCGAGACGATGACGCCGTCGCACCCGTGCTCCAGGCACTTCTTCGCGCCTTCGCCGGTCAGGATGCCCTTGGCGAGCATGGGCACCTCGCACATCGGCCGCAGGTCGTCGAAGAGCTTCCACTCGTACCACAGCCGGCCGGCGCTCACCCGGTAGGGGTTCGGAGGATTCGGCGGCGTGCGCCGCGTCACCCGGCGGGGGGTGCCGTCGAGATGCCGGTCGTGCAGGTCGCGCTCGTAGTAGGAGGCCTGCTGGTCGATGGTGACGACGATGGTCTGCGACCCCACCTCCTGGGCGTCGCCGAGCGCGACCCGGTTGGGCTCCATCTCGCGCGTGGCGTAGCGCTGGAACCAGAGCGGTCCTTCGGCCCCCGCCCGGGCGATTCTCGTGAACGGGAAGCTCGACGCGTTGCTGACGATCATCGTGGTGCCGGTGGTGGTCGCCGCCCGGTGCATCCCCAGCTCGCCGTCCGGGTGCAGGGTGCGCTGGCGGGCCGTGGGCGCGAGCATGATGGGGCTCGGCATGCGGTGGCCGAACAGCTCCGTCGACGTGTCCACGTCCTTCGCGTCGACCCCGCCACGGTCGATGAGATCCACCCACCCGAAGGCGTCGCGGTTGCGGTAGAGCGTGAATTCCGACTCGGTCCCGTGCGCCGTGTAGTCGTAGACCGACAGCGGCACGTTGGCGCGGAAGATCGGCTCGAAGTCGAACACGTCGCGCATCTCGTCGAAGCCGAGGAAGCGGCGGTGCGGCCCGAGCGGCCAGGGGTCGCGCTGCGCGTGCAGCAGCGGCGACGCGGCCAGGAACGACGCGAGCCCGCAGAGCGCCTCCCGGCGCGACATGCCCTTACGCCAACGCTGTTCGATCTTGCCCACGGTGGCCTCCTGTATCAGATCCTGACAATCCGGCCCAAGCAGAACGGCCCGAGCGGTTTCCGGAGTGTATCAGCACGCACGGACCGCATCCGAATCCGCGGATCAGATGGCCGGAATTCGGGCTTACAATGGCTGAGAGAGAAGACCCAGCATGCTCCCGGAAGACATCGATCCGCTCGCCGCCGAGATCGCAGCGTTCGAGAAACTGCGGCCCACGCTCGAGCCAGCCTGCAGCGGCCAGTGGGTCGTGTTCCACGACGGAAGTCACGTCGGAACGTACAGCTCATTCGAAGACGCCGCGGAAGCCAGCGTTCGACAGTTCGGGCGCGGCCCCTATTTGATCCGCGAGGTCGGCGGCAGTCCGGCAACCTCTCTTCCGGCGTCGCTTTGGGAAGAGCCGAGTGGCTCGTAACCCTCCGAAGGCCAGAGCGAGCCTTGTAAAGCATGGACCAATCGTTCAAGTTCAGATCGGATTCGATCCGGAGTACCGTCGCGGCAAACGACCGCGTCTCGGCGACGAGAGATTCGGCGCCCTGATCGATACGGGCGCCGACCAGAGTTTCGTCGACCCGGCCGTCGCCGATCGCGTTCTGATGCCGCAGGTCGACTGGACGGTCTTGCGGGCCACGGATGGAACCCGTCGGGCGCGCGTGCACTTGGCGCAGGTCTACATCGATCTTCCCGAGTTGACGCTCTATGGTCGGTTCGCCCAGTATCCGGTCAGCCAGAACCTGCCGTTCCACATCATCCTGGGACGTAGCTTCCTGCAACACGCCGTCATGGAGTACGACGGCCCCAACGGAACCGTCAAGCTCGCTTTCGGAGACAACCTGGAGTGGACGCTTCTGCCGGACGGGAAAATGACCGCGATGAGATTCGGAAACAACGGGCCCACTGACTTCGCCGTGTAGTAATCACACGATTCCCGCCCCGTCCGGGCGACTTGGCTTGTTTTCGAAACAATCCGCACCGGATTAGATCAACCCGACGACCCAGAGCAGGTACACCACCGCCATCGCGGTCACGCCGTTCACCAGCGTGACCCCGCCGTAGGAGAGCAGCGCCGACTTCAGGGGCATCCGCGACAGCGACGTGCAGACCCAGAAGTAGCTGGAGTTGACGTACTTGATGATCATCGAGCCGGCGGCCCCGGCCAGCATCGTCGCCTCGGGGCTCAGGTTGAGGGTGTCCATCATCGGTGCCGCCACCGACGCGGCGGTGATGACCCCGACCGTCGTCGAGCCGGTGATCAGGTTGCCGGCCACACCGAGCACGAACGGCAGGAAGATGGCAGGCAGCCCGGTCGCGGCCACCGCTTCGGCGATGGCGTCCACGGCGGGCGTGGCGCGCAGGATCTGGCTGAGGGAGCCGCCCAGCCCGGTCACCATGATGATCATCGCGGAGCCCCGCAACGCCTCCTCGATCCACTTGCTCGTGCGGGCCTCGGCCTGGTCGGGCTTCGTGTTGCTGTAGGCGATGAGAATGCCGATGCCGAGCGCCACCACCGGCCAGCCGAGATAGAGCATGGCCCGGTTGACGAGGTGCTCCTCGGGCAGGGCGAAAGCGGTCACGCTCTGGCCCGCGATCAGGAAGAGGGGGATCAGAATCGGCGCGTAGGCGCGCCAGGTCGCCGGCAGCTCCGCCTCGCGGCCCTGGTCGATGAACGACTGGCCGACGAACTCGCTCGATGGCGGCGACTCGATGTACGGCCCGGCAGCCCGCGCGTAGACCCAGCCGGCGAGCGAGGCGATGAGGGTGGCGATGCCGCCGTAGAGGATTACCTGGCCGATGTCCGCCCCCACCAGCGCGACCGCGGCCAGCGGGCCGGGGGTCGGCGGCACCATGGCGTGCGTGAGCTGCATCGCGCCGACCAGGCCGGTGGCCATCACGCTCATGTTCAGGCCGCTGCTGATGGCGGCGGAATGGACCAGCGGATTCAGGATGACGTAGCCGACGTCGGAGAAGATGGCGAGGCCGATGACGAAGCCGCTCAGGGTCAGGGCCAGCGGCATGCGCGACTCGCCGACCCAGCGGATCATCGACGCCGTGATGCGCTCGATGCCGCCGGTGTGCTTGAGCGCCTCGGCCAGCACCGAGCCGAGGACAATCACTACGGCGATGCTCTGGATCGTGCGGCCGAAGCCCTGCTCGAAGGCGTCGATGAACGTCTGCCGATCGATGCCCGGAATCAGCGCGAACAGCACGATGGGCACGAGCAGCGACAGGAAGACGTGCCACTTGAAGCGCGTGATCAGCAGAAAGAGAAGGGCGACGATGGCCACCAGGCCGGCCAGGGCGACGAGCGCGCTCTCGGTGATCATCGGGTTTCCTCCAGCATCACCGCCGGATTCTTTCGAGGGTGGCGCGGACGAGAGCGTCCGTCAGCACGGGAAGCTCGTGCTCCGGAACGGCCACCAGATGGCCGCCACGCTTCTCGAGCCGCATCGGCGTGGCTGCGGGCTCGATCTCGACGGCGCCGTCCCGTTCCCGAATCTCGATCGTCTGCCCGCCCGTCAGGCCTAGACTGTCGCGAATCGACTTAGGGATTACGACGCGGCCGGCGGCGTCGATCGTCGTCTGCATCGCAAAAGACTACCATCGGCCGGCAGGCCGCACGGTTGCGGGCGAACCCGCGACGAAGTACTCTAGGTGGTTCGTTCGGCAGGTTCTCAGGAGGTGTGTCTGCGATGAAGGCTCAGCACGTTCTCGGGCTCGCGCTCGTCGGTCTCGTCGGCCTCATGGCGCCCGTCGCGGCGAGCGCCCAGTCGGGTGCCGGGGCGGACGCAGCGGTGACCTACGCGAAGGACATCGCTCCCATCCTTCAGCGGAGCTGCCAGCAGTGCCACCGCCCGGCGTCGGTCGCGCCGATGTCGCTTCTCACCTACCAGGAGGTCCGGCCCTGGGCGCGGGCCATCAAGATGCGCACCGGCCTGCGGAACCAGCGCGGCGCCATGCCGCCATGGTTCGTCGAGCGCGATCTGGGCATTCAGCACTTCAAGGACGATCCCTCGCTGAGCGAGGAGGAGATCGAGAAGATCGCGATCTGGGCCGACAACGGCGCGCCGTTGGGCAACCGGGCCGACCTGCCGCCGCCCATCGACTTCGGCGACGCGAACGAGTGGGCGTTCGGCGAGCCCGACTTGGTTCTCGAGTCGCCGGTGGTGACCGTGCCGGCCGCCGCACCCGACAAGTGGACCTCGCTCGGGACCATTCCGACCGGGCTGACCGAGGACCGCTACGTGGCCGCGGTCGAGGTGAAGGAGTTCAACG
Organism: Vicinamibacterales bacterium; assembly: GCA_965208535.1. Taxonomy (GTDB): domain Bacteria; phylum Acidobacteriota; class Vicinamibacteria; order Vicinamibacterales; family UBA8438; genus WTFV01. Next base: position 901,742 of record CBDBOU010000003.1, on the reverse strand, counting down.
ACATACCGCCCGACGCCACCGGCGACACCGTCGGCGGCCGCTACGTGTTCCACCACATGACCTACGGCGCCGTCATGCCCGAGGGCGCGGACGTCGAGTCGGCGACGCGGTTCCCGGTCCACGAGGTCGGACGCAACGCGGACATCTTTCCGGAAGTGGCCGGCCGGCTCCTCCCGGCGGGCTCCCATCTGGAGCTGGAGACGGCGCACCTGCACTCCAACGGCCGCGAGACGCGCGCGCACCTGAAGTTCGCGTTCAAGCTGCACCCGAAGGGCTACCAGCCCGAGATCTCGCACTCGCGGACGTTCGTCGGCAACGGCGTCGACATCGACATCAAGCCGAACCAGGCGGACCAGGAGCTGCACGCGTACCGCGTGCTCGACAAGCACACCAAGATCCTCTCGTTCGAGCCCCACCAGCACGCCCCCGGCATGCGCATGTGCGTGGAGGCCATCTGGGGCCACAACATCGAGACGCTGAACTGCGTCGGCTACGACCACAACTGGGTCAAGCAGTACATCTACGAGGACGACTACGCGCCGCTGCTGCCGAAGGGCACCATCCTGCACATCATCGGCTGGCTCGACACCACCGCCGCCAACCGGAACGTGGCCGATCCGCGGAACTGGTCGGGAGGCGGACGCCGTTCGGTCGCCAACATGTTCATCGACCTCGGCGAGTCGCTGGAGCTGACCGACGAGCAGTTCGAGGCGGAGATGGCCGAGCGCCGCGAGCGGCTGGGCCTGACTCCGAACGACCACCTGATTGGCTGCCCGCTGTGCCAGGTGGAGTTCCCGTCGCAGGTCCGGGCGGCGGACAACAACGACCAGTAGCCGTACGGAGATCGGAAGCATGCTGACGCAGCGGTCCCGCTGGGGGGTGGCGGCCCTCGCTCTCGCCCTCGTGCTCGTGCTGGCGCACGTCCAGGCCGGCGCCCAGACCCGGTTCACCTACTCGCGGGGGCAGAGCGTCTCGCCCGCCTACGAGGGATGGTGGCAGAACGACGACGGCTCCTACACGATGTTCTTCGGCTACATGAACTCGAACTGGGAAGAGGAGCTCGACGTGCCGATCGGGCCCGACAACCACATCGAGCCCGGCGGTCCGGACCGGGGGCAGCCGACGCATTTCTACCCGCGGCGCAACCTGTTCCTGTTCACGGTGGAGGTGCCGCCCGACTTCGGCGACCAGGAAGTGGTCTGGACGCTGACCACCAACGGCCGGACCGAGCGCGCCTACGGCACGCTGCGCACCGACTACCTGCTCGACCGGCAGACCATCGCCACCGAGATGGGCGCCAACTTCGGCCGCGTGCGGGACGAGTGGCGGGACAACGAGTTCCCGGCCCTGAGCCTCGCCGTCGACCAACCGCGCCGCGTGCGCGTCGGGGAGCCGCTGCGGCTGGTGGCGTTCGTGAGCGACGACGGACTGCCGTCCGGCAACTACGAGCCGCCGCAGGTGGAACCGGGCGAGCCGCACCCGGCGTACACGCCGCCCCGGCAGATCGTGCCCGGCAACCCGCCCGGACTGCGGTTCTCGTGGATGGTCTACCGCGGCGACGCCTCGAAGATCACTTTCGGCCCGCACCAGTTGAAAACGTGGCAGGACACGCGCGTCTACTCGAATTCGCCGTGGTCGCCGCCGTACATCCTGCCGCCGGTCCCGCCGGACGGGCGGTGGGAGGTGCACGCCACCTTCGACGAGCCCGGGACGTACGTGCTGCGCGCGGTAGCCGGCGACGGGGCGCTGCTGACCGGCGAGAACCTGACGGTCACCGTGACCCGCTGACGAGAATCGCGGCGGCCGCCGGCGATGCCGGGCGGCCGAGGGGGAGAGACCGATGGACGTCCAGTATCGCCGTCGCGCTCTCGGATGGTTCGTTTCGCTGAGCGTCGTCGGCGCCGGGCTCGCGGCGGCGCCCGCGGCCGGCCAGGATGACCGGCTCGTAGCCGCCGCGGCGGCGCAGGACACGGCAGCGGTGAGCGTCCTGCTCGACGCGGGCGTCGACCCCGACACACCGCGGGCGGACGGCGCCACGGCGCTCCTCTGGGCGGCCCACCGGAACGATCCCCACCTGGTCGATCTGCTGCTGGAAGCCGGCGCCGACGTGAACGCGGCGGACGACCACGGCGTGACCCCGCTGCAGCGGGCCGCCGAGAACGCGAGCCTCGCCATGATCGACCGGCTGCTGGCCGCGGGCGCCGACGTGGACGCGGCGCAGACCAGCGGCCTGACCGCGCTGATGATCGCCGCCCGCACCGGAGACGCCCGCGTGCTGAACCTCCTGCTGCGGCATGGGGCGGACGTCGACGCCGCCACCGCAGAAACGCGCAGCACGGCGCTGATGTGGGCGGTGGCCGAGGGCCATGCGCATGGTGTCGCCGCCCTGCTCGAGGCCGGCGCGAACCCGCACGCATCGACCGCGCCCGGCTTCACGCCGCTGCTGTTCGCCGCACGCAACGGGGACATCCCGATGGCCCGGCTCTTGCTTGCGGCCGGCGTCGACGTGAACCACACCGGCGCGGACGGCACGCACGCGCTGCCCTACGCGATAGTCAGGGGCCACGACGGTTTCGCGCGGTTCCTGCTGGATCGGGGCGCCGACCCCAACGGCTCGATGGGCGGCGTGACGGCCCTGCATGCCGCCGTCGGCCGCGTCGACACCTGGCTCGCCCCGTGGAACCGGCGCCACGGCGGCGGCGCGCGATACAGCACGCGCGGCAGCTCGCCGTTCTACCCGGTCCGGGCCCTCCCCCTGGTGAAGGCGCTGCTGGCGCGCGGCGCGGAGCCGAACGCCCGCATCGCGACGTCGGCCATGTTCATGAGCTACATCGGCTATCCGAAGAAGGGCGCGTTCGAGCCGTTCGCCGTCGGCACCGGCGATCTGCTGGGCGCCACGCCGTTGTGGATCGCCGCCTACAGCGCCAACGCGCGGGTGAAGGACATCCGCTTCGGCAGACCCGAAGGCACGGGGGCCGTCGAAGGAGCCGCGAGCCGCGCCAGCGCCGAGATCCTCCGTATGCTCCTCGCCGCGGGAGCCGACCCGCACCTGACGACGGACGACGGCACCACGCCGCTGATGGTCGCGGCGGGACTCGGCCGCTCGACTTATACGCCGCGGGAGCCCCGGGGCGCCCGGTCCCCGGGGGCGGAGCGGGCGGTGGAGGTCCTGATAGAGGCGGGCGCCGACGTGAACGCGGTCAACGAGGCGGGCTTCACCGCCCTGCACGGCGCCGCGTTCCGGGGGCTGAACGAGGTGATCGAGTACCTGGTGGCGCAGGGGGCCGACATCGACGCCCGCGACTTCCGCGGCCGCACCGCCTATCGGATGGCGGAAGGGTCCAAGCAGTCGTTCCAGTTTCAGAGCTGGCCGGAGACCGCGGCGTTCCTCCAGCGCCTCGGCGCCAACGCCCGGCTGGGGATTCCGGGCACCGTTCAGGAGCGCCTGCGCGACGTGCCGGCGGCGGCGGCCAACCAGTAACTGCCTCCAGAAGAAGGACGGCTCCCCGGAGACGCTCGCGCATCCCCGGGGAGCCGCCTCGAGTCTACCCGGCGAGGTGGCGCCGGAAGAAGCCCACGGTGCGGTTCCACGCCAGACCCGCCGCCGCCTCGTTGTAGCGCGGCGTCGAGTTGTTGTGGAAGCCGTGCAGCGTCCCCGGGAACATGTGCATCTCGTAGTCGACGTTGTTCGCCTGCAGCGCCGCCTCGTACTCCGGCCACATGGCGTTGATGCGCGGATCGGACTCGGCGTAGATGACCATCAGCGACGCCGTGATCTTCGGCGCGTCGGCGGGGTCTGCCGTCGCTCCGTAGAAGGGCACGCCCGCCTGCAGATCGCTGCCCAACTCCACCGCGAGCCGGTTCGTCATCCCGCCGCCCCAGCAGAACCCGGTGGCGCCGAGGCGGCCGTTGGAAAGCGCGTGGGCCTTGAGATACTGCGCGCTGTTGATCATGTCCTGATCCAGCGTGGCCGGGTCGATGCTCCGCTGCAGCGTCCGGCCGTCGTCGTCGTTGCCGGGATAGCCGCCGACCGGCGACAGCCCGTCCGGGGCCAGCGCCAGGAACCCGGCCACCGCCGCGCGACGCGCCACGTCCTCGATGTGCGGATTCAGGCCGCGGTTCTCGTGGATGACCAGCACGGCGGGAAACGGCCCGTCGCCGGTCGGCTGCACGAGGTACCCGCGCATCTGGCCGGACGTGCCGCCGGGCGAGGGGTACTCCACGTAGGTGCCCTTCATCCGCGGGTCGGTGAACGAGATGGTCTGCGCCTCGGCGTAGCGCGGCATAATCGCCTGCGCCATCCACAGCGCGGAGACGCCGCCGACCGTCAGAACCGCGGCGCGGTTGAGGAACTCGCGCCGGTCGATGTAGCCATGGCAGTACTCGTCGTAGAGCTCGAACACGCGGGGGTCGATTTTCTGCTGTTCTGTCATGCGTCGTGCTCCTGGAGATGGCGCACGCACCGCGCGCTCGTAACGGCGCGTACGGCTGGACGGGGTTGCCGCCGGAAACGCGGGGACGGGCAGACTCGCGCCCCCGTCCCCGCACAAGCCTAACCTCGGACCTTGACCACGACGCGCCGGTTCTGGGCCCGGCCGTCGCTCGTGTCGTTGGGCGAAGCCGGCCGGCTCTCGCCGAAGCTGATCGTGTTCATCTTGTGCAGCGGCACATTGTGCTGCTCGTACAGGTAGTTCTTGACCGCCTCGGCCCGGCGCAGGCCGAGTTGCATGTTGTAGGTCTCGTCGCCGGTGTTGTCGGTGTGGCCCTCGATCTCGATGAACGCCGCCTGCCCGGCCCCCTGGAGCTGGATGATCAACTGATCGAGCCGGGCCCGGGCCGCGTCCGGCAGCTCGGATCGCGCCAGCCCGAATCCGCCCTGCGCCTCGTTGATCGTCACCTCGGTGATCAGCGTGCCGATGCCGGCCTCCACCACCCCGACGCGGTTGGCGGCGTCATCGGCCGCCATCTGCGCGGAGTCCGCCGCGCCCTGCGCCGCCTGGGCCGCCATGTTGGCCGCCTGCGCGCGCTGATCGACCTGGCCGATCTGCTCGGCGTTCTGGGTGGTCCGCTCCTGGGTCTCCTCCAGCCGGTTATTCAGGTCGTTGACGTTGTCCACGGTCTCGCCGAGCCCGGCGCCCGCGTCGCCGCCGTCGTTGACCACCCAGCCCCTCGTCGCGCAGCCCGAAGCGACCAGCACGATCACCGCCGCCAGCGCCATCATCTTCGCCGTCATCCGCATCTTCCGCATGATTCCTCCTGAAACAACCGTATGACCCTACCACTTCAGTCGGGCCCGGCCCGCCACGTACCCGCTACGGGCCTGGACCACCAGATTATCATCAGCCGTGCGGATCTCGATGGGATGCCATCCGCGACGGAAGCTCGGCTGGAACGTGAGCACGTACTGGTAGCGCAGGCCGGGCAGCAACTCGCGCAGTGTCGCGAGCAGGTCTTCCGGGGTGCGCGTAGCGTGCACCCTGCCGCCGGTCCAGCGCGCGAGGTCCACCAGCGAAGCCGCCGCATCCGTGGCGGCGGCTTCGGCCGCGCGGTTCGCGCGCCGGGGCGCGGGACGGGCCACCGTCAGCACGTGCACCGGAACGGCGATGGCGCTCGCCGCGCCGGAAACCTCTCCCGCCGTGCGCCGGCTGCCGTTGTCCACCCCGTCGGTCAGCACCAGCAGCGCGCGGTGGGGGTTGGCGCGCCGGCCCACCAGGGTCGCCGCATCGGCGATCGCGTCGTAGAGCGAGGTCTTGCCGTACGGCGCCTCCCGCAGCTCCAGCGCGCCGATGCGATCGAGCTCGTTCGTGAAGGGCGTGACCTCCCGCAGCACCGTATCGAAGGTGAAGAGAGCCAGCTCGTCGCGGCCGCGCTGCAGCGATCCGGCTATCGCGTCCACGGCACGCCGGGCCCGGTCGATGTTGCGGTCGAGCGCCATGCTGCCGCTGATGTCGACCAGCACGGCGATGCTGAGCGCCGCGTCACTGAGGAAGACGTGATCTATGCGCCGGCCGTAGCCGCTGTCCTTCAGCCGGAAGTCCGCGGGGGCAAGATCGCGCACGATCCGTCCCTGGCGGTCGCGCACGGAGACGTGCACCGTGACCATGTCGACGCCGGACGTGAACGTCGGGGCGGGGTCGCGCTCGACCAGTGTCGGCCGGCCCTGCGCGGCCAGGCCGGAAGCGAACAGCGCCGCAAGGCCAAGGGTTGCGAATAGGGTGCGAACGCGCATCGTGTCGGTATCGAGCCGGCCCCGCGCCAAAGACTCCTGACATTGATTCTACGGGTTTTCGCGCGGCAGCGTTAACGCCGAGCCGGCCAACCCGCCGCGAACCACATTCTCAAAAGCGGAACAGCCGGTTCACCTTCACCACGAGGCCGCGATTGCGAAGCGCGGAGAAGCTGTCGAACCGGTCCGGCCGCAACGGGTCGCTGTCGCGATCCTCGGTGTAGACGACGAAGAGCTCGCTGCCGGGGCTGTACTCCCAGCGCAACCGCAGGTTGGTGCTCACGGCATTGGCCGCCGAGTTGTACTGAATCAGTCCGCCGAAGAACATGCGGGGCGAAAACGTGTAGGTGACGCGGGAGACGATCAGGCGGGTGTGGAACGAGCCGTGCGGCGTGTCGATCCAGTTCTCGGACACCGTCGGCTCGATCGACAGATCGGGAGTTACCGCCAGGCGACCCTGGCTGAAGCCGACGGACCGGATGTGCCCGTCGAAGTACTCGCCGCCACGTACCGTGACGGTGCCCGTGAGCCGCCGCTGGGCCCCAATCTGGTAGGTCGCCTCGACGTCGCGGAACCCGTAGCCGCCCACCGGCAGCACGACGCCCGGCCCGGGTTCGAACGGCCGCACCAGGAACTCGTAGTTGTCGGCGAACGTCATCCCGAGCCGGTCGCTGGTCTCGAACTCGGTGTTGAAGCCCACCTGCGCCTGCTTCGTCTCCAGGATGCCGGTATCGGCGGTCAGTATGTGCTCGTAGCCCGCTTCGAGCCGGAACTGCCGTACCGCCTCCAGGGACGCCGGGCGCGGACTGAAGCGTCCCGCGAGGTACGATCGCCGAAAGTTGTCGCGCCGGAGGAAGCCCACCTCGGGAATGAAGTTGTCTTCGACAGCGAGGTGCTCGGCGGTCACCCCGTAGCGGTCCCCGGCATAGATGAACTGGCCCTGGTAGCTCGTGTCGCGCCCTTCGAAGCCCGGCGTCTGCGTTCTTGCCGCGTAGCCCACCACGCTCACGTTCTCGTAGAACGCCAGAGTTGCGTCGGCGCCGAACACCCGGTTGGCGCCGGCGCCCTCTCCCACGACAGAGACCGAACGGTTGGTGAACAGGGCGCCGATGGCACTGCGGCGCAGCACGTCACGCTTTATCCTCACCACCGCGAAGTTCGTCGACTCGGCGCCGAGTAGCCCTGAAGCTCCGGGCAACTGCTGCTCGCCCGTCTGGATGTTCAGGAGTCCCACATCGAAGTCGCCTGCCTTCCCCGTGACCCGGCCGCCGCCGACAATCGGCACCACCGCTCCATCCTGGAGGCCGATCCGGCGCGAGTAGAAGAGCGTCGGCGCATTGCCGCTCCCGCGCGAGCTGCGGCCGCCGCCGCCGATCTGGCGCAGCGCACTGGACCGCGAGCTCGGCCCGCCGCCACGGGCGAACTCGAAGATGCCCCGGCCCTCGAGAAAGAACTCGCGCTTCTCGGGAAAGAACAGGCTGAAGCGGGTCAGGTTCACCTGTTGCTCGTCCACTTCCACCTGCGCGAAGTCCGTGTTGTACGTGAAGTCGGCGGTCAGGTTCTGGGTGATGCCGTACTTGAGGTCCACGCCGCCGTCGCCGTCCCACGCCGTCGGGGGCAGGACGTTGACGTCGGTCGTGGACCCGCCGATGGCGTACGGCTTGACTTCGAGCACGTTGCCCTCGTCGGGCACTTCCAGACCCACCAGCATCGCCGCGTCGGATACACGGAAGATGCCGCGGCGCCCGGCGGAGATGGGAACCGGGGTGAGATAGGAGCGTTCGTTCTTCCGGCGCACCATGCGGCGGAACTGGATTCCCCAGACCGGGGCCGGTCCCGGCCGGTAGCGCACCGACTTGAAGGGAATCTCCATCTCGACGGTCCAGCCGCCCTCGAAGCGTCCGGTGCGCACGTCCCACACCGGGTTCCAGTCGCCGTTCGGATTCCCCTCGTTGGTGATGGCGAAGTCGCCGAGGGCGCCGAGCGGATTCGTGTAGAACGCGATGCCGTTGCGGCGATCGTTGAACGTGTCGAAGGCCACCCAGAAGGTGTCGTTCTCGCGGAGCTGCGGCGTGTCGCGCTGCATCTCGTTCGCCACCCACGCGCTCGGCGGCGCCGAGTCCCACATGCGGGCGGCGACGTAGATGTTCTCGGCGTTGAACAGGACCCACGCCTCGGTCCTCTCGCTGGCCGGCGCACCCTCGTTGGGCTCCTGCTGGATGAAGTCGTCGATGGCGGGGACCACCTCGAACACCGGCTCGTCGAGGACGCCGTCCAGACGCAGCCCGGAGGCCAGCCTGACGGCGCGAACGGTGGCGCGTCCCGCCGCGTCGCGCGCGATGACCGCGGGCGGCGACGGCGGAGAGGGGCGATCGACCACCCCGGTCAGCGCGAACCCGGCCCCGGTCGTGGAAATCGAGTCCGTCGTCTCGAGCTGGTCCGGCGTGCCGGGGACGGGATCGGACTGCGCGTGGGCCACGCCGGCAGTTCCGACAAGCGCTACGAGCGTCGGAATCGTCGCGAGACCGACCGCCAAGCGGCCGTCCCGCCCGGAATGGGCACGGCGGCGATCGGACGATAGACCGCGTGCCGCACCGGAAGTCATGGAAACAGGAAGGCTGGGCAGTCTCTCGGGCAACGGTCGCCGCTCCAACTTCCGGCGCTCAGAGCTCCCGGCAAGCCGGGGCAATGTCGCGCCTTGCCACGCGAGCGCAGCGCCGCTCTCGGTGCTACGCGGGGTGTCACCACGGACTGCCGGCGGTCACCGTGCGCCGGCGGCAGCCTCCCGCTCTTCCGCGCGATGGCCGGCGAGGATCCCCTCCATGCCGATGTTGCCCTCGTGGCAGGCGTACTCGTACAGCGCCTCGTCCTTGCGCGACAGCGGGATCATGGCCGTCCACGGACCCGCGTAGGTGCCCGGATCGTCGACCGTGAACTCGTGCCGCAGCGTATCGGGACCCACCCGCGTGAAACGCTCGACGAGGCGCAACCGCTCCGCGGATCCGCGCTGCCGCTGGTACAGCGCCGCCGGCGAATCGCTCTTGGGCGAGAAGTTCGTGGTCTCGACGACCAGCGTGTCCCCGTCCCAGTAGCCGCGCGCGTCGCCGTGCCACTGGCGGATGCCGTCGTCGACGTGCGGTCCTGCGTCGATCGGGATGATGCGCGCGTCGTGGATCATCTCGTGCAGGAAGACGACGGTGTCGGGCGTCTGGATGACCTGGTAGTAGGTGTTGTAGCCGGCGAACAGGTTCGGCATCCCGAAGGTGATGCAGCGCTCCTGCAGCCGCCGGTCGGTCCACGACGACGCCGGGTTGTCGGCCAGGTGGGCGATGCGGGCGTCGATCCGGCGCTGCGTCTCCGGCGTGAAGGCCGGCAGCCTGCCGTTGGGAGGATCGATGACCAGCGAGGTCCGGTTGTCGAAGTCGCGGTCGACCAGCCAGAACTGGTTGTAGTTGCCGGTGGCCGTGTCGCGCGACGAGAACGTGTCCTGCTCGCCGAGGGCGGCGACGAAGACGCTGTCCGCGAAGGCCGCGTCGCTCTCGCCGCTCGCAAAGAGTTCGGCGTAGCGCGCTTCCAGCCGCGCGAGCTCCTCGTCGGTCAGCGTCGCCTTGTCACCCAGGATCTCCGGACGCTCCAGCGGCGTGGCGGTGTTGTTCGCCCACACGCCCTGCAGATCCGGCCGGCCGTCCGGAGTGCGCGGCACGGTCCACCGCTCCTCCTGCGACGACTGCGCCCCGCTCGCCGCCGGAACCGCCAGCAACGCGGCTGCGATTGCAGCGCCCATCACGCAACGCACGACTCGTGCCTCACTCATCCCCTGCCTCCCCGGTTCGGACGCCCGCCCCTGAGATTATAGGTCCGAGCCGGGCGCGCGCGGCTACATCGGCCGCGACGCTCGCGGTCTCGTCACCTGATACTCGCCCCGCATGGTCACGGTGCAGGGTTGCCGCGGACTGCTAGAAGCCCGGCTTCAGGGTGCCCTTCTCGCGCGCGATCTCCAGCAGCGTCGGATAGAACTGCACGAAGGTCCGCTCGACCGCAGTGTGCTCGGTGTGACACTGGACGCACGGCGCCGCCGCCGAGGGGGACAGAGGCGCGATCGCGTCGGGCATCGAGCCGGCGGATCCGAAGTTGTAGAACGCCCACCCGTCCTCGAACCGCGAATCCTTCACCTCGGCCTCGAGCACGAGCAGGTCGCTCTGGAAGCTCCCCGCCACGTTGATCGATGCCTCGGAGACCGCCTGCCGGATCTCCAGAATGAAGACGCTGCCGTCCGGCCACTCCCCCGTCTCCTCGAACCCCGCGTAGGCCGAGCGGTTGACGAAGACGTTCTGGAACCGCATGGGGCGCGCGCCGCTGCCGGCTTCCTGCACCCTCTCGGCCTCGTAGGTCATCCCCAGGCCGGAGCTCAGGAACATCCACTCCCGGTAGTCGTCGGGGCGGACGAGCTCGTTGCCGTTGCGGTACCGGGGTCCGTCCCCGACCTCCGACTGGGCGCGGGCGGTGGACGCAATCGCGACGGCCGCGGCGGCCAGCACGAGACACCAACCGGCGGTCTTCATCTTGCGCATCGTTGATCTCCAGCACGTCGGCCGCGTGGACGGAGGCTGGCCGGCGGCCGACAGAGCGTTGTCGGAATGGTTCTCAAGGCAGAGCGAATACGAACAGATTGTTGCCGACGCTCGGGCGCAGCTCCGGCGTCAGGCGCGTGAAGCCCGACGCGGTGCCCGAAGCGCCCGTGCTCACCGCCACGTATTGCCGGCCGTCCACCGCGTAGGTGATCGGGAAGCCGCTGACCGACGAGCCGAGGTTGATCTCCCACAGCACCTCGCCGGTCTCGTCGTCGAAGGCCCGGAAGCGGCCGTTCGTGTCGCCGCCGAACACCAGTCCCCCGCCGGTCGCGACCAGAGACATCGTCGCCGCCCGCTGCTCGTAGAGCCAGTCGGTGGCGCCCGTCTCGGCCGAGATGGCCTGGATGGTGCCGAGCTGGTCGGTCCCCGGCGCGAGCTGGTGGCGCAGCGCGAGCGCGTAGTGGATGCGCGCCTCGCGCGTGGCCATCATGCGGGCGCAGGTGTTGCGCAGCGGCATGTACATGGTGTTGGTCCGCGGGCTGTAGGCGCCGGCCTCCCAGTCCTTGCCGCCGAACCAGGTCGGGCAGGTCAGCACCTCCTGCCCCTCGGCGGTGAAGATGAGCTCGGCGTTCTCCGTCACCTCGCCGGTCGCCCCGTCGATGGCGCTGATGACGTTCTGCGTCACCGTCGGCCGCGCCCACAGGAACTCGCCCGTCTCGCGGTCCAGCGTGTAGACGACGCCGGTCTTGCCGGGGATGCCGGTGAGCACCCTGCGCACCTCACCGGCCTCGAGACGCGGATTGATCCAGCTCACCGCCGCCGGGTCCGGTGCCACCGCGGTGTCGACCAGCAGCCGCTCGAAGGGGTGGTCCAGGTCCCAGTGATCGTTGAGGTGCTGGTAGTACCACACGATCTCGCCGGTGTCGCCGTCGAGCGCCAGCGTCGAGTTGTGGTACAGGTAGTTGTTCTCGATCCCGCCGAGGAGGAACTTGGGCGCCGGGGACGTGACCGACGTCCCGACGTAGACCAGGTTCAGCTCCGGGTCGTAGCTCGGCGCCATCCACGACCCGACGTGCACGCGTTCCTCGTAGGGAACGCCGCCCCATGTCTCATCGCCCGGCTCGCCCGGCGCCGGCACGAGGCGCCGCCGCCAGACCTCCTCGCCGGTCTCCGCGTCGTGGGCGGTGATGACGCAGGCCTCCGGCCCGCCGTGCGGCCGGCAGCTCCGGCCGGAGATCGCCTTGCCGCCGGCTACGATCGGACCCGACGAGTGCCGGGCGGGGTTCACCAGGTAGTCGAGGATCTGCGTCTCCCAGGCCAGCTCTCCGGTGTCGGCGTCGAGCGCGTAGAGGTAGTTGTCGGCGCTGGTGTCGAGGATGCGGTTCCCGTAGATCGCGATGTTCCGGTTGGTCATCGACCCGTTGACGTAGTCGTCGATGTCGTCCGGCAGATCGCGGCGGTACTCCCACCGCAGGTCGCCCGTCACGGCGTCGATGGCCTGGATGACGTCGCTCGGGTTCGGCATGTACAGCACGCCGCCGTAGGCCAGCGGCGTCCCCTCCTGACTGCCCCCGGACAGGGCGCGCGTCCAGACCAGGCGCAGCGTCCCGACGTTCTCGCGGTCGATCTGCTCGAGCGGGCTGTAGCCCCAGCCGTCCGGCGTGCGGCGCCACGTCAGCCAGTCGCCCGGCGCCGGATCCTCGAGCATCGCGTCGGTGACGGGAACGAACGGCGCGGAGGAGTCGGCCTGTGCGCCGGCGGGCACCGGCGCCAGCGCCGTGAACACCGCGGCCACGAGCAGGACGCCTCGCACAACGAGACACCTCGGGTGCATGTGAGCCTCCGTATTGGGAGTCAATCGTCGCCTGCCGCGACTCTAGCACGAAGGCTCAGGATGCCGGCGCCGACGGGGCCAACTCCTCGGCCAGCTCCTCGGCCAGCTCCACGAACGCGCTGTCGGCCGTTTCGATCGCGCCGTCGTTGGTCACGAACGCCAGCACCGTGTTCCTGACCGGCAGCAACATCAGCAAGGCGTACCACAGGGTATTGCTGCCGTTGTGCCAGATCACCGAACCGCCGGCCCAATCGCGCTCGTACAGAACCCAGCCGCTGGCGTAGCCGTCGAGGAACGGCGTGTGCAGCCGTTGCCAGCTCGACCGGGTCAACAGGACCGGCTCGTCCTCGGTTCCGTACTCGCCCTGCAGGTGAACCGCACCGTACCGGGCCAGGTCGCCCAGCGTCATGTGGACCGTCCCGGCCGGAGCGATCAGCGGCGTGTTGTCGGCCCGCGTCTCGAAGGGGTCGCGCGGAAACCGGCGGCCCCACATGACCTGGTGCCCGACCGGCTCCTGATCCGGGTACTCGCCCCGCGGCGCGCCGAAACCGGCGCTCATCAGCGCGAGGGGCACGAACACGCGGTTCTGTATCAACGCCTGGTAGGGTTCGCCGCCAACCGTCTCGGCGATGTGGCCGGCGATGGTATAGCCCACGTTGGAGTACACGAAGCTCTCGCCGCAGGGAGACTCCGGCTCCTCGGAGAGGACGTCCGCGACGAAGCGCCGCCTTTCGGCGACCAGCTCCTCCGGTGTGTCGGGCCAGACCTGCTGGCTCTCGATCGGGAAGTTGGCCGGGGCGCCGGCGGTGTGGGTCAGCAGATGATGCAGCGTGCAGTTGCTCCAGCCGCCGGCCATCTCGATATCGGGTAACAACACAGATAGTGCGTCGTCCGCCGACAGCAGTCCGTCTTCCTGCAGCACGGCCAGCAGGGTGGCGGTCATCGACTTGGTGATGGAACCCACGTGCCAGCGGTCGTCGACGGTCACCGAGATGCCGGAATCCCGTCTGCGCTCCCCGCTGGCGGCCGCGCCCGCGAGCTCTCCGTCCACGATCACCGCGGCGGCCACGGCGGTCAGACCGGTATCGTCCCGCAACTGCGCCACGCGGGCCGCCAGGTCGGCCTGGAAATCGCTGGCCGCGCCTTCGACCTCCGTGCCGGTCAAAGCGAAGGACACAGCCAGGGTTACCGCAAGAGCCGACAGCGCTGCGAGCCGAGCCCGGTGCAGCACGGTCATTCTTGAACATCGCATACGGCGGCCCGCCGCGGCAAGTTCGACCGCTGGCGCCGGTGCATGGTCGGACATGATTCGCCCCGACACGGGGCGGGCCGTCACCGCGCCCGAGACATCCGCCGCGCGATGCGAGCCTCGTGGTGATCGAAGGCCGGCTCGTACATCTCGATCTCCGCGGGGGTCATACCCGCGGCCCGACAGCACGCCCGCCACTGCTCATCGATGGTGGACTCCATGCCCGACAGCATGGCCACGGCGGCATCGCGTTCGATGTCGAAGAAGGGAGCCGCGTCCACTGCCGCTTCGATGGAAGCCGCGTTCCCGCTGATCTCGCTGATGCCGGTTTCCAACTGACGCCGGCGGTGCGGCTGGGGGTTGATGTCGAAGGCGGGCGACAGCACCCAGAGCCCCCCGCCGGCATGCAGCAGGCCGTGGTTCTTGAGGTGATCGTCGTTGTTCGACACGAGAATCGTGAACAGCATCCTTCGAAAGAGCTCGGTCAGTTGCGCCCGCGGGTCGAGCGCATGGGCCCGCAGCGCGTCGGCGATGTCCGTATAGTACGCCCCTGCCGCGGTCTCCGCGCCGAGGAACGATTGCGCGGAGAGATAGTGGACCCGGTCGCCCGCGACGCGGTCGAACCGGTCGACAAGCGCTACCGGCCGGTCCGTGTCGCCGAGCTCGATGCGGGCCGACGCGGCGTTCACGCCAGCGGCACGCGCCAGCTTCAGCGCCGCCACCTCGGCCCTCTCGATCGGCATCGTGTCGTCGTCGGACGTGAACTTGGCGATCGTCAGGTTGCCGCGCTCGTCGCGGACGCTCGCCTTGGGCCTTGCGCCACCGAGCGAGCCGGCGCTCCCCAACAGCCGTTCCCACGCGTCCGGATCCCGGTTCAAGTCGTCGGCGCCCAGGCCGGTCAGGCGCCGCAGCTCGTCCAGCTCGGCCAGGCGCGGAGTCGGCGGGTACGTTCGCGCCAGCGGCCGACCCTCCTCGTCCAGACAGCGGAGGGCGCCCTGTCGGGTGACATCGTCCGCCGCCAGCAGGTAGTCCAGCTCCGTGAGCACCCCGGACGAGGCCTTGCGGATGAGACCACGCCCCCACGAATCCGGCGCACCGTCGGCGATCGGTCCCGGCAAGGCAGAGCGGGGGCGCTCTCGCGACGCACTGGAGTAGAAGGGCGTGCCGGCCAGCGGCATCGTCGCCGGGGAGATGGCGAAGGCCCCCCGGTTCTCCAGCCACTCCGGGGCGTAGCGGAACATGCACGCCTCGCGCCGGCCGTCGAACTCGAACACGATCTCGCCGACCGGATGCAGCGCTTCACCAAGCGCCACCCGCACGCGCCGCGTCGTCTTGGCCATGGCGGGCAACGCTATCCGAGGGAACGAGGCCTCGGCCGGCGGATGCGCCGCGGGAGGCTGTCGACGTCGAGCATCAGTCCAGTATCGTCTCGCGAGACGTCCAGGATCTCATCGAGGCGGTGCAACTCACCCAGCGCCAATAGCGCCATCGCGAACGCCCCGATCGAGACGCCGGCCTCGCCTTTCTCGAGTCTCATCAGCGTGCCCTGCGACACGCCCATGCGCGTTGCGAAGTCCGCCACGGGCAGGCGCCGCTTCCGGCGGGCGATGCCGATGTCGCGGCCGAGCGCACGGAGCGCGCGCTGGACAGAGGGAGGGTGGACTCTAGGCCCCATAAGAATCAATATATTGCATTCTAATACCTATAAACTAGCATATACAGTTGCTACAGAAGGCCGCTGACGTCGGCGGTCCTTGCCCCGGACCTGACAGGCGAGACCGCCATCGATGAACGGGCAGCACCGCATCGCCCCGTCAGTGTCTGGGGCGCACGCGGTTCCCGGCGGTCAGGAGCATCTCATCGGCCGGAACGCGAACTCTCCCTCCGCGTGCTCGATGAGAACGTGATTGCCCACGAAGCTGCGTGCCGTGAAGTCGCAGATGCCCCTGCCGAGGAGAAGACCATGGCCGGCCGACGCTCGTTGGAGAGCCTCCCGGCAATGTCCAGAATCGTTTCGATGGCGAAAATGGTAACGGCCAGTACGTAGATCGTCATGCGATCCATCCAGCTCAGCATGCCCGGAGCCGACCCTCTCAATTCCCGCGCCAGCTCGACGATTTGTCCTGCTGCAGCTTGCGACCGGGAAATCCCCGGAAACCGTTGATGCAAGGGCGACGACTTCGCGCAAACGGATCTCGACCTGGTCCTGCCACCGGCGCCGACTCCGTAGGGGCGGGCAGCCACCCGATCGATCGCTCAGTCCGGCGAGCCCGCCGCGAACTTCTGCACGCGCCCGCTGAGCTGCGCGGCGAACACCTCGCCGTCGTGCGAGACGGTCATCCCGTGGCCGCCCCCGCCGCCCGTCAGCTCGGTCAGGATCTCGCCGTCCAGCGTGCGCAGCGCGCCGCCGGCCCAGATGCGCTGCTCCTTCGTCACGAAGAGCGCCTGCACGCCGGTGAGATCCGTCCACTGGTCGAGGAACTTGCCCTCGGCGTCGAACACCTGCACGCGCCGGTTGTCGCGGTCGACCGCGTAGACGCGGCCGTCGCCGGCCACGGCGACCCCGTGCGGCAGGCCGAACTCGCCCGGTCCGGTGCCCCGCGAGCCCCACTCCCCGAGGTAGCGACCCTCCTTCGAGAACCGCACGATGCGGGCGTTGCCGTAGCCGTCGCTCACGTAGATGTCGCCGTTGGGAGCGAACGCGATGTCCGTGGGCAGATTGAACGTGTCGTGACGCGCGCCCGGGACCCCGGGCGTGCCCAGGTGCATCAGCAGCTCGCCGGTCTCGCGCAGCTTGTAGACCGCGTGGCCGGGCGCGTCCACGACCCACACGTGGCCTTCCGGATCGACCCGGATGGCGTGCGCGCCGCAGGCTTGACAGCCTGCCGGGCCGTAGACGGCGGTGTAGCCGGACGCACCGGGCGCCCGGTCCTCGGGAGCCACCCCCATGACCTTGCCGTTGCTGAACAGCCCCTCGCCCCAACCTCGCACGAAGGTGCCATCCGGCTCGAACACCAGGATCGGCTGGGCCCCACGGTGCAGTACGAGAATGTTGCCGTCGGCGCCGGTGGCCACGGCGACCACCTGGCCGAAGTTCCAGGCCGAAGGCGTGCCGGCGGCGGTTGTGGCCAGCTTCGGCCACACGGAGACCTCGGTGTAGTTCGCGGCCGACTGCCAGGCCGGCACGGCCGCTACGGCGGCGAAACCGACGACGGCGAAGACGACGGCGAACCGGCGAACATTGTGCTTTCTCACGGTTGACCTCCGCGGCAATGGGCCCGGCCTGCGGCCGGGCCTGAACCACTCTCCGAGCGTGCCGCCCGTGCCGAGACAACTCGTCGCCACGTCCCGCTCACACGGGCGCGACCCGCAGGACACAGCGTCCCTCGATGACCGGCACGGCCGCTACTCGGGTACCGCAAACACGAAGATGCCGTTGCCCTGGCGCGGGTTGCGCTTCTCCGGAATCAGGTCCGCCGGGATGATGCTGGTCCAGCTCGAGCCGCCCAGCGGGCCGCCCGCGCCGAAGGCGATGTACTGCCTGCCGTCGACCGCGTAGGTGATCGGATAGCCGTTGGCCATCGTCGTCAGCCGGCTCTGCCAGAGCTGCTCGCCGCTCGCCGCGTCGTAGGCGAAGACGTGCCGCTCCCAGTCGCCGACGAAGACCAGACCCCCGCCCGTCGTCAGCGCCGCCGTGTTGTACGGGACGCGCAGCCGGTGCTTCCACAGCGTCTCGCCGGTCCGGATGTCGAGCGCCTGGAACTCGCCGAGCTGACCCGGCGCGTCCGGATGGAAGTGGTTCAGCCGGCCCCGCACGCCGCCCGTGCCGCCGCCGCCCGGCCGCTGCTCCACCGGCCCGAACGCGGCCGTCTCGCACTGCAGGTTCAGCGGCACGTACAGCGCGCCGGTGTCGGGGTGGTAGGCCATCGCCCGCAGGGCCTTGAAGCCGCCCGTGCTCGGGCAGAAGAAGAGCATCTCGCCCACGCCCGAGACCATGCCCTCGCGGTAGGTGAACTCGCCGGTCTGCGGATCGACGTCGGCCAGGTTCTGGTAGCCGAGATCGACGGCCTTGGTGAACGCCCCGGTCGTGCGGTCGAGCTCCCACAGGATGCCGAGCTTGCCCATGCTGAACACCGACTGCCGGCCGTCGTAGTCGATCAGGATCCGCTCGAACGTCTCGTCCATGTCGTGGCTGTCGCCGGGGATGTGCTGGAAGAACCAGCGCATCTCGCCGGTTTCCGGATCGAGGGCCAGTGTGGAGTTGCTGTACAGGGCGTCGCCGTCGGTGCCGCGGGCGTCCCGCGACCACGGCTTGGCCTGCGCCGTGCCGTAGTAGACGAGGCGGGTGACCGGATCGTAGGCGCCGGGGATCCAGGCGTCGCTGCCGGCGCGGAACAGCAGCGGGAGGTCGCCCCAGGTGTCGCCGCCCCGCTCGCCCGGCCGGGCGATGGTCGACGTTCGCCACATCAGACGCCCGGTGCGGCCGTCGACGCCGACGATGTAGCAGGTGTCCTCGCGGAACCGCTCGCAGCCGCGCAACCCCGCCACGACCGTGCCGTCGGCGATGACCGGCCCGCTCGAGAACCCGTAGCCGTCGTGGTCCGGCGCCACGTCGGTGTCCCAGCGCTCCTCTCCCGTCCGCGCGTCGAGGCCGACGACATGCGCGTCCCGGGTGTTGAGGATGATCAGATCCTCGTAGATGGCGAGGCTGCGCATCTGCGCGGCGGGCCGCAGCCGCTCGTCCATCTCGCGGCGGTACTCCCAGATGAAGTCGCCGGTGCGCGCGTCGAGCGCCTGCACGACGTTGCCGGGGTTGGCGATGTACATCACGCCGTCGTGCACGATCGGCGTCGTCTGCGACACCCCCGGCTCAAGGCCCCAGGACCAGACCAGACGGAGGTCGCCGACGTTGTCGCGATCCACCTGGTCGAGCGGGCTGTAGCCCCACCCGTCCAGGGTGCGCCGCCAGTTGAGCCAGTCGGCGGGATCGGGATCCTGCAGGACCGCGTCGGTAACCGGCGTGAACTCCCGCTCCTGCGCCGGGGCAGGGTGGACCGTGGTGAGCAGCAGGCCGGCCGCGATCGACCCGACGAGATATCCGCGAGAGGCCGGAGACGGCATGGGGGACCTCCTTGAGCGTCTGCCGATGAGATTCGCGGCCTGATTATAGTCGCCGCGCCGCCGCAACCGGGACCCGTCGGCGTACAGGAGCAGCGCGCCGACGTCCGGCGAACTTTTTCCGCCGGGGCGCGTTCTTCTCGATGATGACGCCGCAGGACGCCGGCGCGGACCCGTACCTGGACCTGGTCGAGCGTTGCCGCCGGGGCGACGACCTGGCGTGGGAACAGCTCGTACGCGGCTGCCAGGGACGGGTGTACGGCCTCGCCTGGCACTATCTGCGAAACGTGGAGGACGCACGGGACGTGGCGCAGGAGGCATTCGTCCGCGTCTACCGGCAGCTCGACGCCTTCGACGACGGCCGTTTCCTGGCGTGGCTGCTGCGCATTACCCGGAACCTGTGCATCGATCAGCTTCGCCGCCGCAAGGCGCGCCCGCCGGCCGACGACCTGGGGAACGTCGAGGGGCGGGACGCGGGGCCGGCGGACGCCGCGCCGAACCCGGAGCAGGCGTGGCTTACGGACGGCCGGAAACGGACCGTACACGCGGCGCTCGCGCGCCTGAGCGACGCGAGCCGGGAGATGATCCTGCTCAAGGAGATCCAGGGACTCCGCCTCGACGAGATCGCCCGCCTGCTCGGCGTGCCGCTGGGAACCGTGAAGTCCCGTTCGAGCCGCGCGCGGGTGGAGCTGGCGCGGCAGGTCGTCGCGATCGACCCCTCGTACGCCGACGCGGCCCGGCCCCGGAGATGAAGCGATGGACTGCCCCGACTTTGCCGACCGACTGGAGGCTCTGGCCGACGGTGCGCTGGCGGAGGAGGAGAGGCTGCGCGCCGCGGCCCACGCCGCCCGCTGCGCCGAATGCCGGGCGCTGTTGGCGGCGATGCGGAGCGAGCCCGCGCCGATGTTCGAGGCTCCCGCCGATTTGACCGAGGCAATCCTCGCGCGCACGAGCGGTCCTGCGTGCGGACAGGCGCAGACACGCCTGGGCGACCTCGTCGACGGCCTGCTGCCCGAGGCGGACCGTGACCTGGTCGACGCGCACCTGCGGCATTGCCCGGACTGCATGGCCGTCGTGACCGCTCTCGCCCGGCTGGCCGAGGACCTGCCGGCATTCTCGGCGCTGCGCCCGGATCCCGAGCTCGTCGTCGACGTCGTCGCGGGCACGCTGCCCCGGCACCTGCGATGGAGCGGGTTCCTCGACGGGGTGCGGGAGACGGGTCGCCGACTTCTGGCCCGCCCCCGCATAGCCTGGGAGACCGGCTGCGGCGTCGCGCTGGCGGTGTGGCTGATCTCCGGCGCCTCCGGGTCGCCCCTGTCGACGGCCGCGGTCGAGGTGCAGGCCTTCGTGCAGCGCAGCGCGGCCGGCACGCAGGCCGTGGGCGCCCGGTCCTTCGCGGTCCTGGACCGGACCGTGGCAACGCTGCGCGGGGAGGCCGTGCGTGTCACAGCCGACAGCGCCAGCGAGGCGGCGGACTGGCTGGCGCGCCTGCCGTCGTGGCCCCGGCGGGCCGTCGGCGCGGCACCGGACCTCGGCCGGCACTGGCGGCAGTTGACCCGGGCGCTGGAAGACCGCGACGTGTTCGGCGGCGTCCACGCCCTGCGCTCGCTCAGCCGGGACGCGGGCGCGATGCTGGCGGAGCTGCTGCTCTCGCCGTTTTCTTCGGCCTCGTCCACGGAGGACGCGGCGGCCCCGGCCAGGAGGAACAGACCATGAACGAAACGCAGGAACCCCCGCACCTCCCGCCGGCGGCCACGACGCCTCCCGCTCCCGGTCCGCAGGCAGCGGAGCCCGCCGCACCTTCGCCCACAAGGCCACCGGCCGCATCGCCGGCAGCGCCGCCGGGTGCGCCGGTTCAGCCGGCAACGCCGCCGCAGCCGGCGACCGGTCAGGCGTACTCCACGGCACAACCCGGCGGCATGCCGCACCTGCAGCGCAAGTCCCCCGTCCTGGCGGGACTGCTGTCGCTGATGCCCGGCCTCGGCCAGATCTACGTCGGTTACTACAAGCTGGGCTTCGTCTACAACTTCATCTTCGGCGCGACCATCGCCTTGCTGGCGGCCAGCGATGGCTCGTCCCAAGCCCTGGCCCCGGCGCTGGGGATCTTCCTGGCCTTCTTCTTCACCTACAACGTCGTCGACGCGAGCCGGCGCGCGACCCTCTACAATCTCGCCCTCGACGGCGTCGACGGCATCGAGCTGCCGAGCATGGACATGGACATGTCGCTCCCGAACCTGGGAGGCTCGATCGGCGGCGGCGTGATCCTGATCGTCCTGGGCGTCGTGCTGCTCTCGAACACGCTGTTCGGCATCCCGCTCGACTGGCTCGCCGCGTGGTGGCCCGTCATCCCGCTCGGCCTCGGCGTCCACCTGCTCGTCAAGGCGCTGAAGGAGCGCCAGGCGGCCGCGTGAGGAGGTCCGAGTACAGGTGGTAGAACCGCTCGACGTCCAGATCCAGCATCACCTCGACGCGCCGGCCGGTCTCTACACCACCGCCTGCATCGACGATCGTGGCACCATAGGCCGGACCGAAGGTGGTATCGACCGTTAGCGGCAGCCGTTCCGACGCCGTGACGATGGAAGGCTCGATGAGCCACGCAGCGGTGATGCAGTCCCAGACGTACGACGTCGCGGCCGGATCGCCGTCGAACCGTGGTCCCATGTCGTGACGCATCAGGCGGGTCAGGGGCGTGTCGGCCGCGACGATGCGGTCGAACAGCGTCCTGTGCAACGGCGCATGGTTGGTGATGTCGAGGCCGAACATCACGATGCGCGGTATCGGCGCCGCCAGTACCGCGGCTGCCGCCTCCGGATCGAACCAGAAGTTGAACTCCGCGGCCGCCGTGACGTTGCCGGGCACGCGCGCGTTGCCGCCCATGAAGACCAGGCTTCGGATGCGGGGCGCCAGGTCGGGCCGGCGCCGCAGGGCCAGCGCCACGTTGGTCATGGGCCCCAGGGCCACCAGCGTGACCCCGTCCGGGTAACGCTGTATCGTCTCGATGAGGAACGCCACCGCGTCGCTCGAGCGCGGCCGCGTCGTGGCGAAGCGCCCGCCGTGCGGCGGCTGTACCCCGGGGGCCGCGGCGAAGGCGCCCTTGAACCCGATTGCGCCCCAGTTCGCCTCCCAGCGAGCCGCCCTTTCCGCCGTGTTGACGAGCGGCGCATGCGCACCCAGGTGCAGGGGCACGTCCGCCGCACCGGTCAGCTCCAACAGATGGAGCATGTGCTCCGCCCCCTGCGGCACCGTGTGGTTGCCGGCGACCACGGTGACGCCGAGGATCTCGAAGAGGTCGCGCCGCCGGACGAGCATGGCCAGCGCCGCCGCGTCGTCGTTGAAGACCGCCGAGTCCGTGTCGACCAGGAGAAGGCGCCTCATGCGCCAATCATGCTACAGTCCTTCCCCCCGGCGGCCGCGGCGGCCGACCGGAATGCCACGGGAGGTATCACGTGAGCGAGATGGTGACCCTGGCGTTGGCGAACTTCTTCTTCGGGCTGTTGGGCATCGCGGCGCTCGGGATGGCCGGCGCGGCGCTGGTGGGGCTGCTGAACGCCCTGAGCCCGGGTGCGTCCGACTTCGGCGCGAAGGCGCTGGTCGCCGGGGTGGCGGTGCTGTTCGTTCTGGGCCTGCTCACGCTCGCGACCACGCTCTCGTAGCAGTTGCCACGGGCTTCCAGGAGCCCACTCGGCACCGCCCGCGGCTGGACGATTCTGCAGCGCAGACTCCCGGCCGGGCGGGTGCGGCGGGTGTCGATCACCGTCCCGGCGCCGCCGCGGCGTATCGCTGCTCTGGCGCCGCCGGAAGGCGGACTCCGGCTCGTCGACTACCGTGCCTGCGGAGCGGTGGCCCCCCGCTGGCCGCGCTCGGCGGTCCGGACGGAGCCTCCCCGCGCGCAGGGGCCCGGCTTCACGGGTAGATGATGAACTCGAGCAGGTTCCCGTCGGGATCCCGGATGTAGCGGCTGATCCCGGTGTCCATGCCGCCGTTGCGGCCGCCCTGGCGGGGTCCCGTCTCGATGACCACCGCGCCGACCCGCTCGAACATCAGCTCCAGCTCGGACGCGCTCCCGCCCCAGACGACGCAGTAGTCGCCGCACGGCGGCACCGCACGCGGGGCCCGCAGCGTGAACTCGACGCTCTCCCAGGTGTCGGGCCGGTGGAGGTTGATCTTGGCGTCGCCGAAGTGCACCGAGCAGATGCGCTCCCCCTCCATCACCTCGAAGCCGAGGTCGCGGTAGAACGCCAGCATGGCTTCGGTGTTGCGCATGGGGAACGAGACATGATCGAAGCGGACCACCAGATCGGATGCCTGGGCGCGGCCGACACCCGGGCGCGCGCCGGTGGCCGCGAGCGCGGCCCCCGCGCCGATGGCCTGCTTCAGGAAACGGCGTCGATCGGCGCCGGGCCTGCGTGTTGGGCGTGAAGTCGTGGCGCTCACTGAATCCTCCTGCAGCACATGACCGCTACCCCACTATATTCCACCCGTCGCAGCCGCACGGCCCACTCGTCGCGACGGGCCGCCGAGCGACGAACCGCGTGACGCCCGCCCCCACGGCGGCCGTATTTTGGATACGCTTCCGGTGAGCATTCACTATTGGCGGTATCTGTTCGTCTGGAGGGAAACGTCCATGAATCGCAGCATGCTCGTCGGCGCCACGTTCACGGTTGTCGCCCTGTTGATCGTCGGCTTCAATCCCCGCGCCCAGCAGGCCGTAGACTGGGATGCGGTGGAGATCTCCACCCACCATGTCGCGGGCACCGTCCACTACTTGGAGGGACGCGGCGGCAACATCGGCCTGTCGATAGGCGACGACGGCGTCGTGATGATCGACGACCAGTTCGCGCCGCTGACCGACCGCATCGTCGAGGCGATCAACGGCATCTCCAACGGCAACATCCGCTTCCTGATCAACACCCACGTGCACGGCGACCATGTCGGCGGCAACGAGAACATGGGGCGGATGGGCGTCAGCATCGTTGCCCAGGACCGCGTCCGCCTGCGGCTGGCCGAGCGCCTGCCGGCGATCGCCCTGCCCGTGCTGACTTACAGCGAGGCGGTCCGGATTCATCTGAACGGCGAGGAGGTCGAGCTGCTGCCCGTGCCGCCGGCCCACACCGACGGGGACAGCTTCATCCACTTCAAGGGCTCGGACGTCCTGCACCTCGGCGACGTGTTCCGGACGGTCGCCTTCCCGGTGATCGACCGCGGCAACGGCGGGACGCTCGACGGAACCATCGAGGCGCTCGGCATCGCGGCCGGCATCGCGGGTCCGGACACGAGGATCGTGCCGGGGCACGGCGTGGTGTCGGGCCGCGCGGACGTCATCGAGTTCCGCGACATGATCATCGACGTCGCGGCGAAGGTGACGACGCTCGTCGACGGCGGCGCCAGCTACGACGAGGTGCTGGCGGCCGGACCGACTGCGGACTACGAGGCCAAGTGGGGCGACCCGCAGCGGTTCCTGACCGCGGTCTACGAGGAGCTGGCCGGGGACTGACGGCGCACCGGTAGCCGGGAATCTGCTGGCCGGACGGCAACGGACGACCGCGAAGGTCTCCCGTGTCCGTCCGGCCAGTCGGTTCAAGGCGGGCAGAAAGACAAAGGGCTCTGCCCCCTGATGGTTGCAGAGCCCCCGGTTGAGTTGACCCCGGTCAGCTTGTCATCGCCAGCCATCTCGGGCCCGGGACATTGCCGAGCTGGTTCGGACGCGGATGGAGTCCGCCGTCGAGCTGACCGTGCCCCTGACCGTCGATGTCGGAATCGGCCGGAACTGGAGAGAAGCCAAGGGCCGATGCATGGAACGGCACTTGCACTCCAAGCTAGGCATCATGGGCCGATTCCGACTCTTCGCTCTGCTGATCGCGCTTGCCCAGGTCGCGGCCGCGGCCGCGCCGCAACCGGGGTTGACTCTCGCCGGCGTCTACCGCCGCGGCATCGACGTCACGCGCTACTGGGTGAGCGAAAAGCTCGACGGCGTTCGCGCCCGGTGGAACGGTGCGGCGCTCTATTCCCGGCGCGGCCACCGCTTCAACGCGCCGCCCTGGTTCGTCGAGGGGTTTCCGAACGTGCCGCTCGACGGCGAGCTGTGGGCCGGCCGCGGCACCTTCGAGATGCTCTCGGGCATCGTGCGCCGAACGCATCCTGATGAAGACGCGTGGCGCAGGGTCCGCTTCATGGTGTTCGACCTGCCCGCGGACCCCGCCGACTTCAACGGCCGACTGCGGCGTCTCCGGGACCTGTTCGCCGGACGCCAGTCTCCCCGTATTGGTCTCGTCGAACAGTTCCGGGTCGCGGACCACGCGGAGCTGATGACGGTCCTGGACCGTGTCGTGGCCGCCGGCGGCGAAGGGCTGATGCTGCACGACGGAAACGCGCGTTACCGGGCCGGCCGCACGAACGACCTGCTGAAGCTCAAGCGCCACGACGACGCCGAGGCGGTGATCGTCGCGCACCTGCCCGGCCGGGGGAAGTACGCCGGCCTGCTTGGGTCGCTGCTGGTGGAAACGCCGGACGGACGCCGCTTCCGACTCGGCTCCGGTTTCTCGGAGGAGGAGCGGCGACGCCCACCGCCGGTCGGGGCAACCGTCACCTACAAGTACTTCGGCCTCACGCGTAACGGCATCCCGCGGTTCGCCAGCTTCCTGCGGGTCCGGCCCGACCCGTGACACGCGAACCGCCGCCGCGGAACCTCTGTGCGCCCGCGACGCGACCATCTGCTGGTAAGCTGCCCCCGACGCCGGAAGCGACCTGACACCATGCCGTCGCTGCAGTTCAAGGGCCGCGTGTTCGTGGAGAACTTCCACCTGGGGGTGCCGTTCCACGAGCTGACGCCGGTCCGCGCCCGGGGGCTGAGCCGGAAGGCGAGCCTGCACGACAACCTGATCGTCGAGGGCGACAACCTCCTCGCGCTCAAGGCGCTGCTGCCGACGTACCACGGCAAGGTCAAGTGCATCTGCATCGACCCGCCCTACAACACCGGCAATGAGGGCTGGGCCTACAACGACCGCGTGAACTCACCCATGATGAAGGAGTGGTTCGGCCGCGTGGTCGACCGCGACGACCTCACCCGCCACGACAAGTGGTGCTGCATGATGCTGCCGCGCCTGAAGCTGCTGCGGGAGCTCCTGGCGGAGGACGGCGCGATCTTCGTCTCCATCGACGACAACGAGGTGCACCGACTGCGTTGCCTCATGGACGAGGTGTTCGGGGAAGAGAACTTTGTCGCCAACATCGTTTGGCAAGAGCGTTACGTTTCCAACGTCACGGCCGGTTTTCTCTCCGACATGCACGACCACATAGTGAGCTACGCGCGATCCCTGGAGTATTGCTCCGTCCACAAGATTCCCCGAACGCCGGCACAGGAAGCGGACTACAAGAACCCTGACGGCGACCCACGCGGCGCCTGGAGGGCGCAGGATCTATCCGCGAGCAAACCGTATTCGGCTGGGCAATTCACCATCACCGGCCCCAAGGGCGACAAGTTCGACCCGCCGCCGAACAGATACTGGCGCATGAACCCTGCGCAGTATCGGGAATGGCTCGAGGACGACCGCATCACGTTCGGTGTGTCTGGTAGCGGGCGCCCGATGCTGAAGAGGTTTCTCTCTGAGGCACAGGCTGGACTTACGCCGAACACATGGTGGGACCATGAGTTCGCGGGACATAACAAGGAAGCGACTTTGGAATTGAAGGCGCTGCACGAGGGAGCTGCCCCGTTCGATACCCCCAAACCGGTTCGACTTCTGAAGCGCATTCTGCAAATTGCCACGGACAAGAACTCCATCGTCCTCGATTCATTCGCCGGCTCGGGGACCACCGCCCACGCCGTGCTGGCGCTCAACCAGGAGGACGGCGGCAACCGGCGCTTCGTGCTGGTCGAGTGCGAGGACTACGTGGACTCGACCACCGCTGAGCGCGTGCGGCGGGTCGCCGGGGGCGTACCCGCAGCGAAGGACGAATCCCTCAGGACCGGACTCGGCGGCGGGTTCAGCTACTTCCGGCTCGGAGCGCCGCTGCGCAAGGAGTCGTTGCTCGACCCGTCGAAACTGCCGAGTTACGAGAAGCTGGCCGGTTACGTCTTCTTCACCGCGACCGGCGAGGAGTTCGAGCCGGACAAGGTGCGGCAGGACGAGTGGTTCATCGGCCGGAGCCGGATGTACGACGTGTTCCTCATCTATACCGACGACGTGGCGGAACTGAAGGATCTGGCGCTGACGCAGAGCATCGCCGCGAAGCTCCCGGGCGGCAAGCGCCCGAAGCTGGTCTTCGCTCCCACCAAGTATCTCGATCAGGAGTCGCTGCACAGGCGCCGCATCACTTTCCAGCAACTGCCGTTCGAGATCTACGAATCGGTCGAGAAGCTCGAACGATGATCCTCAAGGAGTACCAAAGGCGGGCGATGGACCGCGTCAGCGAGTTCGTGGAGCGGCTCGCGGAGTGGCGCGACAAGGCCGAGAAGGTGCGCGAAATCGATCCCGACTTCGACTGGGTGCGTCGAGCTTGGGAGAAAACGGCGCCGAGCCGCCCGTATCTGTCGCGCCGGAACGGCCTGCGGGAACCGCTGCCGTCATTCTGCCTCAAGGTTCCCACCGGAGGCGGCAAGACCCTTCTCGCCACCAAGGTGATCGACAGCGTCAACACCCGTTACCGCCGGCGGCAGACTGGGCTCGTGCTGTGGATCGTGCCGAGCACGCAGATCTACACGCAGACGCTGCGGGCGCTTCGGGATCGCGATCATCCGTACCGACAGCAACTCGACGTGGCCTCCGCCGGCCGGACCCTGGTGCTGGAGAAGACGAGCGGCTTCGGTCCGCAGGACGTGGAGGAACGGCTGTGCGTGCTGCTGTTGATGCTGCCGTCCGCGAACCGCGAGACCAGGGAGCAGTTGCGGATGTTCCGCGATGCCGGCGGCTTCGACCGCTTCTTTCCGCCCGAAGACGACGCGGACACGCAGCGCGACCTGCGCGCACGCATACCGAACCTGGACGCCTTCGAACAGTCAGGCGGCGTCTGGGGCAGGCAGGTCAAGACGTCGCTCGGCAACGCGCTGCGCCTGCTGCGGCCGCTGATCCTGACGAATCCGGGCTCCCGGAGTGCGCTGACGCAACTGGTGGGCCGCATCCTCCGCCAGCCGTACGCGGCAAAGACGCGGGTCGCCGCACTCGACGAGAGCTACGTGTTCTGTTTTCGGCGGCGCGGCGCGGACTTGCTGAGCGAGGTGCGCAAGGGCTTCGGCCTGGAGGGATTGCAGGGCCTGGAGGGGCGGATCGCATCCGACGAGGACGTCGCTTCGGCCGGCGCGACGCTGAGCACACGCCAACGGGAACGCTACCGGGAGGCCGCCGCCAATCTCGTGCTGCCCGCGTTCATGATCAGGAACGGACGGCAGTGGCGTCTGGTGCACTACGAAACCGACATCCTGTCCCGCGTGCCCTGGGACGACACCGAGCTATCTCCCCTGTTCGACATCGAGCTCGGCGCCGGCAGCCGGGACGTCGAGTTGCGCGCAGGACTGGACGCGCACCCCCTGAACGCGGTGTCCGGCGCGACCGCCATCGATGCGGCGGGCGCAGGTGCGGAGGCCGACGACGAAGACCGGATCGACTACTACTTCGCGGCTGGTCACCTGCTCGACGCCATGCCGAATCCGTGGCGCGGGGCAGAGGCCGCCCGGCGGGTGTTCGATGCCCTGCTGAAGCGGTATCCGCACGATCAGGTGGCGGCCAACTACCTGTTCGTGCTCGAAGAGCTGCGCAAGCAATTGGAGAAGGAGCGGGACCGGCTGTCGCGGCAGGTGTTCGCCGAGCTACTGGAGTCGGGCGTGATGCGCTTCATCGTCGTGGCCGACGACCTCACGTTCAATCGGCTGCCGCAGCGGATCGAAACACCCCGGGCGCGACAGGCGAACCGGGAGGACGGCGGACAGTACGAGCGCAACCTGTTCGATCTGACCACCGAGGAGGAGCTGAACGGCCTGGAGAACAAGGTGGCCACCTATCTGGACACGCAGGCCCGGCTGTTCTTCTGGTACCGGAACCGTGCGCGCAAGGACTACTACGTGCAGGGCTGGAAGCCGGGCCGCATCTACGCGGACTTCATCCTGACGCTGAAGCCGGACGAGCCGGACGTGGGCGACGAGTACCACCGCGTCTTCGTCGTGGAGACGAAGGGCGTTCACCTCGGGCGTTCAGAGGACACCGATTACAAGCGCTCCGTCTTCGACGTCTGCTCCGAGCACGCGAGAAAGACGAACTGGGCGGAGTTCGTACCCGCCATGCGCAACAAGGTGATGCGCTTCGAAATCGTCGACGAAGAAGAGTGGGAGCACCGCCTCAACGCGATGCTCGCCGGGTGACTGTTGTTCTCGGCACTCCTTGATCGCATGCGAGTAGCGCGCGCCCTTCGGATACTGGAGCTTCGAGTCTCACCCACCCGGAAAGTAGATCCATCCGGCTCAGCCATCAGCGCCTGTCAGCGATGGCCAACGTGCGGAGGAGCGGTCTCACGGTCTGACTGCGAACTCGCGCCAGAACCGGCGAGCGCACGACCGGAAAAACGGCTCGTGTCGCAATCCACGGACCTACTTGCGCCTCAACAGTCAGTCCGTAGTCGAGGGGCGCGTTGTATCCGCGGGGAGCGCACTACCGCCACGGTAGGCCGTCCGCCCTACGGGAGGGACAGATCTCAGTCCAGACGCCGCATCTCGAGCGCTGCCCCACCCTGGCGCCATACCAGGGACTCCACCGCATCGCCGTCGATGCGGAACGTGATTCGCACCTCGCGATCGCGGTAGAAGAAATCCGTCTCCGACTCCGCGAAGATCTCGATCGCGTCCTGATCCGTCATCCGCGCCAGCAGCCGGTCGCCGTCGCGCGTGATGTCGATACCGAACCCGGGTTGCTCTTCGTAGCTTCCCACGTAGCGGGCCAGCGTCGACACGGGAAGCACCACCGCAGGGCGCGTGGCCGGATCGACGCCGACCTCCGCCGAGATCCGGTCGGCCCGGCGCCCGTAGCCCTCCTGTTCGAAGACGAGGTGATCGACGCGGCGCGTGTCCGCGCGGATGCGGAACGTGATGCGCAGCCCCGATTCCACCTCGATGAAATCGGTCTCGGAGGTGGGCACGAGCAGCCGCGTGCCGCGATTCGGCGCTCGCACGTAGAGCCGATCGTTCTCGACGAAAATCGTCAGGACGAAGTTGGCCGACAGCCGGTACTGGCCGACGTACTGCTCCAGCAGCAACGGGTCGACCCGCACCGGGCCCTGCGCGGCGGCGACGGCCGGGGCGAGCGCCGCCAGCAGCAGAAGCGCTCCCAGGCGGCGCCGCGTCCGGTCGAGGAGTCCGCGGCCACAGGCTCCCGGCGCCATCGGTACTCGCAGTCGATCAGTCCCTCTGGGAGAGAGCTGGTCGCGAAGGTGGCTGCAGGCTTCCGGCGCCATCAGTACTCGTCCAGTCCCTCGGTGAGCTCGATGTAGGTGCCCCACGGATCCGTGAAGAACGCAATCGCGAGCCCGAGCGCCTCGATCTCCTGGTACGGGCGGTCGAACTCGATGCCCTTGGCCTCCAGCTCCCGGCAGAACGCCTCGAGACCGTCCACCTCGAAGCCGATGTGGTCGAGGCTGCGTCCCTGCGTGCCGGCCAGCTCCGCCGAGTTCGGCGAATACGTCAGGTTGACGCCGGGCAGGTCGGCCGCCTGGAACGCGCCGCGCATCCCCGGCGCCGCGCCGAACATGTCGACGTACCACGCCTTCATCGCGTCGACGTCGTTGGCGTCGAAGTGGATGTGGTGCAGCGCGATCGGCGCGGCCTGGGTCCGGTTCTCGACCAGCTCGACCTTCACGCCGTCCGGCCCCATCACGTAGGCGATGTAGGTGTCCTGGTCCGGGAGGTAGGCCATCTGGTCGATCACCGAGACCGCCGGCGGCAGCTCATCCCGGGTGACGATCGGATAGCCGGCTCCCCGCACCTTCGCCAGCACGGCGCGGACGCTCGGCACCCAGAAGCCGATATGGTTGACCGTCGTCCCCTTGGTGCCGCCGGCCGGCGCGCCCTGGCGCGCGAAGACCAGCACGTTCGGGAACTTGTAGATCTCCGACTGCCCGAACGGCGTCGGCACGCCGCCGAGGGTGTCGGCCCAGAAGCGCTTGTGCGCGGCCGCATCGGTCACGATCAGGTGGTGGTGACCGTAGACGACCGGCCCCTCGCTTGCCGCCGTGAGCTGGGCGGACGCGGCCGCGGCGCCGCCGAGCACCAACAACACCGACATGCCGAGGACAGCTACTGGTTTCATCTTCCGTCTCCCTCCCTGTGGAGCGCCCGGACCGGAGCCCCGTTGGTTCAGCGTCGTCTGCGTCGATCCCATATTCCCTCGCGCGGGATCCCGTGTCGGCCTCGCTCGCGTCGGCATCGTTCGCGGGACGCAGACTCCTAGGCTAGTACCGGAACAGATACGAGAGCTTGCCGAACACGGCGCGGTTCGTCCGCTGCAGCGCGGCGGTGGGGAACAGGAACTCGTCGATGCGCCGGCCCTGCCGGTAGCGGTCGTCGTAACCGAGGAACGCCACCGTTCCCGCGTTGATGCGGTAGGTCATCAGGAGGTTGTTGCCGAGCGTCTTGCTGAACGTGTTGTGCTCCAGGATGTAGCGCAGCAGCAGCCGGTCGGTGAACTGGTACGTGGTGCGCGTCCGGAAGATCTTCACGTCGACCACCTCGGCCGCGGCGGTCGGGTCCATGAGCCGGCTGAAGATGCCGGTCAGATCCGACCGCCAGCGCGATGACGGCCGCCCGCTGATCAGGAAGCTCCCGGTGGTCGAGTCGCCGAGAATCGCGCGCTGGTAGGGATTGGCGGTCAGCGGGTTCGTGAAGCCGCCGTAGCTGTACAGAACGCCGTCGCCCCGGTTGAAGCCGCCGACGATCGAGACGAGCCGCGAGCTGATGACGCCGTATCCGCCGTACCCGCTCTTCTGGAAGTCGATCTCCTCGAAACGTTCGAGGTCCCGGTTGACATTGGCCGTCACCGAGATGTTGTGCCGGAACTGGAAGCTGGCCTGACCCTGGATCTGCTCGTCCTGCAGCACGCCGGCGTGATCGTAGAGGCGCAGGTAGTTGACCGTCGGCCCCCAGGTGATGAGGGTCGACTCCGGCCACCAGCGGTAGCCCACGTTGGCCGTCGCCTGCCGCAGGTTCCAGCGGGGCAGAAAGCCGGTCTCCGTCCAGAACTCCGGATCGATGCTCCCGTAGGCCGCCCCGTAGCTCAGGTTCCTGCCCTGACGCGTGAAGTCGGCCTCGATCGCCGGCCCCCGAAGAAAGCCGTACTCCTCGCTGCGGGTCTCCGAGCCGACGCCCATGAAGCTGAAGCGGTGGGTGCGTCCGAGCCGGAAGCGCGCGTCGATGCCCCCCACGCGGTTGTAGTCGTGCCCGAACTCCCGCGCCGTCATGATGGCGCCCACGTACGACTCGGAATAGAGGTCGTAACGCGCCCGCCCGACGAAGGTCTGCGCGGTGGTGCCGAAGCGCGGGTGCGCGGTGTCGTCCAGGCGTCCCGCCGCCTCGTCGTCGGCCACGATCACGCCCAGCGTGGTCCTGCCCACCTTGCCGGTCAGCTTGCCGCCGAAGCGCGGGTCGACGATGGTCCGCGTGTGCAGCAGGGTCAGCGGCGTGGAGGTCTGGAAGATCTCCTGCCCTTCGAGGAAGAACGGGCGCTGCTCGGGGTAGAAGAGCGCGAAGCGCTGGTTCGTCTCTATCTGCGGCTGGTCCGACTCGATCTGCGAGAAGTCGGGGTTGTAGGTCACGTCCGCGGTCAGGTTCGGCGTGATGCCGTACTTGACGCTCACCCCCAGGTCGCCGAACGGATCCTGGCCCTCGAACGCCCCGCTCGACGTGTCGAGCGAGCCGACCTGCGCGCCGGTCAGCTCCGGCAGGATCTCCAGGTTGCGGCTGCGGGACAGATCGGCGAGACCCTCCAGGATGCCGAACTGGGTCAACTGCCCCGCCACCCCGCGCGAGATCGGCGACCACGACTGCGCCTCGGACTTGCCGCGGATCACGCGCGTGATCTGGAAGCCCCAGCGCCGCCCGCCCTCGCCCGCGAGCGCCGGATAGCGGAGGCTCTTGAACGGGATGGCCATCTCGGCCGTCCAGCCGTCCTCGACCATCCGTCCGCGCGTCTCGTAGAGCGCGTTCCAGGACCGGTCGCCGCGGATGCCGAACTGCCCCGAGTTGCTCAACCCGCTGCCGCCGCCGCCCGATGACCGGCCGCCGCGGTTGCTGCTATCGGACCGCGATACCGGCGACCGGCTGCGGGACGCACCGCGGCTGCCGTCGGCATTGACCAGCTCGTCGCTCTGGACGCCGTACGCGTTCACGCTGAACTGGTACGCCCGCTGCTGGTCGAGGAACGGATCGAACAGCACCGACATGCGGTCGTCGCCGCCGATCTCGTCCCGGTCGGCCCGGTTGGCCCGGATCATCCCCGGATCGGTGTAGTGGGCGTGGAACGCGAAGTAGAGGTGGTCGCGGTCGTACGCCATCCAGACCTCGGTCTCCTCGGTGCCGGGGGCGCCCTCCACCGGTGCGACCTGGACGAAGTCGTTGACGTACGTCGCCGTCTCCCACACCGCGTCGTCGAGCCGGCCGTCGAGGTCGGGAGGCTGCGCGGCGCGGCCGACGGTCACGCGCTTGCGTGCGAGCGGGGCGGCGGCGAACCCGCCGCCCAGCCTGCGCTCCATGCCGGACGCATCAGTCGCTCGTTGCCGTGCGGCGGTCGGGCCGCGGTTGGCTCCGCCGTTACCGTTACCGCCGTTGCCGCTGCCGGGGATCGCGTCCTCTACCGCATCCTCCAACTCGAGCATGCCGGTCATGGCGGTGCCGCCGGCGGCCGGACTCCCGGGCCGGACGCCGGCGCCGAACGGGCCGGCGGCGCTATCGCCCCGAACCCGGTTCGGGACCTCGACCGCATCGGGAACCGACTGCATCCCCCCGGCGGCGGGCTCCGGGAAAGACCCGGCCATCGTCCGGCGGGCGGCCCGTGGGCGCTCGGCAGTCAGCGCATCGGCGAGCCTCGCGACGATCCGGTCCTGCGCGTCGAACAGACCGGCGACCGCCTCGTCGATCCGGAGGCTCTCGCGCACCTCTCCCGTCGCCACCTCGACGAGCCGCGCGGTGATGCGCAGCCGATCGCCGACACGCTGATAGCCACCCGCGACGAGCCAACGCGCACCGAACCGGCGGCTGGCGGCCAGGGCCTCGTCGTTCCCGTCCCGGCCATCGCGCGCGCCGCGTGTCCGCGCGTCGTCGCCGACAACGCGCACGCCCAGGCCTCGCAGGTCGCTCGACACCGTCTCGGCAATCCCCTGACCAATCCACGCGTCGGCGGCCTGCCGGCTCAGGTTGGTAAAGGGAACGACCAGAACCGCGTCCGGCGGCTGCGCGGCCGGCTCTGCCGGAAGCCCGAGACCGAGCCACCCGAACGCCAGGACCGCAACCAGCCGAACGGAACGCTCACGCGCACGGCTTCGGTAACCAGACTCCATGCACAAACACCCGTGGGGGACAGGTAAGTCTAGGAGTCTGCGCCGTAGAACGCAACGGCGTGCGTTCTGCGGCGCAAGGTCCTGGAGCGGGGGGGATGGGCAGAAACGCCGAGCCAGCGAGGCGTTTCGGGGCGCTAGCAGGCCGCGAGGACGCCTACGTGCCAGGGATCGTGTGCCGAGTCGCGGCGTCTATTGCCCAAGCCGGTTCCTGTACGGGTAGCGCTCGGCCAGCGCTTCCTGGAAGCTCCGGAACGCAGGCACGTTCTCGAGCGGACTGTAGTCGGAGATGTACTCGGCAACGCTGACGCGACGTCTGGTGATATCACGCAGGAATCTCCTGCCGTGGCGCCCGGTGGGCGCCCCCGCTGCCTGGAAGAGCAGTTCGTCGAGACGCCCCTTGGGATCCGGAATGTCCTCGAGTTGAGCGATGCCGGGCACGGGTACCTGCGACGTGGGAGAGCCGGCTGCCTTCGCGATTGCGAGCCCGTCGAAGAGTAGCCAGGATTCCGACATCCGCACTGGCACGACAGGCACGACATCCTGTCGTTCGACGGTCTCGAACTCCCTCCGGCGTTCGTCGAGCGTGAGATTCTCGGAGTCGCGGTGGACGAATATCAGCATCGCCCCCGTGCTGTACGCCGCCAGGAACTCGACGACGCTTCCCCGCCGCTTCCGAAACTCCGGCTCGAGAATCTCCACTCCCGGGTCGAGACGGTGTACGGCCCACTGGATGACCGGTACGAGCAGCATGTCCGTTCCGCCATCCGCCACGATGGACCAGGCCAACTGCCGGTTCACGTCGCCGACCCGAACTGGAGCTTCAATTGATCGAATTCCGAGTTGACTGGGGAACCTCCGATGAAGTCGACGACCGCCTGGCGATCGACAGGATGTGCCACCGACTGCGTTCCATTCGGCAGATTGGCTCGCCACGTGGCGGCGATCGGTCGGAAAACGCTGATCGGCCCGTCCGTGCTGGTGAGCGCCCGCTCGACGAAGAGCAGATCATCGCAGGAGAACTGCCTCGCCACCTCGGGAGAATGCGTATTGAGAACCACCTGACGCAGGGGATTGTCGGAACCCACTTTCTCGCTGACGTCGACGGCATAGTCGCGCAGCAACTCCGCCAGGTTGGGTACGCGCGAAGGGTGAATGCCGTTCTCGGGCTCCTCGATGCACAGGACGGCCCGGTCCTGGACATCCACCAGCATCAGCACCAGGGCGATGTAACGCAGCATTCCGTCCGAGAGCGAGCGGCCGTACAACCAGTTGTCCACGCCCCGGACGCGGGCACGCAGAGCGAGCTGGTCTCGAACTTCATCGGCGTAGACACCCAACTCGGCGATGTCGGAATTGAGCTGGCGAAGTCGGTAGAGGATCTCGGCACTGGCATCGGGATCTCTCGTTACGAGCGCATGGAGCGTCGCCGGGATGTGACCGCCCGAGGCGGAGACGTGAGGCGAGGCCGAACGCGTATCCGGAGTCCTCATCGCACTCGGCTCCAGGTGCAGTACGCGCCAGGACGACATCTCGCGCTTGGCGGCGAGGACGGTCGGGTAGTCGGAGGTGTTCGTGCCGCCGACCACTGTGAGAGGGGACCGGCCGACGGGCGCAGGACGTCCGCGGCTGCCGCCGTCACCATGGAGCTGAATACGATCCTCCTTGGTCGAAATCAGCGGACCGCCCCAGCGCCCCCCCAAAGCGACCGATTTCCTGAATTCCCTGGAGGAATCGAACCCGATGAAGTTCCGGGAGTCTCCCAGTTTCGCGTGCGTCAGGCTCTCGTACTCCACCAACAGCCGATCGGATTCCGGCGCGTAGCGCAGCCTGACGGTGTAGGTCAGGAGCGTAGTGCTCGGCTTCGCCGACTCGCCGAAGTCATCCGCGACTATCGGAGGCACCACCATGTCCGCCGACAGCTCGATCGAGCGGCCGGGATCCCGGCCGAACACCAGGTCGAGCGGCGAGTAGCCGCCGTCGCTCGTGCGCCTGACTTCTATTGCCGCGTCCGAGATCTCCCGCTCGGTCAACGCACCGAGGAAGTGGATCGCGTCGAACAGGTTGCTCTTGCCGACGCCGTTGTGGCCAATGAAGCAGGTGAAGGGCCCGAAGCGAATGTGTGCTTCGCGGATGCTCTTGAAGTTCTTGATGGACAGGCTGACGAGCATCGGCAGAACAGACCCTGATTATCCCACACGCCGGTGGCGCCCCGAAACGCCTCGCTGGCTCGGCGTTTCGGCCCATCCCCCCCGCTCCATGACTCTGCGCCGCAGCACTCCGCTTCGCTGCGTCTGCGGCGCAGACTCCTAGCCGGGATTCATCCGGCCGCCGCCAGCAGCCTCCTGTCGATGTCGAACGCGCCGAGGCGCACCCAGCGGTCCGCCCGGTGCCGGACGAACAGCTCGACCGAGACGTCGACGAAGTCGCGATGCCCCAGCAGCGTGTCGCTCGACTGGCGGCCGGTGTAGCCACGCTCCGAGCGGAGTGTGAACGGACCGGCCGACGCGCCGGGAGCGAGCCCTTCCCGTCCCACCGCCCGTGCGAGGACGCTGCCCCATACCAGGTTCTCCCCTGCACGGCGGAAGACCGCATTGACCTGGAGCACGCCGAGCGGTGCGGCGCCGGTGTTGTCGAGGCGGAACGACAGCACGGGCGCAATCTTGTTCCCGGCATCCGACTCGGCCGGGAGCCAGCCGGTCGTCACCTCGGCAAGGCTCAGCGCCTCGCGTGCATCCACGGCGCTCCCGAGACAGCCTCCCGCGAGGATCGCGGCACCGAGCACCAGCAGCAACGAACAACCCGATACGGTCTTTGACATGGGTCCCCCGTGTGATCCCGAGCCGTTTCGGAACCCGTCCTGGACTCCGGACGTGCCGGTCGAGATTCACTGCCGTATTCGACCCCGCGAGTCGCGGTTGGTTCCGCCCGCCGGCACGACCGCATCCGTCGGTGCGCCGGGCCGCACCGCCGGTCGCCCGAAGACCGGCGGATCGCCGAAACCGCGGCGTCTCCCGTGTCGCCGCTGGTAGAATGGCGGCATGTCTGCCCCCTGCGCACGGCGTAACCGGCATGTCAGCCCCACCACCGGCGGCCGTCGTCTCGCAGCGGTGCTGCTGGTCGGCGCGCTGGGCTGCCTGGTGCTCGGACTCCCGGCGGCGGCCCGGCAGGCGGAGACCTGGGAGCCGCTCGTGACCTCGCGCGGGACCCGCGCGTTCGACGTCGAGTACGAGCTGTGGTACTACGTCAACGTGATCTTCGAGTCGGAGGTCGAGCAGACGGCGGACGGCTACGAGTACCGCTACCGGATCACCAACAAGGGCGACACCTCGGTGCGCGTGCAATGGCGCGCCATCGAGGAGAGCGCCTTCGGCGAGGCGGCCGACGACATCGCGGATCTGCGGATAGGGCCGCTGGACGCGGGCGCGGTCTCCGAGTGGCTGGTGCTGACGAGCGACTCGCCGCCAACCGTCGACGAGCGGCCCGCCCGCATGTTCGGCAGCGCGCCGTCCGGGAACGAAACCGTACAGTTCGCCGGACCCGCCGCCGCCTACGTGCCGCAGTAGCGGGAACCTGGCGCCCGCGGCGAAGCGTCCCGCGGCCGGGCATCACCCGCGTGCCTCGCTCCGTCGCTGTGGATGAGGCCGCGGAATCAGTCTGTCGCGACCCCTTCGGCGTCCAGCACCTCGCGCGCCAGGCGGAACGCCTCCACCCCGGCCGGGATGCCGCAGTAGACGGCGACCTGCAACAGCGTGTCGCGAATCTCCGCGACCGAGCAGCCGTTACGCAGCGCCCCCCGCACGTGCGCCTTGAACTCGGCGCTCCGGTTCAGGGCCGAGATCATGCCGAGGTTGATCAGGCTGCGCTCCCGGTCGGTCAGCGTGGACCGCCCCCAGACCTTGCCCCAGCAATACTCCGTCACGAGTCGCTGGAACTCCTCGTTGAACGCGTCCGCCCCGGCCACCGCGCGGTCGACGTAGTCGTCGCCCAGCACGCGCCGCCGAGTCTCCATTCCGGTGTCGTACAGATCGCTGCTCATCGGTGTCTCTCGCCCGCTTCGCCTGGCGGCGGTCGATGGGAACGCTGCCCGCCCGCTCAGCGGCACGTGAAGTTGCCGGCGGCCCGGTTCGCGGGATCGTCGGCTTTCCCGTCCGGACCGGTGTAGACGGCAAGGGCCTGCCCGCGTAGTCGCGCGAGCAGGCCCCCGCGTCCATAGCGCCGCCTGACCGGGAGTCTGCACCGTCCGACGTTTCGCCACGGACTGCTAGCGCAGCGCAGGATCCGGCCGTCCCATCAGCTCGGTGAAGCCGGCCCCTTCGCTCGGAACGAGCTTCCGCACCAGGCCGTGGACGCTGTCCGCCCCGTAGAAGTTGCGTTCGGCGTCGACGGAGAACTGGTGCAGCTCGCCGAACTGCCCCGCCGCGTCGGAGTCGGCCCCGAACTCGTACAGCGGGTTGCCGTTCCAGTCGAGCTTGACCATGCGCGTCGGCCCGTTGTCGGCAATCCAGACCTCGTAGCCGGTGGCGTAGATGTCGCTGGCGGACTCGAATCCCGGCCAGGTGGCGACCGGCGAGATGTTCGGGTGGTACCAGGTCGAGCGGGTCGTCTCGTTGAACACCTGCACCCGGTCGTTGTCCCGGTCGGCGACGTAGATCCGGCCGATGCTGTCGGTGGCCACCGCGTGGATCCCGTTGAACTGGCCCCGTTCGTTGCCCTGAATGCCCCACGACGTGACGAAGTTGCCCTCGGCGTCGAGCTTGACGACGCGCGCGTTGCCGGAATCGCCGACGAAGATGGATCCGTCATCGAGAAACGCCACGTCCCGCGGAGTGTCGAAGTGGGTCTCGTCGCTGCCCGCCCCGCCGGCGCCGAGCGACATCACGAGCTCCGAGCCGTCGTTGGAGAAGGCGTGCACCTGGTGGTTGGTCTCGTCGACCACCCACACCTTGCGATCCGGATCGAACGGGTTGATCTTGATCTTGTGCGGGCCGTCCCCGCCCGCGAACATCTCGTCCCACTGCGTCCAGGCTTCGACCAGATTGCCGCCGCCGTCGACCACGAAGATCGAGTTGCGCCAGACGCGGTTCTCCCCCGCCTCGAGCGCGTTCAGGCCGATCGAGCCGACATAGCCGTTGAAGCCGTCCGGAACCGGGTCCGGCAGGCGGATCTCGCCGCTCTGCGCGACGAAGATGCGATCCGGCGACTCGGCGAACACGCCCGTGGCCGAGCCGAACGCGTACCCCGACTCGGCGAACGGCTTCAGCCAGCCGTCGACCGCCTCGTACGGACCCGACGCCTGCTCCAGCAGGGCCGGTCCGGTGAACAGGCCGGACGTGACCACCACGGCGATGACAAGGAGACACTTACGCATGGTTCACGCTTCCCTTTCTTCGTGATTGCTCCTGGCGCCCAACTCCCCGCGCTCGGACTGCATGCGGGCATGCCGCGCCCGAGACGACGCCGTTCTGCGGCGTGACCCGGGCGCCGGACCCGCGCGACCGCGCGGATCATAAAATATACATTCGTGCAGCTTGTTTTTGAACAGATCCGCACCGGCGGCGACCGGAACTTCGGCTACCTCGTCGGCGACCGCGATGCGCGGGCCGCCGTCCTCATCGACCCATCCTACTCGCCGGGCGCGATGGCCGAGCGAGCCGCGGCGCAGGGGCTGACGGTAACCCACGTCGTCAACACGCACGGGCACCCCGACCACACGGAAGGCCTGAAGTAGCCGACCCCGCCGGAGGAAAGCGGTCATGTCACCGGACCGAATGACTGCGCTGTTCTTCGAGTTGTTCGATGGATTGCCCCGGCAAGGACCCGGAGATGCGGCGAGCACGCTCCGAGCTCTCGCGCTCGTACCCGGCATCGGCTCGGGGACCCGCATCCTCGACATCGGTTGCGGTACCGGCTGCCAGACGCTGGTGTTGGCGAGAAACTCGCCGGCGCGCATCGTCGCCGTCGACAACCATCCACCCTTCGTCGAGGTCCTCAACCGCGAGGCTGCGCGTCTCGGGATCGCGAATCGGCTGGAAGCTCGCGTGGCCGACATGCGGCGGCTCGACTTTGCGGACGGCTCCTTCGACCTGATCTGGTGCGAGGGCGCCATCTACAACGTCGGTGTCGCGCAGGGCCTGGGCGACTGGCGCCCGCTGCTCGCGCGCGCCGGACACATCGCCCTGACCGAAGTGTGCTGGCGACAGGCGGACCCGCCCGCCGAATGCGCGGCGTTCTGGGACCAGGAGTATCCGGCGATCCGCGATGCGTCCGTCCTTCTGAAGACCATCGATGATTGCGGGTACGAGACGGTGGGGCACTTCCCGCTTCCCGCGTCGGCCTGGTGGGACGACTACTACCGCCCCCTCCAGAAGAACCTGACCGCGTTCCGCAAGCGGTACCCCGACGCATCGGACGCCCAGGAACTGGCGGATCAGTGCCAGCGCGAGATAGACATCTGGCGTGCCTACTCGGCGTTCTACGGTTACGATTTCTTCGTGATGCGCACCCGCTGACCGGACGCTGCGGAGGGAAAAACCGCGCACCGCCCGACCGTTGCGCCGGCGTCAACCCGTGCCGGTTCCGTAGGAGGGTTCCGCCTCGCGCACCCGCACGCTGGAACGCCGGCGGCGGCGTACGACACGGGCGACCACGTCGATTCGCTCCTGAGCGGTCATACTGAACCGCACGCCGTCCACCGCCTCGCAAACGTCGTCGGACGTGAGACCGCCGAGGACGTCCGAAGCGGGAATCGGGCGCGGGTCCGTCCCGGTTCGAAGCGCGAGGAAGTCGACCCGCAGATCGCGGGTCCCCGTCCGGCCGTGCAGCCGCCACAGCTCCCGCACGCCCAACTCGGCGTAGCGTCCGATCTTGCCCTCGTCGGCGCTGGTGATCTCCACCTCCACCACCAGATCGGGTGCTGTCCGTTCCAGGAAGGCATCCGCCGCCGTCTCGCCTTCGAGGAGCGCCTCCTGATAGCCCCGGGCGCGCTCGCCGACGTAGAAGGCACAGTCC
Organism: Vicinamibacterales bacterium; assembly: GCA_965208535.1. Taxonomy (GTDB): domain Bacteria; phylum Acidobacteriota; class Vicinamibacteria; order Vicinamibacterales; family UBA8438; genus WTFV01. The sequence continues at coordinate 860,208 of CBDBOU010000003.1, read as the reverse complement.
GGCTCCATCCCCGTGCCGGGCGGTTCTGCCGGCCCCCGGAGACGCGTGGAGAGCAGTCCCTTCGAGGCGCCTGTCACGGCCGACCCGGCAGTGTCGACGACGTGCAAGAGGATCTCGGCCAGGTTCTCGTGGAGGCGCGAGGGAGTCATCAGCGTGACGAGCCCCAGCACGGGATCGAGAGTGACCCGCGGGAACCAGCGGTTCCAGTCGATCACGGCCAGCGCCTTCACCGTCTCCGCGTCGGCTCGCAGACAGTGAATGGTGGAGCCGAGCGGCCCCGTGTGCGTCGTGGAGGCGTGGTTCATGAGCCCGCTGCTCCCGAGGCGCTGCCAGCGGGAAGCGAACGCGAACGACCCCGCCGGGTCGGCGCTACCGGCCGGCGGCTACGGTTCGAGCGCTTCGGCCTGGAGACGGAACCCGCCATCCGGGTCCGGCTCGCGGTAGACGGCGTGGCAGGCGTTGCACGTCGCCTGCACGTCGGCGGCGAATCCGGACGCAATCTCGACGTCGACATCATCCACGGACATCGCGGCGTCGAAGTCGTCCATCGCCCGTACGGCGGTCCGCACGAAGCCGACCCCGTCGTCCCGCTCGCGTTGCCGCCAGAAGGTGATGGTGGTGGCGAGCTGCTCGCGGGCGCGGGCGAGCCGCTCCTTCGCCGCGGGGTAGTCGCCCGCATCGAGGGCGCGCACCGCCGCGGCGAAGTTCGGACCGAGCGTCTCCATCGTGCCGGCCAGGTGATCGGCCGTATATATCGGGTAGGGATTCGAACCGTCCTGCGCGTGCAGGCCCGCGCCAGCCGTCAACGTTGCGGCAGCAACCAGAACCAATGCGACGCACGCGCGACGGCTCCCACGTCGCCCGGTGCCGCCAGGAGCGCCCGTCTCGGCGTCGATCAGGACCGGCCCGCGCACGCGGCGGCTTCTCACGTTCGACTCCCGCGAGTACAGCGTCGTCTGCATCGGCACCATCTTCTCGGCCGCGGACTCCTAGGAGCCCGTGGCAAAAGCCCCGCTGCATTCGAGCGGCGATGCATCCCGCGTGGGCTGCGTTGCTCCTCGGTCAAATATGCCCAATATGGTCCCTCGTCGCGCCTTGCCACGCGGGCGCCTCGCCGCTCTCGGTGCGACGCGGGGTTTCACCACGGACTCCTAGACGTCCGTGAGCCGGTCGACCTTCCCCGTGCTGTCCCCGAGCGCCTCCATCGGCACCCCCAGCTTCTCCAGGATCGTGATGTGCATGTTGGCCAGCGGCGTGTCGTCCGCGTAGCGGATGTAGCGCCCGCCCTCGATCCCGGCCGCCTTGCCGCCGACGAGCGCGATCGGCAGGTCGTCGTGGAAGTGGGTGTTGCTGTCGCTGATGCCGGTCCCGTACAGGAACAGCGTCGAGTCGAGCATCGTGCCGTCGCCCTCGGGAAGCCCGGCGAGCTTGTCGACGAGGTAGGCGAACTGCCGGAAGTGGTACTCGTTGATCTTGTGCAGCCGCTCCAGCTTGGCCGGCTCGTCCTGGTGATGCGACAGCGGGTGGTGCGAATCGGGCACCCCGATCTCGGGATACGCGCGCCCGCTCACCTCGCGCGCCAGCATGAAGGTGCTGATGCGGGTCAGGTCGGTCTGGTAGGCCAGCGCCAGCAGATCCATCATCAGCCGCGCGTGCTCCTGGTAGTCGTTGGGCACGCCGACCGGCTGATCGACGACCGGCAGCTCGCGCGCGCTCTGCTCCTCCGCCATCCGGATGCGGCGCTCGACGTCGCGCAGCGCGTCCAGGTACTCGTCCAGCTTGATCTGGTCGCCCGGTCCGATGACCCGTCCCAGGTCCGCCAGCTCCGCGCCGACCGCGTCCAGAATGCTGCGGTCACGGCGCAACCGCTCCCGGCGCGCCTCCGGATCGGTGCTCCCGGTGGTGCCGAACAGCCGCTCGAACACCGCGCGCGGATCGTTCTCGATCGGCAGCGGCGTGGTCGGGGTCCGCCAGGCGATGGTGTTGGTGTAGGCGCAGCTCGCCCCGCCGTCGCAGTTGCCCACCATCGCGTTCGACTCGATGCCGAGCTCCAGCGACGCGATCTGGGTCTCCTTCGAGAGCTCCCGCGCCGCCATCTGGTCCATCGACACCGCCGCGTAGACGTCGGCGCCGTTCGTGATCTTGAACGGCACGCCGGTCAGGAACGTGCCGGCCGAGCGGGCGTGGTCGCCGCCCCCCTTGACCAGGTTCGCCGGCTCGTCGTCCAGCCCGCCGCACAGCAGCACGCGCTCCTTCCTGTGGTTGAGCGACTGCAGTGTCGGCGGCAGATACTCCATCGGGCCCTCGGTCTTCGGGAACCAGTAGGGCATCGACATCCCGTTGGGGACGTAGAAGACCCCCAGCCGCTTGATCGGGGCCGCCGCGGTGCGGCTGATGGCGGTAAGGGCCGGGACCATGCCGTCGAGCAGCGGCAGCGCGATGGTCGCGCCGAGGCCGCGCAGTACCGTCCGCCGGGGCAGGTGCTTCTTCGTGATGAACATGCCGGAACTCCCTTCGGCAAGCGCGCGTGCTGTCCGATCGATTGCCTTGCCCTCGATTTTCGCCGCGGGCTACTGTTGATTCGCCGTGATGCTCTCCTCCGGACGCGGCGCCCGCCGCAACCGGAACTGGTCGCTCGCGACCACCGCCTCCACCAGCGACGACCAACGATAGCCGTCCCCCGCCAACTCGTGCGCGATCCGCCGCAGGGCCGGCTGGTCGTAGTAGTCGACGCCGCGGCCCAGCGCGTAGATCAGCAGCTTCTCCGCCACCGTCCGGATGAACTCGTTGTCGCCCTCGGCCAGCAGCGCCTCGCGGAAGGCGCGCGGAGAGTCGATGGTGTGCCCCGACAGCTCGATGGTCGAGTTGATCTCCGCTCCGCCGTCGTCCTCCCGCCAGCGGCCGATCGCGTCGAAGTTCTCCATCGCGAAGCCGAGCGGATCCATCCGGCGGTGACAGCTCGCGCAGACCGGGCTGCTGCGGTGCAGCTCCATGCGCTCGCGCAGCGACGACGGGTTGCCCCGGTCGTTCTCCGCCAGCGGCGGCACGTTGGCCGGCGGCGGCGGCGGCGGCGACCCGAGCAGCGTCTCGAGCACCCACTTGCCGCGCAGCACCACCGACGTGCGGTTGGCATACGACGTCACCGTCAGCAGGCTCGCATGGCCCAGCAGACCATGGCGGCGGTCGTCGTTCCACGTATAGCGGCGGAACCGGCTGCCGTAGACGTCCTCCACGCCGTAGTGGCGGGCCAACTGCTCGTTCAGGAACGTGTAGTCCGCCTGCAGCAACTCCGGGATCGGCCGGTCCTCGCGCACCTGGCTCTCGAAGAACATCTCCGTCTCGCGCACCATCGCGGTGCGCAGCGAGTCGTTGAAGCCGGCGAACAGGGCCCCGTCCGGGTCCTGCGAGTCGATGTTGCGGACCGCCAGCCACTGCCCCACGAAGTCGTTCAGGAACCGCGTGGCCCGGCGATCGGCCAGCATCCGCCGCACCTGCCCGGCGAGCACGTCCGGCTCGCTCAACCGGTCGGCGACCGCCAGGTCCAGCAGCTCGTCGTCCGGGATGCTCTTCCAGAGGAAGAACGAGAGCCGCGAGGCCAGCTCCAGGTCGCTCAGGCGGTAGATTGCGCCCGGCTGCGTGTCGACCGGCTGCCGCTCGACCCGCAGCAGAAAGCTCGGCATCGAGAGCAGCGCCTCGAGCGCACGCTCGATGCCCGCCTCGAAGTCGCGCGCGGCGCGGCCCTCACGGTATACCGCCAGCAACGGGTCGATGTCGGCATCGCCCACCGGCCGGCGGTAGGCGCGCCGCGCCAGCGACCCGATGATCTCGCGCGCGCACCCCTCCTCCGCCGCCATGCCCGGGTCGGCCGGGCGGCAGGTGAAGATGCGCTGCCGGCTCGGCGTGTTCTCCGGAACCGTTCCGTCGAACGGGCCGGAGATGTAGAGCATGTCGATGCCGGGCAGATCGGCCGGCACGTTCGGCGAGGGCGCCGAGTCGGTGAACCCGGCGGACACGAGCCGCGTGCCCGCGTTGACCTGCACCCGGATCTCCAGCTCGTGGTCGGCCGTCATCCGGTACTCGTGCAGGCGCTGCCCCTCGACGTCGTCCTCGGGCACCGCGATCAGCATTCCCGGGTCCGGTCCCGGGAACCTGCCGCCGATGTCGAAGCGGCGGACGAGCGCGTGGTCGATGCGCAACTCGATCTGGTGCTCATCCTCCGCGATGCCGTCGATCGTCTCGATGGTCTCGTTGCGCTTGAGCCGGATCGCGAAGAGGTACTCGCCGTCGAGCGGGAACGTGTGGCGCACCGCCAGCCCGCCGTGGGTGGCGAACGGCATGTCCTCGTTGCGCCGCACGTCGCGGCGCTCGTAGCCGACCTTGTAGACCTGCATCACCGGCCGGTTGTCGGGGCTGCCGACCGCGACGCGGCTGATCTTGGTGGCGGCGGCGATGTAGCGGGACATCAGGGCCGGCGTGATCGACAGGACGTCGGCGTTGTTGTCGAACCCGAAACCGGCCATGTCGCTCGGCAGCAGCGCCTCGCCGTCGATCTCCAGGTCCAGCAGATCCCGGATCGCGTTGACGTACTCCAGCCGGTTCAGCCTGCGCGACGCGACGCGACCGGGGTTCGGATCGACCGTCGCGGCATGGTCGAGCGCCGCTTCGAGGGCGCCGGCGAACCCATCGATGGCCTCGGCGTCGGGCCGGGGCCGACCCTCCGGGGGCATCTGTCCGCTGCGCAGCTTGCGGACGACCTTCTCCAGGGTCTCGGCGTTGCCGCGCACGTCGCCGACGTCGAGCCGGTCGAGCATCAGTCCCGCGGTCTGCAGCCGTTCGTTGTGGCAGGTAACGCAGTAGCGGTCGAACAGCGCCCGGGACGGCGGCTCCGGCGCCGATGCCTGCGCCCCGGCCACGGACGAGCCGGCACCGGGCCCGGCGGACGCCGCGTGAACCTGCGGATGGAGGCTCAGCGCCGCGGCCAATCCGACCAACCCCGCCAGACGCGCAACCAGCATCTTCGACATGGTCGTCAGCTCCTCAGCTACTCCGAACGCAACGCCGCCCGGGACCGAGGCCCGACACCGTCCCCGCGCGGCTCCGCTCTCCGCCAGTCAACCGCGCCGGGAGCCTGCCCCGTTCACGGCGAAGATTCCCGGCAAGACGAGAGCACCAGTATACCGGTGCTCGGGCGCATTCTGGATCACAATCGCCGGCACCGGCAGTCCCATGAGCCACGGTGTAGGGTCTTGTGGCCATGTCCGACCTCGTAGCGGTCGCCGAGCGGTTGCGGGCGCGGACCCGCGCCCTGCGTTTCGAGGCGCCGGTGACGCACGTCTACGCGCCGCTCGACTACGCCTGGGCGCCGCACCGCCTCTACTTGGAGCTGTACGGAGGGGACGCGCGGGAGATTCTGTTCGTGGGGATGAATCCCGGCCCGTTCGGGATGGCGCAGACCGGGGTGCCGTTCGGCGACGTCACGATGGTGCGCGACTGGCTCGGCATCGAGGCGCCGGTGGATCGCCCCCCGCGCGAGCATCCCCGGCGTCCGGTGCTCGGTTTCGGCATCGGCCGGGGCGAAGTGAGCGGCGCGCGCCTGTGGGGCTGGGCACGGGAGCGTTTCGGGACGCCCGAGCGTTTCTTCCGGCGCGCCTTCGTGTGGAACTACTGTCCGCTGTGCTTCGTCGACGACGGCGGCCGCAACGTCACGCCCGACAAGCTCCGTCCCCGCGACGCCCGCGAGCGGCTGTTCGCGACCTGCGACGAGGCGCTGGCGGCGAGCGTCGCGCACCTGCGGCCCGCCGTGGTGGTCGGCATCGGCCGCTTCGCCGCCGACCGCGCCCGCCCGGTTGCGGAAGCCGCCGGTGCGCGGTGCGGCGCCGCGCCGCACCCGAGCCCGGCAAGCCCGCTGGCGAACCGCGGCTGGCCCGACATATTCGACGCCGCCCTTCGCGAGCTGGACGTCGTGCCGTAATCGAGACGCCGCAAGCGACGCCGTGCCCACGGCTGCATTCGAGCGGCGATGCATCCCGCGTGGACTGCGTTGCTCCTCGGTCGAATATGCCCAATATGGTCCCTCGTCGCGCCTTGCCACGCGGGCGCCTCGCCGCTCTCGGTGCGACGCGGGGTTTCGCCACGGACTCCTAGCAGCCCGTGGCAAAAGCCCCGCTGCATTCGAGCGGCGATGCATCCCGCGTGGACTGCGTTGCTCCTCGGTCGAATATGCCCAATATGGTCCCTCGTCGCGCCTTGCCACGCGGGCGCCTCGCCGCTCTCGGTGCGACGCGGGGTTTCGCCACGGACTGCTAGCTAGACGAGCACCCGTCGCGTGCTTATAGTGGGGTCATGACCACGACAGCAGGGCGCGTCTGCCTGGGAATGCTCCTGACGATCGCGACCGCCGCGACGACGGCGGCGCAGGATCGGGACTTCCGGCTGATGTCCGCCGCGGCCAGCCAGGACCGCGCGGCCGCGATCGCGCTTCTCGCCGAGGGTGTCGACGTCAATGCGGCACGGGCGGACGGCGCGACCGCGCTTCTCTGGGCGGCCCACTGGGACGACGCGGACCTGGTGGAGCGGCTGCTCGCCGCCGGCGCGAACGTGAATCTGGCCGACGACCACGGCGTGACGGCCCTGGAGCGCGCCGCCGAGAACGCGAGCCTCGCCATGGTGGAGACCCTGCTCGCGGCCGGAGCGGACGTCAACGCGGCGCAGACGAGCGGCCTGACGCCCCTGATGACCGCCTCCCGTACCGGAAACCCCGGCGTGGTCCGGGCGCTCCTCGCGCACGGCGCAAACGCCGACGCGGCCGTGACGGAGACCGGCAGCACGGCGCTGATGTGGGCGGTGTCCGAGCCGCATCCGGAGATCGTGGGACTCCTGCTCGACGCCGGCGCCGACCCGGCGCCATCGACCGTCAAGGGCTTCACGCCGCTCATGTTCGCGGCGCGCAACGGCGACATCGAGACGGCCCGGACGCTGCTCGCGGCCGGCGTGGACGTCAACGCGCCGAGCGCCGACGGCACCCACGTCCTTCCGTTCTCCATCGTCAGCGGCCAGGACGCCTTCGCGTTGTTCCTGCTCGAGCAGGGAGCCGATCCGGAAGGCGAGATGAACGGCGTGCGGGCGCTCCACGCGGCGGCGGGCGGCGTCGGCACGTGGCTTCGCGAGTGGTACGCCCGGCACGGGGGCAACCGGCTCTACTCGCGGCGGGGCCGCTCCCGGCTCGCCACCGGGCGCAGGCTCCCGCTGGTCGAGGCGCTGCTCGCCCGGGGCGCCGACCCGAACGCGCGGATCACCGCGTCGGCCATGCTCATGAGCTACATCGGCTATCCCCGCAAGGGCGCGTTCGAGCCGTTCGCCTGCGGCACCGGCGACCTGCGCGGCGCCACGCCGCTGTGGGTGGCGGCGTTCGACATGAACGGCGCCAGCCGGACGTTCGGCGTCGGGGAGAGCCGCACGTCCAGCAACGCGCAGATCCTGCGCGCGCTGCTCGCCGCGGGAGCGGACCAGCACCTGACGACGGACGACGGCACCACCCCGTTCATGGCGGCGGCCGGACTCGGACGGTCGACCTACACGCCGCGGCAACCGCGCGGCGTCCGCTCTCCGAGCGCCGAGGAAGCCGTGCGGGTGCTGCTGGAGGCGGGCGCCGACATCGATGCAGTGAACGAGGCCGACTTCACCGCGCTGCACGGGGCAGCGTTCCGCGGGCTGAACGAGGTCGTGGAGTATCTTGTCGCGCACGGCGCCGACATCGACGCGCGGGACTTCCGCGGACGGACCGCCTACCGGATGGCCCAGGGCTCGAAGCAGTCGTTCCAGTTCCAGAGCTGGCCGGAAACCGCAGCGCTGCTGGCCGAGCTCGGCGCGGACACCAGGCTCGGCATCCCCGGCACCGTCCAGGAGCGCCTCCGCGACGTGCCGGCAGCGGCAGCGGCAAACGATCAGCCCTGATGACGGAATCGGGCCGCCGGCGGACGCACCGGGCGCGCGGCCGCCGGCGACGATTCGGCGGCGGAACGTTCAGCTTCGCTTGTAATCGAGAGAGGGGAGCAGCTCCATGCGATTGATGACCGCCGTTCGGGCTTCCTCCGGGTGGGCGCGCCGCGTGCGAGCGGCGACCGTGGTGCTGTTCGCCGTCGTCCTGGCCCCGGCATCGGGGCCGGCGCAGGAGTCCGACCGGAGCGCGGAGGCGGACTGGCCGACCTACAACCGCGACCTCGCCGGCACGCGCTACTCGCCCCTGGACCAGATCGACACGTCGAACGTCACCTCGCTCGAGGAGGTCTGGTCGTATCGCTTCCATCCCGAGGACGGATTCATCGAGGGGCCGAGCCCGGCCGAGCTCTTCCAGCAGGTGACGCCGATCGTGGTCGACGGCGTGATGTATCTCGCGTCGGGCAACCGCGTGGTGGCCCTGCAGCCCGAGACCGGCGAGGAGATCTGGCGGCACGAGCTGAGCGAAGGCCTGGCGTCGTTCCGCGGCGTCGCCTACGGGCCGGCCACCGACGCCCACGAGGCCCGCATCTACTTCACCAGCCTGCGGAAGGTCATCGCCCTGAAAGCGGCGACGGGCGAGCGCGATGCCGCGTTCGGCGACGGGGGCGAGGCGGCGATCCGAATCCCCTACACGGGGGTGCCGGTGGTCTACGACGACACCCTGATCCTGGGCTCGAGCGCCTTCGGGCCGGGTCAGCGGCACATCGCGCCCCACCTGAACCAGCCGCGCGGCGGCGGGGAGCCGACCCGGGCCTGGCCGCGGGCCCTCGACGCGACGACCGGCGCCCTGCGCTGGGAATTCCCGACCCTGCCCACCGAGAGCGACTTCGGCAGCGAGACCTGGGGCAACCAGAGCTGGCGCGACCGCATCGGGAACAACGTGTGGGCCTTCACGCTCACCGTCGACGAGCAGCGGGGCCTCGTCTACATGCCCGTGAGCAGCCCGGGGTCGAACTTCTACGGCGGCGACCGCCCCGGCGACAACCTCTTCGCGAACTCGACCATCGCTATCGACATCCGCACCGGCGATCTCGCCTGGTACTTCCAGAACATCCACCGCGAGCTGTGGGACTACAACCTGCCGCCGTCGCCCGGCCTGATGGACATCAAGCGCGACGGCGAGGTCATTCCCGCCCTCGCGCAGGTCGGCAAGTCGGGCTGGATGTTCATCCTCAACCGCGTGACCGGCGAGCCCGTCCACGGGGTCGAGGAGCGGCCGGTACCGGCCGGCGACGTGCCCGGCGAGCAGTACTCGCCGACCCAACCGTTTCCGCTCGCGCCCCCTGCGGTGTCGCGGGTGAGCATCGGTCCCGACGACATCGTCACCGCCGACGACACCACGCCGGAGCACGCGGCCGCCTGCCGCGAGCTGTGGGACACGGTCGGCTACTATAACGACGGACCCTATACGCCCATCCGGTACCTGCAGGACGGGACCCCGCCGTCGCTCGTGTTCCCCGGCACCGGCGGCGGCGTGAACTGGAACGGCACCGCCTACGATCCCGAGCTCGGCTTCATCTTCGTCAACTCCAAGGACCAGCCGATCAGCGGCTGGATGACGGAGAACGAGCTGTACCCCTCGGACACCGACGACCAGGTGGCCTTCGTCCGCGAGGCCGGCCCGCCGTTCGAGGCGCCGATCTTCGACGCCGCCGGCGAGCGGCTCGGCGCGCTCCCCTGCTTCAAGCCGCCGTGGGCGCGCCTCGTCGCGGTCGAGGCCGCCACCGGCGAGATCGCGTGGGAGGTGCCGCTGGGCATCGACGAGCTGCTGCCCGAGGGCAAGCAGCGTGTCGGCAGCCGCAACGTCGGCGGCCCCATCGTGACCGCCGGCGGCCTCGTGTTCATCGGCGCCACCGTCGACCGCCGCTTCCGGGCGTTCGACTCGCGCACCGGCGAAGAGCTGTGGTCGGTCGCGTTCGACTACAACGTCGAGGCGGTGCCGATCACCTACGCGGGCAACGACGGCAGACAGTACGTCGCCGCCAACGTCTCCGCCCCGGCCACGGGCGAGCCGCGCGGGAACGAGCGGCTGGTGGTGTTCGCCCTGCCCGAGCGGTAGCGGCCCGAGGCGGGCGTCTGCGGCGTGCACGACGCGTTCTTGGCGGATAATGGCCGGAGGCGCGCCCTGGCCGGAGGCGCGCCACGGCCGGCGTCGGCAGCATTGTCGCGCCCGAAACTTCACGTTCCCATGAAATTACGCGCTCTCACGTTGCCAGACACCCCGGTCCGCTTTAGAATAGGTCTTGCTTGTACCGGTATTAGCGTTCGCACGAAACGGAGGTTTCCCGACATGAAGCTCCACCCACCATCATCCATCCCGCTGGCACTGCTGCTCGCGGCCGCGTTGCTGGCGCCCGGCACCGCAGACGCGCAGGACGCCGGCTCCATCAGCGGCACGGTCAGGGACGCGACGGGCCTCGTGCTGCCCGGCGTCACCGTGGAAGCGCTGGACGCGGCGGGAGCCAGCCAGGTGACGTTCACCGACGGCACGGGCCAGTTCACGTTCGGCGGGCTCGCGCCGGGAAGCTACGAGCTGACGTTCGCGCTTCCCGGCTTCAACGCGCCCGCGCAGGTCGTGGAGGTGGGCGCCGGCGCCACCGCCATGGTCGACATCGAGATGGAGATCGGACTCCAGGAGCAGGTGGTCGTGGTCGGGAGCCGCGCGGAGCCGCGGTCGGTCACGGCGTCGGCGGTGCCGGTCGACGTGATCCTGGCCGAGGACTTCATCAGCCAGGGCGACGTCGATCTCACCAACCAATTGCGGACCGTGGTCCCGTCGTTCAACGTCAACACGCAACCGATCAGCGATGCGGCCACGATCGTGCGGCCGGCCAACCTGCGCAACATGGCGCCCGACCATACGCTGATCCTCGTCAACGGCAAGCGCCGCCACCGTGCGGCCGTCATCGCGTGGCTGGGCAACGGCATCGCCGACGGCGCGCAGGGGCCCGACCTGTCGGCCATCCCCTCCATCGCGTTGCGGCAGGTCGAGGTGCTGCGCGACGGTGCGGCCGCGCAGTACGGCTCGGACGCCATCGCGGGCGTGATCAACTTCGAGTTGAAGAACGCGCGCTCCGGCGGCAGCATGGAGTTCCGCACCGGACAGTTCTTCGACCAGAACGACGGCAACCCGGCGACGTGCGGCCCGCTGGGCCGGTCGTGCAACGGCATCGGCGGCCGCGCTCCCGGCTACACGTTCGCCGGCAACGCCGGTCTGCCGCTCGGTCCGCAAGGATTCCTCAACCTCAGCATGGAGTACGGCGGCACCAATCCGACCAACCGCGCGGTCCAGGACGGCGGCACGCAGGCGGTGGTCGGCGGCGGCAACACGAACGTGCGCGACACGTCGCGCGTATGGGGCACGCCGCTGGTCGAGGACGACCTGAAGCTGTTCGCCAACTTCGGCTCCGGGGGCGAGAACGCCGAGTTCTACGGCCACACCAACTACGCCAGCAAGGTGGTGACCGGCGGCTTCTACTTCCGCAACCCGAACAACCGCGGCAACGTGTACTCGGTGGACGGCGGCCAGACGCTGCTGGTCGGCGACGTGCTGCTGGCGAACGGCATGGGCTCGGCGAACTGCCCGACGGTGAACGTCGTCAACGGCACGCCGGATCCGAGCGCGTTGGCCCAGGTCGGCAGTGACCCGAACTGCTTTACCTTCCACGAACCGTTCTTCGGGGCGCCGGAAGGATTTCCCGGCGGCTTCACGCCGCAGTTCGGCGGCGACGTGCGCGACTACTCCGTGGTCGCCGGCGTCCGCGGTACCACGCTGAGAGGGCTCAACTGGGACGTCAGCGGCAGCCAGGGCCAGAACCACGTGCAGACGTTCATCTACGACACGGTCAACGCCTCGCTCGGCCCCGACAGCCCGACGCGCTTCGAGCCGAACCTGCTGCAGCAGACCGAGACGAGCCTGAACGCGGACCTGTCCTACGCCGCAAGCGACATGATCAACATCGCGGGCGGCACCGAGTGGCGCAACGAGCAGTACCATCTCGGGGCCGGCGATGAGCCGTCGTGGCGCATCGGCCCCTACGGCGCGCAGGGCTTCAGCTCGGCCTCCAACGGCTACAACGGCACGCGCCCGGAGAACGCCGGCACCTGGGACCGCGCCAACATCGCGGTCTACGGCGACATCGAGGTTGCCGGTGTGGAGACCGACTGGACGCTGGGCGCCGCGGTGCGCATCGAGGACTTCTACGACAGCTTCGGCACCACGATGAACAGCAAGCTGTCGGGACGCTACGGCTTCACCGACGAGTTCGCGGTACGGGCCGCGGTCAGCAGCGGCTTCCGCGCCCCGACGCCCGGCCAACAGAACGTACTGAACGTAACGACCGAGTTCGACTACGCCATCAATGACCTGATCAACAACGGCACCATCCCGTCGACCTCCCGGATCGCCGCGTTGCGGGGCGGCACGCCGCTGCAGCCCGAGGAGTCGATCAACTACTCGGTAGGGACGGTGGTGGACACCGGCACCTTCACCTTCACGGCCGACTACTTCCGCATCGACGTGGCGGACCGGCTCACCATCACGCGGAACTACACGCTCGCGCCGGAAGAGGTGGCCTCGCTGCTCGCCGACGGGATCGTCGAAGCCGGCAACCTGGCGGCGTTCCGCTTCTTCGTCAACGACTTCTCGACGCGCACGCAGGGCCTCGACGTCGTCTCGACCTGGACCCCGCTGGAAATCGGCGGGCGGACCACCTTCAGCGGCATCTTCAATTTCACCGACACGGAGGTGACCGACTTCACGGCCGAGCATTTCGACGCCGACCGTGTCGCCGCGCTGACCATAGGGCTGCCACGGATACGCTGGAACATCGGGGTCAACCACAGGGAGAATGCCTGGACCCTCATGGCCCGGCTGCACTACTACGGCGGGTACTGGGACCGCGAGGATGCGCGCTCGGCGCTCGGCGTGGCCATGTCGTCGCTGTATCCGCTGTACTCCGGCAAGCCGCTGCTGGACCTCGAGATGGGCTTCCCGTTCGGCGACGCGGTCACGCTGTCGGTCGGCGCCCAGAACGTCCTGAACACCTACCCGGACGAGAACCCGGGGGCGGTGAGCGGTGTAGGCAACCGCTACGGCCAGTTCGGGCCGTTCGGATTCAACGGTGGCTACTACTACACCCGAGTCAACTACGGCTGGTGATGACCTTCGCTTCGGGCGTGGTCCGGATGTCGGCCACGGCTCACCGGTCCGGGCATCGCGCAACCCGCGCGGTGTCCGGCTCGCGTCGGGGAGCAGTTCGGCAGCGAACATCGTGCAGAAACGAATATGAGGATAGAATGCTGAGCTCATGCAGCATTCGCACAGCAAGGCGGCGTCGGTCTGGCTGGTCCTCGGCGCGCTGGCAGCACCCGTTCCCGCGGCTGCCCAGGATGCGGCGGTCTCGGGCACGGTCACCGACACGACGGGCTTCGTCCTGCCCGGCGTGACCGTGGAAGCGCGCGACGCGGCCGGCGACCAGGCGGGAACCGCCGTCACCGACGGTACCGGTCTGTTCACGATCGCCTTGCCGCCCGGAACCTACATGGTGACGTTCACGCTGTCCGGCTTTCAGGACGCCGTGCGCGACGCGGTGGAGGTCGGCGCCGGGACGACGGTCACGCTCGACGTCGAGCTGGCGGTGGAACTGGAGGAGCGGGTGGTCGTGGTCGGCAGCCGCGCGCAGCCCCGGTCGGTGACCGAGTCGCAGGTGCCCATCGACGCGATTCCCTTCGAGGACGTCGCCAGCCAGGGCATGACCACCCTCGACTACCAGCTGCGAACCCTGGTTCCCTCGTTCAACGTCGCCACGCATCCGATCAGCGACGCGGCCACCCTCGTCCGGCCGGCCAGCATCCGCAACCTCGCGCACGACCACACCCTGGTGCTGGTCAACGGCAAGCGGCGCCACCGCTCGTCGGTCATCGCCTGGTTCGCCGGCGTGACCGACGGCTCGCAGGGACCGGACATCTCGACCATCCCGACCATCGCCCTGCGGCAGGTCGAGGTGCTGCGCGACGGCGCCTCGGCGCAGTACGGCTCGGACGCCATCGCCGGTGTGCTGAACTTCCTGCTCAAGGACAACCCGGCGGGCGGCAGCTTCGAGCTGAACACCGGCACCTACCGCGCCGGCGACGGCGACGCCTACAGCGTGGCCGGCAACGTCGGGCTGCCGCTCGGCGCCAACGGCTTCGCCAACCTCAGCCTGGAGTACGGCAACGCCGATCCGACCAACCGCAGCGTGCAGCGCGCCGACGCGGCGGCGCTCATCGCGGCGGGCAACACCGACGTGGCCGATCCGGCGCAGATCTGGGGCAACCCCACGATCGAGGACGACCTGAAGCTGTTCGGCAACTTCGGCAGCCTGCTCGGCAACGGGCTGCAGTTCTACGGCCACACCAACTACGCCAGCAAGAGAGTCACCGAGGGGTTCTACTTCCGGAATCCGAACAACCGGGCCAACATCTACAGCCTCGACGGCGGCGAGACGCTGCTCATCGGCGACCGGCTCGCCGCGCAGGGCATGGGCTCGGCGAACTGCCCCGTCGTGCGCATCACCGACAACGTGCCGGACCCGGCAGCCCTTGCGGCGGTCAGGGCCGACCCCAATTGCTTCTCGTTCCGGGAGATCGCGCCCGGCGGCTTCACGCCGCAGTTCGGAGGCGTGGTAACCGACCTGTCGGCGGTGGCGGGACTGCGGCGCATCGCCGACAGCGGCCTGACCTGGGACGCCAGCGCCAGCTACGGCTCGCACGAGTCCGATTTCTTCTTCCAGAACACGGTCAATGCCTCGCTCGGTCTCGACACGCCGCGCGACTTCGACCCCGGCCTCTACAAGCAGGAGGAGGTGAACCTCAACTTCGACGTCTCGTACGCCGCCACCGAGATGGTGAACTTCGCGGCCGGCACCGAGTGGCGCGACGAGAAGTTCACGATCGGGGCGGGCGGACGGCCGTCGTGGGAGGTGGGCCCGTACGCGGCGCAGGGATTCGTCTCCGGCTCCAACGGCTTTCCCGGCTTCCCCGACTACACTGCCGGGGCCTGGAACCGCAGCAACGTCGCGGTCTACGGCGATCTCGAGCTGCGGGCGCCCGACGACCGCTGGTCCTTCGGCAGCGCCCTGCGGTTGGAGCACTTCGACCTGTTCGGCGCCACCACGAACGGCAAGCTCTCGGCCCGCGTCGCGCTGAATCCGTACGTCGCCCTGCGCGGCGGCGTCAGCACCGGGTTCCGCGCGCCCACGCCGGGCCAGCAGCACACGCTGAACGTGCAGACGACCATCGACCCCGAGACCCTGCAGCTCGTCGACAGCGCCAACGTGCCGTCCACCTTCCTGGCCGCCACACTGCGGGGCGGCGTGCCGCTCGAGCCCGAGACCTCGGTCAACACGACGGCCGGCGTGGTGGCCGACAACGGGCCCTTCACGCTGACCGCCGACTACTTTCGCGTGGACGTCGCCGACCGGCTCGCCCTGTCGCAGACGTTCACGCTCACCGAGGACGAGCGCGCGCTGCTGATCTCGGAGGGCATCGCCTCGGCCGGCACGCTGGCCTTCTTCCGCTTCTTCATCAACGACTTCGAGACCCGGACGCAGGGCGTCGACATCGTGTCGACCTACACGCCGCCGGATCTCGGGGGCGACACCGTGCTGAACTTCACGTTCAACTACACCGACACGCAGGTGACGAAGGACTCGGCGCTGCTCGGCCCCGGCGAGGTTCTCGGCCTCGAGCGCGGCGTGCCCAGGACCCGCTGGAGCATCGCGCTGAACCAGCAACTCGCGCGGGTCCGCCTGCTCGGCCGCTTCAGCTACTATGGCTCGTGGGTCGACCACTTCGACGCGCGCTTCGTGCGCGGCCCCGACTCGCCGCTCCTGAACGGCCGCTCCATCGTCGACCTCGATCTGAGCATCCCGCTCGGCGAGGGCGTCACGCTGTCGGTCGGCGGCCAGAACATCGCCGACACCTTCTCGGACCGGATGGACCTGTTCGCCGAGATCTTCGGCCTCCCCTACAGCCAGTTCACGCCCTGGGGCCTGAGCGGCGGCTACTACTACGCCCGACTCAACTACGGGTGGGGCGGATAAGAGGCCGGCACCACGACAGGAGAGCTGACCTCCTGGCCAATCCCGGTTGGGCGGCAATTGGAGCCGAAGGCGGCGATGGTCGGGCCGGCGCACCGCGGCCAAATGCACCCGGCGCAGTCCGCGGTCCGAACCCGCCCGCCACGAACAGGATGATTGCCGGATCCGGCCGCGGCCCCGCAACCTGCCTTGCGCTCCTCCTTGCTGCCGCGCTGCTCGCACCGGTGGACGTCCGCGCGCAGGACGCACTCGCCGCGCAGGAGGCAACCCCCGCACGGACCGGAACCCTCTCGGGCACCGTGACCGACACGACGGGCTTCGTCCTGCCCGGCGTCACGGTGGAAGCGCGGAGCATCGACGGCGCCGGTGCGGTACGGACAGCCCGAACCGACGCTACTGCAACGACGGTCGTGACCGACGCCGCCGGCCGGTTCACGATCGGCGCGCTGTCGCCCGGCGCGCACGACGTGACGTTCACGCTGCCCGGGTTCTCGACGGTCGTGCGCAGCGCCGTGGGGGTGACCGCCGGGACGACCACCACCCTGGACGTGGAGATGGCGGTGCTGCTCGAGGAGCGGGTCGTGGTGGTCGGCAGCCGCGCGCAGCCGCGATCGGTGACCGAGTCGCAGGTCCCGATAGATGCCATCCCCTACGAGGACGTCGTCAGCCAGGGCAGCACGGATGTCGGGGATCAGTTGCGGACGCTGGTCCCCTCCTTCAACGTCAACCCGCAGCCGGTGGGCGACGCGGCCCGGATCATCCGCCCCGCCAACCTGCGCGGCCTCGCCCCGGACCACACGCTGGTGCTCGTCAACGGCAAGCGGCGGCACCGGGGCGCGGTGATCACCTGGATCGGCAACGGCGTATCCGACGGGGCGCAGGGCCCGGACATCTCCGCCATCCCGCCCATCGCGCTGCGGCAGATCGAGGTGCTGCGGGACGGCGCGGCGGCCCAGTACGGCTCGGACGCCATCGCCGGGGTGCTGAATTTCCAGCTCAAGGACGATCGCAGCGGCGGCAGCCTCGAGCTGCACACCGGGGGCTACGGCGCGGGCGACGGCGGCACCTACACCGTGGCGGGCAACGTCGGGCTGCCGCTGGGGCAGACCGGTTTCGCCAACCTGAGCATGGAATACGGCAACACCGCCCCGACCAGCCGCAGCGTGCAGCGGGACGACGCCGCGCTGCTCATCGCGGCCGGCAACGACGCGGTTGCCGACCCCGCCCAGATCTGGGGCTCGCCCACCATCGACGACAACGTAAAGCTGTGGGGCAACTTCGGCCACCTGTTCGCCGGGGGCGTGCAGGCGTACGGTCATGCCAACTACGCCGGCCGGCGGGTGGAGAGCGGGTTCTTCTTCCGCAATCCGAACACGCGGGCCGCCGTGTTCAGCGCCGACCGGGGGCAGAGCCTGCTGATCGGCGACGCGCTCGATGCACGGGACGGCATCCTCGACGGATCCGCCGGCTGCCCGGCGGTGCCGGTCTCGACTGGAAGGCCCGACCAGGCCGCCCTCGCACGGGTGTTCGCGGATCCGAACTGCTTCTCCTTGCAGGAACGCTTTCCCGGCGGCTTCACGCCGCAGTTCGGAGGCGACGTGCTCGACACGTCGCTGGTCGCCGGCCTGCGCGGCCAGCTCGCCAGGGGCATCCTGTGGGACGCAAGCGCGAGCGCCGGCTCCAGCGAAGCGGACTTCTTCATCTACGACACCGTCAACGCATCTCTGGGTCTGGACACACCCACGACGTTCGATCCCGGCCTCTACCGGCAGGACGAGCTCGGACTCAACGTCGATCTCGGCTATCCCGTCAACGACCGCGTGCACCTCGCCGGGGGCGCCGAGTGGCGGGACGAGCGCTTCACGATCGGCCTGGGCGACGAGCCGTCGTGGCAGATCGGCCCGTACGCGCCACAGGGCTTCAGCGCCGGCTCGAACGGCTTTCCCGGTTTCAGTCCGATCGCGGCGGGGGTCTGGAGCCGGGCCAACACGGCGCTCTACGGCGACATCGAGGTAACGGGCGGCAACGACGGCTGGTCCCTGGGCGGCGCGCTGCGTCGGGAAGACTTCGAGGACTTCGGCACGACCACCAACGGCAAGCTCTCCGGACGCCTGCGTCTGGCCGCCGGCGCGGCGCTGCGGGCCAGCGCCAGCAGCGGCTTCCGGGCGCCGACCCCGGGCCAGCAGAACGCCTTCAACGTCTCGACCGAGTACGACCACGAGCTGATGGACCTGGTCAACAACGGCACCATCCCTTCCACATCACGGGTTGCCGAGTTACGCGGCGGCGAGCCGCTGCAGCCGGAACGCTCGGTCAGCTACACCGTGGGCGCAGTGGTCGACGCGGGGGCGTTCAGCCTCACCGCCGACTACTTCCGGATCCGCCTCGCCGACCGGCTCGCTCTGACGCAGTTGTTCGCGCTGACCGCGCCGGAGGTCGAGGGTCTGCTCGCCGAGGGGGTGACGAGCGCCCGCAACCTGCAGAACTTCCGTTTCTTCACGAACGATTTCGAGACCCGCACGCAGGGACTCGACCTGGTCGCCACCTGGGCGCCGCCGTCCCTCGGGGGCCGCACGACGTTCGGATTCCTCTTCAACCACACCGCCACCACCGTCACCCGTTTCGACGCGACGGTGCTCGACGCGCTGCGCGTCCGCGAGCTGCAGGAGGCGATTCCGGGCACCCGCTGGAATGCCTCGGTCCGGCAGACGCTCGGCCGCTGGCGCCTGCTCGGGCGCCTGAGCCACTACGACGAGTGGTTCGATTCGCGGGACCTCTACGTCTACCACGGCGACGCGGTGGTCGATCTCGAGGCCGCGTACCCGATCAGCGAGTCGACCACCCTCACCGTCGGCGGCCAGAACGCCTTCGGCAACGACCCGGAAGAGAACCCGATCGCCCTCGCCAAGGGCAACCGGTTCAGTGTGCAGACACCGTTCGGCGCCAACGGCGCGTTCTTCTACGTGCGGATCAACTACGGCTGGGCGTCCGGCGGCTGAGCGGTTGCGGCGGCGCATCCGCCGGCGAGTGGAGCACCGCGCACCGACCGCCGCGCCAACTCGACACCCGACGCGCGTCGACAGGGCAGGCGCCGGTCAGGTGCCGGGGTCGAGGCCGAAGCGAGCCGGGACCGATCGCCTCAGTCGATCAGCTCGGTGTCGGGAAACTGCGCGTACCAGCCGAACCAGAAGGCGCGTTGCGCCGGGACGCGCGCCAGCCGCTCGCCCGCGTCGTCCTCCAGCACGAGCGCTTCCTCGTACACCCGCCAGATTCCTCCGGCGTCGTCGACCGCCCGTTCGTCGTCGATGCGGCGCTCGAAGCGCACGGCCCCCGCGTCGTACACCCGGTTGGCTCCCCGCTCGCTGGTGACGATCACGAGGTTCCGCCCCGCGAACTCGTGGTGGAAGACACGGTTGCGCAACAGGAAGCGCGCGGTGACGGCCAGCGGCAGCAGCTCGCCGGGGCGTTCCGGATCCGGCAGACGCAGGACCAGAACCTCCTCCTTGTTCCGGAGGCGCGCGTCGCGGCGCGAGACGGCGAACATCAGGTCGTCGCTGCCGAAGTAGGTTCGGTAGGCGGCGCCCTCGGCATAGTTGCGCCGGTGCCCGGTGTCGAGCGACAGGACGGTGGTCTCCGGATGCCGGCGCCGCCACTCGCCCCAGGTGGTCGTCACCACGGCGCGCGGGGTCAGCCGCAGACCGCTCCCGACCAGCTCGCCGACCACCGGTTCCCCCTCGAACGTGTTCCACAGGCTCTTCGTCTCGTCGTCGAACATCAGCTTGTTCGATCGGTAGAGGAGCCCGCTGGTGCCGAACGTCAGGTGCCGGCCGTCCACCACGCTCTCGAACGGGATCACCGTCCCGCACAGCGTGCAATAGACGATGGTCAGCTCCACGTCCCCCAGCCGGTCCAGCGCCATCTCGTGCCAGGCGAGGATCCGCTTGGGGTACGCGCGCGCCGCGCCGCCGAGCGCGATGCCGAAAACGATGTGGCCGTCCGCCAGGTAGTCCGCGTCGTCCGCGTCGAGCCGCTCGGGGTACTCCAGCGGCGGGATCCCGTTCACGGCTACCCCGCCCCATTCGATCTCGTCCAGCCGAATCAGCGACGTCACCCCCCGCGGGAAGAACTCCGCGAACCGGGGATCGATCTGGCTGTACCACTGCCCCTTGAAGAACCCGTGGTCGGGATGCGGGTCGTACGGCTGCGACCAGATCCAGCGCTGCCAGCTCGCCAGATCGGCGCCGAAGCGCTGCCCGGTCTGTTCCTGGAGGAAACCGATGAGCGTGAAGAAGTGGACGAACCCCTGGCTCGGCGGACGCAGCAGCCACGCCAAGTCCCAGACGATGCCGGCGTAGGCGTCACGCCACTGCGCGCCGAGCAGCTCGAACGCGTCTCGGGACCGCGGCCCGCCCGGAACGCCGGCGTCCAGGAACAGTTGGATGTCCGGGTGGTCATCCTCCGCGGCCGGCTGGGCGGCGACGGGGGCGGCCAGCGCCAGGACAAGGCATCCGGCGAGCAGCGCCCGCCTGCACGCGGTCAGCATCGGCTGCGTCGCTCGGGACGATCCGCGAGAACGCGGAGAGCGAGCGCCTGCACGCGGGCGACAGCGTCGTCCCGGGTCTTCCCGTAGCACATGACCCCGGAGAGAGCCGGCACCTCTGCCAGCCACCGACCGTCTTGCTCTCGCTCCAGCTCGATCCCGAGTGTCATGATTCCGAGCCTGAAGAAACGGACCCCGAAAGTCAACACCTCAGCGGACGCGCGGGCGGTCGTCCGGATCGCACAGGTCGCCCAGCTTCCCGGAGCCGCCGCAGTAGCTCACGTCCTGGATCTGCACCGGGATACCGTCCGGGTCGTTGAACATCAGCTCCTCGGCCGGCGGATCGGAATCGGCGCGCATGCGGACCCGCGCCTCGATGCCGTGCTCGGCCAGCCGCGCGACGATCTCGGCCGCGTCGAAGCCCTCCATGCCGAGGCAGTAGTGGTTGATGTGCGGTCGATCGCCGCGCGCCAGGGCGATGAACTGCGGGCCGTCGCCGATGCCCAGCACCGGCACCGCCGGGGCGTCCCAGTCGCGCTCGGTCCCCTGCGTGGTGACGAGCGGCAATCCGAGCACCCGCTGGTAGAACTCCACCGACCGCTGCACGTCCGAGACGGTGAGCGTGACGTGATTCATGGTGCGCACGCGGATCGGCGCGGGAGCCGCGCCCTGCTGCGCCGCCGCGCCGCCCGCCGGACGGGCCATCACCAGCGCGGAAAGGGCGAGCACGAGGTCGCGACGGGTCATCCCACCGTCTTCGTAGCGCCTGACGAGCTGTTCGATGGCTGCACTCATGATGTTCTCCTCGGATACACTGGCTGCAGGCGCGGATCGTCCTCGCTGGGGTCAGTCTAGACCGGCCGGCAGGCGGCGGACACACTGAAGCGAGGAGATTGACCCAGAAGCCGGCGGATGCTAGCGTTCCCACCAGGCGTAGTCTACGCCGTGCGAGCACATGCAGATCGGGAGCCGACGGTGCATGCAACCAACGTACGCGCACTGAAGAAGAACCCGTCGCTGGCGCTACGCCTGGCCAGGGACGCCGGCCCCGTGCTGGTACTCAAGGGCAATGAGCCCGATGCGCTGCTGGTGCATCTGGACGAATCGCTCACCGACACGGAGAGCGGCATACGTCCTGCGCTGGCGGCCAGTCTGTATCGCGAAGGCTGCGTCTCGCTCGGGAAGGCCGCGGATGTCAGCGGCCTTTCCGTGAGCGAGTTCATCGATCATCTCGGCAGCCTGGGAATCGATGTCGTGCGCAACGACGAAACGACATCCCGGGAAGCCGCCGACGTCTCGGCGTGGCTGTCGTCATAAGCGACGCCGGGCCGTTGATCGCCCTGGCCAAGGTCGACTCCCTGTTCGTTCCCAGGGTGCTGTTCTCCCGGATCCGCATTCCCGAGGCCGTCCGGGATGAGTGTGTGAGGAAGCCCGGAGAGGACACGCGCCGCATCGAACAGGCAGTTGATGATGGGTGGATCGATGTGGTGTCCGTGAAGCTCAAGCGGGCGGATCGGCCATTCTCCCTGAGCTTGGGGAAAGGCGAGACCGAGGCGATCCAGCTCGCGCTGCAGACAACGCAGTCGCTGCTCATCGTCGACGACCGGCTGGCGAGAAGGCGGGCGGGGCAACGTGGACTCGCCTACATCGGCACCGTTCGCATGCTGCTGGAGGCCGAAGAACGGCAGGTGATCCGCAACGCGGAAGTCGTGGTTCGCCGGATGACCGCCAGCGGCTACCGCATCTCGCCGCGGATCCTCCAGCAGTTGAAGGCGTGGTGAGGACTATTCGCCGGCGCCCAGCCGGCGGAGCAGCTCGACGGTGCTCCGGTGCGGCGTCGAGTTGCGTCCGCGGACCCGCCCCCGCTGCGCGATGGCGAGCGGCGTCCGACCGTCGGCGTTCTCGACGTCCAGCCGGGCGCCCTGCGCGACGAGGTACTCGACGACGCTGTCGTAGCCCCGGCCCGCGGCACCGTGCAGCGCGGTATTTCCCTCGGCGTTCGCCACATTGACGTCGATTCCCTGGTCAATGGCGGTCGTCACCGCCTCTAGCATCATCCGCTCGCGCAGCGCCGGATCCGGCTCGCGCCGCGTGCTCTGCACAGGTGCGCTCTCGGCGATGCGCGAGAGTCGATCCACCGAGAACAGAGGGTCGCGGCCGCCGAGGCCCGCCGCCGCCATCAGCGCGGTCGTCGCGCCCTCTTCCACCTGCACGCGCTCGTCCCGGATGGACAGCGAGCCGGGCCAGTACTTCGGATAGTGCCTCGCCAACGGATCGGCCCCGCGCTCGAGAAGCAGTCGCATGATGTCCGGCGCGTTGAAACGCGCCGCCAGCCAGAACGGCGTGGCGCCGACGTAGGACGGGTGCAGGTAGAAGTCGACCGCGTCGCGGCGAACGGGGGTAGAGCTCTTCACCGGAGCGGCGGGGTCCGCGCCGTGGTCGAGGAGCGCGCGCACGAGCGTCGCGTCCTTGTGCAGTATCGCCGCGTGGAGCGCCGTGTAGCCGGCATCGGCGGCGTTCGGATCGGCGCCCTGCTCCAGCAGGAACGCCGCCACGTCGCCGTGTCCGCTATGCGCCGCAACGACCGTCGCGCTCGTGCCGTACGGCGGCTGATCGTTCACGTCGGCGCCCGCCGCCACGAGCAGCTTCGCCGAGGCGAGATCGCCCACCCGCGCGGCGAACAGCAGCGGCGTGTAGCCCCCCTGGGGAATCTGAGTGACGTACTCCGGGTTCCACGGCTCGGGCGTCGTCTTGACCACCTCGGTCCAGACGTCCGAGCGGGCATCGACCGCCGCGCCGTGGTCGAGCAGCGCCTCTACGACGTCCGCATGCCGCTGGGCCACCGCCCACATCAGCGCGGTCTGACTGCGACCGCCGGTCAGCGCCGGGTCGGCCCCCGCGTTCAGCAGTGCGCGGGCGACGTCCGCCGCGCCGACCCGCGCCGCGGTCATCAGCGGTGTCTCGCCGGACAGGAGCGGTGCATTCGGATCCGCCCCCGCATCGAGCAGGCGCCCGACCATCGCGGCGCTGCGGTTCTCGGCCGCCGCCCACAACGGTGTGACGCCGAGGTCGTTGGCCGCGTTCACGTCGGCGCCGGCGCGGACCAGCAGGTCCGCCAGCTCGACCTCGTCCCAGTAGGCGGCCCAGTGCAACGCCGTCGCGCCATCCCCCTGGCGCACGGTGACGTCGGCGCCCTCCTCGACCAGCGCGCGCACGACGCCCCAGTCGGCGTATTGGGCCGCATCCGCGAGCGGCTGGTCCGCAGCGGATGCGCCCGTCAGACTCGCGGCGACCAGCCCCGACAAGACCGCACACCGTCGAACCATCATCCGGCCCCCCGTCATCTGCATGGACATGGAGGTCAGTGTAGAACACTTGCGCGCCGCGCGACGCCCGCGGCGCGCCGCACGCGCTTTGCGGCGGTGGACTCTCCCCGTACAGAACGTATGCGCGTTGCGCGACAGCCGCGGTGCAATCGGTCGGGACCCGGGTTCGAGGTCCCCCGGACAACCCCGCCCCGCCGCCCATGAGCAATAATGCCGGGGCCGCCGGCCGCGGACGGCGCCGGCCGTAGCAGCAACCCGAGCATGCGCTTCTTCAACACCGAGGGCCCCGTCCGTTCCGACGACCACTACCTCATCCCGCCACTCGACCGCGTGAACCTCGACGCGCTGCTCGGTCTCGTCCGTGACAAGCGCTACTTCGTGCTCCACGCTCCGCGGCAGACGGGCAAGACGTCGGCGCTGCTGGCGCTCCGCGACCTGCTGAACAGCGGCGCCGCCGGCGACTACCGTTGCGTATACGCCGACGTGGAGGCCGCCCAGGCGCTGCGGGAGAACGTGGCCGAAGGCATGCGCGCCGTCCTGTCCGAGCTGGCGCTCCAGGCGAGCCTGAGGTCGTGCCCCGGCACCTGAGCCACGCGGTGCAGATGGGGCTGCCGCAGCGGATGGCATGGTACGTCGAGTGCAAGGTGCTGCACAAGGATCCGGAGCGAACCATCGAAGAGGGACTGGCACAGACGCGCGGCTACATGGACCGTTGCGGCGCGGAGTCGGGCCACCTGATCGTCTTCGACCGCGCGCCGGACCGGACGTGGGAGGAGAGAATCTTCCGTCGCGAAACGCCGGCC
This sequence comes from Vicinamibacterales bacterium, assembly GCA_965208535.1. Lineage (GTDB taxonomy): Bacteria > Acidobacteriota > Vicinamibacteria > Vicinamibacterales > UBA8438 > WTFV01. The sequence continues at coordinate 835,460 of CBDBOU010000003.1, read as the reverse complement.
GGCGGCGGCGCGCCGGTCACCGTCTGGGGCATGTGACGCCGGCGGACCTCGACACCGCCCTCGCAGCAACCGGGTATCCTGGTACGAAGAATCATGACGGTTGCTCCGCCCCGGCTCGGATTGCGGATCATGACGCCGGGCGACCACACCGACATCGACATCGAACCGCTGCAGGGGCTGTGGACGCAGGCGCAGTACCTCCAGTTGACGGATCACGCCCGGCTGCTGATCGAGTTCACGGACGGCCGCCTGGAGGTCCCGCCGATGCCCACGGACCGCCACCAGGCCATCTCCCAGTTCCTGTTCCTGGCCCTGTCGCCCTTCGTCCGGACCCTCGGCGGCATGGTGCGCTACGCTCCCCTGCGCCTGCGCATCCGCAACGGCAAGTTCCGCGAGCCCGATCTGCTCCTCGTGCGTGACGCGAACGACCCGCGGCGCCGGAACGACTACTGGCGCGGCGCCGACCTGGTCATCGAGATCGTCAGCCCCGACGATCCCGAGCGGGACACGCACGTGAAGCGCCGCGACTACGCGGAGGCCCGCATTCCCGAATACTGGATCGTCAATCCCATGGACGAGACGATCACCGTGCTGACCCTGGCCGGGGATGCGTACGCCGAACACGGCGTATTCGGCAGGGGTCGGCAAGCCGATTCGGCGTGCCTCGACGGCTTCGCCGTGACCGTGGCCGACGTGTTCGACGCGGCGTGAGCTCGACGCTACTCGGCTACATGCTCCCGGATGGCGTCGCACACGTCCGCGACGATGTTGTGCCCCTGGAAGACACCACTGCGCTCACTCACGAGGTCGCCGTGGGCATCCCACAGCAGCATGGAGTGCGTGACGACTTCGTACTCGAACCAGACCGTGAAGTCGGCGAGTTCTTCTCGCGAGGTCGGTACGATCCCCGCGCACTCGTCGCGCTGCTCGAAGAGCATGACGTACTCGTGCCGGGTCGGACCGTCGCCGCCCTGGCTGAGGGCGAGCGGCGCCACGAACACACGGTACGGCGTTTGTGCGGCGTGCGCCGCCGGGAGCAGACCCAGCCACGCCAGCACGCCCAGGCCCAGAAGCAGTCTGCTCATGTCACACCTCGGTCTTGCGTCACACCTCCGACAGCGTGTCGATCGGCAGCTTCTTCGTGCTGTCGCCCAGCCGGTCGAGCGGCATGTCGAGCTTGTCCATCAGCGTCATCAGCAGGTCGGCGTTCGAGGTGTCGCCCGGATAGCGCAGGTGCCGGCCGCCCTTGAGCTTGCCGGCCCCGCCGCCCAGGAGAACGAGCGGCAGGTTGACGCCCAAGTGCCGCGTGCTGTTGGAGATGCCCGCGCCGTAGAGGATGGTCATGTTGTCGAGCAGCGACCCGTCGGCGTCCTCCGCCGCGCGCAGCCGCGCCAGGTAGTCCGCGGTCAGCTTCGCGTGGTACGCGTTGATCTTCGACATGACGGCGATCCGTTCCGGATCGTCCTCGTGGTGCGAAAGCGGATGGTGCGCGTCCGGCACCCCAATCTGCGGATACGAGCGGGTGCTCTGCTCGCGTCCCATCATGAACGTGACGACGCGCGTCAGGTCGGCCTGCAACGCGAGGAACTGCAGGTCGAGCATCAGCCCCAGGTGTTCCTCGAAGACGCGGGGCGGGGCCGACGGCTGCTCGGTGAACGACGGCTCGACGTCGCGCTGCTGCTCGGCGAGCAGGATGCGCCGCTCGACGTCCCGGACGGCCTCGGTGTACTCGTCGAGCTTGACGCGGTCGCGCGCGCCGACCGCCACCTTCAGATCGGTCAGCTTGTCGGTCACCGAGTCCAGGATGCTCTGCTTCTGCCGGCGCCGCGCCCGGCGGACGGCCGGGTCGGCCGAGCCGCTGTCGCCGAACAGCCGCTCGAAGACGGCGCGCGGGTTGTTCTCCATCGGCAGCGGCATGGTCGGCGTGCGCCACGAGATGGTCTGCGTATAGGCGCAGCTCAGCCCGGCGGTGCACTGGCCCGCGTTGGCGAACTTGTCCATCGACACCTCGAGCGAGCCGAGCTGCGTGGTCTTGCCCAGCTCGCGCGCGAGGATCTGGTCCATCGAGGTGCTGGCCAGCACGTCGGTCTCGTTCACCCCGCCGCGCGGCGTCCCGGTGAGGAACGACGCCGAGGCGCCCGCGTGGACGTACGCCCACGACGCCCGCAGGCCCGAGACGACAAGAAGCTGGTCGCGGAACGGCTCGAACGGGGCCAGGATCGGCGTCAGCTCGAAGTCGCGGCCTTCCTTCTCCGGCGTCCAGTACTGCATCGCCATGCCGTTGGGCACGTAGATGGCCTGGAAGCGGTGGATGGGCTTCGACGCGGTCTTCGCCAGCGCGGTCAGCGCGGGAGACATCGCATCGAGGAACGGGAGGCTCAAGGTCACGCCGAGGCCGCGCAGCACGGTCCGCCGCGGCAGCGATTTCCTGCTGATGGTCATGATGTCGTCCTTGCTCTTGCGTACCGATGATGTCTCTGCGGTCGCACGTTCTTCCCGCGCTAATTCACGCCGGCGACCGGCGCCGCGTTCCGCATCAGAAACGCCGGGCTCTTGACGATGCCGGCGATGAGCGCCGACCAGCGGTAGTCGTCGGCAGCGGCGTCCCGCACGACGGCGCGCACCGTCGGCCTGTCGACGTGCTCGAGGCCGCGCCCCAACGCATAGGAGAGGAGCTTCTCGGCCACCGTGCCGGCGAACTGCTCGGGCCGCTCCAGGAGCAGCGCGCGCAGGCCCGCCATCCCCGCCACCGTCCGGCCGTTCGGCATGGTCGCGGTGGCGTCGATGGGATTGCCGAACTCGTCGGCGGTACGCCACGCGCCGAGGCCGTCGAACTGCTCGAGCGCGAAGCCGGGCGGATCGATCGAGGCGTGACAGGTGGCGCACGCCGGCGCCTGGCGGTGGCGCTCGAGCCGTTCCCGCACCGAGGTGGTCCGACCACCCTCTCCCCCCTCCGGCAGCGCGGGGACGTCGGCCGGCGGCGACGGGGGCGGCGCGGCGAGAATGGTGTCGAGCAGCCACTTGCCGCGCAGCACCGGCGACGTGCGCGTCGGATAGGAGGTCAGGGCGAGCAGGCCGCCGTGGCCCAGCAGGCCACCGCGCTGCTCGAGGTCCGGCAGCGCGACGCGCCGGAAGCGCGACCCGTAGATGCCGGGGATGCCGTAGTGCCGCGCGAGCCGCTCGTTGACGAACGTGTAGTCGGCGTCGAGCAGGTCGAGCACGCTGCGGTCCTCGCGCACGGTGCTGGCGAGAAACAGCGTCGTCTCCTGCCGGAACGCCTCGACCAGGTTGTCGTCGAAGTCGGGGAACGGCACCGGGTCGCCGGTCACGTCCTCCAGGTTGCGCAGGTGCAGCCACTGGACCGCGAAGTCGTCGATCAGCGACCCGGCGCGCGGGTCGGCCAGCATGCGGCGGACCTGCACATCGAGCACGGCCGGGTCGGTCAGCGTGCCCTGCTCGGCCGCGTCGAGCAGCGGCTCGTCCGGGATGCTGCCCCACAGGAAGAACGACAGGCGCGAGGCGACCTCCACGTCGCTCAGGCGGTAGGGTTCGCCTGGCGCCGCGCCGGCCGGGTCGCGCTCCATGCGCAGGAGGAAATCGGGATCGACCAGCATCCGCTCCAGCGCGAGCTGGATGCCGGCGTCGAAGCTGCCGCCGTCCCGGCGTCCGCTGTCGAAGAAGCCGAGCAGCGTGTCCAGGTCGTCCGGCGTCACCGGGCGGCGGTAGGCGCGGCGCGCAAGCCGCGACACGATCTCCGTGCCGCACACCCGCTCGTCCGCCGACGCCGTCGTCTCCGGCCGGCAGGTGAAGATGGCCTGGCGGCTCGGCGTGTCGCCCGGCCCGGTCACGGCGTACGGGCCGCCGATGGCGACCGCGCTGACCGCGGCGTTGCCGTGGTACACCTCGTCGTTCGAGAGCACCTCGCCGGCCTGCCGCGGCTTCAGGATTCCCTCCGGCTCCCAGAGGTTGCGCACGAACGATACGCTCACCGTGCGCGGACCGGCCTCGACCGGCACCCGCACCTCGAGCCGCTCGTCCGCCGACTGCAGGTACGCCTCCCACTCGGGGTCGCCCCGCTCGGCGATGGTGAAGGTGACCGGCGCGGGCCGGCCGGGGGCATCGCCGCCGACCGTCAACCGCTCGACCAGCTCGCCGTCGATCCGGACGTCGAGGAGGTGGGCGCTGCCCATGCCGAGGATGTAGTCCTGCCAGTTCGACCGCAGCTCGATCTTGATCAGGTAGTCGCCGTCGACCGGAAAGTGATACGGGATGGCGACCCCGCCCCGCGAGCCAAGCGGCATGGCCTCGCTCTGGCGCTCGTCCTGCAGCAGGAGCAGGGGCACGTCGAAGGTCTCGAAGCCCGGGCCGGTGGGCGTCGACCCCGTGGCGAGCCGCGTGATGGTGCGCGCGGCCGAGAGGTAGCGCTCGAGCTGCGCAGTGGAGATGGAGAGGACGTCGGCGTTGTTGTCGAAGCCGGTGTCCGAGGTCTCGTCGCCCGGCAGCAGCGGCGTCACGTCGAGGTCCAGGGCCAGCAGATCGCGAATCGCGTTGCGGTACTCGGTGCGGTTCAGCCGGTGGACGGTGCTCGTCCGGCCCGGATCGGGGTTCGCCGCGGCCGCGCGATCGATGTCCGCCTCGAGGCGGCTCGCCACCGCGTCGTAGGTCGCCCCGTCCGGACGCGGGCGCCCCGGCGGCGGCATCGCGCCGGTCCGCAGCTTCTGGATCACCCGCTCGAAGACGTCGGCATGACGGCTCGGGTCCGCGGCGTCGACGCTGGCCGCGTCCAGGCTCAGCCCGCCGGTCCGCAGGCGATCGTTGTGACAGGTGATGCAGTAGCGGTCGAGGACCGCGCGGGGCGCGACGGACACGGCCTCGGTGGCCGGGGCGGGCGCCTGCGTGGCCGCCGGCCGGCTTGGGCCCGATCGCAGTCCGTGATGGGCGGAAGACGCCTCGGCCGGCGACCCGGCCAGGACGATGGCGCCAGCGACCGACAGGAGCACGGTGACTCCCGTCCATCCAGCCGACCGGCGCGAGCCGCCGCTATGCCGTCGCACCATTCAATGCTCCTTCGTCCCTAGCAGCCCGTGGCAAAAGCCCCGCTGCATTCGAGCGGCGATGCACCCGCGTGGACTGCGTTGCTCCTCGGTCAAATATTGCCCGATATGCTCCCTCGTCGCGCCTTGCCGCGCGGGCGCCTCGCCGCCCTCGGTGCGACGCGGGGTTTCACCACGGACTGCTAGGCGCTTGCTTCTCAGGCCACACGCCCAGCCGTGGCATCGTACCCCGCGACGCCGGACCGGGCAACACGGAACCGCGGGCGCGGGCTTCCGCGCGCTGGACACCAGGGGTTGTATATACTTTCGTATACTGCATTGTGCGGTTCGCGTGGGACGAGCGGAAGAGCAAAGCCAACCTGCACGAGCGCGGATTCGACTTTGCGTTCGCGTCACTGATCTTCGACGGCGCTACCGTCGAGGTCGAGGATCGGCGACGGGACTATGGAGAGAAGCGCATGGTGGCGATCGGGCAGGCCGACGGGGTTCCGCTCACCGTCGTCTACACCGATCGCCATGACGGCCGCCGCGTCACCCGGCGAATCATCTCGGCACGAAGGAGTAATCGACGTGAGCGCACGGTCTACGCGGAAGCAGCGAAGGGCTGAGCCGGCCCGACCCACTCGGGGCCGGGCCGACACCGAACGCCTCCGGACGATGTCCGACGCCGAAGTCGATTCGGCCTCCCCGCCGGAGTTGAAAGACCTGCCGCCCGACTTCTGGAGTGATGCGGTAGTGGTGCCGCCGCCGAAACGAGCGATCTCCCTACGTGTCGATCAGGACGTGCTCGACTGGTTCCGAGCACGCGGTCCCCGGTACCAGAGCCGGATGAACGCTGTCCTGCGTGCGTACATGTCGCGGATGCAGGACACCTGAGATGTGACCGGATGGAATCGGATGGAATCGGATGGACAAATGGATGAGCCTCGTGGCATCCTCCATATTGGATGGAATCGGATGGCACAATGGATGGGTCGCCCAACGTGTCGTCGCTGCGGGTTACCCGTGAGATTCTGGGACTCATCGCCGAGATCGATGAATTCAAGGGAGCGTGGCTCGCCATCGGGCGTCTCGCACCGGAGCGGCTGTCCCGCCTGCGGCATGTAGCAACCATCGAGAGCGTCGGCTCGTCCACCCGCATCGAAGGAGCAAGGCTCAGCGACCCGGAAGTCGAGCAGCTTCTCTCGGCCATCGAGGTCGGATCGTTCGCGACCCGCGACGAGCAGGAGGTGGCGGGCTACGCGGACACGATGAACACGGTCTTCACGGCCTGCGAAGTCATCGACCTCACCGAGAACCACGTCCGGCAGCTTCACCGCGACCTGCTGCAGTACTCCGAGAAGGACGAACGCCATCGCGGCAACTACAAGACGCTCCCGAACCACGTGGAGGCGTTCGGTCCCGGCGGAACGCGCTTGGGCGTCGTCTTCGAAACCGCAGCGCCTTTCCACACACCCCGACTGACCGCCGAACTGCTCGCCTGGACACGAACCCGCCTGACTCGCCCTGCCGACCTGCACCCGCTGCTGGGCGTCGCCGTCTTCGTCGTTGCTTTCCTGGCCATCCATCCATTTCAGGACGGCAACGGGCGCCTGTCGCGGATTCTCACTACCCTGCTGCTGCTGCGGGCGGGATACGCCTACGTACCCTACTGCTCCCTCGAGAGCGTCATCGAACGCAGCCGGGACGCCTACTATCTCGCGCTGCGCCGCACCCAGGGAACGCTGCGGTCCGGCGAACCCGACTGGAATCCGTGGCTCAGGTACTTCCTCACGGCGCTGCAACGGCAGAAACGGCATCTGCAGGAAAGGCTCGAGCGCGAGCGCCTGATGCTCGGCGACCTGCCCGAGCTATCGCAACGGATTCTGCAGGTTGCCCGCGACCACGGCAGGGTGACCATCCGCGCCGCCGCCGGGGCTACCGGGGCAAGCCGCAACACGATCAAGGACCACGTCAGGTCCCTGACCCGAAGCGGCCACCTGACGCAGCACGGCGCCGGCCGCGGCACCTGGTACGCGCCGGCCTGACCGTCCGCGCACCGGCCTGACCGTCCGTGGCGCATCGAACGCCTCCGCCGGGCCTGCACTTCACACGACGTATGGCCGCCAGGCCAATCCTGTCGGCTCATCGCCGGCGCTCGGGCAACCGGTGTAGCATTGCCGACACCGACGGATTCTCTACAGCCCGGGCGTGCGGGCCCGGTTCCGGGACACCTACGGAGGTCACGTCATGCGCCAGTCGCTCTCGCTCACCGTGTTGGTTGCGTTTCTCCTCTGCGCGTCCGCCCCGGCAGTCGCCCAGCAGGACGACGCCGGGCCGTGGCAGACCTACGACACCTCCGACGGAGAATGGATGAGCTACGCGGGCGACGTCCGCGGCACGAAGTACTCGCCGCTCGACCAGATCGACGCGGGCAACTTCGCCGACCTGGAGATCGCCTGGGAGTGGACCACCGTCGACCACTTCATCAGCCGGTCGACGCCGGGGGGCGGCGAGTGGATGGCCCCGCTCGATACCGTCGTCGACACGCTGATCGAAGACACGCCCGACCTCTACCGCACCGGACACCGCCCGATCCTGTCGCGCCTGCAGGCGACGCCGCTGATGGTGGGCGGGGTGCTCTACTTCAACACGCCGCTGTCGCAGGGCGTGGCGGTCGACGCGGCGACCGGCGAGACGCTGTGGGTCTACAACCCGAAGGCCTACGAGGAGGGGACGCCCACGATGAGCAACCCCTGGTCGCAGCGGGGCGTCGCCTACTGGACCGACGGCGAGGGGGACGAGCGCATCTTCTGGGGCACCGGCAACGGCTACCTCATCTGCGTCGACGCGAAGACCGGGCAGCCGTGCCCCGACTTCGGCCCCGACGGCGGCGGCCGGGTCGACGCGATGGTCGGCCTGCCGCGGCTCGAACGCGAGGAGCGGGATTACCTGAACGCGATTCTGTTCGGCATCCACTCGCCGCCGATCGTCGTCCGCGACAAGGTGATCCACGGCTCGCACGTCGCCGACCGCCGCATCACCAAGGAGGCGGTGCCGGGCTGGGTGCGCGCCTGGGACGTGCGCACCGGCGAGCACGCCTGGGACTTCCACACCGTGCCCAACGGCGCCGACGAGTTCGGCGTCGACACGTGGCTGAACGAGTCGTGGCGCTACTCGGGCAACGCCAACGTCTGGTCGATGCTGGCCGGCGACAACGAGCTGGGCCATGTATATCTGCCGACGGGAACGACCACCAACGACTACTACGGCGTCGACCGGCTCGGGGACAACCTGTTCTCGGAGACGCTGATCGCCGTCGACGTGGAGACGGGCCAGCGCGAGTGGCACTTTCAGGCGGTCCACCACGGGCTGTGGGACTACGACTTCGCGACCCACCCGAACCTGGTGGACGTGGTGGTCGACGGCCGGCCCATCAAGGCGATCGCGCAGGTGAGCAAGCAGGGCTTCGTCTACGTGTTCGACCGCGTCACCGGCGATCCGATCTGGCCGATCGAGGAGCGCCCGGTGCCGCAGGAGACGAACATGCCGGGCGAGGTGCCGTCTCCGACGCAGCCGTTCCCGACGAAGCCGGCCCCGTTCGACTACCAGGGAGTGACCATCGATGACCTGGTCGACTTCACCCCCGAGATCCGGCAGATGGCGATAGAGGCGGTCGAGGGCTTCCGGCTCGGACCGCTGTTCACGCCGCTCGACCGCCCGATCGAGGGCGTCACGTACGGCACCATCATGCGCCCGCCGCCGGGCGGCACGGCGGGCTGGTCCGGCGGTGCGGTCGACCCCGAAACCGGGATGCTCTACGTCCCGTCGCGCAACCGGACGGCGGTGGTCTCGCTGTACCAGCCGGACCCGGCGCTCGGCGCCACCGTCACCTACACCCACGGCGCGCCGGAGGCGGAGCGCCTCGCCCGGAGCGGCAACATCCGCCGCGAGCCGCAGATGCCGCAGGGGCTGCCGCTGGTCAAACCGCCCTACTCGCGCATGACGGCCATCGACCTGAACACCGGCGAGCACGCCTGGTGGGTGCCCACCGGCAACGGCGACCGCTACCGCAACCACCCGCTGCTGCGCGACCTGAACCTGCCCCCGCTCGGCGGGGACAACGCCATCAACGGCCCGCTGTTGACGAAGTCGCTGCTGATCTACTGCCTCACGGCGGGCGGCTCGAACGGGGGCCCGCGGCTGGTCGCCTACGACAAGGCCAACGGCGCGGAGCTGGCGTCGGTGGACCTGCCGTCGGGGGCCATCGGCACGCCGATGACCTACATTCTGGACGGCCGGCAGTACATCGCGCTGACCGTCGGGGGCGGCCCGCGGCTCATCGCCTTCGCGCTGCCCGGCGAGGCACCGGCGCACTGACCCGTCCGGGTCCGACGCGGCGCCGGACATCGCGGTCTGCCGATGCCGGGGGCCGGCGGCGCTACGGCGGCAGCACGCCCGACGCCGACAGCACCAGCCGCACCACGTCCGCCTGGCGGGAAACGCCCTGCTTGGCGAAGATCCGCCGCAGGTACCAACGGACGGTACTCTCCTTCCGGCGCGTCGCCGCGGCAATCTCGCGGAGGCTGCATCCGGTGGCCAGCATCACCGCCACCGAGGTCTCCGCCTGCGTCAGATCCAGCGCCGAGGCCACGAGGACCGGATCGATGTGGGGCGGACGCCCCGGGTCGACCAGCAGCACCAGCGCGGCGAGGCGCCGCGTGCGGTGGTCCTGCTCGCCCACCGGGCTGACGTGCAGCACCAGACGCGGCAACACGGACACCCTCCCGACGGTCATCGATCCCCCGGCGCCCTGCCCGTCAAAGAGCGGCAGGACGCGCGACAACAGCCGTTGCAGATGGGCGTCATCGGCCGGCTCGATGGCGCGCAGGACCCCGTCGTCGTCGATCAACCCGTCGCGTTGCCGCAGAAGCTCGACCGCGCGGTCGTTCGCGGCCGCGATCCGCCCCCTTCGGTCGAGGTGGATGACGCCGGCCCCGGTGGCGTCGAGCAGCCCCGCGAGCGACCTCCCGAGCGCCCCCGCCTCGACCAGCGCATGCCGGACGTGCATGAACTGGCGCATGTGAGGCAGAAGCCGCTCGACCATCCGAGTTCGGTCCGACCGCCAGCCGCTCGCGTCGACGGGATCGGCGAGCGCCCACCCGATGTGCGTTCCACCCGGCCCATTCAGACGCACGTTGAGGCTGTCCTGGGTGTCGGAGAGCCGCATCCCCTCGTTGTAGGTCGCCGACTTCCTCCTCTCCGTCTCGGTGAAGAGGTCCCTGGCAGGGATCAGCAATCCGTCGGGCAGGCCCCTCGCGCGCGGCGCGCGCTCGTCCCGGGACCAGTATTCGTTGAAGTAGAGCCGCTCCAGGTCCGCGCGGCGTTGTCCCCGATAGCAGAACCGGGCGAAATGGAGTTGCGAATCCCGCGGCGAGCGCCCTTCGACAAGGATGAGGGCGTTCCCCTTGATGCCGCACGCCGCATCTATGAGGGCGGCGGTTCCCGGCCAACCGGCCTCGTCGAAAGCGGCGTCGTACAGCGACCGCAGGATACGGTCGTACTGCTCCTGTTGGCCCAAGTGGCGCCTCCCCGCCTTCCGTCGCTGCGTAGCCTGACCGGCAGCGCACAGAGTACGAATGCAAATGCCTCGGCAGCGCGACGCAGGTCACGCCCCAGCGAGCCGGCCTTCGAAGCCAAGCTCGCGGGGCGCCGCCCAGCCGCTCCGATCCCCGTCGTGACTCGCTCCGCGTGAAACCGACGCGGTCAGGTCGATCCGGTCGCCTGACACGTTTGTCAACGCTCCGCCTCGCACTCTCTCGTCGAGCGCTCCGGGGCCAGCCGCCACGCGTGTCCGCTGGCCCGCCGCGGGCACGGGGAACATCTTCGCCCTCTGAATCGACGCCACGCTGGCAATCACCTGCGCACGCGACGACGGAACGAGAACGCTGCGCGAGCGCATCTGCGGCGCTCGCCCCGGCACTCTCGCGCGGGCGTCCTCCCGCGACCTCCCCACGAAAAATCGGCACTCGTACTTGTAGCTGATAACCGACGCCATGAAAAACACACTTATAACATTCAGCGATGTCAATAAAGCATGACAACATCCGGCTCTCCTCAAACCGGTGTGGGGCGGGATGAGGCTGGTCGGCGGGTTCAATGCGAGGTGGAGTAGCTACGGGACGACCGTCGTGTCAACGCGCTACGCACGTTTTCCGCTGCGCTGCGACCCGGCCGGGTGACACGCCGGCCGTCCCTCCGCTCAGATAACAGTTGTGGGCCTTGCGGCCCGGCCTGGACGGGGCGTCCCGGCCGTCCACGGCGCTCACGGAACACGGCGAGTCGTCTGGTGGGGATTTCCTGGCCGGCGGTGGGCGGCATCGTCGAGCGGATGGTGGCTCGCCGTCTGGACGCGACGCGGCTGGCCCGGCTGCGACGGATCGGGGTCGACGAGTTCAGCTGTCGGAAGCGTCACCACTATCTGACGGTGGTGGTCGACCATGACCGCCGGCGTGTGGTGTGGGCGGGGCCGGGGCGCAAGGCCGAGACGCTGGAGCAATTCTTCGACCGGTTGGGACCGGCCGGTTGTGCCCGGATTGAACTGGTGACCGCAGACCTGGCGGCTTGACTATACGGACATCCTATGATGACCTTACGGTCATGAGCAGGCGCAGCCCGTACCGGATGCCCCCCGCCAACGCCCTGATCGCCTTCGAGAGCGCCGCGCGGCACGGCAACTTCACCGCGGCGGCCCGCGAGCTGCGCACCTCGCAGGCCGTCGTCAGCCGCCACATCGCCAAGCTCGAGGCGTGGCTGTCAGTGCGCCTGTTCGAGCGCTCGCGCGCCGGGGCCACCCTGACCGGCCCCGGCGAGCGCTTCCGCGACGGCGTCGCGGCCGGTCTCACGGCCATCCACCGCGGCGCCGCCGAGGCGGTCGAGCTAGCCAGCGCCGAAGAACAGTTGGTCATAGCCTGCTCCCACGAAGCGTCCCACACCCTCATCATGCTGCGCTACGGCGCCCTCCAGCGGGCGCTCGGCGAGCACGTCCGGATCCGCGTCCTCACCTACCACAACTACATCCGGAACCTGCCGGCCGACCCGGTCGCCGACATCCTGCTGACCTGGGACGCAGCAGCAGCCGCGCCGCAGGACCGGGTCGTGGCCCTCAAGGAAGCGGTCCGACCCATTTGCTCGCCCGCCTACGCCGCCGAACACGCGCAGGCCCTCGCCGGACCCGTCGGCGGCTGGAGCGGGCTGACGTTTCTCGACCTGCTGCGGCCCAATGAGGGCTGGGCCACCTGGGATGACTGGTTCGCTCTCGCCGGACGCCCGGCCGTGACGCCGCGCCGCATCGGCCTCGACAGCTACGTCTACGTGCTGGAAGCCGCCGCCGCCGGGACCGGCGTCGCGCTCGGCTGGCGCCATTTCATCGAGCGGTTCGTGGAAGCCGGGACCCTGGTCGCGCTCGGCCACGGGTTCGTCGAGTTCGACCGCGCCTACTACGGCGTGCTCACCGCGAAGGGACGCCGCAAGCCGCTCGCGCACAGGTGCCTCGACTTCTTCGACCTCGACCGCAACCAAGCTGCCGCGCGGTAGAAGCCCACGCTGGGAAATCTGGCCGCCGCCGCTTCAAGTTGCACGAACAGCCAGGCCGCGACCGGGCCGCCAGCCTCACTTGTGCCGCGCCAGCGTGCGATAGAAACGATGGCCCTCGGTCACAGCCCGAATCGAGGCGCAGCCGGACCTGGACCGCGATGCGGTGCTACAGGTCTTCGACTGCAGCTTTGTTCTTCGGCTTCATCAGCCAGCGCTACGAGCGCCTTGTCGTGGCGGTCCGACCATCGCGCCGACGACCACGCCGTGGTGACGACGAATCTGCCGTTCGCGCGCTGGTCCGAAGTCTTCGGTCCACACGACCTCGTCCAGCAGGTCTTGCGGAACCGGACGCGTGTGCACCGCGGACCCGCCAAGTACCCCTGCCGTGGTTGATCTTTGCTTCCCCTGATGCCGGACCGCAGCCGTCAAATGCCCTCCATTTGGAGGGAAGACAGTGCCGCTTGGGTCGGCTACGATAACGAGCCTGTTGCCGTAGCGTTGCTGCGGAAGCCGGTGTCTTCGTGAGCCTCACGATCGGCTGTCTGAAGAGCGATACGGGCGTGACATTCAATTGCGGCTGAAATACACCATGCGAATCGCCGTGGTGGGTAGAGGTAGCGCGGGTTCGCTCGCCGCCGCCATCGTATCGCGCAGACTGCCGGACCACGAACTCCATCATATTTACGATTCCCGGATTCCTGTCATCGGGGTCGGCGAGGGCACGCTGCCCGGGCTCGTGAATCACCTGCGCAACGCCACCGGTCTGGATCATGCGACCGTTCAGAGCCGCCTGCACGCCACGCGGAAGTACGGTGTGCGCTTCGAGGGCTGGGGACGCGCGAATCGGCAGTTCATTCACGACTTCGCAGACGGCAAGCTCTATGGATATCATCTTTCCGCCGACACGCTGGTGGAGCTGTTGAGTGAACACACCGAGGCCACCCACCTCGACGCGCGCGTGACACGCATCGCTCGCATGGGTGATGGAGTCGAGCTGGAGCTCGACGGCCTCCGTACGGAACGTTTCGATCTCGTCTTCGATGCCCGCGGCTATCCCCGGCAACTGAACGACGAGCAGCACGCCCGAATCGACTTCATTCCAACCAACGCGGCTGTCGTAAGGCGCGCCTCTGCGCTGGATGTCGACGCCAACCACACTTATACCCGCGCCGTGGCGCGCGCGAACGGTTGGATTTTCGTCATTCCACTTTGTACGCATACCTCCTATGGTTACGTCTTCAACCGCCACATTGCCGACGTCGCGGAGGTGGAACGTGACTTCGATGTCTTCCTGAACGAAGAACGCGTGACGGATTGGGAACAGCGGACCGTTATCCGCTTTCCGAACTACATACACCGTTCGGTCTACGACGGCGGCATCGCGAGGATCGGAAACGCGGCTGGATTCATGGAACCGCTCGAGGCCACGGCGCTCGGCCTGATCCAGGTTCAGATTGACGTCATCCTCGGTTACCGCGAGCTGGTCTCGGCTGAAACAATCAACCGGCTGCTGGTGCAGTTCGCCTGGCGATTCGGCGTCTTCATAGCCTGGCACTACAGCCAAGGGTCCGTCTACGACAGCCCCTTCTGGCGTTACGCACGCGACGAGGCCTGGCCGCGCCATCGCGTCGGTCCCGGTCAACCCGTGGTGGATTCGGAAGCCGAGTCCGGCCATTTGAAGCACCGGGTCGAGTTGGCGACGAAGTTCCTCCAGGAGGGAGGATGCAGACCCTCGGCGGACCCCTATGCACTGTTCTACATGTCCAGCTTCGTCCGCATGACCCGGGGTCTGGGTCTTGCCGGCTCGATCAGCGAGTCTGCTCCCGGCTCTCTTCGGCCCGCGCACCACGCAGTATGAGTTCCATGCTGTAGTTGCCCTCGTGGCACGCGGTTTCATACAGCGGCCCTGAAGTGCGCTCGATCGGAAACTGGACAGTCCACGGAGCGGCGAAGGCCTCGGGGTCGTACACCGTCACCGAGTAGTCGAGCGTGTCCGCGTTCCCGATCCGAATGCGCTCGACGAAGCGGGCATTGGGACCGTCGCCATGCAGTGTCCACCGACCGTTCAGATTGGTGGTCGTGATGACGAGGGTGTCGCCGTCCCAACGGCCGCGGGAAGAGCCCTGCCACAGGCGCAAGGAATCGCTCAGCGGCGGCGCCGCGTCGAGCGGAACAATCCGCACGTCGGAGTTCTGTTCGTGAAGAAACGCGACGTGGCGGGGCGTCTGGAAAATCTGGAGCCACTGCACCTCGATCGTGGCGATCATGGGCGCCGTGCGGCCCATGATGCAGCGCTCGTACCGCTCGCGGTCTTCCGGCCCGTCCGCCCGTCGCTCCACGGAGCGCGCGAAAAACCCGAGCTGTTGATTCCGCGTCCGGCCGTACTCGGTATGCTCCGGCACCCTGCCGTCGGCGGGATCGACGATCAGCGACGTCCGGTTGTTCGTCAAGCCGCCGAGCTCGATCCCGTCGGCATTGAGTTGCCGATCGAGCTCCCGCCGGACGATCTCGTGCCCGACCGCCAGGAAGACCGCGGCTTCGTCGGGCGAGAGAACGGGCTTGTCCTCGAACCCGGGCGGGCGTTCCAGCGGCGTCATGGTGACATAGGTCCAGTACCCGTTCAGGTCGGGGTCGCCCCACCGGGTTCGGGGGCTTGTCTCGGACGCCTGTGCGAGCGCGACGTCCGGGACCAGTAGCAGCAGCAATGCAGTCGATGCCTTCATGTCTTCCTCTCGGTTCTCCGGCCGCAGTACGGTCGAGGACGGAATCTCCGGCTCCCCGGTCTGCGGCTCAAAGAGCCTGCCGCCGGGCCAATGCGGCGAACAGCCCGTCCCGCCTCATCAGGTCTTCGTACGGGCCCTGCTCCACCAGACGTCCGTGTTCGTCGAGCACGTAGATGATGTCTGCTCCCCGTATGCTGCTGAGGCGGTGGGCGATGACGATGCGGGTCATGTTCAACTGCTCGACGTTCCGGGCGATCTCGAACTGCGTCTTGTTGTCGACCGCGCTGGTCGCTTCGTCCAGCAGCAGGATCTTCGGCCGGCGGACGAGCGCGCGCGCGATCATGAGCCGTTGCCGCTGGCCCCCGGAAAAGACGCCGCCCTGCGAGACGAACGTGGACATGCCCATGGGCATGGCGCGTATTTCGTCGGCGATGCCCGCCAGCTCGGCCGCCTCCCACGCTTCTCGCTGACCGACCGGTCGACCCCGACGATGTTCTCCAGGATCGTTCCGGTGGACAACTGGGCGTCCTGGAGGACGACTCCGAACTGACGCCGCACCGAGCCGAGGTCGATGCGGTTCAGCTCCTGCCCGTCATAGAAGACGGCGCCGCTGTCCGGCTGCTCGAAGCCGAGCAGCAGCCGCAACAGGGTCGACTTGCCCGACCCGGACGGCCCGGCTATGGCGACGAACTGCCCCGGCTCGGCGCGGATGGAGATGTCGCGCAGCACCGGCGCACTCTCCCGGTGGTAGCGGAACGTCACGTGCGTGACCTCGACGCGGCCGGTCAACGTCCCGATCCGGATCGCCTGGGCAGGTGTCTCCGGGGCGGTATTCAGGATCGGCCTGATCCTGTCGAAGTGGACGACGGCGGACAGCGCGAGGGTGAGCTCTCGCGCTACCCCGGAGAATCCGATCGTGAAGCCCGAGAACGCGGTAAGGAAGGCGACGAAGTCGCCGGGGACAGGCGGCAGGTCCGTGCCGGCCAGCGTGAAGAAGAACAGCGCCAGCAGCGCCGGCATCGCCGTCGACAGGGTGAACACCGCGTTGTCGGCGAGGCGCGTCCTGTACATCCAGTAGCGTTGCTGTGCATGCGACCCCATCCACAAGGAGAAGACGCGGCTCTCCGCGCCCGCAATGCGAATCTTCGCGATGGCGCGGATGAACTGAAACGCGCTTCCGGTCGTCTGCCCTTCCACCTCGAGCACGCGCCTCTCGAAACGCAGGCGCAGCAGGCTCAAGCCCGCCATGATTGCGGCCGCCAGGACGGTCGAGCCGGCCGCCACGATGCTCAGCCGCGGACTGAACCATGCCATGACCGCCAGATTCGAGGCGACCAGAAAGCTGCCCAGAACGGTGACGACCGCTCCGCGGGCGAGCACGCGCCGGATATGCGAGACGCCGAGGGCCCGGCGCGCCAGGGTGGCGGCGGGCATGGAACGAAAGAACGCCGAGGGGAGGCGCAGCAGCCGGTCCAGCACGGCGGACTGCGCCTGCGAGTCCGCCGTCGACTGCAGCCTCACGCACGCGTTTGCGCACAGGAAAAAGAAGGCGCTGCCGACGAGGCCGGCCCCGCAGAGCACCAGCGCCAGCTCGAGTATCAGCCGGTGTTCGCTGAAGGGGATCGCGGTATCGACGAGGCGTCCGACGGCGATGGGCGCGACGAGGCCCGCGGCCGCGGTAGCGAGTGCGAACTCGGCCAGCGCCAGGACATCCCGCCCGGCGCCCCGCAATGCAAACGCCAGCAGCCTCGTCGCCGACACCCGGGGCCTGGCCAAGCTGGCGTAGACCGCCCAGGCTCGGCGCTGGAGCGTGGCGGCGACCTGCTCGTCCACCGCCTTCCATTCGCCCGCCGCGGCATCGAGCAACCGGTAGCCCGCACGGCCGTGCGGAAGCAGTGCGCACGGCGCGTTCCGCTCGTTCCACGCCAGGTAGGCTTGTCCGCCGCGGCCCGACCAGTCGGGCGGCAGGCGGACCTCGCGCAGGCGCAAGCGGGCGGACGAGGCCAGGGCCTGCAGCCGTTCGGAGGGCGCGAGAGTGCGTTCGTGCGGGCCGAGCGAGGGCGTTTCGCTCCCGAGAGCGCGCGCGATTACGGTCATGGCATTGACCAGCGGGTCGTCGACCACCGGCAGGTCCACATCGGCCGGCCGTTGGCCGGGCACCGCGGCTGCGCGGCGTAGCGTCGCGCGCATGTGGCCGCTATCGAGCCGGTCGCGTCCCGTGAGGAGATTGAACTCGTCCACCGAGCCGAGGGCGATGCCCGTGCCGATGTTCTCCAGCACGACAGCGTGGAACCGTGCCAGACCGGCACGCCAGGACGAGTCCGCCAACACCGCTTCGGTGCCCGTGCACGAGAGTCGTTCGCCAGGGGCCGGATTGATCCAGGCCCTGGCATGCAGCGGGAACGGCGCCTCGGCCTCGCCGATGTCGGTGACGTCGAGGAACGCGGCGCCGGCCAGCCCCGGCACCCACACCAGGCCGCTGGTCGCGCCTGCGACGCGACGGCCCCCGCCGGTCACGGTCTCGCCCGGCTCGAGCCGCAGGTCTATCGTCGGCCGCGGGACGACCATACGGGCCGCCGCCTCGCTCATTCGTCCGATCCAGACGTCGAGCGCGTGGGCCAGCTCCGCACGAAAGCCCGTCGACTCTTCGAGAGCTGCGTTGGGAACGGCAAGCACCCGGGCGTTCATGCGGCCGACCACCAACAGCCCCAACTTGGCCGTAGCGGCGGAGTCGATCCCGAACAGCACCTCCCCGGACCCGCAGGTCATCAGGTGCGTCCGGCGCCCGTGGGGCGTCTTTCGGCCGGCCAGCGGCACGGCGAAGAGATCGACGGTGCCCTCGGCGACGTACCACCAGCCATCGGTGTCGCCAATCGCCAGGGGCCGGTTCGCCGCCAGCTCGCTCGGGCGGCCATGCCGCTCCGCAGCGCTCGCCAGAGAGAGCTCGGGATCGTCTTCGGGCGCGTCGGCCGGCGCGTCAGTACTCGACGATTTCACGGTATCGTCCCTCGTTCGCCATCAGTGTTTCGTGCGTGCCGCGTTCGACCACGCGGCCGCCATCGAGGACCAGAATCTCGTCGCAGTCCCGGATGGTCGACAGGCGATGCGCCACGATGACCGTCGTGCACCCGCGCCGCCGGAGGTGGCCGTCGATCAGCAGCTCGACCCGCGGGTCCAGCGCGCTCGTCGTCTCGTCGAGAATCAGGATCGACGGCTCGGCGACCAGCGCGCGCGCGAGCTCCAGCCGCTGCGCCTCGCCGCCGCTGAAGTTCGCGGCGTTCTCGACCACCAGGCTGCTGTAACCGCCGGGCCGGCTGGAGATGACGTCGTGGATCTCGGCGTCGCGCGCCGCCTGCGTGACCACCGGCTCCGGAATGCTCGTGTCCCACAGGGTCAGGTTGTCGGCGACCGTCCCCTCGAACAGGACGACTTCCTGGTCGACCCAACCGATGGAATTGCGCCGCAGGGGCAACGGCCAGTCGTCGGCCGGGTTGCCGTCGAGCAGGACTTTGCCGCTCCAGGGGCGATACAGCCCCGCGATCAGCTTGGCGACGGTCGACTTGCCGCTCGCCGTGGCGCCCACCAGGGCGACGCGCGCGCCCGGTTCGATGCACAGATCGAGGTCGGCGATCAGGGGGGGCTGGGTAGCGTTGTAGCCGAACGAGACCGCGCGCAGCTCGATCCGTCCATCGAGCTTGACCTTCCTGGCCGGCAGGGACCGGGTCGGCGGAGCAACGGCGAATGCGTCGTCCGCCTCGTAGTTGAGGACGTCGTCGACCCGCCGCAGCGCCGCGCGCGCCTGTTCGAGGCGGGTGAGGAACCCTGCGAGCTCCTCCATCGGCGGCTTGAAGGCCGCGACCAGCGCCTGGATTGCGACCACCCCGCCCACCGTCAGGTCGCCGTCGACGATGCGCAGGCTTCCGAGGCCGAGCACGGCGGCCGTCGTAAGCGCCCCGGTCAGGAACGGGATCGACTGGATCCAAGTCGTGTGCATTCCGAGCTGCTGCTCGGCGTTGATGCTCCTGGCGTGGTGGCCGGCCCAGCGCGTGAAGGCCATCGACTCGCTCCCGCTCGCCTTGATCGAGTCGATCGTCTGCACGGCGACCGCGGTGTCGCTGAACACCTCGTTTTCTGCCAGCTCCAGCCTGGTGCTGATATCGTGCAGCCGCCTGCGGGCCAGGCAGCTCACGAGAACGGACGTGGCGGTCAGTCCAATCGCGACCGCCGCCAGGGCGACGTCGAAGAGCACCATGACCAGGACGTAGAACGCGGCCGCCACCAGTTGCGCCAGCGTGCGCCCCAGATCCTGCCCGAACCCCGTCGCCACCGCGTCGTTGGACCGCAGACGGTTCGCCAGGTCGCCAGGCAGGCGCTGGCTGAAGAACACGTAGGGCAGTCGCAGCAGATGCCACAACAGTTGCGCCGAGCCGTACAGCGACAGCTTGTTCTCGATGCGCAGCAGAATCCACTGGAGCATCCACGTCATCGCCGCCTGCACGACGATGGTGCCGGCCATGACTCCCAGCAGCACCCGGAGCATCCCGGCTTGCTCCCGCAGCATCACTTCGTCGATGAAGATGCGCGTGAAGGACGGCACCAGTACGCCGGGCGCGATCAGCAGCAGGCTCAACAACGCGAACGTGCCCGCCCCTCGCCGCAGGTAGCCGAGCCGCGCGGAGATGATCCGCCACAGCCGCGGCGGGTGTCCGCTACGGGTGAAACCGGCCGCGGGCGTGAGCCCGAGCATGAGGCCGACATAGCCGTTGTCGAATTCCTCCCGCTGCATGGTCCGCGGCCCGGTCGCGGGATCGTTCACGTGGACGACGTCGCCGTCGAAGCCGTCGACGACCAGGAAGTGGGAGTGCTTCCAGTAGATGATGAACGGCGGTGCCTGCTCGCGCAGCGTCCGCAACCCGTAACGGTAGCCCTGGGCCTCGAGGCCGTAGCTGCGCGCCGCGCGCAGGATCGCCCTGGCGTTGCTGCCGTCGCGGGTGACGCCGCAGGCCACCCTGAGCTCTTCCAGCGGGACCCACCTGCCGTAGTGCCCGAGGATGATGGCCACGCAGGCGGCGCCGCACTCGACGCCCTCCATCTGCAGCACCGTCGGCGTCCGGACGCGCCTCTTCATGACGTGCCCATTCATGACGTGCCCAGTACCCGGAGCAGCGCCGGCATCACCAGCGTGATGGGTCGCTGCTCGCGAATCGCGACACTGACGGTCACGAGCATCCCCGGCGCCACTTCGAACGGCGCCGCGCGGCCCGTCGTCCACTCGTAGCCTCCTTCGGGCCGCGTGGACAGCTCGATTTCGACGGCCAGGGGCGCTCCCGACCGCGAGAAGCGTTCCACGAGTTGCTCGTTGCCGAGCACCGTCATCAACGCGTCGGACGACATCCGAAAACGCGAAACACCGCTCACGACGCCGCGAAGGCTGCCGAAATCCCGGCGGTCGAGCATGCTCAGCGATACCTGCACCGGCATCCCCGGCTCGATCAGCTCCGCTGCGTCGGCGGAAAAGAAGGCGTTGACGAACAGTCCCGACACGCGGTTGGTCATCTGGTAGATGCCGTCGTTCGGGTGCAGGAACGTTCCGACGCCGGCGAGCACCTCCACGATCTCGCCGTCGGTGGCGGCGCGTATCTCGAGCAGGGTCTCCATTTCGGCAGTCAGCCTGGCGAGCTCGGCCTGACGGTCGGTCAGGCGCTGCCGCGCTTGCCGGATCAAACGGCGCCATTCGCTGCTTCGCTCGCTCTGCAGGACGTCGAGCTCGGCCAGGTCGCTTCGGGATCGTTCCAGGTCGTATGCAAGGTCCAGCACCTGTCGGCGCAGCGCCGGCAGCTCGCCCATGCGGCCGGCATCCGCTTCGGCGCCGCGCATTCGCTCGTCCAACAGTGCAATCAGCGCCTCGCCGCTCGATATCCGCTGCCCGAGAGAGGCGCGTCGTGCTTCGGCGATACGGGCCAGCTCCTCGACGTCCGCATCCCGCTCTCGTTCCAGCGTCCCGATTTCCCGTCGAATCTCTTGCTCGTCGAGCAGCGCGAGCGCATGGCGCTGCTCGATGCTCTCGTTCTCGATCCGCGCCACGACGTCGCCGCGGGCTACCTGGTCGCCCTGGCGCACCAGCAGCGCGACCAGGTAGCCCTCGGTGTGCGAGACGATGTCGACACGCTGCGCATCGTGGTAGGCGATCAGCCCGTCGCCCCGCACCCGCGTCCGGACCGTGCCGAAGACGCTCCACAGCGAGACCGCAAGGACGACGAACGCCAGAGCGGCTACCGCGACTCTCGACATCGGCGACGTGACCTGGATCGCCTCCTGCAGTTGTTCCGGAGACGACAGGTCCGCGCCCGACTCCGAACCGAACGGCACTTCAAACACCGATTCTCAACCCCCCGCCCGGTTGCCCCGGCGTTTCACCGGCAGCCCCGAGTCGCACCGGTTCCGGCCGGCTGCCGAAGCCGAACTCCGCGATGCTCGTCTCTTCCCAGGAAGACACGCCGGTGGCCTCGGCGAACAGGGCGGGCTTGCCGCTCCCGGCCGCCGCGCCGTTCAACCCGATGTCGGTCGCGACGAGCTGGAGGCTCTGCAGCACGACGCCTGCGTTCAGCAGCGACAGCCGGTAGGCGATCGCCGCGTACTTCCAGGCCAGTCTGGGCAGCCGGGACGTGACGACGATCAGACACTGCGGGGGGCGTCCCGAGGTACCCCACGCCTCTGCGCAATAGGAAATCATGGCCGCGGCTGCCCCGGCGGCGCCCTGTCGGCACAGCTTCGTCGCCGCGTGGATGTCGCTTCGGTAGTGATAGAAGCCGGGAGCCAGGCCGCGGCACGCGCCGACGGCCAGGTAGAACTCGAGCTCGTGAATGGCCCCAGCCGCCGGATAGGGCCGCTGCAGACGGTCCCCGGGGAGTCGCCGGGTGACGCGAGCGACGCGGTGCAGCAACGCCGCCACCTGCGCCAGGCTGACCGGCTCGTCTCCCATTTCGCGTTTCGACCTGCGGATTTCCATCACCCGCTGCAGAGACCCGCCGGCGGTCGACTCGGGCACCGGCAGGTCGATGGTTCCTCCCGCATGAGGCGCACGAATCACGGGCGGCGAGGGCAGCCGATCCGTATACCCGTTGTCCGAGCCTTCGCGGAAACGATAGGTGCCGCCATACGGCCGGAAGTCCTCGAAATCCCGCGTCCGCCGGTGGAAGAGCCGATCGTGAAATTCCCACGTCCGGCGGGCCGGCGACTCTTCCTCGTCGGCGTCCTCGACGATGGCGAGCGCGGCCAGCAGCGCCATGACCGCACTCTGCGCAGTGCCCGCTTGCGGAGCCACGCAAGCCGCCGCATCGTGAATCCACTGCACCAGGTCCCGGTCTTCGAGCACGATCTCGCAGGGCGACTCCGGGCACTCGAGTACGAGGTGTCTGTCCTCGCGGTGCAGGAACGCAAAGCGCGACAATGTCCAGCGCGCCGCAGGACGCGCAGGACGCGCCGCCAGGAGGAGCGGGTCGAATGTCGCCGCATGCGGCCGCAGGGTGGCCAACCGGCGCCCACTGCAGATCAGGTCCACGACCAGCAGGCCGTGCTCCTGGAGCCGACGCTTGAGACGAAACAGTCGAGCGGCGGTCGCGACGTCACCACTCGCCACGCCGATCGCGTGATCGGACAGGCCGTCGTTGAGGCGCACCGCCGCTTGCGCCGCCTCGGCCGGCAGCGCCACGGGAACATCCGCTCGGCCGGCCACACGCAGGCGAACGCGATCGCCCTTGCGCGTCAGTGCGACGCCGTCCCGGCAACGCCAATTGAAGTCAAGCATCGCTCGCCGTCCGCCCGAAAACGCGTCGGGTCGCTTCGGCCCGCTCGACGACCCGGGGAACTCCTAGATGAACAACGCCACGGGGTTCAGATCGGACTCCGTCAGAGGCGCGTCGAGCATGCCCGCAGCCACCGGCACGTCATACAGTCGTCCCGGTCCGAAACGAGGCCAGAAGTGTCGCAGCCCCGGCACTACCACCTTGACGACGGGCATGCCGACATCGGGGCGCGTCTGATCGAGCACCAGTACCTCGAGGCCCCGCGCTTCGACCGACTGCCGGCAGAGCTCGATTGCGGACGTCAAGGGGTCGACGGCCGGCGGGGAGGGAAAATCCCGGCGCTCGCGCACGGGCGCGGTCTCGTCCGGCACCAGATGCGGCTGGCTTGCGCGCGTCCCCGTCTCGATCCACGCGTCGTACTCGCGGTCGCCGAGCCAATTGCACAGACCGAGCTCGACAACCAGCATCTGAGACATCTCGCTGACGGCTCGCTGCGCCGCGATACGCACATCCACATGACATCCGAAGCCCACGAGGATGCGTTCCCGGGGGCCCGTTCGAAGATGCGACACGGCGGCCACGACGGGAATCCGGAGATCGTTGGTGAGGTCGAGGGCGACGACGTCCCGATTCCAGTGGTCGTACTGGGCTGCCATGTTCGACAGCCAGCGGTCACCGAACGAGGCGAGGTCGATTCCCGGTGGCCGCAGGCGGTTGTACCACCAGATGGCAACCGCGTCCCGCTCGATTATCTCGAGAAAGCCCTGCAGCACGGCTTCCTCCTGGGTATTCCCCGCGGCGCAGCCGTTGGAGCAGGTGACGCAATGGCGCGGTTCGGTCGACGACTCGGCCGCCCCGAAGCGAGCGAAGAGCAGGTCCGTCGGCAGAAGTTTGTGGCGCCGTTCGGTCAGGGACCAGAGCGGGGTCCAATCGATCCGCGCGTCGGAGTCGAACGGGTCCGGGATGAACCGCCGTCCGCTGCCGCCGACGAGGTTTCGGGAGCGCCGTTCGCGGTACTGCCGCTCGCTGAAGTTCATCACGTCGTTGGGGTGTACCGCGTCGGCTCCCAACTCGTTCAAGGTGCCCGGGATCGTCACCTCGGCGCCCTGCCGCTCGAACGAATAGCGTTCGATCGCTTCGCCGAGCGCGCTCGCCTTCGCCTGAATGCTCGTAATCCCCTTCCCCGCGCTGGAGTGGCGACGGGGATGCAACGTCGTGCCGGGCTCGAGAATCACTCGAGCCTGTTGCGCCGCCAGATAGACGTGACCCACCTCCTTGTCGGTGGAGACACGCTTCAGCGTCTCGACCACGCCGGTGATCGGACTGACCAGATGCCCGTACTTCCTCAGCGTTTCCTCCGGCGGTACCGTCCGGTAGCCCCCGTCGGCGTCGGAAACCACCGACTGGTGGTTCCGTAATTGAAGCGGGACGGCCTTGTCGGGGGGAGCCTTCCCGCAAGCGCTGCAGTACGGATGCCTGATCAACCGGTGGATACGCGTAGACCGATCCTGCACGTCCACCGTCAACATGGCGCCGGCAAGGTCGCCGGGCACGCGCGCCAACGCCTTGGCCGCTTCCACCACGGCCAGTTGGCACGCCAGGTCCGTCGTGGCGGCTATCGTCGGAAGCGGCGTTGTGGTTCCACGCTCCGGGTCGAGCGTGGCCGCGAAGCGATGCGCCGAACGGTACCGTTCGAGTTTCTGGCGCAGGCAATGCAGGCAACCCGTCCTGCCGGGATCGAAGAGTGGACCGATCCAGATCCGGAAGCCGGCCGGCCGCACCAGCATCCATCGCCGCCGCAGCGACCGTGCCGCGGCGTCGAAGGGAAGGAGAGCATCCGCAAGATAGTCGTCGGCGAACACGATATCGAAATCGCGTTCGGAGCCGGCGCCCGCTTCCTCCAGGGAAGGCGCGGACGACGCAATGCCACAGCGTGCCAGGGCACGGCCGAGAGAGTCCGCGGCCGTCGAGCTCACCGAAAACACCCGCACGCGCGTCGCGCGCAGGGCCGCCAGAGCCTCACCGGGGTCGACTTCGAGACCCGACCAGAACGCACCGACGTCCCGGTCCATTTCCGGTCGACTCTCGATCAGGTAGCCGGCGGACTCGAGCTTGCGGAGCACGTACCACGCGGTCGCCGGCTCGAGACCGCGCTCGACCGCCGTCGTGACCACCTCGTCACTGCTGCGCCGACCGTCCACCAGGGGGACGACATCCGCGTACGCGCTTCCGGGGAGGACGTGAACCCCTTCATCGGAAAGGAGCATGGCTCCGGCGCCGGCGACGGGCAGAACGCGAAAGCGACCGCCGAAGGCGGGAACCCTGCGCATCTGGTCGGCTTGCATACGTGATGTTCTGCGGGGCGACGGCAGAACCGGTCGCCCCCGCAAGGAGCCGGTGCTTCGACTGTTTCAACGACGGGCAGGCGACCTCGACTCCCGAGGACGAGACGCACTTCAAACGTCGTCGCGGCAACCTGCAGGGGGAAAGTCCCCACGGCAGCGGGGATGGTGCTAGTCACCCCAGCAGCAACAAGCGCCCGAGACTCCTCCCGTGGCGGCAGCGAGCTGTTCGTCGCCGACCTCACCCTCCGGGGGCGGCGCCGGCAGCACCAGATGCATCCGGTTGGCAGAGTTTTCGACCACGGAGATCTCTATGCCCGGGGGAAGATCGGCTCCGACCCCGGAGAGAGCGGCACGCGGGTCACGCAGCAGTTGTTTCTTGTATGCGCTGTCGCTCCAGGCCTTGGCCACCGCCTTGCCGTAGGCGACGCGAAACTGTTCTTTGGTTGTCATTTCTGTTCTCCATCGGTTGCAGACGTACGACTTGGCACAGCAGCAACCATACCGGAACCATCCGCTCGGGATCTCCCTTCAAACGAAGGGAAATTTGTCAATGGCCAGACCCCGTACCTTCGCCCGCGAAATGTCCTCCATTTGCTTCTCCGGCGCCGGCACCACCGTCCACCTTGTGCAGTCCCCACGTCGAATGATCCGCATTCTCCAGGACCAGGTCGGAGTCGCGGCCCTGAGAGTCCCGGATGGCCCCGCCTTCGAGGGTCAGCGCGTGCGGGCCGATCTCGATGCCGTCCGGGTCCCGATCCGAAGCTTGCACCGTGTAGCGGAATACAAGAGATAGCCCGCTGGCGGAGATCCTGTCGTACGTCATCCGGCGCGTCTTGCCCCCTACGTCAAGAGTCAGTGCGGGGGCGCCGATTACGTAGGGCGCCTTGTCGAACCGGACGGCAGCCTCGACTACCTCGCCCTGGCGGTAGGTATCGCCGATACGCGGTCTGGATACCAGACCGAAGAACTTCACCACGAGACCGGTGTCGATGCCACCGTCCACGCTGTAGCGCCCGCGCTCGTGGAAATCGACGCCCTGGAAGTTCAAGGTGGCGTCGTTGCCGGCTACGTCGCGAATGGTCCCTCCGTTCAGGGAGAGAGGTCCCGACGAGATCGCGAGGCCGTTGGTATCCAGGTCCGACGCCTGCACGTCGTAGTGGAAACGGAGCACGGAACCGTAGTCATCATGGGCCAACTCGTACATCTGCATCTGCCGGCTCTGGGAACCGACGAGCAGTGCGAGGGTCGGTTCACCCGTTACCGACAGGTGCTCGTTGGCCCGGATGGCGAAGCGCATCCGCTCGCCGCGCCCGAAGGTGTCGTCGGGGTAGCTGCCGAGCGCGAGTACCGGCGGGTTGTCGACGCGGCCGTCAACCTTGCGGTCCGGATCGTCTGTGACGGCGTGCTGGCCAAGGTCGAGGTCCGCATCCGTCCCGCCGGTGCCCCGAATGGTCCCCTCGTTCAGGGAGAGGGCATCCGCCGTTATCGAGAGTCCGTCGGTGTCCAGGTCCGACGCTTCGACGTCGTAAGCGAAGCGGAGTCTTGTCATCCCGGAGATGGAGTCATGACGAGATACGTAATCCGCAGACCGATTACGTGTTCCAAGGGTCAATCCCAGGCTCGGCGTGCCAGTCAGGTCGACGTATTCCGAAAAGGGTGTGGCTCTTCTTCGTCGACGCCGAACAGGGGCCTCTGGGGCTTCTGAAGGGCTTCTGGGAGCGGCACTCGGAAGAGGCGTCTGAACCCCTCGAAGCGGTGGTGGGGAGGGGTGGGGAGGCGGATGCTGACCGGCAGTACTACCCGATCAGCACATCGCTGGGCGTGCGGACGTGCCGATGCTCCGCGGTTCGTGGGAGTGCCAGCACGCATCAAGATCGCGACTGACTTGCAGCGGGAGCTTCTGAACCGCCCGGCTCCAACCAGACGCCAGCGTACGCTGGTCAACTGCATCCGAATCACGAATCACGCCGATGCCACCGGCGGCGGTCGGACACACGCGTCGCGCGTCCCGGCGTCCGCCAGTTGGACGATGATGTGCAGTACCACACCGTGACGTCGCCGTCGCACACGGCGGTGGTCGCGAGGTCGAGCGGCGTCTCGGCGCCACTGACGAGTGCGTCAGGCGCGCAACCTGCACTGTCGGAGAGGTCGTCGTCTGCGGGGGGCCTTCAGCCACGCGCCGCTGCGAGAGCTCGATGACATCGACTTCGTCGGTTCTCTCGACCGGACCGGCGGCCTCCGCCAGGCTGTCGCGTTGCTCGCGGTGTCCCTGCAGGAGCTTGTCCATCAACTCCTGACCCAGTCGGTGCAGCTCCCGTTCCAGGTCGCTTTGGCTCATCTGCTGGGCTTCGCGCGATGACAGGTAGGCCACGGCCTCGGCGAAGGTGGCGTCAGCCGCCGCATACGACGGAACGGGAACACCCCGAGAGCCTGATCCCACCACAGCCATCGCAGAACCTCCCTTCCCAAGACACGCTACCAGAACGCCTGGCGAATGTCCAGACCGGCGTGTTCGGCGGGGCGGTCCCGAAGCGCTCAGGCGGATTCCGTCGGGCTGCCTGCGCGAAAGGGAGCCGATGGACGCCTGGCCCTACGCCTGTCCCCCGCAAAATGACCCGAAAAGGCACCCGCTGCGAGCGAAAACCCCTATGAACAGGGCCGAAAACGGTCTACGCAGAAGAGCCGCACCCTTCCGAAAACACAACGTCGATGACGATCCGCTCACCCCATTCGAAAGTGTCGCGCCGCGACGGGTATCCAGGCTGGCGTACCGAAACGCTCGTAACGACAGGTGGGTTGTCCAGGCGGCCGTCCACTGCGAACGCCGACGCGGTAGGTGCGAAGTCGCCGAGGTCGACTGTCACGTCAGTTCCCGAGGCGTCCCGGATGGTTCCGCCGTTCAGCCGGAGCGCGTTCACCGGCAACGAGAGCCCGTCCGTGTCCACGTCAGCGCCTTGGATGTCGTAGTGGAAGTCCAGCCGTGACGTCGGTGAGCCGCCGGTCGTCGAGCGTCTCACCTTCCCGCTGAACAGCGCCGGCCGGATTTCCGCCCCCACTGCCAGCACCAGCCGCGGTGAACCGGTAACCGTAACGTGGTCGTTCAGCGTGAGCGACAGGCTAACCCGTTCGCCGCGGCCGATCGGATCGGCCGCGCCGTTTCTGTCGATTGACACCGCTGTGATCCCGACGCTGTCGTCGTCCACTTGTGCCCAGGCGCCCCAACCACCTCCACCCCGGGGCGAGCTGGCGCCCACGCCCAGCATCGGGAGGGCTCCGACGGCTGTCATCTGCTGGCCGCAGCGGAGGGGGCCAGCGGGCGTCGTATTCAACAACGTCACCAGCATGGTGAAGTCATCCGCCGTGCCGACGAGCAAGTCAGGTCCGTTTTCGCGGTGCGGGACGACGAAGTCGGTCACCTCGTCGCCGTTCACGTCCGCGGGCACGGCACGGTTCCCGAAATAGGGAGTCGATCCGGCGAACGGGACGGGCGGCATCGCCTGGAAGGCGCCACTCCCGTCGTTCTGGTACACGAGCGGCGATTCGGTGCGTACGTGGGGACCTGCCAGCATGACCAGATCCGCGCAGCCGTCGCGATCGATGTCGTATGTCCCCAGTGCGCCGGAGTTGTACAAGGGGTGACCATCCAGGTTGCGCTCCGGGGTCGTGGCACTCTGATCGCCCATCCAGGCTGTCGTCTCGTCGTCGAACGACATGCCGCCGCCGTTTATGAGCACCTGAACGTAGCGGCCCGTGGCCGGGAGGTTTGGCAACGACTCGTCGTTGCGCAGGTGCGCCAAGAGCAAGTCCTGGAATCCGTCGCCGTTGACGTCGAAATGCGCCTGTCCTGTGACCTGCGTGTAGCCCTCGTTGAACGCCGGATGCGGCAGCTCGATGCGTGTCGGATAGTATCCGGCGCCGTCATTGATCAGGGCGATGCTGAACTGATTCATGGTGTTGCTGGTGATCTTGCGGCTCTGTCCGAGCGCGAGGTCGAGATCGCCGTCGCTGTCCAGGTCTACGAGGTGCCCCTGCAAGTGGTACCAGTTATCCGGCCAGTTGTAACGGAGCGCAGGCGGAGCGCGTGTTTCGTCGACGGTGAAGGTGCCGTCTCCGTTGTTGACCATGAAGTGGCTGTAGACGTTCTGGCCGCCGATGCTGTCGACCCACAGGTCGATGTCCCCGTCGCCGTCGATGTCGCCCGAAGTCGCTGATTTGAGATGGAGGTCGGCGGGCCCGGAGTAGTGGGGCTGCGGTCGCAGCGTGTGCTCGCGTCTGACCGCATCCGCCAGCGCGTCCGACGGCCGCAGCCTTCCGTCGGCACTGCTCAGGAACAACTGAGGCGGATTACCGTATCCGCGCCTCTCGGCGAACACGTAGCCGCCGTAATCGAAGACCGCCAGGTCGACCTGTCCGTCGCCGTTGAAGTCGTCGGCGACCACAATCGGGACGCGTGCGTCGATCGTCCCTTCGACGAGTTCCGGCGCGTACGTGAAGCCTCCATCCTCCTCGCCTACGAGGATGCGCAACGTCGTCTTCGTGAACCGTTCCTCGGGCGCACCGACATTGGTCTCCTGCCGCTCTCCCACGAGGACGTCGTCGCGCCCGTCCCCGTTCAGATCGGCGACGGCGTGCACGGCATCCAGCAGGCCAAGGCCGGGTTGCGTGACGACCCGCAGAAAGGTCGGCGACCCGGTGCAGACGGCTCCCGTGAAATCGCGGATGGTGTCCAGCCACGCCTGGACGCCGGGCAGGTCCGGCACACACAGGCCGCTCCCTTCGAGCTGCAGCCAAGCGAGCGCCGACAGGCGGGTCAGGCTCTCGGGGAGCGGACCACTCAGCATCGTGCCGCGAAGATCCAGACGCGTTAGCCCGGTGAGGTTTCCCAATTCGGTCGGAACCTGCCCGCTCACCTGATTGCGCGTAAGCGACAGCCCTTTCAGGTTGGCCAGCCGTCCCAGTCCCGCCGGGATCGAACCCGTCAGCCGGTTGGCCTGGAGATTCAGATCCTCAAGGTGGGTCAGGCTGCTCAACTCCGGCGGGATGGGCCCCATCAACCCGGCGTTCCCGCCGATCTGTAGTCGTCGGATATGGGACAGCCTCCCCAGCTCGGGCGGCAGCGACCCGGTCAGCCCATGGTCGATGAAGTCCTGCACGGTGTCGTCCCAGCCGCCGAGGTGCAGCCGGGTGACGCGACCGTTCCGGTTCACCTCCACGCCGTGCCAGTCGCTGAGCGGCGCGCTGCTGAGCCAGTTGGTGTTGTCGATCCAGTCGTCCCCGCCGGCCGCGCGGTAGAGCGCCTCAAGCGCTGCACGATCCGCCTCCACGCTTCCCTGCGCGCGGGTGTCCGTAGATGAAATCAGGCCGGCGATCGCCACCAGAACAAGCAGCGCGGCAGGGAAACGCATCAACCGAGGACTCTCCATAGCTCTCACATGTCGCCGAGAATCCGACGGTCCGACGCCGCGCGGCATAGTAACATGCAGCAGTTCGCCATCTTAGCCACCTCGAAGTGTTTCCGTCGTCCCTCCAAACGGAGGGGATTTCGCGGGCGGACGCACACGAAAAAAGAGTTTGGGCCGTCATCATTGACAATCTACCTTCGATTGAAGGGAGATTCCGACCTGGATTATTCCCGTAGTATGTGATGCAACGCGCTGCGCGAACCAACGCTCCATGAGATGGAGCGCAACCGGCGAAT
Source organism: Vicinamibacterales bacterium (assembly GCA_965208535.1). Classification (GTDB taxonomy): domain Bacteria; phylum Acidobacteriota; class Vicinamibacteria; order Vicinamibacterales; family UBA8438; genus WTFV01. The sequence continues at coordinate 804,260 of CBDBOU010000003.1, read as the reverse complement.
CCCCTCCATTTGAAGGGAGGACAGTACGGCTTGGGGCGGCTACTATAGTGAGTCTGTTGCTGCAGCATTACACGCTGGAGGGTCGGCACGGCGGCGACCGCTGCGGTGGATGGACCTGCATGGCGCCCGGCTGCGACCCGGGCGGCAGCCACTCCCTCCGTTTGGAGGGGATACCGCGCTGCCGAGGCGCTGCATTCAGACTCTGCGTGCTGCCGATCGGGCCACGCTGCGACGGAAAGCCGGGGGAGGCGGGCGACTTGGGCCAACGGGAGCTGTACGATCGTATCCTGCGGTCGCTGTACGACGCCGCTTTCGACGAGGTCGGTTGGCCGGAAACCGCCGCTCTCATAGATGCCGCGTGCGGCATCAAGGGGAACGCCCTCATACTTGTCGACGGGCGCTCGCCGCGGGATTCGCAACTCTATTTCGCCCGGTTCTGCTATCGGGGACAACGCCGCGTGGACCTGGAGCGGCTCTACTTCAACGAATACTGGTCCCGGGACGAGCGCGCGCCGCGCGTAAGGAGCCTGCCCGACGGTTTGCTGATCCCTGCCAGGGACCTCTTTACCGAGACGGAGAGGAGGACGTCGGCGACCTACAACGAGGGGATGCGGCTCTCCGACACCCAGGACAGCCTCAACGTGCGTCTGAGTGGGCCGGGCGAAACGCACGTCGGGTGGGCGCTCGCCGATCCGGTCGATGCGAGCGGCTGGCGGCTGGAGCGCACTCGGATGGTCGAGCGGCTTCTGCCCCACGTGCTCCAGTTCCTGCGCGTGCGGCATGCGCTGGTCGAGGCGGAGGCGCTCGGGAGGTCGCTGGCGGGGCTGCTCGACGCCACCGGGGCCGGCGTCATCCACCTCGACCGGAGGGGGCGGATCGCGGCCGCGAACGACCGCGCCGTCGACCTTCTGCGGCACCGCGACGGGTTGATCGACGACGACGGGGTCCTGCGCGCCGTCGAGCCGGCCGATGACGCCCATCTGCAAGGGCTGTTGTCGCGCGCCCTGCCGCCCTTTGGCGAGCAGGGCGCTGGGGGCTCGATGACCGTCGGGAGGGTCTCCGTGCCGCCGCGTCTGGTGCTGCACGTCAGCCCCGTGGGCAAGCGGGACCATCGCACGCGGCGCCTGGCAGCGCTGGTGCTGGTCGTCGACCCGGGGCGTCCGCCCCACATCGATCCTGTCCTCGTGGCCTCGGCGCTCGGCCTGACGCACGCGGAGACCTCGGTGGCGGTGATGCTGGCCACCGGACGCAGCCTCCGCGAGATTGCGGCGGCGACGCGCCGGAAGGAGAGTACCGTCCGTTGGTACCTGAGGCGGATCTTCGCCAAGCAGGGCGTTTCCCGTCAGGCGGACGTCGTGCGGCTGGTGCTGTCGGCGGCGGGCGTGCTGCCGCCGTAGTGCCGGGTCCCTGCAAGCGGCTCCTGACCGATGCCGCGGCGGAGGCTGCTGTCGAGCTTCAACGCAGGGCAAGAAAACGCCATCTGATGGTGAACAAGACACGCACGCGTCACCGCGACGTCTGCTCCAGAATCCAGTCGATGTAGGACGATACCCGCGTGTACACGCCGTAGGCTTCCGGCTGCGCGCAGCCGCGGCCGAAGCTGACGACGCCGATCTGCGTCCAACCGGTCGGGCCGCCCGGCACCACCAGCGGGCCGCCGCTGTCGCCCTGGCAGGAGTCCATCGTGCCCTGCGCGTAGCCCGCGCACACCTGACCGGCCGTGATCCGTCCGGGGTAGGTCTCGGCGCACGTGGCGTTGTCGACGATCGGCAGGTCGACCGCGCGCAGTTGGTCCGGCAGGCGGCGGGCGTCCGAGCGTCCTCGCCCCGGCGCCCACGCCTCCGTGCTGCCCCAGCCGGTCACCACCGAGCAGGCCCCGGGGAAGCCGAAGTTCGCCTCGAGCTGCCGCGACTGCAGTTGCACCGTCTGTGACCGCAACGCCGGGAACGGAGAGGACAAGCGGATCAGTGCGATGTCGTGCCCCTGGCTGACGCTGCGGGCCTGATTCGCAATTGCCCGCCAGTCGAGTCGAGACGGCTGTGGCCATCGTTGGAGGCGTCGGCCACGACCATCGCCACGGAGAACATCCCGCTCACTGCTCCGTTCAAACCGCGACTTCTGAGCAGACCGCGCAGGTTGTTGCCGATGTCCTCAACCAGCGCCCAATCTCTCGCATGCTCCTTCGGCGTCCGATCTCTCAGCCTCTGGTATCTCTCGTACGCATACACCAGAAACGAGTCGGTCCTTACCAAGCGCCGACGCTTGCCCGCGTGAAGGGTGGCGTCTCCGAGTCGAAGGTGCGTGAGCCCGCGTTGGACCCCCTCGTGGTCGAGCTCATTCTGATGCTCCGGGGCTGCCTCATTTAGCGCGTCGGCATCGCTTCCCTCCTTGGCGAGCTCCGCACGGAGCGCCGCCACTGCGCAGGCAAGCGCTCCAAATATCATCGGACCACGTACACTCGCGCGACGTCTCGGAGCCCAGCGCCTCCGCGCGGAGCAAGTCTCCTTGATCCATCGGGGCAACGACTGACAAGACGACAGCCGTTAGTACTACTCGTCCGATGTCTTCCCTCTCCATGCCTCTCCTTCCGACCAAAACGGCCGGCCTGCCTGCGTCTCTTCCAGCCCATCGCAACAGTCAGTGTTCAGAGTCCAGACTCTCAAAGTCGTCGTCGTTGGAACCCCCAACCAAACTCGGGACTTAAGGAGGAAGCCAAGGGTCCGCTGTCCGGAATCGGGTGCGACGGTGCGACCGGTGTCAAGGCCGGCGACCGGACGGGACCCGCGGGCAGGCCAAACGGTCACCGCGAGGTCTCCTCCAGAATCCAGTCGATGCAGGACGACACCCGCGTGTACACGCCGTCGGCTCCCGGCTGCGCGCAGCCGCGGTCGTAGCTGATGGCGCCGACCCGCATCCAACCAGTCGTGCTGCCTGGGACCACCAGCGGGTCGCTGCTGGCGCCTCAGGCACGAGGTCATTGTGCCCAACTCAACCGAGCAGTGTTCGTTGCAAACGCCCAACCTCGGGGTGCAGTCGACGGTTCGACGGTTCGGCCAGGTTAGAAGTACTCGCACACGTCGTCGAATAGACTCCTTCTCAAGAACGTATCGGGGAATCGATACAAGACGCCGCCGCCCGAATCGACTACTGATGCGCCATCGTTGCCGTTATCGTGAAATCGGACCACATGGTCGGCCATGTCACGGTTCGATACGACGATTACTCGCGAACACTTGCGGCCGAACTCTCGAGCACCGCCGGAATCAAGGTCTTCAAGGAACAGCGCCGCCATCGTAAGGGGGTACATCCTTATTTCGTAACGGCCACTGCCGGAAGCATACGGAGCTACGACGACCTCATACTGCCCGGATATCGGCAACATCGCCACCAGACGCGAATCCACACCGGCGCCGCCATCATCGTCGTAGCCAATCTGGTCGCCGGAAGGCGACAGTAGGCGCACAGTCGTGTCGAAATCCTCCGAACTCACCTCCACGGCAACTCTCTGTCCGGCATCAAGGACCTCAAGAGGCCAGGTCGCGGTTCGGCTGTCGCTCTGATTGAGAATGCCTTCCGCAGTCGTGGCGGGAATCAACTGCAAAGCCGACAATTTCACCTCGTAGGCACCAGCCCCGTTGCCGCCATAGGGTTCCACGATAGCCTCATATCGTCCAGTCACCGGCAACAGTGACACCAAACGCGAATTCCGACCGGCACCGCCATCATCGTCGTAGCCAATCTCATCGCCAGAAGGCGACAGTAAGCGCACGGTCGTGTCGAAATCCTCCGAACTCACCTCCACAGTGATACGCTGTCGTGCGGCGCCCGCGAGAGTCCATCTCCCGGCACGACGACTACGGTCATCGAGAAACCCGTTCGCAGACCTATCGGGCACCAACTGGTTCGCACTCTCGTTCACCGGGGGCGCGGTCAGTGGTTCCGCTGACGATACTGGCGGATCTCTTTCGGGGTCAGTGCCCGCAAGGGGACGATGCGCGACGGGCCGGTCAGCCGATGCGCCGCCGAGCTTCCCTATCCGATTCCTTGCGAGCCGCGCGAAGACGCCGTCGGGAAACTGCTCCAGATAGGCCTGGTAGTCTCCCGGGTTGGTACTGGCCGAGATCGACTGCCAGAACACGGTCTCTTACTGCCCCCGTACGTCTGCCGACGCCGTGTCCGCGACGGTGACCGACCCGGGCTGCGCGGATGCACCGCGCAGGTAGTGCTCCTCCAGCAGCGACGCGTACTCGTGCGGCCGCTGCTCGCCACTGGTTTCCTGCAGCACCCGCGCGCGCACCTCGCGAAACAGGATGCCGATCTCCAGCGGCTGCTCCAGGTACTCCAGCAAGGCCGCCGTATACGGGCTGTTGCGGCCCACCCCGTCCGCCGCCGTCGTTCCCGCTGCCGCCGCATACGCCACCAGCGTCTCGTCGCCCAGCAGGTTCTCGTCCAGCTCCCCGAAGCTGCCCCGGCTGGCGTTCCGCGTCGTGCTCGTCCGCTGCATCGAGCGCGCCAGCGGGTTGTTCCGGCACGCGTCCAGAATCACCACCCGCAGCTCCGCGCCCGCCGTCGCCGCCAGCACGTCGTCCAGCTCCACCGCCTCGAAACGCACGTCGGTGTCGCGCTCCAGCCGCGCGTCCACCGGCACCAGGTAGTTGACGCCGTCCATCTCCAGGCCGTGGCCCGCGTAGAAGACCAGCGCCACGTCCGCACCCACGCTCTCCCGCGTGAACGTGCGCAACGCCTCGTTCATGTCCACGCGGTCGGCATCCTGGACGGTCGTCACGTCGAACCCCAGGCGCCCGAGGGCCGCCGCCACGTCCGCCGCGTCGTTGCCCGGGTTCGGCAGCGCGCCGATGGCCGCATAGTCGCTGTTGCCCACCACCAGCGCCACCCGCCCGGCGGCCGACACGACCGATGGAGCGGCGGCCGCTCCGATGCCCAACAGAGCGACGGCTGCCGACCCGATCGCGGATCCTGCGGTGCCCGCTGTAGAAGAACCATACGCGGTCCCGGACGACGGGGCCGCCGAGCGATCCGTTCACTTCGTACGCCCGGTCGATGCGGTCCACCGACGCAACGCCCTGGCCCACGAGTCGCGGGGTCAGGTTGGACGACGTGAAGTCGCGGTTCATCGCCTCGTAGTAGAAGGTTCCGGAGAGCTCGTTTCCGCCTTCGCGCGGGATCATCGTGACGCGTACCCCGCCGGCGGAAGTCTCCGCGTCGGGACCGCTCGTCTGGACGGCCATCTCGTGCGTGAACGCGTCGTTCAGGTAGTACTGCGACGCGCCGTTGCCGCTGAGGTTGTTGAGTTGCATGCCGTCGATGAGAACGGTGGTGTTGTTGTCTGCCAGCCCCGCGGTCCGGATGGCGTGCTATCGGTGATGGCGAGGCGGCTGCCCTCGATGAGCACCGGACTGGCGGCTTCGACGACGACCCCGGGCAGCACGCCGCCGGTGTTGTCCGTCACCTGGCCCACGATCCGGCTTTGGCCGTGCGCCACTGCGGGCAGCAGCGCGATGCCGAGCAGGACGACCAGGACCCGCCGTTCTTTTCCCGCGTCCGGCGTGAAGCCCGACGTGCCGCATCGCCAAGCCGCGAGTGGCTTCATCGGCCGCCCTGTCCTCGGCGGGCAAGGCCCGTCCAACCCTGCCACCACAGGTCGTCGGGACCGCCGACGGCGCCGATGTAGGCGGCCATCTCGAAGAACCCGTCGTACGGTGGAATGTACGGCCGGACCCGGCCGGTGACGGCCGGCGACAGCGGACGCGGGGTGAAGTCCGGGTCTTCCTCGTCGTAGGGGTGAAACAGCATGGGATTGACGGCGGTGACGTAGGGACTGCCCACCACGATCGACGACGGTGTCCTCGGCGCGGCCATGTCGTCCTCGTCGGTCACGAATTGCCCGCGGCAGGCGGCCATGGCGCAGTTGTGATCGACGATGCCGGAGGCGAAGGACAGCCGCTCGTCGGCGGCGAGGGCGAAGGTCGCGGCGTGGTTGATCTCCACCGCCGAACGCGCGAACCCCGTGACGATGAAGTTCCGGATGACGGCCCCCGTGCCGCGGCGCAGCAGAATGCCGTTGTTTCGCAGGGGGTCGTCCGTCTCGGGCAGGACGCCGCGCACGCCGTAGTTGCCGATGACGGTCAGGTTGTAGATCTGCGGCCGGGAGCGCGGCTCGCGGTCATGGTCGTCTTCGTTGTTGCCGCCCTCGACGCCCTGTGCGGGGTTCTCGCCGTCCTGCATGATGATGACGAACTGCGCCTTGCCCTGCCAGCCGTCCTTCCAGTCGAAGCTGTCGTCTTCGCCCCCGATGCACAGCGCGCGCTTCACCGAGACCGTGCCGCCGTAGAATTCCAGGCAATCGCCGAACGGGCGGTACGCCATTACGTGGTCCACTTCCGTCCTGCTGCCGACGCCCTGGAACGAGAAGGCGGCGTAGTCCTCGCCCGGCAGGGAGTCGCCGCCGGCGTATTCGATGCGCACGTAATTGAGGTGACCACTGTCGTCCATCGGCCTGTCGCCCCCGTACACCCCGGTGTTGCCCTGCTGGCTCGTGCCGCCGGGGTTGTTGATGGGCGCCCGGCCATTGATGACCAGGCCGCCCCAGTCGGCGGGAGCGCGTTCGTCGACGGGCTTGCCGCTCGTCATCACGATCGGCGCGTCCGCCGTGCCGTTGGCCCGGATCTGGGCGCCCCGGCTGATGATCAGTGCGCCGACCGGATCGGAAGCGCCGTGTATCAGGGTGCCGGCCTCAATGGTCAGCACGGCCGGCTCTTCCACCACCACTTGCCCGTGCAGAAGATAGGTGTTGCCCGCCTCGAACGTCATGTTGTCCGTAATGGAGCCCGCGACGGTGCAACTGGTGCCGTTGCAGTCGACGGGCGGTTGTCCCGACGCTGAACCGGAGAGCATGGCGCCGAGAATCGATGAAGCCGTCAGAATCCGACGAGAGTTCATTCCTGGTTCCTCCTTTGTCCGATGAACGCCGCGCATGAGCCAGGGCTCCGAGAAATGAGGTGGTCCCGCTTTTTCGGACAGCCGGTTAAGGTGTATTCCAGAGCCTTCGGGAGGCACTGGGATGGCGACGAGACGACGGCGCCGGTTCACGGCGGAGTTCAAGAAGCGGGTGGCGCTCGAGGCGTTGCGGGGGGATCGGACGGTGCAGGAGATCGCCGCCCGTCACGAGGTCCATCCGAACCAGGCGAGCACCTGGAAGCGGCAGGCCATCGACGGACTGGACGAGATCTTCGGCGGCGGCAGAGCGTCTCGCCAATCGGAGCACGAGGCGACGGTCCGGGACCTGCACGCGAAGATCGGCGAGCTGACGGTGGAACGGGATTTTTTTCTGCGCGGGTTCCAACGCTGAGCCGGGTCGAACGCCTGGAGATGGTCGACCGCGACGACGTGTTGAGCATCAGCCGTCAGTGCGCGTTGCTCGGCATCAGCCGCTCGTCGGTGTACTACAAGCCACGGGGGGAGAGCGCGGAGAGCCTGGCGTTGATGCGGCGGCTCGACGCCTTGTCGCTGGAGTACCCGTTCTACGGCAGCCGGCAGATGGCGCGGCACCTGCGGCGCGAGGGCGTGCCGGTGGGGCGGCGTCGTGTCCGGCGCCTGATGCGCGTGATGGGCCTGGAAGCGATCTATCGGAGGCCGCGTACGAGCGACGCGCAGCCGGGGCACCGCGTCTACCCGTACCTGCTGCGGGGGCTGACGATCGACCGGCCGGACCAGGTTTGGTGCGCCGATATCACCTACATCCCGTTGTCGGCCGGCTTCCTGTACCTGGTCGCGATCATGGACTGGGCCAGCCGTCACGTGTTGGCGTGGCGGTTGTCGAACACGATGGACACCGGCTTCTGCGTGGAGGCGCTGGAGGCGGCGCTGCGAATGGGCACGCCGGACATCTTCAACACCGACCAGGGTGCGCAGTTTACGAGCGCGGCGTTCACCGACCGGGTCCAGGCGGCGGGCGCACGGTGCTCGATGGACGGCCGCGGACGGTGCCTCGACAACGTCTTCATCGAGCGGCTGTGGCGGTCGCTGAAGTACGAGGCTGTGTATCTTCACGAGCTGTCCGACGGGTTCGCGGCTGAGCGGGTGATTGCGGCGTGGATGACGTTCTACAGCCACGTACGTCCGCACTCGGCTCTTGGGGGACGCACCCCGGCCGAAGCCTACGGCGAGGAGCGTGCGGCATGAGCATCCGAACGCCGCAGCGTGGGCCGACCTCGGCGGGCATCGTCCCTGGCATCGTCCCCCGCGAGCAGGTTGTAGCGCCGCCGGTCCGTCGCGGAAGCGGACACCGCATGACCGGCGCGCTCACCGCATCCCCGCGGCGCGCTGTGGAAGTGCCGGGCCTATGGACGCCCGGTCGACGTCGCGCTGAATCTGAAGGTCGGCGAGGCGGGCGCCCACAGGCCCTTGGAAATTTCGCGGGCGATCGCTGCCGACCATGCCTACGTCGGGGGCCGCGAAATTCCCACACTCCCACAGCGATCGTTATCTTGGCTATGATCAATCGGGAAGACGAGGGCGTGACTTCGCAACCGGGATACACCTTATCGAAGCCCTCGAACTGTCCAAACAACCGAGACCACTTCAAAAGAACGAGCGCCGGCGCGACGGCGGTCGCCGCGACCCCCCGCCACCTGCGCCCGGCCGCTGTTCCCCGGGACTCGTGCCGCGGAAGGGGGTGGACCGAAACCAACGCCCGGGCCTACGGATTGCCGGACTGGTTTCGTTCTATCGCATGCAACACAAGACTCCGCGGTGGTTCGGCAACTGCAGGAAGAGGCCGGGGAGTGACGATTCCGCTGGTCGCGACTCAGGCAGCCGATCGTGAGGCCGACAAAGACACCGCCTTTCGCAGTAGCACCGCGGCAAACAGGCTCGTAACCTTAACCGACCTGGGCGCTACTGTCGTCCCTCCAAACGGAGGGAATTTGACGCCTGCGGCCCGGACCCGTCGTACGGTGGAATGTACGACCGGACCCGGCCGGTGACGGCCGGTGACAGCGGACGAGCGGGCACGTCGCCGCAGACCTCACCACGAAACACGCAACGCACCAGCCGCCCCACCCTGAACAGGCGCCAGTCCGCCATGAACACGGTCATTCAAGGCCAACAAACCAACCATTGTGCCGGCCGCGGCAAGCCCTATGCCGACGTTGTTTTCTATTCGCGCCCTGGTTTCCGATTTCTCCCATTCATAGCTACTCAGTACGAGGTACAGGCCAGTGACGCTCATCCCGATGCCGACGACCAGCAGCGCGACGTTGCGCACACCTCTCCTGCCAGCCTGTTGCACCAATGGATCGAGCGGGGTTTGCTGACTCTCGGCGACCCTCGCGACGGCGCGTTCCACCGACCCCATGAGAGGACCGGCGGCCTCCGCCACACTGCCCGACTGTGCCCGTGCCACCCCCGGCACCAATAGCGTCATGGTGATGAGGAGTACTCCACTACTTGCAGGTCTCATTCTCGACCTCCTTACCGGCCCGTGGCAAGAGCCCCCGCTGCATTCGAACTGCGCTGCATCCCGCGTGGACGGCGTTGCTTCTCAGTCGAATATGGCCAACATGCTCCCTCGTCGCGCCTTGCCGCGCGGGCGCCCGCCGCAGTACACAAGGAAGTGCAGAACACCCGCCGGAACCGAACAAGCGTCTTCATCTGCGTCCTTCCCTTCCGCCAGACCGTTCTGGTCGCCGACGCCACTTGCGGTAACAGATTCGTTACCGTAGCCGCCCCAAGCGGTCTTGTCTGCCCTCCAAACGAAGGGGATCTGCAGTTCAGCCAGCGGGCGCACGACTTCAAGCCGCTCCAGCCCGACGACGAGTGCCGTCAGGTGTCATTCGATGCCCACTGGTAGCCGAGGCGCACGTAGTAGAACCCGCCGCTGAAGCCGAACGGCGCGGAGGGCGGATAACGGTTCCCGAGCCTGCCGGGGTCGGGGTTCTCGTCCGGATAGGTGTTCCGGACGTTGCGGCTGCCAAGCGTGAGCCGGACGGCGTCGCTGACGGGCCAGGTGGCCTCGACGTCCAGGATGGGCTTGCCGCGGTAGCGTCGCACGTCCCGCCGGTCGAACCAGCCGCCGTAGTAGCTCAGGCGGCCGAGCAGCGTGCCGCGACCGACGTCCTGCTCGAGCGTGGCGTTCCAGCGGGTGTTCGGCAGCGCCTCCTCCAGCAGCCGGATCCGATCGGCGAGCTGATCGGGATTCAGCAGCGCCGGATTGAAGTCCGTGGCAGCCGTGTCGGTATAGTTGAAGACTAGGCCGATCGCTGTTGCGCCACCGAGAGACGGCGGCGTCCAGGCGGTGACCAGGTCGAGCCCCTGCGTCCGGGTTTCCAGGTCGTTGGTGAAGAAGCGAAAGTTCGCCAGATTGCGGGCGCTGGTGATTCCCTCCGCAAGCAGCCGGTCGACTTCCGCGGCGTCGAGCGCGAACAGCCGGCTCAACGCCAGTCGATCGAAGAGATCGATGCGGAAGTAGTCGGCGGTCAACGTGAAGGGGCCGCCGCCGGCCACCGCGCCGACGCTGACGTTGACGGCCCGCTCGGGCAGGAGCGACCTGGCGCCGCGCAACCGTGCGACCGCGGAGGTCGAGGGTATCGTACCGTTGTTGACCAGGTCGTCGAGCGCGAGCACGTACTGCGTGGACACGTTGAACGCGTTCTGCTGCCCCGGGGTCGGCGCGCGGAATCCGGTGCTGACGCTGCCGCGCAACGCGAAGCGCCCGGAGAGCGGGAAACGGCCCGAGAGCTTGCCGTTCAGGGTCGCGCCGAAGTCGGCGAAATGCTCGAACCGCGCGGCCGCGCCAACGACCCGGTCGCGCTCGCCACGCCACTCGATGTCGCCGTACACGGCGGCGTTGGCGCGGTTCCAGCGGCCGGCGGCAACGGGGCTGAATCCCGGCGACCCGTTGGAGCCGACGCTGAAGCCCTGGGCGGCGTACGGACCCTGGCGCCAGGACTCCGGCTGGCCGAGGCCGATCCGGAACTGCTCGTTCCGCCACTCGACGCCGCCGGCGAGATGGACCCGGTCGGTCAATGCACGACGCAGGTCGAGATTGACGCCGACTTCCCGTTGCCCGTAGAGGCCGACATCGAACGTCGTGGGCGACGCGGGACCGAGCGAGGCGTTGACCGTGTTGCGGATGGAGAAGTCCGCGGTATTCGCGCCCACGGCAAGGCTCGCATCCCAGAGGACGTTGCCGGCGAGCTGTCCGCGCAGGCCGCCCACCGCCGAGACATCGCGCTCGACACCGCCGAATCGCGGCGCGAACCCGCCCGGGAACAGCTCCTGGAACGAGAAGCAGCGCGGGTCGTCGAAGATCCGTTCGAGCGCAACCGGGTCGGGCGCGTTGTTCGTGATCAGCACCGTGGGACAGCGTGCCGAGCCGTCTCCCCGGGCGGCCGGCACGTCGCCGACGAGCAGCGTCCGGCCGCCGTCGTTGCTGAACACGCCGCCGCGCGTGTTGGGGTTCCGATAGTAGTAGAACGTCAGCACATCCCGGCGCGCGTAGTTGGCGTGGCCGTACGCCTGCGCGCCGTTGGCGAACAGGTGGCCGAGGTTGGCGAAGACCTTCAGGTCGTCGTCGACCTGCGGCGCCCCCCATTGCTGGGCGGGGTCGCCGACGTGACGATTCCCGGCCGCGATGAGGCCCGCCGCGTCCGCCCGCTGCACGCTGCGGTCCGTGGAGGCGGCGTTGCCGTACTCGAGACTGAGGTTGGCGAAACCGGTCCGGCCGAGTGGCAGGCCGGCGTTGGCGGCGACGCCGTATGCCCGGCCGTCCCCCGCGGCATGCGTTCCGCCGTGCAACTCGACGCTGCCCCCGGCGCGGTCGTCCTTCAGCAGAAGATTCAGCACGCCGGCGATGGCGTCCGAGCCGTACTGGGCCGCCGCGCCGTCGCGCAGCACCTCGATCCCCCGCAAGGCGATCGCGGGAATGGTCGAGATGTCCGGTCCCTGCGCACCGTCGGCCACACCGTTGCCCTGCCAGGCGATGACCGCCCCGCGGTGTCGCCGCTTCCCGTTGACGAGCACCAGCGTATGGTCGGGCGCCAGGCCCCGCAGGCTCGCAGGCCGGACGAGGGGGGTGCCGTCCTCCTGCGGGTTGACGTGGAACGACGGCAGGAGCGCGCGCAACCGGTCGGCCAGATTGGAGTCGCCCCGGCGAACGTCCCTGGCGGGGATGACGTCGATCGGCACGGTCGAGTCGGTGACCGACCGCGGCTGCGCGCGGCTGCCGACGACGACGACCTCCTCGTCGAACTGCGGCGGCGGCGGCGGCGCCGGATCGCCTTGTGCGGGATGGCCGCCAGGCGAATCCGGCTCCTTCCCGTGATCCGTTTCGCCGTGCCCGGCCTGCCCGGCCGATGGCGACTGCTCGGCTTGCCGCTCCTGTGCCGGCGCAGGAGCCTGGCACCACAGGACCAGACCCAGCAGGAGCAACGGTTTCAGCCGACGAAGAACCATGGGGTCACACCGGTCACGACGACGACGAACCACCGAATCAGCCTTCGCGTCCATGCGGCGTTGGCGATCACCTTCCCGCGTCGGCGTGTCCGCCTTGCCGTTGGCGCGGACCCGGGCGCCCTGGCCGACGACTCAGTGCGTTCGGCAACTGCAGGGATGAGGCCGGGAGTGACGATTCCGCTGGTCGCGACGAACACCGCGCGGCGGGCGGGCGGACGACTACACGGGAACTGGACCGGTTCAGACCCCGTTCCGAGCCAAACGTCATGAGCGACCGTGCGCCGCTCACCCCGAAGGATGAAAGTTCGTCAGAGACCGACCGCGGGTCGCACAATAATGGCGGAGGCGGGACGAGTGGTCGTCTGTTTCAATGGCGGGTGTTTATCCCCGAAGCCAAACTGACCCGGCCGGTTCGGCATCGAGCCCCGAATTGTACCCGGCCCCCGGGCTGTGGACGCGCGGCAAAACGCACCGTGCCCGTGCAGGGCGCGAGTTCCGAGTCCGACCGGCCTGTCCCGCCTCCGCCTACCCCCCGGAAACTGGAGGCATCCCGATGATGAACGATGAGTTGTGTGTTGTCCATCCCCGCGCGGCGGGACTCGACATCCACAAGGGGCACATCACGGCCACCGTGCGGCTCTCCGAGGCGACGGCCGGCCCGCCGCAGTGCGAGACGCGCATGTTCAGCGCGCTGGCGAGCGGCCTGGCCGCCCTGGTCGCGTGGTTGACGAGCCACCGCGTCGTGGCCGCCGCGATGGAGGCGACCGGCGTCTACTGGCACACGCCGTGGCAGGCGCTGACCGACGCCGGCATCAACGCCCAGTTACTCCACGCGCAGCATGTGAAGCAACTGCGCGGCAGGAAGACCGATGTCGAGGACAGCCGCTGGCTGGCGCGGGTGTGCCAGTTCGGGTTGGGGCGGCCCAGTTTCGTTCCCTCCCAGCAGTTCCGCGACCTGCGCACGTTGAGCCGCCACCGGCGGAAGCTGGTCGCGCGGCGCTCGCAGGTCCGCAACCAGACACAGAAGGTGATCGACCGCGGCGGCGTCCGCATCGGGGCGGTGCTGAGCGACATCTTCGGCAGGAACGGCCGGCGCATCCTCGACGGTCTGGTCGCCCGGCGGCCCAGTACCGACATCCTGGCCTCGCTCAGCGCGCACGTCCGCGGCAAGCTCGAGCAGCTCGGCGACGCATTGGGCCTGACGCTGCGCGAGACCGAGCGCCGCCTGCTCGCCGACCTGCTGAGCGAGCACGACACGCTCAGCCGGCGCGTCGACGACTTCGACCGGCACCTCGACGAGGCGCTGGCCCCCTGGGCCGAGCAACTCCGCCTGCTGGAGACGCTTCCCGGCATCGACCACACGGCGGCCTGCGCCATCCTGAGCGAGACCGGAGCCGACCCGCACCGCGTGTTCGGCAACGCGCACCGCCTGGCAGCCTGGGCCGGCCTGTGCCCCGGCAACAACGAGAGCGCCGGCAAACGCCGCACCGGTCGCACCCGGCGCGGAAATCAGACGCTGCGCACCGTGCTCATCGAGTGCGCCCACGCCGCCGCCCGAACCCACAACTGCCAGTTCCAGACGTATCACCAGACGCTGACCCGGAAGCGCGGCTTCAAGCGCGCCATCGTGGCCACCGCCCACAAGCTGCTGCGATGCGTCTTCGCGGTGCTGCGCGACGCCACGCCCTACCGCGACCCGGATACCGACTACGAGGCGCTGCTCGTGCAGCGCAGCGCTTCGCGCTGGCTCCGCAAGCTGCATCAGTTCGACATTCTCGTTCGCAACGACGACGGCACCTGCTCGGTCCACTGGCCGCCTCCCGCAAACAGGAGCACCGTCCCGACGCGCTGAGACCGCCATCCCACCCGCGTTCACCCCCAGCACGGTTCGCGCAGAGGCCACTTGGGGCAGCCTCGTCCGTCGAGCCTCACCCGGGGGAGAACGTGCCCAACGGCGCCATCCCTTCGTGACGCCTTTCGTCGCGCCAGGAGACGTGCGTCCGAAGCGACAGAAACTTTCGCGGCAAGTACTGGTTGCGCTTCATTCAGTCTGCAATCATATCGACGACTCGTCGCCACGGTCGAGCTTGGGGCGAAGCGCTGCGCTCCGTTTCGGCGAACCGGTGTACGATGGCCGGCGTTCCGGTACTCCGATCCTGTTCGCCAGGAAGAAGCCGCGGACGCTTCACCGCTCTCGGGGCTACGCCGCGTTCATCAAGGACTGCATAGAGGTTTCACCATGCGTCAGTCGATGCGTTTCGCTCCCGTTCTCCTGCTCGCAGCCCTGGCCTGGACGGCGCTGCCCGCCCACGCGCAACAGGACACCACGGCCGGGCCGTGGCAGACCTACGACACCTCCGACGGCGAGTGGCGCAGCTACGCCGGCGACATCGGGGGCAAGAAGTACTCCCCGCTGGACCAGATCGACGCCGGCAACTTCGCCGACCTGGAGCTGGCCTGGGAGTGGACGTCGGTGGACAACCGGGTCAGCAAGTCGACGCCGGGCGGCGGCGAGTGGTGGGCGCCCCTCGACACCGTCGTCGAGGCGCTGGTCGAGGAGACGCCCGACCTCTACCGGACCGGCCACCTGCCGAGCCCGACCGGATTTCAGGCCACGCCGCTGATGGTCGGCGGGGTCCTCTACTTCAACACGCCGCTGTCGCAGGGCGTCGCCGTCGACGCGAAGACCGGCGAGACGCTGTGGGTCTTCAACCCCAAGAGCTACGAAGAGGGCACGACCACGATGACCGGGACGTGGCGCCAGCGGGGCGTCGCGTACTGGACCGACGGCGAAGGCGACGAGCGCATCTTCTGGGGCACGGGCAACGGCTACGTGGTCTGCGTGAAGGCGAAGACCGGCCAGCCCTGCGCCGACTTCGGCCCCGACGGCAGCGGCATGGTCGACGCGATGGTCGGCCTCCCGCGCGCCACCCGCGGCGAGCGCGACTACCTGAACGCCCTGCTCTACGGCATCCACTCGCCGCCCATCGTCGTCCGCGACAAGGTGATCCACGGCTCGCACGTTGCCGACCGGCGCATCACCAAGGAAGCGATCCCCGGCTGGGTGCGGGCCTGGGACGTCCGCACCGGCGAGCACGCCTGGGACTTCCACACCGTGCCGAACAGCGCCGACGAGTTCGGCGCCGACACCTGGCTGAACCAGTCGTGGCGCTACTCGGGCAACGCCAACGTCTGGTCGATGCTGGCCGGCGACAACGAGCTGGGCCACGTATACCTGCCGACGGGAACGACGACGAACGACTACTACGGGGCCGACCGGCTCGGCGACAACCTGTTCTCCGAGACCCTGATCGCCGTCGACGTGGAGACCGGCGAGCGCGAATGGCACTTCCAGGCCGTCCACCACGGGCTGTGGGACTACGACTTCCCCACCCACCCGAACCTGGTGGACGTGGTGGTCGACGGCCGGCCCGTCAAGGCGATCGCGCAGGTGAGCAAGCAGGGCTTCGTCTACGTCTTCGACCGCGTCACCGGCGATCCGATCTGGCCGATCGAGGAGCGCCCGGTACCGCAGGAGACGAACATGCCGGGCGAAGTGCCGTCACCGACGCAGCCCTTTCCCACCAGGCCGGCGCCGTTCGACTACCAGGGTGTGACCATCGACGACCTGGTCGACTTCACGCCCGAGGTCCGGCAGATGGCCCTCGAGGCGGTCGAGGGCTTCCGGCTCGGACCGCTGTTCACGCCGCTGGATCGGCCGATCGAGGGAGTCACGCGGGGCACCCTGATGCGTCCGCCCGACGGCGGCACGGCCGGCTGGGCCGGCGCGGCGGTCGATCCCGAGACCGGGATGCTCTACATCCCGTCGCGCAACCAGGCCACGGTGATCCCGCTCTACGAGCCCGATCCGGCCCTCGGGGCGACGGTCGCCTACACGCACGGCGCCCCGGAGGACGAGCGGCTGGCCCGGCGCGGCGCCATCCGCGACAGCCCGCAAATGCCCCAGGGACTGCCGCTGCTCAAGCCGCCCTACTCGCGGATGACGGCCATCGACCTGAACACCGGGGACCACGCCTGGTGGGTGCCGACCGGCAACGGCGACCGCTACCGCAATCACCCGCGCCTGCGGCACCTGAACCTGCCGCCGCTGGGGGGCGACAACGGCAGCAACGGCCCGCTGCTGACCAAGACGCTGCTGATCTACTGCCTCACCGCCGGCGGAACGAACAACGGCCCGCGGATCGTCGCCTACGACAAGACGGACGGGACGGAGCTGGCGTCGGTGGACCTGCCGAGCGGCGGCATCGGGACCCCGATGACCTACCTGCTCGACGGCCGGCAGTACATCGCGCTGACCGTCGGCGGCGGCCCGCGCCTGGTCGCTTTCGCGCTGCCTGCAGACGATCTGCCGCAGGGTGGCGCTGGGTCTGGAGACCGGTGACGCGGCACTCGTCCGCGACCGCATCACCGCGGCGCAGGTGCGCACGTTGCTCGGCGCGCCGGCCGTCGACCCCGCCGACGGTCTCGACCGCCTTCGCGAACAGGTCGACGCGCCGGGAATGCCGGACGCCGTGCGGGAACGGGGGCGGGAAGTCCTCGAGCGGCTGGCCGCGTGGCCGCGGACCGATCCCGAGCATGCGAAACAGCGCGAGTACCTGCGGCGGCTGGCGAGCCTGCCGTGGACCAAGCGCACCGCCGCGCCGCTCGATCTCGCGCGCGCCAGGGCGGTCCTCGACGCGGGGCATGCCGGACACGGCGTGGTGAAGGAACGCCTCGTCGACTACATCGCCGTGCGCCTGACGAAGCCGGAGGCGACGGCGCCGATGATCTGCCTCGTGGGGCCGGCGGGCGTGGGCAAGACGTCGCTGGCCCAGCTCCTTGCCGCGGCCGTCGGGCGCGCCCGCGCATGGGTGCCCTGCGGCGAGCTGAACGGTCCCGTGGCGGTGCACGGGGTCCCCTCGGGCCCGCCCGGGCGAATCGTCGAGGAGCTGCGGCGCGTCGGCGTCCGCAATCCGATGTTCATCCTCGACGAGGTCGCCGTCTCGACGAGGGAAACGGCACGGCGGCGGCGCTGCGCGAGGCCATCGTCCCGGCGCCGGGCATAGCGTTCCGTGACCGCCATGTCGATGTGCCGATCGACCTGTCCGAGGCCCTGTTCGTGGCAACATCGAGTACCGCCGCGGGAACCCCGGTGTTCCGTTCGATGCGCCACGCCCCGACGGCCGGGACACTCGGCGGGAGCACGGTGTCGAGCCGCGTTCATCAGGAGGAGAAGGGAAGCCATGCCAGCCGACGACGGCGACAAGAGCACCGTCCTGCACGTCTACAACGTCGAGAGCCTCTACGCCGCCGTCGTCGAGGCCTACATCCTATGGCAGACCGCCCTGGTCGAAGCCGTACTCCGGGCGTCGCTGTCCGGCGTGACCGCCATGCACCTCCGCGGCCACCAGCTCTGCATCCGCAGGCTGGCGTTAGCCCATGTTTAACAGGATTGCCGACAATTCTGTAGATCTGGGCGATATTTCAGGGGTCGCAGGCTCGTAACTTGTTGATTCTAAAGAAGCGTAGGTTGGCAGAGCTGAATGTAGTGCCATAATCTGCAGGGATGTGTTGCTTCGGTGGACGTGCACCCGCTATCGTGGGCGCATGTTCGTTCGGCGTACCCAAACCCGGCGGACCGAAGACGGACAGCCCTACTTCTCGCATCGCCTCGTCCACTCCGAGCGCATCGGCAACGCCGTCCGCCAGCGCACCTTGCTCAATCTCGGACGCCACTTCGACATTCCCCAAGCGCAATGGCCGCTGCTCTGCTCCCGCATCGACGACATCCTGGCCGGCCAGACGCCCCTGGTCCCCGACTGCCCGACCGCCGTCGAACACGAAGCGCAACGGATAGCCGCACAGTTGATCGCCCGCGGCACACCCGTGCAGGGACCGGCCGCCGGACCGACAGACATCCAGCCGGTCGACGTCGACTCGCTGCGCCTGGTCCGCCCCCGCAGCGTCGGCGTCGAGCAGGTCGGCCTGTGGGCCCTGGAGCAGTTGGGCCTACCGGCCCTGCTGACTGAGTTGGGTGTCAACGGCGCGCTGCGCACCGCGGCGGTCGGCGCCGTCGTCGGGCGCCTGGCCCAGCCGGCCTCGGAGCGCGCGACGCACCGCTGGCTGCAAACCCGCAGCGGTCTCGGCGAGTTGCTCGGCGTCGACTTCGAGACCGTCAGCGCGATGCAGCTCTACCGCGCCTCGGACGCGCTGGTGAAGCATCGCGACGCGATCGAGGCACACCTGTTCGAACGGGCCATGGGCCTGTTCGACCTGCAGCCGACGGTCACCCTCTACGACCTGACCAACACCTACTTCGAAGGCGAGGCGAGCGCACAGCCGCAGGCCAAGCGCGGGCACTCGAAGGAGAAGCGCAGCGATTGTCCGTTGCTGACCCTGGGACTGATGCTCGACGCCAGCGGCTTCGTGCGCCGCTCGCAGGTCTTCGCCGGCAACGTCCGCGAGCACCGCACGCTGGCCGGCATGCTCGAGGCGCTTCGTGCGCCGGCCGGCGCTCTGGTCGTCATGGACCGCGGCGTCGCCACCGAGGCCGCCATCGGGTGGCTGCGCGACAACGGCTACCGCTATCTGGTCGTCAGTCGTGAACGCCACCGGCAATTCGACGCCGAGGCCGCCGTCGCGATCCAGACCCAATCCAAACAGACCGTGCATCTGCACAAGGTGGTCTCGACCGACCCCGACGAGCTGCGCCTGTACTGCTACTCCGAGGAGCGGGCCGAGAAGGAACGCGGCATCGTCGAACGTTTCGCCGCCCGCTTCGAGACGGCCCTGACCAATCTCAACGACGGGTTGGCGCGCCCCCGCGCGCACAAGCGCCTCGGCCAGGTCTGGCAGCGCATCGGGCGACTGAAGGCAAAGCATTCCCGCGTCGCCCCGCACTACCAGATCGAGGTCACCCCCGACCAGACCGGTGAGAAGGCCGCCACCGTCACCTGGACCCGACGGCCCCAGGACGGCTCGATGGCCACGCATCCGGGCGTCTACTGTCTGCGCAGCAGCGAGACCGACTGGGACGAAGACGCCCTGTGGCGCACCTATACCACGCTCACCGACGTAGAGGCCGTCTTCCGCGCGCTGAAGTCCGAGCTCGGACTGCGTCCCATCTACCACCACAAGCCGCGGCGCGCCGACGGCCACCTGTTCATCACCGTCATCGCCTACCAGCTCGTGCAGGTCATCCGCACCCGGCTGCGCGCCCACGGCGAACACGCCAGTTGGACCACCCTACGCCGCATCCTCGAAGGCCAGCAGCGCGTCACCGCCACCTTCCGGCGCCCCGACCGACGCACGCTGCACGTGCGCACCGCCACGCAAGCCGAACCCGAACAGCGGGCCATCTACGACGCGCTCGGCATCGACCCGCAGCCGGGAGGAGTCCGCAAGACGACCATCTGACCGACCCATTCCCGGTTTGTGCGCGTTTGTAGTGCCACTTGAGCATTCTTGCCGGCGTAAACCGCTGATTCCAAATAGCTTAGAAATACCCTTGTTAAACTTGGGTTAGCGGCAGGGGTCCCCAGCCGGTGCCGATCTCGAGTCTCAGCCGGGTAGGCGGCGCGAGGTGAGCGTCGGCAGGGCGGCGGAGAGCGGGATGCGGGGATCATTTCGACCAGCTCTTGATTGGCGAGCCGATCGCCCGGCCGCGAATGTCGACGTGGATGCGCGCGTGGGGCCTTCCCGGCATGGCACGGTACCATCCGAGCGCCCCGATGCCCAGCTTGTCTGCGTTCGCCGCCAGATACGCGTGGACCGCCTCGGTCAGCTTGTTCTGTGTCGTGACGTTCTCTGGCTGGAGCGCGCGGAAGTCGATGGCCCGCGCGTGCATGTGCTGGCTGTTCGGCGCCGCCCCGGGGGTCCGCGCGTTCCGCTCCGGGCCACGGTAGCCGCAAGTCACCTTCAGCGGGCAATCGATGTGGTCTCGGGCGGCCTCGAGGATCGCGCGATGCACAGCCCCTCGGAGGTGAGCCGATACCGTTGGCTGTGCGGAATCCGCTCGATCAGCCCCCGTAGCCGCAGCCGGCGCAGGTCGTAGGTCATCTGTCCGGCGTTGTAGTCGTCGAGCGACACCCCCCGCAGCGGCGCGAGCCCGACAGAGCTATGCTGACGCCGGGCGTGTGATATTGAGCCTGACCTCGTAACGCCCCGCATTGTCTGCATACTTGCTGTCGAAGGCCACTATACTCAGAACGCCATCCTTCTCGATCTCGACTTCTCTTTTGTCTCGCGTCGGGAAGAAGCAACCATGCTGTCCCTTTCCGCCCCCCGCAGGCCGTTCGACTGCGTACTTCGCCCTGTGATAGGTGGACAGATCACGATCCCGCCTTCTTCTTGAGCCATGCCGGCACCGTCCAGCTTCTCGCCATACCCGTCACGTGGCTTACTCGCCTTCTCATCCTTAGGCACGACCTTGTTGACCCCTTCGAGACCTTTGGCGGCAATCTTGCTTGCAAGATTGCTCGTGGGATTGATGACCGTCTTCCCAACCTCGATTGCTATGCTCAGGGCTCTCCACCAGCCTGACGCGCCGGCGAAGTATCCGATACCGGAAATCAACTCGATCTTGAGCTTGTCACGAACAGCGACACCACTGATCTGAATCCCGTGATCGTCTGCCGCGTTGATCCAAGCCCAGATGGTCCAAGGGCCATTGCCTTCCAGTTCAATATCTGGACCGGCGTCTTCCAGATTGATTCTGCCTCTTACTTTCGCCATCTATAACCTTCCCAAGCCGCTCGCGAGGCCGGGCTCACAGCATCTGCCGTCCGACCGTGACCAAGAACGCGCCGACGACCACCTGCACCAGAGGCACCGCGAGCAACGAGGCCGCGAGGCTCCGACGCCGGCGGTCGGCATGCGCGGCATTCCTATATACACGTTAACAGAAGGCCGCATTATCGGACCCTCTCGCCGTCCCTGAACAGCCATTCCTCGACATCTCCGTCGGCCCACCGGATGACAAAGTTGCCATTCTCCTTGCCGTTGACATACGGGCCTTCTGCGACGGTCCCGTCCGCGAAGCGAACCGTCCAGTGGCCGTTCCGCTCGCCGTCCACGAAAGGGCCTTCTTCCACGTCCCCGTCCGATTGCCGGATGACCCAGTGGCCGTTCCGCTCGCCGCCAACGATGGGACCCTCCTCGACGCTGCCGTCCGCGAAGCGGAGGACCCAGTGACCGTTCGACTCACCGTCAACGATGGGGCCTTCCTGGACGCCGCCATCCGCGAAGCGGAAGACCGCGTGGCCGTTCGCTTTCCCATCCACCATGCGCCCGGTGGTCGTCTGCCGATTCCCGTCCCAATCCCACGTGAGGGTG
This sequence comes from Vicinamibacterales bacterium, assembly GCA_965208535.1. Taxonomy (GTDB): domain Bacteria; phylum Acidobacteriota; class Vicinamibacteria; order Vicinamibacterales; family UBA8438; genus WTFV01. The sequence continues at coordinate 782,453 of CBDBOU010000003.1, read as the reverse complement.
CCCGTGCCCTGGGTGAAGCCGCCTGTACATCCCCCCGTCCACGTTGCAGTCGAACCCGGCTGGCGCGCCGGATTCCAGACGTAACACCCAGGCTGCAGGGAAATCTCCTGCCAGCAAGCCGCCCCCGCCGGTTGCCCGGCGCACGTCGGACCGGTGCGCAACTCCGCGCGCGGACCGCGCAACGCCCCCAGTCGATTCTGCGCCAGCTCACTGAACACCCCGTTCGGGAACTGGCGCAGATATGCCTCGAAGTCCGCCGGGTTCGTGCTGTTCTGGACCGACTGCCAGAACACGACTTCCACCCCGCCGGCATCCGGTGCCACGGCCCCGGCTGACGCCGGAGACTGACGCGCGCCCCGGCTTCGCAGCGCCTCGACTTGCGGGCCGTCCAGATACCCGGTCGACCGAGTCCCGCGCGACGACTGCCAGTTCCGAATCGCTGCCCGCGTCCGCGGCCCGAACAGACCGTCCGCGCCCCCGGGGTCGAAGCCTGCCGACCGCAAGCCCAACTGGATCTGACGCCGCGTGGCCTGGTTCAGATCGAGATCCTCTTCGACCACCGGGCCGTTGCAGCCCCACACCCGGACGATGCATCCCGTCCCGCTGCCGCGGGAACGGCATTCCGCCAACGCCGCCTGCCGGGCGCCGGCCGCCGAGTCGTACGATTCCGCCCAGCCCACCGCCGTGCTATCGGCGTCCTGGTCGGCCGCGTAGGCCGCGCACCGGCCGAACGTCAACACCACCGAGCAGCCCGCGCCGCACTCCTGCAGCGCCGTTCCCTGTGCGGCCGCCGCCGTCTCGTGGTCCACCGCCCAGCCCCACTGGTCGCCTTGACGTTCATCGATCGCCAGTGCGCCCACCGGGGATTGGGCAGGCGTCGGCGACCCGAACACGACGACCGCCAGAACCGTCACGACGAGCGACTTCAAGACTGTCATCTCAGCAGCTCCTCGTCACTCGGAACACGGTCTGTGCCCAGCGGGCGGCGGTACGGCCGCCCGCGCTGCGCTGCGAGTGCATCCAGCCCGTCGCAGGCCGCGTTGATCTCCGTCGTTCGTCGACTGGTGCGTGTCGGTTGTGGAGTACCTCATCGGGAACGCGGCCCTGCTGGAATCTGACGTCCTCGTGGCCGGACGAGCCCTGACCGAGCATTTAAGGAACCTAACGGAAGCGCCCCTCTTTGTCCCTACCCAAATTGGCAGTTCGGGCGAGAAAGCTCGGCGGCTCACACAATACGTTCGGCCAGTGCAGCGACCCGGCCGGTGGTCGACTTGGTGCGTGTCGTTGCACCGACGCCCGCCGTGGACATTGACCGTCAGGTTCACCGGGTCGTCCGGGGCGCGCGGCTCTTCCGACCCTTTGCTCGGACGGAAGCTCTTCCAGCTCCCTCAAGGCTCCAACTGCGTACCGTTGAGGGTGAAGTGCTCGTCGGAGAGCAGACCCGCCGCACAGGCCAACGACTGAGTGCGTCGAAGAGGGCCGCCGCGGCCTCGCCGCCCAGCAACCGGTCCCGGTTTCCGTGAACGTCGTCGGGTTCCAGACCGGGTCGCCCATGTTCAATCCGAGGAACCACCGGGAGCAGCAGGTTGTAGTCCAGCTCCTCCATCAGCAGCTGTTCGCCCTCGATCCGGTAGGGCACCTTCCACGGCAACGCGCGCAGCAATTGCTCCGGCGTGATCGGCGGCCAGCCCGTCGTCGAGTACGAGCGTTCCAGGTTTGGCGCATGTCGCAGCGCCGGGCAGTCCGCCCTGTTGTGCGCCGTCGCCTTGGTTCGCGACAAGCGTGAACGAGTCGGTTGTCATCGCCGCGCCGCTGGCTGCCGGTGGCGAGGTTGACTTCCTCTTCCCCCGATGCCAAAGGGGTCCCGGTTGGCCTGCACGCCGCGTTCGATGTGCTCGGGCCGTAACGCGGCGGGCATGTCGGGCGCATCGCTGTCCGGGTTCGGCAGGCGCCCGACGTGCGCGTAGATGCTGTCGCCGACCGCCAGCGCGACGCGGCCATCGGCCCGCACGACCGACGGCGACGCAAGCGCAACAAACGCCAGGACCACCACAACGAGCTACCACACACTTCACACTGCGCTCATCTTCCTGAAGTCCAACGCAGGCCGCGAGTTCTGGCGGTTACCAACGGAACGCGCGCTTATCAGACCCGACTTCAGCGCACATCTTCTCCGCCTATCTTAAGGAAATTCGTTTCGCGTTCTTCTCCTTCCTCGTAGAGACTTTCGACGACGTCGTCGCCGTCGGCGCTGCGCCAGATCCAACGACCGTGCCTCACGCCGTTCACACGGGGGCCTTCCTGGATGTTGCCATTCGCGGCGCGGAAAACCCAATGGCCGGTCTGCTGGCCGTCTACAAAAGGACCTTCGGAGGTGCTACCGGAAGTGGTGGCGCGCAAGAGCCAATGCCCGTGCATCATGCCGTTGACGTACGGTCCTTCAAGGACGTCCCACCCGTGCGGGGAACTCTCCTGATTCGGATAGCGTGCGATCCAGTGGCCGTGCGGCTTGCCGTCCACGAGGCGACCGGTATCGGTCCTCTGATTTCCATCCCAGGCCCACGTAAGAGTTCCCGCTCCCTGGGCGACGCCGCCTCCACACTCTCCGGTCCAGGTCACCGTCGCGCCCAGGGCGAGTCCCCCATTCCAGACGTAGCACCCGGGCCGCTGGTAGACCTGCATCCAGCACGCCGCACCGGCAGGTTTGCCGTCGCAGGTCTCATCGGCGCCGATGGGAGATACAGGGTCGGCCGACACGCTGTTCGCCGTCGACCCGGAGGAAACCGGCGATCCCGAGAACCGCGATCCGGAAGCGGGAGAGCCGGCGCCACCGGTTCGCGGAGCCGCCACGGTGCCTGAATCGCCGGCCGGCGCCCGGAGCCCCGCCAGCCGGTTCCGCGCCAACGCCACGAAAACCCCGTTAGGGAACTGCTGCAGATACGCCTCGAAGTCCGCCGGGTTCGTGCTGTTCATGATCGACTGCCAGAACAGATTGTCCGACCCGGCGTTCCCCGGCGGCGACCCGGCCGGCGCGACGGCCGCAGCCGCCGGACTGGACACGCCAGCCGACCGCAACGCAGCGGCCGCCGGGCCGTCCAGGTATCCGGTAGTCGGTGCGCCTCGTGACGCCTGCCAGCGGCGAATCGCCGCCCGCGTCTGCGGGCCGAACAGACCGTCCGCACCGCCGGGGTTGAACCCCTCCGCGTGGAGGCCCTCCTGGATCTGACGGCGCGTTGCCCGGTCGAGTCCCAACCCCTCCTCGACCACCGGACCGTTGCAGCCCCACACCCGCACCATGCACCCCGACCCGCCGCGCGAGCGGCACTCCGCCAGCGCGCGCTGCCGGGCGCCATCCGCCGAGGCGTACGATTCTCCCCAGCCGAATGCCGTCGCGGCATTGTCCTGATCGGCCGCATACGCCCCGCACCGGTCGAACGTCAGCACTACCGAACACCCCGCGCCGCACTCCCGCAAGGCCGCTTCGCGTGCCGCTGCCGGGGTCTGGTGGTCCACCGCCCAGCCGTACTGGTCGCCTTGCCCCTCGTCAATCGCCAGGGCGCCCACCCGAGGTTGAGCGCCGACATCCGTCGCTAGGAACAGGGAGACGCACAGAACGGGCAACAACCGCGAACGGGCGTTCACCATGATCCTGCTCCTACTATCGGTGGGCTTCCGAAGTGGGTCGGCCCGACGGGGGCCGAGCGGTTCAGACTCCGGCTTTACGGAGCGGCCACACCAGAACGGTCATCGCCGGGCACGGAGTCTACAACAGAAAAACACGTTCAGCTAGCGATTCCGCAATGCCCACGATGGCGGCGCGATGCTTCTTTCCTACCAATTCATATAGAACAGGAGAGGACGCCGTGCCATATGAAGTAAAAAAGTGGTCTTCCGGATAGTAGCCTGCTAATTCTGGTAGGGACATTGGCTGCGCAATATTGTACAAGAGACACCGGTTCTTGACGATGGCACGCACGGATACCCGACCCGAGGCGTAATCGACATGAGCGATCAAGACGCGTTCGAGCACATCCTTGCGTCGTTGCACGACGCGATGCTCGACGATGCCCGCTGGCCGGCCGTCTCGGGCCTGATCGACGAGGTCTGTGGCCTCAAGGGCAATGGCCTCATGGTCGGTGAAGGCCCGAAGGACGATCTCCGGGTCCTCTTCGTCGGGTTGTACTCACGAGCGCAGCGCCGCGAAGACCTGGAGCGCGAGTACCTCGAGGACTACCACCCCATCGACGAACGCGTGCCGCGCTTTCGCCAACAGCCCTACGGTCTTCTGGTGCCCAGCAAGGACCTGTTCACGGCCGAGGAGTTGAAGACGTCGCCCACCTACAACGAGGCGCTGCCTCGGGGAGGTTTCCAGCACGGCTTGAACGTGCGGCTCGAAGGGCTGGACGGCTCCCACATCGCCTGGAATCTCGGCGACCCTGTCGACTCGCATGGCTGGCGGTCTTCGCGGGTCGCGATGGTCACGGCGTTGCTGTCCCATGTCCGGCAGTTCGTCCGCGTCCGGCAGGCGCTAGTCCGCGCCGAGGCGCGGGACACGACGGTTACCACCCTGCTCGACAACCCGCGGATAGGCATCGTCCATCTGGACCGGCGCGGGCGGATCATAGCGGTCAACGATCGCGCCCGCGGCATCCTGCGGCGCGGCGATGGGTTGGCGGACCGGGACGGAATGCTGCACGCCCGCGGGCCGGCCGACCACGTCCGTCTCGAGCGGCTGGTGGGCGATGCGCTGCCGACTTCTGCCGCGGTCGCGGTGAGCGGGTCGATGCTGGTCCACCGCTCGGCCGTGTCGCCGCCGTTCGTGGTGCACGTCAAGCCGGTGGGCGTCCCCCAGCCGGACTACGGCGCGCGGCACGTCGCCGTGCTGGTGCTGATTGTCGAGCCGGCACACCATCAACGTGTCGATCCGGGCCTGGTGGCCACGACACTGGGTCTGACGGCAGGGGAGAGCCAAGTGGCGGTCTGGTTGGCGGAAGGCAAGAACGTACGGGACATGGCCGAGGCGACCGGGCACACCGAAGGCGCCATCTACTGGCACCTGAAGGAGATCTACCGGAAGCAGTCCATCTCGCGGCAGGTGGACCTGGTGCGGTTGGTGCTGTCGCTCGCCGAGTTCGGCGATCGTTCGGACCCTCGACGCTGAAGCGCTCCCCGGGATCACGGCCATCGACGTTGCGTCGCTGCCTCTCGGCATGACCGTCTGCATCCATTGTGTTCGCGGGTCCAAGCCGATCTTCTGGCGGCGCTCCCGGGAGCCCAGGACCCGGGTCGGCTGGTTGCTGTCGACGTACGGTTGTCCCACCCGGCATTCGAGCGTATCCGGGAGCTGGACGACATCGAAGCGGCGACGGCCTGCCTGGGCCAGGCGCCGTTTGGCGTCGCCGTCCACGGCGATCAGTAGAGGGGCGCTCCCGGGGGTGGTCCGGCTCGTTGCCGACCACCTGCAGGTTACGTCGCCGCCGCAGGTGCGCGACCCGAGCATGGAGTACGAAGCGCTCCTCGTTACCCGCAACGCGCCCCGCTGGCTGCGCACACTCCAGAAGTTCGACCGAGGATGGCATGGGCCGTGCCCGCTCAAGAAGACATCCTCGTCACCAATGACGACGGCACCCTCTCGGTGCGGTGGCCTGAGAGGACCGCGCCGATGCACTGAGTCGCCGGCTGCACTCTCCGGACGTGGCTCGACGAAGGTGCTACGCCCCCGTGGTACTCACGTTACGTCCTCGAGCTTGCCTGCAGACCCCCCGGAACCGAGCGTCGCCACGCTGGGACTGGATTTGCCGTAGCGGTTGGGGGCGAGGAGCTCCCGACGGTCGCCGCGAGTTCCGAACGGGCAGCGCCTCCGGTAGCATCCGACGTAAAGAAGGAGGTGAGCATGCATGCCTCGGCCCTTCGACGTCTCCCACGTGGCCGTGTCGGTCGCATCCTCCGCAGACTGTGCTTCTTCCTCGGCATCAATCCGCGCCGCTGCTTCTGCTGGCGCTGCGTCGCCGCCAGTAGCGGGCTCTTCCGTTGCATCCGAGCCCGTTCCGGCCACCGAGCGTACAGCGACGTCCGCGTGCTTGGCATCCGCATCATTCACCTCTTTGCCTTCGACCTTCCGTGATCCAGGCAGGAGTGCCGCATCCGTGTCTGGAGATGTTGCAGGCTCTCGACGTCCTGCACATTTCATAGTGCCCCTACCGTCTCGAACAACGCCGAGTAGCCGCCCGAAGGCGTTGAGCGGCCGAACGAGCCGGATGCCGGGCCCACCTGCAACGCCCGATCCCGGTCTCGTCCGACATGCTGTCGCCGACCAAGCCGTCCACCACGCGTCCGCCGACGTCCAGATCGTCCCGCCGCGCCGATTGAGGCTCCGCGGTCACTGCGAGCGCGGCAATCGCCGGCAGGAGGGCCGCACCATGAAGATGACACGCGCGCCAGCACGGAGGAACAAACGAGCGACTGTCGGGCGGCTGCACGCTCACGATCCGGGGGATCCGTGGATCCGGGTAAGCGTTCGGCCAGCCCGGTATCCGGGCGTTACGGCAGTCGGGCAAGCATCGTCGAACAGCGAGCCGATCCGGTCCGGGCGCCCTCCCTGCGCAGGGACATCGACCGGTGCTGGCCGTCGACAACGCCAGCGTCCGGTTGGCCCGGCCCCATGTCCATACCGACGCTGCCGGAACGGCATAGTAATCCGTAGCAGTCCGAAGAGTTCCAAAATTCCCCGTTTCTATTGAGTATTCTGCGGGCGTCTGTCTACCTTTCTCCGAACGTAATCCGCTTGTTCCAGCTCCGCGACCACGACGAGCTCTCCGACACGCCAGTGCACGTCGTCGAGGCGCAGGGTCGCCACTTCGGCGGCGCGCATGCCGAGACGGGCCAGGGTGGTGATTGTTGACCACCCGACAATGCCACGGTCGGGCAAGGACTCGCCACCGACTTTCCACTACACCCGGGGCACCCTCACCGGGTCGCTGCACCGGCCGAACTTATTTGCGTGAGCTGCCGAGCTTTTCTCGCCCGAACTACCAATTTGGGTAGAGACAAGTAAAGGCGCTTCCGTTTAAGTTCCGTACATGCTCAGTCAGGGCTGGTCCGGCCACGGGGACGTCAGATCCAGCCGGGCCGCGCTCCCGATGAAGTACTCCACAGACGGCCGGCAGACGGACCATTCTCTCCGCGCGATCCGCATGCTGTGATAAGCAAGTCTTCTGGTACGCCGTGACAAGGAAGCTGAGCCGGCCGACCGCTCTCGTGGCGCTGCTGGCAACGTGCGCCCTGCTGTCGGCCGGCTTCGTCTCTCACGGACACGACGACGGGCATTCCGGCGGCGACGGCGACCACCACTGCGTCATCTGCTGCCTTCGACACCACTCACCTGCAACGACGACGGCGACGACGGTGCCCTCGGCCCCGCGCTTGGCGGCCGACGCCAGAACGTCGAACTTCCTGCAGAGCTGCTCCGACCCCACGCTCGTCACCCAGGCGACGCGCGGACCGCCCGCGTAGCCTCCCCTTCACGTCAACGTTTCCGCCGCTCCCTCGAGATCGACCGGACGCCGTCCGTTCGAGTCGTCGAGATCGACTGGAGTTTTCGGCTGGCGTGCGCGTGCGCGATCGGTCGTGATGGAGAGATATTCCATGCACGTTTGTCCTCGACTTCGCGCTTGTCGTCCCGTGGTGCGAGGCGTGGGACCAGTGATCGAGTTCTACTCGCGCTGACGCCAGCGAGCCGCTGAGCGTCGCTGCCGGTCATCGACGCGGCACGGTGAGTCGAGAGTACGGAGCCGCGACAAGTAAAGCGCCTGCCGGGTGTGGTAGCACCCGGCAGGCTGGTCGAGCGCCCCGGTCCGAGGTCGGACCGGCCACACGAGGACACGCGTGACGACGCTCGCCCGCCACATTCTAGCGGGCGTCGTGACCGGCAAGGAGCATGGACATGACGCCTTCTCTATCCGTACCACTTGTCACCGGGCGCTGCGGCCCGATTTCCCGGTTCGCCGCCGGTCCCAAGGTCATTCTCCGCCTGCTGCCGTTGGCATCATTGTGTCTGGCGAATCCGGTTCCTGTCGCGGTTGTGCAGGCGCAGACAGGCACGACCCTCGTCTCGAATGCCCGTCAGACTCCGGTCGACCCGGACTCCGCGAATATCCACGCGCAGTTGTTCACGACAGGTTCACACCCCGGCGGCTACACGCTCACCACGGTCGACGTCTATCTGGCTACGATGGGCATGGACGACGTGGAAGTGAGCATCTACTCCAACAACCAGCATGACGAGCCGGGATCGAGCCTCTACGCGCTGACCGCGCCAGGCACGCTCACCAGCGGTGGATTCAACTCGTTCACGGCTCCGTCGGGCGCAACGCTCAGCCCCAACACCGCTTACCATGTCTACGTAAACAGTGGAGACTGGTGGGTAGGCACCGTGGCGAGCACCAGCGAAGACGACGGCATTATCGGCTGGTCTCTCGCCGACTCCTGGCAATGGGTCTCGCAGCCCAATGACCCGTGGAATGACGTCACCGGTGCCCTCCTGACCAAGATAACGGGCGCCGATCCGCGTACGGACGACGAGACGCTCATCTCGAATGCCGGTCAGACTCCGGTAGACCCGGACTCCGCGAATATCCACGCGCAGTTGTTCACGACAGGTTCAGATGCCGGCGGATACAGGTTCACCACGGTCGAGGTCTATCTGGATACAGGCCCGGTAGTGTACAACTTTGGCACGGACGATGTGGATGTGAGCATCTACTCCAACAACCAGCATGACGAGCCCGGCTCGAGTCTCTACGCGCTGACCCCGCCGGGCACGCTCGCCAACGGTGCATTCAACAGGTTCACGGCTCCGCCGAACGCAATGCTCAGCCCCAACACCGCTTACCATGTATACGTGAAGAGTGGAGACCGCTATGTAGGCACCGTGGCGAGCACCAGCGAGGACGACGGCATTCTCGGGTGGTCTCTCGCCGACTACTGGCAATGGGTCACAGAGCCCAATGACCCGTGGAATGACGTCCCCGGCGCCCTCTTGGTCAAGATAACGAATGCTTCCGCTGTTCCATCCAGGCGCCCGGACCCCGATCCAGACCCGGACCCCGATCCAGAGTCAGTTCCCACATTGCCAGGCGCCAGTGCTGTCGGGTTGGGCATGCTGCTGTATGGCTTGGCGAGACGAGCACTGTCACGCCGCTAAAGGGGGGGCGATCCAGGCGATGGTGGCTGCGGCGGCTGGCGGAGTCATTCGATGGCTAGGGGCAAGAGTAGCTGGTCGCTGGCGAGGTGTGGTCCATCTCGGCCCACGCCTCATCGGGCCCTTGCTGCCGGCACAGGTACAGGACGCCTGAATGCGCTCTACACTGGACGGAGACGCCACCATGAAGGTCAGGCAGCTGCCGTACATCGACTGGAGCTCGCCCGGGATGATCGATCCGGACCGCGCCGAGCGCGACGACGAAGGTCCGCTCGAGGACATCGACATCGACGATGACGCGCCGGCGATAGTCCTCGAGTACGCGCGAGCGCATGGCTACCGGCCCGCGCACCCGCGGGTGCTGCCGCCGGCACGCTTCAGCGACGCCCGAGCCGAGCCGTGGCAGTGCGAGATGATCAACGCCCGCACGGCGGCGGACGAAACTGGTCCGCGAAGCGCTACCGTCCGGATGCGGCTGACCAGCAGCTGCGCCGGCTGGGAACAACGGCCGACGAGCGAAGAGTTCTACGAGGCGATCCGCGCCGAGACGCTTACCGGGCGGCAAAAGGCAATCCTCGACACCTGGGCCAACGAAGCGCAGGGATTTGAGGTGCTGCACGCGTGGACCGAACACGCCTACACGTTGCGCCAGCTCGCCGCGGCGCTTGAACGCGCAGGAATCGAGCGCTGCGCGATCGCCGAGGGACTGAACCGCCTGAGCATGTGACCGAGACGGATGGACGATCTGACACTGCCGAACCCGGCCCGCGAGCTGTGGCTTGAGACGCGCGACATCGTGCGAAAGGCGCTCGAGCAGTTGCAGCCGGGAATCGAGTACCGGATCGGCGGCGGCACGATCCTGGCCGCCGGGTGGAAACACCGCGGGAGCTTCGACGTCGACCTCCAGGTCCCAAAGGCCACGAAGCTGGAGGAACTCGAGGGCGCCTCCTACGGGTGGCTGCACGCCGAGCTCGAAAGGCTCGGTGTGAAACCCGGGTACAGACCGCGACTGAACCTGTTCACGATCACGCGGGGGGAGGGGCCCGACCAGCAGGAAGTACAGGTCTGGGCCCACGAGCCGGAGATCGGCCGCGGGCACATAAGGGTGCCGGTCGAGGGACGCGAGGAGACAGTGCTGTCGACGGCACAGATCCTGGCCGGAAAGCTCAAACGCGCGACGCGACACCCGGCGCGCGACGTCTACGACGTCGACAAGGCGGCCGACTTCGAGCCGGTGAGCCTCGAGATTGCCGTCAACACGGTGCCGCACGACGTCGTCGGCGAGGCGGCACTGACCTGGATCGTCTCCTACGGCAAGATCGGCAGCGAAGCGCACCAGCGCCTCGTGGGACTGGCCCCGGGAGAGGAACGACGCTACTACGAGATCGGGAAGACAGGAGCGAAGGCGCTGCTCGAGGCGCGCTACGCGTACCTGCGCCTGGGAATCGAAGAAGACCGCATCGTCGTAGAAGCAGTGACCCAGGGCGGGACACCCCGGCGGATGACGATAGCAGCCGGCGAGGCCGAAGAGCAGTTCGAGGCGAAGGGGATCAACGGCCACCTGCGAGATAAGGGGCCGGGCGCAAGGGCGTTGCGGGAGTACGCCGTGGCACTCTGCCGCAAACGCACCGGCGACGTCCTCGTGTTCGAGGAAACCGAGGACAAGGAGACGCGCTGGCGAACGGCCAGCAGCGGCCGCAACCTGACAATCATCGCGCCGGACAGGCCCGGGCGGATCACGGGCCCGGCCGGAGGCTGGGAACGCGGCCGGCCGGCGTGGGGCCGATAACGCGGCAGCGACTGCCCCCAGCTCGAGCACCCGGCGATGAGGTCTTCGGCGGTCACGTCCGGCAGACGCGAACAGGCTCATCAGCCGTGACGTCTCCCGCTACTCGCCGTTACCACAATACGGGCGCGGAGTAGTCGGCAAAGGCGCGATCCCTGCTGATCGTCAAGAGGCCCGCGGGGGCGCCGACGCTGCAGCGTACGGTCGCTCCGAGAGAACGGTATCCCCCGCTACGCGTCTTCCGCGTGGGCGAAGCGGAACATCGATCCCGACGCCACCGGACGCAGGCCGGCCCGCATGCGGGAGGCGAGATCGCCCACGGTCACCCGCGTCACGAGGTACGCGCCGGCGCCGGTGACGAGCGTCACGGCAACGACCGCGGCGACGGAACGGAACAGCACGTACTGCAGCGCAACCGCCACCGCCGCGGCCAGGAAGAAGACCAGAAAGAGCCCGAACGTCGCGACCTGCCGGGACGGCGCCATCTGCCTGCCGAACGGGATGCCTGCGATCAGCCGGAGGCACACGCCCAGATAGACGGAGGCGGCGGCCGTGCAGTAGGCAATGAACAGCGCGGCATCGCGAAAGCCCCAGAACCAGGCGAGCACCAGCAGCCAGAAGACGCTCGGCAGGGCGACCAGCACGAGCCACAGCGCCGCGTGGATGCCGCGCGCGAACGGACGGAACGCCGAGTCGGGCACGACGCCGAACGACCAGACCCCCTTGTAGTCGTTTCCGTACGCCAGGAACAGGCACACGATGAGAATCAGCATGCCGAGCAGGTGGGGGAGGAAGTGCGCGGGGGCGAAACCGGGACCGAACGGCGACGCTTCGAGCCCGGCCACGGGCAGGCCGACGAACAACACGACCAGACCCGCGGCGTTCATGGCCATGCTGCGGAGGAACTGCCAGTCCCGGAAAACGAGGGCGCGGAGATACTCGTATCCGGCCCGGCCGGGCTGACCGCCGGCGATCCGTCCGATCCACGGTCCGACGCGCGGTCGTCTCCGCCCGCGCCGCCTCCGGGCACCGGAGCGCATCAGGCTCGACGCCCGGATCAGGTGGTCGCGCGACAGCGCGCGCAGCCCGAAGAAGACCACGCTGCCGGCCACGGCGGCACCTCCCGCGCCCAGCAGCGCAGGCAATCCCCCCGGCACCGCCGCGGCGGCGGCGCTCCACTCGGCGGGCAGCTCGATCGCGGCTGCCCGGGCCTCGACGTCCGCCAGCAGATCGTCCAGGTAGCGAAACCCGAATATGCCGATCATGGGAAGGGCCTGCACGACCGCGGCGGCCGCCTTCAGGCGCCGGACGGGCACGAAGCGGACCAGCCACCCGAACAGGCCGCAGCAGGACAGCGCGACGAGCAGCCCGGTGGCGAGCGCGATCGCCAGGTGCGCCGGCGGATAGAGCAGCGAAGAGTACGCGTCCGGGTGCGAAAGCAGCACGCCGGCCAGCGCCGGCGCGCCGTTCACCCCCGCCACGATGTAGACGACGATCCGCACCAGGTGCGTCAGCTTGGCGCCGGACCAAGTGGCGCCGTTCACCGGCTGGTGCGCCAGGACGAGTCCGTCGACCGGATTCACGAGGCTCTCGGCGACCTCGGCCACCAGGACGACGCCGAGCTGGAACACGGTCAGCGCCAGGAAGACGCCCAGGTAGGTCCCCGGCGCGGCGCCGGTCGCGACCAGCACGAGGCTGATGAAGATCGAGAGGAGGAACCAGATGACCGTGACGGCGCGCATCGAGGCGGCGTCGCCCATCCCGGCCAGCTCCAGCCGCGCGCCCAGCGTCTCGAACAGATCGACGAGGATCCAGTACCGGCGGGGCTCGATGCCGCACCGTTCGAGCAGCCGGGAGAATCCCGGCCCGCGGAACAGCCGCCTGGCGAAGGCCGAGGGGCCCGTGGCGAAGGCTTCGCCGTTCTCGGCGCCGCGCGGCGTTTCACCACGGGCTCCCAGCGCCGTCACGACCGGAGCGCCTCGATGATCTCGGAGACGCCGGTCGCCGCCCCCTCGGTGTCCGTAAGCTGCCGGAAGACGTCCTCCAGGCTGCCGCGCTCGGTAGCGGCCTTCAGCGCATCGAGCGATCCGTCCGCTACGAGCCGGCCCTCGTGGATGATCAGGGCGCGGTCGCACACGCGCTCGACCACGTCGAGCACGTGCGAGCTGTAGAGGATGGTCTTGCCCTGCGCGGCCAGCGCCGCGATCAGATCGCGCACCATGATCCCGGCGTTGACGTCGAGGCCCGAGAGCGGCTCGTCGAGCAGCACGACGTCGGGATCGTGCAGCAGGGCCGCGCTCAGCAGCACCTTCTGCCGCATTCCCTTGGAGTAGCCCTCCAGGCGCAGCAGCCGGTCGTCGGCCAGGCCGAACTGCTCCAGGAACCGCTCGATGCGGAACTGCAGGCGATCCTCGGGCACGTCCTGCAGGCGGCCCATCAGCTCCAGGAACTCCTGGCCGGTAAGGCTTTCGAAGAGCGCGGCGGCCTCCGGCACGTACCCGATGCGCCGCTTCGCCTCGACCGCCTCGGACGGCATTGCGTGCCCGGCGACCCGAACCGTCCCGCCGCCCGGCGTCAGGATGCCGGTCAGGACCTTGATCGTCGTGCTCTTGCCCGCGCCGTTCGGTCCGAGCAGTCCGGCCACCTCGCCCGCGTGCAGCGCGAAGGAGATCCCGTGCAGGACCTCGCCGGCGCCGTAGCTGAACGTGAGACCCTCGACGCGCACCGCCGGGCCATGCCGGTCGGGCATCATCGTGCGGACCCGGTCGCCGCCGACGCGCCGGCCGCGATGGCGTCGAGGTACCGGCGCACGGCCGTCGACAGGCCCATCTCCAGCGCGTCGGCGATCAGCGCGTGGCCGATGGAGACCTCCGCGATGCCGCCGATGGCGATGAACGCGGCGAGGTTGTCGAGGTTCAGGTCGTGGCCGGCGTTGACCCCGAGCCCCAGCTCGGCCGCATACCGCGCCGCGCGGGCATAGGTCTCCCGGCAGGCGCGGGTCTCCGGATGCTCGAGCCCGTGGCGCTCGACGAGTTCGGCGTAGGGACCGGTGTACAGCTCGACCCGGTCGGCCCCGCACTCCTTGCCGCGCGCGATCTGCTCCGCGACCGGATCCATGAACAGGCTGACGCGGACGCCCCACGCGCGGTAGCGGCCCGCGACCTCCCGCACGAAGCGGGCCGCGGCCGGGTCGGACAGGTCCCAGCCGTGGTCGGAGGTGAGCTGCGCGTCGGCGTCCGGGACCAGCGTCGCCTGGTCGGGGCGGGCCGTCTCGATGAGCCGGGTGAACCCCGGATAGCCGTTGTCGCGCGGGCCGGCGGCCGGGTTGCCCTCGATGTTGAACTCGACGTGCGGCGCCTCGGCCGCCAGCAACGCGGCCAGGGCTTCGACGTCGGCCGGGCGGATGTGGCGCCGATCGGGCCGCGGGTGGACGGTAATGCCGCGCGCGCCGGCCGCGATGGCGGTGCGCGCCGAGTCCGGCACACTCGGCCGGGCCCCCTCGCGCGAGTTGCGCAGCCAGGCGATCTTGTTGACGTTGACCGAGAGCGCGGTCACGGCACTCTCCATCAGAACCGGAACAGATACGACAGCTTCGTGAAGATCGCGCGGTTGGTCTGCTCGAAGCGGGTCGTCGGAAAGATCGTGCTGTCGATCAGGTCGCCCTGCTGGTAGTGATCGTCGTAGCCGACGAAGAAGACCGTCCCCGCGTTCACCCGGTAGGTGACGAGCAGGTTGGCGGCCAGCGTGCCGCTGAACGCGTTGTACTCCAGGATGTTGCGCAGCAGCAGCCGGTTGGTGAACTGGTAGGTGGTCAGGGCGCGGTAGATCTTGACGTCGAAGACCTGCTCCGCCGATCGCGGATCGTGCAGCCGGCTGGTGATGAAGTTCAGGTCGGCGTTGAGCCGCGACATCGGCCGCACCGAGGCGAACAGCGTGGCCGTGGCGCCGTTGCCCAGGAACGGGTCGTCGCCGTAGCGGATCTGGTCGCCCCAGTTGAAGAAGCCCCCGGCCGACAGGCGGCGGCTGGCCGCGAACCCGCCTCCCAGGAAGGCGTTCGTCTTGAAGAACTCGATCCCGCCGTAGCGCTCCATGTCGCGGTTGGCCATGGCGACCCAGATCATGCTGTTCGACATCAGGCCCCGCACCCCGACCTGGGCCTGCTCGTCCTGCAGGAGGCCCTCGAAGTCGTAGTTGCGGCTGTAGCTGGCCAGCGGCCCCCAGTTGACCAGCCAGTTCTCGGGCCACCAGCGGTACGAGACGTTGGCCTGCGCCACGCGGGTGTCGGTGCGCAGCACGAAGCCGGTGTCGGTGCGGAACTCGGGATGGACGCTGTCGACGGCGGCCGAGTAGCTGAGATTGCGCCCGGTCCGGTCGTAAGCGAGATGAAATATCGGTCCCGAGTTGTCGCCGTCCTCCAGGTTGCGGTGCTGCGCCGCCGCCGCCTGGAAGCTCACCGACGAGGTGCGCCCGAGCCGGAACCGGCCGTCCACGCCGCCCACCCGGCTGTAGCCGTCGCCGAACTCCCGATCCGTCGCGATGACGCCGAGGTACGACTCGGCATACAGATCGTAGCGCGCCCGGGCGATGGCCACCTGCGCCGTCCTGCCCTGCAACGACGGGTCGACGCCCTCCACCTGGCCCGGGGCCTCGTCGTTGGCGACCAGCACGCCGACCGTGGTGTTGCCCACCTTGCCGGTGAGCTTCGCGCCCTGCCGCGGGTCGACGATGGTGCGCGTGTGGACCAGGTTGACCTGCCCCGGCACCTGGAAGATCTCCTGCCCCTCCAGGAAGAACGGCCGCAGCTCCGGATAGAAGAGCGGAAACCGCTGGTTGACCTCTATCTGCGGGATGTCGGACTCGATCTGCGAGAAGTCGGGGTTGTAGGTGTAGTCGAACGTCAGGTTGGGGGTCACGCCGTACTTGACGTTCACGCCGCCCTCGGGGTCCGGGTCGCCGTCCTCGAAGACGCCGGTCCCGGTGTCGAGCGATCCGAACTGGATGGCGGTGAGCGTGGGCAGGATTTCCAGGTTGCGGCTCGTCGACAGGTCGGCCAGCCCGTCGAGCAGGCCCATCTGCGGCAGGAAGCCGGCGACGTCGCGCGAGATGGGAGCCCAGACGTCGGTCTCGTTCTTGCTCGGGATCGTCCGTACGACCTGAAAGCCCCAGCGGTGGCGCTCGCCGCGCCCGCGCGACGGATAGCGCAGGCTCTTGAAGGGAATCGCCATCTCGGCCGTCCAGCCGTCCTCGACCAGGGTGCCGCTCGATTCGAACAGGGCGTCCCAGGAGGTGTCGCCGGCCGGTGCGCCGCCGAGCGCCGCGGCCAGCGACGCGCTCATCCCACCCCGGCGTCCGCCGCCGCCGGACCCGCCGCCGCCGCCGGGCCGGCCGCCGCCGCTGCTGCGCCGCCCGCCGCCGCCCATGCCCCCCGTCGGCGTGGTCGAGTCGAGGATGCCGTCGCTCTGGACCCCGTAGCCGTTGACGGAAAAGACGTAGGCGCGCTGCTGGTCGAGGAACGGATCGAAGTACAGCGTGATCGTGTCGTCGCTGAAGGTCTGGTCGCGATCCGACCGGTTCGCGCGGATCAGCACGGGGTCGGAGTAGTGGACGTGCACGCCGAAGTAGAGGTTCTGCGTGTCGTAGGCGATGTAGAGATCGGTCTCCTCGGTGGCCGGCGCGCCGTCGAGCGGCTGTTGCTGGACGAACTCGGTGATGCGCGCCGCCCGGCGCCAGACGGCGTCGTCGAGGCGGCCGTCGATGCTCGGCGGGTCGCTCGTGCGCACCGGCTCCACGCTCGGACGCCCGGCCAGGATGCCGGCGGCGGGTACGAAGCCGGCCGCGGGTCCGCCCATGACGCCGGGAGATGCGTTCCCACCGGCAGCGGCAGGCAACGGCGCTTCCGCCCGTTCCTCCGGCGCCGGCGCCGGGCGTCCCGGCTCGCCGGCCGGCGCCGCGCCGCCGCTCGACCGCGGCGTGATGATCCCCTCGAGGAAGCCCGGCGGCGCGGCCGGCACGCGCCGCCCGGGAACGCCGGCACGCACCGGAGCGCCCGTTCCGGCGGGCGGCGCCGCCCGGCCGCGGGGAGTCGGCCGCGTCGTGCCGGCGTTCCAGCCGACGCCCGCCGTCAGCTCGGCGACAATCCGATCCTGCAGGGCGAAGACCTCGTCGAGCGCGCCGTCCAGACGCACCGACGCCACGACCACGCCGGTAGCCGCCTCGGTCAGGCGCGCGGTCAGCCGCAGCCGCTCCCCCAGCCGCTGATACGCACCGGCCACCACCCAGCGCACGTCGCGCCCGGCGGCCGCATCAGGCGTTTCAACGACCGCGAAACCCAGCGCGTCGAGATCCGCCGCGACGGTGCCGGCGATGCCGGCGCCCAGCCAGGCGTCCGCCGGATTCCGCGAGATGTTGACGAACGGCTCGACCGTGACGACGGCTGCCGCCGGCGCCGACCCGCCCTGCGCCGGACCCGCGGCCCGCGCCGTAGCAGCGGCGAGCACACAACAGCCGAGCAGGGCGGCCAGCGCCCGGGCGGGCAACCCGGGGCCGCCGTTTCCGGATCTCTTCATCGTTGAAGCGTAGACGCCTTGAACTACCGGGGCCTTTACCGTTGCGTCAAGTTCGGCTCGCAGCAACTACACAGGCCTACATGTCTCTTCGGTCGGAGGCGAAGCCCCGCCAGCCCTGCGCCAAAAACGCTGGGTCCCTCCGCCGGCGCCGGCCGCCGGCGCGACGGCGCACAGCGCCGGCGTTCCTACTCGGACACGCGGATCGCGACCAGCGCCGACGTCCAGCAGCACTGGAAGCCGCTGCCCCCAACCCCCGTCTCGTCGAGGGCCTCGGCGCGCAGGACGTAGTCGCCGGCGGCGGCGAAGGTCGCGGTCGTCGTCGGGTTCTGGTCCGACGAGTCGGCGAACTCCTGCACCGGCGTGGAGAACTCCACCTCGCCCGGCCCACGGAGCACGTGCCAGCGGAGGATCAGGGCGGGCCGCGGCCGCCGGGACGCCGCGACCAAGTTGTCCGTGGGCTTCTCGTCGGACGTCCAGACGGCCAGCTCCAGCGGCGCTCCCACCGCGGCGGTCAGCTCCCGCGCGATGCCGATCGGCGGTCCGGTGAATTCCTCGCCGTCGGGCGCGAAGCGCACCACCGGCGGCTTGTTGCCGTTGGCGGCGTCCTCGAACGGCTCGAGGATCCACAACGGATCGAGATGCATCGGAATCGACACCGTCTCGCCGTTCGCGGTCAGGTGCCAGATCAACCGGGCGTCCGGATCGCCGCCGGGGATGCGGACGGTGAAGACGCCCCAGGAGCGGCCCGGCGCGAACCGTGTCGGCTGCCCCTGGTCGGCCGGTCCCGGCTCGATGTAGTTGCCGGCGCCGACGGGCAGGTCGACGATCTGCTCGGTGTTGGCGTTGAAGTAGCCGGCGAGCAGGGTGATGCTGCCGTCCGGATTCTCGTACCACCCCTCGTAGGCCGGATAGACCGGCGCCCCGAACTCCTGCAGCGTCCCGGGCACTTGCGCCCCGGCCGCGCCGGCGCCGGCCGCCAGCCCGAGCAGCACCGCCACCGCCGTCGTCCATTCCGCCGAACCGTCCAAGCGCATGCGGCCAGCCTCCTCGTACGTCAGAGGAGCCGCCCCGCGACGAGGGCGGCTCCCGGTGTCTTCGCCTGCCGGCCCAACGGCCCGCCGGGCCGGCAGGCGCCGGTCTTCCGGCGAACGCTACTCGTCGTTCGTCGTCGTCAGCGCCTCGCGCTCGGCCACCGCCGCCGCGAAGTCGTCGTCGTCCAGGTAGGTGACGTTGACCCAGGCGTGCCCCATCTCGTCGACGGTCCGGTCGCCGTAGCCGACCCACTGGTTGGGATCGGGGTTCGCCCGGTTGCCCGACGTGTTGTCGTACCACGACTTCAGGTGCAGCACGGTCCCCTTCGGCAGCAGCGGCGCCGCGTGGTCGGCGTACACGTAGTTGAGGTGCCAGTTGAAGTTGAAGTCGCTCACTCGGCTCAGGACCTCGGTGGTCCCGTCGGGGAGGATGGCCGTCATCTGCATCCCCTTGCCGCGCAGGTGCATGTGCGGCTGGTAGTTCTCCACCCGCCCATTCTGCTTCAGGACGTGGAAGCGCTCGGTGATCGTCACCTGGTTCGGCGGGATCGACAGGTGGTCGCTGCCGCCCTCGATGGTGCTGAACGCCGACAGCACCTGCCGGTGCTTCGGCTCCTCGCCCTTCGGATAGAGGTAGAGGCCGAGCTCCACGGTGTCGGTGATCTCCTCGCCGACCGCGTGGTAGTGGACGTCCCACAGGATGCTCGCGCCGGCCTTGATGAGCTTGCCGCTGTTCGGCCGCATGATCTCGCCCTGCTTGCCGACCGCCCACTCCATCAGCAGGCCCGGGCCGACGTCCGAGGCCGCGCCGAGATCGTCGTCCTCCTCCTGCTGCAGGCGCGCGAGGGCGTGGTGCGTGACGCGGCGGCCGTCGACGCTCGACGGGCGGATCTCGATGGCCCGGATCCAGCGGTCCTCGGTCAACCCGGTCGGCACTTCCGGCTTCCACCAGCGGTCCTGCGCCACCGCCGGCACGGTGTACGGCGTCGAGTAGACGACCAGGTCCGGCGGGCCGCCGAACAGGCCGGCGTAGTTCCAGACGTCGTCGTCGGCGAACTCCACCGGCGGCGGCATGTCCTCGGGGTTGCCGCGCGGCGCCCCGGCGTCGACCCAGCGCACGATGGTGTCGATCTCCTCGTCGGTCAGCGAGCGATCGTTCTCGAAGTCCTGAATGCCGACCGACTTGTCGATGTGCCACGGCGGCATCTGGCGCGTCTCCACGCGGGTCCTGATCGACCGCGCCCAGGGCCGCGATTCCGCGTAGGTCACGAGCGACATCGGTGCGATGTAGCCCGGCCGATGGCACGCCTGGCACTTCTGCTGGAAGATCGGCGCCACGTCCTTCGTGAACGTGGGGGTGGCGTCGTCGGCGCCGGCCGAAGCCGCACCGGGCAGTGTGAGCAGCAACGCGGCCAGGGAAACCGCCGGCAACCTCGTATCGCCTCGCATGAAACGCTCCTTGTTGTACAGAGCCCGCCTGCAACGGAGTCGCGGGAGACGGGAAACGATGATTATACGCCGAGCGCCGGTCGAACCGTGCGGTCGACAGGCAACGCGGCACGTGAGCCGCCACGCTACCGGGCGATGCGTGGGCGCTCGAACTACGTGCCGCCACGGTTGGACAACGGCAGTCGTCCGACCGACAATCGAAGACGCAGGAGCGACGGCGCTTCGCAGGTTGGGGCCGAAGCCCTTGCGCCCCCGGCGGCGGCTGCGGCGCCGGCGAGAGTGGCGAGCGGCGCTTCGCAGGTTGGGGCCGAAGCCCTTGCGCCGGAGGTGGTGATGACCGATATCTGGACCGCCATCGGCACCGTCGCGGCAACGCTGTTCGGCGTCTGGCGGATGCTTGCCCACTACGAGACGCGCAACGACGCGGCGCATGCCGAGCTGGGAAGACGAATCGACGCGGTGCGCACCGACCTGAGCGCCAGGATCGACACGTTGGATAGCAGGATCGACTCGCAGGGAAGCAGGCTCGACACGCTGGCGGGCCGGATCGACAGGGTTTACGAGCTGATTGCCGGCCAGCGATCCTGACGGTCAGCGCTCGGCGATGCGGTAGACCGCCTCGGCGGCCCGGATGATCTCGCGACCTGACCACCGGGAGACATGACGATGCCCACCCCGCTCCTCGCGACACAGACCGCGCCACCCATCACGCTGGAGCTGTCGGCTGCCGTCACGGTGCTGCTCGGCGTCATCGCCGGCCTGCTCGGTGTCATCGGCTTCTTCCTGCATCGCGAACTCGGGAACAACGACAGGGCGCACTCGAACCTCGAGACCGACCTCCGCGCGATGGATACGAGCATCAAGAAGCTCCTCGAGGGCGATGTCGCGTGGGTGCGGGCACTCCTCGAGCGCGTTCCGGGGAAGTGAGAGCGACGGCGCTTTCCGGGTCGTGACCGAAGCCCTTGCGCCGGAGGTGGTGATGACCGATATCTGGACCGCCATCGGCACGGTCGCGGCGACGCTGTTCGGCGTCTGGCGGATGCTCGCCCACTACGAGACGCGCAACGACGCGGCGCATGCCGAGCAGGGAAGACGAATCGACGCGCTTGCGGGCCGGATCGACAGGGTTTACGAGTTGATTGCCGGCCAGCGATCCTGACGGTCAGCGCTCGGCGATGTGGTACACCGCTTCGGCGGTGCGGATGGATCTCCGGCGCTCAGCGTTCGGCGATGCGGTAGACCGCCTCGGCGGTGCGGATGACCAGGCTGTCGTCGAGGATGGCCGGCGTCGCCATCGTGAACTCGTCCAGGGGATTTTCGGCCAGGATCCGGAACGCCGGCCCCGCCTCGATGACGTAGGTCGTGCCCTGCTCGCTGAGCGCGAAGATCCTGCCGTTGTAGGCCCAGGGCGAGGCGGTGAACGCCTGGCCCACGTCGATCCGCTGCCGGCCGTAGATCTCCGCGCCGGTACGGGCGTCGTGGCAGGTCAGCATCCCGCGGTCGAGCAGCGTGTAGTAGTGGTCGCCGTACACCAGCGGCGAGGGGTGGTACGAGCCCCCCTGCTCCAGCGACCACGCCACGAACCGGTTGGCGGTCTCCCCCTCGGCCAGCGAGATGTCGCCGGACGCGCCCGGCCGGATGGCGTAGACCGGGCGGAAGTAGTCGGCGATGTAGCCGGACTCCAGGTAGAGCAGGCCGTGGGCCGCGATGGGGGTCGGGATCACGATGGTGGACATGCCGGCCAGCTCCCACAACAGCCGGCCGTCGAGGTCGTAGGAACGGATCCGGTCCGTGCCGGTGGTCACGATCTCGGTGCGCCGGGCGTTCTCCCAGACGTATGGCGTCGACCAGTTGGACCCTTCGTCGCGGTCCGTGCGCCACACCTCGGCGCCGGTCTCGGCGCTCAGCGCCGCGATGTAGGACTGCTCCTCGTTGTCGACCACCAGGTAGAGCCGGCCGTCGTGCAGCACCGGCGACGACGCCGTGCCCCAGCCGTTGCGGGTCTCGGACGGCGGCAGCGCGCGCGACCAGAGCAGCGTGCCGTCGAAGCCGAGGGCGTAGAGGCCGACGTTGCCGAAAAGGACGTACAGCCGCTCCCCGTCGGTGACCGGGGTCTCGGACGCGAAGGTGTTCTTCAGGTGGTGCGACGAGGCGGGCACGCCGGTGTGCACCTCCCGGCGCCAGCGCTCCTCCCCCGTCTCCAGATCGAGCGCGTAGACGAGCCAGTGGTGCACGTCCGCGGGGACGTCCCGCTCGCCGAACCGGTACCAGCCGCTCTCAGGGGTCTCGACCTCGCCGTCGCTCGCCACCGTGGTCAGGAACACCAGGCCGCCGGCGACGATCGGCGAGCTCCACCCGAGACCCGGCAGCGGCGTGCGCCAGGCGACGTTCTCGGTCGCGCTCCAGCGCTCCGGCAGGCGGGGGTTGTCGGCGACCACCCCCGCCGCGCCCGGCCCGCGGAACTGGGCCCACTCCTGCGCCCCGGCCGGTGCCCCGGCCAGCACCAGGGCCGCACACGGCAGCGCCAGCAGCGACCTTGCGGCCCGCTCACGAAACGACTCTGTCTCGACCTGCCGACTGCCAACGCGCTGCACCTGTAACCTCCTGCTTGCAGTGCCTCGAAGGAGCCCGCGGCAAGAACTCCGCTGTTCCTCGCGGCAGCCTACTGCCGACGGAAAACGACAACCTCGCTCGGCGTGGCCGCGAAGACCAGCTCCTCGTTGACCGCCACCGTCCCGGCCGACGCGCCGAGAACGGACTCGCCGACGAGCGTGGGCCGGGCGGGATCGGTCAGGTCGAACACCTGCAGCCCATCGCCGGCGGCGGCGTAGACGAGCCGGTCCCACATCGCGGCGCCGGCCACCCGGCCGGCAACGGGAACGGGCGCGGTCACGACCGGCGCGGCCGGGTCGGAGACGTCGACCGCCTGGAGGCCGACGCGCCCGCTGACGATGCAGATCACGCCCGGCGCGGCGCCGACCGAGCGCGCGTCCGGCGCGAAGACCTGCGTGACCGGATCGCGGCCCAGCGACAGGCTGCCGACCACCGCCGGCGCGGCGGGGTCCGAGACGTCTACCACGATCAACCCGGCCGGCTGATCCGCCACGAAGACCAGCGGGCCGGCGGCGGCGATGCCGCGCGGGAACCCGTCGCCGAGATACTCGCCGGCGCGCCGGACCTCGCCGGCCGTGTCCACGATGTCGACGCCGAGCGAATTGTCGCCGACGAAGACGCGGGTCCCCGACGCCGCGACGCCGACGGCCTGCCCACGCGTCGCGGAGGTTCCGGTCAGCCGCGGCGCCGCCGGGTCGGACAGGTCCAGCCGGCGGAGACCGTCGTGGCTGTTGGCCACGTAGACCGCATCGCCGGCGGCGGTCAGGCCCAGCACCGGCTGCTCGAAGTCGTAGGCGCCGACGGACGCCGGCGCGGCGGGGCGCGACACGTCGATCACGTGCACGCTTGAACCGACGCCGACAACAAGATGGCCGTCGCCCGCCGTCAGGGCCGTCGCCGGGGCGGAAGTCGGTATGGCCCCGATCCTGACCAGCGACGGCGTTTGCGCCTCCGCTCCAACGCCCGCGACCGCCGCCACGCCGACCGCCAACGCCAACGCGAACGCCGTCGAAGCCGTCACGAGGCTCCGTGTCCGGTTCCAGCGCCGAATGCCCCGGGCGCCTGCAGGGCGGAACGCACGCCGACCGTGTTCCACGGCGCAAGTTCCCGGCCCGAGAGATGTCCTTCGCATGCTCACGAACGCCGCGCCGGCGGCAGCAGCCGCCGCTCGAGCGCCTCGGCCTGCAGCGCCTCGACGTCGCTGGCGGTCAGCGGGAACCGGCCGTAGTCGCGCAAGGGCCGCTCGGTGTCGAAGCGCCGCTTGTAGGCGGCGATCCAGTCGCCCGCCAGCTCCTGCTGGGCCGTCGCCAGGTCCACCGCGCCCTGGCAGACGAGACGCCGCAGATGCCGCTCGAGCTCGTCCTTGACGTAGGCGTTCCAGGTGACGCTGCGATACGGCTGGGGCCAGAGGTTGCTGGCCTCGGAGGCGCCGCCCAGCTCCGGCGTGATCAGGAAGTCCAGCTCGTAGTCCCCGGCGCGCCGGTAGTCCACGCCGTAGGCCGCGAACACCTGCCGCGGCACCTGCGACGCCACCACCGGACCGCCCGCAAGCGTGCTGCCGCAGATGTCCTTCATGGCGACCGGCCGGACGCTGCCCGGCGTGAGATCGGGCCGCGGCAGCAGCAGGCCGGACACGACCCCCGCGGAGTCGGCCGCCGCCGCCGCACCCGCGGGTCCGGGCGCGCTCCCGCCCCCGCCGGACCAGGACAGGACGGCGACCGCGAGAACCGCCGCCGCCGCGAGGCCGCGCACCGCCCACACCCGTTCCGGCGCGCCCGGCGCCCGGTTCTCCATCGCCGCACGCAGCCGGGCACGCGCCACGTCGGGCGGCGGCAGCGCGATCGGCCTCTCGCGGCAGGCCTGGCCCGCCTCGCCCGCCGCCGCGGCCAGCGCGGCCCGGCGCCGCGCGCACGACGGGCACTCGGCAACGTGCGCCAGCGCGATCGACCGGCGCCGTGCGGAGAGCGCGCCCTCGTCGGCCAACAACAGCAACTCGCCGTCGGACAGGTGCCTGACCTTGCGCCACATGGCATTACCTCTCGTCGGCGCGTCGAAGCCGCGCCAGCGCGCGTGCCAGCGAATTGGCGACACTGCCCAGCGAGATGCCAAGCACGCGCGAGATCTCGCGATACCCGAGACCCTCCGCCCGAAGCTGCAGACAACGCCGGTCCCGTGCCGGAAGCGCATCGACGACCGCCAGCAGCCGGGCCTGCCGCTGGCCGTTCAGGTAGCGGTCCTCCGGCGTGGGCGTCGAATCGAATACCGGACGGGGCTCGAGCAGCGAACCCAGGCGCCGCCGCCGCGCCTCGCGCGCCCGGTGCCGGAGGGCGAGGTTGTGCGCCACCTTGAAGATCCAGCCCCGCAGATTCGACCGGTCCCTCCCGCGCGCCACGTGATCGAACAGCGCGAGAAAGACCTCCTGGACGATGTCGTCCCCGTCCCGGTCGGCCACGCCGAGCGCCCGCACGTAGCGGTGCACGCCGCCGCGATGCGCATCGAACAGCAGCAGCACGGCCCGCCGGGCCTCGTCCGGCGCCGCCGGGGCGACGGACTCCCCCACGCCGAGGGGCAGATCGAGTGCGTGGTCGTGAACCGCGGGCGCCATGCGTTCTCGCCGGGCAGTCTACACCCGACGCGGCAACCGGGTCGAAGGGTCGCGCCCCCGGGGGCGGGCGAAGGAGTCGCGCGGCTTGGGGACACGGGGCGCGGGGTGCGCCCGGCCTGGACCCGAGCGGGCGCCGACCGCCTCGACGCCGGTACTGCCGGGGGAGACGATGCGATTGCGCCGCCGCGCCGTGGCCGGCCGCCGAGATTCGGCCTGAACGGATCAGCGGGCAACGGAATGTACAGACATGAATTTCTCGCCAGCCGACCATCCGCTCGTCGTCCCCGCCGCCGCGCGGCGCCGCGCCTCCGGGAACCCGCTCCATCGGCTCGCCGTCATCGGGGCCGCCGTGCTCTGCCTCGGCGCGCCATCGGCCGCCGCGGCGCAGACCGGGTCGCTGACCGGCACGGTGACCGATGCGCAGGGGGCCGCGGCGTCGGGCGTCACGGTCACCGCGCAGGCCGCGCCCGCGCCGCCGGTCACGGCTGCGACCGATGCGGGCGGCGCGTACATGCTGGCCCTCGACCCCGGGACATACACCCTCACCTTCACGCTGAGCGGCTTCGAGACGCAGGTGCGGGAGGACGTGCAGATCGCCGCCGGCGAGGCGAGCGTCGTCGACGTGATGCTGCCCGTCGCGGCGATTGCCGAGCAGGTCGACGTGGTCGGGGTCACCCCGCTGCCCGGCGTCGGCGTCGATCGCAACCGCCTGGCGGCGGCGATCACCGTCATCGACGGCGGCGATCTAGCGGCGCGCGGCGCGGCCTCGATGGCCGACGCGCTGAACGAGCGCCTCGGGGCGGTGACCCTCGAGGGCATGACCACCAACCTCTTCCAGCCGACCCTCCGCTTTCGCGGCTTCACCGCCTCGCCGCTGCTCGGCCTGCCGCAGGGCATCGCCGTCTACCAGAACGGCGTGCGCATCAACGAGCCGTTCGGCGACACCGTGCAGTTCGATCTCATGCCGCAGTTCGCCCTCGATCGGGTGCAGCTCAGCGCCGGGTCCGACCCGACCTACGGCCTGAACGCCCTCGGCGGCGCGCTCGCCCTCGACCTGAAGGACGGGTTCGACAACCGCGGGTTCGCCGGGGAGTTCTCCGGAGGCTCGTTCGGCCGCCTGACGACCACCGCCGAGTACGGCGCCAACAACGGACCGTGGGCGTTCTACGGGGGCGTGTCGCACTTCACCGAGGAGGGGTGGCGCGTGGAGTCCCCCTCGGAGGTGACGCAAGCGTTCGCGGACGTCGGCTACCGGGACGGGGGCGTCGACGCCGGCATCAGCGTCACCTACGCCGATACGCTCCTGACCGGCAACGCGGCCGCCCCGGTGGAGCTGCTCGACATCGACCGGTCCGCGGTGTTCACCTTCCCCGACCAGACCGAGAACCGGCTGGGCTTCGTGCAGGGCCGCGCCAACGTCGCCGCGTCCGACGTCTGGTCGGTGCAGATCACCGGCTACTACCGCGACCTCGACCGCCGCACGCTGAACGGCGACGAGGCGGAGTTCGGGGTCTGCGAAGACGACGCGCTGCCCGCCGGCGCGCCGGAGCAGACCCTCTGCTTCGGCGACGACGACGACGACGACAACGGGCACGACGACGACGACAACGGACACGACCACGACGATGACGACGACGACCATCACGCGGACGATGACGACGACGACCATCACGCGGACGACGACGACGACGACGACCACGGACACGACGATGACGACGACGACCACGGACACGATGACGACGACGACGATGACGAGGAAGAAGAGGCGACGCCGCTGGTCGACCTCGTCTCCGGCCGCTTCATCACCAGTCTCGACGCCGTCGGCGACGGCGCCTACAACCGCACCACGACCCTGGCGCAGGGCTACGGAGCGACGGTGCAGGCGACCGCGACGACCGGCGCCGGCGCGCGCGAGAACGTGTTCGTCGTGGGCGTGTCGGCCGATCTCGCCGATGTCGCCTTCGAGTCGAGCAGCGAACCGGGCTCGCTGACGCCCGACCGGGGCGTGCTGGGATCGGGCCTGCTGACGAGCCTCTACGGCCTCGGCGGCGACGACCTGTTCAACACGAAGCTGGAGACGGCGAACAGCGCGTTCGGGCTGTACATCAGCGACACGCTGTCGCTGACCGAGCAGTTCCACGTCACCGTGTCCGGGCGCTTCAACCGCGCGGGCATCGACATCGTCGACATGCTGGGCACGTCGCTCAACGGCAGCCACACCTTCGGGCGCTTCAACCCGGCGGCCGGCTTCGTCTTCGAGGCGGACGAGAACACGTCGTTCTTCGCCCGCTACTCCGAGTCGAACCGCGCCCCGACCGCGGCCGAGCTGAGCTGCGCGGACCCGGCCGAGCCGTGCCGCGTGCCCAACGCGTTCGTCGCCGACCCGCCGCTGGAGCAGGCCGTCGCCCGGTCGTTCGACATGGGGGTCCGGGGACGCTGGCGGTCCGATTTCGGACGGGGCGAATGGTCGGTGGCGGCCTATCGCACCCGGATCGACGACGACATCCTGTTCATTGCGTCGCCCGAGCTGATCGGCACCGGCTACTTCCAGAACGCGGGCGCCACGGCGCGCTCGGGGCTCGACGTCGAGCTCGGCGGGGGCATCGCGCGCACCGCCTGGTACATGAGCTACGGGCTGGTGGACGCGACGTTCGAATCGTCGCTCCTGCTGCCGAGCGACGAGGAGGTCAACGACGCAGCCACCGACGACGGCGTCATCGTCGTACCCGGCGACCGGCTGCCCGGGATCCCGCGGCACAGCCTGAAGGCCGGCGTGCGGCAGGACCTGACCGACGCCTGGGACCTCGCCCTCGAGGCGGTGGTCTCGTCCAGCCGGTTCTTCCTCGGCGACGAGGGCAACGACCAGATCCCCCTGGAGGGCTACGGGATCGTGAACCTGCGCTCTTCGTATCGCTTCGACAACGGCGTCGAGCTGTTCGCGCGCATCGAGAACCTGCTCGACAGGCGCTACGCGACCAGCGGCGTGCTGGCCGAGCTGGAGGTGTTCCTG
Organism: Vicinamibacterales bacterium; assembly: GCA_965208535.1. GTDB lineage: Bacteria > Acidobacteriota > Vicinamibacteria > Vicinamibacterales > UBA8438 > WTFV01. The sequence continues at coordinate 754,194 of CBDBOU010000003.1, read as the reverse complement.
CGCGAGGTGCCCGACGCCAGCGTTCCGCGGTTCATCGGACCCGGCATTCCGCGCAGCGCGTTCGGCGGCATCCGCGTGCGGTTCTGATTACAGCAGCGCCGCCAGCTTCGCCGGGGCGATGTTGCCGCCGCTGAGGATCGCGACGGTCGCGCCGTCCGCGGCGGCGTCCGACCGCCCCGAGAAGAGCACGGCGGCCACCGTGGCGGCGCCGCTCGGCTCGACGACCAGCTTCGCCCGCACCGCCAGCCAGCGGACGGCGGCGGCGATGGCTTCGTCCTCCACCGTCACGATGCGGTCGACGAACGCGGCGACGTGGGCGAAGGTCAGGTCGCCGGGGCGCACCGGGAGCAGCCCGTCGGCGATGCTCGCCACCGCGTCGAGAGTCACCGGCGCGCCCGCCTCGACCGAGCGGGCCATGGCCGCCGCCCCGACCGGCTCGACGCCGACGATACGGGTCGCCGGCCGCCGCTGCTTGACCGCGGCGGCCACCCCCGCGATGAGCCCGCCGCCGCCGACCGGCGCGTAGACGGTGTCGACCGACGGCCCGTCCTGCAGGATCTCGTGGCCGACCGTGCCCTGCCCGGCGATGATTTCCGGATGGTCGAACGGCGGCACCATGGTCAGCCCCCGCTCGGCGGCAATCGCCTCGGCCCGCCGCTTCCGCTGCACCGACGTGGTCCCCTCGAAGAACACCTCGGCGCCGTACGAACGCGTCCCCTCGACCTTGACGTCCGGCGCCGTCTCGGGCATGACGACCACCGCCGGCAGCCCGAGCCCGCGCGCCGCGCACGCCACCGCCTGCGCGTGGTTGCCCGACGAGTAGGTGATGACGCCGCGCACGTCCGGGCCGGACGCGATCTGCGTGACCAGGTTGCACGCGCCGCGGATCTTGAACGCGCCCGCCACCTGCAGGTTCTCGCACTTCAGGTGCAGCGGACGGCCGGCGACGTCGGTGACGTCGACCAGCGGCGTGCGGCGGACCGTGCCCCGGATCCGCGCCGCGGCCGCTTCGATGGCGGCCGGCGCGACCAGCGCGCTCATCGGCCGCCTCGCGGGCGCCGCCCGTATACTGATTCGAGTGACCCGGCCGACCGCTCCCGCCGCGCGCCACTGGCTGTGGCTGTTCTCCATCCTGTCATCGCTGCTTGCGACCTCCCTTCCGGCGCGCGCGCAGCCGCCCCAGGAACCGATCGGCGGCTACGTCTTCGACGTCCGCGGCACGTTGATTCCGTTCGCCCGCAACGGCGAGCTCGCCGCCGCCCGCGAGCTGCCGGTCCTCGACACGCCCGGACGCGGCTTCGGCTACGACGTCGGCGGGCACGTGTACGTCTTCCGTCTGCTGGGCATCACCTTCGGCCTGGGGGCGAGCTATCACGCCTCGAGCGCGGCCCAGGCCCCCGGCGAGCGCTCCGAAGACCCCGACGGCCCAATCCTGCGCAAGCGGTTCTCCGCCCTCGGATCCCAGCTCTCCTTCAACTTCGGCCACCGCAACGGCTGGAGCTACCTGAGCGGCGGGCTCGGGTCATCGCGCCTGTCGCTGTTTCCCGTGGACCCGCTGAACCCCGAGGAACCGGATCAGCGCGCCGCGAACACCCTGAACTACGGTGGCGGCATGCGCTGGTTCATCAGCGACCGCGTCGCGTTCACCATCGACATCCGCCTCTACGCCATCAGCCCGCTGCCGGAGCTGGACGACGCCCCCGCCTCGCCGCGCCAGACGCAGGTGGCCTTCAACGTGGGCGCCTCGTTCCGCTAGGAATCTGCGCCGTAGAACGGCGTAGACTGCTAGCCAGGCCCGGTTGAGCGGCAAGCGGAGCCGCAGGCGACGATTGTCGGGCCAGGAGCAGCATGCCGCGCGACACGTTACTCGATTTCTTCGACGACCGCATCCGGTCGGACCGCCCGTTCCTGGTCTACGACGGGGGCTACCGCAGCTACACGTGGTCGTACGACGAGATTCGCCGGGCCGCCCTGGTCTTCGCCGAGCGTCTGCGGCGATTCGGCCTCGCTCCCGGCGACCGCGTGGTGCTGTGGGGAGAGAACCGCGCCGAGTGGATCGTCGTCTTCTGGGGCTGCCTGCTCGCCCGCGCGGTGGCCGTCCCCATCGACCTGCGTGCTTCCTCCGATCTGGTCGGACGCATCGTGCGGATCGTCTCGGCCCCGCTGGTCGTCGCCGGCCGGGACCTCCGGCTGCCGGAGCTGAACGGTGTCGAGACCTGGCCGCTCGAAGGGGCGCTGGCCGCAGACGGGGGATTCGAGAACGCGCGGCCCGGGGCGCCCGCGCCCGACGTCCTCGGCGCGGCGCCGGACCCGGGCGCCGCGGATCGCCCGGCCCCCGGCGACCTGGCCGAGATCATCTTCACGTCGGGAGCCACGGCCGAGCCCAAGGGGGTCCGGATCACGCACGCGAACGTGCTCGCGAACATCGTGCCGGTGGAGCGCGAGGTCCGGAAGTACGCGAAGTACGGGCGTCCCTTCTTCCCCATCCGCTTCCTGAACCTGCTGCCCCTCAGCCACATGTTCGGCCAGGCGATGGCGACCTTCGTGCCGCCGATGCTGGAGGGCGTCACCGTCTTCATGCGCGGCTACAACCCGGCCGACATCGTCCGCCGGATCCGGACCCGCCGGGTGTCGGTGCTGGTCTGCGTGCCCAGGATCCTCGACGTGCTGCGCGACTACGTCGTGCACGTCGCGCCGGAGGCGGCGGCGCCGTTGGACAAGCCGGAGCACGTGGCGCGGCGCTGGTGGCGCTACCGCCGGGTGCACCGCCTGTTCGGCTACAAGTTCTGGTCGTTCGTCGTGGGCGCGGCGCCGCTCGATCCCGAGGTGGAGGCGTTCTGGTCGCGGCTCGGCTTCCTGGTCATCCAGGGCTACGGCCTCACCGAGACCGCCCCGATCGTCACCCTCAACCACCCGTTCCGGACCCGGCGCGGGTCAGTGGGCAGGCCCATCGCCGGCATCGAGGTGCGGATCGCGGACGACGGGGAGATCCTCGTGCGCGGCGGCAACGTCACCGGCGGGTACTACAACGCCCCCGAGGCGACCGCCGCCGCATTCCGGGACGGCTGGTTCCACACCGGCGACGTCGGCGCGCTCGACGCGGACGGCCGGCTGCGCGTCCACGGGCGCAAGAAGGAGATGATCGTCACGCCCGACGGCCTGAACGTCTTCCCCGACGACGTGGAGCGGGCGGTCCTGGAGGTTGCCGGGGTGCGCGACGCCGGGGTGGTGGCCGGCGGCGCGGCGGGACGCGAGCACGTGCACGCGGTGCTGCTGCTGGCCGCGGGAGCGGACCCGGCCACTGCGGTGCGCGAGGCCAACGCGCGGCTGGAGGAGCACCAGCGCATCCGGGCCTTCTCGGTCTGGCCCGGTCCGGCGTTGCCCCGCACCGACGGCACCCGCAAGCTGAAGCGGCGCGAGCTGAAGCGCTGGGTGGACGGCGACGAACCGGCGGCGGCGAGCGACGGGGCGGCCGGCGGCGGGTCGGTCGAGGAAGTGCTGTCCCGCTTCGCGCACGGCCGTGAAATCACCGGCGCCACCACGCTGGAGGAGCTCGGGCTCGGCTCGCTGGAGCGGATCGAGCTGGCCCTGGCTCTGGAGCGGCGCTTCGACCGCACGGTCGACGAGACCGCGCTGGCGCCGCCGGCGACGGTGGACGATCTGCGGGCGCTGCTGGCCGGCGACCCCCGCGAATCGCCGGGCGGCCCCGCGGCGGCGTCCGTGCTCGCGGATACCGGTGCGGAGGCGGCGCTCACGTTTCCCACCTGGAGCCAGCATCCGGCGGCACGCGCCTTCCGCCGTCCCGCGCTGGCCGCGTTCCTGCTTCCCCTCACCCGCTGCTTCGCCTGGATCCGGGTGGAGGGTCTCGACCGGCTCGCCCGCGCCCCCGACCCGGTGCTGTACGCCGCCAACCACCAGAGCGTGATGGACGGCCCCGTGATCCTGGCCGCCCTGCCGCCGGCGCGGCGCTACCGAGTGGCCACCGTCGCGGGGCGGGAGTGGTTCGCGCCGCACTTCCATCCCGAGCGGCATCCGCGGCGGCAGCGGTTCGCCACGAGTCTCGCGTACTACCTGGGCGTGCTCTGCTTCAACGTGGCGCCGCTGCCGCAACGCGAAGCCGGCGCGCGCGAGGCGATGCGGCATCTCGGCACCCTGCTGGGCCAGGGCTCGTCGGTGCTGATCTTCCCCGAGGGCGTGCGCCGGGAGACGGGACGGATCGACACGTTCCAGCCGGGCGTGGGCATGCTGGCCGCGCGGATGCAGGTCCCGGTGGTGCCGGTGCGCATCGACGGCGTCGACCGGGTGCTGGCGGTGGGAGCGCGCCGGGCCCGGCCGGGCCCGGTGCGGGTCGCGTTCGGCGATCCGATCCGCGCCGAGGGCGACGACTACGCGGCGATCGCCCGCCGGATAGAAGACGCCGTCCGGGCGCTGTAGCGCCCCGCAACGCCTGGCCGGCCCGGCGTTGCGGCCCATCCCCCCGCTCGATGACCTCGCGTCTCGGAACTCCGCTGCGCAGGCCCCGGCCGGGGCGCCTGCACGCGGAGCGCCGCCCACTCCTATATAATCTTCCCGCTTCAGGAACCCACGTGGCGAAAGACGACCTCATCGACGTTCAGGGCACCATCGTCGCCGTGCACAGCGGCGGTCTCTACCGCGTGCAGTGCGATTCGGGACACGAGGTCCTGGCCCAGTTGAGCGGTCGGATGCGGCGGTTCCGCATCAAGGTCGTGCCCGGCGATCGGGTCACGGTCGGCGTGTCCCCGTACGATCCGGCCCGCGGCATCATCACGTTCCGCGCACGGTGAGCGAGAGTTCCCCGGCGGTGGACCGCTTCCGCGCGTGCCGCTGGCACGACGAGCTCGACGGCGGGGTAGAGTACTGCAAGCACGGCGAGGTCCTGCCCTACGCTGGCCGGAACGGTTTCAATCCCCAGGCCTGGTGCCCGGACTGCAGCTTCTACAAGGCGCGCCGCAAGACCCCGCCGCGCGACCCCGCGGACCCGGACGAATTCGATTTCTGAGCTGCTGGTGCTAGTCGCTGAACTCGCGCGCCAGGTCGCTCCATTCGCCGTCGGGGGCCAGCGTCCGGTAGGCGCGCCAGTGCGGCTTGGCCTCGGACGAGCGCCCCATCTTCTCCAGGGTCACCGCGAGATAGAAGTGCGCATCGGCGTAGCCGCCGTGCACCCGCAGGGCATCGTGGTAACAGGCGACCGCCTCCCGGTACCGACCCAGGTCATGGTGGATGTTCCCGAGATTGAAGGCCGCCTCGAAACAGTCGCCGTCGAGCCCAAGGGCGCGTTCGTACAGCGCCTGCGCCTCGACCAGGTTGTCCTGCGCGTAGTGCAGGTTGGCGAGGTTGACGAGGGCCGGCACCAGACCCGGATCGAGCAGCAGCGCCTTGCGGTACGCGACCTGCGCGCGCCGCCGTCCCTCCTCGCCCGGCTGCTCGTCGAGCTCGGAGCCCTCCCGGAAGAACCGCGCGGCCAGCGCCGCCCGTCGAGCGCCGTCCGGTGACGCTTCCCCGGCCGGACGCGCTCCCCCGGCCGGCCTCCGCAGCGTGACGACCTTGGCCGGATGCGCCTCGCCGCGCACCTCGCGGAAGTCGAGCGCCAACTGCCCCTCGCGCTCGACCAGGAGCAGCCGGACCGCGCCGCGAAACGATCCGCCGCGAGCGATCTCCTCCTGGATCCGCTTGATGATCCCGACGTCGTGGAAGGTGTAGTAGGTATCGGCGTCGGTGCGCACGACGGGGCGCACCAGCCCCCACTTCTCGAGGTGGCGCAGGCGCACCCCGCGGACGTCGGGATAGCGCTCGCGGATCAGGCGCAGCCCGTGGTAGAGCCGTCCCAGCGTTTCGTCCGATTGCTCTTGCGAAGACTGCGTCATGGACGTCGAGCGGTTCGATCATAATGTCACGCCGTACGGCGCCCGGCGGGCCGGGCGTCCGCGCCGCGGCACGGCGCACACACCGGGAGCGGGTCGGTCGGGCGGGAATCGGAGCCGTCGGGAGACGCTTGCGGGGCTGACGCATGGGAACGCTGCTCGCAGCCGACGTCGGGGGAACCAAGACGGTGTGCGGCCTGTACGCCGCGGGCGGGCGCCGCCCGCTGCCGCTGGCCGTCGAACGCTTCACGACGCTCGACCACGACAGCCTCGAGGCGCTGCTGGCGGGGTTCCTCGACCGCCGGGCCGCCGGCGCGACCGTCGACGCGGCGGTGCTGGGCGTGGCCGGCCCGGTGCGCGACGGCGCGTCGGATCTGACCAACGTGCCGTGGCGCGTCGAAGCCGCGGCGGTCGCCGCGCGCTTCGCGATCCCCGCGGTGCGCCTGCTGAACGACCTGGAGGCGATGGGCCACGTCGTCCCGGTGCTGGCCGCGGACGAGGTGGCGACGCTGCAGGCGGGACAACCGGCGGCCGACGGCAACGCGGCGCTGCTGGCGCCGGGCACCGGCCTCGGCGAGACGCTGCTGCACCGCGTGGGCGGCCGCCTGGCGCCGGTGGCGGGCGAGCCGGGCCATGCCGACTTCGCCGCCCGCACGCCCGCGGAGATCGACCTGCTGCGGGTCCTGACCCGCCGCTTCGGACGGGTCTCCTGGGAGCACGTGCTGTCGGGTCCGGGGCTCGCCTACATCCACGCCTCCCTGCACGACGCCGAGGCCTGCCCCGCCGCCGCCGGCGGCGTCGCCTTCGAGGACCTCCCGCGGCAGATCACGTCGGCCGCCCTGGAACGCCGCTGTTCACGCTGCGTGGAGACGCTCGATCTCTTCACCGGCGCCCTCGGCGCCGAGGCGGGGAACCTCGGCCTGCGGGCCCTGGCCACGGCCGGCGTCTACATCGGCGGCGGCATCGCCCCGCGCATCCTCCCCGCGCTCGAATCGCCCACCTTCCTGGAGGCGTTCCGGGCCAAGGGACCGATGGAGCAACTGATGACGGCGATGCCGGTGCACGTCATCCGGATCGCCGACCCGGCCCTGCTCGGGGCCGCCGTCGCCGCGCGCGATCTGGTACTGGAGAGGGGCGCAGGCAGCCATCCGACCGACGCGTGACACCCGCGGACGGTCCCGGCTTCGGTGGTAGAGTGGACCGTTCGACGAAAGGAGAAGCGAATGTCAGGAACCCAGGCGAGACGCATCGCCGCTCGAACGAAGCGGCGCTGCCGCCGCACGCTCCCGGCGCTCGGGATCCTGACCATCGTCCTGCTCCCGGCGGGATCGACAACGCCGTTTGCGCAATCTCTCGATCCCATCTCGTACACGGTCCGCTTTCCCGCGCCGGCGACGCACTACGCGGAGATCGAAGCGGTGCTGCCGGCGGACGGACGGCCCGCCGTCGAGCTGATGATGGCGGCCTGGACGCCCGGCTCCTACCTGATCCGCGAGTACGCCCGGCACGTCGAGGCGGTCGGCGCCGCCACCCTCGGCGGGCAGCCCCTCGCGGTCGCCAAGTCGAGCAAGAACCGCTGGCGGGTCGAAACCGGCGGCGCCGACCGGATCGCGGTGACCTACCGGGTCTACTGCCGGGAGATGAGCGTCCGCACGAACTGGGTCGAGGCCGACTTCGCGATGCTGAACGGCGCGCCGACGTTCCTGACCCTGGCCGACGCGGCGCCGCGCCCCCACGACGTGCGCATCGAGCCGGCCGCCGGCTGGAGCGAGAGCGTGACCGCCCTGCCCCCGGCCCCGGACGGCCGGCCGCACAGCTACCGCGCGGCGGACTTCGACACGCTGGTCGACTCGCCCATCATCGCCGGCAACCCGGCGACCTACCCCTTTGCCGTGGACGGCATTCCCCACGCCCTGGTCAACTTCGGCGAGGGCGGGGTCTGGGACGGCCCGACGGCTGCCGCCGACGTCGAGCGCATCACGCGCGAGCAGCACCGGACGTGGGGTTTCTTCCCGTACGAGCGCTACCTGTTTCTGAACATGCTGGTCGAGGCCGGCGGCGGGCTCGAGCACAAGGACTCGACCTTGCTCATGACGAGCCGCTGGACCACCCGCGACCGCCCCCGCTATCTCCGCTGGCTGGGCACGGTCAGCCACGAGCTGTACCACGCCTGGAACGTCAAGCAGTTGCGGCCCGCCGCCCTCGGGCCGTTCGACTACGAGCGGGAGGCATACACGCCCAGCCTCTGGATGGTGGAGGGCCTGACCTCGTACTACGGACCCCTGTTCGTCCACCGCGCGGGAATCTCGACCCGCGAGGAGTACCTGGAGGCGCTGTCCGGCCAGATCGATTCCTTGCAGACGACACCGGGCCGGCTGGTGCAACCGGTGGCCGACGCGTCGCACGACGCCTGGATCAAGTTCTACCGCCCGAACGAGAACAGCCGCAACACCACCATCAGCTACTACACGAAGGGGGCCGTCATCGGCTTCCTGCTCGACGCGCGGGTGCGCGAAGCGACCGCCGGGCGCCGCAGCCTGGACGACGTGCTGAAGGCGGCCTACCCCCGCTATTCCGGGGCCCGGGGATTCCGGCCGGGCGAGTTCGAGGCGGTGGCGTCCGAGATTGCCGGCGTCGATCTGGGCGCCTGGTTCGACCGGGCGATCCGCTCCACGGACGAGCTCGACTACCAGCCCGCCCTCGACTGGCTCGGGCTGGAGTTCGCGCGCGGCGCGGGGCACGGCGAGCACGCGGCGGCGCCGGCCTGGCTGGGCCTCGGCACGCGCGCGGCCGGCGGCCGGCTGCTCGTCGCCGGGGTGCCCCGCGCAACGCCGGGCTACGAGGCCGGGTTCAACGTCGGAGACGAGATCATCGCGATAGACGACTACCGGGTCGCGCCGGCGGGATGGAGACAGCGCCTGGGTCTCTACCGGGCCGGCGACGAGGTCACGTTCCTCATCGCCCGGCGCGAACGCCTGCTGCGGCTCGACGCGCGCTTCGGAGAACGCCCGCCCGCGGGCTGGCGGCTGCGGCCGGTGGAGTCGCCATCCCCCGCGCAGACGGCGCGCCTCGACGCGTGGCTGGGCCGAGGGTCGGCACCGTAGATGGTGAGCCGGGAGGGCACGACGCGGGACCCCGGGGAGCCGCTAGCAGATGGTGCCGAAGACGAAGCCCCGTTCGCGCAGCTTCGGGACGAGCAGGGTGACCGCGTCGACGGTGTACAGCCGCTCGGCCTCGGGGTCCTCATGATGCCCGTCGTGCATGACGACGATGTCGCCGCCCGAGATGCGGCCGGCGAGCCGGTCGGCGAGGCCCGCGGGATCGGGGCGGCGGTACCAGTTGAAGTCCCACAGGCCCCAGCCCCAGCCGACGAGCGAGTAGCCGGCCCGCGCCAGCCCCTCGTACATCCGGCCGCTGCGGAAGCCGGCATGGGGGCGGAAGGCGCGGCAGGGCGTGCCGCCGGCCAGGCGTTCGATGCGCGCGGCCGCCGCGTGCAGCCGGCGCGCCAGCTCGTCGGGCGGGAGCACCATCCAGTGCCGCGTGTGCGTATGGAGGGCGACGGCATGGCCCTCCTCGAACATGCGCCGGACGATGGGCGCCGTACGCGCGCTGAGGTGCCGGTCGATCACGAAGAAGGTGGCGCGCGCGTCGAGCTCGGCGAGCACGTCGAGGAGTTGCGGCGTCGCGGTCGGGTTCGGTCCGTCGTCGAAGGTCAGGTAGACCGCCGGAGGGCCGTCGCCTTCCGGCATGCTCCAGACGGCGGGCGCGCGGGCGACCGCGTCGAGCAGAAACGGGAAGGGCGCAACGTGGGCAAACGACAACAGGCCGAAACCGGCGGCGATCAACAACCAGAACATCGTCTTGCCAGCGCTCGACAGCGGATTCTCCTCGCCTGCGCGGGCGCGGTGCTCGGCTGCGCGCTCGGGCCCGGCGAGTCAGCCAGCGTGGCCGAAGAACGGTCCGCGCGTCAAGACGGCCGGTCCGGGGAGCGGCAGCAGATGGTGGAACGCCAGATTCTCGCCCGGGGCATCTCGGACCCCGCGGTGCTCGAAGCGCTCGAAGCGGTGCCGCGCCACCGCTTCGTTCCCGAAGCGCTCGCGGCGCGGGCCTACGACGACACGCCGCTGCCGATCGGCTTCGAGCAGACCATTTCCCAGCCGTACGTCGTCGCCTACATGACCGAGGCCGCCGCGCTGACGCCCGCGGCGAAGGTGCTGGAGATCGGCACCGGCTCGGGCTACCAGGCGGCGGTGCTCGCCGAGGTCGCGAGCCGCGTCTTCTCGATCGAGATCGTCCCCGAGCTCGCCGACCGCTCGCGCACGCTGCTGGCCGACCTCGGCTACGACAACCTCGAGGTCCGGACCGGGGACGGCTACCGCGGCTGGCCGGAAGAAGCGCCCTTCGACGCGATCGTCGTCACCGCGGCCCCCGACCACGTGCCCCCGGCGCTGGTCGAGCAGCTCGCCGTCGGCGCCCGCATGGTGATCCCGGTGGGGGGCTTCAGGCAGGAGATCCTCATCGTGACGAAGACCGCCGACGGCGCGACCACCGAGGCGGTGCTGCCGGTCCGCTTCGTCCCCATGACCGGCGAGGCGCAGCAACGGCGCTGAACCGGCAGGCCAGGTGCTCGGGTAGCGAGGCCGGGCCGCCCGCTCGCACTGCGGATCGTTCGGCGTGACGAGAGCGCTCCGGTCGTTCACCTCGCCGGCCGCGTGGTCGAGTCCTGCAAATCAGCCGCGAACCGGAGTCGGTCCCGCGGCCATCGCGGGCGGGGCGGCCGGCAGCGGCGGCCGGAAGCTCTGGATCGAGACCTGCGCGGCGGCCCGCTCGGCGATGCGCAGGAAGGCCTGCGCCGCCGGCGACTCCGGCTCGGCGCTCACGATCGGCGCCCCCGTGTCGCCGCCGACGCGGATCGGGGCATAGAGCGGGATGCCCCCGAGGAAGGGCACGTCGAGTTCCTCGGCGACGCCCTCGCCGCCGCCGCGCCCGAACAGGTCGCTCTCCTGCCCGCAGGCCGAACAGGCGTAGAAGCTCATGTTCTCGACGATGCCGAGCGTCGGGACGTTCAGCTTGCGATACATCCCGACGGCGCGGCGGCTGTCGGACAGCGACACGACCTGCGGCGTGGTCACCACCACGGCGCCGGTGACCGGCACGGTCTGGCTCAGGCTGAGCGCGACGTCTCCCGTGCCCGGGGGCATGTCGACGACCAGGTAGTCGAGCTCGTCCCACTTCACGTCCTGGAAGAACTGCCGGACCACCCCGTGCAGCATCGGACCGCGCCAGATGATGGGCGCCGTCGCGTCGGTGAGAAAGCCCATCGACACGACCTGGATGCCGTGCTTCTCCGCCGGCACGATCTTCTTGCCGTCGGATTCGAGCCGCGTGTCGAGGCCGAGCATGATCGGCACGTTCGGGCCGTACACGTCCCCGTCGATGATCCCCACGCGCCCGCCGTAGCGGGCCAGCGCCACCGCCAGGTTGACCGATACCGTGGTCTTGCCGACGCCGCCCTTCCCGGCGCCGACGGCGATGATGTTGCGGATGCCGGGAATCGGAGCCCGCTGCGCGTCGGGAACCGCGGAGCGGACGCTCGCGGTCATCTCGATGTCGACCGTGTCGACGCCGCCGATGGCGGACACCGCCGCGCGGGCCTGCTCGCGCATCTGGTCCTTGACCGGACAGGCGGGCGTGGTCAGCTCGATGGCGAACGAGACACGGCCCCCGTCGATGACCAGGTTCTTGACGAAGCCGAGACTGACGATGTCCCGCCCGAGATCGGGGTCGGTCACCGCCTTCAGGGCATCCAGGACAACAGCTTCCGAGGCAGGCATATCCCGTCAAGCTTAGCCGCTCGGTCGGCGGCGTGACAACCGGGCGGCGGCGGCCGCGATACGGCCCGTCACCGCACGGCGATGCGCACTTCGATGCGGCGAAGGCGTGCGGCGCCCGTACGCCGGCGCCGCGCCGGGAACATGACGTTCCGTCATCGCTGCCGCTCGCGCCCCAGATAGTCGACTGCCGCCCGCATCTCGTCGGCGTCCCACTCCGTCCAGTCGTTGGTCGCAGGCAGTCCCGCGGCCCCGGCGTTCCGGCCCAGAACGACCACTCTGACCGCCAGACGCTCCGAGCCGTAGTGCTGGCAAAGGGCCAGGAATCGCTTCGTCAACGCAACCGAGGGAAGCTCGTTCATCCGTCCGCGTGGCCCGTACCGGCGGCGTTCCGAGCGTGCGTGTCGTAGTCGGTTCGCGGCAGCTCCGGGAGCGACCTCGCCCCTTCTTGCCTATATTTCATTTCTGACATAGGTATCTATCATTTTTTCATATACTAGCACGTGATAGAGGCTATCGGACTAATGTTCTATCAGTCAAGACCTTGCGATCAATCGCAGTGCTGGTCGACATACCGGTAACGCGATATGCATGTGCCGGGCAGGGGATCGCCCTGGGATGGCGCGGCTTCTTCGAGCGATACCTCGAAACCGGTGCGCTGGTCGAGCTGGGGGACGGCTTCTTCGAACCCGGCAACCACTATTGCTGCGTGCTCACGGAGAAGGGGCGCAGGAACCCCATCGCGCACAAGTGCCTGGAGTTCTTCCGGCGGTCGGCGAACCGCTCGCCCGCGGAGACGATCCCGGCCGCCTACCGTCCGCCGCGGCAGCCCTGATCGGGCGCACCCGGCCAGCGGGAAGCGACGACGATCCGGCCGGTCACTGCACGGCGATGCGGACTTCGATGTGGGTCTCGAAGGCGTGCGGCGGGGTGATCGAATAGCGCAGCCGGGTCCCGTGGCGGACCCCCGGCGGGACCCGGAAGTGCATCCGGTGGGGCAGCAGGCCGGCGCCGCTGCCGTCGCACAGGCCGCACGGATCGGTCCACAGCTCGCCCCGTCCCCCGCACGCGGGACAGGTGTGCTCGACGGTCAGGTCCAGCGGCACGCGCACGCCCTGGTCGGCTTGCCTGGCCGTGATCTCCACCTCGGCGCGCCGTGTGGCCACGTTGCGATCGACGCCCTCGGCGAAGAACGCATCGCGCATGCGGGCGACGATCGGGGTCATGGACGGAAAGTCGATGGCGACCTCGTCACCGAGGACGGTCCCCGCCGACCGGGCGTCTCGCGCTGACGACGGGCGCTTGTCGTCGGTATCGACGCAGCGGAACGGTCGGGGCGGAGGTTCGGCGGACACGAGCCGTACGATAGGAGTCGGTTCCGATGGTTGTCAAGGCGGCCCGCGGCGATTACCATCTGCCGCGGGAACGGATCAGCAATGAGCGAATACAGCATCCACAGCGAAGCGCGCGCGGGGCACTGGGTCGCCTGGGCCGTCGCGGCCGGCGAGTCCGGACCGGCCGGCGCCGTCATCCTCCCCGGGCAGACCCAAGAGGAAGCCGAGGCGAACGCGCGCGTCTGGGCCGAGCGCATCGGCGCCGACGCGCGGCTTCCGTGGGCCGCGCCCGCCCGGGAGGAGGAGCCCCCGGCCGAGGACGCATCGCCCGACCCGGCGTAGCGCCGTCTGCCCCGGCGTCGCCCGCGCGGTCTCCGCGGCGCGGACAACCCGGCCGCTACGGCACGGCGCCGACCACCGCGAGCCGGTGCGTCCGCCCGCTCGCGCCGGACCAGCCGACGACCGGCCCGGTCGCGCCCGCGGCCTCGCCCAGCCGGGCGGCGAAGCCGGCGGGCAGCACTTCCCCCAGGCTCCCGCGGCCCGGCTCGAAGCCGCCGGCGCCGACCGTCGCCGAGAAGTAGAGACGGTCGCGGGCGCGCGTCGCCGCCACGTAGAGCAGGCGCTTGCTCTCCTCCCGCTCGGCGAGCAGCCGGTCGCGATCGGCCTCGGTCCGGAAGGGCCACACCGACACCGAGGGCTGTCCGTCGCCCGCCGCCGCCGTCACCCGGACCGGGGGCGCCGCGGCACCGGCGCCCCGGCCCACGTCGACGAGAAACACCACCGGGAACTCCAGCCCCTTGGCCGCGTGCACGGTGGTCAGGTTGACCGCGTCGAAGGCCTCCACCACGGCGTTCGCCACGTCGCCCGACAACTGGTCGATGTGGTCCGCCACCCGCGTCATCGTGGCGTAGCCCCGGTTCTGCACCCGCCGGACCAGGCCGCGGATCTTCTTGACGTTCTCCCGCGCCTGCACCAGACCGCCGGGACCCAGCTCGGCATCGTAGGCCGACTCGTCGAGGACCCGGTCGAGCAGGGCCGCCGGCGGCATCCGGTCGACCCGTGCCACCCACCCCGGCACGCTCGCGCGGGCCAGGTCCAGCAGCCGCCGATCGTCGTCGGGGAGACGCGCGAGCGCCGCCGGCGCCGCGGGAGCGAGCAGGGCGTCGCACAGGCCGCCGGCCAGCAGGGCGAGGGCGCGGTCGGAGACGCCGACGATGCGCGACCGCAGCAGCGCCGCCGCGCGCAGCTCGCTCCACGGATTGCCCAGGTACCGCAGCAGGGCCCGCACGTCCTTGATCTCGTCGGCGTCGAAGAAGCCGAGCCCCTTGTGGACGCAGGTCCGGATTCCGCGTTCGTGCAGCGCCCGCTCGAACTCGCGGTGGCTCTGGCGCGTGCGGAAGAGAACCGCGACGTCGCGCGGCGCGGCGCGCCGGCGCAGGCCGGTGCCCCGGTCGCGGACCTGCCCGTCCTCGAGCAGGCGGGCCACCTCGCCGGCCACCAGCGCCGCACAGCCCGCGACGCTCTCGGCGACCGCGATGCCGAGCGCCGGGGCACGATCCTCCCCGGTCCCGGTCCCGGTTTCGATATCGCTCTCGCGCCCGGGCGCGACGGGGAACCGATCGTGCTCGTCGAACCGGAAGGCGTCGCGGCGGTCCGGCGCCTTGTCGACGGCCGTGAACAGGTCGTTGACGAAGGCGAGCAACGCCGGCACGGCGCGAAAGCTGTGCGAGATCCACTGCCGCACGCCCTTCGAACCCTCCGCCCGCAGCGCCCCGACCGCGATGCCGGCGGCCTCGAGCACCGAGACGTCCGCATCCCGGAAGCGGTAGATCGACTGCTTGCGATCGCCGACCACGAAGACGCTGGGCGGCAGGGGCGCGTCGTGCACCAGCCCGCTGCCCTCGCCCCACGACTGCACGAGCAGCGAGACCAGCTCCCACTGGGCGCGGCTGGTGTCCTGGAACTCGTCGACGAGCACGTGGTGATAGCGCGACTCGAGCCGATATCGTGAGCGCGCGAATTCGTCCATCCGGCGCAGCAGATCGACGGCGCGCTCGACGACGTCCGAGAAGTCGAGCAGCGCGCGCGACTCGAGCTCGCGCCGATACTCGGTCACACCGATGCGAAAGACGCGCTGCACGCCGCGTACCAGCGCTACGTTCACGTCGCGATCGAAGCGGCCGAGCGCCTCGTGGACGACCGGCGCGAGCGCCGCGGCGGCCGCGCGGAAGCGCCGGACCCGCGGGGACCCGCGCCGCGCACGGGGATCGGCGAACCGCTTGCGCACCGCACCCGACCGGGTCAGGAAGTACGCGCGCAGCCGGTCCAGGACCGCGCGGATGCGGGCCGGCCCCGCGCCGGCGAGCCGGTCGAGACCGGCCAGATCGCGCGCCACCACGGCGAAGGCGCCGTCCTCGGACGGTCCGTCCTCCAGCAGGCGCCGCAACGCCGCGCCCTTCCCGTCCAGGCGCTCGGCCAGGCGCTCGGCCGCCCGGCGGCACGCGCCGGCGGCGTCCAGGTCGCGCGGCGCGCCCCGCAGGACCCGTTCGAGGGCGGGGGCCACCGCCGCGCGGCGCTCGACGAGCTCGGTCACCGCCCGGCGCACCCGCCAGGGACCGAGCTGCGCCAGCAGCATGGCGACGTCGGGGTCCCCGCTTGCGAGCGCGCCGGCCGCGACCAGCGTCCGCTCGACCGCCTGCCGGACGAGATGCGGAATCTCCGTCTCGTCGGCAACCGCGAAATCGGGATCGAGATCGGCTTCGAGCGGGAACTCCCGCAGCAACGACAGGCAGAAGGCGTCGATGGTGCTGATGCCGATCTCGCCGAGCCGGTCGCGCAGCTCCCGCCAGCGCGCCTCGCCCGCGCGCGACCGCAGGGCGTCCTGCCTGAGCTCGTCCACGATCCGCTCGCGCATCTCGGCGGCGGCCTGCCGCGTGAAGGTGATCGCCAGCACGTTCAGCGGGTCGATGCCGGCGCGCAACAGGTTCAGGTAGCGCGTGACGAGCACCGACGTCTTGCCGGTGCCGGCCGACGCCTCCAGCACCACGTTGCGGCGCGGGTCCACCGCGGCGAGGCGGGCCGCCCGATCCGGAAGCGCGGCGGGCGGAAAGCTACGCGTCGTCGACATAGTCCTTGCGGCAGACGGTCGGAAAGTCGCACGCCGCGCACCGCGCGCGATCGACCGGCCGCGGCGGATAGCGGCCCGCCTCGATGGCCTCGACCAGCTCGACGACGCGCGCTTCGCCGGCGTCCATCGCGGCGGCGACGTCGCCCCCCGGCACCGCCACCTGCAGCCGGGGATCGCCGAAGGCGAGGTAGAGCGCCTCGGCGGCGCGCCAGTCCCGCCCCCGTTCGGCGCGCAACTGCCGCTCGGCGCAGCCCGCGTACACCGGGAGCTGCAGCGCCCGCGACGGATGCGGAGGCCGGCTCGCCTTGTAGTCGATGACGCGGAAGGTGCCGTCCGCGTGCAGATCGATGCGGTCGACGACGCCGCGAATCGCCACCTCCCGGCGCGCGGGCGGACGCCCGAGCGGGAAGCGGCCGTCGATGCGGTACTCGAGCAGCCGTTCGACGACGCCGGTCTGGCCCTCGATCTCCGCGACGAACACCCGTTCGGCCAGGCCGGGCGCGGCGGCCGAACCCAGGAGCCACCCGCGGGTCACGGCCCGGTCGACGGGCGGCAGCCCGCCGACGGCGTCCTCGGCGGCGACCGCGAAGCGTTCCAGCGCCAGGTCCAGGTTCGCCAGCGTGACCGCGCCGCGGCCGGCCTGCTGCCAGTCGCGGAAGAACACCTCGAACACCCGGTGCAGCACGAGCCCGCGCTGTTCCGGCGTCAGGGTCTGCTGCGCCGCGCGCTCGGCCTCCAGGCCCAGCGTGTGCCGGGCGAAGTACTGGAACGGACACGCCGCGTAGCGCTCCAGGGAGCTGACCGTATACGAACGTTCCGGCTGGCGGCCGGCCGCCCCGCGCGACCGCCGGTCGCGGGCGTCCGGACCCGCCGCCCGCGCCGCGCGCAGCTCCCGCCAGCGGCGGCGCAGGTCCGCCTCGGCGCGCTCCGCCGGCTGGCCCGGCGGCGCGTCGCCGGCGGCCGGTTCCGGCGCGGGGACCCGCTCGAGGTCCATGCTCTCGACGTCCTCGAGCAGCGGCGAGGCGGTGACGACCACGTCGTCCTCGAGGCTGAAGGCCGACAGCCAGACGCGCTCGGCGGCCAGGCCCAGCAGATCGCGGAACGCGGCGCGCGACGCCCGCTGCCGGTCGCGCTCGCGCGGCCAGCCGAGCCCGGCCAGCAGGCCCGCCGGATAGAAGATGTTGCGGCCCGTGCCCGCGGGCCAATCGGTCTCGACCAGACCCGCGACGAACACGTCGTCGAAGCGCCCGTAGGCCGCCGCGTGGACGTCGACGAGCTGCAGGCCCTCGGACGGCGCGGGCGGCGGAAACGTCCGGCTCTCGATCCAGCGCCGCACGACCGGCGCCACGCCGTCGACGTCCACGTCCCGGCCGGGCTGGTTCAGCTCCCGCTCCGCCGCCTCCAGCGCCTCGAGGCCGCGCCGGACGCGGGTCCGCCCCTGCGCGGCGAGATCGCCGGCTTCTCCGGCGCCTGCGCCGGCTTCGTCAGCATCGTCAGCGTCAGCTTCGTCGTCGGCGGCTTCGTCGGCGGCGGCTTCGTCGGCGGCGGCTTCGTCAGCCTCGGCTTCGCCGGCCTCGGCTTCGCCGGCCGGCGCGTGCCGCTCGAGAAACGCGCGGAGCGTCGCCAACTGCGCGCCGAGCGGCAGCGGCTCCAGCAGCGGCCGCAGCTCGCCGGCCAGCGCGATCACGCACCGCAGGGCGGCGAGCGCCGTGCGCCGGACCCCGGTCGCCGCCTCCCATTCGGCGGCGCAGGCCTGCAGCGGCTCCAACCCGCCGGCGAACCCGATCTCCGCCAGCGCGGCGTCGAGGGCCCGGATCGCGGCGGCCGAAGGCGGCGCTTCGCCCGTGTCGAATGCGAAATGCGGCGACCGCAGCAGCTCCACCGCCGGTCCCCGCCGAAACCGGCCGGCCGCGAACGCCAGCACGAGATCGACGGCTGCCGCGTACGGCTCGACCGCCAGCGGCAGGGCGTCGCCGGTCCGCACCGGCAGGTCGAGCGCACCGCACACCGAGGGCGCCAGGTACACGTACGGCAACGGGCGCCGGACCACCACCGCGGCCGACGCGGGCGGGCGCGCCCCGGCGGCGACCGCGCGCCGCACCCGGCGGGCAATCGCGCGCAGCTCCTCCTCGCGGTCGCGCCACACGAAGTACGGCCGGTCCCCGCCGGCGTCGGGCACCACGATGACCGGCGCCCGGCGGGGCGCCGGTTCGACCCGCTGCTCGACCAGGCCGGGCAGCAGGTCCTCGAGCCGCTCCCGATACCCGCTGTCGAGCACCGCGTCGGTCGCGATCAGGGTCACCCGCGCCAGCCGCGGGAGACGGGCCAGCAGGTCGAAGTCCGCCGCGTACAGCCCGGCCGCGTGCGCGACCCGATCGGGCACGGTCACCACGATCTCCGACACCGCCGCGATGCCGCCCGCGGCCAGCAGCCGCTCCCGCAGCCGGTGCTCGTCGAGGCCGCCCAGCGCGTCGAGCCGCCGGTCGTAGGCGCGGAACGCGGCCACGAGGAACCGGGTCTGGAGCAGCAGGCGCCGGGCGCCGCGGTCGAGCTCGGCGCTCGGCTCCAGCTCCTCCACCAGGAGGCGCTCGAACGCGTCGACCGAGCGCCGGCGGCGGCGAAGCTGGTCGTAGAACGCCAGCAGCGCCGCCACGATGCCCGGCCGCAGCCGGAACGGCGGCGCCGAACCCGCGGCCGCGGCGTCGGCGGCCGCCGCGCCGGCGACGACCTCCCGCTCGACGGGGGTCAGCAGGGGCGGACCCGGACCCATCCGGTCGCGCAGCCAGTCGTACCACTCGTCCCGCGTGACCAGGGCCGCCCGCCCGGAATCCACCCCGGCGGCGTCGAGCGTGCGCCGCAACTGCAGCGTCGCCTCGCGCGTGGGGGTCAGCACCGCCGCCGCCTGCGTGGTGTCGGACGAGGTGGGAGAGCCGTACGTCGCCGCGCGCGGGGAGGTCGGCACCGCCGCTGCCGGTGACGCGGCGCCGCACCCGGCGACCGCCTCCGCGATCGCGCGCTGAAAGGCCCCGAGCGTGGGGACGCGCAGCAGGCGGGTCTCGCGCGGGGTGATCACGGCACGCGCTCCGGCGCCACGGTCCGATCGCGGCGCGCCGGCCTTCGTGCGGCCATCCACTCTCGTGCAGTAGCTGACACGCGTTGCGGAAAACCTGTGGATGTCCTGTGCACGTTCCGTGGATTTTCTTTGGATGCGACGATTTTCTTTGCGCCGATTTCCCGGCCGTTACCCGATCGTCGCGGCCTGTGGGCGCGAGGTTCGTCTCCGCCTTCGCTTGATTGTGACGGCCGGCTCACTAGAATCTTCGTGGCTCGGACAACGCAACCAGCTCCCCATCAAGCCGTGACCACACATCGGTTCGAAGAGATCATCGGCGACCAGCGGTACGTGGTCGAAGTCACACCCGCGTTGGGGAACCGCTGGCGCGCCTGCCTCGTCCGCAACCCCGGGGTCCCTACCGCCCTGATGCCCTTCTACGGCGCGACGCCGCGCGAGGCGCTCGGCCGGCTCGTCGGCTGGCTCGCGCGCGCGCATGGCGTGACGGCGGATTCGGTATAGTAACCGTGGGTTGACGCGCATCGCGACAGGTGTAGGGCACGCGCTGGTGGCCGCGGCCGGCTTGTGGCTGGCGGCCGCGCCGGCCGTGGCCGAGTCCGCGCAGATCGGCGCGCGCCCCGCCGTTCGCATCGTCGCCACCGGCGGGACCATCGCCAACCATCCGGCCGGCCGGCTGACCGCGGCCGAGCTGGCGGCCCTGGTTCCGTCGGCCGACCGCCATGCCGCGATCGAGACCGAGCAGTTCGCCAACGTGCCGAGCAGCTCGCTGACCGTCGCCCACTGGCTCCATCTCGCGCAACGCCTGAACCGGCTCTTCGCGACGCGCAGCGACCTCGCCGGCGTCGTGGTCACCAGCGGCACGGACACGCTGGAGGAGACCGCCTACTTCCTGCACCTGACCGTGCGGACCCGCCGGCCGCTGGTCGTGGTCGGCGCCATGCGGCGGCCGCAGACGCCCGGCTACGACGGCGCCGCCAACCTGCTGGACGCGGTCCGCGTCGCCGCCGCCCCCGCCTCCCGCGGCCGCGGGGCCGTGGTCGTCGCCAACGGACAGATCCACGGGGCGCGCGCCGTCCGCAAGGCGCACGCGCAGCGGCTGGACAGCTTCGACTCCGGACGCCGCGGCGTGCTGGGCGTCGTCGATGCGGACCGCGTCGAGTACTTCCGCCGTCCGGGCCGCCGGCACACCCGGCGGACGGAGTTCGACGTCTCCGATCTCGATCGGTTGCCGCGCGTGGCCCTGCTGGCGAGCTACGTCGGCGCCTCGGGCGATCTCGTTCGCGCGGCGCGCGACCTGGGCGCGGAGGGCATCGTCATTGCCGCCGCCGGCGCCGGCGCCACGCCGCCGCCGCAGGCCGACGCGATAGACGAGGTGACCGCCGACGGCGTCGTGGTCGTGACCGCCACCCGGACCGGCGGCGGCCGGGTCCCGGCCCGCCTCCGGCGCCGCGGCATCGGACGGCGCGCGGCCGAATCACGCCACGAGCTGCGACGCGTCGCGGGCGAGGACATCTCCCCGGTCAAGGCCCGCGTACTGTTGATGCTGGCGCTGACCCAGACCCGGGACGGCGCCGAGATCCAGCGGCTGTTCACCGTCTACTGACACAGGCCGGTAGCGCCCCGAAGCGCTCGCTCTGCGCGGCGCCCGGATTCGGTTCCGCCTCGCTCCCTCCCCCACCCGCTTCTCGGCCTTTTCGTCGCCTTCGGGCGGGCTCTGGCCCGCTTTCGAGTGGCCTGAGCGGCCGCCGGTGGAAGTCAGGTGCCGAGCATGCGCAGGATGGCGACAGCGGCACCGATGACGGCGGCGAGGATCACACCGGTCTGCGCGAGCATAGCGCCGGCGAACCGCCATGTCAGGCGGGCCTCCAGCTCGGCGAGCCCGGCCTTGAACTGGTCGGGCGTCACGTGATCTCCGTGGTCGGCTGCCTCTCGGACGGCGGCCGTGATGGCGTCGGCGAGTTTCGGGTCGGCGCCGGCGTCGGTCAGAGAGCGGGCGATAGCATGGGTGTCGAGAGTGGCCATGCGTCGGAAATCTTCTCCTTCCAGTCTACCCCCCCGGCGAACGCCGCATACAGGTTGGTCATCTCAGGCCTCACATTTGCCAGATCGGGCCGTTCCGAGTGGGTCGGCGACTGGCCCACGGATCCGGGGGATGACCAGATCCCGCCCCGTGGATGGCCCGCGAGCCGGAGCTATCGCGCGCCGTCGCCGGCCGGCAGGTGCAGGCGCTCCAACGAGTCGGGCCCGCGGCCCGGCCGTGCCACGTCGCGAGGCGCCGATCCACCGCGGCCCGGCTTCGGATCCCGCGCCGTGGATGACCCGCGAGCCGGAGCTAACGCGCGTCGCCGGCCGGCAGGTGCAGGCGCTCCAGCGTCTCGAGGCGCTGGTCCACCTGGCCGAAGGCGATCTCGACGGCCCGCAGGCGGTCGTCGAAGCGGCGGAGGTCGGTCCGGACGCCGGCGAGACTCCCCTCGACGGCCTCGATGCGGGTCGTCAGCTCCGTACGCAGATCGTCGACGCGGGCGATCAGCTCCGTACGCAGGTCGTCGATACGGGCGTTCACGTCATCGAAGCGGGCGTTCACGTCATCGAAGCGGGCGTTCACGTCATCGAAGCGGGCGTTCACACCGGACAACAGGAATACCCCCAGCGCCACGCCGGTCCCGACGACGCTCAGGATGACCGCCACCCCGGTCCCGACGACCCACTTCGTATCGATGCCCATGCGGTGCGCCCGGCTCCTCAAGGTATCGGCGCCGGCGACGGCCGTCACCGGCGCGCGCGTCTCCCCAACGGTATCAGCGCCCGAGACGGCCGTCAAGTGCACTCACTTCACGTGCAAACACAGTCGTGAGAGCATGCGACGCCATACGGGTGCGCCGGTCCCGACCCGCGCCATCGACCCGGCTTCGGATCCCGCGCCGTGGATGGCCCGCGAGCCGGAGCTGACGCGCGCCGTCCCCGGCCGGCGGGTGCAGGCGCTCCAACGAGTCGGGCCCGCGGCCCGGCCGTGCCACGTCGCGAGGCGCCGACCCACCGCGGACCCGGCTTCGGACCCCGCGCCGTGGATGGCCCGCCAGCCGGAGCTATCGCGCGCCGTCGCCGGCCGGCAGGTGCAGGCGCTCCAGCGTCTCGAGGCGCTGGTCCACCTGGCCGAAGGCGATCTCGACGGCCCGCAGGCGGTCGTCGAAGCGGCGGAGGTCGGTCCGGACGCCGGCGAGATTTCCCTCGACGGCCTCGATGCGGGTCGTCAGCTCCGTACGCAGATCGTCGACGCGGGCGAGCAGCTCCGTACGCAGGTCGTCGATACGGGCGTTGACGTCATCGAAGCGGGCGTTGACGTCATCGAAGCGGGCGTTCACACCGGACAACAGGAATACCCCCAGCGCCACGCCGGTCCCGACGACGCTCAGGATGACCGCCACCCCGGTCCCGACGACCCACTTCGTATCGATGCCCATGCGGTGCGCCCGGCTCCTCAAGGTGTCGGCGCCGGGGACGGCCGTCACCGGCGCCCGCGTCTCCCCAACGGTATCAGCGCCCGAGACGGCCGTCAAGTGCACTCACTTCACGTGCAAACACAGTCGCGAGAGCATGCGACGCCATACGGGTGCGCCGGTCCCGACCCGCGCCATGGACCCGGCTTCGGATCCCGCGCCGTGGATGGCCCGCGAGCCGGAGCTATCGCGCGCCGTCGCCGGCCGGCAGGTGCAGCCGCTCCAGCGTCTCGAGGCGCTGGTCCACCTGGCCGAAGGCGATCTCGACGGCCCGCAGGCGGTCGTCGAAGCGGCGGAGGTCGGTCCGGACGCCGGCGAGATTTCCCTCGACGGCCTCGATGCGGGTCGTCAGCTCAGTACGCAGATCGTCGACGCGGGCGATCAGATCCGTACGCAGGTCGTCGATACGGGCGTTGACGTCATCGAAGCGGGCGTTCACACCGGACAACAGGAATACCCCCAGCGCCACGCCGGTCCCGACGACGCTCAGGATGACCGCCACCCCGGTCCCGACGACCCACTTCGTATCGATGCCCATGCGGTGCGCCCGGCTCCTCAAGGTGTCGGCGCCGGGGACGGCCGTCACCGGCGCGCGCGTCTCCCCAACGGTATCAGCGCCCGAGACGGCCGTCAAGTGCACTCACTTCACGTGCAATCACATTCGTCGAGAGCATGCGACGCCATACGGGTGCGCCGGTCCCGACCCGCGCCATGGACCCGGCTTCGGATCCCGCGCCGTGGATGGCCCGCGAGCCGGAGCTATCGCGCGCCGTCCCCGGCCGGCAGGTGCAGGCCCTCCAGCGTCGCGAGGCGCTGATCCACCTGGCCGAGGGCGATCTCGACGGCCCGCAGGCGGTCGTCGAAGCGGCGGAGGTCGGTCCGGACGCCGGCGAGATTCCCCTCGACGGCCTCGATGCGGGCGATCAGATCCGTACGCAGGTCGTCGATACGGGCGTTGACGTCATCGAAGCGGGCGTTCACACCGGACAACAGGAATACCCCCAGCGCCACGCCGGTCCCGACGACGCTCAGGATGACCGCCACCCCGGTCCCGACGACCCACTTCGTATCGATGCCCATGCGGTGCGCCCGGCTCCTCAAGGTATCGGCTCCGGGGACGGCCGTCACCGGCGCGCGCGTCTCCCCAACGGTATCAGCGCCCGAGACGGCCGTCCAGTGTACTCACTTCACGTGCAAACACAGTCGCGAGAGCATGCGACCCGGGCACGGTCACCGCGCTCTTCGTCGAGCAGCCACGCGACCACAGCGCTCGTCTCGGCGTACAGGTTCACCACTCGCCGCGAACCTCGTCGAGCAGGTCCTGGACGATTCGGGAAGGATCGGACGTTTCCGCGGCACGCCCCGGACTTCGTGGCCACCTCGGGCACGCTGACGTCTCCGCTCTCGGCCTCGTACTCGACGCTGACGTCGATCGTCGTCCCCTCGGACAGCGTCACGGCAAGCCGGTCCATGGCTTGCGGCGCGCTCGACGCTCGTTCGCCGCCGATTAGTGGCTCCTCGTGCCGGCGCACAATCTGGTCTGCGCGTACGAGGTCTTGGCGGTGGGTGGGTATTGATTGCCGAGCCTATGCGGCCCGTTTTCCCGTGATTGCTTCTCGGAGGCCTTCCAGCAGTCCTTCGAGCTTGGCCATTCGTTCCCGGAGCTGCCCGAGCTGCTCGGTCGTTTCTTTCCCCTGCGCGTCGATCCGATCTCGGAGCGCATCCATCCGGTTTCGCACCCGGTCGTCGTACCGTGCCACGATCCCCCACACGCCCAGCAGTACTGCTGCGACCACGCCCATGGCGGTCAGCACTGTCGGGATGATTCCGGCGCTCTCCATGGTCTTCCTCTCTGCAACCTAGTCCTCGTTCGCCTCGCTGTCAACGCAAGACCTGTCCTTCTACCTTCCGGCGCGCCGACGGAGCCTGTCCAGCCAGTTTTCAGGAAACTCCTCGAGTCGGATGTCGCCCGCGTTCAGCGATGCGTCCGTATCTTTGATCTTGATTCGGACCCACAGGTTTCGGTGGTTCCACGTCCTCACGCGGATGCTCTTGCGCACCCGGAAGCTGCCCTGCCCGTGCTCAGGCCCGGCCTTTGACCTTCAGTCCCCAGCACTGGTAACCACCAGTACGACTTCGGTGATGCGTCGTACAACTTCGTTCGTAGACCGGTTCCTGCCGGGATCTGGAGCGGGCACTCGTCGATTCCAGTGCCGATTTGTCGACCGTCTGGATCCGCACGCCATCGTCGCCACGACTGCTCAGTCGCGAGAGCATGCGACGCTATACGGGTGCGCCGGTCCCCACCGCGCCGCCGCCGGCTTCCCGCGGCGTCCACAGCACGTCGATCGCATACACGAGGTCGAGCCGTTCGCCGTGCCAGTCCGGGGTCGCCGTATCCGGCCCGATGACGACGCCGGCCTCGTCCAGCCGCGCGTCCGTCGGGGCCAGCGGCGGCCCGGTCCAGTGCGGTGCGGACGGAACATCGGGAAACGGGCGGCCGTCCGGCCAGCGGAACTCGGCCTCGCCCGTCGCGCTCATCCGTACGGTGAAGCCCTCCTCGTGAACCGCCCGGTGATGGCGGCGGCACAGCAGCACGAGGTTGTCGAGCCGCGTCCGCCCGCCGTCGGCCCAGTGCCGGACGTGATGCGCGTCGCAGCGCCGGGCGTTGCAGCCGGGGAAGCGGCACTGCCGGTCGCGCGCCTCCAGCGCCCGCCGCAACGCCGGGGGAATGGTGCGGGTCTTGCGGCCGACGTCAAGGACCGAGCCGTCCGCGGCGTGCCGCATGACCACCGCCCCGGCGTCGCAGGCCGTCCGGCGGGCCGTCTCCGCGGAGACGCGCAGACCGTCGGCGTCTTCGAGGGCAGCCTGCCCGCCGATCGGTGAAACCGCCATCGCCGCCGGAACACGCAACCCGTCGGCGTCTTCCGAAGCCGGGTGCCCCGCCAGCGTCTCCGCGGGAACGTCCGACGCGGCGACCGGCGACGTCTCCGCGGAAACGTCCGACCCAGCGGTCCAGAGCGTCTCCACGTCCGACGCGGCGTTGCCCGGCGTCTCCGCGGGAACGTCCGACGCGGTGTCGTCCGGCGTCTCCGCGGAAACGTCCGACCCAGCGGTCCAGAGCGTCTCCACGTCCGACGCGGTGTCGTCCGGCGTCTCCCCGGAAACGTCCGACGCGGTGTCGTCCGGCGTCTCCCCGGGAACGTCCGACGCGGCGGACGACAGCGCCAATCCGCGAACGGCCGCCGCCTGCCCGCCGGGCCCAGCCCGCAGCGTCTCCGCCTCGACGTGCAGCACCACCTGGTACCGATCCCCCGCCGTCCCCCGGTCGAGGTCCGCCGCCAGAGCGCTTTCGGCCACTACCCCAAGCGCATCCGCCTGCCGTTGCCCGTAGCTGGTCTCCGCCGCTTCCTCCGGCGGCGTCTCCTTCCACAGACGATCGCCCGCCGCCTCGAGCGCCCGCCGCACCACCGCCCCCACCTCCGGCGACAGCCGGCCGCGGATGACCATCATGCCGTCGTCGTCCACCCAGGTGGTCAGTTGCCGCCGCTCATGGCGCCGCCGCTCGTCGGCCGCCTCCTCCGTCCGGTCCACCCGCCGCCAGGCGCGCGCCAGCCGCTCGACGTAGGACGCCGGGGCGCATTCCGCGAAGCCGAGCAGACGGCGCTCGTTGGCCGGCGTCGCCACCCGCGTCAGGGCGCGCACCTTCGAGTAGGAGATCCGGCCCCGCCGCATCGCGTCGCTCAAGAGCGGGAGTTCTCCGAGGGCGCGCGCCACCCGGACCTTCTCGCGAGCGGCCCCCAGCGCCAGGCCGGTGCGCCAGTTCAGCCAGTGGGCGCACGACTTGAAGCCGCTCCAGCCCTCGCGTTCGTCGAAGGCGCGGATCATCACCAGCAGCTCGTAGGTGGCGGCCAGGATGCGGGCGGCCAGCTCGGCGATGTCGTCACCGAGCTGTTCGGCCTCGTCGCGGCGCCGCAGCACGGCGGCGCGGTGCTCGTCGAGGGAAGCCGAGCCGGTAGCGACCAGTGCCCCGGCCGACGGGTTTGCCACGTCGAGGGAAGCCGAGACCGTGCGGACCAGCGCCCCGGCCGACGGCTCCGCTACATCGAGGGAAGCCGAGCCGGTAGCGACCAGCGCCCCGGCCGATGGGTTTGCCACGTCGAGGGAAGCCGAGCCGGCAGATGGACGAACGGGCGCCATGCAAGCGGCCCGCGAAGGATGCGTCACGGTGCTCATGAATCCATTGTAACCCCTTGTTTTGCAGTCACTTGAGAGCGCACAGGCGCGTCGTTTCGGCGTCGGATCGCGCTCCATGTCCATTCCCGCCGGCAACGAGCCGCAGCGGGCCGTTCCGGCTGCCTGAGCGCCGTTGCAGTCGACGTCCCGGACTGGAATCGACGTGCCCGCCGAAAGGCTGTCAAGTCTTTCTCTCGCAGCCTCCGAAGGCCGACCGCATGTCGAGGCCGCGCCGCGCCAGACGGGAGCGGGTGGACGTGGGGGTCACACGTTCCGCCACCGTCGAAAACCTACCAGCACAGGTCGGCGCCGGCGGTGACGTACGCCGCCCACTGCGCCATCAGGGCGCGGCGCTGGTCGAACAGATCCGAGCGCGCGTACGAGCGCTCGACGTCGTCGCCCACCGTGTGGGCCAGGGCGGTCTCGATGACGTCGCGGGTGTGTCCGCTGCGTTCGGCCGCCCAGTCCCGGAAGTGGAAATGGCAAGTTGAAAAGGGACCCCCGTGGCAACGTGAAAAGGGACCCCCAGTTTCCGTCAATCTGTCAGTTCCTGACCTCCTTTCTGAAAGACTGTTTCTCGGCTGTCGGGCACGATTGGTTGAGACCGTGCGCGCAGCCGGTGTCAAGGCCGTCAGCCCCGCGAAGCGGGGGCGGAGCGCAGCGACGCGCCTTGACGCCGGTGAGCACACGGTCACGCTGTGCGGCCCGACAGCCAGAGCTGCCGAGTTCAGGTGCTCGCCTCGACCCAGCCACCCAGCCGATTCTTCGAGCGGGGTCTCGAACCATCAACGTGTTTGCCCCTCCTCGTCGGCCGTCGGCGCCTGGTTCCGTTTCGCCGCTGCCAGCCGGAAGCTGCTGCCCGAAGTCTGAAGCACCGTCGCGTGGTGTACGATCCGGTCGATGACCGCGGCGGCGGCGGTCGGGTCGAGGAAGACCTCGGACCAGCGTGCGAACGGCAGATTCGTCGTCACCACGAGACTGCGGCGCTCGTAGCGCTGGCTGATGAAGCCGAACAGCAGGTCGGCGCCGACCTTGTCGAGTGGAACGTATCCCAGCTCATCGAGGATCACGACGTCGAAGCGGGCGAGTTGGGCGAGCTTGCGGGCCAGCCGGCCCTGCTTCTGCGCCTCGACGAGCAGCGTGACCAACTCGGCGGCGGTCACGAACCGCACCCGGTAGTCGTGTTGGCAGCAGGCCATCCCCAACGCGATGGAAAGATGCGTCTTGCCGGTGCCGACTCCACCGACGTACACGACGTTGGCGGCCTCGGCGACGAAGCTGCAGTCGAAGACCGCCAGCACCGCCTCGCGGTCCAGGTCCGGTTGCGCCTCGAACGAGAAGGCGTCGAGCGTCTTCAGCATCGGGAAGCGGGCATCGTGAATGCGGCGTTGGATGCGGCGCTCCCGGCGTCCGGTCACCTCCAGATGCACCAATTCGGCCAGGTAGTCGGCCGGCGCCTGACGCTGGCGGACAGCCTGCTCGGCCAGCGACCGCCACTGCTCTGCGATCGTCGACAGGTACAGCGTCTTCAGGTCCGCGGCCAGATGCGGGGGCTCGATAGTCGTGGTCGCCATCAGCAGGAGCCCTCCACCAGCGCGTCATAGGCTGACAGCATCGGGACCGGCACGGTGATCTGCGCCAACTCCGGGTGCACCTCCGACACCGGCGGGCACACCGGCGGTGGGCCCGCCTGCTGCTGTCGGAGAATGAGCCGTACCGTCTCCAGACGCGGCGACTGACGCTCGAGCGCGGTCGTCACCGCACGCTCGACGGCCGCAGCCGGATGCGTCTCCATCAGCCGCAGCATCCGGACCCACTCCTGATCGGGCTTGCGCGTGTGCCTGGCCAGCTCGTCCCGCACCTGCTGCCACACCGGCGCCAGGCGCCAGTCGATCAGCGCCGTCGCCTCGGCCACGGCCCGGTGCTTGCGCTCCAGCAACGGCAGCACGTGGAACGGGTCGAGGACCTTCGAGCCCCGGCAGAACGCACGGCCATGCTCGGCCACCACGTCGGCGCCGACCGCGATCGCCACCCGGTCGTGATACAGCTTCACCCACACCGGCTGGTAGGCACAGCGGATCGGCACCGAATAGGTGATGTGCTCGACCCGCACATGCCCGAACTTGTCGGCCACCCGCGCGACGACGCGGCAGGTGGCGGGAAGGTGCTTGGGCATCGCCCGCAGATGCTGCCGCTCCAGCGCCAAGGCTTCCTCTGCAGAGCGCCCGTCGTCGAGGTGGCGCGTCGGCAGGTCGGCCTCCAACTCCGTGAGGAGCGTCGCGTTGAGCGCCGCCCAGCTGTCGACCGCCAGCCGCGGCCGGAACACCAGGCCGCGGACGTATTTGACACCTCCCTCGACAGAACCCTTCTTCAAAGCTGCAGAATGCTCCTGGTGCTGTTGAAGCACCACAGATTCGGATCACCCACCCGTACCATCCGCTCCGGGGCGCCCGCTTCCCATTCGTGGTGTCGAAGTCCCTGTGGGGAGAAGACCGGGTAACGGTGCAACGGCCGGACGGCACGGTCTGGTCGATTCCGGTTGGCTGGACGGACTTTGCGCCACCGGACCCCGCGGTGGTGGCGGGGCGCGGGCGTGCGCCATTTCGACTTGAGGACCTGCTGCGGCTCGCTGAGATGGTGCGCGGGAGGGTCCAGACATGAGTGGCGGGGGCGTCACGGAGATTCCGTCCATGATGTCATACGGATTTCATCCACGGGGAGTGGGCGACAGGACGTCATCGGCGCGGGCGTGTGGCGAAAGAAGGCAAATACAGCGGCGCTATCTTTGGATTCCAGATCGGATTCTCCTTGACGCCGCCCGAGTACAGTGCCATAATCTATTGGACACACGCGATGCGCCGTCCTCCCAAGCTGCCGCCCGACGCCAAGACGCAGGCCCTGCGCGAGGCAGGAGCCCTGCATCCGCACCCCGAGGCCGTCCGCGACGACGCCTTTGTGAGCCATCCGTTCTTCGACCCGCGCGACCGCGTACAGGTCAAGTACGAGATGCTGCGCCGCCACCAGGTCGATGGACGGCCGGTGACCGAGGTCGCCGCCCGCTTCGGGGTCAGCCGCCAGACGTTCTACCTGACCGCGGCCGCGTTCGAGGCGCACGGGATCCCGGGGCTGGTGCCCAGGCGTCCCGGACCGAAGGGGGCCCACAAGTGCACCGACGCGGTCGTCGACTACGTCGAGCGCTGGCACGCGGGCGAAGACGTGCGGCCGGACGAGCCGCTGACGGCGGCCGTGGCGCGGCGCTTCGGCATCTCGGTTCACGCCCGCTCGCTCGACCGGGCGGTGGCGCGGCGCAAAAAAAAACCGCGCCCCCAGAAGGTCCCATGACCGCGTCAAGCGTCGACGTCGAGCAGGTGCGCCGGCAGTACGAGGTCGCGCGGCAGGAGGCCGCCACCGATGTCGCGTTCTCTCGCCGGGGCTACGGGATGGCGCTGTTGATGAGCCGCGGCATGCCGGCGTGGCTGAAGGCCGTCGCGACCCTCTGCCTGCCGCCGGTCGAGCGGCCGCCGGCCGAAAGCGGCGGCCTCGACCTGGCGCCGCCCGTCCGTTCCGAGATGGCGCGTGTGTTGGCGAGCCTGGTGCTCAGCCGCATTGCGGAGGGCGTTTCCCCATGAGTGAATCGACCGCGGTCACGGCGGACCATCTTCGTCGCCTCGCCTTTCTCTACGTGCGGCAATCGTCGCTGCAGCAGGTGCAGGACCATCAGGAGAGCACTGCCCGGCAGTACGCCCTGAAGCGGCGGGCCCTGGCGCTGGGCTGGCCCGCCGAGCGGGTCGTGGTCATCGATGACGACCTCGGCCTGTCGGCCGCGTCGGCGGCCGAGCGGACCGGGTTCCAACGCATCGTCGCCGACGTCGGTCTCGGTCGCGTCGGCATGGTCATGGGGCTGGAGGTTTCGCGGCTTGCCCGAAACTCCAGCGACTGGCATCGCCTGCTGGAGATCTGCGCGCTGAGCGAGACGCTCATTCTCGACGAAGACGGGCTCTACGACCCGGCCCACTTCAACGACCGCTTGCTGCTCGGACTTAAAGGTACCGTCAGCGAAGCGGAGTTGCATGTGCTGCGCGCGCGCCTGGTCGGCGGACAACTGAACAAGGCGCGCCGCGGCGAGCTGTGGATGCGGGCCCCGCTGGGCATGGTCTTCGACGCCGGCGGCAAGCTCATGCTCGACCCCGACGAGCAGGTGCAGGGCGCCGTCCGCCTCGTCTTCGACACCTTCGACCGCACCGGCTCGGCCGGCGCGGTGGTGCGCTACTTCCAGGAGCAGCAGATCGCGTGGCCGCGGCGGGTCCCCAAGGGACCCCGTCTCGGCGCGCTGGTCTTCGGCGAGTTGGAGCGTCACCGTGTGCTCTCCATCCTGCACAATCCGCGCTACGCCGGAGCGTACGTCTATGGCCGGACGCGGCAGCGCAAGCTCCGCCTCGCCGGGCAGGCGGGGTATCGGCGACTTCCCCGCGCTGAGTGGAAGGTCTTCTTGCCTGACGCGCATCCCGGCTACATCACCTGGGAGCAATTCGAAGCGAACCAGGAGGCGTTGCGCGCCTGCGCCCAGAGCTACGGCGCAAATCGGCGCAGCGCACCGCGCGAGGGCGTGGCCCTGCTGCAGGGGCTCGTCATCTGCGGCCGGTGCGGCCGCCGCATGACGGTCCGCTACATCGTGTCTCACGGTCATCCGGAACCGCTCTATCGCTGTCAACGCCGGGGGATTGAACGCGCGGAGCCAGAGTGCCAGAGCCTGCCGGGCGCGGCGATCGACCGTGCGGTCAGCGACCTTGTGCTCGAGACCGTCACCCCCGCGTCGATCGACGTCGCGGTCGAGGTGTTCGAGGAGCTGCGGTCCCGGGCCGCCGAGCTGGACCGCGCCAAGCGGGCGCAGATTGCCCGGCTGCGAGAGGACGCCGAGCTGGCGCAGCGGCAGTTTCTGCTCGTGCGCCCCGAGAACCGGCTCGTCGCCGACAACCTCGAACGGCACTGGAACGAGGCGCTGCAGCGGGTGGCCGCGGCCGAAGAGGCGTACGCCGGTGCGGACAAGACCCGCACGCCGCCGGTCACGCCCGAGATGCAGGAGCGGGTGGCGGCATTGGTCGCCGACCTGCCGCGCGTCTGGCATGACCCGCGCACCCCGGCGCGCGACCGCAAGCGGATGCTGCGGCTGCTGATCGAGGATGTCACCCTGCTGCGCGACGACGTGGTCCGAGTGTCCATTCGCTGGCGGGGCGGCGCCACCCACCAGATCGAGTACCCACTGCCGCTGGCGGCGCCGGATCTGCGACGTACTCCCGCCGCGGTCGTCGAGCAGGTCCGCGCGCTGGCCACCGAACAGACCGACGCGCAGATCGCCGACACCCTCAACGGACGGTGGCTGCGCACCGGGACCGGATTGCCATTCAGCCGCCTGCGCGTCCGCATGCTGCGCGAGGCGTACGACATCAACAGTTACGCCGAGCACCTGATCGGGGCGCGCTGGCTGACCGCCCCGCAGATGGCCGAGCTGCTCGACGTGCATCCGGCCACCGCCAAGCGCTTCGCGCGCCAGGGCGTGCTGCGCGCCGTGCGCGCCGACGA
Source organism: Vicinamibacterales bacterium (assembly GCA_965208535.1). Taxonomy (GTDB): domain Bacteria; phylum Acidobacteriota; class Vicinamibacteria; order Vicinamibacterales; family UBA8438; genus WTFV01. Next base: position 721,634 of record CBDBOU010000003.1, on the reverse strand, counting down.
CAGAGGCACGTTACTCTTCGAACCGCCCACCGGACCGCTGCCCGTCGCCCATCCGGGAAAACGGCTACGCGACCGGCGGCAGCACCCAAAGCTTGTATCGCATGTACAGGAAGGTGCGTAGTATGAAGCCTGAAACTTCTCCCAGCCCTTCGCCGGCGCGCAGAACTCGGCGCGGAACGGATACGCGCCCCGGAACGCCTGGAACGCCTCGGTCTGCACGCGGTCCCGACCGGCCAGGATGTCCTTGACCGCCAGCGAGGTGTTATCCAGCACCACGCGATCCACCACGCCGCCAAAATAAGCGAACGCCGACTCGATGCCGTCGAGCAGCGACTCGAGCCGCTCGACCGGGTACGCCTTGGCGAAATACGCATTCGAGTACGGCAGCGTCGCCACCAGGTACTTGATCTTGCGCGGCGTCCCGGCGATGTCGACCCACGACTCGCCGAAGTCGACTTCCATCGTCGTCCCGGGAGCCACGCTACGGTGCACGAAGGCCTCCTTCGACAGGACCTTCCTGCGCAGCGGCGCGACGTAGTGGCGCACCGTACGCAAGGAGAACGGGCCGGCCAGCGGCAGCAGCAACCGCCGGATCCGCTTTGCGGTCAACTTGGAGTCATCGCGCAACCACTGCGTGATCTGCTCCCGCCACGGGTCCAGACTGCACACCCGCGGCGGCGACACCCGCTCCGGCGCCGTCGGCTGGTCTACGGCGCGGCGCACCGTCTTGACGTCCAACTGCAGCCGCCGCGCAATCTCCTTCTTCGGTACCCCCTCCACCAGATGCAGGTGGCGGATCTCGGCCCACTGACTCATCCTGATCACCTCCGCGTCCTCCTTGGCGAGATCGACGAGACGACCGCGTCTCGTTCCCATCGATTCATCGCCACGGGAACGCCGTTTCGTGAGTGCTCAGGGGGTCCCTTTTCAGATTGCCGCGGGGTCCCTTTTCATCTTGCCGCTACCACCCGGAAGCTCGAGCGGAAGCCGTGGACGGTCGTCCGGTCGGCCAGGCCCGTCGTCTTGAGGCAGCGGAGCAACGTCATGTCGCTCAACTGCCGGCCCGTCAGCGGCGAGGGGAACACCAGCGCCGCGTCTCGCGCGTCCCGCGGCCGGAACCGCTGCAGAATGTCCAGGGCCGCATCCGGCAGGGGAATGCGATGCTCGCGGTCGGCCTTCATCCGGTCGGCCGGTATGCGCCATTCCCGCTCGTCCAGGTCGACCTCCCGCCACCGCGCCCCGCGCGCCTCCCCGCTGCGCACCGCGGTCAGGACCAGGAACACGAAGCACGCGCGCGCGACCGGCAGGACCTGGTCGCTGTCCGCTATGGTCCGCAGCACCGCCGGCACGCCGGCATAGGGCAGCGCGCGATGGTGCACGGTCTTCGCCTTGCGCGCGGGCAGCGCCGCCTCGATGCCGTTGCACGGATTCGCCTTCGTGTAGCCGTGCGCCTGGCAGTAGTCGAAGACCAGCGCCATGCGCTGCTTCACGCGTCTTCCCACCGACGGCGTGCGGGTCCAGACGGGCAGCAGGCAGGCGATGACGTCCGGGCCGGCGATCTGTTCGACCGGCATGCCGCCGATGCGCGGGAACGCGTGCTTCGCCAAGCTCGACAGGAATCGGGACGCGGAATCGTCCGTCCGCCACCGGTCGCGGTTGGCGGCGTGGTACTTCTGCGCCGCCAGCCGGAACGTGACGAACGGCTGCTGCGCCCGCGCCTGCCGGGCGGCCAGCGGATTGCCGCCCCGGCGCGCCAGCCGCCGGTTCTCCAGCGCCCTGGCGCGCGCTTCGGTGATGGTGACGGTGGGCCACCCGCCGAGTCCGATGTCGTGCCTTCTGCCCGCCACCGTCAGCCGCTGTATCCACGTCCGCGCGCCCGTCGGCGAGAGCGAGAGCAGCAGCGTACCGCCATCGGAGTAACGGTGCGTCCTGCCGTCCGGCGCCAGCGACCGGATGAACGCCAGCGTGAGCTTGCCCATGCTGCTGGGGACCTCCCTGCCGGGCTGCTCCGGCGTACCCCACGCGATGACCCACCTTTCGGATCGCCGGCCGCGCGGCGCCCGCGGCCCGCCGGAACCGGCCGTGCCGCCCGTCTCGCCACACGGCGCCCGCGGCCCACCGTGCGAGGCGCGACGAACCTATCCTGTTGATTCCCTGTCAGGGTAGCCCACCGGCGCACTCCCACGCAATACCCCATGATTCCGATCGCCGCCGCGGGGCGCGTCACGCTCCGGCCGGGACCGGGGCCGGATCCGGTAAATAGCTGAATTGACAAGGATTTTCAGGGACACTTCGAAACCAGGCGGGAGGACCGGAGATCCGTGTGTGGTAGTTCCCGGTGGGCCGCAGCACAGAAAGGAAAGGGAACCACGCATGCGTAAGACAAACAATTTGCCCTGGATAGGTCGCACCGTGGCGACGGCCATCATGGTGCTAGGCAGCCTTGGGGTGCTGGCCGGCTCGGCCGCGGCGCAGACGACGGTCTACGACTACGACGACTACGAGGCTTGGTGGGACAGCTTCGAGTGCACTCAGAAGAAGAACTTGCTGTTACCGACGGCCGCCGAGACCACGGATGCGGCGCACGAGGCGCGCGTGTGCGTCGGTTCCGCCGATCTGGCGCCGCAAGAAGAGATCATCATCAGCTCCTTCATCCAGGCGACTCCGAACGGACCGTTCGAGAACAACAAGGCGTGGTGGAACGATGCGAATCAAACCCCGGCTTTTCGTCAGGCCCTTGCGGGATACACCAGTATCGGCGACGCTTCCAGGATGTACGTGGCGCCGGCGGCTGTGACCACAGTAGGGAATGCGGCGCTGGACTTCAACGACGCCTACGATGACCTGCGACAAAGAGCAATGATCGTTGTCAACAAGTCCGGCGATGCCCTGAGCGGCCGTGCCATGATGACTGACGACGAGGAGGACGACATGGGCGAAGCCCCCGCGCTGCCGCTGGTGGGCATCGGCATCCTCGGCCTCCTGCTGGCCGGCCGCATCGATACCCCCGGCTGCCCCCCGGCGACCCCGGCGCGGCTTGGCGGGCAGCCGCAACGCCCCACGCGCGATTGTTTCCCGCGCAACGCCGCGACCGTCGCGGCCCGGGCGGCCGAATCGCAATGTGCATCGGGACCGGCGTGGCGCAGCCCCCGGCGTCGACGGCGGTCGGCGTCTCGCTCGGCGGACTGCTCTCCGTCCATTTCCCAGCGTCAACGCCCGGCTCGACGACGTCGACGCCCGCATCGATGACCGGCCGCATCGATGCCCTGCGCACGGAGCTGACGGCCGCATCGACGCCATCGAGGGGAATCCGGCCGGCGTCGGCAACGACCTCCGCCGGTTCGACGACCGCCTCCGGGCCGTCGAGATCGCCTTCGGCAAGGTGGATCAGCGCCTCGAGACCCTGGAGCGCCTGATCCTGCCGGGCGACGGTGAGCGCGGCGCCAAAAAAAACGGCCCCCGGCCGAAGCCGGGAGCCGTCCGTTGCACGTCTCGGTGCGTTGTGGTCGGTCGCTCGTGCTACGCGCGGCGGCGGAGCCACGCGCCGCGGCCGGCCAGCAGGAGGCCGAGGATGCCGATGCCCACCAGCGGCAGCGCCGGGGCTTCGTCCATGCCGTCGTCTTCTTCGCCGTCGGTCATCATCATGCCGCGACCCGACAGGTACATGCCGACCTTGTCGACAACGGTCTTTGCTCTTGCTCGCAGGTCGTCGTAGGCGTCGTTGAAGTCCGTCGCCATCCCTTCGGTCGCAGCCGTCGGCGCCGCGTACACCCCGGAGGTGTCTTGGATGGCGGTGTATCCCGCAAGGGCCTGACGAAACGCAGGGGTCTGATCCGCATGGTCCCACCACGCCTTGTTGTCCTTGAACGGTCCGTTCGGAGTCGCCTGGATGAAGGTGCGGATGATGATGGTGTCTTCCGGCATCAGCTCGGCGGAACCGACGCACACGCGCTTCGTGTGCTCCGCAGTGGTCTCGTCAGCGTTCCGGGTTCCACCGGTCATGATCGGCAGGAGCCTCTTCATCGCATCGCAGTCGTGCGCGTCCCACCACATGTTGTGGTCGTCGTAGTCGTAGACGGTCGTCTGCGCCGCGGCCGAGCCGGCGAAAACGCCGAGGCCGACGAGCGCCACGATGCCCGCCACCACGGTGCGCCCCATCCAGGGCAGGTTGTTTGTCTTACGCATGCGTGGTTCCCTTTCCTTTCAGTGTTGCGGACCACCGGGGTCTACCACATAGTTTCTGCCATCCGTTCCCACCTGTTGTCATGAATGCACATAAATGCTTTATTTTCCGGTAATTTAGTCCGCCTTCCGAGGTGCCAAGAGTTCCCTCTGGTTGCACCCCGTTTTCGCTTGACTGACGATCTTTGTGTGGGATATATTGTGGGGTACTGGTGGTCGGGATCGACGAAGATGAATACTTAATTTAGAATCATGGGCGCACTTACACTCTCCTTCATTCGGTCATTGGTACCAGACGGCAAGACACACCGATATTCGGATGGCAACACGTTGCTGCTCTCGCTTTCGCCCACAGGTGCCAAGACCTGGGTGCAGCGAATCATGGTGGCCGGCAGGAGACATGACATCGGGCTCGGCGGATGGCCGACCATCAGTATCACGGAAGCACGCACGAAGGCGCTGGAGAATCTACGGATAGCGCGGCAGGGCGGTGACCTGCTGGCCAGCCGACGAGAAAAGGCAGAGAATCCGATTGTCACGTTCCAGATTGCGGCAGAGAAGTACCACGCCACGAACCGCACGAAATGGAAGAGCGAGGAATCGGCATCCAGATTCCTGTCGAGTCTCACCGAGCATGTCTTCCCCCGCATCGGCAGCATGCCCGTCGACAAGATCGCCGGCCCCGACATTATCGCGTGCCTGCTACCCGTCTGGACTCGTACGCCATCGGTAGGAAGGCGCCTCAAGCAGCGCATGTCGCATGTCTTCAAGTACTGTCAGGCATTCGGCTATACTACGGTCAACCCCTGCGACGGCATCGAGGTAGCCCTGCCCGCGCGAGATGCAAGAACCGAGCATCATCGTGCATTGCCCTATTCCGATGTTCCAGCGGCGTTGCAGACGATCACCGATTGCGAGAAGGCTCTGCCCATCGCCCGCGCGTGCTTTTTGTTTCTTGTACTGACAGCGGCACGCAGCGCAGAGGCACGCGGCGCACGATGGAGAGAAATAGACCTCCGCGAGCGCGAATGGCGCATACCGGCCGACCGGATGAAGGTAGATCGCGAGCATCGCGTACCCCTGGCAGACGCGAGTCTCGATGTGCTTCACGGCCTCAGGCCGGTGAACGTGCAAGGAACTGCGCTGGTATTCCCATCGCCGCGGGGAGGCAAGTGCCTGAGCGACATGACGTTGCTCCGCTGCCTCAAGACCGCAGGTTTGGCAGCCAAGACGACCGTTCACGGTTTCCGATCCAGCTTCCGGGATTGGGCAGCCGAGAGGAGCGGACACACCCGCGACGTGATCGAGATGGCACTGGCGCACACGGTAGGTGACGAGGTGGAACGTTCCTACGCTCGTTCCGATTTGTTCGACCAACGCCGCGACCTGATGGCGCAGTGGGCCGCGTACCTGACCCCTGACAATGAATAGAGGTCTCCTCAATCCGGTGTCGGTCGGGTCGGTCGGGGTGAACCTGATCGTGACCGCGTCGTCGCCGTCCCGCTCGACCTCGATGTCCCAGGACAGGTTGCTGCCTGGGATTCCACCGGAAATCTGGCCGCTTGGCCCACAATTCCTGTGTCCGCCGTTCCGGCCGAGGAATCGTGTGCGGGCGGTCCATTCCTTGCGACCTGCTCGGCGCTCGTTCGCCGTCGATAGTGGCTCCTCGTGCCGGCGCACAATCTGGTGTGCGAGTACGAGGTCTTGACGGTGGGTGGGTATTGATTGCCGGGCCTCTATGCGGCCCGTTTTCCCGTGATTGCTTCCCGCAGGCCTTCCAGCAGTCCTTCGAGCTTGGCCATTCGTTCCCGGAGATGCCCGAGCTGCTCGGTCGTTTCTTTCCCCTGCGCGTCGATCCGATCTCGGAGCGCATCCATCCGGTTTCGCACCCGGTCGTCGTACCGTGCCACGATCTGGCGCAGCTGCACGAGCGTGTGGCCCGTGCTGCCCGCCCGCGGCCAGAACTTGCGGGGCCCCGGGTTGGCCTCGCCTGAGATGAAGCGCGCCGTGGCCGAGGCGCGCAGCTGGGGCAGCGCGGTCTGCAGCGCCTCGGTCACCAGCGCCGACCGGGTCGTCTGGAGAGACACCGCCAGCGCGTCGAACTGATGCGCAAGCTGGATCGGCAGGAACACCACGACCCGGGTTTTCTGGGCCACTGAAGCCTCCCTGAAGGCCCCGGCGAAGGCGTCGCCGGGAGCCGCCTGAGACACGCACCAGAGTATAACGAGCGAGTCCTGTCACCGTGACATGGTCTCCGGAGGGCGGCGCGATCAGAGGTACGCACCTGACAGGTGGCCGGTCACAGTCGAAACACGCACCGGTCCTAGTCTCAAAACAGGGGTTTTTCGGGGCGCCCTCAAAACGGTGGGTGACAGGTGCGAGTCTCGGTAACCGGTCACAGACTGGCTGCGATCGCCTTGCGTTTATTGACGGTGACAGTAACCGGTGCTCGAGGCCGGTACGTGTTTGTGGCCCGGCACGACGCCGTGCCCGTTTTCGAGACTGTAACAGTAACCGGTGCGTATTCGAGAATCTCATTACGCTGGCTGGTTGAGGCCGGGTGAACAAACCCGGCTCTGCAAGAGACGACCGTCCTACGGAACGACCGTACGGAAAGGGAGCGACCCCCATCGGGGGGTCGCTCCCTCCTTGTTTTTCCCTCCGGGAAGGGCGAGTACCGAGACGATCACCTGTCACCCTGGCAGAAATGGGTGACAGGACTTGGGCGAGCCTCGAGCACCGGTGCTCGAGGCGGTCGGGACTGTTCCCCCAGCCGCGGCCTGGGGTCTGTAACCGGTACCGGTCACCAGTCTGTGACCGGTCACCCAGAGCATCCCGCGGGTCATGGCACCGTGACATGGTCTCCGGCAAGCCCGCCTGAGACGGTGAAGAAAGAGCCGGCGCCGAGCCGCGCCGGCACCACTCCGAGGGACCGGCGAAACGCGGGGCGGGACCCCGTAGAGCGACCGCCGCCGGAGACCGGCGGCGAGCCGGGAGAGCCGGACGGCGGCCGCCGCGAGCACGCCGGAGGGAGCGGTTCAGCCGGGGACGGGGAAGGGCCGATCCGACGAACGAGAGGGAGAGGAGCCGGGGAATGGAGAGCGAACGCGACGGCCGCGGCATGGGAGAGCGAGGACTGCGCGAAGCGCGATACGCGGTGCGGCACGCGCCCGACGCGCGGACGGCGACGGCGACACGGGGAGCGACCCGATCGTTCTGGCTGGGCCCGCCCGACACCGCCGGGGGCCGGGGAGCCGCCGCGGCAGCGGCGGCATGGCTGAGCAGCGCGGCCGAGGACCCGCGGACACAGCTGCTCGAGGGACTGCGCGCGGCCGCCGCCGAGGGCGCGGCGGCGATGCGCGCCGCCACGGTCGGCAACGCCGGCGTCGAGGCCGCCGGGTACGGCAGCGGCTGCGTCGCGCTGCTCGGCGCCGGCGAGCCCCAGCTGCTCAGGAACAAAGAGGCGGCGCGCGGGCAGACGGAGCGGGCGCCGCGGACGCTGCGCGCCGAGGACATCGAGTGGTGCCGCAGCCCGAGCCCGCTGGCGCCTAACGAGCTCCTGGCGGTCGGCGACGGCGCAGCCGGGGCACTCGAGAGCGACGACTGGGAGTGGGCCGCCGCCCTGGCGGACGACGAGGGAACGAACCTGCAGGCGACCGCCGCCCAGACTGGCGCGCGAGCGCAGCGGCGGGCGTGTCGAGCGGGTGGACCTGCTGGTGATCAGGCGCGAGGCCGCCGACGGCGCCGGGCGGGAAAGCAGGCGCACTCCCCCGCCCGTACAGCACGCCGAGCGGAGCTAGGCGGGCGGCTCGTCGGCGCCGGCGGCCGCAGCCGCGGCGTCGAGATCGTCCTGCGACAGCTCGCCGGCATCGGCACCGTCGCCCGAGGGCAGCTCGTCGCCGGCGTCGGCCGCCGGCGCGGCCTCCTCGCGCGGCGGAATGCTCGCGCCGCAGCTGCGCACGTAATCGGCCACGATCGTCCGGTCGATCCGCGTCTCCTGGCTCTTGGTCTCCCAGGTGTGCAGCGTCACCGGACCGCAGACCACGATCAGCTCGCGCGGCTCGCAGCGCAGCAGCCGCTCCATCACGGCCTTGCGCAAGGCGATGACGTTGACCCACTCGGTAAGCGCCGAGCGGTTCTCGGGCGGCACGCTCGGCGCCGCCATGTTGACGCCGATGCGGCAGGTCACCATCGAGCGGTTGTTCGGCTGCGCGACGCGCTTGGGGGCGTCGCGGGTGAGGTAGCCGCGGTAGGTGGCGTCGCAGCCGCGGGGCACCGACCCGGGGGTCTGGCGGCGCTTGCTCTGATCGGGCATGGTTCGCTCCCCGGGGCCGCCTGGGCGCGGACCGGGCGCCGTCCGGCGCGGACGGCGCGGCAGCGGCCCCGCTGTTGCGTGAAACGGATGCCGGCCCGCGACCGGGCGCCAGTGTATCGAGCCGCTGTCGGGCGGCGGCACAAGCAGGCGGCGCCGCCGCGAAGAGACGGCGCAGGTAGGATGAACCAGAGCAATGTACCGCTTCTCGTGGTCGCGGCTCGAGTCGGAGCTGCGGCACCGCCCGCGGTGGAAGCGCACCGGGCGCGAGTGGCACGGGCCGTGCCCGCTGCGCCATGAGGGCAAGAACACCTGCTGGGTGAAGCCGGCGGACATGATCCCCGACGGCGTGCTCGTCGGGTGCCGCAAGTGCGCGCCGCTCGACAACGACTCGCGGCGCGCCCACATCGAGGCGCTGTCGTCCGACGCGGTCGTGACCGAAGAACGCGGGCCGCTGCGCGCGCCGGTCCGGCGCGACTTCAAGCCCGACGCCGCGGTCGGGCGGATCTGGCGCGCCGGAGGCCCGATCAACGGGACCTCCGGAGACCTCTACCTGCGGCGGACGCGGCGCTGCTGGCCGCAGCACATCCGCTTCCCCACCGCGATCCGCTGGCTCGGCGCGCGCGAACCCGCGTTCGCGCTGCTGCGGCCGGTACCGCCGGGCGGCGCCTACGGCGTGATCCTGTACGGGTTCTGCGGGATCGAGGACCGCAGCATCGGCGGCGTCCAGGCCGAGGCGATAACGGCCTGGGGCAAGCGGATACCGTGGCCGCCGCACGGGGCGCCGCGAGTCGCGATCGCCGGCAGCCGCTTCGACTCCGGACGCCAGCGCTTCGAGGTCCTCGCCGGCGACGGCCGGCGGGTGTTCCTGGTCGAGGGACCGCTGTCAGCCCTGGCCGCCCCGGGCTACTACCCGGAGCTGCACGCCGGGCGATGGCAGGTCGCCGGCGTGGCCGGCTGGTCCGGCTTCCGCCGTCAGGCGGTGGGGAGCGCGCGCACGGTGCGCCTGTACCCCGACGGCGACGGCGACAGCCGCGCCGCCGTGTCGCGGCTGGCCGACGACCTGGTGGCGTGCGGAATGGAGGTCTCCGTCGAGGAAGTGCCCGACGGCATGGACCTGCTCGACATGGCCACGGCACGGGCCGCGGCTGCCGCCGGGGACGCCGGGCGGGCGGACGGCGGGTACGCTTCGCCGACGGAGCCGATGCGATGACATCGCGGGCAGACGCGGGAAACGCGCCCCCGAAGGTGAAGACGCGCGTCGACGTCGACGCGATCCTCAAGCAGCTGATCGAGAACGAGTCGGCGCGGGTCCTGGTCTACGGCCCCGAGGACCTAGTGCCGAAGCGGTCGACCCCGCGGCGGAGACGCGAGATGCTCCAAGGCTGCGCGCCAGCGTGCGGCCCGCGGTCGTGACCTGACGGGTGATGGGCGCCCCGAGTTGGTCGCGCGCACCAATGGAACACCTCGAGGACGCGAACAACCCTTCGCGCCCGACCTCCCCCGTCGACAAGGACAGCGACCCGTCGCGGTTCTGAGCCGCGCGCACGACCGCACGCGCGACACGCCGGGCTGGCTAGCCGCGAAGGTGGCGAGCACGCGCAACTCGCCATCGGAAAACAGCAGGTCACCCGGCAGGTCGGGCACCTCTCGGCCGAGCTGGACCATCAACTGGATGCGCCACCCGATGACCATCTTGGCCATCAGCGTGTTCCAGACCTGGCGCCAGTCGGGCACATCAATCCGCACAGCCATGGCCGCGGCCCAGGCGCTGAACGTGTCGATGGACTACCTCGTAGGCTGGGTCGACGACCCGAGGCCGACGAGCGAGATCGCAACGCACCTGCAGAGGGCGACCGCACGGCTCCTCGACCTGGAGTGGGACGAAGAAGAGCACCTGGAGGTCGATACGGAGGACTTCGTGGGGGTCAACGAGATCATCGCCTCAGCAGGTACAGGGGACGACGTGATCAACGAACGGATCACCGACCGTGTCAAGTTCCGGCGACCGTGGATGCGCAAGCACGGCCTGAAGGGCCGCCTGTGTCGGATCCTGAAGGTGACCGGTGAGGGCATGGAACCTACGCTACCCGACGGGGCCTCGATTCTCGTCAACTTGGAGCAACAGGAGCGTCGCGACGGAAGGATGTTCGTGTTGCGGATCGAGAACGCGATCGTAGTCAAGCGCCTCATCCTGAACGCAGAGGCGGGTTGGCTCCTGCAAAGCGACAACCCGAACAGGAAGACATGGCCAACGCAACCGTGGCCGGCCGAGGCGAGAATCGTCGGCGAGGTGAAGTGGCTCGGGCGAACCTTCACATGAGCGCCGGGAGCTCCTGAACACTTGGGCGACGAGCGCCCCGGCCCGGCAAGGGGAGAACACCGGAGAGACGATGGCAGCAGAAACGGCGGCCGAGCGGCTGCACGCGCGCTACGTCGACGAGCTGCAGCGGTCGCTGCTGCCGCCGGTGACGCCGATGGTGAACCGGCGGCAGAGCGAGGCGCTGATCCGGCGGGCGCACACGATCGGCCCGGCGGCGTGCACCGAACCCGACGCGGCGACCTGGATCTGGTCGGACCTGCACCTGGGCCACGAGCCCTCGCGGACGGTGTTCGCAAGGCCGTTCCCGACGGCCACCGCCGCCGACAAGGCGATGATGGACGCCTGGTACGAACAGTTGGCCGGGGGCGAGACCATCATCTGCCTGGGCGACGTCGCCGTCGACGGCGAGGGCCTTGCGCACCACCAGGAATGGTGGCGGCAGGCGCCGGGGGCGAAGTGGCTCGTGCTCGGCAACCACGACGTCGACCCGGTCAACCAGATCCGCCCGTTCGAGGTCGACCGCACGGCGGTGACGCTGTACGCGGCCGGCGACCCGCCGCTGCTGCTGACCCACGTGCCGTTGCTGCAGGTGCTCCACGGCACGGTAAACGTCCACGGACACGTGCACGAGCAGGAGTCGCCGACGCCGAACCGGCACGTCAACGTCAGCGTCGAGCAACTGGACTACCGACCGGCGAGACTGAGCGAGCTCCGGCGGCTGGCCCGCCGGCTTACGGAAGGAAGGACCGTCCCGGGACACAACACCCGGGCGCGACTGAACGTCGTCGAACGGGTGATGCCTTGAGCGAGGGGCAACCGTGTCGGGGCTGCACGCCTCGCGTCGACCTTCGGGCCGAGGCGGAAGATGAGAAGCACCAGACCGACAGCGCCGACGGCGATCGCGACAACGAGTGAGACATCCTGATCGGTACGGCGCCGCCCGCGCGTCGACGCTGGAACCTCGTTGACTCGGCGAGCGCGCAGGCCGTAGACTGAAATCGCGTTACGTCCCCCCGGTGGCACCGCTACCGGGAGTTACAACCCCAGGGAGCCGGAAACGGCTCCCTGTTTTTTTTGAGGCGGCCATGCGCGTGCGAATCCTCGTGGATTTCTGGAATCTGCAACTGGCCTGGAACGGCTTCCACGAGGGTCAGGGCAACGGACGTCCGCGGATACCGTGGGAGGCCAGATTGCCGGATGTCCTCACACGTCACACGGACGCCGAAGCGGTCGACACCGGCTGTCACGTCTACGCTTCAGTCGACCCGCGCAAGCAGGCGGACGCCGGACTCCGCCGCTTCCTCCACGCGATGAACGGTTTCCCAGGCTATCGCGTGATCGTCAAGGAGCGAAAACCACGCGGACCCTACACTTGCCAGCACCCAGGATGCCGCCGACCGGTGCTGTCCTGCCCGCATTGTGGGCGGGCGCTGCAGGGCACGGTCGAGAAGGGTGTGGATACGGCGCTCGCCACGGACCTGATTCAAGGGGCGCTCGACGACCTGTTCGACGCCGCGGTCCTCATCAGCGCCGACGCGGACTTCGTACCCGCGGTGGAGCTTGTCCAGAACCGCACCGGCAAGCGCGTGATTCACGCGCACATCCGGCCGCAAGGCCAGGAACTGCGGAACGCCTGTTGGGCCCACGTGTTCGTTGACGATCTGATGGGCGAACTGCTGGGTGCGACGTGAGGCGTACCGCCCCGGCCGGGCTCGGCCACCTGAACCCTCCGGGACAGCGACCCGGCGAGACGCTCATCCGCCCAGGCGACCTCGGCGTCGAATGTGTGGCCGGGGGCGGCTGAGCGTCACCGGACGACCGCCACCACAGCACCGAGACGGACGGCTCACCGAACCGTCGGGCGGACCACACCCTCCGCGACCACAGTCCGGCGCTCGAGCGCCACCGAAACGCGGGTGCCCCGCCCGAGCGGTGGTTGCCATACCCGTTGTCGCTGCACGTGGCGATGAGCTCGACCACCCAGTCGGAATCGGTCCCGAGAACTCGCGCAGCGTTCACCCGATGCCATTTCCGCAGGAAGAACTCCCGCCGGCCACTGGAGGGCTCGACCACGTGGAAGCAGCCTCACTGTCCGTCGCCTGCCTGCTGCGCAGTTGCGCGAGGATCGCGGCGCGGTGCTTCCAGACGTTGTCGGACCGCGCCCAGCCGGGCCAGCAGCGTCTTCGCCGGCCGCGGGTGGGCGTCCACTATCGCGCCCATGGCGTGGCGGGCAATCGCGTCGACGCAGTCCCGCGAGGCGCCGGTGACGACGGGCTCATCGGCCGATCTGCAACGCGCCGCGGTGCGATCCGGCGCGAGCAGCTCGGCAGGATCGGGAGCTCGCTCGCCGCGTGGCGCTCCTCGCGAAACGCGGCTTGGCGCGCCGACGGCGGGCTCGCTGCCGGGCGCGGTGGGCCGCGCCAGGCCAGGGGTCCTCACCGGTCCGCCGGCTTCGCCATGCGGTGGCCGACGCCGCGCTGGTTGAAGATGCGGGCGGGGCTGGCCGCGCTTTCGCCGAGCTTGCGCCGCAGGTTCCTGACGAAGTTGCGCACGAGGTTCGCGCCGGCGCTCTCCGGCTTGGCCCAGACCCGCCGCAGCAGCGTCTTGAAGGTCACGACCCGTCCCGCGTCGAGCGAGAGCACGCGCAGCAACTCGTACTCCGTGGCGTCAGGTCGACCGCCTCGCCGCCGACCGTCACCCGGCGGTGCGCGTAGTCGATAGCGAGGTCTCCGACCACGAACGGTTCGGGGTCCTCGCAGCGCCGGAGCGCAGCCCGGACCCGGGCCACCAGCTCGGTCGGCGAGAAGAGCTTGACGAGGTCGTCGGCCGCGCCTGCCTCGAGCGCCTTCGCGACGGTCTCGTCGCGGCGGTAGCCGGAGATGAAGATGACGGGCAGGTCGGCAAGCTCGGAGACCTGCCCCATCAGCTCGATGCCGTCGGCGTCCGGCAGCATCAGGTCAAGCAGCACCAGCCGCGGCCTCTCGGTCCGGATGATGCGCGGCAGGTCGTGCGGCTTGCCGGTCAGCAGCGGGGCGTAGCCGGCCTCTGACAGCGCGGACGAAGCGCAGCGCCCGCGGGTCGTCGTCCACCACCAGGATGCGTGCCGATTGAGCACCTGCACGATGCGCCGGCGGTCGGCCATCACGGCGGGCAGACCGGCCGGCAGGTCGACGAGGACGGCGGGCCGGCCGCCGCCGCTCAGGAACGTGCTTCGCGCGTGCTCGACCAGCGCGGCTACCTCCGAGGGTTCTGCCGCGACCGAGAGCGTGCCCGCGTCGATGCGCCCCGCGTCGAGCAGGTCGCGGATGAGGCCGCGCATGAAGCCGGCCTGCTCAGCGATGATGCGGAAGAACTCCCGCGTCTCGGCCGGGTCGAGTTCGGCCGCCTCCTCCAGTGCCGCGTCGGCCGAGCCCTTGATGGCGAGCAGCGGGGCGCGCAGCTCGTGGCTCACCAAGCCCAGGAACTCGGTCCGCGTTCGTTCGATCTCGTCGAGCGGCGCCAGGTCCTGCATGGTCACCACTACCGAGCCGATCTCGTCCCCTTCGGCCTGGATCGGCGGGTAGAGCCGCAACCTGTCGGCCAAGCACGCCAGAATCGTCTCTTGCCAAACCGGGAGACGTCCATATAGAGGGCCATTGGGCAATCTGCTGTCAGCCTCCACGTGGCATCCGCCTACCCTCAGCCCCGACCGAAAGAACACGACAACTTTCTTGACGAAACGGTGGGGAGTCCCCCCTACAAAATGGGAGATGGCACCGGTGTCCGGTTTGCGCAATGATGCCCGGCATGTCCCGACGCCGGGCACCCGTCCGCGCTGAGGCCACCCTGGGCGGCCACCGGAGGCGCCCCGCAGCCGCCTGTGGCCGGACGTGATCATGAACCCACTCGATGCCCTCGACCGCATCCTCGCGTTGCTGCACCAGGCCACGCTCGACGACGCCCACTGGCCCGCCGCCGCCGCCCTGATCGACGAGGCGTGCGGCACCGCGGGCAACGTGCTGGTGGTCGGCGAAGGGTCCGGCGACGAGGCGCGCGTCCACTTCGCCCGGTATCTCTACCGGGGCGAGCCTCGACAGGACCTGGCGCGCGAGTACTTCGACGTCTACTACCCGCACGACGAAGCGTTGCCCCGCATCAGGAAGCTGCCCGCCGGCCTGGTGGCTCATACCCCCAACCTGTACACCGATAGGGAGTTGAGGACGTCGCCGGCGTTCAACGAGGGATGGCTCCACTGCCGCTGCCAGAACGGCTTGTGCATTTCTCTCGGCGGGCCGGACGGCCTGCGGATCATCTGGGGCTTCGCCGACCCGATCGCGACCGGCGACTGGCAGTCCGATCGACTCGAGCTGATCGAGTCCCTGGTGCCGCATGTCCGGCAGTTCGTCCTCGTCCGCCAGGCGCTGGCCGGCGCCGAGGCGCTGGGTGCCGGCCTGGCCGGCCTGCTGGACAACAGCCGGATTGGCGCCCTGCACCTGGACCGCCGCGGGCGCGTGCTGGCGGCGAACGACGCCGCCCGGGACATCCTGCGCCGCGGCGAAGGGCTCTCCGACCGCGACGGCGCCCTGCACGCCTCGCTGCCGGCGGATGACGGCCGCCTGCAGCGGCTGCTGAAGCGCGCGCTGCCGGTTTTCGGGAGCGCGACACCGCCGGCCGGCGGCTCGATGCGGATCCAGCGCCCCCTGCTCCGGTCGCGGCTGGAGCTCCACGTGCACCCGGTGGAGCCCGCGCAGGCGGACTTCGGTGGCCGCCGCGCGGCGGCGCTGGTACTGGTGATCGACCCGGCGAGCCGTCCGCGCATCGACCCGGCGCGGGTGTCGGCGCTGCTCGGTCTGACGCCGTCCGAGGGGCGGGTGTCGGCGCTGCTGGCCGAGGGCCGGCCGGTGCGTGAGATCGCAGCGACCACGGGCTACAAGGAAAGCTACGTCCGCTGGCTGCTGAAGCAGGCCTACAAGCAGCAGGGCGTGTCCGGGCAAATCGCCCTGGTGCAGCGGGTCCTGGCCGCGTACGCCCTGCCGGGCCGCTGAAACGGCGCCGGCGACCGGCGCGCAGCCAGCCTGTCGAGCGGCCTCTCCCTTCCCGCTTCCTTCATTCCCGGCCTGTTCCGCATATCTCCAAAACGGGATATGACAAGCCTCTTCGGATTCCTAGAGATTGAAGGGGGCAGCTTGGTTGCACGTTGAATACATCAGGTACACGGCGGCGGTCGGGACACGGCTATCCAGGAAACCTCGGAGTCGCGGTCCGCGTGCTGAACGCGGACGACCCCGGCGCGGGCACCGGAGTTGACCCGGTCCCCGATTCCGCTCCAGCCGTGCTCGTGCGCGGCAGGGCGGCTCTGTCGCGCCGGGCGCGGTCGGGCCGCACGCGGGGAGGTCTGCTCACGGTCGTTGCCGCTCTCCTTCTCGGAGCCACCGCGGCGCACGCACAGACCTCGGTCAAGCTGGTGAGCAACACCGCGCAATCGACCGACCGCTCGAGCTTCCTAACCGTCGAGCGCGCCCAGGAGTTCACGACCGGCAGCAATTCCTCCGGCTACAAGTTGACCCGCGTGGACATCCCGTTCTTTACGAGCCCGCCAAGTAGCTCGGCCTACCGGATACAGATCTACTCGGGCTCGGACGAGAATCCAGGCAGCGTCTTGGGCACGCTTTCGGTGGGTCCCACGTTGCTTATCTCGGTCACGTGGACCGCCCCCGGGACAGGCATAGACCTCGACCCCGATACGACGTACCTCGTCGTCTTAGACCAGTTAGCGGGCGGTGGTTCGACGAAGTACAGGCGAACGGACTCGAACTCTGAGGATGCGGGGGCGGCGAACGGCTGGAGCCTCTCGGACACGAGTCTTTGGAGAAACTCCGGTGCAACCACGTGGGGTTCGTCGAACAGTGCCTGGCAGATCGCCATCTACGGCTATGCAGAGGAAACGACGAAGCCGGTGCTCTCCACCGCCGTGGTGTTGGGTGACAAGCTGACCCTGACCTACAACGAGACGCTGGACAGCGGGTCGGTGCCGGCGGGGAATGCGTTCACGGTCAAGGTGGGCGGGTCCACGGTGAACCTGGCGAGCTCGAATCCGGTGGCGGTGAGCGGCTCGTCCGTGACGCTCACCCTGGCCTCGGGGGTGACTCCCACTGACACCGTGACGGTGAGCTACGCCAAGGCCAGCGCGGGATCCGCGCCGAACGGCCCGACCCAGGACTTGGTGGGCAACGACGCGGACGACCTGACCGACCAGGCGGTGACCAACAACACCCCGGCGCCGCCCGTGTTCCAGAGCGCGACGGTGACAGGGTGGGACCTCGCCGTCACCTTGGACGCGAATCTGGACAGCGATTCGCTGCCGGCAGGCAGCGCGTTCACGGTGACCGGGAACCGGACCGGGACCGGCACGGTCTCCATCAGCGACGCCACGGTAAGTGTTGTCCTGGACTCGCCGGTGCCCCACGGCGAGTCGGTGACAGTGAGCTACACGAAGCCGTCGACCAAACCACTGCAGCATGCCGTCGGCAAGCAGTTCTCCCAGGTGGCGAACTTCTCCGGCCAGGCGGTGACCAACAACGCCCCGGCGGCGCCCGTATTCCAGAGCGCGACGGCGAACGGGAAAGACCTCGCCATCACTTTCGACAAGGCCCTGGACGCGCTTTCGCAACCGGCGGGCACCTCGTTCACGGTGACCGGGGGACGGACCGGCACCGGCACGGCCTCGGTCCGCGGCCCCACGGTGCGCGTCGTCCTGGACTCGGCGGTGACCCAGGGCGAGACGGTGACGGTGACCTACACCAAGCCGGGCAGCAGCCCGCTGCGGGACCCCAACTGGACCGAGGTGGCGTCCTTCGCCAACGAGTCGGTGGCCAACGGGACGGGACTGACGCCGTTGATCGCGTCGGTGGCGATCGCGTCCACGCCGTCGCTCGACGCAGATGGCGACGGGACGGCGGACACGTACGGCCCGGGCGAGACGATCCTCGTGGACGTGGCGATGGACGAGGCGGTCGAGGTGAACGACGGCGGCGCCGCAAGCAACATCCACGTCTGGCTGGACATGGCCCCGAACGGCACCCTCCGGCTGGATGCGAACCGCAGGGCGGCCCCCTTCCAGGCGCTGGGCCGGGGCGGCCGGATCATGCGGTTCCAGTACACGGTGCAGGCCTCGGATCGGGACGCGGACGGCGTGTTCGTGCAGCCCGACCCCAACGACGACACGGTCGTGTTCCTGTCAGGGGGCGCGCGAGTCTACAACGCGCTCGCGACAGAAGCCGACGCCGACCTGAGGCTGACCGGTTTGAAGTTCGAGGGCGACCCGCGCCACAGGGTGGACGGCAGCGGCGAGGTGGGCGACAGGACGCCGCCGGAGTTCTCCGGGGCGACGGTGGACGGGACCGCGCTGGCGGTCACCTTCGACGAGCCACTCGATGCGTCGTCGGCGCCGGCGGGCGGCGCGTTCACGGTGAGCGGCGGGCGGACGGGCACCGGCACGGCGAGGATCTCGGGCGCCACCGTGACGGTGACCCTGGACGCCGCGGTGGTCAAGGGCGAGACCGTGTCGGTGAGCTACACGCAGCCGGCCAGCAGCCCGCTGCAGGACGCGGCCGGCAACGCCGTGGCGAGCTTCTCGGGACAGCGCGTGACCAACGCCACGGAGCGCCAGCGGCCGGTGGCCGACGCCGGGGACGACGTGGAGGTGGACCCGGGAGCGCGGGTGACGCTGGACGGCTCGGCGAGCACGGACCCGAACGGCGGCCGGCTGACCTTCGCCTGGACCCAGACCGCCGGCGGGACGGTGACGCTGAGCGGGGCGGACAGCGCGCGGCTGTCGTTCACCGCGCCCGAGGCGCCGGGGGTGCTGAACTTCCGTCTCACCGTAACCGACCCCGACGGGCTCTCCGACTCGGACGACGTGGCGGTGCTGGTGGGCGGGGTCGACGTCCGCCCGCCGGTGGCCGACGCCGGGAACGACCTGGAGGTGGATCCGGGGACGCGGGTGACGCTGGACGGCTCGCGCAGCTCGGACGCCGACGGTGGCCCCCTGACCTTCGCCTGGACGCAGACCGCCGGCGAGACGGTGACGCCGAGCGGCGCGGACAACGCGCGGCTGTCGTTCACCGCGCCCGAGACGTCCGGCGCGCTGACCTTCCGGCTGACCGTGACCGACCCGGACGGGCTCTCCGACTCGGACGAGGTGACGGTGACGGTGCGCGACCTCGGGGTGAGCTTCGGCGATGCGGCTATCGGCACGCTTGCCCTGACCGCGGGTGAACTCATGGAGCCGGTGCAACTGCCGGAGGCGACCGGCGGCAACGGGCGGCTTCGCTACCGCCTGAGGTCGGAGCCGACGGGCCTGGCGGGGCTCGACTTCGACCCGGCGACGCGCTGGCTGACGGGCACGCCGACCGCGGCCGGGACGTTCACCTTCACGTGGCGCGCCACCGACGAGGACGGCGACACGGCAGCGGTCATCTTCCTGGTGACGGTCAACCGGGCGCCGGCGGCCCGCGCGGGGGACGACCTGACGGTGGACCCGGGCGCGGCGGTACGGCTCGACGGCTCGGGCAGCTCGGACCCCGACGGCGACATCCTGACCTTCGCCTGGACGCAGACCCTGGGCGCGCAGGTGGCGCTGTCGGACGCCGGCTACGTGCAGCCGTCGTTCACGGCGCCGCCGCAGCCCGAGCGGCTGGCCTTCCGCCTGACGGTCACCGACCCGGACGGGCTGTCGGACACGGACGAGGTGACGGTGACGGTGCGCGACGTTGCGCCGACCTTCGGCGACGCCGAGGTGGCGCCGCTCGTGCTCGACGTGGGGCACGAGATGGAGGCGGTGGTGCTGCCCGAGGCGCACGGCGGCAACGGCGCGCTGAGCTACGGCCTGACCTCGGCCCCGGCGGGCCTGGCGGGGCTCGACTTCGACCCGGCGTCACGCCGGCTGTGGGGGACGCCGGACGCCAAGGGGCAGTACGTGTTCAGCTACCGGGCCGAGGACGCGGACGGCAACCGGGACGACTCGGACGCGGCGCTGCTGACTTTCGCGGTGGCGGTGCAAGCGTCGACCGAGGCGCGCAAGCGGATGCTGACGCGGACGCTGGCGGCGGTGGGTTCGGGCGCACTGTCGAGCGCGCTCGACACCATCGGGTCGCGCTTCGCGGACGCGCCGCTCGGCACGGACGTGACGCTCGCCGGGCAGCGTCTCTCGTTCGCGGCGCCCGGCGCGGGGGGCGGCGGCGCCGGTGGGGCGTGCCTGCCGGGGGGCGCCGGGGGGCACGGCAACGCGCGGCAGGGCTTCGGCGGCTTCGGGCAAGCGGGATTCGCGGCGAGCGCGGGCGGCTGCGGCGGCGGGCCGGGCGCGGCCGGCACGGGCAGCCGCGACGCCGGGTGGGACGACCTGCTGCATTCGAGCGCCTTCTCGTTGGCGCTCGGAGACCCGGGCGCGGGCGACGCCTCGGTGTCCCGCCTGGGCGTGTGGGGCGGTGGCGACCTGACCGCCTTCGAGGGCCGGCCCCGTCCGGGCTCGCGCTACCGGGGCGAGACGCGGACCGGCTGGCTGGGGATCGACGCGCGGGCGGGCCGCTGGGTCGCCGGGCTGGCGGTCTCGCACGGGGTGAGCGAGTCGGACTACGGCTTCGCCGGGGGCGAGGACCCGGACGAGCGGGGGCGGCTGGAGACCACGCTGACCACGTTCCACCCCTACGCACGCTGGACGCTGGGCAACGGGCTGGAGGTGCGCGGGCTGGCCGGGGCCGGCCTCGGCGCGGCGCGCCACCTGGTAGGGGACGGCGTGCGCGAGGCCAGCGACCTGTCGATGTCGATCGGGTCGGTGGGCGTGCGCCAGGCGCTGCCGCGGTTTGCGGGGGTCAACTTGGCGGTACGCGCCGACGCGAGCTTCGCGCGGCTCGAGACGGGCGACGGCGAGGAGGCCGTCGACGGGCTGCGGGCGGACATCTGGCGCCGGCGCATGGGGCTGGAGATCTCGCGGCGCATCGCGCTCGGCGCCGCCGCGGCGATCGAGCCGTTCGTCGAGTCGGCGATGCGGCGCGACGGCGGCGACGGGTTGACCGGCAACGGCGTCGAGCACCTGGTCGGGTTGCGCTTCGTGACGGTCCGGCTGCAGCTCGAGGCGCGCGGGCGGCTGCTGGCCGTGCACACCGACGAGGGGGCACGGGAGCGGGGCGTCAGTCTGAGCGCGCGCTTCAGCCCGCGGCGTGACGGCACGGGGCTGTCGCTGGCGCTGGCGCCGCAGTGGGGCGCGGCGACCGGCGCCGCGGAGGCGCTGTGGCAGGAGGAGATGCCGCGGCTCCACGGGGGCGCGGGACGCGGCAGCGGGACGCTCGACACCAACATTGGCTACGGCATCGGGTTGGCGGCACGCGGGGTGCTGACGCCGTTCACGGCGGCGAGGCTCACCGGCTACGGCCGGGCGCTGCGGCTCGGGACCCGATTCGTCGCCTCGCAGACGGACCTGGACGTCGAACTGACGAGCGAGCGCCGCGAGCGCGGCGGCGCCGCGCCGGAGCACGGTGTCCGGCTGGACCTCCGGCTCGGGTTCTGAAACAAGTCAGGCCGGCCCACCCACATGCCGGCGGTCGGTTGCCGGGCACAGGGGGGCGCCGCGACGCAGGAGGACCGGAAGCGGCGGGCTGGCAGACCGCGAGCGGCGGGGATACTGGAGGTGGGAAGGACGAAGCCCTCCGCGGCTCGTCGATGCGCGAGAACTCCGCAGGTCCCAACAGGTCCCAACCGGATGACGAAACAGAAGCTGCGGGTCCACGCGTGCCCGCGACGGGCCGGCGGACACGCGTGGCGGTCGGCCCGCGAGCGCTCGACCAGAGACTGCGGGGCGGAGGTATGCCAAGCATGCGGCCTGGTGCGGATGACGTCGTATCGGACCGGGCGAGTGGTGGGCTACGAGGAAGGCGGCCACAGCATCCGAACCGTACCACGCCGGGAGCGCCATGAGGACCGGGCGCCGTTCTCGTCGGACGCGAACGAGCTGCCGTCGGTCGCCTTGACGACGAGGTTCCTCGCCCTTTGCCAGCAGTACGGCTCCGAGCAGCTTGCAGTCAGCATCATTGCCGCGGGACGCAGCGCCGGGGTGTCGGGATTGCCGCAGGGCAACGACTGGACGGCGTGGAACGCCGACCAGATGCGCGCCGCGGTCGAGCACCTGCAGCACAAGCTGGGGCGGTGACGAGTTCGCTGTTCCAGTGCCCCGAGTGTGTTCGCTGCGCACGGCCGAGCGTCATCGACGGCTGGTTGCCGTGTGCATGCGCAATCGACACTGCGCGGCGTGGCTCGGTCCCGGCGAAGGAAGCGGGAAAGCGGACTGCATCGCCAAGTTCGAGTGCCCGGCGGACGGGCACCGCGTCGATGACGCGGAAACCTGCTCGCCTGCGCCTGCGTCGACTTCCGCGACCCGGCGGCGCGCTTTCCGCTCACGGTCCTGCATAAGGCGTCGCCGACGCGCGGCGTGATGCCGGCTGCGAGGCGACCGGAATAGGCAGCCGCCGTATCTGAGTCCTGAGCCGTGCAGAAGATGCGAGCAAAGGCCCAACTCGTGCGCGGGGCCTGCCCGGCCGTCGGGGACGTGGGGCCTGCGCTGGTCGTAGCAACGCAAGCGGTACGTCGATGGGGGCGGCGCCCACTCGATGCGCAAGATACGCGCATCGACACCGACACGGAAGGGGAGCGCAGGAGCGCAGGCCGATATGCTCCGACCGGAACGCGACCGGAGACGGGCATGAAGCACATCATCACACGAGTCGGAAGCAAACCGCAGATGGGAGATCAGGGACTCAAACGGAAGTTCCCGAACGCGTCGCACAAAGGCGACGAGCTCCGACTGGAACTGACGCCGAAAGTGTCGCTGCTCGGCAGCATCGCCGAGATGATCGAAGCGTTCGGAGAGACCAACGGAATACCCGACCAGCAGATCTTCAGGGTGAACCTCGCAGTGGACGAGCTGGTCACGAACTACGTCTTCTACAGCGTGCACAAGGTCAGCCAGCCGCGGATGGAGCTGACGCTGCAGGTCGGCGACGGCAAGTTGACAGTGACCCTGGTCGACACCGGCCCGCCGTTCAACCCGCTGGAGGCACCCGAGCCGGACCTTTCCGACGACGTCGACAAACGGCAGATCGGCGGACTCGGCCTGCACCTGGTACGCAGCTACTGCGACCGTATGCGCCACCAGGTCGTGGACGGGCACAACCGCGTGACGCTCGAACACGATTTGCCCTCGGGAAGGAGCAGGACCGAACGGGACGCCGAGCAGAGAACGGGATGAAGAAACAAGTCCGCTACGCCGTCGAACGGCGCGACGGTGTAACGGTGATCAGACCCTCCGGCCAGCTCGACTCGGGGCAGGTCGCCCGGTGCGAGACACTCATCAAGGAGCGGATGAGCCGCGGAGAACGCCACGTGGTGCTCGACTTCAGCACGTTGATGTTCATCTCCAGCCCAGCGCTGCGGTTCCTGCTGATCGCGGCCAAGCGAGCGAGGCGAGAGCAAGGCACGTTCCTGCTCTGCGGGCTGCCACCCCACATCACCGAGCTGATGAAGACAACCGGGTTCGACCGGGTACTGCAGATCCGGAACACTCGCGAAGACGCGATCCAGGAGGCAGCGACGAGAGCGAGCGACTCGGCCAGCCGGGAAACGTCCATGCAACAAGCATGAACGAGACAGCGGGCTTGCTGCGCTCATCAGCCACATCAACCGGCTCAAGACCCGGATGGACCGGGGCAACACAAGAATAGACACCCTCGGCAGCAGAACCGCACACGCGGGAAGAGGCTCAGTGGAGCCGAGACGTGGGACCGAACGTGCGACGGGGAAGCAGAGCGCCGACCAAACCTCGTAGGTTCAGTAGTTTACAGGTCGCTCCGTAGAAACGGGGATCGACGTCGACGCCGAGTTCGCGCCGGCGTGCCCCGGCACGCTCTACGAACTGCTGCACGCCGGCGACGCGCCGCGGTGGCCGCAGGTGATCGCCGCCACGCACAGCGGCGGGCTGGCCGACCGCTGGCTGGCAGAGGAGCTCGGCGAGATTCGGCGCCTGCACGAGAGACGGCGGCGAGAGCTGGTCCATGAGGCCGCTGCCGACGATCCGGAAGTTGGCAGCGGCACATGCCGGCGAGACTTGGACGGACTCACCGCGGAGAACTGGATCGAGGCGGGCGCCGAGTGCAACGACGAGGTCTCCGGCCGCGCCAGCCGGCGCTCCGCGGGGCAGCACGCGGTCCGGCAGGTCTTGTGGAAACCGGCCCGACGCAGCGCGGGTACGCCGCGGTCATGATTGCCGAGAACCGGGAGCGGCTCGCCAGGGCATTCGGCCAAGTCAAGCACCAAGCAATCGTCGCAGCCAAGCATCCGAATGGGCAACGTCGCCAAGGCAGACGATGGTGTCGTTGGCACCGACGTGGCGTCTCCAGTTCCGGAACAGATGCCGGTTCATTTCCTCGACCGTGCGGGAGCGCCGACCCCAGCCGAGCCGCACCGAAGGCGCCGACAGATGCAGGGCCGACCAAGTCCAGGTCTTCTCCGGCGCTCTATCGACGATCGGGACGTTCGGCGTCGGGCCGGCGGTCCACCAGCAACTCGACGAGGACGTTCTCCAGGATCGGGTCCATGCTCGATTTCTGCTCAGAGCCTCGACGGCTACCTGGGCACCGTTCGAGCGGACGAAGCACTCGATTCAACCCAATCCACCGCCGTGCTGTCGGCGCAGGCCGACCTGCCGACGCGCCAGCCCGACCTGCGCTTGGCCAGCGCCTGCCCGCGCAGGTCCACTTTCCACCAGGATGGCCAGAAACGCGCCGGCTTCATGCAATTCGGTTGAATCATCGATCCGCCCGGCAACGACGCGACGATGCGATGTCCACGACGACGGGAAGGCGACAGCGACGACGCTTCCCGACTACTGGTCCTCCAGGTAGATCTCGCGGCTGGCCCGCATCCCAAGGTTGTAAGCCGAGCTCGGCGCGGCCCCGCCCTCTGAACAGCAAGAGACCCAGACTGGACAAGAGCCGCGCGACCGCCTGTACGGCGACCTGCAGCAACACGCGACAGATGGTCGCGTGCCTCGACGGATCCGCGCCGATGCCAGCAGAGGCGCGTCAATCCCGACGATGGGGGACGAAACAGAAACGGAAACGAGAAGGAGAACGGACGAAGGACGGAACGGCAGCGACGAGGCCAACGGGATCTCCGTCTGCAGGTCGCTGGGCTACGCAGCAACTCACGGCCGATGCCGGGCGGAATCCCGTAGGAGGGCCGCCGCCAGACATGCTCCATCGGTCTCGAGACGCAAGACAACGTGCGGGAATCGATCATCGAGGAGTTGGTCGGTCCTGGGCAGCCGACAGGAAGCGCTGAGGCGCCGTACCGAGACCGCGCCAGGCGAGTGCGCAGGTGATGCGGCGAGCGTGCGACTCCGGTGGAAGCGAACCGGTAGCCAACACCGGGTCGGCGGCGTGCCCTCACCAGCAGTCGAGACAGGAGGAGGAGGGAAACATGGAGATGACAATGGAGATGGTAGTCGCGACGCGGGCCGAAATACTCGCGCGAGTGATATATCCCGAGAGCGCGGAGGTGGACGCACGCGAGGTGCTCGAGCAGGCTGAGCGCCTGGCGCAGGCGGTGGGAAGCGACAGGCGGCGGGCCATTGTGTGGGTGCGCCAGATTCTGAGCCACGAGGCGGTGACGCTCCCCGTGTTGATGGCATTGGGTTTCGACAGGTGGTTTGTCGACGCTGCCGACACCGTGGGCATGCGGCATCGGGAGAGCGTGCAGGACTATGTGAAGCGGGTCGCGGCGTGCCACGACCCGGACGTGATCGCCGTAGCTGTCGCTGCATTCGACGAACGGATCCACGCGGGGGTCGATGAGCAGAAAGGCACGCTGGCCGCGTACGAGGAGGGACGCGGTGTGCTGGAGCGGGCCGCCGACGCCCTCGCAAGGAAGCAGCCCGGCAACAGGACGCCAGGCGACGGGCTGGCCGACGACCGCCCGACGGCGGCAGACCGGCGCAAGGCGTTGATGGAATTGATCGTCCACACCAACAGCGCGCAAGACGCGATGGCCGAATTGATGCAGGGCGGGGACGACCTGTACTGGGAGTTGACTCGGCGCGAGCGGGATCTGCTCGTTCACGATCTGCACGACCTGCTGCAGATCGTGGGCGTGTTGGTCATCGGTGTGACCGCGAAGAAGAACGAGAACACGACCGCGGACAAGAAGACGCTGTATGAGGCCGAAACGAGAGGGACGAACCTGACGCAGGCGATGGAGACGATTGCGCGAACGATAGCCCGTCGGCTGCTGGACCTCAACGAGGCGGCGGCTGGCGAGAACCCTGGCGGCGGGACGGTGCACTGAGGGAGGAAGGCGATAGCGCCAGGGAAACCGCCCGATGGATCGAGACCGTGGCGCGAGCGAACGAGAGCCACAACGGGGCGCCAGCGCCGCCGGTATGGAACACGACCGCGCTCGTCATCACAGGGGTTGGCGCCGGTCGTGGCGCTGGCGGGCGCGCTGGCGGCCGCCGGAACGGCCGACGGAACGAAGCTGCGGAGGCTGCTCGACGAGGCAGGCGCCGCGGGCGTGAGAGAGGCGGACTTGGCGTGCCGGATGGCCACTGGCCGCCCGCTGAGCGCACAGGTGCGCGAACGGGTCGCCGACGCGCCGCAGAAACCGCTCCAGAACGGAGGACGCGGATGGATCGACAGGTGGCTACAAAGAGCCACAGACGCGAAGCGAAGAAGCAGATGCCAACCGGGATGCTTGATCCGGCACGACAGCCCCGACAGTGAATGGCATACCGGCCGCGTACGACATGCGGCGAGATCATCGACACGCCGGTCGACGAGACATGGATCTGGTTCGACCTGCACGTGACCGACCGCTCCGCCCTCGTGAGCTGGGGACCGGCCGTTCCACCGCGTCAAGCAGATGAACCAGCACCTCGCACACGGATGGCGCTGGCCCGGTCTGCGAGAAGCAGCGAATCCGCCCAGACAAAGGCAGACAGGGGCATCGATGCCTTGATCAACCGGAACCAGGCACGGCGCCGAGGGGCAGAACCTCCGGCCATCCAAGTGCCTTGGGGAGACCAAGTTCACGACGGAGCTCCGAAAAGTCGAAGCGAGGACCCCGGCCGCGGCGGTCGACGTGTTCCATGTCCCGCAACAAGAGTTCAAGCAGGGTGCGGTCAGCCTCAGTGCGGACGCAATCCCGGGGTCTCTTCCCGTCCAGAAAAGACAGTTCCCTGTTGAGCCAACTTGAGTAGTGGGTCGACTTCGTCGCCAAGAACGCGCCGTCGGGTTCTGACCAGAACCGGTTCGGGGGATCCGGCGCGAGATTCCCAGGCCTGTTCCCGCCGGAGAGGGAGTCCAGATAGTAACGGGAAGCGTGAGTGACATCCGAACCGCAGGCGGCCTCGACACGTTTACGCAACGCGTCGCCGCGCCGTTTGGAGTCGGCCTCAATCCAAAGCAGGGTCGGGGTAATCCATATCAAGCCGACGATCCACCCGGTGATTCCACGAGTGTCGCGGCGGGCGGGTCGTACCGCGACGTAACCGGCATCGCGGTACAGGTTCACGAAGCGTACGTACCTCATCTGAGCGACGCAAGCGTTGACGGCCGTGGCCCTCCCAGCGGCAATCGTGAAGCGGTCCTGGGTCACAACAAGAGGGTCGTCCGTATCGTTGTAAAGGCCGAAAAGAACGTTGTCCGCAAGATCGACGTCCATAGAGGCGCAGTCCCACAGACGGAGCAGAGCGCGGGCGAAGTCGGATCGAGCCACACGGGCAGCCGGGACAGGGCCTTTGCGTCCGAGGCGACCAAGGGCGCGCGAAACCACACGATCGGTGATGGCAGGAGGCAGCGGATTGTCGTCGACTTCCAAGAAGAGGGAAACACCGTCGCGACCGTCAAGACGAGCGAGCAAGGCGTCGTGCGGAATAGCGCGAGGCGAAGTGGGCGATGCCTGGACGCGACGGCGTTCGTCGCAGAGGAGGTCGTGAAGCAGCAACATCTTGCCGGGACCAACAGCCTCTACACGCCAAATGGAGAGGCGCGCGGAAGGATCCAGGGGCGGTGCTTGGTGGTCAGGAGGAGCGCACGCACGCTCGATGGCAATTCGGGCCATGGGGCTGTCGAGAACAGGGGCCGGGCCAGCATTCAAGGGTAAAGATGCGAGGAACGTACACACCACGCCTGGACCATTACATTGGGATTGGTCATCGGTGATCACAACCTGTGTCAGTCGGAGCGTGCCGCGACGAAGAACAGTCAGAGTTGCAGTCAGGTAGAAGTAGGACCGCGCTCAGCGACGGTCCCACGGGGTCGCCAGGCTCTGTCTCGTCGTGTACACCGAATTCGCACGGTTCAGCCCCGCCTGTGCGGGGCGCCCCGCGATGTCGGCGGGCAGCATCACGCCGCCCCCGGCCTGACCCCGCGCGCGCGGGGCCCTCGTGACGGTCAGCGAGGCCCGCGACTACGACGAGGCCCAACGCCGCGCGCGGGGCTCTCGGCCACTCCCAACCTCGCTCCTCTTCTCGCAATGGCACTCCCCCGCGCGCGCGGCCCTCGTGCCCGGTCAAGGCCGCCGGCGCGGCCTTCGGCCGCCTATGCGTCGGTCTTCGTGTCGGTCAGCGGGGCCGCAGGCGCCGGTGCGCCGACATAGAGCGGCCTGTCCGGGTCGGAGTGTGGAGTTCGACGTCGACGTCCGGCTCGGAGGCATCGGTTTGCGCCTCGCCGACCTGCTTGGGTGCGCGTCGATCCTCGCGCGAGCGGGGCGGATGTGCTTGCAGTCCGTCTCCCGCGCGATGCTCCTCTTCGTTTGCTCCACGAGGTTCGGTACTCGCTCTTCTGCGTCTTCCACCAGCGCCCGCACCGGGGCCTCGAGCTGCGTCCAGGTCTTCAGGGGGTCCAGTTCCCTGGCCCCCGGCGCCGGGTACAGGGCTTCGCCGGTGTGTCTGGTCAGCTCTTGCAGCTCGGCGTCGTCCATTCTTCTCGGAAGCTCTCCTGCAGCGGCGCTGGCCTGGGTCCACAGCCGGTCGAGTTCGTGTCGGTGCTCGACCCGTTGCCCGCCGGCCACGATGAGCGCTTTGAGTGCCCGTTCCGCAGCGTCAGCAAGTGATTCGCACTTGTCGTCGTCTTCCTCGTCTCTCTCGAAGCGCTCTAGACGCCTGCGCGCCTTCTCGACCCATTCGACCGCTTTGTCCGGGTCGTACCGCGTTCGTTTGACCATTTCCTCTCCTGCTGGGAGGACCCGCTCCGGATCCCTGGCGTAGACGGTTCGTCCCTCTCCTAGGGCGATCCCCTCCAGGTACGCCGCGCTGTACCGGTACCGCTCCGCGCTGGCGCGGTCGGTGACGAAGACATCGACTTCGTCGCCGGTCCTTGTGCAGGTGCGCCTTCCATCGGCGTGCCGCCGGGGGTCGCCGATTACTAGCAGATCGATGTCGCTCTCGGGGCCCGCGGTTCCCTTCGCAACTGACCCGAACAGGACGATTTGGTCCGGATTCGTGGCCGCGACGACCTCGTCGACCGCGGCACTGACACGTTGCTCGAGCGTCACGTTGTCCATGGTAGGTCATTCCGCGGCGGTCGGCCTGCCCGCGCGAGGCGGCCGCCCGATTCCGCCAACGGCGCATCCGCTGCCCGCGTCGGTCCCCGCCTTTGCGAGGGTCGACCGTGATGCGCTTCCTCGGCGAGCCCGAAGAATGGGCGTGCCCCCCGCGCGCGGGGGTCGACCGTTCAGGCACCGGGTGTTACTGGTGCTGACACCGCGTGCCCCGCGCGCGCGGGGGTCGACCCTCGGCACGGGAAGTAATCGACACGAACACCCCGCGCGCGCGGGGCGAGAACTGACCGGGGGACCGCACTACCGATAGCCGGCACGCGGCCGGCAACGACCGGATCGAGATCCGGATCGGCCGAGCAGAAAGACGAGGGGGCAAAGTCCCAGCCACACCAGGAAGAGCCCGAGGGGGAAGCGGCCACCGACATCCAGCCGAACACGCCGATGCGGGCCGCGCACGTGCGGGACCTGTACAACGCGGTGGATCACCTGCTGTCGCGATCCCTGCAGAGCGGATCCCGAACCAGCAACTGCGGGGCCTCGACGGCCGGCTCCCTGGTCGGCTTCCCCGGCATCCACGCCTACATCGAGAACAACTTGGTGCCGGCGGGTCGAGTGGACCGACGAGAACCTGCGGATCTACCGGCAGCAGCTCGCCGACGAGGACCGTATCCGGCGGGACTGCCTCGGCCACCCGATACCGTAGGTGCAACCAGGGTCGCCGGCCCCACAGGTGCGGGGTTCGGCCATTCGACGATTCCCTCGTCCAACGGTTCCCCGCCGGGGCCCCGGGCGCGCGGGGATGGTTCGATCATCATCGGGGGGTTCGGACTGCGGGCCGGGATACGATCAGGACCGATCATCGAGGCGGAACGGTGCATGAAGGTCAGAGACGTTACCAAGCGGATCACCGCCGACGGCTGGTACTACGTGAAGAGCCGGGGAGACCACCATCATTTCAAGCACCCGGCCAAGCCGGGGAAGGTGACGGTCAAGGGACATCCGAGCGACGAGATCAGCGGGGCACTGCTGGCGAGCATCTGTCGACAGGCGGGTATCGGAAAGCCCGAGGAGTAGCGCCATGAGCAACATGGAAAACACGAGGACGCGCAGACAGCTCGAGGAGCGGATCGGGGTTCTCCAGCAGGTCTGTGCGGAGGCATACCAGCTGGCCGGCGCCATAGGCGCGCCGGAGAAGGCGCTGGACAACCTCGCGGCGGCGGCCGACGGCAGACCGATCCCGCACGCCACGTTCCTGCCGGTGTCAGCGGCGGACTGCGACGAGCTCGGCGACGCGGATACGGCCCGCGCCAACAGGCACGGGACAGCCACCTCCGCAGTCCAATCGCGAGGATAGTCGGAGCCCGAAGGGTCGCTCGGACCACCTGGAGCGAACCGAGTCGCCCCGCACGCGAGGGAATGTACCCCTGTCGCCACGCATCCGGGCCCGTGCCGGCCCATCCGCCCGGCGAGCACGGGGATGAACCCACGATCACCGTGACTCTGTGACGGGTTGGCGACCCGCCCCACAACTGCGGGGAAGCACCTGCCTGCGCCAGCCCGCCAGCTGTCCACAAAACCAACGGCCCCCGTACAAGTGGGAAGCCTGGGTTCCAGCGCAGACACCAAGTCGCGGGGCCCCACGCCATGTGAAATGATGGAACCAGGCGAAGGGAGCAGCCATGGAAACGGTCAGAGGCTACGACGCCGACTCGATCGACTGGCGCGGGATCAACCCCGACGGTACGCCGGACGAGCAGATGCTGGCAGAGATGACCCAGGCCATCGTCGAAGCGGTCAGCCCGGAGCGCATCATTCTGTTCGGCTCGGCCGCCCGGGGCGAGATGCGGGCCAAGAGTGACCTCGACGTCTTGGTCGTGAAGGAAGGCGACCACTACCGGGCCGTGAGTCGACGAATCTATCTTGGGCTGCCCCGCAAGAGACGGGCCGTCAACCTCGTCGTGGCGGCGAACGAGGACATCGAGCGGCACCGCGACGCGCCTTACTACGTGATCGGGGCGGCAGTACGCGAAGGACGTGTGCTCTATGACGCCCGCGCGCAGGCCTGAAGCTGCCAAGCACTGGCTGGAGGAGGCGAACGGCTCGACCACGCGCGGACCTACCAGGGCGGCAGCCGCCGGATCCTGTGCGAGCGAGCGCACTACGCCACCGAGTACGCGACCAAGAGCGTCATCATCGCCCGCGGACAGACTTCCCTACGGTCGACGAGACCGGCCTGCTTCTGCACACTGCAGAGGAGGCCGGCGAGAGAATCCCCGCCGACGCCGAAACGGCGAGCAGCCTGAGCGCCTACGCCGGCGAAGGGCGCTACAGCTTCGACCGCGACCCGGAGAGAGCAGCGGCGAGCGCAGGGAGCGAGCCGGGCCTGGAGCCTACCAGCTGAGGGACCGCGTCAACGCAGTCAAGAGCACCGGCGGCCACGACCGGCGCGGCGCCCGCGCTCTGAGCATCCGCCCCTCCAGCGACCACGCCTTGCGGCTGGCGAGCGGGATGCTGCGCCGCCTGTCGCTGTCGGCAGCGCTGGACGCCTGAGCCGGACCGCAAGCCGCGCTATGATGCGTTCTGCGACCATCACGACAACGGGAGAAAGCACCGACGTGGCCAGCACGCAACCCGTGGTCAAGCTCAGCTACGAGGACTACCGCAACGCACCGGGAGACGAGCGCTGCGAGCTGCTGGACGGAGACCTGGTCATGGTTGCCGCCCCGAGCCTGAAGCACCAGAAAGTGCTGCGCCAGCTGAGCCAAGAGCTGGGCCAGTTCATCGACGAACACGGTCTGGGAGAGCTCTTCTTCGCCCCCTGCGACGTGGTCCTGTCCGACACCGACGTCGTGCAGCCGGACCTGCTGTTCGTCTCCCGCGAACGCGGGCATCTGCTCAGCGGCGGCGAGAACGTGCGGGGCGCGCCCGATCTGGTGGTCGAGATACTGTCGCCTGCCACCGCCGAGCGGGACCGGGGCTACAAGCGCGAGCTCTACGGCAGACACGGCGTGGCCGAATACTGGCTGGTCGATCCGATGGCCGAGACGGTTTCGGTCCATCGACAGCGCGCCGGCGTGCTGACGGTCGCCCGCACCTTCAGCCGCAAACAGACGCTGCGTTCACCGCTGCTCCCCGGCCTGGAACTCCACCTGGAGGACGTCTTCTCGACCTGATCGACCGGGGGGCCACCACCACCCATATCTCATAGAGAGTAAAGAACTCGCGCGGCCCGCCTGCGCCACAAGAGCCCGTGCTGATGAAGACGAAGACCAAGTTCTGAGTCACAGGGAGGCGCCAGTCCCGCCAAACCGCACCGCAGTACGGATAGTCGCGCAGCGTGTAGTCGGACTTCAGTTACACCCGTTGCGCGCCGTGGACGTTCGCGCCGTCGATCGACGGGCACGTGCCCAGACGGCTGACAGCGCACGGTCGCAAGAGCGCCACGCCCGCTCCCGACGGGCACGGCACACCGAGCAGTCCCGTACAGGCAGCCTACCCGGACGAGTGGGCGCTAGTGTCCTGCGTCCGAAGTTGATTCGCAGTAGTGAGCAGGCATCCGTACCGTCTCGCCCCGGCAAAACCGGCTGGTCTGCATCACGTCGCTCCGGATCTACTGCGAACGAACTCACGATTCGGGACACTAGAATCGTACTTCGACCACTGGCCAGAGCACGATCCGGCACAGATGGGACCGAGGAGCGAGGCGGTCCAGAGGCGCCTGACAACAGCAGGCGCTACTGGGGATGTGGGCGCGCGAAGCGTCGTACCTCGACCTGATCGACGCGTGGGGCGAACGAGTCTCATCCGCCAGCTGGTCGCCGCGCGGCAGAAGGTGCCGGGGCTCTACGCATTCACGCGCTTCCGATGGCTCAACCGGATGGCATTGGTACCAGAAGCGGGAGGTGTACCGCTATGGACCGACTGACGCTGCCGGAGCCGGGCGCGAGCCTGTGGCGGCGGACGGCGAATGCTCTCGAGCGGGCACTGCAACAGACCGAATGGCCAGTGGAGTGCTGGACGATCGGCGGCGGCACCATACTTGCGCAGCGATGGGCGCACCGAGCAAGCACCGACATCGACCTGACGGTGGCTCAGGGAACAGGCATCGAGGCGCTCAGCGAACGGCTGGGCGGCTCCCTGCAAGCCGACATGAATGAGGCAGGCGCGGCCAAGGTCGTCGACACCGCGTCACGTTCCGCGATGGCAGCATCGACATCGCGGAACTCGACCCGCGCCCCGCAGGCGGGAGCACGAAGGCAACCATCGACGGGCGCGAAGTCGACGTCAAGAGCACTACGCAGATCCTGCGTGGGAAACTCGAGCGGGCGCTGCGCCAGGAAAGCCCGGTGCGGGACCTCTTCGACATCGCCGTCGCTCACCACGCGGACCCGGAGGCACTCGCCGAGGCCGCGACATGCTCGGACCAGAACGAGTCCGCGAAGTGCAGGGTCACTGGATTTGGGTGTCAAGTCCGGGCCGGTTGGCGCGACCGGGATCGTGAGCGACCCAGAGGTAAGCCGCGTTCACCTCGCGGGTACTCATCCCGGAATGCTGGAGTCCCTCCGGCAACGGCGGCGCGCCCGGAGGGGCGAGGTATAACCGGTTGCAGGATCTCCGTCTGATGCCCGCCAAGCCCGTGCTGGGCTCCCGGACGCCATCGAGCGGCTCGCAGCCCTGGAATCCCCCGGACGCGTGGCAGTTCTGCCCGAGCGTTTCGCGGGCGCGGGATTCGAATTCCGGGACAGCTTATGGGAGCGGACTTTCATGCGATACGTGCCGTATGCCGCCGCCTCGTCCGAGCCCAACGTCATCGTCGACGGCACGGCGAATGACCGCACGCTGAACACGCTGTCCCACTGGCGTCGGAGCGGCACCCCTGCCGACCTGATGGCGGACACGTCGACGGGCATCGTGTTCAACTATCTCGACCGCCCCGACCTGCACGTTGCGGCCGACGTCGTCTCCAACAACCACTCCGACGACGACGGGCTCGTCGGCATCTACGCGTTGCTGGAGCCCGAGGCCGCGGCGTCTCGCCGCGACCTGCTGATCGACGTTGCCCAGGCCGGAGACTTCGGCGTGTTCAGGAGCCGGTGCGCGGCCCGAATCGCGTTCGCCATCTCGGCGCATGCGGACCCGGCGACGTCGCCGTTCCCGCGGTCATTATTCGACCGCCCCGCGCCGCAGCTCGAGAAGGGGTTGTATCGGGCGTTGCTCGATGTCCTGCCTCGGCTGCTCGTCGACATCAATGAATACCGATCGCTGTGGGGCCCGGAGGACGCGGCGCTCACGAACACGGAGCGCCTCTTCGACGCCGGCCGGGTCACGATCGAAGAGCAGCCGGAGCGGGACCTGGCCGTCGTGCGGGGGCCGGCCGGCGGCGCGTGGCATCCGATGGCGGTGCACACCCGCACAGCGGCCACCCGGTTGCTGCTGGTCCACGGCGCGCGCGTGGAGTTCCGCTACCGCTAGGAGAGCTGGGTCCAGATGGCCGCGCGTCGGCCGGCGCTGCGCGTCGACCTGGCTGCACTGGCCGGCGAGCTGACCCGCGAGGACGGGGCCGACGGCCGATGGCGCTTCGAGGGGGTCGAGCACATCACCCCGCGAATGTACCGGGAGGGCGGCGCGTCGGTGCTGACGGCCGAGGACATCCGGCGCCGGCTGGAGGCGGCGCTGCGGGCCGGCGCACCGGCGTGGAATCCGTACGGGTGAAGAGCGACGCCACGCCTGGCGCCGCAGCCGTTCCGCGACGTGGTGGAGCGCGAGCAGAGCAGTGTCGGCCGCGGCGTGTGCGGATCCAGCGCCGACCCGTACCGGCGGTTCAGCGGCGACATCCTGGCGCAGCGCCCCTGCCTGTGCGCCCCGCGGATTGCCGCCCGCGTCCGGCCGCTTGGCTGCGCGGGCTCGGTCATCGATGTCCAGCGCCTGCGGTTCGAGTCGGTCCGCGCCGCCTGCCGCCGGATGGTCATCCTGCAGGTGCCGATCGCCCGGGTTGCCTTCGGCAACATCCGTCTCGGCCGCGGCGCGCAGTCGGTCTCCGGAGGGGTCCTGTTTGGCGGGTGCCTGTGCATCGGCAACTGCTGGGCGGCGGTCGAGAACGGCCTTCACGTAGGCGCGGGTCTCCTTGTATGGCGGGATGCCGTTGTAGCGCCGCACGGCGCCGGGTCCGGCGTTGTAGGCGGCCAGCGCGAGCACGGTCCCGAACTCGTCGGTGAGGCGGCGCAGGTAGGCGACGCCGGCGTCGACATTCTGCCGGGGGTCAAAAGCGTCGGCGACGCCGAGGTCGCGCTGCGTGCCCGGCATCAGCTGCATCAGGCCCTGGGCGCCGGCGGGCGATTGGGCAGTTGCGCGGTAGCCGGACTCGACGGCGATGACGGCGTGCACCAAGTCGGGGTCGACGCCGTGCCGCTCGGCGGCCGCGGCGACGATGCCGGCGAACGGCCGCTTGGCGGCCTCGGCCGGACGCGCGAGGACGCCGGTGGCGACGGCGACGAGCAGCAGGAGTACGAGGCAGCGGCGGGAGAAACGCGACGGCGTCATGGCGAGCGCGCAAGATACCACATGCGCGGCGGCGGTGAAGGATCCACGTCCGCCCTACGCCGCGCTGGCCGGGGGACTTGCTGGTCTTCTTCGTCCCGCGGCTCGGGCTGGCGCTGCCGGCCGGCTCACGGCGCAGCTTGTCGACGACGTCGTTGACGGGTTCCTGGACGCGAACGAGCGCGAGCCCGGCTTGGTGCGGCGATTCACGATGTCGGTCACGCTGTCGTCGCCGATGCCGCTCGGTTCGACCATCGCGACGTGGGCCGGGATGATGATGACGTCGCCGTCGGCGTCGTGGCGCTTGAACTGCACCCAGGTTTCTTCGGGTTGCCCTGCCTCGCTCCTCTGTACGACTCTTCAGCTCTACCCCGGCCGGGCCGATTGTTCCCGTCGTTCGTCGCGCGCACGTGGGGAGGTGATGAGTCGTGCGCGGCGCCTGGTCCGCGGCGGAGCGAAGGTTACTCCTCGAGGTCGCGCGGATTCCGCGCCGAGTTCGGCGCGGCCGGTTCCGCTGCGCGGACGTGATTCAGCCCCGTGCAGCATGGGCGGGATCGGGCCGAGCCGCCGCCGGCCGGGATACTTTCGCCCCGGAGGCGATCCTGAAACTGCCGTTCTGAGCGATTTCGTGGCTCTCGAGCGGGCTCCGGGCCGACGTCGAGCACGCCTGAGGCCGTGGTACGCAGCCGATCCAATGACGATCCGGGCTGAGAGACGTACGGGTGAGGTCCTGGTGACGGTAGACGGCGCGCCGCTGGACTGGCGGTCGTCTCTGGCGGTGCGGAACCACTCGCCGACGGGACCGGCGTGGGGCTACGGCGGGTCGGGCCCGGCGCAACTGGCGCTGGCGATCCTGCTGGCGGTGACCGACGAGGCAACGGCCGAGCGCTTCTACCAGCAGTTCAAGTGGAGCGTGATCGCGCTGCTCGAGGCGGACCGCTGGGCGCTGGACGCCGGCGACGTTCTCGACTGGCTGGAGTCGACGGCGGCGGGGACGGCCGGCGTCGTGCGCCTAGCGGCGGTGGAGACGTGAGTAGCCGCCGGCTGCTCTCGGTGCGCATCTGCCGGCGTCTTTCCCGGAGCGTCGGGAGACGGTGGCGGGGAGTGCCTGGGCTGTCAGACGCAGTTCGCCGTCGACGTGCGTCTGCCGCTGCCGGCCGTGTGTCCGGACTGCGGAGGCGACGTGCTCGCCCGGGCGGACATCGAGGTTCCGGCCCCGCCGGTCCGACCGCCGTTCAACGCGCTGCGGATCCGGAGGACGAAACCACGATGACTCTGCGATTCATCGTGGCTCGCATCCTGTGGGAGCTGATCGAGTCGGCCGAACGCGACGCCGACGCGGAGCTGGTCGACGCGTTGCACGATGCGCTCGATGTGGCGTCGCCGACGGGCAGGCTGGAGCACTGATCCGGTGACATCGTTGACCGGGGAGATGTGCATGATGTGACTCGCGGTCCCGGTCCGGGGCGTCGCCGGCTGGGAACGTTGTGGCGGAGCCGAACGGCAGGTGGGCGCGGGCCGGGGCCGCGAGCGCTGCTCGGAAGGATGCCTGAACGTCGTTGGCGCGTGCTCGGTCGCGGCCGCGGGCTGTTCGCGATCGAGGTGGACGACGGCGGGTTCCGCGCGGCGACAACGGCCGAGGTGGACGCGGCGTTGCGGCAACGGGAGCTGTTCGGGGCGGCGGAGTACCCGGTGCGGCACGTCGGTTCCGACGGTCGCGACGACGTCGACGTCGGATGACGGCTCCGGCAACAATCCTGGGGGCATTTGGTGAGCGAGCTGTACGCGGTCGGGTGGCGCGTCGGGGCCGGCCGCGTGGCGCGCGGCTACGCGGTGTGCGATGGCGGCGGCCAGTGGCGGGTCTAGGGCACGCGGGTTGCGGTCGTCGGCGACGGCCCGGTCGAGGTGGTCCGGGGCCGCCGGCTGGCCGAGGGGCTCAAGACGCATCGACAAGACTGATGCCGGAGCAGAAGCTCGGCGTTCCCGGCGTGCCCCCGGCGTGAGAGTGGCTGTGGCGATTCGATTTGCTGCTCATGATGACCAGAAAGTGGGCGGCGGTGGTCGTGGCCGCGTGCGCGGCGTTCGTGGTGGTGGCCTGCAGCGATGCTCGGGCGAGCCGCGCTGGGTCCTCGGCAAAGCGCGGCAGGCAGCGCTGGCGGAGTGCTGCTCCCGCCTAACCGACCGGCATCGACCACCCATCGGTCCCACGCCGTTAGCGGCGTTGCCGGTTGCCGCCGGGCAGTACTGACCGATTCAGATGGACAACGTGGAGGAGTCCATATACAGGCTGTTGAGGGAGCTGGAAGAGCTTCCGTCCGAGCAAAGGGTCGGAAGAGCCGCGCGCCCCGGACGACCCGGTGAACCTGACGGTCAATCTCCAGGGCGAGCGTCGGTGCAACGACACGCACCAAGTCGACCACCGGCCGGGTCGCTACACTGGCCGAACTTATTGTGTGAGCAGCCGAGCTTTCTCGCCCGAACTACCAATTTGGGTAGCGACAAGAGGGGCGCTTCCGCTTAAGGTCCGTACATGCTCGGTCAGGACTGGTCCGGCCACGGGGACGTCAGATCCAGCAGGGCCACGCTCCCGATGAGGTACTCCACTGACGGCCAGCAGACGGACCATGCTCTCCGCGCGATCCGCATGCCGGCCGATGAAGCGCTACGGTCGCTGTCGATGCAGTTGGAACGCCTGTATTCGACGACGGGTCGGCCGTCGATTCCGCCGGAGCAGTTGCCGCGCGCATTGCGGTTCCAGGTGCTCTACAGGGTCTGCAGCCAACAGCTTCAGATGGAGGAGCCGGACTACAACCCGCTGTTCCGGTGTTCCGTCGGGTTGAACAGGGCGACCCCGGTCTGGGATCGGACGACGTTTGGCGAGAATCGGGACCGGTTGCCGGCCGGCCGGCGAGGTTGCGGCGACCTTCTTCGACGCAATCAGTTGTCAGGCCCGTGCGGCGGGTCTGCTCTTCGACGAGCACTTCACCGTCGACGGGCACGCCTTGGGGAGCCTGTGAGCGTCGGTGGGATGACACGCACCAGTCGACGAACGGCGGAGATCAACGCGGCCTGCGACGGGCTGGATGCGCTCGCAGGGCAGCGTAGCCCGTCGTACCGCTGCCCGCGGGTTACAGACCGCGTTCCGAGTGACGAGGAGCCGCTGCGATGACAATCCTGAAGTCGCTCCTCGTGACGGTTCTGGCGGTCGTCGTGTTCGGGTCGCCGACGGCTGCCCAGTCCCCGGTGGGCGCGCTGGCGATCGATGAACGTCAAGGTGACCAGTGGGGCTGGGCGGTGGACCACGAGACGGTGGCGGCCGCACAGGGAATGGCGCTGCAGGAGTGCGGCCCGGCCTGCTCGGTGGTGTTGACGTTCGGCCGGTGCGCGGCCTACGCGGCCGACCAGGACGCCGACAGCACGGCGGTGGGCTGGGCGGAATCGTACGACTCGGCGCCCGGCGCCCGGCAGGCGGCGTTGGCGGAATGCCGTTCCCGCGGCAGCGGTACGGGGTGCATCGTCCGAGTGTGGGACTGCAACGGCCCGGTTGTCGAAGAGGATCTCGATCTGAACCGGGCCACGCGGCGTCAGATCCAGTTGGGCTTGCGGTTGGCAGGCTTCGACCGCGGGGGCGCGGACGGTCTATTCGGGCCGCGGACGCGGGCGGCCATTCGAAACTGGCAGTCGTCGCGCGGGACACGGTCGACCGGGTATCTGGACGGCCCGCAGGTCGACGCGCTGCGAGGCCGGGACGCGTCCCAGTCTCCGGCGTCGGCCGGCGCCGCGGCGGCGGATGCCGGCGGAGTGAAAGTCGTGTTCTGGCAGTCGGTCCAGAACAGCACGAACCCGGCGGACTTCGAGGCGTACCTGCGCCGGTTCCCGAACGGAGTGTTCAGTGAGTTGGCGCAAAACCGTCTGTCGGCGTTGGGTGCTGGGGCGACTGCGGCTGACCCGGCGCCTCGGGATCGTCTTGATGACACATGCGCCGGCCAGGCAGCCGGTGTTGCGTGTTGGTTGGAGATCTCCCAGAGAGTCGGGTGTTACATCTGGAATCCGGATCCTCAACCGGGCGCGACCGTGACCTGGACGGGGGCTTGCGCCGCTGGCAAGGTCCAGGGCACGGGGACGCTCAGCTGGACCTACGATGGGGGAGCTCAAACGGAGACCGGGCGCTTGGTGGACGGCAAGCACAACGGCCACTGGGTCCTTCGCGACGAGGAGGGGACGGTCCTTGGAGGCTCCCTTGTCGAAGGCCAAGCGAACGGCCATTGGGTCGTCCGCCATGCGGATGGGGATGATGCATGAAGTTGCTTCTCGCGGTGCTCATGCTGTTCGCGGGCACGATGCCCGCGGCCGCCCAATGGCTGGATCGTCCCTGGCCGGGCATCCCGCGCACGGCTGACGGGAAGCCGAACCTCACCGCGCCGACGCCGCGTGGGCCCGATGGTCGGCCGGACTTGACCGGCGTGTGGAACGGGCCGGCTCCCGTCGCCCGTCCCAATCCCGCCACCTTGCAGCCGTGGGTGCTCGAGCTCGCTCGTCGGCGTCAGCAGGAGTACTACAAGCTGCGCCCCTTTTTCCAGTGTCTGCCGAGCGGGCCCGAGACCGAGCGTTCCGGCGGCTGGAAACGCTTGCTCCAGACGCCGACCGCCATCGTGATCCTGAACGATGACCTCACCTATCGCGTGATCCACATGGACGGCCGCGAGCTGGAAGCCGACCCTTGGCCGAGCTGGATGGGTTACTCGGTGGGGCGCTGGGACGGCGACACGCTGGTCGTCGACAGTGCCGGGTTCAACGACAAGACGTGGGTGAGCCGCTACGGGGTCTCGCACACGGAGGCGCTACGGGTCACGGAGCGCTACCGGCGTCCCGACTTCGGACAGCTGCAGGTGGAGATCACCTTCACCGATCCCGGTGCGTTCGCGAAGCCGTGGGGCTTTGCGGTGAACATGGTGCTGGCAGCCGATACGGACATGCTCGAGGCGGTCTGCGAACGAAGCAACGAAGACTGGCCGGGCAGCCTTTCGGACGCCGCCGATCGGGCAGTAACCGTGCCGCCCGGCGTGCTGGCAGGATACGTCGGCGTCTACACCGGCATATACAGTGGAAACGAGCGAACGTACGAGGTGTCGCTCTCCGGCGGCCGATTGATCGCCACCATTGTCGGCGCCTACGACGCGAGGGGCCTCGGCGCCGCGGGTCTCGACCAGGGCGTGCCGCGGGCGCTGGTGCCACAATCGGAGACGCTGTTCGACGGCCTGGGACTCGGCTATCGGTTCATTGTCAACGACGAGGGCGTGGCGACGGACCTCATGGTGATTCACGTTTCCGGTGACTACAGATACTCGCGGCAGCGGTGACCCGGTCGCGCCGCCGGTCTCCTTGCCCATCGCCATGGCTGTTGGTGGAGAAGTCGCACCGTACCTGACCCGAGCTACTGCGCGGAAGGCCGCCGAGCGTTGGGCCGGCCGGTACCGCTGAGCGATCACCTTCGTCCATGCAGGGCACTCTGGCCGAGTACCCGCGGCCGCCTCGCCGCGGTTCGGACGCCGATCCGTAGCCAGAATGCCTACGCGGTCCGATCCGAGCGGACGAAACTGCGCCGGAACGCCGACCAGAACGCGCCATGCGGTGTGGCTTCCGTATCGAGCAGAATGGCCAGTCAGTGCATTGGAGTTCACCAGGCGGGCGGGAGTGGCAAAACAGAGCCTGGTCTGGAAACTACCGGGACCATCAAACTACAGATCGGTCAGTCGCGTGCGGTCGACCGGGAGAAAGCACCTGTCGAAGGGTACGCGCCGCCCGACACTGCGCCCATCGACGCATGCGGCCACCTGGGCGGCTCTGCCGCAGTCGGCGCGAGACAACAACGCCGGGGCCTGCGCACGGTGAAGTAACCCGGTGGAACCTGATTCCCGTGGTTCAACGTCGGAGCTCGTCGGAGCAGCATCTGCTGGAGCGCGCACGCCGGGGGAGCCACTCGGCGGTCGATACGCTGTTTCGGCGGTACAGGTTCTGGCTGTGACGGTGGTCGCATGGCCGCCCGCCGCGCCGGGCGCGCGGGGCCGTCGACACCAGCGATCCGGTGCAGGAAACGCTGCAGCGCACGTTTACGCACCTGACGTCGTTCAAGTCCACTCAGGCCAGGGCGTTGCGGGTCTACCTCCGTCGCGCCGTCGACAACCGGATCCG
This sequence comes from Vicinamibacterales bacterium, assembly GCA_965208535.1. Classification (GTDB taxonomy): domain Bacteria; phylum Acidobacteriota; class Vicinamibacteria; order Vicinamibacterales; family UBA8438; genus WTFV01. The sequence goes on along the minus strand of CBDBOU010000003.1, from coordinate 679,506 downwards.
GGACGAGATGCGGCGCGCGACGTTCCGCCAGGGCGTCATCCTGCCGGAAGGCTCGGTTCGCGCCTCGGACGCCTCCAATCCGCAGCTTGGGCGGCTCATCGACGACGAGACGTGGCGGCGTTACCTCGACGCGGTGAAGCGGCTGCCCGATCGCGACCGCCGCCTGTTGGTGGCCCGAGTCGAGCTGGGGTACAACAGCGCGCAGCTCGCGTTCCTCGAACGCCTGTCGAGCCCGGCCGTTGCACGGGTGACCCTGCGGCGTGCAATGCTGCGGCTGAGCGCCTGATGTCGGATGAATGACGACGCCTTCGAGTCGCGCGCGGACCTGCTCGACGATGTGGGCCTCGTGGTACCACGTCAGCAGGATCGCCGTCTCGCGGTCGGCTCCGGTCGGTTCGTGCACTGCCGCGTAGAACTCCGCCGCCGTCGGCACCGTCCGCCACCCCGCACAGCTCATCCGCAGTCTGCTGGTGACAGTGCGCCTGTTCCGACCGGATTCGGTATCAGGCACGTGTCGTCCGCACCGAGCGCGGTCCGCACTATCGCCCCGGCGGTTGCTGAACGCCTCGGTCGGGGCGAGTTCGTCCGGCAGCGCATCGCGGTCCGATTGTCGCGCCCCACTCGACTGCACTGTGCCGGGCGGCTACCGCGTCGGCGGGCTTCCCCGCCGGCTTCGCGTTCGTTTGGCCATGCCGTGCCAGCGGCTAGCTGCCTTGTCCGGCCGAAGTGCGGATTCTGTACAAACTACGTACTCGTTGGCGGCGCGACTTGCGCCGCTTTCAGGTTTAGGACCCTGACGGAAATTACCTTGCCACATGCCGAGTGGGTCGTCCCACAGAAACGGGCTGCCCCTGGGTGCAGTTGGCAACTTTATATCGATCACTGCCCTTACCTGGTTAGCGCTAGCCGAAGAAGCGGGCGCGGCCAAGAAGATGAGCAATCACAGCGAGATCAACACGCAGTCGCAGACACCAGAAAGAAGCCCACGCGGCCACGCGAGGGCAGAGTCAACGCAAGTCGAATGTGATACGGAACGTGGGACAGGCGCTGGCAGCGAACAGCAACCCTCACAATTTCAGTAGTTTAGAGACCTGCACGGAGAAGCGGGGATGGACCGCGCGGTATCCGCCGACGCGTGATCACCGACAGCATCGCCTCGCCCGGCCGGCGATCAACCGGCGCTGCGGTCGCGCACCAGCGCTCTGAGAAAGTCCGCCTCAGAGGAGCCGGGGACCAGCGGCACAGAGGCAGCACCGACTGCACGGACGGCCGCAGAGCCGGAAGAACCGGCAGAGACGCGACGCAGCCGCCCGACACCGCTGTCAACGCTCTGCCCTCTCGCCGGGGCGCTGGGTACTGCGCTTCTCATGTCACCGGCCCAGCTTGTGCTGCAGGTGCTGGACCGCCGCTCGCATCTCGCCGGCGTTCCACGCCGTCCAGTCGTTGCTCCGGGGCAACCCCGGCACCCCGGTGCTGCGTCCTGCGGCCACGATCCTCACCGCGAGCTGTTCGGAGCCGTGCTGCTGGCACAGCTCCAGGAACTTCGTCGTCAAGGCGACCGACGGCAGCTCGTTCAACCCCGGGTCGAGCTGGTCGCCGGACGATGCCTCGTCTTCCTGGCGCCGCGGATGTGGTTCTGATTGGATGCCCCCGTCGACTCTCTCGTAGCCCACGACCTGTCCGGTCCGGTACGACGTCATCCGCACCAAGCCGCACGAACACGCCTCCGCCTCGCACTCCCGCGTCGAGCGCTCCCGGGCCAGCCGCCACGCGTGTCCGCTGGCCCGTCGCGGGCACGCCGGGACGCGCAGCTTCTGGTGTGTCATCTGTTGGAGCTACGGAGTTTCCGCCCGTCGACGAGTCGCTGCCTGGCAGCCGGCCGAGAACGCCGTAATCCGTGTCGCCGACCACCGAGTTCTTCCGCCGTGCGCGTCGCCACCCTACTCGAAGTGCGGGCTCCCGTCGTCGAGCACTCTGAAGCCGCAGCCGACCGGGCAGTCGCAAGCGTACTCCGAGGCTGAAGGCGACGTCGACGCGAGCCGCGCGCAACGACCACACGTCCGCTATGCGGCGGAAACCGCTAGCACTGCGTGCCGTCGCCGTCTCGCCGTTTCCCCGCAGGCGATCGACAGCACCGATGACACTGGGATCGCAATGCTCATCCACCACCTCCACGAGTCAGAATCCGTATCGAAGGTCGAACCGAACAGCGTGCGCCGCCTCGGCAGCGACCGCCTCGCGCCGCTCACCCGACAGCTCGAACCCGAGGTCGGCCTGCGACGCCGCGAACCGCGTCCCGAGCCGCACCCTTCGGCCATACCCGGCCACCCGCGCCGCCGCGAAGGGTGTCAGCACGCCGCGCACCAGCAGGACGCCGTACCCGACATCCGCAGCGACCGTCCTGCTCCCGACCTGCGACCCGGGGAGTCTCGGCATCCGCTCCTGCCACAGCGCATCCGCGGCGCCCGTCGGCGCCCCCCACTGCGGCGACAGCGACATCGACAGCCCAGCCCCGTCCTGCCGCGGACTCAGCCGCGCGGTCAGGCTCACGCCCTCCTCCTTCGCCCCGTCGACGGTATGCACGGCCAGCAGCCGCCCGCGCGCCTCTATCTGCAGCCGCGACGAGGTGAACCGCAGCCCGGCCAGATGCTCGACACCGTTGCCGGTCAGCCCGTCGCCGCCATCGCGCCGCACCGCGGACTCGAGGAACGGCTCGAGCGCCACGCCGCCGATGGCGATGCGCCTCGAGATCTCGGCCCCATGCGCCGCCGCCAGATCTCCGCGCGCAGCCCATCAACGGTCTCCTCGCCGTCGCCGGTCATCATCCGTGCGAAGCTCGCATCCGCGCGCACCGCCACGCTGACTCCCAGGAACAGGGGAAGCGCCTGTCGCACGCCCACCGAGCCCATCATCATCGACAGGTCAGCCGACTCTTCCGGTCCGCCGGCCTCGATCTGGTGGCGTGCGTCGCCGAGCCCCGCGCCGGCCAGCCCGCGCACCTCCAGGCCGTTGCCGACTGTCCACCGGCCGTAGGGATAGAAGTTGGTCAGCGTGGTCCGCAGCCAGCCGCGCTCGTCCGCTTCCTCGCCGCCCGCGAAGCCGTAGTCGGAGCTGCTCTTGCCGTACGAGACCGCGACGCCGGCGAGCCAACGCCGCGACCGCGCGTCGAACCCGACCCAGCCGGTCTGCGCCTCGCCGTGGTAGTGCGTGCCCGGTTCGGGCGCGCCCTCGAAGGCCATCAGGTCGCCGCCGCCCCACACGCCCAGCAGCGTCGGCGCCGTCGGCTCGTTCAGCGCCATCGAGAAACCGCTCGAGATCATCAGGTCCGACCACCCGGCGGCGCGGCTTTCGTAACCGTGGCCGCAGCCCCCGATGCCGCTCTCTCCATCCATGCCGACGTCATGCCCGCCGGCAGGGCAGGGCGATCGGACGTCGTGGTGACCGTCGGCGGCGACGAACGATATGTTCTGACCGCCGAGCACCACGCTGGTGCCGGGCACGCCGTCCATGAAGCGCGAGCCGATGCTGTCCAACGCGCTCGACAGGGCGCTCGAACCCACCGCGGCCAGCGTGCGCGTCAATGCCTTCTTGCGCGCCTCGCGCGAGGCCTGCACCGTCACCACGAACGTCAGCAGCGCCGCGTCCGAGTCGTCGCGGTTGCCGTCCTCGTCGTCCGCGCGGTAGGTGAAGACGAACCGCCCCTTGGCGTGCGGCGTGCCCGACAGCTCGCGCGCCGCCGGGTCGAAGTCCAGCCCCGCCAGCCCCGCCGGGTCCGACGTCAGGCCGTAGCTGAGCGCGCCGTTGCCGCCGGTGGCCACCGGCAGGGCGACCGGCGCGATCTCGTGTCCCACGTCGAGGACCATCGGCGACACCACCGCGTCACCGAGGGTCGGCGCCACGTCGCGAACCGTGACCGTCACCTCGTCCGAGTCGGAGAGGCCGTTCGGATCGGTGACCGTCAGTCGGAAGACCAGCGGCTCCGGCCGCCACGGCGCAGTGAACGACGGCGGCACGTAGCTCGGGTCCGGCAGCGTCACTTGCGCGCCCAGGATCTGCGTCCACTGGAAGGTCAGGATGTCGCCGTCGGGGTCCGAGCTGCGCGAGCCGTCGAGACGCACATAGCCACCGGGCTCGACATCTACATCGTCGCCCGCGTGCGCGAACGGAGCACTGTTCACCACCACGAGGAAGATCACGGTCGCCGTGTCGCCATCGGCGTCGGTCGCCCGCCACGTGAAGGTGAAGCTGCCGGCATCGCGGGGCACGCCGCCCGCCTCGCGGCGGGACTTGCGCGCTCCGACGGCGGCGGCCGGTGGCGGGTCTACGACATGGCGACCGTGCCCGCGGGAGGCGGCTCGGTGGAGTTCGCGCGCCGGCATCTGGTCGCCGAGGGCGTGGTCCGCCCGGGCGTTCGGTGTTCCGGTTCTGCCGCCGCTGTGGACCGGTGAGGCCATCGTCTTCATCTCGGAGGCTTGCTCGTGGGCCCTGTGTCTGTCTGTCGCAGTGGCGCCGAGGGCGCCGACCCCTCGTACCTGTTCGGCGGTGGCGAAGTTCCTGAGTTTGACCTCGGTCGTGCGGCTTGGCTCGGGTGGCTCCCGCTGACGCTGCTGAACTATGCGGCCCCAGAGCTCGCCCTGGCTGGCAACACGTGGCTGGCAGCACCGTCGCGTGGGCTGGCCCGGGGCGCCCTGTGCGAGGTCGAGCATGCGCAGATCCGGGTCTCGTCGCATCTTCGCGCGGGCCACACCGAGACCATCCGGGCTTCTGGCGGCCGCTCGGGACCGCCGACGCAGCAGGGTTCATCGGCGTGTTCTCGTTCCGAGGGCGCCATTCCATACGAACTGCGCAAACACGAAAGATGACAAACATGTCTCAATTCATGGCTGCAACGGCTGCAACAGGGCTTCTCATGATGCTCGGCGTCACGCCCGCGGCCGCCGACTGCCTCAGCGCACGCCAGGCGCTCCTCATGGCGCGATACGAGGTCGGCGCAGCTGCCCTCGAGGAGATGGCGGCAAGCGAGCGCTATATCGCGGCCCGCGCTGAGCTCAAAGCCGCCCGACTGCGCCGCGAGCGCGAGGAACGGCGCGTGCGGTACGCCGCGCGCGACCACGCCGAGGCGCGTGGCGTGTGCCGACACCTGGACGACGACCGTGATGCCGTTCGCGCCTGCGAGAGCCGAGCCGCCGCTGTCCACGACCGGGCGCGGGCGGCCCGGCGTCACGCGGAGCAGGCGGCTCGCGTTGCCTCGTCCACCCGCACCCGCGCCCGGTCGGCGCTGACCGACTGGGAGCTGGCGGTCTCGAGCGCGAGGGACTCGTTGCGGGATGCCCGTCGCCGTGTCCGCCGGGGGTGCCGGCCATGACCGGTGCAGCGGTCCATACCCAGGGAGGCGGCCCGTCTCCCAGCGAGACTCGCGCGTTCCGACGGGGGCGGCCGGTGGCGGGTCTACGACATGGCGACCGTGCCCGCAGGAGGCGGCTCGGTGGAACTCGCGCGCAGGCATCTGGTCGCGGAGGGTGTGGTCCGCCCACCGGTTCGGTGAGCCGCTGCCCCGGTGCTGTCGTGGCTGTCGGTTGGTGCCGGTTGGCCGCGCCCCCGGCCACACGCTCGATGCCGACGTTGCCTGCCCCGATGAGCGTGTCCCGGCGTCGCTGCCCTGGAAGGGCCCGGTGCACCTCACGTCGCGTCCGGGACTTCCGCATCCATGTCGGCGGCCGACTGCCGCGCCCGGCGCCTCGCGCGGGCAACGACGTCGGCCGCAGCTGCGGCGTCGACCACGGGATCGTCCACCAGATGACTGCCGTCGGCGACGACGGCGAGGTCGAGACCCTCGACCACGACGTCGCGGCGGCGGAGACCAGCCGGAAGCTCCGGAAGCTCGGACGGAAGATGAGCGGCTGCCGACGCGGGAGCCGCAAGTGGAAACGCCGCAAGGAGGCCCGACGCCGGCTGCATGAGAAGGCCGCCGCCAAGCGGCGGCACCAGCGCCGCAGCTGGGCCAACCGGCTGTGTCGGAAGTACGAGACCGTCTGCGTGGAGGAGCTGCAGACGGCAAACATGACACGCTCGGCCCGCGGGACCAACGAGCATCATGGAACGAACGTCAGCCAGAAGCGCGGGCTGAACAGGTCGCTACTCGCCGTAGCGCCCTCCGAGCAGAACGCCATCCTCGAACGCATCGGAACGCGGGTTGGCGCCCGCATCGAGCTCGTCCCCGCTGCAGGGACTTCGATCAGTCGCAGCACCTGCGGGCAACGGGACCGAGACAGCCGCGAAAGCCAAGCGGTCTTCCGGTGCCGGGCGTGCGGGTACGCCGCCAACGCCGACGTCAACGCGGCGCGGAACGTCCGCGCGAGAGGCGTCGGAGCAATCCGGGCGCGGATGGGCGCGTCCGCGGGCCCCGAGGGGTCCCCGGGCGCGGATGGGCGCGTCCGCGGGCCCCGAGGGGTCCGAAAGGAGCCGAGCAGGCCGGAGCAGCGAACGGCAGGAGCGATCTCGCCGTCGCGCGGCGCCGGACCCGCCCGAAAGGGCAGCCGAGAGGCGGTGACCGAGGCGCCGGCACTCCCTCGGTCAGGCCGGCACACGAATCGCGGCCGAATCGAGGAACACAGGAATCAAGGCCTAACGGCCGGATTTCGTGAGGACCCACAAACGACTAGACCAGTTCGAGACGAACCAGAACAACCGCCACAAGTGCCACGCGCTCGCCAAGGCGCTCGAAAACGCGCTGAAAGCGCTGATCGTCGCCACGTTCCGCGAACACGGTACGCCTAAGCGAAATCAGGCGACCTGAAGCACCGAACGAGCCGCGCGCGGCAACGAGCCGCGAAAAACCGAAGGAAGCGGCGCGCCCCGCGAACGGACCGGCGCCGCTTCGGGCCTACGATCAGTCGCAACAGGCGACAACAGCGCAGCGAGACAAGCGGGGCGCGGCCCGCGCAGTGTGACGGCAAGAACTCACGCACCGCCGGCAGTCAACCACGCGGTTGGCGTGATATCGTGAAGGCCCAATGAGCGACACCAGAACGATCGTGGTCGCCATCATCGGCACCGGAATCGCGATGACGACGGTCATCGTGAGCTTCGTCGCCGTCGTGGCCGGCGGGATCAACACCCGGATCGACGACCTCACCGCGACGGTGAACAGCCGCTTCGACGACGTCAACGCACGCATCGACGACGTCAACGCACGGATCGACGAGGTCAACACACAAATAAGCACCCTCAAGACCAACGTCCGCGAGCTGCGGGGGCTGGTCATCGAGGCCACATGACTGATCGCGAAGTCGTCATCGCCTCTGCTACCGCCATCGTGGCGGCCGTCATCGGCACGACCGGCGGATCGTGCGCACTCCTGAACCGTCGGATCGGCGACGTGAACGAACGGATCGGCGAGGCCAACGAAGCGGTGCAGAGCGTCAGACAGGACCTGACCACGCAAATAGACGGCCTCCGCCGGGACCTGACGGCGCAGATCGACGGAGTGCGGCGAGACACGACCGCAAACCTGGAAGGCGTCCGCACCGAGATCCGTTGCTGCGCGACCGCGTCCGGGCAGTAGAGATCCGGCTGGGCGCACCCGCGGACAGGATCGCGACGCCAGAGGGACCACCGGCCAGCGTGCGGGATGACCCAGGTGGCGGCATCCCCGAGGCGGAAACGCCAAAGAGCGAAAACGCACCCAAGGCGAGCGCCACCAGACCCGCGCCGCAACGCCCCTGAAACCGGACAAGACGCGACAGAAGGCACCGGCAGGTGCCGGGGCCAACCGCACGACTCCTTTCCGGTGATACAGCACGCTGCGGGCACCGCGGCGCCGTTGTCGGCGAACGGTAGCGATCGCCGTGGTCTCGATTCGGCCCCCGTTGTACGGGAGAATTGCTCGATGTTCGACACGCATGCCGTCGCCCGCTCGCTGACCGCGGCCGACTTCACCCCGGCCCAGGCCGACGCTCTCACCGATGCCCTTCGCGCGGCAGACTGAGCAGGGCGCTCACGTCACCGCGGACCAGTTCAAGGCCGGCCAAGCCGAGGTGCGAGCCGAAATCGCCGTCCGGACCGAAATCGCCCACCTCGACACGCGCTTGTCGACGCAGATGAGTCGCATCGAAGCGGAACTGAAATCCGACATGAAGCTGCTCAAGTTCGGGTACGGGCCGGTCATCCTGGGTTTGCTGGTGAAGCTCGTGTTCTTCCCGTGACGTAACGGCGACCCGGCGCGGCCGTGGCGCTGGCCACATTGATGGCGAACAAGAGACGCACCCGCCAATGAGGCGCTGGAGCATGACAATGCGCCTGCACGCGGTGCGTGGCCGCTGAACAGAACGAACGGAGCCATCGCGGCCCGCACAAAGGGGCGCGCCGTCCACAACCGTGTGGTCGCGCACCTACGAGCGCCGCTCGAGGCTTCAGCACTCCGACGCGAATCGGCCTAGACACGAATCCCGGCCGGATCAGAAAACACAGGAATCGTGGCCGGACGGCCAGGATTCGTGAGGAGCCACAGAAGGCCGGGTTACCCTCTCCCACCTTCCCCCACGCGTCCTCGGTCCCCATGATGATTGACGGCGCCGCCTGCGACGTGGCGGTCAGGTCGTAGACGATGCAGCACAGGGTCCCTGCTGGCCGCCGCCATCGTTCTTCAGGATCACACCGGGACGTCGATATCGCGTTCGTCGTTCCGGTCGCCGACGATAACGGCATCCTGGCCGTGGACCACGGCCAGTTCCTCCTCAATCCAGCGTCGCCTTCTTGCGGTGCCAGCCTTCGGTGGGCGCCCGCACGCGCCTCGGAGGCCGAGGCCCTTCTCCGGACCCACACCCGTCGCCACCCTGCAGGATAGAGGCGCGAAGCGGCCCGACTTTGTGCCCCCGGAGCTCTCGACACCCGTGTCAGTGCACCCTTCCGGTTCCCGGTTTCTCACCGTCGCGCAGCTGGTGGAAGTGTCGCAGGCGCCGCGCCATCGTCTGCGCCAACGTCTCCATCCCCTCCGTCAGGTCCGGGTCGGGCCTTCCCGAACCATCGAGATACGAGGAGGAGGTCCGCAATCGTAGAGTCAACACGACGACCAGCGAGCCGACAAATCATCCTCGGGTCGACGATCGGAACCATCCTGACGACAGCATCGGATTCGCCGTCCTGAGCACGGCCTTCTTCGTGAACCTCGGGAGCGGGATCGACAACCTGCGTGCCAACATGCGCGAGGACCTGCGGCTCGCGACACTCAAGCGGGTGGTCATTCCGGCCGCCGAACCAGCCGAATAGCCGGCGCACGGGCGCGTAATGCACGGCCGCAGCCACACCGTCGAAACCCCGCTTCTGCCGTTCTCTCAGCTTGCTTCGCTTCGGCTGCTCGGTGCCTCGGCGCCTAACCCGAATCGTCCGGAGAGTTCTGTTGAACCGCGCGTCCTCGAAACGCGTGGCCTTCCGGCGCGTATCTGTCGACCGCGGGTCATTCGGCTCTCGTCGGCCGCTGCCGACTGCAATCGTCGCGTCGTTCCCCCCTGTGGGGGCGTTGCTCTGTAGCCATCTCCACCTGGAGGATCCACGCGGAACCTGAACACCCGGCGCTGATCGACTCCCGCGACGATGGGCGCCGGCGTCTTCGTCGTGCTCACCGGCCTGCTGATGTTCTTCGTGGCCGAGAGCCGGTTCAAGCTCTCGCACGAGCTGGTCGGCCTGGCCTTCTCCGTGGCCGTCGTCCTGCACGTGCTGACCCATTGGCGCTTGTTCCGCGGCTACCTCGCCGAGCGCCGAGGCGTCGGCGTCCTCGCCGCAGCTTGGTCCGCCGGTGCAGCCCTCGTGGTGGCCTCGGCTCTGCTTCGTCCTGCGGACGCCGAGGAGCTGGTCATCGAGCGGATGGACGACACCCCGGTCAGTCCTTGCGCCGGCTCTCGGCCTCGAGGTCGCACAGCTCGTCGATCGCCTCGCTGCCGACGGGGTCGACGATCCGCGCCTGTCCATCCGCGACCTCGCCCTTCGCGCTGGTGCCGAGCCGGACGACCTGCTGGTCTCGGTTCTCAGGTAGGTCGGCCGCGCGGCTCGTGCGGAGCGCCCCGGCTCATCGGGCGGTCGTCGCCGCCGTGTCGATCGTGCGCGAAGCGGCCGGAGCTCCTGCAGCACGACTCGCTGCCGGCGCCGTGACGACCGGCCGTGGCAGCAGCTCCTCGATGTCCGCAGCTGGAACACCGATCACGGCCGCAGCGCGGGCGAGAACGCAACGGGCAGCCAGCGCGACGCGCTCGCAGGTGGCCACCTCGACCTCATCGTCCAGACCGCAATAGTCCTTGTAGCCGTCGAGCTCAGCCGCCAGGGCCGCATCGACACACGGATCGACGCCGAGACGCTCGACCTCGAGCCGCAACACGGCAATGGTCCGCTGCGAATGGTGACACCCGCCGGCCGCGATCGCGGCGGCCTTGAGGCCGACCCGGACGATCCGCGCGGACTCCTCGCACACGATGCAGCGCCGGCGCGTCGGATCCTCGGTCAGCCACAGCCAACTGGCGGCCGCCTCAACCCAGGCCCGGGCGTCGCGGAGACGCTCGGCGGCGGAAACCGGCCCGCGCCGAGGGCCGGCGACCCGCTCGCCCGGCGGGCGCACATCGTGCAGCGTGACGCCATCCTCAAGAGCCGCGTACAGGATGTCGTACGGCTTGTGCGCACGCGCGGCCAGGTCCGCCTCGGTCGCCACCAGCAGCTCCAGGGTGCAGGTCTCGTCGCGGACACTCTTCTCCGCGAGTCGCCCGACTCGACGTGGGTCGTCGGTCTCGAGCACGAGCAGCAGATCGATGTCGCTGTCCGGCGTCATCTCGCCGCGGGCACCGGAGCCGTAGAGAACGATCCGCTCCGGAGCGACGGCCTCGACCAGCGCGGCGGTTACCCGCTCGAGAACGTCGGGCCGCGGGCGGCCGTCGGGGCCGGCGCCGGCCTCCTCCAGCTCTTCTGGGTCGGCGTCTGGCATATCGGAATATTCGCATGAAGCCCCGCGTGCGCGGGGCAGCCGCCTGCAACTGCTTGATGAAGCCGTTGTCCAGGGTCGACCCCCGGCGGTTGCGGGGCCCTGTCCGTGCTGCCCTGCGGGTGCGGGGGTCAACCGCGCTCACAGCGGCCACCTCCGTGGTGCGACGACGATACCCCGCACAGCGGGGATCGCCCAGAGCGGCATGTAGTACATCATGTTGGTCGGTGGGCTGTCGGCGCCGGCCTCACAGCGTCCACAGCCGGCTCAAGTAGTCCTCCAGAGTGTGATTGAGTCCAACTCCGGATTGTGAATGGAATAGGCCACGGAGACTCTGCGCCATTCCCGTAAGTTGTTTCACTATGAGTGCATTGCTGCAGACAGCGCAGAGTTCGCTCCGAACCCCACGCCGCGGGGATGGACCTCGTGCCGGGCGGCGATCTCCTGCACCGTTCGATTCCCCGCGACGCTCGTACTCCGCGGGTAAAGATCGCCTTGTCCGACGGCGGGAAGAAGATGTTCGCGATGATCCGGAAGCCCTGCATCGCCAGCAGGAAGACGCCGATGATCCCGGCCAGGGTCAGCGCGGGACGCCGCAGGCAGGCGATGAGCAGCAGCGCGATGGTGATCACCTTGAAGAGGGGGGGTGCGGTGTACTCCCCGGTCGTCGACTGCGCCAGCGAGATCGGCAGGAACGCCGCCGCCGTGGTCAGCGACGAGATCAACAACGGGACGCGCAACTCGCGCGCCGAGCCCACGGCCGCCTCCACCGGACGCCGCCCCGCCGTCATGTGCACCATGATCGACTCGGCCATCACGATGGCGTTGTCCACCAGCATGCCGAGCGCGATGATCCAGGGCGGCCAGCGACATCTGGTCGAACCCGATGTCGAGAAGGCCATCGCCAGCAGCGACGCGATCATCGCCATCGGCACGAGGCTCGCCACCACCAGTACGCGTGGATCGTCTCGGTGCGGACGAGTTCGAGCGCCGGGGCTCGGCGAGGGCGGGTCCATCTGCCAACATGGTCGATCTTGATTCCTGCCCGGCCGTCGATAGAGCGGTGTATTCGGACGACGATCGCGACGTCGCCCGCTGGCGGCGGCCGGATCAAGGCCCGGCCTCGCCGAGGTGCGAGCCGAGATAGCTGGTCTCGACACGCGGCTCTCGAATGGATACGCCGGCGTGCGAACCGAGATCCTTCCGGGGCGGCTCCGGTAAAGACTTCGGCCGCCCCTGGAGTCTTGTAGGGAGTCGCCACACAGCGAGGGGGTCGGGCCGGCGGGCAACCTTCATTTGCATCCATGTCAGCCGCCGGTCCGGCCCCACTCGCCTCGACCTATATATCTGGTGTCAGTCCTGCGGCCTGCGCTATGCGCTGGCGCTCCCAAAGCGCCCCCGGCTGTGCAACAGGTGTGGCGGCAGCAACCCCGAAGATGAGGGCGGCGCCCCAAGAAAGTGAAGCGCGCCAGGAACGCACAGACCATCGCTGCTTCGGCGTCCCGGCAGGACGGCCCCCGGGCCCGCTCGGATCTTCTGCGGCGGACGTGCTACTGTCCGCTGTGTGAACACGGAAACCGCCGCGAGACCACGGCCGCTCTGTCTGACTCAAGCCCGTATCGGCGACACGCTGTACGACGGCAACGGCACCCGGGTGGCGATCGTCAACGCCTTCACGACTGTGAACCCCAAGACCGAGGCAACTGTCCGCGCGGTCGACTACCAAGTCGTCGGTGCGACGGCTCCCGACCAGTTCCGCTTGTATTCGGACGACGAGCGCGACGTCGCCCGCTGGCGGCGCGTCGAGACGCCGAAGTCACCGTGACGCCGGATCGCTTCGTCCGCTGTACGAGCAACGAAGATCCCGACGAGAGCGACATCATGCCTGTCGCGGTCCTCGACGAGTTCTTCCTTCGCGTTCGGTCCAAGGACCTTTTGCTTCGCTTCACCCTGTTCACGCGAATCCTGCTGGCCGCCGCGTTCATCCCCACTGGGATGGTCAAGCTGCTCGGAAGGCGGTTCACGACCATCCCGGACACGACTCCGATCGGGGCGTTCTTCGAGTCGATGTACCACACCGGACTATTCTGGAACTTCATCGGAGCAGTGCAGGTCGGCGCCGGCGTGCTCCTACTCTCGCCGCGACACGCTCACCTGGGCGCCCTGCTGTTCCTTCCGGTCATCGCATCCATCAACGTCATCAACATCGCGCTGGGGTTCGGCCTGACCACCGTCATCACCGCCTTCATGCTCCTGGCGGCGCTCTACCTGTGCTGCTGGGACTACCACCGCTTTCGGGGCCTGTTCACGTCCCGACCGTTCGAGGTGCGCCAGAGAATCCCCACGCTGGAGCTCGACAGATGGGAGGGTGCGGGGTTCACCGTCTTTGCCATCGCACTCCTCGCGTTCTTCGGCTGGACACGCGGCTTCGTTCCGGAGCTGGTGACGAGACTGGCGGTTCCGACAGGGTTGGCCGCGGGCGTGATCACGCTGCTACGTTTCAGCGTGATCACCCGGCGGCGCCGGCGGAAGCAGCAGCATGACGCACACAAGAAGACACGTCGGTAGTGTCTGCGACGCGATTCACCTGGTGCCAGCAGGCCGTGAACGCCCTCGGAGTGGCGGCCTTCAGGTGGCGGTCCGTGGCCCGATCAGCTCGCCGCCGAGGTGCTAGGCTGGCTCCGACACGCTTTCATCCGGCAGTCGCGGGATCCCCCAACCACCGTCCGCGTCCTCGACTACCAGTTCATCGGCGGTGCCGACCAGTACCGCGTGTATTCGGACGACGAGGGCGACGTCGCTCGCTGAAGCCGTGTGGAGCCGTGACGCCCCAGCAGGCCGTCCGCCGAAGCTCTGACCGCGTCTGCTGCGGTGAATGGAGACGACGCCATGAGCCCTGAAGCGAAGCAGGTTCGGCTCGAGAGGACATTCAGGCAACGAGCGATTCCTGAAGCAGTGGCCCTGCTACCGGTGCTCGACGAGCTCGCCGCGCGGCCGGGTCTGATGTGGCGTTATGACACCGAACTGGGCATTCGGGCGAGTTGCACCGCCGTCACGCCAACGGTCACCACCGGAAGGGCCGGCTCGTCGGTCGGCGACGCATGGACCGACGACGGCGAGCCTGACCACCTGTGCCCGGTCGCACTGATTGCAATGGGCACGGCGACCGAGACGGCCGAGCATCTGCAGAAGCTACGGACTATTCATGACAACGCCGCCGAGCGCGTACACGACGCGCTGCGGCGGAGTGGTCACTACCATCCGGCAGCAGGACTCGACCCAAACAGACTCAACGGCGCCGAGAAGCTGCTGGTCATGGCGTCCGACGGCGAGGCGGGAGCCGGCAGCTACGCTTGGCCGCCTGCACTCAGCGACGAGGAGGTCACGAATACTCGTCATGCGGTCGGGCAGTACCTGATCGAGGCGACGGCAGCGGTGCCCGCCGAGCGGCAGTGACGGACCTTCCCCTCGAAGTCGGCCCGAATTTGCGAGCGGCTGCTGTCGGGCGACCGCAAGTTCCTGCTCTCGAAGGCCCAAGTCCGTCTGGCCCAGGCGGCGATGACGCACCGCGACACCTCGGTGTCGGAACTGTGCCACGAGCTCGGCGTCGCGCCGGGGACGCGCTTGCCGCCACTACGTCGACCCGCGGGGCCAGACTGCGCGAGCATGGCGAGAAGGTGCTGACCGCCTGAACCGGACGGCAGCGGCCGCAACTTCGCCTACTTGGTCAACACCGCAGGACCGGGCCGTCCGGATGGCGCGGCGTCAGCGTCCCCTTCGCCGAGTCGGCGATCAGGTCGAGCATCCCGAGCACGACTAGCCCGATCAGCGGCTCGCTCGGTGAGGCTTCGACCACGCACTCGGTCAACATTTCGCGGTTGCCGATCCGGACGGTCACGGGACCGGCACGCGGCCGTTCTTCGAGCCGCTTGTCGGCGGCCATGACGAACGCTGTGCCCTGTCGTCTCAGGCCGAGGCGGTCGACCACGTTCTGCGGCAACCTCAAGGTCGCAACCCTGGTGTCGACGATGCCGTCCACCGTCGTGTGCCGAACCTCGGGCTCGGTCGCGTGGCCGTGGCGGACCAGCCAGCGGTCCGCGGCGTTTTCCAGCGTCACCTCGGTGCGAATCTCGGCCATCGCGCTTTTCACTCCTCGGCGACCCGCGCCTTCGTCCGCTCGACCAGCCCCGGCACGGTGCGCTCGGCGTGTGCGACCACGGCCCGCGCCGGCGCCTCGAGCCGCCGCCACGTGGCGGTCGGGTCCAGCCGGCGGCTTCCCGGTGCCGGGTACCGGAACTCACCACCGTACTTCGTCAGGTGCTGCAGGTCGGCTTCGGCGACGACGGCGGGGAGGGGACCGGCGACGGCCTCGGCCTGGCGCCAGAGCCTGTCGAGTCCGTGGCCGTGCTCGACGCGCTTGCCGCCGGCGACGATGAGCGCCTTGAGCGCGTTCTCGACCGCGTCGTCGAGCGCCTCGCATTTGTAGGCGTCCTTGACGTTGGTTTCGAACTGCTGGAGCCGTTCGGCGCCCTCGGCCACCCACTCTTCGGCCCTGTCTGGGTCGTACAGCGTGCGGCTGATCATGGCGCTCCCGGCCGCCAGAGCCTGCTGCGGGTCGCGCGCGTAGACGGTGCGCCCCTCGCCGAGGGCGATACCCTCGAGGTAGGCGGCGCTGTAGCGGCAGCGCTCGGCGCTGCGGCGATCGGTGACGAAGACGTCGACGTCGTCGCCGGTGGCGGCGCAGGTGCGCATGCCGCCGGCGTGCCGCACCCGATCGCAGATCAACAGCAGGTCGATGTCGCTGTCGGGGCGCGCGGTGCCCTTCGCGGCCGACCCGAACACGACGACCGGGTCCGGATCGGTGGCGGCGACGACCTCGTCGACCGCGGCGCGGATCCGCTGCTCGATCGTCATCTTCCTACTCTGGCCCGATTCTTGCGGTCTCGTCGTAGCTGGTCAACTCCCTGGTGCGCGGCTCGGGTTCTGGGCGGCCTCTCCGCTCCTGGCCGCGGCCGGAGTGCTGCGCGGTTTTCGGCCCCATTCCAGCGTACGCTGAATATTCTGCGCCGGGGGATCCTCAACGCCTGTTCATGCAGTTCCTCGAGGTGGCGCTCGATCTGCTTCACGCCGAGCACGACGAGATGGGTGACCTGGTACGCGAAGCCGTTCGATCCCGTCGACATCGACGAACGGTGGGTCCGGCCGCGGCTTGCCACGCTAGTCGCCCGCCGCCGCGATGCACTCAAGAGGCATCGAGGCGCAACGGCTATCCGTCGTCTGGCTGGGAGTCGGCTGTTCCACGACGGCCAGCAGGCCCGCCGCCGGACGCGTCGCTGCAGACTGAAAGGCCGAAGACCGTCTTGGAGGAGGAGGACGGAAGGGACGGAATAGTAACCCTTCGGTCGTCCCGGTATGGACATGCGGCCGGGCCAACCGGACGCTGGCGTTGTCGACGGCCAGCACCGTTCGATGTCCGCTGTGCAGGGAGGGTGCCCGGACCGGATCGGCTCGCTGTTCGACGATGCTTGCCCGACTGCCGTAACGCCGGATACCGGCTTGACCGAACGCTTACACGGAATAGGTCCGGGATAGTCTGGAGCAATCCGCGCGCCGATTGCGTACGGAATGGGGTACGAGCATCGTCTCGCCGATGTTCTCCGCCAAGAATTACGGGCTTGCTGCCAACATGCGTGGCTTTCGGTCCGAACCCCACGTAATCGCCGGGCACTCCGACGGAACGTGGCGTCGACTTCCCGGCTCCCTCCGCACTGGGCGTCGACCGCGAAGGGCGACTCAGAGTGACCGTGCCGGTGATCAACGTCGCCCACGTCGACGCCGCGGTTTCGGCACAGCACTGGCTTCCTCCCACCTTCCGCGGCCAACATCATTTCCACCTCGGTGACCATGCTGCAGAGCACACCGGGCGGAGGCCACGGCGGGCGCGGCAGGCCGACGGAGGCTCGGCCGACCGATGGACACGACCGTCCGCGGAACGGACTCTCACGCGGAGACCACGACTCGGCGCGCGCGTCGAATTCTCGCGGGCCATCCGGCGTCAAACTCAGCGCGCCCGCGCCGTCGCCGGTTACCCTCCACTTAGTTCCATTAGTGCGCGGACTGGCATGCGCCAATGGGCGGCCCGATCGGCATGGCCCGTGTGGTCGAATCGACCTCGAACGTCTGCGTCGCCCAACCGCCTCCCTCGTCCGCCGCCGTGACCGCCACAGTCGCTTGACCGACAGCGAGCGGGGTAATCTGAAGAATGGCTCCCGTCACGTTGACTTGCACTACACCTGCATCGCTGGAACGCGCGACATAGGTCAACGGGCCCTCCTCTGGATCTTGGAAGCAGGAACTCACATTCATGGCTACCGGCACGGAACCCACGGTCACAGTCTGCGGTGGAATCGCACCAATCGCCTCCGGCGGACCGTTGCTCGCGGTCTGTGCGTACGCAGCTTGCACGACCTCCGCGCTCGGCTTCTCACGCATGGCATGCGTGCGCCGGCCGGCCCAGTAACCCGCCCAACGGTCGTCGCTGGTCATCCAGTTGCCCCACCAGAAGACACCGTTCAGGACACCGGGATGAGAATCCATCGCGTTGAGCAAACCCTGAAAGATGTTCGCTTGGGTCTCGCGTCCATCGTCAACCCCGTTGCCATCCCTGTCGTTGAAGATGAACGATGGGTCTCCCGCGGAATCATCCGGCGCGGCAGGAGCCGCGACCAGGTCCGCGGCGCCGTATTCAAGAAACATCACCGGCCGGCCGGGATTCCTGCCAGCAAGGGGTACGAGGTGATCGTTGATGATCTGCTCGTACTTCGCCTGTGCCTCTTCTACACTCATGGTCGTTGACGGCTCTGCGTCGGCCAGCGGAAACCAAGCACTGATGCCGACCACATCCAGGTCCAGGTCAGCCCACAGATGGTCCGATCCTGGTCCATGGAAGTCGGGGTCGAGGAACACGTGGTGGTGCATGTCGTACGTCAGCAGGCCGGTGTAGACGGCCCGGACGCTCTCTACCATCGATCCCAGGTCTGCGCCGAAGTCGTTGACGAAGTAGCCACCCGACCGGGTTCGGAAGAGCCGATCCGTCTCGGTCCCCAGCGAGTACAAACGGACGCCTTCCTCCTCGGCCAGGGAGCCCACGTGAACGGCATGTTGTGTGTACGTCTCCCAAAACTCCGCAACGAACCGTTCATGCTCCGGGTGATCGGGGCGCCACGGCCAGAATTCCGGCAGGATTCCGCTGCCGCAACACGGACCGCCGTCGGCATCGCCCGGATCTCCAAGCTGCCAACGACTGACCGGTCGTTCGGCGTGCTCGGCTTCGTAGGCCTGGAACGCCAGCGTGAGATAGACGTCGATGCCGCGACCCCGGAACTCCCGGATCATCTGGCGCAGCGCGTCGTCCGAGAAAGAGGCGCCCTCTGCCAACGAATACTCGGTGTTCCGCTCGATGGTGCTGTCCATGCTGTCGTCGTAAGTCAGCGCAACCGACAGCCCGATCCAGTTCACGTGCAGACGTTCGAGCCAAGCCAGGTAATCCGCAGGCACGAGCGGGTTGGAGCTGTCCGCCTCCCAGTCCCCCACGACCAACTCGTTGGTACCCCAGTTGCCGGATGCGTGGATGGCACGCAATGGAAACGGCAAGGTCGGTGATGTGGGCCGTTGTGCGACAACAACCGAAATCTGCGATAACGGAATGCAGACAGCAACGAGCGGGAGAACCCACCGACGCGTGTGAAGCATGAGCGTTGAGTCTACCGGAAGCGATCCGAAGGCGCTCCTGCGCGCACCCGCAAACGACGCACCACCGTTGTCGCCGCTCGCCAGCCCGGAGGTCCTCGCCCTAATGCAGAGCATTTCGGTTGGCGGCGCGGCTGCCACCGGTCGGCGGTGGCAGGGCGCGTCACCGCGCCGGTGACCGAAAAAATCGATTGGACGGAACCGCTACCCCGCCGCTCGGCTATGGGCGTTGCATGGTCGGGAGGGACAGTCTGGCCTGCGGTCCGGGGCTCGTCCTATAGACTAATCGGAAGTTTCCGCGGTCATTGTCCCGGAACCCATAGATTCTAAAGGCTTTACGGGGTTTTTTGCGGGTCGTATCCGGTGAAATGTAGCCATGTAATGGCAGGGATGAACGTCTTGTATTCCCTTGCAATATATGCCTTAACGCGGGATAATGGTATCCATGTATATCGAGAGCGTCCCCAACCGCTCCTCGCCCCCCGCCATCCTCCTCCGAGAGTCCTTCCGCGACCGCGGCCGCGTCAAGAAGCGTACCCTCGCCAACCTCTCCAAGCTCCCCGACGTCGCCATCAACGCCCTGCGCCGCACCCTCCGCGGCGAGCGACTCGTCAGTCCCGATGACGCCTTCACCTGCCTCCGAAGCCTCCCACACGGCCACGTCGCCGCCGTGCTCGCCACCGTCCGCAAGCTCGGACTGGCGGCCATCCTCGCCCGCAGTCCCGGCCGCCTCCGCGACCTCGTCCTCGCACTGCTCGTCGCCCGCGTCATCGACGCGCAGTCGAAGCTCGCCACCGCCCGCGCTCTGACGCCCGAAAGCGCCGTCTCCACGCTCGGCCAGATGCTCGACCTCGGCGCCGTCGACCCGAAGGAGCTGTACGCCGCGATGGACTGGCTCGTCGAGCGGCAGGCGGTCATCGAGCAGCGCCTCGCCAAGCGCCACCTCCAGGAACACACCCTCGTGCTCTACGACCTGACCTCCAGCTACGTCGAGGGGACGCACTGCGAACTCGCCCAGCGCGGACACAGCCGCGACCGCAAGAAGGGCACGCTCCAGATCGTCTTCGGTCTGCTCTGCACCGCCACCGGGTGTCCGGTCGCCGTCGAGGTCTTCGAAGGCTCGACCAGCGACCCCAACACCGTCGCCGCGCAGGTCGACAAGATCCGCACCCGTTTCGGCCTCCACCGCGTGGTGCTCGTCGGCGACCGCGGGATGCTGACCGCGGCCCGCATCCGAGAGGACCTCGCCGAGGTCGACGGGCTGCGCTGGATCACTACACTGCGCGCACCGACCATCCGCAAGCTGCTGGCGGCAGGAACCGTCAGCGCGTCGCTGTTCGACCAACGTGACCTCGCCGAGGTCACCAGCGAGGAGTTCCCCGGTGAGCGTCTGATCGTCTGCCGCAATCCGCTGCTCGCCGCCGAGCGGCAGCGCAAGCGACACGAACTGCTCGCCGCCACCGAGAAGGAACTCGAACCGATTGTCGCCGCCACCCGGCGACCGAAGACCCCCCTACGCGGGGCCGCCGCCATCGGCATGCGCGTCGGCAAGGTCATCAACCGCTACAAGGTCGCCAAGCACTTCGTCACCAACATCACCGACGAGTCCTTCTCGTTCCAGCGCGACGAAGCCGGGATCGCGGACGAGCAGCAACTCGACGGGCTCTACATCGTCCGTTCCAACGTCGAGCCCGAACACTTCGATGCCGCCCAGACCGTGCGCGCCTACAAGGACCTGGCGAAGGTCGAGCGCGCCTTTCGGTCCCTCAAGACCGTCGACCTGAAGGTACGGCCGATCCACCACCGCCGCGCCGACCGGGTGCGCGCCCACGTCCTGTTGTGCATGCTCGCCTATTACGTCGAGTGGCACATGCGCCAGGCCCTCAAGCCGCTCCTGTTCGACGACCACGACCCGGCCGCCGCCGAACGACAGCGCGCCTCGGTGGTCCAGAAGGCCAGGCGCTCGCCCGCCGCACGCGCCAAGGCCGCCGGAAAGCGCACCGAAGACGACCTGCCCGTGCACAGCTTCCGAACCTTGCTCGCCGACCTCGGCACCCTGACCGCCAACACCATGCGGGTGGCCGACGGCGACGCCACCTTCACCATGCTCACCAAGCCCACACCCGTGCAGCAACGCAGCTTCGAGCTGCTGGGAGTCACCCCGAAAATGTAGCCAGCACCCAACACCTTCGAAACCTGTAACTCCGCCACCAACAGTGACTTATGCGCGATCGGCCTGGAAACTTCCGACTAATCGGGACAGATCAACCAGCGGCTACCGCAGCGCGAGCGGTGCCGCGGGGCGTTGAGGACAGCGGAGCCGTACTGAGGTCCGAACGCACGCGGTCGTGCACGCACGCGATCCAGGCGTCGGCTAGGGCCGTTCAGGACGATCGTATTGGCGTTGTTGACCTGACGGTCGCCGACGATCCGGACGGCGCCGCCGGTCTCCACCGGCGCGCCGCCGCTGTTCCGGTAGCTGCCCTCTAGAGGTTGGTGAGCACCGCCGGCACGTTCGGCGGGGTGTTCCCGGCGAACTGCACGAAGTTGGCCGACGGCAGGAACACCGCGTCCGCGAAGGCCAGGCTGGTGCCGATGCGCGCTCCTGCCGACGGGTTGGCTGCGGCGGCAAGCTCCAGCCCGCGCGAGGCGATGCCGCCGATGGTCGCCGCGCTGTCGCGGGCGAACTGCTCCAGCACGTCGTCCCGCTCGATGTCGAACCAAGCGCCGGTCAACTGGCTGCGTCCGCCGGCGAGATCCGCCTTCTGGCCGACCTCCCACTGCCGGCATCGGTGAGGTCGAAGTCCCGGTTGGCGTTGACCAGCAAGATGTTGGCGTTGACCGGATCCTTCGCGTTGTTGAGCTGCCCGTAGGCGACCAGGCCGCTGCGCAGGTCCACGACGGCGCCGGCGCGCCAGCTCCTCCACCGGAACGCGCGCTCGAGGCCGCCCCCTCGACCTCGCGCGCCGCGTTCAGGTTGACGCGATCGAGGTCCATCGCCTCGTAGCGCAGGGCGCCGGTGACCCAGACACGTCTCGTCAGCGCCAGGGAGTCCTCGATGAAGAACGCCCGCGAGTCGATGTACGTCGGTGCGATGCCCCACGTCTCCCGCGGCCCGGAGACGCCCGGCACCGGATTCAGCAGGTCGACGCCGTCGCCCGGCACCTGCGGCACGTTGATCCGGAACCCGCGCGTGCGCTCGAAGTCGAGGCGTGAGGCTTCGAAGCCGATCGTCGCCCGGTTCTCACCGGCCGCGGTCGGCATTCGGACGTCGAGGACCAGCCGGTCGCCCACGAGCCGCTGGTCGTGATCGAGCCAGAACTAGCCCCAGTACCGCTGCACCTCGCCCACCCGCCTGCATACGTCGATGAGAGCGGGCAGTAGGCGAAGCCGTCGCCGTTCTGCCAGTCCCGGTTCGGCGCCGAAGCCGTACAAGCGTGTTCCGGAGCGTGACCTGGTCGGTCAGGCGGTACTTCGCCAGAGTCATGCCCGGCCACTGCGGCACCGGGCCAACGCCAAACGCAGGTGACTGAGAGCGGATTGGGTCTGTGGCGATTCTTCGCCAGAGTCATGCCCGGCCGCCTCGTCCAGGCGTCGGAGCACGGCGGCCGCAAGCTCTTCCAGCAGACCCGCGACAGCGCATAGCTCCGTCGGGCTGAAATCTGCGACGATCGACACCGCGCCCCTCCGTAGTACTGAGCCGCGCCGCGCGACGAGAGTGCGCACCTCCGCTGCGACATCTCGCACCTCGCCGTCTTGCACCTTGCCGTCCGAGCCGTCGGACCGGCACCCTGCCGTGCCGGCCCCATTCCCTGCGGCAACCGAGGCGTGTCCGGCTCCGGCTCCACTCGATGCGGCCCGCAGGGCCGACGAATCGTTAGCGCCACGCGATCCTGACGAAGCTAGCGTCAGCGAGTCGAGGTGCGAAGTCTCCTCTTGCTCCGTCCCGTCGGGGCCCGCTGCGACGGCGGCCGTCCGTGCGGCGCCCTCTTCCCCACCTGTGGGCGATGCCGTGTCGCCACCAGGAGCACTGCCCCGCGTCTCTCTGTGCGCCCCATCTGCTCTCGCGGATGCCGCGCCGGGCCGAATCGAGGCGCCCGCCCGGCGAGGCGCCCCGACTGCCTCTCGCAGAGTACGCGCCTCGCCGCCAACAACCTTTTCGATGGCGCCCCGCTTGCACTCGGCCGTTGTGCCCATGACCACCTGGGCATCGCTGAGACTGACCACTTCCCGCAAGACGACAGGGAGCAGAATCTCATCGTCAAGGATCGCCTTCATCTGCTGTAAGGAGGTTCGGCTCACCGATAGGCGATCCGCCGCTTGCTCTTCGGAAAGAGCCAAGAAATGAGCATTTTTCCGCGGCCGGCCCCGCTGGCGCGTCGCAAGCTTGGCCGCCACGTACGCCCGCTGGGGGAAGCTCAGGTGCCGCCGATCGACATTTGCGGCCAGGATGAACTCCTCCGGATTCAGCCCGCGCCGCAGGTAGGTGAATTTGAGCTCGATTTCCAGCTGCGCGCACGCCTTGACACGATGGCGGCCATCCAGCAGGAAACCCTGGTCCCCCTCCACCTGCAGCACCGCGGGCAGGTGCTGGCCGTTCTTCTCAATGTCCTCGACGAACCGGCTGAACACGGGCTCCGGAACCTCGGGGAACAGGAGAGCCAGCGGATGCACGCGGATCTCGCGTCCATCGAGCGCGAAAGTCGTTTCACTCGTAAGAGTTGGTGCTGTGCGACTGTACCGCTCGGAAGCCGCTGGCACGACTGCCATCCGGCGCTTTCCAATGGTTTGCATCGTAGAATCCGTTTCTGACAAAATACGCCTAAGTCCGTCTGCACACGCGCATCGATCCTATTTAACCGCCGAAAACTCATAATATCACAGCTTCCGTTTATAAACCGATTGTCACGTGCAATAATGGAAAGCATGCGAAAGGGCGGACGACCGGCAACACCGGCCGAGCAGCGAGCTGTACCAGTCGGCCTCGAGCGGCAGACCGTGGCGATCCTCGATGAGATCATCCGGGACCGTCTCAACGAGGACTTCCGCGTTAGCCAGGACGCCGTTCGGATTCGGGCGGCTGAAGATGGCCAGACCTACATGCTCGAAAGGCAGGTGAACAAGGCCGTCGAGCGCCGGCGACTCGTCGGCGAGATCGTGACGTGGTTCCACAAAATCCACACCGCCCTGACCGTGAAGGTCGTGGCGCCTTGCGTGAGCGACGACCCCGATACCCGGCGCGAGGCCAGCGAATGGGCCACGGCGCTCGAGGAGCGCCTCACTGACGAGGCGCCCGCCGGCGTCCGATTCACGCTGCTCGAGCGAGCGCTGCGTCGAGGGATCCAGCCGGATCCCGAAATCGTCGCACAAGTGCTTCGTTCATTGCGCACGGCCAGACCGGAGAACAGAGACGATGGCGGAACCTCTTGAGGTCAACAACGCAGTGCACGGATTGCCGGCAGCGACTTGGGGGCCGGCCCTTTGGAGAAAGAAATGGTCCCCGATTTTAGGGCACTTCTGGGACTTCCTGGCAACGTCCGGAGGATGGGTTTGGTGCCGAGGGTGGGTATTGATCGCCCGGTCTACGCAGCCCGCTTTCCGGTGATTGCTTCGCGGAGCCCCTCCAGGAGTCCTTCGAGCTTGGCCATTCGTTCCCGGAGCTGCCCGAGCTGCTCGGTTGTCTCTTTCCCCTGGGCGTCCATCCGGTCTCGCACCCGGCTGTCGTACCGTGCCACGATCCCCCACACGCCCAGCAGTACTGCTGCGACCACGCCCATGGCGGTCAGCACTGTCGGGATGATTCCGGCGCTCTCCATGGTCTTCCTCTCTGCAACCTAGTCCTCGTTCGCCTCGCTGTCAACGCAAGACCTGTCCTTCTACCTTCCGGCGCGCCGGCGGAGCCTGTCCAGCCAGTTCAGGAACTCCTCGAGTCGGATGTCGCGCGGGTTCAGCCATGCGTCCGTGTCGTTAATCTTGATTCGGACCCACAGGTTTCTGTGGTTCCACGTCCTCACGCGGATGCTCTTGCACACCCGGAAGCTGTCCTGCCCCCTGCTCAGGCCCAGCCCTTGACCTTCGGTCCTCAGCACTGGTAACCACCAGTACGGCTTCGGTGGTGCGTCGTAGTAGACCGGTCCCTGCCGGGATCTGGAGTGGCACTCGTCGATTCCGGTGCCGATTCGCCTGGATCCGCGCGCGCCATCGTCGCCGCGACTGCTGCAGCGGCTACGCTGGCGATCAGGCTTTCCGCCGCGCTTCGCCTTGTCTTGGCCATCGATGGATTCTTGCACGCATCCGGCCGCCATTTCCTTGTTGCGGGCCGATGTGGCCGGGATTTCGCGTGTCGTGGCATCGTTACCAGACTGCTCTCACCACGTCGTGCGGTTCCGCCCTGTAGCAGGCCGGGCGCCATCTCGCGGCCCATGCCGCGGTGAACCCGGCGGCCGGCGAAGCGGGCGTCGAAGCCGGGCGCGCGCGGCGCGTCGAGACCCTGCTCGACCTACTCGACCACGTGCACGGTCGCCGTGCGCCCGAATCGCGCAAGCAGGGCGCGCGGCAGCGGATCGCGGTTCTCGATCGTGCCGGTGGCTTCGGCGGCCGCCAGCACGCGGCCGGAGACGTTCGGCAGCGTCAGCGTCTCCTCGCCGTCGTCGTGCGCGTCGTCGAAGGATCGCCACGTCGCCCGTGCGCGACGAGTCGCCGGCCGAGAAGGTGAGCGTCCGCGCCGCCGGCGGTGTAGTCAACCCCGGACTGCGCGCTGCGCTCCGCCGTGGCGTATTCGACGGTGAGGGCGCCCGCCGCCGGCCAGACTGAGGCTCACCACGAAGGCGAGCGCGGCGCCGACGTCCTCCTCGACCCGCGCGTCGGCGACCGAGACGCCGACCGGACCGCGGACGGTCGCCGAGGGCGAGCTCGACAGCCTGCGGTCGTCGTCGGTGCCGGTCCCCGGCCGCTCTAGCCGCTGCTCGCCGGCAGCTCGACCGACACGTCCTGGACCCCGTCGGGCTCGATCGTGATCTTCCAGGCCTGGTTGCTGCCGCAGGTCCGCCCGCTGGCCTTGAGCAGCGTACCGATGCCGAAGTCGAGCGCGCCCCCTTGAGCGTCCTGTAGTAGATGAGCTCGGGCTCCTCGGAGAAGTCAAAGTGGAAGACGAACTCTCCGCCGTCGTGCTCGTCCGGCCCGTTCGGGAAGCTCGCCGTCAGCGGCGGGTCGTCGTCATCGATCATCCCGGTGCCTGCGGCGTCGCCCAGCGTCGCCTTCTGCGGGTCCGACAGCCGTAGCGTGAACGTCTCGTGTCCTCGTCGTGGCCGTCCTCGGTCGTCCAGACCGTGACCCTCTTCGACGGCGTGCCGGCGGGGATCCACTGGGCAGCGCGACATCGTCGGGAAAGACGATGGGTACCCGCAACCGCAGGGATAAGCCGTCGCACCTGGGCGCTCGCGAGACGTCATGAGCGGTAGCCCCTCACGGGCGTGGAATCGACCCCGGCGGTGAGAAGCCTATGGCGACCAGAGGCGCCAGGGTCGCCAGCGCCAGGGCTGGCGCGACGACGCGCAGCCGCAGCGCCGAGAGGACCACGCAGCCCAGCATGCCGGTACCGTAGCAGGAAGGAGGCAGAGTTGGACGCAACGGAGACGAAGCGGCGGCTGCGGTGGCACGCACGCGAGCAGGGAGCTGCGGCTGGCGCAGCCGACAACCACGTCGGCGGCAGTCGACGCGCTAGTCGTCGAGGAGACCGGCCAGCATGGCTACAGCGTGATGCTCGAGCGCGCGCTCGCGCTGAACCCCCGAGTGGGGCCAACGCGCGGCGGACGGAGCGGCCGGCGACGGCGACGCGCGGCTGCGCTTCGCCGAGGCGCGCATGCGCATCGACGGCGTCGTGCACAAGGTCGACGGGTACCACCGCGACTACGCGCATGAGTGGCCGGTGACGGCCGAGACGATCGAGATCGGCATCGAGGTGAGCGCGGCCGACGGGTGGACCCGCACCGAGTGGCCGCGATCGGACTTGGCGCTCACCGCGGCGAGCGGGCGGCACCCGCACAACGCCTAGGCTGCCTAGGCTGCCTAGGCAATCGTCGCCGCCGGCACGACGCTCGACAAGGACGAGTTGGCCGACCTGGTGATGATCGCCTACAGCGGTCCCCGAGGCCGACCGGACGCCGAGCGCGTCGGCGGACGCGGAGCACTGGGCGTCGGCAGACGCAATCGCGATGTGCGCCGTCGGTGGGCCGGGGCCTTGGCCGAGGCCGTGGCGGCGCTGACGGTGCCGCACCTGGGCCGCTGCCTGCCGGTGCGACGGAACGCGGCGGGAGGCGGCGTGCGGATCGCGGTGCTCGCCACGACCAAGGGGACGCCAATGGGCAGTCTGGGGTGCCAGCCGCCAGTGGGCCGTGGCGGACGACGTCGCCGGAGCGCGCTCCGGGGCGCGCCGCGGCGAACCGGAACCGCTACCGGGAAACGTGTTCGAGGGCCGGCGGGCGCTCGAGATCGGCGTGCCTCGATGGCGCCGAGCGCGGCGGGCGCTGGGAACCCAGACGGCCGTCGAGCGCATCGAGGCGCTCGGAAGCGGTCTGCGGGACCGGATGCGGCGACCGCAAGACGGCGAACCCACCGGAACGATCGTCTGGCGGGTCGACGACGGCGGGTACGGCGCGATCACGGCACCCCGGATCACGGACGATGAGCCGGCGGCAATCGTTGACTTGGTCAGCTCCGCATTATCGGGTCAACTTCACACTCCCCCGATGAGGGTCCGGTCAGCGGAAACCGGGGCCGGACCACCGGTCGTCACGGTTGCGCGCCGGCTGCCGGCGCCACCTGGAAACCGAGGGAGGCGGCGTTGTCACGAATCCGATCGTCGAACGACAGCACCCGCACGTCGGGCGACAGAGTCCGGACCGACAGCGCCGTCGCGAGATGAATCGCGTCCAGCGCTCGAATCGGTTCGCAAGGAAACGACCGGCGGGACCGATGGACGATTTCCGCATCCATGGCGTGCAGGGTCCAATGAGCCGATGCGGTGTCGACGATCGCGTGAAGCTGCAACGATTCGCTCGCCGTGATCCGTCCCGTGGCGGCGGCGCGACGAAACGCGCGGTCGCATTCGATGAGGGTCAGGTCCGATGTGAAGACCACCTCGGCGGCGGCCAATTGAGCCCGGGCACGGTCACCGCGCTCTTCGTCGAGCAGCCACGCGACCACAGCGCTCGTCTCGGCGTACAGGTTCACCACTCGCCGCGAACCTCGTCGAGCAGGTCCTGGACGATTCGGGAAGGCAACCGGCGGGACGGACGCGGGTAGACGTCCGGGCGGTTCGGGGCGCCCGGCCGAACCGTCCCTGCTCGCGCGCGGCGTCGCAGTTCGCCGTACGCTTCCTCCTCGGTGGTGTGCCTGGGGGGGCCCAACTCGGCGACGACGCGGCCTCTATGGGTAACGGCCACGCGCTCACCTTGCTCCACCATGCGGAGGTAGGCGCTCAACCGGTTCCTGATCTCCCTGACGCCCGATGTCAGCATCGCAAGAGAATGTAGACACAGAGCGCCACAATGTCAACTCGTGGTCGCCGCACACGAGGCGCAGTTGCAGGACGAGCGCGCAGAGCGACGAACCATTACCGTACGGCGGGACGAGGCCCGCCAGAACGGCGCAGAAGTCCGTAGAAGAGGCGAAGACCGAGGCCGGCGAGAAGCTGAAGACGGGGGAACACGATCTCGCGGCTCGAGGCCGACCGGGACACCGCCCGCGCGGCTGAACAACTCCAGCAGACACTCGTGTCCGCCGCCGAGAAGCCCTCGCGGCTGAGAGGACCCGTTCTGAACCGCTCGAATCGGACGTTCCGCGGCGCGCCAGGCCGTCTCAGCGGCAAGGAAGAACGTCGACACTCGGGTTTCCGAGGCGGTAGCCGCACGCGACGCCGAGTGGAACGCGACGCTCCCGAAACGCGACGAGAAGGCGCGGAACGAGACGCTGGCCGAGAACGACCGCGCGTGGAGGGCGAAGTCGGCAGACTCCAGCACCAAACCTGGAGCTGTCGGAGCGGAGTATCGCGCTGGAGCGCCAAGCCAGGATGGCGCAGGAATCGGCCAGTTCTCCCGCGCCAGGGCAACCCTTACGCATCTCAGCCATTTCGTCGTTCCTGATCGCAATCCAGTTCGACTTCGTGAAGCTCTCGGTGCGCTCATTCGAACTCGACCCGGGCTCGGGTGACATCGTCACCGGCCGCGAAGTGCCCGCCGCGCCCACCTCCCAGTCGCCGTCTCCCAACCGCGGGGGGTCGTCCGGGCAGGCAGGGTCGGCCCGCCGCGGGACCGTGGACCTCACCTAGACCACGAGCACCATCGTGTCAGTGCACGTTCGGGTCCTTCAGCTTCCCGCGCGGTGCGCCCTCGATACAGTCCCGCAGCCGACGGGCGATTGTCTGCGCGATCGTCTCCATCCCTTCCATCACGCTCACCCCTTTCGCCCTGGACTCGGCCAACGTCATTCTGTCCTCGTACGTGTCCTCGTCGTCGCGCGCGGTCACGTCGATGATCATCATCGCGACGATCTGCATCAGGTCGTGAAGAGTGATGATCAGCAGTTGGAGATCGTCTAGCGACAGGCGCTCGCTGACCTCCCAGGGCACGTTCCCTGGGCCCGTCATCATCCGCGTCATCGCATCCTGTGCACCGGTGGCATGCCCGACCAACGCCATCAACGCGGCCCGCAGTCCCGGCGCCGTCGTTCGCTTGTCGGCCATCCCGCCAGCCGGGGGAGCGTCTCCCGGCTGCTGGTTCGCGAGGGCGTCGGCGGCGCGCTTCAGCAGACGCCGTGCCTTCTTGTGCGCGGCCCGCCTACCCTGGTCCTCGATGCCGTCGCCGATCTGGTCGTCGAGCGCCGCGACCGCGACGCCAAGCACGTCCGCGTCGTTCGAGGCCGCGCGCGCGCCGCCCTTGAGCGTCGTGTGGCTGAGCTCGGGCTCCTCGTCGTCGGAGAAGTCTCGCGGGTCAGCGGCGGTCGTCGTAGTCTTCGATCGTCGCGGTGCCCACGGCGTCGCCCAGCATCGCCTTCTGCCAGTCGACAGCCGCGCGTGAACCTCTCATCATGCCCTCGTCGTCGCCGTCCTCGATCATCCGGACCGTGACCGTCTTCGACGTCGTGCCGGCGGGGCGCACGCGGTTCGGGCTTCGTGGCCACCTCGGGCACGCTGACGTTTCCGCGCTCTCGGCCTCGTAGTCGACGCGGACGTCGATCTATGTCGCCTCGGACAGCGTCACGGTAAGCCGACGCCGTCGCCCTCCTCGGTGGCGGCGGCGCCGACGCCGACCAACGGCACGACCGGCGCGACCACTGACGGGCCCGCCACGGTGGCCGTCGTCCGGTTCGACAGCTTGGTCTCGTCCTCGGTGCACACGCGGCCGGCGTCGTGGCCGTAGTCGGTGGTCTCGGGCAGCCTGATCGTGACCGCGTCGTCACCGTCCCGGCTCGACATCGATGTTCCAGGACAGGTTGCTGCCACCCGTCTGGCTCGCCCCGGCGCCGGCGCCGCCGTCGACGTCGCAAGCCTGTCGCGCAGCGTCCGGTAGCTGACCTGCGGCTCGATGCTGAACTCGAGCACGAGGTCGAAGACGCCCGCGCCGTCGTGCGAGCGGACACGTCGGAGAAGCTCGCGGTCGGCGGGTCGACCTCCACCTCGGCCTCGGTGTTGTGGATGGTCCGACCGCGTGGTCGTCGTAGATGCCGAGCACGTAGGCCGGCCGAGGGTTCGACAGCTTGCCACAGTGATCCCGACAACCCCGCACGGCTGCGGGCGCCGGGCGGGCTACGGCGCTGTTTCGGGCCCGCTCCTCGGAGGCGCGTCCGCTTTTCCGGCGTGCACCGGAGGGACCGACATGCGGCCGCTCAGGCCGCCTGGGACGGTTCGGCTGGAGGAGGGTTCGCGGTGGCGAGCAGCGCCTCTCGCAGCAGCACTCGCAGGACATCCTCGACGGCCCGGTTATCGGTCCCAAACTCGTAGGCGGTCCGTGCCACACGCCGCTGCCATTCGCCGTCGAGGCTGCTTCGGACGTGTCGCTCGCAGAGTGCGTCGACTTCGAACGGCTCGAGCCCCTCGGTTTCCCCCCGCAGCTGTTCTGCGGTGGCAGCGACCCAGTCGGCGGGTTCGATGCTCGCCTCGATCTTCTTCCCGAACTCCGTCAGCTTCCGCGGGCTGCTGCCTGCCGCCGACAGCCTGCCGCCGCCTATCCGCAGAAGGAGAGTGTCCAGCGTCCGGCGGGTTTCGGAGTGCTCTTGCCGCATCTCCTCCCGGAGGGTCTTCAGGCCGGTGTCGATTCGCTCCTCGAGCGTTCGCCGTTGTGCATCCATCCGCTCGCCCAGCGATTTCAGTCCGTTCTCGATCCGTCCCGTCCAGCGTCCGCCCTGCCAGATGAGGCCGATGACGGCGATCACGGCCACGACAAACGGCGGCGGCGAGTTCGTCTTCCACTTCGACTTCTCCGAGGAGTCCGAGTTCAGCTACACGACGCTCGCTGAGGTCGATCGACGTCGCCTCGGAGCGTCACGACAAGCCGACCAACGGCACGACCGGCGCGACCACCAACGGGCCGGCCACGGTGGCCGTCGTCCGGTTCGACAGCTTCGGCCCGTCCTCGGTGCACCTGCCGCCGACGTCGTGGCTGCAGTCAGTGGTCTCGGGCAGCGTGCGTCCTCGATCGTCCGGACCGTGACCGTCTTCGACGTCGTGCCGGCGGGGCGCACACGGTTCGGGCTTCGTGGCCACCTCGGGCACGCTGACGTTTCCGCGCTCTCGGCCTCGTAGTCGACGCGGACGTCGATCTATGTCGCCTCGGACAGCGTCACGGTAAGCCGACGCCGTCGCCCTCCTCGGTGGCGGCGGCGCCGACGCCGACCAACGGCACGACCGGCGCGACCACTGCCGGGCCGGCCACGGTGACCGTCGTCCGGTTCGACAGCTTGGTCTCGTCCTCGGTGCACACGCGGCCGGCGTCGTGGCTGTAGTCGGTGGTCTCGGGCAGCTTGATCGTGACCGCGTCGTCACCGTCCGGCTCGACATCGATGTCCCAGGACAGGTTGCTCCCGCCCGTCTAGCGGCTCGCCCCGCCGCCTGCACCGCCGTCGACGTCGCAAGCCGTGTTGCGCAGCGTCCGGTAGCTGACCTGCGGCTCGATGCTGCACTCGAGCACGAGGTCGAAGACGCCCGCGCCGTCGTGCGAGCGGACACGCCAGAGCAGCTCGCGGTCGGCGGGTCGACTCCACCTCGGCCTCGGTGTTGCGGATGGTCCGACCGCGTCGTCGTCGTAAGATGCCGAGCACGTCGGCCGGCTGCGGGTTCGACAGCTTGCCACAGAGATCCCGACAACGCCGCACGGCTGCGGGCGCCGGGCGGGCTACGGCGCTGTTTCGGCCTCGAGGCGGTCGACGGCCCGCGCTTCGGCACGGTCGTCATGCCCTGGTTCGACGACATCCACGACGCGGCCGGCATCGGCAGCGCCACGGTCCCCATCGCCGCGGACCTGCTGTGTGTCGCTCCGGACCTATACCCACCAGCACCCGCGCGAGATCCGGGTCTTCGGGGCGGACGCCGCTGTCGCCGTTGGCGACACCGTCGAGCCTCGCGTGGCGGTGCTCTGATGGTGCAGGGCGCTCCGGAGCCGAACAGCACCACCTCGAGCGTCTTGAGGTGTCTCCCGAGCCGTTCGCTCAACCACGCGACGTCGCTGGCGACCGGCCGCCCGTTGTCCTCGCGCGGCGTTCGCGCGCACCCCCGTCGCATCATCGTAGCGTTCCCGCCTGCGCTTCGCCGCCGTCGATCGTTTCTACGCTGTCCATCCGCACCGCGGCGAGCCCGCCCTTCTCGGCGCTGCTGATGCCGGTCAGCGTGATCCGGCCCGTCCTTGCCGATCCGCTGCAGTTTCTGCTCGGCGGCCTCGCTCGGCCGCGCCAGCTCCGCCATGCAAAACGCCTCGGGCTTCAGCTCGTCGACCCGGTTGACGACGATGTACAGCGTGTCGCGGCCGGTTCCCTGCACGTCTTTCAGGTGCCCGCGGATAACCGTGCGCACGGCGACCACACGCTGGTAGCGCTCGAGCCCGGCGTGGCACCGCCGCACCAGTTCGGCGGCGGGCATCGGCTCCTTGCTTGGCGCCTCGGCCTCGATTTCGGCGAGGCTCCGGCCGTTGATCGCATCGACGCTGTGCATGCGCACCGGCGCGATCGTGTCTCGGCTGGCGCTCGCGCTTCTCGTCAGCGTGATAGCACCGTTCTTGCCGATGCCGATCAGCAGCTCGTCGAGTCCCGTGCTCGCGCGCTCGACCACTGCCGAGCACACATCGTTGTGCCCCAGCCCGGGCACGTCGCGCAGCATCACCATCACGCCAGCGCCGAGGTTGCTCACCTGCGTCAGCCGCCCTTCCAGGCGCGTCAGCGTCCGCGGCGTGCCGCCGTAGCGCGACAGATCGCCGCTGATCCGGCTAACGAGTTCGGCTGCGTCGACCGGTTCGTCGCTCATGATCTTCTCTCTCCGTGCGCCGGCGGCGTCGTGCGTCGGTCCCGCCGCGCGGGCTCGTCTTGCCCGCGGGTCGCACGGCGCCTTCTCGCACGGTCGATCCCCGCTGTGCCGGGGTCTTCCCGCCGGTGCGGCTTCGCACGGTCGATCCCCGTTGCGCAGGGTGCAGGCGGTGGTGAACTTGCGCGTGATCGCGCTCCTGATTCTCCCGCCGTTCGTCGCTCTCGAGCCCGCCGGTTGCCCTTATCCGCGCCTTGAGCTCTCATTCCCGGGTCTGCATCGGCCCGCCCCCCCTCGCGTGTCCTTGCCGTTCTCGGTGGCTCGCCCGCTTGCGCTGGCATCCACATAGCGTCGTCGGCCGACGTCTACAGCCAGAGCTGGCGTTCGTGGGCTGCGCTTACCGGAGCGCGTGAACCTTCAGTTCCAAGCCCTCGCGTTCCTGCAGGCAGCTGATGATCTTGAACAAGTGGCGCGCCTGTGGATTCCCATCCGGCCCCAGCATCCGCATGAGGCTCTTCGGCGACTTCGCCGTCAATCCCCCGAGTTCCTGAAACCCGATGGTGGCGTTGACGTAGTCCCGCAGGACTGCCTTGCCCAAGTCCACCTCGCCGGCCAGAAGACGCTCGATGCCCTCCTCGAGTAGCGCCTGCCGAAAGCCCGGGTCGCGCTCCATCCGCGCTCGAACGGTTTCCTTGACGTTTCGCGTCAATGCCATCGGCTCATTCCTCCGGCCGTTGCCGTCTCCGGTACTCCCGCCACAGTTTTCGCGCGGTCTCGATGTCTCGTTGCTGGCGTGCCTTGGTTCCGCCACCGAGCAGGACGATTAGCGCATCGCCATCGCGACCCAGGTAGATCCGGTAGCCGGGTCCGGAGTCGATCCGGTACTCCAGGACGCCTGCCCCGACGCTTCTGGTGTTGGACAGGTTGCCCAGCTCCATGCGGGCCAGCGCGGTCGTGATCTTCGCGGCGAACCGCCCGTCCAGGCGATCGAACCACCGCGCGAACGGGCTGCTGCCCCGCGCGTCGATGTATTCGTTGATCTCCAGTATCGGCCCACAGTAACGGATATGTTACCTCGGTGCCGGGGTCTCGGCCGTGCCCCAGCCTTCGTCGTCTCGCTCGGTGACAGCCCGCTTGCGCGGTTGCACCCGCCTTCTTCCTTGGGGGCGAGCGACGCGCGATGCTCGGCGCCAGCACCGGTGCCTCGTTTGGTCGCGGCCTATCCCCGCTTGGGCTGGGCCCCTCGCAATGCGGAGGTTGCGCGGCCGCGACCTCTCAGGCCTCCGTGCTGGCGCAGAGATTTGCCGGCACCGCGTTCCTTGGGCTGTTGAACACTGAGGGCCGTGCCGCTTGCCGCCGATCCGCTGCGCCGATCTTGTTCGTGATCCGCTTGTGGGATCTGCCCCGACGGCCTTCGCGGCACGCCGACCTTCGTTGTCAGGCGTCCGGCGGCGCGGCGCGGTTCAGCAGGTGTTGGGTGACCATCCGGACGTCCTGCTTGACCTCTCGCACGTCCTGCTTGACGTCGTCGATGTTGCGGGTGATGCCGGCGTGCGCTTCCCTGTGCTCGGCGCGCATCCTGTTCTCCGAATCCCGAATCTCCTGCGTGAGCTGGCTCTTGAACGCAGCCCCGCGCCAGAACACCAGGACGACGGCGACGGCGATCGCCACTAGCTGAGCCGTGTCCGCCAGCGTGAGGTTCATGGGTTGTCCACCTTCGCTATACCGTAGCAGGTTTGCCGCCCCGCGGGTTTGCGGCCGCGATGGCCCGCTCGGTTTCAGGTTTCATCGGTTCTCGGCCCTGTTGGCCTGTTGTTTGCGTGGCACAGCCATGGTGCGTCGGTCCCCGCCTGCGCGGGGCAGCCCACACGGCCGGGCCTTCTCGGTCCTCGGCACGGGTAGATCCCCGCTCAGGCAGGGCCGTTTGGAAAGGAACGGTCCATCTCGGCGACGTTCATAGACCGTCCGCCCCTCGGTCAGGCCCTCGTCGCTGACCATGACGAGAACGGCGATGTCGCTCTCGCCGTCCCTGTCGCCGCGGGCCTTGCTCCGAGGATGCTTCCCCCGCCGAGCATGAGGCGTCCGATGTCACCCGTTTCCGTGCGCAGCCGGTCCACCGCGTGCCGATGCCTGCGCCAGATGCTGCTTGCCGGTTCGCGCAGCTTCATGCTCATCTCTTCTCCGCCCATCGGTTCACATAGCGCGTTAGCGCCGGGTCGCAGACTGCGGTTTCGTGCATTCTGCGCACCAGCTGGCGCCAGGTGAAGGCGCCCTGCAGCTGAGCGAGCAGGACCTGGTCCAGCGTTCCCTCCTTGATGAGCACGCTGGCGATCGCCCGTTGGCGCGCGTCGGGCGCCGCTGCCCGCATCGCCGCGTGGAACTCGGCGGCGCTGGGCCGTTGCTTCCAGCCGGCGCATGCTCCGGCGAGCAGATCCTCGATGATGCTCGATTGCGGCCCGCGGCCGCCTTCGATTTCCGACTCCAGCCCGGCGTACTCGTCGCTGAAGCGCTCGGCCTCGAGCAGCACGACGCTGTCGGGCTCCTCGGATTCTTAGCGGGTCCGTCGCGCGTTCTCGGTCCGTGCCCACTCCGCGATTTCGGCTTTGGTCATGACAGTCTTGTCTGTGCGGGCTTGTGCGCGGCGTGCAGTCGTGCCGTGACCGTCAGCGTTTCGGGCGGCCTTCGCGCGCTCTTCGCCATGTCGCGATCATCGCAGAAAGCGGACGGCATTTCCGTGCTTTCGCTGGATCCGGTCTGAATTGTCGTGTTGTCGCGGCCTCTAGCCCGAATTTCTCACAGCTCTTCGAGATCGGGCATGAGGCGTTGCGTTGGGGTTCTGGACGGCCAGCTCAGGCGCCAACGGTGGTCTGGACACGGGCGACGACGTGCGGGCGGCGCCAGAATCGGGGGGTGAGCACGCCACGCCCGAAAGGACCCGGTGCCCCCGTGTAGTCGCGAACGGTCTGCCGCCGCCTGGTCGATCGATCGTCAGGCGGGGCCGGACGTTGCGCGCAAACGCTGCGCGGCCGCGATGAACAGGTCGGTGTCGGGCGTCAGCTCGGACAGCGCCACCCAGATGCGGCGCGCGGTGACGCGGACACGGGCGCCGATCTTGAGCAGCCGTAGCCGTAGTGTGTCGCATTGGGCGCGGGCGAGCCGGGTACCAGCCAGCCCCCGGTCGCGGAGTTGCTGCAACAGGACGTAGGCCAACGTGGCCCAATACAGGCGCAGTTGGTTGGCGCGCAGCGTCGCACAGCTCGTCCGGTCCGCAAACAGCGCCAGTTGTTGTTCCTTGATGCGGTTCTCCATGTCCCCGCGGGCACAATAGAGATCCTCGTACAGCGCCTGCGCCCCCAAGATAGCCGGCGGCAAGGACGTCACCACGAAGCGTGGATTGGCGCCCGCGGGCAGATGTTCTGCCTTGCCGACCACCCGGCGCTCCCGGCTCCAGCTCTTGCGCGTGCGATAGCGGAAGTCCGCGAATACCCGTGCCGCGACCCCGGTTTCCTGGCACTGCGCCTGGGCCTGCGCCAGCTCGGGCGCGATATGGTTCGTCAACCGTTCGTTCTTCGCCAAGCCGATGACGTACTCCACAGCATGTACTTCACACCAGTTCAGCAGCTCGTCTCGGCAGAAGCCCGAGTCTCCCCGCACCACGATCGAGACCGACGGCCAGGCCTGCCGCACCCGCTCCACAATCCGCGCCAACTCGTCCACCGCGCCGGCCGCCCCGTCGATGTTCGAGGGCCGCAACCGCGCGCAGAGCACATGCGCTCCACAGAAGATATACAGAGGCAGATAGCAGTAGTGCCGGTAGTACCCGTGGAAGAACCGCCCTTCCTGCCGGCCGTGCAGCGGGTCGTCCGTCGCATCGACATCCAGCACGATGCGCGCCGGCGGCGTCGGTTGCGACTCGACGAACACCTCCACCAGCAGGGCGTCGAGCGCCGCTTCGTCATAGGTCACCTTCTTGTACCGGTCCGCCTCGGCCCCCTTCGACCCGACCAGTTCCAGCCGGTTCAGCGTGCTCTTTCCCGCCAGCGCCGCCCCGCGGTCCGCCGGCCGCACCCGCTTCTCGCCCGTCGGGTCCGCCTTCCCCACCGCCGCTGCCACCAGCGGGTCGCGACGCAGCGTGTCATGGTCGTTCAGATCTTCGTAGCCCAACGCCACCGCCATCACGCGCTGTGTCACCAAGTCCTCGACCGAGTGTTCGATCAAGTCCGGGTCCCGATAGTCCTGGAAGCACTGCGACGCGCGCCGGCAGACGTCGGTGCACTTCTCAACCGCACGCAGCAGCAACGCCCCGGCGTTGGAAGTGATCGTTCCGCCGTCAAAGCTGGCGACCAGACGGCGGCGACCGACCTCGGGAAACTCAAGCTGGGTTGACGTACACTGTGTCGACAAGGGGCTGCCTCCGTGGGTGGCCTGAAGTATTGTGGACACAACACTTTACGCCATCACGGGCAGCCTCTTGTCGCTACGCCGGTGAGAATTCCAGGCTAGGTCCTGCTCATCGTCGTTCGGGCGGCCAGGCTTGATGTGTTTCCGCGGTCAGCATTCGCGTGGAAGCACAAGGTTGCTGCCGCCCCCCCGTCGGGCGGCTCGCCCCGACGACGTCGCCGCCGTCGACGTCGCACGCCGTGTCGCGCAGCGCCCGTAGCTGACTTACGGCTCGACGCTGAACTCAAGCACAAGGTCGGAGGCGCTCTCGCCGTCGTCCGAGCGACGGACGTCGGAGAAGCTCGCGGTGAGCGGGTCGCCCTCCACCTCGGCCTCGGTGTTGCGGATGGTGCCGACCGCGTCGTCGTAGATGCTGAGCAGGTCAGTCGGCTGCGGGTTCGACAGCTTCAAGCGGAGGGTCTCACCGTCGTTCTCGACGGCGGTCGTCGAGCAGGTCGACGACGATGCTCGCCTGCCGCCGGTCCGCCTTCCTCCTAGGTCAGCGTGCGGCTCTCGGCGGTGTAGTCTTGGCCGGCGATGGCCGTGATGTACTCGATCCGGTAGTCGGAAGCTGCACATCCAGACGGCCCTGTAGGAAGACAACGAACTCGATCTCGCCGTCGCTCTCGTCCGCCTCGGTGTCGTAGCGTCGACGTCCCCGACGCCGTCGCCGTCAAGGACCGTGACCTCGACGGCGCGCCGACCGCCGTCGAGCGAGCAGGAGTCGAACTCGCGGTTCCGTGCCGGCCGGTACAGCAGAAACGTCAGCGGATACTCCCCGTCGTCCTCGGCGTCTCCGACGGTCTCGAACGCCATGTTGCGGCCGCCGGCGCGCGGGAATTGGGTGTCGGGCCCCGACGTGGATCTCCACGTCGGCGCTGCGGCCCAGCGCGGTCGGCGAAAGCTCCAGAACCAGGTCGATGGACTCGCCCTCGGTGATGGTCCCGGCGTGTCGAGCACCAGGCCCAGCAACGGTTTCGCGGTGTCGCGGCTGTCGAAGACCGTCAGGTCGTCCCGGGCGATGGTGGGCTGCCGTGGTGGTTGGTGAGCACGCCCGTGCCGCAACCCGACCACGAGACTCGGCGTCAGCACCAGCCGGCGCGGGCCGCGCTGTAGCCGCGCGAGCCCTCAAGCGCGGCGCGCAGGCGTGACGGTCGCCGCGGTAGGGCTCAAATGGCCGCCCCGGCCCGTCGACGCCCGCAATCGAGGTGCCGACTCACAGCGCGTCGGTCCGGAACGCGAGTTCGCCGGCCACGCTCTCGAACAGCCGGCCGCCAGCCCCGCCGGCCGCCCATGCGCATCCGCAACGGCGATTCGAGCGCTGCGCCGGCCACGCGAGCCCGCCGGCACCGTAGCCGCCCACGCCCCACAGGTGACACGCTCCGAGACCCGGTAGCCGAGCCACGGGTAGAGCCCGGGACCGACGAGAGGACCTCGCCGGCGGCGAACCCGACACATTGCCCGCGGGCCGGGCTGTTCGACAGCGACACGCCGGCAATCAGCCTGCCGCGAGCGTAGTCGGCCCCGCGCATCGTGGTGCGCCCGTCGCCGCTCAGCCCGAGCGTTCCCTCGCACCCGGCGACGTGTGACTGCCGAGCCCCGGCTCCAGAACGAAAGCATCCGGCCGCGCCGCTAGCGGCTGAGCGCGAACTCGGAATCGTCGAGCGGGCCGAACAGGCCGAAGCCGCCCTGCAGGGCACCGCCGCCGGGTAGCAACGGCCCGACGCCGGCACCACCGGATCCCGCCAGCGCGTGCGCGGAGCCGCCGAGGGCGCCGGTCAGCCCGGCCACGGGCGGCAGCAAGCCGCCGCCCCACCGCGCTGCAGGCCCTGTAGCGGGCCGGGCACCACCTCGCGGCCACGCCGCGGCGCACCCGGCGGCCGGCGAAGCGGACGTCGAAGCCGGGCGCGCGCGGCGCGTCGAGACGCTGCTCGACCTGCTCGACCACGTGCACGGCCGCCGTGCGCCCGGACGGCAGCGCGCAGTCCGGGGTCGACCATACTTGCCGCGGCCCCCTGCTCCGTGGCGTAGTCCGACGGTGAGGGTGCCCGCCACCCGCCGGCTGAGGCTCACCACGAGAGCGAGCACGGCGCCGGCGTCCTCCTCGAACCGCGCGTCGGAGACCGAAACGCCGACCGGACCGCGGACGGTCGCCTAGGGCGAGTTCGACAGCCCGCGGTCGTCGTCGGTGCCGATCCCCTGCCGCTCCAGCCGCTGCTCGCCGGCAACTCGACCGACACGTTCTGGACCCCGTCGGGCCCGATCGTGATCTTCCAGGCCTGGTTGCTGCCGGTCCGACCGCTGGGCCTTGAGCAGCGTGCCGATGCCGAAGTCGAGCGCGCCCCCCTTGAGCGTCGTGTAGTAGATGAGTTCGGGCTCCTCGGAGAAGTCGAAGTGGAAGACGAACTCTCCGCCGTCGTGCCGTCAACGGCGGGTCGTCGTCCTCGATCGTCCCGGTGCCTGCGGCGTCGCCCAGCGTCGCCTTCTGCGGGTTCGACAGCCGCAGTGAACGTCTCGTGTCCTCGTCGTCGCCGTCCTCGGTCGTCCGGACCGTGACCGTCTTCGACGGCGTGCCGGCGGGGAGCGCGTCGCGCGGCTCGGACTTCCGTGGCCACCTCGGGCACGCTGACGTTCCCGCGCTCTCGGCCTCGTAGTCGACGCTGATGTCGATTGACGTCTGCTCGGGCAGCCTCACGGGTACAGCCGACGCCGTCACCCTCCTCGGCGGCGGCGGCGGCGGCGCCGACCAACGGCACGACCGGCGCGCGCACTGACGGGCCGGCCACGGTGGCCGTCGTCCGGTTCGACCGCTTCTGCCTGTCCTCGGTGCACCAGCCGCTGGCGTCGTGGCTGCAGTCGGTGGCCGCGGGCAGTGTAGTCGTGACCGCGTCGTCGCCGTCGGGCTCGATCTCGATGTCCCAGGACAGATCGCTGCCGCCCGTCCGGCGGCTCGCGCCGACGACGTCGCCGCACGCCGTGTCGCGCAGCGCCCGGTAGCTAACCTGCGGCTCGACGCTGAACGCGAGCACGAAGTCGAAGACGCTCTCGCCGTCGCGAGGAGGGCACGTCGGAGAGCTTGCGGTCAGCGGGTCAGCCTCCACCTCGGCCTCGGTGTTTCCGGATAGGTGCCGATCGCGTCGTCGTCGCAAATGCTGAGCACGTCGGCCGGATGCGGATTCGACGGCTTCAGGCGGAGGGTCTCGCTGTCGTCCTCGACGTCGTCGTCGAGCAGCTCGACGACGACGCTCGCCTGCCGCCGGCCGCCTTCCTCCGAGGTCGGCGTGCCGCTCCTGACGCTGTCCCGTAGTCAACTCAGAAGGTGCGCGTAGGGCGACCCTGCAGGAAGAAGACGAATTCGACATCTCGCCGTTCTCCACCCGATCGTCGGACACTGCTCGTTCCGGTTGCCGAACCCGGCATCGGGCCTGTGGCGGGACTCGCCACGGCCGCGTAGTGCGCCGGGACGCAGACATCGTGGCGTACCGGCTACGGCGGCCCGGCATCGACCGCGACGCGGACCAACTGGCGGACTCGCGTCCGTCGCCGGTCCGGCGCCCGGTCGCCCGCCAGGGCGATCGGGGCATCGACGCGATACAGCCGCACGCGCTCCACGCGGTCCTCTCCGCCATGGGCCGCGTTCCACTGCCGTCCCAGGTAGAGGGCCAGCCGCCCGCCCACCCGCTGCCGCGCCTCCGCGGGCAGGCGCCGGACGTAGCGCAAGTAGGCGCGCCACCGCTCCGCCGCGAAGCGTCCCGACGGCGGGTCCAGCGCGTCGTTGGCACCGCGCCAGCCGCCGTCACCGAGCAGGTCGACCGACAGTCCCGCGGCAGTCTCGCCGCGCGCCGCGAGAAACCGGCTCCACGCGGCCGGCTGGGGCGAGAACATGCTCCACCGCTGATCGATCTGCAGGGCCACCGCGGGCGCCCGAAGTAGGGCCGGCTCCTCCTTCCCGAAGAGCCGTAGAAGCCGACCGCGTTCAGGAAGCAGACGTAGCCGACCAGCGCCAGGGCGGCCGCGCCCGCCAGCCTATGCACCGGCTCCCGGGGGGTCGTCCGCGGGCGCCCGCGGACGACCGTCCGCGGGCGCCCGCCCGCACCCTGCTCCGCGAGCAGCGCGCGCGGGAGCACGCCGTCGTCGGTGTAGAACGCCTCCAGCTCGAACGCCCGGATCGCGAGGATGCACAGCGCAGCGCAGTGCGCAGCACGGCAAGTGACCGCGTGTCGATGCCGAAGAGGTCGCGCAAGGCCCCGGCGCCGCGGTTCGAGAGCAGCCCCTTCATCGCGGGGGACCATGGCGGACGGAGGGTAGCGGTCTTCGGCAGGCCCGCCCGGGACCGCGCAGGGCAGCACGTCTACAGGTTGGGCTGGCGCGAGGCCAAAAAAAACGGCCCCCAGCCGAAGCCGGGAGCCGTTGTGTTGCACGTTGCCGTGCGTGTGGTCAGTCGCTCGCGCTACGCACGGCGGCGGAGCCATGCGCCGCGGCCGGCCAGCAGGAGGCCGAGGATGCCGATGCCCACCAGCGGCAGTGCGGGGGCTTCCTCTTCTTCCTCGTCGGTCATCATGGGGCTGCGACCACTCAGGGCGTTCAGGTACATGTCAACGTCCGACTTGACTTCTGGCCTCAAACCCGTGGCCCCGTCGTACACGACACAATAGAGATTGGCGGTGAGGGTTCCGGTAGCGGGTGCCGTGATACTGTCCGCCACCGCTACAGCTGCCCTGGTCACCCCGGCCACCGTAGTCAGCGGAATGCCGGTCTGGCCAGCGACCCTCGCACGATTCAGACATGAGGAGTTGTCAGTATCTGCTGGGCTGCCTGCAGTTACTACGTTATTCCAGAAGGCCTTGTGCGACTGGAAAGGACCGTTCTGGAGCCCCATGACGAAGTCTTGGATTCCGCGCATCTCAGGAGCCGCCAACTCGCCAAGCGTCATCTTGCAAACACGACCCTCGTGCGCGGACGCGGATTCGCCGGTGAGCATCGGCAGGATCTTCTTCATGCCAGGACAATCGAAGCTCGCCCACCACGCCGCCGCGTCGTCGTAGCTGTAAACTGACATCTGCGCCGACGCCGAGCCGGCGAACACCCCGAGTCCGACGAGCACCATGATGGCCGTGGCCACGGTGCGCCCCATCCAGGGCAGGTTCTTTGTCTTACGCATGCGTGGTTCCCTTTCCTTTCTGTGCTGCGGGCCATCGGCGTCGACCTCCGATGCCGCGGGTTCATGAACCGACCGGCACTTTATCTCATCAGGTGCCGGTTGTGCAACCTCGCCCGCCAGATCCGGTTATCGGCCCGAACTTCGGCGCGCTGCACCCCCCCTTGACGCACGGAGCGGTTCGGATGTTCGTGGCAACCACGCCCCGACTGCGTCCGGATCGCCCTTCAGGTTGCATCCAAAGAACAATCGGCGCGGAGCTTATCACGGCCGGAACGGCGGCGCAAGCGCGAAACGCCAATACCTGCGGCCGGTTTCTCCCCTGACCGTGCGGGGGATCCGGCCGCGTGAGCCCTTGCGGCTCACGACTGCCGTGCGCACGCCACGCGGTGGGCGCAGCCCGCGGTACGGAGCGGAAGGCTCCACCCGCCCGGAACCCGGTACCGGCACGGCCGCCCGTGTGGACGGAGCGCACGCGGCTTCAGCGGCTTCCCGAGACTCGATCGTGGTCGTCGGCGATGAGCCTCCCGCCGGACCGGCGAACGACCGGAGCGACCCGCTGGCTGACGAACGCTCCGGATCTGCCGGACGTTGCCGATCCGCAGCCTTCTCTGTGGGGTTCTCGATATCCGGTGTGGGGTTCTCGATATCCGGCCGCATGGCCAAGATTCCTTGTGCCTTGCGCGGTGGCCAGGATACGTGTGTCGCCGTACTCGTTGTCGGACTCCGGGAGTCCTCTGGTGGCGGGTCGGCGTTCGGTTGCCGCAAGCGCCGCTTGCGGCCGTAGTCCTCGCGCGTGTCTGCGCGCAGGCCTTCGATCCGCATGCCGAGGTTCACCAAGAGGGTCGTGATCAAAGGACGGCCAGTCCGATTGCCGTCGTCAGGATCGTTCCAATCGTCGATCCGGGGATGATCCTCGCCTCGTTCGTCATGGACCGCGTCAGGCGGCCCGCGTGCCGGTGATCGCTTCGCGCAGCCCCTCGAGGAGCCCTTCGAGTTTCGCCATTCGCTCCCGCAGCTGTGCCATCTGTTCGCCGGTCTCCTTGCCCTGCGCGTCGATCCGGTCCCGCAGCTGCTGGAAGCTGGCTCCCATGGCGATCAGGATCGTCACGTCCATCCCGATCACCGTCCAGGATGTCGCGTCCATGTCCTGGATTCTCCCGTTCGCCCGTCGTTCGTGTCAACGGGTGCTCCCTAAGCCCAGCCGGCACCGGCGCCGTTCCGGATTCATGCCAGCCTCCGCTCGCTGGATCTGGCCGGCTTTGGTGTGCTCTGCCGCGGATCCGGCAGCTACTGCTCAGGTGTTCTCCCGACGTGGGCGCATGCGGTCCGCCGGGAAGGCCAGGGTTCCCGCACTTCCACGGCCACTGTTCGTGATGAAGCACAAGTACCGGGATCGGGTCCGGGACCGACTGGCCCGCGACAACGGCCCCCGCCGGGTGCGCACCGCCCACAAACTCCCATGCCAGGTGCCGGATTCCGGGCGGCTGGATTCCTTCCGGTCCGTGCTGCCGCTGCTGTGCACCGTAAGACGCGCATCGTTGGCCTCAATGGCTCACGGGCCGGCCGGCCGTTTCTCGAGCCGCCTGGACGCTGCCGACCCGGAGCCATTGCGCGGCGGGCCCCGGGGGCTTCGTCGCTTCTCCTCAGGACTGGCGCGAAGTCCGACTCGCCGGGATGCAAGGGCCAAGAACCAGAATATAATCGTAGACTTGATGACTAATATATAGTCTTGTATAGTATTATTCGTAACAATGCCTAAACGAGGTCGGCCGCCCACACCGGACCCTAAGCAGACGGTCGTGCTGCGGCTGGAGCAGCAGCACGTCGCGATCCTCGACGACATGATCCGGGAGCGCATCCCAGAGGAGCTCGAGGCCGCCCGAACGGTCGTGCGGAAGCGCGCCACGGACGATGGCAAGACGTACGTCCTGGAACGCCAAATCAACATCGCCGTAGAGCGGCGGCGGCTCTTCGGCGAGATCGTGAAGAAGCACAAGGAACTGCGCGAGGCATTGAAGGTTACGGTCATCGCTCCGTGCGAGAGCGACGACCCGGAACGGCGCCGGGAAGCAGCCGAATGGGTTGCGGGGCTGGAGTCGCGCTTGACCGATGAGGCGCCGGTCGGCGTCCAGGTGACCTTGGCCAAGCGCGCGTTGCGCCGGATGG
Source organism: Vicinamibacterales bacterium (assembly GCA_965208535.1). GTDB lineage: Bacteria > Acidobacteriota > Vicinamibacteria > Vicinamibacterales > UBA8438 > WTFV01. The sequence continues at coordinate 634,521 of CBDBOU010000003.1, read as the reverse complement.
ACAGGCAGGATCGGGATCCGGCACCGATCGCGGGGCTGCTCCGGGCGGTACGCGCCGCCGGGGAGGAGATGCGGGACGATGACGAAACCCAGTAGTGAATCGAGGCCCGGTCGGTCCGAGGCTCGGGGAGGTGGCCGGGTCGGGAAGCGGCGTCGCTCGGAGGACGAGCCCGTCGACAGCGCGGGGAAGAAGCTGACCCGCGCCGAGCTGGGCAAGCAGCAGCGTCCCTGGGCGAACGAGCCCGTCGACAGAAGCACGCCGGCCGTCGACGCCGCACCGGGACCGCAGCGACCCGGGCGCGAGTCGGCGCAGCCGACGGCGCCGCGCACCGCGCGTGCCGGTGCTGGCGCGGGACGACCGGGTGCGGGCGCCGATGCCGGCGAAGGCCACGTTGCAGGTGGCGTGCAGCCGAAGCACCGCGGCAGCGAAGAGCCCGTCGATCCGCCGGATGAGTGGATCACCTGCGCCGAAGTCTCGCGCCGCACCGGCCTGAGCCCCACGGTGATATACAGGCAAATGCGCGCCGGCGAATTCCCCGAGCCTTTCGTGGTCGGCGTCAGGTCGGTCCGCTGGTCCGCCCGCGAAGTCGAGGCGTGGAAGAAGAGTCGCCCCCGCTCCCACGGCGACGGCATCCGCCGTGCCCGCAAGCGGAAGGACGAGGCCGGGAGCTGATTGCCCGGCGGCAGCCTTCGCGATGCCGCCGGCGCGCACGTCGCCGGCGGCATCGGCCTGAACGCCCCCGCGACGACACCGACGCGGACAGCGGCGACGGCGCCATCGCCGGCGACGAGCTGGCCGACCCGCGCCGACGCCGCCGTGCCACGAAGGGGGCATCGGCGGGAGCGAGCCCCGCTATCGCCCCCATCGATCATCGGCACCCCGGATCGGGATCGTGGCCCACGCCGGACCCGACGGTGCGCATGCTTCGCAGCGCGGACTGCGCGCCTTGACGATCCGGAGCGACAACCCCCGCGAACGCGAATCCGACAACCTGGCGACGGAGACGGGCGGGCTCTTCGCGAGCCTGACCGGGGGGAGGTGCCCGCGGGTTCGACCAGCTCAGCCCCGAGCTGAGCCGGGAACCGGGGAGCGGATGGCGAAGTTCGAAGGCGCCGTCGAAGGCTTCCTCGCCGGACGCCGGGAACGGGACGCCTGACGGCCGAGGAGCTGCCCTCGGCGCTGGCGAGTCTGCGATCGGATCCGGTCCCTCCGTCCCGGAATGCGGGCGGCAGCTCTCGTCCCGACCACGCGCGGGGCCGAGAGCGGCATCGCCGACGGCGCCGCAGCCATCGAGACGGGCGCGGCCCGTGCCGGTCGGCACTCGGCCCGGAGTCGCCGGCTTGCCGGCGCTTCCGGCGTCCGCGGGACGATTTCCGGCGGTGGGTGCGCTCGGGCGGCGCCGCCGGAGCGGAGTGCACGATGCGGATTCCCGGCCCGCGCGGAGCGTGTTCCGGGGCGGCAGCGACGCGCTCGGCCCCGCGGTTGGCGATCGGGGTGTGGGATCTCGTCAGGTGTGGGAGAGAGTGTGGGGTACACGAGCCGGCAGGAAGCCGAAAACCCCTACGTACACACGTCGACGGCGATCTGCTTGCAGACCACCGGGGTCGACCACCGATGCCGCGGGTTCATGAACCGACCGGCACTCTACCTCAATCGGTGCCGGTTGCGCAACCTCGCCCGCCGATCCCGGTTATCGGCCGGAACCCCGGCGCGCTGCACCCCCCCTTGACGCGCGGAGCAGTTCGGAATGCTGGTAACCACGCCCCGACCGCGCCCGAATCGCCATCCGGGTGCATCCGGAGAGGCGATTGACCGCGAATCGTAGCACGGACGTTGCGGGGGCGCAAGCGCGAAGGGGCCCCTGTTGGGTTGACGAGGCCGGCGCCCCGGAGGAGGGGGTGGTGGACCAGACGGGGGTCGAACCCGTGACCTCGTGAATGCCATTCACGCGCGCTCCCAACTGCGCCACTGGCCCACGTGCGGCGGTCGCCCGCCTGACCTCCATTCTAGGAGACCGCGCGCGTCCGATCAACGCGGCGGCGGATCGGCGGGCGCCGGCCGCCCGAAGACACGCCGGTAGTCCGCCGGCGTGTCGATGTCCAGGAACGCCCCGCGGTCGTCCACCGGCACGTTCTCGGTCTCGGCCGCGCGCGCCCGGACCACCGGCTTGGCCCCCTGCGCCGGGTCGGCGTCCCGCAGCGCGCCGAACAGCGACCGGTCGAAGATGACCGGATGCCCGTGGGCGGCATCGGCTTCGCGCACCGGCCGCACCACTGGCGCGCGCGATCGCGCATAGGCGTCGAGCAGCGCCCGGACGGTGGAGACCTCGACCAGGGGGACGTCGACCAGCGTCATCAGCAGCGCGTCGACGCCGGGCCGGTCGACGGCCTCGAGCCCGGCGAGCAGCGACGAGAGCTGGCCGCGCGACGGGTCCGGGTTCAGTGCGATGCGCGGCACCGGCCGTGTCGCCGCCAGCACGCCGCGGATGGCCTCGACGGGCCCGCCGGCCGCGGCCACGACCACCACCTCGGCGACCCCGGCCGCGCGCAGGGTGCGCACGAGGCGGCCGACGAACGTGTCCCGCCCGTCGACCGGCAGCAGCGCCTTCGGGCGCCCCATGCGCGACGACCGCCCGCCGGCGAGGATCACCCCCGGCACGTTCACTCCCGGCACGTTCGCCCCCGGCACGCTCACCCGCCGAGCCTACCGCAACCCGCCCGGTTGAAACCGGCGCGGCGCGGCACTAGAATCCCGCCCATGAGCAACGGCGAGATGGACATCCGGATCCGCTGCCAGCGGTGCGGACAACAGATGGAGCTTCGGGATCCGGCGCCCGGACAGCCGTGGCCCCCGCAGCAGTTCTGGCAGTGCGCGACGTGCGGGCGGAACTTCTGGACCACGTACCCGCCGCCGAAGAAGCCGAAGCCCGCGGCGGCCAAACCGGCGGCGGCTGCCGAATCCGGTTGACTTCTGACGGCTACGTTACTAGACTGCCTGCTTCCGGTCAGGTGTCCCCGTCGAGGCCGTCCTGGAGCACTGCCAGCATGGTTGGTTCCAGTGGTGACGGCGCGGATGTAGGCGGCTCAAGGGAGCGCGGTGTCCGCCGATTCATTCTGGAGGCGCGCTCCCGCGGAGGAACGGCATGCCGAGCGGCACTATTGCACGTCTGTTGATTGACAAGGGTTTCGGGTTCATCCGCGACGAGGGAGGCATCGAGCACTTCTTCCACCGCAGCGCGGTGCGCAGCGCGGTGTTCGAGCTTCTGCGCGAGGGCCAGCGCGTCGAGTTCACTCCCGAGCAATCGGAGAAGGGACCGCGCGCCGGCGAGGTTCGCCTGCTCGAGAGCTAGTCTCCCGCGTTACAGACAGGCCGTATCGCTTCGCCCGGGGGCGCGGCTCTACTCCGTTGTGCCCCTCGGGGCGAAGGTGCGGCTCACACCTATTTCCCTCCGCATTCGTCCATCATTCCGCAGGGAAGCGAACGGGGCCCGGTGGCCCTCCCGGTCTTCAAAATCGGTCGCTCCCCGCTAGCGCGGGGGGGCTGGGTTCGACTCCCAGGCGCTTCCGCCAGCCTCCGCGGGGCCGGCGGCGGCGCGATGCCGTCACTCCAGCAACCGGTTGACCTCGGCCACCGAGCCGGCCGCGACGGCCAGCGCGGTCAGCTCGGCGCGGAACGCCAGGACGTTGGCCGCCAGCGCCGCCAGGGCGGGCACCGAGTGGACGACGACGGGCAGGACGTCCGTGTCGACGCCGCCGCCCAGGATGGCCGCGAGCATGGTGAGCGCCATGGCCAGGGTCCCGACGGAAAAGACGGGACGGCGCGCGCGGGCCACCGCCAGGTGCAGCTCGTCGGACAGTCCGCCGTCGGTCACCGCCTCGCGAATCGCCTTCCCCTTGCCGATGAGATAGAACATCGTCATCGAGTGCGCCAGCAGGGTGATGAACGTGAAGAAGATCGCGAACGTCACGTGGCGGGAGATCTCGGCGGGGGCCGCCGCCAGGAAGCCGATGACGGTGGTGTAGCCGAGGCCGCCGATGCCCAGCACGGCCGCCGTGATCAGCGCCGCCGTCATGGCGCCGGCCGGGGCGGCTCCGGCTCCGGGTGCACCGCCGCGTCCGCCTCGACGATCCGCCGGTACAGGGTCTCGAAGTGGACCTGCGGCAGGCCGACCCGGCCGAAGCAGCGCGCCCGGGGATGGTCGTCCCCGTGGAAGTCCGAGCCGCCCGACACCGCGAGGCCGTGCTGCGCCGCGAGGCGCAGGTAGCGGGACTGCATCCCCGCGTCGTGGTCGCTGTGGTACGCCTCGAGGCCGCCGAGCCCCGCCTCGACGAGCTCCGGAATCACCTCGTCCCGGCGGAGCAGACCCGGATGCGCAAGCACCGGCAGGCCGCCGGCGCGCCGGACCAGACGCACCACCTCGACCGGCGTCGCGCCGGCGCGCGGCACGTAGGCGGGGCGGCCGTCCGCCAGCCAGCGGTCGAAGGCCTCCTGCATGCTCTCGACGTGGCCCGCGTGGAGCAACGCGCGCGCCAGGGTCGGCCGGGCCACCGCCCTGCCCCCCATCTCGGCGGCTTCGATCAGGCCGTCGATGTCGATGTAGGCGCCGAACCCCGCCAGCCGGGCCGCCATCTCGCGCGCCCGCCGCATGCGGTCCTGCTGCTGCCGCTCCAGGAAGGGCATCAGCTCCGCCGGCTCGGGATCGAGGAAGTAGGCCAGCACGTGCACGTCGCGATCGTGCTCGACCGCGGTGATCTCGATGCCGGGCACGAAGCGCATGCTGCACGCGTTGGCGCCGTCCGCCGCGCCCCGGACGCCGGCCATGGTGTCGTGATCGGTCACGCTGAAGGTGCGGATTCCGTGACGGTTCGCCCGCGCCACCAGCGCGTGGGGGGTCAGCGCGCCGTCCGAGGCGGTCGTGTGCATGTGCAGATCGATCATGGTCGGGCCGCGGGAAAACGGGACTGCCGGTCGGGAGCGTGCCGTGTGCGGGCGCGGCGTCAGGCGCTGGCGCGTTGCGTCCGCCCGGCCCCCCGCTCCGGCGAGGTCTTGGGTTGCCGCGCGCGCAGCGCGCGGTACTCGCGCATCAACAGCTCCAGGTGCTCGCGTTCCTCTTCGGCGAACTCCAGGAAGATGCGCTTGCCTTCGGAATCTTCGAACCGCTCGCCGTAGCGCTTGAAGAAGCGGTGCGAGCCGCGCTCGCACCGGATGCCGATCTTGAGCGCCGCCTTGTCGTCGACGCCGCGCGACAACTCGTCGGCGCCCGCCGCGAACAGGCCGCTCGCCGCGCCCTTGAAGAAGAGGAACGTGGGATGGGACTCGAGCCGCGGATCCTGTTCGAGCAGCTCGGCGTAGCGCGCCTCCAGCGTCGCGAGGTGCTCCTTCTCCTCTTCGGCCAGCTTCCGGAACACCTGCCGGCCGCGGGCGTCGCGGGTCAGGCGCGCCGCGCGCCGGTAGAACTCGAGCCCGCTGCGCTCGGTCGCGATGGCGATGCGCAGGGCGTCGCGCGCGAAGAGCAGCTCGGTCGTCACCTTGTCGGGGGGCGTCCGCCGTCCCGTGCGGCAGGCGTCGCACGTGCCGTAGATCTGCACGACGCTCCTGTCCGCCTCGAACCCGCGCGCCACCGCGATCTCCTCGATCAACCCTTCGATGTCCGACGACAGGAACTCGGACGACTGGTTGCAGCTCTTGCAGATCAGGTGGAAGTGCCGGGGATGGCGGTAGGAGTGCTCGAACCGGAAGCGCCCCTCGCCGAAGTCGACCTTGCGGGCGATGCCCGCCTCGACCATCCACTGCAGCGTGCGGTAGACGGTGGCGCGGCTGATGTTGCCGCCGCCGCGGCGCACCACGTCGACCAGGTCGTCGGCGCTCAGGTGCCCCTCCTGCTGCAGGAAGATGTTGACGATCCGGTCACGCTTTCCCGAGCGCCGGCCGCCGGGCGGGCGAAGGCGCTCGATGTACTCGGACTGCGGATCCATCCCGCGGGCGCTCCCCGGTTCCGGACCGCTAGACACCGAACGACTGCCCGCACCCGCAGGTCGTCTTGGCGGTCGGGTTGCGGATGGTGAATCCGCCGCCCATCAGGTTGTCGACGAAATCGACCTCGGCGCCCGACAGATAGCGCGCGCTGATCGGATCGACGAACAGCCGGACGCCGTTCGACTCGAAGATCCGGTCCGCGGCGGCGTCGCCCGCGCCTTCCTCGATCATCAACCCGTACTGGAACCCGGAACAGCCGCCGCCCTGCACGAACACGCGCAGCCCGGCCTGGTTCTTCTGTTCCTCGGCCAACAGGGCCTGGATCTTGCTTGCCGCCGCGTCGGTGACGGCCACCGGCCCGCTTGCAACCGCAGTTGTTTCAGCCACTTGATTCATCCCCCTGGTCCGTGCTCACAGTATAGCGCGCCTTCCCGCCGCGTGACACGCCGCCGGCGCCCCGAGACGCCTCACCGGTTCGGTGTTTCGGCCCATCCTCCCCGCTCCCCGGGCCTGCGCCGCGGCACTTCTTCGCTGCGTTCCGCGGCGCAGGCTCCCGGCGTGCGATACTGGCGCCGCATGGCGCACCGGGACCCCCTCGACGACGCCGAACGGCGCTGGCTGCGGCTGGCCGACGAGCGTCCCGACCTCGGCGCCGCCGTGGACCTGCAGCGGGTGCTGGTCACGCGCAGCGTGGAGCTTCTGGCCGACGCCGGCGCGATTGTCCGCGGGGCGAGCGCGGCGCCGCCGGATCTGCTCGACCGGCTCGAACGGCGGCGCGCCCCCGTGCTCGACCTGGCAATCGATCTGGACGCCGAACGCGTGTTGCCGTTCCTGCTGGCGTTCTGCGACGACTTCGCCGACGGCGGCGCGGGCGAGCCGGCGCGGCGCGTGCGCGCGGCCATCGAGGGCGGCGAGTTCGAGCCCGGCTCCCTGCTGCGCGCGTCGCTGGCGCGCCGGCAGGAGGCGATCCGCGAGCGGGCGAACCACGTCGGGGTCGCCCCGGACCTGGTCTGGCTGGTCGCCGAGCTGGCCGTCGGCCCCATCGCCCATCGGCTGCAGCACGAGGCGCTGGTGTCGGCCGACTCCGCTCCGCCCGCGGTGCGGGCCGCCCTCCGCGGCTGGCCGCGCGGCGAGTGTCCGGCCTGCGGCTCGTGGCCGGCGCTGGCCGAAGCGCGGGACGGACGGCGCCACGCCCGCTGCTCGTTCTGCGGCGCGGACTGGACCCCCCGGGCGAGCGCGTGCGTCTACTGCGCCGGTTCGGGAGACGCCTTCCTGACCGCGGCGGCGGCTCCGGAGCGGGCCGGGCGGCGCATCGAGTTCTGCCGCGCGTGCGGCGGCTACCTGAAGCAGGTCGACGTACCCGCGGCGACGGCGTTCGCGCTGCTGCCGGTGCTCGATCTGGAGACGAGCGACCTGGACGTGCTCGCCGCCGGCCGCGGCTACGCGCGCCCGTCGATGCGGCCGGTCGCGGAACCGGAGACGCCCAACTAGAACCCCAGCGAGGCGGCGACCCGGCCGCCGCCGGGAAGCGGCGTCAGCTCCAGGTCGGGGGCCCGCGGCCAGAACAGGTCGAGCAGCGCGCCGGCGGCGAGCAGGCCGGCGCCGACGTAGCGCATCGGCCTCCGGTCGGCGAACCGCTCCCCGACGTACGAAGCCGGGGCGAACCGCCCCTCGTAGACCACGAGCCCCGCGCCGTCCAGGATGCGGATCAACGCGGTCTGACCGGCCGCGAAGCCCTCCGCATGGCCGGCCACGAGCCCCTCGTGGCGGCCGACGTCGTAGCCGTCGGTGAACCCGTAGGCGTATTGATCCTCGAGCTGCCCGGCTTCGATGCTGCAGCGCGGCTCGTAGCTCGGACAGCCGTAGCCGGTGCCGAACGCGGAACCCCGCCGGTACAAGAGCTGGTAGCTGTGGCCGGGGTAACTGCCCGCGCCCAGATACGTCTCGAGGTCGACGCGCCGCGGCGTGTTTCCCGGCGCGAACCGGGACGGGACGTACTGGGGATTGCCCGCGAGCACCAGGACGAGCCCGGCCCCGACGAGCACCAGCCTGGCGGCCCGCCTCCCGGTCGATGGTCCGCTGCGCGCGGCGTCCGGCGGCGGTTCGGCCGCGGCGGCGAGCCGCGCGGCGGCGGCCCGCAGGTCGCGCTGCTGCGCGGTTGCGACTCCCGCCGCGGCGGACAGCGCCAGCACCAGGACCAGGACCAATGCGACGATTCTGTGCATCGTTCTCGCTTCCTCGACGTGACCGACCGCGGGAGGCACGTTCAGCACCGGCATTCGAGCGCGAACGCCAGTCCGTGCGTCGTTCTCGCTTCCTCGACGTGACCGACCGCGGGAGGCACGTTCAGCACTGGCATTCGAGCGCGAACGCCAGGACGATGTTGCCGGCGTCGGGGAAGTCCGATCGCGGCTCGAACTGCAGGGCGACGTACTGCACGCCGCGAACCGCGTAGGATGCCGCCACGCCGGACGGCCGGTGCCGCTCCGGGGCGTGGCTCCAGAGCCGATCGCCGGACAGCGCGTCGAGGGCGTGTAGCGTCCCGCCGCTGTCGGCGAAGACCAGCCCGCCCCCGGTGGCCAGCACGGAATCGACGCTGGTCGGGAACTCCTGGGTCCACACCCGCTGGCCCGTGTCGAGGTTCCACGCCTGCAGCTCGCCGACGTGCTCGGCGCCCTCCCGCCGGAAGGTCTCGGTGGCCGCGCCCTCGAAGGCGCGACCGGCCCGGTACTCCACGGGAATCCCCTCCATGACCGAGCAGAGATTGTTGGTGGCGGGCACGTACAGCATGCCGGCAGCGGGGCTGAACGCCTCGGGCCGCCAGTTTCGGGCTCCCCGCATGGCGGGGCAGAACTCGACGCGCTCGCCGATGCGGGGCACGCGCGCGGGGTCGTACGCGGGCCGGCCGCTGACCGGATCCAGGCCGACGAACACGTCCTGATGCACGTAGGGCTCGGCCTCGAGGAACCGCATGCCGCCGCCGCTGCGATCGAGCAGCCACAGGTACCCGTTGCGTCCCGCGTGCACGAGGGCCGGCAGCGTGCGCCCGTTGCGTTCGACGTCGACGACGAGCGGGGCGCTGGCCTCGTCCCAGTCCCACGATCCGTTCCAGTGGTACTGGAAGTGGCTGCGCAGCTCGCCGGTATCGGCGTCGAGCGCGATCGTCGAGTTGGTGTAGAGGTTGTCGCCGGGCCGCGCGTCGCCGGTCCACGGGCCGCCGTTGCCGACTCCCCAGTAGGTCAGGTTCAGCGCCGGATCGTAGGTGCCCGTCAGCCACACCGGCCCCCCACCGGTGCGCCATGCGTCGCCCGACCAGGTCGCGCTCCCCGGCTCGCCCGGGGCGGGAATCGTGTACCGCCTCCAGATCTCCCTGCCGGTCAGGGCGTCGAGCGCCGCGATGAAGCCGCGGATGCCGAACTCTCCGCCGGACATGCCCACGATCACCTTGCCGTTCACCACCAGCGGAGCCAGGGTGATGTAGTAGGCGTGCCGGTAGTACGCGACGGCCCGTTCCCAGACCACCTCGCCGGTGGTCGCCCGCAGCGCCACCACCCGCGCATCGAGGGTGCCGACGTAGACCAGGTCGTCGTACAGCGCGACCCCCCGGTTGGTGGAATGCGGCCGCCGCAGGTCGGGCGGGAAGGCGTGCACGTGACGCCACCGCAGAATCCCCGTCGCCGCGTCGAGGGCCAGCACCTGATCGGCGGTCGTCACGAACATCGTCTCGCCGTTGACGATGGGGGGCGCCTGGGGCTCGCCGTCGTTCGTTCCGTTTTCGAAGCGCCAGACCGGTGCGAGGTCCGCGACGTTCGAGGCGTCGATCTGGTTCAGGGGGCTGAATCCCCACCCGTCGTAGGTACGGCGGTACATCAGCCAACTGTCCGGTTCGGGAGTCAGCAACCGCTCGTCGGTCACGGGGACGTAGTGCAGGAGGACGCCGGGGACGGCCGGCGGCAACTCCTGTCCGGGCATCACGCGCGCGGCCGCGATCAGGCCGGCCGCCAGGCAGCCGAGGGCCAGCAGCCGGCCGAACCGACCCGCGCGCGCCCGGATCGAGGGGGCGGCGGCCGGTGCTCGCTGCAGCGGGCGGTACATCATCGTCAGGGTACCCCGAGTCGCCGCCCGCGCGCCGTGTCCCCTGCCGCGCGGGCGCCGCGCCGCTCCCGGTGCTGCGCGGGGTTCTCGCCACGGACTGCCGGCGCCGCCAAACCGGGTGCGTCGCAGGGTTTCGCGGGCTCGGCAGGAAGCGTAGGATAGTAGCAGTGAACGCAAGGCAAGCGGGATCCGCGCTCGTCGCGGCGGCGCTGCTCGGCGCGCTGCCCGCCCCGGGCCCGGCGGTTGCCGACGCGCAGGTGCGCCCCGCCCACGGCCGGCTGTTCCCGCCGGAAGACCTCGGCGTGCTCGAGGGCCCGGACCGGGACGCCTGGCAGGAGCCGGAGCTGATCATGGACGCGCTCGGCATCGCCGACGGGGCGGTGGTGGCGGACATCGGCGCCGGCGGCGGCTGGTTCACGGTGCGCCTGGCCCAGCGCGTGGGACCCAACGGGCTCGTGTACGCCGAGGACATCCAGCCGGAGATGATCGAGTCGATCAACCGGCGCGTCCGGCGCGCCGGGCTGACCAACGTGCAGACGGTCATCGGCACGCCCAGCAACCCGCTGCTGCCGGGCCCGATCGACGCCCTGCTGATGGTCGAGGTGTACGGACAGGTGGCGGATCCGGTCACGCTGCTGCGGAACGTGAAGCCCCGGCTGAAGCCGGGCGGGCGCGTGGGCATCGTCGAGTACAAGCTCGACGGCGGCGGCCCCGGCCCCCCGCTGGCCGAGCGCGTCGAGCCCCGCGCGGTGATTCGCGATGCCGAGGCGGCGGGGTTCCGCCTGCTGGCCCGCGAGGACGACTTCCGCTACCAGTACCTGCTGGTCTTCGTTCCCGACGAGGCAGGCAGACCCGCCGGCTAGGAGTCCCCACGGGCTCCTAGGAGCTTGCGCCGTCGAACCCGGCAGACCAGGAGGACCGATGCGCGCCGCGCTGACCGTCGCCGGGAGCGATTCGGGAGGCGGCGCCGGCGTGCAGGCCGACCTGAAGACCTTCGCCGCGTTCGGCATCCACGGCCTGAGCGCGATCACCGCCGCGACCGCCCAGACGCCGGCGGGAATCGCCGACATGCACGTGCTGCCGCCCGCGATCGTCACGGCGCAGATCGCCGCCGCGGCCGACGGGTTTCCGGTGGCGGCGGCCAAGACCGGCATGCTTTCGAACGGCGCCATCGTCGATGCCGTGTGCCGGGCGTTCGAGGCGCTGGGCATCCGGCCCGTCGTCGACCCGGTGCTGGCGTCGACCGGCGGCAGCCGCCTGCTCGACCGCGACGGCATCCGGCGCATGAAGGCCCGGCTGCTGCCGCTGGCCGCGGTCGCCACCCCGAACCGGATGGAGGCGGAACGGCTGAGCGGGATGGCGGTGACCTCGCTCGCCACGGCGCGGGAGGCGGCGCGGCGCCTGCTGGACCTCGGACCGGCGGCCGTGATCGTCACCGGCGGACACCTGGACGAGCCGGCCGACACGGTCGTCGACGTCCTGGACGACGGTACCGGCGCCGTCGAGATCGCGACGCCCCGTGTCGCCGCCGGGGACGGCCGCGCCCACGGAACCGGCTGCACGTTCAGCGCGGCGCTGACCGCGGGTCTCGCCGCGGGCGGGGAGCTCGAGGCCGCCGCCGCGGACGCCCAGCGGTACGTCGCCGCGGCGATCCGCCGGGCGCAACGCGTCGGCCGCGGCGGATTCGTGCTGGATCACGCCCGTCCCCGGGCGCCGAGCGCCGGCCGGCGGGCCGCCGCGCCGATCGACCCGGCGCCGGGGCCGGAATCGATCGGCTGATATACTGCCGAGACATGGGGGCACCGGCCTTCGTGGTCACCAGCGAGCCGCTCGCACTCGGACCCATCATCGACAGCGTCGCCCGCCGGCTCGAAGGGGCGCCGGCGAGCGCCGGGGCCGTCACGTCGTTCCTGGGCACGGTGCGCAACGAGAACCGGGGCCGCCGGGTCGACCGGCTGGAGTACGAGGCGTACGAGCCGCTGGCGGTCAAGTCGTTCGAGCGCATCGCGGCCGAGGCGGCCGAGCGCTGGCCCGACACCCACGTCGCGGTGCACCACCGCATCGGATCGCTGTCGATCGGCGAGGCGAGCGTGGCCATCGCCGCCGCGTCGCCGCATCGCGCCGATGCGTTCGCCGCGTGCCGCTACGCCATCGAACGCATAAAGCAGATCGCGCCGATCTGGAAGCACGAGTTCTTCGAGGGCGGGGACGTCTGGATAGAGGGCGCCACCGCCGATCCCGACGACGAGGAGGCCCGCACGCGGGCCCTGCGTGCCGCATGCGCGTGAACGTCCGGCTCTTCGCCCGGTTGCGCGACATCGCCGGCGCCTCCGACCTGGCGCGCGAGTTGCCCGGCGGCGCCACGGCGGGCACGGTGTGGCGCCTGCTGGCGGACGAGCACCCGGAGCTCGCCGCCTACCGCGGCGCCGTATCGGTCGCCGTCAACGCGGAGTACGCACGCATGGACGCCCGCATCGCCGACGGCGACGAGGTGGCGTTCCTGCCGCCCGTCTCGGGGGGCTGAGCCGGTCATGTTCGACAAGCTGCAGGGAATAGAGGAGCGGTACGACAAGCTGATGGCGCTCATCAGCGATCCGGCCGTGCAGGCGGACCAGCAGGAGTACCGCAGGCATACCCGGACGCTGGCCGAGATCCAGCCGCTCGTCGAGCAGTTCCGCGAGTACAAGGCGGTCGTCGAGGAGCTGTCCGAGACCCGGGAGCTCGCCGCCGGCGACGACGACGACGAGTTGCGCGAGCTGGCCGAGCAGGAGCTGGGCGCCCTCGAAGCGCGCCGCGAGACGCTGCTGGGCTCCATCAAGGTGCTGCTGCTGCCGAAGGACCCCAACGACGAGAAGAACGTCGTCCTGGAGATCCGGGCCGGCACCGGCGGCGACGAGGCGGGCCTGTTCGCCTCGGACCTCTTCCGCATGTACCAGCGCTTCGCCGAGGAGCAGGGCTGGCGCGTGGAAGTGCTCTCGTCCAACGAGACCGGCGTCGGCGCCATCAAGGAGGTGGTGGCGCTCATCGAGGGCAAGCGCGTCTACAGCCGCCTGAAGTACGAGAGCGGCGTCCACCGGGTGCAGCGCGTGCCGACCACCGAGGCGAGCGGCCGCATCCACACGTCCACGGCCACCGTGGCGGTGCTGCCCGAGGCCGAGGAGGTCGACATCCGGATCGATCCGAAGGAGTTGCGCATCGACACGTTCTGCTCCAGCGGGCCCGGCGGCCAGAGCGTCAACACCACCTACTCGGCCGTGCGGATCACCCACCTGCCGACCGGCCTCGTCGTCTCGCAGCAGGACGAGAAGTCGCAAATCAAGAACAAGGCGAAGGCGATGAAGGTGCTGCGCTCGCGCCTCTACGAGCTCGAGATGCAGCGGCAGCAGTCCGAGATCGCCAGCGACCGCAAGGGACAGGTGGGCACGGGCGAGCGGTCCGAGAAGATCCGCACCTACAACTTCCCGCAGAACCGAATCACGGACCACCGCATCGGCTTCACCACCCACCGCCTGCCCGAGGTGCTGGCCGGCGATCTCGGAGAGCTCATCGAGACCGTCGTCACGCACTACCAGTCCGAGAAGCTCGAGTCGGAAGAGGAGGCGGCGACGGCGTGACGGCGGCGTCCGGGGGGGACGCCGCCGGGGGCGACGGCGGGACGGCCGCGGCCGGGGGCGGCGCTGCCGCGGCTATCGGGGGCGTTCCGGCTGTCGGGGGCGTTCCGGCTGTCGGGGGCGTTCCGGCTGTCGGGGGCGTTCCGGCTGTCGGGGGCGTTCCGGCTATCGACGCCGCCCCGGCTGCCGGGGAAGCTCCGGCGCTCGGCGAAGCCCCGACGCTCGCCGAAGCCCCGACGCTCGCCGAAGCCCCGACGCTCGCCGAAGCCCCGACGCTCGCCGAAGCCCCGTTCGCGGCCAGCGCTGCTTCGTCCGCCGACGCCTCCCCGCTCGCCGACGCCTCCCCGCTCGCCGACTCCCCTTCATTCACCGATGCCCAGTCTCCTGCCGAAGCCGGCGAAGCCTCCTCTCTCGCCGAGCGGGTGGCGCGGGCGCGGGATGATCTCGTGCGCGGCGGGGTGGCCGCGGACGAGGCCGCCGCCGACGCGGAGGTGCTGGCGCGGCACGTGCTGGGGTGGGATCGCGCCACGTACCTCGCGCGCCGCCGCGACCCGGCGCCGCCGGGGTTCGAGGCGCGCTATGCGCCGCTGGCCGCCCGGCGGGAGAAGCGGGAGCCGGTTTCCATCATCACCGGGCGCCGCGAGTTCTGGGGGCTGCGGTTCGAGGTCTCCCCGGCCGTGCTGGCGCCGCGGCCGGAGACCGAGCTCATCGTCGAGACCGCGCTGGCGCTGTTCGGCGGCCGTCGGGAGGCGCCGCTCGCCATCGCCGACGTGGGCACCGGCTCGGGCTGTCTCGCGGTGGCGCTGGCCCGCGAGTTCCCCCGCGCGGCGGTGACGGCGGTGGACGTCTCCCCCGGCGCGCTGGCCGTGGCCCGCCGCAACGCCGCCGCGCACGGCGTCGCCGGCCGCATCGCCTGGGTGGAGGCGCCGCTCGCCGAGTGGCTGGCGGGAGGGGCGCCCGACGGCGGGGGGGCGCCGGACCGCGCCGGGGCGTCGGACCGCGCCGGGACGTCAGACGGCGGGGGGACGTCAGACGGCGGGGGGACGTCGGACCGCGCCGGGGCGTCGGACCGCGCCGGGACGTCAGACGGCGGGGGGGCGCGCATCGACCTTCTGGTAGCGAACCTGCCCTACATTCCCAGCGGCGAGCTGGCCTCGTTGCCGCCCGAGGTCCGCCTGCACGAACCCCGGACGGCGCTGGATGGAGGGCCCGACGGGCTCGATGCGCTCCGCGAGCTGTTCGCGGGCCTCTGGCCGCAAGCCCGCCCGCCGCGGTCGGCGCTGCATCCCGCACCGGCGCCGCAGCACGCCGCGCCGCATCCCGCACCGGCGCCGCAGCACGCCGCGCCGGCGCGGCTGAAGCCGGACGCGCGGGTTCTCGTGGAGATCGGCGTGGGCCAGGTGGACGCGCTCCGCCGCCTCGTGGCCGCGACGCCGGGCGCCGAGCTGCTGCGCCTCCGACCGGACCTGCAGGGCATTCCGCGCACCGCCGTCCTCGCCGCCGCCCGACCCTGAAGTGAAGAGGACCGCCGCCGCCCGGTGACAGCACTGCGAGGACCACCGCCGCCCGAGCCCCGAGGACCGCCGCCACCGACAGCACTGCGAGGACCACCAAATGGCCGACTGCCTGTTTTGCAAGATTGCCGCCCGGGAGATTCCGAGCGACCTCGTCCACGAGGACGAACGTATCGTCGCGTTCAACGACATCAATCCGCAGGCGCCCGTGCACGTGCTCATCATCCCGCGCCGCCACATCTCGACGCTCAACGACCTGACCGCGGACGATGCCGACCTGGTCGGCTCGATGGTGCACCTGGCGACCCGCCTCGCCGCGGCGCGCGGCCACGCGGAGGCGGGCTACCGGACCGTCTTCAACTGCAACGCGGCGGCCGGACAGACCGTGTTCCACATCCACCTGCACCTGCTCGCCGGCCGGGGCATGACCTGGCCGCCGGGATAGCGGCCTGCGCGAGGCCATCACCGGGCCCGCCCGCTGCGAACATCCGACCGGTCTCCGGCCGGTAGAATATTGAAAAGGATGGACGCCACCTTCTGGACCGTCGTCGGGTCCGCCATCGTGATCCTGGTCGCGATCGGTACGTCGTTCCGAAGTCTGCGCGACGAAATGCGCACCCAGGGCACGAATCTGCACAAACGCATCGACGCACAGGGAGAGCGCATCGACGCACAGGGAGAGAACCTGAGCAAGCGCATCGACGCACAGGCAGAAGACCTGCGCAAGCGCATCGACGCACAGGGAGAGCGCATCGACGCACAGGGAGAGAACCTGAGCAAGCGCATCGACGCACAGGGAGAGAACCTGAGCAAGCGCATCGACGCACAGGGAGAGAACCTGAGCAAGCGCATCGACGCACAGGGAGAAGACCTGCGCGAGCGCATCGACGCACAGGGAGAGGACCTGCGCAAGCGCATCGACGCACAGGGAGAGCAGATGGGCCTGCTCCGCGAGCGGATGGCGCACCTCGAAGGCTTGCTCGAAGGCCTGCGAGAGGCGATCACCGGGAAGCGGGTGGCGTAAGACCGGCGTCCCTGCAGCCTGTTCGGCTCGCCAGCATCGACCGCTCGTTCTCCCGCTTCAACCGCTCGTTCTGGCGCTGCAGGCGTTCGCTACCGCCTGCTCCCCCGATCCCAGTCTACCGCTCGTACCCCAGGTCGCGCTCGAACACCTTCGCCAGCGCCTCGCGCGCGACCGTCGTTCGGCGCCGGTCGAACGCGACGCTCATCGCGGCGCCGCCGAACACGTACACATGCGCCCGGGCACCCCGCCTGGCCAGCTCCGAGGACAGCTCCTCGAACAGCTCGATGAGCTGCTCACGGCCAAGGGGTCCACTCAAAACGCTCTCCCCCTCGTGCATCCAGGTCCCGCGGGTCCGGAATCGCCCCGTGCCGCAGGAACGCCGCCGGCGCGAAGATCACCGAGTACAGCCGTGTCCACGGCGTGTCCGCCACCACCCAGGTGGTATCAAGGAACCGCTCACGCTCGTCTACCCACGCCGGCCGCTCGTGCCCGTGCAGCCACGCCACGTGCTCGACCATCGCGGCCAGCAGCGCATCCCATTTCGTGCCCGTCAACGGCACGCGCTCGGTGAGCGCCGCTCGCTGTTCGGCCGCGCTGCGGCCATGAAAGCTCCGCGGGAGCTGACACACAATCCAGCGGTAGGTGTCCTCTTCCGACCAGCCTTCCTCGATCCCCCGGGTGAAGCCGCCCAACGTGAACATCATCCGCACCGCCGCGGCTGCTCCGGCGGCGAGGCCTCCGAGTGCGGCAGTACAGGCATACAGCGCATGGGCCAGTCTACCGGAGCATCCGAATCTGACATGCGGCCCTCACGCCGCTGCTTCCGGTCGTCCTTGCCGTTCGGCGCACCGGCCGCCGGGCTTGCAGCCGCAGGAAGTCGTCGAACGTCGCGTGCGCGAGCGGGGGCACGACCGCGGCCGACGGCAACTCGCTCTTGTCGCCCGGTTCGATCTCGGCTTTCCGGCGGAATGGCGATTCCGGTCCGGGATACCCCTGCTCCCCCGATCCCAATGGCCATCAGTGCCGCCCCGACCTTCT
Source organism: Vicinamibacterales bacterium (assembly GCA_965208535.1). Classification (GTDB taxonomy): domain Bacteria; phylum Acidobacteriota; class Vicinamibacteria; order Vicinamibacterales; family UBA8438; genus WTFV01. Next base: position 617,263 of record CBDBOU010000003.1, on the reverse strand, counting down.
CGTGTGGCAGCACAGCGCGGTTTCACGGGGCGAGCTTGCGGGCTGTTCTGATCTCACGCGATCGGGTGAACCGGTTCAGAGCGTCTTCCGGTCCACACGACCTGCCCGCACAACACCCCCTCGGCCCGCCATGCCATTGGCAGGTACCGGTCCTTACGCGGGGGCTCCGGTCCCAACGGCGCCGCCGGCTTCCCGCGGCGTCCACAGCACGTCGATCGCATAGACGAGGTCGAGCCGTTCGCCGTGCCAGTCCGGCGTCGCGGTATCCGGCCCGATGACGACGCCGGCGGCGTCCAGCCGCGCGTCTGTCGGGGCCAGCGGCGGACCGCTCCACTGCGGTGCGGGCGGAACATCGGGAAACGGGCGGCCGTCCGGCCAGCGGAACTCGGCCTCGCCCGTTGCGCTCATCCGTACGGTGAAGCCCTCCTCGTGAACCGCCCGGTGATGGCGGCGGCAGAGCATCACGAGGTTGTCGAGCCGCGTCCGCCCGCCGTCGGCCCAGTGGCGGACATGGTGCGCGTCGCAGCGCCGCGCGTTGCAGCCGGGGAAGCGGCACTGCCGGTCGCGCGCCTGCAGCGCCCGCCGCAGGGCCGGCGGGATGGTGCGGGTCTTGCGGCCCACGTCGAGGACCGAGCCGTCCGCGGCGTGCTGCATGACCACCGCCCCCGCGTCGCACGCCATCCGCCGGGCCGTCTCCGCGGAGACGCGCAGTCCGTCGGCGTCTTCCAGGGCGGCGTGCCCGGCCGGCGTCTCCGCGGGAACGTCCGCAGCAGCGACCGGCGACGTCTCCGCGGAAACGTTCGTCACACCCGAGCGACGCGTCTGCGCGGAAACGTCCGCAGCAGCGGCCGGCGACGTCTCCGCGGAAACGTCCGCAGCGGCGGCCGGCGACGTCTCCGCGGGAACGTCCGCAGCAGCGGCCGGCGACGTCTCCGCGGAAACGTTCGTCATACCCGACCGACGCGTCTGCGCGGGAACGTGAGCCGCTTCGCTGCTCGGCGTCTCCGCGGAAGCGTCCGACGGCGCAGCCGCCAGCGCCAAGGCGCGAACATCCGACGGTCCGACCCATGCCGCCGACGCACGAGCATCCGTCGCCGGCTCGCTAGTTCCAGCCCGCAGCGTCTCGGCCTCGACGTGCAGCACGACCTGATACCGATCCCCCGCCGTGCCCCGGTCGAGGTCCGCCGCCAGGGCGCTCTCGGCCACCAGCCCCAGCGCATCCGCCTGCCGTTGCCCATAGCTGGTGTCCGCCGCTTCCTCCCGCGGCGCCTCCTTCCACAGCCGGTCGCCCGCCGCCTCGAGCGCCCGCCGCACCACCGCCCCCACCTCCGCCGACAGCCGGCCGCGGATGACCACCATGCCGTCGTCGTCGACCCAGGTGGCCAGTTGCCGCCGCTCGTGGCGCCGCCGCTCGTCCGCGGCCTCCTCGGCCAGGTCCACCCGCCGCCAGGCGCGCGCCAGCCGCTCGACGTAGGATGCCGGGGCGCATTCCGCAAAGCCGAGCAGGCGGCGCTCGTTGGCCGGCGTCGCCACCCGCGTCAGGGCGCGCACCTTCGAGTAGGAGATCCGCCCCCGCCGCATCGCGTCGCTCAGCAAGGGGAGGTCTTCAAGAGCGCGCGCTACCCGGACCTTCTCGCGGGCCGCCCCGAGCGCGAGGCCCGTGCGCCAGTTCAGCCAGTGGGCGCAGGACTTGAAGCCGCTCCAGCCCTCCCGCTCGTCGAAGGCGCGGATCATCACCAGCAGCTCGTAGGTGGCGGCCTGGATGCGGGCGGCCAGCTCGGCGATGTCGTCGCCGAGGCGTTCGGCCTCGTCGCGGCGCCGCAGCACCGCGGCGCGGTGCTCGTCGATGGACGCCGAGCCGGTCGGCACCAGCGCCCCTTCCGACGCTTCCGATGCATCGATGGTCGCCGAGCCGGTGGGGACCAGCACGTCGTCCGACGCCTCCGGTGCATCGGTGGTCGCCGAGCCGGTCGGCACCAGCGCCCCGCCGGCCAGCTCCGGCACATCGACGGACGCGGGGCCGGTGGTGACCGGCGACCGGTCCGCCGGCTCCGATGCCCCGATGAATGCGGCTTCGACGGTGATGTCGGCCGTTAGTCGGAAGTTTCCGCGGTCATTGTCCCGGAACCCATAGATTCTAAAGGCTTTACGGGGTTTTTTGCGGGTCGTATCCGGTGAAATGTAGCCATGTAATGGCAGGGATGAACGTCTTGTATTCCCTTGCAATAGATGCCTTAACGCGGGATAATGGTATCCATGTATATCGAGAGCGTCCCCAACCGCTCCTCGCCCCCCGCCATCCTCCTCCGAGAGTCCTTCCGCGACCGCGGCCGCGTCAAGAAGCGTACCCTCGCCAACCTCTCCAAGCTCCCCGACGTCGCCATCAACGCCCTGCGCCGCACCCTCCGCGGCGAGCGACTCGTCAGTCCCGATGACGCCTTCACCTGCCTCCGAAGCCTCCCACACGGCCACGTCGCCGCCGTGCTCGCCACCGTCCGCAAGCTCGGACTGGCGGCCATCCTCGCCCGCAGTCCCGGCCGCCTCCGCGACCTCGTCCTCGCACTGCTCGTCGCCCGCGTCATCGACGCGCAGTCGAAGCTCGCCACCGCCCGCGCTCTGACGCCCGAAAGCGCCGTCTCCACGCTCGGCCAGATGCTCGACCTCGGCGCCGTCGACCCGAAGGAGCTGTACGCCGCGATGGACTGGCTCGTCGAGCGGCAGGCGGTCATCGAGCAGCGCCTCGCCAAGCGCCACCTCCAGGAACACACCCTCGTGCTCTACGACCTGACCTCCAGCTACGTCGAGGGGACGCACTGCGAACTCGCCCAGCGCGGACACAGCCGCGACCGCAAGAAGGGCACGCTCCAGATCGTCTTCGGTCTGCTCTGCACCGCCACCGGGTGTCCGGTCGCCGTCGAGGTCTTCGAAGGCTCGACCAGCGACCCCAACACCGTCGCCGCGCAGGTCGACAAGATCCGCACCCGTTTCGGCCTCCACCGCGTGGTGCTCGTCGGCGACCGCGGGATGCTGACCGCGGCCCGCATCCGAGAGGACCTCGCCGAGGTCGACGGGCTGCGCTGGATCACTACACTGCGCGCACCGACCATCCGCAAGCTGCTGGCGGCAGGAACCGTCAGCGCGTCGCTGTTCGACCAACGTGACCTCGCCGAGGTCACCAGCGAGGAGTTCCCCGGTGAGCGTCTGATCGTCTGCCGCAATCCGCTGCTCGCCGCCGAGCGGCAGCGCAAGCGACACGAACTGCTCGCCGCCACCGAGAAGGAACTCGAACCGATTGTCGCCGCCACCCGGCGACCGAAGACCCCCCTACGCGGGGCCGCCGCCATCGGCATGCGCGTCGGCAAGGTCATCAACCGCTACAAGGTCGCCAAGCACTTCGTCACCAACATCACCGACGAGTCCTTCTCGTTCCAGCGCGACGAAGCCGGGATCGCGGACGAGCAGCAACTCGACGGGCTCTACATCGTCCGTTCCAACGTCGAGCCCGAACACTTCGATGCCGCCCAGACCGTGCGCGCCTACAAGGACCTGGCGAAGGTCGAGCGCGCCTTTCGGTCCCTCAAGACCGTCGACCTGAAGGTACGGCCGATCCACCACCGCCGCGCCGACCGGGTGCGCGCCCACGTCCTGTTGTGCATGCTCGCCTATTACATCGAGTGGCACATGCGCCAGGCCCTCAAGCCGCTCCTGTTCGACGACCACGACCCGGCCGCCGCCGAACGACAGCGCGCCTCGGTGGTCCAGAAGGCCAGGCGCTCGCCCGCCGCACGCGCCAAGGCCGCCGGAAAGCGCACCGAAGACGACCTGCCCGTGCACAGCTTCCGAACCTTGCTCGCCGACCTCGGCACCCTGACCGCCAACACCATGCGGGTGGCCGACGGCGACGCCACCTTCACCATGCTCACCAAGCCCACACCCGTGCAGCAACGCAGCTTCGAGCTGCTGGGAGTCACCCCGAAAATGTAGCCAGCACCCAACACCTTCGAAACCTGTAACTCCGCCACCAACAGTGACTTATGCGCGATCGGCCTGGAAACTTCCGGTTAGTCCCGGAACGTCATCGAAAGCCGAATCGGCCGCCGTGCCTTCCGGCCTCTCCAACGCCTGGATAGACACCGACTCGACGGTCGGGCCGACCGGGATGGAAGGGTGAACGGGCGCGGTGCAATCGGACTGCGGAGAGTGCGTTCGAACGATCATGTATCCATTGTAAACCCCCGTTTTTCAAGCACTTGAGAGCGCACAGGCGCGTCGTCCAGGCAGCGGATCGCGTTTTCTGTCCACCCCGGCCGGGCGCGAGCCGCAGCGGGCCGCTCCGGCATCCCGAGCGCCTTCTCAGTCGGTATCCCGAACCGGAATCGCCATGCCGCCGGAAAGCTGTCAAGTGAACTCGGGCACTACCTCGTCCCTCTCGCCATCGACGTCCCGCTGTTCAGTTTCCTCGACGGTTGCGGGTGCTTGTTCGCGGCCCGATGGGAGACCTCGCTCCAGGGCAACCCACCAGTCCCAGCGCATCCGAGCGCATTTCGGCGAAGCCGAAGCAGCGGCGCTCGTTCGCCGGCGTCGCCATCCGCGTCAGGGGCGGGCGGCCACGTGGGCGGGGGCCACTGTCGGTGGAGGTGATTCGACCGAAGCGGTGCGGACTCGGCGCTGTCAGCTTCTGGACGTAACCGTGAATATGCCGGCCAGCGCACCGACCGCCGCCGAGCCGATGGCCGTGATGCCCTCCGGAACCGACGCGCCGCAGAGGACAGCCACCAGCGAGCAAACGATGGAGAGCGAGATTGCGATTCCGAGAGAGTATGCGATTATCCGGTAGAATCTCGCATCGCCCCTGTAGGCGTCGACGAACTCCGGCCCTCTGGCCTCCGTCGCGTCGCCGAGGCTCTGTTCGTCGGCCATCGATCAGGTTCTGCCAGGGATGCGGATCTCCTGTCGCGTCCCATCGTCGTTGTGGAGAACCAGTCGGCCGTGCTGCCGCTTGATGCGCTCCGCAATGGCTCGGGTGACAGCCAACGCCGTACCGACGGCAGACGCCTCGTTGGGGAGACTGTACATCTCCTTGATGAAGCGCATGTCGTCTAGCTGGCGTTCCGTCACACCCAACCGGACCTGCTTGAAGTCGCTCATCGCCCTGGTCTCTCGGTCGCTGGCTGTCAGGTCGCTCCGTGTACCACGTGCCGATCCGTGCACGCGATCCATGTCCGTATACTAGCATGCACGTACCCGTTTCGCGCACGCGATCCAGGTCTGGCCAGCCACCGGAGGGACCCGCTCGCGAGCTGGTGCTACGTCCCGTGCTTCCGCCGACCGCCGGCTGGTTCCAATATCGCACGCTCGCCGTGTCACGCATCGCGCACCCGCACCTGCTCTGCCAGCATCGCATCGGCGATTCTGTAGCAGTCGCGGCTGTCGCCGGCTATACGATGCGGGTCGTGTCGCCTGTTCGGTGTCGACATCGGCGGCGTCCGCCAGGCGCCCTTGCGCCAACCGCCTGAACGGTCGAACCGCCCGGGTTGGCACTCGATACCTGCCGCCCGTCGTCCCGGATGCATCAACCCCGCGGATGGCCCCCGCCGCACCCCTCCGCCAACAGGTCCGGCAGCTCGGCGAGCGACCGGATCACCGGCACACCGTCGGTCTCCGGCGCCTCACCCGACCGGACCAGCAGCACCGCGGCCATGCCGACCCGGCGCGCGCCGGCGATGTCGTGCGTCATGCTGTCCCCCACCATCACCCCGCCTTCCGCGCACGTTCCGACGCGGTCGAGCGCCGCGCGGAAGATGCTGGGGTGCGGCTTCAGATAGCCGTGGTCGGACGACGACACCGCGGCGGTGATGTACGGCTCGAGCGCGAAGTGCGACTGGAACGAATCCAGGCAGCGGTGCGTGTTCGAGATGAGGCCGATACGGTAGCCGGCCCCGTGCAGCGCCGCGAGCGTCGGCGGCACGTCGTCGTAGAGCCTGAAGTGGTGGCACAGGGCCCACTCGTCGTAAATCTCGAGCGCGCAGGCGTCGATGCCGTCGCCGGCCGCCCCCATGCGGGTCAGGACCCGCGACACGTAGCGCAGAAACGGCTCGGGCCGGTAGACGCCGTCCTGCAGCCGCTCGAGCTCCACCGCCGCCTCCCGCACGGCGGCCTCGAAGCGCGACGCATCGACCCGCAACCCGTGGCGCGCGGCGAAGGCCCGGTAGCCCTCGCCGTCGAAGGCCCCTCCGGGATGGATGAGGGTGAAGTCGACGTCGAAGAAGACGGCGTCGACGCGTCGCTCGGGGCCGGTACGGGGGCGGGCGGCGCGCGGCGCGGGGGGCGTCCCGACCGGCATGAGGACCATTATATTTGCACTACAATTGAGACGAGTGGCGTCGACGGCGCCACGTTCGTCGTTTCACCGCGTGGCCGTTCACCGCGCGCCGCGTCGCCATGCCCGACTGGAAAGAGACCCTGAATCTGCCGCGGACCGGCTTTCGGATGAAGGCCGGCCTGCCCGCCACCGAGCCCGACGCGATCGCCGGCTGGGACGAAACGGACCTGTACGGCCGCATCCGCGAGCGGCGCCGCGGCGCGCCGCGCTACGTGCTGCACGACGGGCCGCCGTACGCGAACGGCGAGATCCACGTCGGCACGGCGCTGAACAAGATCCTGAAGGACTTCATCGTCCGCGCCCGCACGATGGCCGGGTTCGATGCGCCGTACGTGCCGGGCTGGGACTGCCACGGGCTGCCGATCGAGCTCCGCGTGGACCGCGAGCTGGGGAAGCGCAAGCGCGAGATGAGCGTGGCCGACGTGCGCCGGGAGTGCCGGCGGTACGCCGAGCGCTACATCGACATCCAGCGCGCCGGGTTCAAGCGGCTCGGGGTGCTCGGCGACTGGGGCGCGCCGTACCTGACGATGCGCTACGCCTACCAGGCGACCATCGTCCGCGCCCTCGGCCGCTTCGTCGAGCAGGACCTGGTCTACCGCGGCAAGAAGCCGGTGCACTGGTGCATCCGCTGCCGCACCGCCCTGGCCGAGGCCGAGGTGGAGTACGAGCCGCACCGCTCGCCGTCGATTTACGTCGAGTTCCCGCTCGCCGCCGGGAGCGAGGCGGCCCTGCACGCACTGGCGCCGGCGCTGGCCGGCCGCGTCGCGAGCGTCCTGATCTGGACGACGACGCCGTGGACGATTCCCTCGAACCTGGCCATCGCGTTCCACCCCGAGGTGACCTACGCGGCGTACGAGACGACGGACCCGGAGGGGCGGACGGGCGCGGTCATCGTGGCCGAGCCGCTGGCCGGCCGCGTCGCCGGGGAGACCGGCCGCGCCCTGGGCGCTCCGCTGGCGACGTTTGCGGGACGAGACCTCGAGGGCCTGCGGTTCCGGCACCCGCTGTACGACCGGGACTCGATCGCCGTGCTGGCGGACTACGTCACCCTCGACCAAGGCACCGGCGCCGTCCACACCGCGCCCGGGCACGGGGCCGACGACTTCCGCACGGGCGTCCAGTACGGCCTGGACGTCTATGCGCCGGTGGGACCGGGCGGCCGCTTCGCCGACGACGTGGAGCGGTTCGGCGGGATGGGCGTGTTCGAGGCGAACCCGCACGTGGAGGCGGCCCTCGCCGAGGCCGGCCGGCTGTGGAAGCGCTCCGACGTCGAGCACTCCTACCCGCACTGCTGGCGGTGCCACCATCCGGTCATCTTCCTGGCCACCTCGCAGTGGTTCATCGCCCTCGACCGCGGCGAGCTGCGGCAGCGGGCGCTCGACGCCATCGCCGGCGTCCGGTGGTTCCCCGCGTGGGGCGAGGAGCGGATCCACAACATGGTGGCCAACCGCCCCGACTGGTGCATCTCGCGGCAGCGGTCGTGGGGCGTGCCGATCCCCGCCGTCTACTGCACGTCGTGCGGCGAGGCGGCGCTGACGACGGCGCTCGTCGAGCGGGCCGCCACGATCTTCGAGGAGCACGGCGCCGACGCCTGGTACGAGCGCGACCTCGACGAGTTCCTGCCGCCGGACTTCGACTGCCCGTCGTGCGACAGCCGGAGCTTCGAGCGGGAGCGCGACATCCTCGACGTCTGGTTCGACTCGGGCTCGAGCCACGAGGCGGTGCTCGGCCCGCGGGCGGACCTGGGCTGGCCGGCGACGCTGTACCTGGAGGGATCCGATCAGCACCGGGGCTGGTTCCACAGCTCGCTGCTGGTCGGCCTCGGGACGCGCGGCGCCGCCCCCTTCCGGGAGGTGCTGACCCACGGCTTCGTGGTCGACGCGGCGGGCCGCAAGATGTCGAAGTCGATTGGCAACAGCATCGACCCGCAGACGATCATCAAGCGCTACGGCGCGGAGATCCTGCGCCTGTGGGTCGCCATGGTCGACTACCGCGAGGAGGTCCGCCTGGGCGAGGAGATCCTCGCCCGCGTGGTCGAGGCGTACCGCAAGATCCGCAACACGCTGCGGATTCTCGTGGCCAACCTGTTCGACTTCGACCCGGCGGCCGACCGCCTGCCGGTCGCCGAGCTGGAAGAGGTGGACCGCTACGCGCTGGCCCGCTACGGAGAGATCGCCTCCAGCATCCTGGCCGCCTACCAGCGCTACGAGTTCCAGCCGATCTCGCACGCGGTGAACCACTTCCTGACCGTCGATCTGAGCGCGTTCTACGTCGACATCTCGAAGGACCGGCTCTACACGTTCGCGCCCGGGTCGCGGGCCCGGCGGTCGGCGCAGACCGCCATCTACACGATGACCGACGGACTGGCGCGCCTGCTGGCCCCGATCCTGCCGGTCACCACCGACGATCTCTGGCGCTTCCTGCCCGGCGCGCGGGAGGACAGCGTGCACCTGGCCGATCTGCCCGCGGACTGCGAGGCGCTGGTCGACCGCGGCCTGCTCGCCCGCTGGCAGCGGTTGCTGGCCCTGCGCGACGCCGTCAACGTCGAGCTCGAGCGCCTGCGGCAGCAGAAGACGGTCGGCACCTCGCTGGAAGCCGCCGTCGCGCTGCGGGCCAGCGGCGCTACGGCGGAGCTCGCGGCGCGCTACGCGGGCGAGCTGCCGACGTTGTTCATCACGTCGGACGTGTCCGTCGCGGCGGACCCCGCGTTGCCGACGGCCGCGGAAGAGGCCGCGGCGGCCGGCGCGCAGTTCGTCGAGCCGGACGGCGCCGCGGTCATCGAGGCGCGGCGCGCCGGGGGCGTCAAGTGCGACCGCTGCTGGCGCTACGTGCCGGCGGTGAGCGACCGGGACCCCGCCGGACTGTGCGGCCGCTGCGTGGACACTCTCTCGGAGGCGATGGAAAGTGTCGGCTGAGCCGCGGCCCGACGGCGTGTCCGCCGCCGATGGATCCGCGCCTTCCCCCACGGGTCCCGCCACGGGTGGATCCGCGCCCGGCGGGGCGGGTCCGAAGACAGGCGCCGGGCGGCCGGCCTTCCCCTCGCGGGGCCTGATGCTGGGCATCGTCGCCGGAATCGTGCTTCTCGACCAGGTCACCAAGGCGATGGTGCACGCGTGGCTGCCGCTGTACTCCAGCGTGACGGTCATCCCCGGCCTGCTCGACTTCAGCTACGTGCGCAACACGGGCGTCGCCTTCGGGATGCTGAACAACGTCGACATTCCGTTCAAGCCGGCGCTGGTGAGCGCCATCGGCCTCTTCGCGCTGATCGCAATCTCGCTGTACGCCAGCCGCGTCCCGCCCGGCCAGCGCCTGGCCCGGCTCGGACTGGCGTCGATCATCGGCGGCGCCGTCGGCAACCTGATCGACCGCATCGCGTCGGGCTATGTGGTCGACTTCGTCGACGTCTACTGGGGAAGCTGGCACTTCTGGGCCTTCAACGTCGCCGACGCCGCGATTACGGTGGGCGCCTGCTGTCTGATCCTCGACATGCTGTTCCTGGACGCGCATGTATCCGAAACTGCTTGAGCTCGGCCCGATCACCGTCTATTCCTACGGCCTGCTGCTGGTGGCGGCGTACCTGCTCGGCCTGCAGGTGGCGGTCGCCCGCGGCCGGGCGCGCGGGCTCGACGGGCAGCGGGTGATGGACCTCGGCATCGCGATCATCGTCAGCGCCCTGGTCGGCGCCAAGCTGCTCCTGTTCGTCGTCGAGTTCGATCAGTTCGCCCGGAATCCGGCCGATCTGTGGACCCTGGTGCGCTCGGGCGGCGTCTTCTACGGCGGCCTCCTGCTGGCGGTCGCGGTGGCGTTCTGGTACATGCGCCGGCACCGCATGCCGCTGTGGGCCACGTGCGACGCCTTCGCCCCCGGCATCGCGGCCGGGCAGGCAGTGGGCCGGCTCGGGTGCCTGCTCGCCGGCTGCTGCTACGGCCACCCGACGGACGTGCCCTGGGGCATCACGTTCACCGACCCGCTGGCGGCGGCGAACGTCGGAACGCCGCTCGACGTCAGCCTGCACCCGACGCAGCTCTACGAATCGGTCGCGGCGCTGGTCATTCTGGGCGTCCTGCTGGCGTTCGAGCGACGGGGCCGTCCGTTCGCGGGCAGAACGTTCTGGAGCTACTTTCTGCTCTACCCGGTCGTGCGCTTCGTCATCGAGTTCTACCGGGGCGATCCGCGCGGCACCGTCTTCGACGTCCTGTCGACCTCGCAGTTCGTCTCGCTGCTGCTGGTGCCGCTGAGCATCGCGATGCTCGTCCTGCTGGCGCGCGCGGGGGGATCGACGCCGCGGCCGGCGCCGGCGCGCGCCGGCGCCTGATCGCCGGCGGATTCCGCGCCGGACGCCAATCCAGGACGGCAGTGGCGTTGTTGACCATCAAGATAGTCAACGCCAGCACCAACCCGATCCCGAATGGCCCCATCCGACTGTCGAGATAGTCGCCACGGTTCCCAGGACGGCGCCGGCGAGAGCGGCGGGCCGCCACCGGCCGAGCACGTCGACATCGAGGTGCAGCCGGACGACGCAGGGACGCGGCTCGATCAGTTTCTGACGGGCCGTCTGGGAGACCACACCCGGTCGCAGATCCAGAGGCTGATCCGGGAGGGTCGGGTCGCGCTCGACCGCACGACCGCCCGGTCGGGCATGGCCGTCCGCGCCGGTGACGTGGTGCGCGTGGACATCCCGGCGCCGGTCGCGGCGACGCCGCGTCCCGAGGCGCTGCCGCTCGACGTCGTCCACGACGACCCGGATCTGGTGGTCGTCGACAAGCCGGCCGGGATGGTCGTGCATCCGGCGGCCGGGCACGCCGACGGCACGCTCGTCAATGCGCTCTTGCATCACGTTCGGGACCTGAGCGGCATCGGCGGCGAGCTGCGGCCCGGCATCGTGCACCGCCTCGACCGCGGCACCTCCGGCCTGATCGTGGTGGCCAAGCATGACGCGGCGCACGCCGAGCTCGCGCGCCAGTTCGCCGACCGCGAGGTGGAGAAGGAGTACGTCGCCCTTGTCTGGGGCCTGGTGCAGCAGGGACGCCGCATCGACCTGCCGATCGGCCGCGACCCGGTCGACCGGAAGCGCATCTCGACCCGTTCGCGGCGGGCGCGCGAGGCGGTCACCCGGGTGGTCCTGGCCGAGCGGCTCGACGGCGTCACGCTGGTCCGGGTGGCGATTGCCACCGGCCGCACCCACCAGATCCGCGTGCACCTGAGCGCCATCGGGCACCCCGTGGTCGGCGATCCCCTCTATGGCGGCCGGCGGCGGCACCCGCCGCCCCACCTGCGGGTGGTCCAGCGGCTGCACCGTCCCTTCCTCCACGCCGCGCGCCTGGCGTTCACCCATCCGCGCGACGGGCGGCGCCTCGTGGTCTCGTGCGCCCTGCCGGACGATCTGCAGGACCTCGCGGACGCGGTGCGGACCGTCACCCGGAGGCGGGCGGCAGGACGTCATCACCTTGCGGCCCTGCCGTCGGAACCGGAGGAACACGCGTGAAGGAACGCTCCGCCGTCACGCCACCCTCAGCGGTTCGACCGTTCAGGCGACGTCGCGATCGCGGCGACCGGCGAGGAAGCCTTCGAGCGAGCCCTCGAGCTTGGCCATGCGCTCGCGCAGGTCAGCCAGTTCGCGGTTGACCTCGTCGAAGCGCCGGCCGACCTCGTCGAAGCGCTTGCCGACCTCGTCGAAGCGTTTGGTCGTGTCCTTGGCGAGGGCCTCGACGCGACCGTTGAGCTCGCGGCGCTGCTCGCGGATGTCGAACCGCAGCCACGTGAAGAGCGCGACGAGCAGGGCCGGCGTGAGCCAGGGCGTCAGCGCTTCCATGCGCGCAGGGTAGCATGCGTCGGCGGAGACGGAGAACGGAACCGGTTGCGATTGCCGGAGACAGCGAGACTAGCGAAGTGGGATAAACCGACCGCGAGTTTGTGGGATAAACGATGATCCGAGATCAGCGCGTCAACACTCTGTTGACCGGTGACAGCCGGTGATCAGCGGTGACTCGCGGTGACGAATCGCGGTCCGCGTAGCGCGTCGTCGACAGCAGGGAGGGAGCACCGGGACGAGGTCAGAGACCCATGCAGTCCCGACAGGACCGGAAGCCGTGCCGCTCCCACTCGGTGGTGGAGATGATGGCACCGCAGGAGCAGCGGTGTTGGTGATCGGGACGGTTGATCGGCGCGGCCGGAGGAATGGCGCCTGACGCCCCGGACGATGCGCCGCACCTGTCGAGCGTCCAGGGCGTAGTCGGCGGCCAGCTCGGCTTGGGGCCGGCGGCGAGCATACTCATCGCGAATCCGCTTGTTGCGGACATACGCCTCTGCGAGTTCCGAAACGGGGACAGGAAGCAGCGAGCGGATGAGGGGCATGAACAGACGCGCACTACTGACGACGTCGGCGTCGGTGCTCTCGCGCCCGGTGGCTGCCGCCAAGGCGCGGCATAGATCGGCTTCGGCCGCGCGCTCGACCTCGCGGTTGACGGGCTCGGTCATCGGGCGTCCTGCCGCCTCCGGATCGCCTTCAGACCGGTGATGACGCGCGCGGCCTGGTCCGACGTCGACACCCGCTCGAGCCTCTGGTTATGCCGCAGCCAGTGAGGGTAGCCGTCCGGCTCGCGCCAAGCGATCTCGCCCGCGAGCTTGGTGATCAGCTCACGCTGGGCCGGCGAGATCATCCGGCTGACGTTCGGTCCTGTCGGCGCGGGCTTCCGGCTTCGAGGCCGCGCGGGACCCGGCGGCCGCGGCAGCGCCTGGCCCAACGTCGCCAGCAGCTCGCTCGCCTGTCGCCGCGTCAACGCCTTGCACGTGTCGACCTGGAACTGTTCGCGCAGGGCCGCACGGTAGTCGCCGTCGTCAATCCCGCGGCTGCGCAGCGCGACATGGATTGCCTGAATCTGCGCCGGGGTGATCGGGCGGGTGCTGATGGTGGCCATCAGGACACCGCCGTCTTCTCCAATTCCGTGAGCGCATCATCGACGGTCGCGCCCGCCTGCTCGACCGGCTCCGTGACGGCCTCCAGCCGGCCCGATACCCGGCTGATGGCGGCGGTCGCGGCCGCGGCGTTCACGGTGCTCTCACCGCGGGAAACCGCTTCGAGCAGCGCCTGGTCGAGCAGGCGGTGCAAATCGAACCAGTTGCGCGCAGGCGGCGAGGCCGCCGGCACGACTGATTCGCCAAGTTCTTCCCCTCGCCGCCGTGCTCTGGACACGCAATGTCCGCCTTCGCCGCGTCCTTATGTGGTTCCCTGAGAACCATGTTTGCAGGAAAGCTCACCGAGCGCGCCGCCGCCACCGTGCGCCTGGTCGTGCTGCAGGTCCTCGCCGCTGCAGCCAAGGAGGGCGTCGCGGACGTGAACGACGCCATCCTGCGCTCGGGGGTGTGCGAGTTCGGGGCGCGGCCTGACATCGAGCAGCTGAACGACGCGCTGGACTGGCTGGCCGACAAGAAGCTCGTGACCCTGCGACGCGCCGGCGAGTTCTTCCGGGTTGCGTCGCTGACCGGTCTCGGCGCCGACGTCGGCGCCGGGCGCGTCACCATGGACGGAGTGCTCCGGCCGGAGCTGCATCAGGGATGACTGGCCGGTCGCGTCCTACACGGGGCCCTCCGAGCCGAATCCAGCAGTTGCCCCTGGAGATCAAGGCCAAGCTCGACGAGCTTCTGCGGGCCGGCGTGACGCAGACGCAGATCCTCACTCAGCTCGCGCCGCTGCTGGAGGCGTGCGGGGAGCGGCCGCTGTCGTACTCCAGCCTCAACCGCTACGCGACACGCATGGAGTCGGTGGGGCGGCGCATCCGCGAGATGCGCGACAAGGTGCAGGAGCTGGCCCTGTCCGTGCAACGCATCGAACGCGCCTCGCACCTGAACGCGTCGCGCGAACGCGCCATGCGTAAGGAGATGGCGGAGATCCCACCCTGAATCGGTTCAGACGACCGGTCCGAGGGCAGGGAGGATTCCAGAGTCTCCTGCGCAGGATCGCGGGAGGAATCAAACGTGCTACGGGCGTGCTCGATATCTCAGAGCGCGACGTAGAGCGGGTAATCCGGTATGCGGCCAAGTACGGTGGAGGCGGATTCCAGGGCAGACTGGGGCCGCTCGCCGCCGCGCTCGCCGCACAACGATAGGACGTTTTCACTCGGCCGGCGGGGCGCACGGGCCCCGTCGGCGCCCATCGACCAAGTGAAGAACATGACTGACTCGGCGACCGGCTGGATCGAGAACGAAGATCGGAATTGTCGACCCGATCGAATCGCCAGACTCGAATGGCTGGCGGAGAATTACCCTGCCAGCCGCAATGGGTTTCTCCTAAATGGGGGGCAGCTTTCCCTTCAGCTTCTAGAGGAGGCCATCGAGGAAGACGCCCGCAGTGTGTTGTCCGCCGCCTTCGGAATCTTGGCCAAGGGGGCGGTTCCCGACGGGCCGTAGCGTCGCCGCCAGAACGGCCAGCCGCACGCCGGCCCGCTGCGCTTGCCGTCCGCCCTGCGAGGCCCTCTGATCGGCCGTGGCAGCCCCGCCCTCCACGCTCACAGGCGTCGCGTGCGACGCGTCGACGGACGACGACGCAGTGCTGGAACCCAGCCGTGACTAGGCTTCGGCGGACACTTGGGGGAGGGTGCTGCCCCTTGACCGCCCAGTGCTGCTTCGGGCACACTGAGTGCTGTGAGTGCAGACGACAACTTCTTCTCTTTAGGCGAGTTGCCGAGGCGTCCTAGCGTTGACGACAGGCGCCCAGCTGCAGAGGGATCCGACCCTGCGTTGGTCCCCGTCTCAGCCTGCGACGCGGATTGGCATGAGCGGATCGAGCGGGCCAAGAGGGCACGAGAGGAAGGCAGGAAGGCTCGTCAGGGCAAGCCGGCGACCTTCCCCGTGCACCGCGCCCTGAGTTGAGGCAGCCCTCTCGCCTTCAATGCGCAGCCCCCTCTACGAGGCGCAGCACGCGCCGCGCTACGAGCGTCAGGCTCTGATCCGCCACTATCAGGAAACGTACGGATGCCGCTTGGTCGTCCTGATCGATGCGCTCTTCCCGTACAGCATTGCACCGTTCGAGGAACTGCTGCACGACGCGAATCCGGACCAAGACATCCACGTCATGCTGGCAACGCCCGGCGGAGACGGCGAGACTGCCCTGCGCCTCGTCCGCCAAGTGCAGTCCCGGTGCAGGCGACTCACGGTGATCGTGCCAGACCAAGCAAAGAGCGCTGGCACGTTGTTCGTGCTCGGGGCTCACAGCATCTACATGGGCCCGACCAGCGACCTCGGGCCAGTCGACCCTCAGTTTCGTCTCTCGAACGGGTCGCTTGCGCCAGGCAAGGCGATCATCGCCGCCGTCGAGGAAGCTGAGCGCCGCATTCAGGAGAATCCGCAGACGTACCCACTCCACGCATCACTGCTGAGCGACATCACAGGATTGATGGTGCAGCAGGCCCGCGATTCGCTCGCGCACACCGGTGACCTCTTGAGGGAGGTTCTCGCGTGTGTTCCCGACCGATCAGCCGAGGACGTCACAACTCTTGCCCAGAGACTGCACGACCAGCTTATCGGCGGAACGCAAGACCACGGAGCGACTATCTCTACTCAGGACGCCACTGACCTCGGGCTACCGGTCGAGAAGGCCGACCCGGCTGACCCGCGATGGAGGGCGATTTGGTGCATGTGGACGAAGTACATAGTTCTCAACGCGGCCCGAGTGTATGAAGGCGAGAACGCCTCGTACGTCGTTCCTCAGCTGTCCGCATAGCAGCCGAACGTGTCGCCGACCGAACCCGGTAGTGCCGGCGCGACTCGCCCGCCGTCGACCTCGCGCTCTCTCACGACTCCGGGTCGACCCCGATCATCTGCAGCACGCGTTGCCGCGACGGCCGCCGGCTCGCGAACCCCGACCCGCGTCGTCCTGAACCCAGGCCGACCGCCCGTCAGGGGCGTGGTCCAAAGCCCCAACCGGCCAACGGAGTGTTGACTATTTCATCACTCGGATCATCGTTTATCCCACAAACTCTCGGTCGGTTTGTCCCGCGCCTCCAGTGAGACCGCATTCAACGAGCTCGGGTTGACGGGATAGCCTCTCGCGCTCCCGCCGGCGGCGTCAGCGCCGCCCGCACATCCCCGGCAGGCGACGGCCAAAGCCGCCACCCCGGCACGGCGGTCACGCCGGACGCGACCTCGAAGGCCTCGCTCGTCGTGCTCGCGACGTAGCCGTCCGTGACCGCGGCTCCGTACAGCGCCCGCAGGCGCCGGATTCCCGCCGTGTCCCCGGGTCCCGGCCGTTCCGTCCACTTGCACTCCACCGGCACGAGCCGCTGGTCCGTCTCGAGCAGCAGATCGACCTCGCGCCCGTTTCGGTCCTGCCAGAACCAGAGCTGCAGCGCCGGCGCCCGCCAGTCGCGGTAGCGGACCCACTGGGCGATCACGTGGTTCTCCCAGAACGCCCCGATCATCGGCGAGTCGCGGAGCGCTTCCACCGACTGGAAGCCCGCCAGATACGCGGCCAGCCCGGTGTCGGCAAAATAGAGCTTCGGGCTCTTGACCAGGCGCTTTCCAAGGGATCGGTGGTACGGCTCCAGCAGGACGATCTGTCCGGAAGTGTGGAGCACGCTGATCCACTCGCGCGCCGTGGTCGGAGACACGCCGACGTCCCGTCCCAGCTCCGACATGTTGAGCAGTTGACCGGTGCGCACGGCGCACGCCCGCAGGAAGCGCTCGAAGTCGCGCAGGCGGCCGACATGCAGCAGGTTCCGCACGTCCCGCTCCAGGTACGTGGCGACATAGCCCTGGTACCAGCGATCTCGAGTCGGTGCGGCCTCCTCGGACGCCCACAACGCAGGGAAGCTGCCCCGCCACAGGAGCTCCATCCAGTCGCGCACGCCCGGCGACCCGTCGCGCACGGCAAGCGACCCGGCCGCGGACCATTCGGCTGCCGACAGGCCGAGCATCGGCACCACCGCCGCACGGCCGGCGAGGCTTTCCGAGACCGATTGCATCAGCGGAAAGGTCTGCGAGCCGGTGAGCAGGTACTGCCCGGCGCCGCGGTGGCGGTCGACCCGCGCCTTGAGATGACGCAGCAGGCCGGGCGCGTACTGGATCTCGTCGAGTATCGCCGGCGGCGGATGCAGATCGAGAAACTCCTCGGGGCGGGTCTCGGCGGCCTCGGCGTTCCGGCCCGCGTCCAGCGGCACGAAGCGGTACGCCGGAAAGGTGCGTTCCAGCAGGGTGGTCTTGCCGACCTGTCGCGGACCGGTCAGCACCACGACCGGAAATGAAGCCGCCAACCGCGGCAGTTCCTCGGCCAATTCCCGCGGGATCCACATGGTTCGGTAATTTTAAGGTATAACCTAAAATATATCACTTATCTGCCCTCATCTTGCCAGACCCCGAACAGAGTCCGGACCACGGCTTCATCCCTACGTGGCGTCTCGTGGACCGGCCTGGCGCCCGCTGAGTGGTCCGTCCGGGGCCGGACGAGGCGCTACTGGACGGTTCCGTGCACCTGCCCGGCGCCGGCGGAGTCTTCCGTCCGGGGGGCCTGCGGCGGGGCGGGGAGCAGGGCGAGGTCGAGCACCTCGTCGATCATCGAGACGTAGTGCACGTCGATCTCGCGGCGCAGATCCTCGCTGAGATCCTCGTTGACGTGCTTCTCGTTCTGCTTCGGCAGGACGACCTCGACGATGCCGAGCCGGCGGGCGGCCAGCACCTTCTCCTTGATGCCGCCCACGGGGAGCACGTTTCCGGAGAGCGTGATCTCGCCGGTCATGGCGAGATCGCCGCGCACGGGACGCCCGGTGAGCTCGGATACGAGCGCGGCGACCATCGTGACGCCGGCCGAGGGCCCATCCTTCGGGATGGCGCCCGACGGGACGTGCAGGTGCACCTCGGCGTCGCGGTAGAAGGACGGATCGACGTCGTAGCGCGGGGCGTTCGCGCGCAGCCACGACAGGGCGGCCCGCGCCGACTCCTTCATCACGTCGCCCAGGTGCCCGGTCAGGGTCAGCGTGCCGCTGCCGCTCATCCGGCGGGCTTCGACGAACAGCACGTCGCCGCCGACCGGCGTCCACGCCAGGCCGATGGCCACGCCGGGACGCTTCGTGCGTTCCGCCACCTCCTCGTCGACATGCTTCGGCGCACCCAGCATCCCGACCACGGTTTCCACCGTGATCTCGACCGGCGACTCGTCCCCTTCCGCCCGCCGGCGCGCCACCTTGCGGCACAGGGCGCCGATCTCGCGCTCGAGATTGCGCACGCCCGCCTCGCGCGTGTAGCCGCGAATCACGGTCCGGAGCGCCTCTTCGGTGAACGTCACCTGTTCGGCCGTCAGCCCGTGGTTCTCGATCTGCCGTCCGAGGAGATGCTCGACGGCGATGACCAGCTTCTCCTCCTCCGTGTAGCCGGGCAGCTCGAGGACCTCCATCCGGTCGCGCAGCGCCGGAGGAATCGGGTCGAGCACGTTCGCCGTCGTGATGAACAGCACCTCGGACAGGTCGAACGGCAGGTCGATGTAGTGATCGCGGAAGGTCGAGTTCTGCTCGGGGTCGAGCACCTCCAGCAGCGCGGACGCCGGATCGCCGCGGAAGTCCATCCCCAGCTTGTCGATCTCATCCAGGATGAAGACCGGGTTCTTCGACTCGGCCCGCCGCAGCCCCTGCATGATCTGCCCCGGCAGCGCGCCGATGTAGGTCCGCCGGTGACCCCGGATCTCGGCCTCGTCGCGCATGCCGCCCAGGGAGACGCGCACGAACTTGCGGTCGATGGACGCAGCGATGCCCTTGGCCAGCGACGTCTTGCCCACCCCGGGCGGACCGACGAAGCAGAGAATCGGTCCCTTCACGTCGGGGTTCAGCTTGCGCACGGCCAGGTACTCGAGGATACGGTCCTTGGCCTTCTCCAGGCCCGAGTGGTCACTGTCGAGGGTCTCGCGGGTCCGCGCGAGATCGATCTTCTCCGCGGTGCGCCGGTCCCACGGCAGGGCGATCAGCCAGTCGATGTAGGTGCGCGACACGGTGTACTCGGCCGCAGCGACCGGCATGCGCGACAGGCGGTCGAGCTCGCGCAGCGCCTCCTTCAGCGAGGCCTCCGGCATGCCCGCGGCCTCGATCTTCTGCCGCAGCTCCTCGATCTCCTTGGCCTGCTCGTCGCCCTCCCCCAGCTCCTTCCGAATCGCCTTGAGCTGCTCGCGCAACAGGTACTCGCGCTGGCTCTTGCCCATCTCCGACTGCACCTCGGACTGGATCTTGGAGCCGAGCTCCAGCACCTCGAGCTCCTTGACGAGGATGCGGTTCAGGTGATCCATGCGGGCGCGGACGTCGAGCGTCTCCAGCACCTGCTGCCGGGCCGCCGTCGCCAGCGTGGTCAGGCTGGACGCGATGAAGTCGGCCAGCTTGCCGGGCTCGGTGATGTTCCCGGACAGCGCCTGCAGCTCGTCGGAGAGCAGGGGCGAGAGCGACACGACCTGCTGGAAGTTGTTCTTGATGTTCCGCTGCAGGGCGTCGATCTCGAGACGGTCGTCGTCCGACACCACCTCTTCGGCGGCGCGAACCGCCGCACGGAGGAACGGTTCCGACTCGCTGATCCCGTCCAGCGTCACGCGCGCGAGCCCCTGGACGATCAGCCGCAGGCTGCCGTCCGGCAGCTTGAACATCTTGTGGATGTGCGTGATGGTGCCGATGTCGTACAGATCGTCCCGGTCCGGCTCTTCCGTCGACGCCTCGCGCTGCGTGAAGACGCCGACGAGCTGGTCGCCGTCGACGGCGGCCTCGATGAGCTGCACGGAGCTCTCCCGGGCCACCGCCAGCGGCATGAACGAGTTGGGAAACAGTACCGTGTCGCGCAGGGGCAGAATGGGCAACTCGGCCGGGACGGACACCTGTCGCCCGTCCGGCGGAGCTCCCGTTGCGTCCGAATGATCCGCTTCGTCGTTCATCGTGCCGCGTCCGCCCGTCAGCCGGTCAGATCCGCGAACAATGATACCGCTCCGCGGCGCTCGACGTGCATGTCGCGCTCGAGAGCGACCTCCCGGATCGACTCGCAGTCGGTGCAGCGCACGGCGAAGGGCAACGCCCGTAGCCGCCGACTCGAGATCTCCTTCCCGCACTCGTAGCAGTAGCCGAACGTACCGTCGTCGAGGCGGTCGAGCGCCGCGGTGATCTTGTCGAGGGTCTCCGCCTTCATCTGCAGCAGGGCGAACTCGATGTCGTCCTGGATGTCCGCCTCGGAATTCTCGGCGTCGTCCCGGACCTCGTGCAGCGGCGCGGCCGCGCCCTCGTTACGCACGTCCCGCATCTTGTGCTGGACTTCCCCGATGATCTCGAGACGCCGCGCCTCGAGAATGCACTTGAGCTCGTCGTAGCGGGCCTTGTCCATCCGATCGTTCGTCTTCGTCCTCATGATGACGGCTCCTTCCGTCATGACATCAAGCAAACCGCGTGCCGATGTCCCATCACACAGACTTAGACGTTGGCAATCGCCTTTCGGTTTCCCCCATCCGGCGGCCCGCCCTCCGAAGTGGACAGGCGTCCTCTCCGGACGCGAACGCCGGCGCCGCAACCGGGCCGCCGTTGATCGGCGCGGCGGGTTGTGCGAAGCTGAGGCGCCGCTCCGCAACGCCATGGCCAAACCTGCGTGCCCTCTCTGCAATCGCCGGCGCGGGCGCCGCTCCTGCCCGGCGCTGGGCGAGTCCATCTGCGCCGCCTGCTGCGGAACCAAGCGGCGGACGCAGATCGCGTGCCCGCCGGACTGCGTGTACCTGGAATCGGCGACGGCGCATCCGCCGGCCGTCGTCCAGCGCCGGCGCGAACGCGATGCGGGGTTCCTCGCGGCGTCGGTGTACGGACTGACCGAGCCGCAGCAGCAGTTGACGGTGATGCTGCTCGAGCATCTCGCGAGCGACCGGCCGGACGCTCCCGGCCTCGTGGACGCCGACGTCGAGCACGCCGCCCTCGCGCTGGCGCAGACGCACGAGACGGCGAGCCGGGGCATCGTGTACGACCACCCCGCCGCGACCGCCGGCGCCCAGCGGCTGGCCGGCGAGATGAAGCGGGTCATCGAAGCCGCCCCCGGCGCCGACTGCCAGTTGTCGGACGACGCCACCGCGGGCGTCCTGCGCCGGATCGAAGCCGGTGCGCGCGAGGCGCGCCGGGCCCTGGGCGAGGACGAGGACGAGCGCGCCTACCTCGCGCTGCTGCGGCGGGTCCTGGCCTCCTCCCGCGCCGGCGCCGATACGGATGCGGATGCCGATGCGGGGGGCAGGCCGTCGTCCACCGGCCTCATCGTGCCCCCCTAGGAGCTCGATCGATACAACTTTGCCAAGCTCCGCGACGCGCGCGCCCATGCCTGCGGCGTCATCGCGCGAGAAGGCGGCAACGTAATTCCCGTCAGCGTCTCTAGGCACGAGGGCACGACAGCCGGCACGCCCGGTGCTATACTGTTCCGTTCTTCACGTGAGGGGATTCTCGACAGACATGGCGAAACGCTGCGAGTTGTGCGGGAAGGGACCGGTCTTCGGACGCAACGTCAGTCACGCCCACAACGTGACCCGCCGGCGCTTCCAGGCCAACATCCAGACGGTTCGCGCCGTCGTCGGCGGGCGGGTCAAGCGCCTCCGCGTCTGCACCCGCTGCATTCGATCGAACCGGATCACGAAGCCCGCGTAGCGCCGACCACCTCCAGTGCCGCGGACCGCCATCACCTCGAACGCCGCGCCGCCGGCCATCGGCCCCTACTCGCAGGCCGTCCGTACGGGCGATCTGCTGTTCGTCTCCGGCCAGATCCCGCTCGACCCGGCGACCGGCCGGCTCGTCGAGGGCGATGTGAGCGCGCAGACCCACCGGGTCCTGCAGAGCCTCGACGCCATCGTTCGCGCGGCCGGCGCCACGCTGGACGACGTCGTCAAGACGACCGTCTATCTCGCGGACATGGACGACTTCGTCGCGATGAACCGGGTGTACCGTACGTATTTCGCCGACCCGGCGCCGGCCCGCGCCGCGGTGCAGGTGGCGCGCCTGCCCAAGGACGCGCAGGTCGAGATGGACGCCATCGTCAGGCTCTGAAGGCTGGGAGCCGGCGCCGTAGAACGCAACGTGCTCGGCGCACCACCGGCAGTACCGACCGGGTTCTCCGAAGGCTGGGAGCTGGCCGCCGTGGCACGAGACGACAGTGCGTTCCGAGACGCAAGGTCCGGGGGTGGATTGTCGGGCTAGGCCTTGCGGTGCACCCGCTCGACGTCGAGGACGCCGGCGACCCCCCGCACGACCTTGATGACGCGCTGCAGGTGCTGCATGTCGCTGATGTCGAACGTGACGCTGATGTGGCCGTGCTGGTCCTCGTTGGCGGATGCCTCCACCTTGCGGATGTTGATCTTCCTGTCGGCGAGGCGCGACGTCACGTCGGCAATCATGCCGCGGCGATCTTCCACCTGAATGGTCAGGCACACGGTGAAGGCCGACTCGCCGTTCGCCTTGTCCCAGGCGACGTCTATCCGCCGTTCCGGATCGTAGAAGAGGTTGACGACGTTCGAGCAGCTCGCAGCATGCACCGAGACACCCTTGCCGCGGGTGACGTAGCCGACAATTTTCTCGCCCCGAATGGGATTGCAGCAGCCCGCCCGGAACACCATCATCTCGTCGAAGCCGCGCACCTTGATCGTGCCCTGGTTCGGCTGCAGGACCCGCCGCACCACCGACGCGATGGACTTCTGCGGCTTCTGCCGGCCGCGCTGCTCGCGCGGCACCAGGGCCTCGAGCACGGCGCGGGCCGAGACCTTGCCGTAGCCGACGGTCGCATAGAGATCGTCCGGCTTCGAGGCGTTGAACGTCGCGCAGACCCTGGCCACCGCCTCGGGCTCGAGCACCGCCCGCGGCTTGAGATCGAAGCGCCGAATCTCCTTCTCGACCAGCTTCCGTCCCAGCTCGACGGCGCGCAGCTTCTCCTCGACGTGGATGAAGTGCTTGATCTTGTTCCGCGCGCGGGTGGTGACGACGATGTTGAGCCAATCGCGGTTGGGCCGGTTGCCGGTGCGCGTGACCACCTCGACGATGTCGCCGCTCTGCAGCGGGGTGCGCAACGGCACCATGCGTCCGTTGACGCGCGCCCCGACGCACGTGTGGCCGACGTCGGTGTGAATCGCGTACGCGAAGTCTATCGGCGTCGCCCCCCGCGGCAAGGCCTTGACCTCGCCCTTCGGGGTGAAGGTGTAGACCTCTTCCGGATACAGATCGAGCTTAAGGCTGTGAATGAACTCGCTCGGGTCCGGCACCTCCTGCTGCCATTCGAGAAGCTGCCGCAACCATTGGAAGTACTTCTCGTCCGGCTCGGCCCCGACGCGTCCTTCCTTGTACTTCCAGTGGGCGGCGATGCCGTCCTCCGCCACCTGGTGCATCTCCTCGGTGCGGATCTGCACCTCGAAGGGAAGCCCCAGATCGCTGATGACCGCCGTGTGCAGCGACTGGTAGCCGTTCGGGCGCGGCATGGCCACGAAGTCCTTGAACCGGCCGTGCACCGGCGGCCACGTCTGGTGAATGATGCCCAGCGCGGCGTAGCAGTCGCGGACCGACCCGGTGATGACCCGGACGGCGATCAGGTCGTAGACCTCGTCGAGGGAGATCCGCTGCCGCCTGATCTTCTTCCAGATGCTGAAGACGCTCTTGATGCGCCCCTCCAGGGAGATGATGGGAACCCCTGCCTCCCGCAACTTGTCGCCGAGCGTTCCCTTGAGCTTGCCCACCGTGCGTTCGGTCGCCCGGCGGCGTTCGTCCACCCGCATCCGGAGCGACTCGTAGCCCGGCGGATCGAGGTAGCTGAAGGCCAGCTCCTCCAGCTCGTTCTTGACCTTGTTCATACCCAGGCGATGGGCGATCGGCGCGTAGATGTCGACGGTCTCCTGCGCGATCTTCAGCCGGCGCTCTTCGCCCAGATGGCCGAGCGTCCGCATGTTGTGGAGGCGATCCGCCAGCTTGACGAGAATGACGCGCACGTCGTCGACCATCGCCAGCAGCATCTTGCGGAAGTTCTCCGCCTGCCGCTCCTCGCTCGACGAGAACGGGATGGTGCTGATCTTCGTTACGCCTTCGACGACGTGGGCAATCTCCGAACCGAAGAGCGCCTGCACGTTGTCGATCGTGGTCAGCGTGTCTTCCACGACGTCGTGCAACAGGCTCGCCGCAATCGTCACGTCGTCCAGGTGCATCTCGGCGACGAGGCTCGCGACCTCAAGTGGATGCGTGATGTACTGCTCGCCGGACCGCCGGGTCTGACCCGCGTGCTCCAGGGCCGAGAACTCGTAAGCGCGGTGCAGCAGGTCCGCGTCCGTCTCGGGGTTGTAGGCGCGGACCGCGCCCAGCAGATTCGCGAAGCTGACCATGGGAAACGCTGTCTCCGGACGACGATACGGGCAGTGCGCCGGGGGGTCAAGAACCGCCCGCGGGCGGTTGACTTGCCATCCCTTTTGCTTCACTATAACGGCTCGCCTTGGAGTGGTAATCTGACAGGCTCATGGGGGAAACGACCATGCAGAAGGGACGGATCTTGTTGAGAGTGGCCCTCGTTGCGGCGCTGGTGATGCCGCTGGTCTCGTGCGGCTTCTTCGATCAGCTCGGCGCCATGCGCACGTTCAAGGAAGCCAATCTCCTGTACGGCCGCGGCGACTACGAGGCCGCGATCGAGGAGTACCAGCTCGTCGTGGACGTCGTCAACGAGGATCCCGCGGCGGAGTTGTCGCAGGCGATGAGCGTGGCGTACTTCTACATCGCCAACTGCTACGACAACCTGTACACGCCGGCGTTCGCGGGGGAGCCGGAGAACGACGCGCTGATGGAGCGGGCGGTGGAGTACTACCGGCTGGCGGCCGACAATATCCCCAACCGGGATTTCCAGACGCTGTCGATGCAGTACCTGGTCGCCGCGTACGGGCCGGACAAGATGAACGACCCGACGAACCGTGCGATGCTGCTGCAGGAGATGATCCAGCTCGACCCGGGGAACCCGGACAACTACTTCGTGCTGGCGCAGTTGTTCGAGGAATCGGGGCTGTTCGAGGACGCCGAGAGCATCTATCTCGAGGTCCGCAACATGTCGTCCGACGATCCCACCGTCTACCTGCAGCTCGCCGGGTTCTACAACCGCGCCGGTGATTTCGAACAGACCATCGACGCATTGCGGCAGCGCGCCGCGATCGAGCCGGACAATCCCGAAGCCTTCTACACCATCTCCACCTTCTACTGGGAGAAGGCGTTCCGTGACTTCCGGATCACGCAGGACCAGAAGGCCGAGTACGTGCTGGCCGGCATCGAGGCGGCGGATCAGGCAATCGCACTGAACGACCGCTACGTCGACGCGCTGGTCTACAAGAACATCCTGCTTCGGATGCAGGCCAACATGAGCGAGGACCAGGCCGAGCAGGACGCGCTGATCGCCGAGGCGGACGAGCTGCGGGATCGGGCGCAGGAGATTCAGGACGAGGCGCGCGGCGCCGCCGCCGCAGCCGCCGCCGGGCAGTAGGGCTGCATCAGGAAACCGAGTCCGGCGCCGTCCGGGCTCGTTGCCGTTCGGACGAGGCCGGCCACCGCAGGAATGCGGTGGCCGGCCTTTTTTTGGGTGCGCAATTCCCTACCGGGAACGATGTTCAGGCGGGGCTGAAGCTTGGCACCGGAATCGTGAATTGACCGGGCGAGGCAGGGCGGCCGGGCGAGGCAGGGCCGGGCGAGGCAGGGCATAAGCCCGTGCCTCAGTCTACTCGACGACGGTTTCCTTCCGAGAAGCCCTTCGTGAACCCGTCCATCGCGCCCTCGAGCTTGGCCATTCGCTCTCCGAGTGCAGCCATCCGCTCCCCGAGGTCTCGCACGTGATCGTCGAGTCGTCCGATCCGAATGTCCATTCGGAGGAAGAGGCCGGCGATGCCGATGCCGACGCCGACGATCGCCCAGAACTCGGGAGTCATCAACTCCAATCCTACCGCATCGGGGGTGGGGGTTGGTGGGACCCGACCGACTCGCACCGGTAGAGTGGACAAAAAAGAAGGCCGGGACCACCAGCGGTGATCCCGGCCTCTCGCAAGAGATTCCCGGTCTTCGCTAGCCGACAGGAGCCGCGCCGGCCGCGCGCCGCATGCCCTCGGTGACGATCCCGACCTTCTCGACGCCGGCGCCCCGGGCCGCGTCGATGACGTCGATGATCTCGCCGTAGGTCAGCGAACCTGCGCCGGCGATGAACATCGTCTTCTCGCGACGCGTCTCGAAGATCGAGCGGAGCTCGGACTGGAGCGTCTGGATCTGCATCGGCTGCTGGTTGACCGAAATGCGACGGTCCGCCGTGTACTCGAGCAGGATCTGGCTGCTGTCGGTGGTCGCCTGCTGCGCGCCCTGGGTCTCGAGCGGCAGGTTGATGTCCAACCCGCGCTGTCCGAGCGGCAGGGCGGCCAGGAAGATGACGATCAGGACCAGCAGCACGTCGATGAACGGCGTGATGTTGATCTCGGAGTTGGCGTGAGGCTGCGTGGCCTCCTTGACGCTGTCCGCGCCGTGGTGCTTCTTCTTCGCCATGGCTCTATTCGCCTCCCCCGGCGCCGGCGAGCTCGCGCTCGGTAATGAGCGCGATGTTCTCGATTCCGGCCCGCTGCAACTGGTCCATCAACTCCATCACCGACGAGTACTGCGCGTTGACGTCAGCCTTGACCAGGAGGATCCGTTCCAGCTTGCGATCCAGCGCACTGTTGATCGCGTTGAGCAGCTCCTGCTGGCTGGTCTGTACGTTGTCTACGAAGTATCGGCCGTCGGAGGTCACCGCTACAGTGGTGTTGTTGTCGTTGTCGGGCTTGTCACCCGTGTTGGTCGCCTCGGGCAGGGTCAGCGTCACGCCGGCCGTCAACAGAGGCGCGATGAGCATGACGATGATGAGCAGCACCAGCATCACGTCGGCCAGCGGCGTGATGTTGATCTCGGAGTTCAGCCCATCGGTTTTATCGCCGACTGACATTCCCATGATGAACTCTCCTTACGCAGATGCCGCCGGAGCGACCTGCGCCCGGCGGCGGATCCGATTCGCGACAGAACCCGGCCTACGACTTCTTGATGAAGTAGTCGACGAGCTCGGACGACGAGTTGTCCATCTCGACGGCGAAGTACTCGAGCCGGCCGGTCAGATAGTTGAAGAACCAGACGGCCGGGATCGCCACAAAGAGGCCGATCGCAGTGCCGACAAGCGCCTCGGAAATACCGCCGGACACCGCACCCAGACCACCGGAACCGGTGGCCGCGATGCCCTGGAACGCGTTGATGACGCCCAGGGTGGTGGCGAGCAGGCCGACGAACACAGCGGTGGAGCCGATGGTCGCCAGGATGCCCATGCCCCGCTTCAGGTCGGACGAGGTGAGCGCCGCGGCGCGCTGAATCGCGCGGTGGACGCTGTCGACCACGTCGTCCTTGTGCAGGTCGACGCCGCTGTCCTGCTGGAACTGGTACTCCTGCAGGCCGGCCAGAACGACCTTTCCGAGGTGGCTGTAGCGGTAGTCCTTCGACTGCGAGACGCCGATGGCTTCCTTGAGCTTGCCGTCCTTGAGATGCTTGGCCACCTGCGGCGCGAACAGCTTCGACTGGTTCGTCGCCTGGATGAAGGTGAACAGCCGCTCGAAGAAGACGCCGACCGACGCCATCGACATGATGATCAGCACGAACATCAGAGCCTTCACGGCCCAACTCATCTGCTCCCACAACTCAAGAAAGTCCATCTGTTCCTCCTACGGCGAGACGCGCGTTGGTCGCCAGTCTCTTCGATTCGTTTACGAGAATTTCCACCACGTTACGACAACTGGAAGTTGACCGTCACGGTCATGATGACCGGAACCGGCACGCCGTTCAGCAGCGTCGGCGTGTACTGCCACTGCCGGACGGCCGTGATCGCCGCTTCGTCAAGCAACGGCACCGAGCGGAGCACCTTGACGTCGGTGACGCCGCCCGTGGGGCCGATCACCGCTTCGAGAATCACGACGCCCTGCACGCGGGCCTGCTGCGCCACGGGCGGATAGACCGGCGGAACGTCCCGGATCTTGGTCGGAGGGCTGATGTTGCCACCCACGCGAACCGGCTCCGGCGGCGGAGGCGGCGGAGGCGGCGCGGTCGGCAGGCCGCCGACGATACCGGCCACGACACCGCCGGCTACGCCGCCCTGGACACCTTGTACCCGGTTGATGTCGAAGCCTACCTCGTCGACGATCTGCTCCGGCGCGACAATCGGCGCCGCATTCGGGTTCACGTCGATCACCGGCGGCGGCGCAGCCTCGGCGGCGGCCGGCGGCGGAGGCGGCGGGGGCGGCGGAGGCGGCGGAGGCGGCGCCGCGACGAACGCCATCATCGACGCCGGCGTCGGCAGCGCATCCATGGCCATCAACGGGACGATCACGACTGCGCCGATCGCGACCACGTGCGCGACGATCGATAGCGGCAGTGTGTACCACTTGCGCGCACCGACCTGAATCGACGGATTCGAGATCTCCCCGAACATCACGGGCGCGGCCTTCTTGGCCGGTGCCCCCTGCGCCGGTTTGCTCTGTTTTCTCGTGTCAGCCATAGCACGCCTCCTGGCCTGCCGAATGCGCGGACTTCCCCTGGAAAGCGCCGATTATAGCAGGCCGCCACTCCGTGTCAACGAGCCGAACGACTTCCCACTCACCCGATGTTAGACACCGGCCGCACAGAAACGGACCATCGATTCTGCCGCGCCGCGTCCGCGCGGCCCCGGCCCCCGCGGGCCGCCCGTCCGCCGGGCGGCCCGCGCAAGGTGCGGCATCTTAACCGTCCCGCTACGGAGCGTCAACCTTGCCGCTCCCCGCAGACCGCCCGCAGACCGCCCCGCCCTACCGCGTGCGGCCTCCCGGCTACTGCATCCAGGCGACCACCAGCGGCGCGAAGATCACGGCGACGATGGTCATCAGCTTGATGAGGATGTTCAGGCTCGGGCCCGACGTGTCCTTGAACGGGTCGCCTACCGTGTCGCCGATGACCGCCGCCTTGTGCGGCTCCGACCCCTTGCCGCCGTGGTGGCCCTCCTCGATGTACTTCTTGGCGTTGTCCCAGACGCCGCCCGCGTTCGCCATCATCAGGGCCATGAGCACGCCGGTGACGAGCGCACCGGCCAGCAGGCCGCCGAGGCCCGACACGCCGAGCACGAAGCCCGTCACCACCGGCGCCAGCACGGCGATCAGTCCGGGAGCGACCATCTCGCGGATCGCGGAACGGGTCGAGATCTCCACGCAGCGCGCCGAATCGGGCTCCGCTTCGCCTTCGAGCAGACCCGTGATCTCGCGGAACTGCCGGCGCACCTCCTCGATCATGTCGTTGGCCGAGCGTCCCACCGCGTTCATCGTGAGCGCGGAGAAGAGGAAGGGCAGCATGCCTCCGAGCAGCATGCCGAGCAGGACGTTCGGATTGTCCAGGGCCAGACTCAGCAGCCGCGGCTCGAAGGCGGCCGCCCCGCCGGCCTCGGCGACCGCGGCATCGGCCGTCGCGCGGAACGTGCTGAACAGCGCCAGCGCCGTCAGCGCCGCGGACCCGATGGCGAACCCCTTGCCCATGGCCGCCGTCGTGTTGCCGACCGCGTCGAGCGCGTCGGTCCGCTCGCGCACGAACGCCTCGCGCCCGCTCATCTCGGCAATCCCGCCGGCGTTGTCGGCGACCGGCCCGTAGGCGTCCACCCCCAGACTGATGCCGAGCGTGGAGAGCATGCCTACCGCGGCGATCGCAATCCCGTAGAGCGCCGCGAGCGCAAAGCTGGTGTAGATCGCCAGGCAGATGATCAGGATGGGGATCGCGCATGACATCATCCCGACGCCGAGACCGGCGATGATGTTGGTGGCCGGACCCGTCTCGGACTGCTGGGCGATCTTGTGCGCCGGCGGCTTGTCCTTCCCCGTGTAGTACTCGGTGACGTGGCCGATCGCCACTCCCGCGACCACCCCGGCGACGACGCACCAGAGCACCGCGAGCGGAATGTCGAGAACGCTGACCAGAGCGCCCGCGCCCAGGAAGACCAGCACGGACGCCACCAGCAGGCCGCGCTGCAGGGCGCTGCCGATCTTCGACTCGTCGTTCGTGTTGACGACGAACGTGCCGAGAATCGAAGCCAGGATGCCGACGCCGGCGAGAAGGATCGGAAAGACGACGAGCGTCGACTGCAGCCCGCCGAACGCCGCCTCGTCGACACCCCAGAGCGCATTGGCCGCCGCCGCCGTAAGCGCCCAGGCGAGCGCGATGGAGGAGATGATGCTGCCGACGTACGACTCGAACAGGTCCGCTCCCATGCCGGCGACGTCGCCGACGTTGTCGCCCACGTTGTCGGCGATCGTGGCCGGGTTGCGGGGATCGTCCTCGGGAATGCCCGCTTCCACCTTGCCCGACAGGTCACCGGCCACGTCGGCCGCCTTCGTGTAGATCCCGCCCCCGACGCGGGCGAAGAGCGCTATCGACGACGCGCCCAGGGAGAACCCGAACAGCGACTCCACGGCGCCGGCCCCGGCGCCGCTCAGGCCCCCGTACAGGAAGTAGAGCAGGGCGATGCCGAGCGTCCCGAGCGCGACGACGGTCAGTCCCATGACCGCGCCGCTGGAGAACGCCACCCGCAACGCGGCGGAGAGGCTCGTGGTCGCCGCGTGGGTGGTCCGCACCGCGGCGCTGGTCGCCGTACGCATGCCGATCCACCCCGCGGTGGCCGACAGCACGGCGCCGGCCAGGAACGCCACCCCGGTCAGCAACGAATCGCCCGGCAGCAACGTCACGAGCACGACGAACATGACGCCCACGAAGGCGGCGAGCACGGTGTACTCCGTCTTCAGAAACGCCATGGCGCCGCTACGGATCAGCGCCGCGATGCGCTGCATCCGCTCGTCGCCCGGCTCGTGACGGTTGATCCGGTTAATCAGAAAGAACGCGAAAGCCGCCGCGGCGACCGGCATCCCGAACCCGAGTACGAAGTACAGTTGCTGCTCCATTCCGTCCTCTGCCGCTCCCTGGAAACTCAGGCCTGCCGTGTCCGCGTCTCGGCCTGCCGTGTCTCGGCCTGCTGTTTCTCGATCTGCTGCCTCTCGACCGGCAGGTGTTCCGCCAGCGCCATGCCGCCCGTGAGGAACACCTGCAACCCTTCCTGCACGGTCAGCGCGGGGAAGGATACGACGTCGCGCGGATAAATGTGAACGTCTCCGAAGTAGACGTGGTTGGTGGGAACGTAGACCGCCACGTGCACGCCCGCGTCTTCCTGTCCCTCGATCGTGAACTCCTTCGTCAGGAAGCCCATCACCAGGCCGCGCTTGGGATCGTCGATCAGGACGACACGCTTGAAGCTGAGCTCGTTGTCCGGCGAGAAGGCCTCCACGAGCTGCTTGACCGGCGAATATATGCCGCGGAACACCGGCAGCTTCATCAGGTAGGCCTCGCCGCGCCGGAGCAGCCTGGCGCCGAGCACGTTGGTCGCGAACGCCCCGACCGCCACCACGAGCAGCAGCAGCGTCGCCAGACCGAAGCCCGGAATCTCGCGGCCGATCCACCGGACGTACACCGGCCCCATCACGCCGTCGATGAACTGGAACAGCCAGACGAACGCCGCGACGCTGATCACCAGCGGGACGATCACGACGAATCCTGCGATCAGACTGCGGCGCAGCCACTGCATCGTTCTACGACCCGAAGTCCGTCACCATCCGGCGACCCAGGCCAGGGCCACGGCCCCGAGCAGGACGCGGTAGGCGGCGAACGGATGGAGCGAATGACGCGAAACGTAGCCCATGAAGAACTTCACCGCGGCGTATCCGACAACTCCGGACGAAACCACACCGACCGCGAGCAACGCCGAATCTC
This sequence comes from Vicinamibacterales bacterium, assembly GCA_965208535.1. GTDB lineage: Bacteria > Acidobacteriota > Vicinamibacteria > Vicinamibacterales > UBA8438 > WTFV01. Next base: position 585,079 of record CBDBOU010000003.1, on the reverse strand, counting down.
CCGACGGCATCCCCTGCGCAGCCATGTCCAGCACCGCCTTGCCGCCCGCGGCCAGAATCGCCGGGATGCCGAGCAGGAACGCAAAGCGGGCCGCCCGCTCGCGGCGCAGGCCGAGCAGCATCGCCACGACCAGCACGGCGCCCGAGCGCGAGACGCCCGGCACCAGCGCCGACGCCTGCGCCAGGCCGAGCCCGAACGCTTCCCACGTGCCCAGCTTCGTTTCGTCGCGCGTCTGCGCTCCGGCGCGCTCGGCCGCCAGCATGAGCACGGCGCCGAGCAGCAGCATCGTACCGGCGACCCCGACGGTGCGCAGCGCGCCGGTCACGAAATCCGCCGCGGCAAGGCCTACGACCCCGATCGGGACGGTTCCGACGGCGATGGAACGTACCAGCGCCGCCGAGTCGCCCGGCCCGCCCAACCATGTGCGCGGCCGGGCCGCGGCCCGCGCCAGATCCGTCACGTCCCGGCGGTAGTAGGCCAGCACGGCCAGCAGCGTGCCGATATGGCATGCCACGTCGAAAGCCAAACCGAACCGGGCCTCCGTGTCCCAGCCGAAGAAGGCCCGGGCCAGCAGCAGGTGCGCCGAGCTCGAGACGGGCAGGAACTCGGTCAGTCCCTGCAACGTGCCGAGCAGCGCGGCTTCCAGCGCGTTCACGGATCGTAGGCTGCCGCCATCCGGGGTTCCCGCCACGGCTCCCGGGACGCCCGCGCTAGGACGCCCGCGCGCGCCGCGACCGTCGCTTGGGCCGCTGCGCCGGCGCCTGCTGCTGCGGCTTCTCTTCCGCCGCCGGCTTCGGCGCCACGGCGCGCTGCACCCTGGCGCTGCGCCGCTCGGTGATGGCGATCGCAATTATCGCCGCCACGAAGATCGTCGAGTACGTTCCGCTGAAGACGCCGACCAGCATGGTGAACGCGAAACCGCGCAATACCTCGCCGCCCAGCACGAACAACGCAAGGACCGCAACCCCCGTCGTGCCCGACGTGATCACGGTGCGGGCCAGCGTCTGGTTGATGCTCTTGTTCACGAGCACGGCGAACGCGTCGCGCCGCATCACGCGCAGGTTCTCCCGCACGCGGTCGAAGACGACGATCGAGTCGTTGACCGAGTACCCGGTGATCGTCAGCATGGCGGCCACGACGTTGAGCGACAGCTCGTAACCGAAGAACGTCAGCAGCGAGATGGTGACCGCGATGTCGTGCACCACCGCCACGACCGCGCCGACCGCGAAGCTGAAGCGGAACCGCAGGCCGATGTAGACGAGAATGCCGGCCATCGCGAAGACGAACGCATTGACGCCCCGGCGCTGCAGTTCCTGTCCGATGACGGGACCGACCAGCTCCTGGCTGATGACCTCGAACTCTCCGAGGCTGCTGGAGCCCAGGGCGTCGACGACCTCGTTCGCGCCCGCTTCCAGGCTGGCGCCCACCTCCGGGCCGGCCAGGGGCAGGCGCACGAGCACTTCGTTGTCGCCGGGGTCCCCGTACTGCTGAACGACCTTCTCCTCGACGCTCACGAGGGCGTCGCGGACGGCCCCCTCGCCGGTGGGCTGCTCGAACTGCAGCACGATCAGCGAACCGCCGGAGAAGTCGATCCCGAGCGGCAGACCTCCGCGCAGGAACAGCACGACGATGCCGGCCGCCACCACGAGCACGGACAGACCGAACGCGTACCAGCGGCGGCCGACGAAGTCGATGCGGGGCTCCTTGAACAGCGCCATCTCAGATGCTCAGCGTCGCGACGCGGCGACGCGACAGGACGGTCTCGAACAGCGATCGCGAGACGAAGACGGCCGTGAACACGTTCGACACGAGGCCGAAGAACAACGTGGTCGCGAAACCCCGGATGGGCCCGGACCCGAACTGGAACAGGAACGCCGCCGCGATCAGCGACGCGACGTGCGTATCGATGATCGTCAGCAGGACGCGGTCGAAACCGGCGGCCACCGCCGAGCGGACGCTCTTCGCCGAGCGCAGCTCCTCCTTGATGCGCTCGAAGATCAGCACGTTGGAGTCGACGCCGATGCCGATGGTCAGGATCAGGCCGGCGATGCCCGGCAGCGTGAGCACCGCCTCGATGTAGGCCATGCACGCCATCAGGATCAGCAGGTTCAACACCACCGCCACGACGGCATTGATGCCCGCCAGCTTGTAGTACCCCAGCATGAAGATGGCCACCAGCACGAGCCCGGCGATGGAGGCCGCGACCCCCGCGCGAATCGAGTCGGCGCCGAGCGTCGGACCGACGGTCCGTTCCTCCAGGTAGGTCAGCGACGCGGGCAGGGCGCCGGACCGGAGGGTGATCTGCAGATCCTCCGCCTCCTGCTGGCTGACCCCCGTGATCTGACCGCTGTCGGTGATGCGTCCCTGGATGGTCGGCGCCGACCGCACCTGCCCGTCGAGGATGATCGCCAGTCCGCGGCCGAGGTTGGCGCCGGTGATGTCGCCCATCTTGCGGGCGCCTTCGCGGTTGAGCGTGAAGCTGACGGCCGGCTGGTTGAACTCGTCGAGCGACGGCCGCGCGTTTCGCAGATCGCGGCCGGTCACCGCGGCCACCCGCCGCACCAGGTAGTAGAACGGCTCGGCGCCGCTCGGCTGGGTCGCCACCTCCATGTCCGGCGGCACCACGCCGTTCCTGGTCTGCAGGAGCGCCTCCCGGCTCGCCGCCGGCCCTTCCTCGACCAGCTTCAGCTCGAGCAGCGAGGTCGAACGGATGAGCGACTTCGCACGCGCCACGTCCGACACGCCGGGGAGCTGGACGAGAATCTGGTCGCCGCCTATGCCGTGCGGGGCCACGATCGGCTCGGAGACCCCCAGCTCGTTGACGCGCCGCTCGATGGTCTGGAGGGCCTGTCGCACCGCTTCCTCGCGGAGGGAAGAGGCCACCGGCCCGCGCATCCGGAACGTGTACGACCCGCCGGCGCCCGGCTCGCGATCGTAGGACACGGCGAGCCGCTCGTCGGACAACTGGCGAAAGGCCTGATCCCTCTCCCCCGGCACCCCTTCGACGCGAATCGTCTCCGCGTCGACCGGCACCACCGTCGCCGCGTCCATCCCCTGGACGGACATCTGCTCGCCGAGCTGCTCGGCGGCGGTCTCCGTCTCCACCTGCAGCGCGTCGCTGGTCTCCACGCGCAGCACCAGGTGCGCGCCGCCGCTCAGATCGAGCCCGAGCCGGATCTGGTCCCCGGGAGGGTAGACGCCCCAGGCGGCGAGCCCGGTGACCACCACGATTGCGAGCAGTTTCCACTGCAGGTTCTTCTGCATGGCCGTCCCCTACGAGCCGCTCCCTTCCTGCACGACGGGATCCTGGCCCTGATAGCCGCCGATGGCGCTGCGCGCGATCTGAATCCGTACCCGGTCGGCAATCTGTATCTGCACGGACTTGTCGTGCAGCTTCGTGATCGAGCCGTAGATGCCGCTGGTGGTCACGATCTTCTCGCCCACCTTCAGCGCCGCCTGGAACTCCCGGATCTTGTTCTGCCGCCGCTTCATCGGCAGCCAGATGATCACGTAGAAGATGCCGAGGATGAGAATCAGCGGGAGAAACTGGATGAACGGACCCGGCTGCTGGCCTGCGGGCTGGGCCATGGCGAGCAACGCTTCGACGTGGTGCACACTCATTGCTGCGTCAGAGCTTCCGGGGTCTCTGGTCTCTGCCGACGGCAGTAGGCGTGGTGGAAGGCTTGCCGGAAGCGTTCGAAACCGCCCGACTGGATAGCCTCCCTGATCCGCCGCATCGTGTCAAGGTAGAAGTGCAGATTGTGCACCGTGTTGAGCACCGCGCCGGTCAGCTCCTTCGCCACGTGCAGGTGGCGCAGGTACGCCCGCGTGAAGTTGCTGCACGTATAGCATCCGCAGTCCGCCTCCACCGGACGGTCGTCCTCGGCACAGGCGGCGGCCTTGATGGAGAGCGGGCCGTTGCACGTGAAGAGCTGCCCGTTGCGCGCGTTGCGGGTCGGAAGCACGCAGTCGAACAGGTCGATCCCGCGGGCCACCGACTCGACGAGATCGGCGGGCGTGCCCACTCCCATGAGGTACCGCGGCCGGTCGGCCGGAAGCATCGCGGCGGTGACTTCCGTCACGTCGTACATCACCGGCGTCGGCTCCCCGACGCTCAACCCGCCGATCGCGTAGGCGTGGAAGCCCAGGTCCACGGTCTCGCGCGCGCTTCGCTCTCTCAGCGCCGGATACATGCCGCCCTGCACGATGCCGAACTGGAGCTGACCCGGCGTCGTCATGACCGCGCCGGCGCCCCGGGGCGATCCCGCCAAGGCATCGTGACGCCCCCGGGAGCGACGGGCCCACCGCAGCGTGCGCTCCATCGACTCGCGCGCCGCGGCGAGCGACGCCGGCCAGGGAGTGCACTCGTCGAACGCCATCGCGATGTCGCTGCCGAGCCGGGCCTGGATGTCGGTCGCGGTCTCCGGCGTCAGCTCGTGCTCGCTGCCGTCGAGGTGCGACCGGAAGCGGACGCCGGCCTCGCCGATCACGCGGCGGGCGGCCAGGCTGAACACCTGGTAGCCTCCGCTGTCGGTCAGGATGGGCCCGTCCCAGCCCATGAAGCGATGCAGTCCGCCCCGCCGGGCGATGAGCTCGTCGCCCGGCCGCAGGTGCAGATGATAGGTGTTGGCGAGGACGATGGCGGCGCCCGCCGCATCCAGATCCCGCGGCGTCACCGCCTTTACCGCGCCGGCCGTCCCCACCGGCATGAACGCCGGCGTCTCCACCGCGCCGTGCGGGGTGCGCAGGCGCCCGCAACGCGCGCGGCCGTCGCCCGCGGTCACCTCGAACCAGGCCGTCTCCGTCACCCGGTCACGTATACTACCCCTACCTGTGGGGCGGCTCCGCGTCGGCGTCATCTACGGTGGGCGATCGAGCGAGCACGAAGTGTCGCTCGCGTCCGCGGCGGCCATCTTCAGCCACATCGATCGCGACCGCTACGAGCCGGTCCCGCTCTTCATCGACAAGTCCGGACGCTGGTCCATCGCCGCGCGGCCGCCGTCGACCGAGTCGGCGGCCGCCGTGATCACGGGCGCACGCGCGGCAGGGGCGCTGCCGGCCGACAGAGGCGCCGAGGCGCACCTGGTCGCCCACCCGGCGCGGAACCCGCTGTTCACGATCGCGCGCGACGCGCCGGGCGCGCACGGGAACGACCTGGACCGGGCGACCGTCGCCGAGCTCGCCCTGGACGTCGTCTTCCCGATCGTCCACGGTCCGTATGGAGAGGACGGGACCCTGCAGGGATTGCTGGAGCTGGCGAACATGCCCTACGTCGGGGCCGGCGTGCTCGCTTCGGCCGCCGCCATGGACAAGGCGGTGGCGAAAGTGCTCCTGCGGGCCCACGGACTGCCGGTGGTGCCCGGGCGCGTGGTCGGCGGTCTCGAATGGGAGACCGATCCGGACGGGGCGATCGGGCGCCTGGAGGCCGCCTTCGACTATCCGCTGTTCGTCAAGCCGGCGAATCTCGGATCGAGCGTCGGCGTGTCCCGGGCGGTCGACACCGAGAGCCTCCGCGCCGCGCTGGCCCTGGCCTGGACGTTCGACGACAAGCTCCTGGTCGAGGTCGCGGTGCCCGCGGCGAGAGAGATCGAGTGCTCCGTTCTCGGCAACGAAGCCCCCGAGGCGTCCGTGCCGGGCGAGGTGATCCCTTCCGGCGAGTTCTACGACTACGAGGCGAAGTACCTGGACGACCGCTCCGAGATCGTCATCCCCGCCCGGCTGCCGGCCGCGCGGACCGAGCAGGTGCGCGCGCTGGCCGTCGACGCGTACCGCGCCCTCGACTGCAGCGGCATGGCGCGCGTGGACTTCCTGCTCGACGAAGCCGGCGACCGGCTGTACGTCAACGAGGCCAACACGCTGCCGGGGTTCACCGCGATCAGCCAGTACGCCAAGCTCTGGGCGGCCTCGGGACTGCCCTATCCGGCGCTCATCGACCGGCTGATAGAGCTCGCCCTCGCGCGTCACCGCCGCCGGCAGCGGTTGCGGACCAGCCTCACGGAAGGCTGAGTCCACGAGTCATGCAGCGGGGCTCCACGCCACCGACTCCCGGGATCCGCGGAAGTCACTGCCCGCCCGCTCCGCGGAACGGCTGCACGCCGTCCCACACGAGGACGCGATTGATCCGGTCGCCGGTCTGCAGCGCGTCGACGACCTCCATGCCCGCGACGACGCGGGCGAACGCCGTATGGCGGGCGTCGAGCCGGGGTTGCGGCAGAAGCGTGATGAAGAACCGGCTGCCTCCCGCATCCGCGCGATCGCGCGCCAGCCCGACCGTGCCCCGGAGGAAGGGCAGTTGGCTCGGCTCGTCGCGCAGCGTGAATCCGGGTCCGCCGTGGTCGTCGCCCCGCGGGTCTCCGCCGTACACGGCTTCCCCCGGCACCGCGCGGTGAAACGTCAGCCCGTCGAAGAAACCCCGGCGCGCGAGCGTCGCGAAGGTGTCCGCCGTCAGCGGCGCGTCCAGCACGGCGAGCTCGATCTGGATGGTGCCGCGGCCCGTTTCGAAATAGACGTGCGGCGACACGGGCGGACTGGTCAGGCGGGGCGCGCCGTGGTCGACCCCGTGTTCCGCCGGCGCGGGCGCGATCTCGGCGTAGGGTCGAGCGTCCGGCGTCAGCTCCGCGAGCTGCTCGGCCGCCCGCAGGCGGACTACCCAGTCCCGATCGGCGAGCGCACGGCGCAGCGTGTCCCCGGCCGTGTCCGCGCCGTACGCGGCCAACGCCTCGACGATCGCGGCGCGCGCTTCGAACGAGGGGTCCGCCTCGGCCGCGTCGTAGGCGGCCGCCAGCGCGCCGCCGGCTCCCGCCGGCCGCAACTCGCCCAGCAGGCGCGCCGCCGCGCCGCGCGCCACGGCGTCGGCCGTCTCCAACTGCTCCAGCAGCAGGTCCGGCGCTTCCGGCGCGCCGGCAGCGACCAGCGCCTCCAGCACCGCGGGGACGACGCGCCGGTCCGCGTCGGCGAGCATGGCCGTCAGCGTGGCGACTCCCGCCTCGGGATCGACGTGAACGAGCCCGTCGGCAGCCGCCGCGCGGACACGCCAGTCGGGGTCCGCGCCCAGGCCGGACAACGCGAACAGGAACCGCTCGGGATCGGTCCGCGCCAGCGCTCGCAGGGACGCGGCCCGCAGCGGCGCCCAGGGATGCCCCAGCAGCTCGACGAAGACCTCGACCGAAGCATCTCCCGCGTGGTTCGCGAGCGCCTCTACCGCCACGCGCCGGAGCTGCCGGTCCAGCCTCCGGATGCGGACGAAGCGGTCGAGCGCCGCCACGGCCGCCGGATCGTCGATTGCGCCGAGAGCGCGCACGGCGCTGGTCACGACCAGCCGGTCCCGGCGATCCACTCTCAGCAGATCCTCGAGCGCCTCGACGCCGCGCGGATCGCCCAGCGCGCCGAGCCCCTGCGCGGCCAGGGCGACGCCGATGGTGCCCTGGACGCCGGCCAGCGTGGACAGTGCGGGCAGGACGCGCGGATCCTCCATTCGCCCGAGCGCATAGGCGACGGGCCACCACCAGAGAATCGGGCGTCCCTCGTCGATGAGCACCGCCTCGGCGAGCGGCTCGAACGCCTGCAGGTCGGCAAGCGCGTAGAGACCCAGACGAAACGCCTCGACCTCGTCGCTCAACGGCCAGGTCAGGTCGTCCGGCTCGAGGTCGTAGGCCGAGGGCGCCAGGCGGCGGACCAGCGCCCCGATCGCCGGGGCGGCCGACCGCTCCCCCAGGAAGCCGAGGGCCTGCGCGGCCCGGCCCCGGACCGGCAGCGCAGGATCGTCGAGCGCGTCGACGAGCGCCCCGGCGGCGCCGGCATCTCCGATCAGGCCGAGGCCGAAAGCCGCCATCTGGCGTACTTCGGCCTCGGGATCCGTCAGGCGCTCGACCAATGCGTCGACGCCGGCGCGGGATCCGACCCTGCCGACGGCCAGCGCGGCGCGGCGCCGGAGGTACGCCGCCGGCGTTTCGAGCAGCGCCAGCAGGTCCGGGCGCAACACCGGCGGGCCGGCCGCGGACCCCACCGCCGCACGCACGCCGGCGCCGGGAGCCGGCCCCGGATCGGCAAGCCGCCGCTCGTCCTCCAGCCGCAGAATCCAGGCCATCGGATCCGGTGCGGCGGAAGGTGTCGGAACCGTAGCGGGCGGTGTGGCCGCACACCCCGCGACGAGGACGAGACAAGCCACCGGCAGTGCGCGAGACATGGAGAACGAGCCGGAGAGAAACGCGATCATAGCACGTGGCATTGACTATACTCGGCCCACCGTGGACTTCCGGCACATCGCCATCGAAGGCCCCGTCGCCGTCGGAAAGCTCGCCCTCACCGAGCGTCTCGCGGCGCGGCTGGACGCGGCGGTCATACTCGACGATACGGAGAATCCGTTCCTGGCCGACTTCTACGCGGGCCGCCCCGGCGCGGCCTTCCAGGCCCAGTTGTTCTCGCTGCTGGCCCGGCACCGCCAGCAGGTCGCGCTGCGGCAGTCCGACCTGTTCAAGCGCCTGACCATCTCGGACTACCTGTTCGACAAGGACAAGATCTACGCGTTCCTGAACCTCGACGACAACGAGCTCTTCATCTACCAGCGGCTCTACGACCTGCTCGCTCCGAACGTGGCCACGCCGGATCTGGTGATCTACCTCCAGACCCCGACGGAGGTGTTGCGGAGGCGGGCGCGCGCCCGGGAAAGGCACGGCTCGCCGGAGACCGCGCCGGACGATCGCTACCTGGGCGAGCTGAACGAGGCCTACCACCATTTCTTCTTCCACTACACGGCGACCCCGCTGCTGGTGGTGGAGACTTCCGAGTTCGACCTCGGATGGGGCGAGAGCGCGCTCGACGACCTGCTGAAGCAGATCGACGACATGGGCAACCGCACGCGCTACTACGTGCCCCGCACCGCGGTCCCGTAGCGCGACGCCGGAGCCGGCCGCATGGTCCCAGCGCCCCCTTCCGGCCTGCCGTCCGACGATCCGCTCGCCTACCTGTTCCGGCTGGAGCGGTTCGGGATCAAGCTCGGACTCGACAACATCGAGGCGCTCAAGGCCGCCCTGGGCCACCCCGACCGGCAGTTCCGGTCGGTCCTGATCGCCGGCACCAACGGCAAGGGTTCGGTCGCGGCCATGGTCGAGCGCGGGCTGCGCGCCGCGGGGTACTCCACGGGCCTGTACACCTCGCCGCATCTGATCGAGCTGAACGAGCGTTTCGCACTGCTCGGACGCCCCGTGGACGATGCCGCGCTCGCGCTCGAGGCGGCCCGCATCCGCCGCACGATCGAACGGCTCCGCGCCACCGGAGAGCTTGCCCATCCACCGACGTTCTTCGAGGCGACGACGGCGCTCGCGCTGTCGCTCTTCCGCCGCCGGGGGGTCGACGTCGCGGTGCTGGAAGTGGGCATGGGCGGGCGCTTCGACGCCACGAACACGGTGCGGGCAGCGGCCGCGGGGATCCCGTCTATCGATCTCGACCACCAGCAGCACCTGGGCTCCACGCTCGGCGAGATCGCTTTCGAGAAGGCGGGTGTCATCAAGCCGGGCACGGTCGCCGTCAGTGCCGAGGAGAAGCCGGAGGCGCGCGACGTGCTCCGGCGGCAGGCGGCGGCCGCGGGCGCGCGCTTCGTCGACGCCGCCGCGGACGTGACCGTCCGCTGGCACGAGGCTGACGGCCTCCTCCGCGTCGAGGCGCTCGAGACGCCCCGCAACCGCTACGGACCGCTGACCCTCGCCCTGCGGGGCCGCCATCAGCTCCGCAACGCGGCCGTGGCGGTGCGTCTGCTGGAGGAGCTGGGACCGGCCGGGATCCGGGTCCCGCGCGCCGCCGTCGAGCGGGCGCTGACCCACGTGCGCTGGCGCGGGCGCATAGAGCTGATCGATTGCGCGCCCGGCCGGCGCATGCTGCTCGACCCGGCCCACAACGTGGCCGCCGCGGCGGCGCTCCGGACCTACGTGACCGGACTCTATCCGTCCGGTCTGCCCTTCGTGTTCGGCGCTCTCGACGACAAGGACGCCGCCGGCATGCTCGCGGCGCTCGGCGGTGCGGCGAAGCGGATCGTCTGCGTCCCGATCGACAGCCCGCGGGCGACGCCGGTGGCCGACCTGGCGGCGGCGGCGCGCGCCGCCGCCCGCGGCGTTCCGATTGAATCGGCGGCCTCGCCGGCCGCGGGCCTGCGGGCCGCCTGGCGGAGCGGCCCGGTCGCGGGAGTCACCGGATCCGTCTACCTGGTGGGCGAGGTCCTGCGCGCACTGGACAGCGGCCGGCTGGGAGCTTGCGCCGCGGAACGCAGCGAAGCGGAGTTCTGAGACGCAAGGTCGCAGAGCGGGGGGGATGGGCCGAAACGCCGAGCCGGCGAGGCGTTTCGGGGCGCTCGGCCCGGTGAGGGATCCGGCGCGGGAGTAGAATCGGTTACTGGATGCATCGAGATTCCCGAGCCCCCGGCAAGAACCCCTGCGGCGGCGCCCGGAAGTCGACGGCGAGCCGCCGGGCGCGGCTTCTCCTGGCCGGGATGCTGTGCCTGCCGCTGGCGCCGGACGAGGCGGCCGCACAGTTCTTCCCGGACCTGCCGTTCGACACCAGGCAGTGGAGCTACGAGATCCTGGGCGCCGACCACCTGCGCCTGGTCGGAGAGGTCGAGCTGGAGGGCAACGGCTTCACGTTCAGCGCGGACCAGGTGGACATCTACGTGGACACGCCGGAAGAGGCATCCGCGGAATCCGGCGACGCGGATTCGTCCGGCGGGGCCGCAGCGGGCACGAACGGCGGCGGGGCCGCCGGCGAGGCCGCCGCGGGGGAAGAGACCCGGACGCCCTCTCTCCGCCTGGAGGCGTCGGGCGACGTCGTCTTCTCCTCGCGCGAGGTCCGCCTCTCCGCAGACCGGGTGGAGTACTGGACGCTGGACCAGCGGGCCGTCTTTCACGAAGCCTACGGCTGGGTCGACCTGGGCGGCGAAGTCGATCGCAGCATGTTCGGCACGCAGGAGGCCGACCTGCTGTTCCACGGCCAGATGATCGAGCGGACCGGCCCGCGGACGTACAAGATCACGAAGGGCGCGTTCACGAGCTGCGTCCAGCCGACGCCCCGGTGGCAGATGGTCGCGACGACGTTCGTCCTGAACCTCGACAGGCACGCCATACTCCTGAACGCGGTCCTCAAGGTGAAGGGAGTGCCGGTCTTCTACATGCCGGGCATGTTCTACCCGATCCAGGAAGACGGCCGCGCGACCGGTTTCCTGATGCCGACGTACGGGGCCTCGCGGTACCAGGGGTCGAGTCTCAGCAACGCCTTTTTCTGGGCGATCGACCGGAGTCAGGACGCCACCTTCTACCACGACTGGTTCACGCAGCACGGCGGCGACGGCCGCGGCGCCGAATACCGCTACGAGCGCGGCAACGGAACCCAGGGCGACTTCCGCTTCTATCGTCTCAACGAACCGGAGGCGGAAATCGCCTATGCGGGCGGCACCAGGACACGGGACGCGAGACGGAGCGACGAGTACCGGGGACAGGCCCGGCACGGCCTGCCGGGAGATTGGACGGCGCGGGGCCAGATCGACTACTTCACCGACATCGACGTCCGTCAGACCTACCACACCAACGTGTTCGACGCCTCCAACTCGCGCCGGTCCATGTCGGGCAACCTGAGCGGCCCGCTGGGCGAGTACGAGCTGAGCGGCACCTACGACTACAGCGAGAGATTCTTCGGCACTGACGCCGCGCTCAACGGCGCCGGCCCGCGCATCGCCTTCGGGCGGGGCAAGACCGAGCTGTTCGGGGCGCCGCTGTACCTCTCGTTCGACGCCGAGTACGCCAAGCTGCTGCGACGGTCGCGACGGGAGCGGGAAGGCGTCCTGACCGAGAGGGATCAGGGACTCAGCCGGTTCGACCTGTATCCGGTGCTGCAGTTTCCGTTCAACCGCTGGCCCTTCCTGAAGATCGACTCGACCGCGAGCTGGCGGGCCACCTATTGGGACGAGAGCCGGGATCTGGTCAGCAGGGAACAGGTGGACGTCGCGGTGGGCCGGCAGTTCTTCGAGCTGTCGACCCGTGCGACCGGTCCGTCGTTCATCAAGATCTGGGACACGCCGAACAGCGGCTACTCCGAGCGGATGAAGCACCTGATCGAGCCCTGGGTGGGCGTCTCCCGCGTGAGCGACATCGACGACGGGCTCTTCGATCGGATCGTCCGCATCGAGGGCATCGACTCGATCGTCGGCAACGTCGTCCAGTACGAGTACGGTATCGACACCCGCCTCTACGCGCGGGTCTTCGAGGGCGGTCGGGAGTCGGTAGCGCGCGAGATCCTCTCCGCCTCGGTGACGCAGAGCTACTACACGGACGAAAGGGCCGCGCAGTACGACCGCAGCTTCCGCACCAGCTTCAGCGGGACGCCGCCGAGCAACTTCTCGCCGGTATCGGTCATCGTGCGCGCCGAGCCGACCCGGAACCTCGGCGGCACTGTCCGCATGGAATTCGACCCAGGGCGGGATACGGAGGATTTGCTGCTTGCCGGCGGCCCGGCAAGCCTGGAGCGCGTGCCCTACCTTCCACTCTTCCGCATGGGACCGATGCGGACCATCTCCGCCGAAGGGAGCTACGAGCTCGGGGGCTGGATCGCGACCAGCGGCGGCTGGAGCCAGCGCCGCTTCATCGAGGGCCTGTCCGGATTCAATCGCCCGTCGCGCCTGGACAACTACATCAATTCGTCGACGTCGTTCCGCACGCCGGACAACAAGTTCGGCGGTCTGTACGACTTCAACTACGACATCCGGCGCGGCCGCTTCCTGGCCCAGATGATCCGTCTCTATTACAACGCGCAGTGCTGCGGGTTACGGATCGACTACCAGGTATTCAACTTCGAGGGGCTGGGGACGCGGGCCCTCATCGATCAGGACCGCCGCTTCACGCTCTCGTTCACCCTCGCCGGACTGGGGACGTTCACCAACAACTTCGGCGGCGCGGGAGGCGGGTACCGCTAACGGTGCGCCACCGCGACCGCAGCCGCAGCACCGGGGCGAAGCGCCGATGGCCGAACGCGTGCTGGTGACGGGAGCGGCCGGCTTCGCCGGCAGCCACCTCGTCGCGCGGCTCCTCGCCGAGCGCCCGGCGCCGGAGGTGGTCGGCTGGCGGCGCCCGCGCGCCGAGGGCGCCGAGCCGCGAACCGTTCGCACCGGGGACGGGCGGATAGCCTGGCAGGAGGTCGACGTTCTCGACCGCGACGCCGTCGACCGCGCCGTGGCGGAGCTGCAGCCCGGACAGGTCTACCACCTCGCCGGCGCCGCCGCGGTCGCCGGCTCGTGGAACAGCCGCGTAACGACGCTCCGCACCAACACGATCGGCACCGAGCACCTCCTGGCCGCGCTGCAACGCTCCTCGCCCGCGGCGCGGGTGCTGCTGCCCGGCTCGGCGCTCGTCTATCGCCCTCACGACGGCCCGCTGGACGAGAACGCGGCAATCGGTCCCGTCAGTCCGTACGGCGTGAGCAAGCTGGCGCAGGAGATGTTGGCCGCGCGCTACGCCGCCGACGGTCTGGCGCTGATTCGGACGCGTTCCTTCACGCACTTCGGACCGGGCCAGGACCCGTCGTACGCCGCTTCGAGCTTCGCCCGGCAGATTGCGCGCATCGAAGCCGGCGCCGCCGAACCCACGCTGCGGGTCGGCGACCTGAGCGCCCGGAGGGACCTGCTGGACGTGCGCGACACCGTTCGCGCGTACCGCGCGCTGATGCAGCGCGGGGCCCGCGGCGCCGTCTACAACGTCTGCTCGGGCTCCGCGCACCGCATGCGCGACGTGCTCGCCGCGCTGCTGGCGCAGGCCCGCGCGCCGGTGGCGGTGCAGGTCGATCCCGCACGCCTCCGCCCGAGCGACTACGCGCTTCTTCTCGGCGACCGCGGACGCATCACCGCGGACATCGGCTGGGAACCCCGTATCGGCCTGGAAGAGACGCTCCGCGATCTGCTCGACGACTGGCGCTCCCGGCTCGGCTGAGACCTGGGAGCCCTTGCCACGGGCTCCCAGGTCGCGGGGGTTGACAAGCGGCCAGGCATGCGCGAGCATGTAGCGAACAAAAAGCGAATATACATGTCTCTGCAGGACACCCTGTTCGATCTCGGGAGCAGGCCGACCACCCGCTCGGCGGCCGTCGCGGTTCGAGAAGCCGGCGCCGCCGGTCCGCGCGAGGGCGTGCTTCGCGCCGGAGGCGCGACCTACCAGGAGATCACCTGCCGCTCGGCCCTCAACCGCGTCGAGGGAATGCCCTTCCGCTGGACGCTGAACCCCTACCGCGGCTGCACCCACGGCTGCCACTATTGCTTCGCCCGCCGCTACCAGTCGCAACTGGAGCTCGGCGAGGGAGACGATTTCTCGTCGGTGGTGCTTGTCAAGACCAACTTTCCGGACGTCCTCGCCCGCGAGCTGTCGAAGCGCTCCCTCGGCGGACAGATGATCGCCCTGGGCACCGCCACCGATCCGTACCAGCCGATAGAAGGCCGCTACCGGCTCACCCGGCGGGTCCTGGAGACGCTCGTCCGCCGTCCCGCCCCGATCGGACTGGTCACCAAGGGGACGCTGGCCGTCCGGGACGCCGACCTGCTGGCCGAGCTTTCCGGCCGTACCGAGTGCAGCGTGACGTTCAGCCTGCCGACGGTGGACGAGGAGGCGTGGCGGAAGCTCGAGCCGGGTACCGCCCACCCGCTCCAGCGGCTGCGCGCGGTGCGGCGGCTGCGCGACGCGGGAGTCGACGCGGGGGTCCTGCTGGCCCCGGTGGTGCCGGGCATCAGTTCCCACCCGGCTAAGATCGAGCGGACCCTCAAGGCGGTGACCGACAGCGGGGCATCCTATGTCGGCTCGATGCTGCTGCACCTCGAGGGAGGCACGCGGCGGCACTTCCTCGAGTTCCTGGCGCGCGAGTACCCGCAACTCGTGGCCGGGTACGGCCGTCTCTACGCGGGCAAGTACGCCGCGGCGTCGTACGCGACCCGCTTCAGGACGGTCATGGGCGTCCTGAAAGCGAAGTACGGCCTCCGGCGGTCGCCGGCGCCGGCGACCGGAACGGGGCGCGCGCCCGCGCCGGTTTCCACGCGACCCCCGGCGGCGCCGCCCAGCCTGCGGCTGTGAATCCGCTCAGATCGTTCCCAGCAGCGCGCGGATGCGCTGTTCGGTCGGCGGGTGCGTACTGAAGAGCGACATCAGCCCGCGGCCAGACAGCGGCATCATGATGAACATGTGCGCGGTGGCCGGATTGGCATCCAGCGGAATCCGCTGCTGCGCGGCGTCGATCTTCTTCAGCGCGCCGGCCAAGCCGTACGGATTGCCGGCGATGGCGGCCGCGCCGCGGTCCGCCGCGAACTCCCGGGAGCGGGATATCGCCGCCTGGATCAGCATCGCGGCGAGCGGCGCGACGATGATCGTGGCGAGCAGGGCAATGGGATTCGAGCCTTCCTCGTCGTCCCGGCCGAAACCGCCGAAGATGGCCGCGAACTGCGCCATGCGGGCGACCATCATGATGGTGGCGGCCACGGTAGCGGCGACCGATCCGATGAGGATGTCGCGGTGCTTGACGTGCGCCAGCTCGTGCGCGATGACGCCTTCGATCTCAGGCTCGTCGAGGAATCGCAGCAGGCCGGTGGTCGCCGCCACCGCCGCGTGCTTCGGATTCCGTCCGGTGGCGAAGGCATTGGGAGAGTCGTCCTCGATGACATAGACCTTCGGCATCGGCAGGTTCGCGCGCTGCGCGAGCCGCGCCGTGATCCCGTGCAGCGGATGCTCTGGGCCGACCGGCTGCGCGCGGTACATCCTGAGCACGATGCGGTCGGAGAACCAGTAGGAGCCGAAGTTCATCACCACCGCGAAGACAAACGCGATCAGCAACCCGCCGGAGCCGCCCAGCCACTCGCCCAGCGCGAGCAGCAGGCCGCTGAGCAGACCGAGCAGCAGAGCGGTCTTGACCGTATTCCCCATGCGATCCTCCTCTATCTATTCTAGCGCCCCGAAACGCCTCGCCGGCTCGGCGCAACCGCCCATCCCCCCACTCCACGACCTTTCGTCCCGGACTCACTCCGTTGCGTTCGGCGCAAGCTCCTGGCCGGACCGCGCGATCAGCCCGGCCAGCAGCGCGGCCCGCCAGGTGAGATCGGCGGTGACGACATGCTCGTCCAGCGCGTGCGCCCCGTCGCCCACCGCACCCAGGCCATCAAGGGTAGGGACGCCGAGCGCGCCGGTGAAGTTCCCGTCCGAGCCGCCGCCGGTCACGCCCTCACCGAGTTCCCGACCCATCTCGGCCGCGACGGTCCGGGCGACATCGTACAAGCGAGCCACCGCCGGCGTCCGCTCGAACGGAGGCCGCGAGAATCCGCCGCTGACCTCCAGGCTGGTTCCGTCGAGCACGGGCCGCAGCGCCTGCATGCTGCGCTCGAGACGACGGGCATCTTCCATCGTCGCGGCGCGCGCGTCGATGACGGCCCGGGCGTGCTCGGCCACGACGTTGGGACGGTCGCCGCCCTCGATGAAGCCCACGTTCAGCGTCAATCCGCGTTCCTGATCCCGGAGCGCGCCGACCGCCCGGATCTGCGCCGCGAGCTCGTCTATGGCGCTCGCGCCCCGGGTCGGATCGATGCCGGCGTGCGCCGGGATCCCGCGCACGCGCAGCTCGAACTCGCCGCAGCCCTTGCGGCCGGTCTTGACGGCCCCCTCCGGCAGGGACGGCTCGAGCACGAAGACGGCGCCGCTCCGGCGGGCTTCCTCTTCGACCAGCCCCCGGGAGGAACGGCTGCCCCGCTCCTCATCGGCGGTCCACAACATGACCACGCGCGTCCGGGCCAGCCGCCCGGCCGCGGCCAGGGCCCGCACGGCCAGCATTCCGATGACGATGCCCGCCTTCATGTCGAACACGCCCGGTCCGTACAGGCGGCCGTCCTCCTCCCGCAACGGCATCCGCTCGAGCTGCCCGACGGGCCACACGGTATCGAAGTGCCCGAGCAGCATGACCTGCCGTTCCGGCGGGCCGGACCCGAAGCTCGCCCGCATGTGCGCGCCGCTGGTCGGCGAGGGGATGCGCTCGACGGTTCCGCCCATCTCGCGGAGATGTTCCGCCAGTCGCTCTCCGCAGCGATCGACGGCGGACGGATCGGTGGTAGGGGACTCCAGACGGACCAGCTCGGTCAGCACCCGGACCAGCCAGTCGTATCCGGCATCGCAGAACGCACGCAGGGTCGGCATGCGTCATAATACGGTCGTGACGTACTCCCGCGCCTCGATTGTCGCCTGCGCGATGCTGCTGGCGGGCGCAACGGCCGTTCCGCTGCCCGCGCAACGCCAGCCGGTGCCGCGTCCGTTCCCCACTCCCGGGGCAGCGCCCGCGCGGCCGGCGCCCGCGCCCGGGATCGACGCGCCGGCGGTGGCCCCCACGGAGGCGCCGACGGAAGCGACCCTCGGCGTGCCCGTCTATCCGAACGCGCAGTACATCACCTCGTACGACGCGGGCCGCGGACAGCGCTTCCACCTGTTCGGAACGAGCGCCCGCTTCGCCGACATGGTGCGCTACTACTCGGTCGTGCTGCGCGAGCGCGGCCGGCGGGTGTACGACGCGCCGGCGATCCACCAGTTCGAGACGGCGCGGTTCCGGGACCGCGAGATGAACTACCGCCCGAGCGTCACGATAAAGGACTACACCTGGAACGGCGCGGCCGGCTACATTCACGCGGCGCCCGGGGCGGGCGCGGCGACCTTCCCGACGATCATCCAGATCACCACCCTGCCCGAGGGCATGCCGAACCGCTAGCGGGCAGTCCGCGCGAAGTCTCGCGCGATAACTGCCCGGCCGGCCGCGCGAACGGGTGATCCGCAAGAAGCGTTACTTCGCCGGCACGTAGATCTCTCGCTGCTCGCGGAACTCGGCCGACTTCTCGTCCAGGCCCATCTTGACCGCCTGCGTGTCGCCGACACCCCGCTCGGCCGCGAAGTCGCGGATCTGCTGGGTGATCTCCATGCTGCAGAACTTCGGCCCGCACATCGAGCAGAAGTGCGCGACCTTGGCGCCGTCGGCCGGCAGCGTCTCGTCGTGGTAGGCCCGCGCCGTGACCGGGTCGAGCGCCAGGTTGAACTGGTCCTGCCAGCGGAACTCGAAGCGCGCTTTCGAAAGCGCGTCGTCCCACGCCTGCGCGCGCGGATGTCCCTTGGCGAGATCCGCGGCATGGGCGGCGATCTTGTAGGCGATGACTCCCGCCTTGACGTCGTCGCGGTTCGGGAGGCCGAGGTGCTCCTTGGGCGTGACGTAGCAGAGCATCGCCGTGCCGTACCAGCCGATCATCGCGGCGCCGATCGCCGAGGTCAGGTGGTCGTAGCCGGGGGCGATGTCCGTGGTGAGCGGCCCGAGCGTGTAGAAGGGCGCCTCGTCGCACCACTCGAGCTGCTTCTCCATGTTCTCGCGGATCAGGTGCATGGGGACGTGCCCCGGCCCCTCGTTCATCACCTGCACGTCGTGCTCCCAGGCGATGCGGGTGAGCTCGCCCTGGGTCCTCAGCTCGGCGAACTGCGCCTCGTCGTTGGCGTCGGCGATGGAGCCGGGCCGCAGCCCGTCGCCGAGCGAGAACGACACGTCGTAGGCCTGCATGATCTCGCAGATCTCGCGGAAGTGCGTATAGGCGAAGTTCTCCTGGTGATGGGCCAGGCACCACTTGGCGTGGATGGAACCGCCCCGCGACACGATGCCGGTCATCCGCCCCGCCGTCAACGGGACGTAGCGCAGCAGCACGCCGGCGTGCACCGTGAAGTAGTCGACGCCCTGCTCCGCCTGCTCGATGAGGGTGTCGCGGTAGATCTCCCAGGTCAGCTCCTCGGGCCGTCCGTCGACCTTCTCCAGGGCCTGGTAGATGGGAACCGTACCGACCGGCACCGGCGCGTTGCGGATGATCCACTCGCGCGTCTCGTGGATGTCGTCGCCGGTCGACAGATCCATGATCGTGTCGGCGCCCCAGAGCGTCGCCCAGCGGAGCTTCTCGACCTCCTCGTCGATCGACGAGGTGACCGCGGAGTTGCCGATGTTGGCGTTGATCTTCACCAGGAAGTTGCGGCCGATCGCCATCGGCTCCAGCTCGGGGTGGTTGACGTTGGCCGGGATGATGGCCCGGCCGCGGGCCACCTCGGCGCGGACGAAGTCCGGCTCGAAGCCCTCGCGCAGGGCGACGAACTCCATCTCCGGCGTCACCTCGCCCTTGCGCGCGTAGTGCATCTGGGTGACGGCCCGTGCGCCGCGCACGACCGGCCGGTGCAACGATGCCGGTATCTGCTCGGATCCGTGCGCGCGGCCCGCCGGCGCGACCTCGGCGACGTCCCCCCGCCCGGCGATCCAGTCGCGGCGCAACGGTTCGAGGCCGGCGCGCACGTCCCCCCCGTACGGACCGCTCGTGTCGTACAGCTGCAGGGGGGCCTCGCCGCCCGACAACGCGATCTCGCGCAGCGGAACGCGGACGCGCTCCCCTTCGACGTACACCTTGCGCGAGTTCGGAAAGGCCTCGGCGAAACGGGATTCTACGGAAGGCATGGAAGCGGCAGGGCTCGCCATGAGTCGCTCCTTGTCTGAGAAGTGCGAACGAATATAGCATGCGGCCCCGCCGCCCCATCCCCACCGGCGGCCGTCCCGGGCAGGAATCCGCGCCGCCGAAGCGGTGCGGTCCCGTGGATTATGGCGACGATGCCGGGCTACATCCGGCGCAGCACGACGCACTTCAGATACGAGGTCTCGGGCACGGTCGCCAGCACCGGGTGATCGCGGCTCTGGAGCCGCTTCTCGACCACCCGGACGTCCGCGCGGGCGTCGGCCGCGGCAGCGGCCAGCATGCCGGTGAACGCCGGCTCGTCGACGTGGTACGAGCAGCTCGACGTGATGAGGATCCCGCCCGGCGCGAGGATGCGCAGCGCGCGCAGGTTGATCTCCTTGTAGCCGGCGAGCGCCCGCTCCGCGGCTCCCCGGTTCTTGGCGAACGCCGGGGGATCGAGCACTATCGTGTCGAACCGCTCCCCCGCCCGGTCGTAGGCGCGCAGCACGTCGAAGACGTTGGCCGCGCGGGAGCGCACGTTGGCGGCTCCGTTCAGCTCGGCGTTCCGCGCGACGGACGCGGCGGCGCTCTCCGAGACGTCGACCGCCTCGACCTCGTCGCACGCCGGGGCCATCTGCAGGGCGAACGCGCCGGTATAGCTGAAGCCGTCCAACGCCCTCCCGCGCGCGTAGCGGGCCGCGGCCAGACGGTTCTCGCGCTGGTCCAGAAACAGGCCGGTCTTCTGCCCCTGCCACGGGTCGAGGGACAGCCGCACGGCGCCCTCGCGCACCTCGATCGCCTGCGGAACGGCGCCGTGGCACAGCTCGACCTTGCGCTCGAGTCCCTCGAGGGTCCTCACCTGCGGGTCGTTGCGGAGCAGAATGCCGGTCGGCTGCAGCAGCTCGATCAGCAGCTCGGCGACGAGCGGCAGCAGGCGGTCGGTCGCCTGCGACAGGCCCTGCACCACGAGCACGTCGCCGTAGCGGTCCACGACCAGTCCGGGCAGTCGATCGCCCTCGCCGTGAACCAGCCGGTACGCGGTGGCGTCGATATCGAGGGCCTCCCGGTACCGCACGGCCGCCGCCAGCCGCCGGCGCCAGAACGCCGCGTCGGGACGGACATCGCGCCTGGTCAGCATCCGCAGGGCGATGACCGAGCGACTGCTGTAGAGCCCGTAGCCCAGCGCGCGGCGCTCGGCCCCGGTCACCCGCACCACGTCACCCGGCCCGGCGGCCACACGCCGGAGATCGGAGCGGTAGATCCAGGGATGCCCGGTCTTCAGGCGCTGCTCGCCGCGCGCCGCCAGCGCGACCGCCGGCTCCCGCGCGACCGGCCGGACGGCCGGCGCGCTTCCCGCCGCGGCGGACGGGCGGGCCTCCTTCCCGGGCGAGTGCCGCGCCGCGCGGGGCGCCGCCTGCGCGCCCGAAGCTCCACCGCTCGTCGCCGGGCGCCGCCGCAGCCGCGGGCGGGCGGCGGCCGCCGCATCGGCCGCGGGGCCGGAGCCCGTCCGCGGCCGGCCTGCCGGTCGATTCGTGGACTTCACTGGTGGAGCCGAAAAAGGACCGCCACATTCTATTCGACCGGTTCGCCTGCGGAGTGTCGTGGACGCACACACCGTCCCGGAAGACGCTCCTGAAGGCCGCCGGCCACACACACCGTAGTACAATTTCGCAATGCGGATTGCGCTCGGCGCCGACCACCACGGCGTCGTGTTGAAAGCGTCCCTGCGGCGTGCGTTCGACGGGGCCGCGGGCGACGGTTCGTCCGCACCGGCCCATACCTACGTCGACTTCGGCGCCCATTCGGAGGAGGCGGTGGACTACCCCGACTTCGCGCAGCCGGTGGCCGAGGGAGTCGCGTCCGGCGCGTTCGACCGGGGCGTGCTCATCTGCGGCAGCGGCGTCGGGATGTCGATCGCCGCCAACAAGGTGCCCGGCGTGCGCGCCGCCCTCGTGCACGATCCCGACGGCGCCCGTCTGTGCCGCGAGCACAACGACGCCAACGTCGTCACTCTCGCCGGCCGATCGCTGCCGCCCGATACGGTAGTGGCCATCGTCGAGATTTTTCTCGACACGCCGTTCGCCGGCGGCCGGCACGAACGGCGCGTCGGCAAGATCGCCGATCTGGAACGCAGCCTGGAAGGGACTACGTGACGCAGACCCTCGACGCCGGCCGGGCCGTTGCGGCCACCGGCCCCACGGACCGCCTGCAGCCGCTCGCGGCCAGCGATCCCGAGATCGCGGCGGCCATCCGCAACGAAGTGGCCCGGCAGAACGACGGGCTCGAGCTCATCGCCTCGGAGAACTTCGCCAGCGCGGCGGTGATCGAGGCCATGGGCTCGCCGCTGACCAACAAGTACGCGGAGGGCTATCCCGGCCGGCGGTACTACGGCGGGTGCGAGCACGTCGACGTCGCCGAGTCGCTCGCGATCGATCGCGCCAAGGCCCTGTTCGGCGCCGAGCACGCCAACGTGCAGCCGCACTCGGGCGCCCAGGCGAACATGGCCGCGTACTTCGCGCTGCTCGAGCCGGGCCGGACGGTGCTCGGCATGGATCT
Source organism: Vicinamibacterales bacterium (assembly GCA_965208535.1). Taxonomy (GTDB): domain Bacteria; phylum Acidobacteriota; class Vicinamibacteria; order Vicinamibacterales; family UBA8438; genus WTFV01. The sequence continues at coordinate 563,019 of CBDBOU010000003.1, read as the reverse complement.
CGCGCACGGCGGGCACCTTACGCACGGGCACCCGCTGAACTTCTCCGGACAGCTCTACGATATCGTTCCCTACGGCGTCCGCCGGGACGACGAGCGCATCGACTACGAGGCGCTCGAGCGGCTCGCCCGCGAGCACCGGCCCGCGCTGATCATGGTCGGCGCCAGCGCCTATCCGCGCGTCATCGACTTCGCCCGCATCGCCCGCGCGGCCGCCGACGTCGGGGCCGCCGTGGTCACGGACATGGCGCATATCGCCGGCTTGGTCGCCACCGGTCTTCACCCGAGTCCGGTGCCGCACTCCGACATCGTCACCACGACCACGCACAAGACGCTGCGCGGTCCCCGCGGCGGCCTGATTCTGTGCCGGGAAGCGCATCGGAAGGCGATCAACCGCTCCCTCTTCCCCGGCGTGCAGGGCGGTCCGCTGATGCACGTCATCGCCGCCAAGGCGGTCTGCTTCAGGGAGGCCGCGGCCCCCGGCTTCGCCGACTATCAGCGCCAGGTCGTTCGCAACGCGAGCCGTCTGGCCGGCGCGCTCGCCGATCAGGGTTTCCGGATCGTGAGCGGCGGCACCGACAACCACCTGCTGCTGGTGGACGTCTTCTCCCGCGGCCTCACCGGCAAGGTCTGCGAGGCGGCGCTCGGGCGGGCCGGCATCACGGTGAACAAGAACGCCATCCCGTTCGACCGGCAGCCGCCGATGGTCGCCAGCGGCATACGGCTCGGGACGCCGGCGCTCACCACCCGCGGCATGGCGGACGCGGAGATGGACACCGTGGCGGAGTTGATCGGGCGCGTGCTGACCGCGCCCGAGGACGACCGCGTCGCCGCCATGGTGCGAGGCGAGGTGGAAGCGCTGTGCCGGAAGTTCCCCCTGTACCCGAGCCCTCCCCGCCACGACCAGATCCGGAAGTCCGCGCCGTAGCGGCGCAGAGTCCCGGCGAGGCCCGGTCGGGCGGCGATCGGAGCCGCGAGGCGACGATCGGCGGGCGCGATCCGGGACTGGAAGAACGGGTCGCCGGGGCGCTCGCCGACGGCGGTGCGCTCGCGCGCGCGATGCGGGCGTTCGAGCCGCGGCCGGGCCAGCGGCGGATGGCCGCCGCCGCCGCGCGTGTGCTCGAGAACGGCGGCGTCCTGCTGGCCGAGGCGGGTACGGGTACCGGCAAGACGCTTGCCTATCTCGTTCCCGCCATCCTGAGCGGACTGCGCGTGCTGGTCTCCACCGGCACCAAGAACCTGCAGGACCAGATCTTCTACAAGGACCTTCCGGACCTGCGGAAAGCGCTCGGGGTCGACTTCCGCGCCACGTACATGAAGGGGCGCGGCAACTACCTCTGCCTGCACCGGTTCGCGACGGCGTCCGCGGAGGCGGCGGGCGCGCTGCTCCCGCCGGCGGAAAGCGGCGTCATCCACCGGATCGCCGAGTGGGCCGACCAAACCCAGACGGGCGACCGGGCCGAGATCGAGGACCTCCCGGACAATCTGGCCGTCTGGAGCGACATCGCAGCGACGTCCGAGAACTGCATCGGCACCGAATGCCCCGCCTACCAGGAGTGCTTCGTCACGAAGATGCGCCAGCGGGCGGCGGAGTCGGACGTGGTGATCGTCAACCACCACCTGCTGTGCGCGGACGCCGCCGTGCGACAGAGCGCCTACGGAGAGGTCATCCCGGCCTGCAACGTGGCGGTCATCGACGAGGCCCACCAGATCGAGGACGTGGCGACGCAGTACTTCGGCATTTCCGTCAGCAACCACCGGCTCGACGAGCTGTGCCACGACGGACGGCGATTCGTCGCCGGCGACGCGGCACCGGCGCCGGAGCTGGAGCTGGAGGAAGCATCCGTGCGGGAGCTGCTGGATCTGCTCGATGGCGTGCGCAGCGACGCCCATCTGTTCTTCGCCGCGCTCGCACCGGCGGCCGCGGCCGGGGAGCGCACGCGGGTGACGGCCGACACGTTCGCCGGCGTCGCCGAGCCGGCGCGCCTCCTGGGACGGCGCCTGGGCGATCTCGCCGCCGCGGCGTCGCGGCTGGCCGGACCGGCCGGCAGCACCGACCTGGCGGCGCTCGGCCGGCGGGCGGAGGAGATCCGCACCGAGCTCGCGTTCCTGCTGGCCGCCGGCGACGCCGCCTACGTCTACTTCGCGGAGCGCCGGGGGCGGGGTCTTTTCCTGCGCGCCGCGCCGATCGACGTGTCCGACATCGTCCGCGAGCTGCTGATCGAGCGGAAGGAGAGTACGGTCCTGACCTCCGCCACGCTGACGGTGGACGACTCGTTCTCCTACCTCCGGGGACGCCTGGGCATCGTCGACGCGACCGAGCTGCGCGTGCCCTCGGAGTTCGACTACCGCGAGCAGGCCGTCCTTTACCTGCCGCGCAAGGTGCCGCCGCCGAATCACCCGGGCTTCACCGCTGCCGTGGCGCGCGAGGTCACCGCGCTGCTGCGCATCACCCGCGGCCGGGCGTTCATCCTCTTCACGAGTTACGCGAACCTGCGCGACGTGCAGGCCCGACTCGATCCGACGCTGCCGTATCCGCTGCTGGTGCAGGGAGACTCGCCGCGCAGCGTCCTCCTGCGCGAGTTTCGCACCACGCCGAACGCGGTGCTGCTGGCCACGTCGAGCTTCTGGCAGGGCGTGGACGTCGCCGGCGACGCCTTGAGCTGCGTGGTGATCGACAAGCTCCCGTTCGCCTCTCCGGGGGACCCCCTGACCGCGGCCCGCATGGAGCAGATCGAACAGGAGGGCGGCAATTCGTTTTCCGACTACCAGGTGCCGCTGGCCATCCTCACGCTGCTGCAGGGGCTCGGGCGGCTGCTCCGGCACCGCACGGATCGCGGCGTGCTGGCGTTGCTCGACCCGCGGCTGCGGACGAAGGGCTACGGACGCCGCTTCCTCGATTCGCTGCCGCCCGCACCGGTGACGAACGACCTCGCGTCGGTCGCCCGCTTCTTCGACGCCGCGAGCCCCGCTGCGCGGGCGGACGAGTAGGGTTTGCGCCGCAGAACTCACTCCGTTGCGTTCTACGGTGCAGACTCCTAGACTGGAGGATATGACCCGCTGGGTCCTGTCCCTGACCTGGGCCGCCGCCCTCGGTTTCGCGTGTGCCGCAGGCGCAAGCGGCGCGCAGCCCGCCGGCGCGGTGCGCGGCGCGGTGGTGGACGAAGAGAGCCGGACCGGCGTTGCCGGCGCGCTCATCGTCCTGCTGCCCCTGGACGACGACGGCGCCTCGATGGAGTTCGAGACCGGGTCGGACGGGCGTTTCGCGCGCCCGGACGTGGCGCCCGGCCTGTACGCGGCGACGGCGGCGCGCGGCGCGCGGCGGAGCGAGGTCTACCGTGTGCGGGTTCGCGACGGGCGATCCGTCGCGATTCGGTTCGTCCTGGGACCGGCCGGGGGCGTCGCCCCCTGGATCCTCGCCGGCGGAGCGCGCGAGCGCCTGGACGAGCTGTTCGCGGCCGGCGTGGAAGCCAACCGCGACGGCGCGTACGACGACGCCGTGACCTGGTTCACGCTCGCCGCCGGCCTCGACCCGAACTGTATCGAGTGCCACTACAACACCGGCGTCGCCTACACCGCGCTGGGACGCTGGACCGCCGCCGAACGCGCCTTCGAGGACGCTCTCGCCGTACGGTCGGACTACACCGCCGCGTACTACGGGTTGGCCAACGTGCTCAATCGCGCCGGACGTCCGGAGGAAGCGACCGCCGCCCGCGAAGAAGCGACGCGTCTCACCCTCGCCGCGCTGGAAGAAGGACGCCGGTTGGCAGCCGACGCGGTGGCTCGCGGCATCTTCCTGCTCGACGACGGCAACCCGCGGGATGCGCGGCAGCAGTTCGAGGACGCGGCCGAGCGGAGCCCGGGCTACGCGCCGGCCTACTACTGGCTGGGGGTGGCGCTGGCCGAGATCGGCCAGCCCGGCCCCGCGCTGACGGCGTTCCGGCACGCCGTCAGCCTGGATGCAGGCGGCGAGCACGCGGCCGACGCCAGATCGCGCATCGCCGAGCTGGAGCGCTGAGCGCTGAGTACGCCGCCTGCTCCCGAAGCGATCGCCGCGAACCTGCGGCGCGTCCACGAGCGCCTGACACGGGCCGCGGCGGCGGCGGACCGGGATCCGGCCGCGATCAGGCTCGTCGCCGTCTCGAAGACGTTTCCGCTCGCCGCGGTCGAAGCGGGAGCGGATGCCGGTCTCGCCGACTTCGGCGAGAACCGCGTCCAGGAAGCGCTCGGCAAGATCGACCGGGCCGCCCGGTTGCGTGTCCGGTGGCACCTGATCGGCCATCTCCAGTCGAACAAGGCGCGCGCGGCGGCGGCCGCCTTCGACTGGATCCACTCGGTCGACAGCAGGAAGCTGCTGCTTCGGCTCGATCAGGGCGCGGACGAGGCGGGGACCGCTCCCAACCTGCTCGTCCAGGTGGACCTCGCGGGCGAGGCGACCAAGCACGGCGCGCCGGTCGGAGAAGTCCGCCCGCTGCTCGAGGCCGCCCTGGCGTGCCGGGCCGCCCGCGTGCGGGGACTGATGCTGATGCCACCCTGGAACGAGGACGCGGAAGCGACCCGTCCGTACTTCCGCCGGCTCCGGGAGCTGCGCGACGAGCTGCTCGACGAGGGAATCGACCCCGCCGCGCTCGGCGAGCTGTCGATGGGCATGAGCCACGACTTCGAGGTCGCAATCGCCGAGGGTGCCACGATGGTGCGCGTCGGGACCGCGATCTTCGGCCGCCGTACGCCGCCGCGGTGACGCCCCGCACGGAGATGGTCCGCTCGTCGATGGTCTCGCGCGGATCGAAGACGATCTTCGACTCCCACTTTAATGTTCATTAAAATGGCTTTCCGTCACCTTTTTAATTGATGAAAGTGTACTAAGCGGCGTCGGCGGATGCTATCCTGCCAGTTGATCGACCCCGGGCGAGAGCCCGACCCGCATGCTGCCGCGACTGTTGCTCGACGATCTCCTGGCATGGAGACGGGAACCGGCCCGCAAGCCTCTGCTGCTCGATGGTGCGCGTCAGGTCGGCAAGACCTGGCTGATCGACCGGATCTTCGGACCGCGGGAGTTCCGGCGCGTTCATCGACTGGACTTCCGGCGCGAGCCCGGTCTCGGTCGGCTGTTCGCGGACAGCCTCGACCCGCAGACCGTGCTCTCGAACCTCGAGCTGCACGTCGACGCCGGCATCGACACCGAGCGCGATCTGGTCTTCTTCGACGAAGTGGGCGAGTGCCAGCCCGCCGTCGACTCGCTCAAGTACTTCGCCGAGGCCCTGCCGCAGGCGTTCGTGTGCGCGTCCGGATCCAACGTCGGCCTGCTCGATTCGTTCCCGGTCGGCAAGGTCCGGCAACTGGAGCTGTTCCCCCTGTGCTTCGAGGAGTTGCTGATGGCGGCGGGGCGGCCGCGGCTGCTGCGGGCGTTTCGCGAGCGCCGGCGCGGGGAGGCGGTCCACCGGCAGCTCTGGCCGCTGCTGCTCGACTACTACTTCGTCGGGGGCATGCCCGAGGCGGTGGCGCACTGGTTCGAGGGCGCGGGCGGGATCCGCGAGCGGGCCGCAGGAGTCGGCCGGATCCACCGTGAGCTCGTCACCGGCTATCGGCGGGACTTCGGGAAGTACGCCGGCAAGCTCCACGCGCAGCATATCGATGCGGTGTTCTCGAACGTGCCGCGCCAGCTCGCGGCCAGTGGGGACGGCTCGGTCCAGCGGTTCCGGTTTCGGCACGCGATCGAGCGCAAGCGGCGCTACCGCGAGCTGCGTGGCCCCATCGACTGGCTGGAAGCGGCGAAGCTGGTTCGCAAGTGCTATCCCGTCAGGGACCGGCCGAGTGCGCCGCTATGGGCGCAGGCGCGGGAGAACATCTTCAAGCTGTACCTGTTCGACGTGGGGCTGCTCGGGCACATGCTGGGCCTCTCCTATGCCGACCAGCGCGCGCAGGACTTCGCCTTCAAGGGCTACGTCGCGGAGAACTTCGTCCAGACGGAGCTGAGCGCCCGCGTGGCGTATCCCACGTTCGCGTGGGAGCGGGCGCAGGCGGAAGTGGAGTTTCTCCATCGAGCCCGCGACGGCGCCATCGTGCCCGTCGAGGTCAAGAGCGGCAGCCGCACCCGCGCCCGCAGCCTGCGGTCCTATGTCGCGCGATACGAACCCCGCCGCGCCGTCAAGCTCGTCGGCGGCCCCGGCGGCGACGGCGATGGCGTCGTCGAGACGTGGCCCCTGTACTACGCGCAGCACCTGCACGATCTGTAGGCGGTTCCCCGGAATGTCGATGGATACGCCCGCCAGCGTCGCCGCGGCGTCTTCCCGCGGGCGCCGGCGGCTCGCTCTCGGCCTGCCGGCGCCGTCTCGTCAGCGGACCGGCCGCAGCATCCGGTCCCAGCGCGTGCGGGTGAAGAAGTGCGTGGCCATCGATCCGATCCGCCGCAGCGCGGGACCGATGCCCGGCTCGGGAATGACCACCGGGGTTCCGGAATCGTACGACCAGTAGAGAACCACCGCCCGGCCCTTGATGAGCTCGTGCGGCAGGACCCCCCAGACCCGGCTGTCCTCGGAGTTGCCCCGGTTGTCGCCCATCATGAAGTAGTGCCCGCCGGGAATCGCGACCGGGCCGTGGTTGTCCCGCCTCGGAATGACCGCCGCGCCGGCGGCCGATGCCGTTCCCGGCTGGCGCAGCCACGGCTCGTCCAACGGCTCGCCGTCGATGTGGACCTCGCCCTCCCGCACTTCGAGCGTCTCTCCCGGCAGCCCGATGACGCGCTTGATGAAGTCCCGATCCGGGTCCCGCGGAAACTTGAACACGATGATGTCTCCCCGCGACACCGTCCCCTGCGGCAGGAGGACCCGCTCGGCCCCCGAGGCCGTCGGCGAGAAGACGAACTTGTTGACGAGCAGATAGTCGCCGACCAGCAGGTTGTGCTCCATCGAGCCGGTCGGGATGGTGAAGGCCTCGACGACCCACGTGCGCACGAACAGCGCGAGAATGACGGCGATGACGATCGACTCGAAGTACTCGCGCGCCGTCGACTTGCGGTACGGCGGCGGTCCCGGCGCCGCCGCGCGCGGCCCGGATCGCGTGTCGGCCGGCGTGCGCAGGCCGGACCGCGCGCGCGGCTGCGGCCGCGTTCTCGTTCTAGTCATTGTCCACTCGCAGGACCGCCAGGAACGCCTCCTGCGGAATCTCGACGCTGCCCACGCGTTTCATCCGCCGCTTGCCCTCCTTCTGCTTCTCCAGCAGCTTCCGCTTGCGGGTGATGTCACCCCCGTAGCACTTGGCGAGCACGTTCTTGCGGAGCGCCCTGACGCTCTCGCGCGCCACGATGCGCGTCCCGATCGCCGCCTGAATGGCCACCTCGAACATCTGGCGCGGGATCAGGCTCCGTAGCTTGCTCGCCAGCGCCTTCCCCCGCACGTAGGCGGAGTCGCGGTGCACGATTATCGACAGCGCATCGACCGGCTCGCCGTTGACCAGCAAATCGAGCTTGACGAGCGGCGAGTCCCAGTAACCGGTCACATGATAGTCGAGCGAGGCGTACCCTCGCGAGAGCGTCTTCAACCGATCGTAGAAGTCGAGCACCACCTCGTTGAACGGCAGCTCGTAGGAGATCATGACGCGGTGCGCCGCGTGGTACTCCAGCGCCTTCTGCACGCCGCGCTTCTCCTGGCAGAGCTGAAGGATGCCCCCGACCTGATCCGCCGGGGTCAGGATCATGGCGGTGATCACCGGCTCCTCCACCTTCGCGATGTGGCCGGCGTCGGGAAGCTTGGCGGGGCTGTCGATCTCGAACACGTCGCCGTCGGTGGTGGTCACCCGGTAGAGGACGCCCGGCGCGGTGGTGACCAGGTCCATGTCGAACTCGCGCTCGAGCCGCTCCTGCACGATCTCCATGTGCAGCAGCCCGAGGAACCCGCAGCGGAACCCGAAGCCGAGCGCGGCCGACGTCTCCGGCTCGAACCAGAACGCCGCGTCGTTGAGCCGCAGCTTCTCGAGCGCCTCGCGCAGGTCCGCGTACTGATGGCTCTCCACCGGATAGAGCCCGGCGAACACCATCGGCTTCGTTTCCTGGAAGCCGGGCAGCGCCGCCGCCGCGGGGCGCGACGCCTCGGTCACGGTGTCGCCGATGCGCGCGTCCGCGACGTTCTTCACGTTGGCGATCAGGAAGCCCACCTCGCCGACGCCGAGCCGATCCACGGCCTGCGGCTTGGGCGCGAACACGCCGACCTGCTCCACCTCGTAGTTCTGTCCCGCGGCCATCAACCGCACCTTCATCCGCGGCCGGACCGCCCCGTCCACGACGCGGATCAGCACGACTACGCCGCGGTAGGCGTCGTACCACGAGTCGAAGATGAGGGCCTTGAGCGGCGCCTCCGGGTCGCCGGCCGGCGGCGGCATCCGCGCGACGACCGCCTCGAGGATCTCGCGCGTGCCGCTCCCCTCCTTGGCGCTGGCGAGCAGCGCGTGCGAGGGGTCGAGACCCACGAGGTCCTCGATCTGCACCGCGGCTTCGTCCGGCTGGGCGCCCGGGAGGTCGACCTTGTTGATGACCGGGACGATCTCCAGGTCGTTGGCGACGGCGAGGTAGGCGTTGGCGACCGTCTGGGCCTCGACGCCCTGCGATGCGTCCACCAGCAGCAGCGCGCCCTCGCAGGCGGCGAGCGAGCGGGTGACCTCGTAGGAGAAGTCGACATGGCCGGGGGTGTCGATGAGGTTCAGGACGTACGATTCGCCGTCGTCCGCCGTGTAGGAGAGACGGACCGCGTGGGCCTTGATGGTGATCCCGCGCTCCCGCTCCAGGTCCATCGAGTCGAGAACCTGTGCCTCCATCTCGCGCGGCCGCAACGCGCCCGTGATCTCGAGGAAGCGGTCGGCGAGGGTCGACTTCCCGTGATCGATGTGGGCGATGATTGAGAAGTTGCGGATCTGGCGGTGATGCATCGAGCGGCGCGGGGGAGTTCCTTCAATTATAGGGGCAGCGCCCCGGCGACGTCGCCGGGGGGTCGCTGCGGCCGGCGCCCGGCGAGCGGGATGACCGGCCGCGCGCGCTCCCGGTCAGCGCCCGTCGAGCGGCGTGAACGGCTGCGGATACTCGGGCCCGACGTACTCGGCGCGGGGGCGGATGAGCCGGTTGTTCGCGTACTGCTCGAGCACGTGCGCGGTCCAGCCGGCGATGCGGCTTACGGCGAAGACCGGCGTGAAGAGCTCGATGGGAATGCCCAGCATGTAGTAGGTGGAGGCCGAGTAGAAGTCGACGTTGGCGTCGATCTTCGTTTCGGCCTTCATGACCGCCTCGATCCGCCGCGACATCTCGTACCAGCGGGTGTTGCCCGCGCGCTCCCCGATCTGCTGCGACATGCGGCGCAGGTGGGTGGCCCGCGGGTCCTCGGTCCGGTACACGCGATGCCCGAAGCCGGGCACCTTCATTTTGCGGGCGAGCATGTCGCGCACCGTCCGCTCGACGCGTGCGTCGTCGGCGTCGGCGCCGAGCTCCAGCAGCATCCGCATCACCGCAGCGTTGGCGCCGCCGTGCAGCGGCCCCTTGAGGGCGCCGATGCCGGCCACCGCGGCCGAGTGCAGGTCGCTGAGCGTCGCGGCGGTGACCCGCGCGGCGAAGGTCGACGCGTTCAGCTCGTGATCCGCATGCAGGATGAGCGCGACGTCCAGCGCGCGCGCCTGCAGCCCGGACGGCCGCTGTCCGGTGAGCAGCAGGAGAAAGTTCGCCGCGTGCCCGAGCGCCGGGTCCGGCTCGATGACGCCGCCGCCGGCGTTCAGCCTGCCCCACGCGGCAACGACGCTGCCGACCTGCGCGGTTAGGCGGACGGCGGTACGGTAGGCGGCGGCGGGCGACCGATCGTCCACGTCCGGATCCGAGTGGGCGAGGGCCGACACCAGCGTGCGCAGCGCGTCCATCGCGTTGCCGGGCGGCAGGCTGCGCATCAGCCGCAACACCGCCTCGGGGAGCCGGCGGGCCGCCGCCAGATCCGAACGCAGGTCGCCCAGCTCCGCGCGCGAGGGAAGGCGGCGGCGCCAGAGGAGGTGGCAGACCTCCTCGAAGCTGGCCTCGCGAGCGAGATCGTGGATGTCGTGACCGGCGTACGCCAGCACGCCCTGCTCGCCGTCGATGTGGCAGATCGCCGACGAGGTGGCGACCACTCCCTCCAGGCCCGCCCCGGGGGCCGCGCCTGCGCCGGGCGACGTCACCGGGCGCCTCCGTCGGCCAGGCCGCCCCGGGGCAGTTCCGCCTCGTAGCGCGGCGCCCGCGACGCGAACCCCGTGTACAGGAACCCCATCTGGAACAACGCCAGGAACGGCACGGCGCCGTACACGCCCGCCGCCACGGCGTACGCGACGGCCAGCGTGAAGTAGGTCCCGAAGGCGATCTCGACCAGCGGCTGCACCCGGACTCCCCGGCCCCGGCCGCCCGCGGCGATACGGTCTCCCCGCGACCGCACGCCGTACTTCGGGGTGCGCCGGAACTCTCCGGTGGGTCCGGCCAGCGCCTCGACCACCGCTACCGCGTTGTTGACGGAGAGCCCGAGACCCAGCGCGACCATCGCGGGCAGATCCCGCAGGCGGGCCCACCAGCGCCCCCCGATCGCCCGCTGGCTCACGGCGTGGAACGTGACGACCGACACCGCGGCGAAACCGAATACCGCCGCGTCGACGAGCAGCAGCCCCTGCGCGCCCCCCGCCGCGGTGCGGGCCACCAGGGCCGGAAGGATCAGCACGCACAGGGCCAGGACGAGCAGATAGTTGAAATTGGCGGTCAGATGCAGGAACGCCTCGGCCTTCACCCGCAGCGGCACGTCGGCCCGCAGCACCGCCGGCAGCACCTTGCGGCACGTCTGGATCGAACCCTTGGCCCAGCGGTGCTGCTGCGACTTGAACGCGCTCATCTCGACCGGGAGCTCGGCCGGCGCGACCACGTCCGGCAGGAACACGAACCGCCAACCGGCGAGCTGGGCCCGGTAGCTCAGGTCGAGATCCTCGGTGAGGGTGTCGTGCTGCCACCCGCCGGCCGACTCGATCGCGGCACGCCGCCAGATGCCCGCGGCGCCGTTGAAGTTGAAGAAGCAGCCGCCGCGGTGCCGGCCCCCGTGCTCCAGCACGAAGTGGCCGTCGAGCAACAGCGCCTGCAGGCGGGTGAGCAGCGAGTAGCGGCGGTTGGCGTGCCCCCAGCGCGCCTGGACCATGCCGACCCGCGGATCCGCGAACGCGCCCACGGCGTGCTCGAGAAAGTCCGGCGGGGGCACGAAATCGGCATCGAAGACGGCAATCAGCTCGCCCGCGGCGAGGCGCAACCCGTCGGCGAGCGCGCCCGCCTTGAAGCCGTTCCGCACCGCGCGGTGGCGGTAGTGGATCGAGAGCCCGCGAGCCCTCCAGCGCTCCACGGCCCGGCGCGCGATACTCCCGGTCTCGTCCGTGGAGTCGTCCAGCACCTGCACCTCGAAACGGTCCCGGGGGTAATGGAGGCGGGCGACGGCGTCGATCAGCCGCTCGACGACATACGCTTCGTTGAAGACCGGCAACTGCACCGTGAGACGCGGCGGCTCCGCCCGCCCGTCCCGCGGCGGCGGCCGGCGGCCGGGACGCCCGCCGCTGCTGTACAGGTACAGCAGGTACGCCCGGTGCGCGCCGTAGACGCTGAGACCGGTCAGCACGGCGAAATACAGCCCCACCACCAGGACGTCCGGCGACGACATTGGCGGCGACGGTACAATCCCGTTGGCGCCAAGTCAACGGGGCCGCCTTCGCGGCCGCGCCACCGGCGGACATGAGCCCTGATCACGTGCGCGCGATTCTGTCCGACTTCGAGGGCGGGGTGCTCGACCTGCAGGAGGCCGAGTCGCGCGTTCTCGACCTGCTGCGGCGCGCGCCGTTCGAGGACCTCGGCTTCGCCCGCGTCGACCACCACCGGAGCGTGCGCCAGGGCTGTCCGGAGATCGTTTTCGGGGCCGGGAAGACGCCCGCGCAGACCGCGGCCATCGCGGAACGGATCGTCGCCAACGGCGACACCCTCATCGTCACCCGGACCGGGCGCGACGCCTTCGACGCGGTGCGCGAGCGCGTTCCCGACGCACGGTTCCATTCCGCCGCGCGCACCATCACCCGCACGGCCGCGGAGGAGCGGACCGGGCGGGGCACCATCGTCGTCGTCGCGGCGGGCACCTCGGACCTCCCGGTGGCCGAGGAAGCCCGGGTCGCCGCCGAGGCTCTCGGCAATTCCGTGGAGACCGTCTACGACGCGGGGGTCGCCGGACTGCACCGCTTGCTGGCGGAGCGCGAGCGCCTCGACGCGGCGCGCGTCGTCATCGCCGTCGCCGGCATGGAAGGCGCCCTGCCGAGCGTCGTCCGGGGCCTGGTGCGCGCGCCGGTGATCGCGGTGCCGACCAGTGTCGGGTACGGGGCGAGCTTCGGCGGACTGACCGCGCTGCTCGGCATGCTGAACAGTTGCACGACGGGCGTCGCCGTCGTCAACATCGACAACGGACTCGGCGCGGCGACGATGGCGAGCGCGATCAATCACCTGGCCTAGACACGATTCGAAAGACCACGATGCACGAGGGAACCCTGCAGGCGCTCGAATTCGATCGTGTCGCGGCCGCGGTCCGCAGCCTGGCGCTTACACCGCTGGGAGCGGCGGCAATCGACCGGCTCGCCCCGGAAACCGACCCCCAGCAGGTTGCCGCCGGCCTCGCGGCCACCAGCGAGGGAGTGGCCTACCTCGAGGCCAACGCCCCGTTCGGCCTCGACGCACCGGCCGACCTCGCGCAGACGGTCGCCGCGCTGGCCGTCGAGGGACGCGTCGTCGAGCCGCTGCAGCTCATCGGCCTGGCCCGTTTCCTGGCTTCGATGGACGGCGTCTGCGCGGCGTTCGAGAAGGCGGCGGGAGGACCGTATCCGGCACTCGAAGCCGTCCTCGGCGCCGCACAATCCTTCGAGCGCGAGGTCGCCGCCATTCGCGGGGCCATCGATGCCGAGGGCGAGGTGCTCGACGACGCCAGCCCCAGGCTGCGGACGTTGCGCGATCGGCTGCGGCGGCAGCGCAACCGGCTCCGCGGCACGCTCGAGTCGTACCTGCGCGGGCGGGACACGGCCAAGTACCTTCAGGAGCGGGTAGTGACCGAACGGTCGGGCCGGTTCGTGCTGGTCGTGCGTTCGGAGCACCGCGCCGCCATCCCCGGCATCGTGCACGGCAGCTCCGGAAGCGGGGCGAGCCTGTTCCTCGAGCCGCTGAGCACGGTGGAGATCAACAACGACATCGTGGCCCTGGAGGAGCAGGAGAGCGAGGAGGTTCACCGGATCCTGCTGAGCCTGGCGGATACGCTTCGCCGGCGCGCCCTCGACCTGCGCCGTACGCTGGCCGCCGCCGAGGAGCTCGACGTCATACAGGCGAAGGCGAGCTTCTCCCGCCTCGTCGACGGCGTGGAACCGAAGCTGGCGGGCGATGCGCGGATCGAGCTCCCGCAGGCCAGACATCCGCTGTTGATGCCGGCGGTGCGCGAGCGGGCCGGTGAACGCCGGTTGCGCGAGGAAGACGACTCGCGCCCCCCCGGACCCGTGCCGGTCGACCTGCACATCGCTCCGCCGGTCGGTGCGCTGATCGTGACCGGACCCAACACGGGCGGCAAGACCGTCGCGCTGAAGACCGTCGGCCTGCTGGTCCTGATGGCGCAGGCCGGCCTGCACGTGCCAGCCGGCCGGGCGGCCGCGCTGCCGGTGTTCCAGTCGGTGTTCGCGGATATCGGCGACGAGCAGTCGATAGCCGACAGCCTGTCCACGTTCTCGGGACACATCGCCCGCATCGTGGCCATGGAGAGCCGGCTCGCCCTGCCGGCCCTGGTGCTGCTCGACGAGGTCGGCGCGGGCACCGACCCGGTCGAAGGCGGCGCCCTGGGGGCCGCGATCATCGATCACTTCCGGCGGCGCGGCGCTCTCGTTGCGGCCACTACCCACGACGACATGCTGAAGTCGTACGCGTCGACGACCGCGGGCGTCGCCTGCGCCGGCTTCGGCTTCCACACGGAAACGTACGCGCCCACCTACGAGCTGACGTACGGCTCGCCCGGTCGCAGCCTGGCCCTGGAGATAGCCACGCGCCTGGGGGTTCCCTCCTCGATCGTCGACGATGCACGCGGCCGTCGCAGCGCCCGCGAGGCGCAACTGGCCGAGCACCTGGCCCGGGTGGAGCGCGACATCGGGGAGGTGAACGCGCAGCGGACCGAGCTGGAGGCCGGCCGCAGGCAGCTCGAAGAGGACCGTGCGGCGGTGGCGCGGGCGCGGCAGGCGCTCGACGAGAAGGAGGGGGCCGCGCGACGACGCCTGCACGCCGGAGTGGACAAGGAGATAAAGGCGGCGCGGACGGCCGTCGAGGAAATCGTGAGCGACGTCCGCAACCGGGCGGGCACGCTGGTCCAGGCGGCGAAGGGCCACGGCGCGGGTCGGAAGCGCGTGACGACAGGCGTCACCGGAGAGCTGAAGCGCGCGGCCGTCGACGCGCTCGAGAAGGTCCGCGAACGGTCCGTGCCCGTCGCGCCGGCCCCGGCCGAAACCCGGGCGCCGGCCGCGCCGCCGGCGGTCGGGAGCCGGGTCCGGGTCGAGACGCTGGGGTTGGAAGGCGTCCTGGTGGCGGTCAATGGCGACGACGCCGAGATCGAGGCCCGCGGCAAGCGCCTGCACGTGCCGGCCGGGAACCTGCGCGTCGCCGAGGCGGCCGGGACGAGCGGCGGAGTGACGGTCGCGGTGGCCGCGAACGCCGGGGCCCCGGAGGAGCTCAACGTGATCGGCTGCCGCGTGGACGACGCGCTGTCGCGGGTGGAGAAGTACGTCGACCGGGCGCTGCTCGGCGGCGCGGGACAACTGCGCGTGATCCACGGCCACGGAACCGGCCAGTTGCGCCGCGCCATCGCCGCCTTTCTCGGCGAACATCCCCTGGTGGCGAAGTTCGAGGCGGCCCCCCCGGAGCACGGCGGCCGGGGCGTGACCGTCATCGAGCTGAAGGACTGACACCCCCCGTGGCGCGCTTTCCCCCCGGCTTCATCGACGACCTGAAGGCGCAGGCCGACATCGTCCAGGTGATCCAGGAAGTCGTGCCGCTCAAGCAAGCCGGCGCCACGTTCAAGGGGCTCTGCCCGTTTCACCAGGAGAAGACGCCCAGCTTCACCGTGAACCGGGACAAGGGCTTCTTCCACTGCTTCGGCTGCTCGACCGGCGGAGACGTCCTGAAATTCGTGGAGCTCCACGAGAAGCTGAGCTTTCCCGAGGCGGTGCAGTCGCTGGCCCAGCGCCTCGGGTTGCAGGTTCCCGAGTCGGACGACCCGGAACGCGACCGGGCAGCGGTTGTCGAACGCGAGGCGCTGCTGAAGGTGCACGAGCTGGCCGACGCGTACTTCCGCGGGCAACTGCAGGCGGCGGGCGGCGCCGCGGCCCGCCGCTACCTCGAGGAACGGGACATCCGGACGGAGACGACGGAGCGGCTCGGCCTGGGCTACGCTCCACCCCGTCGCGACGCCCTGACCCGGCACCTGCAGGAGATGGGACAGTCGAACGAGCTGCTGCTCCGCAGCGGCCTCGTCATCCAGCGCGACGACGGGCGTCCGTACGACCGCTTCCGCAACCGGCTGATCATTCCCATCGCGCGTGAGACCGGCTCGGTCGTCGCGTTCGGCGGGCGCGCGCTGGCCGCCGATCAGCAGCCCAAGTACCTCAACTCTCCCGAGACCCCGCTCTACACCAAGGGGCACACCCTGTACGGCCTGCACCTGACGAAGCAGGCGGTGCGCAAGGTCGGGTATGTCGTTCTCGTCGAAGGGTACTTCGACTTCGCCCAGGCGGTTCAGGCCGGCGTGCAGCCGGTGGCCGCCACCTGCGGCACCGCGTTGACCGACCGCCATGTCCGGCTGCTGCGGCGCTTCTGCTCCCGGACCCTGCTCAGCTTCGACCCCGACTCGGCGGGCGAGGGCGCCGCCGCGCGTTCCGGCGAGCTCCTGCTCTCCCAGGGTTTCCAGGTCAACGTGGTCCAGTTGCCCTCCGGTGACGACCCCGACGGATACATTCGGCAGCATGGCGGCAACGCCTATCGCGAGCAGCTACGGAGTTCGCGGCCGTACCTCGAGGACGTTCTCGACCGCGCGGCGGGCGGACGGAACTTCTCCCGTGCGCGAGACAGACGCGCTCTGCTCGATCTGATGAAGCCGGTGGCGGGCGCAATCCGCGATCAAGTCGTGCGAGACGACTTCATCGATCGCGTGGAGCTACGGGGGCAGGTGCCCGAGGGTACATTCCGTGCCGAGGTCCTGCAGGAGTCGAGGCCGCGGCGGGTGGAGGTGCAAGCCGACATCCGCGCCGCGCAGACGGCGCTCCTGCCCGCCGAGAAGGGCCTTATCTGGGCAATGTTGCACGAGACCGCCGCGGCCCAGTCCGTCCTCTCGAACCTGGAGCCGGCCGACCTGGAGGGTCTCCAGACGGCCCGTATTCTCGACGTCGCGCGGTCCCTCGCGACCGTGCCCGCCGAAGGGGCGCCCGAGGCGCTCCGGGAGCGACTCGATGAAGAGGATCAGAAGCTGGTGTCGGAGATCGCGCAGGAGGCGGTGGCCCCCAACGACGTCACCGACTGTGGGACAGAGCTCCGGAGGATGCGGTACAAGCGAGAGGGCGCGGCGCTTCAGAACGAGATTGACCGCCGGTATCAGGACGGTTCACCGGCCCGGGAGATCACCGCGCTCCTGGCACGCAAGAACAGACTGCAGCAACGCATCGAGGAGCTCGCCGGCTGACTGCCGCGCGCACGCGTATCGGGGCGGATGCGCGGCCCCGAGCACGATGGCGCGGCGCCATATACAATCTCCAGCGTGGTGCGTCACCAGGCGGCCGGTCCCCGGCGTGGCGCGCTGATCCGCAACGGCAAGCCGACCGCACGAGGTGACGGGATGTCAGGCAGGCAGTTGTCGATCGAAGAGCGATACGACGAGATCCAGCAACTGATCATCGTCGGCAAGGAGCGCGGCTATCTCCTCTTCGATGAGATCAACGATCTGCTTCCGCCCGAGATCGCCTCGTCCGAAGAGCTCGACGAGCTGTTCGCCTCGCTGGGCAACGCCGGCATCGAGGTAGTCGAGTCCGAGGACAAGTACAAGGAGAAGAAACGTCTCGAGCGCGGGTCCGAGGGTGGTGACGAGCCGGAGTTCGATCTCACCCCCAGCCCGATCGACAAGACCAGCGACCCGGTCCGGATGTACCTGCGCGAGATGGGCACCGTGCCGCTGCTGACACGGGACGGGGAGGTGGAGATTGCCCGGCGCATCGAACGCGGGCGGCTCGCGGTGCTGAAGACCCTGTCGCGCACGCCGTCGGTCGCGCGCGCCATCATCGATTTCGGCGACGAGCTGAAGGTCGGCGACCGCTCGCCGCGCGAGCTGGTGGTGGTCCAGGACGAAACGCCCGCCGAGGACAGACCGGCGGATCGCGGACGGCAGCTCGTCGAGCACATCGAGGCCATAAGGGCGGCGCAGGCGGAGCTCGGCGACCGGCAGGCCGAGCTAGACCGCGTCCCCAAGCGCGAGCGGCAGCGGCACGAGGTCTGTCGCAGGCTGACCCTGCGCGCACGCGTCAGGCTGGCCCGGCTCATTCGCGGCATGGACTTCATCGAGCCGGTCAAGCAGCGCTGGGTCGACGGTCTCCGGGATTCGGCGGCGGCGGTGCAGCGTGCGCAGAACGAGCTCGCGGGACTCGACCGGCGGCTCGCCGCGCCGAATCGGCAACGCCTCGAAGAGGGGGAGCGCGCGGGACTGCTGCGGGAGCGGCGGGAGCTCCGGACCCGGCTGCGCAGGTCGCTGGCGGAACTCGAGGAATCGCCCGGCTCCCTGTCGCACATGCTCGCGAGCATGCAACGGGGCGAAGCACAGGCCGAACGCGCCAAGAAGGAGTTGGTGGAGGCCAATCTGCGTCTCGTGGTATCGATTGCCAAGAAGTACACCAACCGCGGCCTGCAGTTTCTCGACCTCATCCAGGAGGGGAACATCGGCCTCATGAAGGCGGTGGACAAGTTCGAGTACCAGCGCGGCTACAAGTTCTCGACGTACGCAACCTGGTGGATCCGCCAGGCGATCACGCGGGCCATCGCGGACCAGGCGCGCACCATTCGCATCCCGGTGCACATGATCGAGACGATCAACAAGCTGCTCCGTACGTCGCGGGCCCTCGTGCAGGAATTCGGGCGCGAGCCGTCGTCGGAGGAAATCGCCGAACGGATGGACATCCCGGTCACCAAGGTCCGCAAGGTGCTCAAGATCGCGCAGGAACCCATCTCCCTCGAAACGCCGATCGGGGAGGAGGAGGACAGCCACCTCGGGGACTTCATCGAGGACAGGCAGGTCGTGTCGCCGTCGGACGCGGTGATCAGCCTGAACCTGAAGGAACAGACCGAATCGGTGCTGAAGTCGCTGACGCCGCGCGAAGAGAAGGTGATCAAGATGCGCTTCGGCGTCGGCGACGGCAGCGAGCACACGCTGGAGGAAGTCGGACAGAACTTCGCGGTGACGCGGGAGCGCATCCGCCAGATCGAGGCCAAGGCGCTCAGAAAACTGCGGCACCCGTCCCGCAGCCGAAAGCTGCGCGCGTTTCTGGAAGGGGGCACGTAGTGCCCTTTCCGGCAGCCCGTGGCGAAAGCCCCGCTGCATCCCGGTGCGACGCGGGATTCCTCCACGGACTGCAAGGGCCCATAGCTCAGCGGTCAGAGCCGCCGGCTCATAACCGGCCTGTCCCAGGTTCGAATCCTGGTGGGCCCACCACCCCTCTTGCGGGCACGACAGGACCGCCGCGTGCCGCGAAAGACCAAGCCCCGCCCCCGCGGGGCTTTTTTCTTGCCTGATCCATGCTTCCCGACCTCGAACGATTGATCCGCCTGCAGGCACTCGAGACCGCCGTCCGCCATGCCAGACAGGCCATCGAGGCCTTCCCCTCGCAACGCGAGGCGCTCGAAGCGCGGCTGGCCGAGCACACGGGCCGGCTGGAGGCCGCCGACCTCCGGCTCACCGAGAACAAGGCGGCGCGCCGGGTCCTGGAGAAGGAAGTCGCCACCGTGCAGGGCCGCTTGACGAAGTTCAAGGAACAGTCGATGGCGGTCAAGACCAACAAGGAGTACCACGCCGTGCAGTCGGAGATCGCCGGCGCGAACGCGGAGGTCCTGCGGCTCGAGGATCTGATACTCGAGCGCATGCTCGAAGCCGACGAGCTTGCGAACGACGTCGAGACGGCGCGTCACGCCCTGGCGGAGGAGCAGGCCGCGATCCACGAAGAGCAGAACCGGCTCGAAAGCGACCGCGAACGGTTTCGGACGCAGGTGGAGCGTCATGACGAGGACCGCACCGCCCTGGTGACCGATCTGCCCTCGCAACTGCTGGAGACGTTCGATACCCTGATTCGCGGCCGCAAGGGGATTGCCGTCGGCGCGGTGCGCGAAGGACGCTGCGGCGCGTGCCAGGTCCGGCTCCGGCCGCAGCTCTACAACGACGTGCGGCTGAACGAGAGGCTGATTCAGTGCGAAAGCTGTCAGCGCATTCTCCACTACCCCGCGGAAGAGGACGCACCCCCCGCTCCGTGATCCGCTTGCGAAGCGACGGAATACCGGCATGACGGAACGCGTGGTCGTCTACATCGATGGAGGCTCGCGCGGCAACCCGGGATCCGCCGGCTACGGCGTGCGCATCGAGGACGAGGACGCCCGCCTCGTCGACGAATTCAACGGCGCGATCGAGAGGGCCACCAACAATGCCGCGGAGTACTGCGGGCTGATTGCCGCGCTGGAGTATCTGGTGGCCCACGGCCACCGCGATGCGATCGTCCGCTCCGACTCCGAGTTGCTGACGCGCCAGATGCGCGGCGAGTACCGCGTCCGGCACCCCGAGCTCGCGGTCCTGCACGGCCGCGCCGCCAAGCTCGCCGGCCGGCTCGGCCGCGTGCGCTACGAGCACATTCCGCGCGCGCGGAATCGGCGGGCGGACGCCCTGGCCAACGCCGCGATGGACGGCCGGGCCGTCGGCGGCGGGACCCCGCCGGACGCGTCCGCCGCCATGGACGGCATGGCGCGGCCGGCCAGCCCGGAGCCGGCCGGCGGCGGGACCCCGCCGGACGCGTCCGCCGGCCGGCCGGCGGACGCAGCGCCGCCGCCCCCGGACGCGGGGACAACCGGCGGCGACAGGATCATCGGCATCGGCATCGACATCGAGGAGATCGCCCGCGTGGAGGATCTCGCAGCGCGCTATGGCCAACGCTTCATCGGCCGCATCTTCACGGACGGCGAGGCCCGCTACTGCCTGCGGCGCCGCGCGCCGGCGCAACACCTCGCGGCCCGCTTCTCCGCCAAGGAAGCGGCGATGAAGGCGCTCGGCACGGGGCGGGCGCGCGGCGTGCTCTGGCGCGATGTCGAGGTCGTCCGGGAAGGCGGGCCGCCGCAACTGCGGTTGCATGGCGGCGCACTGCGGCGATTCGAGGCGCTCGGCGCCACCCGCACGCTGCTCACGATGACCCATTCCCGCCAACTGGCCATCGCGCAGGTGGTTCTGGTCGGCCGCCGGCCCGACGCCTGACCGGTTCGACGCCACGCCGCGGCCGGCTGGAGGGCAACCCGCGTTCACCACGCGGGCACGCACCTTGCGGCGGGGATGGCAGGCAATGCGCCGGCCGGTCACCGCCCGACACGGCTGGGCGCGGCGCGCTTGCCGCTACTCCACCGGCGGGCGCAGGAACGCCGGCAGCGGCGCCTGCTCCTGCTCCGTATCGGCGTCGGCGCCCGCATCGACCGCCTCGCCGGCGCCCTCGGAGTCGATGACCGGGCCTGCCGGCGGCGTGAGCTCGATAGTGTTTCGTCGAGACATCGTTATGCCGCCGCCCCCGGCCGCGGCCACCGCCATCGGCGGCGCGTCCTCCTGCCGCTGACTCGCGAAGGTCTGCAGATCGACCGGCGTATCGGCCCTCGCGGCGGCTGCCTTGCGTCCCCCGAGCCCCTCGAAGTCGGTCGCGATGACGGTGATCTTGACCTTCCCTTCCATGGTCGGATCGACGACCGCGCCGAAGATGATGTTGGCCTCCTCGTGCGCCGCTTCGTGGATGATCGTCGTCGCCTGGCTGACCTCGACCATGGACAGGTCGGAACCGCCGGTGATGTTGATGATGACGCCGCGGGCGCCCTCGACGCGGGCTTCCTCGATCAGCGGACTCGCGATGGCCTGGTTCGCCGCGTTGACGCTGCGGTCGTCGCCTTCGCCGTAGCCCGTGCCCATGATGGCCATCCCCATGCCGGACATGATGGTCTTCACGTCGGCGAAATCGAGGTTGATCATGCCGGGAACCAGAATCAGATCGGATATGCCCCGGATGGCCTGATGCAAGACGTCGTCGGCAACCAGGAACGCATCCGCCAGGCTCGTCGACTGCTCGATGTGTCCCAGCAGCCGCTCGTTGGGGATGGCGATCACCGTGTCGACGGACGCGCGAAGCTCGTCGAGACCCCGCTCGGCCTGCGCGGCTCTGCGTTTCCCCTCGAACTTGAACGGCTTCGTGACGACCGCGATGGTGAGCGCGCCGAGCTCGCTCGCCAGCGAGGCCACCACCGGCGCCGCCCCGGTTCCGGTCCCGCCCCCAAGGCCGGCGGTCACGAAGACCATATCGGCGCCGCTGAGCGCGCTGATCAACTGCTCGGTGTCCTCGAGGGCCGCCTGGCGCCCGACGTTGGGATCCGCGCCGGCGCCGAGACCGCTCGTCACCTTGGCCCCGATCTGCAGCCGGATCGGCGCCTCGTTCTGCGTCAGCGCCTGCGCGTCGGTGTTGACGGAGATGAGATCGACGCCCCGGACCCCGCCGGTCACCATCCGGCCGACCGCGTTGCTTCCGCCGCCGCCGACACCGATGACCTTGATGCGGGCGCCGGTCCGAACCGTATCCTCCAGCGTAAGTCGGAGATCCCCGTCTGTCGCCGCTTCCGCTACAGGCAGGATTCTGCCGCTGTCCTCCATGCCATCCTCCTTCGAACGCTAAAAGAACCCCTTGAACAGGAGCCGCAACCGACCGGCCAACCTGCTCAGCGCGCCACCGGCCAGGTAGTCCTGCTCGGACATCTGGCGCCGGCTGGCATACATGATCAGACCCACCGCCGTCGCGAAAGCGGGATCGTTGACGTGATCCGTCAATCCGCCTGCGCCGACCGGACAACCGCGGCGAATCGGCAGATCGAATATCTGGTCGGCGATCTCCGGCATGCCGTCGAGCATGGAGCCGCCGCCGGTCAGCACGATGCCGGAATGCAGCGAACCCTCGTAGCCGCGATGCTGAATCTCGTCCCAGAGCTGGTGAAAGACCTCCTCGGCGCGCGGCTGCAGGACGTCCGCCAGAATGCGGCGCGACATGATTCGCGGCTGGCGACCGCCGACGCTGGCGATCTCCACCGTCTGATCCTCGTCCACCAGGGCGGTCAGTGCGCACCCGCTGCGGCGTTTCGTCTTCTCGGCTTGTGGAATGGGGGTGCGCAGTCCCACGGCGATGTCGTTCGTGAAATGATCGCCGCCCAGCGCAATCGCCCCCGTGTGCCACAGGCTGCCGCGCTCGAACACCGCGAAGTCGGTGGTCCCGCCGCCGATATCCACCAGCGCGACCCCGAGCTCCTTCTCGTCCGCGGTGAGCACCGCATCGGCCGCCGCGAGCTGCCCGAGGACCGTCGCGGCGACGGTGACCCCGGCCCGGTTGACGCAGGTGATGAGATTCTGGGTGGTGGAGGTGCTGCCGGTCACGATGTGGACGTTCACCTCCAGCCGCGCCCCTGTCATCCCTATCGGCGCCCCGATGCCGTCCTGTTCGTCCACCACGAAGTCCTGCGGCAGGGTGTGCAACACCTGGCGTCCGCTCGGCAGCGACACGGCCTTGGCGGCGTCCACGGCGCGGCGCACGTCCTGGCGCGTGATCTCGCGGTTCTGCCCGGCGACCGCCACCACTCCGCGGCTGTTGAAAGCCTTGACGTGACTGCCGGACAACGCGAGGTGCACCGTGTCGATCTCGACGCCAGCGGTAAGCTCGGCCTCCTCGATCGCCTTCTTGATCGATTCGACCGCCGTCTCGAGGTTGACGACGACGCCGCGGCGAATGCCCCGTGCGTCCGCGACGCCGATGCCGATGATGTCGATGTTCCCATCCTGCATCGCCTCCCCGACGATGGCGGCGACCTTGGATGTGCCCACATCGAGCCCAACCACGTACTGCTCCCTACGTGCCACGCTGCCTCCGTTGACCGCTCGCCGCCGCGAGCCGGATCCGGGCCATCGTCCCGGGGATCACCGATGCTCGCCCGACACCGGGGCCCGGCTGCGACTCTGCCGGGCGCCGGTGCAGTTCGACGCGACGCCGGGCTGCCGAGTCGCGCGCCGGGCCGACGTACACCTTTCGGCTGAAGCGCACGTCGACATAGTCGATGTCCGACACGGTCTCCCGCAGCGCGGAGGCCACGTCCAGATACATCCGCAGGCGCGCGGCGAACTCCCGTTCGCCCAGGTGAATCCGAACCGGGTCGCCGTTCAGCAGCACGACCGCATCGTGGGGATTGGCGACGTCCACCTGCGAGACCCGGTCCGCAAGCGCGACGTGCCCACCGATGTCGGCCAGCATGCGCGCCGCCAGCGACGCGCGGCGCCGGTCGACGTGCGCATCGCGGGCGCCCCCCGACAGCCCGTCTATGACCGGCAGGTCGAAGTCGGCGAAGCGGGGCCCGTGCTCGTCGATGACGTGGCCGGTCGCATCGACGAGGTACAGGCGGGACCCGATGCGACCGAGTCCGACCGGCACGCGCTCGTCCAGCATCACGTGCAACCCGGAGGGCAGGACGCGCCGCAGCATGGCGCCGCGGATCCAGCCGGACGCCAGCAGACTCGCCTGTCCCGCCTGGAGATCGGCAACCAGCAGGTTCTCGCCATGCAGAGGCGACACCAGCCCCGCCACCTCTCCCGCCGAGAGACGCCGGTTGCCCTCGACGGTGATGGTGTCGATACGGAGACCGTCCGCTCGCCGCAGTGCCTGCCATGAACACTCGGCGCCGAAGCCCGCGGTCAGCAGCAGGCCGACGTGCGCGAGCAGTCCGAGGCGGCGCGCGAACCAGCGGCGCGGCATCGGCTGCACGTAGGCCCGGCGAAAGCTCGGCTCGGGGCGCACGTACACCGCCATCACACGCTCCGCCTCTCGAGACGCTCGACGATGCGCGGCGCCAACCGCCCGATGGATCCCGCCCCGAGGACGGCAATCGTGTCTCCGGGCCCGGCCAGCTCGACGACGCGCGCCGCCGCGTCCTCCAGGCTGTCGGCGATCGCTGTCGGCACCGTTGCGTGACGCCGCACGGCCCGCGCGACGGCGGCCGCGTCGACACCCTCCATGCGAGGCTCGCTCGCGGCGTACACGCCGGTGAGCACCAACGCGTCCGCGCGCGCGAGCACCTGACCGAAGCGGTCGAGGAGACGAGCCGTTCGGGAATACCGGTGGGGCTGGAACACGACGATCAGGCGATCCGGCGATCCGAGTCGGGCCGTCTCCAGCACGACCTCGATTTCGGTCGGGTGGTGCGCATAGTCGTCGACGATGTCGATGCCGCCGGAGACGCGGCGGCGCGAGTAGCGGCGCTGCACGCCCGTGAAGCGCCGCAGGACCTCGGCCACGGTCCCCGGCGCCACGTCCAGCCGGAACGCCACCCCGATGGCCGCCAGCGCGTTGAGCAGATTGTGGCGGCCGGGCACGGCGAGCTGCAGATCGAAGCCGGTGCGCCGGCCGCCGATGTCCGTCGTCACGCGGGCCGTCGAACCGAAGGCCCCGAGCTCCACGCGGTCCGCGCGCACCGCCGCCGAGGGCGCATCGATGCCATACGTCACGACCGGACGCGGGCACCGCGCCGCCATCCGCGCCACCCGCGGATCGTCCGCGCAGGCCACGACGCAACCGGTTTCCGGTACGCCGGCCGCGAACTCTCCGACCGCACGGACGAGTCCCGCGAGCCCGTCGTACGCCTCCAGGTGTTCGTCGTCCACGTTGGTCACGACCGCGATTTCGGGCTTCAGATGCAGAAACGAACCGTCGCTCTCGTCGGCCTCGACCACCATGAACGGGCCGCTTCCGCGGCGTGCGTTGCCGCCCAGGGCATCGACCACGCCCCCGATGACCGCGGTCGGATCGAGACCCGCCGCCGCGAGGACCAGGGCCACCATGGAAGTCGTGGTGGTCTTTCCGTGGGATCCCGCCACCGCGACCGTTCGTTTGCGCTTCGCCAGCTCCGCCAGCAGCGCCCCGCGCCCGACGACGGGAATGTCCCGGCGCTCCGCCTCGGCCAGCTCCGGATTGTCCGGCGGCACGGCCGACGAGACCACGACGACGTCGGGCGCGCCGACGTTCGCCGCGGCGTGCCCCTCGGCGACCCGCATCCCCGCCGACCGCAGCCGCGCCGTGACCGGCGACGCCGCGAGGTCCGATCCGCTGACCTCGTAGCCTGCGCCGTGCAGGAGCTCCGCGATGCCGCTCATGCCGATGCCACCGATGCCCACCATGTGGATCCGTCTGACTCGCTCGAGCACGCCACGGGCTCCTATCGCGCCCCGGCGACGATCCCGCTGCGCGCCATCAGTTGCTCCGCCCGTTCCAGTATCTTGTCGGCCGCATCCGGCTTCGCCATGCGTACGGCCGCGGCCGCCATCGCCGCGCGACGCTCCCGATCGCCCGCGAGCGCCACGAGCAGGGGCGCGAGGCGCCGTTCGACATCGGCCTGCTCGACCATCTCCGCGGCGCCGGCCGCCGCCCATGCCGCCGCGTTGCGGCGCTGGTGATCGTTGGCCGCGGTCGGCAGCGGCACGATCACGCCGGGCAGTCCCGCCGCGGCGACCTCGGCCAGCGTCGTCGCTCCGGCGCGGCAGACCACCATGTCCGCGGCACGCATTTCCTCGTGCAGCGTCTCGAAGAAAGCCTCCACCCTGGCTTCCAGACCGGCCCCGCGGTACGCGCTGCGCACCCGATCGCGGTCCGCCTCGCCCGTCTGGTGGATGATGCGGACACCGCCCGGCGTCGCCGCCAGCGCGCCCGCCGCCCCGACCAGGGCCACGTTGACGCCGTGGGCCCCCTGTGAGCCCCCGAGAACGAGCAACGTCGGCGGACCCCGCCGGCCGGTCCGATCCACGCGCGCCACGTCGAAGAAGCCCTCTCGCACCGGGTTGCCGCTGACGAACGCCTTCGCCCCGAAGACGGCCGCCGTCGTCTCGAACGACACCGCGGCCGCCTCCACGAGCGGCGCCAGCAGCCGGTTGGTCATCCCGGGCACTGCGTTCTGCTCCATCAACATGGTCGATCGTCCCGCCAACGCCGCGAGCAGCACGACCGGGCCGGCGCTGTACCCTCCGAGACCGATCACCAGGTCGGGACGGGCCCGCCGCAGCACCCGCGCCGCATCCAGCAACGTGAGCGGCGCCATGCCGACGGTCCGTGCGACGGCGCGCGGCGACTTCCCCATGAGTCCGGCGCTCCGCATCGGTTCGAAGCGGAACCCCTCCCGCGCCAGGACGCGGGCCTCGATGCCGCGGCCGGTCCCCGCGAACGCGACATATGCGCGCCGGTGACGACGGACGAGCGCGCGCGCCACCGCAACACCCGGGAAAAGGTGCCCGCCGGTGCCGCCGCCCGCGAACAGCACCCGCGGGGTTCCCGTCGCTGCAACCGAGTCCGCATCCGTCACGGATCCACCCGACCCCCACCCGCCGCGTCAATGCCGGATCGCGGCGTGTTGCGACACGTTCAGCAGTATTCCCATCCCGATGAGCCCAATCAGCAGGGACGACCCGCCGGCACTGACGAACGGCAGGGGAATCCCGGTCGTCGGCATCAGGCCCAGCACCACGCTCATGTTGAGAAACGCCTGGAGGGCGACCATGGTCGTCAGGCCGATGGCCAGAAACGCACCGAAACGGTCGGGCGCATGGCTGGCGACGTGCAGGCCGCGCCAGGTGATTACCGCGAAGCACAGCAGCACCACCGTCGCGCCGATCAGCCCCGTCTCCTCCGCAATCACCGCGTAGATGAAGTCGGTGTGCGGCTCGGGAAGGAAATGCAGCTTCTGTACGCCGCGCATGAGTCCCTTGCCCATTACGCCGCCGGTTCCAACCGCGATCTGCGACTGTATGACCTGGAATCCGTCGCCCAGCGGGTCGGCCCAGGGGTCCAGGAACGCCAGCAGCCGCCTCCGGCGATACGGCGCGCTTGCCACGACGAAGTACAAGGCGGGCGCAAGCAGCACCGCCGCCCCGATCAGGTAGCGGTAGCCGAGACCCGCCGTGAAGACCATCGCGGCCACGATCACGATGGCGGCGAACGCCGTGCTGAAGTCCGGTTGCAGGAGAATCAGGACCGCAATGCCCGCCGTCAACGCGCCGACGGGCAGCAGCGCGTAGAGGACGTCGTTGACCCGTTCCATCCGCCGTTCGAGCTGCGCCGCGGCGAACATGATCAGCGCGATCTTCGCCAGCTCGGACGGCTGGACGCCGAACCCGGCGATACCGAACCAGCGCCGCGTCCCGTTGATCGGATCGCTGAACAGCACGGCAACCAGCGCGAGCATGGTCACGCCGATCGCGGTCCACAGGACGACGGGGTGCCTGAGCCGCCGGTAGTCGATCCGCATGACGCCCCACAGCAGCCCGAAGCCCATGACGGCCCACGACACCTGGCGCAGCAGGAAGTGGTACGGGCGCTCGAAGCGATCCATGGCGAGCAGGGCCGACGCGCTGTACACCATGATCACGCTGGCGCTCAGCAGGGCGAGCGTCGCCAGAAAGAGCAACTTGTCGGGCTTCAGTTTCCGCGCCATACTCCAAACCGGTAAATCGCGAATCGCAGGGGCTAATGTCTTCGGCAGCTCGACCCGAAAAGACGGTTGCGCGCTGGCGTGAGCGGTCAGCAGTCATCAGTCAGACCCGGGCGAAGACACCGGCCTCGCAGGCAAGGGGTAGCCTGCGCTCCCAGCGGCCAGCTCTTCGCCGCGCAAACCGACTGATGACTGCTCACTGCTCACGCCCGTCGCCCTTTTCGGGCGATTCCCCGGAGACTCCCAGGACGGCCACCGCGTTGCGGAACGCCGCGCCCCGCGCCGCGTAGTCGGGAAACATGTCGAAGCTGGCGCAGGCCGGCGCCAACAGCACGGCCCCGCCGGGTCGCGCGAGCCCGGCGGCCCGCCGTACCGCCTCGTCCATCGTTCCCGCCTCGTACACCTCTACTTCCGACTCCAGCGCCCGCCGCACGCGTGCCCGCGCCTCGCCGATGGCGACCACGGACGCGCCCCGCGCCGCCAGCGGGGTTCGCAGGTCCTCGAACCTCCCCCCCTTGTAGCGGCCTCCGAGGATCACCGCGAGGCCCGGCCCGAAACACTCGATGGCCGCCCGCGCCGCGACGACGTTGGTCGCCTTCGAGTCGTTCACGAACCGGACGCCGTCCATCTCGGCGACGAATTCCAGGGTGTGCTCCAGCCCGGTAAACGACTGCACCGCGCGCGTCATCGCGCCGGCATCCACGCCGGCGAGCACGCCCACCGCCGCCGCCGCGGCGATGTCGCCCAGCAGGTGCCGGCCCGGCACCCTGACCGCGGACAGCGGCACGAGGCGCTCCTCGCTCCCGGACGATCGGTGGGCTATGCCGTCCCCGGTCACCTGCACGCCCTCGTCGACCCGCGTATCGACCGCGAAGCGCAGGGCCCTCGCCCGGCCCCCGCGCGCGATGGCCAGCACGTGCGGATCGTCGGCGTTGATCACCATCGCGTCTTCCGGGGTCTGGTTCGCGAACACGCGGGCCTTCGCCCCGGCGTACTCCTCGAAGCTCGCGTGCCGGTCGAGATGGTCCGGCGACAGGTTCAGGCAGACGGCGATCCACGGCCTGAAGGTCTCGGTGAGCTCCAACTGGAAGCTGCTGACCTCGACGACATGCACCACGTCGGGAGTCGATTCCTCGACCTGGCTGCTGAGCGCGACACCGATGTTGCCGCCGACGACGGCACGGCATCCGCCGGCCTCGAGCATCCGCGCCGTCACGACGACGGTGGTCGACTTTCCCTTCGTTCCCGTCACCGCCACCAGGCGGCCCCGCAACCAGCGGGACGCCAGCTCCACCTCGCTGATCACCGGGACCCCGCGGCGCCGCGCCGCGGCAATCTCCGGCAGCCGCGGCGACACGCCCGGACTCGGCACGATGAGGTCGGCGTTGCGCAGCGTGTCGGCCCGGTGGCCGCCCACCTCGACATGGATGCCCTCGTCGGCAAGCGTTTTCCCGCGTGCCACTCCTGAATCGCCTGCAATTCCCGCGCCGGCCTCGCTCAGCGTGACGCGGGCGCCGCGGCGGGCCAGCAGGCGCGCGGCGGCAACGCCGCTACGGCCGGCCCCGACCACCACGACACGAGAATCCGCTACCGAGAATCGGCTCATCGCAGTTTCAGGGTCGTCAGGCTGAAGAGCGCAAAGACCACCGCGGCGATCAGGAACCGGGTGATGATCTTCGGCTCGCTCCACCCGACCAGCTCGAAGTGGTGGTGCAGCGGCGCCATGCGGAACACGCGGCGGCCCGTGAGCTTGAACGAGCCGACCTGCACGATCACCGACAGCGCCTCGATCACGAACACCGCGCCGACGACGAGCAGCAACAACTCCTGCTTGATGAGCAGGGCGACGGTCCCGAGCGCGCCGCCGAGGGCCAGCGCGCCGACGTCGCCCATGAACACGTCGGCGGGGTAGGAGTTGTACCAGAGGAAGCCGAGCCCCGCGCCGACCAGCGCACCGCAGAAGATCGTGAGCTCTCCCGCGGGCGGAAAGCGGACCAGCAGCAGGAATTCCGCGATCGCGGCATGGCCGCTCACGTAGGTCAGCGCCGTGAACGCGCCGGCGGCCACCGTGAAGATGCTGATGGCCAGGCCGTCGAGGCCGTCCGTCAGGTTGACGGCATTCGACGAGCACACCAGGACGAGTACCGCGAACGGGACGTACAGCCACCCGATGTCCGGCGTGAACTGTTTGAAGAACGGGAAGATGATCTCGCTGCTGTACAGGCCGCTGCCCGTCAGTTGCAGCAGCGACACGCCGACCGCGGTCGCGACCGCGGCCTGGGCGATCAGCTTTCCGCGCACCGACAGGCCTCGATGGGAACGGCGCGAGATCTTCAGCCAGTCGTCGAGGAACCCGATGGCGCCGAAGGCCGCCGTCGAAAGGAGCGCGATCTGCACGTAGACGTTCGTCAGGTCAGCCCAGAGCAGCGTCGGCAGGAACGCCGCGGCGAGCAGCAGCAGACCGCCCATCGTCGGAGTGCCCGCCTTGTCCAGATGGGACGGCGGCCCGTCGTGACGAATCACCTGGCCAATCTGCAGCTCGCGCAGCTTGCGGATGGCGAACGGCCCGCAGACGAGCGAGACCACGAACGCCGTCAGACTCGCGGCGGCCGTCCGGAACGTGATGTACTGGACCACGTTCAACAGCCCGAAGTCCGTGTGGAGCGGGTACAGAAGATGAAAAAGCATCAGTCCCACTCCGCCCTGAGCCTGTCGGCCACCCGATCGACGCGCACTCCGCGCGACCCCTTCACCAGCACCAGGTCCCCCGCGCGCACCAGGTCGGCGGCGAGGACCGCGGCCTCCTCGCTCGCCGGGCACGTCAGCACCTGCCCCGCGCCGAGACCGGCCGCCCGGGCGCCCTCCGCCAGCGCGGACGCGGCCGGGCCGCCGACGACGACCAGCACGTCGAAGCCCGCCTCGGCCGCGAGACGGCCGCAGGCGCGATGCAGCGCGGGCGCCCGGGCGCCCAGCTCGAGCATCTCGCCGAGAACCGCTATCCGCCGCTTGTGCCGGCGATCGCTCCCCAACGATCGGAGAACGCGCTCGAGGGCTGCCGGACTGGAGTTGTAGGAGTCGTCGACGACGGTCACGCCGCCGGACAGGCGGACCACCTCGCCGCGACCCGGCGGGGGCGCGAACGTGGACGCCACGCGCACCATCTCCTCGAGCGGAACCTGAAAGCGCAGCGCAACCGCGATTGCCGCCAGCACGTTGGCCACCTGGCCCGCGCCGATCAGCGGCGTCGTCACCCTGCCGCCGCCGGCCGGGGTGCGCACGGTCGCCCGCATCCCGTCGATCCCGCGATCTTCGACAGCGGTGGCCTGCACGTCGGCCGGCGCGCCCACCGCGAACGTGGTCACCTGTCCCGGAAACCGTCCGATCCGCGCCATGGCCAGGGAGTCCGCGGCGTTCACGACGAGGTGATCGCGAGCGCCGGCGCCCTCGAGAATCTCCGCCTTCGCGTCGGCGATCCCCTCGATCGACGCGAACGAAGCCGCGTGCACCTCGGCCACGTTGGTCCAGACCCGCACGTCGGGCTCGGCGATGCCGACCAACGTGCGGATCTCGCCGGCGTGATTCATGCCCATCTCGACCACCGCCACGTCCGGGCGCCGCCGGAGCTCGAGCAGGGAGAGTGGGAGACCGATGTGGTTGTTCAGGTTGCCCTTGTTGCGCACGACGTCGTGCCGCGTGCCGACGAAGGCCGCGGTCAGCTCCTTGGTCGTGGTCTTGCCGACGCTGCCGGTGATCGCCACGACCCGTGCGCCGGAACGGCGCCGAACGTCGCGGGCGATCGACTGCAGGGCGCGGGTGGTGTCCTCCACGACGATGGTCACCGGAGCGGTCTCGCCCGCCCCGGCGACCGGCGCCGCCGACCTGTCGCTGACGATCACGCCCGCCGCTCCTTTCCGAAGTGCCTCGGCGATGAAGTCGTGACCGTCCAGCCGCTCGCCCCGAAGCGCCAGAAAAACGCCCCCCGCACGGATGCGACGGCTGTCGATGGAGATCTCCCCCAACTCGACGCCGGATCCGCCGGCAACCAGCCGCCCCCCGGCGGCACGGGCCAGCTCCCCCGCCCGCACCCGCTCGGCTTCGTCATCCACCACTTCCCTGTCATCCCGTCTTCGATCGCGCGCGTCGGGCGTGCAGCGCCGCCCGGGCGACGACAGCGTCATCGAACGGCACCGCGCGCGCTCCGATCACCTGGTACTGTTCGTGCCCCTTGCCGGCAATGACCACCGTGTCGCCGGGGGCCGCGTCCCCGACCGCGCGCGCGATCGCCTCCCGGCGATCCGCAATCGGCAGGTGCGGGGTATCCGAATTCCTGATGCCGCCCTCGATGTCCGCGAGAATCCGGTCGGGATCCTCGGACCTGGGGTTGTCGGAGGTCAGAATCACCCTGTCGCTCAGGCGGGTCGCGACCACCCCCATCAGCGGGCGCTTCGTGGCGTCCCGGTCGCCGCCGCAGCCGAAGACCGTGATCACGCGCCGCGCGGCCAGCGCCCGGACCGCCTCGAGCAGGTTCCGCAGCGCGTCGTCGGTATGCGCCGAGTCGACGATTACCGTCATGTCGTCGCCGGCGGACGAAACCGTCTGCATTCGCCCGGGCACCGTGGCCAGCGCGCGGACCCCGGCCTCGATGCCCTCGAGGGGCAGGTCGAGCGCCACCGCCGCGGCGGCGGCGGCAAGGACGTTGCAAGCCGCGGCGCGGCCGATGAGCGGCGATTCGAGCCGCAACCGGCCGCGGGGCGTGCGCGCCTCGATGAGCGCCCCACCCACCCCCAGGTCCAGGCGATCGGGCATGCAGGCCGCCTCCCGATCCAGCGCGTAGGTCACCGGCCGGCTCACGCTCGCGGCCAGCCGCGCGCCGTACGCATCGTCGATGTTGATCACGGCCGGCGCGCCGTCCGGCAACCTCTCGAACAACCCGCGCTTGGCGGCGAAGTAGCGCTCCATGTCGCCGTGGAAGTCGAGGTGATCGCGCGTCAGATTGGTGAAGACGGCCGCGTCGAAGCTGACGTGATCCACGCGCCGCAGGACCACGGCGTGCGACGACACTTCCATGGCGCAGGCCCGCGCGCCCCGATCGCGCATCGCGCCGAGCAGGCCCTGCACCGCGGGCGCCTCGGGCGTCGTGTGCAGCGCCTCGCACTCGACCTCGTCGCGGCCGGTGCGGTTCGCGATCGAGCTGATCCGCCCGCTCGCCAGTCCCGCGTGCTCGAAGATGGACTCGATCAGGTACGTCGTCGTGGTCTTGCCGTTGGTGCCGGTAACGCCGACCACGAGCAGGTCGTCGCTCGGATTGCCGTGGTAGGCCGCGGCCAGGGCCGCGAGCGCCGCGCGCGCATCCGGCACCCGAATCCAGGGCCGTGGCGCGGCGATCGGCGGCGCGCCCTGCGCCACGACGAACGCAGCCCCGCGCGCGCAGGCCTCGTCGGCGAAGTGCGCTCCATCGAAGCGTTCGCCCGGTACCGCGACGAACACGCCGCCCTCGGCAACGTCCCGTGAGTCGAAATGGATGCCGGTCACCGTCGCCGCCAACGAGCGCGCGTCCAGCCCTGCGCGGCTACCGATGCCGGCCTCGGCGAGCAGACTTCCGAGCGACATTCCGGCACGGGGGCTCGGCACGGCGCGTCGTTCCTCGACCATCGTCATGGACCCGAGACCTCGACGTCACCCGCCCGGGTCGCGTGCCGGTGCAGCCAGATCGTGGCCGCGGCGCCCGGCTCCACGACTTCGCCCGCCGCCGGAACATGACGAACGACCGTGCCGTCGCCCACGAACCCGGCTCCGAGACCGACCTCGCCGAGGACCCGAACGGCTTCCCGGGCGCTCAGGCCGCGCAGGTCCGGCATCAGCCCGTCGCCCGCGGCGGCAGCCCGGACGCCGGCGCCGCCGGCGCCGTGACGCGCGGCGGTCGGCGCCGCCGCGGCGACAGGCCGAACGCGGGCGTCCGCCGAGGTCGGGGACCACGGAACGAGCACGGGCCGAACCGCATCGCTCGACCGGGGCACCTCGAGGTACCGGAGAGCCGCCTCGGCGATGCGCCGGAATATCGGGGCCGCGACGGCGCCGCCGGTGTACGGCCTCTGCCAGACGCCGTTGATCATCGCGGCGCGCGGCGTGTCGACCATCACCAGCATGGCGAGCCGCGGTGCGTCGGCGGGCACGAAGCCGACGAACGAAGCGATGTGATCGCGATCGGAGTACCGCCCGTCGATGAGCTTCTCCGCCGTACCGGTCTTGCCGGCGACCGGGTAACCGGCCACGCGGGCGCGCCGAGCCGTGCCCCGCTCGGCGACGGCGGTCATGATCTCGGTCAACTCGGCCGCCGTGTCCGGCAATATGGCGCGGCGGAGGGCGCGTCGCTCGGACGCCACGCGCCCGCCGTGGCGGACCACGGCGCGGACGAGCCGCGGCTGAAGAAGCTCCCCGCCGTTGGCGACCGCGGATATCGCGGTCGCCATCTGCAGCGGCGTGACCGCGACCTGGTACCCCATGGAGATGGACGCGATGGCTCGATCGTTGAGGCCGACCGGGCTCCAGAGACCGGGGCTCTCCGAGGGAAAGTCCCGGGACTGGGCGCGTCCGAAACCGAAACGCTCGACGTACCGGGCGAGCCGCTCCGGTCCGAGTCGCAACCCCACCAGAATCGCGCCGACGTTGCTGGACTTGACGATCACGTCCGTGAAGCTGAGCGGGCCGTAGGTCGTGAAGTCCGGAATGCGATCGCGCCCGATCCGGATAAAGCCGGCGCTGACGTCGAACACCTCGTCCCGGTGGACGACATCTTCCTCGAAGGCCGCCGCGGCCGTGACGATCTTGAACGTCGACCCCGGCTCGTAGACGTCCTGCACGCTCCGGTTGCGGCGCTGCGCCGGCGTCGCCGCGGAGAACGCGTTGGGATTGAACGAAGGCTCGCTGGCGAGCGCCAGGATTTCACCGGTCCGCGGGTCGAGCATCACGACCGCGCCGGCATCGGCATTGTGGGCACGGACCCCCGCGCGCAGCTCGCGCTCGACGATGTGCTGCAGGTGCTTGTCGATGGTCAGCTCGACGGTCGCGCCGGTCGTCGGCGGCCGATCGATGCGGCTGAACGGCCGGCGACGCGCATCCGTGTGGATCAGGATCTGCCCGGCGTTGCCCGCAATCTCCGAATCGTAGGTCGATTCGACCCCGCTCAATCCCTGGTTGTCGATGCCGACGTAGCCGATGAGGTGCGCCGCGAGCTCGCGGTTGGGATAGTAGCGCCGGTCCTCGGTCAGGAATCCGACGCCGTTCAGCCCCAGGGCGGCTACGCGCCGCGCCTCTTCCGGCGATGCCTTGCGCCGCACGTACACGAAGGCGCGGCGGCGCCGCAGGCGACCTTCCAGGGCATCCCTGCGGGCGGCCGTGCAGTCGTCCAGCGCGTTGCAGACGGCGCTGGCCGTCGCCTCCAGATCCTCTTCGCGGATCTTCGTCGGGACCGCATGGACGGCGCCGGTGTCGGAGTCGATTCCCACCCCGTCCAGCCCCAGGGCCGCCACGCGCGCCGCCTCCTCGGCAGACGGGTCGGTCTTCAGGGACGCGAAAGCCCGGCGGAGCCCCAGACGGCGTTCGAGCGCGTCGCGACCCGCCGCCGTGCAGTCGTCCAGCGCGCCGCACAGCGCCCGCGCGGCGCCCGCCGGATCGGCAATCTCGGACGGCACGGCGTAGATCGTGTCGGCGTCGACGCTGTAGGCGAGCACCTGCCCGTTCCGATCCAGGATCTCGCCGCGCTTCGAATGCACCACCACGGTCCGTCGCTGCTGATTGCCGGCTCTCTCCACGAGCTCGGTGTGCCGCACGAGTTGCAGGTGGACCAGCTTCGCTTCGATGGACACGATCCAGACCGCGAATACGCAGGACGCAACGAGCACGCGGCGCCGGACGACGTCGCGCCACGCCGGCAGCGCCGTGCCGGCAGCCTGACGCCGGGACACGCCCCGCCCCTTCCTCGGCGCCCTAATTCGATTCGCCAGTCGGGTCACTCGTTGACTCCCGCCGCATGGCCACCACCGGCCGATCCGCCGGCGGCGCCTCCGGAACGCGTTCGAGCACCAGCTCCTCGGCGCCGTCCGGCGCGACCATGCGCAGTTGCCCGGCGGCGACACGCTCGATGCGCGCCGGGGACCGCAAAGCCTCTATCTCCAAGCGGAGGTGACGGTTCAGCTCCTGTTGCCGCGAGTAGTCCTGCCGCATCCGCTCGATGCGGTAGCCGTATTGGAGAAGCTCGAAGTGCTGCCACACGGAGAACAGCAGCACGGCGACCAGCGGAACGGCGAGCACCAGGGAACCCCGCAGCTCGCGCTGCCGAACCTTGTCCAGCTCGCGCACGATCGGAGCGTTGCGGATCTGCGGGGAGACGAGATCCGCGAAGTCGTCGTGCTTCATGCCAGTCTCTCCGCGGCGCGCAGCTTCGCGCTGCGGGCGCGTGGATTCCGGGCAATCTCGCGCTCGCCGGGACGCACCGGCCTCCTGGTCAGCACCTTGATCGCAACGTCGGCCTGCTGCTCGAGCGCGCGCAGACCGCGCTTGACGATGCGATCCTCCAGCGAATGGAAGGTGATGACGGCCAGCCTCGCTCCGGCCCGCAGACGCCGGCAGACGGCCGGCAACCAGGTGTCGAGTCCGTCGAGCTCCCGATTCACCCAGATCCGCAGCGCCTGGAATGTGCGCGTGGCAGGGTGGATTCGCTGTCTGCCGCGGCGCGGCACGGCGCGGCAGACGACATCCGACAGTTGGCCGGTAGAGACCAGCGGCCCGCGCTCGCGGACGGCGACCAGGTCCCGGG
The DNA here is from genome assembly GCA_965208535.1 of Vicinamibacterales bacterium. GTDB lineage: Bacteria > Acidobacteriota > Vicinamibacteria > Vicinamibacterales > UBA8438 > WTFV01. The sequence continues at coordinate 526,360 of CBDBOU010000003.1, read as the reverse complement.
CGATGCGCCGCGCGTAGCGGTCCTCCCCGTACCGGTGGATGACGTCCGCGAGCTCCGCCTCGCGCGCATCGCGCAGGAGGTCGGCCGCGGTGGGCCCCCTGGAGCGGTCCATCCGCATGTCGAGCGGGTCGTCGCGGCGGAAGCTGAATCCGCGCCCGACGCCGTCGAGCTGGAGCGAAGAGAGCCCCAGGTCCGCGAGCGCGCCGCCGTCGATGTCCCCGATGCCCCGCTCGGCGAGCACGTCGTCGAGATTCCGGAAGTCGGCGTGGGCAAGGTCCACACGCCCGGCCCAGGGCCGCAGCGCGCCCGCCGCCACCGCCAGCGCCTCGGCGTCCCGGTCGAGTCCCAGCACCCGATCCGCGCCGGCTTCCAGTAGCACCCGCGCATGTCCGGCGGCACCGACGGTGCAGTCGACGAACAGGCCCCCGCGCGACGGATCCAGCGCGGTCGCCACTTCCGCCGTCATAACCGGCTCGTGCGCCGTGGCGCTCTGCGTCATTCCGCTGCCCCGTTCAGATCCCGAAGTCCGCGAGCGCGCCGAAGTCCTCGTCGGTCAGCGGCTCGGCCTGCAACTTCTTGGCGAACCGCTCGTGGTTCCACACTTCGAGGTGCGTCAGGTTCCCGAAGACGTCCACCTCGCCCAGCATTTCCGCGGATTCCCGCAGACGCGAATGAACGGAGACGCGCCCCTGCCGGTCGAACTCGGCCTGCTGACCGTAGTAGTTGACCCGGTCGAAGTACCGCCGGCGCGCCGGGAGGGTCGAAGGCACGCCCTTGAGCTTCTCCTCGATGTCCACCCAGACCGACATCGGATAGATCAGCACCGACTCGCCGGTGACGCTCGTCACGTACAGCACATCGCCGTACTTTTCCGTGATCGCGGACCGGAAGGCGTTCGGGACCTTGAGCCTCCCCTTGTCGTCGATCTTGGCGGCGATACTCCCTCTGAGCACCCTTTTGCTCCACTACAGTCCAAAAAACTCCACGCGGGAATCCTAGAAGACCACTTGGGCCTTGTCAACGGGAATCGCCGCTCGGGCCACAGATATGCGACACTCTCCGGCGACCATGCTGCGCGCCGGCCTGATCGGCCTTGCCTCGGCGGGCAAGACCACCCTGTTTCAGCTACTGACCCGTTCACCGGAGGGAGGCGTCCGGCCGTCGGACCGCGACGACGCCGCCGTGGGGCTCGCGCGCGTGCCCGATCGGCGGCTCGACAAGCTGACGGGAATGTTCTCGCCCCGCAAGCACACGCCGGCCACGGTGACGTTCGTCGACATGGCCTCCCGGCGCGACGCCGGCGCAGGAGCGCTGGTCGACGTCACGCACTACCGCACCGCCGACGCGCTGCTGCACGTCGTGCGCTGCTTCCGCGACGACACGGTGCCGCACCCGGCGGAGACCCTCGATCCGGGACGCGACGTCAGGGCCATGGAGGACGAGCTGATCCTGGCCGACCTCGGGGTGGCCGAGCGGCGCATCGAGCGCATCGAGAAGGACCGGCGCAAGGGGGCCTGGAAGGGAGACGAGGTGGAGATCGCCGTCCTGCGCCGCTGCGCCGGCGCCCTCGAGAGCGGCACGCCGCTACGCGCCCTCGAGCTCGACCCGGCGGACGCGAAGCGACTCCGCGGCTTTCAGTTTCTCTCCGCCAAGCCCCTGCTGCTCGTGCTCAACGTCGACGAGGAAGACGCGGCCGTCCGCACGGAGGAAGCGGTTCGCTCGGCCGGGCTGGACGAGTTCGTGGGCGGGCCCGCAGTACGGGCGCTGACCGTGTGCGCGAAGATCGAGCTGGAGATCGCCGAGCTGCCGCCGGAGGACGCGGCAGTCTTCCTGGCGGATCTCGGCCTGCGCGAGTCCGGGCTCGACCGCGTGATCCGCGCCGCCTACGACCTGTTGGGCTACCTGTCGTTCTTCACGACGGGCGAGGACGAGTGCCGGGCCTGGTCCATCCCGGCGGGTACGTGCGCCCGGGAAGCGGCGGGCGAGATCCACTCGGATCTCTCCCGCGGCTTCATCCGCGCCGAGGTCGTCGCCTGCGAGGACCTCGTCGCCCGCGGCTCGCTGGCCGCGTGCCGCAAGCACGCCGAGGTGCGGCTCGAAGGCAAGGACTACGTGGTCCGCGACGGCGACGTCATGAACGTCCGCTTCGCCACATGAGCTCCCCGGGACCCACCTCCCCTTCTGCGCCGCCGGCCGGAAGCTCGGCGTCCGGCCGGCTCGCCCGCTCCGCCGGCGTCGTGGGAACGGCCACGCTGACCAGCCGCCTGCTCGGTCTGGTACGCGACCAGATGCTCGCGGCGCTGTTCGGCGCCGGCAACGCCATGGACGCTTTCAACGTGGCCACGCGCATCCCGAACCTGCTGCGGGAGCTGTTCGCCGAGGGTGCGATGAGCGCCGCCTTCGTGCCCGCCTTCACGCGGCGGCTGACCCAGGACGGCAGAACCGCAGCGTGGCGGCTCGCCAATCAGCTCCTGAACGCGCTCGTCACGGCGACCGCCGCGCTGGTGCTGGCCGGCCTGCTCTTCGCCGAACCGCTCGTCGCACTGCTCGCCGGCTCGTTCGCGAAGGTTCCGGGCAAGCTGGAGCTGACGGTGCTCCTCACCCGCATCCTCCTGCCGTTCCTGACCCTGGTGTCGGTCGCCGCGGCGCTGATGGGCATGTTGAACTCGCTCAACCGGTTCTTCGTTCCCGCCCTGGCGCCCGCGATGTACAACGTCGGCATCATCCTGGCCGGAGCGCTGCTGGTCCCGCTCATGCCCGGCCTCGGGCTCGATCCCATCGTCGCGATCGCCGTCGGCGCGCTGCTCGGCGGGCTCGGTCAGGTCGCGCTGCAGGTACCCGCGCTCCACCGGGAGGGCTTTCGCTACCGGCCGACCCTCGATCCCTTCGATCCCGGCCTGCGGCACATTCTCCGGCTGATGGGACCCGGCACGCTCGCCGGCGCCGCCGTGCAGATCAACCTGCTGGTGAACATGGTGCTGGCCACCGGGCAGGGTACGGGCGCCGTCTCGTGGCTCGGTTACGCATTTCGGGTCATGTACCTGCCGATCGGGCTGTTCGGCGTATCGATCGCCACCGCCACGCTGCCGGTGGTCTCGCGCCACGCCGCACGCGAGGAGATCGACGGCATGCGCGACGCCGTGTCCCGGGCGCTGCGCCTCATGCTCGTGATCAACGTCCCGGCCACCGTGGGCCTGATCGCGCTCGGCGCGCCGATCGTGGAGCTGATCTTCGAACGCGGGAGCTTCACGCCGGAAGACACGGCGGCCACGGCCGCCGCGCTCATCTTCTATGCCCCCGGCCTGGCGGGCTATTCGGCGGTCCGGATCGCGGTTCCCTGCTTCTACGCGCAGGGCAGCAGCGTGACGCCGACCGGCATCAGCATGGCCGCCGTGAGTCTGAACATCGCGCTCAACCTGGTCCTCGTGGAGGTGATGGGGTATCGAGGACTGGCGCTCGGGACCTCGATCGCGGCGCTGGCGAACGCGATCGCCCTGCTCGCGGTGCTGCGCGGCCGGCTGAACGGTCTCGACCTGCCGCGCGTGCTCCTGGTCTTCGTGAAGATCGCCGCGGCGTCCGCGGCCATGGGGGCGGCGGCGTGGACGACCCACGAGTATCTGCTGGACGTCTGGAACGACGCGCGCCTCCTCGCCCGCCTGGTCCGGGTCGCCGCGAGCATCGCCGCCGGCGTGCTGGTGCTGGCGGCGTCGGCCCGCGCTCTCCGCATCCGGGAGCTCGATGAAATCGCACGGCAGGTGCTGGCCAGGATCGGACGCCGCCGGGAGTCTGCGCCGTAGAATCGGCGCAGACTCCCGGTCAGGCCCGGGCGGGCGGCCAGCGGAGCCGCAGACGACTTCGGGCGGTGGGGGCCGGGGCCGAACACGGAGTCCTGCGACGGGTGTGGCGGCGCCGCGAGTTCGCCCGCCGCGCGGGGCGCCGGAATGGTACGATGGGCCGCGATGCGACCGAACTACTACGGAGGCAGCCACTACTCGTTCGGCCCCGGTCTGATGACGCCGGCAGTGAAGATGCTGCTCTGGGCCAACGTCGGCCTGTTCCTGCTGACCGCGCTGTCCCCGTCGCTCTTCTACCGGCTCACCGGGATCTTCGGACTCACTCCCGAGGCCGTCCTCACCCGGTTGTGGGTCTGGCAGCCGGTCACCTACATGTTCCTGCACGGCGGGATGGGGCACGTGCTCCTCAACATGCTGGTGCTGTGGATGTTCGGCGTGCAACTGGAACGGATCTGGGGTTCGCGTTTCTTCCTGCGCTACTACTTCGTCACCGGCATCGGCGCGGGGTTGTCGACCATCGGCGTGTCGCTGCTGCCGTTCGCCTTCGCCGACCCGACCTACGCCGCCGTCACGATAGGCGCCTCCGGAGCGATCTACGGGCTGCTGATGGCGTTCGCCATGTACTACCCCGAGACGCCGATCCTGATGTTCTTCCTGTTTCCGGTCCCCGCCAGGTACTTCGTGATGATCATCGGCGCCGTCGCGTTTCTGTCGGTACCCCGCGGCGGAGGGGTCGCTCACATCGCGCATCTGGGGGGCCTGGTCGTCGGCTACCTGTACCTGCGCGGGGTGTCGATGGGAAGACTCGGGGGCCGCCGCATCGGATTCGGACGGCTGGGCGTCATCGCCGACATCAAGTACCGCTACGTCAAGTGGAAGATGGCACGGCTCCGGAAGCGCTTCGACGTCCATCAGGGTGGGAGCGACCGCGACTGGAACGACTACCCGCGCGGCGGCCGCAACTGGGACGACCGGGTGCACTAGGCGGCCCATCCCCCCGCTCCAGGCTACCCGCCCCTCAGCCACTCCTCGCGGGGCGGACAGAACACGCCGAGCGCGAAGGTATCGGCGAGAGCCTCCGCCTGGTGCTGAACGCCTGCCGGTATGGCCAGCACTTCGCCTTCCCGCACGACGATCTCCTCTTCGCCGACGCGACAGCGCAGCGCGCCTTCGAGCACGTACTGCAACTGCTCGCTCTCGTGCCGATGGACGGGGACGTGCGCGCCGCGCTTCAGGTAGACCTGCACCAGCATCTGGCGCTCGCCCGCCACGATCTTGCGGGAAATCAGCTCGGTGACCTTGTCGAGATCGAGCAGGGCCCAGCGATGAACGACGGCGGCGGACGGCATCGGCTCCTCCCCGGCCAAGGTTGAATTCCCGATTGAAACTACTGACAACAAACAGGTTACGCCGTTCCTTGGAAGTCTCGTTCGACGGCACCCGCGTGATATAATCGGGAGTCGTGCACGATACTCGATCGAGCCGACCGTCTGCCGCAACCGCCCTCCACGAGGAACCTGCACCATGAAGGGGCCGGCGCTCACGAAAGAGCCGGCTGCCCATGCGGCGCTCGCCGTCGGTGATCGCGCCGGCGGTCTGTCCCGCGACGAGCTCGTCCGCTTCTACCGCACGATGCTGCTGTCGCGCCGCCTCGACGACCGCGAGCTGCAACTGAAGAACCAGAGTCTCAGCTACTTCCAGATCAGCGGGGCCGGACACGAGGCGGTGCAGGTGGCGGCCGGAATGGCGTTGCGGCCGGGTCACGACTGGGTCTTCCCGTACTACCGCGACCGGGCCCTGTGCCTGACGCTGGGTCTCACCGCCTGCGACATGCTGCTGAACGCGGTGGGCGCGAAGGACGATCCCAACTCCGGCGGCCGGCAGATGCCGACCCACTGGAGTTCGCCGGCCCTGCGCATCGTGTCGCCGTCGAGCGCGTGCACGACGCAGTGCCTGCACGCGGTCGGCGCCGCGGAAGCGGGCGAGCTGCTGCCGCGGCTGCTCGGCATCGAGGCCGACTCCCCTTCCCTGGACGGCGAGGTGACGCTGGTCACGCTCGGGGACGGGCAGACCAGCGGAGGCGAGTTCTGGGAATCGCTCAACACCGCTTGCACCGGCCGCCTGCCGGTGGTCTACCTGGTGGAGGACAACGGCTACGCCATCTCCGTCCCCGTCGAGGTGCAGACGCCCGGCGGCGACATCTCGGATCTGGTGGATTCGTTCCCCGGCCTGCACGTCATCCGTGTCGACGGGACCGACGGCGTGGCGAGCTTCCGCGCGATGAGCGAAGCGGTCGCCTGGGCCCGGGGCCGCTCCGGCCCGGCACTCGTCCATGCCCGCGTCACCCGTCCGTACTCGCATTCGATGTCGGACGACGAACGGCACTACAAGAGCACCGCCGAACGCGAGGCCGAGGCCGCACGCGACCCGCTGCGTCGTTTCGCCGGCTTCCTGGCGGAGGCCGGGCACGCCACGCAAGAAGAGCTCGACGCGGTCGCGGCCGACGTCGAACGGGAGGTGCAGGACGCATCCGACCGTGCCGTCGCCGCCCCGAAGCCGGATGCCGCGACGGCGGCGCTGTACGTGTACTCGCCCAGCGTCGACCCGGCGTCCGCCGCGTTCGAGACGGCGCCCGCGCCGGACCCGACCGGAAAGCCGGACACGATGGTCACGGCCATCAATCGAACCCTGAAGGACGAGATGGCGCGCGACGCCCGCATCGTCGTCTTCGGGGAGGACGTGGCGGACGCCAGCCGCGCCGAGGTCCTGACCGAGGTGGCCGGCAAGGGAGGCGTCTTCAAGGCGACGCTCGGGCTGCAGCGGGAATACGGCCGCGAACGGGTGTTCAACTCGCCGCTCGCCGAGGCCAACATCGTCGGCCGGGCGATCGGGATGGCGGTGCGAGGCCTGAAGCCGGTGGTCGAAATCCAGTTCTTCGACTACATCTGGCCGGCGATGATGCAGATCCGGGACGAGCTTTCCATGCTCCGCTACCGGTCGAACAACGACTGGTCCTGTCCGGTCGTAATCCGCGTGCCCATCGGCGGGTATTTAAAGGGAGGCTCGCTGTACCACAGCCAGTCCGGCGAGAGCATCTTCGCGCATTGCCCCGGTATTCGCATCGCGTTCCCGTCGACGGCGGAAGATGCGGCCGGCCTGCTGCGCACCGCGATCCGGGCCGACGATCCGGTGCTCTTCCTCGAGCACAAGCACCTGTATCGGCAGACCTACAACAAGGGGGTCTACCCGGGACCGGACTACACCGTGCCGTTCGGCCGCGCCGCCGTCCGGCGCGAGGGCAGCGACGTCACCGTCGTCACCTGGGGCGCATTGGTACAGCGATCGCTGCTGGCCGCCGAGCGGGCAGACCGGGAGGGAATCGACGTACGGATACTCGACCTGCGGACGATCGCCCCCTGCGATTGGGAGAGCATCGCCGCTGCCGTGCGGGATACCAGTCGGGTCGTCATCGCGCACGAAGACCAGTTGACGTGCGGGTTCGGCGCGGAGCTCGCGGCGCGGATCGCCGATGAGCTGTTCGAGCACCTCGACGCGCCGGTCAAGCGGGTGGGCGCGCTCGACTGCCCGGTCGCCTACAGTCCGGTGCTCGAAGAGGCCATCCTCCCGCAGGCCGACGACGTGCTCGACGCCATTCGAACCACCGCGCGCTACTGATGGAGTGAACACGCCGGTGCGTGCTCGCGTCGCCCGCCGGACTTCCGCCCCCGTTGCCGTTGCGGCGCTGTCCTGCGCCGCGGTCCTGTTCCTGCTCGTTGCACCCGAGGCCGCGCACCACGTCGAGGTTCTGCGCTCGACCGGGGGTCTGCCGCCGCACATCGTAGGAACGTTCCGTGAACCGAGCGTCTTTCAGCAGGCGCCCGACGGGCGGTACTTCGTGTTCGATCGCCGCGGGCAGGCGGTGCACCGGATCGACCGCGACCGAACGGCGTCGACCCGGATCGTGCAGGTCGGTCCCGAGGCCGGCCGTATCGTCGGCGCGAGCACTCTCGATCTCGGCCCCGGCTCCCGCTTCGTCGTCGCCGACGCACCCGGTGGACGGGAACGGGTTCAGACCTTCGACCTCGACGGCGGGCGCCTCGGCAGCTTCCGGCTGCCGGGCCGCGCCGCGCCCCGCCTGACGCTCGGCACGGTCGTCCTCAACGGGGTCGGCTCCCTCGATTACACCGGCCGGTCGATCCTGATGAACCAGCCGGAGATCGGCGGGCTGGTTACGCGCTTCAGCCTGAACGGCCATCCCTACCAGACCTTCGGCGTCTTCCGCGCGACGGGCCACGAGGCCGACCGCGACCTGCACCTCGCCCTGAACAGCGGGATCCCGCTCGAGGCCCCCGACGGCGACCACTACTTCGTCTTCCAGGGAGGCCGGCCGCTGTTCCGGAAGTACGACCGCAACGGCAACCTGCTCTTCGAGCGCCACATCGAAGGCGTCGAGCTCGACCCCATCGTCAACGCACTGCCCACGGTCTGGCCCACGCGGCCGGACGACCGCGGCCGGGAGCTGCCGGTGGTGCCGCCGACCGTCCGCACCGCGGCGGTCGACCGCGCCGGCAACCTCTGGGTCGCGCTTTCCACTCCGTTTCTCTACGTCTACGACGCGTCCGGCGAGAAGGTCCGCACGGTGCGGCTGCAGGCCGTCGGCGTGGTGCACCCGACCAGCCTCCACTTCCCGGACGATACGCGGATGCTCGTCGCCCCCGGCTGCTACGAGTTCACCGTGTGGTGACGGCCCGGGCCGGTGCGGAAAGCGCCGACCGCTCCACCCGGGTCAGCACCAGGCCCGTCAGCACGAGCGTCGCCCCCACGAGGCGCACGGCGCCCGGCGGCTCGTGCAGCCAGACGAACGCCACCGCCATCGCCGCCACCGGAATGAGGTTGGAGTAGACCGACGTGCGCGCGCTCCCGAGCCGCTTCACGCCGGTGTACCAGATGATGTGCGCCACCGAGAGCGCCAGGACCCCGGAAACCACGAGCGCCACCCACGCCCAGCCGCTCACCCCGCCCCAGTCGAGCCGCAGCAGGTCGGGCACGCCGAAAGGGGCGTAGAACAGGGTGCCGACGAGCCCGGCCCAAGCCGACAACCGCAGCGGCGAGTAGCGCTGCAGCAGAGCGCGCGACCCGGTGGTGTACCACGCCCAGCACCAGAGCGCGCCCAGCGTCAGCGCGTCCCCGACAAGTGTCTCCCTCGTAGCGCCGGCGCCCTCTCCGGCGACGAGGTACACCCCGGCGACCGCCACCCCCACCCCCAGCCACTGGCGCTTCCCCACCGCCTCCGGCCGGCCGCTCAGCGCGTTGAGGACCAGCACGGAGATGGGCATGCAGCCGAGGATCAACGAGCTGTTGGCCACCGTCGTTCTTTCCAGACCGCTGACGAAAGCGAGCTGGTAGCAGCAATGTCCGAAGAAGCCGAGCGTCATCAGCCGGGGCCAATCGCCGCGGTCCGGGACCGCTTCGCCGCGCAGGCGCGAGACGGTCAGCAGCACGATGCACGCGGTGGCCATCCGCAGCGTGTTGAAGCCGAAGGCGGGAATCTCCTCGATCGCGACCTTGACGATGGAGAAGTTGCTGCCCCAGATCAGGACGAGGAGCAGAAGCAGGCCGTCGAGCGGCGTCAGGTGCAGGCGCAACCCGCCGCGCCCTACCACTCCTGCCACGGATGGCTTCCTGGCGCACAGACGGTCCGCCGGGCGCGTTGCGTCAATCGACGGCCCCTTGGTATCATTGGCTGTTTGTTCGGTCGCGGGGAGCGATTACAAGGTAGGCCAGCTATCGTTCGGTGGCCGATGATGCTTGAAGCGCGCTGACGACGGCAAGGACATGCCCGGCGAGCGGGAGTCTTTCGTAGCGGGATCCCTGCGGCATCTGCAAGACAATATCCGCAGGGCCGGACCGGCGGCAACGGCCAGCTATTCGTTGATCGGCGCCATAGTCCTGCTGGGCGGAAGCGGGCATCTGGTCGACCGCTGGCAGGGCACGGAGCCGTGGGGCCTGCTGGTCGGCCTGCTCGCCGGCCTGATCGTCGGATTCTACGAGTTGGCGAAGACGGTCTGGAAACGCGATTGATGGGGGCCGTCGGAATAGCCGCTTGGAGTCTGACCGCGGGCAGCGCGGTGGCCGCGTTGGTCGTGTCCGACGCAGCGGTCGAGATAATGCTGGGACTGCTGGCCCCGCTCGTCGTCGCTCTCGGCTCGTGGAGGCTGATGGAACGCGCGTACCGACGGGGCCCGGAGCGGTTGTCGCGACTGATGGTTCGTGCGTTCCTGGGCAAGCTCGTGTTTTTCGGCGTCTATCTGACCGTGACCGTCGGCGCCTTCCCGCTCGACAGGACGTGGTTCATCGGCGCCTTCGCCATCTCGTTCGTGATTCTGCACCTCGCCGAGGCGGTGCAACTGCAGCGCCTGTTCGCCGGTTGATCGAACGCGAGGGGATCGGACTTTCACCCGACACGAATTCGACTCGACAGACGCATGAAACGCATGCAGCAACCCGATCACACCGAAGCGACGGAACCGGCCGCCGGACACGCCGAGGCGGCGGAACACGCCGGCGAGCACGCCGGGGAAGGATTCAATGCCGGCGAGGTGATCATCGAGCACGTCGCGAACAGCTCGTTCGAGCACCCGATCCTGCATTTGCCGCCGGTCTTCGGCATCGACTTCTCGGTGACGAAGCACGTCTTCATGCTGCTCCTGGTGGCCACCGGGGTGTTCCTGCTGATCACCACCGCGGTACGGCGCTACCTGCGGCAGGACCGTCTCGTGCCGGCCGGCTTCATGAACGCGCTGGAGTTCATCGTCGAGTTCATCCGGGACTCGATCGTGCGGCCCAACGTCGGCGCGAAGTACGTCGGGACGTGGGCGCCGCTCGTGCTCACGTTCTTCTTCTTCATTCTGGCCGCGAACATGATCGGGCTGATTCCGATCTTCGAGGTGCTCGGCCTGATCGACCACTACGTGCTGCATACCGGCGAGCACTCGCTCGTCAAGAACATCGTTCACGGCGGGACGACCGCTACGGGGAACTTCAACGTCACCGCGGCGCTGGCCACGATCACGTTCGTGTCGATCATCGTCGCCGGCACTCTGGCCCACGGCTTCATCAAGCACTGGATCAACCTGGTGCCCCACGGGCTCGCCTGGCCGCTCTACATCCTGCTCATCCCGATCGAGGTCATGGGCATGTTCGTCAAGCCGTTCGCGCTCACCATGCGGTTGGCCGCCAACATGACCGGCGGGCACATCGCAATCCTGGCGATTCTGTCGTTCGTGTTCATCTTCACGGAACAGTTCGGACCGGCGGCCGGCATCGGGGTCGGCCTCGGCGCATCGATACCGCTTGCGGTCGGCATCAACGCTCTGGAGATCATCATCGTCTTCGTCCAGGCGTACGTCTTCACGCTGCTGTCGGCCGTGTTCATCGGCATGGCCATCAACGTGCATCACTAGAAAACGGAGGTTACCTGAATGGAAGAGCTTCACCTGCTCGGTGCGGGATTGGGACTCGGGATGATCGTGATCGGCGCGGGCCTGGGCATCGGTCGGTTCGCGGCGGCCGCCGCCGAGGGAATCGCCAGGCAGCCGAATGCCGCGGCGCAGATCACCGGCGCCATCAACCTGCCGCTGTTTCTGCTCGAAGGCGTCGCGATCCTGGCCGAGGTCTTCATTCTGATCCTCATGCTGTAGGAACCGGATCATGGACAATCCGCTCGTCCAGCTCGACCCGGGACTGTTCTTCTGGACCATCGCGGTCTTCCTGACACTGCTGTTCCTGCTGAAGAAGTTCGCGTGGGGCCCGCTGCTCGCGGCGCTCGACGAACGGCAGGCCGGGATCCGCAAGTCGCTCGACGACGCCGATACCGCCAAACGGGAGCTGGCGGAGGTGCAGGCGAAGGCCAGCGCCCTGATCGGGCAGGCGCGGACCGAAGCCGACACGATCCTCTCGGAAGCCCGGACGGACGGCGCCCGCCTCCGGCAGGAGCTGCGCGAGGCCGGGCAGCAGGAAAAGGAGGCGCTGCTCCGCGGCGCGCAGCAGGAGATTCAGTTGGAGCGGGACCGCGCCGTCTCGGAGATCCGCCAGCAGGCGGTGGAGCTGTCGGTCATGATCGCGTCGAAGCTCATCCGGCGCAATCTCACCAGGGAAGACAACGAAGCGCTCATCGACGACGCGCTCCAGCAGATCGACACTACCCGCATTCAGTGAAGGGCCCTCCGCCGCCTGCGCCATTGCGGGCGGCGGGGCCTTTCCTCGTTCCGTTCCGGCCTTTCTCTCTCTCCCTTCAGCCCACGCGCACGGATATCCCGCCGGACGTGGCGCAACTTGCCCGGATACGGTAGAAGCGCGGCGACCGGGCACGGCCGAGCGGCGCGCCGCGTGCCGATGGGCGACAGCAGGTTCTGCGGCTTACCTGAGCGCGGCGGAGGAGGAGACAGCCGAACCGAACATTTCGGCGGCGACCTGCGCGTGGTCGAACAGCACCTGCGGGTAGACGCCGAAGAGGAGGGAGCCGACCACCGCGATGACGAGCGCCGTCGCCATCGCCGGGTTGACGGCTATCTCCGATCCGGCGACCTCGTCCTTCAGCCACATGAAGACGATGATGCGGTAGTAGTAGTAAAGCGAGATGACGCTGTTGACGACGAAGATCACGGCGAGCCAGACGAAGCCGGATTCGATGGCGGCGGCGAAGAGCCACAGCTTGCCCATGAAGCCGGCGGTCGGGGGAATGCCGCCCAGCGACAACATGAAGATCAGCATGGCGACCGCAACCAGCGGCCTGCGGATGTACAGGCCGCTCAGGTCCTTCAGCTCGTCGCCGATGACGTCCTGCCGCCGCAGCATGGCGACCACCGCGAACGCGCCGAGCTGCATGAAGATGTAGACCCAGAGATAGACCATCGCCGCCGCGACGCCCCGTTCCGTTGCCGCCACCACACCGATCAGGATGTAGCCGGCATGCGCGATGGACGAGTACGCCAGCATGCGCTTGGTGTTGGTCTGGGTGAGCGCCGCGATGTTGCCGACGGTCATCGTGACCGCGGCCAGCACCCAGAAGAGCACCTGCCAGTCGACGACCAGGCTCGGCAGGCCCTCGATGAAGATTCGGAGGATCATGGCGAAGGACGCCGCCTTCGAGCCGACCGACAGGTAGGCGGTCACCGGCGTGGGGGCCCCCTCGTAGACATCCGGCGCCCACATGTGGAAGGGCACCGCCGCGATCTTGAAGCCCATCCCCGCGACCAGCAGTACGAGAGCCAGCGAGAGGGTCAGCGATCGCTCGCCGCCGCCGCTCAGCGCCTCCGCCATGCCGCTGAGGCTGGTCGTGCCGGTCGCGCCGTAGAACAGCGACATGCCGTAGAGGAGAATCCCGAGCGAGAACGCGCCGAGGAGGAAGTACTTGACCGACGCCTCGTTGGAACGCTGGTTCGGCTTCAGGTAGCCGGCCAGGATGTAGAACGAGATGGCCATCGTCTCGAGGCCGATGAAGAGCGTGATCAGGTCCACGCCGCTCGCCATGAACAGCATGCCGAGCGTCGCGCACAGGATTAGGAAGTAGTACTCCCCGGGGCGCCCCTCCTCGACACGCAGGTACGACGGCGACATCAGGACCGTCAGCAGCGCCGACAACAGCACGATGGACTTGAACAACGTCGCGAAGCCGTCGATCGCCAGCAGTCCGGCCGATATCGTCGTGTCCACGCCGGTGAACCCGATGACCGCGGCGCCGGTCAACCCCAGCGTGAGCAGCGTCATCCCGAACGTCGCCCACTCCCGCCGCGGGAGCAGGACGTCGATCACCAGGACGAGCAGCGCGCCGCCCGTCAGCAGGATCTCGGGCAGCAGGTAGTAGAAGTCGTCGGCAGTGAAACCGGCAGGCATGCTTCTTCCTGACGCTCCTGGCGCAGCCTAGCGGCTGCCGCCTCGCACCGGAGCCTCGACCGTGAGCGCGGCCACCGCGCCGGCGTCCTGGTGCTCGGCGTCGATCACCACCGCGAAGCGCGGCGTGTAGTCGCTGTCGACGCGCATCATGACCTTGTCCACGGAGGTTTCCAGCCGATCCAGGAACGGCTTCGGATAGAGTCCAATCCAGACCGCCAGCACCAGCAGCGGCACGAACGTCATGAACTCGCGCATCGTGAGATCCGGCAGGTTCTCGTTCTTCGGATTGGTCACGGTGCCGAACATCGTGCGTTGGTACAGCCAGAGCATGTAGGCGGCCCCGAGCACGATGCCGGACGCCGCGAAGAACGCCCACGTCTTCTGGACCACGAACACGCCCTGCAGGATCAGGATCTCGCCGATGAACCCGTTCAGCGTCGGGAGCCCGATCGACGACATCGTCATGACGAGGAACACTGCGGCGTACACCGGCATGATCTTCGACAGCCCCCCGTACTCGGAGATGAGCCGGGTATGCCTCCGCTCGTACACGATGCCGACGATGAGGAAGAGGGCGCCGGTCGAGATGCCGTGGTTGAGCTGCTGCACGATGCTGCCGGTGATGCCCACCGGCGTCAGGGCGAACATGCCCAGCATCACCATGCCCATGTGGCTGACGCTGGAGTAGGCGACGAGACGCTTCCAGTCCCGTTGCGCCATCGCCACCAGCGCGCCGTAGACGATGCCGATTATAGACAGGGCCGCCACCAGGGGCACGAACGCGACGGTCGCCTCGGGAAGGATCGGGAGGCTGAAGCGGATGAAGCCGTACGTCCCCATCTTCAGCAGCACGGCGGCCAGGATGACCGAGCCCGCGGTCGGTGCGTCGGTGTGGGCGTCGGGCAGCCAGGTGTGGAACGGGAACATCGGCACCTTGACCGCGAAACCCAGGAAGAACGCCAGGAAGATCCACCACTGCATATTGAACGGAATGTCCAGTTGGTGGAACTGCGTGACGTCGAAGGTGTACACCCCGGTCACGCTCTGGTTGTAGAAGTAGACCGCGAGGATGCCGAGCAGCATCACGACGCTGCCGACCAGCGTGAACAGGAAGAACTTGATCGCCGAGTACAGCCGGTTGTCGCTGCCCCAGATGCCGATGAGGAAGTACATCGGCACGAGCATCACTTCCCAGAACAGGAAGAACAGCAGGAAGTCGAGCGAGACGAACGCCCCGATCATCCCGGTCTGGAGCATCAGCAGAAAGATGTAGTACTCCTTGACCCGCATGGTGATCGCCGTCCAGGACGACAGCACGGCAATCACGCCCATCAGTGTGGTCAGCAGGATCAGCAGCACGCTGAAGCCGTCGACCCCGAGGAAGTACTCCGCGCCGATCGAGGGAATCCACTGCAGCCGTTCCACGAACTGGAAGTCCGGATTGGCCGAGTCGTAGCGGAACCAGAGCGGCAACGACACCAGGAAGCCGAGGACGACGGTCACGTTGGCGATCCAGCGGATCACGTCCTCCTGCCGCTTGGGCACGAACAGCAGCACGAGCGCGCCGGCGAGTGGCGTGAACAGGATCAACGACAGCAGGATGGAGTCATCGTTCATGACAGTGTCCGATTACCGCGCGACGAGGAACCAGGTCACGAGCGCGAACACGCCGAGCAACGTGACGAACGCATAGTTCTGAATCAGGCCGGTCTGCACCCGGCGGAAGACGTAGCTGGCCTCGCCGCACATCCAGGCGGTCAGGTTGACGAGGCCGTCGACCACGTACTTGTCGAGGATGTGCGACACCCACGCCGCCGCGATCGTCGTCCAGCCCGTACCGTTGACGGCGCCGTCCACCACCTGCCGGTCGACGGTCCAGAGACCGCCGGCGCTCCCCATCGTGCCCCGGACCACGGTCGCGTCGTACAGCTCGTCGACGTAGTACTTGTTGGTCAGCACCCGGTGCGGGCCGGCGAAGGTCTCGGCCATGCGCTCGGCTTCCTCGGGCCGCTCGACGTAGTTCCGGTAGGCGAACCAGATGCCGGCGAGCGCGATCAGAACGGAGAAGGCCATCAGGCCCAGCTCGCCGAGCAGCGACATGTGGTGCACCTCTTCGGCCGCGTGCGCGCCCTCCGCCACGAAGCTCGGATGCAGGAAGTGCTCGATCGTGGCCGTCCAGGGCCAGACGGCCTCGAACGCGATCGGCACGCCCACGAAGCCGGCCAGCATCGCGCCGCCGGCCAGCATGACGAGCGGGATCGTCATCCAGCGGGGTGATTCGTGCGGGCCGTGCCAGGCATGCCCGTGCCCGTCGTCGTCGTGGCCGTGCTCTTCGGCCCCGTGGCCCCACGCGGGACCCCGGTAGGCGCCGAAGAAGGTCATGTTGATGAGCCGGAACATGTAGAACGCCGTCAGCATCGCCGTCACTACGCCCAGCCCCCAGAGCACCTTGTCGGGGACGAAGACGCCGTGGTGCAGGTACGTGCGGAACAGGATCTCGTCCTTGCTGAAGAACCCCGAGAACGGCGGAATGCCGGCTATCGCCACCGCGCCGATAGCCATGGTCAGCGCCGTCACCGGCATGTACTGCCGCAACCCTCCCATCCGGCGCATGTCCTGCTCCTCGTTCATCCCGTGGATGACCGAGCCGCTCCCGAGGAAGAGGAGCGCCTTGAAGAAGGCGTGCGTCATCAGGTGGAAGGCGGCCGCGCCGAACGCGCCGACGCCGGTGGCGAGGAACATGTAGCCGAGCTGCGACACCGTCGAGTACGCCAGCACCCGCTTGATGTCGGTCTGCACCAGGCCGATCGTCGCCGCGACGAGCGCGGTCACCACCCCTATCACCGCCACGATCTCCATCACCATCGGCGCGTGGGTGAAGAGCACGGCGTTGCGGCAGACCATGTAGACGCCGGCCGTCACCATCGTGGCCGCGTGGATCAGGGCCGACACCGGGGTCGGGCCCTCCATCGCGTCCGGCAGCCAGACATAGAGCGGAATCTGGGCGCTCTTCCCGGTTGCGCCGATGAACAGCAGGAGACAGATGAGCGAGATGACGCCGAAGCCGACCGCGGCGGTCTCCACCGGCATGTGCGACGCGGCCTCGGCCACGGCGCGGAAGTCGAGGGTGCCGAAGGTGAAGAACACCAGGAAGACGCCGAGCACGAAGCCCCAGTCGCCGATACGGTTGACGATGAACGCCTTCTTCCCCGCGTCGGACGCGCTCTGCTTCTGGTACCAGTAGCCGATCAGCAGGTACGAGCAGAGGCCGACGCCCTCCCAGCCGACGAACATGACCAGGAAGTTGCTCCCCAGCACGAGGGTGAGCATGAAGAAGCAGAACAGGTTCAGATAGCAGAAGAAGCGTGCGACGCCGCCGCGCGGCTCATGGTCGATGTAGCCGATCGAGTAGATGTGGATCAGGAACCCGATGCCGGTGACGACGAGCAGCATCATCGCCGACAGCGGGTCCAGCGTGAACGACCAGTCCACCGAGAACGAGCCCATGTCGCCGACGGTCTCCAGCGGAATCGGCGGGATCCAGCTCGCCACCGTCACCTGGTGGAAGCGCTCCTCGGTGCCGAGCAGCTCCACGAACGCCACGAGGCTCAGCCACAGGGCCCAGAGCATCATGCCGGAGGCCAGGAAGCCGGCCACCTTCTTGCCGAAAAAGCGAATCCCCACCAAGCCGTTGATGGCGGCGCCGATGCCGGGCAGGAGCGGGATCAGCCAGATTGAATCCATGAGAGCAGGCTCACCAGCGCATGATCTGGATCTCGTCGATGTTCACCGTTTCCTTGTTGCGGTAGAAGGCGATGATGATGCCCAGCCCGACGGCCGCCTCGGCCGCCGCCACCGCGATGACGAAGACGACGAACACCTGTCCGGAGAGATCCTGAAGCCGGTCGGACAGCGCGATCAGGTTGATGTTGACCGCGTTCAGAATGAGCTCGATCGACATGAAGATGATGATGACGTTGCGGCGCACGAGGACGCCGATCACGCCGATCATGAAGAGCGCGGCCGACAGCAGGCTGTAGTGAAGTGGGGTGATCTCGAGCACGCGCTTCCCTCTACATGTGCCGCTTGGCCAGGACGATGGCCCCGATCATCGCCACCAGCAGCAGCATCGAGGCCAACTCGAACGGAATCAGGTAGCTGGTGTAGAGCACCCAGCCGAGCTGCTCGGTGTTGCAGCTTACGAGCCCCGTCCCGCAGTCGGCGAACGGCGTATCGGCGCCGAACCCGGCCCCGGTCGCGGTCGCGTCGCCGCCCCTGGTGGCCGAATAGAACGCGATGGCGACGACCTCCGCGAGCACCGCGACGGCGAGGAGCGTGCCGGACCACGCGACGCGACGCGGGTCGGAGTAGCGCTCCGGAGCCTTCTTC
This sequence comes from Vicinamibacterales bacterium, assembly GCA_965208535.1. GTDB lineage: Bacteria > Acidobacteriota > Vicinamibacteria > Vicinamibacterales > UBA8438 > WTFV01. The sequence goes on along the minus strand of CBDBOU010000003.1, from coordinate 508,283 downwards.
AGGCTGACGAGCATGACGACGAACAGGTACAGGACGACGATGCCCCCCGCGTACACCAGTACCTGGATGACGGCGACGAACTCCGCGTTGAGCATGACGTAGAGCACCGCCACCAGCAGGAAGTTCACCACCAGGAAGAGCACGCTGTGCACCGCGCTGCGGGCGGAGATCACCATGATCCCCAGACCCAGGATGAGCACGGCAAGCGTCCAGAACACAATCGCTTCGGCCATCGGTTACGCCTGCAGAGCTACAAGGCCACCTTCAGGATGCCGGTCACCACCAGGTTGCCGATCGCGAGCGGGATGAGCACCTTCCAGCCGAGCCCCATCAACTGGTCGTACCGATAGCGGGGCAGCGTGGCGCGAATCCAGATGAAGACGTACAGGAACAGGAAGATCTTGCCGATGAACCAGATCCAGGGCGGGACGAGACCGAGGAACGACAGCGCCGGCACGTTCGGAAACGGCGCCAGCCAGCCCCCGAAGAACATGATGACGACGATCGCCGAGATGACGATCATGTTGGCGTACTCGGCCAGGAAGAACAGCGAGAAACGCATCCCGCTGTACTCCGTGTGGAAGCCGCCGGTCAGCTCCGTCTCCGCCTCCGGCAGGTCGAACGGCGCCCGGTTGGTCTCGGCCAGCCCCCCGATGAAGATCAGCACCAGCGCCACCGGCTGGACGAACGCGAACCAGAGGCCGCCCTCCCGCTGCGCCTCCACGATGCCGACCAGGCTGAGCGTCCCGGTGGTCAGGATGACGCTGACGAGCGTCATCGTGACGGCGATCTCGTAGCTGATGAGCTGCGCAGACGCGCGCAGGCTCGCCAGCAGCGGATACTTGCTGTTCGACGCCCAGCCGCCCAGGATGATCCCGTAGACGCCGATCGAGGTCACCGAGATGATGAACAGCAGGCCGACGTTGATGTCGCTCACGTAGTAGAGCGGGTCCGGCCCGAACGGCACCACGGAGAAGACGACGAGCGCCGGCACCAGGCTCATGATCGGCGCCAGCGTGAAGACGTACTTGTCCGCCTTGGCGGGGGTGATGTCCTCCTTGAGGATCAGCTTGATGGGGTCGGCGATGGCCTGCAGGATGCCGTACGGCCCGACGCGCATCGGACCGAGGCGCGACTGCGCCCAGGCGATCACCTTCCGCTCCATGAGCACCAGGAAGGTCACCGCCACCAGCACCGCGTTCAGCAGCACCGCAATCTTGAGCAGCGGGACGACGACGGTTTCCAGCATGAGACTAGAAGCCCGTGGCGGAATCCCCGCTGCATTCGAGCGGCGATGCATCCCGCCTGGACTGCGTTGCTCCTCGGTCGAATATGCCCAATATGCTCTCTCGTCGCGCCTTGCCAGGCGGGCGCCTCGCCACTCTCGGTGCTACGCGGGTTTCCACCACGGACTCCTAGCGATCCACCTCGCCCAGCACGATGTCGATCGTGCCGATCAGCGCGACGACGTCGGCCACCAGATGCCCCTTGACGAGCCGCTTGAGGCCCTGCAGGTTGCAGAACGACGGCGGCCGGACGCGGAAGCGGTACGGGTTGGTCGACTTCCCGTCGCTGACGATGAAATAGCCGAGCTCGCCCTTCGGCGACTCGATGGCGTGATACGTCTCGCCCGCCGGCGGCTTGATGAGACGCGGCACCTTGCCCATGATCGGGCCCTCCGGCACCCCTTGCACCCCCTGCCGGATCATCCGGATCGACTCGCGGAACTCGTCCATCCGGATCAGAAACCGGTCGTAGGTGTCGCCCCGCGTTCCCAGCGGGACGTTGAACTCCATCTCGTCGTAGGCGGCGTACGGCTCGTCCTTGCGCACGTCGCGGGGGACGCCGGAGCCGCGCAGCGGCGGACCGCACAGGCCGAGCCCGATCGCCTCGTCGCCGCTGATGACACCCACGTCCCGGGTGCGCTTGAGCCAGATGCGGTTGTTGGTCAGGAGCATCTCGTAGTCGTTCAGCTTGCCTTCCATCAGGTCGCAGAACGACAGCACCTTCCTGTCCCAACCGGGCGGGATGTCGAGCGGCAGCCCGCCGATGCGCATGGAGTTGTAGGTCAGCCGCGCGCCGCAGAACTCCTCGAACAGGTCGAGCACGAACTCGCGCTCCCGGAACGCGTAGAGCAGCACGGTCATCGCGCCGATGTCCATCGCGTGGGTGCCGAGCCACAGGCAGTGGCTCGCGATGCGCTGCAGCTCCGCGAGCACCGTCCGGATGTAGCGGGCCCGGCGCGGCACCTCGATCTGCATCAGCTTCTCGACGGTCTCGCAGTAGCCGAGGTTGTTGGTCGCCGCGGCGACGTAGTCCATCCGGTCGGTCAGCAGGATGATCTGGGTCCAGTCGCGGTTCTCCGAGAGCTTCTCGATGCCGCGGTGGATATAGCCGATCACGCAGTCCGCGTCGATCACCCGCTCGCCGTCGAGCTTCAGGACCACCCGCAACACCCCGTGGGTGCTCGGGTGCTGCGGCCCCATGTTGATGACCAGCTCGTCCGTGTCGAACTGCGTCGTGCCGGCGCGCGGGGCTTCGAGGGTCATCGGCTCAGATCCTGCGGTCTACTCGATCTCGGCGTCGGCTTCGACGTCGGCTTCGACCCCGGTGCCGGCTTCGTCCGGTATGGTGCCGGCTTCGTCCGGTATATTGCGAACGCGCAGCCAGTCCTGCGGATTCTCCATCAGAAGCTCGCCCGGACCCTCCAGCGGATAGTCCTTGCGCTGCGGGTACCCCTGCCACTGCTCCGGCATCAGGATCCGCCGCAGGTCGGGGTGATTCACGATGTTGATGCCGAACTGGTCGTAGACCTCGCGCTCCAGCCAGTCGGCGGCCGGCCAGAGCGACGTCACCGACTCGACCGGATCCTCCTCGCCGACGCGCACCTTGACGCGGATGCGGTGGCGGAGCCGGGTCGAGTACAGGCAGTAGATGACGTCGAACCGCTTCTCGCGCGGGGGCCAGTCGGCGGCGGTCACGTCCGAGCAGTAGTCGAACGACGTCGCCGCGTCGTCCTTCAGGAACCGCATGACGTCCAGCAGACGGTCCGCGGCGACGATGATCGTCCAGTCTCCGACCCAGAACGAAACCTGTTGCACCGCCCCCGCCACACCGTTCCGGACGGCGGTCACCGTCCCCGGCAGCTCCGTGCCTTCGGGAGGAGCCTGATCCTCGGGCGCCTTGGGCGGTTCGGGCGGCGCCTTCGGCTTGGGCTTGGGGCGGGGCTTGGCCGCCGCGGGCTTGGCCGCCGCGGCCGGCTTGCCGGCGCCGCCGCCCTCCGGTTTCTCCGCCTGCGACTTGGTTTCGTCCGCCATGACCCTGGTTCCGGATGGCCGTTCCTCAGGCCCAGTCGAGCGCGCCCTTGCGCCACGCATACACGTAGCCGACCACCAGGATGAACAGGAACACCAGCATCTCTATGAGCCCGAACAGCGCCAATTCGTCCATGACGACGGCCCACGGGAACATGAAGACCGTCTCGACGTCGAAGATCACGAAGAGCATCGCGACCAGGTAGTAACGCACGCTGTACCGGTCGCGAGCGTCCGTTTCGGGCTCGATTCCGCACTCGTACGGCTCGAGCTTGACGCGGCTGTAACGCTTGGTATGGAGAACCTGGGACACCATCAACGTGAAGATGGCGAAGCCGATGGCCACCAGGATGAACAGAAACACCGGGATATAGGCGTCTAGCATCGTCGTCGCGAACCCTTCTCGCGCCGCCGGCTCCGGCTCGCGGCTCTCCCCTGACTCGTCGCAGGAACACGAGGCACCATGGCGGAAACATACCGACCGGAAGGGTGCGACGTGCGGGCCAAAACCGCGCGGATTATTGCACGTGGCCGGGGGGCTGTCAAGGCTGCCCGCCGCTCGCGTCGGCTCTCCACAATCGCGTTCAACCCCCGCGTTTACTGGGCTTTTCGAGACGTGAGCACCTTGACGGCCCCGGAAAACCGGGCCTATACTTCCGGGACGGGATGCTGCCCTTGCGACACGCCTCCAGGATGTTCGCGTTCGCTCTCGCGGCCTCGCTCGCCAGCGGCACGGCGGCGCACGCCCAGTCCGTCGAACGCCGCATGGTGGTCTCCGTGCTCGACGACGACGGAGCGCCGGTCACGAGCCTGACGGCGGCCGACTTCGAGATTCGCGAGGACGATGCCGCGCGGGAGGTCCTGCACGTCGAGCCGGCCGGGGGAGGCCGCCAGATCGCCATCCTGGTCGACACCAGCGAGGCGGCGGTGCGGATGGTCTCCGATTTCCGCCGGGGGCTTGCGGCGTTCGTCGACGGGATGCGGGAGGGCAACCGGATCTCGATCGTCTCCTTCGGCGGCCCGCCGCGCATCCTGGTAGAGACGACCGACAGCGCGGAGCGTCTAGAGGGCGGGGTGGACCGCGTCTTCCCGCAGACCGGGCAGGCCGCGTACATGCTCGACGCCATCTACGAGGTCTCGCAGGGATTCGCCCGGCGCCGGGCCGAGCGCCCGGTCATGGTGGTGCTGACGACCGAGGGCCTCGACTACAGCAACCGCCGGAGCCGGGACGTTCTCGAACGCCTCGCAGACAGCGGGGCGGCCCTGTACACCCTGTCCGTGGAGGCGCGCCGGAGCGCTTTCGGAACGCAGGGGGCGTTCGGCGGGTTGCCCGGCGGCGTCGACCTTCGCCAGCAGGAGTTCGAGCGGGATCGCGTACTCGCGCGCGGCACCGGGGAGAGCGGCGGGCGCCACCGGGACCTGCTGGCGAGCTCGGCCGTCGAGCGCGCCATGCGGGAGCTGGTCGCCGAGCTCCGCAACCAGTACCTGGTCGTGTACGCGCGGCCGGACCTGCTGATTCCGCCCGAGGAGGTCAGGGTGAGCGTAGACCGGCCCGGTCTCACGGCGCGTGGAACACTCCTTCCACAGTACGAAATCCCGTAACCGCCAGCTTCCCGGGGGACCTGCCCGGGGGGCGGCACGGATGCCGACATGATTCGCCGCGCCACAGCCGCCGCCGCCACAACCGCCGTCGCAAGCATCGCCTGGATGGGTGGAGTGGGCGCCCAGCCGCCCGACACGCCGGCCCAGGCGCCGGCGTTCCGTGCCGGCGTCGACGTCGTGTCCCTCAACGTCACGGTGACGGACCGCGCCGGGCGCTTCGTCACGGACCTCGATCAGGTCAACTTCCAAGTGTACGAGGACGGCGTCCAGCAGGAGATCAACTTCTTCACCAGGACGCAGTTGCCCATCGCGCTCGCGTTGCTCATCGACACCAGCGCGAGCATGGACGAGAAGATGTCGACGGCGCAGGAGGCGGCCATCGGCTTCGCGCAACGGCTGCGCCCCGAGGATCTCGCCGAGATCGTCGACTTCGACAGCCGCGTGAACATCCTGCAGCCGTTCACGAACGACGTCGAGCAGCTCGAGCGCGCCATCCAGCGCACCGCGGCCGGCGGATCGACCTCGCTCTACAACGCCATCTACATCGCCCTGCGGGAGCTGGCCAGGGCGCCGCTCCGGCAGGCGGACCTGCGGCGCGAGGCGATCATCGTGCTGTCGGACGGCGAAGACACCTCGAGCCTGGTGAGCTTCGACGAGGTGCTCGAGCTGGCGAAGCGCTCGAACACCGCCATCTTCTGCATCGGCCTGCAGTCGGACGAGAGCCGCTCGCGCACCGGATTCCGCGAGGCGGACTTCGTCCTGCGGCAACTGGCGCAGGAGACCGGCGGACGCGCGTTCTTTCCCGAGCGCATCGAGCAGCTCCCGGAGATCTACCAGCAGATATCCGACGAGCTCTCCAGTCAGTACTCCGTCGGCTACATCTCCGCGAATCCGCTCCGAAACGGCCAGTGGCGGCGGGTGATCGTGCGGGTCGACCGCGATGCGGTCTCCGCGCGGACGAAGCAGGGCTACTACGCCCCGCGGGGGTGAGCCGCCGACTGCCGAAAGGGTCCCTTCGATGAACGCGCCCCCTCTCGCTCTGTATGTCGTGGCGGGGGTCGCCTACGCCATCCACTTCGGAACCCGCAGCGCATCTTCCGGCAGAGTAGCCACGGTAGCGCTGGTGTTCGGCTCGCTCGTGCACACCTTCGTCATCGGCATGCAGACGATGCAGGTCGGCCACGTGCCGCTGGTCGGCACCACCGGCGCCATCTCGGCCTTCGTATGGGTCCTCGGACTCGCCTACCTCTACACCGAGATGACGACCGACGAGCGGGCGATGGGCATCTTCATCGTCCCGCTGATGGTCGCCCTGCAGGTGATCCCGGCCATCAGCAACAGCGTGGCGGCCCGCCCCCCGGTGCTCGAGAGCCGCTGGTTCGAGATCCACGTGTTCTCGTTGCTGGTGGCCTACGCCACCTTCGCCCTGGCGTGCGTCATCAGCGTCACCTACGTCCTCCTCTTCAAGGAGCTCAAGACCAAGCACCCCGGGGTCTTCTTTGCGCGACTGCCGTCCCTGCAGGTGCTCGACCGGATGAACGGCCGCGCCGTGACGTTCGGCTGGGTGTTCCTTACGCTCGGCCTGACGGTCGGCGCGATCTGGCTGGTCCAGGTGCAGCCGGGCGCGGCCGACCCGCGCGTGCAGGCGATGTCGCTGTTCGATCCGAAGATCTTCACCGTGCTGCTCTGCTGGATGGTGTACACGTTCGCGCTGTACGCGCGCCGGGCTTTCGGTTGGGGAGGCCGCCGCGCGGCGTGGCTGTCGACGGTCGGGTTCGCGATCCTGATGCTGAACTTCGTGCCGATAGGGTACTTCGGCACGAACAGCCACAACTTCTACTAGGGAGCAACCCGGCACGGGCGCCGGAACGGAATGCATCTGTTTCTGCTCGGGGCGAGCCATCACAGCGCACCGGTCGACCTGCGGGAGCGGATCGACTTCGCCCGGCGCGGCATTCCGGAGGCGTTGGAGGAAATCGCCGACGTCACGGGGCTCTCCGAGGTCGTGGTCCTCTCCACCTGCAACCGCGCCGAGATTTACACGCACTCCGAGGCCCCCTGGCCGGTCGGCGACACGCTGGCCGCGTTCCTGAGCGCGTTCCACGACGTGCCGGAACCGGAGCTGGCGCCGCACCTGTACCGCCGGCAGGGCGCGGACGCGGCCCGGCACCTGTTCCGGGTGGTGGCCGGACTCGATTCGCTGGTGGTGGGCGAGCCGCAGATCCTGGGACAGGTCAAGGACGCGTTCGCGGTCGCCTCGGAACGCGGCTTCACCGGGGCGGCGCTGAACCGGCTGTTCCACCGGTCGTTCACGGTCGGCAAGCGCGTGCGGAACGAGACCGGGCTGGGAGAGGGCGCCGTGTCCGTGAGCTACGCCGCCATCTCGCTGGCCCGCAAGATCTTCGGCGAGCTGACGGGCCGGCGGGCCCTGGTGGTCGGGGCGGGCGAGATGGCCGAGCTGACGGCGACCCACCTGCGCTCCCAGAACGTCGGGCGAATCGGCGTCGCCAATCGCAGTGCCGGCCGGGCCGCGACGCTGGCCGCGCAGGTCGACGGCGTGCCGGTGCCGTGGGAAGAGATCACCGGCGAGCTGACCTCCACCGATATCGTGTTGACCGCCACCGGCGCGCCCCGCTGGCTCCTCACCCGCGCGCAGGTGGCCGAGGCGATGCAGCCGCGCCGCGACCGGCCGCTGTTCATGATCGACATCGGGTTGCCGCGCGACGTCGAGCCGTCCGCCAGCGAGGTAGAGCAGGTCTTCCTCTACAACATCGACGACCTGCAGTCGATCGTGCGGGAGAACCTGGCCCGCCGGCAGGCTCAGGTGGACCGGGCGGAGCTGATGGTGCGCGAGGAAGTGGACGGCTTCATGCGCTGGCTCCGCTCGCGCGGGGCCATACCCACCGTGGTGGCGCTGCGCCGGCACTTCGAGCGCACGCGGCAGCAGGAGCTGGAACGGCTCGCGCCCAAGCTGTCCCCGTTGTCCCCCTCCGCCAGGGCCCGCGTCGAAGAGGTCACGCGGTTGCTTGTCGAGAAGCTGCTCTCGTCGCCGACCGAACGACTCAAGGCCGCCCCGGACGAGGAAGCGGTCGCCGCCGACGCGGACACGATCAGTCGCCTGTTCGGACTCGACGAAGGCGACGGGGGGACCGACGAACGGCGACGGGTGTCGAGCGATCGCGCCGCCGCCGGCGGCGCGGCACCCTCCTCCGCCCTGAGGAACCGTTGAGGCCGCTGCGTATCGGCACCCGCGGCAGCCCCCTTGCCCGCTGGCAGGCGGAGGCCGTGGCCGCCGCCATCGCACGCGCCGGGGGACCGTCCACCGAGCTGGTGCTCATCCGGACCAGCGGGGACCGCCTCGCCCGCCGCCCCATCTCCAGCGCCGGCGGCAAGCGTCTGTTCGTCAAGGAGATCGAGGAGGCGCTGGTCGAAGAGCGGGTCGATCTGGCGGTGCACAGCGCCAAGGACCTGCCGGCGGAGCGCCTGCCGGGCCTGCGCGTGCGGGCGGTGCTCCCACGGGAGGATCCGCGGGACGCGGTCGTCGCGCGGCGCTCGTTCGCGGGCGTCGGCGCGGAGCCGGACGTGCTGTTCGCACCCGACCGGGCGCCCCGGGTGGGCACCGGCAGCGTGCGCCGGACCGCGCAGCTCCGGCACGCCTGGCCGCATCTGGACATCGCCCCGATCCGCGGCAACGTCGGCACGCGGCTGGACAAGCTGGAGACGGAGGGCTTCGATCTCCTCGTCCTCGCCGCGGCGGGGCTGGTGCGGCTGAACCTGGCCGCCCGCATCGTCGCCCGCCTGCCGCTCGATGTCTGCGTGCCGGCGCCCGGCCAGGGCATCGTCTGTGCCGAGTACCGCCACGGCGATGAAGAAATGCACGGCCTCCTCGCGAGAATCGCGAACCGCGACGCCTCGGCCGCCCTCGAGGCCGAACGCGCGCTCGTCACCGCCCTCGGCGCCGACTGCCAGGTGCCGCTCGGCGGCGTATCGACCGTCGACGGGGATCGGCTTCTGCTGCAGAGCGTCGTCGCCTTGCCGGACGGCGCCCGTCTCGTGCGGCACGAGTCCAGTGGTTCGATGGCCGCTCCCGCCGCCCTCGGCGCCGCGGTGGCGGCGGGACTGCTGGCCGCCGGCGCCGGCCCGCTGCTGGACGCGGCGAGGAGCCGGTGATGAAACCCCGCGTCACGACGCACGACGGACCACCCCTCGGCGGCAGGCGGGTGCTGGTGACGCGGCCGCGCGCGCAGGCTCCCGAGCTGGCCGAACGACTCGCCGTGCTCGGCGCCGAGCCGATCGTGGCGCCGGCGATCCGCATCGTGCCGCCGGAGGATACGCGACCGCTCGACGAGGCGTGCGCGGCCGCGGCCTCGTTCGCCTGGATCGTGTTCACCTCGGCCAACGCCGTCGACGCCTTCCTGGAGCGCCCGGCCGCCGCCGGCAGGGGCGCGCCGGCGCTTGCCGGCGTGCGCATCTGCGCCATCGGCCCGGCCACTGCCGCCCGGCTCGCGACATACGGGCTGACGGTGGATCTGGCGCCGGCGGATCACCGGGGCGAAGGGGTGAGCGCAGCCCTGCGGACCGGACGCGACCTGCGCGGAACGCGCCTGCTGCTGCCGCGCGCCGACATCGCCCGCCCGGCGCTCCCCGATGCCCTCCGCGCGGCGGGGGCGCAGGTGACGGAGGTAACTGCCTACCGTACGATCGCCGCACGGGACTGGCCCGGCGCCGCCGTGCGCGAGATGCTCCTGCGCCGCGAGATCGACGCGGTGACGTTCACCAGCGCGTCCGCCGTCCGAAGCGCCGTACAGTCGCTGGGCGCGCAACAGGCCGCCGGCCTGCTGCGTGCGGCCGTCGTCGCGGCGATCGGCCCGGTCACGGCGCGGGCCGCACGGGAGCTCGGCATCGAGACGGAAGTCATGCCGCCGACCTACACTACCGAAGCGCTCGCCGAGGCGCTCGCGGACCACTTCACGGGAATGCCGACGGCGCACTCGGCCTGAAATCGGGAACCATGCCATGACCACCACCGCTCCCCCCGCAACCGCCGGCGTCGCGCGCCGGGCGGCTTCCGGAGAGTCGCTGGACCTGCGGCGCCGGCCCCGGCGCCTGCGCCGCTCGGCCGCCCTGCGCGACATGGTGCGCGAGACGCGCCTGTCTCCCGACGCGCTGGTCTATCCCCTGTTCGTCTGCGAGGGGCAGGGCGTGCGGCGGGAGGTGCCGTCGATGCCGGGCGTCTTCCAGTTGTCGGTCGACGAGGCGCTTGCGGAGGCAGCCGCTGCGGCGGGCGACGGCGTGCGGTCGGTCCTGTTGTTCGGCCTGCCCGACAACGACGACAAGGACGCTGCCGGCAGCCCCGCCGACGACCCGGAGGCGCCGGTCCAGGCCGCGATCCGGACGATCAAGCGGGAAGCGGCCGACATGCTGGTCGTGACCGACGTCTGCCTGTGCGAGTACACCTCGCACGGTCACTGCGGCATCCTCGACGGCGAGGCGATCGTCAACGACGCCACGGTCGAGCGCCTTGCCCGCGTGGCCGTCTCGCACGCGGAGGCGGGCGCCGACGTGGTCGCCCCCTCCGACATGATGGACGGGCGGGTCGGCGCGATCCGCGAGGCGCTCGACGCGGCGGGCTTCGAGGACGTCGCGATAATGTCCTACGCCGCGAAGTACTGCTCGGCCTACTACGGGCCGTTCCGGGACGCGGCGGAGTCGGCCCCCGCGTTCGGCGACCGGCGCACGCACCAGATGGACCCCGCCAACGCGGAGGAGGCGCTGCGCGAGGTGGCGCTCGATCTGGAGGAAGGCGCCGACATCGTCATGGTCAAGCCGGCGCTGCACTACCTGGACGTCATCGCGCGGGTCAAGGAGGAGTTCGGCTATCCGACGGCGGCGTACCATGTCAGCGGGGAGTACGCCATGCTCAAGGCGGCGGTGCGCAACGGCTGGCTGGACGAGGAGCGGGCGATGCGCGAGCTGCTGACCTCGATCGTGCGCGCCGGCGCCGACATCGTCATCACCTACTACGCTCGCGAGGCCGCGCGGTTGCTGCGCTGACGAGAGCCGGAAGCCGTTGTGATGCCAGGCCGCGTCAGGCGCCCATCTCCATGCATCCCACTGCCCGCCGCTGCTGCCTCCTGTTCGCCGCGTGTCTGACGGCCTGCGGCCCGGGCACGGCCTTGCCCCCGGCGACGGAGAGCGAGCCGGCCGCGCCGGTGGAGTCCGAAGCGGAATGGTTCGTGGATCGGGCCGCCGAGACGGGCCTCGACTTCGTGCATTTCAACGGCATGACCGGCAAGTTCTACCAGCCCGAGATGGCCGGACCCGGGGCCGGGCTCTTCGACTACGACAACGACGGCGACCTCGACGTCTACCTCGTGCAGGGCGAGCTGCTCGGCGCGGGCGATGCGCTCCTCCCGCCGCCCGCGGATCAACCGCCGGGCGACCGACTCTACCGCAACGATCTCGAGATCACCGGAAACGGAGAGCGCAGGATCCGCTTCACCGACGTGACCGCCGGGTCGGGGATCGGCGGGCCCGGCTACGGAATGGGGGTCGCGGCCGGCGATTTCGACAACGACGGCTGGATCGACCTGTACCTGACCCGCTTCGGCCCCAACCGGCTGCTCCGCAACCGGGGCGACGGCACGTTCGAGGACGTCACGGACCGCAGCGGCACGGGCGATCCCGCCTGGGGCGTGCCGGCCTCGTTCGTCGACTACGACCGCGACGGCCGGCTCGATCTCTTCGTCGGCAACTACCTGAGCTACACGCTGGCCGGCCACACGCAGTGCTACGACCGGGCCGGGGCGCCCGACTACTGCGCGCCGGAGACGAGCCGGCCGCACCCAGACGTTCTGTACCGCAACCGGGGCGACGGCACGTTCGAGGATGTCACCGCGACCGCGGGGCTCGGGCGCGAGTTCGGTCCCGCCCTCGGCTCGGCAACCGCCGATTTCGACGGCGACGGCTGGATCGATCTCTTCGTCGCCAACGACCAGCGCGAGAACCAGTTGTGGATGAACCAGGGCGACGGCACCTTCCGCAACCGGGCGCTGGCCGCGGGCGCCGCCCTCGGGGCGGGCGGCAACGCGAAGGCCGACATGGGGGTCGACGCCGGCGACTTCGACAACGACGGCGACGAGGACCTCTTCATCACCGAGCTGTCGGGCCAGGGCAGCACGCTGTACGTGAACGACGGCGCCGGCCTGTTCCGCGAGCGGAGCGCCGCGCTCGGCATCCGCGCGCCAAGCCTGCCCTATACCGGCTTCGGAGCCGCGTGGATCGACATCGACAACGACGGCTGGCTCGACATCGTCGCGGTGAACGGCGCCGTGGTCCTGAACTTCGAGACGTTCGGGCCGGACAACCCGTTCGCCCTCGACCAGCGCAACCAGGTGTTCCGCAACCTGGGCGGCACGGGCTTCGAGGCCGCTACGGATCGCGCCGGGGCGGTCTTCGAGCTGTCGGAGGTGAGCCGCGGCGCCGCCTTCGGCGACGTCGACAACGACGGCGACACCGACATACTGATGGCCAACGCGGCCGGGCCGGTCCGCCTGCTGCTGAACCTGGTCGGTGAGCACCGCCACTGGCTCGGCCTGCGGCTGGTCGATTCCGATACGCGGCGCGACGCGGTGGGCGCCCGCGTGGCCGTCGTCCGCCCCGACGGAACCACGCTCTGGCGCCGCGCGCGCGCCGACGGCAGCTTCGCGTCCGCGAACGATCCCCGCGTGCTGGTCGGGCTCGGCGACTCCGGCGCGGTCTCGCGGGTACGGGTATTCTGGCCGGACGGCAAGGTCGAGGAATGGACGGACGTGCCCGCGGATCGCTACACGACGCTGACACGGGGGACAGGGATACAGTGACTATCGCCGCGCGCCGCGCGGTCCGGGCCGCATGCTCCCCGCTGGTCGCGGCGATCCTCGCGGGCCTGCTCGGCGGCGCCTGCGGAGCGCCCGACGATACCGCCGCGCCCGAACCCGCGGCCGGCGCAGCCGACGCGGAGGTCCCGCCGCCGCTCGTGATGCCGGACGTTTCCGGCCTGCCCGAACCGGTCCGGGCGCAGGTCCGGGAACGGCACGACGCCCTGCAGCGTGCAGAGGAAAGCGGCGCGCCGGCCGCCGCGCGGGCCAACGCCCACGGCGAGCTGGGCCTGATCCTGATGGCGACCCGCTTCTACGACGCGGCGGAGATCGCGTTCGGTCATGCGCAGGCGCTGGCGCCGCGCCAGATGCGCTGGCCGTACTACTTGGCGCAGCTCCATCGCACGACCGGCGACCAGCCGCGGGCGGTCGAGCGCTTCGAGCGCGCGGTCGAGCTCGATCCCACCTACGTCGCGGCGCTCGTCCGCCTCGGCGAGCTCTACCTCGACGAAGGCCGTGCGGAGGACGCCGAGCCGTTGTTCGAGCAGGCGCTGGCCGTCGATCCGGCGTCCGCCCCGGCGCTGTCGGGCATCGGGCGCGCCGCCCTTGCGCGGGGCGAAACGTCGCGGGCCATCGAGCACCTGGAACGGGCCCTGGCCAGCGGGCCGCCGGCGTGGGACATCCACTACAACCTGGCCACGGCGTACCGCGACGCGGGGAATCCGGAACGGGCGGAGGAGCACCTGAGCCGGCGCGGCGGCGACCCGCCGGAGCCGCCCGACCCGTTGATGCGGGCGTACGAGAGCCTGCTGCGAAGCCCGCGCGCCTACGAGACGCGCGGCGTGGCGGCGATGCGGGACGGACGCACGGCCGAGGCGGTGGCGATCTTCCGCGAAGGAGTCGAGCAGACCCCCGACGACGCGTCGCTGCGCCAGCAGCTCGGCGCCGCGCTCTTCGCCGGCGGCGACCCGGACGGCGCGGCGGAGCAGTTGGAAACGGCGTTGCGCCTGGACCCCACCCTGGCCCGGGCGCATGCCGGCCTCGGAACGCTGGCGAGCATGGGCGGCCGGCAGGGCGAGGCCGTCGAGCGCTTCGCCGCGGCCGTGGAGCACGACCCCGACTACCTGGAGGCGCGGCTCGGGCTGGTGGACGCCTATCGCGCCGCGGGGCGGCCGGAGGACGCGCTGGACGAGCTCGACCGGGCGATCGAGATCGCACCGGGCTACGCGGACGTCTGGCTGGCCCGCGGGATCATGCTGGTCCAGCTCGGCCGCTACCGGGAGGCGCGCGACCGCCTGGAAGAAGCGCGCGCGGTCCATCCCCGGCATGCGGGTCTGACCGATCTGCTGGTTCGCGTCCTGGCCGCTTCTCCGGACCCCGGCGCGCGCGACGGGCGACGGGCGCTCGCACTGGCGGAACCCATGCTCGGAGCCGCCTCCAACCCGACCCTCGACGAGACCGTGGCGATGGCTCTCGCGGAAGCGGGCCGCTACGCGGAGGCGGCCGAGCGGCAGCGCCGCGCGATCGCTGCCGCCGAACAGGCCGGATACCTGGAGGTCGCCCGCGCCCTCGCCGACACGCTGGCTCGGTACGAGCGGGAGCTCCCTTCCCGTGCGCCGCTGGGTGGCCCGCAGCCTTGACGGCGGACTGCCAGGCGAATCCAAATTCGTGGATCGAAAACCAGGCAATCGAACGGCCTGCGCCTCCGGCAGAAACGAGCGCACGATAGCCGTCTGGACGGACGCACCGTAGACGCGCCTCCGGAGCCGCTACGGCGCCTACAACGGACCCCTCCAGTGCGGCGGCACGAGTCTTGCTGTATAATCCGCCGTTTGGCGTGCGTTCAAAGCGGCATGCTGTCGGCATCCCGCACCACAGGAGGAGGACACTCTCGTTATGCGACTTGTGAAATCGTTGCTCGTCGGGACAGCCGTGGTGCTGCTGCCGGCGACCGGCTTCGCCCAGAGCGCGTTGACAGGCGAAGTCACCGACAACACGGGCGGCGTCCTGCCGGGCGTCACCGTCGAAGCATCCAGTCCGGTGCTGATCGAGGGATCGCGCATCGCGATCACCGACGGCACGGGCCGCTACAACATCATCGATCTGCGCCCGGGCACCTATCTCCGTCACCATGACGCTGCCCGGCTTCTCGACCTTCGTGCAGGAGGGCATCGAGGTCCCGGCGTCGACCAACGTCACCATCAACGGCGCGCTGTCGGTCGGCGCGCTCGAAGAGACCGTCACGGTCTCGGGCGAGGCGCCCATCGTCGACGTGCAGAGCGCGGCCCGCACGGAGGTCGTCGCGCGCGACACCATCGACGCGCTGCCGACCCCGCGGAACACGCAGTCCATCGGCTATCTCGCCCAGGGCGTGCGGCTGACCCGGCCGGACGTCGGCGGGGCGCAGATGATGGAGCAGGTCCGCATGTCGGTGCACGGAGCGACCCCGCGCCACACCACCATGCAGGTCGACGGCATGATCGTCAACTCGCAGATGGGCGACGGCCTGATCATGAACTACAACAACCAGGCGCTGAGCCAGGAGATGGCGATGACCACCTCCGGCAACAACGCCGAGGTGGCGGCGGGCGGCCTGCGCCTGAACATGATCCCGAAGGACGGCGGCAACCAGCTCAGCGGGTCGAACTACGTCGGCTTCACGCTGAACGAGGGCTGGCAGGCCGACAACTTCACGCAGGAGATCCAGGATCTCGGCCTGACGTCGAACCAGGGCGTGACGAACATCCACGACATCAACCCGGCCATCGGCGGCCCGATCCTGCAGGACAAGCTGTGGTACTTCGCGTCGGCCCGCGCCATCTCGGTGGACGAGCTCTTCGCCGGCGCCTTCCAGCCGACCCTGCGCACCGACGTGGGCCCGGAGGTCATCCAGGACTACTTCAAGCGCGGCGCCAAGATCACCTGCGATGACCCCAACAAGAGCATCGGCTGCGTCGGAGACCACCCCGCGGTGGCGTCCGCCGAGCGGGCGGTCGCCGAGCAGCACGTCCGCAGCGCCCTGCTGCGGCTGACCTCGCAGGTCTCGCAGCGCAACAAGGTGAGCGCGTACCTCGACCGCATCTTCAAGTGGAAGAAGCGCGAGTTCTCGGCCACCCGCGAGCCGATCCAGGCGGCCGGCTACCGCGACCCGGGCCAGGCCAACTACCACACGTTCCAGGCCAAGTGGACGTCGACCATCAGCAGCCGCGCGCTGCTCGAGGTGGGCTACTCGCAGGTCTACGAGCGGCTGCTCATCGCCAGCCAGCCCGAGTCGGCGCTGCGCGAGGTCTTCCCGGACAACGTCCCGCTGCCGAACCTGCGGGCGGAGACGCCGAGCAACCTGCGGACCTGCATCCAGACCCCCTGCTACTGGGACGCGAGCTACAACCAGACCGGTCCGTGGTTCGCCAACGCGGTCATCGGCGACACCGGCACCGGCATCCAGACCAACAATTACTGGGGCGACATCTGGATCACGCCGTCCGACCGGCGCTACCCCAACGCCGCGTTGTCTTAGGGCAGTGATCGATATAAAGTTGCCAACTGCACCCAGGGGCAGCCCGTTTCTGTGGGACGACCCACTCGGCATGTGGCAAGG
The DNA here is from genome assembly GCA_965208535.1 of Vicinamibacterales bacterium. GTDB lineage: Bacteria > Acidobacteriota > Vicinamibacteria > Vicinamibacterales > UBA8438 > WTFV01. The sequence goes on along the minus strand of CBDBOU010000003.1, from coordinate 491,910 downwards.
TAATTTCCGTCAGGGTCCTTACGTCACCGGCTCGCACAACTTCAAGGTGGGCGTGCAGTGGTCGTTCGGCAACGACGGCGACACGCGCAACCGGCTGGGCCACCTCAACATGCGGCCGCGCAACGGGCTGCCGGTGCCGTGCGACCCCGACCCGTCGGTGCCCTGCGAGGATCGCCACTACATCACGGCCCTCAACTACCCGACGAGCTGGAACACGACGGTGCGCGCCGACCGGGGCATCTACGTGCAGGACACGTGGACGCTCGACCGGCTGACCATCAACGCCGGCGTTCGCTACGACCACTTCGAGTCGCTGATCAACACGTTCCGCACCGGCCCCAACCTGCCGGGCGGCCGCTTCATCAGCCAGCGGGCAGCGCCGGAGATTCCGGCCACGCCGTACTGGGACGACATCGCCCCGCGGCTGAGCGCAACGTACGACCTGTTCGGCGATGCCCGGACGGCGCTGAAGTTCTCGATGAACAAGTACATGCGGCCGTACGCCAGCGGCCACGCCGAGCGCTACTCGCCCTACCGTGAAGTAGGTGACAATCGGGACTGGTTCGACTGCGCACTGAATCCGGCGATCCACCAGACCGGCGGGGCGGGCAACCCGCGCGGCGATTGCGCCACCGCGGCCGACCTGGCCGGCTTGCCGGCAGCGGCCGACTTCTACCTGAGCACGAACTACGACGGCATCGTGCAGGACCACGAGATCGGCCTGCTCGGCAACGCCACGACCTTCCGCGAGGGCGGCGTCGCGATTCCCTCTTCGCAGCCCGACCCCAACCTGCAACGCGAGTACAACTGGGAGTACAACGCTGGCATCCAGCATGAGCTGCTGCCGCGCGTGTCGCTGAACGTCGGCTGGTACCGCCGGGTGTTCAGCGACATCGAGGCGCGCAGCAACACCGCGCTGGTGGCGTGCGATACGTCGAGCGCGCAGCCGGGCGTGCCCTGCGGAAGCTGGATCCCGTTCCACGTGTCGTTCGACGATCCTTCCGGCCGCGTGGCGCATCTGCGCGGGCTCGGCCAGAACCTGAACATCGACACGTCGCCCTTCCTGGTGTACGACCTGGACCCCGCCTACCGGGGAGCGGTCAACAACCTCGACGTCACCTCGGACATCAACCGCAACTACTACAACGGGTTCGAGGTGAGCATCAACGCCCGCCTGCCGAACGGCGGCAACATCTTCGGCGGCTGGACCGCGCACCAGCACATCCAGGACACCTGCGGCCTGACCGCGAACCCCAACGGCATCGGCATCGAGGACCCGATCCGCGGCGCCGACGAGAACATCCTCCGCGGGGGCCGTTTCTGCGACCAGAGCGCGCTGGGGATCCCGTTCCGCAACGACTTCAAGCTGTTCGGCGCCTATCCGCTGCCGGGCGACTTCGAGTTCAGCGGATCGATCCAGGCCTACTCCGGCGGCGAGCGGGAGATGCGCTGGTCGGTTCCGTCCAGCCTGTTCCCGGGCGGCGTGCGCACGCAGGGCGCCTCGGTCCAGGTGTTCGCACCGGGCACGAACTACTACGACTACTGGACGCAGGTCGACGTCGCCCTGCGGCGGATCTTCCGCTTCGGCAACGTCGAGGCGTCAGTCCAGGCGGACATCTACAACCTGATGAACTCCGCGGTGGTCGTCGACGAGCTCGACTCGTACGGCGGCTCCTACGGCCGGCCGACGCGCCTGCTCCAGGGCCGACTGCTGCGCACGGCGTTCCAGGTGAAGTGGTAATCCGACCTTCGGCTCGCGGCTGAGCCGCTGCTTTCAGGCCGGTGGGGGCTTCCCCACCGGCCTTTTTCTTTGACCCCGCCGCCGGAAACCACGAGGTCCGTCACGGCAGCGCATCACGCCAAGCGGACGTGATGCTCGTCGTCCGTGTCGGTCCGGCTGACGACCAGGTAGCGGTGGGACGCGGCCGCGAACGGGGCGACCGCGCGCGCCTTCTCCCGCAAGCGCCGCACGATGCGCGGTACGTCGACGTTTCGTCCCCACTTGCACTCGATGAACGCAACGTTCTCACCCGCGGCGTCGACGGCGACCAGGTCGATCTCGGTACGGGAGTCCCAGTAGCGGCCGACCCGCAGCGGCTGCCAGCCGAGCAGCCCGCTTCCGTCGGCAATCAGTTGCTGGCGGCAGATCTCCTCGTAGGGCTGGCCCATGAACGTATCCAGGTCGGGAAGCACGACCGCCTCGAGCACCTCCCGGCTCCGGCCCGCCTCCAGCGCCGACCGGTTGGGATACACGTACCGGAACCAGAAGCGCAGGAAGGGATCGGCCAGGAGGTAAAGCCCCTTGCGCGAGCGTTCCGGCCGGACCTCGGTCAGCGGTGTCTCCCGGCGGACGAGGCGCAGGCGGCGCAGGACGTCGAGATACTTGCCGACGCTGGCATGCGGGATTCCGGCCTCCTGGGCAATTTCGTTCGGGCGGGTCTTCCCCGCTGCCAGCGCGTGCAGGATGGCGAAATAGGCGCCGGGATCGCGCAGTTCCTCACGGACCAGGAACTCGGGCTCGGCGTAGAGCGCTCCGGCCGGCGACAGCGCGAGCGCATGCACCGCCGCGCCGGGCGATTCGTAACGCGCCGCCTGCTCCGCGTAGGCCGGCACGCCGCCGAAGAGACCGTAGGCGACGGCCCGCTTCTCGAACGACCAGTCCTGATAGAAGCCGGAACCCTCGTCGAAGGACATCGGCTGTACTTCGAGCTGCGCGGTGCGTCGCCCGTAGAGCGGCGCTCGCGGGTCCGCCACCGCGGCGTCCATCACGGAGAAGGACGAACCGGTGAAGATCAGCTTGACCGCACCGTCGTGGGCGTCCCAGGCATGCTGCAGAAGCGCGTCGACGCCGGGAGCGCTGCGCTGGAGATACGGGAGCTCGTCGAAAACCAACGGGACCCCTTCGCGGCCGCAACGCTCCACTGCGTACTCGACGGCTTCGCTCCAACCCGGAAACCGGGCGCGGGCCAGCAGCGAATCGTCGAACGTGCGCGCGAGCTCGCGCGTGAACAGCCGGAGCGCCTCGGACGCCGTGCTCAGGGGGCACGAGAAGAACGCGAGCGGCCTGGCGACGGCAAACTGTCTCAACAGCGCCGTCTTGCCCAATCGCCGCCGGCCGTAGACGACGAGCATCTCCCGGCGGTCCGACGCCGCGAGCCGACCGAGCAGGGCCAACTCACCGGTTCGGTTGACGAATTCGTTCACATCTCAAGAGTAACATGCTTATAAGTACATTACTCATAAGCATGTACTGTGGCGACCCTCCGCCGCTTGCCTCGACTCCCGTGAAAACCCGAAGGCGAGGAAACTTCCTTGCCCGCCCTGGCCGGGAGCCTCTTTGCCTGTCCGGTCCTGATATACCCATATATGGTCTAATAAGGACATGCAGACTGCGATGGTGTCGGAGTTGAAGGCGAAGCTGAGCCGCTATCTCGCACAGGTGCGCGGCGGAGCCACGATCACGGTATGCGACCGACGGACGCCCATCGCGAGACTGGTTCCGGTCGAGGGGGACGCAGGGGGACTCGAGGTCCGCGAACCGACCGAGGCCGGCGACCTGCCGATCACGCCGGGCATCACGCTCAAGAAGCGGACCGACGTCATGGCGCTGCTCCGCACGGACCGGGACCAGCGATGACGATTTACCTGGATACGAGCGTAGTGCTCCGCGCGTTGCTCGGCGATGGCCGGCCATTGCCGGCGTGGGGCCGGTGGGATCGCGCGTATTCCAGCGAGCTGATGGGCGTCGAGGCGCGGCGGGCGCTCGACCGCCTGCGTCTGGAGCAAGCCCTCGACGACGAGGGTGTGGCGGACGCGCACGACTCACTCGCGGCGACGGAGCGGGCGATCGGCGAGATCCGTCTGACTTCCGCCGTCCTGCGGCGGGCGGGCCAATCGATGCCGACCGTCGTGAAGACGCTCGACGCCATTCATCTCGCCAGTGCGCTGCTGTTCGCGGAGCACCGCGACGCGGGTCTCGTGTTCGGCACCCACGACACTAGGCAGGCCACAGCCGCCCGCGCGCTCGGCTTCAGGGTGCTGGGCGCAGAATCCGGCACTTGACCGTCCGTCGTCAGGTGCTACGCTTGCCCTATCGCTCGGCGTCCGTCGTCGTCCGTACTCGATGTCGTCGTTGTCGTCGTCGCTTTCCGTCGCCGGTTGACCGTTCTGTGCGATCGCAGGGCGTTCATGGCGGAGATATCGACGTTCGCGCAACCGCATTCACGAGGAGGAGAGATGACAGTCGTCAAGTGCGCGCGCGGCGCGTTGGCCGCGCTCACCTGTCTGGCCCTGTTGCCCGCGGCCGCGCTCGCCCAGAGCTCGATCACGGGCGAGGTCAGCGACAACACCGGGGGCGTCCTGCCGGGCGTCACCGTCGAAGCCTCCAGTCCGGCGCTCATCGAAGGCAGTCGCGTCGCGATTACCGACGGCACGGGGCGCTACACCATCGTCGATCTGCGGCCGGGCACCTATGCCGTCACGATGACCCTGCCCGGCTTCTCGACCTTCGTCCAGGAAGGCCTGGAGCTGCAGGCGAACTTCACGATGACGGTCAACGGGGCGCTGTCGGTCGGGGCGCTCGAGGAGACGGTCACGGTCTCGGGTGAAGCCCCGGTGGTCGACGTGCAGAGCGCGGCGCGGACCGAGGTGCTGCAGCGCGACACCATCGACGCGCTGCCGACCCCCCGCAACACGCAGTCGATCGGCTACCTGGCCCAGGGGGTGCGCCTGACCATCCCGGACGTCGGCGGCGCCCAGATGATGGAGCAGGTGCAGATGATCTCGCACGGCGCCAACTCCGACCACTCCGTCATGCAGGTCGACGGCATGATGGTCAACGCGGAGCTGGGCGACGGCCGGATCATGAACTACAACAACCAGGCGCTGAGCCAGGAGATGGCGGTCAGCACCTCGGGCAGCCCGGCGGAGGTCTCGGCGGGCGGGCTGCGGCTGAACATGATCCCGAAGGACGGCGGGAACAACTTCAGCGGGTCGAACTATATCGGCTTCACCGACGGCGGGTGGCAGGCGAAGAACCTGACCCCGACGCTGAACCAGCTCGGGCTCGAGTCGACGCAAGGCGTCTCGAACATCCACGACGTCAATCCCGCCATCGGGGGTCCGATCCTGCGCGACAAGCTGTGGTACTTCGCGTCGGTCCGGGGCATCTCGGTCGACGAGCTGTGGCCCAACGCGTTCGTCCCGACGTTCCGACAGGGCGCGAGCCAGGAGGAGATCGAGGAGTACTTCCGCACCTTCGACAAGGACCATCCCGCCGTCGAGAGCCGGCAGGACGCCATCGTGGAGCAGTACGTCCGGAGCGCGCTCTTCCGCCTGACCTCGCAGGTCTCCCAACGGAACAAGGTGAGCGCCTATCTCGACCGGATCTTCAAGTTCAAGGCGCGCGAGTTCTACGGCAACACCGAGCCGATCCGGGCGTCGAGCCACCGTGATCCCGAACACGGGAACTACCACACGTTCCAGGCGAAGTGGACCTCGACCATCAGCAGCCGCGCGCTGCTCGAGGTGGGCTACTCGCAGGTGTACGAGCGTCTGCGGCTCGGCTACCAGCCGAACACGCCGATCGAGGAAGGCGGAGCCGGAAGGCAACTGGCGCATCCGAAGCCGGACGACCTGCGGACCTGCATCTACACGCCGTGCTTCCACCCGCTGAGCTACAACCAGAGCCGGGGGTGGTTCGACGACGTCCGCTTCTACGACCGGGGCACGGGACTGACGACCCATGCCTACACCTACGACATCCTGGTCACGCCGGCCGACCGGCGCTACCCGAACGCCGCGTTCTCGTACGTCACCGGCTCCCACAACTTCAAGGTCGGGATGCAGTGGTCGATGAGCAACGGGGGTGTCGGCTTCGACGGCAACGGGAGCCTGCTCGCGCGCTTCAATGAGGGCGTGGCCGAACAGGTGAGCGTCTACAACCTGCCGGCCTACTACAACACCTACGTGCGGGCCGACCGGGGCATCTACGCGCAGGACACCTGGACGATCGATCGCCTGACGGTCAACGCCGGCATCCGGTTCGAGCAGTTCCAGTCGGGGAACGACACCTACCGCGCGGGCGCCGGCATCCAGGGCGGCCGATTCGTCCTCGGACGCCAGTTCGCGGCGCAGGACCAGAAACCGTTCTGGAACGACATCGCGCCGCGGTTCAGCGTGGTCTACGACCTGTTCGGAGACGCGCGCACGGCGCTGAAGTTCTCGGTGAACCGCTTCATGAAGCCGTGGACCAACGGCTTCGCGCGACGCTACCATCCCATCTCGCTCCAGTCGGACACGCGGGACTGGTTCGACTGCGCCCTGCATCCGGACATCCACTCCGGCGGCGCGGCCCGCTGCGCGACGGCGGCCGACTTCGCGGCGCTGGGCATGCCGAACTACACGGGGACCAACGGCGACTTCATCGCCCAGGACCACGAGATCGGCTCGGTCGGCACCAACGCCACGCCGTTCACCAGCGGCGAGTTCGCCGCCGTGGGAACGCGGCCCGACCCCGACCTGCAGCGGGAGTACAACATCGAGTGGAGCGGGAGCGTGCAGCACGAGATCGCCCCGCGCGTCTCGCTGACCGCCGCCTGGTACCGGCGGGTGTTCTACGACATCGAGAACGCCCAGAACCTTGCGCTCCGCAGTTGCGACGTCTCGACCGCCGTCGCCGGCGTCCCGTGCGGCGACTGGATCCCGTTCAACGTCACGTTCGACGATCCGGGCGGGCGGCTGGCCTACCTGGGCGGCATCGGCCAGTCACCGACGCTGGCCGGCACCTCGTTCCTGGCGTTCAACCAGGATCCGGCGACGCGGACCCTCAAGGACATCGTCCACGTCAATTCCGACATCAACCGCAACTACTACAACGGGTTGGAGTTGAGCCTGCAGGCGCGGCTGCCGAACGGCGGCACCCTGTTCGGCGGCTGGACGATGCACCAGCACGTGCAGGACACCTGCGGGCTGACGACGAACCCCAACGGGCAGAGCGAGCGGGACATGATCGACCGCAACCGGACTACGCTGCGCGGCGGCCGCTTCTGCGACCAGAGCGCGCTGGGCATCCCGTTCCGCCACGACTTCAAGATGTTCGGCGCCTACCCGCTGCCGGGCGACTTCGAGTTCAGCGGGTCGATCCAGGCCTACTCGGGGAACGAGCGCGAGATGCGCTGGACCATCACGGACGCCTACTATCCCGGCGGCGATCTGACGGACAACCAGTCCGTGCAGATGTTCGTACCGGGGACGAACTACTTCGGCTACTGGACGCAGGTCGACCTCGCCCTGCGGAAGATCTTCCGCATCGGCACCTACGAGTACTCGGCCCAGCTCGACATCTACAACGCGCTCAACGCGGCCGCCATCATCGCCGAGAACGGCTCCTACGGCTCGGGCTACGCGACGCCGAACCGGCTGCTGCAGGGCCGGCTGGCGCGCGTCGCGTTCCAGGTGAAGTGGTAGTCGGATCATCGGCTCTCGCCAGGTGATTCCTTTTCAGGCCGGTGGGGACTTCCCCACCGGCCGTTTTTCTCGATCCTGCGCCCCCGAGCCGGCGCACTCGAAGTGGCGCACACGTTCGGGCGCAACGAAACGCTGCGCTCGCCCCGGCTCGCCGGGCTCGCGTTCGGACTGGCAGACATCTTCTCGTCGTGACCGTGGACACGGAATTCCCGAAGCGCCCCGCCTGTTCGATCCGGAACGGCACACGCAGCCCGGCGTGTCAATCGACGGCCGTTCGCAGGTAGCGCCACCGGGCCGCGACACGAAGCGGGCCCACCGGACGACGCCAACCCGACACCTGAAGTACCCTTCGGACATGTACCGTGCCGCGTTGACGACGGCGGCGCTGGCGGTGGCGGGCTTCCTCGCGACCGGCTGCCGGACGCCATCCACTCCCGCACCGCCTTCCCCGGCCGGCCCGGCGGACACGCCGCCGTCCGGCCCCATCACTTTCACGCAGCACGTCGCCCCGATCGTTTTCGAGCACTGCGCGCCGTGCCATCGATCCGGAGGCTCGGGACCCTTCACTTTGCTCGGTTACGACGACGTCGCCCGCCGCGCGCGGCAAATCGCCGAGGTCACGACGAGCCGCTTCATGCCGCCGTGGCTGCCCGAGCCGGGTTTCGGCGAGTTCGTCGGCGAACGGCACCTGACCGAGGTGCAGATCGCAACCCTGGCCGCGTGGGCCGAATCCGGCGCCGCGGAGGGCCCCGCGGCAGACCTCCCGGAGCCGCCCGCGGCGACCGAGGGTTGGGCGCTGGGCGAGCCGGACCTTACCGTGACGCTGCCGTCGCCGTACACCCTGCCGGCGGACGGACCCGATGTCTTCCGCAACCTCGTCATGCCCTTGCCGGTCAGCGAAACCCGCTGGGTCAGGACCGTCGAGCTGCGTCCCGGAAACCCGCGGTTCGTGCACCACGCCGTCATGGCGGTCGACGACACCACCTCGTCGCGGCGCCGCGAGGCCGGCGAGACCGAGCAGCCCGAACAGCCCGGCTTCAGCGGCATGGAGATGGGCCTCGCCTTCATGCCGGACGGGCATCTGATGGGTTGGACCCCGGGGATGGCCCCGAACCCCGGCATCGACGGACTCGCCTGGCGCCTCGACCCGGGCACCGACTTCGTGCTGCAGCTCCACATGCTGCCGTCGGGCCGGCCGGAGCCCATCGCGCCGGTGGCCGGCTTCCACTTCGCGGACGCACCGCCGTCGGGACCGCCCCTCTATCTCATCCGGCTCGACGCCGACCACCTGCTCGACATCCCGCCGGGCGACGCCGGCTTCCTGGTCGAGGACGCGGTAGAGCTGCCGATCGACGTGGAGATCCACGCCGTCTATCCCCACGCGCACTACCTGGCGAAGTCCATGGAGGGCAGAGCGACGCTGCCCGACGGCACCGAGCGGTGGCTGATCCGCATCGACGACTGGGACTTCAACTGGCAGGACGTCTACCGCGTGCGCGAGCCCTATCTGCTGCCGGCCGGCACGACGCTGTCGATGCGCTTCACCTACGACAACTCGGCCGACAACCCGCGCAATCCGAGCGATCCGCCGCGGCGGGTGCGGGCCGGCAACCGGTCGGCGGACGAGATGGCGCACCTGCAGCTCCAGGTGCGCCCTCGGCGCGCGGCCGACCTCGTGCTGCTGCGCGAATCGCTCTACCAGCATGCGATCCGCCGCAACCCGGCGAACCCCTGGTCGTACTACGAGCTCGGGAACGCCCTGCTGGAACAGGATCGCCTGGACGAGGCGGCGGGTCAGTACCTGGCGGGGCTGGGCGCCGATCCGACGCACGTCCCGTCACGCAACAGCCTGGGCGCCGTCCGCGAGCGGCAGGGACGGCTGGACGAGGCGGCGGCGGCGTTCCGGACGGTGGTGGAGCTGGATCCCGCGTACGCCGACGGCCACTTCAACCTGGGGAGCGTGCGGCTAGCGCAGGGACGTCCGGAGGACGCGGCGCGCCATCTTCGCGAGACAATCGCGCTGGAGCCAGAGCACGCGGCAGCCCACACGAACCTGGGGCACGCGTTGCGCGAGCTCGGACGGCTGGACGAGGCCGTGCTCCACCACGGCGAGGCGTTGCGGCTGCGGCCCGGATCGGCCGAGGCCCACAACAACCTCGGCAGCGTGCTGGCGGTCAGCGGCCTGCTCGACGAAGCGATGGACCAGTTCCAGCGCGCCCTGCGGATCGAGCCGGGCCACGTGCGGGCCCGCGAGAACCTGGAGCTGGCCCTCGAGATCGCGGCCGAGCTGGAGCGGGCCGGTCTGCGCTAGGAGCCCGTGGCAAAGCCCCGCTGCATTCGAGCGGCGATGCATCCCGCGTGGACTGCGTTGCTCCTCGGTCGAATATGCCCAATATGGTCCCTCGTCGCGCCTTGCCACGCGGGCGCCTCGCCGCTCTCGGTGCGACGCGGGGTTTCACCACGGACTCCCAGGGAGGCGTCGAAGCGTCCCGTGCCTACTCGATGAGGATGGGATCGCCCTGGTTCGCGAGATCTATCGCGAGCTCGTCCGCGCCTGCCGGGTAGTCGTTCTCCTGCAGGATGAACGCAATCACGTCGTTCAGCTCCTGGACGCTCAGCCGGCCCGGCGCGTCCTGGGGCATCGTTGCCTGCGTGAAGTCGGCGAGCTCCCAGAGCGTGGCGCCGCTCCATCCGCCGATGAAGCCCGAGCCCTTCAGGCCGGGCGCCATCTCCCCGCCGAACAGGTTCGTGGCGTGACACGCGGCGCACTGGGCGCGGTACGCGGCCCGGCCGCGGGTCGCCTGCTCGGACGTGAAGACGCCGTCGTTGACGGTGCGATCCTGCGCCGCCGCCGGCGCCGGGAGCGCCGCCATGACCGTGGCCGCGAACAGAACGAGAGCGAATCGACGTGTGATCGAAACTGACATGTACTCCACTCCTGGCGCCCCGCAACGCCTCGCCGGCCCGGCGTTCCGGCCCCTCTCCACTCCATGAGCCTGCGCCGCGGCACTTCGCTTCGCCGCGTTCCGGGGCGCAGGCGCCCGGCCGCCTATTCTGTCACATTCGCCGCGGCCGGGTTTCCGGGGACGAGTCGCTCAGCGCTTCTCTGCCAGCAGGTCGAAGTCCTGGCCGACGGCCAACGCACCGGGCAGCGCATCGAGCCGCTTCGCCAGGCGGCGGTAGTGGAAGTACGGCCGCCAGGCCCGCAGCCGCCGGTGGTGCGCGGCGACCTCCGCGTCGATGCGCCCGGCCTGCTCTTCGCGACGTTCCGGTTCCGGCCCGGCCCCATCTGCCGCGGGGGCCGTGCGCGCCGTCAGGTCCGCGCGCGGCGCCACGCGTGTCCGGCTGCGCCAGCCGGGGATTGCGCCCAGCGCCCGCAGTCCGCGGCGCACCCCAATGGAGCGCACGCGCAGCACCCGGAACCCGACGTCCTCGAACAGACGCCGAAGCTGCCCCCGCGAGAAGAACGACAGGTGTCCCTGCCCGAGGACCGGGAGCGCATCGGGCGCCGACCCGGCTGTCGCCCGCTGCAGCGGCCGGACGTCGGCCTCTCCGTTCGGGGTGATTACGCGCAGGCGTGCGCCGGGCCGCATGATCCGCCGCGTCTCCTCCAGGTGACGGCGGGGATGGGCGACGTGCTCCAGCAGGTCCTTCTGCAGCACGTAGTCGAATGCCGCCGGCGGCAGCCGGACCTGCTCCAGCGTGCCCGGGTGCACCCTGACCTCGAACCGGTCCCGCGCGTACCAGGCGCCGAATTCGGAGATCTCGACGCCCTCGACCTGCCAGCCGGTGATCGGGGAGAGGGCCGCCAGCAGGAAGCCGAGGGCGCTGCCGACCTCCAGGAAACGCCCGGTCGGCGCGAGCCGGCGGAGCTCGCGGGCGAGAAAGAAGGCGTCGCGGTCGTAGCGCTGCCGCTGGCGGGCGTACCCCGCGAAGCCGTGCGCGGAGCCCGAGTCGAAGTAGTCGCCGCCGTAGAGGGCGGCGAGCGCGGCGGGCGCGAGCCGCGGGCGAACCTGCCGGAAGCCGCATCCCCCGCAGCGGTGAATCCAGACCGCCCCGACACCGGGCAGTCCGGCCTCGACCAGCGGAGCCATCCTGCCGGCAGCGCCGCAGACGTCGCAGGGGTCGCAGGGGTCGGGGTCGGCCACGAAGGGGCATGATATCGTTCGCAGCGCCGGGAGCCCGCGGTGCAGCGCCGCGTGGCACCGAAGCGACGAGGTCCCCATGTCCGCGTCCGAATCCACTCGCCTCTTCAACCGCGCGCGCCGGGTGCTGCCCGGCGGCGTCAACAGTCCCGTGCGCGCCTTCGGTGCGGTCGGCGGCCGGCCGCCGTTCATCGAGCGCGCCCGCGGAGCGCGCCTGTACGACGTCGACGGACGCAGCTACATCGACTACGTCATGTCCTGGGGCCCGCTCATCCACGGGCACGCGCCGGCCGAGCTGACGCGCACGCTGCGCTCGGCGGCCGGCCGGGGAACCAGCTTCGGCGCGCCGACGGCGCAGGAGGTCGAGCTCGGCCGGCTCGTCTGCCGGCTCGTTCCGTCCATCGAGCGCGTGCGCTTCGTCAACTCCGGCACGGAAGCGACGATGAGCGCCATCCGGGTCGCGCGCGCCGCCACCGGGCGCGACCGGATCGTGAAGTTCGCCGGCTGCTACCACGGGCACGGGGACGCGTTCCTGGTACAGGCCGGCTCCGGCGCCACCACGCTCGGCGTGCCGACCAGTCCCGGCGTCGCCCCCGCGACCGCCGCCGACACCCTGATTGCGAGCTACAACGACATCGCATCGGTCGACCGCCTGTGCCGCGCGCACCGCAAGTCGATCGCCGCGGTCATCGTGGAGCCCATCGCGGGCAACATGGGGGTGGTGCCGCCGGCCGCCGGCTTTCTCGACGGCCTGCGCGAGCTGTGCGACAAGCATGGCATCGTGCTCGTCTTCGACGAGGTGATCTCCGGCTTTCGCGCGGCCCGGGGAGGCGCCCAGGCGGCGTACGGCGTGCTGCCGGACCTCACCTGCCTCGGCAAGATCATCGGCGGCGGTCTCCCGGTGGGGGCCTACGGCGGCCGGTCCGATCTGATGGAGCGCGTCGCGCCGGCCGGCCCCGTCTACCAGGCGGGGACCCTGTCGGGCAATCCCCTCGCCATGACGGCCGGAACCTGGGCACTGTCGAAGCTGTCCGCGCCGCTGTACCGGCGGCTCGCGAAGCTGGGAAGCCGCCTCGCGGCAGGGCTCCGGGAAGCCGCGCGCGAGGCGGGGGTGCCCCTCACCGTCAATGCCGCCGGATCCGTGCTGACCCCGTTCTTCACCCCGGGTCCGGTGACGGACTACGCCTCGGCGACCGCCGCCGACACCGAGGCCTACGCCGCCTTCTTCCGGGGCATGCTCCACCGCGGCGTCTACCCACCGCCCTCGCAGTTCGAGGGCTGGTTCCTGTCGGACGCGCACACCGAGCGCGACGTCGATCGCACCGTCCGCGCGGCCCGCCACGCCCTCGCCGACGTGCCGCGCGCCGCGTAGGCCCGGCAGTCCGTGGTGAAACCCCGCGAGCAAGGCGCGACGAGAGAGCACATCGGGTGGCGGGCGCCGCGGCCGGCATCATGGCCGCGTCAGGCAGTGTTGGTATCATGCGAGCAGGAATGACGGACCTTCGCTTGCACCGCACGACGGCGGTGCCGGTCGGCGGCCTGCAGATCGGCGGCGGGGCGCCGGTGGCGGTGCAGTCGATGACGTTGACCGATACCGCCGACGCGGCGGCGACCGCCGCGCAATGCATCGAGCTGGCCGACGCGGGCTCCGAGCTGGTGCGCGTCACCGTGAACCAGGACGACGCGGCGCGCGCGGTGCCCGAGATCAAGCAGCGGATGCTGGACGCCGGCTGCACCGCCCCGCTCATCGGCGATTTCCACTACAACGGCCACCTGCTGCTGACCCGCCACCCGGCGTGCGCGGCGGCGCTCGACAAGTACCGCATCAATCCGGGCAACGTCGGCACCGGCCGGCGCCGCGACGAGCGGTTCTCGACGATCTGCACGGTCGCCCGCGACCACGGCAAGCCGGTCCGCATCGGCGTCAACGGCGGCTCCCTGAACCAGGAGCTCGTCATGGCGAAGATGCAGGAGAACACCGACCGCGACCTCGGCCGGACCTCCGAGGAGATCGTCAACGAGTGCATGGTCATCTCGGCTCTCGAGTCGACAGCGCTGGCTCTCGACAGCGGACTCGGCGAGAACCGGATCATCATCTCGGCCAAGGTCTCCCGCCCCCGGGATCTGGTCGCGGTCTACGGCGCGCTGGCCGCGCAGACCTCGCAGCCGCTGCACCTGGGACTGACCGAGGCGGGCATGGGCCTGAAGGGTCTCGTCTGGTCGGCGTCCGCCATGGGCATCCTGCTGAATCAGGGCATCGGCGACACGATCCGCGTGTCGCTGACGCCGCGCCCGAACGGTGACCGCCGGGAAGAGGTGTACGCCGCCTGCGAGCTGCTGCAGGCCCTAGGACTCCGATCGTTCTCCCCCAGCATTACCGCCTGCCCCGGTTGCGGCCGTACCACCAGCACCACCTTCCAGGAGCTGGCCGAGCGGATCCAGGGGTACGTGCGCGGCATGATGCCGGCCTGGAAGACGGAGTACGAAGGCGTCGAGGAAATGACCGTCGCCGTCATGGGCTGCGTCGTCAACGGACCCGGCGAGTCGAAGGCGGCGAACATCGGCATCAGCCTGCCGGGCACGGGCGAGGAGCCGACCTGCCCGGTCTACGTGGACGGCCGGCACGCCACGACGCTGCGCGGCTCCCATGACGAGCTCTCTGAGACGTTTCGCCGCCTTATCGACGACTACGTCGAGGAGAAATACGCCAAGAAGCCGGTCGCAGCGCCGTAGGTGCTCCGACGGGAGCGCTTCGCGTCGACCCGGCGCGATGCCCGGCGCCAGCCGGCGCCTGTTCGGCCTGCGGCCACACCCCGCACCCCGGCACCCATCCATGACCTCCGAGAGCCCCATCCGCCTCATCGCCATCGACATCGACGGAACGCTTCTCGACAGCCGCGGCGCGCTGCCGGCACGCAACCGCCACGCCGTCCACCGGGCCATCGAGCAGGGCTTCCACGTGGCGCTGGTGACCGGCCGCGCCTTCCACCACGCCCGGCCGATCGCCGAGGCGCTCGCACCGGACTCCGGCGCCGACGACCTGGCGCTGATCGTCAGCAACGGTGCGTTGACCAAGCGGGTCGACGGCGCGACGCTGGACGGCCGCCTCATTCCGCGCAAGACGGCGGCGGCCATCGTGGAGGCGATGCGGCCGCGCCACCGCGGGGTCGCGGTCATCTTCGACCGGTCCGACGCGCGGCAGTACGTCTTCGAGCGCATCGACTGGAGCCATCCCCAGCGGCACTGGTACTACGAGCGGAACCGCGCGTTCATCACCCGCGTCGAGCCGATTGACGAGGCGCTCACCGAGGATCCGGCACAGGTGGCCTTCACCGGCGGCGTCGAGCAGATGCGGGCGCTGGCCGGCGAGATCCGCGCCCTGCGGCCGGCGCCGGACGTGACGATCACCCTGACGGAGTACGCGGAGCGCGACTTCTCCCTGCTGGACCTGATCGCCGGGGGCTGGTCGAAGGGCGCCGCCCTGCGGGAGCACGCCTGCCGCCTGGGGCTCGACCGCACCGCGGTCATGGCGGTCGGCGACAACCTGAACGACCGCGAGATGCTGGAGTTCGCCGGGCATCCCGTCGTGATGGGAAACGCCGTGGACCCGCTCAAGCAACTCGGCTGGGAGATCACCGCGACCCACGACGAATGCGGCCTCGCGGACGCCATCGACAGTGTCGTCGGGCATGGTTCGGACATGCCCTGAAGCCGGGGCGGCCGGATCACCCCCGGCGTCACGCGGCCGAGGTGTCCGCCAGTGCCGTAGCCAACGTCCGCGCCCGTACCCACCAGATCGCCGTCACGAAGGTGCCGACGAGAATGAGACCGGTCGAGATTCCGATCCAGAGACCGACGACCCCCCAGCCGATCGCGAAGCAGAGCAGGTAGCCGATGGGCAGACCGATCATCCAGTGACCCGCAAGGTTCAGGAGCATCGGGGTCCGCGTGTCGCCCAGGCCTCGGAGCGCCCCGGTGGTCACGCCCTGCAGCCCGTCGAAGACCTGGAACAGCGCGACCAGGACGATGAGGGTCAGCCCCACCTCGACCACGCCGCGGTCCGTCGTGAAGATGCCCAGGATGGGGCCCGGAACGGCCAGGAACATGGCGGCGGCGGACGCCATGAAGCCGGTCCCGAGCGCGATGGCGGTCCAGCCGGCGGCCGACGCGCCCGCGGCGTCCCGGCGTCCCACCGCGTGCCCGACCCGCACGGCGCCGGCCGACGCGATTCCGAGCGGCACCATGTACGACAACCCGGCCAGGTTGATGACGATCTGATGCGCGGCCAGCGTGGACGGGTCGAGCCGCCCCGCGAGCATCGTGACCGCCGCGAACGCGCCGTACTCCAGCGTCGCCTGCGTTGCGGCGGGCCACCCGAGCCCCAGGATCCGCCGGAGGCCGGCGATCGTGACGCCGGCGAACGGAGTGCGGGGTCGGAACCCCAGGCCCGCGACCGCTGCCGCGAGCACGATCACCATGTAGGCGCGGGAGATGCACGTCGCCCACCCCGCGCCGTCGACGCCCAGGGCCGGCGCGCCGAGGTTGCCATGGATGAGGATCCAGTTGGCGGCGGCGTTGACCACGTTGGCGGTTACCAGGGCGATCATGATCGGCCTGACCACCGAGACCGCCTGCAGGTAGCGCCGGAAGGCGGCGTACAGCAGCAGCAGCGGCAGGCTCCAGGTCACGATGGAGAAATAGGGCCTTACCAGCGACAGGACGTCCGGATCGAAGCCCCAGAGGTCGAGCCGGCTCCCCGCCATCCGGGACAGCAGGCCGAGGGGCAGCGTCAGGACCAGGGCCAGGAAGAGCCCGTGCCGCAGCCAGCGGTCGCACTGCGGCCGGTCGCGGGCGCCGAACGCCTGCGACACGAGGGTGTCGAGGCCGAGCAGCAGCCCCATGCCGAAGACGCTGAACGCCAGGAACAGCGCGCTGCCGACGCCGACCGCGCCGATCGCCTCCGGGCCGAGGCGGCCGACCATGGCGATGTCGACGATCTGCATCGACACCCAGCCGACCTCGGCGATCACCACCGGGGCCGCGAGCGACGCCGTCGGGCGTATCTCCCGCCGCAGATTGGATAACGGAGGCGTGGGTGATGCTAGCGCCAGGGCATGAGCCCTTCGAGCCACTGGATGCGGGTCAGGTCGTTGTAGATGACCGTGACCATCAGCATCATCAGCACGACGAAGCCGGCGAGCAGCATCCGCTCCTTGGCGCGCATGCTGAAGTCGCGGCGCGCCACGCTCTCCATGCCCATGATGAAGATGTGGCCGCCGTCGAGGACCGGAATCGGCAGCAGGTTGAGGATCCCGAGGTTCAGCGAGATCATCGCCATGAGGCTGAAGAGCTGGATCCAGCCTACCTGGGCGGCGCTGCCGGACAACTGGGCGATGCCGACCGGACCGACCAGTTGGCGCGGCGAGGTCTCGGCCGTCAGCAGTCCCCACAGGGTCTGGAAGATCAACCCGGACCACTCGTAGTTCCGCTCGAGGCTCATCCCGAACGCCTCGAAGAAGCCCGGCTCGACGATGCGCGTCTCGAAGGGGCTGACCGTCATGCCGGTCAGGCCGATGTCCCCCCGCAGCGCCGGCGTGACGCTGACCTGCAAGGGCTCGCCGCCGCGGCGCACGGTCAGGAGCAGCGGAACGTCGGGACTGGCATTGATGCGCGTGATCAACTCGTCCCGGTCGACATCGTCTCCGTTCACCGCCTCGATGACGTCGCGGGCCCGCAATCCGGCCCGGTCGGCCGGCTCGCCGGGCATCACCTGCACGATCTGCGGGTGTATCGCGGGTCCGACGCCGAGGTCGCCCATCTCGAAGCTGGTCTGCGCATCCGGAGTCACCCGCAGCGTCCGCTCCTGCCCGTCCAGGTCGCGCACCACGACCGGAATCTCGCGCTCCGCGCGGGGCAGCACCTCCATGAACAGCGCGTTCCAGGTGTCCACCGACCGATCGGCGACGCTCACGATGCGCTCGCCGACCCCGATCCCCGCACGCTCGGCGGGCGAGTCCTCCACCACGCTGCCGACCACGGGAGGCTCGACTTCGTACGCGGGTTCCTCCGCCCCCTGGTAGAGCACCAGCCACATCACGATGACGGCAAGGACCAGGTTCATCGCCGGTCCCATGATGAGCACCAGGAAGCGCTCCCACTTGGTCTTCGACATGAACTCGTCGGGAGCCCCGGCGCGGTTCTCCTCGCCGTGCTCCCCCGCCATCTTCACGTAGCCGCCCAGCGGTATCGCGCTGACGCAGTACTCGGTGTCGCCGCGCGTCGCCTTGAGGATCTTCGGGCCGAAGCCGAGAGAGAAGGTCAGCACCCGCACGCCGAGCCGGCGGGCCATCAGGAAGTGGCCCAGCTCGTGCACGAAGACGAGCACGCCGAGGACGAACAGGAAGGCAAGCAGGGTAGTCACGGCTGCATCATCCGATCTCCACTGGAACTCCCTTGATTCTACCCGGCGGCAACGGACGACGAAAAGGAGCGCGCCCAGGCGTCCAGCTCGCGGACCTCGGCCAGCCCCGACGGCGCGCCCGGCGCGCGCCGGGCCGCCTCGTCGAGGGTGGCCTCGATCACCCGCGGGATGCCGGTGAAGGACAGCCGGCGCTCCAGAAACGCCGCCACCGCCACCTCGTTGGCCGCGTTGAGCACCGCGGGGAAGGCCGCGCCGGCGCGCAACGCCTGGTACGCCAGTCCGAGGCACGGAAACCGGCCGGTGTCGGGAGCATGGAAGTCGAGGGGTCCGCACGCGGTCAGATCGAGCGCGGGCAGCGGTGCACGCCAGCGCTCGGGGTAGGAAAAGGCGTACTGGATGGGCAGGCGCATGTCCGTCACGCCGAGCTGAGCCAGCACCGAGCCGTCTCGCAGCTCGACCAGCGAATGCACGACCGACTGGGGATGGACCACGACGTCGATGCGATCCGGCGACGCATCGAACAGCCAGCGCGCCTCGATCACCTCCAGCCCCTTGTTCATCAACGTCGCCGAATCGATGGTGATCTTGGGTCCCATCGACCACGTGGGGTGGCGCAGCGCATCCTCGGGCGTCGCCGCCGCCAGATCCGCGGCCGGCCGGTCCCGGAAGGGCCCGCCGGACGCCGTGAGGATATAGCGCTGCACGTCGTCCGACCCGCGCCCGTCGACGCACTGGTGAATCGCATTGTGCTCGCTGTCCACCGGGAGAATCGTCACCCCGCGCCGGCGCGCCGCCTCGACCATCAGCCCGCCGGCCATCACCAGCACTTCCTTGTTGGCCAGCGCCACCGTCTTGCCCGCCTCGATGGCGGCCAGCGTAGCGCCCAGCGCCGCCGTGCCCGCCGACGCGCAGAGCACGAGATCCACGCGGGGGTGCGCGGCCACGGCGACGAGAGCGTCCTCGCCCCACCCCGCGCGCGCGGGGCCGGGCAGGGCGCCCGACGCCCGCAGGCGGTCGAGCCCCGGCTCGTCGGCAAGCGCGACCACCGCGGGGCGCACTTGCGCGACCTGCTCGGCGAGGCGTTCGACGTTGTGCCCGGCGGCAAGACCCACCACCTCCAGGCGCTCCGGATGCGCGGCCACGACCGCGAGCGCGCTACGGCCGATCGAGCCAGTCGAGCCGAGTATGGCGATTCGCTTCACGGCAGCCGCGCTCCCCCGAAGAACACCACCGCGTAGTAGACCGGAACCGCGAACAGGAGCGCGTCGACACGGTCCAGCACGCCGCCGTGACCCGGAATCAGACCCGACGAGTCCTTCCTCCCGGACGCGCGCTTCAGTTGCGACTCGAACAGATCGCCCGCCATGCCGCTGACCGCGAGCGTCATCCCGACCAGCGCCCGCGCGGGCAGGTCCAGGACGGGCAGCCACCAGGCGCCCGCGGCGGCGAACGCGACCGTGGCGGCGACCGCACCGCAGACCGCCCCCTCGACCGTCTTGCCGGGGCTGACCGCGGGCGCGAGCCGGCGCCGGCCCAGGAGTCGGCCCCCGTAGTACTGCGCCGTGTCGCTGACCGCGATGGTCGCGATCAGCAGCAGCAGCGCCTCCCGGCCCGCATGCAGCGCCAGCGCACAGAGCGCGCCGAACGGGAGCCCGAGGTAGAGCAGGGAGAAGGCGGCGACCCCGGCGCTCGCGAGCGCGTCCTCCCGGCGGCCTCGCGCGAGCACCGCCAGCGCGATGAGCAGGCCGGCGGCCATCGCGACCATCGCGAGCGAACCGGGAGCCAGGGCGACCGCCGCCGCCGTCGCAAGCACGGCGGCCCCGCCGGGAACCCGGGCGAAAGCTATCCCGGCCGATTCCGCAAGACCCGCGTACTCCGCGAACGCGAGCAACAGGATACCGCCCGCCAGAGCGACCGTGGCGGGCGGCGGCAGGAACCAGATTCCCCCTGCGACCAGAACCGCCAGCCCGACGCCGCTGAGGATCCTGGTCACGGACTCCTAACGCCCGACGGCTGCCGGCTCTTCCTCGATCCCGCCGTAGCGGCGATCCCGCTTCTGGAAGTCGAGCACGGCTTCCAGGAGGTGGCGGGCACGAAAATCCGGCCAGTAGGTGTCGGTGACCCAGATCTCCGAGTAGGCAATCTGCCAGAGCAGGAAATTGCTGATGCGCAGCTCGCCGCTGGTCCGTATCAGCAGGTCGGGATCCGGCTGTCCGGCCGTGTACAGCAGACCGGCGAAACGCGCTTCGTCCAGCTCGTCGGGATCGACGCCGGCGCGCAGAGCGCGGCGCGCCGCGGCCACGATCTCGGCCCGGCCGCCGTAGTTGAGGGCGATGTTGAAGACCATGCCGGTGTTGCCGCCGGTCCGCTCCTGCGCGGCGTCGAGCTCCTCCCGCACGTCGGACGCGAGCTCGGCCTCGCGGCCGATGACCTTGAGGCGGATGTCGTTCTCCATCAGCGTGGCCATCTCCAGCCGCAGGTAGCGCTTGAGAAGGCCCATCAGCCCGCGCACCTCCGCGGGCGGGCGCTTCCAGTTCTCCACCGAGAAAGCGTAGAGGGTCAGGACACGGATGCCGAGGCGGGCGGAGATCTCGACCGAGTCGCGCACCGAGTGGATGCCCGCGCGGTGCCCTTCGACGCGCGGCAGGCGGCGGCGGGCGGCCCAACGGCCGTTGCCGTCCATGATGACGGCGACATGCGCGGGCAGGCGCGCGTAATCGATCCGACGCGCGAGACCGGCTTCGACGGATCCCGACGGCGCCCACGCCAGTACGTCGTGCAGGCCCATTGGCTCCTATGATAATCAGTAGGCGACGGCGACCAGAAACAGTCCTTGCGGCGGCGCCGTCGGTCCCGCCCGCTCCCGCGACCGGGACGCCGCGATCCCGGTGATCGCCGCCGCGTCGACGCGGCCCGCCCCGACCTCGACCAGCGTCCCGACGATGATCCGCACCATGTGCCTGAGAAACCCGTCACCGACGACTTCGATTGTCAACGCCGGCGGAGACACCGCCGTCCGCAGCGGCAACGCGCCCGCTCCGGACCCGATCGCGACCGAGTGCACCGTCCTTACCGTCGACGCCGTCTCCGTGCCGACGGCCTGGAACGCCGCGAAATCCCGGTGCCCCTGCAGTCGGACGGCGGCTTCGCGCAGGGCCTCGAGATCGAGCGGCTCGCGCACGTGCCAGGCGTAGCGGAGCGTGAAGGGGCTCGCGACGGGACCGGTCGTCAGATTGTACCGATACGTCTTCGTCCGCGCCGCGTACCGGGCGTGGAAATCGGCCTCTACCGTGTCGGCCGCGAGCAGGCGGACGTCGGGAGGCAACTTCGCATTGATCGCCCGGACCAGCGCGGGGGTTTCGATCCGGTGCTCGAGCCGGACGCCGGCGACCTGCCCGAGCGCGTGCACGCCGGCGTCCGTCCGGCCGGCGCCGACGACGTGCACGGGCCGCCCCTCGATCTCGGCGAACGCGCGCTCCAGCTCGCCCTGTATGGAACGCCCCTGCGCCTGACGCTGCCAGCCGACGTAGTCGGTCCCGTCGTAGGAGACGGTCAGCTTGATCGTGCGCATCGCAGCCGTCGGAATCCGTGGGCTCGCCGCAACGGCCGACGCGCGCAACGGAGCTCGCGGGCCAGTATACAGAGGGGGCTGCCAGCGCCCCGAAACGCCTCGCAGACTCGGCGTTTCGGTCCAGCCCCTCCACTCCATGAGTCCGCGCCGAACAACGCACGCCGTTGCGTTCTGCGGCGCAGACTCCTAGGAGTCCGTGGTGAAACCCCGCGTCGCACCGAGAGCGGCGAGGCGCCCGCGTGGCAAGGCGCGACGAGGGACCATATTGGGCATATTCGACCGAGGAGCAACGCAGTCCACGCGGGATGCATCGCCGCTCGAATGCAGCGGGGCTTTTGCCACGGGCTCCTAGCGCCCCGAAACGCCTCGCAGGCTCGGCGTTTCGGCCCAGCCCCTCCGCCCCATGAGTCCGCGCCGAACAACGCACGCCGTTGCGTTCTGCGGCGCAGACTCCTAGACTCGGCCATCATCCATGCCCCGCCTCTCGGTGATCGTGATCACCAGGAACGAAGCCGCGAACATCCGCGCCGCGCTCGAATCGGTACGCTGGGCCGACGAGCTCGTCGTGGTGGATTCGGGCAGCACGGACGACACGGTGCGCATCGCGCGTGATCTCGCCGATCGCGTCGTCGTGCACGGGTGGGTGGGCTACGGCCCGCAAAAGAACCACGCGGCGCGACTGGCGGCGCACGACTGGATCCTGTCCCTCGACGCGGATGAACGGGTCACGCCGAGCCTGGCGCGCGAGATCCGGACCCTGCTGGACTCGGAACCGGCCGCCCGCGGGTACCGCCTCCCGCGCGTGACCCGCTATCTCGGCCGCTGGATCCGTTCGACCGACTGGTACCCCGACCCGCAGTTGCGCCTGTACGATCGCCGCGCCGCGCGCTGGAACAACCGCCTGGTCCACGAGTCGGTCGCGGTCGACGGCCCCGTCGGACGGTTGCAGGGCGAGTTGGAGCACCAGGCCTACCGCGACGTGTCGCACCACCTGCAGACCATCGACCGCTACACCACGCTGGCGGCCCGGCAGATGCACCGCGAGGGCCGCCGCGCCGACTGGATCGACCTGGCGCTCCGGCCGCCGGCGGCCTTCCTGCGCAACTACGTGGTCCGCGGCGGATTGCGCGACGGCGCGCGCGGGTTGATCGTCTCGACGCTGAATGCCGGCTATGTCCTTCTGAAGTTCGTGAAGCTGTGGGAGCTGCAGCGCACCGGCGGCACGGGCCGGCGCTGACCCGACACGACGGCCGCACTGATGTTCTCCCTGCATGTCGACACGGCGCGGACGTGGCGCGGCGGCCAGTACCAGGCGCTGCTGACCGTGCGCGGCCTGCGCCGGGGGGGCCAGCGCGCCGCGCTCGCCGCCCAACCGCACGGCGAGCTGTTTCGGCGCGCCTCCGGCGACGCGGACCTGTATCCGCTGGCGCCGCGAGGAGACCTGGACCCCCTTGCGGCCTGGAAGCTCTCGCGGCTGCTCCGCCGGCTGACGCCGGACGTGATCCACGCGCACGATGCCCACGCGGTGGCCGTCGCCGCGCTGGCCCGGTCGCTGGCCGGACCGCGAGCGACGCCTCCGCTGATCGCCTCGCGCCGGGTCGACTTCCACCTCCGGGGCAATGCGCTGTCGCGCTGGAAGTATCGCCGGGTGGACCGCTTCATCTGCGCATCGGCCGCGATACGCGACATGCTGTCCGGGGACGGCGTGCCGCCGGAGCGGGCCTGCGTGGTGCACGAGGGCATAGCGATAGACCGCATCGAACGGGCGCCCGCCCTCGATCTGCGCCGCGAGTTCGGCCTGCCGCCGGGCTGCCCGATCGTCGGCAACGTCGCTGCCCTCGCGCCGCACAAGGGGCAACGCCACCTCATCGACGCCGCGGCGCACGTCGTCCGCGAAATCCCCGGCGCACGGTTGCTGATTGTCGGCGCGGGGGAGCTGAAGGGCGCCCTCACGCAGCGGATCGGGCGCCTGCGCCTGGGTGGGAAGGTAATCCTGACCGGGTTCCGATCCGACGTGCCGTCGCTCCTGAAGGGACTCGACCTCTTCGTCATGAGCTCGGTCACGGAGGGGCTCGGCACTTCGGTGCTCGACGCGATGGCGGCGGGGCTGGCCGTGGTCGCCACGCGCGCCGGAGGGATTCCCGAGAGCGTGGTCGACGGAGAAACGGGACTGCTCGTCCCCCCCGCGGACGCGCCGGCGCTGGCCGGGGCCATCGCCGCGCTGCTGCGGGACGCACCGCGGCGGCAGGCGTTCGGCGCGGCGGGACGCCGGCGGGCCCGTGCATCGTTCAGCGCGGAACGAATGGTCGAGGAGACCGCGGCGGTCTATGCCGACGTGGTCGGGGGACGGGGAGCCGGTGGTCAGGACCACGCCAGCGCGACCGCGCCCGGGACCGCGTCGTTGGTGTAGACGACTCGCCCGCCGACGATGGTGGCGGCCACCGCACCCCGTAGGCGCCAACCTTCGAACGGGGTGTTCCGCGCCTTCGAGCGGAACCGATCGGCGGCCACCTCCACTTCCGCGTCCGGGGCCAGGATCGTGATGTCGGCCGCGGCGCCGGGTGCGAGCGTGCCCCCCTCGATGCCCAGAATGCGGGCCGGGTTGGTCGCGTACAGCTCGACGAGCCGCGTCGTGGATAGCACGCCCCGGTGGATGAGCCGGTCGAGCGACAGCGACACGGCCGTCTCCAGACCGATGATGCCGAACGGCGCCCGGTCGAACTCCACGGCCTTCTCGTCGGCGTGGTGCGGCGCGTGGTCCGTGGCGATGGCGTCGATGCTGCCGTCGGCGAGCCCCTCCAGCATCGCATCGCGATCCGCCGCCGCGCGCAACGGGGGGTTCATCTTGAAGTTGGTGTCGTAGCGCAGGTCCTCGTCCGTCAGGATGAAGTGGTGCGGGGTGACCTCGCACGTGACGCGGATGCCGCGTTCCTTCCCGGAGCGTACCGCGCGCAACGACTCGCCCGCGCTCATGTGGGCCACGTGGAACGGCCCGCCGGTCAGGCCGCTCAGGCTGACGTCGCGTTCCACCATGATCGATTCGGTCTCCCCGGGCTGTCCGCGCAAGCCGAGGGCGGTGGCCCGGTACCCCTCGTGCACCACCGCGCCGGCGGCGAGCGACGGCTCCTCGCAGTGATTGATGACCGGCATGCCGAACATCGAGGCGTACTCGAGCGCCCGCCGCATGAGGAGCGCGCTGGCGACCGGATGGCCATCGTCGGATATGCCGACGCAGCCGGCATCCCGGAGCGCCTGGATCTCGGTCATCCGCTCCCCCTGCGATCCCACGGACACCGCTCCGATCGGGTAGACCCTGGCGAGCCCGGCCTCGCTCGCCCGGCGTCGGATCTCCTCGGTGACGCCGACGTGATCGTTGACAGGTTCGGTGTTCGGCATGCAGGCCGCGGCCACGAAGCCGCCGGCCACCGCCGCGGCGGCGCCCGTGGCGATGGTCTCCTTGTGCTCCTGTCCGGGTTCCCGGAAATGGACGTGCATGTCGATGAACCCAGGGCAGACGACGAACCCGGCCGGGACCTCCACGCTGCGCGCGCCGTCGAGCGGCAGGCCGGCGCCGACCGCCGCGACGCGGCCGCCCTCGATGCGGACATCGGCCACCCCGTTGATTCCCTGCGTGGGATCGACCACCTGTCCACCCTCGAGCATCACCGCCTGCACCGTCATGCCGCCCCCTCGTTGGTCTCGAATCCGGCCAGCAGATAGAGCACGGCCATCCGCACGGCGACGCCGTTCGCCACCTGCTCGAGGATGACCGATACAGGGCCGTCGGCCACGTCGGAGGCGATCTCGACCCCCCGGTTCATCGGACCCGGATGCATCACGATGACGTCGGGGCGCGCCCGCCCGAGCCGTTCGGCGGTCAGCCCGAAGGTGGCGAAGTACTCGCGGCGGGAGGGAAAGAAATGCCCCTGCATCCGTTCCGCCTGCACCCGCAGGAGCATCACCACGTCGGCGCCGGCCAGCGCGTCGTCGAGCGACGTCGTCGCCCGCACGCCGAACCGCTCCACGCCGGGCAGCATGAGCGTCCGCGGGCCGCAGACCCACACGTCCGCTCCGAGCTCGGTCAACAGCAGCATGTTCGACCGCAGCACGCGACTGTGCAGCAGGTCGCCGACTATCGCCACCTTGAGCCCTTCGAACCCCGGCTTGTGCTCGCGGATCGTGAACGCGTCGAGCAGGGCCTGGGTGGGATGCTCGTGCATTCCGTCGCCCGCGTTGATGATCCGCGCATCGCAGACGCCGGCCAGCAGATGACAGGCGCCGGACGAGGAATGTCGCAGCACGACCATGTCGGGGGCCATCGCCTCGAGCGTCCGCGCCGTGTCCACCAGGGTCTCCCCCTTCAACAGGCTCGACGCGCCGCCGGCGATGTTGAGGGTGTCGGCGCTCAGCCGTTTCTCGGCGATCTCGAACGACGTGCGTGTCCGCGTGCTCGGCTCCAGAAAGAGGTTGACGACGGTCGCGCCCCGCAGCGTCGGCACCTTCTTGATGCGCCGGGTCCCGATTTCCTTCATCGCCTCGGCCGAATCGAGGATGAGCAGGATCTCCTCGCGGCTCAGGTCGCCGGCGCTCAACAGGTGCCTGGACCGCAGTCGCGGCGCAGGTTCCGGGCGATCGCCCGCCGCCGTGCCGCGTGCATCGACGGTGATGCTCATGGCGTTCCCGCTCCCGCCGCCGGTCCGGGGTCCTCGGCGATCTCCTCGATCACCACCTCGTCCGCGCCGTCCTCCTCGGCCAGCCTCACCTGCACGCTCTGCCGCGCCGAGGTCGGCACGTTCTTGCCGACGTAGTCGGCCTTGATCGGCAGCTCCCGGTGACCGCGGTCGACCATCACCACCAGTTGAATGCTGCGGGGCCGCCCGAAGTCGATGAGCGCGTCGAGCGCCGCCCGGATGGTGCGCCCCGTGTACAGCACGTCGTCGACCAGCAGGATGCGGCGCTCGTCGATCGAGAAGGGAATCTCGGTCCGCCGCAGCACGGGTTGCGGCGCGACCGCCTGCCGCATCAGGTCGTCGCGGTACAGCGTGATGTCGAGAGCGCCGGTCGGCACGTCGCGGCCGGTGATCTCGAGCAGGCTGCGTGCGAGCCGTTGCGCCAGCGGGACACCCCGGCGTCGGATGCCGACCAGCGCGACGCCGCCGACGCCGCCGTTGCGCTCCACGATCTCGTGCGCGATCCGCACCAGCGCCCGGCGAATGCCGTCCGCCTCGACTACCAGGGGCATGGCATTCGTCTCCGGGGCCGAGGCACAGGCTGCCGCCGGCACCGGCCCGCGGCGCCGGCGGGTCCGGGTCGAGAAACGGGCCGACGTGGAGAATGGACGGTTGGCACCTCTTTGCGACCTCGCGGGGACGCGCTTAAAGAGTTGCAGGCATGGTAGTCCGCTGCGTGCGGAGCACGCAAGATCGGCGGCCCCCGAAACCGCTCGGGTATACTCGGCCCGTGGCCCGCCCGGTGGACGTCGATGCCCGCATCGCGGCGAACCACAGGCTTTCCGACTCGTACAACGTCATCGAGCTGGAGGCTCCGGCCATCGCCCGGCAGACCCGCCCCGGGCAATTCGTGATGGTCAAGCGGGCCCTCGGGCGCGAACCCCTGCTCCGCCGTCCGTTCTCGGTCTTCGAGATCCTCCGGGACGGGCAGGGAACGGTGACCGGCCTGTCGCTGCTCAGCAAGCAGGTGGGCGCGGTCACCCGCGACCTCTTCCGGGCCGAGCCGGGGGAGCGGCTCCGCTGCCTGGGACCGCTCGGCGTACCGTTCCCGGTCGTGACGCCGCCGACCCGCGCCTGGATGGTGGCCGGCGGCGTGGGACTGGCCCCGTTCGCGACGCTGGCCGAGGCGCTCCATGCACGCGGCGTCGATACTGCGCTGTTCTACGGCGGACGGTCGGGTGACGATCTGTTCCGGATTCCGTTCTTCGAGCGCCTCGGGGTAGCCGTCAGGCTGACGACCGAGGACGGCACTCGAGGCGAGGCGGGACGGGTGACGGCCCCGCTGGCCCGCCAACTGGCCGCCGCGACGGACGCGCCGTTGATGGTGTACGCGTGCGGCCCGACGCCCATGATGCGCGCGGCGGCGGAGCTGTGTGCGCGGGCGGGACGGCCGATCCAGGTGTCCCTGGAGCCGGTGATGGGTTGCGGACTCGGCGGTTGCTACAGTTGCGTGGTGCGGGTTCTGGACGGCGGCGCCCGGTTCGTCCGGAGCTGTCTCGAAGGACCGGTTTTCGAAGGAACTCGCATCTCGTGGGCCGACCTGACCTGAGCGTGGAGATCGCCGGCCTGCGACTGGCCAATCCGCTCATCGCCGCGAGCGGCTGCTTCGGCTACGGCATCGAGTACGCCGACCTGGTCGATCTGTCCGAGCTCGGCGCCATCGCCGTCAAGGGGCTGTTCCTGGAGGCCCGCGAGGGTCATGCCCCCCCGCGGATCGTGGAGACACCGAGCGGCATGCTCAACGCCATCGGACTGCAAGGCATCGGCGTCCGGGCCTTCGTGGCGGAGAAGCTGCCCGACCTTCGGGCCCGGCGCGCCGTCGTCATCGTCAACATCTGCGGGTCGACGGTCGAGGAGTACGCCGAGATTGCCCGGATTCTGTCGGACGCGGACGGGGTTGCCGCCATCGAGATCAACATCTCCTGCCCCAACATCGACGAGGGGGGGCATACGTTCGGCTGCAGCCTGACCGGCGTGCGCGACGTCGTGCGGGGGGTACGGGCGGCAACGACCCTGCCGATCTTTCCGAAGCTCACTCCGAACGTCACCGATATCGCCGCCATCGCGGTCGCCGCCGAAGAGGCCGGCGCCGATGCCGTGTCGTTGGTGAACACCTTCCTCGCGATGGCGATCGACGTGGAGACGCGGCGGCCGCGGCTGTCGAACGTCGTGGGTGGTCTGAGCGGCCCGGCGATACGGCCCATCGCCGTTCGCATGGTGTACGAGTGCAGCAACGCGGTGCGCATTCCGATCATCGGCATGGGGGGCATCGCCTCGGCGCGCGACGTGCTGGAGTTCCTCATTGCGGGCGCCGGCGCGGTACAGGTGGGGACCGCGAACTTCGAGGATCCGTGCATCTGGCCCCGGCTCCGCGAGGGAGTGACGGACTACCTGCAGCGCCACGGCCACGCTTCGGTCCGCGATATCGTCGGAACGGTCGACCTCTCCGCGCGGGAGACCGCGTGGGTCAGTACCTGAGCGGCAGCGATGGTCCGGCTGACGCTCTACACGCGGCCCGGTTGCCACCTGTGCGACGCGATGAAGCGCGTCGTCGACGAAGTCGCGCGCGAGGAGTCGGAGCCGGTCACGCTCCGGGAAGTCGACATCTCCGGGGATGTCGGCCTCGAGCGCCGCTTCGGAACGGAGATCCCGGTCCTCGCATGCGGGGAGCGCGTGCTGGCGCGTGTCAGGACGACCCGCGCGGCGCTCTTGCAGTCGTTGCGGGACGCGACTGTCGCGACCCGCAGTCTGCACACTCGCCCGCAGTGAAGAAAGGACGCGTGGACCAGCCACGCGCCCTGCACGACCGTTGCGATTCCCAGGGCCGTTCGCCGCCCCGAGCGGCTACTTCTCGATGACCATGAAGTGGCCGCGCCGGTTCCGCGACCAGCAGCCTTCATGGCTCTCCCCGCAGAACGGCGATTCCTCGCCGCGGCTCACCGTGTTGATCCGCACGGCCTCGATGCCGAGCGAAATCAGGTAGTCGCGAACGGCGGCCGCGCGCGCATCGCCGAGCGCGAGGTTGTACTCGTTCGTGCCCCGCTCGTCGCAGTGGCCTTCCACACGCACCCGCGTTGACGTCCAGCGGCGCATCCACTCGGCGTTCTGCTGCAGGGTCGTCTGGCCGGCCGGCAGCAACTCCGCCTCGTCGTAGTTGAAGAACACGGGCAGCAGGGGCGCCGCGGCATTCAACTCGTCGAGCGTCATCGCCATGAAGAGCTCTTCCTCCGTGGGCTCCGGCGGCGGAGGCGGCGGAGGCGGCGGAGGTGGAGGTGGAGGTGGCGGCGGCGGCTCCGGCGCCGGAGGAGGCGGGGGAGGCGGCTCGGGCGGCGGGTTGCCACCGCAGGCCACGGCCCCAACAGCCATTACTACCGCTACCAGAAGAGTCAAGAGGTGTCGCCACGATGGTTTCATAATGCGGCTCTCCACATAGTCGGATATTGGCAGTACTCGACCCGGGCACGTCGCTCGGACGGCCACCCTCCAAGGCCACGTCAGACGCCGAGCTTACAAACTCCAGCCAAACCGTGTCAATGGAAAGGTTTAGCCTGCTCCTCTTCGTCGTCCCGCCGCCAAGCGGCCGGATCCTCCGGCACGTCCGGCGCCAAGACGAGCACGACCGGCATTACCTCCATGACCACAAGATTGGACCCGCACTCCGGGCAACTCGACTCGTCGCCCCGGTCCACGTCGAACTCGTCGATGTCGACCTCCGCCTTGCAAGCCGGACAGCGGGCCATGACCAGTATTCGCGGGATTATAGCGAGAGCCGTTGAGGCCCGCAATGGGTCGCCGGTCCTGGGCAGCCGGTGGCAAGACCCCGCTGCATTCGAACCGCCACGGGCTCGGGGCGCACCCTGTCCGCGGACGACCCCGAGCCGATAGATCCAGGGATGGCCGCACCCGCCACGGCGCCGAAGACCGTCCTGGTGGCCGACGACGCCGCCGACGTTCGGAACCGCTTCTCGGCCGCGCTCGAGAACGCGGGCCACACGGCGATCGGCGTCGGGACCGCGCCGGAGCTGCTCGCGCGCCTCCGGGCGCAGCCGGGCACGATCGACCTCGTCGTGCTGAACCTGCGGCTCGTACCGCCCCCGGCGGTCGACCTGATCCGAGCCATCCGCGGCAGCGGCGCCTGGCGGTTGCCCATCCTGGTGTTCAGCGGATCCATCACGAACGCGAAGCAAATCCGGCAGCTCGCCGGCCTGGGTGTCGCCGGCTACGTCAATGAACACAGCGGCACCGCCCACATCGTGCCCCTGCTTGCCCCGCACCTGTTTCCGGACAGCTTCAACCGGCGGCTGAGCCCCCGCGTGACGCTCGGCATCCCGGTCGCCTGTCGATTCGGCGACACCATCGTCGCCGCGCGCATCCTCGACCTCGGCAAGGGGGGCCTCGGCGTCTGGACGACGACCCCGCTACCTCCCGGGACGGCGGTAAGTGTCCGCTTCCGGCTCCCGGCCACGAAACGCGCCGTCGAAGCGCGCTCACGCGTGGTCTGGAGCGACCGGCGCCGCGGCATGGGTCTGCGCTTCGAGCAGGTCGACGCCGCCGATCAGGCGACCATCGACGAGTTCGTCGACCGGAACGCCCCGGAGAACGAGCCGCGTTAGCAGTCCGTGGCGCAACCCCGCGCGACGTTTCCGGCGCGGGGCGCGGTTGACACCTTTTCGCCCTCCTGATTACCATTTTTCGTTCGAGACACATTGAAATCAGTCTGGCCGCGTCCGGCCGCCAGCAACGCCGGGGGTTCCGCCCGGCGCACCCGATGCAGGAGTTGGGCAGTGATTGAAGTGCGGCATGTGACGAAGCGCTACGGCCCGGTGGCGGCTGTCGACGACGTGAGCTTCCGCGTCGAACCGGGACAGATCCTCGGCTTTCTCGGCCCCAACGGCGCCGGCAAGACCACGACCATGCGTGTCCTGACCGGCTATCTGCCGCCGACCGAGGGGACGGCCACGGTCGCCGGGTTCGACGTGCTCGAGGAGCCGATCGAAGCCAAGCGGCGCACCGGCTATCTGCCGGAATCCCCTCCGCTCTATCCCGACATGACGGTGCGCGAGTATCTGACCTTCGTAGCCCGCATCAACGGGCTCGGGGCCCCGGATCGGGCCGCCCGCATCGACCGGGTCATGGAGCGCACGAGCATCGGGGACGTGGCCGACCGTCACTGCGGGAAGCTGTCGAAAGGCTACCGGCAGCGTGTGGGACTGGCGCAGGCCATTCTGCACAATCCGGAGGTGCTGATCCTGGACGAGCCGACCGCCGGTCTCGACCCCAAGCAGATCATCGAGACCCGCGAGCTGATCAAGGAGCTGGCCGGCGACCACACCATCATCCTGAGCACGCACATCCTGCCGGAAGTGTCCCAGACGTGCGAGCGGGTGGTGATCATCAACCAGGGCCGCGTAGTCGCCGAGGACTCGCCGGACAATCTCACGGGCCGTCTCCACGGGGCGGTCACGGTCCAGATGCTGGTCGACACCGCGGGCGCCGATCCGACAGCGGCGCTGCAGGCGGTCCCCGGCGTCGCGTCCGTGAGCGTCGGCGAACCGGACGGCGCCGGGCGCACCATCGAGGTGCAGAGCTCGCAGGACGCGGACGTTCGGCGGGATCTGGCGAACACGGTGGTCTCCAACGGCTGGGGCCTGCTGGAGATGCGCCGGGCGCGATTGAGTCTGGAAGAGATCTTCCTGCAGTTGACGACCGCCGAAGAATCGGCCGGCGAAGGCGAAGCCTCCGGCGGCGAGGACTCGGACGACGAGGACCTCGCCGAGCCGGCCCCGACGATGGAGAGCGCCGATGAGTAACGTCCTTGCGATCGCCCACCGGGAGCTGCGCTCCTACTTCGTCTCGCCGATCGCCTACGTGGTGGTCGGCCTGTTCGCACTGTTGTACGGCTACTTCTACTACGCGAGCCTCGCCTTCATGGTGCAGTTCAGCGCGCAGGCCGGCATGTTCGGGGGCGGCCCGCAGACCGTCAACATCAACGAGTTCATGATCCGGCCGCTCCTGTCGAACACCGCGATCATCCTGCTGTTCATCCTGCCGTTCCTGACCGCGCGCGCCTACGCCGAGGAAAAGCGCTCGGGCACCATCGAGCTGCTGCTGACGTCTCCGCTCAGCGACTTGCAGATCATTCTCGGCAAGTTCCTCGGCGCATTCGCGCTCTTCCTGCTGATGCTGGCGGTCAGCGCAGTCCATATGGGCATCCTCTTCTGGTACGGCGAGCCGGAGCCCGGCTCGATCCTCACCGGGTACCTCGGCCTGGCGCTGATGGGCGGCTCGTTCATCGCCCTGGGACTGTTCGTGTCGAGCACGACCCGCAACCAGGTCGTGGCGGGTGTGGGCACGTTCTCGCTGCTGCTGTTGTTCTGGGTCCTGGGCTGGATGTCCGACTCCGCCGGACCGACGGCGGGCGCCATCCTCTCGTACCTGTCGATCCTGGAGCACTTCGACGACTTCTCGAAGGGAGTGATCGACACCGCACACGTGACCTATTACCTCAGCTTCATCGCCTTCGGCCTGTTCCTGACGGCGAAGTCGGTCGACAGCGAAAGGTGGCGGGGGTAGGAAATGGCGAACAGGATCCTGCAGGGACTGGGATGGGCCGGCGTCGCGGTAGTGTTCGCCGCACTCCTGGTCCGATTCACGCTTCCGGATCGACAGGAGCTCTGGTGGTGGCTGGCCGTGATCGGCCTGGCGATGGTGGCGGTGCACGCACTGAGCCAGTGGCGCGACATACTGGCGTTCTCCAGCCGCCGGCAGGCGCGCGAAGGCGCACTGGCGACATCCGGAGTGTTGCTGGCGCTGGGTATCCTCGTCGCCGCCAACTACATCCTGTCGCGGCAGAACGTCCGTTGGGATCTGACCGCGGCGCAGCAGTACTCGCTGTCGGACCAGACGCGGCGCGTGCTCGAGGCGCTCGAGACGCCGATTTCCGTGCTCGTCTTCGCGCGCGAGGCAGAGTTTCCGGGCTACCGCGACCGGCTGGACGAGTACTCGTACGTGTCGTCGCAAGTCAACGTCGAATACATCGACGTGGACCGCAACCCGGTCCGCGCGCGGCAGTACGAGGTGCAGGCCTACGGCACCATCGTCTTCGAGTACGAGGACCGCATAGAACGCACGACGTCCAACAGCGAGCAGGAGTTGACCAACGCGCTGATCAAGGCGGTGGAGGGCGAGGAGCGCACGGTCTACTTCGTGCAGGGCCATGGGGAGCGCGATCCGGAGAGTGACGATGATCGCGACGGCTACGGGGCAGTCCGCAGCGCTCTTGGCCGTGACAACTTCGGGGTCCAGACCGTAATCCTTGCGCAGACCGGCGAGGTGCCGGCCGACGCCACCGTGCTCGTCGTGGCGGGTCCGTCCACCGATCTGCTCCCGAGCGAGACCGACCTGCTGCGTGGATACCTGGAAGGCGGCGGCAAGCTGATGCTCATGCTCGACCCGCCCGACACGCAGGAGGATCCGCCACACCCGAACCTGGTCGCGCTGGCCGGCGAGTGGGGCATCGAGCTCGGGACCGACGTGGTCGTCGACGCCAGTGGTGTCGGGCAGTTGCTCGGCACGGACGCCTCCGTGCCCGTAGCCGCCTCCTATCCGCCGCACGCCATCACCGATGACTTCAACCTGTTGACGGCGTTCCCGCTCGCGCGCTCGGTGCGTCCGGTGGCGGGAGGCGTGTCGGGGCGGATCGGCGAGGTGGTCGTGGAGACCGGCGCCCGAAGCTGGGCGGAGGCCGACCTGAGCCAGCTCGCAACCGGCGAGGTCACCCTGGACGAAGACGCGGGGGACGTCCCGGGCCCGGTGCCGATCGCGGCGGTCGTGGCGCAGACTATCGACGAGCCCGAACCGGCGGACGACGCGGACGAGGGCGGCGACGGTGCGGAGGGAGAGGCCGAAGCGGGCGAGAGCGGCAACGGGGACGACGGCGATCCGCCCCTGCAGGCGCGCCTGGCGGTCTTCGGCGACTCGGACTTCGCCTCGAACAGCGCCGTCGGCATTCAGGGCAATCTCGACCTGGCCCTCAACACCATCAACTGGCTCGCGCAGCAGGAGAACCTGATCGCGATCCGGCCGCGCGAGCCCGAGGACCGGCGGATCACGCTGACCGCCGACCAGCAGGTGCGTATCTTCTGGCTCTCCCTGGTGCTTCTGCCCGGCTTCATCATCGGCACGGGCGTCTACACCTGGTGGAACCGGCGGGGATAGACAGCCATGCGACGACTGCGCTCGACGCTCGTGTTGCTCGTGCTTTTCGTGGCGATCGGCGGTTACGCCTGGTTCATCGAGCGAGAGCGGCCGCCGGCATCGGAAGCCGACGCAAACGAAGAGGCGTTCGACATGGCGGCCGGCCGGATTACCGACCTTACCGTCAACGCGGAGAACGGCGACGTCACGGCGCTGACCCGCACCGAGAACGAGATCGACTGGGTCGTCACCTCCCCGGTCGAAACCGAGGCCGACGACAACGCGGCGACAGCCATCGCCACCACCCTGGCCGCCCTCGAGATCCGACGCGAGGTCGAGGAGTCGGCGGCGGACCTGGCGCCGTTCGGCTTGACCGCACCCACCGTCAGCGTCACGTTCGCCACGCCCGACGGCGAGCCGCTGACCCTGTCGGTCGGCGACGAGACGCCGACGGGCGGAGAGCGCTACGCGGCGGTCGGCAACCGGGTGATCCTCGTCGCCGACTTCGTCGAGTCGACGTTGAACCGCACCACTTTCGAGTTGCGCGACCGCTCCATCCTGGAGTTCACGGGCCCCGACGTGACGAGCTTCGCCGTCGAGCGGGACGACGACACGCTGCGCTTCGCCAAGGCGGAGAACGAATGGCGCGTGGTCGATCCGCTGGAGGCGCGGGCGGATTTCGGGCTGGTGGAAGCGATGGTCGGACGTCTCGGCTCGGGCGAGATGATCGCCATCGAATCGGAGTCGGCGGCGGACGACGCGCTGGAACCCTTCGGACTCGAAGACCCCCGCCTCCAGGCGACGGTGGAGGTGGGCGGCGAGAGCTACACGCTGCTGGTGGGCGACGAGAGCCCGGAGACCACGGTCTACGCCCGCGACGCGGCGCGCGACCTCGTCTTCACCATCGACGCCGCGCTGGTCGACGATCTGGCGCGCGGTGGGGATACCTACCGCGAGAAGGACCTGTTCGACTTCCGCCCGTTCAACGCTACCGCGCTCACCGTGCTGCGCGACGGCCGG
Organism: Vicinamibacterales bacterium; assembly: GCA_965208535.1. Lineage (GTDB taxonomy): Bacteria > Acidobacteriota > Vicinamibacteria > Vicinamibacterales > UBA8438 > WTFV01. The sequence goes on along the minus strand of CBDBOU010000003.1, from coordinate 456,360 downwards.
ACGATCCGGTTCGAACAGGGACCGGCCGGGGAAGACGAAGATCCGGAGGACGACGCCGCGGCAGGCGAGGAGGTCTGGCGGCGCGTCGAGCCGCAACCGGCCGACATCGAGCGCCCGGAGATGGACGCCCTGCTGCGGGCGCTGTCGGATCTGCGTGCGGATTCATTCGTCGGCAACCGCGCGGGAACCGGCCTCGACATGCCGCTGGCTACCGTCACCGCGACGTTCGGCGACGACGGCGAGGAGGAGCGCGTCCGCATCGGCCGCTCCGGCGACGCCGCCTACGGCCTGCACGGCGACGAGCCGGGCGCCGCCGTCCTGGACTCGGACGCGGTCGACGACGCGCTCGAAGCGCTGGACGCCCTCGACCCGGCCGCCTCGGCCGGTTGACCGCTCCCGCGCGGGGCCGAGCTCGGCGAAGATTCTCCGGACCGCGTTGTTCCGGCAGCTTCCAACCGATAGATCACTGTGAAGCATGTTCTTCAGGAGCCCGCGGCAAACGCCCCGCTCCGTTCGAGCGGCGATGCATCCCGTCAGGACGGCGTTGTTTCTCGGTCGAACAGGGTCGATTCTGACCGTCGTCGCGCTGACCGGATGCCTGGCGCGCGCCGGCGCACCTGTTGCGTTTCCGGGCGCCGCCGCACCCGCCGACGCCGCGGATCGCCCGGTCGAGACGGCGCCGGCGGGCGCCGGCACCGGGCGCCGGGTCGATTCCGCTGCCTCACCGGACGACGACCGGCCGGCGCCGGCTCCCCTCCAGGCCACGGTTTCGCCGCGCGCGTCCGGGATCACCGAGGCGGCGCCGGCCGGCACGGCAGACCGTCCCGGCAATCCCCATCTCGCCCGGCGTCTCGACCGGCTGCTCGCAGCGAGCGGGATCGGACCCGCGATCTGGGGCATGGAGGTACGGGCGCTCGACCGCGACGAGCGACTCTACGCCCGCAACCCCGACGTGCTGCTGACGCCCGCCTCGACCATGAAGCTCGTGACGCTGGCCGCCACCGCGGAGCGGCTGGGCTGGGAGCATCGCTTCGAGACCGCGCTGCTCACCGCCGCGCCGGTCCGCGAGGGCACCCTGCAGGGTGATCTCGTGGTGCGCGGGGCCGGCGATCCGACGATCAACGTGCCGGGCGGCGCGGATGTCTTCTCCGTCTGGGCGGACGAGCTGCGGTCGCTGGGCATACGGCGTATCGCGGGACGGATCATCGGCGACGACGACATCCTCGACGATGGCGCTGTCGAGACGCCCGGTCTTGGAAGCGGGTGGGCCTGGGACGACCTCTCGCGCGGGTTCGCGGCGCCGGCCGGGGCACTGCAGCACGGCGAGAACGTCGTCGAGGTGATCGTGTCACCGGGGTCCGAGGCCGGCCGGCCGGCCATCGCGCGTTTCCGCAACGCCGGATCCGGGCTGACCCTGCGCAACGACGTCACGACCGTGCGCGCCGGCCGGACGGCCGGCCTCCGGCTGCGGCGGGCGCCCGGGCGGTCGTCGCTGGTCGTCAGCGGCCGTATCCCGGAGGGAGCCGTTCCCGTCGTGCGGATCGCGGCGGTCGGGAACCCGACCCTCTTCTTCGTGCAAGCGTTCAAGAGCGCGCTCGGAGAACACGGTGTGGCGGTCGACGGCGAGGCGATCGACATCGACTCGCTCGCGCCGCCGGATCGGACGGCTGCGGTGCCGGGCTTGCGCACGCTCGTCCATCACCGTTCGAAGCCGCTCGCCGCGATCGGCGTCGACATGCTCAAGCACAGCAAGAACCTCTACGCGGAATCGCTGGTACGCCACGTCGGCGTCTCGGTGCGCGCCGCGGCGCACGCCGGGCGCTCGGTGGTGGGCGACGTACTGGCCGGCTGGGGCATCGACGGACGCGGGGCGGTCGTCTCGGACGGATCGGGTCTGTCGCGCTACACCTACCTGACGGCCGGCACGCTGGTGGAGATCCTGGCCAGAATGTACCGCGACCCGGACCACCGCGCGCGCATCATGACCGCGTTGCCCGTCGCCGGACGGGACGGGACGCTGCGCCGGCGCCTGGTCGGCACCGCCGCGGAGGGAATCGTTCGTGCGAAGACCGGCTCGATGAGCCGGGTACGGGCGCTGGCGGGCTACGTCGACGCCGGCGGCGGCAGACCGCTGGCGTTCGCCATCCTCGCCAACAACTTCAGCGCACCGGCGGCCGAGGTGACCCGCGTCATCGACGAGGCGGTGGCCACTCTGGCCGCGTTCTCGCGTCAGTAGAGGTGCTTCACCGGGCGTCCAGCGGATCGACGAGGCCCGCCTCGGCGAAGCCGCGGGCACGCAGGCGGCAACTGTCGCAACGGCGGCAGGGCGTGCCAGCCGGCGACGGGTCGTAGCAACTGTGGGTCAGACCGTAGTCGAGCCCGAGCGCTGCCCCGCGGCGGACGATGTCGGCCTTCGTCATGTCGAGCAGCGGAGCGTGGACCCGGAACCGGGCGCCCTCGACCCCCGCCCTCGTCGCCAACCCCGCGAGCCGCTCGAAGGCCGCGATGTACTCCGGACGGCAGTCGGGATAACCGGAGTAGTCCAGTGCGTTGACGCCGATGACGAGGTCGACGGCCCCGAGCACTTCGGCCCACGCCAGCGCGAGCGACAACAGGACGGTGTTGCGGGCAGGCACGTAGGTGGGCGGGATTCCCTCCTCGTCGAGCGCCCGATCCTTGGGCACGGCGACGGCCCCGGTCAGCGCCGACCCGCCCAGGGCGGCAAGATCGACCGACAGCTCCTGGTGGCGCTCCACGCCGAGCGCGGCGGCGACCCGCCGCGCCGCCTCCAGCTCGTGCGCGTGGATCTGACCGTAGCGCACGGTGAGCGCGAAGAGCCGGCAGCCCTGGGAGCGGGCGATGGCCGCGGCGGTGTAGGAGTCGAGCCCCCCGCTCAGGAGCACGACGGCGCGCTTGTCTGCAGGCAACGGCTCATCCGTCGGACGGCTCGATGGAGAACGGCGTGAAGGAGGTCTCGCGGTCGTACACGTCGACCTCCTCGACAACCTTGAGCCAATTCACCACGAGGTACGTCAGCGGCGTCGCGGCCACCTCGTAGAAGACCTTGAAGAGGTAACCGGACCACACGGTCGTGAAGAGCACGGCGGCAGGCAGTACGCCGCCGAACGCCGCCACCGTGAAGATGACGGTATCGATGCCCTGTCCGACCACCGTCGAGCCGATGGTCCGCGCCCACAGGTGCTCGCCGTTGGTCGCCACCTTGAGCTTCGCCAACACGAAGGAATTGGCGAACTCACCGGCCCAGTAGCCCAGGATCGACGCGACGACGACGCGGGGCACGAGACCTAGCGCGGACGCAAATGCCTCCTGCAGCTCCCAGCCGGGGGCCGGCGGGAGAGCGACGACGAGGCCGAGAAACGACGCCATCAGCAGGTTGGCGCCGAACCCCACCCAGATGATCTGCCGCGTTCTGGCATAACCGTAGACCTCGGTGAGGACGTCGCCGAACACGTACGTGACGGGAAACAGCAGAATCCCGCCGGCGAACACGAACGGCCCCAGCAGAATCAGCTTCTGCGCGGCAATGTTGGAGATCAGCAGCGTCGCCACGAACGCCGCGCCGACGAATGCGAAGTACCTGTGCCCCGGAGGAGCGCCTCGCCCAATCATGATGTTCCGTCAGAACCTCCCTGCCCGGGTGACGCCGGTACGGGGACACCCGTCCTCGATTGCGCGAACGCTTGCAGCAGAGGGGATCTAGTGGCCGTGCGACTCGCAGTATCCACAACCGGTACATTCGACGGCTGGCTCGATCACGCACCGGCCATCCGGCGGATCGCCCGCCAGCGCCGCACGGGTGAAACGCCCGTGCGAGGGCTCGTGGGCGGGAAGCGGCGTGGCCGGCCGCGACCCGACCGCCGCGGGCGGGGCACTGCGCGCGGCGAGGTGGCTGCGGATGGCCGCGTCGACGGCGGCCCGCACGTCCGGCTCGGTCACGATTCCCTCCCGGCCGGCCCCGGAGGCGTCCCCGCGGCGTTCGGACCACCGCCGTCGATACGGTCCACGCGGTCGACAATCCCCACGATGGCGGTATCCGCCGGGGCCGCGGGCCGGCGGATGGCAGCTACGGCGGCGCGGCCTTCCTGCACCACCAGCACGCGTTCTCCGACCCCGGCCTGCGCCGCGTCCACGGCGAGCAGCGGTACACCGTGCGCCGTGCCGGCGGCATCGACCGGCTGCACGAACAGCAGCTTGGACCCCACCAGCTTGTCGTGCTTGCAGGTCGCGACCACGGTCCCGGTTACTCGCGCGAGTAGCATGGATCCGTTCAATCCGCAGGCTCCGCGGTCCAGTGATCGACGATACCGACGACATTGGCATCGGTCGCGACCAGATCCGGCAGGAAAGGAAACGAAGCTTCGCGGCCGCGTACGAAGAACACCGTCTCCCCCACACCGGCGCCGGCCGAGTCGACCGCCACGAGCGCCCGACCGACCCCCTTGCCGGCCGGCGTGAGCGGCTGCAGCACGAGCAGCTTCTGGCCGTGCAGACTGCGGTCCTTCATCGTCGAGACGACATCGCCGACAACACGGGCCAACTGCATCTTTGCCTGGAATCGCGCCTGTGACCGTCGACGAGATCAGCCCCCGGCGGACACCTCGATGGAGTCTACGATGCCGACGATCGCGGCGTCCACGGGGGTGTCCTTCAGGTCGCCGGCCATTCGCGCCGAGCTGCCGCTGACGACGAGCACGGTCTCGCCCGCGCCCGCGTCGACCGTGTCGACCGCCACCAGATGGCTGCCGCGCGGCGCGCCGTCGGGCTCGATCGGCTGCACCAGCAGCAACTTGTTGCTGACGAGACGCTCGTCCTTGCGCGTCGCTACCACCGTGCCGACGATCTTGGCCAGGATCACCGTTCAGGCGCCGGACTTGCCGATCGGCAGGGCGTCCTCGAGATTGGAATGCGGCCTCGGAATCACGTGCACCGACACCAGTTCGCCGACCCGGCGCGCGGCGGCGGCGCCGGCATCGGTCGCGGCCTTGACCGCCGCCACGTCGCCACGCACGACCGCCGTGACGTAGCCGGCGCCGATCTTCTCCCAACCGACCAGTGTCACCTTCGCGGCCTTGACCATTGCGTCGGCCGCCTCGATCATCGCAACGAGACCCTTGGTCTCGACCAGTCCCAACGCTTCACCCATGGTGTCCTCCGCGCGTGCGCCCGATGTCCGCTACCGGCGCGAGGCGTGCCCGCCTACTCGCGCAGACGGTTGACGGCGTCTTCGACGATTGCCGCCAGCTCGCGGTATGTTAAACGAATTTCCGCATCCGGGTCCGACGCCGGAGCCGCCCCGGGAGCGGCCGGCGTGTCATCCACGAGCTGCCTGCCCGGCGCGGAAGGCGCCTCTATGGTCTGGCAGGCGGGATCGCCGGACGCGGTGGTTCCGTCGCTCTCCTCCGGGCAGATCGGCGCCGGCGCGGCGATTCCGTAACTGCCTCGCAACTCCTGCAGGCGGTTGACCTCCTCGCGCGACAGCAGCCGCTCGCGGCCAAGCAGGCGCGCGACCACGCTGATACGGGCGAAATGTTCGATCGTCTCCATCTTGTAGTACGCGCGCAGCAGTCCGTCGGCCACCGTGATGGCCCCGTGATTGGCCAGCAGCAGGCCATCGTGCACCGCGATGTGCCGGTCGACCGCATCGGCCAGCTCCTGCGTGGACGGCGTCCCGTACTCGGCGATCGGAATGCTCCCCAGCGTCGTCACCACTTCGGCCAGCACGGCCCGATCGAGCGGGATTCCGGCCACTGCGAAGCCGGTCGCGACCGGTGGATGGGCATGGACGACGGCGGTGACGTCGGGGCGGCGGCGGTACACGGCAAGGTGCATCGGCAGCTCGGAGGACGGATCTCTCTCGCCGGCCAGCTTCCGCCCCGCGTAGTCGGTGATCACCAGCATGTCGGGGGACATGAAGCCCTTGGAGACGCCCCTCGGGGTGGTCAGAAGACGCTCGGCATCGAGTCGCACGCTGACGTTTCCGTCGTTCGAGGCGACGTAGGCCCGCTCGTGGAGGCGCCGGCCGATCTCGACGATGTCGGCGCGTTTGGATTCCTCGGAACTCATGGGTCGAAACGTGACGCCGGTACTGAAATCAAGTGGTCTTCGCGAACGACTGCTGGCACTTCCTGGAACAGAAATAGTGCGTGGTGCCGCCCGCGCGCGTGCTGAAGGCTCGCGACGCCTCGATGTATGTCCCGCACACGGGATCGCGGACCAGGGCACCTCCCGCCTTCGTTCTACGCGATTGCGGCTCCCGGGCCCCGGCGACCAGGCCCGCGACGAACTTCCAGATCAGGCGGATGATCAGTACCACGAACAACAGACGCAGCATCCATGCCATCGTGCGTCTTCCCCGCTGCCGGTCAGGCGAGCTCGCGCCGCGCGCACGCGGCGATGCTCTCGGCAAGCTCCTGCACGACCTCCTGATCCTGTCCTTCGATCATGACACGCAGCACCGGTTCCGTCCCCGAGTAGCGTACCAGGACACGCCCGGCCCCGCGGAGACGCTCCTCCGCTGCCCGCATGGCATCGACCAACGCCGGCACCTCGTCGATTCGCGGCCTGTGGATCACGGGCACGTTCAGTACGACCTGGGGATAGACGTGCAGGCCGCCGACCAGGTCCGCCAGCTCGCACCCGCTCTCCACGACCATCCGCAACACGGACAATGCCGTGCCCAGTCCGTCTCCGGTGGGCAACAGGTCGGCGAAAATGATGTGCCCCGACGGCTCGCCCCCCAGCCGGACGCCGTGTCGTTCCATCTCCGCGTGCACGTGAGCGTCCCCGACCGCGCAACGATGGAGCGCGATGCCGTCCTTTCGCAACGCCGATTCGAGTCCGAAGTTGCTCATGACGGTCGCCACCACGGCGCCGCCCGCCAAGCGACCTGCACGGTGCAGATGGCGGGCCGCGACGAAGAGCACCCCGTCGCCGTCGATGATTCGGCCGCGGCTGTCGACCAGCACGACGCGGTCGCCGTCGCCGTCGAAAGCGAAGCCCAGCCGGCACCCCTTCTCGACCACTGCCGCCTGCAGCGCCTCGGGATGCGTCGAACCGCACATCCTGTTGATGTTGCGGCCGTCCTGCCCCGCGTGCAGCTCGACCACCGGTATCCCGAGCCGCCCCAACACACGGGACGCAATCCCGCCGGTCGCGCCGTTGGCGCAATCGATGGCAATCGGCAGGCCGGCCACGGAGACGTCACCCACGACGCCGATCAGGTGATCGACATAGGCGTCGACCGCATCCGCGCTCTCGATCGACGGACCCGCCGCTTGCGGCACGCCGCCCGTCGCGCGGATGCTCGCGACCCGCGCCTCGAGCCTGCGCTCGAGTGCGGCCGATGCCTTTGCCCCGCTGGACTGCAGGATCTTGATTCCGTTGTCCGGATAGGGGTTGTGTGAGGCGGAAATGGCGACGCCCGCGTCGAAACCGTGCCGCGCCGCGACGACGGCGACCCCCGGCGTCGGCACGATTCCGATGCCTACCGGCAACCCGCCCCGCGCCCGGACCCCGGCGGCGAATCTCTCTTCGACCCAGGAACCCGTGTCCCGCGTGTCGCGCCCGCAGGCGATGCGGGGTGCGCCACCCAGTTCCTCGGCCAGGGCCGCGCCCAGGCACGCGATGGTGTCACCGTCGAGCGGGGGCGTACCCGGCACGCCGCGCACGCCATCGGTGCCGAAGAGAACGCTCGACATGAAATCGGTACTGGCAGCCCGTAGCGACAGACTGTGCGGGCTCCGGAAGGCCGCGCACTCGGTCAGCGCACGGTGACGGTCACCCGCGAAGGGTCGATGCGCGTCACGCCGATGCCGGCGCTGCCCTCGACGGTGACGGGCAGATTGTAGCGACCAGGTTGCAGGCCGACAAGGTCGACCCACGCCGCGACCCCGGTCTCCTCGAGTGCCTGCACGCGGTCGCGGCGCCCCCGCACGCCGACCGTGATCGAGTCCGGCTCGATCGACACTGCGCGTTCGCTTCCGTCCGCCCGAACCGGCACGGCGCGCAGGACCCGCTCCGCCGGCGCAGGCACGATCTCCACCGTGACCTGCGCCGACGCGGGAGTGCGAAGCCTGACCATGGGATCCGCCACGCCCACGGTGACCGTCGCCTGGACGCGGCTGGTCGCCCCGTCGACAGGTACCGGCTCCGTCAACGCTTCGGCCACACCGGCAAGCCGGCTTTCCGGGCCGATCACCTGCACGGTCGGCGGCACGGTACCGATTCGGCCGACCGCATAGCCTTCCGCCGGCCTCCCCTGGACATCGGGCACCACCGTCACGGCTCTCGGCGCGCCCGCGGACTCGAGCGACACCGTGATCGTCGCGGGAAAGACCTGGGTCACCTCGACACCGAACGGGACGCGAACGCGTCCCGCGAACATGTCGAACAGCCGGCGGCGGCCCGGACGCTCCCCCTCCAGATCGATCGCGGCCACGACGTCGCCCGGCTGCAGACCGCTCACGATGTTGGCCGCGCCGCGCACGCGGATCCGGACGTTGTCGGGCAGATCACCCCCCACGTACAGGAGCTCCGGTACGTTCTCGAAACCAAGCGGCACGTCGATCCCGCGCTCCACGACCGGCTGCCCCGCCACCTGGATCCAGAAGACCAGAGCCAGGGCCAGCGCCAGCAGCTTGAGTCCGAGATCGCGTACGACCAGTTGGCCGAACATCAGAGGTCGCTCCCGACCGGACGGCCCCGGCTGGCCGGCCGCACCAGCGTCTCGAGTCTCGCCGCGAGGCGACCGGCATCGAGATCGCGTTCGATCTGCCCGTCGACCGCCAGGGACACCGTGCCGGTTTCCTCGGACACCACGAGCGCTACGGCATCCGATTCCTCGGTAAGTCCGATGGCCGCGCGGTGGCGCGTGCCGAGCTCGGTGCTCTGGGGGCTGACGGTCAGCGGCAGGAAACAGGCGGCGGCCGCGATCCGCTCGTCCTGCACGATCACGGCGCCGTCATGCAGCGGTGACTCGGTCTGAAAGATGCTCACCAGCAGATCGTAGGTCACGCGCGAGTCCAGCGGGATTCCGCTGTCGACGTAGTTGCGAAGTCCGACTGCCCTCTCGATGGCGATCAGCGCCCCGACCTTGCGGCTGGCCAGCAGTCCCGCCGCCGTGACGATCTCCTCGATCGTCTCGTCCGTCGTCGCGCGGCGCGTGAAGTAGCGGAAGGCGGGAGCGCGGCCCAGCCTCGACAGGCCGCGCCGGATGTCGGCCTGAAACAGCACGATGGCCGCGAAGACGATATAGCCGAACATGTCGCCGATAATCCAGCGTACCGTCCGCAGCGTGGCGAGCTCGGCGGCGTAGTAGAGGCCGACGAGAAGCACTCCCCCGAAGACCACCTGCGCCGCGCGGGTGTGGCGGATCAGCTTCAGAAGCTCGTAGAACAGGAACGTGACGACGGCGATGTCCAGCACGTCGCGCCAACCGACGCGCACGCCGAGGATGCTTCCGATGGCATCGAACAACATGTTCAGCCCCGGGCTTCCGTCACCCGCGGAACGGCCGGCTCCCCACCAACCGGTTCATCCCGTTCCGCCGCCGTTCGAATCGCGTCCGCCACCCGGACGACATCGACATGCGCGGCGACCCGATGCACGCGTACGATGTGCGCCCCGAGACATGCCGCGGCAGCGACGGCGGCCGCCGTCCCCCACTCCCGCTCGCCGGGTGTTCGGTCGCCGAGCGCGGCGGACAGAAACGACTTGCGGGACGGCCCGACCAGGATCGGCCGGTCCAGGCTGCGCAGCGACGGCAGGTCGGCGAGCGCCGCCAGGGTCGCATCCGCGCGCTTCGCGAAACCGAGTCCCGGATCCACCACCAACTGCTCGCGCGGGACGCCTGCCGCCACCGCCCGGCCGATGATCGTGCGCAACTCGGCCGCCACCTCCGCGCCGACGTCGCGATAGCGAGCATACCGGTACATCTCACGCGAGCTGCCCCGGTTGTGCATGAGCAGCAGCGGCGCTCCGGCGCCGGCGGCCACCCCGGCGAGCGCCGGTCCGGCCGCGAGCCCGGAGATGTCGTTGACCATCGCGGCGCCGTGGTCCAGCGCCGCGCGCGCAACCTCGGCCTTGTACGTATCGACGGAGATGGGCGCGCGCACATGCCCGGCGAGCCGATCGAGCACCGGCAGGATCCGGCGCATCTCCTCGTGCGCCGGCACCCGCTCGGCGCCGGGCCGCGTCGATTCACCGCCGACGTCGAGAAGATCCGCCCCGGCTTCCTCGAGCCCGAGGGCTCGATCGGCGGCCCGCCCGGGGTCTATGGTCACGTCGCCATCGGCGAACGAATCCGGCGTGACGTTGACGATGCCCATCACGAGAGTGCGCGTCCCCAACGTCAGGGTGCGCCCTCCGGGCAGTGCGAGCGTATACCGGGTCCTGGGCGTCATCCTCAGATCGGAACGAACGACAACCGCAGATTGGCGGTGGACGTGGGGGCCCCGGGTGGGGCCCTATTCCTGCGGAACGACCTTGTCGAACGAGGGCACCGGCGGCACGATGGGCGCGGGTTCGGCCTCGTCGTCGGGCGTCGACACGGTACCGGTGGGCGGCGCGGACCCGGGCGACGGGTCGGGCAGCGGATCGTCGATCGGCAACCCCTTCGCGAGCCGCGTCACCTGGTCGGCGTCGAGCACCTCGCGAATGAGCAGCTCCTCGGCGATGCGAATGAGCTCGTCCTTGTGCGAGCTGAGCAGCTCGCCTGCCCGCTCGTAGTTGTCCGTCACGATCCGCTTGATCTCCTGGTCGATGCAAATCGCGGTACCTTCGCTGTAGTCCTGCGACTGCGCGAAATCGCGCCCCAGGAACACCTGCTCTTCCTTCTTGCCGTAGGTCAGCGGGCCGATCGACTCGCTCATCCCCCACTCGCACACCATCCGCCGCGCCATGTCCGTCGCGCGATCCAGGTCGTTCCCCGCGCCGGTGGTGATGTTGCCGTTCGTCAACTCCTCGGCCAGACGGCCACCCAGCAGGATGGCGATCTGATCGTTCAGGTAGTCCCGCGAATAGTTGTGCTTGTCGTCGACCGGAAGCTGCTGGGTGACGCCGAGCGCCATTCCGCGCGGAATGATCGTGACCTTGTGGATCGGATCCGCGTGCGGCAGGAGCACCGCAAGGAGCGCGTGCCCGCCCTCGTGCACGGCGGTCACCTGCTTCTCCTCGTCGCTGATGATCATCGAACGCCGTTCGGAGCCCATCAGGACCTTGTCCTTGGCGAACTCGAAGTCCTGCATCTGGACGACCTTCTGGTTGTAACGCGCCGCGTTCAGCGCGGCTTCGTTCACCAGATTGGCCAGATCGGCGCCCGAGAACCCGGACGTGCCGCGAGCGAGCACGTGAACGTCCACGTCGTCCGAGAGCGGAATCTTGCGGGTATGGACGCCGAGGATACCCTCGCGTCCCTTGACGTCGGGCCGGTTGACGACGATGCGCCGGTCGAAACGGCCGGGCCTCAGCAACGCCGGATCGAGGACGTCGGGCCGGTTGGTCGCGGCCACCAGGATGACCCCCTCGTTCGACTCGAAGCCGTCCATCTCGACGAGCAACTGGTTCAGCGTCTGTTCCCGCTCGTCGTGGCCCCCTCCGAGCCCGGCGCCCCGGTGCCGCCCCACCGCGTCGATCTCGTCGATGAAGACGATGCAGGGCGCGTTCTTCTTGCCCTGCTCGAAGAGATCGCGGACTCGCGACGCGCCGACGCCGACGAACATCTCGACGAAGTCCGACCCGCTGATCGAGAAGAAGGGAACGTTCGCCTCCCCCGCTACGGCGCGGGCCAGCAGGGTCTTGCCGGTTCCGGGAGGCCCCATCAGCAGGACGCCCTTCGGGATCCGCCCGCCCAGCTTCTGGAACTTCTGCGGCTCCTTGAGGAACTCGATGATCTCCTGCAGCTCCTCCTTCGGCTCCTCGACGCCGGCCACGTCCTTGAACGTGACCTTCTTCTGCGAGCTCGACGACAGCTTGGCGCGGCTCTTGCCGAACGAGAGCGCCTTGTTGCCCCCGGTCTGCACCTGCCGCATGAAGAAGATCCAGAACCCCAGAATCAGGAGGATGGGAGCCCACGTGTACAGCAGCGTCGCCCAGGGGCTGCCCGCCGCCTCGCGGGCGCTCACGGCCACGTCGCGCTCGACGAGCCTGTTGACCAGCCCTTCGTACTGCGGCGGCGCGAACGAGCGGAACGACTCGCCCGAGGTCGTCGAACCGCTGACCTCGTTGCCGGTGAGCGTGACGCTCTCCACCTGGCCGCTGTCCACCATCCGGATGAACTCGCTGAACGAGACCGACTCGTCGCGGGCCTGGAAGTCCGTCGAGAAATTCCAGATCAGCACCACGACGACGACGAGCACCATCCAGAAGGCAAAGCTTCTGACAGACGGATTCAAGCGAAACCTCCCGTCTTCACGATCTTCAAGGTTACCACGCCTTCGTCCGTGTCGATCATTCGCGCGCCCTCCGACAACGCGTGCCCCGCCACCCAGACGATCCCGAGCCGGGCGTCGACCACCAGCGGAACGTTTCCGCGCCAGTGGCGGGGAACCTTGCGGTCCACGAAGAAGTCCTGAAGCTTCTTCGTGCGCCCCCCGAGCCCGAGCGGCCGGAACACGTCCCCCGGGCGCCAGCTCCGAACGGTGAGCGGCGCCGTGATTCGCCCCGCCGGCAGCGCAACGACGTCTCCACGTGCGACGAGCCGGGCCGGCCGCTCGCCACGCTCGGCCACGATGCGCACTCCGGCTTCGGCAACCTCCACCTCGCCGGGCACCGCGAGCGGGTACTCGAAGCCTCTACCGACATTGACGACCTCCGGAGCCGCGCGGCCGGCACGCCGCCGCAGCCGCAACGTCGATCCGTCCCGCTCGACCCGGCAACCGGGAAAGTCCGCCGCGGCCGGCGCGGCGCCACCGGCGTCCGCCATACGCCGCAGGCGTTCGACGTGACCGAAGCCGACCGGCCGGTCGCCGGCCTGCTCCAAGGCGCTCCGGGCGATCCGCCGGGCAATCGCCGGCGCCCCGGATGCGAGCAGGTCGGCATCGACATCGAGGCATCCCTCTCTACATTGGACGATCTCCACGGCGGCCGCGTTCGCCGCCTCGTCGATCCAGTCGGCGTCATGCCGCGCGATCGCCGCCCCGCGTGCGAGCACGTCGGCGATCGCCGGCGAGAAGTGCTCGGCCAGAAACGGAATCAGCCGGTGCCGCACGCGATTGCGCAGGACACGCTCGTCGCGGTTGCTCGGATCCTCCCGATGCGACAATCCGCGCCGCCGCAGGTAGTCGCGCAGTTCCTGGCGCCGGACGTCGAGCAGCGGCCGCACGACCGGCCCGCTGCGCGGCCGGATGCCGGCCAGCCCGGCCGGCCCCGCACCCCGGATCAGCCGCAGGAGAACAGTCTCCGCCTGGTCGTCGCGCGTGTGCGCGGTCGCCACCAGATCGGCGGCTCCCTCTCGAACCACGCGCTCGAAGAGCTCGTACCGGATCCGGTGTCCGGCCGCCTCGATGGAAATCCTCTCCGCGCGCACGCGGGCGGCCACGTCGGCGCGTTCGACGGTGACCGGGACGTCGAGGTCCCCGGCGAGTCGCCGGCAGAACGCCTCGTCTTCGTCCGCCGACGCACCGCGCAGGCCGTGGTTGACATGCAGGAGTCCAGCGACCGACCAGCCCGCTGCGGGGGCCATCTCGCACAGGAGCGAGGCGAGAGACACCGAGTCGCCGCCGCCGGAGCATGCGGTCAGTACGCGGGCGCCCGGAGGGATGAGCGCATGGCGGTCGATGGATTCCAGAACGCGTTGCGCCAGCGGGAACACGGCTCTTGCTCGAACCGCCGGCTCAAATGCCGGCGAGATCCCGTACTCCGTCTCGAAACACCCGGAAACTCGGTGACCGGTTCCCGTTCACGTCCATGTGCGGCGCGATTCGCCCGGCCCACTCGCACTTCGCCTTGCCCGCCGCCCGGAACCCGGCACGCCGAAGATGCACAGCTCCGCCGGGATGAACGGCGTCTGCGAGGACCTCCCATGTACCGCAGATGCTGTCCTGCCGGTAGCCATGGAGAACGGTGTCCGCCGCGGCCGGATAGGCAGCCCGCACGGCGCGCCGATCGCCCAACAGCCACGCCTCGCCTTCCTCGATCGCTATCCTGAACAACGTCCTCGGACGTGGATTGCACCCGTGCAGCACCGCGAGCAACTCCTGCTTGAATGTCCGACAATCCCGGTCGTCCAAGTCCACCACGACAACGACGCAGCCGAGCCCCGGCTGAAGACTTCGCCCGTATCCACGCAGAAGTCGCGGCAACTGATCGAGCAGGAGCCGTTTCCTCGGATCCGCTACTGCGTGAAGATTTCTGGGTATCCGGCCGATTCCCTTGTACGGGTGCAGTCTCCAGGAATGATTCGCGCCATTCGCGCCGAGAATCATCTCCAGCACGACATCCAGCGCGATGCTACCAGACTGGTCCTCCACCAACACCTCGAAGTGCATTCGGCTACTTCCGATCCAGATACTCGCTGTACCACAGGCCACCGAGCGGCAACCCCTCCGTCACCATCGAGCTGACCACCTTGTCGTCGCTGGCCCGGAAGATTCTGGCGAAGCCGTCCGGCTGCTTCTCCAGAATCCACGTTTCGTCCGGCTGCAATGCGTCGACGAAATACGGCTGGTGCGTCGTGACGAATATCTGCGGCGCGCTCTTCCTTCCCGTGGCATGCTCGCGAAGCTCCTCGGCCAGAATCTCCAGCAACTTGTGGTACAGGCCGTTCTCCGGCTCCTCGATGCAAATGAACGGGGGCGGCTCCGGATCCTCCAGCATGACGAGGTAGGCGAAGACCTTCAGCGTCCCATCGGATATCTGTTGCGCGTAGAAGGGATCATCGAATCCCTTGTCATTGAAACGGAGCAGCAGTCTTCCATCCGGACTCTGCTCCGTGTCGATTCGATCGATGCCCGGGATCCTCCCGGCAATACGATTCAGGATGCCCTTGAATCTCTCGCGGTGCTCACGCTCCATGAACTGCACGACGTTGCCGAGGTTGTCGCCATGAATATTCAGATGTTTCTGCGGCCCCGCCAACGGCAGACCTCGCGCGGCATCCGGAGTGAAATAGCTCAGGTACCACCCTTCGACGAACTGGCGAAACGACGATATTCTGGGGTGCTGCTTCAGGGCTCCGAGGGTCGCAATGCCGAGCTTGCGCCTGTCCAGCAGCTCCACGATCTCGGATTCCGCACTTTCCTCTCCGGCCACTCTCTTCGCGATCTGCGCAATGAGCGAGTCCAGATCGATCTTCATCCCTTTGGCTTCGTCGATCTGCTGTCCCTGGGCTTCTCCTTTCCAGGCCAGCCCTCGTCCATCGTTCATCATGAGAAACGAGAATGGCCGTCCGTGCTTCTGTCCCTTGCGGCGCTGGCGAAGGCGTTCGCCGGAGACATAAGGCCGCCCTGTGTTGTCCCTGTCAATCGCCAGCTCGTACGTGATGGGCCGGGCTTTCGGTTCTTTTCTGTAGTAGACCTCGAATTCAATCGGGCCATCGCTCCCCTGCGAGCGGATGCGCTCGAATCCTCCTCGCCCTCGAGCGTCGCACGCCTCCTCGACCCCCAGCTTCAGGCAGTCCGCAAGAAAACCGAAGGCGTCGAACAACGAACTCTTGCCCACCCCGTTCTTCCCGATCACGACGGACATCGGCGTCAAGGGCTGGACGCTCTGCGTGTTCCACAGCTTGCCAAGCGTCAGATCCTTCAGCACCCGGTAGTTGGCAATCCGAATCCCCTCGATTTTCGCCATGGCTTCGTTTCCTCGCGTCGACCGTGGGCCACCAGCATGACGGCGCGAAGCCGTTGTCGTCGTCGCTTGAAGGGTACCGGCCGGACACGACCGTTCGCAAGGTGGGCTCGACGCCTGCGACGCCGGCCGGGGAGAAGCAGTGGAGGTGGTGCCGGTGCAGGGACTTGAACCCCGGACCTAGCGGATATGAGCCGCTTGCTCTAACCAGCTGAGCTACACCGGCACGGGATCTGAACATTATACCTACAGGATCAGCATCGCGTCCCCGTAGCTGTAGAAGCGGTAACGCCGGTCGACGGCCTCGCGGTACGCGGCCAGGATCGCGCCGCGGCCGGCCAGCGCACAGACCAGCAGCAGGAGCGACGAACGGGGCAGGTGGAAGTTGGTGAGCAGGCCGCCGACGATCCGGAAGTCGAAGGGTTCGCGAATGTAGAGGTCGGTCTGTCCGGCAGCCGGCGCGAGTCTCCCCGCGTGCGCGCGGGCGACCGCCTCCAGGGTGCGCGTGGTGGTGGTGCCGACCGCGACGACCCGGCGGCCCTCGTCGAGGGCCCGGTTGACCGCTGTCGCCGTCGATGCCGGCACGACGTACCGCTCGGCCGCCACCCGATGCGCTTCGACGTCCTCGGTGCGCACCGGCTCGAACGTGCCGTAGCCGACATGCAGGGTAATGGTGAGCCGCTCGACGCCCCGCGCCCGCAACCGGTCGAGCAGGGCCGGCGTGAAGTGCAGGCCGGCGGTCGGGGCCGCCACCGAACCGCGCGCCGCCGCGTAGACGGTCTGGTAGCGCTCGTGATCGACCGGCCGATCGGGCCGCTTGATGTAGGGCGGCAGGGGCACGTGGCCGATGGCGTCGACGGCGGCGTCCACGTCTCCGTCCTCCGTCCGCAGCCGTATCGTGCGCCGCCCGTGGTAGTGACGGGCGAGCACCTCCAGCTCGAGCCGGTGACCGCCGGCTTCGAACACCGCCCGCGATCCGACCTTCAGCTTCTGACCGGGATGCACGAGCGCATCCCAGCGCTCGCCGTCGAGCCGCGCCAGCAGCAGGCACTCGACGGCGCCGCCGCTCGGCTCGCGGCGGCCGAGCAGCCGCGCCGGCACGACGCGCGTGTCGTTGACCACGAGCACGTCGCCCGGTCCGAGCAACGTGTCGAGGTCCGCGACGCGATGGTGCGAACGCGCCCCGGTGGCGCGGTCGAGCCGGAGCAGGCGCGCCGAGTCCCGGACCGGCGCCGCTTCCTGGGCGATCAGCTCGGCGGGAAGCTCGTAGTCGAAGTCCGACAGGCGCATGGACGGGCTGACAGAACGTGGCGAAACCCCGCGCGGCACCGGGAGCGGCGCCTCAGCTCGCCCAGCGCAGCAGCACCGCGCCCACGGTGAAGCCGGCCCCGACCGAGGCCAGCAGGACCCGCGCCCCCTTTCGGAGACGGCCCTCGCGTCGCGCGTCGGCCAGCGCGAGCGGAATCGTGGCCGCCGTTGTGTTTCCGTACCGCTCGATGTTGATCACCACCTTGTCGGGGTCGACGCCCAGGTGCTCCGCGGCGCTCATGATGATGCGCCGGTTCGCCTGATGCGAGACGAACAGGTCGACGTCGCCGGCATCGAGTCCGTTGGCGCCCAGCACGCGGCGGCAGATCTCGGTCATCTTGCGGACCGCGAACTTGAACACGGCGGGTCCGTCCTGGTGCACGTAGTGGAGCCTGGCGTCCACCGTTTCACGCGTGGCCGGCCGCAGGCTCCCGCCGGCCGGCATGCACAGCGCGGGTCCGCCGCTGCCGTCGATCTCGTGCGCGAAATCGACGATCCCCGGCTCGCCCTCGGCGGCAGGGGAAACCACCACCGCTCCGGCGCCGTCGCCGAACAGCACGCACGTGGCGCGATCCCGGAAGTCGATGATCGACGACATCACGTCGGCGCCGATGACCAGCGCGTGGTCGTGCGCCCCGCTGGCCACCATCTGCGCGCCCGTGGTCAGCGCGAACGTAAAGCCGGAACAGGCGGCCCCGAGATCGAAGCCCCAGGCGTTCGTGGCGCCGATCTTGTGCTGCACGAGGCAGGCGGTGCTCGGAAAGAACATGTCGGGCGTCGTCGTGGCCACGACGATGAACCCGATCTGATCGGGGGTCACCCCGGCCTCGGCCAGCGCCGCGAGCGCCGCCTCCTTGCCCAGGTCCGACGACGCGACCCCGTCGTCGACGATGTGCCGCTCGCGGATGCCCGTGCGCTTGAGAATCCACGCGTCCGTCGTCTCCACCAGCTTCTCGAGGTCGGCGTTGGTCAGCAGGCGCGGCGGCACGTACGTGCCGAGCGACGTGACCTTGACACGCCGCCGCGCGCCGTTCCCCTCGAATCGCCCACCAGTTCCGTTCGCCACTCGCTCTTCGTCCTTGTCTCCGGCAGTGCTGCCGGTGGTGCCTGACCGCGCCCTCCTACAGCAGGCGCGGGCGCCGCTCCGGACCGGGAAGCCCGAAGTAGTCGTAGGCGCGGGCGGTGGCCACGCGTCCGCGCGGCGTCCGGTCCAGAAACCCGGCCTGAATCAGGTACGGCTCGTAGATGTCCTCGATGGCGTCCTTCTCTTCGCTGATGGCGGCCGCCAGGCTGTTGAGCCCCACCGGCCCGCCGCCGAACTTGTCGATGATGGCATGCAGCAACCGCCGGTCCGCTTCGTCGAATCCGTGCTCGTCGACTTCGAGCAGCGTCAGGCCCCGATCCGCGACCTCGGCGGTGATGGCGCCGTCGGCCCGCACCTCCGCGTAGTCGCGCACCCGCCGCAGCAGCCGGTTGGCGACGCGCGGCGTCCCGCGCGAGCGGCGCGCGACCTCGCCGGTGGCCGCGGGGTCTATCGGCACGCCGAGAATGCGGGCCGACCGGGTCACGATCTCCACCAGGTCGCGCTCCGCGTAGAAGTCGAGCCGGTGCACGATGCCGAACCGCGCGCGCAACGGGGACGTCAGCAGCCCGGCCCGGGTCGTGGCGCCGATCAACGTGAAGCGCTGCAGGGGGACCTTGACGGAACGCGCGCTCGGACCCTGGCCGATGACGATGTCGAGCTCGTAGTCCTCCATCGCCGGATAGAGGATCTCCTCGATGGCCGGGCTCATGCGGTGGATCTCGTCGATGAACAGCACCTCCCGCGCCTTCAGGTTCGTCAGGATCGCGGCGAGGTCTCCCGGCTTCTCCAGCACGGGGCCCGCGGTGCTGCGCACCGGCACGCCGAGCTCGTTGCCGATGACGTGGGCCAGCGTCGTCTTGCCGAGCCCGGGTGGACCGTACAGCAGCACGTGGTCGAGCGCCTCTTCCCGCTTGCGCGTTGCCGTGATGGCGACGGTGAGGTTCTCGCGCACGCGGTCCTGGCCGATGTAGTCGTCGAGGGCGCGCGGGCGGAGCCCCGCCTCGTACTGGGCGTCCTCATCGGCCCGGACCGTGCTGAGAACGTGCTCGGTAGTCACCACCGCCCGAACATTCTACGCGCCGGGTAGGAGCGCTGCCCGGATGGCGGGGCGATACGTCATCCCGCCAGCTCCCGGAGCGCCTGCCGCAGCGTCGCCTCGAAATCGCCGGGGTCGCGCTTCAGCGCCGCGCTCACGGCGCGTTCCACGGGCGGCCGCTGGTAGCCGAGGTTGAGGAGGGCCGAGATGACGTCGCCCCGCATATCTCCGTCGCCGACTTCCGCCGCACCGCCGGTCTCGTCGACCGCGGCCGCGGCCGCCAGCTTGTCCTTCAGCTCCAGCGCAATCCGTTCGGCCGTCTTCTTCCCCACCCCGGGGATGCCCGTGAGCCGTACGACGTCCGCCGTCCGGATGGCCTGGACGAGCCTCGGCGGCTCGATCCCGGACAGCACCGCGAGAGCGAGGCGCGGCCCGACGCCGTTGATGCCGATCAGCCGCTCGAACAGCTCCAGCTCCAGGCGCGTCAGGAACCCGAAGAGCAGGAGCGCCTCTTCGCGAACGTGGGTATGGATGCGCAACGACACTTCCGAACCACGCTCGCCCACCGCGTAGTAGGTGGAAAGCGGGATCTGGACCTCGTAACCGACGCCCCCGACGTCGACGACGATCCGGCCCGGCTGCTTCTCGGCGAGCGCGCCGCGGAGTGCTGCAATCATCGTTCCGAGCGTCAGCCGACGGCGCCGGGTGGCCGGTACTGCCGCCACGAGCGCGGCGCCCCGCGGGGTCCGGCCGACCGGCGGTCGTCCGTGTCCGGCCGCATCGAGTGGGCGTGGCACACGGCCACCGCCAGCGCGTCGGTCACGTCCAGGCGGGCGGGCGGCGGATCCAGCCCCAGCAGCAGACCCACCATCTGCTGCACCTGCCGCTTTTCGGCACGGCCGTAGCCGACCACCGCGCGCTTCACCTCCGCGGGAGCGTACTCGACCACCGGCAGGCCGGCCTCGGCGGCGGCGAGCACGACGACGCCGCGCACGTGGCCCAGCTTCAGCGCGCTGCGCGCGTTGCGGGCGTGGAAGAGATCCTCGATGGCGACCGTCTCGGGCCGGTGCTCGGCGAGCAGCGCGGTCAGGCCGTCGTGAATGGTGCGCAGCCTTTCGGGAAAGGCACTGCGGACCGGCGGGCTCAGCGCTCCGCAGGCGAGGACCCGGTGGCGGCCGCCCGACGTGTCGATGCAGCCGTATCCCGTGTGGACGGAGCCGGGATCGACCCCGAAGATTCTCACGCGAGGGAGGCCTCTATCTCCTTGGCTTCGATGTCGAAGTTCGACCAGACGTGCTGGACGTCGTCCTGGTCCTCGAGCACGTCCATCAGCTTGATCATCTGCTGGGCGGCCTTGCCCTCCACCTTGACCAGATTCTGCGGCAGCATCGCAATCTGGGCCGCGATCGGGGTGACGCCGGCGGCCGCTACCGCCTCCCGCACGGCCTCGAAGGCCTCGGGACCGGTGATGATCTCCCAGTTGTCGCCATCCTCGCGAAAATCGTCGGCGCCGGCATCGATCGCCGCCGTCATCAACGCCTCCTCGTCGACGTTGCCCTGCTCCACGACGATGTGGCCGTGCTTCTCGAACATCCACGCCACCGAGTTGGTGGTGCCGAGATTGCCGTTGTGCTTCGACAGCAGGTGGCGGATCTCGCCGACGGCGCGGTTCGTGTTGTCGGTCAGGCACTCGATGAGGAGAGCGGCGCCGCCCGGACCGTACGCCTCGTAGGTCACCTCTTCATACGAGACGCCCGGCTCTTCTCCGGTCCCGCGCCGGATGGCGCGCTTGATGTTTTCGGCCGGCATGTTGGCCGCCTTGGCGTCGGCCATTACGGTGCGCAGGCGCGGGTTCATCGACGGGTCGCCGCCGCCGTCGCGCGCGGCCACGGTCAGCTCCTTGATGATGCGGGTGAAGAGCTTGCCGCGCCGGGCGTCCGCCACACCCTTCTTGTGCTTGATCGAAGCCCACTTGGAATGTCCGGACATGGCCCCATTATCGCAAAACGCCCGGCCACGGAAAACCACCCGCCGGGTACTTCCGGCGCCGGTACGGGGCGGCCGGCAACGTCAGATTCGTCGAGCCACGATCACCCAGACGTCCGCGTCGGGCGACCACTCCTCGCCCGCGTAGTCGCCGAGGACGGCGTCGACGCGAAAGCCGGCCCGCTCCAGGCGCCCGGTCATCTGCCGGACCGTAATCGTGCGGAACGCGAGGGAGAAGCGGTGCACCGTCCTGCTGCGCCCCCGCCACTCGACGAATTCCTGGTCGAAGACCGTCAGGCCGTGCTCGCGCACCTGCCGCACCGACTCGATCAGCGTCACCCGGCGTCCCCCGCTCATCGGCCCGCGCAACCCCACGCGGCGCCGGTACTCCCGCCAGCGCGGCAGCTCCGGCACGAGGTCGATGCCGAACGTCCCCCCGCGCGCCAGCACGCCGGCGACCGATTCGAACGTCTGCGCGAGGTCCTCGTCGGAGAGCAGGGACTGCAGCATGCCGTAGGGTGCCATCACCAGCCGGCAGCGCCAGCGCCCGCGAAACGGCAACGCCCGGATGTCGCCGCGCACGATTGCCGCCTTGTCCGTGAGACGAGCTCGCCGGATGCGCCCCCGAAGAATACGGAGCATCGGCTCCGAGCGGTCAATCCCCACGAAGCGGGCGCGACCCGGGCTACCGACACCGACAGACGCCCCGTCCCGCATCCCAGCTCCAGCACGGGGCCATTGGCGCGCCGCGCCAGGTCTGTCCAGAACCGGACGTCGCGGCGGCCGATGGTGCGCCGGTTCTCCCAGTCGTAGAACGGAGCGTATGCGTCCCAACCCTGCCAGCCGGCAGCGCTGCCGTCCGGGATCATTCCGTTGTCAGGCATCGTCCGGGGAGCCGTGTGTTCGAGAGCCGGGAACGCCATCCGCGGGCCGGAGGATCCGGCCGGCTTGTAGTATAGGAGCGCAAGGAGGCGTTCTTTCGCATGTCGCTCATACCGGCTTGGGCGCCGAATCTGCATCCGCTGGTCGTGCATTTCCCGATCGCCCTGCTGTTCGCGGCGGCGGCGGTCGATCTGGCCGGCCTTCTGATGCCGGAGAGCAAGCCGGTACGGGACACGGGGACGTGGCTGTACATCGCGGGTGCGGCAACCGCCGTTCTCGCCTACTTCACCGGTTACACGGCGGCGCAGGCGGCAGCGTTGACAGCAGAAACCGAGGCGCTCGTCGACGCGCACGCCGACCGGGCATTCGCCGCCACGTGGCTGTTCGCCTTCTTCGCGTCGTTGCGGCTGGCGATGTCGTACCTGTTCCACCCCGGGCGCGCCTTGCGGATCGGCGCTTTCGT
This sequence comes from Vicinamibacterales bacterium, assembly GCA_965208535.1. Lineage (GTDB taxonomy): Bacteria > Acidobacteriota > Vicinamibacteria > Vicinamibacterales > UBA8438 > WTFV01. The sequence continues at coordinate 433,800 of CBDBOU010000003.1, read as the reverse complement.
CGTGGCCGTGGTCGGGCTCGGCGCGCTCGTCCAGACCGCGCTGCACGGCGCCCGCCTCGTCTTCGAGCAGGGGCTCGGGGTGCGGGCGGTAGCCGTTGCACGCCAGGCATCGCCGGAACGATTGGAAGAGGCGCCTCTGGAGCGCACGGGAGCCGAGTCGCCCGAACGGCAGGAAAGAGAGGAACCGGAATGAGGTCGCTGCTGATCGTCTTGCTCGTCGCGCCGGCCGCAACCGGCGTCGCGTTCGCCCAGGAACAGACGTCGGAGGGGCCGTGGCAGACCTACGGCACCGAGAACGGCGAATGGCGCAGCTACGCCGGCGACATCGCCGGCACCAAGTACTCGCCGCTCGACCAGATCGACGCCGGGAACTTCAGCGACCTGGAGATCGCCTGGGAGTGGACGTCGATAGACAACTTCGTCAGCCGAGCCACCCCCGGCGGCGGCGAGTGGTCCGCGCCGCTCGACGTCATCGTCGAGTCACTGGTCGAGGAGACCCCGAACCTCTACCGCAGCAGCCAGCCGCCCAACCCTTCGCGCCTGCAGGTGACCCCGCTGATGGTGGACGGTGTGCTCTACTTCAACACGCCGCTGTCGCAGGGAGTTGCGGTCGACGCGACGACCGGCCAGACGCTCTGGATCTTCAACCCGAAGAGCTACGAGGAAGGCACGCCGTCCATGAGTGGCCCCTGGACCCAGCGCGGCGTCGCCTACTGGACGGACGGTGCGGGCGACGAGCGGATCTTCTGGGGCACGGGCAACGGCTATGTGGTCTGCGTCAAGGCGAAGACCGGGCAGCCCTGCCCCGACTTCGGCCGCGACGGCAGCGGCATGGTCGACGCGATGGTCGGCATCCCGCGCGTCGAGCGCGAGGCGCGCGACTACCTCAACGCCCTGCTCTATTCGATCAACTCGCCGCCGATCGTCGTGCGCGACAAGGTGATCCACGGCTCCCAGATCGCCGACCGGCGCATCACCAGGGAAGCGCCTCCCGGGTGGGTCCCTGCATGGGACGTCCGCACCGGCGAGCACGCGTGGGACTTCCACACCGTGCCGAACAGCGCGGACGAGTTCGGCGTCGACACGTGGCTCAACGATTCGTGGCGCTACTCGGGCAACGCCAACGTCTGGTCGATGCTGGCCGGCGACAACGAGCTGGGCTACGTCTATCTGCCGACCGGCACCACCACGAACGACTACTACGGCGCCGACCGGCCGGGCGACAACCTCTTCTCGGAGACGATCATCGCCGTCGACGTGGAGACCGGCCAGCGGATGTGGCACTTCCAGGCGGTCCACCACGGCCTGTGGGACTACGACTTCCCCACCCACCCGAACCTGGTCGACGTCGTGGTCGACGGCCGGCCGATAAAGGCGCTGGTGCAGGTGAGCAAGCAGGCGTTCGTCTACGCCTTCGACCGGGTGACCGGCGAGCCGATCTGGCCCATCGAGGAGCGCCCGGTGCCGCAGGCGACCAACATGCCGGGCGAGGTCCCGTCGCCCACGCAACCGTTCCCGACGAAGCCGGCCCCGTTCGACTACCAGGGAGTCACCATCGACGACCTCGTGGACTTCACGCCGGAGCTGCGCGAGATGGCCATCGAGGTGGTGAGCAACTACCAGATCGGGCCGCTGTTCACGCCGCCCGGACGGCCCATCAACGGCGGCACGCAGGGCACCCTGATGCGCCCGCCCGACTTCGGCGCCGCGGGCTGGGCCGGCGCGGCGGTCGACCCCGAGACGGGGATGCTCTACATCCCGTCGCGCAACATTGCCGTCGCCATCCCGCTCTACACGCCCGACCCGGCGCTGGGCGCCACCATGCTCTACACGCACGGCGCGCCGGAGGAGCGGCGCCTGCGCCAGATCCGCCAGGGACAGTCGTACCGGGCGCAGATGCCGCAGGGCCTGCCGCTGCTCAAGCCGCCCTACTCGCGCATTACGGCCATCGACATGAACACCGGCGAGCACGCCTGGATGGTGCCGCTGGGCAACGGCGACCGCATCCGCAACCACCCGCGGCTGCGCCACCTGAACCTGCCGCCGCTCGGCGACGGCACCATCGGCGGGCCGCTGCTCACGAAGACCCTGCTCATCAGCACCGTGCCGACCGCCGGCAGCCAGGGCGGACCGGGCCTCGTGGCCTGGGACAAGCAGACGGGCGAGATCCGCGGCGCGGTCGACCTGCCCGCCGGCACGATCGGCACGCCGATGACCTATATGGTCGACGGGCGGCAGTACATCGCCGTCAGCATCGGGGGCGGTCCCCGTGTCGTGGCGTTCGCGCTGCCGGCGGACTGAGGCGGCGGACCGAGATTCGATGAACGTCACCAGGCTGCGCCTCGAGAACTTCAAGCGCTTCACCGACCTGACCATCGATCTGTCGCCGTTTGCCGGCGCGCCGAAGCTGGTGCTGCTGATCGGGGCGAACGGCAGCGGCAAGTCGTCGGTGTTCGACGCGTTCGAGTACCTGTCCGCGCAGCACAAGGGCGATGCGGCGCCACCCTCGACGCGTTTTTCCGAGGGTTTCTCCGACGGATTCTACAAGGGCGAGGCCTACGACAAGTTCTTGAGCTACCTCAAGAAGGACCCGGCCGCCGAGATGTCGGTGTCCTGCTCGTTCGGAGGGGGTTTCGAGGTCGGTCGCACCAACGGCTCGAGCCCGACCACGTCACCGACCGAGTGGGACGTGAAGTCGGCATTCTACGGCCGGAGCTCGTTCCGAACGGTGCCCGAGCTGCGCGCCACGCCCCAAACCGTGGACATGGGGGCCGACCCCGACCGCCCGCGGCGATTCATCGAGTTCGACACGCGGTTCGACGCCGACATCGCGCGGATCACCGAGGACCTGCTTCGTGAGTTCTGGGGCAGGGACTTCGCCTCCGACGAGATAAGGGCACGTTTCGTCAACCCCATCAACGACGCTCTCGCCAGAGTATTCGGCAACGGTTCCGCCACGACCCTGCGGTTGACGCAGATGGTTCCCGCGCTAGGACAAAAGCCGCCGGACATCCGCTTTCGGAAAGGACAATCGAACATCCACTACGACCTGCTCAGCAGCGGCGAGAAGGAGGTGTTCAACATCCTTCTCAACCTGTTCACACGCCGCGAGCACTTCACGAACACGATCTACTTCATCGACGAGCTCGACGTGCATCTGCACACGCGGCTCCAGCACGCGCTGATCCGGGAGGTCGTCGAGCACTGGATTCCGGACTACTCGCAGCTCTGGACGGCCAGCCACTCGCTCGGCTTCATCGAGTACGCCGATGACGCCGCGGATGCCGCCATCATCGACTTCGACGACTTCGACTTCGACCGCCCGCGGGTGCTGACGCCGACGCCGAAATCTGCGGCGATCTTCGACATCGCGGTGCCCAGGGATTCCGCGCTGAAGGTCTTTCCGAACAAGACGCTGATCGTCTGCGAGAACCAGGACGCGCTGTTCTACAACGCGATCGAGCTTCCCGGCCTGCTGTTCGTCGGAGCACGCGACAAGAACGCGGTCGGGCTGCAGACTCGAGCGCATGCCGAGTTCCGCGGGCTGATCGACCGCGACTTCCTCGGTGCGAACGAAATCGCGGAGTTGCGCCGCGAACAACCGGACATCTTCGTGCTCGGCTACTACTCGATTGAAAGCTATCTGTTCCACCCGCGGAACCTGGTGGAGGCGTCGCCCCCGGAATTCGACGAAACCGAGTATCGGCGGTTGCTCCAGGAGCGCATGGCCGGCATCCGCGACCACCTGCTGATGACGCTGGAACGGAGCCGGAACAGCTACGAGGTGATCAAGACGCTGCCCCAGGAAACGAAGACGCGCGCCATGCAGGAGATCGCGGCCGCGACGGCCTCCGGCGATTTCGAGACCTTCTACCCGTTCCTCGACATGAAGAACCAGCGTCCGGGCGACTATCTGGCGCCGTTCAACCTGCGCCCTCTTGACCTCGCTCGAACCACCTGGATTCGGGACGCCATCGCCGCTATCCTCGGCGCCGAGTAGCTGTCGGCCGGCCACGGCCGGAGGCGTCCACCAGGGACATCTGGAGCGAACGCTCCGGCGAGTGATTCGTGAAGAGCTGTCGCCGGGCCGCGCGGGGCGGCCGGACGACACCGGACGACCGCGGGCTGAACCCGTCGCGGCGTTCGCGACCCGGCTCAATTCCGTGCCCGTTTCCGTCTCCAACCTGCGCGGCGATACGACCCCCACGTCGCCGATGCCCGCGAGTCCGCTGACGCTGCAGGAGCTGAAGTCCGACCTCTGGAACTGCGCGCAGATCCAGTTCGACGAGGAGGGCATCACCCGTGCCGTCACCAACATCAACGAGCTGGTAACCGCGCTCCCCGCGGCGGTGCAGCAGTGCTTGGCGTGGTTCCCCGGCATGGACCGCACCGTCGCCGGTTACGCGGGACTGATCGCCGCCCAGGAATGCCTACCCGACAATGCGGCACGCGACGGATTCGCCGCCGACTACAGCTACCTCGCGCGCCTCTGGGCAGCGATCTCCCCCGACCCGAGCCTGGGAGCCATACGAAGGCGACCACCGCTGGCTGAGCCAGGTCTACGAATCGGTGAAGCCTTCAAGCGGAACGGGCAAGCTCCTCTGGCACACCCTGGGCGCCAAGACCATCGAGCTCATTCACCGGCACGTCCACGTCGACGCCGTCCGCGACGACCTGGAGACCCTGGTGCTGGACGCCGATGTGCTGGACGCGGCGCTCGGCGCGCCCGACCCCGACCGGACGTCGAAGGAGATCGAGATCAAGGTCGCCACCCGCCTCCGCGCGCACCTCCACGACCCGCGCTTCCGCGCCCTCGGCGAGCGGCTCGAAGCGCTGCGGCAGAAGCACGAGCAGGGCCTGCTGATCAGCATCGAGTTCCTGAAGTCGCTGCTCGATCTCGCCCGTGACGTCGTCGAGGCCGAGCGGACCACCCCGCCCGCCACGCCCGAGGAACGCGGCCGGGCGGCTCTGACCGAGCTGCTCGAGGAGGCGCGCAACGACCGTACGCCGATCATCGTCGAGCGCGTGGTCAACCACATCGACGAGATCGTCCGGCACGTCCGCTTCGCGGGCTGGCAGACCACGCGCGCCGGCGAGCGGGAAGTGAAGCAGGCGCTCCGCAAGACGTTGTTCAGGTACCGCCTGCACCAGGACGGCGAGCTGTTCGACCGGGCCTACGGCTACGGCGCCAGTACTACTGACGCCCGCTCGGATCGGACCCGTTCCGGATCTCCCGCCAAAGCTGCAGCGCGGCCGGGAAGTCGCGGTCCGCCAGGGCGGCGACCGCGAGCGTGACGAGGGATTCGGGAGACCGGTGAAGGGCGTAGGCGCGGCCGGCGTGGACGCGGGCCGCCGCGTGCTCGCCGCGGTCGAGCGCGGCGCGGGCCTGCCGCCGGTGGCGTGCCGCGGCCCGTTCTATCGCCAGCACCTGGCCGAGATCGGTCCGGCAGCGGTGGCAGGTCGGCCCGCCGGCGTGCCGGGCCCCGCAGGTCGGGCAGCGTTCCACGTCCGCTATTCCAGGTAGTCTGCTATTCCAGGTAGAAGAGGATCTCGTCGAGCTCGCGCCGGAGCTCCGCCGCCCGCTCGGCCGCGCCCTCCCGGAGGGCGTCGCGGAGATCCTCCATCAGGTTGATCATCTCTTCCCGGTCCTCGGCCGGCGCGGCATCGAGCGCCTGCCCGGCCCGCGCCAGCGTGGCCTCGACTTCCCCGGCCATGTCCGGGGGAAGGGCGGCCGTCGCCGGAGACGGTTCCACGCCACCCCTGGCCGCCACGTCCCCGACGTCCTGCGCGCCCGCCTCGGCCCCGTCGTCCGCCTCGCCCCAGAGCGCGGAGACCCGTTCCCGCGCCGCGCCGAGCGCCTCGTCGGTCGAGCGCCCGATGGCGTTCTCGACGACGCCGCGCAGCTCCCTGCCGGTCGCTCGTTCCTGCGCGTGGACGTGCAGCAGCCCGTCGAGATCGAGGCGGTAGGTGAAGAGCAGGCCCTGCTCGTGGGCGTCCTCGCGCTCGTTCAGGCCGGTGAACATGAACGTGCCGATCTCAACGTTCTTCAGGGCGTCCGGATCCTCTCCCTGAAAGACCTTGATCTCCACTGCTTCCTGGTCCTCGAACAGGGTGAAGAACACCTCCGTGCGGGTGGCCGGCAGCTTGCTGTTGCGCCGAATGAGGGGTATGAACTGGTGGGCGTAAGGCCTGCCGTAGAGCTCCCCCTCCGCTCTTGTGCCGAAGGTGTAGGGGGTGATGTCGACCAGCACGGCCTGCGTGTCCTGTCCCATCTCGAGCCCCGCCTGCACCCCGGCCCCGAGCGCGACGCACAGGTCCGGATCGACCTCGCCGTGCGGTTCCTGCCCCAGCCGCTCCGTGAGGACGGCGGCGATGCGCGGAATGCGGGTGGAGCCGCCTACCAGGAGCACGCGGTCGAGCTGGCTCGGCCGCACGTCGGCGTCCTGCAGCGCCGTGGTCACGGCCCGGAGGGAACGGGCGATGAACGGCTCCAGATCGCGTTCGAAATCGGCGCGGGCCAGCTCGCACTCCAGATGCCGCACCTCGCCGGCCACCGTGGCGACGTGGTCCTCCTCGACGCGCACGTAGGGTTGATCCGACAGCTCGATCTTGGCCCGTTCGGCGGCCCGCCGCAGCCGCGCCTGCAGCAGGCGGTCGTCACGCGCGTTCTCGACCCCGAGCGCCGTCTCGACGTGCGCGTTCAGGCGTTCGAGGACGAGCGCGTCGAAGTCGTCGCCGCCGAGCTGGTTGTCGCCGGCGGTGGCCAGGACCTCCACGACGCCCTGCTCGATGCGCACCACCGAGACGTCGAAGGTCCCGCCGCCCAGGTCGTAGACGAGCAGGGTGCGGCTCCCCTCGGCGCCGCTTTCGTAGCTGAGCGCGGCGGCCGTCGGCTCGTTGATGATCCGCACCACCGTCAGGCCCGCGATCTCCCCGGCCTCGCGCGTCGCCTGCCGCTGGGCATCGGTGAAGTACGCCGGGACGGTGATGACCGCCTTGCGCACGCTCCGGCCGAGCGCGCGGTCCGCCCGCTCCTTGAGCGCCTTGAGAATGAAGGCCGAAATCTCCTGCGGGGTGTAGGCGTCCTTGCCCATCCGCACCTGCGTCCCGGAGCCCATGAGGCGCTTGACGGAGAGTACGGTCCGCTCGGGGACAGCCGCGGCCTGGTTGCGGGCCCTACGGCCGACGATGACGGCGCCGGCGTCGTCGAGCCCCACGCACGAGGGCAAGATGGCTTCGCCCTCCTCCTCCACGATCGAGGGCTTCCCGCCGGAGACGATCGCCACCTCCGAGTTCGTCGTGCCCAGATCGATGCCGATGATGGTGTCGTCGTCCGCGGCCCTGGTTTCCGCCGGCATCAACCCTCCTCGTGACGTCGGTTGACCGCGACGTCGGCAAGGCGCAGCACGTCGTCGCGCCGCACGAACCCGCTCCGCAACTCCTCGACGACCACGCCGTCGCCCATCCGGTCGACGCGGCGCGCTTCGACCGCGTGCATGACCCGGCTGTCGAAAGGCCGCCCCACGGTCTGCACCGGCCGCACGTCGAACCGGGACAGCATCCTGTCGAAACGGCCGATCGCCAGCTCGTAACCCTGGACGACGCCCGCCGCGCCCCGCGGCGGACGCCCGAACAGTCGCGGCCGATCCCGCAGCCGGACCGCGGCATCCCGGCCCCGCACCAGGGCGTCGCGCACCTCCAGGGTCTCCAGCAGGCAACGGTCCTCGGCGGTTCGGGAAACGCGCTGCTCGAACGCGGCCAGAGTCTCGTCGCAGCGCTCCTCCCGGCGCGCGGCGGTGTCGTACCGCTCCGCCGCGGCCGCCAGATCCCGACCCGCCCGGGCCTGTTCCCGGTTCTGGAGGCGGATCTCCTGCCGCAGGGCGGCGAACTCGGCGAACAGGTCGCGCAGGTCGCAGTCGGCCGCATCCGGTTCCCCGTGCTCCGGGAGAGCGTCGCCCGCCGCGTCGAGCCACTGCCGGAAGTCGTCGAGCGCCTGCCGCTTCCAGTCTCCGCCCGGTTCACTCATGCAGCTTCCCTTCCGCCGCCAGGAGGGTCTGCAGGCCGGGCGTCTCGCGGCGAGCAGGACGCGCCCGCACCAGCGCATCGAGCGCCAGCTCGAAGTCGCCGTAGGCGGCCATCCCCAGGAGGGCCGTCTTCACACGCGCGCGGTCGTCCTTCAGAGCTTCGTACGCCGCGGTGATCTGCTGGAAACGTTCCGGTTCCTCGCCCGGCCGGTGCACGCGCACCAGCTCCAGGTAGCGCCGGCGGATCTCCTCGCCCGTCGCCGACGGGGACAGTCCCAGCACGAGGTAGTGGACAAGCATGGGTCCTGCTCCAGCTCCAGTTCCAGGAGTCTACGCCGGTCGGCGGCGCAGATTCCCAATGACTAGCGCCGCCGTTTCTTTCCCTTGCCCTTGCCGGGGAACAGCAGGGCGTTCAGCTCCGGCGTCAGCCGGTCACGCAGGCCGGCCGTCATGCAGTCGCGCGCCAGCCGATCCAGTTGCTGCCGCGTTTCCTCGTCGGCCCGCAGATTCCCGGCGAGCTCCCGCAACAGGGGCCGCGGCTCGCCGCGCAGTCGGGTGTCGTCGATCAGCTCGTCCAGGCGATCCAGCTCGTCGTATATGCGCCGGTCGAACAACATCCCCTGTTGCGCGGCGCCCGGCGGCGCCTCCGCCGCCTCCTCCGTCAACGCCCGCCGGAACCGTTCGACCAGCGTGGGATCGCCGGGGTCCGGCGGGACCGGCCGCATCAAGGCCGCCGGTTCGCTTGGCGCACCCGCGGCCTTGAACTGCTCCTCGAGCGCCGCCAGAAAGGCCTCCAGCCCCGGCGGCGGTCCCGGGCCGAACGGCCCCGGCCCCACGTCCAGCGGTTCGAAATCGAACGTCTGCAGAGCGTTCCGCAACGGATCCTCGGTGTGCCGGGCGAGCCTCGCAGCGGCTGCCCGCAGCCTTTCCCGCGTCGCGGCGTCCGCCTTCTTCAGGACGTCCCGGAAGCGCCGGGCGTCGTGGTCGCTGCCCTCCTCGTAGCGGATCACGGCCAGATAGAAGAGCAGCAGCGGATCGCGCCGGGCCTTCCTGACGCCGCGCAGCCGGCGTTCGATCGCGGCCCGAACCTCATCCTGTCTGTCGCAGTCCATCAGAATGTCGAGGACGGCGGGCAGGCGTTCTCCGTCCACGCGTTCGAGGAGCGCAGGCCACCAGCGGGTGAACGTCGCCGCCACGTGCCGATCGCCGTAGAGGAGGTCGAGCGCGACGGGCAGCGGTTCGAGCACCTGGACGATCTCGTCCGGCGTGCACTCGCCGGCGCGAGAGACCCCGTCGGACAGCAGGCGCCACACGGCATCGGCCATTTCCGGTCTGACGTTCCTCACGTCGTTGTTGTCGTACAGGTCACGGAGGAGCAACGCGAGCATCCGAAGCTGCGCGCCCGGCGGCAGGGCTTCCAGATGGCGGGCGACGGTAGCGGACGTGTCCGCATCGCCCGACACGATTTCCAGCAGCAGCCATTTCGACGGCAGGACGGACTCGATCACCTGGCGCCCCAGGTCTTGGGCGCGCTCCAGGTCCCGGACTGCGAGCGCGAACCGACCCTTCCTCCGGCTCTGATCGGCGGACTTGAGAAAACCGACGGCCTGCAGATCCAGGAGCCGGTCGTCGTGCGGAGCGCGCCGGCGGGCCTCCTCCAGCGCACCCTCCGCCTGGCGGTACGCGTTCCTCGAATAGTGGAGAGCGGCCAGTTCCAGCCAGGGAGTCGAGTCGTCGGGAAACCGGGCCGCCATGTCCTGCAGAACACGCTGGAGCCGGGGTTTGCCACCCGTGCGTCCCCGCAGGAGATCGAGTAGAAGGAGATAGCCGTCGCGGTTGTCGGGATCGGCTTCGAGACTTGCGAACATCAGCTCGACGAAAACCAAGCCGGGATCCACTACGGGTCGGCCGAGCAGCGTGGCCAGATCCTCCTCCATCTCGGGGGGCAGCAACTCCGGATCCACGGCCGTGCGTCCCGTGCGCGCCAGCGCCTCCAGCACGCACGCCCGTGCGAGGGCCCGATCCTGCGTCCGCGGAAACTCCACGGGCAGCACGTCGACGAGCGCGACGGCCGGTACGGGATTCCACGCTGCAGGCACGAGCTGCTGTCTGGCGAGGAGGATGCGGGCCGCGACGCCGATCACCCGATCGGCGGGCAGCAGGCGCCGCGACAAGCGCTGGATCGCGCCGCCGGGGAGCAGGTCCCGAAGCGTGGCCAGCCCCGCGATCTCCAGCAGGTCGATCCGGGCCCGCGCCGGGTCCTCGGGGTAGAGGGCGCCGGCCAGGCGCTCGATCGCCGTCCCCGCCGCACGCACGTTGCCCGTGTGGAGTGCGCGCTTCAAATCGCCGGCCAGGGCCGCCACGCGCCCGTTCCTGTCCTCCGACTCCTTCGGCGCCCCGGGGCGGCCGTTGCCGGCGGTATCGCGGCCTACGAGGCGCCGCCATTCGGCGACCGTACGGGCCAGGGCGAAATCGTCCGGCAGGCGATCGAGGATTCTGCGCAACCCGTCGTCGTCGCCCGCGCCGAAACAGACCATGGCCCTGCAGAACAGACGCCAGGCCGCGAACGGCGAGCGCCGGGGCACCCTCTGCAACAGGTTCGCGGCCTGCGCCCAGTCGCCGGCATCCATCGCGTCGAGACCGGACCTGACCGCCGCGGCGTCCCGGCGCAGCGGGTGGGTCTCGTCGAACACGTCGAGAGCCACCCAGAACCGCTGGACGACCAGCCGGTCCGCCAGCACCCGCTCCACACGAGGCAGCGACGTCCCGCCGTCCAGGTGGTCCGCGTAGGCCGCCAGCGCGTCCCCGCCGTCCAGGTACCGGACGTACTGGGCCCACTCGTCCTCCGACAACGCCGGCAGGACCATGGACGCCCGATAGCCGTCGGCCCGGGCGCGCATGGTGGCCGCTTCCTTGTCCATCCCCTTCGCCGCGAGTTGGCGGGCGCGTTGCATGGAGGCGCAGAAGGACACCAGCGGCAGCCCCGCCAGACTGTCGTCCCGGTCCCGGGCCTGCCGGATCAGATCGAGCGCCTTGCGTCCGTCTCCCCCGGCGAGCACCTCCCGCGCCTGCTCCAGCAACCGCCGGGGGGACATGCGGGGTGCGCGCGACGGCGCCGACCGTTTGCGATTGCCGCGATTGCGCCGGCCGGGCACTTCTGTCGTTCAGTCGCAGGATGGGAAACTCGGTCGCCGGCGGCGGGCCGCGGGCAAAGCGGACCGTCGAGGTCGAACCGAAGCCGACGATATGTTATTCCTCACGGAACGTCTCGTTCAACTTCCGGAGCACGCCCGAGTCACCGGCGGCGATAGACCTCCCGGTGATGTGACATCACCATACTCCATCAGGCGCATCACCCGACCATCGATTCCGTGTCCGAAGCCGGGCTTCCGCTATGGAACGCCGCGGTCTCCTCAATCACGCGGTCCTGCATCGCCGGAGTGAGTTCCGGGTAGATCGGCAGCGCGAGCGATCGGGCCGCAGCGTCCTCACTGCAAGGGAACGCGCCGGCCGCGTGACCAAGGTGGCGAAAGCACGGTTGCCGATGGAGCGGCACGGGGTAGTAGATCATCGTGTCGATCCGCCGCGCCGCGAGGCGGGCACGCAGGGCATCTCGTCGCTCGGGTACCCGGATCACGTACTGGTGATAAGTGTGGCGCTCTCGGCCCCAGGCGATAACGGGCAACTCGATGCCCGGGACCGCCAGGTGCTCGTCGTAGTACGCCGCGCGCTCGCGGCGCCGCGCGTTCCAGCCGTCCAGGTACGGCAGCTTCGCAGCAAGGATTGCCGCCTGCAGGGTATCGAGGCGGAAGTTGCCGCCCACCTCCGGATGCCGGTACTCGGTGTGGGCGCCGTGGTTGCGCAGCCGGCGCACCCGTTCGGCCAGATGGGCGTCGGAGGTTACCACCAGGCCGGCGTCACCCATCGCTCCCAGGTTCTTGGTGGGATAGAAGGAGAAGCAGGCGATCGTTCCCATGCTGCCGGCCGGGCGGTCGCCATGGCTGCCCGCGCTCCCGACCTGACTGCCGCCGGCGCCGCCGTGGTTGCCGCCGCCCGCGCCGCCGCCGTTCCCGCCATCGGCGGTATCGAGATAGCGCGCACCCAGCGCCTGCGCCGCGTCCTCGACGACCGGGATCCCGTACGACGTGGCGAGTTCCAGGATCGGCGCCATGTCGGCGCACTGGCCGAACAGGTGCACCGGGAGAATCGCCTTTACCCGTGTGCGCTGTTCCGTCTCGCTCTCGAACCAGTCGGCCAAGCGCAACGGGTCGAGGTTGAAGGTCCGCGGATCGATGTCGACGAAGACCGGGGTTGCCCCGAGCCGGGTCACGGCGCCGGCCGTGGCGAAGAACGAATACGGCGTCGTGACGACCAGGTCGCCGGGGCCGACATCCAGCGCCATGAGCGACACGAGAAGCGCGTCCGTGCCCGAGGAGACGCCCACCGCGTGGTCGACGCCGATATGGTCGGCCATCGCCCGCTCGAAGGCATCCAGCACCGGGCCGCCGACGTAGCGGCCGGACGCAATGACGTCGAGCACCGCCCGCTCGATGTCCGGTTGCGTGGTCTCGAGCTGGGCCGCCAGGTCGAGAAACGGGACCCGCACGTCAGGAGCCTACAGGTCCGCGTCGAGCCGCATCGCCATCGGGATGAAGGCGATGCCGTTGACCGCGCGCTCGGGTCCGGTCTGGCGAAAGCCGAGCTTCTCGTAGGCCGGAACGCCGTAGCGCGACGAGTTGACCGTCACGCGCTCGACATCCGGATCGGCCGCCCGGGCGTCGGCCAGTGCCGCGTGCAGCAGCCCCTTCGCGATGCCGTGATGCTGATGGGCCTTGTCGACGAAGAGGAGGGCGACGTGGTTGTTTTCGCGGATCTCGATCATGCCGGCCAGGACGCCGTCGACCGTCGCCACGCGGACGAAGTGGTCCTCGGCGGTGCGCGCCTCGATCGCCTCGGGGGCGACGAATCTGCGGAACTCGGCGTTCCCTTCGGAGGTCAGCTCCGGGCCGATGAACTCGTCGAACGACGAGAGAATCAGCGCCGAGACGGCGGCTGCTTCGCCGGGTTGCATGGCGCGATAGCTCACACCGTCGCTCACGTCCGACCTCGCGGCTGCCGCTCCCGGTGCCGGCGGGTTACCACCACGGGCTCCTAGCGCGACAGGCTCTTGATGTAGTTGACGAGGTTCCAGATGTCCTCGTCGCGGAGCTGGTTGCCGTAGCCCTGCATGTCGGCGGTCACGCCCTCCTTGATCACGGTGAATATCTCGCCGTCGCTGGCGCCGTGCGTCCAGACGTCGTCGGTGAAGTCGGACGGGATGCCGCCCGCATGCGACATGTCGCCGTCGCCGGCGCCCCGGTTGCCGTGACACTGCCGGCACAGGAAGACGTAGCGCTGCCGGCCGGCGACCAGCGACTCGCGGGTCGGCTCGACCGGGTTCTCCAACGCCTGCGCGTCCGCGCGCGCGTGAGGCTCCGCAGGAGGTTCCTGCGCGGCGGCCGCGGCGGCGGTGACGAGGAACGCAATCGCGGCGGCGATGACCAGGAGCGCGGGGACCGGCGCGAACTTCACATTCTCATTCCTGCGGCGCATCGAAGTTCTCCCACATGTACTCGGGAAAGTAGGTGTGCAGATGCATGAAGATCTCGTGAACCAGGTTCACCGCCCGGTTCACGCCGTACTCGTGGTGCCGCTCGCGGGCCACCACCTCGAGCGAGAGGGCGGACCGCCGGACGAAGCAGCGCACGTCCGCGCGCTCGGGATCGACCCGGCGGTGCGGCGGCAGCTCGGCCGAGGTGCGTCCCCGGACGAACTGCCGCAGCGCAGTCGCGAGAGTTGACCGCGCCGGAACGTTCGGCAGCAGATCCCGGAAGGCAAGCGTGCCCGACGCGGGATCGTAGCGCAACGTGAACGGCGCCGGCGCCAGCCAGCGAAACGTGAACTCGTAGCGCCCGCGGCGGGCCGGCCGCTCGGCCAGCCCGCGAAAGACTCCCCGCTCGGCGTACTCCTGCAGCCGAGCCCGCACCTCGGCTACGCCGTCGTGCAACGACCCGCTCCCTGCCGTCCGAACGCGCCCGCGTCCCTCCACGAACTAATGGTAGTAGGACATCACGCCCGGCTCGATCTTGCCGAGGAACCCGGGCGGGTACTGGTCGCGCACCCAGAACTCCTTCTTGGCCTGCACGTTGACGACGCTCGGGCGGCTCTCGTCGAGCGCCACCTGGTAGGCGCGCTCCAGCGCCGGCCGCATCTCGTCGGGCCGCGTGACGTACTCGCCGTGCGCCCCGAGCGCCTCGCCGAGCTTGTCGTAGCGCAGGTTCTCCTGGAACAGGTGCACCGGGAGCCCGAGGGTGTTGTTGCGCTGGCCCGTCCACGTGCCCCACGCGTTGTTGTTGTAGACCACGATCACGGCCGGGAGACGGTACTTGGACAGCGTCTCGACCTCCATCGCGGTATAGCCGAAGCCCCCGTCGCCGGTGATGCCGATCACCGGATGGCCCTCGAAGCCGGCCTGGGCTCCCACGCCGTGGCGGACCGCCGCCGCGACGCCGATGGTGTAGCCGACGTCTGGCCCGATCGCGCCGTACTGGTACGCGCCGTTGATGATCTGCCCCGGCCGGTGCGCGCGCAGGTAGCGCCGCGTGTAGCGGGCGATGCCGTAGCCGCCCTGCAGGATCGTGGTGCGGTCCGCCGGCAGGTCGCCGTGGTGCAGGAAATCCGCCAGCTCCTTGCCGATGACCGCCGGATGCACCGCGTCGGTGTACCCCAGGCCGGTCCGGTAGTACTCCTCGTTCTCCGCCTCGAACGCCTCGCGTGCCGCGGCCACCTCGGCCACCCATGCCTCGCGCCGCTGGCGCGGCATGGCGTCGGCCAGCGCCTCGAGGGCGGCCCGCTCGTCGCTGACGATGCCGACGTCGATGGGCAGGTTGCGCCCGATGTCCTCCGCCCCCGGATCGATACGGATGTAGCGCGCGTCGGGGCCGAAGGCGAACTCGCCGAGGGTCGGCATGCAGTACTGGCCGACGAGCAGGACCACGTCCGCGCTCATCAGCGCCATCGGCGCGGCATCGGCCGACAGCTCGTGATCGGCCGGGAACTGCCCCTTCATGGCGCCGGATTCGACCACCGGGATGTGCGCGCGCTCGGCCAGCTTGCGAAGCGCGTCCCACGCCTTGCTGTAGAGGACGCCGTTGCTCGACACGATGACCGGCCGCTCGGCGCCCCGCAGCAGCTCGACCGCGCGGTCGATGGCCCGCGGGTCGGGATGCGGACGCGCGTCGGTGCGGTACTTGGTCTTGTCGTAGAAGTACTCGACGTCGATGGGATCGGTGAACCGGGCACGGGCGATCTCGGCCGGGAAGTCGAGGTGCACCGGCTTGGGCACGCCGCTCCGCAGTTGCCGGAACGCGTAGCCGGCGTACTCCCAGGTGCGGGCGGGCGTGATGAGCCGCTTGCCGTACTTCTTGATGCCCTCGGTCAGCGGTTGCTGGTTCTGGTCCTGGATGCCCTGCTCGGTGTCCTCGGCGAAGATGGTCTTGTTGCTGGCGAGGACGAGAATCGGCGAGCGCGCCGAGTTGGCGGCCGAGATGGCGCAGATCATGTCGGTGAAGCCGGGTCCCTCGGTCCCGGACGTCGCCGCCACCTCGCCGGTGGCGCGGCAGAACGCGTCGGCCGCGTGGCACAGCGAACCCTCGTGGCGCCCCGAATAGACCGGGATGCCCATGTCGCCGATGGCGTGCACGACGTCGTAGTTGCCCGGGCAGCAGAACAGCGCCTTGACGCCCTCTTCCTTGCAAGCCCGCGCGAATACCTGCGCGCCGGACATCGGGAAGTCGATCTCCGGCAGCGGGGCCGCCTTCGCCTTCTCGAACTCGCTCGGAATGGTGATCGGCTTGACGTCCTCCTCGGCCGCGCTCGCGACACGGCCCGTGCCGAGGGCGGCCGCCGTCGCTCCTGCACCGCCCAGAACCGCCTGGCGCATGAACGCCCGCCGTGACTCCGTCGCCTTGCCGCCGGACCGCTTCGCGTTCCGCGTCTTCGTCTTCATCAGATCCTCCGCACGTCTGCCCGCCGCGGGTTCGTGCCGTCTTTCGCAGTGACTGCGCACAGCGCTCCGAGTGGACCGCGCACTGCGCGCACGCATGCTAATGGTGCGCCCACAAGGTGTCAACGGGCGCCTTTCGTCAGTCGACGGAGACGATCAGCAGTCGCGCATCCCGGGCGCACCGCGCACCGACATTGCTCGTGTGTCCGTCCGCCGAGAACGGCAGCCTGACAGACACCCGGAGCACGTTGGGGAAGTTGAGCCACGATGCGCCGCGCATGATGCGCAGGTACCCCGTCGCGGCCGGCTGCGGATCGCTCAACGGCCCCGCCGGGTAGCTGACCGTGATCCAGCCGTTCACCCACTCCCAGACGTTGCCGGTCATGTCGTGGAGCCCGAAGTCGTTCGGCGGGAACGAGCCCACCGGCGCCGTGTTGAGCCAGGCGTCGGCGCCGCCGGTGGCCCCGCTGCAGCACTCCAGGGTACCGAAGTTGGCGTAGTCGCGCGTCAATTCGCCACCCCACCAGTAGACGCGCCCGTCGTGCCCGGCCCGCGCCGCGTACTCCCATTCCCACTCGGTGGGCAGTCGCCCGCCGGCCCAGTCGCAGAAGGCCGCGGCATCGTGCCACGTCATGTGGACCGCCGGGTGGTCGGGCGCCTGCGGATAGTCGGGGACCGCCGGCCGTGCGTAGCCCGTCGCCGCGACGAACGCGGCATACTGGCCGACGGTCACCTCCGTCGCCATCAGGTCGAACGTCGACAGTGTCACCTCGTGACGCGGACGCTCGCTGTCGAGGCACGCAGAATCGCCCGGCACGCACCCCATCCGGAAGGTCCCGGCGGGGATCGTCACCCACGGCAGCTCGATCTGCTGCGCCGCGCCCGGGACGGCGGCGGCAAGCCCCAGCGCAACCAGCGCCACGGCTCGCGTGAACGACGCAAGACGGGATGAATCCATGCTGCCCCCTGACATCGACATGCGCCGACGGCCTGAGCGGGACGCCGCGGTCGTTCGTCTCGACTTCAACCCTTGACCGCGATCCCGGCGACCTCGAAGCGCGCGCCGAACAGCAGCGTGCCGGAGCCGAGGAATGCGCGGGCCGGCGGAGCTTCGTTGAAGTACTCGCGGTACACGCTGTTGAACGCGCCGTAGAGCGAGACATCCGAGCAGAAGACCTTCACGCTGACCAGATCGTCCATCGTCATGTCGGCCTCGGCGAGCACGGCCTGGATGCCGTTCATGACGTTGCGCGCCTCCTGCTCGGCGGTGGCCGGCGGGCGGCCGGTCTCCGGGTCCAGCCCGAGGCGGCCCGCGACGTACAGCGTGTCGCCGGCCAGCACCGCGTCGCTGAACGGCGCGGTCGTGGTGCGGCCGGGCAGGTTGATGGCGCGCGGCGACGAATCCTGCGTGGCGTTCAACGCGGCCACCACTCCCGAAACCAGTACGCCGATGACGATGCCGGCGACGAAGACGAAACCGTTTCCGCGAGTCCTCATGTTGTCCTCCTGATCGAATCGTGCGACGCGCTCCGCAACGGCCGAGGCAGAGCTACCATCCCTGCGTGGTCGGGTCGCCGGCCGCGGGCCGGCCCTCACGGGTCTCCCCCTGCCAACCGAACGACCCCGCGAAAGGCGCAGTCCGGTCCTCACGCCTCGGTAACCAGTACCGTCGATCCGGTGGTCCGCCGCGCCTCGAGGTCGCGGTGCGCCTGCGCGGCGTCCCGGAGCGCGTACGTCTGGTTGACCTCGATCCGCACCGCTCCGCTGCCGACGACGTCGAACAGCTCCGCCGTCGTCTCCTCGAGCTCCTGCCGCGTCGCCGTGTAGTTGGCCAGGGTCGGACGCGTGAGGAACAGCGACCCCTTCTGCGCCAGGAGCACCGGCCTGAACGGCTCGACGGCGCCCGACGCGTTGCCGAAGCTCACCATCAACCCGCGCGGCCGCAGGCAGCGCAGCGAGTCGTCGAACGTGTCCCTGCCCACCGAGTCGTAGACCACCGGGACGCCCTTGCCGCCGGTCAGCTCCTTCACGCGATCGACGAAGCTCTCTTCCGTGTACACGATCGGATGGTCGCAGCCGTGGGCCCTGGCCAGCTCCGCCTTCTCGCGGGTGCCGACCGTGCCGATGACGGTGGCGCCGAGGTGCTTGAGCCACTGGCAGGCGATGAGGCCGGTGCCGCCCGCTGCCGCGTGAAAAAGAACGGTCTCGCCCGGCTGCACGGCGTGCGTCCGCCGAATGAGGTACTGCACGGTGCAGCCCTTCAGCATCACTGCCGCCGCCTGCTCGTCGCTGATCCCGTCCGGGATCTTCACGAGAAACCGCGACGCGATGATCCGCCGCTGCGCATAGCTGCCGAGGCTCATGCAATAGGTGACCCGATCGCCGACGGCCGCCTCGGTCACGCCGTCACCGACCGCCTCGACCACGCCGACGCCCTCGTTGCCGATGGTCAACGGGAACGACGGCGCCGGGTACAGGCCGGTCCGGAAGTAGACGTCGATGAAGTTGAGACCGGACGCGGTCTGCCGGATGACCGCCTCGCCCGGCCCGGGGTCGGGAACGTCGACCGCCTCCCAGCGCAGGACGTCGGGACCGCCGTTCTCGTGAATGCGTATCGCGTGTGCCATCTATCGCTCCGAGCTGGACGAGTGTCTCCGTCAGTTGCAGGCCGATCTTAGCCCATGTTTAACAGGATTGCCGACAATTCTGTAGATCTGGGCGATATTTCAGAGGTCGCAGGCTCGTAACTTGTTGATTCTAAAGAAGCGGAGGTTGGCAGAGCTGAATGTAGTGCCATAATTTTCAGGGATGTGTTGCTTCGGTGGACGTGCACCCGTTATCGTGGGCGCATGTTCGTTCGGCGTACCCAAACCCGGCGGACCGAAGACGGACAGCCCTACTTCTCGCATCGCCTCGTCCACTCCGAGCGCATCGGCAACGCCGTCCGCCAGCGCACCTTGCTCAATCTCGGACGCCACTTCGACATTCCCCAAGCGCAATGGCCGCTGCTCTGCTCCCGCATCGACGACATCCTGGCCGGCCAGACGCCCCTGGTCCCCGACTGCCCGACCGCCGTCGAACACGAAGCGCAACGGATAGCCGCACAGTTGATCGCCCGCGGCACACCCGTGCAGGGACCGGCCGCCGGACCGACAGACATCCAGCCGGTCGACGTCGACTCGCTGCGCCTGGTCCGCCCCCGCAGCGTCGGCGTCGAGCAGGTCGGCCTGTGGGCCCTGGAGCAGTTGGGCCTACCGGCCCTGCTGACTGAGTTGGGTGTCAACGGCGCGCTGCGCACCGCGGCGGTCGGCGCCGTCGTCGGGCGCCTGGCCCAGCCGGCCTCGGAGCGCGCGACGCACCGCTGGCTGCAAACCCGCAGCGGTCTCGGCGAGTTGCTCGGCGTCGACTTCGAGACCGTCAGCGCGATGCAGCTCTACCGCGCCTCGGACGCGCTGGTGAAGCATCGCGACGCGATCGAGGCACACCTGTTCGAACGGGCCATGGGCCTGTTCGACCTGCAGCCGACGGTCACCCTCTACGACCTGACCAACACCTACTTCGAAGGCGAGGCGAGCGCACAGCCGCAGGCCAAGCGCGGGCACTCGAAGGAGAAGCGCAGCGATTGTCCGTTGCTGACCCTGGGACTGATGCTCGACGCCAGCGGCTTCGTGCGCCGCTCGCAGGTCTTTGCCGGCAACGTCCGCGAGCACCGCACGCTGGCCGGCATGCTCGAGGCGCTTCGTGCGCCGGCCGGCGCTCTGGTCGTCATGGACCGCGGCGTCGCCACCGAGGCCGCCATCGGGTGGCTGCGCGACAACGGCTACCGCTATCTGGTCGTCAGTCGTGAACGCCACCGGCAATTCGACGCCGAGGCCGCCGTCGCGATCCAGACCCAATCCAAACAGACCGTGCATCTGCACAAGGTGGTCTCGACCGACCCCGACGAGGTGCGCCTGTACTGCTACTCCGAGGAGCGGGCCGAGAAGGAACGCGGCATCGTCGAACGTTTCGCCGCCCGCTTCGAGACGGCCCTGACCAATCTCAACGACGGGCTGGCGCGCCCCCGCGCGCACAAGCGCCTCGGCCAGGTCTGGCAGCGCATCGGGCGACTGAAGGCAAAGCATTCCCGCGTCGCCCCGCACTACCAGATCGAGGTCACCCCCGACCAGACCGGTGAGAAGGCCGCCACCGTCACCTGGACCCGACGGCCCCAGGACGGCTCGATGGCCACGCATCCGGGCGTCTACTGTCTGCGCAGCAGCGAGACCGACTGGGACGAAGACGCCCTGTGGCGCACCTATACCACGCTCACCAACGTAGAGGCCGTCTTCCGCGCGCTGAAGTCCGAGCTCGGACTGCGTCCCATCTACCACCACAAGCCGCGGCGCGCCGACGGCCACCTGTTCATCACCGTCATCGCCTACCAGCTCGTGCAGGTCATCCGCACCCGGCTGCGCGCCCACGGCGAACACGCCAGTTGGACCACCCTACGCCGCATCCTCGAAGGCCAGCAGCGCGTCACCGCCACCTTCCGGCGCCCCGACCGACGCACGCTGCACGTGCGCACCGCCACGCAAGCCGAACCCGAACAGCGGGCCATCTACGACGCGCTCGGCATCGACCCGCAGCCGGGAGGAGTCCGCAAGACGACCATCTGACCGACCCATTCCCGGTTTGTGCGCGTTTGTAGTGCCACTTGAGCATTCTTGCCGGCGTAAACCGCTGATTCCAAATAGCTTAGAAATACCCTTGTTAAACTTGGGTTAGCAGCCCGCGGCGGCCGCGCCGCGGCGTTCGAGCGGCGACGCATCCCGCGTGGACGGCGTTGCGCCTCAGTCCCGGCCGCATTCGAGCGGCGTCCCGTTGCGGTACCATAGCCGCTCATGGCCACCACCACCGGCGCCTTCGACCCGCAGCACCCGCCGTCGCCCGATCTGCTAGCCGACTGCGTACACTGCGGGTTCTGCCTGCCACCGTGTCCGACCTACCAGTTGTGGAGCCGTGAGACGGACTCGCCGCGCGGGCGGATCCACCTCATGAAGGTGGCGCTGGAAGGCAAAGCGCAGATCACGCCGGAGTTCGCGCGGCACTTCGACACCTGCCTGGGCTGCATGGCGTGCCTGACCGCGTGTCCGTCCGGCGTGCAGTACGACAAGCTGGTGGAGGCTGCCCGGCCGCAGATCGAGCGGCACGTGGAGCGCCCGGCGGGCGATCGCCTGTTCCGGCGGTTGATCTTCTCGTTGTTCCCGTACCCCGGCCGCCTGCGCTGGGTGGCGCTGAAGCTGTGGGCCTACCAGCGGCTGGGGATCCAGCGGCTGCTGCGCGCCAGCGGACTGTTGAGTCTGCTTCCCGCGCGGCTGCGCGCCATGGAGGCGGTGGCGCCGTCCATCACGTTCGACGGCATCTGGTCGTCGCTGCCGGGAATGATCCCGGCCCAGGGCTTGCGCAGACGACGGGTAGCCCTGCTGCTCGGCTGCGTGCAGCGGGTCTTCTTCAGCGGGGTCAACGCCGCCACCGCGCGCGTGCTCGCCGCGGAGGGCTGCGACGTGGTGGTCCCGCAGGCGCAGGGCTGCTGCGGCGCCTTGATGATGCACTCCGGCCTCGAGAGCGAAGCCGAGGCGATGGCGCGGCGCTTCATCGACGCGTTCGAGCCGGCCCTGGCCGACGTCGACGCGATCGTGATCAACGCGGCCGGCTGCGGCTCGACGCTGAAGGAGTACGGGCATCTGCTGCGGGACGATCCGGTGTACGCGGCGCGCGCGGCGGCGCTCGCCGACAAGTGCCGCGACGTCTCGGAGGTGCTGGCCGGGCTCGAGCCGCGCGCCCCTCGACACCCCGTCCGGATGCGCGTGGCCTACCACGACGCCTGTCACCTGCAGCACGCGCAGGGGGTGAGCAGCGAGCCGCGCCAGGTGCTGTCGGCGGTGCCCGAGCTGGAGGTGTGCGACGTCCCGGAGGGCGGGCTCTGTTGCGGCTCGGCCGGCATCTACAACCTGGTGGAGCCGGAAGCGGCGGGCGAGCTGGGAGCGCGCAAGGCCCGCAACGTCCTGGCGACCGGGGCCGAGGCTATCGTGTCGTCGAACCCCGGCTGCCTGCTGCAACTCGGCAGCGCGCTCGAACGCGAAGGACGCCCTCTGCAGACGATGCATCTCGTGGAGGTCGTCGACGCGTCGATCCGGGGGCGGCAGCTTCGGATGTAGCGATACGGTCTCCGCCCGGGAAAGCGTCGCCGAACGCGACCGCCGCGGTCGCGCCGCGGCCTCCGCTGGCCGCCCAACCAACCCTCCCGGACTCCGGGCGCTTCTACGGCGCAGACTTCCTACAGACCGCCGGGACCACGGCCGGGGTTCAGCAGGGCGGCCGGGTCGAACTGGCGCTTGATCGCCATCATCACCTGCATCCCGTCGCCGATCGGCCCCCAGGGATCGGCGCGCCGCCGCAGCTCCGGGCCGCCCCGGCGGATCACCGCCGAACCGCGTCCGGCCGGCAGTCGCGCGCGAAGAACGGCGACGAGACCCGCCTGCGCCTCCGGCGGCCCGTCGAGCCGCACATCGACCACCCCGAGCCCGGCGCGCCCGGCGGCCGCCATCTCCAGCCCGTCCGCCGCAGCACGGTCCCGCAGCCAGGCGAGCGTCGCGAACAGCTCCGCGGGCACGGTGCTCAGCTTGACGAGCGTCCCGCCCGGGGACCAATGCGCCGCGTGCCGCTCCCAGGCCGCCTGCTCCCGGTCTCCGGCGAGCACGGCGGAAGCGCCTCTCGCCCCCACGATCGCGCAGGCGGCGTCGGCCTGCTGCGCAACCGAAGCCTCCACCGACTCGAAGCGGACCAACAGACCTGCCGGCCTCCAGGCGACCTCTATCGCGGTCGGCGTCAGCGACGAGGCGGCGAGATCGGCGGCGACGGGCGCCGCGGCCTCCAGGGAATCGACCGTCACCTGCACGGTCCGCGACGCCGGCGGCGCGGGGGCGAGCTTGAAGGTCGCGGTGAGGATGACCCCCAGACAGCCGAAGGAGCCCGTCAACAGGCGCGCGAGATCGTAGCCGGCGACGTTCTTGACGACGATGCCGCCGGCCTTCGCCGTGCGGCCGTCTATGCGGGCCATCGTCACGCCGATGATGGAGTCGCGCGGGGCGCCGTGGCCGTGGCGATGGGGACCGCTGTCGTTCGTGGCCACGATGCCGCCGATGGTCGCCCGCTCCGGCCACGGCGGATCCCAGGGAAGGCGCTGGCCATGCGCTCCCAGCGCGGCATTGACCGACCCCAGCGGCGCTCCGGCCTCCACCGTCGCGGTCAGGTCGCCGTGCCGATGCTCCAGAACCGTCGAGAGCCTGGCGGTGGAGAGCAACAGGTCCACCGTCCCCCCGGGCGCCCCCCACTGCTGCTTGGTTCCACCCCCGGAGACCCGCACCGAGAGCCCTTCGGACGACGCCCAGGCGAGCGTGGCAGCCACCCCCTCGCCCGTCCCCGGCGCGGCCACCAGGCGCGGCTGTACGCCGTCGACAGCGTCGTCATCGCCCCCTGCGCGCACGGCGGCGCCGGGCCCCGCCCGCGCGGCAAGCCGGGCGAGCAGCGCGGCGGTCGTCGCACCCGGCATCAGACGCGCTCCGCCAGACCCGCCGCCTCGGCCGGATGCCTCCTGTACGGCCCGGGCACCTCGCCGCACAGCCGCGGCGTCGGAAATACCTTGCCCGGGTTGCAGATGTAGCCGGGATCGAAGGCGCACCGCACGAGCTGCATCGTGTCGAGGTCGCTCTCGCTGAACATCTTCGGCAGGTGCTCGGCCTTGTCGGCGCCCACGCCGTGCTCCCCGGTGATCGAACCGTCGGCGTCGAGGCAGTAGGTCAGGATCTCGGAAGCGACCTCCTGCGCGAGATCGGCCTGCCCCGGAATCCGCTCGTCGTAGCAGACCAGGGGGTGGAGATTGCCGTCGCCGGCGTGGAACACGTTGCCGATCTTGAGACCGGATCGCTCCGACAGATCGCGGATGCGGCTGAGCACCTCCGGGAGCCGGGTGCGCGGGATGACGCCGTCCTGGACATAGTAGCTCGGCGAGACCCGCCCCATCGCCGCGAAGGCGGCCTTGCGGCCCTGCCAGAAGCGCGCGCGCTGCTCGGCGGTACGCGCGATCTGAATCTCGCTCGCCTCGGCCTCGTTGCAGACCTCCTCGACGCGCGCGAAGAGGGCCGACACGTCCGCCTCGGCGCCGTCGAGCTCGACGATGAGAATGGCCTCGGTCTGCGGAAAGTTCGGGTGGACGGCTGCCTCGGCCGCCTCGATGGTCACGCGGTCCATCATCTCCACCGCGGCGGGAATGATGCCGGCGCCGATGATGCCCGACACGGCGTTTCCGGCCGCCTCCGTCGAGTCGAATGCGGCCAGCAACGTCTCGACCGCGGCCGGCTTGCGCAGCAGGTTGAGGACGACCTTCGTGACGACGGCGAGCGTCCCTTCCGATCCGACCAGCACCCCGAGCAGGTCGAGGCCGGGCGCGTCCATGGCGGGTCCGCCCAGGCGGACGAGCTCCCCGTCGGGCAGCACCGCCTCGACGCCGAGTACGTGGTGCACCGTGAAGCCGTACTTGAGGCAGTGCGCGCCGCCGGAATTCTCGGCGAGGTTGCCGCCGATGGAGCAGATCACCTGGCTCGACGGGTCGGGCGCATAGTAGTAGCCGGCTGCCGCCACCGCCTTGCTGACGTCGAGGTTCATCACGCCCGGCTCGACCGTGATCCGCCGGTTCGGGATGTCGACGTCGAGGATGCGGTTCATGCGTGTCATCACGATCAGCACGCCGTCGGGATGCGGCATCGCCCCGCCGGAGAGCCCTGTCCCCTGCCCGCGGGCCACGAACGGCACGCGGTTCTCATGGCACAGCCGGACGATGCGCTGTACTTGTTCCGCCGAGGTGGGCAGGACGGCGACACCCGGCTTGGAGCGCAGCTTCACGAGACCGTCGGTCTCGTAGGTCAGCAGCTCCCCGTCGTCCCGCACGATGCCGTCCGGCCCGACGATGCTTTCGAGCTCGGTGATGACGTGCTTCTCCATGTCGTTCGGTCCCCTTCCGCGCGATGCCGCATGTCGACGCGATGGCGCACTGCCGCCGGCGGCGCTCGGGCTGGCCGGCTCTCCGGACGCCGCGTCCCTACGGCCGCGAGTACTGGTCGATGACTCGCGAGATCGCCCGTTGGCAGACCCGGCAGAAACCGACCGGGTTGCGCGTGAACATGATGCAGTCGATCTCCGAGCGGTAGAGGCCGGTCGGCTCGTACGAGGCCCCTTCGAACGCACCGACCTTGCCGGCGTGCGGCATCGACGCCAGCAGGCCCGTCTCGCGCTCCATCTGCTCGATGAAGAACCGATCCATCTCGGTCTCGGGCGCCCCCGCTTCCCGCAGGTCGCGGCGCACGCGCTGCGCAGCCGTGCTGCCCGCCTCGAACGCCGCCTTGTCCCACGGCGTCGGCAGCGGCGTGCCCGCGTCGACCAGGTCGCCCCACTTCAGGTTGTCGGGGTCGTGCAGCGCCGTCACGTTCGGCTCCCACGGCTCCGGGTGATACGCAGCGCCGGTTTCGTAGGCGACGTCCGACGTGTAGTACTCGTCCGCCAGCCCGGCGAAGTGATGGCCAAACTCGTGGATGAACACGTACTCCGCAAACCCCGTGTCCGCCGCCGCGGTGGCCTGGAAGTTGAAGATCCCGCCCCCGCCGTACTGCTCCTCGTTGACCAGGATCTCGATGAACTCGTACGGGGCCGCGGACGCGGCGTCGCGCAACGCCCGGTTGTCGTAGGTGAGCAGGTAGCGTTCCGAATCGAAGATGTTGTATTCCGCCGACAGCGGCGTCCGGCGGAACTGCCCCGCGCGCGGGCGGCTGACTCCCGACTCGGCGGACGGGAGGTGGATCCCCCAGACGTTGAAATCGTCCTTCCGGCTCAGGAAGGGCTCCTCCTCGAAAAGCGCATCGGTCAGCCGCGTCGCGTCGGCGCGGAGCTTGTCGCGCTCGTCTTCCGTGTAGCCCTCGCCGAGAATCAGCAGGTCGACCTTCTCCTGCGGGGGTCCGCTGGTGAACACGGACCAGACTTCCGCGGCCGGAGCGCGGTCGGCCGGATTGACGAAGCGGGAATTCGGATCGACGACGGTCGACCAGATCTCGTGAAAACTGTTCTCCGCGTCCCGCACCTTCAGGACCACCTGCACCGGGCGCCGCGGCCAGGGAAAGCGCAGCGACTCGTGGAAGCTCCGGTACACCTCTCGCGATTCCGGAGTCGTCTCCCACTCCCCGTAGATCGACGCGAAGCCCCGCGAGTAAATCACGCGGTTCGTGCGCCGGTCGATCACCTCAAAGAGGTACTTCCCGAGATTCAGATCGTCGATCAGGCGGGTCCGACTGCCCGCCCAACCCCCGTCCGACACCACCTGGTCGAGCGCCAGGATCTCCTCGCCGAGACCCCCGGAATGAAAATAGTCGACGCGCATCGTCTTGTCGATGAAGTGCGCATCGTAGCTTCCGGCGTCATCCGCCGCCTGTTCCCGCGACTCAATCCCCGGCCCGGCCCCGCCGCCGGCCGCCACCACGATGCCCGCCGCCCCGCACGCCGCCAGGCAAACCGCCGCCAACCCGCCGGCGACCCACGTCCCAGCCTTTTCCTGCATGCAGCCATTCTACCGCCGACCGAAGGCTACCCGGCCATCCGCCCTTTCCCCCGGCGACCTCCGCCCGTCAGTCGCTCACCGCCAGCTCGCCCGGCACGATCGGCCGTGTCCGCGGCAACTTCCCCCGGTAGGCGAGATACCCGATGAAGCAAAGCAGGCCAACGAACACGCCAAGCTTCGCCACGTTAGCCGCCGGACTCAGGGGCAGAATGCCCCATAGCAGCCACAGAACCGGCTGCGCCACGCAGACCGCCCACACCGACCCGTAGAAGAATCGCCGCTCATGTCCCTCGCCCCGTGTCGATGCCTTCACGCGCGGCAGCCGCCCCATCGCCCCCAGAATCCACACGCCTCCGGCGAGCGGAAAATAGCCCGCCTCGTAAACCGCCGGCATCCGCCACTCCCCGGTTGCCGCGGCCCAAACCAGCCCGGCCAGATTCAGCAACCCGAACGACAACACTGCACTCCAGGCGAACGTGTAGCAGATCCGCCTGTACACGGGATTCGGCCGATCCTCCGTGAATCGAATGATGTACGGCCGCGGCTCGACCCCCGGCAAACGCCCCCGCAGACCCGCCACGCCCGTCGCTGCCGCCACCGCTGCGAGCCACGCTCCCATCCGCGCGTCGAAGCCCGCCGCGAACAGGTCGAACGTCAACGGGCCGGGGGCCAGGAAGAACACCCAGACCCAGATCGGCCAATGCGCCAACCGGTACAGCGCGGTGTTCCGAACCCGAATCTTCCGCTCGCCGGCGAGCTCCACCCGAATTCCCCGGTGGTCCCGAATTCCCGCGTCCACCCTCATGACTCCCCACAGCTCCCGCCGGGGCGCCGCCGCGCTCCACCGTCCGGCATCTCCGCCGCGCTGCCTCGCTGGCAGCCCCGTCCGCCTCGCCAACACCGGCGCCCTACCTCCGCGGCCCCGCGTGGGTGCCGGCCCACTTCCGCCGGGCCAAAAAAAGGAACGCCCGGACTCGACTGTCGAGCCCGGGCGTCGTGCAACTCCCGGCGGCGACCTACTCTCCCACGAGGCTGCCCCCGCAGTACCATCGGCGGAAGAGGGCTTAACTACCGTGTTCGGCATGGGAACGGGTGTTTCCCCTCTCCTATGACCACCGGAAAACCTGACCGGCGGCCGATTTCCGGGACGCACCTGCCCCGACACCCGCCCGCCGCATGCCTGTCAAAGATCCGCGCCCGCCGAAACAACTGAACACCCTACAAACGATAGCTTCCCGCCGCAGCGCCCGAAGAAATACGGTCAAGCCTCACGGCTGATTAGTACCAGTAAGCTCAAGCTCTCGCAAGCCTTACACATCTGGCCTATTGCCTGGTAGTCTTCCAGGTGCCTTCAGGGACCCGAAGGTCCGGGGAGATCTCATCTTGGGGAGGGTTTCACGCTTAGATGCTTTCAGCATTTCTCCCTTCCGAACGTAGCTACCCAGCACTGCCGCTGGCGCGACAACTGGTACACCAGAGGTTCGTCCATCCCGGTCCTCTCGTACTAAGGACAGCCCCCCTCAAATCTCCTGCGCCCATGGTAGATAGGGACCGAACTGTCTCGCGACGTTCTAAACCCAGCTCACGTACCGCTTTAATCGGCGAACAGCCGAACCCTTGGAACCTGCTACAGCTCCAGGATGCGATGAGCCGACATCGAGGTGCCAAACCTTGGCGTCGATATGAACTCTTGGCCAAGATAAGCCTGTTATCCCCGGCGTACCTTTTATCCGTTGAGCGATGGCCCTTCCATGCGGAACCACCGGATCACTAAGGCCTGGTTTCCCACCTGCTCGACGTGTATGTCTCGCAGTCAAGCTCGCTTCTGCCTTTGCACTCTCCGGCTGATTTCCAAACAGCCTGAGCGAACCTTCGCGCGCCTCCGTTACAGTTTGGGAGGCGACCGCCCCAGTCAAACTACCCACCAAGCAGTGTCCCTGACCTGGATGACAGGCCGAGGTTAGAGCACCGAAATGCTAAGGGTGGTATCTCACCGACGACTCCCCCGACCCCGAGAGGCCGAGTTCAAAGTCTCCCACCTATCCTGCGCATAACACACCAGCACTCACTACTAAGCTGTAGTAAAGGTGCACGGGGTCTTTCCGTCTTACCACGGGCAACCGGCGTCTTCACCGGTACCACAAATTCGCAGTGCCCCTCGTCGAGACAGCGCCCAGATCGTTGCGCCATTCGTGCAGGTCGGAACTTACCCGACAAGGAATTTCGCTACCTTAGGACCGTTATAGTTACGGCCGCCGTTTACCGGGGCTTCAGTTCAGAGCTTCACCTTGCGGCTAACTCCTCCCTTTAACCTTCCGGCACCGGGCAGGCGTCAGACCCTATACGTCGTTTTCGACTTGGCAGAGTCCTGTGTTTTTAGTAAACAGTCGCCTGGGCCTCTTTATTGCAACTCCCTCCCGCTCACCGGGCACGCCGGATCACGGGCGGGAGCACCCCTTCTTCCGAAGTTACGGGGCGAGTTTGCCGAGTTCCTAGACGAGGGTTCTCACTCGCGCCTTGGGATTTTCTCCCTGCCTACCTGTGTCGGTTTACGGTACGGGTACCTGAACAACTCCTTAGAGGATTTTCTCGGCAGCATGGCATCACCCACTTTGCGGCCTTTCGGCCTCGCCATGGCACCTCAGGGCGTGTGAACCACCGGATTTGCCTGGTGGCTCCCCCTACATGCCTGAACCTACACGTCCAGTCGTAGGCTGGGCTGGCCTCCTGCGTCTCCCCAATCGTACAAACGCTGTTCAGGTAGTTCCGGAATGTTGACCGGATATCCATCCGCTACGCCTTTCGGCCTCGCGTTAGGACCCGACTGACCCTGAGCGGACGAACCTTCCTCAGGAAACCTTAGGCTTTCGGCGGAGTGGATTCTCACCACTCTTATCGCTACTTATGCCGGCAGGGTCACTTCTCTACGCTCCAGCGGTTCTCACGATCCGCCTTCTCTGCCCAGAGAACGCTCCTCTACCACTCGTTGACTCCCGCAGGAGCCGCTGAATCTACGGCTTCGGTACTGTGCTTGAGCCCCGTTGAATTGTCGGCCCAGAGCCGCTTGACCAGTGAGCTATTACGCTTTCTTTAAAGGATGGCTGCTTCTAAGCCAACCTCCTGGTTGTCTCGGCGTCCCCAGTTCCTTTCCCACTTAGCACAGATTTAGGGACCTTAGCCGGTAGGCTGGGCTGTTTCCCTTTCGACCCTGAAGCTTAGCCCCCAGAGTCTCACTCCCGGGATGCGTGTCGTCGGCATTCGAAGTTTGGTTGGATTCAGTAAGCTTGTAGGCCCCCTAGTCCATCCAGTGCCCTACCGCCGACGCCGACCTCCCGAGGCTGCTCCTAAAAGCATTTCGAGGAGAACGGGCCATCACGAGGTTTGATTAGCCTTTCACCCCTACCCTCAGCTCATCCAAGCCGTTTTCAACCGACACTGGTTCGGGCCTCCACGTGGTGTTACCCACGCTTCACCCTGGCCAAGGGTAGATCACCTCGTTTCGCGTCTACTCCCTGCGACTAATTCGCCTATTTCAGACTCGCTTTCGCTACGGCTCGCGTTCGCTTAACCTCGCCACAGAGAGTAACTAGCCGGCTCATTATGCAAAAGGCACGCGGTCAGGCGTTGCCGGGTACGATGACCCAGCCATAGCCCTCCCACTGCTTGTAGGCATACGGTTTCAGGTACTATTTCACTCCCCTAACAGGGGTTCTTTTCACCTTTCCCTCACGGTACTGGTTCACTATCGGTCGCCAGGGAGTATTTAGCCTTGGGAGATGGTCCTCCCGGATTCACGCGGGATTCCCCGTGTCCCGCGCTACTCAGGAACCTGCCCAGCGAGCCAGCCCTCTTTCGTCTACCGGGCTCTCACCGTCTCTGGCCGATCGTTCCAGATCGTTCGACTAGAGGGCTGGTTTTTGACTCGCCGGCCTCACGGCCTGGCAGGCCCTACAACCCCGCCGTGCATGCACGCCGGTTTGGGCTGTTCCGCGTTCGCTCGCCGCTACTGACGGAATCACTGTTGTTTTCTTTTCCTGCAGGTACTGAGATGGTTCACTTCCCTGCGTTGCCTTCAACGGCCTATGTATTCAGCCGAAGATGCCCGGGCATTACCCCGGGCGGGTTTCCCCATTCGGAAATCTTCGGGTCAACGCTTGTTTGCAGCTCACCGAAGCTTATCGCAGCTTGCCACGTCCTTCATCGACTCCTGGCGCCAAGGCATCCACCGTACGCCCTTAGTAGCTTGACCATACTCGGAACCTGACGGACTCGAAGCATCGGTGTCCGGCGTCCGCCGGGCGCCGTGTCGCACGCCGCCCTGCAGATCGGCCGAGGCATCGGATTCCCCGAACCGCGCCAGCTTCCATTGAGCACCACGTCATTACGGAAAGCTACCGTTTGTAGGGTATTCAGTTGTCAAATACCGACCCGCCCCGCCGTGCGTCGGCGCGATCCGCCGCCGCCCGTGCGGGCTGGCCTCCGGGACTCGCAGCCCGCGGCGATGGTGGAGAATACCGGGCTCGAACCGGTGACCTCCTGGTTGCAAACCAGGCGCTCTCCCAGCTGAGCTAATCCCCCAGCCTTCCC
>CBDBOU010000003.1:0-400000 GCA_965208535.1 Vicinamibacterales bacterium | reverse complement strand
CTTGGGATGGGCGGCGCCGGACGCCACGCGGGCCTTCAGCGCCTCGATCTCCGCAAGAGAAAGATCGGTGAGCAACTGGTGATAGCTCCACATCAGCTCGTCGGAGATCGACATGAGCTTTCCGAACATCTCGGCCGGCGGCTCGGTGATCCCGACGTAGTTCGATGCCGACTTCGACATCTTCTCCGTGCCGTCGAGCCCGACCAGCAGGGGAGTCGTCATCACGACCTGAGGCTCGGCCCCCCACGCCGGCATGATGTCGCGTCCGACGTTGAGGTTGAAGAGCTGATCCGTGCCGCCGAGCTCCACGTCCGCCCGCAGGTGGACGGAGTCGTAGGCCTGCGCCAGGGGGTACAGGAACTCGTGAATCGCAATCGGCCGGCCGGTATCGTACCGCTGCCGAAAATCGCGCCGCTCGAGCATCTGGGCCACGTTGTACCGGGCCGCCAGCCGGATCCAGCCTTCACTGCCGAGGGCGCGGAGCCAGGCGCTGTTGAAATCGACCACCGTCGTGTCCGGGTCGAGCAGCTTGAACACCTGCTTCTTGTAGGTCTCGGCGTTCTCCTCGATCTGCTCTCCTGTCAGCGGGGGCCGTGTCTTCGACCGGCCGGTCGGATCGCCGATGAGCCCGGTGAAGTCCCCGATCAGGAAGATCACCCGGTGGCCCAGATCCTGAAAGTGCTTCATCTTGCGGAGCAACACGGTGTGCCCCAGATGCAGGTCGGGCGCCGTCGGGTCGAATCCCACCTTCACGGTGAGGGGGTCGCCCGACGCGGCCGACCGTTCGAGCTTGGCCCGCAGCTCCGGCTCACGCACCACGTCGATGCAGCCCTTGGTGAGGTAAGCGACCTGCTCCTGGAGCGTCATCGAGATCATTGTACCGAGAACCGGACCGGAGACGGGCTCCCTCGTCGCGCCTTGCCTCGCGGCGGGCCAACCACCCTCGGCGCCACGCGGGTTCTCGCCACGGACTGCCGGCGGCCGAATGTCAGGATCGCTCGATGAACCGGCGGCCGTCGATGGTCCAGCCGTCGTCGAGGATGACCCGAATCGCTTCGGGATAGATGCGGTGTTCCTCGACCAGGATGCGAGCCGCGAGCGAGTCGGCCGTGTCGGACGGCAGCACCGGCACCACCGCCTGCCGCACGATGGGACCGTCGTCGAGCTCCGCCGTCACGATGTGCACGGTCGCGCCGCTGACCTTGACGCCGTGCTCCCACGCCTGCCGCTGGGCGTGGAGTCCGACGAAAGCGGGCAGCAGGGACGGATGGATGTTGAGGATGGCGTTCGGAAACGCGGCGACGAAGCTCTCGCCGAGCAGGCGCATGAACCCGGCGAGACAGACGAGACCGACGTCGCGCCGCCTGAGCTCGCCGACCATGGCCGCATCGAAGGCCTCCCGGGAAGGGTAGTCCGTGTGCCGCAGTCCGACGGTCTCGATGCCGGCCCGGCGGGCGCGATCCAGCCCCGGGGCGTCCGGCCGGTTGGAAACGACGACCGCGATCTCCGCGTCGAGCCGCTGTTCGGCGATCGCGTCGATGATCGCCTGCAGGTTGCTGCCACGACCCGAGATGAGCACCCCGAGCCGGCGGTTCCCGCCAACGCGTGCCGGTCCGGAATCCTGGCTGCTCATGCGCCGCACGCCGACTGGGCGTCGCCCGGAAGATCGACGTGGGCGTACTCGACCCGGGGACCTTCGGCGACCTTCTCGCGGACTTCGCCGATGAGGGCCGCGCCGATCTCGCCGCACGTGATGAGCTTCGAGAGCACGCGGTGCGAGTCGTCCCGCGCGCAGGCGATGACGAGGCCGATTCCCATGTTGAAGGTACGGTACATGTCCGCCGCCGGCACCTCGCCCCGCTCGCCCAGGAAATCGAAGATGGCGGGTCTCGTCCAGCGTTCCGGATCGATTGCCGCCGCGCAGCCGCCGGGCAGAACCCGCGGCACGTTGTCGGTCAGGCCGCCGCCGGTGATGTGGGCGATCCCCTTCACGCAACCGGTCTCGATCACCGGGCGGACCGCCGACTGGTACGACCGGTGCGAGCGCAGCAGCTCCTCGCCGACGGTGCAATCGAGCGCTTCGACCGCCGAGTCGACCCGCAGACCGAGCTCGTCGAACAGAATGCGCCGCGCGAGCGAGTAGCCGTTGGTGTGGAGTCCGCTCGACGGGAGACCGACGAGCACGTCGCCGGGGACGATCGAGCGACCGTCGATGATCCGCGAGCGGTCCACCAGGCCGACGACGAAGCCCGCCAGATCGTACTGCCCGTCGGCGTAGAACCCGGGCATCTCGGCGGTTTCGCCGCCGAGGAGCGCGCAGCCGTTCTGTCGACAGCCGGTCGCGATGCCCTCGATCACGGACGCGGACACGTCGGGAGACAGGCGGCCCGTCGCCAGATAGTCGAGGAAGAACACCGGGCGCGCACCCTGTACCAGGATGTCGTTGACGCAGTGGTTGACGAGGTCCACCCCGACCGTCGTATGCACGCCGGCCGCCAACGCCACGGCCAGCTTGGTTCCGACTCCATCGGCGCTTGCGACCAGCACCGGGTCGTCCATCCCAGACAGCTCGGGCCGGAACAATCCCCCGAAAGCGCCGATGTCGCTCAGCACGCCGTCGGTGAACGTGCTCTTGGCGAGCCGCTTGACCCGCTCGACCACCTCCATGCCGGCGTCTATGTCGACGCCTGACGACCTGTAATCCATACCCTGCCCGCCGCCCTTCTCCCGCCGGCCATTCGGAACGGAGCCGGTCACGGTTCGCTCGACGCCATCTCCTCGGCCTCGGCCATCTTGAGCACCATCTGCCGGTAGGCGTCGGTGTCGCGCGGCGGGTCGACGGGATACGACCTCGTGTAGCACGCGTTGCAGTACTGGGGGTGACGTTCGCCGACCGCCTGATGCAACCCCTCGATGCTGAGGTAGGCGAGCGTGTCGGCGCCCATGAAGTCGCGGATCTCGTCGATGCTGTGGCGGGCCGCAATCAGCTCGTCGCGGTGCGGCGTGTCTATACCGTAGTAGCACGGCGCGACGGTCGGCGGGCAACTGATGCGCATGTGCACCTCCCGCGCCCCGGCCGCCTTGATCATCGACACGATCTTCTGGCTGGTCGTGCCCCGCACGATCGAGTCGTCGACCAGCACGACGCGTTTTCCGTCGAGCACGCTCCGCACCGTGTTCAGCTTCACCTTCACCTTGAGGCCGCGTACCGACTGGTGCGGCTGGATGAACGTGCGGCCGACGTAATGGTTGCGGATGAGTCCCATCTTCAGCGGGATGCCGGAGTGCTCCGCGTAGCCGATCGCCGCGACGACGCCGGAGTCGGGAATCGGCACCACGACGTCCGCCTCGACCGCCGACTCCTCCGCGAGCAGTCGTCCGAGGTTCGTGCGCACCACGTTGACGCTCTGGCCGAACACCTCGCTGTCGGGCCGTGCGAAGTAGACGTGCTCGAACACGCAGTGGGCCGCCGGTGCGGGCGGAAACGGCTTGTAGGAACGCACCCCGTCCTCGCCGACCACCAGGATCTCGCCCGGCTCGACGTCGCGTTCGTAGCGGGCGCCGATCAGATCCATGGCGCAGGTCTCGGAGCAGACGACATAGGCATCACCCAGTCGGCCGAGGGCGAGCGGGCGGAAGCCCTGCGGGTCGCGCACGGCGATCAGGTTCCTGGGCGTCAGCAGCACAAGCGAGAACGCGCCGCTGACCTGCGACACCGACTCGACGATGGCGTCCTCAGGGGTGGCGGCGCTCGATCTGGCGTAGAGGTGCAGGACCACCTCGGTGTCGCTGTTGGTCTGGAAGATCGAGCCTTCCCGGACCAGCCGCTGCCGCAGGTCGCCCGCGTTGACGAGGTTGCCGTTGTGGCAGAGCGCGATCTGCCCGTGCGAGCAATCGATCAGGATCGGCTGCGCGTTGACGATCCGGCTGTCGCCGAACGTCGAGTACCGCACGTGGCCGATTGCCGACGGGCCGGGCAGGGCAGCCAGCATCCGGTCGTTGAAGGCGTCGCCGACGTAGCCCATCGCGCGCGACAGCTTCACCGCTCCGTCGCACGCGGCGGCGATCCCGGCGCTCTCCTGCCCGCGGTGCTGCAGCGCGTACAGGCCGAGATAGGTCAGCGACGACGCATCCTCGTGGCCGTAGATGCCGAAGACGCCGCACTCGTCGTGGAACTTGTCGTCCATCTGCTCAGCCCGCATCCGCACGC
This sequence comes from Vicinamibacterales bacterium, assembly GCA_965208535.1. Taxonomy (GTDB): domain Bacteria; phylum Acidobacteriota; class Vicinamibacteria; order Vicinamibacterales; family UBA8438; genus WTFV01. The sequence continues at coordinate 395,790 of CBDBOU010000003.1, read as the reverse complement.
CGGCAGCCGTACACGCCGGCAGCCGGCGTCAGGCCGCGGGGGCCTCGAAGTACCCGGACAATCCGGTCGCCCAACGCCGCTCGGCCTCGCTCAATCCGACGTCGACGACCGGCTCCCCGTCGCACGTGAACCGCAGGCGATCGCCCCCGGTGCGACCCAGCACCTGCGCCGGGACGCCTGCTCCCGCGGCTCGATCCAGCACCGTGTCCGCCTCCGTCTCCCGTACCGCTACGACGATCTGCGAGGCCGACTCGCCGTACAACGCAGCCGCCAAGCCGCCCTCTCCGGACGGACCGGGAACCGCCGCGTCGAAACCGACCCCGCCGCTCCCGAACGCACATTCCGCCAGCGCGACCGCCAGGCCGCCGTCCGAGCAATCGTGCGCGGAACGCAGGCGCCCCATCTCGGCAAGGTCCGCCACCAGTTGCTGCACGGCGCCCTCCGCCTCCAGGTCCGGATCCGGCGGCACGCCGCGCACGAGCCCGTGCATCGTCTTCAGATACTCGCTGCCCCCGAGCGTGCCGCCCGGCGCTCCGAGCAACACGATCACCGCACCGGACTCTTGAAACGTGCGCCCGACGACGCGGCGGGCGTCCTCTATTATGCCCACGACACCGAGCACCGGGGTCGGCAGAATCGCCTGGCCGTCCGTTTCGTTGTAGAGACTGACGTTGCCGCCGGTGATCGGAATGTCGAGGGCGCGGCACGCATCGCCGATCCCGGCCACCGCGCGGGCGAACTGCCACATGATCTCCGGCCGCTCCGGACTCCCGAAGTTCAGGCAGTTGGTCGCGCCGATCGGCCGGCCGCCGGCGCAGGCCACGTTGCGGGCCGACTCGGCCACGGCCAGCATCGCCCCGCGGTACGGGTCGAGGAAACAGTACCGCCCGTTGCCGTCGACCGAGAACGCCAGGGCCCGCGGCGTTCCCTTGATGCGCACCACGCCGGCCCCGGAGCCGGCCGGGGCGACGGTGTTCGTGCGCACCATGTGGTCGTACTGGCGGTATATCCAGCGCTTGCTCGCGATGGCCGGCGCGCCGACCATCCGCAGGAAGACCTCGGAAGGCGGCCCCGGGGACTCCAGAGCCGCAAGGTCGAGCGCCTGCCGGTGCTGGAGATCCGCCGGCTCGCGGTACGGACGGTCGTAGAGAGGTGCCTCGTCGGCCAGTGGGCGGTTGGGTATCTCCGCGACGGTGGTTCCACCGTTGCGCACGCGCAGCAGTCCGTCGCCGGTCACCTCGCCAATCCGCACCGCGTGCAGATCCCATTTCTCGAACACGCGGTCGACCTCCGCCTCGCGCCCCCGCCGCACGATGAACAGCATCCGCTCCTGCGACTCGGACAGCATGATCTCGTACGGCGTCATGCCCGACTCGCGCTGGGGCACACGGGCGACGTCGATATCGATCCCGGCGCCGCCGCGGGCACCCATCTCGCACGAGGAGCAGGTCAGTCCGGCTGCCCCCATGTCCTGCAGTCCGACCAGCGCATCCGTCTGCAGTACCTCCAGGCATGCCTCCAGCAGCAGCTTCTCCATAAACGGATCGCCGACCTGCACGTTGGGTCGCTTCTCGGCCGACGCGTCGTCGAACTCGGCCGACGCCATCGTCGCGCCGTGGATGCCGTCGCGACCGGTCTTCGCGCCGACGTAGTAGACGGCGTTGCCCGTACCCTCCGCGCGGCCCCGGATCACGCCCTCCACCGGCGCGATGCCCAGGCAGAAGACGTTGACGAGCGGGTTGCCGGCGTAGCTCTCGTCGAAGCCCACCTCCCCGCCGACGGTCGGAATCCCGATGCTGTTGCCGTAGCCCGCGATGCCGGCCACGACGCCTTCGACCAGCCGCCGCGTCGCGGGCGAGTCCAGCGCGCCGAACCGCAGGGAATCGAGCAGGGCGATGGGCCGGGCCCCCATCGTGAAGATGTCGCGGATGATCCCGCCGACGCCGGTCGCGGCTCCCTGGTAGGGCTCGATGAACGACGGATGGTTGTGCGATTCGATCTTGAAGACGGCCGCCAGCCCGTCGCCGATATCGAGAACCCCGGCATTCTCGCCCGGTCCCTGCAGCACGCGCGCGCCGCTGGTCGGCAGGGTCCGCAGGTGGATCCGCGAGCTCTTGTAGCTGCAGTGCTCGGACCACATCACCGAGAAGATGCCCAGTTCCAGCAGGTTGGGATGGCGTCCGAGGATCGCCGCGATGCGCTGGTACTCGTCGGGGGTCAACCCGTGCGCCGCGACGGTGCCGGGCTCGATCACGAACGGGCTCCGGTCAGCAGCACCACCCCGAAGGTCGCCATCACGACCCCCGCCAGGGCCAGCACCGCCGCCACGATGATGCCCCCCGGGGCCGGCAGCGGCACGATGCCTGCGCCGAACAGGGCGGCCGCGGCGAGCATCAGCAACCCGATGCCGACGAAGATCCGCCCGAGACGCCCGCGCGTTTCCGGAGTAGTAGCCATCAGATCGCCTCCGCGACCGGCGCGGGCGCCTTCACCGCCGCCAGCACCGACTCGAAAACCACGCGCCCGTCCGTGCTGCCCACCGCCGCCTCGCACGCCCGCTCGGGATGCGGCATCAGGCCGACGACGTTGCGCTCCCGGTTGCAGATGCCCGCGATCGCGTCCGTCGACCCGTTGACGTTCCAGCCCTCGTCGCGCGCCCCGTCCGGCGCCGTGTAGCGGAAGACAATCTGCCGGTTGGCGGCCAGCTCCCGCAGGGTCTCCGGATCGGCGTAGTAGTTGCCCTCGCCGTGGGCGATGGGGATGCGCAACACCTGTCCGGGCGCCGCGCTGCGCGTGAACGGCGTAGCGGTGGTTTCCACCCGCAGGTGCACGTGCTCGCAGATGAACTTCAGGTCGCGGTTGCGCCGCATCCCGCCCGGCAGCAACCCGGCCTCGAGCAGCACCTGGAACCCGTTGCAGATGCCGATGACCGGTCCGCCGGCGGCGGCGAACTCCTTCACCCGGTTCATGATGGGCGAGAAGCGGGCAATGGCCCCGCAGCGCAGGTAGTCGCCGTACGAGAATCCGCCCGGCAGCACCACGGCGCCGGCGCCGGCGAGGTGGGTCGCCTTGTGCCAGACCAGGTCCACTGGCTGGCCCAGCACTTCCCCCAGTGCGTGGTGCGCGTCGTGGTCGCAGTTCGAGCCCGGAAAGACCACCACCGCGAATCTCATCCCGACCTCTTCCTCCCACGGCCGCAGAACCGGTTCCTCCCGCGGCCGCAGCACCGGTTCCTCCCGCCGTTCACGGTCCGCCGACCTCCACCCTGTAGCTCTCGATCACCGGGTTCGCCAGCAGCCGGTCGGCCATCTCGCCGGCCAGGGACCGCGCCTGGTCGGCGGTCGCGGCGTCGATGTCGAGCTCGAAGTACTTGCCCTGACGCACATCGCGAACCGCTTCGTAGCCGAGGCTGTGCAGGGCGGCCGTGACGGTCTTGCCCTGCGGATCCAGGATGGACGGCTTCAGCGTGACATAGACTCTCGCCTTCACGACACCTCCGGAGCGAGCGCGACCCGCCCGCCGGCGCGTTCGCCCGGCTCCCGCTCCGCACCCGCCGGCCCGCCCGCGAACGCGCGGTCCATGATTGCATCCACGTGGCGAAGCTGCAGGTCCAGATCGAACGCACGCTCGATTCCGGCCGCCTCCAGCACTGCGGTCACCTCGGGATCGGCCAGCAGCAGGGACTTGAAGTCGCGTCCCTCGTCGTGCGAGCGCATGGCGTTGCGTTGCACCAGCAGGTAGGCGTCCTCGCGGGAGACGCCACGGCTGGCCAGCTCCAGAAGCACCGTGCCGGAGAATACGACGCCGCGGGAGCGCTCGAGATTCTCCCGCATCCGCTCGGGATGGACGACCAGGCCGCGTACGATGCGGGTGAAGCGGCGGACCATGTGGTCTAGCGCGCAGAAGCTGTCGGGCACGATGACCCGCTCCACCGACGAATGCGAGATGTCGCGCTCGTGCCACAGCGCCACGTTCTCGATGGCGGCCAGCGCGTTGGTCCGCACCACGCGCGCCAGGCCCGTGATCTGCTCGCAGCCGATCGGGTTGCGCTTGTGGGGCATCGCCGACGAGCCCTTCTGGCCCTTGGCGAACGGCTCGGCCACCTCGCCGATCTCGGTCTTCTGCAGCCCGCGCACCTCCAGTGCGAACTTCTCGAGAGACGCGGCGGTGATGGCCAGGGCGCTCAGCAGCTCGGCGTGCCGATCGCGCTGCACGACCTGCGAAGCGACGGGGGCGGGGATCAGACCGAGACGGTCGCAGACGCCCCGCTCGATCGCCGGATCCAGGTGCGCGTAGGTCCCCACGGCCCCCGACAGCTTGCCCACGCCGATCGTCTCGCGGGCCCGGACGAGCCGCGCGCGGTCGCGACCGAGCTCCGTGAACCAGAGCGCCAGCTTCAGTCCGAAGGTCATCGGCTCGGCATGCACACCGTGGGTCCGCCCGATCATCGGGGTCCGCCGGTGCTCGTCCGCCCGTTGGCGCACCGCTTCGGTCAACTCGTCGAGGTCGGCCAGCAGCAGATCGGACGCCTCGCGCATCTGCAGCGCATGCGCGGTGTCGATGACGTCCGACGACGTCATGCCGAAGTGCAGCCAGCGCGCCGAGGGCCCGACGTGCTCGGCCACGGCGGTCGTGAACGCGATGACGTCGTGCTGCGTCGTTTCCTCGATCTCCGCCACGCGCGCCGCGTCCACCGCGCCGCGCTCCCGGATGTCGCGCGCCGCCTCCGGGGGAATCAACCCGTGGTCGGCCATCGCTTCCGCGGCGGCGATCTCCACGCGCAGCCACGTGTCGTACTTGCGCTGATCGGTCCACAAGCGGCCCATCTCGCGCGGCGTGTAGCGGGAAATCATCGCGAACGAACCTCGTTGCGGGCAGGGTCCGGACCGGCGCCGGAAGAGAGAAAAGGAAGCGCCGTCTGTCGGAGCGCCGACATCGGAGACGCCGCCGCATGGCCCCAGACAGCCAGGTCGATGGTCGGCGTCACCCGGTCCTGGCGGGCCACGACCACCTCCACGTCGGTCCGGCCGCTCTCCGCCAGCGCCTCGCGGCAGGTCATCCGGGCCAGCTCCGGCAGGTTGTTCACCCGGCTCAGGTGGGCGAGCACCAGGCAGCGGACCGACGCGCCCAGGTGATCGCGAACGAATGCCGCGAGCGACTCGTTGGAAAGGTGGCCGCCGTCGCCGCCGATGCGCTCCCGCGTGGACCGCGCGTACGGACTCACCCGCAGGAGCTCCGTCGCGTGGTTCGACTCGATGACGAGGAGCCGGCAGTCGCGAAACCGCTCGACCAGGTTCGGCGTCAACGTCCCGATGTCGGTGGCGTACCCGATGGCGCCCTCCGGCGTCTCGATGCGAAAGGCCACCGTCTCGGATGCGTCGTGCGGCACCGCAAACGGAATGAATCGCAGGCCGCCCAGATCGACCGCCGCATCCGGCGCCAGCGCGCGCCAGTCGACCTCGTCACCCGGCGTCCATTCCTCGCGGATGGCGGCGGTCGCGTAGGCGCGTACTCGGTGACGGTTCGACAGCACGCGCAGGCCGCGCGTATGGTCGCCGTGGCCGTGCGTGATCAGAATGGCGTCCAGCATCCCGGGATCGACCCCGACCTCCCCCAGCCGGCGGCTCAGCTCGCGGTAGCTGAACCCGACGTCGAGCAGAACGCGGGTACCCGCGCAGGACACGAGCGTCGCATTCCCTGCGCTGCCGCTCCCCAGCACCGTCAACTCGACCGCGATGGCTCTCTTCCTCCGCTCGCCGGTCAGCCCAGATCGAACCGTTCCGGCGACAAAGATGCGCTCGAGACCGGGCCCACCGCCGTAGCAGCCAGCGCCCCGTTGCGAAACAGGTCCGCCGCCACCCGTTGCACGTCGTCCGCCGTGACGCGATCGATCCCGGCGAGGGTCTCCGACAGCGGGACCTGCCGGCCGAAGTACATCTCGCACTGCGCGAGGTGCGACATGCGGCTGCTGGTGCTCTCGAGCCCCAGCACGCAACTGCCCTTCAGATGATCCTTCGCGCGCTGCAGCTCCTCGTCCGGCACCGCCGCGCGCCGCAGCCCCCGCAACTCCTCGACGACCAGATCCACCACCTCGCCGACCGCCGCGGCGTCGCACCCGACATACACGGTCACCACGCCGGCATCCCGGTACGAAGTCAGGCTGCTGCTGACCGCGTAGGCCAGCCCCCGCTTCTCGCGGATGTTCTGGAACAGGCGCGAGCTCATCGAGCCGCCGAGCACCGTGTTGAGAACGTAGGTCGCATAGCGGTCCTCGTGGCTCTGCGGATACCCGCGCGTGCCGAGACACAGATGCGCCTGCTCCAGGTCCTTGTCGCGCAGCTCGATCCGGGCGGCGACCGGCGGCGTGCTGGTGCGGAGGGGCTCGGCGCCCGCCGCCAGCGGCGCGAACGCCGTGCCCACCAGGTCTCGCATCGCGGCCGCGTCGACGCTTCCGGCGGCGGAGACAATCAGGTTGCCGGCCGTGTACGCGCCCGTGAAGTAGTGGCGGAGAGCCGGGGCGTCGATCGCGGCGACCGACTCGGCGGTGCCCAGGATCGGGCGCCCGAGCGGATGGTCCGGCCAGAAGCTGGCGGTGAACACCTCGTGGACGAGATCGTCCGGCGTGTCCTCGACCATCTTGATCTCTTCGAGGACCACGCTCTGCTCGCGGCGGATCTCCTCGTCCGCGAACGCCGGATTCAGCAGCAGGTCGCTGAGCAGATCGACGGCCCGCGGCAGATGCTCGTCGAGCACCTTCACGTAGTAGCCGGCGTACTCCTTCGCCGTGAAGGCGTCGAGCTGCCCGCCGATGGAGTCGATCTCCTGCGCGATGGCCTCCGCCGAGCGCGATGCGGTCCCCTTGAACAGCATGTGCTCGACGAAGTGCGCGATGCCGGCACGGCCGGAGCCCTCGTGCCGGGAGCCGCGGGTCAGCCAGGCCCCGAGGCTGACCGAGCGCACCGCGGGCATCGGCTCAGTGAGCAGACAGAGGCCGCTATCGAATTCGTGACGCTCGATCATGTCCGAGCACATCCGCGCACGGAGGGGTTCCGGGCGGGCCGTTGCGACCACGCGAACGCCTGTAATGGTAGCATGCGGCCCGCCCCCGCTGCCGGGAAGCGCGCTCATGTCCGCACGACAGGTTCTCACCGAGCTCGAACCCGACGCCCTCGCCGAGGCGCTCGCCGGCCTCGGTGCGAGACCGTTCCACGCCAGGCAGATCTACGCCTGGATCTACCGGCGCGGCGTCGCCGATTTCCGGGCGATGACCGACCTGTCGACGAGCCTGCGGGCCGCGCTCGAACGCACGTACGCGATCCCCACCCCGACGATCGCCGCGCGCAGCGAGTCGCTCGACGGCACCGTCAAGTTCCTGCTGCGGCTCGACGACGGCCGCGAGGTGGAGTCGGTCTTCATTCCCGATACGCCGGCCATGACGTTCTGCGTCTCCACGCAGGTGGGCTGCGCCATGCGCTGCGGCTTCTGCCTGACGGGCCGCATGGGCCTGCTGCGGAACCTGACGGCCGGCGAGATCGCCGCCCAGGTGCGCGTGATGGCGCACGGCCTCGGGTTGGCGGACAAGCGCTTCAACATCGTGCTGATGGGCATGGGCGAGCCGTTGCACAACTACGACGAGACCATGAAGGCGCTCCGGATGCTCGCGGCCGACTGCGGCCTCGGCGTGCATCCGCGGCGCGTGACCCTGTCGACCGTCGGCGTGCTCCCCGCGCTCGAGCGGCTCGCCGGCGAGCCCCTGATGCCCAATCTGGCCGTCTCGCTGCACGCCACCACCGAGGAGCTGCGCGACCGGCTGGTGCCGGTGAGCCGCAAGTACGGGCTCGCGGACCTGATCGCGGCGTGCCGCCGGTTTCCGACGTCGCGGCGGGACCGCATCACGTTCGAGTACGTTCTGCTGCGCGACGTCAACGACGGTCTGGCCGACGCACGCCGGCTGGCGAGCCTCCTGCGCGGGATCCGGTCGAAGGTCAACCTGATCCCGCTGAACGAGGCGCCTGGGATTCCGTACCGCAGGCCCTCGGACGCGCGGGTCGACCGCTTCGCGCGCACGCTGGCCGAACGCCGGGTCGTCGTGTCGGTGCGCAAGAGCCGCGGGCGGGACATCCGCGCCGCCTGCGGACAGCTCATCGTGGAGGGAGCGAGACCGGCCACGGGACAGCGCGCCGCCGCCCTGCTGGAACGCCGGGAATCTGCGCCGTAGAACGGTGCAGACTCCTGGTCGGGCCCGGCTGGGCGGCAATCGGAGCGCAGGCGACGATTGTCGGGCCAGGAGATGGCTGTCCGGCCTGTGCAACGGCCGGTGTGGAGAAAAGCCAGCCGGCCTACGCGGCCAGCTCGCCGACCATCGTCTCGCCGGCGGCGGTAATGCGCACCCGCACCCGTTCGTTCTCGGGATGCTCGGCGGCCAGCCGGACGCGCAGGTAGTTGTCGGTCAGCACCACCGTGCCGCCGGCCCGGGCGAGCGTCAGACCGGGCCGGACGCTGCCGATCTGCGATTTGCGGAAACGCTCCGCCAGGGTCGCTCCGGCCTCCCGCACGGCGCGCGCCCGCTCGCGGACGCGCTGCCCGTGCACTTTCCCCGACATCCCCGACGCCTCCGTGCCCGGACGATCCGAGTACGGAAAGACGTGCAGATACGTGAGGGGACTGTCGCCGAGAAAGCCGAGCGTCGTCGCGGCGTCCGCGTCCGTCTCCCCCGGGAAGCCGACCACCAGGTCGGTGCCGATCGCCGCGTGCGGCAGGCGTTCGCGTATGTCGGTGACCACGGCCCGGTACCCGGCCGCGGTGTACGGCCGCCGCATCCGCCGCAGCACGGCGTCGCTCGCATGCTGCAGGGGCAGATGGAAATGCGGCGCGAACCGCGGGCTCGTGGTCACGAGCTCGACCACGTCCGGCGTGCAGTCCATCGGTTCCAGCGAGCTCATCCGCACCAGGAACTCGGACGGGTGCCCGGCGAGCGCCCCCAGCAACGCCGCGAGGGAGGTCGGCGGGGTCAGGTCGCGGCCGTAGGAACCAAGGTGCACACCCGTGAGCTGCAGCTCGCGGTACCCGGCGCCGACGGCCTGCTCCGCCTCGTCGAGCACGCGCGGCAACGGCACGCTTCTGCCCCGCCCGCGCGTCGATGGAATGATGCAGTAGGCGCACGCCTCGTCGCAGCCGGTCTGCACGCGGAGCGTGTAGGTGGTCCGCCCCCCGTCACCCGGCCGTACCGGAGCGCCGCAGGCGCCGTCCCCGGCGCCGAAGCGCTCCGCCGTGGTCGGCTCGACCATGTCCAGGATGCGCGCCGCGAGCTCCTCCTTCTCCACGTTCGGTACCACCGCGACGACGCCCGGCAGGGCGGCCACCTCCTCGGCGGCGCGGGAGGCGTAGCAGCCGGTGGCGACGATTCGGGCGCCGGCGTTGGTCCGCGCAATGCGCCGGATGGCCTGCCGCGTCCCCTGGTCGGCGGTTGCCGTGACCGAGCAACTGTTGACGACGACGACGTCCGCCGCCTCGACCGGCGCCGCGCTGCCCCCGGCGGCGCGCAGACCACGGGCCAACGCGAACGAGTCGGCCTGATTGACGCGGCAACCGAACGTGACGACTGCGAATTTCATCGTTTGTGGAGTATATGTGACGCAGCTCGTGCCGCCTGCGTCAGCGAATTGTGATACAACGCCTCTTTTTTCGACACGTGACAGGCCGTTGACGCACCCGCGCGTCCCGGCCGGCCAGCACGCTCCGGCAGGCACAGTGAGCTCCACCAGACGATACGACGGCCATCGGGACCTCTCGCGACGGGGGGTGTTCGCCTCGGGCGCGATGCAGCGCGTGCTGGCGCTGGCGATGCACGCCGGCCCCAGCAGCCTTCCCGTGCTCATTACCGGCGAATCGGGAACCGGCAAGGAGGTTCTCGCACGCATCATCCACGACCGGTCCGGACGCCCCCGAAGTCGGTTCGTTCCCTACAACTGCACGGGCACCACCCGCGAGATCGCGGACTCGCAGCTCTTCGGCCACCGGCGCGGATCGTTCACCGGCGCGAGCGAACATACGCCCGGTGTGATTCGGAGCGCCGACGGCGGAACGCTGCTGCTGGACGAGATCGGCGAGCTCGACCCGCACATCCAGCCCAAGCTGCTGCGGTTGCTCGAGAACCACGAGGTGCAGCCGGTCGGCCAGCCCCGTCCCTCGCGGGTCGACGTACGCATCGTGGCCGCCACGAACGCGGACATCGAGCAACTGGTCCGCGACAAGCGGTTCCGCAAGGATCTCTTCTACCGCCTCGACATCATCCGCATTCACGTCCCTCCCCTGCGCGAGCGCCGCGAGGACATCCTGCCGCTGGCCAACCACTTCCTGCGCACGTCCTCGGTCGAGCAGCGCAAGCGCGACATCAGCCTGTCGGGCGAGGCCGTCGAGCGGATGCTGGAACGCGACTGGCCGGGGAACGTCCGACAGCTCGCCAACGAGATCAGACGCCTCGTGGCATTCGCGAAGAACGGTACGGTCATCACCGCGGAACACCTCGCGGGATCGGCCAGGTCGTTCGGGGAGACGCCCACGGAGACTCCGATCACGGCTGACACGCACCCGAACACGGTCACGATCTCCACGGATCAACCCCTGCCGGCCGCCATCGAAGAGGTGGAACGCGCGCTCATCGTCAGGGCGCTGTCGGTCGCCAACGGCCACTTGAACACCGCCGCCGTCCGGCTCGGCGTGTCGCGCAGGGGCCTGCTGCTGAAGCGGCGCCGACTCAACATCGACGAGCTCCTGGCGCGGGATTGAGCGTTGATTCGCTCCCGTAGATCCGTGCTTGGTTCCGCTATTCGGCTGCTCGTCGCATGCCTGGTTCCGCGAGCGTTGGGTTCCCGATATCGTGCCTGCAATGGCACCATCGACCGCGCGATGCGAATACCCTCTGTGCTGTGATCGAAAATAGTACGACAGATAGGGCCTCGGAAACCTCGGGCGAGCCGCCGCTAGGACAGGCCCTCGTACCCGTGGTACTGCTCATCGCCCTGCTCGGCGGCGCGGTCTACCTGTTCGGCGACGAGTCGTCGTTCGGCCCGAACCAGATCGCCCTGGTGCTGGGCACCGCCGTCGCCGGACTCGTCGGCCTGGCGAACGGTCAGCCGTGGGGAGACATCGAAGCCGCGATACGGCGCGGCATCGCCACGTCGATGGGCGCCATCCTGATCCTGCTCGTCGTCGGATCGGTCATCGGCACCTGGATTCTCGCCGGCATCGTGCCGACGATGATCTACTACGGCCTGTCGCTGCTGGCGCCTTCCATCTTCTACGCCGCGGCATGCGTCATCTGCGCCGTCGTCGCGCTGGCCACGGGCAGCTCCTGGACCACCGTCGGCACCGTCGGCCTGGCCCTGATCGGCACCGCCGCCGCCTACGAGCTGCACCTCGGGATCGCCGCCGGCGCCATCATCTCGGGCGCGTACTTCGGCGACAAGATGTCGCCGCTGTCCGACACGACCAACCTCGCCCCGGCGGTGGCCGGCACGGAGCTGTTCACCCACATCCGGCACATGGTGTGGACCACGGCGCCCAGCTTCGGCCTCGCGCTGATCCTGTTCGCCGCCATCGGGCTGGCGACCCCGGCGCCGGAGGGGACGGGCGACCTCGACGCGGTCCTCGCGGCGCTCGACGGCAGCTTCACCATCGGCCCGCACCTGCTGCTGCCGCTGGTGCTGGTGCTGATCCTGGTGGTGCGCCGGATGCCGGCGTTCCCGGCGCTGCTGATCGGGGCGCTGGTCGGGGGACTGTTCGCGGTCGCGTTCCAGCAGGAGGCGGTGCTGCGCTACGTCGGCGAGCCGGAGCTCGGCCGACCCGTCGCTCTCCTCAAAGGGGTGTGGCAGGCGCTCCACGGCGGGTACGTGCTCGAGTCGGGCAACACCGCCCTCGACGAGCTGCTCTCCCGCGGCGGCATGGCGAGCATGCTGCAGACGGTCTGGCTGATCATGACCGCGATGATGTACGGCGCCGTGCTGGAGGCAACCGGCATCCTGCAGGCGCTGGCCCGCCGCATACTGCACGCCGTGCGGAGCGCCGGCGGACTGATCCTGGCCACCCTCGCCACCGCGTTCGGCGTCAACGTGCTGGCCTCCGACCAGTACATCTCGATCGTGCTGCCCGGCCGCATGTTCCGCAGCGAGTACGAACGGCGGCGTCTAGACCCGAAGAACCTGTCGCGGACCCTGGAGGACTCGGGCACCATCACCTCCGTGCTCATCCCCTGGAACACCTGCGGCGCGTTCATGGCCCAGACCCTCGGCGTCTCGACGCTGACCTACGCCCCGTTCGCCTTCTTCAACCTGATCAACCCGTTCGTCGCCGCCATCTACGGCTTTGCGCGCATCGGCATCGCCCCGCTGGACCCGCCGGCCGCCGAGGCGCCGGCCGGCGTCGAAACCCCGCACTCCGCCGCATGAGGGCAGAGACGGTGCGCCGGCAGTCCGTGGTGAAACCCCGCGTCGCACCGAGGGCGTTGAGCAGCGGGGATTCTGCCGAGGCTGCTACTGGGCAGCCTCGGCCTGCAGCACCTGGTCGAGGGCGAGGACGCGGCGGACGGCGTTGCTGACGGCCCGCCCGGTGAAGGAAGAGCCGGCAATCGGCCGGATGCCACGCCGGACGGCCAGCTCGTCGTGCAGCACCGCGCCATCGAACTGCCGCAACCAGTCCTGGGGCGCCATGTACTGCGCCGGCTCGAAGAAGACCGTGACGTCCACCCGGATGACCCGTCCCTCGGTGTCGAGCGAGATGAGCAGGCTCTGGCGCTCGGTCTTCGGAGTGTGGGTGTCGATGTAGGCGCGCCCGACGACCGCACCCTCTTCGTCGCGGGCGATGTAGCGCGGAAAGATCCGCCCCTGCATCCCCACGCGGGCCAGCGCCGCCACCGCCCCCATCTGCTCGCGGGTCAGGATGACGCGGTCGCGCGTCACCTCCGCGTCCGGGTAGACGGCCGCCAGCGCCTCGCTGCGCGTGATGACGCCCTCCTGGGCGCCGGGAGCGACCGCGCCGGCGAACAGGACGAGCAGAATGGTTGGGATGAGCCGTCTGGTCATGGTGCGCCCCGCAGAGGTCGACCGCGTCATTCTACTGCCAGGGGCACGTCCGGCCAGCAGGAACCTGCGCAGCTCCGGCTCCGGCGGAGTCCGGTCATCTGGATGCGGGACGGGCCGCGGACCTCTCCCGGCCGCTCAGGTCGCCGGGTCCGCCTCCGCGGCACGCAGGTCGCGGAGATAGTACGCGAACGCGGAGCCCGCGATGGCGCCGACCGTCAGCACCTTGATCACGAAACGCACGGTGACGGCGCCGTCCAGGAAGTTGTAGACGACGGCCGAGACGCTGCCGATCAGAACGAACGACGCGATGAACAGCGTCACGTAGGTGAGCTGCTGCCGGAGCCGCGACGCGCGCGCGCTCGGGTCGGACGCAACGGCGCGGCCGATCACGCTTGCGACATAGAGGAACACCGGACACGCCACCACCAGCACCGACACCGCCCACCGGATGCCGTCGCGCGTGATGGCCGCGGGCGGGTCCTCCGGGTGCGGGAACGCCAGGTCCACGGCGCCGAACACCAGCGCTCCCAGGTTGAACGCGCTGACGAACAGCGCCAGGAACATCACGGCGTAGAGGAAGGCCTCGCGCGGCTTGACGTGGATGGCGGGACGCGGCACGGGGATCGGAAGGCCGGCCGCATCCGCGAAGCGGGCCAGCGCCTGCCCCACCTGGTGGGACGGCCAGCCTGCGCGAATCAGCGCTTCCTCGATGTCCGGGCGCGAGACGCCGCGTTCCAGGCTTTCCTTCACGAAGCCGACCAGGTCGGGGTTCAGCGCCATCCGTATTCCTCCTGCCGGGCGGCTGCGGCCGGCACGCCCTTCATCGACCACCCGGGGACATGCCGGCGAGGCGGCTCCCGGCCAACCGCGTCCTCCATACGATTATGCAGGGACGCACGGCGAAGGAAGCCTCGGCCGGGAGACCGACCGCCGGCAGGCCTATGATCCCGGCATCCGCGAACCGGAAAGCGAGGCGTAGCAGGATGCGTGGAACGTTGCTCGTCTCCCTCTTGTTCATCCCGCCCATACTGCGCGGCGCGCGCGCCGCGGGACGCAAGCAGCCGTGACGACGCCCGCAGCCGACGGAGCGGCCATCGGCGCGCGTGCACTGGTCGCCTCGCCGCTGGCTGCGGCGCTACCGCTTCGGGCCGGCCGAGTGGGTGTGGCGCTCCCTGACCTACGGGGAGCGCCCCCCGTTCCGGCGCGTGGCCGCGCCCGCACCCTGACGCGCGCCACACGTCAGGGCATCAGGCCTTCCACGAGGGTATCGATGCGGTAGAGACCGGTGCGCGCCGTGATGTACAGCGTCCGGCCGTCGTTGCCGAACGCGGCGTTGGCCGGCTGCTCGGCCGGCCGCACGGTGCCGAGATGGTCCCCCTCGGGACTGATGACGACGATGCCCCCGGGCCCGCTGGACCAGATGTTGCCGTCCGCATCGACCGCGAAGCCGTCCGGCACGCCCGCGTCCTCGCTGTCGGTCAGATCCAGCAGCACCGTACCTTCGCCGACGCTCAGGTCGTCGTTGATCGGATAGGCCACCCACTGCCGCGCCTCGCCGTCCGAGTTGGCGACGTAGAGGGTGTTCTCGTCGGGCGAGAGCCCGATGCCGTTGGGCCGGGTCTGCCCGTCCGCCAGCAGGTGCACGGTGCCGTCGGGATCGAGCCGGTAGACGCCGTTCCAGTCCAGCTCGGCCGCCTCGGGGCTGGCGAGGCCGTAGGGCGGGTCGGTGAAGAAGGCCGCGCCGGTGGAGTGGAAGACGATGTCGTTCGGGCTGTTGAGGCGGCTGCCCTCGTAGCGATCGGCGATGGTCACCCGCGAGCCGTCCTCCTCGATCCGCGCCAGGCGGCGGTTGCCGTGCTCGCACAGCACCAGACGCCCCTCGAGGTCGAGGGTCAGCCCGTTCGAGCCGCCCTGCCCGTTGGTCTCGAGCTCCGGCAGGAAGACGGGGTTGAGGAACACGCTCGTGCCGTCGGCCTCGGACCAGCGGTAGACGGTATCGGCGGGGATGTCGCTGAAGAGCAGGTGGCCGTCGTCCGCGCCGCCGACCCACACCGGCCCCTCGATGAACTGGAAGCCTTCAGCGATCTGCTCGACAGCCGCGTCGGCCGCCATCAGCTCGTCCAGCCGGGGATCGAGCCGCTCGACGGTGCCGGCGGCCTCCGCGGCGGGCGCCTCCGGCTCGGCGGGCGGCTCCTCGGCCGGCGCGCAGGCGAAGAGCGCGGTTAGCATCAATCCGGTGACGAGCGCGGTTCCTCTATGCATGATTCGAGTCCTCATCCCTCCTCGTTCCTTTGCTGTCCGCATTGTAGGCAATCCGAACGGTTCGCGGCACGGCTGCAGGCGCCCTACGACGTCGCCGGCAGCGGGAACCGCGCCTCGAAGGCCGGCGTCGCGCGGAACGCGACATCCACCGCATCGCGATCGAACGCGATGAAGCAGGCGGCGATGCCGCGCGCCGCGGCCCACGCGATCCCGCGGTCCTGCCCCATCACGTACAGCGCGGTCGACAGGACGTCCGCAACGAAGGCGCTCTCGTGCCAGACCGTGACCGACGCGGATCGGATGACCGGCCGCCCGTTGCGTGGGTCGATGATGTGGCCAATCCGACTGCCGTCCTCCAGAACCAGATCCCGCTCGGATCCGCCGCTGGTGGCGATGGAGCCCGCCGCCAGCGACAGCTCGAGAACGGCCGTGCCGCGCCGCGCGGGGTGCGCGACGCCCACCGCCCACGGGCCGTCGGAAGCCTCTCCGGAGACCGCCATCTGGCCACCGAAGTCGATGCGCCAGACGCCGTCCCGGCCACGCTCGGCCGCGCGCACACGGTCGAGCGCCTCGCCCTTTCCGAACCCGCCCGCGTCCAGGATCACGGCGGCGTCCCGCGTGACCGCGCACCCCGCCGGATCGAGCGAAAGGTTCTCGAATCCCGCGCCGGCCAGCGCCGCTTCCAGTTCGTCGTCGTCGGGATGCCGGCCTTCCCCGCGCAGGCCCCACTCGTCGATGAGACTTCCGACTGTCGGGTCGAACGCGCCGTCCGTCGCCGCATGCCACTCCGCGACGCGGGCCAGAAGCGCGCAGGTGGTCGCCGGCAACTGCAGGACCTCGCCCACCGGGTGCCGGTTCAGCCCGCTCAGAACGCTGTCGTCCCGCCACGTGCTGAGCTCGGCCTCGGCGGCCTCGATCACACGGACCATGCGCTCCAGCTTCGCCAACCCCGTCTCCCGGTCCGGCGCCTCCACCACGAAGGTGGCGAACGTGCCCATCAGGAACACGGTGCGCTCGACGCGGACCGGATTCTCCGCGCCCGCGAGTCGCGTGGGAGCCGCCGCCGCCACGCAGGCTGCAGCCCCGAGCCACAGCACGCACGGAATCGCTCGGCGTATCGGGAATCGGTTCATGGGGAGAGACGCGCCGGCTTCGGCAGCCGTGGAACAGCGGACCGTGCGGGCCGCGGGTCGATCCGCCAGCCGTTGACCAGATGGATGCCGTAACCGACGATGAACACGACGCTAGCCGCGACGTGCGTCCAGATGAAGAAGGTGATGAGCGCCGACGTGGTCGCGACCTGGATGAGATACCCGCTGAGGGCCATGGCCGAGAAGCTGAGCACGGACGTCCATCCCGTGCGGCGGTTCGCTCGGCTCCTCGACCGCAGCTTTCCGAACGAATGCGAGCGGAACAGCATCCCGAAGAAGGCGACGAAGAACGGCGCCGCGACGACGTGATACGACAGCATCGAGGGCTGCCACGGATGGTTGACGATGGCGAACGGGTCGTCGGTCGTCATCGCGTACTTCATGTACAGGTAGACGATCCCGGTCACCGCGACGATGACGTGGAACGCGTTGAAGCCCCAGCGCTCCCACCAGGTCATTGCACGCCGCGCCCTTCCCTCCCTGGCGGACGCCCCTGCAGCACCTGGTCGAGGGCCAGCACGCGGCGCACCGCGCCGTTGACCGCGTGGGTCGTCAGCGTCCCTCCCGCGATGGGGCGGATCGCACGGTGGATCGCGATGTCGTCCCCGAGCGGTCTCTCGTAGTATTGTCGCCGCCACCGATCGGAGGGAACGTACTCCGGGGGCTCGAGGAAGGCGGTCACGTCGATGCGGCGCACCCGCCCGTCCGCTTCGAGCGAGATGAGCAGGCTCTCGCGCTTGGTCCGCACCACGTGCGTATCCACGTACGCCCGGCCGACGACGACGCCGTCGCGCCGGGCGACGTAGCGGGCGTAGATGCGGGTCCGGATGTCCTCGCGCGAGATCTCGGCTATCCGCTCCGCCTGCTCCACCGTCAGGTAGACGCGGTCCCCGGTGATGGTCGCGCCCGCGAACACCGCGTTCAGCGCCTCCTGGCGCGAGATGACGCCCGGCTGCCCGGCAGCGGCGCCGCCCGCGAGGACGAGCCACGTAACCAGCGCGCTCACTGCGCGCCTGCCTGCCACCCGTCCCGCGGTCGGCCCCTGCTCCATGATCGGATTCTCCCCTAGCGCCCCGAGACGCCTCGCTGGCTCGGCATCTCGGCCCATCTCCTCCACCCCATGACCTTGGGCCGCAGAACTCCGCTGCGCTGCGTTCTGCGGCCCAAGCTCCTAGAACGCGTATCCGACGCTGACGTTGAACTGGTTGACCCCGCTGTCAACGGCGTTGCTGACCCACATGTGGTCCACCTTGAGAACGACACCCGGGTTCGGCTTCAGCTCGATGCCGAAGGTCGTGTAGGTGTTGTTCTTGCCCGGGTCGCGGGTGAACCCTGCCGCCAGCGCGGTGTGGGTGTCGACCTTCTCGTAGCGCAGGTACGGCGTGAGCGCCACGCCTGCGGCTTCCGGCGCCTGCGACAGCAGGTCGTAGCCGAGCTGCACGTAGCCGCCCTGCATCTTCTCCGCGACGCCGCTCTTGCCTTCCAGGCCGAGCACCTGGTTCAGCATCGACGTGTCGTCGAGGCCGGCCTGCGCGAACAGGGCGCGAAAGTCGACGCCCCGGGCCTGAACCTGCGCGTGCACGTCGAAGATGTTGGTGCGGACGCCGTAGGTGCGGCCGCTGTTTTCGTCCATCACCTGGCTCTGTCCCGATCCGCCGGTGTAGAAGCTGGCGCCGAAGAAGGCCCCGGGGATCGGCGTGATGTCGACGCGGCCGGTGAAGGCCATGTCGTCCGCCAGGGCCTTGCCGCCCTTCTGACGACCGCCCCGCAGGCCGCCCGACGAGAACTTCGCGCCGTTGAACCCGTTGACCACGTACGCGCGGAACGCCACGTTGTCGAACGCGCCGTAGAACCCGCCGCCGTTCTCCCGCCACGTGGAGGGAATGATCTTGTTCTCGGTCACGGGACGCTCGGCCCCGATGAAGACCGTCGGCTCGTGGAACTCGTTGACCAGACCCATGGGGACCAGAAGCATGCCGGCGCGCAGACCGAAGTTCGGCGTCGCGAGGTAGTCGACGTACGCGAACTCGACGAAGATCTCCTTTGCGTGCTCGACCTCGATCTCCGAGTTGAACAGGAACTTGTCGTTGAACCGGTAGCCGGTGTAGATGATGGCCCGCAGCATGTCGTACTGCGACACCTTGTCCGACGCGTAGTTCTCGTACAGCACCTCGCCGTAGCCGGCGATCGACACGCCCGAGTCGATCTCGTAGGTCGCCGCCGCCGACGGCGCCAGACCGAGCGCGCGGGCCTGGTCTACCGTCACCTCGTTCTCGGGCTCGCCGCTCCGCAACCGTTCGACCTCCTCGGCCAGCAGCTCGATGCGCCGCTCGAGCTCCTCGACGTCCACTTCCTGTTCCTCTGTGTCCTGCTCTTCCGCCTCACCCTCGGCGGGCTCGCCCTCCGCACCAGCCGCCGGCTCCTCGATCGCGCCTCTCCCGGCGGGAACCAGGATGCCCTCCACCGGCTCCTCGAAACCGGCTTCGCTCGGGCCGGCCGCGGCCGCGGGAACCGCGCCCCATCCAATCAGCAGTGCCGCCGCCAGGGCTGCCAGCGCGAAATGAAAACGTCCGATTGCCATCACGCCACCTCCATCGCAAATGCGGTTGCGTGGCGCGAGGCAGGCCCCTAGAATGGGACTGCTGCAGCGTGCCGCACGCCGTGCAACCAGGTCTGGAAACCGCGGGGCGAGCGTTTCAGCCGGCCCGCCCGGTGTTGCCGCACCGGTCGGGCCACTCTCTTTCCGACGCCCCCTGAACCGACGTTCGTTCTCCCGGCTTGGGGGCTATCCCCGCAACAGAGGCCAAAAATGAGATCTGATCTCAGTTGGCGCTGAGACTATATAGTGTCCGGCAGAAAACCCCTCAAGTTGTTGATTCTACGGGATATCTCGCGGATTTCAGGTGGCGAAGATCGCCCGAATCCCGTATTCTTTGGGGGTGATTCCCCAAGAATCGGCCCATTTCGGGCAGATCTTCGCGACATTGACATCATGAGAGAAGTTCACAGGTCACAGCTCCAGCTCGGTGAGGTGTCCATCGACAAGATCCGGATCAACCCGAAGTCGCGGGACGATATTCCCGCGGTGCTGAAAGGGCTGCAACACATCTGGTCTGACGAGGCATTGCGCGAGCAGTTGTATGCGCTGCTGGACGAGCATATTCTGCCGGAGGCCGACCGCACGGTCGGGCGTCCGGGAATGGACCTGTGGCAGATCCTTGTGTTGGGAGTCCTGAAGCAGGGGTTGGGCTGCGACTTCGACCGTCTTCATGAATTGACGAACCATCACGATACGATACGCGCATTCCTGGGCCACAGCGACTTCGGTGACGAGACGCATTACGAGTACCAGACGGTGGTTGACAACGTGTCGTTGTTGACGCCGGAGTTGTTGTCGGCGGTGGGGCGCCTGGTGGTGGAGAGTGGTCACAAGGTCGCTAAAAAAAAGCCTGGCGAGCCATTGCGCGGGCGGTGTGATTCGTTCGTGGTCGAAACCGACGTGCACTATCCCACGGATGTCAGCCTGTTGTGGGACGCGGTGCGTTGTCTGGTGCGGGAGACCGGACGGGCGGCTGCGCAGCACGGGGTGCGCGGTTGGCGTCAGTGGAGCCACCTGACGCGAGAGGTCAGGAACCTGTTCAACAGGGTGCGCTCGACGCGGCGAGCGAAGCGGCACCCGGAGCGGGTGGAGGCGTATGTGGAGCGCTGCCGGGGGCTGGTTGAGCGCGCGGATTCAACGCTGGACGCGTTGCGGGATCAGGGCGCGGCGGAAATCACCTGCTGCTCGATTGCCGGCTTTGTCGCGCATGCGCGCCGGCAGATGGATCAGGTGGAGCGGCGGCTTCTGCGTGACGAGACGATTCCTCACTCGGAGAAGGTCTTTTCGATTTTCCAGGAGCACACGCGATGGATTTCGAAAGGCAAGGCGGGGACGCCGGTTGAACTCGGAGTTCCTGTCGCCCTGATCGAAGACCAGTTTGGATTCATCCTTCACCATGAGGTTCTGTGGAAGGGCGAGGATGTGGACGTGGCGGTGCCGATGGTGCAGGAAGCGCAGGCGCGGTATCCGGAGTTGCGGGCGTGCAGTTTCGACCGGGGCTTTCACAGTCCTGACAACCGGGTCCGGCTCGATGGGCTGCTTGATGTCAACGCCTTGCCGGGCAAAGGATATCTTTCGAAGGCCAACCAGGAGCGGGAAGCGGAGGAGTCGTTTGTGGCGGCGCGGCGTGCGCATCCGGCGGTCGAGTCTGCCATCAATGGATTGGAGCATCGCGGACTCGACCGTGTTCGAAGCCATGGCGCGGATGGGTTTGCGCGCACGGTTTCCTTGTCGGTGCTGGCGGCCAACCTGCATCGCATCGGGTTGCTTCTGCAGAAGCGTGAGCGCAAACGACGACAACGCGTCGCCTGACTCAGCCGGTTCTTGCAAGTACCATCGGATTGCTGCCGCCGCAAGACGGCAGGGTGTTACTGTCCTTGGAATAGGGCATCCGGGCTGATCTCCTGCTCTTCGCTACCCGCAGTCTGGCCGGACTGCCTCCCTCGCGGCCGGATTCGCCCCCGAAATCACGTCCACGATCCACGAATTCGTCTCAGAATCTCGCTCGAAACGGGGGTTTTCTGGCTGCCACTATATAGCCGACTTCTCTGGTCGGTCAAGAAAAACTGAGATCTCGTCTCACCAGTGCTCTTCGGAGAGGTTCTCCGTCGTGCGCCGCATGTCCGCTTGTCCCGCCGCGCCTGACCGGAGCGGCGCGTCGGCGCTCCTCGGCACGCCTCGGCACATCATGAGAATGAGACGCAGTCTCAATATGTGCTACACTCTCTTCTCACGTGGCGACCGGCAGAAGCGACCGCGTTCGAGCCTCCCCGCGAGGTGCCGGCGCGATTCGCGGGCTACCGCAGAGGTCGTCCGAGGCGCGATTCGCCGTCGAGTCCAGGCCGCGAGCCGATCCGGATCGGGAATCCGTCTTGCTGAGACACGAAGCGCCACATGGCACAGCAAGCATCTCATCCAGCCCCACCCGGACGTGGCCAGCACAGCCGCATGCCCGGCCACTGGCTTCTGGCCCGGATGGGGAAGCGGGTCCTGCGTCCCGGCGGCCTGGAGCTGACCCGGCGGATGCTGGACGCGCTGGACATCCGCGCGAGCGATGACGTGGTCGAGCTCGCCCCTGGACTGGGCGTGACCGCGCGAGCCGCTCTCGATCGGGAGCCGCGCTCCTACGTGGGGATTGAACGGGATGAAGACGCCGCGGGCACGTGCGCCGCTACCTCAGCGGTGAAAACCGGCGGTGTCTGGTCGGCCGCGCGGAAGAGACCGGCCGCCCTGCTCGCCGCGCAGGGCTTCGTCGTCGAGACGCAGATCAGTGCCCCGATGCACCTGCTCGAACCCCGGCGGTTCATTCGCGACGAGGGCCTGGTGCGGACGCTTCGCTTCCTCTGGAACGTGGCGTGGACGCCTGCCGCGCGACGGCGCATCCGCGCGATGCGCGCGACGTTTCGGCGCTACGCTGAGCATCTGGCTGCCACCGCGATCGTCGCGGTGAAGGGCTGAACCGCCAATGGGACGCGTGGCGTCGAACGAGGGGCATGACGAGAGTCGCGGTCCCGGTCCGGGGCCTCGCCGGGATGGAACTCCCGGCAGGCCGAACGTCAGACGGGGGCGGGCCGGGACCGCGATGACCGGCAAGGCAACCGGAACGTGGTCGTAGGCCGTGGACGATACCTGACGAGTTGTGCGCCGAAGCTCCTCCTACGGCGCGCGACGGGGCGGCCGTGCTTGCTGCACACCCAAGCGCGGTCGTCCCGCTTTCCGCTACGCATCGCCCACAACGGGCAATGGCCGGAGAGCTCCGGCGACGGGCATCGGTCTACAGGCCGAACCTGGCGGAATCAAACGCGGTGGCGGCGCTGGGCGTCTGAGGCGATATGCGGTAGGCATACGGATACACCCGTAGCGGTAGCCCTCGTCGGTTTGGCAGAACCGGTGAGCGCGGTCACGCGCCCGGTCCGAGAAGGACGGGCACGCCCTCGACGTCGGTCGGCGCCTCGTACGCCCGATCTCCGAGTAGGCGGAATCGGTGAAATTGGACGTGCTGCCCGGCGAGCGCGCCGAACTGAACGAGACCGCGGCTGCGCCCACCCTCGACGAGCTGCTGTCGAATGCGCGGGAGGCGCGGCCCGGCATGCAGCCCCAGATGGTGATGCACGACCCCGGGGCGGCGGAGACGACGTACGTCGCGATGGGTGAATCCGTGGAAGCGCCCGTGACCCAGGCGGAGCTCCTGCAGTTCGACAGGGCGACCGGCACGCTGCTGAGCGGCAGCCGCTACGACGAGGGCTTCATGGGCTTCATGCTCCGGCTCCACGTCGAGCTGTTCGCCGGCCTCCCGGGTACGCTGTTCCTGGGTGTCATGTCGATGGTGTTCCTCGTCGCCCTCGTGTCGGAGCGCGGAGATGCCGGAGATCGACCTCGTTGCGAACGGGGCGCCGGCGTGACCGCCGAGGCATTGCGGCGCCCATGGGCCTGGCCGACCGCCCTGGGCGCCGGTATCAGCTTCGGATTGGTCTGCGCACTGGTGGCGGACGGTTCCTGGGACCTCACGGGGGCGCTCTGCCTGGCCGCTCCGGGCGCCTTCTGCCTCTGGCTGACGGCCCGGCGGCCGGTCCGCCGTCCAGCCGCAGACGAACCGCTGGACACCAGCGGTGTCGGTCCCGATCGAGGGCCATCTCCTGGACGGATGACCGAGGGCCGTCCCCGGGATGGCCGGTAACATGGAGCACGCGATGAACAATGCCAACGAAGGCCTTCAGGTCACGAAACTCACCAAGACCTACCCGGGCGGGATCCGCGCCCTCGACGCGGTCGACTTGACCGTCGCGCCCGGGCTCTACGGCCTGCTCGGCCCGAATGGAGCCGGCAAGAGCACCCTGATGCGGACCCTGGCCACGCTGCAGCAGCCCGACAGTGGATCGATCACGCTGGACGGGGTCGACACGCTCGCCGATCCGGACTACGTGCGGCGGCGGCTGGGCTACTTGCCGCAGCACATCGGCACCTACCCGACCGTCACCGGACGTCAGCTTCTAGATCGGTTCGCCTGGCTGAAGGGCCGGACCGACAAGGCCGAGCGCCGCCGCGAGGTCGCGCAGCTCCTCGAGCGAGTGAATCTCCGCGAGGACGCGGATCGCGCCGTCGCCACGTACTCCGGGGGCATGCTGCGCCGGTTCGGCATCGCGCTCGCCCTGGCCGGCAGTCCGCGCCTGCTCATTGTCGACGAGCCGACCGCCGGTCTCGATCCGGCGGAGCGCAGCCGCTTCCACCGCGTGCTGGCCGACATCGCCTACGACAACATCGTGCTGCTGTCGACCCATATCGTCGACGACATCGAGAGCCTGTGCGAGCGGCTGTCCATCCTCGCGGACGGGCGAATCGTCGCCGAGGGAACGCCGGCCGCGCTGATCGCGCCACTCGAAGGCCGCCTCTGGTCGCGCGTGGTGCCGCGCGGCGAGCCGCCGCCGGACGGAGCGCTGCACGTATCGGCGATGCCGGCCGGCTCGCTGGTGATCGTCGAGGCGGCAGTGACGCCGGGAGAGGTGTGGGCGCCCCACGCGCCGCGGCTCGAGGACGTCTATCACGCGGCGGTCGCGCGCGCGGGCGTCCGTGACGAGGAGGCGGTCGCATGAGGACCCTGCGCTTCGCGGCAACCGAGGCCTGGTACGAGTTCCGCGCCGGCTGCCGGGGGCCGCTCATCCCGATCGCGTTTCCCGGGCTGATCGCCTACCTGATGCTGGTGCTGCTGAACGCGGACTACCTGCGCGACATGGGGGCGACGGACGTGCCCCGCAACAGCCCGCACCTCGTCTACCTGATGATGGCCGGGCAGGCGATCTGGCTGCTCTTCGTCTGGGCCTGGCTCTTCGGGCAGGTCGTGGCGCGCGACCGGACGGCCAGCCTGCACGAGCTGGTGCTATCGGCCCCGGTGTCGCTGCCCGCCCTGCTCGCCGGCCGCTACCTCGGCGCGGTGGGCCTTGCCTGCGTGCTGTCGCTCGCGACCGGAATCGGGTTCCTGCTGGTTCCCCCCCTCGGCGCCCTCGGCCTGTTTGCTGCCGACACGGTCGGACCGCAGCCGATCTTCGCCATCGGCCACTCGCTGCTGATTCTGACCCTGCCGTCGGCGGCCGGGCTCGGCGCCCTGTTCCTGTGTGCGGCAATCCGGACGAGAGGGGTGGCGGGGCCGTTCGCCTGCGCGGCGGCGCTGATGCTGATCTGGATGACCGCCATGGTGGTGGTACGCGGCGGCGACGCGAACCCGGCGATCGCGTCGCTCCTCGACCCATCCGCGTTCGCGGAGGTGGAGGAGCAGTCCAACCTCTGGACGCCGCGCGAGAAGGCGGTGGGCGTGCTGCAGATCACGCCGCCGCTGGTGGCCAACCGCCTGTTCTGGATGCTCCCGCCGCTGCTGCTGCTCGGCCTCGTGCTGCCCCGGGTGGAGCGTGAGCGGCTGACGCTGGAACGGGCGCCCGCGGTGCGGAGGCCGGACCGCGACGCGGACGTAACGAGAGCGGAGCCGGCGGCTTCCAACGTCCCTCCGCTCGACGTCCCCGGGCGGCCGTCGTGGCTCGGCGCCACGTGGAGCGAGGCGGTCTGGCACTTCGCCCTGTCGTTCCGCGGGTGGGGAACGCCGCTCGCGCTGTTGATTCTGGCCGCGATGGGCGTGGGCGGCTCGTTCGTTCACATCGTCCTGCACGCCGACGGCCCCCTCCTACCCCGTCCCGATCTCATCGAACCGATGCTGATCGAGTTCTTCTATCTCGTGATCGTGTTCATGGTGGCCGCATTCGTGGGCGTCATGGCGCGGCGGGACGACCGCCCCGGCTACGGCGAGATCGCCGACGCCACCCCCGCGCCCCTGGGCAGCCGGGTTGCGGGCCGCGCCCTCGCGGCGGCCGCGGTCACCGTCGTGTTCGCCCTGACGCCGGCGCTCGCGGTGTGGATCGTGACGCTCCTCGCGGTCCCCGACGCCTTCAGCCTGTCCGATCCGTTGCTCTACTTCGGGCTGCGGCTAGCGCCGTCGCTGCTCGAGCTGTGCGCGCTGGTGCTGCTGGCCCACGCCCTGGTCCGGCACGCGGGGGCGGCGCACGCGGTTGGCGTCATCTGCGCGTTCTTCATCGTGGTCAACCACGAGCTGGGAGTCACCAGCTACCCGCCGGCCGAGATCGGCGTACCGCCGAGCATCACGTTGTCGGAGTTCTCCGGGTGGGCGCCCTGGCTGCGCTACGTGCTGACCGCCGACCTGTTCAAGCTGGCCGTCGCCGCCGCGATCCTCGCGCTGGCGTGGCTCGCCTGGCCGCGTGGGACGGCGCTCACCGTGCCTCTCCGCTGGCGGACCGGCATGCGCAGGTGCGCCGGCGGCGCCGGCGCGCTGGCGGCGGCCGCCCTCGCGGTCGCCATCGGGACCCATCGTGAGCTGCACGAGCAGCTCGTGACGTTGGGCGGCTACGAGTCGGCGGCGGCGGCGACGGCGGACGACGCCGCCTGGGAAACGCGTTGGTGGACCGCGGCGTCACCCTTCTCGATGACCGGCGGCGCAGCGAACATCGTGATCGATCCCGCCGAGCGTCTTGCGACGGCGCGCTGGCGGCTCGACGGCGTCCGCTCGCTTTCCGGAACGCTGCACGGTTCGTTGCCCGACGGAGCCGAGATCCGCGGCGCCACCGTGAACG
Source organism: Vicinamibacterales bacterium (assembly GCA_965208535.1). GTDB lineage: Bacteria > Acidobacteriota > Vicinamibacteria > Vicinamibacterales > UBA8438 > WTFV01. The sequence continues at coordinate 369,569 of CBDBOU010000003.1, read as the reverse complement.
GCCGAGCAGCAGTGGTGACGATCGCATTCGACCACTTCGCGCTGCCGCTCGACGCTTGCGGTTCGGCGAATTCAGCGGCGGCGGCCGAAGAACCGGCTCGCCACGCGCGGGAGGCGTCAGCGCCGGACCTCGGTACCCCTGGACCGGTGGCGGGCGACTGCACGGTGGAGCTGGAAATCGTCGCCCGCGGCGAGGGGTGGTCCGCCGAGGGCGAGACTCCGTGGTTACACCCCTCCGGCGTATGGCTGCGCGCTGCCGACCTGCTGCCGACGCTCGGCCACGACCCCGACCGGCTGGTGCGGGCGCCTCGCGAACGCGCGGCCCACGGCCTGGCTCCCGTTTCCGGTGATGTCGCCGCGGGAGCGCTGGCGCCGGCGCCGGGCGTGGCGCCGGCCGGGGCCTGGCTCTGGAGGGTGATTTTCGCCGGTAGCGATCCCGGTACGCGGCGCCTCGACGGAGCCCGGATCGCCGCGACGGGCCGGACCGACGGACCGTTCGACTTCGCCGCGGCCTGGTGGCCGGGCGCACCGGTCGAGACCCGCCGCGGCGGCGTGGCTGCGCTCCACGGGCTGCAGCGCGCGCGTGACGCGGACGGCGTCCTCGACGACGTGACGACGATGCGCGCCTGCGTAGCAGCGACGCTCGGACGAGCGCCGGCGGTCAGCACGGTGCTGCAGGCCCCGCGCGAACGCGGCGAGACCGCGCTCTACGGCGACCTGCTCTGGCTGCCCGAGCACGAGGGATGGGACATCGCCGGCGAGGCGTTCGGCCGTTGGCGGCGCCGCGCGACCATCGCGGCCGCGCTGGCCGCGCGCGTGATGACGGACGCCGCCGATCTGCGGAAGGAGCCCGGAGAGGACTGGCTGCGGGTCGGCGTCCCCGGCTGGGTCGGGCTGGAGTGCGTCCGGCGGGAGGACGGGCTCGACGCGTGGCTCGCACTGCAGGCGCGCGCCAGCGATCAGGTCATCGAGGCCCTCGGCGCGCTCGACGCTCCCGCCGTCGGGGTCGCGGCGGCCGGCGACGCGCCGTGGGTGCGGGAGTACACCCCGCTGGCGACGGTCGGATGGGTCGAGTCCGCCGGGCTGGCCGACGCGATCGGTGCGGTCGACGCGGTGGTCGCCGGGGTGCGGGCCGGCGCGCCGCTGGCCGACGCCCTGTCCGAGGCTGTCGGCGCCGGCACCGCCGAGGCGCTGCTCGGGCCACCGGCGTCGTCGGACGTCCTGGTCGCGCAGGTCGAGCGGACGCTCGACATAGCCGGCCAACGCTGGCTCTGGCGCGACGGCGGCTGGGAGCCGGTCGACGGGGCCGTCCACGTGACGCAGCGCTTCGACGACAGCGGCGAGCGGCGGCGGATCGGCCCGGTGCCGACGACGGTCGCCCCAGAGGCGCCGTTCACGCTGATCGACGCCCGGCCGGCGTTCGAGCGGACGCCGGCCGACAACGTCTGGCGCGGCGGGGGGAACAACTGACGCCCGCGGCCTGCAGCCGCGCGCAGTCATACAGGCACGGACGCACCGCCGCACGGCTGGCGGAGCCGCGCAATCCGGTTCCTCGCCGCCTCGCCAGCCCCGATGGCGGCTGGAAGGAAGAAGAACATGAACAACGGTGGCATCTCCTGGTTCGCCCGCAATCCGGTGGCGGCGAACCTGATGATGGTCTTCATAATCGTGAGCGGCCTCCTCGCCACGACCACCGTCCGCGAAGAGGTGATGCCCGAGCTCGAGCTCGACTGGATCAGCATCCAGGTGCCCTACCTGGGCGCGGCGCCGGAGGAGGTCGAGGAAGGGGTCGTCATCCGCATCGAGGAGGCCATCCAGGGCATCGATGGCATCAAGGAGATCCAGTCCACGGCATCCGAGGGCAGCGGCTCGGTCATGGTGGAGCTCGAGCTCGGCGCCGACCCGCGCCGGGTGGTCGACGAGGTCAAGAACAACGACTGAACGAGGTGGACGTGCTGAACGACCGCCTGAGCCTCATGCTGCGCACCGGCGCCAGCGGGTTCGTGCTGGTCTTCATCGTGCTGACGCTGTTCCTGGAGCTGCGGCTCGCCTTCTGGGTGAGTCTCGGGATCCCGATCTCGTTCCTCGGCGCCATCGCGATGATGCCGTCGCTCGACGTCTCGGCCAACGTCATCTCGCTGTTCGCCTTCACCGTGGTGCTGGGCATCGTGGTCGACGACGCGATCATCGTCGGCGAGAACATCTACCGGCACCAGGAGGAGCACGGCGAGGGGCTTCGCGCCAGCATCGAGGGGGCGAGAGAGATCGCCAAGCCGGTCACCTTCGCGGTCCTGACCACGGTGGCCGCGTTCATGCCGATGATGTTCGTGCCCGGCATGATGGGCAAGGTCTTCCGGGTCATTCCGTTCGTCGTCATCCCGTGCCTCCTGTTCTCGCTGGTCGAGTCGCTCGGCATCCTGCCCGCCCACCTGTCGCACATCCCCAGGCGCGGCCGGCCGGGCCCGTGGCGCCGCTTCCAGGGCCTCTTCTCCACCGCCCTGAAGCTGTTCGTCGGCAGGGTCTACGCGCCGCTTCTCGAGATTGCGTTGCGTTGGCGCTTAGGGTCGGCGCCGATAGGCATCGACGCAATGCGCGACGGTGTGTACGTTGCGATCTCGGTGTCCGACAAAGGCCGGGGCGTGCCGCCGGAGCAGTTGCCGCACCTGTTCAGCAAGCACACTGGCCTGGCCGGAGGCGACCCGGAGCGCGGCGTCGGCGGGTACGGCCTGGGCCTGGCCATCTGCAGGGGTCTGGTCGAGGCGCACGGGGGACGGATTCGGGCCGAGAGCAGAGGGGGCGGCCAGGGCACGAAGTTCACCTTCACGATTCCGGTGGCCGAAGGAGCCGGCGCCGGTACGGCGTCCGGCTCGGCCCCGAGCCGCTCCCGTTCGCCCCGGGAGGGTCGGAAGCCGACGCACGTCCTGGTCGTCGACGATGACCCGCAGACGCTGCGCTACGTTCGGGACGCGCTGTCGGCGGCCGGCTACACCCGGTCGTGACCGGCGAGCCGCAGCGGGTGCCCGACCTGGTCAGGATGCACAAGCCCCAGTTGGTCCTGCTGGACCTGGTGCTGCCGGGAACCGATGGCATCGAGTTGATGCAGCGCGCCCCGGAGCTGGGCGATCTGCCGGTAATCTTCATCTCGGGCTACCGCAGGGAAGAGACGATCGCCAGAGCATTGGAGCGGCTACCGCATGCCCGCACCCAAGGTGCTGTGAAGCTTCGTCTTTTTTTCTTGCGCGACTGAGTCGCATTCTCACCTCTCCTACCTCCCAGGTAGTAGCGTGAAAACAGGTGGACCCCTGCACGGTCCGCTGGGGCGAGAGGAGAAGAAACATGAAGGGTCAATCCGACATCATCGCGGGACTCAACGGCGCACTCACCATCGAGCTCACCGCCATCAACCAGTACTTCTGCCAGTCGAAGATGTGCGCCGACTGGGGCTTCCACGATCTGGCGAAGAAGCACCACGAGGAGTCGATCGGCGAGATGAAGCACGCCGAGAAGCTCATCGAGCGCATCCTGTTCCTGGAGGGCGTTCCGGAGATCGCGCGCTACGACGTCATCCGGGTCGGCACGGACGTGAAGGAGCAGTTCGAGAACGACCTCAAGCTGGAGATGCGGGGCGTCGCCCACTACAACACGCTCATCGAGCTGAGCGTGCGGCTCGGCGACAACGGAACGCGCGAGCTGGCGGCGCCGATCCTCACCGAATCGGAGGAGCACGTCGACTGGCTGGAGACGCAACTCCACCGTATCGAGAAGGTCGGGATTCAGAACTACCTGGCGGAGCAGATGGGCGGGCACGACGGCTGACTCGGCCTGCCGTCGGCGGGCGGCCACGCCCTGGTTCCTCGGAGAGACGTGGCCGCCCTATCGCGCGCCGTCGAAACGGAAAAACGGCACGCAATCCCCGAGAGACGGACACGAGCTCCTGGTCGACAAGCCCCGGCCACCCCGGATCATCGCGGTGCCGCGCGCGCCGGATCCGCGCCCAGCGAGTCGACGGCGGTGGCCAGAGTCCAGTAGGGGACTTCCAGGTGCGCGGCCGCCATCACCAGCATCTGATCGCGAGAAGGACACGGGACCTGTCCGCAATGCAGGACCAGCGTCGACACCGCTTCCCGGGACGCCGCATGCCCGGCGAACGTCGCGAGCCGCTTCGCATCCCACCCGGGGTGTGACGGACCTTGCGCTCCGGCGATAGAGCGAAGCTCGTAGGCAAGCACGACGCCGGTCACCGACAGCGCGAAGACGACGACGGCAACGGTTGCGCCGACGATGATGTTCGTCCGACGGATGGTGCTTCGAAGTGGCATCGGATGCATTCCTGCCTGGCGAGTGCCTTCGCTGCCGGCAGCGATGCGTTTCGGGAGTTTCCTGTTGCCGCGTCGGATGACCGCGCCTCGACGTGCGCGCGTTGCCGGGCCGCCTTGCCGTCCGGACATGTGTCAGGCCTCCCTGAAGATGGTCGTCCTTCGCAGTGTCACCCGATGTGCTCCTAGTGGACGGCGGTGTTGCGCATGGTGGTGAGCTTCGTGGCGGCGGTCGAGAACATGCGGACCAGCATGCGGAAGTCCGGTTCCGTCAGCCGGATGCTGATGGCGGGCGTATCGATGTGCAGGCAGCCGGCCGAGCAGACCGATATCTCGCCCATGGGGCCCTTGGAGAGCAGCACGTCGGTGTGGCAGCCGCTGGCCGGCTGCGGATCCTGCTGCCGCGCTTCCTTCTTCGAGTCCTGCTGCCGCGCTTCCTTCTTCGAGGTCGTCATCATTCCTCCTTACGACGCCGCTACGAAACCGCGTCCGTCCGCCCGCAGGAACCCGACTTCGGTCAACCTCTCGAGAACGAGGGTGGTCGCATCGTCATCGAGTCCGAACGCCTCCTTGACGTCCTCGATGGTGAGGACGAGATCCGGAATCTCCCGATAGAGAGCCCGGATCTGCCATGCCACCCAGGCGGCGTCGTGATCGGGGCGCTCTTCGCTGAGAAGCAGCCGCGCGAGGCGCCGGAACTCCCGGACGGCGCGGGCGGTGTTGGACGACGTCATCCCCATGTCGGGTGCTCTCGACGCCGTCCACCACCAGGAGAACTGCCAGCCGCGGGTGGACGGGCGTTGTCCCTCAACGCTCGCCTAATGCGCCTCGTACGGCTGCACGGATTCCCGCGTGCCGAGACGCATGTAGGCTTCGCCCACGACCATCGCGAGTCGGGCGAACTCCTCCGGGGTGAGCGTCAGCGTCACGCGATTGACGCGCAGATGGAGCAGGCCGTGCCCGCACTGATGAATGGCCAGCCTCGCTTCCCTGGCCAGGGTCTCCGAGTCGCCGCTACGGCACATGTTCGACTCCGTTTCTGAATGCGAACGTCCTGGTCCTGCAGACCGGACTTCGGAAGAGTTCTACTGGCGCGGGGAGGCGTGCGGGGGTGTGCCTGAACATCCGGGCGTCCTTTCGTTCGCACGCCGAGACGCCCGTTCTTCCCGCACGAAGGTGCGGTAGCGGTTCTCACGCGTGCTCTGTGTGGCCGGCCCATTCGGACCGGGCGCTCGTCAGGCTCGCCGGGTGCTGCCACACACGCTGGCGAGCGTCTCGTCCGTCCCAACGTCTCCGCGGGACGAAACTAATGCAACTGAGACTCAATCTCAGATACAATGAATCCTACACGTGGCTGGATCGATTCGTCAAGACCCAGGGAGGCCGAGCGGATGAAGGGAGCTTCACCGACGGGTGCGAGCCGATGTATCCTCGCGAATCGCGCCTGTCGAACCGAGCGTCCCGCCGGGCGTGAAGAGCGCCCAGCTCTCCTACCGCCGGATCTTCCGCTTCTGGCTGCCGCTGGCCGGCACGTGGCTGATGATGGCGGCCGAGGGCCCCTACCTGGCGGCCATCATCGCGCGGCTGCCGGATGCCGCCCCGAACCTGGCGGCGTTCGGCGTTGCGTTCGCCTTCGCCATCATCATCGAGTCGCCGGTCATCATGCTGATGAGCGCCTCGACCGCGCTGGTCGAGGACGCGGCGAGCTTCCGCGCCCTGCGCCGGTTCGCCTACGGCCTGGCGGCGCTGATGACGGCGGTGCAGCTCGTCGTGCTGCTCCCTCCGGTCTTCCAGGCCATCGCCGGCCTGCTGCAGCTTCCGGCGGACGTCGCCGGCCTGACCCACGGCGCCCTCGCCATCCTGCTGCCGTGGCCGGCAGCCATCGCCTACCGCCGCTTTCGGCAGGGACTGCTCATCCGCCACCACCAGACACGGCGCGTCGCCTACGGCACGGCGGTGCGTCTGGCCGCCATGTCGCTGACCGCGCTCGGGGCGTTCCTGGCGTCCGGAATGCCGGGCGCCTGGGTGGGGGCGCTGGGACTGTCGGCCGGGGTGGTCGTAGAGGCACTGGCCAGCCGGGCGATGTCGCGGGAAGTCGTCGCCGACCTGCGCCGCCGCCCCCGCGCGCCGGAACGGATGGCCGCGCTTCGGCTGCCGTCCCTGGTCCGCTTCTACGCCCCGCTGGGGCTGACCACGTTCATCGCCCTCTCGTCGCAGCCGCTCGTGACTTTCTTCATGGGCCAGGCGCGGTTTCCGATCGAGTCGCTCGCGGTGCTTCCGGTGATCCACGGGGTGACCTTCATCTTCCGCGCGGTCGGGCTCTCGTATCTCGAGGTCGTCATCGCGCTGCTGGGCCCGCACCGGGAGCATTTCGCGCGACTGCGCAACTTCGCGGTCCTGCTGGCGGTGGGCGCAACGGCGGGGCTGTCGGCCATCGCCCTGACGCCGCTGGCCAACGTCTGGTTCGAGACGATCTCCGGACTGAGCCCCGAGTTGACGGAATTCGCCCTGCTGCCCCTTGCGATCCTGGCCGTCTTCCCCGCGCTATCGGTGGCGCTGCACCTGCAGCGCGGCGTGCTGGTGCACGCGCGCCACACGCGGCCCACCGCGCGGGCAACCGCGCTGGAAGTCCTCACCATCGCCGCCGTGCTGAGCGTGGCCATCCACGGATTCGACCTCGTCGGCGCCGTCGCGGCCTCGTTCGCGATTCTCGCGGGCCGGATAGTGGGGGTCATCTGGCTGGTGGCCCCCTCGGTCAGGGTATTGCGCGGGGGCCCGGCGACCGAAACACCGGCACAGAACGAATCCGACTCTGCATCCACGCAAGCGATCGGGTAGCCTGAGCAAGGAAATGCCGTTCGATCTGCGCCAGCTCTGGATTACGGAGTGGATCGTCTGCGGTTTCTTCCTCTATCTGATCATCCTCTCGCGCCTTCGCCCGCTCGCATCCGCGCGCCGCCGCCGCGTGCTGCTGGTCGGCCTCGTGTGCATCGTGCTGGCCGTCATGCTGTCGCAGCTCCGGCCGTCTCCCAGCCTGCGCATCATCCGCGACTGGGTGCCCGCGGTCTATCTGCTGCAGAGCTACTGGGTGTGCGGCCTCTTCTTCCGGCGGCCGTCCCTGGGCATGGAACGGCGACTGCTGGCGTTCGACACATGGCTGTTCGAGCGCAGCGGACTGCGCCGCGCCGCCGCGCGCGCCCCCCGCGTCGTGGCTTCCTGGTTCGAGGCGACCTACCTGCTGGCCTACCCCTTCGTTCCCGCCGGCTTCGGCGTGTTCCTGGCCCTCGGGCACCGCGGCCGGGCGGACGAGTTCTGGACGGCCGCCCTGATCGCGGGCTTCACGTGCTACGGCATGCTGCCGTGGATCCAGACGCGGCCGCCGCGCGCACTGGCGGCGGACCGCCCGCTCTGGATGCCCCACCTGGTCCTGCGGCGCCTCAACGCGACCGTGCTGCAACGGATGAGCGTGCAGGTGAACACCTGCCCCAGCGGTCACGCGGCGACGGCGGTGGCGGTGGCCCTGACCATCCTGTTCGCGGGCGCGCCGGTTGCCGGCGCCGGGTTCGCATTCGTGGCGGCGAGCATCGTCGCCGCGACGGTGCTCGCCCGCTACCACTACAGCATCGACACCCTGCTCGGCCTGGCCGTCGGCATCGCCGCGTGGGGGATCGCGTTCGTATCGCTATAATCGGTCGCCAGCCCGACAAACGTCGCGTGCGGGCCCGATTGCCGTCCAATCGGGCCTTGCCGGGGAGTCTGCACCGCTTGCCGCGGCGCAACCTCCCCGAGGCTGCTCACCTGGAGGGATGTTCCGATGATTCGCAGACTGCTCCCACTCGTCGTGCTGACCGCCTGGCTCGCCGGCGCCCCGGCCGTGGCCGCCGCCGCCGACTACCACCACATCCACCTCGTCGCGACCTCGGCGGCCGAGGCCAAGGAGTGGTACATGACCCATATGGGCTGCACCGACTACGGCCGGCACAACGCCTGCGCCGCCGGCGACACGCTCATCATCTTCTTCGAGCGCGAGCCGACCGGCCCGAGCGTCGGCAGCGGCGTGGACCACATCGGCTTCTCGTTCCCGGACCTGCCCGCCAAGATGGACTCGTTCGAGGCCGCGGGCATCAGGATTCTCGATCCCATGCGAGAGATCGAGGGGCTGTTCAAGCTGGCGTTCATCGAGGATCCCTGGGGCACCAAGATCGAGGTGGTCGAGGACACCGAGTGGCTCGGCTTCCACCATCTGCACCTCCGCTCGAACGATCCGGCCGCGGCGCTCGACTGGTACGAGCACATCTTCGCGGGCGAGCGCGACAGCCTGAAGGGCCGCATCGCGGGCCTGCGCTACGGCACCGTCTGGCTGCTAATCTCGCAACACGACGGCGATCTGGCGCCGACCGAGGGCCGCGCGTTCGATCACCTGGGGTGGCAGTACCCCGACCTGCGCGCCGCCGCGGAGGAGATCAAGGCCAAGGGCGTCGAGTTCACGATGGAGCCGCGCCCGTTCACGAACCCGCTCGGCGAGGACATGCTGATCTCGTTCGTCGTCGGCCCCGACGGGGTACGTATCGAGATCGTGCAACCGCGCGTGTAGCGCGGCGGAAGCCGCTGCCCGCCCCGTACCCCGTCACGACGGTGCCGGTTCGACCCCGCCCGAATCGGTGCCGTCCCCTTCGTCTGCCGCCGGGAGCACGCGTTCTGGCGCACGTCCGCCGCCTTCGCTTGTTGCGCGGACCGGCCAGCGAGAACAAGGGACAGAATAGGGGACATATTACAGGACATTTTTTGAGCTAAAATAGCCGATGTCCGTAACCCCACGTCAGCGGGAGGGCGACGTTGACGAACGACCGAGCCTACAGACGCAGCCATCCTTGGATCAGCTTTCGGGTAGATTTCCAGGCGGCCCCAGCTCGTCTCTGGACATTGTTGGGTCAGGCGGTGGCGCGCTGCGGGCAGATCGCCGGGTCCGCATTGCCGCCGGGGGCCGCCGAGGAGATGCAGACGGTTTATCTGGTCAAGGGGGTGCAGGCAACCACCGCGATCGAGGGCAACACGCTGAGCACCGAACAGATTCGGAACCGGATGATCCAGGGACGACTTCCCCTGCCGCCGTCGCAGGACTACCTGGGTCGCGAAGTGGACAACGTTCTGGACGCCTGTGGAGAAATCGCGAACGCGATAGTGGATGGGGTCGGGATCCCACTCACCGCGGAGTGGATTGCGAAGCGCAACCGCCAGGTGCTCGACGGCCTCGAGGACCATCTGGAGGAAGGGGTGGTTCCCGGCGAGATCCCGGCCCACACCGTCGGCGTGGGCCACTATCGCGGCGCTCCGCGTGCGGATTGCGCGTTCCTTCTTGATCGCCTGTGCGGATGGCTGGAGCAGGAGGGCGGCCTGTCGATGTTCAGACAGGACGAAGACGACCGGGTTGCGACGGCAATACTCCACTCCATCCTCGCCCACCTGTACATCGCCTGGATTCATCCCTTTGGAGACGGCAACGGCCGCACGGCACGTCTGGTCGAGTTCATGCTGCTGGCCCGCGCCGGGGTACCGCTTACCTCGGCGCAGATCCTGAGCAATCACTACAACCTCACACGGGCCGAGTACTACCGACAGCTCGACCGGTCGAGCCGTGCCGGCGGCGGGCGGGGAGATCCGCTGGGGTTCGTCCTCTACGCCTTGCAGGGTCTCGTCGACGGGCTGGGCAAACAGTGCGACGAGATAGACGCAATCCAGTTGTCCATCGCATGGAAGCACTTCGTGTTCGACCGATTTCGGCAAGAGCGACGGTCGCCGGCGCTCAGCCGGCGTCGCGAAATCGCGCTTGCCCTGACGGAACGGAAGCACGCGGTACCGCGGAGCGAACTGCGACGTCTCGATCCCGCCGTAGCCGAGCTCTATGCCGGCAAGACCGACAAGACGTTGACGCGCGACATCAATTGGCTGATGCAACAGAACCTGATCGAAAGGAAGCGCGGCGGGTACAGGGCGCAGGTCGACCGGATGCGGAGTTTCCAGCCACCGCGCGCCAAGCGGAACCGGGCCGATCCTCCTCAGAGACCCCACCAATGAGACTCCGCGGCGAGGACGTGGATCGCCTGCGCAACGAAGCCGACCCGCGCCGGCGGCGCCTGCTCGCGCTCGGGCTGCTCACCGCACGGTTGGCCGAACACGACATCGAACCGGTGCTGGTGGGCGGCGGCGCGCTGGAGTTCTACACCGCGGGCGGGTACGCGACCCACGACATGGACCTGGCGCTGGCGCACGGGCCTGAGGTGGACGCCGCGTTCGCCGCGCTGGGATTCCGCAAGGAGGGCCGCTTCTGGTACCACGCGGACCTCGAGCTGCTCTTCGAGGCGCCGGCGCCGGCCGGCCTCCCGGGCGAGGACGCGCCGCGGACCGAGATCTCCGTCGACGGTCTGCGCGTCGTGGTCATCGGAGTGGAAGACCTGCTGCTCGACCGCCTGCGGGCGTGGGTACATTGGAACAGCGACGAGGATGGGCGCTGGACCCGGCGACTCGCCCACCTGTACGCGCACCGCCTGGACTGGCGCTACCTGCGGCAGCGCACGAACGAGATCCCCGAGGAAAAGGAAGCACTGCAACAGGTCGAGCGGGAGGTTCGCCGATCGTGATCGACTACGACGAGTTCCAGGCCGAGGTACGGCGGCTCAAGCGGGAGCGCTGGGCCCGGATCCTCGCCGCCGAACCGCCCGGTCGCCCGGCCGGCCGGAGGCCGCGCGATCCGGAGCAGGAACGGATGCTGCTGCGCATGGACCGCGCCCGGCTCGAACGGGAGCACCCGGACCTGCTGCAACCGAATCCTCGCGGGCGCCAGAATCGGGTAAGGTGAGCGGACGCGAGAGCCCTTACGGAAACCTCCGCACGCGAGGAGATCACCGATGCGCAGACAGATACCGAATGCCCCGACACAGAGGCCGTCCCGCCGGCGGTTCATGCAGAGCGCGGGGGCCGCCACCGGCGCGGCGTTCGCCGGCGCGGCCATGCCCGGCGCGACGGCCGCGGCGCAGTCGAGCGGCAGCGACAGCCCCGGCGCACGATTCCGCCGGCTCCTCGGCGGAGAGAACCCGCCGTACTGCGTCAACTGCGGCGACGTCGGCACCGCGCGCCTGGCCGAGATGCACGGCTTCCAGATCGTGATGACCGGCGGCAGCGCCCTGTCGTTCAGCAAGTACGGCATCGGCGACTTCGGGATGATCACGATGGACGACTTGGTCGAGTTCTGCGGCCGGACCGCGGACCGCATCGACACGCCGATCATCGCCGACGCCGACGACGGCGGCGGGAACCCGCTGAACGTCTACCGCACGGTGCAAAGGATGGAGAAGGCCGGCGCGGCGTGCGTCATGATCGAGGACCTGTACGGGGCCAAGCACCTGGCCGGCTACGACGAAGGCAAGATTCTCGGTCGCGAGGCGATGGTCGACAAGGTGCACGCGGCGGTCGACGCCCGGCGCAACGACGATCTGGCGCTGCTGGTCCGCAGCGACGTGGTCGCCGACAGCGGCCCGCTCGAGGACGCCCTGGAGCGGGTGGCCAGCTACGCCGAGGCGGGCGGCGACGTCATCTTCGTGCCGGGCATTCCGCTCGACCAGTGCCGGCGCGCCGTCGAGATGGCCGGCAAGCCGATCCTCACCGGCGCGCCCTCGCTCGCGGCGGCGCGCGACGCGGGGGTCGGGATTCTCTTCGTCGGGGCGATGGGAGCCATCGCGGCGGGCGCCATCGACCGGGCGATGGGCGAGCTCATGCAAGGCGGCCAGCTCGGCGACACGGCGGGGCTGTCGCTCCCGGGCAGCCGCCGGCTGGAGCTGATCGGCAACGAGGCGACGGCGAACCGTGCCCGCGAGTTCAACGCGCTGCGCGAGGACGGGCAGTAGGACCCTGTCCATTTCGCGCCCGCGGCGTTTCGCGGGAGGCGCCCGACCGCTCCACGCACCGGTCGGGGCGCCTCCTCGCCGTTCGGCCTGCGCATCTGCACATAGAAGACCACTCTTCAGGAGGTCGTGATGGTTTCGGTCCCGGCGCTCTGGCTGCCCATTCTGCTCTCGGGCGTCCTCGTCTTCGTGGTCAGCTCGATCATCCACATGGTGTTGTCGTACCACGCCGGCGATTCCCGCGCCTTCCCCGAAGAGGCCAAGGTGATGGATGCCCTGCGGCCGTTCAAGATCCCGCCGGGCGACTACGTCATGCCCCGCCCGGCGAGCACGAAGGAGATGAGCGAGCCGGCGTTCATCGACAAGATGAAGGCGGGGCCGGTGGCGTTCGTCACGGTGATCCCGAACGGGCCGATGGCCATCGGCACGAGCCTCGCCCGCTGGTTCGGCTACAGCCTGCTGGTCGGCGCCATCGCCGGCTACACGGCCGGTCTCACGCTCGGGCCCGGTGCGGAGTACGGCCTCGTCTTCCGCGTCGTCGGCATGGTCGCCTTCGCCGGCTATTCCCTGGCGATCCTGCAGAGCAGCATCTGGTGGTACCGGAGCTGGCGCTTCACGTTCCTGACGATGCTCGACGGCGCGATCTACGCGCTGCTCACCGCCGGCACGTTCGGCTGGCTCTGGCCGTAGGCGCACGCGGCGGGATTCCGGGCCGCGCGCCGGGCGGACGCGTTCCGACGGCGCAGGAAATCCGGCCCGTGGCGGGAGAGGTTTTCGTTGTCGGCCGCATTGCGGATTGGTATCGTGTGCTGGGAGCTGGTGGTGAACGTTGCGGTTTCCTTGCCACCGGGTCCCGGACATTGGCCCGCGGACAAGAGCGCTCCCGACCGGAGCCGAGGAGAGGATCGATGGGCGAGAAGCAGACGAGCCGGCGCCGGTTCCTGAAGAAGAGCGCTGCCGCGGCGGGCCTGGTGGCCGCGCCGCCGAGCCTGGCGCTGGTCGCCGAGCCGGCGGGGGCGGCCGAGCCGACACGCTCGGTCCTCGACAACAACTCGCTCGAGAGTGTGCTCTACGGCCGCCGCTCGCGCTTCGTCACTACGACGCGCGAGGTCGAGGGCCGCAGCCACTACGACACGCCCCGGATCCGGCCGGAGCCGTACCGCCCGAGCGCGCGCACGCCGCTGGCCGAGCTGACCGGGACCATCACCCCGACATCGCTGCACTTCACGACGCAGCACTACTACGGCATTCCCGACATCAACCCGGCCGAGCACACGCTGCTGGTCGAAGGGATGGTGGAGCGGCCGCTCGTGTTCACGATGGCCGAGCTGCGGCGGCTGCCGTTCGTCTCCCGCATCCACTTCCTCGAGTGCGTCGGCAACCGGCCCAACCCGCGGGCCGCCACCGTCACCGGGACGCACGGCCGGATGGGATGCAGCGAATGGATCGGGGTGCCGCTGTCGGTGCTGCTGAACGAGGTGGGGTTGAAGAACGGCGCGTCGTGGGTCATTGCCGAGGCGGCCGACCGCGGCAAGCACACCAAGAGCCTGCCGCTGGCCAAGGCGCTCGACGACGTGCTCGTCGCCTACGGCCAGAACGGCGAGCCGGTGCGGCCCGATCACGGCTATCCCTTGCGGCTGCTGGTGCCCGGGTTCGAGGGCATCTACAACGTGAAGTGGCTCAAGCGCATCAAGGTGGTGGATCAGCCGTACCTCTCGTTCCAGGAGCACTCGCGCTTCCTGACGCCGAACCCGAAGACGCAGCGCGACGCCTATGACTTCGGACCCAACTCGGTCATCACGCAGCCGTCCGGCTCGCACGAGCTGCAGGGCCACGGCCTGCACGTCATCAGCGGGCTGGCCTGGTCCGGCGCCGGCAAGGTGAGCAGGGTCGAGGTGTCGGCCGACGGCGGCCGCACCTGGCAGGAGGCGGAGCTCTCGGGCCCCGTGCTGCCGAAGGCCCACACCCGCTTCCACCTGCCGTGGCGCTGGAACGGCGAGGAAGCGGTGCTGCAGTCGCGCTGCCTCGACGAGCGGGGCCAGTTGCAACCGAGCGAGGAAGAGTACGCCCGCTACTGGGGCCTCACGCGCGGGCAACTCTACGGGACCATCCAGAGCCAGCTCGGCTACTGCAACTGGATCCAGCCCTGGAAGGTCAGCGCCGACGGGAAGGTGACCAATGGACTCGCACCGACCGACGTGGTGGTGGACGTTCACGGCTAGCGGGGGCCCCTGGCGCGCGGCCGGCGCCGCCGTGGCCGTCGTCGTTCTCCTGGCGGGCGCGGCCCTCCACGCCCAGGAGGCCGCATCCCCCTCGGGACTCGGCCGCCCCCCGACCGCGGCCGAGGAGCGCGACCGGATCGTCGGCCCCGACGGCGAGGATCTGCCGCCCGGCAGCGGTACCCCCGCCCAGGGGGAGATGGTGTTCGGGCGGCGCGGGTGCTCGAACTGCCACGGCCCGACCGGCAGCGAGGGGCCGTCGATTCAACTGGTCGGCGGCGACGTGACGACCCGAACCAACTACTGGCCGATCCGCCACTGGCCGTTCGCGCCCAGCATCTGGGACTACATCCGCCGCGTCATGCCCTACGACCGCCCCGGCGTCCTGACCGACGAGGAGGCCTACGCGGTGACCGCGTACCTGCTCTACCGCAACGGCATCATCGGCGAGAATGACGTCATGGACGCCGAGAGCCTGCGCGAGGTCAGAATGCCGCGGCGCGACGACTACGTCATGCCGGGCGAGTGGACGCCGGAGACGCGGCGCGGGCTCGAGAACCTGGCGCCCCGCTAGCAGCCCGTGGCGAAAGCCCCGCTGCGCCGCAGAGACCAGGAGCCAGAGCGTGGAGGCGGTCCGTCGGCTGCCGCGCAGACGACGCCGAGCTGGCGCTAACCCGCGGAGGCCGCCTTCGCCGAAGCGGCCTTCGTGCTCATCTCTCCCAGCGCCACGCTGCGCTCGTAGGCGGCCAGCACGGCGTCGGACATGACGGTGCGGAAGCCCCCCTTCTCGAGCTGATAGAGCGCGTCGGCACTGGTGCCGCCGGGAGAAGTGACCCGATTGCGAAGCTCCGCCGGGTGCACGGGTTGGTTCTCCGCGTAGATGGCCGCCCCCCGGATCGTCTGCACCACCAGCTCCCGCGCGGCGTCGCGCGAGAAGCCGAGATGCACCGCCGCGTCGATGAGCGCCTCCATCATCAGGAACACGTAGGCCGGCCCCGATCCGCTGATGGCGGTGGCCATGTCGAGGAACCTCTCCTCCTCGACGAAGAGTTGCCGGCCCAGCGCGGCGACGATGGCCCCGGCCTGCTCCCGCTGCCCCTCGGAGACCTCCGGCGTCGCCGTCCAGACCGTCATCCCCTCGCCAACCTGCGCCGGCGTGTTCGGCATGGTGCGCACGATGCCCCGATGCCCCAGGCCGGTGGCAATCGAGGCGATGGTCGCCCCGGCCACGATGGAGACGACCAGCGCGCCGGGCTCGACGGCGCCGCGCAGCTCCGCCAGCACCCCCGGCAGCACCTGCGGCTTGACCGACAGCACCACGACGTGCGCGTGCCGCGCCGCCGCGAGGTTGTCCAGCGTCGTCCGGACCCCGAACTGGCCGCCCACCGCATCCAGCCGCTCCCGGTGGCGGTCGCTCGCGATGACGCCGTCCGGCTCGACGTCGTGCCGCGCCAGCAGCCCCCCGATCATGGCCGACGCCATCGCCCCGGCCCCGATGAACGCCACGTTCAAGTCACTCAACACGTTCTTCGTCACGCCTGCTCCCCGGTAACGTCCGCCGGGAGATCCGACGGCTTGAGTATTCTAGTGGCGCTCCATGGACCCGCTCGCCCATACCCTGGCCGGCGCCACCCTGGCGGAGACGCGGCTCCGAAACTGGACGCCGCTCGCCACGCCGGCCCTGATCCTCGGCGCCAATGCGCCCGATATCGACGCGGTCACGCTGTTCGTCAGCCGCGACCTGTCGCTCGGGTTCCGGCGCGGCTGGACGCACGGCGTGCTTGCGATGGTGGTCCTCCCCGTCGTGCTGACGGCGCTGCTGCTCCTCCTCGACCGCGGGCTCGCGCGCTGGCGCGGACGGGAGCCGCGGGCGCGGGCCGGTCCCCTGCTCGCACTGAGCACGCTGGCCGTCGTCTCGCACCCGTTGCTCGACTGGCTGAACACCTACGGCGTCCGCTTCCTGATGCCCTTCGACGGCACGTGGTTCTACGGCGACGCGCTGTTCGTCGTCGACCCGTGGGTCTGGCTGCTGCTGGGAACCTCGGTCGTCCTGGCGCGCAGCACCTCCCCGGTCGGCGCGGCCGGCTGGATCATCCTGGGCGTGGCGACGACGTCGCTCATCACCGGATTCGAAGGGGCCCCGGCGGCGACCCGCCTTCTGTGGTGCGCCGGCGTGGCCGCCATCGTCTGGCTGCGCCTCGCCGGCCGCTGGACGGGGCGTATTCCTCGGCTCGCCACCCTCTGCCTGTCGGCCGCCACCCTCTACATTGTCCTGATGGTCGCCGCGTCCCTGCTCGCGGAGCGCCAGGTCGCCGCGTGGCTGGCCGACCGCGACGACACGCCGGTGGAGGTAATGGCCAGTCCGGCGCCCGGCAACCCGCTGCTGCGCCACATCGTCGTTGCCGACGCGGAGCACTACCACTTCCTGGAGGTCGACTGGCTGTCACGCGATCCGATACGCATCTCGCGGCCGTCCATCGAACGCGGCGGCGAGACTCCCGTCACGCGAGCGGCGATGACCGCGCCGCACGTCTGGGGGCTGTCCGTCTGGACGCGTTTCCCGGCCTACCGGGTCGAGGAATCGAAGGACGGCTACCGCGTGTCGATATCGGACGTGCGTTACGTCTGGCGCGCCGGCAGCGGACTCGGCGCCGCGGTGGTGGAGCTCGATCGCGACCTGAAGGTGCGCAGTCGCTGAACCGGCGTCGGGTCGGCACTTTCTGTTGGCGTTTTCCGTATTCAGGCGACGGCGAGCAACCGGCCGCAACCTGAAGACCAACTGACGATATGCTGAAGGTGGGACTTCAGCAAGAGTTCATCCAAACTTAAGCAAACCCGAACGTATTGCTGCTCTACGCTTGCTGTGGGCAAGCCGATCAGCGGAGTTCGACTCGCATTTGGCTGCTCGGCCGACGAGATGCGACTAGTACCGACCAGCACGGCCATGCCGGGCGCCGCAGCGGGGAGCGTCGCACCTGGGCGTCCATTGCGCCTGCTCGTCGTCGAGGACGAGCTGAAGGTCGCCGAGGCGCTGCGTCAGGGGCTCGAGGGAGAGGGCTACGAAGTCATCGTCGAGACCAGCGGGGAAGCGGCGTTCTATCGTCTGACAACGGACCGATTCGACCTCATCCTGCTCGACCTGCGCCTGCCGGGTCGGGATGGCATCGAGATCCTGTCGGCGGTGCGGCGGCGCGGACTCCAGACGCCGATCGTGGTTCTGACGGCGCGCGATACGCTGGACGATCGCGTGGTGGGCCTCGACGCGGGCGCGGACGACTATGTCGTCAAGCCGTTTGCCTTCGCCGAGCTGCTGGCCCGCATTCGAGCGGTAACGCGCCGGGGAAGGCCCGCGGAGGCCGAGTGCCTGTCGCTCGACACGTTGGTCATCCACTGCGCGGCGCGCCGGGTGACCCGGGGCGGCGCGGTCGTGGAGCTGACCGCAAAGGAATTCGAGCTGCTGTTGCATCTGACGCGTCACACTGGACAGGTCGTTTCGCGTGACACCCTCGCCCGCGAGGTATGGCGGGAGGCCGGCCGCGGCACTGCGCTGGACAACGTCATCGACGTGCACGTCTCGCGGTTGCGGCGGAAGATCGATGCCGACCAGCCGGTCCGCCTGATCCATACGGTACGCGGCGTCGGATTCGTGTTGCGGGAGGCAGGGAGCCGATGATCGCGCTCCGGTTGCCGCGCACGCCGTGCAACCGGCTGACGGCCCGGCGCTTTGCCGTGGTGTCGAAGCGGCGCGGCCTCATCGGCTCGAGCTACGCCATCGAAGCTGGCAGCGTAGTCTCAGCACCCCGCATCTGACGGGTACCTGAAGAGAATCTTCGGCAACTCTTAAGTTGTGCCGGCTCGGATCCCGCCGTAGGGTTCCTACGTTTCGGCTTCCGTCAATCCATGAACTCGAAAGGGGGACCCGTGCGGCCCTTCACGACTTCGGGCGCTGCGATCGCACTGTTGCTGGCGCTCGCCCCGGCAGCTGCGGCGCAGGACGCTTCGCTTGTTGCACGTGCGACCGATGCGGACGGGGGCGCCGTTGTCGGCGCGCCGGTCGTTCTGATTCACACCGGCTCCGGCGCGCAGCAGACCGGCATCACCGGGAACGACGGGACCCTGCAGTTCACCGGCCTGGCGCCGGGCGAGTACCGTCTGGAGATCGCCGCCCAGGGCTTCGACCTCCACGCACAGACGATCGCGTTGGACGCAGGTCAACGGACCGTCGACGCGAGTCTGCAGCTTGCGGCCGTGCGCGAAGAGATCACCGTGCTGGGCACAGCCGTTGCTCCGACAATCGGGCGGGTCGAGGCGCCGCTGCGCGACCAGCCGCTGACGGTGAACACCCTGAGCCGGGAGTACCTGGAGGCGCACGGCATCAACGACGTCGTCACCGCGCTCCAGCACGTGCCCAACGTCAACGCGTACACCAACTACGGCGTCTACCAGTACTTCACGTTCCGGGGCTTCCGGGAGAACGTGCAGATGGTGGACGGGATCCGCAACGAGGGGAACCGCGTCACCACCCAGCTCGCGAACGTCGAACGCGTCGAGGTCCTGAAGGGGCCGGCGTCCGTGCTGTACGGCACCGGCGCGCTCGGCGGAACCGTGAACATCGTCCTGAAGAAGCCGACCCCCGATCCCGCCTACGACGCCTCGCTGGCCCTCGGGCGCTGGGACACGTACCGGGGGACGTTCGGCGCGGGCGGACGCCTGAGCGACACGGTCTTCTACCGTCTCGACACCGCCGGCGAAGCGGCCACCAACTATCGGCAGGACCCGTCCAGGCGGGCCAACGTGACGCCCTCTCTGACGTGGCGGGCATCGAACTCGGCGCAACTGGACGTGCGCTACTTCATCGATCGCAACCGCGTCAGCGGCGACAGCGGCATCCCGCTGGTGCCGCTCGACGGCGGGTTCATGCCGAGCGCCGAGCGCGGCATCATCGGCGATCCGCTGACCCGCGCCATCAGCGGCGACGACAGCGCATCCATTCCCAACGTGCCGCCGTCGAGCCGCTACAACACGCCGCAGGACTTCGGGTCGGCGATCGACCAGAACCTGCGCGTCAGCTACTCGCAGGTGCTCGGCGACAATGTCGTCTTCCGCGACACGCTCGGGTTCCGTCGCTTCGACGACGAGTACTTCGTCGCGGAGTTTCTGGACGTGACCCCGCCCAGCCAGGTGAACCGGGGCTTCCTGTACTTCTTCCACCACCGTCGCTCGCTCGTCAATCAGGCCGAGCTGAGCGCAAGCTTCTCGACCGGCATCGAGCACGACGTGCTGGCGGGATGGGACTATCAGTTCTACCCGAACCGGACGGACCGCCGCGGCGGGGCCAACTTCAACACCACTTCGATCGACCTGTTCAATCCCGTCGAGACCCACGCGAACGTCGATATCGGCTCTTTCCCGGTGACGCGTTACGACTACCAGACGGCCCACTCCTCCGGGCTGTTCCTGCAGGATACGCTGACGCTCGCGCCCACCCTGAAGGTGGTCGTCGGCGGGCGCTTCGACATCTTCGACCGCACGACGCACCGGAACCCCGTGGAGAACGGAGTGGAGTCGGAGGGTCCCCTCAACGAGGGCGAGTTCCAGGATTTCAACCACCGCGTCGGGATGGTCTACCAGGCGGCGCCGACCGTCGACCTCTACCTGCAGAACTCCACGTCGTTTCAACCGCAGTACGTGGTGAACGTCGACGGCACGCCGCTGGATCCGGAGTACGGTGTGCAGTACGAGGCCGGGCAGCGCGTCCGCTTCCTGGGGGAACGTCTGCAGTGGAGCAACGCCGTGTTCCAGATCGAGAAGCGGAACCTGACGCGTTCGCTCGGTGCCGGAATCTACGAGCAGATCGGCAGCCTGCGCGCGCGCGGCTTCGAGACGGAGCTGCGGGGCAACGTCACCTCCGATTGGCTGCTCGACGTCGGCTACGGCTTCACGGCGGCCAGCTTCCTCGACTACACGACGTCGAGAGGCGCGGTGCTCTCGGGCAACACGCCCCGGCGGTCGCCCCGGCACACGGTTACCTTCTCCACGTCGTACCTCTGGCCGAACGGGCTCGCGGTGATGGGCGCCGGCCAGTATATTTCGGCCCAGTTCCTGAACGACTCCGAGACCGTCGAGTTCAACGGCTACGAGCGTCTCAGCCTCGGCGTGTCGTACACGAGGGGCCGGACGCAGTACGCGCTGAACCTGACGAACGTGACCAACACGGCGTACTGGCAATCGTCGCTCGGTAGCCGGCAGCTCTACCCGGGCGAGCCGTTCAACGTCATGGCCACCGTACGCATCCGCACGAACTGAGCACGATGCCGTCGCTGAAGCGTTGGCTCGACTGGCGACGGTGGATCGTCTACGTCCACCGGTGGCTCGGGATAGCCGGCGGCGTGCTCTTCGTCGCCTGGTTCGTGTCGGGCGTGGTGATGATGTACGCCCGCATGCCGGGAATGGCGAACGAGGAGCGCCTCGCGCGCGCGCCCGCTCTCGACCTCGCCAGCGTGACCCTATCGCCGCTCGATGCGGCGCAGGCGGCCGGCCTCGCCCCCGACGACAAGGCCCTCGCCGAGTTGGCGCCGGCCGCGGGCAAGAACAGGGCGCCGCGGCCGGCGGCAAGCGGCGTCGAGCGCGTCCGGATCGGGATGCTCGGCGACCGGCCCGTCTACCGCTTCGGCAGCTCCCGCCGCGGCGGCGCCTTCAGCAGCGCGCAGATCGTCTTCGCCGACACGGGGGAGATGTTCACCTACGTCGGTCGCGCCGAGGCCGAGTCCATCGCCCGTCGCTACGCCCCGGGATACGACGGCCCGTTCCACTACGACGGGTACCTCACCGAGCCCGACCAGTGGACGCTGCAGGCCCGCGGGCAGATGCCGATGCATCGCTTCGCGCTCGACGATGCGGACGACACGCGGCTGTACGTGTCGTCGCTCACCGGTGACGTGGTGCTGCGCACCACCTGGAGCGAGCGCTTCTGGGGGTACCTGGGACCGGTCACCCACTGGATCTACTTCACGCCGCTACGCAAGCACGGATCGGTCTGGCTGGAGTTCATCATCTGGTCGTCGCTCCTCGGCTGCGTGATGTGCCTCACCGGCCTGGTCTGGGGCCTCTGGCGCTATTCCCCGATGCGGCGGTTCCGCCTGCGGACGCGCGAGGTACCGGTGCCGTCGCCGTACGTCGGCCTGATGAAGTGGCATCACTATGCCGGCCTGTTCTTCGGCGTCATCACCTTCACCTGGACGTACAGCGGTCTGCTCTCGGTGGGGCCGTTCGACTGGTTCCAGTCTCCGCGCGTCTCGCGCGAGCAGCGCGAGGTCTTCACGGGGGGGCCGCTGCGGGTCGACCCGATGACGCTGGCCAATCTGCGGACGGCCGCGGCGGAGATCGAAAGGGCGTTCGGGAAGGCCGGCGCGCTCAAGGAGCTCGATGCGGTTCAGGTCCGGGGCGAACCGTACTGGCATGGCCATCGCGCGCCTTCGAACGAGGAGGCAGTGCAGTGGATGCAGATCGGTCTGCTGCCGCGGGCGCCGCGGCCCGTGCTCGAGCAGCGCTACGTATCCGCCGCTCGGCCGGGTAACGGGGCGTTCCGCGCGTTCGGCGAGAGGCATCTGAAAGGCGAGTCGCTGGTCGAGCTCGCGAAGCTCGCGATGCCCGGCGTGCCGGTTCGGGACGCGGTATGGCTGCACGAGTTCGACGCCCACTACTACGATTCCCGGGGGGCGCGGTCGCTTCCGGTGCTGCGGGTCCGCTACGAGGATTCGGACCGGACCTGGCTCTACCTGGATCCGGCTCGCGGCGACATCGCGCTGCGGACCGACGACACCCGGCGGCTGCTGCGCTGGCTGTATCAGGGGCTGCACAGCCTCGACTTCCCGTTCCTCTACTACGAGCGCCCGCTCTGGGACGTTGTCGTCATCGTGCTGAGCATCGGCGGCGGCGTGGTAAGCGCCACTACGCTCGTGCCCACGTGGCGGCGCCTGCGGCGCCATACGGGAAGGCTGAGGCGGAAACGCCGCTGATGCGGAGCCGAGGCGGAAACCCGTTGGCGCGGAGCCAACGACAGGCACGCCGCGGTCCCTCACCTGCCTGTCAACAAGAGCTGCTCACCGGGGAAACGGGAGCAAAGCGATTGACTCGAGTCCAATAGCAGGTGGTCACGACGGCCGCGCCAAGTACCGTTTCTCTGTCGGGTCTGCACCACGCGTCAAGCGGGTTCGTTTCCCATAAGCTCGAAGCGCCACGACCTGACTGCGCATTCGGAGTCTCACCGCGCCGCTGCTTCGGGCGTGGGCGGAAAAAGAAGGTGGCTCTGCTCCCCCAAACGTTCGCAGAGCCACCTGTCAGGTGCCCCCCGTCAGCTTGTCATCACCAACCGGGGACTGCTACCTCCGATGGTAGCCTTACAAGCCCGATTTCTCGGGGAGACGGTTGCATCATGACTCCGGATGCGGCCTGGGTCAAGACCCGGCGCGTCGATTACTTGCCGGCAGTTCGCTTTTCAGGAAATCTTAAGAGTCCGTGGTGAAACCCCGCGTCGCACCGAGAGCGGCGAGGCGCCCGCGTGGCAAGGCGCGACGAGGGACCATATTGGGCATATTCGACCGAGGAGCAACGCAGTCCACGCGGGATGCATCGCCGCTCGAATGCAGCGGGGCTTTTGCCACGGGCTCTTAAGGTGCACGCCGTGCGATCCGCTTGTGGCAACGTATCGACAGGCGGAGTCAACCATGGGGAGGCAACCAGGCTACAAGGGCATTACGTAACCGCGTTCCCTGTCGCTTCAGGGCGTCTTCAGAAACTCTTCAGAGGTGAGGGCGCTTCTCGATCGCACGGGACGCTCGCGGCGCGCGATGCCCGCCCCTCGGCGTCGGTTTCCAGCCTCGCTCCCGCCCCCACCCGTCCCGCCCTCAGGGAGAGCAACGGTCCAGGGTATCCGTACAGTGTTCGTGACACCGCCTTGCGCCCTTTCTTGTCACTATCAGGAATGACAACAAGTAGCGAATGGGACCAAGAAGTGCCGCTGCCTGGCGCTGTCCATCTGCTTTGCAATGGAACTGCCAGCAAGGAGCCAAGAAGGCCCGGCCGGCAACGATTGACAGACACCATCGCCTGATGCGACAAGTGCTCGCCTGCGATCGCGTAAGGTTTCGTGAGTGCTCAGGGGATCCCTTTGCAAGTGGCCGCCGAGTCCCTCCTGGTCTTGCCGCTACCCGCCCGTCAGCCCGCAGGCCTCGTCGATGACGGCCGAGGTGCCCGGCCAGCGGCTATCGTCGAGCATGCAGGCTTTCGCCGCAGTACTTGCAGAACGCCGCGTCGACGTCGTGCCCCTCGGCGCTGCAGGCCAGGCACGCCTGCGTCGACACTGGATGGGCCGCACGCTGGGCAATGGCGACGGACACGATGCCGGTCGGCACGGCGATGATGGCGTAGCCGGCGATCATCAGCACTGCCGCCACGAGTTGCCCCGGAACCGTGCCGGGCGAGATGTCGCCGTAGCCGACCGTCGTCATCGTCACGATCGCCCAGTAGACGCCGCGCGGGATGCTCGTGAAGCCGTTGGCCTCTCCCTCGATCAGATAGAGCAACGCTCCCATCACCACCGCGATCGAGACGACCGACGCGAGGAAGACGACAATCTTCGGGCGGCTCGCGCGCAGCGCCTGCGCGATCTCCTCGCCACCGGCCAGATAGTGGCCGAGCTTGAGCACCCGGAAGACCCGGATCATCCGCAGCACCCGGACGACGAGCAGCGCCTGGCCGCCGGGCAGGAAGAGACTGAGATACGTCGGCACGATGGCCAGCAGGTCCACCACGCCGAAGAAGCTCAGTGCGTATCGGGACGGATACCGCACACTCGCCAGCCGGACGACGTACTCGGCCGTGAACAGGAGCGTGAAGCCCCACTCGACACCGAGCAGCACGGCGCCGTGGCGCGCCCGGATCGACGGCACGCTCTCGAGCATCACCGCCGCCACGCTGGTCACGATGGCGGTCAGCAGCAGGACGTCGAACCGCTTGCCGCCGGGCGTGTCGGCTTCGAAGACGATGGTGTGCAGGCGGAAACGCCAGCCCGGCTCGGCCGGCCGCTCGTGGTGCCGCATTCAGGTCCGGGTGTCCCGTTTGTCTCGGCCGTTCCGTCGGTTCCCGCGTGTTGTTTCGGCCGCTCCGCACTCGGCGGACAGATCCCGGTCGTCCCAGCACCGTCCACTACCGCGCCGCCAACACCCGCGGTCCGAGCCGTTCGAGCATCGGTCCGCCGTGCAGCAGCAGGCCGGCCCGAGCCTTCTCCCGTACTCGGCGCGAAGGTCGCGCAGGTGTCTGGCGTCTCCGTTACGCGGTCGGGTGGTCGGCGTGAATGATGGTCATTCACATCATGAATAACCTGTCAGCCCCAGCGCTTGCCTGCCCTTCGACTGCATCGAGTGGTACCGTGAGCGGTGCACGGGAGGCAATGCATGTCGATAGCACGAGTGGTGTTCGCGATCGGCGCGGCGACCTGCGCGTCTCTGCTGCCGGCATGGGCCGAGGCGGGATCGGGACGCGCGGCGGCGGAGCAGCGCGCGGCGTTGGAGCAGCCCGCGGCGTTGGAGCAGCCCGCGGCGTTGGAGCAGCCCGGCGAGATCGCGTCCGCCTCACCGCCGGCGAGCGACCGGCGATTGTATTTCCCACCCGTCGACGAGCCCTGGGAGACCGTCGACCCGGCGGACGCCGGCTGGGACGCCGAGCGGCTGGATGCCGCCCTCGTACTCGCCGGTGAACGGGACTCGACCGGCGTGGTGATCCTTCACCGGGGCCGCATCCTGGCCGAGCGGCACTGGACGCTGGAATCGCCGTCGCGCGGTCACGTCAACGGCAGCCACGGTCGGAACGCGGCCGGGCACGCCGTCGAGGACGTCGCGTCGGTGCAGAAGAGCGTGGTCGCCGTCCTGGTCGGCCTGGCGCAGGAGCGTGGGCTCCTAACGCTGGACGATCCGGTCACCGATCACGCCGGCCGCTGGACCGAGGCGACCGAAGCGCAGGAACGCGCGGTCACCATCCGGCACCTGATGGCCATGACCACCGGGCTGACGCCGGCGCTGGAGTACGACGCGCCGCCGGGCTCGAAGTGGCTCTACAACACGCCCGCGTACCACCACCTGCTGCGAATCGTGGCGGCGGCGGCCGGCCTCGACCGCAACGAGGCGACGCGGGAGTGGCTGACCGGGCGCCTCGGCATGCGCAACTCGCGCTGGGAGCCGCGCCCCTGGGCCAACTCCGCCATCGCCACCGGCTTCGCCACCACCGCGCGCGACCTGGCGCGCTTCGGCCTGCTCGTCCTCGCCGGCGGGACCTGGGACGGTGAGACCGTCATCGAGGATGCGGAGTACCCCGCCGAGATGCTCCGGCCCTCGCAGGGGCTGAACCCGTCGTACGGCCTTCTCTGGTGGACCAACGGACAGACATCGTCGATGTCGTGGGCGATTCCGCCGGTGACGACGGCCGGCACGTTGATTCCGGCCGCACCGGACGACCTGGTGGCGGCGCAGGGGGCGCGCGATCGCAAGCTCTACGTCGTGCCCAGCCTCGACCTGGTCGTCAGCCGCCTCGGCGACGACGGCTCTCTCGATGGCTCCTCGTTCAACGACGCCTTCTGGGAGCGCCTGATGGAAGCCGCGCCGGGGCGGTAGCCGCGGATGCTCCGCCGCGACCCGGTCCATCGATCCGATTGCACGACATGAAGAAACCAAGCGTCCGCGGCGAAGCCGCGCGTAGCACCGCGAGCGGCGAGGCGCCCGCGTGGCAAGGCGCTACGCGGAAGCATATCGGGCATGGTCGACCGGGGAGCGCAGGCGTCCACGCGGGATGCATTGCCGCTCGGATGCAGCGAGGATTCCGCCACCGGCTCGTGGGTCCGCTGGCGATAATCTGCGCCTCGTACGGTATCGTTGCGCCCGCCTTGTGCGCCGCCGCTTCACAACCGGCTCCGGCGGACCCCGTCCGATCCGCCGTGGTAACGGCGATCGCCTCCGAGATCGTCATCGACGGGTCGCTCGACGAGGCGCCGTGGCGGCAGGCGCCGAAGATCGGCGATCTGGTCCAGCGAATCCCGGTGGCCGGCGCCGCGCCCACGGAGAGGACCGAGGTCACGCTGCTCTACGACGAGGAGAACCTCTACATCGGCGTCATGTGCCACGACTCGGAGCCCGGCCAGGTGCTCGCGTCGCAGATGGCGCGGGACGCGCGCCTGAACGCCGACGACCGGCTGGCCATCGTGCTCGACACGTTCCGCGACCAGAGCAACGCCTTCCACTTCGCGACCAATCCGGCCGGCGCCATGGTCGACGGCCTGGTGTTCGCGAACGGCGAGACGAACGACGACTGGAACGGCATCTGGATCGTGCGTACCGCGCGCACGGACGAAGGGTGGAGCGCGGAGTTCGCCATCCCCTTCAAGACCCTGAGCTTCCCGGCGGGCGAGACCGTATGGGGCTTCAACATCGCTCGCACCATTCAACGCAAGCTGGAGGAGAACCGCTGGACCGGGGCGCGCTTTCAGACACAGTTCTTCCAGATCTCCGAAGCGGGCGAGATCACGAATCTCGAAGGCCTGGCGCAAGGCGCCGGCCTCGATGTCCGCCCCTTCATCGCGCGGCTCTGGCCGCGTCCGGGCACCGGCGGCGACACGGTCGCCGGGAAGCCGGGGCTGGACGTCTTCTACAACATCACGCCGAGTCTCAAGCTGTCCGTCACCGCGAACACGGACTTCGGCGAGACGGAAGTCGATGCGCGCCAGATCAATCTCACGCGCTTCTCCATTTTCTTTCCCGAGAAGCGGACGTTCTTCCTGCAGGACGCCGGGGTCTTCAACTTCGCCACCACCGGCATCGATCCGCCGGGCGGCATTCCCGGTACCGGCGCCGAGATCTTTCCGTTCTTCAGCCGGAAGATCGGCCTGCTCGGCGGGCAGGAAGTGCCGATCGACTACGGCGCCAAGCTGACCGGCAGAGTCGGCCGGACCGAAGTCGGCATGCTCGACGTGCGCACCCGCGATATCCCGAACGTGGACGCCAACAACCTGCTGGTCGGGCGCGTCAAGCAGAACTTCCTGGAGCAGTCGTACGTCGGCGCCATTCTCACGAGCGGTAATCCCGCTTCCGCGCTCTCGAGCAGCACCGCGGGAGTCGACGTGCGCCTGGCCACTTCCGACTTCCTGGGCCGCAACCAGAACCTGCTGTTCAACGCCTACGGCCTGACGAGCAATAACGAAGGCGTCACCGACAACAACTCGTCCTATGGCTTCGGGGCGCACTATCCCAACGACCGGTTCGAGGCCCAGATGCTCTGGCGGGAGATTCAGGAGAATTTCGATCCGGCGATCGGTTTCGTGCAGCGCAGCAACGTCCGGATGCTGCGGGTCGCCGGCAGCTTCAACCCCCGCCCGAGTCCGTCGACCGGCATTCAGCAGATGTTTCACGACGTCTTCTACACACGCTTCACCCGGCTCGACAACGGACTGGTCGAGAGCTGGGACATCTACGCCACGCTGGTCGACTGGCACTTCAACTCCGGGGACTCGCTGCACAGCCTGTTCGACCTGAACCCGACCTACGAGCGCCTGTTCGAGCCGTTCGAGATTTCCCCGGGAGTCGTGCTTCCGGTGGGCGAGTACCGCTTCATGCCCATGCGGATCTTTTTCACCTCGGCGCAGAAGCGGCGGCTTCAGGGCAGCATCGGCCTGCGGTTCGGCAGCTACTGGTCGGGCGCCGCGCAGGAGGTCCAGACAGGCCTCAGCTACAAGCTCCCTCCCAACTTCCTCATCAGCTTCAATACCAACCAGACGTTCGCCAGCCTGCCGGAAGGCGACTTCGTCGCCCGCATCTACAGCTCGCAGGTCAACTACGCGGTTTCGCCCTTCCTCTCGTTCTCCAACCTGATCCAGTTCGACAACCGGTCAGGAAATCTCGGCCTCCAGAGCCGCGTGCACTGGACCATCGAGCCGGGAAACGAGGTCTTCTTCGTATTCGGTCAGGGCTGGGTGCAGGACCTCGAGCGAGGCTCCAACTTCAGGAGGCAGTTCAGGAGACAGGACTCGAGGCTGGCCACGAAGCTCCAGTACACGTTCCGCTTCTGAGGAACGCGTGTGCGCTCCGGAGGTGCGGGATCCGACAGCCACCGAAGAAGCCGCTGGCGCGGGGTAGCCCTGGCGTCCGGCATGACGCCCCCGGTTGCACGACATTGCATTACAATGGACTGAAGGAGGGAGGGGTCAGGGTGCGCGACCAGTTGAGCGTCAGGTTGCCTCAGGAGCTGAACGCCGCCGTGGCGGAGCGGGCGAAGCGCGACGCGCGGCGGCCGTCCGACATCGTGCGCCTGGCGTTGCAGGCGTACCTGCAGGAGTCCGAGAGCGGCGGGCCAAGCAGGCCGGACCGCGCGCGGGAAGGCAACGCAGCGCCGGCGTGGGGCGAATCCGACAGCCCGGAAGCGGAGCGGGACGTCCTGCTCCGTGGTGTGCCGGTCGAGCTCTACCGGGAGCTCGAGACCCGCGCTGCCCGCGAGCGGCTGTCGGTGCCCGCCTACATCGTGACGATGCTCCGCCAGTGGTACGCGTTCGAGCGCATCGAAAAGCAGCCTCCTGTGAAGCTCAGCGTCTCGGCTGCCGAGCTGATCCGGCAGGATCGAGACAATCGGTGATCGTTGTCGACGCGTCGGTCATCGTCGAGATCGTGCTCCGTTCCGAAACCGGCAACAGGATGCGGACACGGCTTCTACACAGGAGCG
The DNA here is from genome assembly GCA_965208535.1 of Vicinamibacterales bacterium. Taxonomy (GTDB): domain Bacteria; phylum Acidobacteriota; class Vicinamibacteria; order Vicinamibacterales; family UBA8438; genus WTFV01. The sequence goes on along the minus strand of CBDBOU010000003.1, from coordinate 340,380 downwards.
AGACACTGCACGCTCCGCACGTTATCGATCTCGAGGTCGCGAATGCGCTCCGACGCTGCCTCGCCCGCGGCGACGTCGACGACCGTGGCGGCGAGGCCGCGCTGGTGACCCTCGGATACGTGCAGATCGAGCGACATCCCCATCAGCCGCTGCTGGAACGCATCTGGCGGTTTCGGCACAACCTGACAGCCTACGATGCGGCGTATCTGGCGCTCGCCGAGGGGCTCGACGTACCGCTGCTGACGCGGGACTCGGGGCTGGCTTCAGTGGCGGGACATCGCGCCAGGGTCGAGCTTGCGTAGCGCCCCGGAGAGCGTCGCCTGGCTCCGCTTGCCGCCCGAAAACCCTCCGGGAGTCCACGACGTCTACGGCGCGGACTCCCGTTCCGCCTCGGTCTCCTGTTCGGTCTCCGTCTCGCCGAGGTAGGCCTCCATGTCCTCCTGCAGGCCTTCGTGAAGTTGGACCAGGATCTCCAGCCGACCGTAGAGACGCTGAAGTGCGACCACAGCCTGATCCAGCCCTCTCTCTCCCGTGAACTCCATCTCGCCCATGAACAACGCGCTCATCGCATCGAGCACCTGGTCTCTAATGTCCAGGTACGTTTCGAACCCGTCGTACTGCCTGGCGCGCTCGATCACCCAGGCGTAGTCGAAGTAGGGCGCGGCCTGGCTCGACTGCGCCACGCGCCAGGCGGCGGTGGAGATGTCCGGAAAATCGACGCTGAAACTGGAGTTGACGCTGCGTTCTTCGTCGCGGTCACTCATTTCCTGTGCTGCCCGCAGCTTCTGCAACGTGCTTCCCAAATCGTCCCGCCCGGCGATCAGGTCCGGGCCGGCGCTGCGAAACTCGTCCAGATTCTGTCGGATCTCCAGGTCGACCGCAGCCCGGACGCGATCCGCGAACTCGCGGAGCTGCCGTTCCTCCCGCCATTCCTCGACGCCGAGCGCCACCAGGACGGCAAACACGACCATCAACGCCTCGGTCGCGAGCTCCGCGAACCTCCAGCGCACCTTCTCACCGGTGAGCGCCGCCATCGTCGCGGGCACGTTCATGTCGCCTCCATCGCCTTCCGTCATGCCGGCAGGCTAGCGCCCCGAAACGCCTCGCTGGCTCGGCGTTTCGGCCCATCCCCCCCGCTCCATGACCCTGCGCCGCAGCACTCCGCTACGCTGCGTTCTGCGGCGCAGACTCCTGGCTCGAGAATCGTCGCCTGCGGCTCCGATTGCCGCCCAACCGGGCCTGACCAGAAGTCTACGCCGTATTCTCGGCGCAGACTTTAGTGGCACGCGTCCCACACGGTATCCCGTGACATCGCGGCAGTCCCGGTATCTGTAACATGGGAGCGTGACGCCCGGCCGCTTGCGGCCGCGTCGTTCGAGGGATCTCGTTCGGTTCCGGAGCTTCATGATGCAGACCATCGCAAGGACCGCCACCGCCATCCTCGCCACCGTCGCTGGGGTAATCCTGTGCGCTGCGACGGCGGGCGCCCAACCCCGCCTGACCATGGACTGGGAGGCCATGGCCGAGCAGCTCGTGACGCGGCTCGCGCCCGAACCCGGCGAGAAGATCCTGCTGGTCGCGCGTCCCGGGCAGTTCGACGAGCTGATCCCGCCGTTGCGCTACGCGCTGATGCGGGCCGGGGCCATCGACCTCGGGGTGATCGACGTCATCGAGGAGCCGTACCCGACCGGCTGGGACGCCGACCGGCTGGCGCGCAACAACGACGCGGCGCGCGCCCTGTATCGCGAGATGCTGCGCGACTTCGACGGGGCAATCATGCTGCCGGGGACACGACCCGACCACGCCGTCTACGCGGCGCTGCAGGACCTGCTGCACGAGGGCATCGGCCGCACCATCCACTTCCACTGGACCCAGAACGGCAGCGCGTTCCCGCTCCCTGGACAGCCGCTGCCGGGTCAGGCGGTCATCGACGCCACCTACCAGCGGGCGCTGCTCGAGACCGACTACGCCGGGCTGACCGCGGCGCAGCAGCGCTTCGTCGACGCGATGCGCGGGGCCGAGGTGCGGGTCACCTCGCCGCTCGGCACCGACATCCGCTTCCGCATCGGCGACCGGCCGGTGCACTTCGGCGACGGCAACGCCGCGAAGGAACGGACCGACCGGGGGGTGATCCTGATCGACCGCGAGATCGAGCTACCGTCCGGCGCCGTCCGGGTGGCCCCCATCGAGGAGAGCGTCAACGGCGTCATCGTCTTTCCTCCGTCTCAGTGGGACGGCCGCCCGGTCACGGGCCTCGCCGTGCGCATCGAGAACGGCCGCGTGGCCGGCATGACGGCCGAGTCCGGGCAGGAGGCCGCCGAGGCAGAGCTGGCCGGGGTCCCCGAGGAGGCACGCGCGTTCCGCGAGTTCGCGCTGGGGTTCAACCCGTTGCTCGCCGTGCCCGAGCGCAACCCCTGGATCGCGTACTACGGCTACGGTGCGGGCATCGTGCGCCTCTCGCTGGGCGACAACTCCGAGCTGGGTGGAACGGTCACCGGCGGCTACGTCCGCTGGAACTTCTTCACCGACACGACAGTGACCGTGGGGGACGAGGTCTGGGTGCGCGACGGGCAGCTCGTGCGCTGACCTGCGTTCCCGCGGCGCCGCCGCCGCGTCGAGCGGGCGCTCCCACCCGGATTGCACCCCTTCTGCCGGCGGCACGGCGCGCCGTGATACCGTCTGCGCAGTAGGAGATTGGAGTCGCGCATGTCGAAGTCCCCAGCGGTTCCCCGGCGGCAAGCGCTGAAGGTCCTGGGCGCGGCGACCGTCGCGCCGGCGGTTGCCGAGGGAGCGTGGATGTTTCATCCCCTCGTCCCGCCGCAGGAAGACGGCGGCCCGTGGCGGCCCCGCTTCTTCACCGCGGACGAGAGCGCCGCCGTCGAAACGCTGGCCGAGCTGATCATCCCGGAGACCGACACGCCGGGCGCGCGGGCGGCCAACGTGCACCAGTACATCGACTGGATCGTCAGCCGCGCCGCCGACGGCAACGACGGCGCGGACGATGCCGCGCTACCGACCGTCATGCGCGACGGGCTCGTCTGGCTCGACCGGCGCAGCGCCGCGCTCTACGGCGGGCGCTTCCTCGACGAGCCGAGCGCAAACCAGACCGCGCTGCTCGAACGGCTGGCCGCCGATCCGGCAGTCGAGGAAACCGCGGGCGTCGAGTTCTTCCGCCAGACGCGGCGGCTCACCATCCACGGCTACTACCGCTCGGAGATCGGCATGCGCGAGGAGCTCGGCTACGACGGCAAGCAATACCTGACGTCGTTCGAAGGCTGCACCCACGACGAGCACCTGTCGTGGGAGCCGGAGCGCACGGCCAATCCGCCCGCCGGAGGCCGGTGACCGCCATGGAAGTCCTGCAGCGCGGCGAGGTTCACGACGTCGTCGTCATCGGCAGCGGCGCTTCCGGCGCGATGGCGGCCCACGCCCTGGTCGAGCACGGCGTCCGCGTGCTGATGCTCGACGCCGGCTGGAAGTTCGACCGCAGCCTGTCGTGGGCGCACGTGCTGCCCTTCGAGGCGGACCGGCGTCTGCAGCAGGGCGACCGGCCGCAGCAGTTCCGGCTCGACACGCGCGAGCAGCCGTACCTGACGCCGGAAGGCCGGCCGTTCGAGCTCTACCGCACCTGGGGATGGGGCGGCAAGACCAATGTCTGGGGGCGGGTCAGCCTGCGGATGGCCGACCTCGACTTCGCCGGCCCGGAGCGGGACGGCTGGGACATCCCGTGGCCAATCCGCTACGCCGACATCGCGCCGTACTACGACCGGGTGGAGCAGCTCATCGGCGTCACCGGCGGCGACGACGACTCGGACTCGCTGCCCGGCAGCCGCTATCACCTACCGCCGGTCCGGCCGCGCTGCACGGAGGTGATCCTCACCCGCGCGGCCGAGCGCCTCGGCATCCCGAGCGTGCCGATCCGCCGCGCGGTGCTGACGCGCCCGCACAACGGCCGCGCGGCATGCCACTACTGCGGCTCGTGCGGCGCCGGCTGCCGGACCGCCTCCTACTTCAACGCCACCGACTACCTGCTGCTGCCGGCCATCGAGACCGGGCGCCTGGAGATCGTCTCGGGCGCGGTCGCGGCGCGGGTGACGACCGACGCCGAGGGCCGGGCCTCGGGCGTGCAGTACTTCGAGCGCCGGAGCGGCGCCGAGCGCCACGTCCGGGCGCGCACCGTGGTGGTGGCCGCCTCGGCGATGGACTCCACCCGTATCCTGCTCAACTCGAAGTCGAGTCGGCACCCGAACGGCCTCGGCAACGGCAACGACCAGTTGGGACGGAACTACTGCGAGCAGGTCCGCTTCCACCGCCACGGCTTCCTGCCCCAGCTCTTCGGCCGCGGCTACACGAACGACGACGGCATCGGCGGCGGCCACACCTACATCCCGCGCTTCAACCATCGCATCGGCGGCCTCGACTACCTGCGCGGCTTCGGCATCCAGATGTGGATGAACGGCTGCCAGACGACCGGCGTCAACGTCGCCGAGCGCATGCCGGGGCTGGAGTTCGGGGCGGGCTTCAAGCGGCGCGTCAGAGAACGCTACCCCGCGCTCGCCTCGCTCCATCCCTACGGCGAGATGCTGCCGCGGCCCGAGAACCGGGTGACCGTCGATCCGGACCGCACCGACCGTTACGGCGTGCCGCTGATGCACATCGACGTCCGGTTCAGCGACAACGAGATGAAGATGGTGCGCCACATGCACCGGGTGGCCGACGAGATTCTGCATACCGCCGGGGCCGAGATGGTCCCCGCGGGCCCGGACGAGCACGATCCGCCCGGCGCGGCCATCCACGAGCACGGCACGGTCCGCATGGGAGCGGATCCCGCGCGCTCGGTGCTGAACCGCTTCAACCGGATGCACGAGGTCGACAACGTCTTCGTCGTCGACGGCTCGTCGTTCACCACCGCGTCGGAGAAGAACCCGACGCTGACGATTCTCGCCCTCGCCTGGCGGGCCGCCGACTACCTCGCGGAGGAGTTGCGGTCCACGCGCCTGTAGGAGAGACAGATGACACGCTTGCGCCTTTTTGGTTTCGCACTCGTCGCGGCGGCCGCGGCTGCCTGCGGCGGCGCCGAGCCGGTCGAGATCCTGATGACCAACGGCCAGGGCGAGATAGCCGGCGAGGTGACCTCCACGTCGGTCATCCTGCAGTCGCGGCTCACCTCGAAGGCGGGCTGGGTCGACGGCGATCTTCCCGGGGTGGACGGGGTCGCGCGGTTCGAGGTGACGACGGACCCCGACTTCGCCGATCCGATCACGACCGAGTGGCTCGCCGCCACCGCCGACACCGACCACATCGTCAAGGTGAAAGTGGAAGGGCTCACGCCGGGTACGGACTATCTCTACCGCGTGGTCTACGGCCCCGACCCGGAACACACCGAGAGCGGGGCGACGCGGTCGTTCGCGACGCATCCGGGGGCGGACGGCGAAGCGCGCACCAGCTTCACCGTCGTCACCGGCATGAACTACTACCAGTTCTACGACAACCCGAACCGCGCCTACACCGGACCGGACCGGGATCTCGGCTTCCCGGGGCTGGCGTCCATGCTCGCCCTCGAGCCGGACTTCTTCGTGGCGACCGGCGACAACGTCTACTACGACGCGCCTTACGAGGGGCGGGCCGACACCGCGCCCACGATGCGCCGGAAGTGGCACCAGCAGCTTTCGAAGCAGCGCTTCATCGACTTCTTCACCGACACGCCGACCTACTGGGAGAAGGACGACCACGACTACCGCTACAACGACTGCGATAACACGAGCGACGCGGCGCCGCTGCCCGACCTCGGCCGGCGCATGTTCCTGGAGCAGGTGCCGGTCGTGGATCCGAACGATCCGGACCCGGTGACCTATCGCACGCACCGGGTCAGCCGCGACCTGCAGATCTGGCTGGTCGAGGGGCGCGACTACCGCAGCCCCAACATGATGGAGCCGGGCCCCGGCAAGACGCTGTGGGGCGAAGAGCAGGTCGCCTGGTTCCAGCGGACCCTGCTGGAGAGCGACGCGACGTTCAAGATCCTGATCTCGCCGACGCCGATGGTCGGCCCGGACGACGCCGACCAGGCCGGCCGGGCGGCGGAGAACCACGATCCGGTCAAGCGCGACAACCACTCGAATCCGGGCGGCTTCCGGCATGAGCGGGACGAGCTGTTCGCCTGGCTCATCGAGAACGGCTTCCTCGAAAAGAACTTCTACATCGTGACCGGCGACCGCCACTGGCAGTACCACTCGCTCGACCCGACCGGTTTCGAGGAGTTCTCGACCGGCGCCCTCGTCGACGCCAACTCGCGCGTCGGGCGCGCCCCGGGGGACCCGGACTCGAACGATCCGGACGCGCTCGTGATGCAGTACTACACCTACGACGAGCCGACCGGCGGCTTCCTGAACGTCGTGATCACGCCCGGCGACCCGGCAACGGCCGCGTTCCGTTTCTTCGACGAGCAGGGCGAGCTGATGTACGAGGATGTCAAGACCGCGAACTGACGGCCGCTCCAGCGCGGGCGGCGTAGTCCGCGCACCGGTTGTGCACCGGCTGGCTTGCGCGATCGGCGTTGTGCTGGCCGCCTCGGGCACGGACCTCCCGGCCGCCGGAGCGGGCCCCGCCCCGCGGCCGCAGCCGCCGGTTTCCGTCACCGCCGCGCCCGGTGCGTCTGCGCAGCCGGACGATGGAGACGCCGGCGACAGGTTCGACCCCATGCTGTTCGTCGGTCCGCCGGAGCCGCCGTGGCTGGTCGGGCCACCTGCGCCGGGAGTCGAAGAGCTGGTGGAAGGCCTGTACCTCGCCACCGGGTACGGCGGCAACCTGGTGGCGCGAGTCACCGCGGAAGGCGTCGTCATCGCGGGCGAGTTGACGGACGCGGCCGACACGATCGCCGCCCGGATCGCGGGCGTCACCGACCGGCCGGTCCGCTACGTGCTCCGGACGCACCGGCACGTCGAAGAGCCGGTGGCCCTGCCCGCACCCTGGCGGAATGCGCAGATCGTCGCTCCCGAGCTGGCAGAGTCCCTTCCCCCCGCGGCCGGCGTCCGAACGCTGGCGGAGCCCCCGGACCTGACGTTCACCCGCGGGCTGGCGCTGTTCCCGGGCGAGGCCGAGGTTCAGCTCCATCACTTCGCCCCGGCGCACACCGCCGGCGACGCCGCGGTCCTGTTCCCCGATCTGGGTGTGCTCTACGCCGGCGATCTCGTCGTCCGGGGCATGCCCTTCATCGACTACGCGGCAGGAGGAAGCAGCCGCGGATGGGTCGAATCGCTGGACGGCATTCTCGCTCTCGAGTTCGAGATCGCCATTCCGGGAGCCGGGCCGCCCCTGACCAGACGCGACGTGCAGGTATTCCGCGATCGTCTCGTCACGCTGCGGATGCGCGCGATGCAGCTCCTGTATCGCAACGTGGCGCGGGAGGCGGCGCTGCCCCTGCTGCAAACCGCGGACCTCGACTGGCCGTTCGTGCCCGAGGGTCCATTCGCATCGCAGAGCTTTGCCGACCTGTACGACGAGCTGGCGGTGGAACGGGAAGAGGCTCGCGAAGCGGCCGCGGCCGAAGCTGAAGACGAAGTCGATGAGACAGGGACTCGGCCAAGCGGACCCTAGGAGTCCGTGGCGAAACCCCGCGTCGCATCGAGAGCGGCGAGGCGCCCGCGTGGCAAGGCGCGACGAGGGACCATATTGGGCATATTCGACCGAGGAGCAACGCAGTCCACGCGGGATGCATCGCCGCTCGAATGCAGCGGGGCTTTTGCCACGGGCTGCTAGCGCAATCAGGTTTCGTCGGGCAGCTCGCGGGGACGCCACAGCCCGGCCAGGGTGCCCGAGCTCGACGTCTTCAGTTCCTTCCAGGACCGGATCGACAGGCGAATCTCGGCCAGGGCGGCGGTCGGAAGCGTCTCCGAGCGTTTCGCCAGGCGCGCGACCAGATCCTCGAGGCCGGGGTTGTGACCAACGACCATGACGCGCCGCGCGCCGCCGGCCGTGCCGCGTACGACGTCGACGATCTCGTCCGGGCTGGCGAGATACAGTCGGCGATCGAGCTGCACGGCCCCCTCGTAGCCGGCGTGCTGGGCCACCTCGTCGGCGGTCCTGCGCGCGCGCTTGGCGGTGGAGCTGACGATGACGTCCGGACGCAGTCCCTGCGAGGCCACCAGCCGCCCCATCCGCGGCGCGTCCCGCTTGCCGCGCTTGTTCAGAGGCCGGTCGTGGTCGGACGTCTCCGGATGCTTCCAGCTCGACTTCGCGTGCCGCAGAACCAGCAGCGTCTTCATCGCTTAAGCCTTGTATGATCCGTGATGGATTCGGATTCAGCAAGCTCGGATCCTCGTCCAGTCCTGAATCGCCATGCTCATAGTTCTTCTCGACGTCTACTCGATGATCGTCCTCGGCGCGGTAATCGCCTCCTGGGTCCAGATTCCGCCCGACAACCCCATCGGCAACTTCCTGTACTCCATGACCGAGCCCCTGCTCGGCCCGATCCGCTCGGTGCTCCCCGACATGGGCGGGCTCGACTTCTCGCCGCTCGTGCTGCTGTTCGCCTTGCGGATGCTGCGCGGCGTCCTGCTGTCGGCGGCGGCGGGTTTCTGAATTATCATTCCCTGCACTTTGTTCCTCGGAGGTAGCAGGATGCGCAAAGCACTCTTCGTCGCGCTGATCCAGGCCGCGCTGGCCGCCGCCCTGGTCGTCGCCACCGGGCCCGCCGCGCCGGCCGAGGCCCAGGAAAACGAGTACGTCACGCCGATCGACGTCCGCATGGGCGAGCGGGTATTCCGCGCCCAGTGCGGGCGCTGCCACGGCCGCGACGCCCGCGGCAACGACGAGACCGGCGCGCCGGATCTGACGACCGGCCAGTTCTCCCGGGTGAGCTCCGACGCCGGCATGTTCGACGTGATCCGCGAGGGCATCGACGGCACGGCGATGATCGGCATCAGCCCCCGCGCGTCCGATCAGTCGGTCTGGCAGATCGTCTCCTACATCAACTCGCTGAATCTCGATCCGGGCGACTACGACCTGCCCGGCGATGCCGCGCGCGGCGAGCAGGTCTACGCCGGCGCGAATTGCGCGACCTGCCACATGATCGGCGGCGAGGGCGGCCGGACCGGCCCCGACCTGTCGACCGTCGGCAGCCGGCTCGACCCGGACGAGCTGGCGACCTCCCTCAGCGATCCGGACGCCGAGGTGGCTCCGCGCTGGTGGACGATGCGCATCAACCGGGCCGACGGCTCGACGATAGAAGGGCTGCGGATGAACGAGGACACGTTCACGGTCCGCATCATGGATGCCGACGAGAACCTCTGGAGCTTCATCAAGAGCGAGGTCCGCTCGGTCGAGCAGGTCAAGACCTCCACCATGCCGGCCGCCGAGGATGTGAGCGCGAGCGACCTGGACGACCTGGTCGCCTACCTCTTCTCGCTGCGCAGGGAGAGCTGAAGATGAAACGATTTGCGACGATACTCGTGTCGATTGCGCTGGCGTTGCCGGCGGCGGCCGTGGCTCAGGACGACGAGGGCCCCTCGCTGCGTCCGGTTACCTGGGAGCGGCTGCTGAACGCGGCGGACGAGCCGGAGAACTGGCTGATGTACTCGGGCACGCTCGACAGCCAGCGGTACAGCCGACTCGATCGGATCCACAACCGCAACGTCGGCAACCTCGTGTTGAAGTGGGCCTACCAGATCCCGGAGATCGATCGGGCGGAGACCACGCCGCTCGTCGTCGACGGGGTGATGTTCGTCACCGAGGCGCCGAGCAACGTCGTGGCCCTCGACGCGGCGACCGGCCGCCAGTACTGGCGCTACGACCATGAGCTGCCGGACGACCTGCGCATCTGCTGCGGGCGCAACAACCGGGGCGTGGCCATCCTCGGCGAGACGCTCTTCATGAGCACGCTCGACGCGCACATCGTCGCCATCGACGCGCGCACCGGCAACCTGGTCTGGGACACCGAGACCGCCCCGCACGACAGCGGCTACAGCAAGACGGCGGCGCCGCTGGTGGTCAAGGATCAGGTCATCACGGGGATCGCGGGCGGCGAGTACGGCATCCGCGGCTTCCTCGATTCCTACGACCCGGCGAGCGGAGCGCGCAACTGGCGCACCTACACCATCCCCGGTCCGGACGAGCCGGGGAACCAGACCTGGCTCGGCGAGTCGTGGCGGACCGGCGGATCGCCGACCTGGATCACCGGCACCTACGATCCCGACCTCGACCTCGTCTACTGGGGCACCGGCAATCCCGGACCCGACTGGAACGGCGAGGTGCGCCTGGGCGACAACCTCTACTCCGACTCGGTGCTCGCCCTGAACGGCGAGGACGGCAACCTGGAGTGGTACTTCCAGTTCACGCCGCACGACATCCACGACTGGGACGCCATCCAGGTGCCGGTCATCGGCGACATCATGTACGAGGGCGAGATGCGGAGGGTCATGATGTGGGCCAACCGCAACGCCTTCTACTACACGCTCGACCGTGAGACCGGCGAGTTCCTCGTCGGCAAGCCCTACGCCCTGCAGACCTGGGCGGAAGGGCTCGACGAGAACGGCCGTCCGATCCGCGTGCCCAACATGGAGCCGTCGGTCGAAGGCACGCTCGTCTCGCCGACCATCGGCGGCGGCACCAACTGGTGGTCGCCCACCTTCAGCCCGCGCACCGGCCTGTACTACGTCAACGCGTTCGACGGCGAACAGATCTACTTCATCCGCGAGGAGGAGTACGTCGAGGGCGAGCAGTACCTCGGGGGCGGCGGCGAGAGCGCCGGCCCGATCGACAACTACCACAGCGCGGTCCGCGCCATCGATCCGGCGACGGGCGACATCCGCTGGGAGTACCCGATCGCCCCGCGGTCGACCTCCGGACTGATGTCCACGGCCGGCGACCTCGTCTTCGGCGGCACCGTGGACGGCTACTTCTTCGCCATCGACGCGGTCAGCGGCGAGGAGCTCTGGCACATGACGGTGGGCGCCCGCGTCCACTCGGCGCCCATCAGCTACGCGGTCGACGGGCAGCAGTACGTCTCGATCGCGGCCGGCAACGTCGTCTTCACGTTCGGCCTCGCCGATTAGGCGGGACCTGCCGTTACGGACACGGACCGGAACCGGGCGCATCGGCGAGCGCGTCCGGTTCCGGTGCCCGGCCTTCCCAATCCGGTCGGTCTCACGCCGTCCGACGCTCGTAGCCGGCGGCCCCAATGCCGCCGGGCGAGCCTGCCGGGGCCCTCCCCTGGCGCCAAAGCACGCGTTCGCGTTCTACGATCTCCCGATGGCTCTCCGCGCTTTCGTCGACGGCATGCGTCGGGTCGCAGCCGCTCCGCTGCTGTTCCTTCTTCTGTACAGCCTGGCTCTCGCCGCCGCGCTGGCGCTGGGATCCGTCACACCCGAGGGAGGCGGCGCCGGCGTCGAATCCGTCAGAACCAGCGGCGACGGCGCGCCCGTCGGCATCACCCACGCCGTCGGGTCCGACCCTTCGGGTTTCGCGGTCGTCGCCGCCCTCGGCAGCCTGGCCAGGGGCGTGCCACAGCCCGGCGCTGCCGCGCTGGCCCTGGCCGGCATGGTCTTCTGGACGTTCCTGGCCGGCGGCGCCCTGGATCGGCTGGCCCGGCAGCGGTGGATGGGAGGCGCCGGGTTTCTCGCGGCGTGCCGTCATCATGTGTGGCCGCTGACACGGCTCGCCCTGCTGGCCGGTGCACTGTACTGGCTCTTGTTCGGCTTGCTCCGACCCTGGCTCTCCAGCGGCGCTCCCGGCGCATCCGCGACGGGGCCGGCCAGCGCGGCCAACGCCGATGCGGCCTGGCTCGCGCTCAACGGGCTGTTCGCCGCCGGGCGTGCGGGTATCGGCCTCGTCGTCGACTACGCACGGGTCCGCGCCGTGGTCGAGGACCGCCGGAGCGCGATCGGCGCCCTCCTGGCCGCGCTCCGCTTCATGGTCCGCCGCCCCGCCGCGGTCGCCGCTCTCTGGCTGCTGAACGCGCTCCTGCTCGTGCTGCTGCTGGCGGGCTGCTCGCTCGTGGCAACGGCCGCGATGAACCTTGGCCGGATGGGACCGTTTTTCGTCGAACAGCTCTATCCGGCTGCGCATCTCCTGGCGATGCTCGTGGCCTGGGCGTCGCAGACCGCGTACTTCCAGGACCAGCTCGCGCATCCCACCTACGTCGCGCGAGCCCGTGTCGCCGACGCCGCACGGCCTGCGCCGCCCGCCGGCGCGCCCTGAATCCACCGAGTGTGGTACAAGTGAGTGAGAGGGCCCGCCTGCCCGGGAGATCAAGCATGCACGCGATTCAGAGACACTTCGTGAGCGCCGGCATCGCTCTGTCGGTCCTTGTCGGGATTGCCGCCGGCGCCGAAGCAGCCGGCCAGTCGCCGGAGCAGCTCGAGCAGGCCGTCGAGCGGGAGCTGCGCCGGGACCGCGCGCTGCGCCGGATCGACGTGTCGGCGGCCGGCGACGAGGTCACGCTGCGCGGGCGGGTGCGCCACTTCTGGGACAAGAACGAGGCGCTCCGCCGCACGTTCGGCGTGCGCGGCGTCGGCACCGTGGTCAGCGAGATCGAGGTGCCGGTCCAGGAGGACCAGGAAGAGCTGGTCGAGGACGTGAGCCGCGCCATCCAGCGCTATCCGCACTACCGAGTCTGGGACTACATCGACGGGCGCATAGACAACGGCGTCGTCAGCATCTTCGGGCAGGTGACGCCGGAGCGTGACAAGGCGGGCGAGCTGTTCGAGCGCATCGCCAAGGTGCGCGGCGTCCAGGACGTCCAGGTGAACCTCACCCCGCTCTCTCCCAGCAGCTCGGACAACCGGCTCCGGAACGCGATCGGCCGCCAGCTCGCCAGGAGCGAGCACTTCCAGCGGTTCGTATCGATGCCCAATCCGCCGTTCCACATCATCGTGAACAACAGCGTGGTCACTCTCATCGGCTACGTGCAGAGCCGGATCGAGTACATCGAGATGCAGCGCATCGTCGCCCAGACGCAGGGCGTCCTGCGGGTCGACAACCAGTTGCAGACCATTCGGTAGCCCCTTTCGGAGCTTCCGCTCCTGTCAGGCGGCAGGCGCGCGAGGTCCGCGTCGGGTCGGCACCGGCGACTACGGTTCGCCGACCGACGCGGCAGTCTCTGCACCGGAGGAGGCGGTCGCGGACGACGCATCGCCCGCAGCCTGCGGACGCCGCCGCACCTCGCAAGTGCTCGGGACGTCGGGCGCCAGCTCGACCATCTCGTCCTCGTGGACGATGGTCAGCGGCGCCGCCCCTTTCAGGGTGTACGTGGCGGACGTCGGGGTCAGATCGACCTCCAGGCGCTGCCCCCGGATCTGCAGCGGGAACCGCAGGCCGCCGAGGCGCTCGGGCACCTTGGGCGCGAAGCTGATGCGGCCGCCGGTGTCGCGCATCCCCGCGAAGCCGTAGATGAGGGTCATCCAGAACCCGCCCATCGAAGCGACGTGGCATCCGTCCTGCACGTTGCCGGCCACGTCGGCCAGGTCCATCAGTCCCGCGTCGATGGAGTAGCTGAACGCCTTGTCCATCTCTCCCACCTCGGCCGCGATGATGCTCTCGATGGAGCACGACAGCGACGAATCGCGCGTCGTCAGCCGGTCGTAGTACACGAAGTTGCGCCGCTTCTGGTCGTGCGAGAACTCGTGCCCGAGGAGGAACATCGCCAGCACGACGTCCGCCTGCTTGACGACGCGATAGCGGTAGATCACGAGCGGGTGGTAGTGCAGCAACAGCGGGTACTTCTCGGCGGGCGTGCTGGCGAAGTCCCAGTCCTGCTTGTCCTTGAAGGAGTCGTCCTGCAGATGCACGCCGTCCCGCTCGTCGTACGGCAGGTACATCCGATCGGCCGCTTGCCGCCAGTCATCGATTTCGTCCGGGCGGAGTCCGGTGTCGCGCACCAGCGACGCGAATCGCTGCGGATCGCTCTCCGCCAGCGCGCGGATGGTCTCCACGGCGTACCAGAGGTTCTCGCGCGCCATCAGGTTCGTGTACAGGTTGTTGTTGACGACGGTGTTGTACTCGTCCGGCCCGGTCACGCCGTTGATCCGGAACTTGCCGTCGTGGCGGCCGAAGAAGCCGAGGTCGACCCACAGACGCGCGGTCTCGACCAGGATCTCCGCGCCGACCTCCTTCAGGAAGTCCCTGTCGCCGGTGGCGTCCACATACTTGCGAAGCGCATACACGATGTCCGCGTTGATGTGGTACTGCGCCGTTCCGGCCGCGTAGTAGGCGGACGCCTCGTTGCCGTTGATGGTGCGCCAGGGGAAGAGCGCGCCGCGCTGGTTGACCTCCTGCGCGCGCTGCCGCGCCTCGTCCAGGAAGGCGTGCCGCTGACGCAGCAGGTTCTGCGCGACCCGCGGCTTGGTGTACGTGAGGAAGGGCAGCACGTAAATCTCGGTGTCCCAGAAGTAGTGCCCCTCGTACCCCGGCCCGGTCAGGCCCTTGGCCGGCACGCCGACGCCCTCGGCCCGCGCCGTCGCCTGGCACATGTGGAACAGGTTGAACCGGATGGTCTGCTGCCACTCCGGGTTGTCGCGCACCTCCACGTCGCTGCAATCCCAGAAGTCGTCGAGAAAGCGCTTCTGGCTGGCGAGAAGATCCTCGAACCCCTTCTCCACGGCGCGGTCGAGAACCCGCTCGGCACGTTGGCAGAGCTCCTCGACCTGGCGGCGCCGCGACGAGTGGTACGTGATGTACTTGATGAGCCGGATGCGGGTTCCGACCGTGCCGTCGATGGAATAGACCACGCGCCCGGCGGACTCGTCGGCCGCTGCCTTGACACGGAACGAGCAGTCGGTCCGCACCTCGTGATCGATGGCGCACGACAGCGTCATCCCGCTCGATTGGGTCGCGTAGCCGCGCACCACGCGCGCGTCCCCAGTGCGGCTCACCTCCGCGTCGAGCACCTCGCAGCCGAACTGCCGGGTGCGGGGGTCGCCGTTGGCATGCGCGGAACGCTCGCTGTCGACGACTTCCGACACGATGACGACGGGCGCGTCGTTCGCCAGGAGCGTGACCTCGTACTCGATTGCGGCCAGATGCCGGTGCTCGAGAGAGACCAGGCGGCGCGACCGAATGGCGACGCGCTGCCCCGAAGAATGCGCCCAGACGAGCTCCCTGTCGAGCGTGCCGGCCCGCATGTCGAGCGCCCGCTCGAATCCCTCCAGGGTCGCGGTCGGCAGAAAGAACGGCTCGTCGTCGACGTACAGGCGGATGATCTTGGCGTCCGGCACGTCGACGATGGTCTGCCCCAGCTTGGCGAAGCCGTAGGCTTCCTCGCCGTAGACGATCGGCCACGTCTCGTGAAAGCCATTGACGTAGGTGCCGCTGTGCACGACCGGCTGCCCCTCATCGCAGGTACCCCGCATCCCGAGGTAGCCGTTTGCGCTGGCGAACAGCGACTCGGCGGCGGCCAGGTAGCGCTCGTCGAAGCGTGTCTCGACGAGACGCCACGGCTCGGGGGGATAGATGTTCTGGGGCGGATGATGTCGCTGGCTGTCACCCATTGGTCACGGCGCCTCCGTGCGTCCGGCTTCTGCCCCGTCCCACAGCGTGTCGCCCAGGTCGGTCACCACGTGGTCCGCGCCGGCCCGCGCGAGCGCCTCCGTCACGCCAGTGCGATCGATCGCGACGACCAGGCCGAATCCCCCCGCCCGTCCGGCTTCGACGCCGGCAATCGCATCCTCGACGACGACCGCCCGCGACGGCGCCACGCCGAGCACCCGTGCCGCATAGAGGAAGGTGTCGGGCGCGGGCTTGCCGGCCAACCCCTCTTGCGCGGCCACCTGTCCGTCGACGCGCAGCTCGAACAGATCGGCGATGTTCGCGCCGCGCAGGATGGCCTCGCAGCTCCGGCTCGAGGAGACGACGGCGGCGCGCACCCCGTGGCGCAGCAGGTGCCGCACCACCGCCAGCGACCCGTCGTAGACCTCGACGCCTTCGCTGGCCAGCAGGTCGCCGAACATCGCGTTCTTCCGGTTGCCGAGGCCGCAGACGGTCTCCCCGCCCGGCAGGTCGTCGGGATCGCCGTCGTCCAGCGTGATGCCGCGCGAGGCGAGGAAGGTCCGGACCCCGTCGTACCGGGGCCGGCCGTCCACGAACCGCGCGTAGTCGCCGGGCATCTCGAATGGCCGGAACGGCTCGCGGCGCACGGACGCCCGGCGGCGCAGATAGTCGTCGAACATCCGCTTCCACGACGCGGCGTGAAGCCTGGCGGTGGCGGTGAGCACACCGTCGAGGTCGAAGAGCACCGCCTCGTACGCGGTCCAGTCGATCATGAGCCGCAGTCCGGCTGCCGTACCCGATCTATCGGCTCGACGGCCGTCCCGCCGGAGGCTGGAAGCGGCACGGGCGGCGCTGCTCCTCTCAGGCGTGCTGGGCTTCAGCCGGCCGCGGACAGGCAACGCCGGTGCCGCCGAGACCGCAGTAGCCGCCGGGGTTCTTCGCCAGGTACTGCTGGTGGTACTCCTCGGCGTGGTAGAACGGAGGCGCCGTACGGATCTCGGTGGTGATCGCGCCGTAGCCCGCCGCCGTCAGACCCGGCTGGTACGCATCCCGAGATGCCTCCGCCACACGCAACCGCTCGTCGTCGTCGACGAAGATCACCGAGCGGTACTGTGTCCCCACGTCGTTGCCCTGGCGCATGCCCTGCGTCGGATCGTGACTCTCCCAGAAGACCCTCAGGAGCCCCTCGAAGTCGATGACCCGCGGGTCGTGGACGACGAGCACCACCTCGGAGTGTCCCGTCCCCCCGCTGCAGACCTCTTCGTAGGTCGGATTCTCCGTGAACCCCCCGGCGTAACCGACGGCCGTCGAATAGACGCCCTCGAGCTTCCAGAAGGTGCGCTCGGCGCCCCAGAAGCAGCCGAGGCCGAAAACCGCGCTCCGCGTGCCCTCCGGAAACGGCGGGGCTATCGGACGACCGTGCACGAAATGCCCCGGCGGCACCGGCAGCGGCTCGCCGCGGCCCGGCAGCGCCTCCGCCGCGGTGGGCATCCGCAGACTGGCTGGATTGGCGAACAGCATCGTCCCCTCCTCGACGCGGGCCAGCGTCGTCTGCGCCTACGCCTCCCTGCGGCGCAGCCCCCCAACCCACGCCTGTACAGCATAACGAACGGCGGGCCGCAGAGCGACCGTCGCGCCGGCCCGGGCCGGAGATCCCGGTCGCGGCCCGAACCCGGCACGAGTGAAGGAAGACGCCGCAAGTCGTGCGCTCCACCCGCGGCAGCATCGGTCAACCGGACCGGTCACGTCTCGTTACCGCTTCGAACCGTTTGCAAAATCGCTTGAAATGCTATTGAATCACCTTTCTCCAGGAAGTTCGCGTCGTGAAGAGAGACCGTTTGCCCATGCTCCTGGCGCTCACCCTCGCGGCCGCCGCCGCGTGTGGAACGGGCGGGCGGGACCCTGGCGGCGCCGAGCCGCCGGCGCTGCTGGTGTCCGCCGCGGCCAGCCTTTCCGAAGCGATCGACGCGGTCGCCGACGGGTTCGAGGCGGAGCACGGCCTCCGCATCCTGTTGAACGTCGGCGGATCGCAGATGCTCGCGTCGCAGATCATCGAGGGCGCCCCGGCCGACGTCTTCATCAGCGCCGACGTGCTGCAGATGGAGCGCGCGGCGGGGGCGGGGCGCATCGATCCGGCGCGGCGGATCGACCTGCTCTCGAATCAGCTCGTGATCGTCGTGCCGTCCGACCGGGCGGGCACGGTGACCCGGCCGCGGGATCTCGCGAACGCGTCGATCGAGCGGATCGCCGTCGGCGATCCCGAGGCCGTTCCCGCCGGGGTCTACGCCCACCGCTACCTGGAATCGCAGGGACTGTGGGAATCGATCGCGGACCGTGTGGTCCCGGCCAGCTCCGTGCGGGCGGCCCTGCGCGCGGTGGAGGCGGGCACCGTCGACGCCGGGGTCGTGTACCGGACGGACGTGCGGACCTCGACGGGCGCCGTCATCGCGTTCGCCGTGCCGGTCGAGGACGGCCCGGCCATCGTGTACCCGGCCGCCGTCGTCCGCGATGCGCCGAATCCCGGCGGCGCGGCCCGCTTCCTCGACTACCTGCAGAGCGACGGCGCGCGGCGCCGGTTCGACGCGGCGGGTTTCATCGGCCTGCCGCCCGGCAACGAGGCGGCCACGGAGGCGGCTCCGTGAGCGGTGCGATCCCCGGACGTACACGGCCCACGCGAACAGCGCACGCGATTTCCGTCAGGCTTGCGGAGACCGGCTCTCCCAGGGAGGAGGCGCGGTGACCGGGGAGCTCGTCCAGGTCACCGGGTTCACCGTCAAGGAGGGGGCACAGTGACCGGGGAGCTCGTCCAGGTCACCGGGTTCACCGTGCTGATGGCGGCGGTCGCCACCCTCGTCATGCTGCCGCCCGGCGTCGCCATCGCATGGCTGTTGGCCCGGCGTGAGTTTCCGGGTCGGACCATCATGGAGACCCTCGTCTCGCTGCCGCTGGTCGTGCCGCCGGTGGCCACCGGCCTGATCCTGCTGAAGCTCTTCGGACGCCGCGGGCCGCTCGGGACGCTGCTCGAGCCGCTCGGCATCGACATCGTCTTCACCTGGAAGGCGGTGGTGGTGGCCATGGCGGTCATGGGGCTGCCGCTGCTCGTCCGGGCGACGCGGGCCGGGTTCGAGCAGGCGGATCGGCGCTACGAGGCGATTGCCGCCACCCTGGGGGCGCGGCCCTGGCGCGTCTTCTGGACCGTGAGCCTGCCGCTCGCCCGGCGCGGGCTGCTGGCCGGGACGGTGCTCGGCTTCTCCCGCGCCATCGGGGAGTTCGGCGCCACCATCATGCTGGCCGGCGCGCTCCCCGGCGCCCGCACGCTCTCGGTCGCCATCTACCGTAACGCCGAGCTGGGCCGCGACGCGGCGGCCATGACGCTGATTGCCGCCGCGGTAGCCATCGGCTTCGCGGCCGTCTACCTCTCGAACCGTCTCGGGACCGCGTCGTGAGCACCGGCGACGAGGCGTCGGTCGTCATCGACGTCCGCCTTCGAGCCGGCGCGTTCACGCTCGATCTGCGCGAGACCATCGCCACGCGCACCGTGGCGCTGTTCGGACCGTCCGGGTCCGGCAAGACCACCACCCTGGATGCCGTCGCCGGCCTGCGCCGGCCGGACGAAGGCGTGATTCGGATCGGCCGCCACGTGCTGTTCGATTCCCGGCGCGGCGTGGACGTGCCGGTGCACGACCGCCGCGTCGGCTACGTGCCGCAGGACCTGGCGCTGTTTCCCCACCTCGACGTCCGGCGCAACGTGCTGTACGGCGCCGGCGGCAGGACGGCGGACCAAGGTGCGGGCGGGCGAGATGCCCGCGAGAGCGGCGCCGGCGGCGGGACGCCGGAGACGCACGGCACGCACGCGTCGGTGCTCGAGCTGCTGGAGATCGACACGCTCCTGTCACGTTCGGTGGACGGCCTCTCCGGCGGGGAGCGCCAGCGCGTCGCCCTCGCCCGCGCCCTGATGACCGAGCCCGACCTGCTGCTGCTCGACGAACCGCTCGCGGCGCTCGACCTCGGCCTGCGCGACCGAATCCTGCCCTACCTGGAGCGGGTGCGCGACGAGCTCGGCACGCCGATGATCTACGTGTCGCACGTGGCCGACGAGGTGCGCCGGGTCGCCGACTGGGCGATCGTGCTGGACGCCGGCCGTGCGGTGCGCTCCGGAGTGCCCGCCAAGGTGCTTCAGGACACACCTTGAGCGGCGACTGCCGCCCCGCCGTTCGCGCCGGACGCCCGGTTGGGGGTGGCGGCGGGCACGTGAAGCGAGACGAGGCGGTATCAGCAGGGGATGACGGCAGCCAGCGTGCCGGCCGCGGTCACGAGACGTCGGACGTCGACCGGATCGTTCGTGAGGATTCGATCGCCGCTCTCCGCGACCAGCACGACGGTCGCGTCGATCGGGTCGCTGGTTCCCGCTCGGGCCAGCAGAACGCCAGCGCGACGCCCCATCTGCTCGTCCACGGGACGGACTTCCACGGCGCGCAGCAGGCGCGCGAGGCGGGCCTGGCGTCCCCGGGGGTCCCGCCAAACCTGGCCCAGCACGATGGCACTCGTCCGCAAGTCGACATTCCGCTGCAGGGCCGACCGCAACCGAGTCCCCACCGCTGGGTCGCCGCGTTCCACGGCGAGAAACGCACCGGCGTCGAGCACCAGCGCGCTCACGCCTCCGGTTCTCCGGTGCCGAAGCCGAGATCTGCTTCTGCCTTGGCCAGCTCTTCGGGAGTCGGCGCGCCGAATTCGGCCTCCCATTCGTCGAGGAACTCACGCAGCGCGTCGGCGCGGAGCTTCCGGGCCGCCGCCTCCGACAGCCACGACGACAGCCCGACGCCGCCCTCCCGAGCAGCCTGCCGAATCTCGTCTCCGAGCGTGGCCTCGAACGAGACGCTCATCTTGTCCACCTTCATGCCGCTATCTTACCAGAGTATGCACATACCCTGGTATTCCACATTTCGACGAGCGGTTCAGGGAAGGATGCCTGTGGCCTTACATGCAGCGTTTTGCCCACCGACCGCTACAACGCCCACGCAACTTCGGCCGCTGCCCGCTCTTCGGCTCGCGCCGCCGACAGGATAGAGCGCCGGCCGCCGGAGGCGTGCGTCGAAACGCCGACGCAGCTTCGGCCGCTGCCCGCTCTTCGGCTCGCGCCGCCGACAGGATAGAGCGCCGCCGCCGGAGGCGTGCGTCGAGCGGAGCATCCTCCAGTTTATTCACATCCACATAATGCTGTTCTGCATAATATATGCGTGCGCTTCATCGACCGTGCCGACGAAATGCGGCGGCTCGACGCCGCGCTGACCGATCCGGGCGCCCTCGCCGTCATCTGGGGCCGGCGCCGGGTGGGCAAGACGCGCCTGCTCATCGAGTGGTCGCAGCTCCACGACGGCCTGTACGCGGCGGCGGAACCCTCGGCGCCCCCGGTACAGCGGCGCTACCTGGCCGCCGCGGTCCAGCAACGGTTTCCCGGATTCGCCGACGTGGAGTATCCGGACTGGCGCTCCTTCCTGTCGCGGCTCGCCGGCGAGGCGGCCGGCAACGGCTGGCCCGGGCCGTTCGTGCTGGACGAGCTGCCCTACCTCGTCGCCGCAGACCCGACCCTGACCGGTGCCCTCCAGGCGTGGATCGACACGACGCCGGGGCGCCCGACCCTGGTGGTCAGCGGTTCGAGCCAGCGGATGATGCACGGCGCGATTCTCTCGGCCGGTGCCCCGCTCTACGGCCGCGCACGCGAGGCCTTCGCCGTGCGCCCACTGAGACCGGGATACCTCGCGGACCTCTTCCCCCGTGCCGGAGGCCGCGACCTGCTGTCGCTCTACGCGGCGTGGGGCGGGATGCCGCGCTATTGGGAGCTCGCCGAGCCGTTCGGACTCGACCTCGAGCGCGCCGTCGACACCCTCGTGCTCGACCCGGCCGGCCCGTTGCACCTGGAGCCGGATCGGTTGCTTCTGGAGGAGGTCCCGCCGGCCACGGCGCTCCGTCCCCTGCTGGACGTGATCGGCGGCGGCGCGCACCGCGCCAGCGAGATAGCGGGCCGCCTCGGCTGGCCCGCCTCCAGCCTGTCGCGGCCACTGGCGGCGCTCACCGAGATGGGCCTCGTGCGCCGCGAGACGCCGTTCGGCAGCGAGCCCCGCGCCGGCAAGCGGAGCCTGTATCGAATAGACGACCCGTTCCTGCGGCTGTGGTTCCGGGTCGTCGTCCCCGGGCGGACGGCGCTCGCGCAAGCGCCGCGCGAGACGCGGCTGGAGTACTGGCGCCGTCACCGCGCCGGGCTCGAAGCGCAGGCCTGGGAGGAGCTGTGCCGCACGGCGGTGCCATTCCTGCACCAGTCCGCGTCGCCGCTCGCCGATCTCGGTCCCTGGGAACCGGCGCAACGCTACTGGCGGGGCAACGAGCCGGAGTACGACGTGGTGGCGCGGTCGGTGGATGGGCAACGCCTGCTCATCGGCGAGGCGAAATCGGCTTCGCGGCCGCTGTCGGCGGCGGCGTTCCGGTTCCGTCCGGGCGCGCCGGCGATTCCGGGCGCCGGCGAGCTGGAGACCGTGCCGGTTGTGTTCGCGCCGTTGGGCGCGACAGATCCCACCGTGGACACCGGTGTGCACGTGATCGACGCGCTGACGGTGTTCGAGGTGCTGCGGTAAACACCGGAATCCGGTGCTGCCCCGTGCTGCGGCAGAGCCGTTGGGCCAGCGACTCGACTATGCCGACCTGCCTCCGCGGCGACGTTCACGTCACGTGGCGCGCTCAGCCGGAGGGCGCGTGCTGCTCCGTGAGTTTCGGGTCTCGCGATGTCCCGGACGCCCTGCGCATGACGCCGCCTTCGACAAGACCCTCGATTCTCGCCAGCCGCTCCCGGAGCTCGGCTGTAATCTGCAGCAACTGCTCGAAGCGCCGCACGCTGTTCCGCTCGGCCTGCTCGAAGCGTGCGCTGCTGCGTTGCTCGTACAGTTCGAACCGTTCGACACTGCGCTCGAACCGCTCGACACTGCGCTGCTCGACGCGCTCGAACCGTTCGACACTACGCTGCTCCGCGCGCTCGAACCGCTCCGCGATGCTCTTCTCCAGCCGCTCGAAGCGACCGGTGATCCACAGTACGGTCGCGAGCTGACCGCTGCCGAGCGTGACTCCGATGGTCAGGATCGTGATGATTTCCGGCGTCATGGCCTGTCCCCTCGATTGTAGCCCCGTCCGCTCGTCGATTCGTAGACGAATCCGTCGCCACGATCGGCAAGCAAGATCAAGACCAGCGCGCCGGCGGGTACCGGCCGCCGGCGATCCCGCCAACGCCCCGAATCGAATGAACGGAGCCGCAGGGTTTCCAGACCGCGGGCGCGGGGGACGAACGCGGGGGCGACGCTCCGCCAGCCGCGTCACAGGTAGGGCGTGCCGCTCCATTCCGGAACCTGCTGGTTCTGCTTCAGCCGCAGGCGCTGCAGGTTCAGCGCGGAGTAGTAGCTGTCGAGATCCGCGTCCGCCGCGACGACACCGGGCAGGCTCGCCGACGCTTCCAGTGCGAAGCGCTGCGCCAGCGGGTGGTCCGGATTCTCGCGATACGCAGCGTCCCACCAGCAGAGGATCCGTTCCTGCGCGGTTCGCAGCAACGGGTCGGCCGGCAGCCGATCACGTTTCTCGCGCTGATTGACCGTTCTGTGGGCGGGCATCAGATTCCAGAGATCGCCGCAGGGCCAGACGGTCCAGGGAAAGCAATGGTCGATGTCGAGGTTGGCGGCGGTCAGCCGCTTGCCGCTCCAGACGCAGTAGAGACGTCGTGCCGCGAGCAATTGCTCGGCACGCTCCCGCGGAACCCTCACGTCCCGGCACGGATCGGACCATGTCATGGCCGCGGCCAGCCGGGCTTCGTCGAGTGATCGTCCCTGTGTGGCTCCGTAACGCTGGGTCACGCGTATCCACTCGGCGATGATGGCGGGCTCGATCCAGGCACTGAAGCGCTGTATGGCCGCCCACAGGTGAACCGGCACGCGCATCGTTCCAAAGCTGGCGAGATAGGGCCCGTCCAGCCGTAACCCGGCCGGCGCACGCGAAGCCGTGACCGGGCCGCGCACCGGGAGGATGGAACGTGTTCCGTTGGGATAGGTCATGTAGCGCACGGGCATCTGGACGATGGTCCGCACCGCATCCTTGATGGCCTGGTGAAGCGCCGCGCCGGTGTGCCCGGTGAACGGCATGCCCACCCGCAGATCGTGATGTGAGACCTCGCTGAGCCTCCTGAAGGCGGTCTTTGCGAATCCGAGCCGTTCGCAGCCGCGATTCGAGGGATTCTGCGGCAGATCCGCGGCGAGCAATGGCTTGTACAGGCGAATCCAGGTCAGGGCGACCAGGCCCATTGGGATGGAGACATGATCGTCATCGGCCGACCCTGCGACGCCGCCGGCGCCGTCGGCGATCCGGCACAGCGTCCGCAAGAGGCCCAGCTTGTAGGTGGAGCTCTTGTCGTCGTTGAGGATGATGTGCCGTAAGAGTGGCAAGGCGCCCGTCCCGTCGTCCGGCAGCCGGATTGCCAAGTGCGTCCATTGGACATCGGTCCGGCCCAGGTGGTCGTCCGCGGCACCGTGCCTCTCGATGAAGGCGCCGTGGTCCTGGGCCAGTCTACGGATTTCATCTTCCGAGACAGGATGGAATCCCCGTTCCGGTTCGGCCGGACCATGCCGCAGTGTGATCGCGAGCAACCCGCCCGGCTTGAGCAGGGTAATGAGTTTCCGGAACGCTCTTGCCCGGTCGGAAGGCGCGACGTGCATCCAGACGGCGCTGAGCAGAATGACGTCGAACGAGAGACCGCTCCTGAACGTCCGTTCGAGGCTCGGCAGGGAGTCGGCAAGCCACTGGATCGGTCGATCTTCGTACCGCTGTCGTGCGGCCGTCCGCATGTTGCCTGACGGTTCGACCGCGACAACGTCGTAACCCTGCGACGCAAGCCACGCGGCGTCACGACCACTGCCCGCACCGACGTCGAGGACGGTCCCCGTCTTCGAGGGAAGCAGGTCCTCGAGCCAGTGATGAATCCGTTCGGCGGGTACGCTCTCGTAGCGATCTGCGAGCTGTTCGGCGCGCGCGTCGTACCAGGAAATCGCGTCAGCCAATGCGTATCTCTGTTGTCGGATCTCAGATTTCCGCCGCGCGTCGCAGGAACTCAGCCAGTTCATCGAACACGGGACTCGCAGCCGGAACCGGATTGTGCGTCTTCGACCAGATGTGTGCAGCTCCGGCACTCGGATCGTCCCGCCATGTGATGGCCACTACGGTCTGGAACTGCATCTTGGCGCGCTTCACTGCGTCCCATCCGCCGCAGTCCGTCGCAGCGCACGCGTCCAATTGCTGCAGGCACTCTGTAAGGCCCTCGTGCTCCTGAAGGATGGCCTCAACAAGAAGCGTCTCGAGCGCTCCGATCGCGTTGGCCCTCGGCATCATGTAGATGCCCGTGGACGGGCTGTCGTGCGTGCCGTCGACGATCGTTACCGGATTGTCGGGAGCAGGCAGCCCTGTGCTCCGGACCCTCGCGGACCACGGGAGACAGGAGGATCGCAGGGAACGTCTCAACGACCGCTCCGAAGGACACACCCTGACTGGTGAGCGCTGATTGGCACTTGACTGCGTTACCGTTGGCGAGCCCATATTCAAAGTCGATTGTAGCGTGCCGCATACGTTCTTCGACCGATCCCTTCCCGAACGGCAGGGTGGTGCCCGCCGGGGGACCGTAAGACACGGTCAGCGACCTCGTGTTCTCGTCGGTCCCGACGGAACGCAGCGCGATAGTCGATGTCTGATCGAAATCGAAGAACAGGTCGCGCCAAAGCGACTCGAAGGACCCGCGTTCCGCAGAAATGGCGACGCTGTCTCCAAGGCCGCGCATACGTCGTATCTTGAGCACCAGTTCCGGTCCGACACTGGCAAGCAGGAAGAGCGCCTCCAGGAAGGCCGTCTTGCCGCCGCCGTTGCGGCCGACGATGACGTTGAACCGGCCGAGGTCGCGGAGATGCACGTCGTGGAAGCACTTGAAGTTCGAGATCTTGAGATCTTGAATCATGGGACTTGCCGCGCGGGATGCGCGGCGTATCGCTCCGGGGTTGGCGAATGCTACCCGATCCCGATGCGCAGCACGGTGAACAGCAGCCAGCAGGTGAACCCGCCGACGATGGTCATCGACAGGCCCCACGCCATCAGCTTGTTGAACAGCTTCCGCGGGTCCTCGGACTTCGGCGCGGCGGCCATGCACAGCGCCCCGAGGGTCGAGAGCGCGGAGACGTCGACCAGGTGGGCGCCGACGTTCATCGACGAGGCGATGGCCAGCGGCTCGACGCCGCCGACCTGCGCGGCCAGGCCCGGCACGGTGGGCAGGAACGCCGGCAGGACGACGCCGGACGTGCTGCTGTAGATGGAGATGAAACCGGTGGTGAACGCCATGACGGCGGTCACGGTGTTGGCGGTCGACACGCCGGCCAGCACGCGGGTGAACAGCTCCAGGCCGCCGGTCTCGTCCAGGACCGAGATGAGCACAGTGACGCCGCAGACCATCATGATCACGCGCCAGGGCATGATCTTGACCGCCTCGGATTCGTCGCCCGCCTTGAGCAGGGCCAGCACGATGGCGCAGCCGAAGGCGCCGAGCCCAACGTCCACGCCGAGCAGGATGACGCCGACCAGCAGCGCGCCGATGACGCCGATCGTGATCCAGTGCTCGCGCCCGAAGTCCTCCGCCCCGGCCTCGCCCTCGGCGCCGTCGCCGCTCCCCCGCCCCGGAACGACGAGCGCGCCCTCGTGATACCGGCCGAGCAGCCGCCAGCCGCCGAGCAGGAAGTAGGCGGCGAAGACGACGACGGCGTGCGCCATCATGTTGTTCAGGTAGGTGGACAGCGCATAGCCGCTGAGCCCGATCTCGTCCATCACGCCGTTGACGATGACGCCGGTCGGAGCGATCGGCGAGAGCGAGCCGGCGTTGGCGCCGTTACCGATCATGATCGCCATCAGGAACGCGGGGATGCCGACCTGCCCGGCCACGGCCATGCCCATGGGCGCCATCAGGGCGACCGAGGCAATGTTGCCCGGCCCGATCGAGGCGAGCACGAACGACAGCGCGAAGAACATCATCGGCATGACGCCGACGTTGCCGCGGCACAGCAGCACCGCCTTGTGGGCGATGAGATCGAGCGTGCCGTTGGCCTGCGCCTGCGAGAAGAGCAGGGTGACGCCGGCCAGGGTCAGGAACAGCCGCGTCGGGAAGCCGCTCATCACCTCGGCGGCGCTCATGTCGGCGATGTAGACGCCGACGACCCAGGCGAGCGAGATCGCCAGGAACCCGACGTGCAGCCGGATCGTGCAACTGACCACGATGGCGATCGCCAGCGCGCCGAGAGACAGGGTGGCGGCATCCATGGGCCGGCAGTATATCCGGTTCGGGGCGGCGTGGCTCTCTACCGGA
Source organism: Vicinamibacterales bacterium (assembly GCA_965208535.1). Taxonomy (GTDB): domain Bacteria; phylum Acidobacteriota; class Vicinamibacteria; order Vicinamibacterales; family UBA8438; genus WTFV01. The sequence continues at coordinate 313,481 of CBDBOU010000003.1, read as the reverse complement.
GACGGCGATGCGGACGTGCATCGTCACGACGTCGGTCCTCCCGCCGCGCCGCGCGCACCGGTTTGTGCGCGGCCGGCGGTCGCGGCCGCGCACGCGTGGGCGTTGCGGCGGGAGTAGGATTGAAGAAGCGGCGGACGGCGGCCGAAGACGGCCGCCAGCGGCGGCGATCGGATGCACATCATCATCATCGGCGGCGGGGCTATCGGGTACCCGCTGGCGAAAGCCCTCGGCCCGGCGCACGACGTCTTCGTGGTCGATTCGGATCCGCTGGTCGGCGAGCGTTTCGCGGACGCCGACGTGGAGTTCGTGGCGGGCAGCGGCGCCAATCCCGACGTGCTGCGGCGCGCCGGGGTCGGGCGCTGCGAGCTGTTCATCGCCGCGGCGCAGCTCGACGAGGTGAACATCGTCGCCTGCGCGCTCGGCAGCAGGCTGGGCGCCCGGAGAACAATCTGCTTCGCCACGCGCGAGGACCTGCTGGTCGGGGGCGCGGACGGACTGCACGGCCACTTCGGCATAGACGAGATCATCTGGCCCGAGGGGGAGCTGGCCGCCGACATCGAGCGGATCATCATGGCCCCGGGCGCCACCGATGCCGAGGTGTTCGCGGGCGGCCGCATCGAGATGCTGGAGTACCGGCTCGACCCCGCCTCGCCGCTGGTCGGACCGCCGCTGGCGTCGCTCGACCTGCCGGCGGGGGTGGTCGTCATCGCGGTGAAGCACGAGCACTCGACCTCCATCCCCCGCGGCGAGACGCGCATCGAGGCGGGCGACAGGGTGGTCCTGATGGGCAACCGCGACGGCATGGCGCAACTGCGCGCGCTGATGGCGCCGGCCGCCGGCGATGCCGGGACGCAACTCGTGACGATCATCGGCGGCGGGGACGTCGGCTACCGCCTGGCGCAACACCTCGAACGCGCCGACGGCATTCAACTCCGCGTCATCGAACGGGACCGCGCGCGGGGGGAGATGCTGGCGGCGGCGCTGTCGCGCGCCCTGGTCCTCCACGGGGACGGCACGGACCTGGAGTTGCTGGAGAACGAGGACATCGGCCGCAGCGACGTCCTTGTGTCGGTCATCGACAACGACGAGCGCAACCTGCTCGCCTCCCTGCTCGGACACCAGCTCGGCGTCGGGAAGGTGATCACCCGCGTGAGCAAGCGGGCCAACCATCGCTTGTTCGAGCGCGTCGGCATCGACGTCGCGTTGTCCGCCCGCGGCGCGGCGGTGACGTCCGTGGTCCACCAGATCGACGGGGGGCGGGCCAGCCTGCTCGCCATCCTGCAGGAGGGACAGGCCCGCGTCGTGGAGCTGACCGCGCCGGCAGGGCTCGCGCCTACCGCGGTGAAGGACCTGCGCCTCCCGCGGGACTCCATCATCGGCACCGTGCTGCGCGCCGGCGAGGTCATCGTGCCGCGCGGCGACCACGTGATTCGGGAAGGCGACACGTTGCTCGTCTGCTGCAAGGACGCCGCCGTGCGGGGCGTGCGCGACCTGTTCGTACGGGGCTGAACGGCCGTCCATGCGATTCACCAACATCGCCCAGGTCGCCGGCCGCATCTGCCGGCTGTTCGGCGCCGCGTTCGCGGCGCCCGCGCTCGTGGCCGCCTTCTACGGCGAATGGGCCGACATTCCCGGTTTCGTCATCGGCGGCCTCCTTGCCGGCGCCATCGGGCAGACGCTCCTGCATGTCTCGCGCGGCGCCGACGACGAGCTGCGCCGGATAGAGAGCCTGTCGGTCGTCTCCGGCGTCTGGCTGCTCTTCGCCATGCTCTGTTCCATCCCCTACCTGTGGGTGGGCTTCGGGGTCATCGACGCGCTGTTCGAGGCGATGTCGGGAATCACGGCGACCGGCGCGACGATCCTGACCGATTTCGAGGCGCCGGGCCGGGGCCTCTTCTTCTGGCGGGCGATGACGCAGTGGATCGGCGGCATGGGCGTGATCGCGCTGGTGGTCGCCGTCCTGCCGCGGCTCGCCGGCGAGGTCCGCCAGCTCTTCTTCGCCGAGGCGCCGGGTCCGACGGAGGAGAAGCTGGCGCCACAGATCCGCAAGACCGCGGCTTCGCTCTGGCGGCTGTACGCGGGCTTGACCGCGGCCGAGGTGATTGCGCTCGGCCTGGCCGGCATGCCGTGGTTCGATGCGGTCTGCCACGCCATGACCACGCTCGCGGCGGGCGGATTCTCGCCCAACGCGCAGTCGATCATGGGCTACGACAACGCCCTGATCGAGTGGATCATCTGCCTGTTCATGTTCCTCGCCGGCGCCAATTTCGCGCTCCAGTACCGGGCGCTGCTCGGCCGTCCCGGCGCCCTGTTCCGGGACGACGAGTTCCGCGCCTACGCGGGCATCGTGGCGCTGGCGGCGGCTTCGCTGGCCCTGCTGCTGTGGACCGTCGAAAGCGACGGCGCGCCGCTGCGCCGCGCGACGTTCCAGGTGCTGTCGATCCTGACCACCACCGGGTACGCCACGGCCGACTTCGAGCTGTGGAACGACCGGACCAAACTGGTGCTGCTGGCCGTGATGTTCATCGGGGGCTGCGCCGGCTCCGCGGCCGGCGGGCCGAAGGTCCTGCGGCACATGCTGGTCGGGCGCTTCACGCTGCTGGAGCTGCGACGGACGCTCCATCCCCGCGGCGTCCTGCCGGTGAAGCTCGGCGGGAAGGTCGTGCCCGACGAGGTCATCCGATCGGTCCTGGTGTTCTTCCTGTTCTACGTCCTCGTGTTCGCGGTCTGCACGGCGGTGGTCATCGGGCTGGGGGCGGACCTCGAGACCGCGGTGACCGCGACGACCGGCACGCTGGGCAACATCGGTCCCGGCTTCGGCGAGGTCGGCCCCATGTCCAACTACGCCGGGCTGCACCCGGCGAGCAAGCTGACGCTGACCGCGGCCATGTGGATCGGGCGCCTCGAGGTGGTGACCGTGCTCGCCCTGCTGCGGCCCGAGGTCTGGACGGGCGCGCACTGGCGGGGGATCGAGGGTTAGGAGCCCCGGTGATCTGCCTGGTCCACCACGGTGAGGCGGTACCCTCCAGCGTCGACGCGCACGGGATCGAGGGTCAGGAGCCCCGGTGATCTACCTGGTCCACCACGGTGAGGCGGTACCCTCCAGCATCGACGCGCAACGGCCGTTGACGGACATCGGCCGCGCGGCGGTCGAACGGCTCGCGCGGGAGGCGGCCGGGCGCGGCGTCGCGCCGGTCGAGATCTGGCACAGCGGCAAGCTGCGCGCCCGTCAGACCGGCGAGGCGTTCCGGCTGGCGTGCAATCCGCTGGCCGCCTTCACGATGGTCCGCGGCCTGCAGCCGGCCGACCCATCGGACATCCTCGCGGACCGGCTCGCGGGCGAGACCCGCGACCTGCTGCTGGTCGGCCACATGCCGCACATCGCCCGCCTGCTGCGGCGCCTGCTCGGCCGCGTCGGCGAGGATGTGGAATTCCCGCCGCACGGCGTGGTGGCCCTGGAGCCGGATCCGGGTGGCGACCCGACGCGCTGGCGGGAGGCGTGGCGGCGCGAGCCGGACGCCGGCGGCTGACGGCGCCGTTCCGTCGGAACAGGCGAGCACCGGCGGCTCGCCACGAACAGGGTGTCCAGCGATGGGCCGAACACGGAGTCTCGCGACCGGGTTTGGCGGCGCGAGCGTGCTACGGCGTGGCGGGCGGCGCCTTGGCGAGCCAGGGTTCGAGCCGGTTCGCGTAGGAGAAAATCGCCGGCAGTCCGCCGGTGTGCACGAAGAGCACACGGCTGCCAGCGGCGATGCGTCCCGCCCGCACCAGGGCGATCAGGCCCGCCATGGCCTTACCCGTGTACACAGGGTCGAGCAGCAGCGCCTCGAGCCGCGCCGCCATCGAGATCGCCTCGCCTATGGCCTCGTTGAGCAGGCCGTAGCCCGGCGGGTGCACCTCGTCGCTTGCGTGGACGTCATCCGCGGCGAACGTCTTCGGAAACCCGATCAGGGCGGCGAGCTCCGTCGCGCGCCGCGCCACTCGGAGGCGCTGTTCCCGCGCGTCGCGCCGCACGCAGATGCCGTGCACCGGCATCCGCTCGCCGAGCGCCCGCATGCCCACCAGAAGCCCCGCGTGGGTCAGGGCGCCGCCCGAGGCGCAGACCACCGCGTCGAACCCGAAGCCGCGCGCTTGGGCCTGCTCCAGCACCTCGCTCGCCGCCACGACATAGCCCAGCGCGCCGAGCGGCGGGCGGTCGATGCCATTGTGCACGACGTAGGGCCTGCGGCCCGCGCCCGCGAGCGACTCCGCGAGGCGGTCGAGGGCCGCATCCGCGGCCGCCTCGTCCCCTTCCGCCGGAAACGGATGCAGCGTCGCCCCCAGCAGCCGGTCGAGCAGCACGTTGCCGGAGCTGCGGTAGAGGTCGTCGCCTCCTTCCACGCGATCCTCGAGCTGCACGTGGACGTCCATGCCGAGCTGCCGCGCCGCCCCGGCCGCGACACGGACGAAGTTCGACTGCACGGCTCCGGAGGTAACCAGCGTGTCCGCGCCGTGCGCGCGCGCCTCGCCGAGGTAGAACTCCAACTGGCGCACCTTGTTGCCCCCGAAGGCGAGCCCGGTGCAGTCGTCGCGCTTGATCCACAGCTCGATCCCGAGGGCCGCCCCGAGCCTCGGCGCCGGATCGAGCGGCGTCGGCGCGTGGCCGAGCCGTACCCGCGGGAACCTGTCGACGGCGGCGAGGGGTCCGGGCAATGGTGTGTCTCCGACGGTTCGAGCGGTCAGCGCAGGGTGCGCAGCTTCTCGTTCAGCAGGTCCCACGCGCGCCGCACGTGGCGCTCCTCCGTGCGTACGTGCCCGATGGCCAGGCGGATGGTGAAGCGCCCGTTGAGACGCGTATGGGACAGGAAGACCTCGCCCGTGGCGTTCACCGCCTCGATCAGCCGCTCGTTGAGGGCATCTGTCTCGGCATCAGTGACGTCGCCCGCGATCGGAATCGCCTCCTCGGACCCGGTGTCGTCGGCGCCGGCGGTGGCCGAGGGGCCTCCGTCGGTGCCGGCGCCATCCGCTGGGGCCGCCGCACCTCTGCCTCTTGCCCGGAAGCAGACGACGCTGAACGGCACCGGCGCAAGCCGCTCGAAGTCCGGGCTCTCGTCGACCCACGCCGCGAACAGCCGAGCCAGCCGCATGTGCTCGGCGAGCCGGCCGCGGATGCCCTCCGATCCGAAGTGCCGCAGGATGGCCCAGAGCTTCAGCGAGCGGAAACGGCGGCCGAGCTGGACACCGGTGTCCATCAGGTTGCGGACCTCCACCGCCTCGAGCGTCTGCAGGTAGTCGGGGGTCAGCGAGAAGGCGTCGCGGACGGTGTCCATGTGGCGGCAGTAGAACGCGCTGAGGTCGAACGGGGTGAAGAGCCACTTGTGCGGGTTGACCACGAAGGAGTCCGCCTGCTCGCAGCCGGCAAGCACGTCCCGCGTCTCCGGCACGAGGGCCGCGACCCCGGCGTAGGCCGCGTCGACGTGCAGCCAGAGCCCCTCGTCGGCGCAGATGCGCGCGATGGAACCCACCGGGTCGACGCTGGTGGTCGAGGTGGTGCCGACGGTGGCGACCACCGCCAGCGGCGTCACGCCGCGCGCACGGTCGGCGGCAATGGCCTCCCGCAGCGCGTCGGGCCGCATCCGGAACTCGGCGTCGGCCGGGACGCGGGCCAGCGCGTCGTGGCCCAGCCCGAGCGTCATGATCGCCTTGTCTATCGAGGAATGGGCCTGCTCGGAGGCGTACACGCGCAGCGGGCCGAGATCCGGCCGCCCGGCCAGCCCGCGCGTGCGGACGTCGGCCACCGTCCGGTGCCGGGCCGCGGCCAGCGCGTGCAGGCTCGAAATGGACGCGGTGTCGTAGATGACCCCCTCGAACGCGTCGGGCAGGCCGAGAAGCTGCCGCAGCCAACCCAGCGTCACCTCTTCGAGCTCGGTGGCGGCGGGCGATGTGCGCCACAACATCGCCTGCACGTTCAGGGCGGCCGAGAGGAATTCGGCGAGCACCCCCGGCGCGGCGCCCGAGATGGCGAAGTAGGCGAAGAAGCCCGGGTGGTTCCAGTGGGTGATCCCGGGCAGGATCACCCGCTCGAAGTCGCGGAGGATCGCGTCGAAAGGGACGCCCTTGGCGGGCGGTGACGGCGGCAGCGCGTCGCGGACGGCGCCCGGCGCGTTCCGGGACAGGACCGGGTAGCGCTCGGTGTCGTTCAGGTAGTCGGCGATCCAGTCGACGAGGGCGTGGCCGTGCCGGCGGAACGCCTCGGCGTCCATGTCGCCGAGGCGCGCCGGATCGTTGCTGGCCACGGTGCCGCTGGCTGCCGTATCGTCGGCCACCGTGTCGCGGTCGGCCCGAGGTCCGTCAGTTGCCCGCGCCGACGTACTCGAGCGCGAAGTTCCGCAGCGGGACGCTGCGCAGCCCGATCGCCTCGGCCTCGGCGGTCGCGTCCTCGACGGAGTAGCCGTCCTGCTTGACCCGCTTGATCAGCCACATGGCGCCGACCCGGTTGGCGGAGCCGCAGTGGATGTAGACCGGCTGGTTCGACGGCTCGGCCACCGTCTCCAGGAACGCCTCGGCGATCTCGGCCGTCGGCGTGCGGAACGGCAGGTGGACGTAGTTGAGCCCGGCCGCCTCGGCCGCCGCGCGGCTCTCGTCGATATTGGCCCCCTGCTCGCCCGGGGTGCGGAAGTTGACGATGGTGTTGAAGCCCCGCTCCCGCAGCACGGCCAACGCCTCGACCGGGGTGGCCCCGGCGCAGGCCACGGTGGCGTCTACGCGGGTGTAGTTGCGGACCCCTTCCGGACCCTCTTCCGCCTGAAAGCTCGGCGCCTGCGCGCCGGCCGGGAGCGCACTTCCGGCGAGCAGAAGCGCGGCTGCGAACAGGACGAAAACGACACCGATTCTTGACTCTTGCATGGTCCCCGATTGTAGCATCGGGGACGAGGAATGCCCGGCGCCGCGCGACCGCGGCCGGAGGCGGAAGGAGCCGGTAGTGCCAGACGTCGTACATACCAGCCGCATGCGGATCGATCGGGTCAAGGGCCCGATCCGCGAGATGTTCCTGGAGGGATTCGACACGCCGATCCGGTTCGGCGTGCACGGGGGCATCAAGAAGTTCTACGGGGTGGAGCCGGACGAGGACGTGCCCGCGACGCTCGACTACATGGTCGGCGCCGTCGGCGGTTGACTGCTCGGCACCCTTGCACGCGCACTGGAGGTGCGCGAGATTCCGGCGCCGCCCGACAAGATCACCGCCGCCGTCGAAGGCGACATCGAAGCAATCGACAAGGTGCTGCGCATCACGCGCATCCGCGTCCGCTACGACCTCAAGGTCCCGAAGGGGAAGCGCGAGGCGGCCGAGCGCGCCGTGGAACGGCATCCGACCGGGTGTCCCGCCGCCAACAGCGTGGCCGGCTGCATCGACCTCGACATCGAGGCGAACATCACCGAGGAGTAGGCCCGCCGACGGCTGGCATTCGGCACGCGACGGGATGAGCGGGGAACTCCCGACGCGCGCCTCGGCGTGCGCCCGCACCGGCCGGTGAGGAGATTCCCGTGGCGACGACCTCGCTCGTCGAGTGGCGTTCGTGGGGAAGAACCGCCTTCGACGAGGCGCGCGCCGAGCAGGTGCCGGTGCTGCTGGCGATCGGCGCGCACTGGTGCCCCGCGACCGCGGCGATGATGCGCGGCGCGTACGCCGATCGGCGCGTGGCCGAGCTGCTCGACGATCGGTTCGTCCCGATCCGCGTCGATGTGGACGCGCGCCCGGACATCGCCGAGCGCTACAACCTCGGCGCGTGGCCGACCACCGCTTTCCTGACCCCGGACGGCCGGGTGCTCGGCGGGGAGACCTTCGCGACGACGGAGCGGATGCGCAACCTGTTGCCGCGGGTCGCCGACGCGTTCGAGGAGCAGCGGGACGCGATAGCCGAGCAGCGTGCAACGGGCGAACCGCATCCACCCATCGCTTGGGACGAAGGCCCCGCGTCGGAAATCGATGCCTGGCTCGGCGAGCATCTTCTTTCCCAGTTCGACGAGCAGCACGCGGGCTTCGGTACCGGGACGAAGCGGGTGCACGCGGCCGCTCTGGAACTGGCGTGGCGTCGTGCCCAAACCGGCGATGAGGCGTTTGCGACGGTGGTCGAGCGAACGCTGCGCGCCATGGCCCGGGGCGGGCTGTACGACGAGCTCGAGGGCGGCATCTTCCGCTACTGTGCGCGCCGCGACTGGACCGAGCCGGCGACGGAAAAGCTGCTCCATGTGAACGCGGAGGCGCTCCGCCTCTTTCTGCTGTCCGAAGACGATGACTGTCTCGACCGAGCAATCGGCGTCGTCGGCTATGTGCGTCGGACGCTCGCCAACCTGACCCCGGACCGCGCGGGGTTCTTCGCCAGCCAGCAACGCTACCCGGACAACTACCGGCCGCGGGCGGCGGCGGACGCACCCGCGGCCGGGCCTCCTCCGGTCGACCGCGCGATCTATGCCGACGGCACGGCGCTCATGGCGCAGTCGTTCGCCGCGGCGGCAGAGTCGCTCGGCGACTCGTCGCTGCTGGAGCTCGCCGTCGACGCGATGGAGCACGTGGTGGCGGGCACCTACGAACGCGGCGGCGGAATCGCCCACCGGGCCGGCGAACGCACGGGGGTGCGCGGTCTGCTCGCCGACCAGGTCCGGGCCGGCGCAGCGCTGCTGGACCTGCACGAGCTCACCGGCCGCGAGGTCTACCTGGACATGGCCCAGGAGCTGATGCACTTCGCGCTCCACCACCTGTGGGACACGGCGGGGGGCGGATTCCTGGACCGCGTCCACGGTCCGGACGACATCGGCCTGCTGCGCGAACGGGTACGTCCGTTCGCCGCCAACTGCGAGGCCGCGCGCGTGCTCCTGAGACTGGCGGACCTGACGAGCGATCCCGCGTTTCGGGACCGCGCCACCGCCACGCTCGCCGCGCAGACGGCGGCCGCCCGCGCCTACGGGGTCGACGCGGCGCCCTATGCCCTGGCGGTGCGGGACCTGCGGGAAGGGGAGGCCTGAGACTGGCCAACCGGGACGCGCATTCGCGTCCGAGCGGACGCCGGCCGGCGTGCTAGACTTCCCGCGCCGAGCAGCCCGTGCCTTCCAATTCCACCGATATTCCCGGCCTGGAGCGGGTCGCGACTCGTCTGCGCATCGCCTCCGTACGCGCCACCAGTGCAGCGGGCAGCGGCCATCCGTCGAGCTGCTGCTCGGCGGCGGACATCGTCGCGGCACTCTTCTTCGGCCACATGCGGTTCGACCCGCGGGATCCGCAGAACGACGACAACGACCGCTTCGTGCTGTCGAAGGGGCATGCGGCCCCTCTGCTGTACGCCGCCTGGGCCGAGGCGGGGTTCGTGCCGCCGGAAGACCTGCTGAAGCTCCGGCGGACCGACTGCGATCTCGAAGGGCACCCGACGCCGCGGTTGCCGTTCGTCGACGTGGCGACCGGATCGCTCGGGCAGGGCATCTGCGCGGCGGTGGGCATCGCGCTCAACGCCCGCCGCATCCGCTCGGACTACCGCACCTACGTGCTGATCGGCGACGGCGAGTCGGCGGAGGGCTCGGTGTGGGAGGCGGCGCAGGTCGCGGACCACTATCGACTCGACAACCTGTGCGCCGTCACCGACGTCAACGGCTTCGGCCAGAGCCGGGCCACGCAGTGGGGTCACGACATGGCCGCCTACCGGGACCGGTGGCAGGCCTTCGGCTGGCACGCGATCGTCGTCGACGGCCACGACGTCGGCGCGATCGTGACGGCGCTGGAGGAAGCACGCGGAACCAGCGGACGGCCGACGATGATTCTCGCCCGCACGGTGAAGGGCAAGGACGTGTCGCTGATCGAGGGCACGGACGGCTGGCACGGCAAGCCCATCCCGGCCGGGGCGGACCTGGACGGCGCGCTCGGCGAGTTGCGTGCCCGGCTCGGCGCAGAGACAGCACCCCTGGTCATCCTTCCGCCGCCCCCGCGTCCGGAAGCGGTTCCGGTCCCATCCGTCCCCCCGCGGCTCCCTTCCCCGCCAGCGTACGAACCGGGGACCCAAGTGGCGACACGGACGGCGTACGGCGACGCGCTCGCCGCGCTGGGCGCCGCCGATCCGCGCATCGTGGCGCTCGACGCGGACGTGGGAAACTCCACGTTCAGCCAGACGTTCGAGCGCGCACATCCCGACAGGTTCTTCGAGACCTACATCGCCGAGCAGGCGATGATCGGCGCGGCGATGGGGCTGGCCAGCCGCGGCGCCATCCCCTTCCCGTCGACCTTCGCCGCCTTCCTGACGCGGGCATCGGATTTCGTACGGATGGCCGGCATCGGCGGGATGAACGTCAAGCTCGCCGGCTCGCACGCGGGGATTTCGATTGGCGAGGACGGGCCCTCCCAGATGGCGCTGGAGGATCTCGCGATGATGCGCGCCGCCCCGGGCTGCGCCGTCCTCTACCCGTGCGACGCCGTCAGCACCGCGCGCCTGGTCGAGGCGGCGGCCGGCTGCGACGGGATGGTCTACATCCGGACCTCTCGCCCCAAGACGCCGGTCATCTACGAACCGGACGACGAGTTCCCGATCGGCGGGTCGAAGGTGGTGCGCGAATCGGCGGACGACGCGGCGACGGTGGTGGCGGCTGGCGTAACCCTGTTCGAGGCGCTGCGCGCACACGACCTGCTGGCTGTCGAGGGCATCCCGATCCGCGTCATCGACGCCTATTCGGTGCAGCCGGTCGACCGGCGTACCCTGGTCGACGCCGCACGCCGGACCGGCAACCGGCTCATCACCGTCGAGGACCACTATGCAGCGGGAGGTCTCGGCGACGCGGTCAGCGAGGCGGTGGCGGCCGACGGCATCGTGGTGGAGCGCCTCGCCGTGCGCGAGATCCCGCGCAGCGGGCGGCCCGACGAGCTGCTCCAGCGATTCGGGATCTCGGCGTCCTGCATCGCCGCCGCCGTGCGCCGGCAGGTCGGCGGGCGGCAGTTCGTGCATGGGTCGGACCGGTGAAGCTCGATGGAAGGCGAATTCAGATTCCAACGCAAGTGTCCCGCGTGCCAGGGGGCAGACCGGCCATCGAATGGTGACCGCGCCCTATCGCGCATCGACGTTGCGTGCGACCGTCGATCCCGGTCATGATGCGCGTTCAAGGGCAACGGCGGCCTGTTGCGGAAGCGTTGAGGCAGGAGTCATGGACATGAAGCTGCGATCCCGTCGTACGTCGGTCTGGAACGGTCGGGTTACCCTGATGGCGGTGGCTGCGATGCTTGGAATCACCATGCTCGGCGCCGACGTGGCGATGCGCGCCCAGTCGCAGGAGGCGCTGGGCCACGGCTACAGCCGGCCGGCCCGCAGTCCGCACAGCAGCCGCTCGGAGGTCATCGCCCCGCACGGGATGGTAGCGGCGAGTCAGCCGCTCGCCGCGCAGGTGGGCATCGACATCCTCAAGGCGGGGGGCAACGCGATCGACGCCGCGGTGGCGGTCAATGCCGCCCTCGGGCTGGTCGAGCCGCACATGAACGGCGTCGGCGGCGACCTGTTCGCCATCCTCTGGGACGCCGAGACCGAGCAGCTCTACGCCCTGAACGCCACCGGCCGCGCGCCGTACCAGATCAACCGCGAGACCCTCGTCCGGCAGGGCTACACGCGGATGCCGGGCAAGGGTCCGCTGACGTGGACGGTGCCGGGCGCGGTGGATGGCTGGCACGAGTTGCTGGAGCGGTTCGGGACACTGGAGCTGGCCGACGTGCTGGCGCCGGCCATCGCCTACGCCCGCAACGGCTTCCCGGTGAGCGAGATCATCCAGCGGCAGTGGGCCGGCTCGGCCCTCGCCCTGGCGCAGTGGCCCGACTCGGCGGCCACCTACCTGCCCGACGGCCGCCCGCCGCGCGTCGGTGAGGTCTTCAGGAACCCGAACCTCGCCGCCACCTACGAGGCCATTGCGCAGGGCGGCCGCGACGCGTTCTACAAGGGCGACATCGCGCGGCGCATCGTGGCGTTCAGCGAGGGGAACGGCGGCTACTTCACGATGGCCGACTTCGAGGACCACTCGTCGGTCTGGGTCGAGCCGGTCAGCACCAGCTACCGCGGCTACGACGTCTGGGAGGTCCCGCCCAACAGCTCCGGCATCCTCGCCCTGATGATCCTCAACCTGATGGAGGGCTACGACGTCGCCGCCCTCGGCCACAACTCGGCCGACGCCGTCCACCTCTACGCCGAGGCGAAGAAGCTGGTCTGGGCCGACCGCAACACCTACGTGGCGGACGCCGACGCCAACGAGCTGCCGACGCTGCCGCTCATCACGAAGTCCTACGCCGACGCGCGCCGCCGGCTCATCGATCCCGAGCGCGCCGGGCTCGACGTGACGCCGGGGCAGCCCTTCGACCACAGCGACACCGTCTATCTCACCGTGGTCGACAAGGACCGCAACGCCATCTCGCTCATCGAGAGCATCTTCGGCGGCTTCGGCTCCGACGTGGTCCCCGGCGACCTCGGCTTCGCGCTCCAGAACCGCGGCTCCGGCTTCTCGCTCGAAGAGGAACACCTGAACTCGCTCGAGCCGCACAAGCGGTCGCTGCACACCAACATGCCCGCGTTCGTCACCAAGGACGGCAAGCCCTTCATGTCGTTCGGCGTCATGGGCGGCTCCATGCAGCCGCAGGGGCATTGGCAGGTGCTGTCGAACATCATCGACTTCGGCATGAACCTGCAGGAGGCGGGCGACGCCGCGCGCGTGCGCCACAGCCCCAGCCTGCGCCCCGGCGGCACCGTGGCCGTCGAGCCGGGCGTCTCCGACGAGGTCATCGCCGAGCTCCGGCGCCGCGGCCACCACGTCGAGCGCCAGGGCGGCGGCGGCATGGGCGGCTACCAGGCGATCATGATCCACCCGGAGACGGGGATGCTGCACGGGGGAACCGACCCCCGGAAGGACGGGCAGGTGATCGGGTACTGAGCCGCGCCGGCGTGACTCAGATCTCCCGGAAGGTCACCGGGACGGTTGTTCGTCCGGAACTGCGCAAGGAATCCGTTAGTGGAGCGTACTTGCTCTGACCGGCAGCGCGAGGAGCGTCACAGTCCCAACGACGCCCTCACGTGCCGCTCGACAGCGACAAGATCGGGAGCGCGCAGCATGCCCAGAATCTCTTCGATCATGTCGCGCTTGATGGTCCTGATGATGCCGGTCACGACGGATGGAGAGAGAAGGCCTGCCTCGCGCCACTGCGCAATCTGGTAGTCGCCGACGAGCAACCGTTCGACATTGCTCGTGATGGCTGCCACGAGGACTTCTCGCCGGCCTGCGTGGTACGCATCCGTGCTCAGAATCAGGGCTGGGCGTCGCTTCGCACCCTTTTCGTCCGCGAAGACGAATCTGACGAGGACGATCGCGCCCCGGTCAGAGGTCGTCGTACGCGGCATCGGCAGGGTTGTCCCACAACTCGGCGAGCACTGGGTCCGCAGAGGCTCTCAGCGCGACCAGATCGGCCGCCGTCTCATCAGGCAGGTCGTCTTGCAGTCGTGCTTCGATAGCTTCCGACACGTACTGCCGAATGGACTGGTCTCGCTGCGCTGCAGCGAGGCGGATACGCCGCCGTGTTTCCCGCGTCACGTCGATGCTGAGTCTGGCGCGCTGTGCATCCAAGGTCATAGTCGCCTCATGATACACACAATTACGTAAACGAGACTCCGCAAGTCGTGCGGAGTCAGGCGTCGTGCACTCGTGTTGGTGGTCGGCCGAACCAGTTCGCCACTTTCAGGTTGGCGAAGTTGGCGAAATCGTCGGTGTTGCGCGTGACCAGCGTCAAGTCGTTCGTCGCTGCAATGGCAGCGATCTGGCCATCGACGTAGGGCGGCGTGTGCCCGCTGGCGGTCAGCCGAGCGCGTTCCTCGGCGTGCCAAAGCGCGGCATCGCGATCGTACGGCAGGATCGTCAGCGGTTGTCGCAAGACGTCCTGCAGGTAGCGGACCAGTTGCCGCTTGCGCGCTCCGTCCGGCATCCGCGCCAACCCGTACCGCATCTCGTACAGAATCGGAGCCCCTGCACACACTTCGTGCCGATGAGCGCGGAGGCGGAATTGGACACCGGCATCGGGGCTGGGCCGCGAGGGCTCGGAAAGCACGTTCGTGTCGAGCAGGTACCTCAGTCCGGCCATGAGAACTCCCGGGGAGGGCGGCGATCTCGCCACCCGTCCACTTCTGCCGGCGTCAACTCCGGCCAGTCGAAACCTGCCTGCGCGCGCCAATCCTCTATCGCTTGCCAGAAGTCTTTCCTTGGTTCGCCCGACTGGAGTCGCTCGTACTCTTCGCTCGAGATCAGAACGGCGACCGGTTCTCCACGCCGGGTGATGTGCACCGGTTCTCCGTCCTCGGCCTTGCGGATCAGCCGGGTCAAGGTGTTGCGCGCTTCGGCAATGGGCACCGCGGACATGATCGCTTCGCCTCCAAATGGCTATATATATAGCCATTCTACGCGAATCCGCGAGTACAGACCAGCGCTACGGTCAGACAGGTGAATCCGCTGTCCACGTGGCGGTCCGCCGCCCGGGCAGTCCTGACCGGCGTTCCTGGCGCATGACCGCGATTGGCCTTCGGTCAGCGCTCCTGCGGGACGAAGATGTCGCGGGCCGGCATCTCCACGGCCGGCAGCGTCGTGGCGTTCATCGCCTCGTCGGTGCCGATGAGGCCGTTCTCGGCCAGTATCCAGGCGACGAGACCGTAGACCTGGTCGGCTTCCAGCGTGCCGGGCGCGTTCGACGGCATCGCGCGGCGGATGTAGTCGAACAGGGTCGTGGCGTAGGGCCAGTAGTTGCCGACCGAGTACGTCACGTCGGGGCCGTCGCCGCGCCACTCCTCGTAGCGCGGCCCGAACGGCGGCGTGGTCTCCGGCGTATACCCCACCAGCCGGTCCGCGATGCCCCCCTCGCCGGTCTGCCCGTGGCACACGGCGCATTGCTGCGCATAGATCGGCGCGCCGCTCGCGGCCGTTCCTTCGCCCTCGGGGAGGCCTGTACCGTCGGGCATGACGTCGATGTCCCAGGCGGCAATCTCCTCCGCGGTGGCCGCGCGTCCAAAGCCGAACTGCTCCTGCGCGCCCTGCGCCGCCCCGCCGCCGTTCTGTGCCGCGGCCGGCCCCGCGAGCAGGAGCCCGGCGCCGCCAAGCGCAAGCGCGGCGGCCAGCAACGGCGTGGTGAACATCTCCTTCGATGTCAGGCGTCCCACGGCGGCTCCTCCCGGTAGTAGACCTGCCCGTTCGGCTGGATGCGCCAGGCGGTGATCGGATTGAGGTGATACCGGCGCGCCCGGCGCCCGCGGGCGGCGCGCAACGCGGCGCGGGTCGGCTGCACGTAGCCGGTGTCGTCGGTCGCCCGGCTCATGATCTCGGTTTCCGAGCCGTCCCAACGCCACAGGTGCCGGAAGCGGGTGTGCGCCTGCCGCAGGACGGGTTCCTGAAGGCGCGCCTCCTCCCACGTCCGGCCGCCGTCGGTGCTGACGTCCACCCTCGCGATGGTGCCCCGCCCCGACCAGGCGATGCCGCGGAGCTCTATCCAGCCCGGCTCGACCACGTCGGGGTAGGCGGGCGACGTGATGACCGAGCGGGCGTCGAAGACGAAGCTGAACTGCCGGGCCGTGCCGTCCGCCATCGGATCGGTGTACTTCGAGGTCTCCTCGCGCGTCATGAACGGCTGGTCGGCCAACTCGATGCGGCGCAGCCACTTGACGTTCGAGTTGCCCTCCCACCCCGGCAGGAGGAGCCGCGCGGGGTAGCCCTGCGGCGGCCGGAGCGCCTCGCCGTTCTGCGCGTAGGCCACCATGGCGTCGTCCCAGGCCTTCTCCATCGGAACGCTGCGCGTCATTACCGCGGCGTCCTGCCCCTCGGCCAGGAACCACGTCGCGTCCGGGCTCGCACCCACCTCACGGAACAGGGTCGAGAGCGTGACGCCGGTCCACTCGGTGGTGGCGGTCATGCCGCAGACGTTCTCCGGCTTCGTCTCCGGCCCCGCCGCCTGCGGGTAGTTGCCGGAGCATTCGAGGAAACAAATCCGCGACGTGGCCGGGAAGCGCTTCAGGTCGGCGAGCGTCAGGATCGTCGGCCGCTCGACCATGCCGTGGATCAGGAGGCGGTAGTCGTCGGGATCGATCGTCGGAATGCCGCCGTGGTGCCGCTCGAAGTGGACATCCGACGGCGTGATCATGCCGTGCAGGTCCTGTAGCGGCGTGCGCGACGAGGTGCCGGTCACCGCCCCCCGCACCAAAGGCTCGTGGGATGACCGCGCGCCCAGCTCGCTCGACGGCGCACCCTGCGACTTCGTCGTGTCCTGCGCGTGGACGCGGCTTTCGGGTGCGAGCGTGGCAGCACCGATGGCGCCGGCTGCCCCGGCCAGAAGATCCCGACGGGTGACTTTTCTCGGCATGGGCCCTCCCCCGTGAGACGAACGACCGAACCGGACGCCGCCGAGACGCAGCCCGGAAACCGTCGCCTCGCGGCTCCGCTTTCCGCCCAACCCATCCTCACGAGGAGTCTTTCATTCGGCGCGACTCCTCACCTCCGTATACTACTCGTTGCGTCGATCCGCGTGAACCCCGTCCGATCCGATGTCCCGCGAGCGCCTGCGCGTCACCACCGCCGACATCACGAAGCTCGACGTCGACGCGATAGTCAATGCCGCCAACACGAGCCTGCTCGGCGGCGGCGGCGTGGACGGCGCGATTCACCGCGCCGCCGGACCCGGGCTCCTGGCCGAGTGCCGCACGCTTGGCGGATGCGCAACCGGCGACGCGAAGATGACCGCCGCGTACGACCTGCCGGCACGCCACGTGATCCACGCCGCCGGCCCGGTCTGGCGCGGCGGATCGAGGGGCGAGCCGAAGCAGCTCGCCGGCTGCTATCGACGGGCGATCGAGCTGGCCCACGAGCATGGGCTGCGCACCATCGCCTTCGCGGCGATCGGTTGCGGCGTCTACGGGTATCCGCCGGAGCAGGCGGCGGCGGTTGCGGTCAGGACCGTGGCGCAGGCACTGGCCGGCGCGGCCTCGGTCGAGCGTGTCGACTTCGTTTGCTTCGAGCCGCGGGTGCGGGCTGCGTTCGAACGTGCGCTCCGGGCGCACGGGGACGGAACATCCGAATGACCACGGCGCCGGATGGAGCCGAGGCGACCGGCGAGCCACCGACCGCGGCGCTGCGCTGGGTGTGCGGCCTGCTCGACGCCTCCGGCATTCCGTTTCAGTTGACCGGGGATGTCGCTGCGGCCGCGCACGGCGCCACACGTCCGATCCGCAGCGTGGAGCTCTTCGTGGCGGCCGAGCACGTGCCCGCACTCTTGCGGGCCGCCGAGGAGCACGTCGTCGACTACCCCTGGCGCCGGATGGACGATGCCTGGGATCGCGTAGCCCTGTCGCTGTCGCGCGACGGGACGACGATCGACGTGTGCGTCATCGAGACCGCGCGCTTCAAGGAGGCGGCAACGGGGGCGTGGCGCGACGCGGGCATCGACGTCACGTCGTCCGTGCTTCTGCGGGTCATGGAGGTCGACGCGCCGGTGATGCCGCATGCGCAACTCCTGGACCAGAAGCGCCGACTCGACCGCGAGGTCGACCGGCAGGACATCCGCGAGATCGTGCGGGTGGCTTCGTGACGCACGACCCGCCAACGTGGAGCAGCCCTCCGCGTGGAGGCTACACTCGCCCGAGCGGTTCGCATGCAAGCATGGGATTCCTGACGGTGCGGGAAGCGGCCGGACGGCTCGGCGTGGGCTACTCCACTCTGAAGCAGTGGATCTACAAGGGAAGCGTACGCACGTCCCGGACCGAGGGTGGACACTACCGCATCTCGGAGCAGGAGGTCGCGCGGCTGCTGGCCGCCCGCGGCACGCTTCCCCGCCGGGACCGGCGGCGGGGTCCGGGCGGCGTCCTGGTCTCGCTCAGCGGCCGCAATCGCCTGCGCGGCATCGTCGAGGAGGTGCGCCGCGAAGGCCTGCTCGCGCAGGTTCGGATCCGGATCGGCGACCAGCAGCTCACCGCGGTCATCACCCGTGACGCGGTCGACGAGCTGGGCCTGCGGCGGGGCGACGAGGCGACCGCCATCGTCAAGGCGACCGAGGTGATGATCGGCCGGGAGAACCCGAAGTAGACTCCACCTATTGTAGCCACAAGAGACTACAATAGGCGCATGATCACGGTCGGCGTTCGGGAGTTGAAGAACCGCCTCAGCGAGCATCTGCGGATGGTGCGCCGCGGCGAGGAGATACTGATCACGCATCGCGGCGAAGTCGTGGCCGAGTTGCGTCAGCCGTCCCGCGTGCCGGCGGCCGCCGCGTACCCCGGGCTCGCACGCCACGCCCGCGCCGGCAAGGCGCGCATCGGCGGTCCGAACCGGCGCGATCTGTATCCCTCCCAGGAACCGTTCCTGCCCTCCGGATCCGCGCGGCGACTGCTCGCTGAGGAACGGGGCGATCGGTGAACGTCTACGCCGAGTCGAGCGCCGTCCTGGCCTGGTTGCTCGGCGAGCGTTCCGGACGCGGGGCGAAACAGGCGCTGGGCGACGCCGACCTCGTGGTCACGTCCGACCTGACGCTGATCGAATGTGACCGCGTTCTCGGCCGCGCGGCGGCTCTCGGTGAACGCAGTCACGCCGACGTCGCCAGGCGCCGAGCGACGCTCGGCGCGGCATCCGAGCATTGGGTCGTGCTCGCCGTCGACAGCGATGTCGTGACACGGTCGCGGCAGGCGTTCCCGCGAGAGCCGGTCCGGTCGCTCGATGCCGTTCACCTGTCCACGGCGCTGGTGGCCCGCAACCTGGTTACGGAGCTGCAGGTCCTGTCGCTGGACGAACGCATCCGCGACAACGCGGTGGCGCTCGGATTCGACATTGCGCCGGCCGGCTGAGCCGGCGGGAGAACGACCATGAATCGACCTGTCGCCGTGCTCCTGTTCTCGACGGCGTGCGTGATGCTCCCGACGGCCGCCTCCGACGCACAGGAACCCGCGGAACAGCAGCCCGAGCCGGAGCCGTTCGCCGCGGACGGGATCCCCCCGGTACCCTTGCCGGACGAACCCGTCGTCTATAACACGGCCCAGCACCAGCGGATCCGCGTCTCGGTCGTCACGGACGAGCTGACCTACCCGTGGGGCTTCGCATTCCTGCCGGACGGCAACGTGCTCGTCACCGAGCGCCTGGGTACGCTGCGGCGGGTCCGCGACGGCGTGCTCGACCCGACTCCCATCGCCGGCGTCCCCGAGGTCTCGCTCCAGGGGCAGCTCGAGGGCCTGATGGACGTGGCCGTGCACCCGGACTTCGCGCAGAACCGGCTGGTGTATCTCACCTACTCCAAGCCGGCCGCGGACGGGTCGACGGTCGCGCTCGCCCGCGGCCGCTTCGAGGGCGCGGCGCTGTCCGAGGTCCGGGACGTCTTCGTCGCCGACGCGGAGATGAACGGCGGCGCTTCACGGTTGGCATTCGGACCCGACGGCATGCTCTACATGTCGGTGGGCGGCGCCTTCGGCGGGCGAAGGCCGCTGGCGCAGGATCCGGCGAGCCACGTCGGCAAGATCCTGCGGCTGCGGGACGACGGCGCCGCGCCGGACGACAATCCGTTCGTCGGCCGGAACGGGGCGCAACCCGAGGTGTTCTCCATCGGCCACCGCAACCCGATGGGAATCGCGATTCACCCGGAGACCGGCGCGGTATGGGCGAGCGAGCACGCGCCGATGGGCGGCGACGAGGTCAACCTCATCCTGCCCGGCCGCAACTACGGCTGGCCGGTGGTCTCCTACTCGCGGGAGTACTACGGCCCGCGCGTGTCGGAGCGGCCCTGGCAGGAGAACATGGAGCAGCCGGAAATCGTCTGGATCCCCTCCATCGCCCCCTCGGGCCTGGTGTTCTACAGCGGCGACCGGTTTCCCGCCTGGCGCGGCGACCTCTTCGCCGGCTCGCTGATGACCGGCCGCATCGATCGGACCGGCCACGTCGAGCGGATCGAGTTCAACCGGCAGGGTATGGAGGAGCGGCGGGAATGGCTGCTCGCCGACCTCCGGCGACGCATCCGCGATGTGGATCAGGGCCCCGACGGCCTGTTGTACGTGCTCACGGGGGGCAGTTTCCTCGGTCGCGATCCCGAGCGCGGGGCCGCCGCCCTGCTGCGCATAGAGCCGGTCGACTGAGCGCCGAGCCCCGCCCGGAACGCAGCGATTGCCCAGCGCCGATCCGCGGGCCGCAAGCGGAACCTGCGGCTCGAAGTCAACCAGGGTTGTCGCGGCGGCCGACGCACGGTCCGCGCCTTCACGCTTCAGTCCGCAGCATCGACGATGCCCGCTCCTGTCGCGGGAACGGGGTGGAAACTCATCGAGGCGTGCCGGCCAACGTCTCGAGGGCGCGCACCACGCTCGCGAGATTGTTCACTATCCAGGCGAGCACAGCGGTGAGGACCGCGAGAACGGCGCCAGCCGCGTACATCCTGTGGCTCAACGTGTCGAGCTTCTTGGCCTGGTCCTCGTATTGCGCCTTGAGAGTCTCGACGGCCTGCTTCAGCCCTCCTATCGATTCGCGCATGCCGCCTATCGACTGAAGCAGGAACTGTGCCGGCCCGGACGCAATCGACTGGAGTTCGCCGTCCGATTGCGACGACTGTGCGCGAGCGTCACTACCTGGAGCCGATCCGGAGGTTGCCATGGTCCGAACCATCCGCAAGAGCCGTGCCCGTCCAGATCACAGCCGCTGCGCGCCGGGCCTCCCGTCCTCGACGACGAACGACGCACGCGTCGCGATGGGGCTGCCGGGCCGCGTGACGTACTCGAGCACCTGGTAGTCGGCGCGGCACCGCTCCGGCGTCAGCTCGCAGCGCACGTAGCCGCGCTGGCCGTTGTAGAAGCGTATCCACGGGTTCTCGGCGAGCAGTGCGGCGGTGGTATCGCCCGTATCGGCACCGTCGCCGCTGGAGCTGATGGACGTGCCCACGAACTCGGTGCCGACCACGGGAGCAGCCGCGTCGCCGTAGTCCACCTTGAGGTCGGTGACCCAGTTGCTGTGGATGTCGCCGGTCAGGACGACCGGGTTCGCCGGCTGTCGGGTGGCAAGGAACTCCATCAGGCGGCGGCGTGCCGCCTCGTATCCCGACCAGACGTCCATCGCGTACGACTCGCCGGCGCCGGGCGTGAAGTCGACCCGCGCCATCATGATCTGCTGGGGGATGACGTTCCAGCGCGCCGCCGACCGGTCGAGTCCGTCCATCAGCCAGCGCTCCTGCGTTTCGCCGAGCAGGGTGGCCGCCGGGTCGAAGATGCCGTCGCAAACGACTCCCCGGCGGTCGCCGCAGGGCTGATCGGTGCGGTACTGGCGCGTGTCGAGCACGTGGAACGACGCGAGATCGCCCCAGGCGAAGGCCCGGTAGAGCTGCAGGTCGGGACCGTTCGGCAACGACGCACGACGCAGCGGCATGTGCTCGTAATAGGCCTGATAGGCCGCGGCGCGACGCCGGAGGAGCAGCTCGGCGGGCAGACCCTCTTCCTCGGAGACGTCGTTCGCGTAATTGTTGTCCACCTCGTGGTCGTCCCACGTCACCACCCAGGGGAACGCCGCGTGCGCCGCCTGCAGGTCGGGGTCGCTCCGGTAGAGCGCGTACCGATTGCGGTAGTCGTCCAGCAGCTCGATCTCGTCGCCGGTGTGCATTCGGACGCGCCCTTCACGTCCCTCGTACTCGTAGATGTAGTCGCCGAGGTGGAACACGAGGTCCAGATCATCCTCGGCCATGTGCTGGTAGGCCGTGTAGTAGCCCTGCTCGTAGTGCTGGCACGAGGCGAAGGCGAACCGCAGCCTGTCCACGGGCGAACCGGCAGCCGGCAGCGTGCGGGTCCGTCCGACCGTGCTCTCGTCGGCCCCGCTGCGGAATCGGTACCAGTACCAGCTCCCCGGCTCCAGCCCGTCCACCTCCACGTGGACGCTGTGCCCGAGCGCCGCGGCGGCGAGGGTCGTGCCGCGCTGCACCACGTCGGCCATCCGCTCGTCCCGCGCCACCTCCCAGACCACCTCCACGTCCTCCGGCGGCATCCCGCCACCGTTGAGCGGATCGAGGGCCAGGCGCGTCCACAACACGACGCCGTCCGGCGTCGGATCGCCGGAGGCCACGCCGAGCGGAAACGCGGACGGTTGCAAGAGAGAGCGGCCCGAGGCGCGGCGGGCGGCGCCGAGGCCAAGCAGGGCCAGACCGCCGGTCAACAGATCGCGGCGGTCCAACCGACGCTGGAGCAACGAATCGAAACGGATGCTATTGGTCATCACCTGCCCCCGGTCACCGACGGTCGAAAATCGCCGCGCAAGGACGATGCGGCTGCCGTCTCACCTCCCGCACCTCGGGATGCGTCCAGCTCATGCTCGAATAGTCTCACAGATGTTCCCGCGACGTTAAGCTCTCCGCAAAAAGATGGAGCCGGTTGACGGAGTTCACACGGCTGGGATACCGTTAGCGGATCATGCGGCGGAGCGTCCATCACGCGCATCATCGTCATACCCGCAACGGGGCGGGCCTGTGGACTTGCGCGTGACGTAACCGGACCGGAGACGCCCACGCACCACGAGGCCTCGCCGAGCACGCGGCGAGGCTTTTTTTGTGTTTGGAGCGCGGCCGGGGGCCGAGCCGGCTGCGCGACGCTTGGAGCGCGGCGCGGGAAGCAGCCGCGCGACGTGGGAGTGCGACAGGGATGGAGATGGACTTTTCGAAGCTCGACGGGTTGATCCCGGCCGTGGTACAGGACGACGACAGCGACGAGGTGCTGATGGTCGGCTTCATGAACGAGGAAGCGCTGGCGCGCACCCGCTCGTCGGGATTCGCCACTTTTTTCAGCCGAACCCGTAACACGCTCTGGATGAAGGGCGAGACGTCGGGCAACCGGCTGAAGGTGCGGCGGCTGCTGATCGACTGCGACGACGACACCGTGCTCCTCCGGGTCGAGCGGCAGGGTGACGGCAACGTCTGCCACACCGGCCAGCGCACCTGTTTCTTCAAGACGCTCGACGGCGGCGCCGTGGACGCGGAGCGGCAGGCCGCAGAACAGGCGGGATGATGCTGCGCCTGGGCATCCCGAAGGGCTCGCTGCAGGAGTCGACGGTGCAGTTGTTCGCGCGCGCCGGCTTCAACATCTACGTCGGCGCCCGCTCCTACTACCCGACGATCGACGACCCCGGGATCGAGTGCACGCTGATTCGGGCGCAGGAGATGGCGCGCTACGTCGCCGACGAGGCGGTCGACGCGGGGCTGACCGGCATCGACTGGATCGAGGAGCACCACGCGGCCACCGGCGAGGAGGTCGTGAGCGTCACCGACCTGGTCTACTCCAAGCAGAGCTTCCGGAAGGTGCGCTGGGTCCTGGCCGTGCCGGAGGAATCGAAGTACCGTTCGCCCCGGGATCTGGAAGGCGCGCGCATCTCGACCGAGCTCGTGCGGGTGACCGAGCGGTACTTCGCGCGGCTCGGCGTCAAGGTCAACGTCGAGTTCTCGTGGGGCGCGACCGAGGTGAAACCGCCCGATCTGGCCGACGCAATCGTCGAAGCGACCGAGACCGGGTCGACGCTGCGCGCCAACCACCTGCGCATCATCGACACCGTGCTCGAATCGAACCCGCAGCTCATCGCCAACCGGCGGGCCCTGGGGAACGACGCCAAGCGGACGAAGATCGAGAACATCGCGCTGCTGCTGCGGGCGGCGATGGAGGCGCAGGGCCGCGTGGGCCTGATGCTGAACGTGCTGCGCACCGACCTGGACGCGATCCTTGCGCTGCTGCCCGCGTTGCAGCGCCCGACGGTGGCGCCGTTGAGCGACGCCGACTGGGTCGCGGTGTCCACCGTGCTCGAGGAACGCGACGTCCGCGAGCTCATGCCACGGCTGCGGGCGGCGGGCGGGCATGGGATCGTCGAGTATCCGTTGAACAAGATCGTCCTATGAGGATCATCGCGTCGTCGCAGGCGCGGGCGGTGCGGGCCCTGGTGGAGCGCGGGCGGGTGCCCGACGCGGAGGTCAGTGCCCGGGTGGCGGAGATCGTCGACGACGTGCGGCGGCGGGGCGACCGGGCGGTCCTGAAGTACGCTCGGGCGCTCGACCGCTTGCAGGGGCCGGTCGAGCTCGACGCGGAAGAGATCCGGCGCGGCGCGCAGGAGGCGCCGCCCGTGGTGCGGGCGGCGATCAGAACCGCGGCGCGCAACATTCGCCGGGTATCGGTGAAGCAGGTCCCGAAGGGCTGGCGGACCACGGTCGCGCCGGGCGTCGTGATCGAGCAGCGGGTGACGCCGCTCGACCGCGTCGGCTGCTACGTTCCGGGCGGCAGACACCCGTTGCCGTCGTCGCTCCTGATGACGGCCATACCGGCACGTGCCGCGGGCGTGCCGGAGGTTGTCGCGACGTGCCCGAACCCGGCCCCGGCGGTGCTCGCGGCGGCGGTCGAAGCCAGGGTGACGCGCCTCTTCCGGATCGGCGGGGCGCACGCCGTCGCCGCGTTCGCCTACGGCACGGCGACCATCCCGCGCGTCGACAAGATCGTCGGACCGGGCAACGCCTACGTCGCCGCGGCCAAGGCGCTGGTGGCGCGCGACTGCCCCATCGACTTCTACGCCGGACCGACCGAGATCGTCGTCGTCTCCAGCGACGGCAATCCCGAATGGATCGCGGCGGACCTGGTGGCCCAGGCCGAGCACGATCCGGATGCGCGCGCGATCCTGCTGACCCCGGAACGGCCCCTGGCCCGCGCCGTGGCGCGCGCCGTGGCGGCACAGATCGAGGATCATCCGGACGCCGCGCCGTCGATCGCGACGCACGGCGTGGCCGTCGTGACGACCACCCTCGACGAGGCGGTGGAGCTGGCCAACGCAATCGCGCCGGAGCACGCGGTCACCGACACGCTCGACGTCGCCCGCCGGGTGATCCGGGCCGGCACCGTCTTTGCCGGTCCGTACGGGGCCCAGGCGGCAGGCGACTATGCCACCGGGTCGAACCACGTCCTGCCGACCGATGGCGTGGCGCGCGTCCGTGGCGGACTGAGCGCGGCCGACTTCGTGCGCGTGAACAGCGTGCAACGACTGACGCGGCGGGGCCTGCAGGGACTGGCGCCGAGCGTGATCTCGCTGGCCAACGCCGAGGGGCTCCGCGCGCACGCCGGATCGGTGGCGAGGCGGGTGCTGCACGTGCCGCGGGCCAGGAGCTCGGCGCCGGGGCGCAGCGACAAGGGAGCGGGCAGTTGAGCGCGAACGAAACGACGGCCGACCCGCGGCAGGCGTCGATCACCCGCGAGACGACCGAGACGCAGATTGCGATGCGGATTGCCCTCGACGGCAGCGGGCGCTACACGGTAAGCACCGGCATCCGCTTCTTCGACCACATGCTGGAGCTGCTGGCCCGGCACGGCGCGTTCGATCTGACGATCCGGGCGACCGGCGACCTCGACGTCGACCAGCACCACACGGTCGAGGACGTCGGCATCGCGCTCGGGCAGGCGGTGACGCAGGCGCTCGGGTCGAAGCGGGGCATCAACCGGGCCGGGTACTTCGTCATGCCGATGGACGAAACGCTCGGCGTGGCCGCGGTCGACCTGAGCGGCCGCGTGCATGCCGTCACAGACCTGAACCTGGCCGTCGAGCGCGTCGGCGATCTGCAGACGGAGCTGGTCCACGACTTCTTCGACGGATTCGCCCAGGGCGCGCGCGCCAACGTGCACGTGAAGGTGCTCTACGGCCGGTCGAGCCATCACCAGATCGAGGCGCTGTTCAAGGCGTTCGCGCGTGCGCTGCGGGTGGCCTGCTCGCGCGACCGGCAGCTCGGCGAAATGCTGCCGAGCACGAAGGAGCTGCTCTAGCCGTGAGCATCGCGCTGATCGACTACGACGCCGGCAACCTCACTTCGGTGCGCAAGGCGCTGACTCACCTCGGCGCTCGCTTCGATACGCCGGCGGGACCGGCTGCCCTCGCCGGCGCGCGCGCCGTGATCGTCCCCGGCGTCGGCAACTTCGAGGTAACGGCCGCGCTCGACGCCGATTGGCGGCGCGCCATCGCGGGCGTGCTCGAGCGCGGCGGCTTGCTGCTCGGCATCTGCGTCGGGCTGCAGTGGCTCTTCGAAGGCAGCGAGGAGGCACCCGGCGTACCCGGTTTCGGCACACTACCGGGGCGCTGCCGGCTCATCGAGCGTCCCGACCCGGCCGGCCCGGCCGACGGCGCGCTGTTCAAGGTGCCGCACGTCGGCTGGAACAGCCTGCACCGGACACGCGACTCCTGGGTGCTCGACGGCGTGGAAGAAGGCGACCAGGTCTACTTCACGCACTCGTACGCCGCCCCCGTGGGACCCGACTGCATCGGCTCGACCACCTACGGCATCGAGTTCGCCAGCGTCGTCGAGCGCGAGCGGCTGGTCGGCATGCAGTTCCATCCGGAGAAGTCGGGCGACGTCGGGCTGCGTCTGTTCAAGAACGTCCTGGATCGGATGGCCGCCTGATGCTGTCCAAGCGCATCATCGCCTGCCTCGATGTCCGCGACGGGCAGGTCGTCAAGGGCATCAACTTCGAAGGGCTGCGCTCGGCCGGCGATCCGGCCGCGCTCTCCCGGCGCTACAACCGCGAGGGCATCGACGAAGTGGTGATCCTGGACGTCACCGCCACCATCGAGAAGCGCAAGGCGATGGCGCGGACGATTCACGCCGTGGCGCAGGAGATCTTCCTGCCGCTGTGCGTCGGCGGCGGCATCAAGGACGAGGCGCACGCCGACGCCGCCATCGAGGCGGGCGCCGACAAGGTGAGCCTGAACACCGCCGCCATCGCGCGCCCGGAGCTGCTGACCGCTCTCGCGCGGCGCTACGGCAGCCAGGCGGTCATCGTCGCGATCGACGCCAAGCGGGAGGGCGGCGGGTTCCGGATCTACGTGCGGAGCGGGCAGCAGGCGACCGAGCGCGACGCCGTCGAGTGGGCGCGGGAGGCGGCCGACCGCGGCGCGGGCGAGATCCTGCTGACGTCCATCGACCGCGACGGGACCAAGAGCGGGTTCGACTGCGAGCTGACCGCGGCGGTCTCCGAGGCGGTCTCCATCCCGGTCATCGCGTCGGGCGGCGCGGGCACCTTCGATCACTTCGTCGACGTGTTCACTGCCGGCAGGGCCGATGCGGCGCTCGCGGCGTCGATCTTCCACTACGCCGAGCACGCGGTGGCCGACCTGAAGCAGCACCTCCACCACCGCGGGATCCCGGTGCGCATGGGCCACTGGGCGCGGACCGGGGACGACTCGTGCTGATTCCTTCCATCGATCTGAAGGGCGGACAGGTGGTGCAGCTCATTCAGGGGGAGCGGCCTGCCATCGCCTCGGACGACATCGACGGTTGGGTGCGGAAGTTCCAGGCCTTCCCGCGCGTGCAGGTGATCGACCTCGATGCCGCCATGGGCTCCGGCGACAACGATGCACTGGTGCGGTCCATCGCCCCGCGGCTGTCCTGCCGGGTCGGTGGCGGTATCCGCACCATCGAGCGCGCCCGCACCGTGCTCGACCAGGGCGCCACGGCGGTCATCGTCGGCTCGTCGCTGTTCCGGGCGGGCCGGCCCGACGTGGACTTCGCCGCGGCGCTCGCCGAGGCGATCGGCGCCGAGCGCGTGATCGCCGCCGTCGACAGCAAGGGCGGCCGGGTCGTCGTCAAGGGCTGGCGCGAAGCGACGCCGCTGACCGCGGTCGAAGCGGTGCGCGCGCTAGAACCGTGGTGTGGCGAGTTCCTCTACACGCACGTCGACAAGGAAGGGCTGATGCAGGGGACCGACATGGAGGCCATCCTGGCCGTCCGCAACGCGACTTCGCGCCGCCTGACCGCCGCCGGAGGAATCACCGCGCAGGAGGAGATCGACCGGCTCGACGCGGCCGGTATCGACGCCGTCGTCGGCATGGCCATCTACACCGGCCGCCTCCACGCCACCCCGCCGGGCGCGGACGAGGGATGAATCGCCGAGGCATGTGATGCAGGTCTGGAACCCGGAACAGTACGCCACGCACGCCCGGTTCGTGTCCGATCTCGGCGCGCCCGTGGTCGAGCTGCTCGACCCGCGGCCGGGCGAACGGGTGCTCGACGTCGGCTGCGGCGACGGCGCGCTGACCGAGAAGCTGGTAGCGGCCGGTTGCCGCGTCGTGGCCATCGACGCCAGTCCGGAACAGGTGCAAGCGGCGCGGGAGCGCGGGCTCGACGCGCGCGTTGCGGACGTGACGGCTCTCGGTTTCTGCGGCGAGTTCGACGCGGTGTTCAGTAACGCCGTGCTGCACTGGGTCCGCGATCCGGACGCGGCGCTGCGATCCGTACATCGGGCGCTGGCCCCCGGCGGCCGACTGGTGGCGGAGCTGGGCGGCCACGGCTGCGTCGCATCGATCCGCGCCGCCCTCGGTGAGGTCCTGGCCCGGCGCGGCATCGACGCGGAGCGGCTCAATCCCTGGTACTTCCCGACCGCCGAGGCGTACACCGAGCGGCTCGACGCGAACGGCTTCGACGTCGACTCGATCCGGCTGTTTCCGCGCCCGACGCCGCTGCCGTCCGACCTGACCGACTGGCTGCGGATCTTCGCCCAGCCCTACCTGGCGGGTGTCTTGGACAGCGAGCGGCCGACCGTCCTCTCGGAGATGCGCGAGCGGCTCGATCCGGTGCTGAGGGCGCCCGACGGCGGCTGGGTCGCCGACTACGTCCGGCTTCGCTTCGCGGCCACCCGACGCTACTGAAGCCCATGACCACCGCAACGACCGCGCCCGCCGGAACCAGGCCGCCGAGCAGGTGGGTCTGGGGGTTCGGCCGGATCGCCGTGCACGCCTACTACAAGGTCGACCGCGTGGGCGGCAAGTTGCCCGAGGGCGCCCTGCTGCTGGTCGCCAACCATCCCAACACGCTCATCGACCCGGCGATCATTCAGACCACCGCGGGACGGCGCATCCGGTTCCTGGCCAAGTCCACCCTCTTCGCGTGGCATCCGCTCAGCCCGCTGATCCGCCGCTCGGGGGCGATCCCCGTGTACCGGAAGATGGATCCGGGCGTGGACACCTCGCGCAACGTGGAGATGTTCGCGGCGGTCGCCGCGTCGCTCGCTGCGCGCGAGGCCATCTGCCTCTTTCCGGAGGGCACCAGCCACGCCCGCGGCCGGCTCGAGCCGCTGCGTACGGGCGCCGCTCGCATGGTGCTCAACAGTTGCGCCGCGGGGCACCCGGTGACCATCGTGCCGGTCGGGCTCAACTTCGACGCACTCGCGCGGTTCCGCTCCCGCGTGACGACGGTCTTCGGACGCCCGGTGGAGTACCGAGACCTGGCAGAGAGCTATGCCGAGGACGAAGTGGCCGCGGTCCGGGAACTCACCGACCGCATCGAGCAGAGGTTGAAGCATCTGATGGTCGAGGCGGAGCCGCGGCACGATCTGCCCATCGTCGAGCGCATCGACCGACTCTACGCGGCCGCCCGCGGCGCCTCGCGGGACGCGCGAGAGAGGCTCGGCCGCCGCCGCCTGATAGCAGCGGGCATGGCCAGATTGCGGGAACAGGATCCGGCACGGCTGGCCGAGCTCACAGCGCACGTCGAGGAGTACCTGACAAGCCTGGCCCGCTTCGGACTCCGCGAGCGCGACCTGGAGCAGCGCATTCCGGCGGCCGACGTCGTTCGCTTCGCGCTGCGGGAGGGCCTCCTGGCGCTGCTCCTCGGTCCCGTGGCCCTGGCCAGCGTCGTCGTCTTCGCCGCGCCCTACCGGCTGACCGACTGGATCGGCCGGCGGGCGCCCAACCTGCAGAGCCGCGCGGTATGGCAGATCATCGGCGGCGGGCTGCTTCACGGCGCCTGGATTGCGACGCTCACCTACCTTGTCGGCAACCAGCTCGGCACGACGACCGGTATTGCGACCGGGCTCGGGCTGGTGGCGCTGGCTGTCCTCGGCACGCTGGCGGTCGAGCGGGAAGCGGCCGTCTGGCGCACGGCACGCGCGTTCTTTGCCCTGCGCCAGATGCCGCTTCGAGCCCGCAGCGCCCTGCGTCGGCGGCGGAAGGCGCTCGCCGATGCGCTCGACGACGTGCGCGCGTGGGTCGAGCGCACGACGCAATACTGATCGGGCCGTTTGCCGACCCCGCCGATCGGACGAACCGGGTGAACGGTTCAGAGACCGAGCTGGCTCGCCATGTCGTTGAAGTCGGTGGCGACCAGGTCGAAATCGGGATCCGGCGTCAGATCCCGCTCGACGTTCGGCCCGAACTCCGTCGGACGCGGCACGTAGCCGGTTCGGAAGCCGAGGCGCGCGGACGCCCGGAGGTCTCCCTTGTGCGCCGCAACCATCATCACCTGCTCGGGGTCGAGCCCCAGCAGGTCGGCCGCCGTCAGGTAGGCCTCCGGATCGGGCTTGTAGTGGCGCGCCAGTTCGGCCGACAGCACGGCGTCCCATGGGATCCCGGCGTTCTTGGCCATGTTGACGAGCAGCGCCACGTTCCCGTTCGACAGCGACGCCAGCACGTAGCGCGTCCGCAGCCGGGTCAGCCCCTCCACGGTGTCCGGCCACGGCGTGAGCCGGTGCCAGGCCCGGTTCAGGTGGTCGAGCTCCTCCTCTGTGAGGCTTTCGAGACCGTACTTCGGGACCAGCTCGTCGAGGATCATGCGGTGCAGGTCGTCGATCTTCGTCCACCCCAGCTCACCGCGGCGCACTCGCCCCATCGCGGGCCCGTACCCCCCCCGCCACTCGTCGGCGAAGGCGGCCCAGTCCGCGTCGATGCCCTTGGCCCGGCCGACGGCCTCGCCCTCGCGGGTGATGCTGGTCCGCCAGTCGACGACGGTACCGAAAACGTCGAAGGTCATCGCGCGCACACCGCGGATTCGCTCGCTCAACTCCTGGCGCGGCGGCAAGGCCGCGAACGCCTCCGTGCGCGAGAACGCCGCGATCAGGAGCGCACCCGACCCACTTTCCAGAAACTCTCGTCGTCTCATCGCTTGCTCCGCCACTGGAATCGTTCTCCCCGGCATCCGATCTTCCACAGCGTAGCGTTCCCGCGTCCGCCCTGTCCACGAGAAACACGGCGGTTCGGATAGAATCGTGGTCGTTTCGAGATGATGCACCCCGCTGCCGGCCAACGACCCGATACGCCTCCACCGCATGCCGGAACGTCGGCGGTGCGGCTCGAGGCGGGCGATGCCGGAACGCTCGCAGCACTGTACGACCGGCACGCCGGTGCGATGTACTCGCTGGCCATGCGGATCGCCGGCGAGCCCGGAGACGCGCAAGCGATCCTGCAAGGGGTCTTCGCCGCAGCCTGGTCGGAAACCGGCCGCCAGACGGGCGGGCACGCGCCGAGTGTCCACTGGCTGCTTGCGACGACGCGCGTTCGAGCCATCGACCATATGCGCGCGGTGGGCGCGTCGACGCCGGCAGTCCGGAAGGTGGCGGACGACGACGTGCCGGCCCGCGCCCGACCCGGAGACATCGCGACGCTGCACCTGCCCGACCCGGCGCGGGGTCGAACGACCGACGAGCACGATCCTGACCACGTGCCGCGTATGCGCTCGGCGTTCCGCGAGCTGCCACCGCTCGAGCGGCTGGCCATCGAGCTCGCGTACTTCGAGGGCCTGACCATCTCCCAGATCGCGACGCGGCTGGAACAGGCCCCGGACGCATCCAACGCGCGCATCCGGACCGGTCTGCAGCGTCTCGCAGGCAGCGTTGGAGCACCGCGCATGGGCGAAAAGCGTCACGACATGCCCCCGACCCGTGAGCTGGCGGCCCTTTATGCGCTTGGTGCGCTGAACGCGACCGAGCGGGCGGCGTTCGACGCCCACCTCGAAATAGACCGCGAATCGGTGGACGAGGTGCTCTCGTTGCTGCCCGTCGCGCGGCGTCTCGCCTGGACGGTGCCACCGCACGAGCCGCCGACCGGCCTGCGCGAACGGATCATGGAAACCGTGACCGGCTCACCGCTACCCGGCGCGCCGGAACGGGAAGCGACCGAATCCGCCCCGCCCCCGGCGGCCGACGCCACCCGTGAGCCCCGCGCGGCGGAGAGTTCGCAACCCATGGACGATGGAGACGGCCCCCGCATCGCCGCGACCGCGGGCGGGTCGGCACCAGAAGACCGCGCCGGCAGCTCCGAGCCCGCGGACCCCCACCACAGTCCCGGACTTTCGGAAGCGGGCAGTCCCCCCGAACGTGCTGCAGCTCTCGGCGCCGTACCCGTGGAAAAAGACGTCGCCAAATCGGCGTCGCCCACCGGCGAACAGACCACTCCGACCGTGGAGAAAGCAACTCTCGACATGCCGACACCGACTCCAGGCGCGCAGCAGAAGGCGGGGCGTCGCGCGTTGCTGGCGCTCGTCGCCGGAAGCCTCGTCGTCGCCGCCGGCCTCGGCCTGGTTGCGGCCCGCCAGAACCGGCTGGCAACCGCACTGCAGGAGAACCTCGACGCGGCCAATACCCAGGCCCGAATAGCGGAGTTGGAAACCGCGGCCGCACGACGCATCGCCGGTGAACTTCAGGAGGGGGCCCGCGTCCTGACGGCCGGCGACGTGCAGACCCTCGAGCTGGGTGGCCAGCCCTCCGCGCCCGAGGCACGCGGACGGCTGTTCTGGAGTGCGACCGGGGGCGCACTGCTCGCCACGACCGGGCTGCCGCCCCTGCCCCCCGGACGGATCTATCAACTGTGGCTCATCCCGGAAGCGACCCCGATCAGCGCAGCCCTGCTGTCGGTCGACGCCGCAGGCCGCGCAATGGCCACCGTCACGCCGCCGGAAGGCGTAACGGAGAGAGTGCCCGCGGCAGTGACGCTGGAACCCGCGGGAGGCGCCGCGAGTCCCGGCGGCGAGGTTTACCTCCTGGGCCGACCCTGAGCCCGAGGCCCGGCCGCCTGGCCGGTCGTCCTGCGACCGACGACTACCGCTCGCCTCCCAGGCTCAGCAGGTTGGCGAGCAGAGCGTACGCGCCGGTCGTGCCCGCCGGCAGCTGGCGCCAGAGCCCGAGTCCGACATAGATCCAGCGTCCGCGGCCCGGTTGCGCCTCCACGAGCGCCCCCCGCTTCAGACCCGGGTTGTACTCGAAGGTGTCCTCCAGCTCCACCAGATCGGCGTAGCGGTCGTCGCGCTCGCCCAGGAAGTAGAGCCCGCGCTCCTGCACCCATTGATCCCAGGTGGCCGGGCCAACCGGATTGGGCCAGGCGAAGACGGGGTGATCGTTGGCGAGAACGCGGATGGGCGCCGCCTCGTCGGTCACCCGGTTGCGGCTGACGACGGCGGGATACGGACCGTACTGCGCCTGGTTGAACTCGAACTTGTTGTACTGCACGATGACCGTCCCGCCGTTGTCGGCATATTCCAGCAGACGGTCGTTGTTGGCGCGCAGGTCCTGTCTCCGCTCGTAGGCGCGTACGCCGGTCACTATCACGTCGAAACGGGACAGGTCGCCCCACGCCAGGTCGTCGGCATCGATGAACTCGAGTTGTGCTCCGAGCTGCTCGATCGCCGGGGGCACGGCGTCGCCGACGCCTTCGATGTAGCCGACCACCAGGTCCGGCGCGATGGCCACATCGACGATCTTGAACGTCCCGGCGGCCGGGCGGCCGATGTGCCGCCGCTCGATGTGCGGATACTCGATCACCTGGAAGCCGCGCTCGAACCGCTCGCCGCCGTTCTCGACCGCAGCACGCACGGCGTACTCACCCGCCGCGGCGGCACCCGCCGACACGCTGAAGCGTACCGTGCGCGACTCGTCCTCGCGCGACAGCCGCACGGGTACGCGCGCGGGAGTCGCGCTCCATCCCTCGGGCAGGTCGAGAACGACCGAACCCGCCGCCGCGTCCCGTCCGGTGTTGGTCACCGTGACGCGAACCTCGCGGACGGTGCCGGAGCCGGCGGGAATGATGGCGACCTCGGGCGTCATGGAAACGGCGAACCGGGGCACGACCTGCAGGTCCATCCGCTTCTCGCCCGTGAACAAGTCGTCGACGTAGCGGTTGCGGACGGGCCGCTCCACCGCCAGGCGCACCCGCCCCGCCAGCTCGATCTCGACCAGAGCACGGAACGGAGTCGGGCGGAACGGCAGTCCGAACGGCACCTCCGGATCCAGGACGTAGCGGTCCGCGCCTTCGACATGGCTCCAGTGGATGTCGGTAGGCCGCGCGTCGGTGGGAATCCGCACCTGCTGATTGCAGACGTACACGCCGCGCGCGCCGATCGGCCCGCTCTCGCACGCGGCCTCGCCGTCGAAGCCGAGGAGGCTGACATCACGGACGGTCACCCCCGAAGCACTGCCGCCGGCGCCGTGATTCGCCGCCCGCACGGTCACCTGCACCGGTTGGCCGGGCGTCACGACGCCGTCGTCCGCGAACGCGTCGATGTGCAGCGCGTAGTCGAGCAGGACGGCCCGCTCGAACTGGCGCTCCTTGGCGGCCAACCGGTAATCGATCTCCCGCCGGGCGTCTTCGGACAAGCCGAGTCCGGCGAGGCGAGCACGCAGGTCGCGCACTGTTTCCAGACCGGAGATCAGCGGCTCGCTCCAAGTCGGGTACAGGATCGGCCGGCGGTCACGGATCCTGTTGAATCGTCCCCTCCCCTGCTCGAAGCCCCGCAGCGCGTCGGATGCGGATCCTTCAATGCGCTCCAGCGTCAGGACGAGCTCGTCCGGCGGGTCATCGCCCGCGAAGCGCGCGAGCCCTGCTATGGAGGTGTCCACACCGTCGAACAGGGAGGTCTCGTCCGCCGCCGAGTGCCCTGCAATGGCCGTCTCGGCGAGGCGGTAGCGCCCGCCGGCCGGGCCGGACGGCAGGGCGATGAACTGCCCCATGCCCTGGCACTTGTGCATGCCGCGCGCCAGGCTGCCAACCTCCGCCCAGGTCGCGCCGAGCAGCGGGTCGTAGCCGCCGAGATCGACCGTCGTCACGTCGGCGTCGCGCGCCGGCCGGAAGCGGAAGCCCGGCGGACCGACACCCATGCCGAACGGGAACCCGACGCGGTAGTAGAACTTCCGCGCCTGCCAGGGAGCCAGTCCCTCGGCGATCTGCTCCGGAAAGCGTCCCGGATCCGCGGCGGCGCGCCACGCCTCGTGCGCCAGCACCGCCGACGCCTGGTGATGCTGGCCGCCGCCGCGCCCCTCCGGCGACATGGCCGAGACCACATCGGGCCGGATCGTGCGGATCATGCGGACGAAGTCGCCCAGGATCTCCTCCCGGCCCCACCGCTCGAAGGTCTCCTCGATGCTGAACGAGTACCCGAAGTCGACGGCGCGCGTGAAGTACTGCTCGGCGCCGTCCAGGCGGTGCGCGGCGTGCAGCTCCTCGGTCCGCAGCACGGCCAGGGCGTCGAAAAGCTCGGGGCCGATCTCGTTCTGGCCCCCGTCGCCGCGTGTTGCCGAGAGCAGCACGGTACGGTGGCCTTCCCCCTTCGACAAACGCGCCAGCAGCGCGTTGTTCTCGTCGTCGGGATGGGCCACGACCGACAGGAAGACGCCCGTGCTGTTCAACGCGCGCAGCGCCACCCCGAGCTCCGCCCGGCCCTCCCCGGATACGAGCGGCTGGGCCCGGACCGCGGTCCCGAAGACGCCGGCGAGGACCAGGAGCGATACGGCAAATGCAGTGAATCGATAGGCGTGCATGGTGCCTCCAGTATAGCGGGCAGCCGTGACAACGAACCGGTCCCGGCCGGTCCGCATGCGGTGGCGGAACGGGCACCAGAACGTCAGGGACCGACCCGAGACCGCGCCGGGATCGGTGCGTCGTCCCGCACCGCGGGCGCGTCGCGTTCGAGCACTGCCCGGTAGAACGCCTCGTAGCGCGGCACGACCTCGTCGGCGCAGAATCGCTCGTGCACGGTCTGCCAACCGCCGGCCGCTATGCGGCGGTGCAGTGCAGGATCGGTCAGCAGCCGGACCGCGCATGCGGCCATGCCGTCGAGGTCTTCCGGATCGCGCAGGAATCCGGACTCGCCGTCGGCGATCACCTCCGGAAGTCCGCCCACCCGCGAAGCCACCACCGGCACTTCGCAGGCCATCGCCTCGAGCGCCGCGACGCCGAAGCTCTCCTGCGCCGAGGGCAGCAGGCACAGGTCGGCGATGGACAGCAACGGCGCCACAAGCTCCTGCTCGCCGAGCGGCTCGACGTCGCCGGCCAGTCCGAGATCGCGCGCCCGGCGGCAGGCCGTGGAAAGGTCCGGGCCGTCGCCCACCAGCAGCAGCCGCGCCGGGACCCGTTCGCGGACGCGGCGAAACAGCTCGATCACCACGTTCGCCCGCTTCACGGGCCTGAAGTTCGAGACGTGAATCACCAGCTTCGTGTCAGTCGTGCCGCCGCGGTAGCGCGCGGCCAGGCCCGGGTCGGCAACCCGCCGGTGGACCTGGCAATCGAGGAAGTTGGGAATGACCTCGATCCGGGCGCGCACCGGCAGTTGACGGTAGGTATCGTCCCGCAGGCTACCGGAAACCGCGGTCACGCCGTCCGACTGGTCGATGGAGAACGCGACGGTCTCCAGATAGGACGCATCGCTCCCGATCAGGGTGACGTCGGTCCCGTGCAGCGTGGTGATGACGCGCGGGACATGGCCGTCTCCCGAAGCGGCGAGGATCTGCCGGGCGAGATAGGCGGCGGTCGCATGCGGCACCGCGTAGTGCGCGTGAATGATGTCGAGCCGGCCTTCGCGGCAGACCCCGACGATCTTGTTGGCGAGCGTCAACAGGTACTGCGGCTCCCTGAACAGCGGATAGCCGGGTGTCCGGACGGCGTGGAACGCCAGTCCGGCCTGGAAGTCGCCCAGCCGCACCGGGGGTTCGCTGCTGATGAGCCGCACCTCGTGGCCGCGCCGCGCCAGCCCCTTGGCGAGCTCGGTGGCGACGATGCCGCTGCCGCCGATGGACGCGTAGCAAACGATGCCGATGTTCATGGAAGCTCGGTCGATCTATCGGTGCGCCGTCGTGCGCCGCGTTCTCGCGCCGCGGCGTTCAATGGAAACAGACGACTCCTGCGGTCCCAATGTTGCGTTCGTCGCGGACTGGTGGCTACCCGGTCATTCTACCGCGCCGCCTGGCACGACCCCTCGGGTCGCCGCGTCCGGTACTCTGGCGCCGCCAAAGCGGCACGCGTCCTGCAATGCATCGGGATCGGAGGAGGACGCTTTGTGAGGCGAGAACCCATCTTCACGGCGACCGTGGCGACACTTCTGCTATCGATGGCGGCCACTGCCCCGGCGGCGCAATCGCTGGTCGAGATCGCAGAGCAGGAGAAGGCCCGGCGGGCCGCGATCGCATCCGAGGCGCGCGCGAGGGTCTATACGAACGACGACCTCCGAGACCGCGGCGGACTGACCATCGGCGCGTCCCCGGCGGTCGTCGCGCAGGCGGCCGATGGCGGGTCGGGGCGCGCCGGCCACGGTATCGACAGTGACGCCGACACCACGGGCGGCGAACCCGCGGGCGGCGAAGTCCCCGGCGAGAACGACTGGCGCGCTCGCATGACGACTGCCCGGGAAGCGCGAGCGCGCGCCGAGTTGATGGTGTCGGCCCTGCAGAACCGGGCGGACGGGCTGTGGGCGCAGTTCACCGCCATGGACGATCCGGCCCGGCGCGGCGTGGTGGAGCGACAACGAACCGACGCCCTGGCGGAGCTCGAACGCATGCGGGCGGAAGCAGGGCAACTGGACCAGCATGTCCGCGACATCGAGGAAGAGGCGCGACGCGCCGGCGTGCCGCCGGGCTGGCTGCGGTAGACCGGCGATCTGCCTATAATCGTCAACCTGCGTTACTGGCAGTGTGTGGCGGCGCCCCGCGTCGCACCGAGAGCGGCGGCTGCCCGCGCGGCAAGGCGCGACGAGGGAGCATTCATCCAGATCAGATCGAGGGGAAGTGTCCAATGAAGACAGCCATCCGCGCGCTGCTCGTCGCGGCGGTTCTGGGAACGGCGATTGCGGCGCAGTCGCCTGCGGAAGATATCCTCGGCATCTACTTGGTGGACGTGGAAGGGGGCGGCGCCACGCTCTTCGTCTCCCCGACGGGCGAGTCGATGCTGATGGACACCGGCAACGGCGGCGCCAACGCCGACCGCGACGTCAGCCGCATCATGGCGGCGGTCGAGGATGCCGGCCTCGAGCGGATCGATCACTTGCTGACCACCCACTGGCACGGCGACCACTACGGCGGACTGGCCGAGCTGGCCACGCGCATCCCGATCGGCCACTACATCGACAAGGGGCCGACGGTGGAAGACAACCAGACCGTGCACTCCTTCATTGACGGCCCGTATCGTGAGCTGTACGAGGCTGCCCGCCGGACGGTGGTAACCTCGGGCGACACCGTACCGTTGAGCGGCGTCGACGTGCGGGTCATGGCCTCAGCAGGCGAAGTCGTCGAGGAGCCGCTGCCGGGCGCCGGCGAGCCGAACCCGTACTGCGCGGACTTCGAGCGCGCGCAGGAGGACCTGGGCGACAACGCCCAGTCCGCCGGTGTGCATCTGCGGTTCGGACACTTCCGGGCGCTGCACCTCGGCGACCTGACGGTCAACAAGGAATTCGAGCTGATGTGCCCGAACAATCCCATCGGCTCGGTCGATCTGTACGTCGTCTCGCACCACGGGCTCAACACCTCGAACTCGCAGGTGCTCGTCCACGGCGTTGCCCCGCGGGTAGCCATCATGAACAACGGCACCCGCAAGGGAGGGACCCCCGACACGATGACCACGCTGCATACGGCCCCGCGCCTGATGGACCTGTGGCAGCTTCACTTCTCGGTGCTGAGCGGCCAGGAGTACACCGTGCCCGGTGTCTTCATCGCCAATCTCTTCGACGACCAGCCGGACGCGATGCCGCTGGCGCCCATCCCGCCGCCGCGCCGCGGATCCAACGCCGCGCCGCCGCCGGTGCACAGCGGTCCCGCCAACTGGATCAAGGTGGAGGCGCGCCGGGACGGCACCTTCACGGTGACGAACAGCCGCAACGGCTTCAGCAAGTCGTACGCAGCGTCCGAGTAAGCGGAGGACCGGTCAAAGGACTGGAGCGCGACATGACCCAGCAGCGACGCTATCGGATCGGCGCGATCCACGCGCTGATGAACGCGATCCCGACAACGCAGACCGCCTTCGACCGGAACTGGTCGGCGGCCGACGTGGCCCACTTGCTCGACGGCTCGCTCTATCTCGACCGCAGCCGCGGGACGGCGGACGACGCCGAGCTCGGCGCCCGGGTCGACCGGCTGGTGAAGTACAGCGCGTCGACCGGGGCCGAGGCGATTATCGTCACCGGCTCGTTCTTCGGCGACATGACCAAGCGGGCGCGCGAGGGGATGGACATCCCGGTGATGACCTCGTTCGACGGCATTGTCGAGCGCGCGTTCACCCTCGGCCGGCCGCTGCACGTGATGTCGACGGCGCCGGACTCGTCCACGCTACTGTCAGCGGAGATCGAAACGGAGGCGGCGCGGCGGTCGCAGCCGCTGTCGATCACCCGCTCGGCGGTGGACGGCGCGCTCGATGCGCTGGTGGGCGGCGACCCCGAGCGCCACGACGAGTTGGTGCTGGAGGCGGTCCGGGCCATCGACGACGAGACCGCGATCCTGTTCGCGCAGTTCTCGATGGAGCGGATCCTGCCCGGCAGCGCCGCCGCACACCCGGCCCCGGTGGTCGGACCGGCGAGCGAGGGCGTCCTGCGGCTGCGCGAGCTGCTGACGGGGCGGTAGCCGGAAACGCGGCCGCCAGAGGGGGGCGCTTGCCGCCCCCCGGGATTTGTTCCTACCTCTTGCCCGAGTACTCCAGCATCTGCTGCGTGAAGTCCCGCGGGTAGGAGATGACGACGTCGGAGATCGAGCCGTCGGCGGAGGTCACCACCTCGAGCTTCGGCATCACGAAGCCGGTGTAGGACGGCAGGTCGACGCGGGCCACCCGCTCGAGCACCTCGTCGCGCAGCGCCGGGTCGAAGCGGATGCCGTAGGTCTCGAACAGCGACCGGGCCGCGTCGTAGTCGCCCTCCGACTTGATCCGCTGCACCTCGGCCAGCAAGGTGGCCACCCCGGCGCGGAACGCCTCGGCGTCGGTCACGACGTTGTAGGTCCTGCCGGCCCGCCGGCGCACCTCGATCGCGTCGGTGTTCTCGATGAGCCAGTGGACCACCATCTGCCGGTTGCGCATGTGGTCCTGCTCCAACTGGTTGCCCTCGCGGACGCGCCGCAGTTGCAGGATGGCGTTGCGCGCGTAGGCCTCGTACTCCGTCAGAACGATGTCCGCCTGATGCTCGGCGTCGAAGATGCCGATCTCGACCAGCTTCGGGTCGGCGATGAAGTAGAGCGCGATGAGGTCGGCCCGCGCCTCCTCCAGCGCGGAGTACTGCTCGCGGAGGAACGGCTGGGCGTTGCCGCCGAGGCGCTCGGCGAGCTGGCCGGAGGCATGGCCGATCACCTCGTGCATGTTCGTCGTCATGTCGCCGGCGAGGCTGCCCCACCGCTCGGCCCGGGCGGTCTCGGCCTCGTCCCACGTGAACTCCGCACGGTAGGCCGCGGGCGCGGAGAGGTCGTAGGCCTCGATGACGTTGGACAACGAGATCGACTTGCTGCCGTACTGCTCGCGGACGGTCTGGTCGTTCGGCAGGTTGATGCCGATCGGGGTGACCGGCCCCGCGTCGCCGATCTCGATTACCACATCGATGGCGTTGGCGGTGATGCCGCGCACCCCCGCCTTGCGGTAGCGCGGATCCCACGGCATGCGATCCTCGAACCACTGCGCGTGCTCGGCCAGGGTCTGGATCGCCTCGGTCTTCTCGCGGTTGACGTAGTAGACCAGCGCCTCCCAGGCTCCCTTCGCGCCCCGCGCGTCCATGTAGACCTCGGTAAAGCCGTTGATGGTATCGACGGGCGACGCCTGGTCGGCCACCCAGGCGATGTCGTACGCCCGCCGGTCCAGCGGCTCGCCGGTGCGGTACCAGGTGATCAGCGCCTCGATCGCCGCCGCCATCGGTTCGGTCGCGAAGGGAGTCGCCGCCTCCAGGTGGCGGACGACCTCGGTGAGCTCCTTCGCGTACTTGCCGCCGCCGTCGATCCGGTAGACCTCCTCGACCAGCTCGCCGTCGCTCTTGACCAGTCGCGAGTTCAGCGGATATTGCTCGTCGAAGCCTTCGAGGTCGGCCATCGAGACGCCGGCGTACAGGTTGTTGGCGCTCGATAGCAGCATGTCGTCGCCGGGGGCCGGCGTCTTGTTGGTCAGGATGGGATCGACGGTGGCGTCGAAGAACAGCGGCTCCAGTCGGTCCAGCAGCGCGTCCAGGCTCTCGCCGTCACGGGTCGGGAAGCCGGCGCCTGCCGAAGCGGCCGCGTGGGCCGCCGCGCGGAACGCCTCGGGCGTCACTTCCAGCACGAACTTGCGGGCGGTGAGGTTGTTGTACGGCCCGGTGTTGATCCAGAAGAGCTTGGCATAGCGGTGGAGCGCCTCGAGCGTTGCCCCCTCGACGCCGTCGGCGTGCGTGAGGATCTCCTCGAACGTCTCGCGCATGTCCAGGTTGTGGACGTAGCGCTGGTCATAGAAGATGTCGCGTCCGGCGAGCGCCGCGTTGTACAGGTGCCAGATGAGCACCTTCTCGCGCAGGTCCAGCCCCTCGAAACCGTCGGCGTAGATCTGACCGATCGCGGCGTCGTCGATGCGCTCGAGCAGGTACGGGCGCTCGGCCTCCTGCGCGGTCGCCCCGGACGGGGCTTCCTGCGGTTCGGCGAGAGCCGGAGACGCGACGCCGCCGAGGGCCACGAGAATCGACAGGACGAGGAATCGCAGGCAGGTCATGGGGTTCCTCCGGCGCCGGCGAACCGGGCGCTATACAATGCAGTGTTTCGCGAAATTATACCGGCCGGGAGGCTGTCCCATGAGTCTTGCACGACCCGTCGACCGCGTCGTTCGTGGCAGTTCGTGGTGGAACCCCGCGTCGCACCGGGAGCGGCAAGGCGCCGGCGCGGCAGGGCGCGACGAGGGACCCGACCACCGCCTCGACGCGGGGGCCCGACCGCGCACGTTCGCGGCCGCGCTGCTCGTCATGCTGGCGGCCGCGTGTCTCACCGTTCTTCCGGTCCCGGTCGAGGCCCAGCAGCGCGCGCTGACCATCGCCGACATCTTCGACCCGGCGCGGCGGGTCAACTTCGACGGCAACGCCCCGTTCGGCCTGACCTGGCTCGACGACCGGCACTACGTCGCGCGGCGGTCCGCACGCGACGGCTTCGCGGGCCCGCTGGTCCGGGTGGACGCGCTCACGGGCGAGCGGACGCCGCTCTACGATGCCGCCGCGTTCGAAGCGGCGGTGGCGGCGCTGCCCGGCCTGAGCGCGGCCGACGCCGCGCGCATCGCCCGGCAGTCGGGCCACGTGACGAACGCGGACCGCACGGCGCTGGTCTTCGCGTTCGCCGACGACCTCTACCACTACGACGCCGGCACGGAGCAGGCGCGGCGCCTCACCGCCACCCCGGAGGCCGAGGCCGAGGTGTCGCTGAGCCCCGACGGGCGGCTCGTCGCCTTCGTGCGCGGCGGCAACCTGATCGTCGTCGATGTCGAGCACCGCCGCGAGCACGCCCTGACCACCGACGGCGGCGAGCGGGTCCGTAACGGGCAGCTCGACTGGGTGTACCAGGAGGAGATCTACGGCCGCGGCAACTTCCGCGGCTACTGGTGGAGCCCCGACTC
This sequence comes from Vicinamibacterales bacterium, assembly GCA_965208535.1. Classification (GTDB taxonomy): domain Bacteria; phylum Acidobacteriota; class Vicinamibacteria; order Vicinamibacterales; family UBA8438; genus WTFV01. The sequence goes on along the minus strand of CBDBOU010000003.1, from coordinate 270,905 downwards.
TTCACGCATCGCCTACCTGCAGCTCGACGACCGGGCCGTGCCGACCTTCACCGTGCTCGACCACATCCCCTATCACCCCGAGGTAGAGCACTGGGAGTACCCCAAGGCGGGGGATACCAATCCCGTGGTCCGGCTCGGCATCGTGCGCGCGGCCGGCGGCGCGACGACGTGGGCCGACCTGGCCGGCTACCGGCCGTCCGACCCGCTCGTGGTCAACGTCGACTGGACGCCGGACAGCTCGCACGTCGTCTTCCAGGTGCAGGACCGGGAGCAGACCTGGCTCGATCTGGTCCTGGCGGACCCGGAAGCCGGATCCGTAGAGAAGGTGCTGCGCGAGACCACCGAGGCGTGGGTCAACGTCAACGGCCCGCCGATCTGGCTGGAGGACGGAACCTTCCTCTGGCAGAGCGAGCGCTCCGGCTGGAAGCACCTGTACCACGTCGACCGATCCGGCGCGGTGAAGCGCGCCGTGACGAGCGGCGAGTGGGAGGTCCGGCGCGTCCACGGCGTCGACGAGGCGGACGGCGTCGTCTACTTCTCCGCCACCCGACGCAGCCCCATCGGGCTCGACGTCTACCGGGTGAATCTGGACGGCTCCGGGCTGCACCGGCTGTCGGATGCGCCAGGCACGCACGGGGCCACCTTCAACCCGGGCCTGACGCACTACATCGACCGCTGGAGCGACATCTCCACCCCGGCCCAGGTGCGCGTCCACGCGGCGGACGGGTCCGTGGCGCGGGTGGTGGCCGCGAACGAGGTGCGCGCGCTCCGGGACTTCGACCTGCCGGCGCCCGAGTTCCTGCAAGTCGCCAACCGCGACGGGTTCCGGATGGAAGCGCTGATGATCAAGCCGCCCGACTTCGACCCGTCGCGCCGCTACCCGGTCTATCAGCACATCTACGGCGGTCCGCACATCCAGCGGGTGCGCAACGCCTGGAGCCGCGAGACGCTCTTCTGGCAGCTCCTCGCCCAGCGCGGCATCCTCGTCTGGGTGCTCGACAACAGCACCGCCAGCGGCAAGGGCGCCGTCTCCACGTGGCCGGTCTACCAGCGGTTCGGCGAGCTGGAGCTCCGCGATCAGGAGGACGGCCTCGACTGGCTCGTCGGGCAGGGCTACGTCGACCCCGACCGCATCGGCATCGAGGGCTGGAGCTACGGCGGCTTCATGGTCAGCTACGCGCTGACCCACAGCCGGCGCTGGTCGATGGGCATCGCCGGCGGCTCGGTGACCGACTGGCGCGACTACGACACCATCTACACTGAGCGCTACATGCGGATGCCGCAGCACAACCCGGACGGTTATCGCCGCAGCTCACCCCGCTTCGACGCCGCCGACCTGCACGGCGCGCTGCTGCTCGTTCACGGCACGATGGACGAGAACGTCCACATGCAGAACACGCTGCAGTTCGCGCTGGAGCTGCAGCGGGCCGGCAAACCGTTCGACATGATGATCTACCCCCGGTCGCGGCACCGGCTCGGCGGTCCCGACCTGGAGCTGCACCGCCGCGAGAAGATGCTGGCGTTCGTCCTCGAGCACCTGCGGCCGGAGAGCCGCGCCGGCGCTACCGATGGGTCAAACGATTAGAAGTCCGTGGTGAAACCCCACGTCACACCGGGAGCGGCGAGACGCCCGCGGGCTGCTGGAGCTATCTCGCTTCGTCCGCCCGGGCGCCGGCCATGATGCCCTCCATGCCGTAGTTGCCCTCGTGGCAGGCGTACTCGAACATCCGGGCCTCCGTCCGCCGCAGGGGAATCGAGGCCGTCCAGGGCCGGACGAAGGTGGTCGGATCGTCGATGGTGACCTCGTGCGCGATCGTTCCGGGACCGGTCCGGGTGAAGCGCTCCACCAGGCGCAGCTCGCCGGCAGAGCCCCTGAAGTCCGCCTTGGGACTGATGTTCGTCGTCTCGACCACCAGCGTGTCACCCTCCCACCGGGCGCGCGAGTCCCCGTGCCACAGCCGGACGCCAGCGGGAAGGTGCGGCCGTCCGTCGAGCGGAATGATCCGCGCCTCGCGCATCATCTCGTAGAGAATCACGACATGCTCGGGGGTCTGCAGGATCTGCAGATTCTGGTTGTAGCCGCCGGGCAGCCGCGGCAGACCGCGCGTGACGCAGCGCTCGAACAGGCTGCGGTCCTCCCAGGTGATGGCGGGCCGGGCTCGCGCCGCGGCGCGCTCGGCGACGCGCCGCTGGCCCTCCGGGGTAAGCGCCGGGATCCTCCCGTTCGGCGGGTCGACGATGAGCGACGTGCGGCGGGACTCGACGATGTTGACGCCGCGGTCGAACCAGAAGTCGTTGTACGACCCGACGCTGCCGCCGGCCGGCAGCGGTGCGGTCCGGACGACGCTCGGCTCGGCCAGCCGCTCGACGCGGTCCACCGCCTGGCGCTCGAGCGCGGCCGCTTCCTCCTCGGTCAGGAAGGCCCGCTCGCCGAGCTCCTCCGGGCGCTCCAGCGGCGTGATGGTCCGGAAATCCCAGACCCCCTGCAGGTCCGGGTGGCCCCAGGGGGTGCGCGCAACGGCCGCTTCGGCAGTCCCGGCCGTACCGTCCTGGCCGCCGGGTGACGCGGCCTCCGCCGCGGAGACGAAGCCGCCGGACGCAACAGGCAAGGGCAGCGCCGACAGGACCACGACTACCGTACACCACACAGCGAGACTCCGGATGCGCATCTCACTCCTCCCAGGTGGTTGCCGGGTTTGCGCCGTTATCTTGCTTCTCGCATTATATCGAGGCGTGGGTTCGGATCGGGCGATGCCCCCGGGACGGGTCGCAAGCTGCCGCCGCGGAGGCTTCAAACGGTGCCCGGTCTCCCGCAGGCCGGAACGGCGGGACGTTTGCTCAGTCCCAATCAGCTCTCGTCGTCCCGGTGCACCGTGGCGGATGAGAAGGCGGGCAGGCAGACGGCGATGTACTCCGCGCCGCCCGCTTCCGGGCTGCTGTACCGCACCCACTCGCCGGGGACCGCCACCACGGCCTGGCCCGCCGCCACGTCGAGGCAGCCACCCTCGTGCTCGACACGGAGCGTCCCGCGGAGCACGACGGTGATCTCCTCGAACTCCGGGCGTTGTCCAGGCTCCTCCCAACCCTCGGGCGAAACCATGCGCGCCACGCTCACCTGCCGGTGGCCCGAGTTGACCCTGCCGGCGAACTCCTGAATTTGCTTCGGTTTGGTGCCGGCAGCCTCCACGGCGGTCGGACGCTCTATCAGAATCGGCATCTCGGTCCCCTACCTCAGGTGCCGGCCTCCGTCCACGCGGATCGTCTCGCCAGTGATGAAGTCCGACCGCAGCACGCCGACGACCGTATCGGCAATCGCCTCCGGACCGCCCCAGCGCCCCACCGGGGTGGCCCGCTCGACCGCCTCGACCTCGTCGGCGTTCAAGTCCGGCGGCGGCATGATCGGGCCGGGTGCGACGGCGTTCACGAGAATGCCGTCGGCGGCGAGCTCCAGCGCCAGCGCCTCGGTGAGGCCGATCACGGCTCGCTTGGCCACGTAATAGGGAAGATAGCCGGCGTAGCGGGGTCGGCCGCTGGCCGCGGTCCAGTCACTGAAATGGACGATCCGCCCGCCGCCCGCCGCCCGCAGGTGCGGTACCGCCGCTCGCGCGAGCCTCCATGCCGCGAAGAGATCGACATCCAGCGTCTCTGTCCAGTCGTTGTCCGTCAGCGCGTCGAAGGGGGCACGACGGTAGACCGAGGCCATGTTGATGAGGATGTCGAGGCGCCCGAACCCTGCCGCCGTTGCGTCGACCAGCCGCTCAACCTCCGCCGGTCGCGTCAGGTCCGCCTGCGCGACGGTTGCCGAACGACCCGCCCGGCGAACGTGCTCCGCCGCCAGCGCGGCCTCTTCCCGGGATCGCTTGTAGGAGAGGCCGACATCCACTCCGAGGCCCGCCAGCCTCGTTGCCACCGTTATGCCGATGCGCCTGCCGCCGGTGACGAGCGCGGCCTTGCCGGCGAGATCCATGATGCAACGTCCTGGAGCCGTGCGACCGCACCCGGCGGCGGCTCCCCGACCCGGACGCGCGGGTCCGACCGCCCGAAGAAAGAGCGGCGTCGCCGATCGCTCCGACCTACTCCGCTGCCCCGGGTGGCGTATGTGGAGGTTGTTCCGTATCGTCCGCCGCTGGCGTATGCGGCGCCTGCACGGCGTCCGGTCGAAGAATCTCGTCGAGCAGGAACACGTCGGTCAGCAAGGCACGGAGGTGGATCATCCCGTTGAGATTGTCGACCATCTGGGACGTAATTCCCGGTTGGGCGAGAACGAGCTGCACGGCGGCGCGGCCCGCGGCGGAGTCGCGCCGCATGACGTCGATGAACGCGTGGTAGCGGTCGCCGTCCTGCGAGCCCTGCTCTTGGGCCAGCGCCAGGAACGCGCCGGGCAACTCCTCCAGGGTCGCCGCCAGCTTCTCCAGGCGCTCGCGCACCAGTCTGTCGTTCGACGCCGCCATCTGCGCGTTGACGCCCTTGGCGGCATAGGCGAGACAGAACTCGTACGTTTCCTCGACGACATTGACGTGCGCCTGCAGCGCTTCGGTCCCGGACTCCGACATCACAGACACCTCACCGATTCATCCGCCCCGGCGCCATTCTGCCGCGCCGTACAAGAAAGGAGCGACGCCAGGCCTCGGCCAAGCGCCGCCCCATGGATGCCAATCGACCCTGACGGCAGCTATCCCTTCGACGTCGATTCCTTCGACACGTCCCAGCGCTCCGGGTCGTGATGATCCAGATAGTGCTGGCGATCGACTGATCCGAAGAGCATCGACTTCGTCAGCCAGAACTTGTCGGGCCGAATCGCGAAGTAGATGTGGGTCAGCGTCAACATCACGAACAGCACCGCGCCGAGGCCGTGGAGCGTGTACATCAACCCCCAGGTCGGTTCCGAGAGCAGATACGCGTTCCTGGGAATCAGCGCGTTCTCGATCCGGAACATCATGACGAGCCCGGTTCCGATCACGGCCAGTCCCGCCAGCATGACGGCGGTGTGGTACAGCTTGTGGTCAATCGGGTATTTCCCGTGCTTCTTGATCTCGCTGGCCTCCTGCCCCATCTGGCGCTTGACCCTCTGCACCGCCTCGTCCATGTCGTCCGGCAGAATCCAGATCGACCAGAAGTCGAGGTAGAAGGTCGCGTGCACGATGTGGTAGAGAATCGAGATCGTCAGCACGATGCCGGCAATCCAGTGGATGGTGACCCACGCGAACTGGATGCCGATGATCGGGAAGAACCCGGTCACCAGCAGCACCAGCATCGCCGCTGCCATCACCCAGTGGAAAATGCGGGCCCACAGGGTGTGCCGCTCGATTGTCTCAGGGACGCCCGCCGCAGCCTCCTCCTGACCGCCGTTCGCCCTCGCCAGCTTCGGCAGCCAGACGGCCGCGTACACGACGTGGAAGACGATGAAGGCGATGCCGGCCCAGAAAAACAGGTAGAGAAGATCCCAGGAAACCCTGATCAGGGTCTCCTGGCCCCACGGGTTGGTTCCCCACTGAAACAGTTCCATCTACGCCTCGGCACCTTGTACGGAACGCTTCACCAGGTTGCGCAGCAACGTCACCTTGTAGGCATTGTGCCGCAGCGGACGAACACCGTTGACGGCGATCTCGCCCGCCTCCATCGCAACCGCCTGGCTGACCTGCCGGCCTCGGACCGCATCCTCGGCTGCGATGAATCGCACCGGATACGGCGCCACGCCGTTGGCCACGATGCGGATGTCCTCGACCACGCCGTTGTTGACCTTCGCCGCGGATGCCACGTTGGCGAGCGGGAAGTCCCAGACGGCCCGGTCCCTGGCCTTCTCGAAGTAGAACCGCGTGTTCGCGAAGGTCCATGGAATCCGAATCGACGTGAGGATGTCGCCCGGCTGCAGAGCGGTCATGCGCATGATGTCGATCGCGGGACCGATGAAGAAGTCCTGCGCCGGGATGACCCGCTCGCCGGTGCTGTTGCGCACGACCATCTCGGCGTCGAGCGCCACCAGGACCGGGGCGGTGTCCGACGGGTTGACGGCCACGCACCGGCTCGCGCCCAGGATGGCATGCTCGCGGTTCATCGCGGTCGGCGTATCCGCGTAGCAGATGTTGCCGCCGGCGCGATAACAGCTCCAGCCGTCCCGGTAGTACCAGCACCGGGTGTCCTGGCCCACGTTGCCGCCGATGGTGCCCTGGTTCTGGATCTGCGGCGACGCCGCCTGCGACGCGGAGTCGGCGAGCATGCTGAACTGCTCCGACACCTCGGGGTGCCGGATCACGTCGCGCAAGGTCGCCATCGCACCGATCTCGAGTCCGCCGGCCAGGGAGCGAATCTCACTCAACTCGGAGACCCCACCCAGATCGACGACGGCGGCGGGCTTCTTGACGCGGTCCTTCAACCAGTCCCAGGTGTCCAGCCCACCCGCGAGCACCCAGGCGTCGGCTCCGTACTGATCGAGCACTCCCAGCGCCTCGTCCGTGCTGGCAGGCTGGAAGAGCTGAAATGCCGGCATCTTGTCGCGAATCACGGCCATTGTTTCTTCTCCCTTTACCTTCCCAGTGTGGCGCTAGACGTGCGTCGACAGCTTGTTGTGAGCCTCGTCGAGCTCGAAATTGAGCATCGTCAGAATCATGTCGCCCATGATCGGCGAGCGGTTGAAGTCGACGTTGCCGCCCAGCGCGTCGGAGATGGCGTTGAGCACGGCTCCCGCGCCCGCCCCGACCGGCGCCTCGCCGATGCCCTTGGCGCCGAGGGGGTTGAAGGGATCCGGATTGTCCGAGGCGCTCCAGGCCATCTCCTGGTCGTGCGGCGCGTCGAGAATCGTCGGCGGCCGGTTCGAGTAGAACCGCTTGGCCACGTGCAGCCCCCACTGCGGGTCCATGACCCACTTCTGGCCGAGCGCCACGCCGAAGCCCTGGATGCCGCCCCCGTGCACCTGTCCGGCGAAGTTCTGCGGGTGCAGAATCGTCCCGGCGTCGGAGGCTACCTTGTAGTCCTTCAGCACCACCGCCCCGGTCTCGGTGTCCACCTCGACCTCGGCGAAGCCGATGCAGAACGACATGTTCCGTCCGCCGGTCTCGAAGTTGTCCTTGGCGGCGACCACGAGACCCCGACCGGCGAGCGCAGTGGCCGACCGCGTCGTCATCTCGTTGAGGTCCTCGGGCAACTGCGATCCGTCGTAGATACCGCCGAGCTGGATGGCGCGCTCGGCCGCCTGGCCGAACGTCATCGCCTGCCCGCGGTTGCCGCGACGGAAGACACGGCCGTCCGCCACGTCGAAGCTGTCCGGCGAGCCGCCGAACCGATCCGCCGCGATCTCCTGCAGGCGCTTCTTGGCCTCCAGACCGGCCGCCCAGTTCGAGCGCGTGTGACCGTGGGTTGTCTGGCTGCCGCCCTGGATCGCGCTCCACGGCAGATGCTTGCTGGTGTCGCCCCAGACCACCTCGGCCTGCTCCCACGGCGTGTCGAGCGCTTCCATCGCCGCGCGCGACGTGTCGGAGAACGACTCGGTGCCGAGGTTGCCCACGCCGGTGTGAATCTCGACCATGCTGTCCGGCCGAATCACCAGCAGGCCGTCGACGCCCGACGTTCCGGCGGAGTAGGAGCTGATCGCAACGCCGACGCCGGTCACCTTGGAACCGTTGCGCTGGCCGCTGCGCGCCTTCATGCCTTCCCAGTCGAACTCCTCGCGCGCCTTGTCGATGGCTTCCTTCGGGAAGGCGCTCGACACGTTGCCCTGCTGCCCCTGCCGCGGGCGCCCGAACAGCGCCTGCCCCTGCGGAGCATTGGTGTGGATGATGTCGAGCCGGTCGAGGCCGAGCTGCCGCGCGGCCTTGTCGACGACCGGCGCGAACATCGCGACCGCCTGGACCCCGCCCGGCGCCCGCTGCGCACCGCGCGGCGGCGTGTTCGTGTAGACGGTCACGCCGCGCACTCGCATGTTCGCCGGCTGATACATCAGCGAAGCCTGGTCACCGCACGACATGTAGTCGCCGGACCGGCCGTACGGGCCGCCGTCCTGAACCATCGTCAGGTCGATGGCGACGATCCGGCCATCGCTCTTGAACCCGAACTTGGCGCGGGCCTGGATGCCCGGCCGGGCGCGCCCGAAGAAGTTCTCTTCCTGCCGGGTGACGCGCATCATGACCGGCCTGCCCGCCTTGCGCGAGAGCAGCGCCGGAATCCGCGCCTGGATGGAGGCCGAGATCTTGCTGCCGAACCCGCCGCCGCAGTACTCGCCGATGAGGACGAGGTCGGTCGGGTCGATGCCGATCCAGCGCGCCATGCCGGCCTCGGTGCGGGCCGTGCTCTGGGTCGAGCAGTGCATGTAGCACTTGCCGTTCTGCCAGTAGGCCATCGCGGTCCGGGTCTCGAGCGGCTGGTGCGACAGCGACGCGGAGAACACGGACTCGTCGAGAATCAAATCCGCTTCGGCGAACCCGGCCTCGACGTCGCCCACCTGCCACTCGTCGGTCACCTCGCCGCCGGTCGGCATGATGCCACGGTCGAACTCGCTCCAGTCGACGTTGTCCCACTTAATCGTCGACAGGTCGCGGCCGGCCATGGTGTTGCCGTCGAGCCGCGCGTTCGGTCCGCCCGGACGCAGGCTCTCCATCGGATCGAGCACGAAGGGCAGCGGCTCGAAGTCGATCTGCACCGCCTCGACCGCCTCGGCCGCGGTCTCCTCGTCGACCGCCGCGATGGCGAGAATCGGCTCGCCCTCGTACAACGGCTCGTTGGTGAGGCCCGCTTCCTGCGGCGCCTCGGCCTCCGGCAGATCGTCCGCGGTCAGAATCGCCTCGACCCCCGGCATCGCCATGGCGGCGCTGGTGTCCATGCGACGAATACGCGCGTGCGGCATCGGGCTGACAAGCAGCTTGGTGAAGAGCATGCCCTCGGCGCGAAAGTCCTCGGCGTACTTCGCACGCCCGGTGACCTTGGCGAGAATGTCGGGCGTCGTGTAGTTCTTGCCGATCAGCTTGTAGTCAGCCATCGTCAGCTCCTCATCCCGTTACGCGTATATTCGCACGCCTTCTCGGCGACGTTGAGGATCTTGTTGTAGTCGATGCACCGGCAGATGTTGCCGGCGAGATGGTGCGCGCACTCGCCCCGGGTCGCGTTGGGGTTCTCTTCGGTCAGCGCGACCATGTTCATGACGAAGCCGGGCATGCAGAAGGCGCACTGGAAGCCCTGCAGGTCGACCACCGCCTGCTGCACCGGGTGCAGCGTGCCGTCCGCGCTCTCGAGACCCTCGATGGTCTGAACCTCCCGGCCGCGAACCTGGTGGGTCAGGGTCGAGCAGGAATACTGCGGGACGCCGTCCACCAGCACGGTGCACGCGCCGCACTCGGCGCGGTCGCAGCCGATCTTGGTGCCGGTCAGACCCAGCTTGTACCGCAGGGTCATGGCCAGGGTCTCCTGCGGCATGACGTCGACGCGGCGCTGCTGGCCGTTGACGTTCAACGTCACGAGGCGCTCGACGGCGCCCGGCGCCTGCGCGAGGGCCACCCCGTGGCCGCTGCGCAGCACGTAGTTCGACGCCGATACGCTGGCGCCCGTGGCGATCACTCCCTTGATGAAGCCCCGCCGAGAAACGCCCTGCTGCTCTGTGGTTGTCTGCACTTGCGTGCCTGCCACGTCTCCCATGAGACGACCTCCTCGTCGCGCGCCCCGGCGCGCCAGGAACCAGAGGGAAGAAATACCTCTCCCGAGGAGCGAAGTCTAGCATCGGAAATCCCGGATGCCAACCCCCCGCACGAGACTTTCTGAGCACCGCTGGTAACCAGGTGCAAGTCCCTGTATTCAAAAGAGTTGAGGGGTCCACACCACGCTCTTTGCAAATGAGATTGGGTCGCACTTTGGCGGTCTCCGGACCGCCGGCGCCGGACTGGGACCACGCCGCGGCGAGCAGTCCGTGGTGAAACCCCGCGTCGCACCGAGAGCGGCGAGGCGCCCGCGTGACAAGGCGCGACGAGGGAGCATGGCGGGCATGTTCGACCGAGGAGCAACGCAGCCACGCGGGATGCAGCGCCGCTCGAATGCAGCGGGGATTCTGCCACGGGCCGCTGGCGACCGACCGTCCCGTGTCGAGATCAGTCCGTCGGCCGGATCATCCCGTGCGCCCGACCGAACCAGTAGCTCAGCAGGTAGTCGAGGCCGTTGGTCTCGAACGCCGCGTCCGCAAGACGGTCGCCGCCGGTGCGGTACGGATTGTGGACGAGAAAGCTCCAGGTTCGTCCGCGCTGCTCGACCGGCAGCGGCCCCGCACCGACGTGGGGAACGACCGGGTCCGGCACGAAAGAGAATCCGAACCGCCGCGCGTACGCCGCGATGGTGTCGGCGTTCCATTTCATGTCGAGCGGCACGCGCCGCAAGGTACCCAGCGCTGCCGCGTCGTACGACCTGTCGCCCGTCCAATGCCGGTGGAGGAACGACGCCAACGGATTCGCCTCGACGTCGATGCCCGGGTACCTCCGCCCATGGAACCAGCGATCGGCGGCGCGTTCGTAGTGCACGCGGATCGCGGGATCTTCCTCGAGCTCCAGCAACGGGTACAGCGCCAGCGCGATCAGCACGTCGTCGGAGTGGTTGGCCTCGCGCGGCGGACGGTCCAGTCGCGCCCCCTCGCCGATGCGGGCGTATCCCATCCGCACCAGCCGGTCGTACTCCCGGCCGAAACGGGGCTGTCCGGTCAGCGCCGGCGCCACCTTGACCATCTGCAGCATCAGCAGTGCGTTCATCGGCTCTTCGTTCGCGACGTAGTCCGGCTCGTAGCGACCCCAGCGGGTAGGCCTTCCGTCGTAGCCGACTATCCGCAGGCCATCGCGGACAATCGCATCGACCACCGTGGCCACCGTGCCGCCGAGGGCGCTCCGTTCCGCGGCGTCCGCGATCCGTGATCCGTACACGAAGAGGCCGAACATCATGGCGTCGACCTGATCGGAGCTGACGTTGCCGCGCCAGCGGCGGCGGCCGTCCTCGCTCACCCGCCAGATCCCGTCGTCGAGCCACGGCTCGTCGATCGGCGCCGAAGCCCGCGCCGGCAGTCCGCGGCGCCCGGTCACCGCCGCCAGATGCCGGAGCGCCCGGGTCGCCGCCCGCGCCCGGGTCGCCGCCTCGGGATCGCCGGTGGCGAGATAACGCCACGTCTGCGCGGCGCAGTACAGACCGGTCATGTACGCCGTGTCGGACATGTTGTAGGTCACGTACGGGAGATCGGCCGTGGGCAGCCGCCGACGGACCCGCACCTGGCCGTCCTCCGCCAGGAAGCGCTCGGCGATGTCGACATCGAACAGTCGGGCCTTCCCCGCCAGCGTCAGGTCGTCACGCGCCTGCGCCGGCACGACGACGATGCAGGCGACGGCCGCAAGACCGAGGAGTGCGCGGCGAGACCCACTCTGCATTCGAGCGGTGCTTCCCGCGAGAACGCGCTGCGGGGGTCGCCTGCGCACCTGTCCGGCCATCATCGCGGCCCGCGCGCGTCGAACAGCGGTTCGGCGGCCGTCATCCCGGAACGGTGGGCATCCACCGCGGCCTGCAGGTCCGCCACCGCGTCGGGGCGCTCGGCCGCGAGGTCGTGGTTTTCCCCCGGGTCCTCACCCAGGTGAAAGAGCAGCGGGGGGTCGTGCTCGGTGCGCTCGGCCCCGAGGCCGTAGCGCCCTTCCGTCACCAGGTGCAGTTTGTACGGCCCCCGGCGATACGCATAGAGCTCTCCCATGCGGTAGTACGCCATCCAGTCGCGCGGGCTCGGTCCCGTCCCGAACAGCACCGGCGACAGGTCGACGCCATCCAGAGGCCGGTCGTCCGGCACCCTCCCGGCGGCCAGCGGGACAATCGTGGTGAAGAGATCGGTGGTCGCCCCGATCTCCTGCACGACGCCGGGCTCGATGGTCCCCGGCCACCAGAAGATGCCCGGCACCCGCATCCCGCCTTCCCAGGTCGTCCCCTTGCCCTGCCGGAGCAGGCCGGCGCTCCCGCCGTGCTGCCGATAGGAGAGCCACGGCCCGTTGTCGCTGGAGAAGATCACCAGCGTGCGCTCGGCCAGCGCCTCCTCGCGCAGCGTGTCCAGAATGCGCCCGGCGCTCCAGTCGATCTCCTCGATGACGTCGCCGTAGCGCCCGGCCGCGCTCCGGCCCGCGAACGCTGCGGAACGGAAGAGCGGGACGTGCGGCATGGTGTGGGGGACATAGAGGAAGAACGGTCCACCGCGGTTCTCCCGGATGAACCGTACCGCTTCCTCCGTGTAGCGTCGCGTGATCGTCGTCTGGTCCGCCGGCCGCTCCAACTCGACGTCGTTCCGCATGAGCGGCACGTGCCAGTAGTCGACGGCGGGGTCGAAGATCGCGGCGCGGCGCGCGTTGCGGCCCGGCGGCACCTGCCAGTCCATGTCGTTCGAGTAGGGGATCCCGAACCACGAGTCGAAGCCGTGGCGCAGCGGCCGGTACTCGGGCTGGTGGCCGAGGTGCCACTTCCCGACGATGCCGGTCGCGTAACCGGCCTCTCTCAACGCCTCGGCCAGTGTGACCTCGCCGTCGGGCAGTCCGTGGTGCGAATCCTGAAAGAACACCCCCTGCCGGCGTCCGAACATTCCGCTCCGCAGATGAATGCGGCCCGTCAGCAGCGCTGCCCGGCTCGGGGAGCAGACCGGCGCCTGCGAATAGAAGCTGGTCCAGCGCTGCCCCTCCGCCGCCATGCGGTCGAGGTTCGGCGTCCGGATGGTCGGATGACCGTAGGCGCCCAGGTCGCCGTAACCGAGATCGTCCGCGAAGATGATGACGACGTTGGGTGGTCCGCTCCGTGCCGGCGACCCTTGCAGTGCGCCCACCGCCGCCACCGAGAGAGCGGCGAGCACGGCCGCGCCGCCGAGCCGCCGCCTGCCCTGTCCCGCCTGCCGGTTCGTCCACATGCCTTTCGTCCTCTCCGCGGGAGGTCGCAGCACCCCGCCGAAGGCCCACGAGACCCGCAAACCGCGACCTCGCCGCGCGCAGGCGATTGTACTTCCCACGCCCGCGGACCCGCTGCGAGCCGGCCAGGAGCTTGCGCCGCAGAACGCAGCCAAGCGAAGTGCCGAGGCGCAAGGTCATGGAGCGGGCGGATGGGCCGAGACGCTTCGTCGGCGAGGCGGTGCGGGGCGCCTGTCGCCACGGTCAAGCGTCGCCGCGCACCGTGAACCCTGCGGAAAACGGGCGGGATCCCGCGTTGAACATTCGAGCCGCTCATACGTATGATTAAAACAAACGTTTGAGTAGAGGAGTCACCCGATGGCCATCGACACGCGCGACCGCATCCTCGACGTCGCCGAGCGGATGTTCGGCGAGCGTGGATTCGCGGCGACCTCGCTGCGTGACATCACCACCGAGGCGGGAGCCAACGTCGCGTCGGTGAACTATCACTTCGGCTCGAAGGAAGCTCTGCTCGCCGAGGTGCTCGACAGGCGCCTGAAGCCGATCAACGAGCGCCGCCTGCAGTTGCTGGACGCTGTCGAAGCGGAGGCGGGCGGCGGGCCGCCGCCGCTCGATGCGGTCGTCCGGGCATTCCTTACCCCGCCGTTCCACATGCAGCGCGTTTGGGGCGAGCAGGGCCGGGGTTTTCTCCGGCTCGTGGGGCGGATCCACGCGGAAACGAACGAGGAGTTCCGGGCGACCTTCGTCAAGCAGTTCGACGCGGTCATCCAGCGGTTCACGGCCGCCCTCCACCGCGCGCTGCCGCAACTCGACGAGGCCGACCTGAACTGGCGGATGTTGTTCATGGTCGGATCGATGGCGTTCACGATGTCGTGGGGCCCGACCCTGGTGTCACGCGAGTCCGGGGTGGCGCGCGATCCGGAGGAGTTGCTCGAATCTCTCGTGCTTTATGCCGCGGCCGGCATGGCGGCGCCGGCGCCGCTCGGCGTACCGGTCATGGTAGGGGCGGGACGGTGAGGGTGTCGACGTGTCCGTGCTGAAACACGCTTCGCGAATGCCCGGATTGACTATCGCTCTGGTCGCGGCGGCCACGGTGTCGGGCTCCGGGTGCGTCACCGTGCTCCCGGTGGAGCGCCCCGAGATCGAGGTGCCGCTGCCGGCAGAGTGGACGGCTGCCGACGTTGCGGCGGGCGACATGCGCCCGGACTGGTGGACGGACTTCGGCGACGACGACCTGACGGCGACCATCGAGACGGCGCTCGCGCGGAACCTGGATCTGCAAGCGGCCGCCGCGCGCCTCGAGCAGGCCGCGGCCGACGCAAGAGCGGCGTCCAGCGCGCTGCGGCCATCGATCCAGGCCTCGTACAGCGGCATCCGCCGGCGGCAGAACTTCGTCGGCTTCCCCATCCCGGGTGCGGAAGACCGCGTGCTGAGCACCGTCTTCACGAACCAGGGGACTTCGCTGGACACGAGCTGGGAAGTCGACCTCTGGGGCAGGCTACGGACCACGGGACAGGCGGCCCTGGCCGACCTGCAGCGTTCCGCGGCCGACCTGCGGGGCGCACAGTTGTCCATCGCCGGCCAGACCGCGAAGGCGTGGTTCGCAGTCGCCGAGGCGCAGCAGCAGGTGCTGCTGTCGGAAGCGACCGTCGAGAACTTCGGCGAATCGGTGGCGCGGGTCCGGGATCGGTTCGAGTCCGGCGTGCGGCCGGCGCTCGATCTTCGTCAGGCCCTGCTGAACCTGTCCAACGCCCAGGCCGATCTCGCGCAGCGGCGGCAGCAGCTCGATGCATCGATGCGCCAGATCGACGTGCTGCTGGCGCGGTACGCGGGCGGCGACATGGCCGCCCCGCCCGACCTGCCCGGCATGCCGCCGACCGTGCCGGCCGGAGTACCCGCCGAGCTGGTGGCGCGACGGCCGGATCTGGCCGCGGCGGAACGCCAGGTAGCCGCGTCCGAGGCGCGACTGCGCGTCGCGCGCCGAGAACTGCTGCCCAACGTCTCGCTGACGACGGCTCTGGGCACGTCGACGAACGCTCTGCGTACGCTGCTCAACGGTGATTTCCGGGTCTGGAGCTTCGTCGGCAACGTGGTCGCCCCGCTCTGGCAGGGAGGACGCCTGCGCGCCGAGATCAGCCGCGCCGAAGCGGGGGTCGCCGAGGTGCTGGCGACCTACGTCAACACCGCGCTCCTTGCGTACTCCGAGGTCGAGACCGCGCTGGCCGCCGAGGAGTACCTCGCCGAACGGGTCGTCCACCTGACGACGTCCGTCGAGCAGGCCCGCGCCGCGGAACGCCTGGCCGACGAACGGTACCGCACCGGGCTGGACACGTACATCACCGTGCTCGACTCGCAGCGCTCGGCGTTCCAGGCTGAATCTCAACTCATCGCGGCGCGCCGCCTGCGCCTCGAGAACCGGGTGGATCTCTATCTGGCCCTCGGGGGCGGATTCGAGCAGCTCGAGCCGCCGATCGCCATGACCGGTCTGGACGCCAACAACCGAGCCATCGCGGCACTGGACAGGAAGCAGTCATGAAACGTGCACTTGTCGGCATACTCAAGGCCCTCTTGCCCGTGATCATCATCGTCGTCGCCGGCCTCGGCGCGATCAGGATGATCATGAACCGTCCCCCGGTCGAGACCCTGACGCCGGTGATCGAACCCCCGGGCGTCCGCGTGCACGAGGTCACGCTCCGGGACGTACCGCTCGCGGTCGCCAGCCAGGGCACCGTCCAGCCCCGGACCGAGAGTCAGCTCGTGCCCGAAATCGCAGGCCGCGTCACCTGGGTCGCGCCCTCTTTCGCGGAGGGCGGATTCTTCGAAGCGGGCGACGTGCTCGTCGAGATCGATCCGTTCGACTACGAGCAGGCGCTCGTCAGCGCCCGATCGCAGCTCGCGCAGGCCAGGCTGCGGCTCGCCGAGGAAGAGGCCGAGGCGGAAGTGGCGCAGCGGGAATGGGAGACGCTGGGCCGGGGCGACCCGCGCGAGCTTGCGCTGCGCAAGCCGCAGCTCGAGGACGCCCGCGCCTCGGTCGCCGCCGCCGAGGCCGGCGTCGAACGCGCCACGCGGGATCTGCAGCGCGCGGAGATCGTGGCGCCGTACGCCGGTCGCGTCCGCACGAAGAACGTAGATATCGGCCAGTACGTCCGCGTCGGCGACAACCTGGCGACCGTCTACGCGGTCGACATCGCCGAGATCCGGCTGCCGCTGCCCGACGACGAGCTCGCCTATCTCGACCTGCCGCTTTCCTACCGCGGCGTCGAGCGGCAGGCACAACCGGACGTGACGCTCCGAGCGACGTTCGCCGGCGAGGCACACACCTGGAACGGACGCATCGTGCGCACCGAGAGCGAAATCGATTCGGTGAGCCGCATGGTGCACGCGATCGCCGAAGTCGAGAACCCGTACGCCCCCGGACCAAATCCGAACCGGCCCCCGCTGGCGGTAGGGATGTACGTCGAGGCCGACATCAGCGGGCGCACCGCGCGGGACGTGGCGGTGCTCCCGCGGCAGGCGCTGCGCGGCCGGGACCAGATACTGATGGTCACAGCGGACGACCGGCTCTCCTTCCGTACCGTCGACGTTCTGCGTACCTCGACCGAGTCCGTCATCGTGCGGACCGGGCTGCAGGCGGGCGAGCTCGTGGTCATCTCGCCGCTCGACACGCCGACCGACGGAATGCGCGTGCAACTGGCCGACGCCGAACCCGACCTGCTCGCGCGACGGGCGGCCGCCGCCGGAAGCGCAACGAACGGTTCGGCAGTACCGGTGGAGGTCGCTCCGACTTCCGCCGCCGCGGCGGATGCGCCGGCCCCGCTCCGGGACGCGGCGGCGGACGAGTCCCCGGCGGTGACGCGTGCAGCGGGAGAGCGGTTCGCCATGGCGCCGGCGGCGGCCGCCGACGCCACCGCAACGAGCGTGCCCGCACGTACCGCGATCGTCCCCGACGACCCACCGGCGCCTCGCGAAGAGGCGGCGGCGACTGCCGGCAGCGAGGACCGCCCGGCGTGGCTTCTGTCGATCCTGCAGGAGAACCCGCCGTCTCGTGGAACACCACCATCGCGTCGAGCGTCCGTGCCGCGGGCGTCCGCGTCGGCAGGTCGCGAGGCCCGCCTGACGACGGAGGTCCGACGCACGAGACCGAGGGACCGTGAACCGCCGGGCGCCGTCCGCGACCCACGGCCGGTGGTGCCTCCGGAAGCCGCGACGCGACGCGCAGCCCCGGGAGCGCCGGCCCCACCCGCTGCAGCGGCCACCGTGGCGGTCGCCTTCACGAACCTCAATCGGGGCACCGGCGACGACGGGTTCGGGGCGGCGCTGAACCGGGCGGTGTCGACGCGCCTGGCGGCGGCGAACGGCCTCTCGGTCGCCGCGGAGTCGAACGCCCGGTACGTCGTCCGCGGCGGGGTGCAACAGGTCGGTCCCCTGGTACGCGTTACCGCGCGGATCGTGGACACCGACAGCAGCGCGGTGCTCCACGCCGCGACAGTCGACGGGACGAGCAACGATCGACAGGCTCTCGAAACCGACATCGCGGAAGTCCTCATCGAGCATCTCTCTGCCGCTCGCTCCCCGTCGGGTGCGGTCCCTGCCGCGGCCGGCGCGTTGCCGGCCGGAGGTGCTCCCAGCCCGTTGGCCGTGCTGCCCTTCGACGATCTCAGCGCCGCTTCGGCAACCCACCTCGGCGTGGACCTGGGAACCGCCATCTCGGAGGCGATCGCCGAAGAGCTGGCCACGCTGCGCACGGTGGCGGTCGTGACGCCCGGTGAAGAAGCCGCGTGGGCCATCGGAGGCGGCATTCAGCGCATCGGTTCCCTGATCCGCGTGACAGCGCGGCTGACCGACGTCCGCAACGGCACGGTGGTCACCGCGGTAAAGGTCGACGGAACCGTCGAGGAGCTCGCCGATCTGCGGTCGCGCGTGGCGGCGGTGATGGTCGAGAGCGTGCGCAGCGCGCTGACCGGAGCATCGGTCGCCGGCGTCGCCCCCGGGAGAGACGCGGCCACGCGGCCGGAAGGGAGACGGTCATGAACAACAGTGGCATCGCCTGGTTCGCGCGGAATCCGGTGGCCGCCAACCTCATGATGATCTTCATCATGGTGAGCGGCCTGATCGCCACGACGACGGTCAAGGAAGAGGTCTTTCCGGAGGTCGAGCTCGACCGCATCAGCATCCAGGTGCCGTACCTGGGGGCTGCGCCGCAAGAGGTGGAGGAAGGGGTCGTCATCCGGATCGAGGAAGCGATTCAGGGCGTCGACGGCATCAAGGAAATCCAGTCCACCGCCTCGGAGGGCAACGCCTCGGTCATGGTCGAGCTCGAGCTCGGCGCGGATCCCCGGCGGGTCGTGGACGAGGTCAAGAACAACGTCGACGCGATCACGACGTTCCCCCTCGAGACGGAAAAACCCATCATCCGGGAGATGACCGCCCGCAACCAGGTCACCGACATCTCCATCGCCGGGGACACCGACATCTTCGCCCTGAAGGCGCTGGCCGAACGGGTGCGCGACGAGCTGACGGCGATGCCGGAGATCACGCAGGTCGACGTCGTCAGCGCGCCGCCCTACGAGATCTCCATCGAGGTATCGGAGAGCGCGCTGCGCCGGCACGGCATGACCTTCGACCAGGTGGCCGACGCCGTGCGCCGTTCGTCCCTGGATCTGCCCGGCGGCTCGGTCCGCACCGACGGCGGCGAGATTCTCCTGCGTACTATCGGGCAGGCCTACCGCGGCAACGAGTACGAGGATCTGGTGCTCTGGACGCGGGCCGACGGCAGCCGGCTGCGCCTGGGCGACGTGGCGACGGTTGTCGACGGCTTCGCCGAGACCGATCAGCAGGCCCGCTTCGATCACCAGCCGACCGTGCTGGTGTCGGTGTTCCGCACCGGCGATCAGAGCGCGCTCGACATCGCCGCCGCCGTCAACGGCTACGTCGAACGCGCGCGGCCACGACTGCCCGAGGGCATCTCGATGACGCTGTGGCAGGACCAGGCGGAAATACTGGACGACCGGCTGACGCTCATGCTGCGCAACGGCGCCACCGGGTTCCTGCTCGTCTTCGTGGTGCTCACCCTGTTCCTGGAGCTGCGCCTGGCCTTCTGGGTCAGCCTCGGCATCCCGATCTCCTTCCTCGGCGCCATCGCCCTGATGCCGGGACTCGACGTGTCGGTCAACGTCATCTCGCTGTTCGCGTTCATCCTCGTGCTCGGGATCGTGGTCGACGACGCCATCATCGTCGGCGAGAACATCTACCGGCACCAGGAGAACCACGGCGAGGGGTTGCGGGGCGCCATCGAAGGCGCGAGAGAGATCGGCAAGCCGGTCACCTTCGCGGTCCTGACCACGGTGGCGGCGTTCATGCCCCTGATGTTCGTGCCGGGAATGATGGGGAAGATCTTCCGGGTCATTCCGCTCGTCGTCATTCCCTGCCTGCTCTTCTCCCTGATCGAGTCGCTCGGCATCCTGCCCGCCCACCTGTCTCACATTCCCAGGCGCGGCAAGCCGGGCCCGTGGCGCCGCTTCCAGGGACTCTTCTCCGGCGGCCTCAAGCTGTTCATCCAACGGGTCTACACGCCGATCCTGGAAACCGCGCTGCGCTGGCGCTACGTGACGGCGGCGATAGGTCTGTCGACCCTGATCCTGACCGGCGGCATGGTGCTCGGCGGATGGGCCAACTTCCACTTCTTCCCGTCCATCGAGGCCGACTTCATGTCGGCGTCGGTGACGATGCCGCAGGGAACCCCGGTCGACGCCACCTCGCGGGCGATCGCCAGGCTCGAAGAGGGGGCCACGCGCCTGCGCACGCGGTTGCAGCAGGAGACCGGGATGGACTACTTCCGGCACGTCTCGACGGCGGTCGGCGACCAGCCGATGATGTCGCGCGGCGGCGGACCGATGGGTCCGGTCGACGTGGTGTCGGCCGCCAACGTGGGCGAGGTGACGATAGAGCTCGCGCCGGCGGAGACGCGCTCCTTCACCAGCGAGCAGCTCGGCAACCTGTGGCGGGAGTCCACCGACGCGATCCCCGAGGCGGTCGAGGTCAACTTCTCCATGTCGATGATGAACCCCGGCGACGACGTCGACGTGCAGCTCGCGGGGCCGGAAATCGAGCGGCTGCGCGACGCCGCCGAGGAGGTCAAGGCGCGCCTGACGGCGTACGCCGGCGTCTACGAGATCTCCGATTCGTTTCGCGCCGGCAAGGAGGAAATGCAGCTCGGCATCAAGCCGGCGGCGGAGACGCTCGGCCTGACGCTGCAGGATCTGGGCCGCCAGGTCCGGCAGGCGTTCTACGGCGAGGAGGCCCAGCGCATCCAGCGCGGGCGAGACGACATCCGGGTGATGGTGCGCTATCCCGAGGCAGACCGCCGGTCGCTGGGCGACCTGGAGAACATGCGCATCCGTACCCCGAACGGCGGGGAAGTCCCGTTCAGCCAGGTGGCGGAAGTGCAGCCGGGACGCGGCTTCGCGTCCATCAAGCGCGTCAACCGCAACCGGGCCGTCAACGTTACCGCCTCGGTCGACCCCGCGATCACGTCGGCCGGCGCGGTCATCACCGACCTGCAGACCCGGATTCTGCCGGAGGTCCTCGCCGGCTATCCGGGCGTGTTCTACACCTTCGAGGGGGCCCAGGCGGAGCAGGTGGACGCGGTCGGCGGCCTGCAGCGCGGGTTCATCCTTGCGCTGCTGATGATCTTCGCGCTGCTCGCGGTCCCGTTGCGGTCGTACGTGCAGCCGCTCATCATCATGGCAGCCATCCCGTTCGGCCTCGTGGGCGCCATCTGGGGGCACATCTTCATGGGTCTCGACGTGACGATGATGTCGATGTTCGGCCTGGTCGCGCTGACCGGGGTCGTCGTCAACGACAGCCTGGTCATGGTCGACTTCATCAACCGCGCGCGGCGTGAGCACGCCGAGCTCGGACTCGGCATCCGGGAGGCAGGCGGAACGCAGCAGAGCCGCCAAGCGTTCGAGTCCGCGGGACTGCAGCTCGCGATCCGCGAGGCGGGCACAAACCGCTTCCGGCCGATTCTGCTCACGTCCCTGACGACCTTCTTCGGCCTCGCGCCGCTCATGATCGAGCGCAGCATGCAGGCGGCGTTCCTCGTCCCGATGGCTGTATCGCTGGCGTTCGGCGTGTTGTTCGCCACCTTCATCACGCTGATCCTGGTGCCGATCTCGTACCTGATTCTCGACGACGTGCAGCGCACGTTGCGGCGAGTCTTCGGATCGGGGACGCCGACCGCCCTTCCGGTGGACCAGGAAGATGCCACGGTAGGGGTGGATGGAGGGGCCGCGGCGGCCGCACGTGTCGCCGAGGCGTCGTCCTGACGGCGACTCACTCCGCGCCGGCGGCCGACCTCACTCGGCCCCGGCGACCTCGGCGACGAGCTGGTCGACGATGGGCGGGCTGATGCCGCAGGACGAGTCGTTGATACGGCACTGCGCCAGCGTCAGCGAGCAGCCGCAGGGGCAGCCCTCCTCGTTCACCCGGCGCAGCACTTCCTCGCGCTGCTCCGGCGTCAGCACCGAGAGATCCACGCCGGGGATCTCGGTTGCCTGCGCGGCGTTCGCCAGGCGGATCTGGTCGTTGGACGGCGCCGTCTCGACCGTGGCGTCGTGGGTCAGCGAGGCGAGGTAGCGCGTCTCCTGCTCCAGGATCACCGGGCTGATCAGCCCGACATGGCTCTCGACCATGCGGCCGTCGGGGTCGACGACGAACGAGGTCGGCAGCGCGAACACGCCGGGGAACGCACGCTTGATCTCGGGCGTCGACATCACGATCGGGTAGTTGACGCCGTACTGTCCCGCGAACTCGGCGACGGCGTCGGGCGACCCGTGATCCTCCGATACGCCGATCACCATCAGGTGGTCGGGATACCGCTCGGCAAGGCGCACCAGGTACGGGATCTCCTCGCGACACGGACCGCACCAGGTCGCCCAGAAGTTGACGAGCACCACCTTGCCGCGCTGATCGGCCATCGAGATGGTCCGGCCGTCCAGCGCTTCCATCGTCAGTTCCGGGACCTCGGCCGGCGCGTCCACGAAGCGGAGCGTCACACCGCCCTCGGGCGTGTCGAACAGCGGCGGGGGTCCGGGAGCGCCCCCGGTCCAGTCGCCGCCCGGGGCATCGACCGCCGACGGACCGCACCCGGCGGCGAAGAGAATCGCGACTACCGGCAACACCGCGAAATGGCGAGTGGACACGGCAACTCCTTTGCTGACCGGAACGGTTCATTGTAGCGCCCCGAAGCGGCCGGTTGCGCGGAAACGAGGCCGCCGAGCGAGTCCGGGCACGCCCCGGAGCACGTCCCCCGGCGTCGCGGCCGGCCGCGGCGTGCCCGGATCGCTCGACCGTCATCGGTAGCCGAGCGCGACTGCGGCGACCAGCGCCATTCCGGCGACCAGATACAGCTTGACGAGCAGGGGAACGACGAAAGCCGCCCAGCGCTGGTACGGGATGCGGGCAAGCCCGAGCATCCCCATCAGCAGGGCGTTGGTCGGAACCAGCATGTTCGTGAAGCCGTCGCCGAACTGGTAGGCCAGCACCGCGGTCTGCCGCGTGACCCCGGTCAGGTCCGCGAGCGGCGCCATGATCGGCATCGTCACGTACGCCTGCCCCGACCCGGAGGGGATGAACAGGTTGCAGACCGTCTGCACGAGCAGCATGCCGAGGGCCGCGGCGTGGGCGGGCAGGCCCGCAAGCGAGTCGGCCAATGCGTTCACTATCGTGTCGATCACCTGCGCGTCGCTCAGCACCACCTGGATGGTCCGGGCGAAGCCGATCAGCAGCGCGGTGGCGGTCATCTGGGACGCGCCGCGGATGAACGCGCGGGCCGCCCCGTCGGGACCCAGCCCGCCGGCCCCCGCCGCGAGCAGCCCGATGCCGAGGAACACCGCCGACAGCTCGGCGAGGTACCAGCCCCGGGCCGCCACGCCGTAGACGAAGAGCCCGATGCCGCCGGCGAGCACCGCCACCACTGCAACGCGCCGCCCCGTGAACCGCACGTCCTCGGGAAGATCGAAGCCGCTCGAGTAGTCGATGTCGGCCACCAGGCTCGTCGCCGGGGCCGCGCGGAGCCGGGCCGCGTAGCGCAGGATGTGGTGAACCCCGATGGCCGCGCAGACGACCAGCAGGCCCCACCGGACCGACTGGCCGGAGGTCAGCGGCAGTCCCGCGATGTCCTGGGCGATCAGCACGGTGAACGGGTTCAGCGCAGCGCACGCGTAGCCGACCCCGGCGCCCACGTAGATGATGCCCACGGCCACCACGGCGTCGAGCCGCGAGGCGAGGCACAGCGTCACCAGGATCGGCACGAACGGCATGTACTCCTCGGCCATGCCGACGGTCGAGGCGCCGAGCGCAAACAGTCCGACCATGCCCGCGACGAGCCATCCCGGCTTCGACGCCAGCCGGCCGATGGCGGCGCCGATCAGCGCGTCTATCGCACCCGTGGCCCGCACGACGCCGATGATCCCGCCGGCGATGAAGACGAAGAAGATGATGTCCTGCGCGGCGGCCAGCCCCGCGGGAATCGACGTCAGGAAGGCGAGGGGCGGGAGCGGCTCGGCGTCCACCGCGCGCCAGGTGCCCGGGACGACCCGCTGCTCGTCCCGCTCGAACTGCCCCGCCGGCAGCACGTAGCTCGCGAGCTGCGCGGCCACGATCAGCGCGAAGATGAGAACGAGTGCGTCGGGAACGCGGCGGCGCGGTGACACTGGCTGTCTTGCCCGATTGTGACGGAACCCGTTCGAGCCCCGGAGCCGGAAGCCCGGAGCCTACAGCGTCGGATCGTCCGACACGCGTACCAGAAGCTTCCCGAAGTTCTCACCCCGCAACAGGCCCAGGAACGCCGCGACCGCGCGATCGAGCCCGTCCACAACATCCTCTCGGTACCGGATCCGCCCGTCCCGGATCCATGCCGCGACATCCCGGAGGAAGTCCGGCTGCCGGTCGAGATGGTCGAACACGATGAAACCCCGGAACGTGAGCCGCCGCACCAGGGTCAGCCCCATCAGGCGGGCCACCTGGTCCGGACCCGGCGGCGGCCCGGTCAGGTTGTAGTTGGCGATCCGCCCGCAGACCGGGATGCGCGCGAAGTCGTTCAGCAGCGGCAGCACCGCCTCGAACACCTTGCCGCCCACGTTCTCGAAGTACACGTCGATGCCGTCGGAACACGCCGCGCGCAGGGCGCCGGGCAGATCGTCCCCGCGGTGGCTGACGCAGGCGTCGAAGCCGAGCTCGTCCGTCACGTACGCGCATTTCTGCGGCGCGCCCGCAATGCCCACCACCCGGCAACCCTTGATCTTCGCGATCTGCCCGACGACCGCTCCCACCGCGCCGGAAGCGGCGGAAACCACCATTGTCTCTCCCGGCCTGGGCCGCCCGTGATCCAGCAGCCCGACATACGCCGTGTGGCCCGGCATCCCGAGCACGCCCAGGGCGGTCGAGATCGGCGCGTCGGCCGCGTCGAGCTTGCGGACGCCGGTCCCGTCGGACAGAGCGTAGTCCTGCCAGCCGTTCGCGCCGAGCACGATGTCGCCGGCGGCGTACCCGGCCAGCTTCGACTCGACCACCTGCGAGACCGTGCCGCCGACCATCACCTCGCCGATGTCGACCCCCTTCGCGTAGGACGGACCCGGATTCATCCGCCCGCGCATGTAGGGATCGAGGGAGAGATAGATGGTGCGGCACAACATCCGGCCGTCCGCCGGCTCCGGAACGGGCGTCTCGGTGCGCGAGAAATCGCTCTCCGACGGAAAGCCCGCGGGATGGGCGGCGAGGCGGACCTGACGGTTCGTGGCGGCGGCCATGGACCCCTTTCGTCTGCGGTACGGGCTCCGAGGGTGGGAGTATACTGGGCGGCCGATTCACGGCCGAGCGTCCACGCCGGTCGCCCGCTACCCGGATTCCTGGAGCACCCCATGCGCGAGCACCTCCTCTTCACGTTCAAGTTCAACCTCGGTCACCTCGAGTCGCTGGTCAAGGACCTGACCGCCGAGCAGATGGTCCAGCAGCCGCACGGGGTGGTCAACCACCCCGCCTGGACCCTGTGCCACCTGGCCTCGGCGGCGAACCACACGGGGGTAGCCCTCGGCCTCGAGTCGACGTTCCCGGCGGACTGGGAAGCGGCGGCGAAGACCGGCGGCGTGCCCAGTGCCGACGCATCGCAGTACCCGTCGAAAGAGGCGCTGCTCGCGGAGCTGACGAAGCAGCACGAGCGCGTGTCGGAAGCCGTGGCCAAAGCGGACGCGGCGATCTTCGCCAAGGAGTTTCCGGACGAGGGAACGCGCAAGCACTTCCCGACGATCGGCGATTTCGTCGACTACCTGCTGTCGGCCCACGAAGCCAACCACATCGGGCAGGTCGCGGCGTGGCGGCGCGCGATGGGGCTGCCGTCGAACGCCGGATAGGAGTTCGCGCCGGAGACGGGGCAAACTCCATGGTCGGGCGGCATCGGATCAGCATACGAACGATTGCCGGCCCGGCCAGGCGTCCAACAGCACCACCGGGGAGCCACCGATGCTGCGACACCTCCTGTTCGCGTATCAGTTCAATCTCGAACGGGCCCGGACGCTGGTCCGGGATCTGTCGGACGAGCAGATGACCCGGCAGCCGCACGGCGTGGTGAATCATCCGGCATGGCTCCTGGGCCATCTCGCCGCCACGTCGAATCAACTGGCGAAATTGCTCGGCCTGGAGTCGACGTTCCCGGCCGCGTGGGGCGACACCTTCAAGAGCGGCGGCACCCCCAGCGGCGACCCGGCGGACTTTCCCTCGAAGGACGAGCTACTGGCCGAGCTGGCCGCCCAGCACGAGCGGGTGGCGCAAGCGATCGAGACCGCCGATCCCACGCGCTTCGAGCGGGAGCATCCCAGCGAGGGCGCCCGCAAGCGGTTCCCCACCGTCGGCGACTATGCCGTCTTCCTGATCACGTCGCACGAAGGAAGCCACCTGGGACAGATCACCGCCTGGCGCCGCGCGATGGGCCTCGGCTCGGCGACAGGCATCTGATCCGCATAGGGATCAGCAGCGACCGTGTCGATTCTGTCGCGGATCCGCTGCGCGAAGTCACGCGGCATGCGAAGCAACCGCCGCGCGGCTCTACCGCTACTTCCTGCCCTGCTTCCTCAGGATCTTCACCCAGGTGTCCCGCAACCCGACTGTCCGATTGAAGACCAGGTTTCCGCTTGTCGAGTCCGGATCGACGCAGAAGTACCCCCGGCGCTCGAACTGGTAGACCGCCCCCGGGGAAGCACCAGCGAGACTCGGTTCGACGCGGCTCTCCGCTCGCGTCTCGAACGCCTGGAGCCCATCCTTGTAATCCGTCCCCTCGGGCACGTCTTCAGGATGCTCCACACTGAACAGGTGCTCGTAGAGTCGCACCCTGGCCGGGAGGGCATGCCGGGCCGAGACCCAATGAATGGTGCCGCGTACCTTGCGCCCGTCGGGCGCATACCCGCCGCGGGTCTCCGGATCGTAGGTGCACCGGAGAACGTCCTGCCCATCGCTATCTTTTCCGACGTCCACGCACTTGATGAAGTAGGCGTAGCGCAGCCGGACTTCCCGACCCGGCGCGAGGCGGAAGAACTTCTTGGGCGGGTCCCTCTGGAAGTCTGCACGCTCGATGTAGAGCTCGCGGCAGAATGGCACCTTCCGCGTGCCGGCGCTGGGGTCCTCCGGGTTGTTTATTGCTTCAAGCTCTTCAACGCGGTCTTCCGGGTAGTTCTCGATGATCACCTTCAGCGGCAGGTTGACCGCCATCACGCGAGGGGCTGTTCGGTTGAGCTCCTGCCTGACTGCGTTTTCGAGCTGCGCCATCTGTACGACGCTGTTGGCCTTGGCAACCCCGATTCGGCCGCAGAAATCCCGGATGGCGGCGGGGGGATAGCCGCGCCGCCGCATGCCGGCCAGCGTCGGCATCCGGGGATCGTCCCAGCCGTCGACGTACTTGCCCTCGACCAGCTCCAACAGCTTCCGCTTGCTGAGCACGGTGTGGGTCAGGTTGAGGCGGGCGAACTCGATCTGCCGCGGCGGGTCCTCGAAGTCGAGCGCCTGCAGGTACCAGTCGTAGAGCGGCCGGTGGTCCTCGAACTCCAGCGTGCAGAGCGAGTGCGTGATGCGCTCGAACGCGTCCGACAGCGGGTGCGTGAAGTCGTAGGTGGGATAGATGACCCAGTCGTCCCCCTGCCGGTAGTGCGGACTGCGGCGGATCCGGTAGATGGTCGGATCGCGCATGTTCATGTTCGGCGCCGCCATGTCTATCCTTGCCCGCAGCGTCCGCGCGCCGTCCTCGAACTCGCCCGCCCGCATCCGGGAGAACAGATCCAGGTTCTCCTCCACCGGCCGGTCGCGGTAGGGACTGTCGCGGCCCGGCTCGTCCCAGCGTCCGCGATAGCGGCTGACCTCCTCGCCCTGCAGGTCGTCGACGTAGGCCAGCCCCTTGCGGATCAACGTGACCGCGCAGTCGTAGAGCCGCTCGAAGTAGTCCGACGCGTAGTAGGAGCGATCCTCCCAATCGAAGCCGAGCCAGCGAACGTCCTGCTCTATCGCGCGCACGAACTCCACATCCTCCGTCTCCGGGTTCGTGTCGTCCATCCGGAGGTTGCAGTGCCCGCCGTACTCGTGCGCGATGCCGAAGTTCAGGCAGATCGACTTGGCGTGGCCGATGTGCAGGTAGCCGTTCGGCTCGGGCGGAAAGCGGGTGTGGACCCGGCCGCCGCGCCGGCCCGCCGCCTGGTCTGCGGTGACGATCTCCCGGATGAAGTCGAGTCCGGCGGTTTCGGTGTCGGGCATGCTCACGCGTGTGTCCTCGCTCCTGGAATTCAGTCGGCGTCCGACTCCGCCTCCGCGGCGGCGAGCGCCCGGTCAATTCTAGCGAGACACGCCGGCCGGCCGAGAATCTCCAGGGCGTCGAACAGGCCGAATCCGACACCCTTGCCGGTCACCGCGACGCGCACGGCGTGGATGATCTGTCCGATCCTGATCTCCTCGGTCGCCACGAACCGGTGCAGCGCGGCGTCCAGGGTCCCCGCATCGAAGGGATCGACGGCTTCCAGCACGGGACGGAAGCGGCGCAGCCGGTCCGCAGCCTCCGGCGCGCCAATCCGCTTGCGGAAGGCCTTCTCATCGTACGGGAACGTAGCGTCCTCCTGGAAGAACTCCGCGTAGTGCACGATGTCCCCCGCGACCTTGATCCGATCGCGGGCCGCGGCGACCACGGCCGCGACGCGTCCGCGCGCCGCCCCGCTCGGATCCGCTGCCAACAGTCCCAGCCGCACCAGGAACGGCGAGACGGCCGCCACCCTGTCGGCCGGCGACAGCGCGTTCATCCTCCGCTCCTCGAACGCCATCATCTTCTGCGGGTCGAAGCTGGCGGCGGACCGGTTCACCCGCTCCAGCGAGAAGTGCCCGATCATCTCCTCCCGCGTGAAGTCCTCCGTGCGGTCGTCCAGCGACCAGCCGAGCAGCAGCAGGTAGTTGACCAGCGCCTCCGGCCGGTAGCCGACGTCGCGGTAGAACTCCACCAGCACCGGATTGAAGCGCTCCGGCGCCCCCTCGTTGCCGAGCGCGGCCAGGATGCCGGCGCCGTGGTCGTACACCTTCCTGAACTCGGGCTGCGACAGGTACTTGCCGAGCTTCCGCTTGCTCAGCTTTTCGCTGCCGCCCGGCGCCGCCACGTAGGGCAGGTGCGCGTAGCGGGGCCGCTCGTAGCCGAGCCCGTCGGCGATGAAGATCTGCCGCGGCGTGTTCGACAGGTGCTCCTCGGCGCGGATGACGTGCGAGATGCCGAAGTCGTGGTCGTCGACCGCGCTGGCGAGGTGATACAGGTGACTGCCGTCAGCCCGCTGGATGACGTGGTCCTGCTCCAGCGCCCAGTCGAAGGCGACCGGTCCGCGCACCAGGTCGTCGAAGCGGCAGGCACCGTCGCGCGGCATCTTGAGCCGGACGACGGCAGTGCGTCCGTCGTCCTCGAAGCGCGCCGCATCTGCGTCGGTCTCCGCCATCCAGCGCCGGCTGTAGATGAACCGTCGCTTCTCGCGCTGCGCCGCCTCGCGTTCGGCGTTGGTTTCCGCGGCCGTCGCGTAGTCGCGGTACGCGAGCCCCCGACGCAGCAGCTCCGACACCGCGGCCTGGTAGCGTGGGGTGCGTTGCGACTGATAGTACGGCCCGCACGGGCCGCCCACCTCCGGCCCCTCGTCCCAGTCGATGCCCAGCCAGCGGAAGCCGTCGAGGATCGGCCGCAGGGCCGTCTCGACGTTGCGCTGCTGGTCGGTGTCGTCGATGCGCAGGATGAACTGTCCGCCGTGCCGGCGGGCGAACAGCCAGTTGAACAGCGCCGTGCGGACGCCGCCGATGTGGAGATAGCCGGTCGGGCTCGGAGCGAATCGGGTGCGAACGGACATACCTTTGTACCTGAAGGACAGCGACTGGACTCTCTCGGGCGACTCGCGGGAAACCGCCCGTCCACGGCGCGCCGCGGCTCGCGCGGCGTGACGCTCGGATATTATGCAGGGACCGGTGCGCGGAAGACGGCGACCGCTGCACGGCAGAGAGGATTCCTACCATGCGCACTCTGATGACGGTGGTCGCGGCGGCGGCTCTGGTCGGGCTGGCGACGATGTCCGGCTCTCAGGTCGAGCTGCTCGCACAGACGGGAGGACGCCCGGCGGTGGAGCACCTGACGTTCGAGATCGAGGGGCACGGCGAGATGCCGTACGCGGTGGCCGTGCCGGCCGGCTATGACCCGGCCACGCCGCATGCGCTGATACTGGCCCTGCATCCGGGCGGCAAGCAGGGGTCGTACTACGGCAGCCTCCACATGCGGCAGATGTTCGAGCCGGCGCTGCGCGGCCTGAACGCGGTGGTCGTGGCCCCGGACGTGCCGACCCGGCGCTGGACGAGCGACGTCTCCGACCGCGGCGTGATGGCGCTGCTGCAACAGGTCCTCGAGACCTACAACATCGACCGCGCGCGCATCCTCGTGACGGGCTTCAGCCTCGGCGGGCGCGGCACCTGGTTCTTCGCGACGCGGCACCCGGACTTCTTCACCGGCGCCATTCCCATCGCCGGCCGCCCCGGCGACGAGCCGCTCGATTCGCTCGGCGACATGCCCGTGCACATCATCCACAGCCGCGCGGACGACATCGTCCCGTTCGGCCCCGCCGAGGAGGCGGCGCGGCAGTTGCGCGAGGCCGGCGGCAAGGTCGAATTCACGGCGCTCGACCGCGTGGGTCACTACGCGATGGGCGGCTACGTCAGATCGTTGCGCGACGCCGGCGACTGGATGCTCGCACAGTGGGACGGCCGCTGAGCTGACGGGACAACGAAACATCGCCCCGGCCCGGTAGAATGGTCGGATGAAGTACCGGCGATTGGGCACGACAGGGGTCTACGTCTCGGAGCTGTGCCTGGGGGCGATGACGTTCGGCGCCCAGTGGGAGATGATCGGCGCGCTGGGCCAGCAGGAGGCCGACGCGCTCGTCGGGCGTTCGATTGACGCCGGCATCAACTTCTTCGATACCGCGGACGTCTACTCCACCGGCGATTCGGAGGAGATTCTCGGCCGCGCGCTCGCCGGCCGACGCCGCGACGTGGTGATTGCGACCAAGGTGCGGGGGCGCATGGGAGCCGGCCCCAACCAGGTGGGCCTGTCGCGGCTGCACATTATCGACGCTTGCGAGGCGAGCCTTGAGAGGCTCGGCACCGATTACATCGACCTCTACCAGATCCACCGCGCCGACCCCGAGACCGCTATCGACGAGACGCTGAGCGCCCTGACCGACTTGGTCCGCGCCGGCAAGGTGCGCTACATCGGCTGCTCGAACCTGGAGGCGTGGGAGCTGATGAAGGCGCTCGCCGTGTCGGAGCGACGGGGCTTCGAGCGGTTCCAGTGCACGCAGTCCTACTACGCGCTGGCCGGACGCGACATCGAGCGCGACACGATTCCGCTCCTTCGCGACCAGGGGCTCGGCCTGCTGGTCTGGAGCCCGCTCGCGGGCGGATTCCTCTCGGGCAAGTTCACCCGCGAGGGCGCCCGCGACGCCGACGCGCGCCGGGTGGCGTTCGACTTCCCGCCGCTCGACAAGGAACAGGCCTTCGATATCCTCGACGTCATGCGGCCGATTGCCGATAGCCACGGCGCGTCGGTGGCGCAGGTGGCGCTGGCCTGGCTGCTGGCGAAGGACGCCGTCACCAGCGTCATCATCGGCGCCAAGCGGATGGACCAGCTCGTGGACAATCTGGGCGCGGTGGGACTGACCCTCAGCGACGACGAGCTCGAACGGCTCGACGAGGTGAGCGCCACCCCGGCGCCCTACCCCGCCTGGATGCTGTCGCTGGGCGACGACCGCCGGCCGGGCAAGTCACGCGACCTGGCCGCGCTCCTCAAGAAGCCGCGGGACAAGTGAAATCGCGCCGTTTCCGCATGAAGCCGTATCGCATCGCAGAACGAATCGCATCGCGGGTAATGAGACCGGGAAAGCGGAAACCGAGGAGGCAGGGACATGCACCGGATTCCGGGCGTCCATGAGCGGCTGGAGAAATTCATGGCCGGTCTCGTCCGCCGCAACCCGGGCGAGCCCGAGTTCCACCAGGCGGTGCGGGAAGTGGCCGAGTGCATCGTCCCGCTCGTGATGCAGCACCCCGAGTACGAGGAGGCGCGCATCCTGGAACGGCTCACCGAGCCCGACCGGATCATCACGTTCCGGGTGACCTGGCAGGACGACCGGGGCGGCGTGCGCGCCGCGCGGGCCTGGCGCGTGCAGTTCAACAACGCCATCGGCCCCTACAAGGGCGGCCTCCGCTTCCATTCGACGGTGACCCAGAGCGTGCTGAAGTTCCTCGGCTTCGAGCAGATCCTCAAGAACAGCCTGACCGGCCTGCCGATGGGGGGCGCCAAGGGCGGCTCGAACTTCAGCCCGCGCGGGCGCAGCGCCAACGAGGTGATGCGCTTCTGTCACGCCATGATGCGCGAGCTGCACCGCCATATCGGCGAGGACACCGACGTCCCCGCGGGCGACATCGGCGTCGGCACGCGCGAGATCGGCTTCCTGTTCGGCCAGTACATGCGGCTGGCCAACCGCTTCACCGGCGTCCTCACCGGCAAGGGACTCGCGTTCGGCGGCAGCCTGGTGCGGACCGAGGCGACCGGCTATGGGGCGGTCTATTTCCTGCAGAACATGCTGGCGACCCGCGGCGACGAGATCGCCGGCAAGACCGCCGTCGTCTCCGGCTCCGGCAACGTCGCTCTGTACGCCATCGAAAAGCTGAACGAGCTCGGCGGCACCGTCGTCGCCGCCTCCGATTCCAACGGCTTCATCCACGACCCGCACGGCATCGACGCCGAGCGGCTCGCCTGGCTGAAGGAGCTCAAGGAGGTACGCCGGGGACGCGTGCGCGAGTACGCCGAGCACTTCGGCTGCGCCTACCACGAGAGGGAACGGCCCTGGCGCGTGCCCTGCCAGCTCGCCCTGCCCTGCGCCACGCAGAACGAGCTGGACGCCGACGACGCGGAAGCGCTCATCGACAACGGACTCGTCGCGGTGTCCGAGGGCGCGAACATGCCGTCGACCCTCGGCGCGGTCCGCGCGTTCCTCGGCCGGAAGATCCTGTTCGGTCCGGCGAAGGCCGCCAACGCCGGCGGCGTGGCGGTCTCGGGCCTCGAACAGAGCCAGAACGCCCTGCGCATCTCCTGGTCGCGCGAGGAGGTCGACCGGCAGCTTCAGACCATCATGCACGACATCCACGAGAAGTGCCGCGCGGAGGGAACCGACGCGAACGGGTTCGTCAACTACGTGCGCGGCGCCAACATCGCCGGCTTCCGGAAGGTCGCCGACGCGATGATCGCCTACGGTGTGGTGTAGCGCCTCGGCGCCCGGTTACCGTGTCACCGCCCCGAAGTAATCCGGCAGGCCCGGCTTGGTGTCGCGCAGGATCTCCACGATCGCCTGCCGGTCGGCGAGCGCCAGCCGGTCGTAGGGCGACTCGGTGACCTCCCCGGACAGTACCGCCCACATGCGGCGGTAGATGGCGTCGAGCGCGGTCTCCGGCAGCGCGCCGAACGCCTCCGTGTAGATCATGTAGCTGCACGGATAGCGGAACAGGCGGCCGTCGAGCGAGATCTCCCGCAGCGACCGCCCCTGACTGTCGTGGGGACCGCGCGCCGAGAACAGCTCGGTGAAGCCCGAGCCGCCGGCGACGCCCGGCGGCAGCGGCGCCTCGTCGACGAACAGCAGGTAGTCGACCAGTTCCACCGCGGCCTCGTCGACGATCTCCAGGAAGCGGCCGTCGTCGGTCGAGCGGCCGCGGTCCGCCGGAGCCACCATCTCCGCGCGGTGCTCCACCCGCCGCGCCTCCCAGCCGATGCGCGTGATGAGGTTGGTCATGTGCGCCTGGTGCTCCAGCACCATCAGCGCCACGATGTCGCTGTAAGGCGTCGGAAACCCGTCGAGGTCGATACGCCCCTCCAACGAGTCGATGACCGGCGGCACGACGCCGAAGGTGGCGTGCGGGTCCTCGACGGCCTCCACCTCGACGTTGCCCATATGGGCGACCCCGCCGTGCGACCCGGTAACGTACCAGCCGCCCCAGCGGTCCTCCAGGCGGCTGCGGTGGTCGGTGGGGTGGCCGCTCGCGTAGGCGTTCGGATCGTCCGGCATCGGGAACATGCTGAGGACCTGCGGGCCGGGAACGCCGAGCGTGTCCCACGACAGGTGGCAGGCGAGGCAGGTCTCGCGGCGCCGGAAGCGGGGCGCCGCCGAAGGCGTCTGCTCCAGCGAGTAGAAGATCGTTCCCTGGCGCCGGTCCTGGGCCGCGATCTCGATGACGTCGGCGCCACGCACCCAGCCGAGCGCCACGTCGTCCCGGAAGAAGACGGCGCGCGGGTTGTCGAAGTCGATCCAGTCCTCCTGGAAGCTCGTCGGCGAGAAGACGAGCACCTGCGACTCCACGGGCATGTCGAGCGCGTCGAGCAACGCGCGGAGATAGCCGTTCCGGCCCTCGAAGGCGAGCGAGGCCGAACCTTCCTCAAGCCGCCGGTTCAGGCCCTCGACGGCGTTGTCGACCGCGCCGTTCGTGTACAGGACCGCCGGGTGATCGCGCGACGCCCGGTACGCACCGCCGCGCTGGCCCGCGACGGACGTGACGGCGACGACGCCCAGGAGAATTGCTGCCGCTACGCCGATCGAAGTCGTCTTGCGCATGAACGTTTCGACCTCGCTGTTCGTCTTAACGGATCAGGGAGCCGGCGCCCGCCGGTCCGGTCGGAATTCCACCCCACGGCTGCGACCGCCGGAGCGCCCGGCTTCCCACGCGCGAATGGCGTCCGCTGCCCCGCGATTATAATGAGTCGCCGGCGGTCGGGCGGCGGCCGCCGCGGTCACGGAAAGAAAACGAAAGGACGGACGCGATGCGGACCAGAATCCTGGGCATGCTGGTGATCTTTGCCGGGACGGCGGCCTTCGTTCCCGGAACCGCTGTCGCCGCCGACGACGAGGTGCCGACGTTCACGAAGGACGTGGCCCCGATCTTCCAGGCCAAGTGCGAGGCGTGCCACCGGGCCAACTCCATCGCGCCGATGTCGCTCGTTACCTACCAGGAATCCCGTCCGTGGGCGCGCTCGATCCGCGAGCGCGTGTCGACACGCCAGATGCCGCCCTGGCACATCGACCGGACGGTGGGCATCTCCGAGTTCACGAACGACCGCTCGCTGACCGACGCCGAGCTCGACACCATCGTCCGCTGGGTCGACGGCGGGGCGCCGCGCGGCAACCCGGCCGACATGCCCCCGCCGATCGATTGGCCCGACGCGTCGAAGTGGTACTTCGCGGAACTGTTCGGACCGCCGGACCTGGTGATTGGGTCCGAGCCCTACACGATGCCCGCCGAGGCGAACGACGCCTGGTGGAAACCGGTTTCCGAGACCGGCCTGACCGAGCCGCGCTGGGTGCGGGCAATCGAGCTCCGGCCGGCCACGACGGCCGGCCGCCGGATCACCCACCACGCCATCGCCCGCCTGGAGCAGGAGGAGACCGATCCGCTGCTGCGGAACGCGGCGGCCACCGGCGCCGACGATCCGCTGAACAACTCCGGTCTCTTCATGGAGTGGGCGGTCGGCAAGCAGGGCGAGCTGATGCGTCCGGGCAGCGGCAAGCTGATGCTGCCGGGCTCGCGGATCGTCTGGGACGTCCACTACTCGGCCGCGGGCGAGGAGATCACCGATCACGTCGAGCTCGGCATCTACTTCTACCCGCGGGACGAGGAGCCCGAGCACCGGCAGGTGCTGCACCTGATGGGGGCCGGCGGCGTCGACATCCCGCCGAACACCGTTTCGGTAACGGAAGGGTTCTTCCCGCTGAAGCGCGCCGCCCGCATCGAGAGCTTCCAGCCGCACATGCACCTGCGGGGCAAGGCGATGGCGATGGAAGCCATCCTGCCCACCGGCCGGCGCGAGGTCCTCAGCCACGTCGGCGACTTCAACTTCAACTGGCACAACACCTACGTCTACGCCGACGAGGCCGCGCCGCTGCTGCCGAAAGGCACGCTGATCAAGATCACTGCGTGGCACGACAACACGGCGGCCAACCGCGCCAACCCGGATCCGAACGTCTGGGTCGGCTACGGCGACCGGACGGTCGACGAGATGGCCCACGCGTGGGTCAACGTGACCTACTTCACCGACGAGGACTACGAGGCCGAGGTCGCGGCGCGCGCGGCGCTGACCGACAACGACGACTGATTGCCGCGTTCCGGCCCGGGCCGCCGCTCCCACGGGCGGGCGGTCCGGCATCCAGCGTCACGCCCTCGCCCTGCTCCGGGGAAAGATACCGATGCAGCGCTACACGCTTCGGCTTGGTTTTTCGGCGGCGCTCGCTGCCGTGCTGCTGTACGGCGCCGTTGCATCCGCGCAGCCGCCCCGCGCCCCGCTCCCCCTGGAACCCGAGGGCAGCCGCGGCGAAGCGATCTTCCCGGCCGTGGAGGGCTGGTACCGCAACCCGGACGGGTCGTTCACGATCCTGCTGGGATACTTCAACCGAAACGAGGACCCGGTCGACATTCCCATCGGTCTCGACAACCGGATTCAGCCCGGCGGTCCCGACCTCGGGCAGCCGACGCATTTTCTGCCCCGCCGCGCCTGGGGAGTGTTCGCGATCAACGTCCCGGCCGACTTCGGTGAGCAGCGTCTCACCTGGGCCCTGACCGCCAACAACCAGCGCTCCGAGGTGTCGTTCTGGTTGAATCCGCCCTACTTCGTCAACCCGTTCCTGAACCGCGCGAACGGCAATACGCCGCCGCGGCTCACGGTGGGCGACGGTAAGGAGCTGCAGGGACCGCCGGTAACGGGAGTTGCCGCCACCTACACCGCGTCGGTCGGCGAGACCATCGAGCTGAAGGCGTCGGCACGCGACGAGCCGCTGACCAATCCCCCGCCGCCGCGCCGGCGGGGACGCCCGCGACCGCCGTTGATGCTGACGTGGCGCCTCTATCGCGGACCCGCCGAGGTGATCCTCGAGTCGGGAGCCGAGGACGGCACGAACGGCCGCCACGAGTTCACGGATCTGACGGGTGGCGAGACGACCACGTTCGCCACCTTCACGGAGCCGGGCGACTACCGCTTGATGGTCACCGCCAACGACATCTCCGGCAACGGCGGCGGCGGAGATCAGTGCTGCTGGACGACGACCTTCGTCGACGTGACCGTGCGCTGACCGGTCCCGGCTGCTATCTCCGCAGCTCCACCGCCTGCGCGAGGAAGCTGACCTCGGTGGCGGTTCCGTCCGGGTTGCGCGTCAGGGCCACACCCTCGGCGATGAGGTGGTCGGCGTCCGCCTTCGAGAACGTGTTCCGCTCGAAAATCCCCTCCAGTCGAGCGGATGCGCCGCGGGAATCGGTCGGCACAAAGAAGGCGTAGTCCTTGAAGGTGACCCGGATGCCGCGGTCCGCGCCGGCGGGCACCAGCTCCATCCAGCAGCCCTTCATCTGGCACACGCGGTTCACCGTGCCCTCGACCGTCACGGTCCGGTCGGCGTAGGAAGAGATCGACCGCAGCGCCTGCGCCAGGTCGACCACCGGGGAGTCGCCGATGGCCGCGCCGCGCTTGACGAGCTCCTGGGCGCCAGCGGCGAGCGGCAGACCGACAGCGAAAACGACGGCGAGCGCGAGCGAGCGGGTGATCCAGCGGTGCATCAGGAGCCTCCTCCGATGGTTCCGGAATCTCGTTCAGGGGCAGCGCGGATCATAACAGCAGCGCGACGCACGGCGACCGTGCGGGCCGCCGGGGCCGTGCCGGCCGTAGTACAGGGCGGGTGCCGCACCCCGTCAGGCGCACGGGCGAAGCAGACCGGACATTGCGGCGTCGGGTACCTCCAGTCGCGCGCGCTTGTACTCGTGTCAGGCGCAGGGGCGAAGCAGACCGGACATTGCGGCTGGACGGGCGCGGCGCGGTGGTTTAGACTAACCAAGATCCATTTTTTGAATACTCAAATTCTCATGACAGACCCCGCATTCGCGCTCTTCGTGTTCGGCATCGTGGCAGCCGGCGCAACGGCGTCGTTCTGGCCCCGGATCGGCTTGGCGCCCCGCCTGCGACGGTTGCTGCTTTTGAGCGAACGGGTCCTCCTCGAGGACGCCGTCAAGCACATCTATACCTGCGAGCGTACCGGTCGCGCCTGCTCCCTGGAGAGCCTCGCCGGCCGTCTCGAGGTCTCCCGAACGCGGGCGGCGGCCCTGCTCTCGCGCCTGACCGCGATGGCGCTGGTCCACACCGGCGGCGACGGGCCGACCCTGACCGCTGAAGGGCGTCGATCGGCGCTCCGGCTCGTGCGCACGCACCGCATGTGGGAGCGCTACCTCGCCGACCGGACCGGGGTGCCGGCCAGCGAGTGGCACGACGAGGCCGAGCGGATGGAGCATGCGCTGTCGGCCGCGGAGGTCGACGCGCTCGACACTCGGCTGGGACACCCGCGCTGGGACCCGCACGGCGACCCGATTCCGACCCCCAGCGGCGACGTCCCGCCCGACCAGGGACTCGGCCTCGTATCGGCGGAGCCGGGACGCACGGTGGAGATCCTGCACCTGGAGGACGAGCCGCGGGAAATCTACGACGCGCTCACCCGCGACGGGCTCCTCCTGGGCGGCCGCCTGGACGTCCTCGCGCGCACCGACAGCGCCGTCCGGGTGCGGAGCGGCGGGCGCGAGTGGGAGATCGATGCGGTGGCCGCCGGCAACGTGACGGTGCATTACCTGCCCCCGGGCGAACGGGCGGAAACCAGCCGGACCACGCTGCTCGACGCGGCGTCCGGCGAAACCGTGAACGTAACCGGCATCTCCCGCGCCTGCCAGGGCACCCAGCGGCGGCGGCTGCTCGACCTCGGGGTGGTGCGGGGCACACCCATCACGCCGGAGCTGGCGAGCGCGGCCGGCGACCCCGTCGCCTACCGCATCCGCGGCGCCCTGATCGCGCTGCGCCGGACCCAGGCGGCCTGGATCCACGTGGAACATGCTGCCGTCCAAGGCACCGAGAGCACCCCGCGGGCAGTGGAGGAGGTCGCCTGATGGCCCTGCCCGCGCCGGCGTGCGGCAGCCGCGCCGAGCATCGCACCCAGAGCCTGATCCGGCTCGGCCTGCGCCCGGACAACTGGGACATTCTCGTGGCGCTCGCCGGCAACCCCAACGTGGGCAAGAGCACGGTCTTCAACGCCCTCACCGGCCTGCGGCAGCACACTGGCAACTGGCCCGGCAAGACCATCGTGCGCGCCGAAGGGGCATTCGCGCACCGCGGCTCGCGCGTGAAGCTCGTCGACCTGCCGGGCACCTACTCGCTGCAGGCGGGCAGCGCGGACGAGGAGGTGGCCCGCGAGTTCATCCTGTTCGGCCGGCCGGAC
This sequence comes from Vicinamibacterales bacterium, assembly GCA_965208535.1. Lineage (GTDB taxonomy): Bacteria > Acidobacteriota > Vicinamibacteria > Vicinamibacterales > UBA8438 > WTFV01. The sequence goes on along the minus strand of CBDBOU010000003.1, from coordinate 232,147 downwards.
GTGACCGTGGTGGTCGTCGACGCCACGCGCCTCGAGCGCAACCTGAACCTCGTGCTGCAGATTCTGGACATCACGGATCGCGCGGTCGTCTACGTCAACCTGATGGACGAAGCCCGGCGCCATGGCATCGCGATCGACGCGGCGCGGCTCGAGCGGGAGTTGGGCGTGCCGGTCGTGGCCGGCTCGGCCCGCTCATCGGTCGGCATCGACGCGCTGCTGGACGCCGCTCACGGAATCGCCACCGGCCGGACGCGCACGAGGCCGTTCCGGCTCGCCCAGCAGTCTCCCGACGTCGAGGAAGCGGTTACCTCTCTGGCCGAGGTGGTCGACGAGGTCTTTCCGGGCGTGCCCAGCAGCCGCTGGGTGGCGCAGCGCCTGCTGAACGCCGACGACGCGGTGGCCGAAGCCGTCCGCTCCGGCGAGCTGGGCCGGCTCGGCGACGACGATACCGGCGCGCCGCCGTCCCCCGCACCCCCGGAATCCGCCCGGACCCGGGTTCTGGAAACGGCACAGCGCCTGCAATGGGACGTGCCGGCGGCGTTCCACGACACGCTGATGGAACGCACCTACGCGGCCGCGCACGATATCGCCGGACGTGCGGAGGCGCGCGGGCTGCGCAAGGCCGGGTTCAACCTCGACCGCACGCTGGATCGGCTGCTGACGAGCCGCTGGCTCGGCTTCCCGATGATGCTCGCAATTCTGGCCGCCGTCTTCTGGATCACCATCGAGGGCGCGAACGTGCCGTCGGGCCTGCTGGCCGCGTTGCTGATCGACACGACGCACCCGGCGCTCAAGGCGGCCGGCGATGCCGTCGGCCTGCCGTGGTGGCTGAACGGCTTCCTCTTCGACGGCGTCTACCTGGCGACGGCCTGGGTCGTCGCGGTGATGCTGCCGCCGATGGCCATCTTCTTTCCAATCTTCACGCTGCTGGAGGACTTCGGCTACCTGCCCCGGGTCGCCTTCAACCTCGACGCGCTGTTCCGCAAGGCGGGGGCGCACGGCAAGCAGGCGCTGACCATGTGCATGGGGTTCGGGTGCAACGCGGCCGGCGTCGTCTCCACCCGCGTCATCGACAGTCCCCGGGAACGGCTCATCGCCATCATCACGAACAACTTCTCCCTCTGCAACGGGCGCTGGCCGACGCAGATCCTCATCGCCTCGATCTTCATCGGCGCCCTCGCCCCGGCGCATCTCGCCGGCCTGGTATCCGCTGCGGCGGTGGTCGGCATCGCCGTGCTCGGCATCGGCGCCATGTTCCTGGCGTCGTGGTTCCTGTCGAACACCGTGCTGCGCGGCGAGGCGACCAGCTTCAGCCTGGAGCTGCCGCCGTACCGCCCGCCGCGGGTGCTCCAGACGCTCTACACCTCGCTCATCGACCGCACCCTGATCGTGCTGTGGCGCGCCGTGGTGTTCGCCGTGCCGGCCGGCGCGGTCATCTGGCTCACGTCCAACGTGACGATCGGCGGCACGAGCATCGCGGAGCACGCAGTGGGCTGGCTCGATCCGTTCGGCCTGCTGATCGGCCTGAATGGCGTGATCCTGCTCGCCTACGTGGTCGCGATCCCCGCCAACGAGATCGTCATCCCCACCGTGCTCATGCTCACGGTCCTGACCGCCGGCGGCGCCGCGACCGGCGCCGGGGCCGGCACCGGGGTGATGTTCGAGCTCGACAGCGTGGCGGCGACCGGCGAGCTGCTGCGGGGCGGCGGGTGGACGCTGCTGACCGCGGTCAATCTGATGCTCTTCAGCCTGCTCCACAACCCCTGCTCGACGACCATCTACACGATCTACAAGGAGACCCGCAGCGCCCGCTGGACGACCGTCGCCTCGCTGCTGCCGGTGGCGATGGGCATCTCCGTCTGCTTTGTCGTCACCCAGGTGTGGCGGCTGCTGGCCTGACGAACGCGAATCCGGCCCGGCATGCTCGACACAGGAGCTTCCTGGTCCGTGCTGATCTTGATCGAGGTACGACGACATCCCCGTTGCAAATGCGGATCCGTCAAGCCGGCGCAGCATCGTCGTCGCTACAGGCGATGCAGAAGCGGCTTGATCTTCGGGGCAAGCTCTCTCAAGCGCCAGCGCAAGGCTGCCAGTGACTCATCGGCTGCCAGCAGTTCGCCGTCGGCCAGGGCAACCCATTTCCCGGAGTAGTTGCGGGCGTTCCTGCGCAACCAATCGATGTCTCCTGAACGCTTCGCTCGGGCGGGCAACCTGCGTCTGACCACCGGCTCGGCCAACACCACGCGCAGACGCCGAAGAGACTCGGCAACACGATCGGAAGGAATCGCGTCGACCAGCTTCCGTGCCGCCAGGACCTGACCTCTCGCCAGAAGCTGCCGGGCCATCGTTTCGATCGAGACGCCGGACAGGCGCGACGCCAAGCCTTGCGAGAGACTCGGTCCGTCATCTGCGCCAATCTCAGCAGGGCGCGGGACAGGACGAGGCCGACGCTGAAACTCGAAAACGTCCGCTTCACGCAGGACAGAACCCGAAGCGATCCCCGCGCCGCCGGTCGAGAAAACTCCGTGGCCGTCGCCGAACCCGGCCCTCTCCATCTGCGAGAGAACCGAGCTGGCATTCCGTTCGCCCAGGACCTCCGGTACCGACGGAGCTGCTACCACGCACCCCCCAAGCCGTTGTCCCGACATCGCCATCTTCACGGAATCTCCAGATTCACGGACGATAGCGCCGTTCTGACGCGCTCCTCCGCAAGAGTCTTCATCTCCGGAATCGCTCCGACCGTCCCATCCACCACCACGACAACCCTGACGAACAGACCTTCCGGCACCACCTGTGACGCATCCAGCGTCAACGTGGAGCTGATCGTGGGCGGAGCCTCGCCGAAATAGAAGGCAACTCCTGTACCAAGATGGTCTCCGAAACCTTCGATCGCCGGCGGGTTCCCAACGAGCCCCCCGACGAATTCGGCCGCCTTCATTCCCTCGATGAGACCATGACAGGCGTACGAGACCGCGTGGGTCCTGAAGTGGAGTTCGTCGCGCTACGCCTCTCGAATAGCGGCCAGCACGCCGTCCGCGGTATTCACGACATCCGACGCCAGTGACGATGTCCGGAACCGAAAACTGTCCAGCCTGATCTGCACGTTGACCTTGTTGCCGAACAACCAGAACCCGAGCCCGGTGCCGCCCACCGACCCGTTGCCTGCTTCCGGACGCAGATCCATGCCCGAAAGCCCGGCGTGAGCCAATCTCTCCAACAGTGCCTCGTAGAGCACGGGCGTGTCATGTACGAGCGCCCACAGTCGCGGCGAGAAAGTCGACTCGAGCTCGACCTCCCGCTGTTCGATGCTGAAGTTCATGATGTCCAGCACGAATCGTACTCCACTCGCCAGCCAGACGAACCCTGCATCGCGGACCGCACCGAATCCATCACTGAGCGGTCGCAACCACGGTGCGCGCGAGCTGCTCCGGGTCGGCGAACAGCGTCAGCGCCACGCCGTCCCAGCGGCCGTCGCCGGACGGGCTCTCGGCGGCCTCGGCGCCCAACGTCATCGTGCCGACGGCGCCTGCTCGCCGGAACGTCCGCACGACATATCGCTGCACCAGCTCGGCGCGTGAGAGTGCTTCGAGCATGCGCCGCCCCATGTCGCCGCCCGTGGCGTAGCCCTCCACGACGATCGGGCTGGTCCGCGGGTACTGGAGCAGCTCGCCCATCGCTTCCTCGATCCGCCGTGCGGCGCCGTCCCGCAGTGTCAGGCCGCCGTCGAGATCGGTCTCGAACAGGCGGTCGGCGGCGAGCCAGATCCGCAGCGGCGCGTAGCGCTCGTCGCGCAGGAGCGTGCGGTACTCGTCGACGGTCAGCTCGTCGAGGTTGTAGAAGCCGCGCTCGGAGAAGAAGCCCCGGAAGAGCCAGTTGCGCTTCAGCGCCTCGGTGTTGTCGGCCACGTCGGCCATCGCCTCGCGGGCGCGGCCCATGACGTCCCCCGCCTCGACCAGCAACCGTTGGGTGGCGCTGTCGGGCCCGGTGAAGCGGGCGATCGCGTCCTGCACGTGGTCGGCGCTCTGGCGCACCGCCCGCATCGTGCCCTCGGTCTCGTTGAGCACCCGTTCGACGGCGTCCTGGCCGCTCGTCACCGTGCCCATCACTCTGCGCACCTCGGCGACCATGCCCCGGGTCTCGTCGACCAGGCTCGCACTGGCGTCGGTCACCCGCTGAGCATTGCCCCCGATGCCTTCGATCAGGCGGGTCGTGCTCTCGATGGTCTCCCCGAAACCGTCGAAGGTCTCGGTCAGCTCGGACCGCATCTGCACCATCTGGTCGGCGGCGACGCGGAACGTCTCCCGACCCTCCGCAATCAGATCGGCGATCTCCACCGCGTCGACGCCTCTCAGCGCGCCGCCGTCGGGAATGAGCGGCGCCGTCTCGCTGCCCGCGCGGAGCTGGATGAACGCGGAGCCGAGCAGACCGTCCGACAGGATTGCAGCCTCGGAGTCGGTGCGCACCAGCGCATGCAGATCCTCCCGGACACGCATGCGCACCACGAAACGGCCGCCCGGCGCATCGGGAATCTCGATGCCGATGACTTCGCCCGCGGGCATGCCCGACAGCCGGACGGCGGTGCTGATCTCGACGCCGGCCACGTTGCCGAAGTCGGCCTCTATCTCGAACTGCTCGCTGAACAGCAGCCGGCGGTCGCCGATCATGAACAGGCCGACCGCGAACAGCACCAGCCCGCCGATGACGAACGCGCCCACCAGCGCCAGACGTGGGGACCCCATTGCAACCTCCCTATCCGGCAATCCGGCAGCCCGTGGTCAATGCCCGCCGTATTCGAGCACTTGTCCGCTTCGGCCGGATGCCTTTGCTCCCCGGCAGGCGGGCAACCCTTACCCGCCAGCCTCCGACTGCATGAACTTCCGTACCAGCTCGTGCTCGCTCCGCTCCAGGTCCTCCGCCGTGCCGCGGGCCAGCACCCGCCCCTCGTGCAGGAACAGCATCGTGTCCGCGATGCGACGCGCACTGGGGATGTTGTGAGTGACCACGACCAGGGTCGTGCCGCGCGCCCGCTTCAACTCGACGAGCAGGTCGTCGATCTCCTCCGATGTCACCGGATCCAGCCCGGCGCTAGGCTCGTCGACGAGCAGGATGGCCGGATCGAGAGCCATCGCCCGCGCCAGGCCGGCCCGCTTCCGCATGCCTCCGGAGAGCGCGCCCGGCATCGACTCGGCCGCGCGGGCCAGCCCGACCGAAGCGAGCTTCTCCAACGCGCGCGCCCGGATCTCGCCGTCGGACAGAGTCGAGTGCCGCCGCAGCGGGAACGCCACGTTCTCGGCCACGGTGATCGAATCGAAGAGCGCCGCGTTCTGGAACAGAAAGCCGATGCGCTGCCGCACCGCCGCCAGCGCGGACGGCGACAGCGCGGTGATCTCGTCGTCGTCGACGAACACGCGGCCCGAATCCGGTTGCAGCAGACCGACGATGTGCCGCAGCGTCACGCTCTTCCCGGTCCCGCTCCGGCCGAGCACCACGGTGGCGCGCCCGCGGGGAATGCTGATCGACACGTCGTCGAGCACGCGGAACGTGCCGAACGCCTTCGACACGTGATCGAGCCTGATGGCCGGGACCGGCTCGTTCACTCCGCCATCTCCGGAAAAATGAAGAAGATCAGCCGGACGAGCACCACGTTGGCCGCAATCATCAGGATCGACGCGGTGACGACGCTGCGAGTCGCCGCGTAGCCCACCCCCTGGGTGCCGCCCGAGGTGTGGACGCCGAGATACGACGCGGTGACCGCGATGATGAACCCGAAGACCATCGTCTTCAGCGTGCCGGGCACGTAGTCGCTGAACTGCAGGAGCGAGAAGGCGGCCCGGAAATAAGCCTCGAAGCCCATGCCGGAGACGGCCGATTCCGCCGTCCAGCCACCGAGCATGCCCATGAAGTTCATGACCGCGGTGAGGATGGGCATGGCGATCATGCAGGCGACGACACGCGTGACGACCAGGAACTTGAACGAATCGACCGCCACCGCCTCGAGCGCGTCGATCTGTTCGGTCACCTTCATCGCACCCAGCTCGGCCCCGACGCCCGCCCCGACCCGGCCCGAGAGGAGCAACCCGCACACGAGCGGTCCGGTCTCGCGCACGAGCGCCAGGGCGAGCCCCGCCGGGACCAGCGCCTCGGCGCCGAACCGCTCGAGCGACGCCCGCGTGTGCATCGACATCACGATGCCGACGGCGTAGCCGGCGGCGGCGATCAGCGGCAGCGAACGCCAGCCGAGCTCGTAGATCTGACGCGCGGTCTCCTGCAGCTCGAACGGCGGCCGGAACATGTCGCGCAGCGCACGTCCGGCGAAGGTCACCGCGTGCCCCCCCCGCGCCAGCCGCGTCACGATGACCTCACGCACGAAGCCGGACATCAGGTCCTCCGTCGCCTGCCGCATGCCGCTGCGCGGGCGGATGTTGCCTCAGAAGATCCAGTACGCCACGCCCACGCTCACGACCACCGAACCCGCATCGACCCGTTCGGTGGCGATCGACGTGTCGCTCGCGAAAGTGACCTTCGGACTCGTGAACAGGTATCCGCCGAACACGTTGATCCCGATGCGCCGCGTGACGTCGATCCATACCGCGGCGCCGGGACGCCAGACGAAACTGTTCCCGACGGCGATGGCCCGGCCCGGTCCCACCCGGGCCGTGTCGACGTTCAGCTTGTTGAACGAATAGCCCGCCACCACCGACGCGCCCGCCCAGAACCGGCCCCGGACCGAGCCGAGCTCGACGCCCCCCATCACCGGCCGCAACCCGATCGCGGCGAGTCCGGGCCGACCCCCGGGACCGGTCTCGATCCCGGTGTTGGTCCAGTTGAACGCCACCGTCGGCCCCAGCCCGTTGCGCGGGCGCAGGCGCAGCAGCGGTCCCACCACCAGCGTGCGTTCCAGGGTGGTCTCCGAGGGGCGCGTCAGCCGCACCGAGCCGCCCAGGCCGACGATACGCGCGGGGCCCTCCTCTGGCCGCGGCGCCAACGCGGGCAACCGCGGACGGGTCGCCACCGTCGGGTCCGCCGGGCGCGTCCACCGGCGCCGATCCTCCGCAGTCTCATCCGGCGCGCCGACCGTCAGCGCGGACTCGACCCGCACGACCCCCGCCACGCCGCGTGCGAGCGCCAGCGCCAGGTCCACCTCCCCGGCAGAGGTCACGCTGCCTTGGAGAGTCACGATCCCGTCCTCCGCCCGGACGTCGATCGGCAGCGTGCCGAGCACCGCATCGTTGACGAGCGCCGTCTTGACCCGTACGGCCGTCTGTGCGTCGGCGACCGCGGTCGTCGCCATGCGGCCGGAGCGGGCGCCGCAGCCGGCAGCGGCGAGGACCAGCAGTGCCGCGGTCAGCAGTCGGAAAGCGGCACGGGCGGAGAGGTCGATGCGGGTCATGCGTGTTTGCGCTGGACACGTCGGCGTGACGAGATCCATGGTATGCCGAACGGTCTCACGCGGAGCGACCGACAAGAAACGAGAAGGCGCCGCTCCGGACGCTCGACCGTTGCCGTACCCGCTTGTAGTTTCGTTCGCAGCGGCACTCTCGAATATACCCACGGCCCATCGAACGAACACCAATGAATAAAGCGCGCACGAAGAAACCATCCCCGGCCGCGGCTGGCCGCACGCGGCCCGCCAGGCGCGGGCGCAAGCCTCCGCGCCGGAGCGTTCTGGCCCGGCTCAGACGCGCTTGCGGGCGCATCCTCCTGCTGCTGCTGGCCGCCGGCCTGGTCGTTCCGTTGGCGCTCGTGCTCCTGCTGCGCTGGGTGCCGCCGCCGACCACGGCCTTCATGTTGCGGGACGAGCTGGCCGCGGCGAACCGGACCGCGGAAACCGAGCGGATGCCCTACCGCTGGACCCCCTGGGAGGACATCGCGCCCCAGGCGGCGGTGGCGGTCATCGCGTCCGAGGACCAGAAGTTCCCGGATCACCACGGCTTCGACGTCGAGGCCATCCGCATGGCGCTGGGCGATGCCCTGCAGGGCGGGCGGCTGCGCGGGGCGAGCACGATCTCCCAGCAGACCGCCAAGAATCTGTTCCTGTGGCCCGGCCGCACCCTGTTCCGCAAGGGTCTCGAAGCCTACCTGACGGTGCTCATCGAGCTCTGCTGGAGCAAGCAGCGGATCGTGGAGGTGTACCTCAACATCGCGGAGTTCGGAAACGGCGTGTTCGGAATCACGGCGGCCAGCGAACGGTTCTTCGACAAGCGCCCGGCGGAGCTCACCGCGGACGAGGCGGCGTTGCTCGCCGCAGTGCTCCCGTATCCGTCGGGATGGCGCGTCGACGATCCGTCGCGGCGTGTCCGGCGAAGACAGGCGTGGATCCGCGCCCAGATGACGCAACTCGGCGGTGTCGCCCTGATCGAAGCGCGCATCAGCGGCTGACGCACCGGCGAGGGGGTTTGGGGGGCGCTGGGTACGAAACGCGGGTGCCGGAGACCCCTCAGGCCGGCGGCCGGGGCCGGCCGCGTTCGACGATCAGGTCGAAGTGGAGCGCATCTTCCGCCATCGGGCTCGTGTTCTTCAGTTCGCGATTCCGTCGATCCCAGTAGGCCATCAGGTCGGCGGCCTTGTCGAACACGGCGTCGTCGCCATGCTCGCTGGTGGCCCGCAGAACCGGATAGAGCGCAAGGATCCGATCCAGCAGGGCCTCCGGATCCTGCTCGCCATGGTTGATCATGCAGGTTGGGCTGAACTCGACGATCAGCGCGGGGCGGTGTCGTTCGATGAGCTCCCGGCAGCCATCGAAAGCGGCCAGCTCGTGTCCCTCGATGTCCATCTTGACGAGATCGAGACGGGGAAGCCAGGAGAGCGCCTCGTCGAGGACTACCGTCTGAGTGTAGACGGTCGCCGCGCCGGGCCGCCGCGCGGCGACGAGATGCGTGTTCGAGCCACCGGTGATGGAGGCCACCTCGCAGCGGTCGGATGCCGCGTAGGGCAGCACGCGAACATTGTGCGCCTGGTTCAGCATCATGCCGGCGTACAGCAACTGCACGTTGTCCGGACTGGGCTCCACCGCGACCACCTGCCCCTGCTCGCCCACCAGCATCGCCGCCAGCAGGGCAATGCAGCCGACGTTCGCGCCGACGTCCAGGACGACATCGCCCTCCTCTACCCGGCCCCGGAGCGCCTGCCGCACGTGCGGCTCGTACTCGCGCGTGTTGACGATCCGGCGCAGGAACGGTTCGGTCTCCAGTTCTTCGTTGATGCAGACCCGATACCCACCCAGATCCACCGCCGTCGGCCCGCGACCCGCCGGCCCGCGGGCCTCTTCGGACTTGATGAAGCCGCTGACCAGCTCGTCGAGCGACACGCCGCGAGCCATTTCGCGCCTGTGGTGCGCTAGACCGGCCGGGTCGGGCGGGCGTCTCAGGAACAACCGATAGCAATAGTAGATGTCGTCGTCCGTGACGCCGTGGTCCCAGCGGCGCAGCAACCGGCTCAGGAGGCGACGCAGAGAGTACATGCAGGGTTCTTCCGCGCGACGGGCTCCGCGGGACGGCGGCGATCCCAAGTGCCCAACCCCATAGTACATGCTCGCGACCGGCCTCGGGACCGAACCCGGCCGGCGGCGGAACTCGACTATACTGACATCGGCGACGTCCGTTCGGGCCTGCACGATTTCCTCGACACGATCCAGGACAAGCGCAACGGCGTCGGAGACGAGATTACACAAAACGTTCTTGCGCAGCGCCGGCAGGAAGAACCGTTGCGATGACCTACTGTGTCGCGATGAACGTCGAGGACGGGATCGTCGCCCTGTCCGACACGCTCATCACGTCGGGCCGCGAGGTGACCACGCTGCGGAAGGTGAACGTCTATTCGCCTCCGCGCGGCACGTTCTTCGTCATGACGTCCGGGCTCCGGTCGTTGCGGGACAAGACGCTCACCTACTTCGAGGACCGGCTGGCGGAACGCGCGAGCCGCGACGAGCCGTTCGAGCGCGTCTACCAGGCGGTCAACCTGCTGGCCGAGCAGGTGCGCACGGTGGCCCACGAGGACAAGGCGGCGCTCGGCGAGAGCGGCATGGCCTTCAACATCCACGCCCTGATCGGCGGGCAGATGGAACGGGACGCGCGGCAGAAGCTCTACCTGCTCTATCCGGAAGGCAACTGGGTGGACACGGGCCGTCTGACCCCGTATCACGTCATCGGGTCGGTGGGCTACGGCAAGCCGCTCATCGACCGGACCCTCCGGGTCGAGGACTCCATGCGGCACGCGTTCAAGGTCGCCTGCCTCTCCTTCGATTCCACCCGGATCAGCGCCGCCGACGTCGGTTTTCCGATCGACGTCGTGCTGTACCGGAAGAACTCCTTCCGCATCATCGAGCACCGCTTTCAGCAGCAAGATCTGGAGGAGCTCTCGCGCTGGTGGGACGAGCGCATCCGGCGCGCCATCAACGAGACGCCGGGAGAGGTCCTCGACCGCGCCTACGACGAGATCGAGACGGCTCCGCCGGCCCCCGTCTCCACCGTCTCGTGAGAATCACGATCCGCCATCGCACGTCGTATGCCTTCGATGCGCCGGCGTTCCTCGAGCCGCACGTGGTCCGGTTACGGCCGCGGGCCGACGGCTCGATCCGGCTCGTCGACTTCGCGCTGGACATATCTCCCGACCCGGTCGTGCGCACCGACAACCTCGATCCGGAGGGGAACGTCATCACCCGCGCCTGGTTCGAGGGCCAGTGGTCACGCTTGACGCTCCGCACCCGCGCCGTCGTCGATACGCTGCTCGCCAATCCGTTCGGGTTTCTTGCCACCGAGCCGGACCGGCCGCTGCCCTACGCGTATGCGCCCGACCTCTGCGAGCGGCTGGCGCTGTACCGGCGTCCGCCCGACGCCGCGCACCCCGCGGTGCGCGAGCTGGCGCAGGCCGCGGGCACGGAATCGGAACGCGACCCGGCGCGCTTCCCGCTCGCGCTCGCGCAATGCATCCGGGCGGAATTCGTCGTGGAAACCCGGCCGGAAGGCCCCCCGCTCGCGCCCGAGGCGACGATTGCGGCCGGTCGCGGCGCGTGCCGCGATCTGGCCGTGCTGTTCGTGGCCTGCTGCAGGACCATGGGACTCGCGGCGCGTTTCGTCAGCGGCTACGCCCACAGCGAGAAGGCGGCAGCGACCGAGTTGCACGCCTGGGGCGAGGTGTTCCTGCGCGGCGGCGGCTGGCGGGGCTACGATCCCAGCCAGGGACTTGCCGCGGCGGACCGGCATGTCACGGTCGCCGCCGCCGCCGACCCCCGCGACGCCGCTCCCGTCACCGGCACGTTCCGCGGGGACGGGGTCACCGCGCGCCTCGCGGCGGAGATCGAGCTGGATGCAGCCGGATAGATGCCGGGAGGATTCGTGCCCGAAGACGCGAGAGCGGCGAAGCGCCTGAATCGCTGGCTACCAGCCGAATGGAGCTATGGCGAGATTTGGCTGGGAGGCAGGGATTCGTGCCCGAAGACGCGAGAGCGGCGAAGCGCCTGAATCGCTGGCTACCAGCCGAATGGAGCTATGGCGAGATTTGGCTGGGAGGCAGGGATTCGTGCCCGAAGACGCGAGAGCGGCGAAGCGCCTGAATCGCTGGCTACCAGCCGAATGGAGCTATGGCGAGATTTGGCTGGGAGGCAGGGATTCGTGCCCGAAGACGCGAGAGCGGCGAAGCGCCTGAATCGCTGGCTACCAGCCGAATGGAGCTATGGCGAGATTTGGCTGGGAGGCAGGGATTCGAACCCCGATTCCACGGTCCAGAGCCGCGTGTCCTACCGTTGAACGACCTCCCAGCACGAAGGCGCAGAACGCGACAACCACCTATTGTAGCAGGCCGGGAGGCAAGGAATCAGGCACTCCGCGGGCTCGCGCCGCTTCGGGCGCCGAGTCAGGAATCGCAGCCGACGGCGAGGGCCAGAGCGCGGCAGACTTCGCGCATCTCCTGCGGGCCGAGGCGCCCGATGCGGCGTTCGAGACGCGAGCGCTCGACGGTCTGCACGTGGTCGAGATTGACGGCCGAGGCGTGCTGCAGGCCGTGCTCGGGTCCGACCGGCACCTCGCTCGGGGCCCCGCGGATGGTAGAGGTGACCGGCGCGACCATCACGGTGCGCAGCAGCGGGATGACCTCCTGTCGCGTGAGCACGGCGACGGGCCGGCGCTTGTCCGGGCCGGCGAACCGGTAGGTCCAGATGTCGCCGCGATTCACGCTTCGGGCCATGCCCCCTCGTGCTCCCAACCGGTGAAGTCCTCGTCGAGTCCCTTGCCCTGTCCGTAGGCGCGCGCGTAGGCGTCGGCTACCCGGCGTGCCCGACGGCGCTGCAGGTACTCGGCCGCCGCGCGCCGGAGAACGGCGGACCGGCCGATGCGCCTGACCTCGTCATCGGCATCCAGTCGCCGCAGCAGATGCTCGTCCATCATGACCTGTACGGCTTTCATGTATATAGATTATCAACATAGAATGTGACGTGCCCGTCAGCGGCAAGTTCTTCCTCTCGCGGGAGCCGCCCCGCTTCGCGCTGTCCCGGGGGCTGTTCCTGCGGCTGCTCGGACTCGTCTACTTCGTTGCGTTCGCCTCGCTCGTCCCGCAGCTCCTCGGCCTGGTCGGGTCCGACGGCCTGCTCCCCGCCGCGGGATACCTGGAGCGGGCGCACGAGCTCTGGGGCGGCGATGCCTACCTGCAGCTTCCCACGCTGCTCTGGCTCCGGCCGGGCGACACGCTGCTGATTACGCTCTGCTGGCTCGGGACCGCGATGTCCGTCGCGGCGATGCTCGGCCTGGCCCCGATCGCCATCTTCGCGTCGCTGTGGGCCCTCTACCTGTCGCTCACCGTCGCCGGCCAGGACTTCCTGTTCTTCCAGTGGGACCTGTTGCTGCTGGAGACCGGCGTGCTGGCGGTGCTCTATGCGCCCGCGGGCTGGTGGCCGGCGCTGGAGACGCGCCACGCGCCCGGCGCCGCGGCGCGCTGGCTGGTCTGGAGCCTCGCGTTCAAGCTGACCTTCCTGTCGGGCGTCACCAAGCTGCTGAGCGGCGACGAGACGTGGTCGAGCCTGACCGCGCTCCGCTACCACTACGAGACGCAGCCCATCCCGACCTGGGTGGGATGGTACGCACACAACGCCCCCGACTGGTTCGGCACACTTGCGATCGGGGTGATGTTCGTCATCGAGCTGGCCGTGCCGTTCGTCATCCTCGTCCCGCCCCGCCTCCGGGTCGTCCGCAACGCCGGATGCGCGCTGCTCTGCGCGCTGCAGGTGCTGATTGCGCTCACCGGCAACTACGGGTTCTTCAACCTGCTGACGCTGGTGCTCTACGTCTCGCTGCTCGACGACACCACCATCGCCCGCCTGCTGCCGTGGCTGCAGGCGCCGTCCGGCTATGCGCACTACAGCGCACCCCAACGCGGCCCGTGGCAGACGGTCGCGGCCGTCCTGGTCGCGGCAATGGCGCTGCTGAGCGCGCTGACGTTCGTCCGCGAGATCAGGCGCCCCGCACCGATGCCGGACTGGACCAATGCGTTGCTCGGGACGGTGGCCCCGCTGCGGTCGGTCAGCGGCTACGGGCTGTTTCGCGTGATGACGACCGAGCGGCCGGAGATCGTCATCGAGGGATCCGCGGACGGCGACACCTGGCTCGAGTATCCGTTTCCCTGGAAGCCGGGCGCGCTGTCGCGCGCACCGGGTTTCGTCCAACCCCACATGCCCCGCCTCGACTGGCAGATGTGGTTCGCGGCGCTCGATCCGCAGCGGCAGGCGCACTGGCTGTTCGCCCTCGTCGACCGGTTGCTGGAGAACGATCCGACCGCCCTCGGACTGCTGGACTCGAATCCGTTCCCCGAGGGGCCGCCCTCCTTCATCCGCCTCGCGCTGTACCGCTATCGGTTCACGACGCCCGGGGACGCAGCGGACGGGGACTGGTGGACGCGCGAGCTGACCGGCTATCTCACCGAGCCGATTCCCCGGCGTTGATCGGAAGGAATCGACGCGATTGCCGGACCGACGAACCAGGGTCGCCGCGTGCCTCCCCGGCTCGATGCACGCTGTGGACCCGGAACTTCTGCCGCTGCCGGCCGACAAACCGGAGTCGCCGCGCGCCTTCCCCGGCTCAGTGCACGCTGTGGACCCGGAACTTCTGCCGCGACGCGATGTCGACCAGAGCCCGGCGGGCGTAGCCCTCTGTCTCCGGATGCGGATCCGCGTCCAGAACAGCCACCAGGTGCTGGTAGGCGGCGGTCGGCTGGTCGCGCGCGTAGAGCTGCACCAGTCCCGCGCCCAGATGCGCTTCCGCGGCGTACGGGCCGAGCGGGTAGTCGCGCAGGTGGCGCTGATACACCACCAGCGCCGCGTCGGGATGGCCGTTGTTGGCCAGCCAGCGTCCGAAGTCGATGGACTCCTCGGGCATCAGCAGCCGCGCCGTGCGCGCCGCGCTCAGGCCGAAGTACGCCGGCGCGGCCCGCTCGTGCTCCCCCGCCGCTATCAACTGGCGAATGCCGCGTACCGTCGACGGATCCGAATCCGACGTCGTGTCCACCGGCTCCGGCTCGAAGTCCGCGGGCCGGTGCCGCACCTCGCGGCCCTGGCTCCACCGGGCGTAGGCCAGTCCCGCTATGAAGCCGCCGATGTGCGCGCCGTAGGCCACGCCGCCACCGCCGGCCCCGCGCGTCGCCAGGAACGGGAGCAGGTTGTCGATGACCAGGTACATCCCGAGCACCAGCCGCGCCGGCGCGTAGACCACGTGCATGAAGAACGGGAACAGCATGATCCACAGCCGGACCCGGTTCCTCGGAAACCAGATGAAGTAGAACCCGAGCACCCCGGAGATGGCGCCGGAGGCCCCGACCATCGGAATCACGGACCCGAAATCGAGCACCGCGTGCGACAGCGTCGCCAGGATGCCGGTCCCCAGGTAGGCCACCAGGTAGCGCGCCGGACCGAGCCGGTGCTCGACGTTGTCGCCGTAGATCCAGAGGAACAGCATGTTGCCGGCGAGGTGCATGAACCCGCCGTGCAGGAACAGCGACGTCAGCAGGGCGATCACGTCCGGCGCGGCGGGACGGAACCCGTAGGAGAAGACCACGAGATCGTAGGCCGAGAGCTGCAGCAGCAGCCGCTCCTCCATCCGCGGCGAGAGCTGCGGGCCGAGGGCGGTCAGGTACTCCCAGAGGACGGGATCGTCCGGCGCCGGGCGGATCCCGCTGAGCGGCAGCGTCACGAAAAGGAACACCGCGACGTTGATGCCGATCAGGGTGTAGGTGACAACCGGGACGCCGCGGGGGTTCGGCTCGTCGCCGAGGGGCAGGAACATGGCTCAGCCGTTCGGGGACGCCTCTGCCCGCGCGCGCGGCAACAGCGCGTCCAGGGTGTCGAGCCGCCGCGCGATCTCGTCGCGCACGGCGCGGAATCCCGCGAGCCGCTCCGCGTCCGACCCGGCCGCTCCCGCCGGGTCGGGGAGCGGCCAGTGCAGACGGCGGGCGTTGCCGAGGAACGCCGGACACACCTCCTCGGCGCACAACGTCACGACGAGATCGACCGCTGCCGGCTCGATCGCGTCCACGCGCTTCGACCGGTGCCCGCTGATGTCGATGCCGACCTCGTCGAGCGCCGCGATGGCGAACGGATTGACCGTGGCCGGCGACGACCCGGCGCTGGCCACCCGCACGCGGTCGCCGAACCGCGCCCGCGCCAACCCCTCGGCCATCTGACTGCGCGCGGAGTTGGCGACGCAGAGAAAGAGCAGCCCCCGCATCGTTGTACGCTATCACGTGGAGGCACACACATGATGCGGCGATTCGTTCTCTCGATTCCGGTCCTGCTTCTTTCCCTCGCCTGCGGCGGTGACGACGGCAGCGGTCCCGCCTCCCCCACCCCGCCCACGTCCCCCAGCGTCGGGCTCGACGTGCCGTTCAGCATCGAAGATCTCCGCGTGGGCACGGGGCAGGAAGCGATGAACGGCGACGAACTGTCCGTCGACTACACAGGCTGGCTCTACGACCCGAACGCCCCCGAGAACAAGGGCACGCAGTTCGATTCCGGGAACTTCCCGTTCACGCTCGGGGCCGGCCAGGTCATTCAGGGCTGGGACCAGGGCCTGCTCGGGATGCGGGTCGGCGGCCTGCGGCGCATCGTCATTCCGCCCGATCTCGGCTACGGAGACAGCGGCGTTCCACCCACTATTCCCGGCGACGCCACCCTGCTCTTCGAGGTCGAGCTGGTGAGCATCGGGTAGGACGGCTCAGCGAACGTGCGCGCGGATCTGGTGGTTGATCCGGTGGATCCGGCGCCGCAGCGCCTTCGCCCGCGCGCGATCGCCCGACTCGAACGCCGACTGCTTCTCGGCCTTCAGCGCCCGCAGCTTCCTCTTCGCTGCCGCCTTGTCGAACCCGCCGATCACGTGGTGGTGCTCGTGGGTGTCGATGCCCAGCGCCTTGCAGAGCCCCGGCAGCAGGTGCTCCTTGTTCAGCTGCGAGAAGCCCTGCACGGCCTCGTGATCGAGCCCGCGGGCGATGTCGCGCAGATCGGCGATGGTCTTGTGCTTCAGCTCCTCGTACGTGTACTCCGCCATCTACACCTCTCCTCAACCCTTGCCCGGCCCGGAAACCGCCGCCTGCCACTCATCCAACCCTACAGGAATCCGCGCCGTTCTACGGCGCCGATTCCTGCTCGGCCGGCAACGCGAACACGAACAAGCCGTTGCCGCCGTTCGGACGCCGCACGTCGGGGATCAGCTCGGCCGGCATCGTCGTCCAGCTCCCGCCCCCGGTACCGGTCCCAATGGCGACGTACTGCCGGCCATCCACGCTGTAGGTGATCGGGAAGCCCTGCACCGCGGTCGGCAGGCGGGTCTCCCAGAGCTGGTCGCCGGTCGCCACGTCATAGGCGAACGCCCGCCGGTCGTACGTGCCGACGAACGTCAGGCCGCCGGCGGTCGCCAGCGCCGCCGAGATGTACGGCGACCGCTTGCGATGCGACCAGAGGATCTCGCCGCTCACGTGCATCGCGACGAACTCGCCCATGTTCCCGTCGCTGTCCGGGTGCAGGAAGTTCTCGCGGAACACCATCCCGGCGCCGCCGCCGCCCTCCCGGAACTCCACCTCGCTGTAGATGGTCCGCTGGCAGTTGAGGGTCAGGGGAATGTAGAAGGCCTCGGTCTCGGGACTGTAAGCCATCGCCCGCCAGCTCTTCAGGCCCGAGTGGCTGGGACAGAACGACAGCTCCTCGTCGAGCACGGGCATCATGCCGGGCCGGAACGACATGCGTCCGGTCTGCGGGTCGATGTCGACGATGTTCTGGTAGCCGAGGTCCGTCGCGTTGACGAACCCGCCGGTCTCGCGGTCGAGCTGCCACAGGATGCCGAGCTTGCCCATCGTGAACACGGACGGCCGCCCGTCGACGTCGACCAGGATGCGCTCGAAGGTCTCGTCCATGTCGTGCGACTCGCCCGGCAGGTGCTGGAAGTACCAGCGCATCTCGCCGGTCTCGGGATCGAGCGCCAGCGTCGAGCTGGTGTAGAGCGCGTCCGCGTCGGTGCGGCGGCTCACCTGGGCCCACGGCTTGGCCTGCGCCACGCCCCAGTAGGTGAGGCCGAGATCCGGATCGTAGCTGCCGGCGATCCAGGCGTCGCCTCCGCCGCGGAACATCATCGGCAGGTCGCCCCAGGTATCGCCGCCCGGCTCGCCCGGCCGCGCCACCGTCGACGTCCGCCACAGCTCGCGCCCGGTGTCGGCGTCGTGCCCGGTGATGAAGCAGCCCTCTTCCCAGAACCGCAGGCAGCCGGCCATGCCGGAGATCACCACGCCGTCCACCACCAGGGCGCCGCTGCTGAAGAAGAACCCCTTGGACGTGTCGGCCACGTCCGTCTCCCAGACGACCTCACCGGTCCGCGTGTCGAGGGCCACGATGCTCGCGTCCGCGGTGTTCACGATGATCTTGTCCCCGTAGATCGCGATGTTGCGGTTGGGGCGCCCGCGGCCCCGCGCGGTCGGGAACTGCCGGCGGTACTCCCACAGCATGTCGCCGGTCGCGGCGTCGAGCGCCTGCACGATGTTGCCCGGACTCGCGAGGTACATCACCCCTTCGTGCACGATCGGCGTGGTCTGCTGCGACCCCGGCTCCATCGCCCACGACCAGACCATCCGCAGGTCCCCGACGTTGTCGCGGTCGATCTGCGCCAGCGGGCTGTAGCCCCACCCGTCGAGGGTCCGACGCCAGTTGAGCCAGCTCTCCGGCGGGGGATCGGCCAGCACCGCATCCGTGACCGGGCTGACGGCGGGCGCCTGCGCCGCCGCCGGAGCGGCGGGAACGAGAACGGCGAGCGTGACGAACGCAGCGAGACGAGTCATCGTGGACTCCCCTTCCGGGCTTGCGGCGCATGACCGCGGAAACGTGCCGGCTCCGTCGATTCGGACGATACCACGCTGTGGGCTCACGGGAGCGGTCCCGGCCGGCGATTCGAAGCGTGTCGGCTCCGTCGATTCGGACGATACCACGGCCGCGGCGCCCGGCCGCGCCCGGGTGCGGCCGGGGGCGGCGGCGGCTTAGGCAAGGGCGGTGAGCCGCATTGCATTCGTGTCTTCACGTTACGTCGGCGCACCGCGATGGTGCAAATCGCTGATCGGGTCCGAATCGACACATCGTCTTCGATGGAATCGATGATCTTTCAACAGGGTTTTCCACAACTTTTGTGGAAAGACGAGCAGGCCGGTCCGCCGCACCCCGGCCGGCAGGGATCCCGGATGCGGAAACGTGCGCCGGCGACCGCGCATGGGTCGGGCCGCGCCGGCAAGTCAAGCCGCATGAGGTACTTGCACGGAATCCTGCGCGGCGAATACGAAGGAGGCGGCCGATACGCACGGTGCGCTCGAAGCCGTAGAAGAAGCGCGGGGCACGCCGCCCGGCACCCTTCTCGACACCAGGCACAAACAGCCGCGCTGCGAACCGCTCCCGCCGCGACGTCGTATCGCCACCGGGTCGTCTCGCGGAGGTCCCCAGCGGGTTCTCGGGCGTGCAGGCTGCGGGGCACTACCACGCTCGCGGAGGCCCCAGCGGGGTTCTCGAACGTGCCGGGGCGAAGAAACGCTCCCGTCCAGGAGCTTGCGCCGTAGAACGCAACGAAGTGCGTTCCGAGGCGGACGCTCCTGGGGCGGTGGGGGGATGGGGCCGAACACGGAGCCCTGCGACGGGTCTGGCGGCGCTATGGCTCGGTCTCGGCGCGGTCCCACCAGACGCTGCCGAAGTTGACGAACGGGCCGTCGTCCGTCGAGATGCGGGTCCGGACCTGGTAGGCGAACGGCGACGTCATGTAGGTCCGCCCGCGCAGGCGGATGCTGGCCCCCTCGCGCGTGATCGGCGCCGCCTCCCAGTGGTGCGAGAAGTACCCGCCGGGGTCGCCGCCGACCCGGCCCACCTTCACCAGGCGGAAACCGCGGCTGTCGTCCTCGATGCGCACCAGGTAGGTCGCGCGGCGGTCGTAGATCATGAGCGCCTCGATCGTCACCGGCGCGTCGTCCACCGCGGCCTCGACCGTGCTCTCGTAGGTGCAACCGCCAACGTGGCGGACCGTCTCCGTGCCCTCGAAGTACCCGGCCGGCGCCAGGGGCGACTCCGGAAGCACGCCCTCGATGTGCCAGGTGCCGACCAGGTAGTGGGGGTCGAACGGCGCGGGGTCGTCGCCCTCCCCGTCCCGCTCGACGCCGACCGTCGGCCGCCGCAACGCGTTCAGCGCGTCGATCAGCTCCAGTTCCTGCTGCGACAGGCACTGGTCCGGCGTCATCGTCTCGCCCTGCTGCAGCCTGACGAGCGGCTCCGCCTCGATCTGCTCGCTCGTCTGCGCGGCGAGCGGCGCCGCCGCCGCGATCAGAAACATGGTGCACGCAGTCAGCCTGGTCATCGGAACGGCTCCCTCACTCGCCCCTACTCGCCACAGGTGTCGGCCAGCCCGACGACGGCCAACAGGTTGATCCGCTCGACCGCTTCCGCCGCAATCCGCAGTCCCTTCACCAGAACCGTTCGACCCTCGCGCAACTCGCCGGTGGCGTTCACCTGGTCCGGGGTCGTGAACGACGACCGGTCGAACGAGCGCAGCAGGGCCTCGGCGCCGAGGAAATCGGCCACGCCCACGAGGTGGAACTCGTGCGTGCCGAGGGCCTGCTCGCGGGCCTCGTCCACCTCGTCCTGGTTGAACACGCCCGGGTCTGCGACGGTCGGCTCCGCGGCCCGCGCGAGCCACCACTCGGCGTCCTCCGTGCGGCGCTCGACGCAACCGACCGTGTGCACGATCTCCACCGCGGGCTCGTCGGTGGTCGCAGTTGTCTGGCCGAGCGCGGGCGCCGGCGACAGCCAGACGGCCGCGGTCAGCAAGAGGACCGCCGTCTTCCCGTAGGACATGTCTCGATGCTCCAGGCTCGCCCGGAAATCGTCGCCTTGCGGCTCCGCTTTCCGCCCAACCAAACCATGCCAGGAGTCTGTGACGTTCCACGACACAGACTCCTGGGCGGGGAAGAAAAAGGGCCGGCGCAACGCGGCGCGCGGCCCTTCCCGGATTCTCTCGCCACGGACGGCGTCCAGGCTCCTAGTTGTCGCCCTCGGTGTCCTCGTCCTCGAGCGTGTACTTGACGTTGGCGAGGAACATGTCGTCCCAGCTCTGCTCCGACCAGTAGACCTCCTTGTGCGGAGCCGGATTCAGGCGGTTGGCCCGCGAGTTGTCGTAGCGGGCGATGGCCTTCACCGTGCTCCCCGCCGGCACCCGGATGGGCTCGACGAGGTCGTACTCGAACTGCCAGTCGAAGGCGTAGTTCGGCACCCGGAGCAGGATCTCCTCGCGGCCGTCCGGGTAGGTCAGCACGTAGGTGACGTCCTTGCCGCGCACGTGCATGTGGAGGAACAGGCTGTGCAGGACGGCGTCGTTCTGGAACGCCCCGATGCCGGTGACCGTCCAGTTGGGATCGTGCGGCGGGATCGGCGCCAGCAGCGGGTTCAGTCCCTGCCCCGCCTGCCGATCCGCGTCGGCGGCCTCCTGCTCCTCCTCGGTGAGCGGCGGCGGCGCCACGAGCTGCTCGTTCTCGGAGGTGTACTCGCGCAACGAGAGGGTGCGCTGGTACTTGCCGTCCGTGTCGTTCGCGAACCACGCACCGATGGACGGGCGGGCCACCTCGGGCTTGCCCGTGGCCTGATAGTGGAGGTTCCAGATGATGTAGTCGAACAGGTCGCCGCGTATCTCGCGGACCTGACCGTCGCGGACCACCCTGGTGCCCACGCCCGGGATGTAGGGACCGAAGCCGCCCCGCGCCCGCCGGCGCTCCTCGAGCTCTTCGGCGGATCGCTCCTCGGCCTCCTCGTCATCTCCGGACGCCTCGTCCTCCGCGTCGGTGTCCTCTGAAACGTAGTCGGGATCCTCCACCGGCACGTAGTCCACTTGCGGTCCGCCCGGCCACGCCGGCCCGCGGCCGAGCTTCGTCCCCGGCGGCAGGTCGACCAGACCGGTCGTGATGTGGTGCGTCACCGCGTAGTTGCCGGGCCGCACTTCGGTAGCCGACACGCGCATGACGTCGTCGAAGGGCAACGGCGTGAACAGGTTGAAGTTCGGCGTCTCGCCCTCGGCGTCGATCTTCCAGGCGATGGGGAACTCGATGACGTAGTCCGGATCGAGGCCGTCGGGATGGCTCCAGCCGGCCGCCGCGAAGTCGGGCGGCTCTGGAGCCGGCCCGTCGCCTTGCGGCGCGCCGCCGTCGGCCCACGCGGCGATGGTCTCGATCTCGGCGTCGCTCAGGCTGGAGTCGTTGGAGAACTCGCCGAACCGCGGGTCGGCGAACCACGGCGGCATCTCGCGCGAGACGACCTTCGCCTTGATGGCCCGCGCCCACGGCCGCGCCTCGCGGTACGACAGCAGCGACATCGGTGCCACCTGGTTCGGCCGGTGGCAGCTCGCGCAGTTGTTCAGCAGGATCTCCCCGACGTGCTCGTTGTACGTGGGGGTGCCTTCGGCCGCGCCGGCGGGGGCGGCCGCGAGTAGCAGGGCGATCACGACGCCGGCGGACAGTGCGACCAATCGCGTCATCGATCTGATCTCCAGACGGTGTTTGCCGAATCTCGGGGCGTCCCGCCCCGCCTCGCGCGGGGCCCGGACGCCCGAAGCGATAGCCCTTGATCCTACCGCCTTGCACGCGCCGGTTCAATCGCCAAACCGCGGGCGCAACCGCCGGGGGAACGCGGCCTGCCGCCGACGCCTGACCGCTCTCGGTGCCACGCGTATCACCACGGACTCCTAGCTCCCAGGCCGCTCGGTAGGCGGCTGTTCTCCCGGGCCGGGGAGCAGCGCCTTGCGCCCGCCCGCGAGCTCGCCCGCCAGTAATCCCTCGAGGTCCGGATAGGCGTAGACCACCGGTGCGTGGTTCTTCATCAATCCACCGGTGTCGGCGGTCGGCCCGTAGTTGCTGTGCAGGTCGCGGTTGAGCATCCGCAGCATTGCCATCTGCTGTCCGCGGTGGTGAGACGTGTGCGCGATGCGCCGGACGACGACCCACGCCCGCGACCGGGTCACATCGAAGAAGCGCGTCTCGCCCTCCCACCAGGATTCCGGCTGCAATCGCAGCGCGTCCAGCCGCTCGGCGGAACTCGCGGCATAGCGTTCGATGAAATCGAGTCTGCTCTCGGTCTCCGGCAACGCCGCCACGCTGGCCTCGATGCCCAGCATCGTCCGAAACCACAGGTCCTCGCTGACGCACTGGTGCACCATCTGCTCGTGCACGCTGCGGCCACGCCCGTCGGTGGCATGCGGACGAACCGGGAGGTCCTCGTCGCGGAACATGCTCCAGACGCTGAGCACCTTGAGGCGCTCGGTTTCGTACGTCTCCACGAGGAACGCATATCGCATGGGGTCATCGCCCTCCGCGCCGCGCGGGCGCGTTCACCACGGGCTGCGAAACCGTGCCGCAATGCGGTTGCGCCGTTTACGTACTATTCCCCGCCACCGAACGCTATGTCGAGCCTCTCGAGAACGCGCAGTCCTTCGTCGACCGAATCCGCGCGCGGCGAGCGCCCGGAACGGCGTCTCGGCGTCATGCTGCGTCACAGCGATGGTGCACAGCTCTTCCATCAGCTTGTTTACGCTCATGGCGCGTTGCCGCGCGCGGGTCTTCATGTGGGCGTGCGTTTCGTCGGGGAGACGGATGGTCAGTGTCGACATGGCTCAGTGCTCGGCGATCAGCGTTGCGGGCGTACCGATGCGCACCGCCGGGAAGCGCAACTCGGTTCGTGCGACCATGTGCTGCCCCAGAATACCGGTTCGGGATGATCGACGAGACGCAGGGGACGACCCGCGCGGGCGGACTCGCGATCCTGGGCGAAAACAGACTCTCCTTAGACGCGAGTGGGTAGGGGCGGCGCCAGTTCGATGCCTCCACAGCAGAGGAACAGCATCGAGATGAGCGCGCCGTGCGAGTGGAAGCCGTAGGCGCGGCGCGCGATGACCCGTAGTTTGTTGTTGATCCCCTCGACCGGACCGTTCGTCATCTTCGTGTCGAGGTAGGCGAGGATCCCCACCGCGTGCTTGCGGATCGTCCGCGCCAGCTTCACGAACGGTGCCAGGCGGGACCGCGTCGCCCACTCCAGCCACTCGTCGAGTACCCCTTTGGCATCGTCGGGCGTGGCCTGCTCGAGAATCGTCGCCAGGTACTCCTTCAGCTCGTAGGCGCGGTCGAGCGCGACGCGTAGCGCAGTCCCTTGAGCGATTTGCCCCTCTTCGAGCCCAGGCGCCGCTGCTCCTCGCGGCGCACGTCGTCGACCGCGTCCGAGGCGAGGCGCTCGACGTGGAACCGGTCGAAGACCACCCGCGCGTACGGGACCCGCGCCCGCAACGCCTTCTGCCAGCTCGCCGCGAGGTCCGCCGTCACCAGGCGGATCCGCTCGCAGCCGGCTGGCTCCAAGCGGTCGAAGAACGCCTCGAGCGTCTCGGCGCTGCGCCCCTTGCCGGCCCATACCACTCGCTGGCGGTCGTGATCGACGATCGTCAGGTAGTGGTGCCGCTTCCGGTAGCTGAACTCGTCGACACCGATCCGCTGCAGGTCGTCGAATCGCGTGTCGTCGAGCCGCCGCGACACCACCCGCTCGACGATGCTGCCGACCGCCTACCAGGAAATCCCCAGCAGACGACTGACCGTCGTCCGGTCCGTCACCTGCGCCAGATACGCCGCCAACTCTTCGAACGGCGCCGTAAACGCGCTGCTGCCCGTCGCCCACGACACCCGCTCGACGCGAACCCCGCACTGCCGGCACGACACCCGCCACGGCGCATACTGCAGCCATACCGGCGCGCGTCCCCACGGCGCATGCCGCCATTGCCGCAGCGGGCGCCGGTCGTAGCGCGGCGCCCGTCGGCCGCACACGCCGCAGCACGAGCGCCGCCACGCCGGCCGAACCCACACGCGCAACGGGCCGCTCTTGCCGATGTCCGCCTCGGTGACGTGCATCTTGCTGACACCCAACAGCCGGCGTAGTACTGTGGTCATGCGCACGGGGCTTTCCTCCTCGCTGGTCGTGGTGGTACTCGCCCAATGAGACCAGGAAGCCCGTGCGAGGGCCTCTGGCTCCCGTACGGCTTGTACCGTCCAGTCGCCCCGGCTCCCCCGAACGCACCCACACCTGATTCAGGAGAGCCCGAAAACACTACTCGGCCTGCAACGCCGAGCGGCCAAGACCGTCGACGACCCAGTTGGCCCGCTTTCGGCGCGTCGGGAAGTGCGGTATCATAGTGGTGCGGCTGGGTTTGGGACGCTTCGGCCGCGTTTTTCTTCGTGCGGTGAGGTGGCCGAGAGGCTGAAGGCGGCGGTTTGCTAAACCGTTGAAGGGGCAATAACCTCTTCCCAGGGTTCGAATCCCTGCCTCACCGCCACTCATTACGCCACTAAGGCATTGGAAATTACGGGTTTCGCAGATCGGCAGCCGGCCGGACCTCCCGCTTCAGCGCAGCGGCGGCAGTCCGGGCGGGTCCCATCGGGTCAGACCACAGCTGGGCAGTACTGGAAGCGGCGGCAGTGTCGCTTATAGCGTACGCACGCGAGGCACGGTTGCACCCCTGTTTTCGGAGGCTCATTTCTTGAGAAGATAAACCTCATGCAGTGGCCAGCTACCTACGCACCCGAAGTTCGCATCCGGCCGGCACGATTGCGGCTCAAGAATGAGAACGAGCACGACTCGCGGTGGGCGGCCATCCGCTCGGCGCCCTCGAAGCGTTGCTCCTCGTTAGAGATACAGCTCCAGCACCGCCTTTGCCACACTGCGCCAACTCCCGGCGACGACGCGACCGCACCGCCCAACACCGGCACCCACTGCGGTAATCCGGGCGTGAGAATCGCCCCTTCCGACAGCGCCGGAGTGTTTCCTGCCGCCTCCTTTCGCACCGGCGAAGCTCGACCACCAACCGACGTCGTGCGGAAGTGCATCGTTTCGCACGGCCGTACGCGACCGAGCCGTCCACCCGGTAGCCACGGTTGCCCCGTTGACGCAATACGCAAGCAACTCTCGCCAAGCGCACTGCGAACGCAGCACCGTCGCGTCCGGCAACTATGCCGCTGCGATCGACGTCAAACCCCCAGATGGCTGCCCCTTTTTCGACGGGAACGGCCCACCCCTCCCCATCCAATGTCTTCTCTCGTCGCGCATGATCGGCGGTACTGTTTCCGCCCGGACACTCCCGTCCTAGCTCACAGGAGTCAACACGTGAAGCCTCCGCAAGACCCTACACAGCTCCCCACGCCCACCCATTACTGGATCGAGAAGTCTCTCGTCGCGGGTCGCCCCGACCGCGACGACGCAGAGTGGGGTATGGGCAAATCCATCTGGTCTCCCCTCACGGCACAGGATGGCCGTAACTACTACCGCTTGATGCACAAGGTGAGTCCGGGCGACGTCATCCTGCATTTCATCAACAATCGACATTTCGCTGGAATTTCACGTGTGAAAAGCGGCGCAGATACAACTAGTATGCCCCCATCTGGAACCCCTTGGTCCAATCGACCTTGCATCAGGTACCCGCTGACCGATTACGCGCCACTAACGCCTCCAATACACCGGCGCGCCCTCTTTGTGGATCCGGCCGGTCAGACTCGGTCTCGCGAGATTTTGACCAACCATTCTAATCTGTTCTTCAATCGCAACCTAAAGCTCAATCAAGGCGCATACCTCACCGAAGCCCCGAGGGTGTTGCTCAAATTCCTCAACGATCTCTATCGCCAGTCATCTGGCAACGGACTACCACACGTAGTGTTCGAGGGCGCTGAACCAACCATAGAAACCGACCCTAACCCGTCCGTTTCAAGCCCGCCCATTCCGGACTGGCTAGAGGCAGAAACACTATGGACAAAAGAGCACCTGTCGGAGGTGCTTGAGACTCTCAGCTCCTCAAGTCCACACCTCGTGCTCGCCGGGCCACCCGGCACCGGCAAGACCTGGGTGGCCCAATTGCTCGCACGACACGTAACCGCCGATTTGGTTAGTCACCAGAGGTTGGTTCAATTCCACCCAAGCTACTCGTACGAGACATTCATCCAGGGACTACAACCCGTAGCAGCCCACGGTGCCATCACGTTCCGTGTCGTACCCGGTGTAGTCCTGGAAATCGCAGAACAGTTGAGAGACGATCCTCGTCCGTTCGTATTGGTTCTGGACGAAATGAACCGGGCCAACCTCCCGAGGGTACTCGGAGAGCTCATGTACCTGCTCGAGTACCGCAATCGTCGCATTGACCTTCCGTACAAGAAGGGTTTTCGTCTTCCACCAAATCTTCAGGTCATTGGCACGATGAATACGGCGGACCGCAGCATCCGCAGCATAGACACCGCCCTACGTCTTCGGTTAGCGGGTCCCGGTGGGAAATCCGCGTGTTGGGGTAAAGGTTTTGGTGCGCCGTGCCGATAGAAGAGGGGCGTGAGCCTGCTTCGCCGCATCCGCGCCGTTCTGGACAAAGGTTCGCCGGAGCAGGATCCGCGGGACGTTGTCATCGAGCAACAGGACCGAGAGATCGCGCGACTGCGTGACGAACTGGCGCGCCACAAGGACGTGCATCGCGAGAACGGCCGCGTGCAGCGTCAGAACGACGGCTTGCAGCGTCAGAACGACCGCCTGCGGCGCGAGAACGAGCACCTGAAACAGCAGTTGGCGACCGAGCGCCGCGCGGGACGCCGGCAAGCCGCACCCTTCGCCAAGAAGCGGCCGCAGGGTCGCGGCGGTCGTCCCGGCCGGCGGCCCGGTACGCGCTATGGCCGGCAGGGGCGCCGCCCTTGCCCGGCGCACGTCGACGAGGCGTTGGCGGCGCCGGTGCCGACGAGGTGTCCAGACTGCGGCGGCACGGTCGACGTGACCGGTGCGGCCGAGCAGTATCAGGAAGACCTACCCCCGGTGCGCCCGCTGGTGCGCCGCTTCGACATCGAGGTCGGCCACTGCTCGCAGTGTCGACGGCGTATCCAGGGCCGCCACCCGCTGCAGACCTCCGACGCGTTGGGGGCGGCCCGCGCACAGTTCGGCCCTGGTGTGGTCGCGCTGGTCGCCGAGTTGCACACGCGCGGCGGCCTGCCGCTGGCCAAGGTCGCCGACCTGCTGCAGACCCGCTTCGGCCTGCAGGTGACGCCGGGAGGCCTCGTGCATCTGCTGCATCGTGCAGCCCGCGACGCGCGGCCGGCCTATGAGGAGTTGCGCGAGCAGGTCCGCAACGCGCCCGTGGTCACGGTCGATGAGACCGGTTGGCGCGTCGACGGCATCGGCCACTGGTTGTGGGCCGCCGTCACCCCGACGACGACCGTCTATGCCATCTGCGCGGGCCGCGGATTCGACGACGCCCAAGCGGTCCTCGGAGCCGACTTCGACGGCGTGCTCGTGCGCGACGGCTGGGTGGTCTACCGCAGCTACACCCACGGCGAGCACCAATCTTGTCTGCAGCACCTGCTACGACGCTGTGAGGAGCTACTCGAGGATCATCCCCACTGCGGATGGGCCGCTCAGGTGCAGCACATCTTGCAGGCCGGCCTCGCGCTGCGCGACCGGCGTAACGCCGGTGGTATCAGCGACCACGGTCTGGCTACCGTCCGCGGTCGCCTGCTCGCCCAGCTCAGCCGGCTGATCGACAACCCGCCGCCGCACGACGACGCCGAGCGCTTCGCTGCGCACCTGGCCATCGAATTCGGCGCCCTCTTCACCTTCCTGTGGGACCCGGCGGTCGACGCCACCAACTGGCGCGCCGAACAAGCCATCCGGCCCGCTGTCGTCATCCGCAAGGTGTGCGGCGGCAACCGCACCCGAAAGGGCGCCGACACCCAGCAGGTCCTTGCCAGCGTCGTACGCACCGCACGCCAACGCGACGTCGACCTGCCCGCCCTGTTCGCCACGATGTTGCGCGCCCCCGAGCCCATCGTCCCCGACGTATTCGGACTGCCGCCGCCGTCCGCGCCCAGTGCCGCACCGCAACGAGCGCATTGACGCGCGACCGACCGGCGGCTGACTGCCGCGCCGGGCGAGAATGCCGAGACGCTGCCCCCCAACGCGGCTGCGACGTGGGTAACAGCGCAGCCACTACGGACTCCCCCGCAAGACCCGAGACCAGCCAATGGAAACCTCCGCGGCGCCCGACCTTCGACGCTCCAGGCCCATCCCATGCCCGTGTCTATTGGCGAATCACCCCGTAAACGAAGACCGCCCTACGACGGCGTTTCGACATTTTCGAGTGCTCGCCGGATCCACTGGTCCTGGAGCGCTACTACAAGCAACACAATAATAGCGTACCGTCCCTAGTCGAGGGCCTTAAAGAGCTAAACCGCCTACTGACGAAACATCTAGATCGGCATCACACAATCGGGCATACGTTCTTCATGCGACCGACTATGACCCCAGACGCGCTGCAGCGGGTCTGGAGACGCAAGATTGCGCCGCTTCTAGAGGAGTACTTTTTCGATCAGCCCGACCTCGTAACATCGTTTGATCCGGCAGCATTCTGGCCGGAGCTAGCCTCCTAATGCCGCGCTACCTACGCGTTTTGGAGTCGCAGTCGACGGTATTGCCGATCACTGCGGGGGAGGCCCAGGCCCTTGAACGAGCGGGGAGACGACTAGCGTCCGACCGTGAGTGGTTGCACCACGACGATGTCCGTTCCAACGGCACGGTCATTTCCTGCACACCCGGGACGGACGAGGGATGGTCGGTAACCGTTCGCAATGCCCTAGGCGTGGTCGTGGTTAAGCCAGATCTACAGATTACCGTCTCGCCAAAGATCCCAATGGCACACTTCCTCTACTTGGCCGAGCTCGCGGAGTTCGTGCCGCGCCTAGATTCCCAACGGGGAACCGTCGGCCGGTCAGATTCGCTTTGGCAGTTGGTTGCTAGATGGCTCATAGATGCGGTGCAAGCACTATTACGCCGAGATCTCTTGCGCGATTATCAAGAGGAGCGCGACGAAACGGCCGTGGTTCGCGGCTCGCTGCAGCCACTCGAGACCTCGAGGATCTTCTATGGGGGCCGACTGAATATGCTGTGTGTGTTCGACGAGTTCGGACTGAACACGCCTCTCAACCGCGTGTTACGCGCAGCTATGGAGATTGTGGCCAGAAGCCCGAACTTGTGCGGAATCCTTCGGGCGTCCGCTCGGCGTGTGTGGACGCCTCCGAAAATGCAAGCCTTTTTTTGAGTCTCCTTCCGCGCTCAGTCTGCTCGAGTGGTTCTCCGCGACATCGGAGCGGCTCCCCAGCGCCGCGCTTGTTCCCGTGGAACGCGGGCCAGCTTTCCGGCTGGCCCGCAAGCGCTTCCCGCACGGTCGGCTGCGACTGTCACCCGCAGGGCCGTAGCGAAGCGAAGGAGCCGCGCAGCGGCTTGACAGCCGCGGGCGACCGTGCGCGAGGTAGACGCCTCCGAGCGCAGCGAGGGCCGAAGCCCGTTCTCCCGCGTTTCGGAAAGTTCCAGTCCTTCAGATGGTCCGGAGCATGCGGTCAGGTGCTGTCGTGTGTCCGGCCTCATTACATGCGGCATATCCTGCGCCGCGGGCCCGTATGGAGATACGCGGGTCGGGTCCAAATCGTCTAAATGTGCTCGAAGGCACTCGCCGAATCGCTGGTTTTCCCGACCCCGTCTCTTTTGACCGTTTGCCCTTACCATCTTCCGACCTGCTCGCATTCCCGACGGCGCCGCACCCGGCTCCTGTTTCTCAGACGGTCGGCAGCGGCGCCCGGTAGTACTCGTTCTTCGTCATCAGCGCCCAGGCGATGCGCGCCCTCCGGTTGGCCAGCGCCACCGCGACCAACATGCGCGGCTTGCGAGCCAGCATCCGGGCCAGCCACGGGTCCTTCGTGCCGCGGCGCGCCGCCCAGCCGACCGTCGCCATCGCGCCGACGACCAGCAGTCGCCGGAGATCGCGCTGACCCATCTTCGATATCCTCCCCAGCTTCGGCTTCCCGCCGGTCGAGCTCTGCCGGGGAACCAGACCCAGCCAGGCCGCGAAGTCCCGCCCGCGACGGAAGCTCTCCAGCGGCGGCGCGAAGGCCTGGATCGCCATCGCGCACAGCGGTCCGATGCCCGGGATGCTCATCAGCCGCACCGTTCGTTCGTCTTCGCGCGCCCGCTCACACAGGTCCCTCTCCAGCTCTGCGATCTTCTCGTTGAGCTCGGCGATGTGAACGACCAACAGCGCGCCCAGTTCCCGAACCGGGCCCGGCAGCCCCGAATCGGCATCTTCAATCGCGTCTGACAACCGACCCACGTGCGCAGGCCCTTGCGGCGCGACGACGCCGAACTCCGCGAAGTGTCCGCGCAACGCGTTGATCGTCTGCGTGCGCTGGCGAACCAGCAGGTCGCGCGTGCGGAACAGCATGCCTTGGGACTGCTGCTCCCGCGTCTTCACCGCCACGAAGCGCATCGTCGGCCGCGAGGTCGCCTCGCAGATCGCCTCGGCGTCGGCCGCGTCGTTCTTCTGCGTCTTCACGAACGGCTTCACGTAGATCGGCGGGACCAGCTTCACCTCATGACCGAGCTTCTCGAACTCTCGGCCCCAGTGGTGCGAGCTCGCACAGGCCTCCATCGCCACGATGCATCGCGGCTGCGACGCCACGAAGCCCACCACCTTGTCGCGGTTCAGCTTCTTACGGAACGCAACCGACCCGTCCTCACGGGCGCCGTGCAACTGAAAACTCCGCTTCGCCAGATCGATGCCGATGATGGTAGCCTGCTCCATAGGATGCCTCCTCTTCCAAGTGGTGCGTCACAGCAGCTCCACTTTGGCACATTCCGATGCCGTTGAGAGGAGGCGTCCACCCCATCATCTAATATGGCGACTTGACGACGTCGGAGAGTTGCAGCCCCGAGACCTAGAGGTGCAAATAGATCGGCGGTCGGCACACTACCAGGATGCCCTAGCAGCCCGTGGCGAAAGTCGGGGATCCGGCCTGGTCCGACGCGATCTGATTTCGTACACTGAAGGCCCATGGCGATGGGCAAGAGACCGACGGCACGGCAGGGTTCGCCGCTATGGGTGACGACGGCGGATTTGCCGACGAACGCCGGCCACCCCTTCTTCGAGCATCTGAACCGGGTCCTGGAAGCGGCCGGCTTCGACGCGTACGTCGAGGAGTTGTGCGCCGTGTTCTACGCGGCGCGGATGGGGCGGCCGAGCCTGCGTCCTGGGCGGTATTTCCGGATGCTGTTGATCGGCTACTTCGAGGGCCTGTCCTCGGAGCGGGGAATTGCGTGGCGGGTGGCCGACTCCCTGAGCCTGCGGTCGTTCCTGGACCTGGATGTGACCGAGGCTTCTCCAGACCACTCGACGCTGTCACGGACGCGTCGTCTGATCGACGTGGAGACGCACGAGGCGGTCTTCACGTGGGTTCTGGAGCGGCTGTCGGCGGCGGGTCTGGTGCAAGGGAAGACGGTCGGCGTTGATGCGACGACGCTGGAAGCGAACGCAGCGATGCGGAGCATCGAGCGTCGGGACACGGGAGAATCCCACGAGGCGTTCATTCGGCGGTTGGCGGAAGCGTCTGGGGTGGAGACGCCGACGCGAGCGGATCTGGCTCGGTTCGACCGGTCCCGGAAGAACAAGAAGACGTCGAACAAGGACTGGAAATCGCCGCAGGATCCGGACGCGAAGATCGCGAAGATGAAGGACGGCCGGACGCACTTGGCTCACAAGGTCGAGCACGGGGTCGACATGGCCACGGGGGCCGTTGTGTCGGTGACGGTGCAGGATGCATCCGACGGCGATACGGCCACGCTGCCGGCGACGCTGATCACGGCGACCGAGCAGGTGGAGTTGGTGCAGCCGGACGGTCGAGGGGTCGAAGAGGTGGTGGCCGACAAGGGGTACCACAGCGACGAGACGCTGGTGGCTCTCGGCGAGGTAGGGGTTCGGAGCTACGTATCGGAGCCGGAGCGCGGCCAGCGCTGCTGGCAGGACAAGAAGACGGGAGAGACGCCACCGGAGAAGCGTGCCGCGCAGAAGGCCTTGTACGCGAACCGCCGGCGCGTGCGCGGGCGGCGGGGTCGTCGCCTGCAACGCTGCCGTGGCGAGGTGGTGGAGCGTACTTTCGCGCACATGTATGAGACGGGGGGTATGCGCCGGGTGTGGGTGCGCGGTCATGAGAATGTCCGCAAGCGGGTGCTGATCCAGGCGGCTGCCTGCAACATCGGGCTGCTGCTGCGCCACCAGACCGGCATCGGTACGCCCCGCAGCCTGCAGGGGCGGGCTGTTTCGGCGATTTGCCGCCTGATCGGCCGTCTGCTCGACCTCTGGGGGCGTCTGACGCGCGCCTGGGGGTTCAAACGGGCACCGACGGCGCTCGTCCGCTCAATTGCTCATCGCCAAGCTGCCTGAATAGCAGGGCTCGGCGAACAGACTTCTTCCACGGGCTGCTAGTCCTTGCACGGAATGTTCTAAAGGGCACCGGCCGGTCCTTGACGGAAGGCGTGAACCCTGTGTGGACGTTTCTGATTCCTACGCCTGCCGTAATAGAAGGTGGCATTCGCAATTTATTGGCCGACTGCGAGGCGGCAGTAGTCAGCAAGGGTGGCTTACAACTTGCGGGCTCCAGTCTTAGAGTAAACCCGGATTTAGTGTTTCGCGCCGGTTTGGCAACGCTTGCCGTTGGGGATGTCAAGTACAAGCTGGCCTCCAGTACATGGCGGCGCGGCGACTTGTATCAGATTGTTGCCTTTGCGACGGCGTATCGAGTACTTGAAGCGGCACTTGTCAACTTTGCGGTCGCCGAAGGGTCCAGTCCGTCGCCGGTGGGCGTTGGGGATGTCATGGTCCGGTGCTTTACATGGGTCGCTCGACCTGAGAACTCACCAGAAGAGTCGGCAGCCATTTTGGTGAAGCAAGTGGATACCTGGATACGGGAACTGGTAGTCCGGGATCATTCCCGCCAATTCCCGCCTACGGCGTGATGGAACCTGACGACGCGGATGTCGATACTGGCTGATCCCTCGCTTCCGTGCCTTGGCTGACGCTCCGCCTCGACCCGGCGTTTCCCACTATTCGGCAAGGCGAAAACAAACAGGTTGTTGCCCATGCTCGGGCGTAGCTCGGGCGTCAGGGGTACGAAGTACACCAGGGGTGTGTGAGTGCGGACCGGGACATAACTGTCAGCCGTCGACCGCGAACGTGACCGGAGATCCGGTGATCGGCGAGCCCAGGTCCACCTCCCACCGCACGTCCCCGGTCTCCGCGTCGAGGGCGCGGAACCGGCCATGGAGATTGCCGCCGAACACGAGTCCGTAAACCCGCCTCCTTGATCCAGCGGACGGCCAACAGGGGATGTCGCGCTGGCTGTTGGATTTCGCGGGTGACGGACTCCGTTCCTACTATTGACGAGTCTACATTACGCCACCTGTTCGACGCCGACCTCGGGCGGGGCCAACGCATCGAGGGCGGCGACGAGATGGCGCATGTCGCGGTAGCCTCGAACCCGCCGGAAACGCTGCTCCGCTTCCAGTAGCGCACTCGCCACTTAGGCACCGCGCAAGAACAACTTCCGTTTTTTCGTCACATGGGTTCGATGGTGTAGTTCCATTTGGGCAGGGAGCTGTCGGGTGTGATGCGTAACTCGTGCATCTGCGCGTCGGTGACCTTGACGCCGGTCTTGTAGGTCTTGCGCACCAAGTGGGCGCGGACGCGCAGTCCGGTGGCGGTGCGTGTAGTGCGCAGGTACTTGAGGATGGTCTCGTAGCTGTCGAGCGGCCGGCCTGCCCAGTTCTTGGTGACCTCACAGAACAGGCGGTGTTCGATGGGATTCCACTTGGAGGTGGCCGGCGGGTAGTGGGCCACACTCACGCGCAGGCCGTGCCGGTTGGCGAGGCGGTGTTGCAGGTTGAATTTCCAGGCGCGCGCGGTGCAACTGTTGCTGCCGCCCCCGTCGGCCAGGATCTGCAGTGCGTTGGCCTCGGGATAGTGCTTGCAGCCCTCGGTGCGCCACCATTTCTCGATGCAGTCGACGGCGAACGCCGGGGTGTCGGCGGTCTGGCCGACGAAGACGGTGCCGGCGTTGGCCCGGGTGTCGTAGATGCCGTAGGGGATGGCGAGGCCGTCGGCATCGGAGCGGAAGTCGTGGTCGTTGACCAGTTCGGGTCTGTGGTCCCACTTGGCGCCGGGATTGCGGAATGCGCCGACGAGTTCCTTCTTCTTGGTGTCGACGCTGATGACCGGCGTGTTGTCGACGGCGCAGCGCTCGCGCAGTTCGGCGATGTGCTGGAACTGGTCGTCGCGGTTCGGGTGCGAGGCACCCGCACGCTTCTTGTGGTTGACGCGCAGCGAGAATCCCATCTTCTTGAGAAGCCGGGCGACGGTTCGCGCGCAGATGTGGGTTCCGAGCTTGCACAGTTCGGCGGCGACCTTGGCGGTCGTGCGGCGTGTCCACTTCAGGCCGCGGACCGGTCGCCGGCCGTCTCGTGGTCCATCAGCGCTTCGATGTGGGCGATGATTTCCGGCGTTTTTTTTCCGTTGGTCGGCGTCCGCCGCCCGCGCGTCGCACCCGGTCGATCTCGACGTCGCGCTCGACGAGTTGCCGCCGGCCGGCGGCAACCGTCGACGGGTCAATGCCGAGCAGTTCGGCGATGCGCCGGTCGCCGCCCCACCCGCACTTGAGCGCTTCGAGGCCGGCGAACAGACGCCGCTGCCGTTCGTCGAGCAGGCTGGCAAACAACACGATGGCCGCGCGCAGCTCCTCCGGCATCAGGTCGGCCTCGGGCAGGGGCCGCACGAGTCCGGGCGTGGCCAGCAACAGGCGCCGCGCGCGCAGTTGGTGGGTCTGGTGCGCGCGGTCGGCCGCGCAGTAGAGGAACTGGCCGGCGAGCTTGTGCCGCGTCAGCCGCCCGTCGCCGACGAGCTTGCGCAGCGGGTCCTGGGTGCCGACCGCGAGCAGGTTGTCCAACTCGTCGACGAAGTATCCCGCCTCGGCGTGGTTGACGAACGACTCGGCGGTTGCGATCAGGGTGCCGGCGCGGGAGAAGCGGACCCCGGCGAAGGACCACAGGCCGTGCTCGTCGAAGTCGGCGAGTGCGTCGAGGGTGTAGTAGCCGCCGCGATGCGAGTAGCTGGTCCGGGCGTCGAGGTCCTTGAGCTTGCGAAACGCGGTGCGCCTGCTGGCGCGGGGGCCGAGAGCCACCATCACCTCGGGCAGCGTGGCGATGGTCTGCTTGCGGAGCAAGGCGATGATCGTGTCGACGGAGAACTCGGTTGGTCTCATTGTGGCACCATTGCGGATCCATGTTTCCGCAATTATGCCATAAGTCTGGGCCGGCCTCTGCTCCGGAATCCCAGAGAGCCTTTGCTTTGACGGGACTGGTCGACGCCAAGACCGTTGCGGGACCAAGTGCGCTCTATAGCGAGACTACAGGCACTTCTAGGAAGTTATTTTTGCGCCGACCCTTAGGACAGTGATCGATACAACTTTGCCAACTGGCGTGACGCCCCAGGCCCGTGATTCCGGGGCTCGCGCCCGCGAACGTGGCAACGTAGTTTCCGTCACCGTCCTTAGCTTAGCGTTGAATCATCTGACCGCTGCGCCAGCGCTTCACGTTGCACGTGTAACGCTCCACCCCGGAGTTGAGGTTCTCGATGATGTTCGTCGTGCGCAGCGTCCGCTGCAGCGGCCCCGTCAGGCCCAGCCGCAGCACGGTCAGCGTCTCGTCCAGCCCCTCGCGGATGGACGCCGCGGCGCCGGGATGCTCGTTCTCGAGCGAGCGGGCCAGACGTTCCAGAGCCCGCTTCGCGCCGGCCTCCGAATG
This sequence comes from Vicinamibacterales bacterium, assembly GCA_965208535.1. Classification (GTDB taxonomy): domain Bacteria; phylum Acidobacteriota; class Vicinamibacteria; order Vicinamibacterales; family UBA8438; genus WTFV01. The sequence goes on along the minus strand of CBDBOU010000003.1, from coordinate 195,945 downwards.
CAGGTCCCACGCCGTGCGCAGCGCCCGCTCGACGCTGGCGTGCAGCCGCTCCGGCAGATGCCCCAGCACGTTCCTATACTTGTGATTTTTTATTCCGATATCGGAATAAGTCCCACAAGGTCCGGAACGTCTTGAGCCACCTGCCGAAGGAACAGCACGAGCAGGCGCGCGCGACGCTGCGTGCGGCGTGGAGGCTGGAGGCCGACGCGGGCATCCAGAAGCTGGAGCAGTATGCGTCGTGGCTGGAGCGGGAGTGGCCGTCGGCGGCGGCGAGCCTGCGCGAAGGGCTCGCGGAGATGTTCACGGTCAATCGCCTGGGCCTGCCGAAGGAGCTGCGTCGGTGCCTGACGTCGACCAACCTCATTGACTCGTCGCATGCGGGAATCCGCCAGCACACGCGTCGATGAGTCGGTGACGGAACGAGGATATGGCGGTGCGATGGGCCGCGGTGGCGTCCCGGGAGACGGAGAAGCACTATCGCCGCATCCTCGACTATCAGCACCTCTGGATCCTGAAGGCGCACCTCGACGAGGAAGACGACGGGGCGCTTGCCGAGACACGGAAGGTCGGATAACGTAGCACTCTCGCCGCCGACTTTCAACTGCCGGCCAGACACTCTACCCCCGTGCCCCGAACCCGCAGATGCTGCTGTGGAGCTGAAAAATGTGGGACAGTAGTGCTCCAGGATGGACGCCGGCTGGCTGAGGAGAAGGTGATCGACAACGCCCCATAGACGTCAATCGGACAGACGGTCCCGGCCAGGGGCCCCTGTCAGATCAAGTCGTAGCTACTACACTTCAACAGCCACCGGTACTGTAAGGCGAAGAGTGCCACCTTCATCCTCGTCGAAGCGGAGGGTACCGCTCCATCTCTGACCCGCGTTTCTCGGATCCCACCACTCGCCATCATGCTCAAACGCATCGGTGTCCCGCTGGGGGTTCATCTGTGGCTCTCCAGGACTTTGCGTTCTCACCGACCCGCGATGGCCTCGCCGGCCGGATTTGTCCTGCCGGTGACCCTGCGCGCTCGCCCACTTCATGATGGCGCCGTTCCGCTGCAGCACTTGGCGCGCCGTCTTGCGCTTGTCGTGCCGGATGGGCAGCAGGACGGCAATCACACAATCCTCCCCTGTTTACCTCCCCCGCGAACCCGCACCCAAGCGCCTCGACCGTACACGGCGCCAGCGAGGACCTGCCGACGCCTGGCGGGCCGGCGAGGCAGAGCACCTCGCCCAGTCCGCTCGCCGGACCACTACTCGGGCAAGGCGAAAACAAACAGGTTGTTGCCCATGCTCGGGCGCAGCTCGGGCGTCAGGGGCGCGAAGTACACCAGGGTGCGCGAGCTGCCGGTGCTGACCGCGACGTACTGCCGGCCGTCGACTGCGAACGTGATCGGAAACCCGGTGATCGGCGAGCCCAGGTTCACCTCCCACAGCACGTCCCCGGTCTCCGCGTCCAGGGCGCGGAACCGGCCGTTGAGGTCGCCGCCGAACACGAGTCCGCCGCCGGTCGCGACGAGCGAGGTGGTGGCGGCCCGCTGCTCGTACTTCCAGACGAGCTCGCCGGTCTCCGGGGAGATCGCCTGGACCGTGCCGAGCTGCTCGGTGCCGGGCGCAAGCTCGCTCCGCACGGCGAGCGCATAGAGCGAAGTCGCCACGCTGTCGCTGCCGGCCGTGGCCATCATCCGCGCGCAGGCGTTGCGCAACGGGAAGTACATCAGCTCCGTCTGCGGGCTGTAGGCCCCCGCCTCCCAGTCCTTGCCGCCCACCAGCGTCGGGCAGGCCAGCACGGTCTGCCCGTTGCCCGTGAAGACGACCTCGGGGTTCTCCGTGACCGCGCCGGTGGCGCCGTCGATGCCGCTGATCACGTTCTGCGTGACCGTCGGCGTCGCCCACAGGAACTCGCCGGTTTCGCGGTCGAGCGTGTAGACAACACCGGTCTTGCCGGGTATGCCGGTGACGACCTTGCGCACCTCGCCATGCCGCAGCCGCGGATTGATCCAGGGCACGACCGCCGGATCCGGCGCGACGACCGTGTCGAGCAACAGGCGTTCGAACGGGTGATCGAGATCCCAATGGTCGTTCAGGTGCTGGTAGTACCACGCGATCTCGCCCGTGTCGGCGTCGAGGGCCAGCGTGGAGTTGTGGTACAGGTGCTGCTTGTCGGTCCCGCCGAGCATGAACTTCGGGGCGGGCGACGTCACCGACGTGCCGATGTAGATGAGGTTCAAGGCCGGGTCGTAGCTGGGCACCATCCAGGCGCCCACGTGCTTGCGCTCCTCGTAGGGCACATCGCCCCAGCTCTCGTCACCCGGTTCGCCGGGCGCGGGAATGGTGCGCGTCCGCCACAGCTCCGCACCGGTCCGGGCGTCGTGCGCCGTGATGACGCACGCGTCCGGTCCACCCTGCGGGGTGCAGCTCCGTCCCGAGATCACCTTGCCGTCGGCGATGATCGGTCCGGAGGTCTGGTTGGCGGGATGCGTCCGGTAGTCGAGAATCTCGGTCTCCCAGGCCAGCCGGCCCGTCTCCGCATCGAGGGCGAAGACGTAGTCGTCGACGCTGGTGTCGATGATGAGGTTTTCGTAGATGGCGAGATTGCGGTTGATCTCGGCGAGGACGGTGATGAGGTGCTCGTCCACGTCGTCGGGGAGCGAGCGCCGGTATTCCCACAGGAGATCGCCGCTGGCGCCGTCGAGCGCCTGGATCACGTCCCGCGGGTTGGGCATGTACAGGACGCCGTCATGAACGAGCGGCGTTCCCTGCTGGAGACCGGGCCCGAGAGCTCGCGTCCAGACCATTCGCAGGTCGCCCACGTTGTCGCGATCGATTTCATCCAGCGGACTGTAGCCCCAGCCGTCGAGCGTCCGCCGCCACATGAGCCAGTCGGCTGGATCGGGATCCTGCAACACCTCGTCCGTCACCGGGACGAAGGGGCTGCCCGACTGCGCCGGCGCCTGGTCCGCAGTCAGCACGAGACACACTACCAACGCCCAACGGATCGCAGACATACGCCCTCCATAACCCCACTCTACACGCGTGCTTGCGGATGGGTAAACCGGCCTCCTGCCTCCATCGGACGGCCAACCCGCAGGGCGCACGACCAGCGCGGTGTAGCCGGACAGTCATTGCACCGCGCCTAGACAACGCACAAGTGCTCCGTCTTGCGGCGCGTAACGCTGCGCGCTACAGTGAGCCATGAGAATCAGGCACAGTGAGCCATGAGAATCAGGCACAGTGAGCCATGAGAATCAGGCACAAGGGTCTGCGCGCCCTGCACGAGCGGGACGATGCCGCGCGGCTGCCTGCGGGCTCGGTGCCACGGATCCGGCGCATTCTGTTCCGGCTGCAAGAGGCAACCCATCCGGGCAGCGCCGACGCACCCGGCTTCCGGCTGCATCCCCTCAAGGGTGACCGCTCGGGCCAGTGGAGCGTCCGCGTCTCGGGCAACTGGCGCGTGGTGTTCCGTTTCAAGGACGGCGAGGCGGTCGACGTGGACCTGATCGACTATCACTGACCGTAAGGGAGTGTTGACCATGAACGACATGGAACGCGATCGCGTCGGCCCCATGCTGAACCCGCCGCACCTGGGCGAACTGATCCGCGAGAGCATGGACGACGTGGGCTGGAACGTGACCGATACGGCAGCGCGTCTCGGTTGCGAGCGCGGAACACTGTCGCGCGTGTTGAACGGAAGAGCGGGGGTGTCGGCGAAAATGGCGCTGGCGTTGGAGGAGATCGGCTGGGGCACCGCCGACCACTGGATGCGAATGCAGGCGAGTTACGAGCTTGCCCAGGCGCGGCGGGACCGGGCCGCTGCCGGGCGGCGCGTGGACGCATCGCACGCTTGATCATCGCACAGCCTGTACCGCGCGGCAGGTTGGCGGCGCTGATGTCCGCTCCGCGGTCTTCACTCGTCGAGGAGGGCCTGGACCGTCGGGGCGAGATCGCCGACCTGGCCATAGGTGATCTCGCGAAGCGTACCCCGCTGGTCGATGACGATGGTCGACGGCGTGCCCTGGAGAGCGTATCGATCGAAGGTCGTTGGCGCGTACTCGCGGGACTTCAGGTACGTTGTCACCCGGTCGATCAACTGGCTCTGGTGCGCTTCGGGAAGCGTATCGAAGACGGGAACCTGGGGGCGAATGGCGGCCACGGCCTGTTCCCGCGTAGGGTCACCGGCGACCGGAATCAACTCGTCCATGGCCAGCGGGAACGGGATGCGATAGCGGAGCTTGCCGTCGTCGAGCAGGCCGGCCCGATCCAGCATCAGACGGGTCTCGCCGATCACCTGGCCGGTCTCCGCGAGCCGCTGCAGGTTGTCGAAGGTGTTCTTGTCCCAGTCCTCGAAGGCGGTGGCGATGCCGAGAACCGTGACCGGCTGGCCGGCGAAGCGGTCGTGGACCTTGATCGCTTCGGGGATGGCGCTGAAGAAGCAGCCGGGGCAGTTGACCTGGAAGACCTCGATCAGGACCACGTTGCCGCGCTGTTGATCCAGGTTCGTGGCGGCGCCCTGCACCCAGGCGGAAACGCTGAGGTTGGGGGCGGGTTGGCCGGCGGGAATGGGCATGGCGGGGTGGAGGGTGTCAAGGGTATCACGCGGGGGCGGCACTCTTTGCGGCCAGACCTCTCGCTCGCTGCCCGGCAAGGGACAGCCCGGGTTCCATGTGCGCGCGACGGCCTCACACCATGCCGACGTCCCGGTCCTGTTCAGTCTGCGCGGGCCGTCGATCCCTTCGCGATCTGCTCCGGGAGCTCTCCGAACCTGCGCTTGTAGTGGCGCGTCCAGATCTGCAGCGCCGGAAGCCCGAGGGCGGCCGGCAGAATCCAGGGCAGGAACGACCACGAGCCCAGCATGAGGGCGCCGCCGAACAGACGCTGCCCGCCGAAGACGAGGAAGGCGGTGTGGAAGGCGATGCCGGACCCGATCATCCCTTCCATGTGCTTGTACCACCAGGCCATCGGGGTGGGGCGGGGATTGGCGAGAAACCGGCGCTCCTCGAAGTAGTCGGCGATGCCGAGGGTCCCCAGCGCCACGGGGATCAAGAAGAGACCGCCGCCGCCCTGGACGAGGTGGAAGAGGCCGAAGACGAAGAGCCCCAGGCCGGCCGCGGGCACGGCCAAGCTGAGGGCCCGCAGGCGCCAGCCGGCGAACTGGTCCGGTTCGCGGCGCGTCCGCATCGCGCGGACGCCGGTCTCGACCCCGTGCAGCAGCAGCAGGCCAAGGAAGCCGAGGATGGCGACGAACATGATCTCGTCGGGCGGAACCTGGCCCAGGCTGACCGGTTCCCCCGCCCAGCTCGACGGATGCAGCAGCGCCCACGAGGTCGAGCCGAGGGCGGTCAGCGCCACGACGTAGGCGCACGAGCCGAATACCCAGCCGGCGGCGACGTGAAGCCTTCCCCCCTTGCGCGTGAGGGCAGGGATCCAGAAGGCGGCCAGGCCGACGAACCCGGTCGCCATGTGCAGCGCGCGAAGCAGGTCGTGCAGTGTGTCAGCCATGCCGCTGCTCCTTCGGGGCCTGCGTTGCGTTCCCGTGTACCGCTTCCCGTCACTGCCGTGGGGGCACTGGGATGAGGTTGCCGCGCGCGAGCGGACCCCGCGGGAGTCCGGCCGGCGTCATGGTCCGGGGCCTGCCCCTTCCGGGACCGCCCGATACTCGACGAGGGCGGACCGGCCGACGATATCGACGATCCGCACCAGCAGCTCGTAGCCCCAGGCGTCGGTCAGCCGCAGATCCTCGCCGAGAACGAAGTGAACGGGCTGTTGCATGCCGTCGTTGATGGAGATGTTGTCGGCGTACAGATACGTGCGATCGAGCGCATCGAGTTTCGGATTCAACCGTCCTCTGAGGCCCGGGAGGTGACCGACCGCCTTGGAGAAGATGGCTGCGCCGCCCTGCGGCAAGGCGGGCAGCTCCAGGGCCAGAGCCCCGCGGCTCGGGGTCCACTCCCGTTCGACGTGAGCGGCATGTCCGGGCGCGGCGGCGTACACGGTCATCGGGAGATGCGTGCTGTGCAGCTCGATGGCTGCCTCGCCCGCTGCATCCGTGGCGCTACTCTTCCAAGCCCCGTTCGGGAACAGCGCCAGAATCTCGACGCCGGTGAGCGGCCGGCCTGCCGACCGCACGGTGATGACGGCTCGCGCCTCTGTGAGCTCCAGATCCGCGGCGGGAATGGTGAGCTGCACGTTCGATTCGTCGATCACCGCGTATACCGGCGGTCTTCCTGCTGTCTCCCGTGTCTTCCTGACGATGATCATGACGCCGTCGCCGCGTCGTTCCATCAGGAACTGACGACTCTCCGATCCCGGAATGTCGCCGACCGACAGGCGTCCGAAAACGGAGGCGATGACCTCGTTCCGGGTCGCCTGGCTGGCTTCCATATTGGCGATGGTCATGCCGTTGGGCAGCGCGCCGGGCGAATCGATCTCCAGTCGGTTCTCGAACATCGACAACCTGATACGGCGGCCGGACATGGAGTAGTCCCGGTGGGCCACTGCATTGACCAGCGCCTCGAATATCGCTTCCCGGCTGTACTGCGGCATGTCGATACGCCCGGGTGTCTTGCGGGCGGCGACGCGCATGTTGCGCACGGCGAATCTGACCGCGTCGGCAATCTGCCGATGGACCGGCCCGACAATCTGCTGCGCGTCGAGCTGGCCGGAAGCGCGGTCGGCGCCGCGGTAGCGGGTCGCCGTGATGGCGGCGTTGGGGAACCACCGCTCGGGGGCCTCCGTACACAACAGGATGCCGGCGACGGTGGCGCGAAGCGCGTCGCCATCGTCCGGTGTCAGCAGGCGCAGGTTCCGGAGCGCCCGCGGGGGATCGGCGGCGCCTGCGATGCTGACGAGCGGTTTCCACAGACGCTCGCTCAGGGTCTCGAATCCGGTTTCCGGCACGGGCTGCCTGTCGAACCACAAGAACCGCGACTGCCCGCGCTGTTGCGCCAGACGCAGACGCTGGTCGGGCGTCATCTGGCGCTTGGAGCTGCCCACACGACGGTAGCTGCCTCCCGGACTGTCGTGCTGGGCCTCGCCGGGCGCCACCTCCACCACGAGCAACGGCTTGCCGTCGCCGATCTCGTGACGGGTGATCTCAACATCGATGGGCGGCTTGATCGAGTCCGCGCAAGCGTCGGACAGGATGCGATCCAAGGCGTTCATCTGCGCCCGCGACATGCCCTGTACGTCGCCATCGTCGGTGACGCCGCACACCAGCACGCCGCCACGGGCGTTGGCGAAGGCGGCGAGTTCATCGGCCAGGTCGTCGCGGCGCGGGCTGACGGGACGATCGCCCCGGAACTCGATCTGCTTGAACTCCCAGCGGCTGTCCTCACCGAGGCCAAGCTGGCGCCGGACGTCGTCCGTACTGACGGCCATCAATCCCCATCGCAGGAGCCGGACTCCCGGTCGAGATCATCGCATAACCCGTAACCATGAACGACATGGCAAGCGATCGCGTCGGCCACATGCTGAACCCGCCGCACCTGGGCGAGCTGATCCCGCGAGAGCATGGACGATGTGGGCTGGAACGTGACCGAGACGATCAGGGACGGCGCGGAATCCCGACTATGCGCCCGCCGGTGACGAACCGCCGGTAGTTCGAGATCTCGTGCGTGATGAACTGGCGCGCGACGCCCGCGTTGCGCCACACCGTCATCGACTCCATCGAGGCCGGCAGCAGCAACGATTCGTCCGGATCGGAGAACGCCACCCGGCGATAGCGGACCGTGCTGTGGGAGCTCTCGATGGTCATCGTCGACCGCACGCCCCGGCGACGCTGCTCGCGCGGCACCCGGAACTCGAACATGCCGCTCAGGCGCTCGTCCACGCGCAGCACGTCTCCGTTTTCCACATCGGCCCAGACCCTTCCCCGCGTGTGTCCCGGCAGGTCGATGCTGACGCAGAGTTCTTCCCACTCGATGGTCGGTGCTTCTTCCTGCCGCAGCCGATACTCGAGGACGTCCGTCTCCCGGCCCGCCTCGCGATCGCGCCCGGACCAGGTGAACACGTAGTCCTTCCGCTTCGCGGGAAGGAAGATTGCCAGGGGCTCCTCCGAAAATGGTTCCGGATCGGCGCACTGGGGCTCGTCTTCCGGTGCGGCCGTCCGGCCATTGGCCTCCAGGAGTCTTCTTATCACCAGGGGCTCGGCGGTCGTCGTGCCGGTCCCCTCCGCCCACTCGACCCGCATCTCGTACAGCAGGTTTCTGGCACGACCGGTGGAGCGAAAGTCGCGTGCCATCGGCCGCACGCGGACGCGCACGTCGGCCAGCACGTGCCGCGCCCGCGAATAGAAGCGCTCGACGGAGGCCTGGATGCGCTGCAGAACCGCTTCCACATCGGGGTCGCCCGCGCTCTGGGCCGAAACCGGTCCTCCGCCGACCAGGAGGGCCCCCAGCACCAACATCCGGCACGGTCGAGGCCAGCGCATCCCGAGACAATAGCCACGATGTCGCGATCTCGCAATCCGACGTGCAAATTCTTCTATGTAATCCTAGAATTTGCACGATGTGGATCGACCGGCACATCGAGCCGCTCCTGCTGCAGCGCGCTGCGACGCGGCCGGTGGTGGTGCTGACCGGCGCCCGCCAGACCGGGAAGACCAGTCTGATGCGGCGGCTGTTCCCGGACCACGCTTTCGTGACCCTCGACCTGCCGAGCGAGGCGGAACAGGCCGAGCGCGATCCGGATACGTTTCTCGCGCGGCACCCGCCGCCCGTCATCCTGGACGAGGTGCAATATGCGCCCGGACTGTTCAGACACCTCAAGGCGGCGGTCGATCGTGAGCGCGGGCGCTACGGCGCCTTCCTTCTGACGGGGTCGCAGCCACTCGGCCTGATGAAATCGGTCTCCGACTCGCTGGCGGGCCGCGCCGCGGTCATCGAGCTCGAGCCGCTCTCGTTCGCCGAGGCCAAGACGGGGCATCCCGACCTGGCCGCCGAGCAGTTCCTGGTCCGCGGCGGCTTCCCGGAGCTGTACGAAAACCGGGACATCGACGCGGAGGGCTTCCTGCGGTCGTACGTGGCGACCTACCTGGAGCGGGATCTGCGACAGCTCCTGCAGGTGACGAGCCTCCGGGACTTCGAGCGCTTCCTGCGCGCCGCGGCGCTGCGCTCGGCGCAGTTGCTCAACCGCGCCGACCTCGCGCGCGACGCCGGTATCAGCGGGTCCACGGCCGCCGCCTGGCTCTCGGCGCTGGCCGCGTCGCATCAGGTCATGCTGCTGGAGCCATGGTTCGCGAACCGCACGAAGGGGCTCGTCAAGCGGCCCAAGTTGTACCTGCGCGACGCCGGGCTGGCGGCGTTCCTGTGCGGTGTGCACACGATCGAGGCGCTCCGTTCCTCGCCGCTGGCCGGCGCGCTGTGGGAGACGTTGGTCTGCGCCGAAATTCGCCGCGCGCAGTCGAACCGGCGCGGCGGCTGGGACTTCCATTTCCGGGCCGACCGCGCGCGCGAGGCCGACTTTCTCCTGCACCGTGCAGGAACGTTCCAACTGGCCGACGCGAAGTGGACCGAGCACCCGGACGCCCGCGACGCCGGCCCACTGCGCAGGATCGCCCGCGATCTGCCGCCCGGCTCGGTCCGGTCGCTGTCGATTTTCTGCCGGGCCCCGAACGCGTATCCGCTGGGGGACGGCGCGCGCGCCGTGCCGCTCGATGCGCCGGACGCCCTCGACGACTGGACGTAGCGCCGGCGCATTCCGGCTCACGACGCCGCGCGTCGACGCTACTGCCGGGAATCCCTCAGGGAGGGGGCATCCGAGCGCGACCGGATCAGCGAATGAGCCAGAGTTCCGTCTGCGGCCCGGACAGGTACTCGACGCGGCCGTCCCCGTGCACGAGGGTGTCCTCCTCGCGCATGATGGTGACTGCCTGCCCGTCCCACTCGGGTGCCGGCGCGGTGATCGAGAACTCCAGCGAGATCCACTCCCCGGCGCGCAGCGGGAACCGGGGGTGGTCGCCGTAGCGGTCAGGCCAGTCGAAGACCATCCAGACGCCGGCGTCGTGCACCCAGTTGCCCTGGGCGTGCGAGTAGACCAGCGCGTCGATCCCCTCGTCGGCCGCCCGCGCCTCCGCCGCCGTCTTGATGGCGACGCCGGTGCGGCCGGGCACGAACTCTTCCAGGATGATCTCCGCCATCCGGTTCGAGCGCTCGAACGCGGCGCGCAATCCGGCCGGCGGCTCCTCCTCGCCCGGCCGCACGACGTAGGCCATCTTCTGCTGGTCGGCCACGATGCCGGAAGTGCGCACCCCGAAGTCGACGTGCAGCAGGTCGCCGGGTAGGATGACCGCGTCGTCGCTGTCCCGCGGCTCGGCGCCGGCGCGCTGCAGATCGACCGACGCCGGGAAGTTGAACTCGAAGCCCTGCCGTTTCCACTCGGCGGTGATCCAGTAGTGGACGTCGAGCAGGGTGGTCCGGCCCGCCGTGATCACCTCGTTCGACAGCGCCCGCCGCAGGATGGCGAAGGTCGCCGCGGACGCCTCCCGCTGGATCGCATCTTCGGCCGGCGTGCGCGTGGAGACGTACTCGACGAGGAGCGGCTCGGACGAGACGAGACGATCATGGTACCGCGGCCCCAGGGCGTCGAGCAGGTATTCCTTCAGCTCCGCCGTCAGCCCGTCCGCCATGCTGATGGTCCGCGACTGGTTGATGGCGATTCGCCGCAGGTCCCGCTCCTCGATATAGCGCCGCAGGTGCGGCGCGAGCCCTTCCTCGCCGTACAGCGTGCGCGTGTCGTAGAACGGCGCGAGGTGGCCGCTCAGGTGCGTCCCGAGGACCGTCGTCTGCAGCCCTTCCTCACCGGCGTCGAAGAACAGATAGGCGTTGCGGTGGCCGTACCAGCCGGTGATCCCGTAGCCGCCGAACAGCTCCAGGGCCGGGTCCGGGGCGTTCTCGCGGCTCATGATGATCCAGAGGTCGATCTCGTGCGCCCGCATCAGCGGCAGCAGGTGGCGCCGCATCTTCTCGGCCTTGACGCTCCACTCGCGCTCGGTCCGCGCGCGGATCAGCTCCGGCGTGAGCTGGCCGCCGACGGCCGCCGCAGCCTGGGCGCCGACGCTCTGCTCACCGGTCGCCGTCGCTTCTACCGAGGACGCTGCGACGAGAGCGGCGAGCACCACGACTCGGAGCATCGCGGTCCGCTTCGTCCACCTCGTCCAGGATTTCACGACGCCGCAACCGACCCGAGGGCTCATGTGGTGCTCCGCGTCTCCGCTAGCCGCGCGACGAACGCCTTGTGCTCCGCGGTTCCTATCCCCTTCTGCACTTCCGCAAGGGAAGTCGAGAGGGGCACGTCCGCCGCGCCCCTCGGCATCGCTACTCCGAGTACGTGATCCGGTAGATCGCCCCCGCCGTGTCGTCGCTGACCAGCAGCGCCCCGTCCGGCATAACCTGCACATCCACCGGACGCCCCCACCACGTATTGTCCTCCTCCAGCCAGCCCTCGGAGAACACCTCGTAGTCGGTCACCTGGTCGCCGTCGAGCTTCGCCACCGTCAGACGGTAGCCGGTGTGGCCCGCCTCCGGGGTCCGGTTCCACGAACCGTGCTCCGCGATGATGATCTGGTTGTGGTACTCGGCCGGGAACATGTCGCCGGTATAGAACCGCATGCCGAGCGAGGCGACGTGGGGGCCCAGCTTCTGCGCCGGCGGGCGGAACTCGCTGCACGGGCGCGTGTTGAACTCGGGATCCTGGATGTCGCCCTGGTGACAGAACGGGAAGCCGAAGTGCAGGCCTGGCTCCGGCGCGTGGTGCAACGTGTCGGCCGGCTGCGTGTCGCCCAGACGGTCGCGGCCGTTGTTGGTGAACCAGAGCTCGTCGGTCTCGGGGTGCCAGGCGAAGCCGACCGTGTTGCGGATGCCGTGCGCGTAGATCCGCAGGTCGCTCCCGTCCGCGTTCATGCTGTTGATGGTGGAGTAGATGGGCGTGGTCGCCTCGTGGTCGCAGACGTTGCACGGCGCGCCGACCGGCACGTAGAGGCGGCCGTCGGGACCGAACGCGATGAACTTCCAGCCGTGGGCCCGGTCGGTCGGGAACTCGTCGTTGACGACCACCGGCTCGGGCGGCGCCTCGAGGTGCGCCTCGATGTCGTCGTAGCGCAGGACGCGGTTGACCTCGGCGACGTAGAGATCGCCGTCGCGGAACGCGACCCCGTTCGGCATGTTGAGGCCGCTGTCGAGCGTCAGCACGCGGTCGGCCTTCTGATCGCCGTCGTCGTCGCGCACCGCGTAGACGTTGCCGAGCCGGCGGGTGCTGACGAAGAGCGTCCCGTTCGGGCTGAGCGACAGTTGCCGCGCGTTCGGCACGTCGGGCGCGTAGACCTCGATGGAGAAGCCGTCCGGCAGGGTCAGCTTGTCGAGCTGCGGGCCATCGCCCTGGGCGGCGACCGGCGCTGCCGCGGCCGCCAGTGCGAGCGCGAAGAGGATCGAGCAAGAGCGAGTCTTCATGGCGTAACCTCGGTGCGCCGACCCGGCCGGCGCGAAATGGCGACGATTGTTCGGAACGACAGTGCCGGGTTCAGCAAGAACGGTGCGGGGCGCGCCCGGCAACGGCGTCCTGCCCGGTAATCGTAGCAAGGCAGGTCAGTAGCGGAACAGGTACTGGACCTTCGTGAAGACGGCGCGGTTGGTCTGCTGCATGAACGTCAGCGTCGGGAACAACTGATCTTCGAACCCGTCGCCGTCGACGTCTCCGTACAGCCGATCCGCCTGCTGGTAGTGGTCGTCGTAGCCCACATAGAAGGCGGTCCCCGCGTTCACGCGGTACGTGAGCAGCCAGTTCAGGCCGAACTTCCGATCGAACGTGTTGTACTCGGCAATGTTGCGCAGCATGAAGCGGTCGGTGAACTGGTAGGTGCTCAGGGTACGGAGGATCTTCACGTCGAAGATCGTGTCCGCGCCGTTGCGCAGGTCGATGAAGTCGCTCACGCTGAGATTCAGCTCGGACTGGAACCGCGAGACCGGCCGCAACGCGGCGAAGAAGCTGCCGCTGCCCCCCTTGCCGAGATAGGGGTTCTCCTGGTACTTGACCTCGTCGCCCTGGCGGTAGTAACCGCCGAAGACCAGCATCCGGTTCGTGTTGACCTCCCCGCCGACCGACACCGCGCGCTTGTGGAAGTTGACGCCGCGGTAGCGTTCCATCTCCTCGCGCACGTCGGCATTGAAGCTGATGTTCCGCGCAAAACGGGCGTTGAACCCGAGCCGGACGTCTTCGTCGTCCAGATCGTTGGCGAAGTTGTGGTTGCGGCCGTACTGGATGCTCGGCCCCCAGTTGACGATCCAGCTCTCGGGCCAGAAGTTGTAGCCGAGCCGACTGTAGAGGCGCTTGGTGTCGACCCGCCGCACGAAGCCGACGTCGTGCCGAAAGTCGGGCGACAGGGTGTATACCGCCACGAAGCTGTTCCAGTGCCGGCTGTTCAGCCGGTAGCTGAGGTCGACCATCTGGCCCTGGCGGCTGACGCCGTCCATGTCGCGGTGGTCCGTCTGGGCGAGCTTGAACCCGACGCCCTGGGTTTGCCCCACGCGGAAGTTGCCGTCCACGGCCCCCAGCGTGCTGTGGCTGTCCATGAAGCCCCGGTGCGTGAAGATCGCCCCGAGGTAGGACTCGGCGTACAGGTCGTAGCGCGCCCGTCCGACGAAGTTGTTCGCCTTGCGGCCGTACGCCAGGTTGCCCGGCTCGACCCGGCCCGGCGCCTCGTCGTTGGCCGCGATCACGCCGAGGGTCGTATTGCCCACCTTCCCGGTCAGCTTCGCGCCGAACTCCGGATCGACGATGGTCCGCGTGTGGACGAAGGTGAGCGGACCGAGCATCTGGAAGATCTCGGCGCCCTCCAGGAAGAACGGGCGCAACTCCGGATAGCGGAGCGCGAAGCGCTGGTTGACCTCGATCTGCGGCAGATCCGACTCGATCTGGGAGAAGTCGGGGTTGACGGTCACGTCCGCGGTCAGGTTCGACGTGATGCCGTACTTGACGTTGAGCCCGCCCTCGGGCGACGGGTCCTTGTTCACGAAGTCGCCCCGGCTGTCGAGAGAACCGCGCTGAATGCCGGTGAACGTCGGCAGGATCTCCAGGTTGCGGCTCATCGAGAGGTTGGTCATCCCCTCCAGGAGCCCCACCTGCGTCAGGAAGCCCGAGATGTTGCGCGTCACCGGCGCCCAGACCTGGTTCTCGTCCTTGCCGCGCACCTCCCGCACGATCTGGAAACCCCAGCGGTGCGGAATGTCCCGGTCGCGCTCCGGATAGCGCAGGCTCTTGAACGGGATCGCCATCTCGGCCGTGAAGCCGTCGTCGACGATCTGCCCACCGCTGTCGAAGAGCGCGTCCCAGGACGAGTCTCCGGTGGGGATCTGGTTGCGGGACATGGAGTAGCTGCCGGTTCGCCGGCCGCGCGCCCTGCGGCTGTACCCCCGCGCGTTGACGACGGCGTCGCCCTGCACGCCGTAGCCGTTGACGCTGAAGCGGTAGGCGCGGTTCTGGTCGAGGAACGTGTCGAAGTAGATCGCTATGTTGTCGTCCTCGAACGCCTGGTCGCGGTCGTTGCGGTTGGCGCGCATCAGGCTCGGATCCGAGTAGTGGGCGTGCACCGCGAGGTAGAAGTTCTGGCTGTCGTAGGCGATCCAGACGTCGGTGGCCTCGGTCGCCGGCGCTCCCTCCACCGGGTTCTGCTGCACGAAGTCGGTGATGTGGAGCGCATTGCGCCAGACCGCGTCGTCGAGTCGCCCGTCTACCCGCGGCTGCTGGCGGGCTCGCGGCGGGCGCATGGTCGGACGCCCGGTCAGGATGCCAACCCCCTCCGCCACGCCGAAACCGGCCGACATCGGTGCGCCGCCCAAGGCGATCTCGCCGTTCACGTCCGTCTCGACGGGCGCGGGGCGGGGCCGGGCCGGCGGCGCGACGGCGGCGGCGGATGGCATCCGGCGCGGCGGGAGCATCCCGTTCCCGTTCCCATTGCCGTTACCGGCGCCGTACTCGCTGGCGCGGTACGCGCGCGGGGGGAGCGCCTGCACGGCGGTCCGACCGGCGTCCGCCTGCGAGACGAGCGCACCCGTGAGCTCGGCCCCGATGCGGTCCTGGAGCGTGAAGATTTCGTCGGCGGCGCCATCCGCCCTGGCGCCGCCGGCAACCGTACCGCTCGCGGTGTCGATCAGCCGGGCGGTGATCCGTACCCGATCGCCGAGACGCTGATAGCCGCCGGTGACCAGCCAGGCGGCCCCGCGCCGGCGGCTGACCTCCCGCATCCACCGCTCGGCGTCGCCCGCCGCCGACGATGCCATGCCCGCGCCGAGTGCACGCGCCTCGGCGATCAGTCCCTCGCCGCGAACCACCGACACCGCGTCGAGCCGTTCCAGGTCGGCGGTCAGCGTCTCGGCGATGCCGGCACCGACCCAGTCGTCGGCGGGCAGCGCGGAGATGTTCGTGAACGGGACGACGGCCACGGCACCCGGCTCGACCGGCGCCCAGCGGGACGGGGACACGACGGGCAACCCTTCCTGGGCGCCGACAACCGCCGAAAACAGGCTTGCGCCCGTGACGATGACAAGAATGCCAATCAGATGGCGCACATCTACCACCTTGCTCGCGGGCCGGATGCCGACGACATTTAGCCCACTATCATAGCGGATGAGGGTATCCCGTACACGGCGCCTCCGATCCATCCCGCCCGGAAGTCGTGCGCCGGACCACGACGCTCAATACCGGAACAGGTACTGGAACTTCGTGAAGAACGCCCGGTTGGTGCGCTGCAGCGTGTCGACCGACGGGAACAGGTAGTCGGCGATGCCGTCGCCGTCGAAGTCCTCGCCCAGGATGCGGTCGGCCTGCCGGTAGCGGTCGTCGTAGCCGATGTAGAACACCGTCCCCGCGTTGACCCGGTAGCTCACCAGCATGTTGAGCCCGACGGTGCGCTGCAGCGTGTTGAACTCGACGATGTTCCGGTACGCCAGCCGGTCGGTGAACTGGTAGTTGCTCAGGGCGCGCACGATCGTGACGTCGAAGACCAGCGGGTCCCCGACGCTGGGGTCGACGCGCGGATCGATCAGCCGGCTCGTGTTCAGGTTGATCTGCGACTGGAACCGCGACACCGGCCGCAGCGTGATGAACATCCCGCCGCTGCCGCCGCGCCCGAGGAACGGGTTCTCCTGGTACCGCACCTCGTCGCCGTAGCGGTAGAACCCGCCGATGGAGTACTTGCGGCTGCTGCTGATGCGGCCGAAGGCGCGGTACCCGGACTTCCGGAAATTCACGCCGAGGAAGCGCTCCATGTCGCGGGTCACGCTGACGCTGCCGCTGATGTTGTTGGCGAACGTCGTGCTGAGTCTGGCCTCGAACTGCTCGTCCTCGAGCACGTCCTCGAAGTTCCAGTTGCGGCCGTAGGTGACGCTGGGCCCCCAGTTGATGATCCAGCTCTCGGGCCAGAACCGGTACCCGAGGGTGGTGACGTTGCGCTGCTGGTCGGTGCGCTGCACGAAGCCCACGTCGGTCCGGAAGTCGGGCGACAGCAGGTAGGTGCCGTTGAAGATGTTCCAGTGTCGGCCCTGCAGCCGGTAGTTGACGTCGAGCAGCGTGCCGCGGGAGTCGATGCCGTCGAGGTCGCGGTTGTCGGCCTGGACCGCGGCGAACCCGACCGACTGCGTCCGGCCCAGCCGGAAGGCGCCGTCGGCCAGCGCCATGCGGCTGTAGCTGCCGAGGAAGTCGCGGTTGGTCACCATCGCGCCGATGTGCGACTCGGCGTAGAGGTCGTACCGCGCCCGCCCGATGACGACGTTCGCGGCGGAATCGCCGAGCGGCCCGCCGAGTCCGGCCACCGAGCCGGCCGCGGCGTCGTTCGCGGCGAGGAAGCCGACCGACGTGCGGCCCACCTTGCCGGTGATCTTCGCGCCCCAGTCGGGATCGCGGATGGTTCGGGTGTGCACGAAGTTGATCGGCCCGAACACGTTGAAGATCTCGGCGCCCTCCAGGAAGAACGGCCGCAACTCCGGGTAGAAGAGGGCGAAGCGCTGGTTGATCTCGATCTGCGGGCGGTCGGACTCTATCTGCGAGAAGTCCGGGTTGAGCGTGAAGTCGGCGGTCAGGTTCGACGTGATGCCGTACTTGACGTTGACGCCCGCTTCCGGCTGCGCCTTGTCCGTCACGAAGGCCCCGTTCGACGTGTCGAGCGATCCGAGCTGGATGCCGGTGGCCACCGGCATGATCTCCAGGTTGCGGCTCAGCGAGAGGTTCGTCATCCCCTCGAGCAGCCCCATCTGGGGCAGGAAGCCGGCCACGCCGCGCGAGATCGGCGCCCAGACGACGTTCTCGTCCTTGTGCCGGATCTCGCGCACGATCTGGAACGCCCAGCGGTGCGGGACGTCACGGCCCCGTTGCGGATAGCGCAGGCTCTTGAACGGAATCGCCATCTCGGCCGTGAAGCCGTCGTCGACGATCTGCGCGCCGCTGTCGAACAGGGCGTCCCACGAGCGGTCGCCCCACGGGATGCCCTGCGCCCGGAACCCGCCGCCGCCGCCGCTGCGGCCGCCGCCGCCACCCCCGCCTCTGCCGGTGCGGCCGCGCGCGTTGACGATCTCGTCGCCCTGCACGTTGTAGCCGTTGACCGACAGGGCATAGGCCCGCTGCTGGTCGAGGAACGGGTCGAAGTAGACCGTGATGTTGTCGTCGCGCCACGACTGGTCGCGGTCGACCCGGGTCGCCCGCATGATGCCGGGATCCTCGTAGTGCGCGTGCACCGCCACGTACAGGTTCTGGTCGTCGTAGCTGATCCAGACCTCGGTGTCCTCGGTGGCCGGCGCGCCCTCGAGCGGCGACTCCTGGACGAACTCGGTGATGCGCACCGCGTCCCGCCAGACCAGGTCGTCTAGGCGGCCGTCGATGTCGGGGCGCACCTCCGTGCGCGTGGGGCGGAGCGTCGGACGTCCGGTGAGGATGCCGGCGGCGGCGGCGAGCCCGGCGGCCGGCGCGGCGCCGCCCGACGCTGCCGGCGCCCCCAGCACGACGCTGCCGGTCACCTCGGCGGGCGGCAGCGGCACCGGACGCGCCGCGGCGGCGGCCGGCGCGAAGCGCCCACCCGCGGGTCCGCCCGGTCCGCCCGCGGGTCCGCCCCGCCCGGTCCGCGGCGGAAGGCCCGCTAGCCGGCCGGGCGCGCGAGCCGCTCCGCCACGCCCCGCCGGCGGCTGGGCGCCGGGCCCGCTCGGCGCGATCCCGCCGAACGCCCTGCCGGCGTTGCCGTTCCCGTTGCCGTTCCCGTTGCCGGCCGGATACATGCCGCCGTTCGCCGCCGCGTCGAATGCCGCGTCGAGCTGGCGCACGACCTGGTCCTGGAGGGCGAACAGGTCGACGGCGCCGGTCCCCGTGTCGATCAGCCGCGCGGTGATGCGCATCCGATCGCCGATGCGCTGATAACCGCCGGTGACGAGCCAGGCTGCGCCCAGCCGGCGGCTCGCTTCGCGCACGGTCCGTTCCGCATCGCCGGCCGCGGCCCGGTCGGGATCGAAGCCGGCCGCCGAGATCTCGTCGAGCAGTGCCTCGCGCCCGACGACGGACAGCTCGTCGCGCCGCTCGAGATCGGCCGACACCGTCTCCGCGATCCCGGTGCCGACCCAGTCGTCGGACGGCTCCGCGGTAATGTTGACGAAAGGGGCCACGGCCAGGGCGCCGTGCGCCAGCGGGCCTTGCTCCAGCACGGCGGCGGCGCCTCGCGCGAGCTGCGCGAACGAGACGGCCGGAATCGCCAGGACGGACGATGCGACCAGCAGCGCCAGCCCCGCCGGCGCGGCGCGGCGGGCAACGACTCTCACGACGTGGTACGGCAAGTCTCCCCCCCCATCGACCCGCTACCTTCAACGGACGCCCGAGCGCCGACAACCGTTTACCCGTTGGGATCGAGCCGCTCGACGATGGCCCGCGTCATCTCCGTGCAGCTCAGGGAAGACTCCCCTTCCCGCGCCAGGTCCGCGGTCCGGCAGCCGGCGTCGAGCGCCGCGCCGATCGCCCCTTCGACGGCGTCCGCCTCGGCGGCCAGGCCGAGCGCGTGGCGCAGCAGCATGGCGGCCGAGGCGATGGCCCCGATCGGGTTCGCAAGGTTCCTGCCGGCGATGTCCGGCGCGGAACCGTGGACCGGCTCGAACAGGCCTCCCCTGCCTCCCACGCTGGCCGACGGCAACAGGCCGAGGGAGCCGACCACGGCGCCCGCCTCGTCGGAGAGAATGTCGCCGAAGAGGTTGCCGGCCAGCATGACGTCGAACGAGCCGGGATCCGAAACCAGCCGCATCGCGCACGAGTCGACGAGCTGGTGCTCCAGCTTCACGTCCGGGTAGCGGGAGGCGACCTCGGACACCACCTCGCGCCACAGCCGCGACGACTCGAGCACGTTGGCCTTGTCGACCGACGTCACCAGGTTTCGCCGACCGCGCGCGCTCTCGAACGCGACGGCAGCGATGCGCTCTATCTCGTACGCCGCGTAGCGCATCGTGTCGAACGCCTCGCGGTCGTCCTCGGTACGGCCGCGCGGCTCGCCGAAGTAGATGCCGCCGATCAGCTCGCGGACGATGAGCAGATCGACGCCCCGCAGCGTGTCGGGCCTGAGCGAGCCGCCCTCCTCGAGCCCCGGCCAGACCCGCGCCGGACGCAGGTTGGCGAAGACGCCGAGCGCCTTGCGCAGCTCCAGCAGGCCGGTCTCGGGCCGCCGCTCCCGCGGTCCCTCGCTGAAAGCCGGATCGCCCACCGCGCCGAGCAGCACCGCGTCGGCCGCCAGGCACGTGTCGAGCGTGGCCGGCGGCAACGGCGGCCCGCCGGCGCGTAGCGCGGCGGCCCCGAACGGCGAGCGCGTCAGGGCGAACCCGTGGCCGTGACGCGCGCCGACGGCTTTCAGGACCTCCGCCGCGGCGTCGATTACCTCCGGACCGATACCGTCCCCGGGCAGCAGTGCGATGGAGGCGCGCATCAGGCGGCGCCTTCACCGGCGACGGCCGGCGCGGCGGCCTGCAGGCGTCCGACGATGGCCGCGACGTCGTCGTCGCTAACGGACTTCTGGCGGTCGGCCAGCGCGATGACCTCCCGGTAGACCCGATCGAGCTCGAACCGGCTCAGCTCGTGCCCCAGATCCTCGCAGCGCTTCTTCACCGCGTGCCGTCCGGAATGCTTGCCGAGGACGAGCGTCGACTCCACGCCCACGTCCGCCGGTGTCATGATCTCGTAGGTGCGGCGGTCCTTGATCACGCCGTCCTGGTGGATTCCCGCCTCGTGCGCGAACGCGTTGCGGCCGACGATGGCCTTGTTGGCCTGCACCGGCTCCTGCGTCAGCTCCGACAGCAGCCGGCTGGTCTGGACGAGCCGGGTCGTGTCGATGGCGGTCGTGTAGGGCAGCCGGTCGGGCTTGACCCGCGTCGCCATGACGATCTCTTCGAGCGACGCGTTGCCCGCGCGCTCGCCGATGCCGTTGATGGTGCACTCCACCTGGCGCACGCCGGCCCGCATCGCGGCCAGCGAGTTGGCCACCGCCAGCCCGAGGTCGTCGTGACAGTGCGCGCTGAAGACGACGCGGTCGGCGCCGCGCACCCGCCCGCGCACCTCCGTGAAGAACTCCTCTATCTCCTCCGGCGTGCAGTAGCCGACCGTGTCGGGCAGGTTGATGGTGGTGGCCCCCGCCGCGATGGCCGTCTCGACGACGCGGCACAGGAAGTCGATGTCGCTGCGGGTCGCGTCCTCGGCCGAGAACTCCACGTCGTCCGTGTAGCCCCGCGCCTGGGTCACGCCGTCGGTGACCGCCTGCAGGCACTGGTCCCGGCCGATCCGCAGCTTGCGCTCCAGGTGGAGGTCGGAAGTGGCGATGAAGGTGTGGATGCGCGAGCGCTCGGCCGGCCGCAGCGATTCGCCGGCCCGCTCGATGTCGGCCGGATTGCAGCGCGCGAGCGCGGCGATCACCGGACGCCGGATCTGTTGGGCGATGAGCTCTACGGCATGCGCATCGTCGTCCGACGCAATCGGGAATCCGGCTTCGACGATGTCGGCGCCGAGCGCCTCGAGTTGCCGCGCCAGCCGGATCTTCTCGTCCGTGTTCATGGAGAACCCGGGCGACTGCTCGCCGTCGCGCAAGGTGGTATCGAAGATGATCAATCGGTCCTTGGACATGGTGCTCCCGCGTGAGTGAATGCGATGCCTCTTACTGTACCGCGGCTTGCATGCCGCAAGTCAAAGTTATAATCATTACACTTTAATCACACAATTTTATGCCGGTCGACCGCGCCGGCCGCGAGCGGACCGCACGCGCCGACCGAGCGCGGGACGCACGCGCCGGATCTCCGGCGCCTCGGATCCCTATCGGCGCAGCCGCCAGCCTCCGCCAGCGCCCCGCGCACTACGTTTTACGTTGATTTAACGGAACGGTCATCGACCGGATACACCCCGTCGCTATCGTGTAGGGAACCTTGACGGCGGCGGCGCCGCGTGCCGCGCCGGATGCGATGTCGGGGAACGGAGTCACATGCGTAGAGAGCCAGGAGCCCGTGGTGAACCCCGGTGCGGCGCCGAAAGCTGGGAGGCGCCCGCGTGGCAGGACGCGACGAGGGAGCATATTGGGCATATTCGCCCGAGAACCAACGCAGTCCACGCGGGATGCAGCGCCGCTCGAATGCAGCAGGGGTTTTGCCACGGGCTCCTGGGGTCGGTCCTGGTGTCGGCGGTCGTCGCCGCGGCGCCGGCGCAGGCCCAGGAGGTGGGGTGGGTCGCCGGCGAGGTCATCGACACGAACCTCGCGATCACGCTCCCGGGCGTCCCGGTGGAGGCCGTCGGCAGCGGTCAGGTCGCCTATACGGACATCGACGGCCGCTACCGCCTCGAGCTGCCCCCCGGCACCTACGACATCCGCATCGTGATGGCCGGCTACGCCGAGACGAACGTGACCGTCGAAGTCGTCGCGGGCCAGTTGTCCCCCGTGCAGGTGGCCCTCGGCTCGAACGTGTTCGCCGAGGAGCTGGTGGTCAGCGCCCCGACCCTGGAGGCCGATTCGTCCACCGCCGCCGCCCAGATGATGATGCGCATGCGCGCCCCGTCCGTGCAGGACAACATCGGCGCCATCGAGATGTCCGCCAACGACGACTCGAACGCCGCCGACGCCATGCAGCGCGTCACCGGCATCTCGGTCGTCGAGGGCCAGTCGGTCTTCGTCCGCGGCCTCGGCGAGCGTTACAGCAACACCACGCTGGCCGGCGTCACCCTGCCGACCACCGAGCCGGACCGCCGCGTGGTGCCCCTCGACCTGTTTCCCACCGGCCTCATCGACAGCGTGCAGGTGAGCAAGACCTACACCCCCGACAAGCCGTCGCAATTCGCCGGCGGGCTGGTCGAGATCGTCCCGATGAAGCTGCCCGACGCCACCTCGTTCGAGGTGTCGGCGGGGGGCGGCTGGAACAGCCTGACCACCGGTGCGCTGGGCCTCGGCTACCCCGGCGGCAGGCGCGACTGGGCCGGCTTCGACGACGGCACGCGGTCGCTTCCGGCCGGTTTCCCCGACAACAAGTTGACCCGCCGCGGGCGCTTCTCGCCCGCGGGCGTCGGATTCACGCCCGACGAGCTGCGGGAGATCGGCCGGTCGTTCGACAACGTGTGGGACCCCCGGCCGGAGACCATGCCTCTCGACCAGTCGTACAGCGCGATGTTCGGGGGCCGCTTCGGCAAGCTCGGGGTCGTCGCCACCCTCCGCCACGCGCAGAGCGCGCAGTACAACACCGAGCAGCAGACGTACTACAAGGTGGGCCAGCGTGGCGTGGAGCCGTTCAACGGACCGTACGACTTCGAGATCAGCGAGCGGTCGGGCGTCATCGGCGGCGTCGGCAACATCGCCTACCAGTTCACGCCGAACCAGCGGCTGTCGCTCGAGAACTTCCTGACCCACGTCGGCACCAACGAGACCCGCCGTTTCGAGGGCTACAACGACGACGTCGGCGAGAACCTCCGCAACCAGCGGCTGTGGTGGGTCGAGGAGCAGATCAGCAGCCACCACTTCGGTGGCGAGCACCTCTTCCCCACGCTCTCGAACAGCCGCCTCGACTGGAAGATCGCCCTGTCGCGCGCCGATCGGGAAGAGCCGGACCTGCGCGAGGCGCTCTACGAGTTCGACCCGGCCCGCTCGGCCTACGTCCTCGCGGACGAGTCGCAGAGCGGCCTGCGGCAGTTCAACGACCTGCTCGACAACACCGTCGAGACCTCGGGCAACTGGAGCACGCTGTTCGAGCAGTGGGACGGCCTGGCCTCCCAGGTGAAGTTCGGCAGCAGCTACCTGGACCGGGACCGCGATTTCCTGTCGCGGCGCCTCCGCTTCACGCCGCGCAACGCCGCGGGCGTCGACCTGTCGGCCCCGGTCGAGGAGATCTTCGCTCCGGCCAACATCGGCCGCGCCTTCGAGCTGCGGGAAGAGACCCGCGGCACCGACCGCTACGACGCCGCGCAACGCGTCGGCGCGTTCTACGGCATGGTCGACCTGCCGCTCTCCGCGCGGACCCGCCTTGTCACCGGCGCGCGCGTCGAGCAGTTCTCCCAGCAGGTCGAGACGCTCGATCCGTTCGCGGGGACGCTCGACCAGCAGACCGGCGACGTGCTGACCGCGTCGCTCGACGAAACGAACCTCTTCCCCGCGGTCAACTTCGTCTACTCCGCGACGACCGAGCAGAACATCCGGATCGGCTACAGCCAGACCGTCAACCGCCCCGAGTTCCGCGAGGTCTCGCCGTTCGAGTTCACCGACGTGGTCGGCGGACGCGCCGTGGTCGGCAACCCCAACCTGCGGCAGTCGCTGATCCAGAACTTCGACGCGCGCTGGGAGTGGTTCCCGGGCGCCGAGGAGGTCATCTCGGCGAGCTTCTTCTTCAAGCAGTTCGACGACCCCATCGAGCGCATCGTCGAGCCGACCGCGCAGTTGCGCACGTCGTTCACCAACGCCGAGACCGCCCAGAACGCCGGCCTCGAGCTGGAGGTGCGTTCCCTCCTCGGCCCGTTCATCCTCGTCGGCGCCAATTACACCTACGTCGATTCGGAGGTGACGCTGTCGCCCGCCTCCCGCCAGGTGCAAACCTCGCTCGTCCGGCCCCTTGCCGGCACTTCGGCCAACCTGCTCAACGCGCTGTTGGAAGTTCGCGGCCCGGGCTTCTCCGGCCGCCTGCTCTGGAACTACTTCGACGACCGCATCAGCGACGTCGGCTCCCTGGGGCTGCCCGACATCGTCGAGAAGGGACGCCAGTCGCTCGACCTCGTCTTCTCGACGCGCTGGGACCAGGCGAGCCTGAAGGTCGCCCTGTCGAACCTGACCGACCAGGACTACGTGTACACGCAGGGCGCGGACGGCCCGACCCAGCGCACCTACAACCTGGGACGCTCGATCAGCTTCGGAATCACCTGGCGCCCCTGACCGGCGGGACGCCGTCCGGGCGATGACGGACCGATTCGTTGCACACGCGAATCACAAGTGGAGGAAACAGGACTGATGACGCTGGAAAGCCATCGAGTCCGGCAGTCGGCCGGGCGCGTGTTCATGGCGACCGTGATGGCCGTGGCCATCGCCTGGAGCAACCCGGTGTTCACGCAGGAGATAGCGGACGGCGTAAACTGCGAAGACAACATCTGCACCGTGAAGGGGTCGTTCACGGCGGACGTGGAGTTCACCTCCGATAACGAGTACCGGCTGATCGGCGCCGTGTTCATCGAAGAGCCGGCCATCCTGGAGATCGAGGCCGGCACGACGATCTACGGCGATTCGGCGACCAACGGCACTCTGGTCATCGCGCAGGGCGCCGAGATTCACGCCCACGGCACGGCCGACGCGCCCATCGTCATGACCAGCGACCAGCTCGACGGCGAGCGCGCCCGGGGCGACTGGGGCGGCCTGATCATCAACGGCAGGGCGCCGCTCAACATCGAGGGCGGCGAGGCGGAGGGCGAAGGCGACACCGGCACCTACGGCGGCGACGATCCGGAGGACAGCAGCGGCATCCTCGAGTACGTCCGCGTCGAGTTCGCCGGCACCGAGTTCAGCCCCGACAACGAGCTGAACGGCATCGCGTTCCAGGGCGTCGGCAGCGGGACCACGGTGGACCACATCATGGTCAAGTACAACAAGGACGACGGGGTGGAGTTCTTCGGCGGCACCGTCGAGGCCAAGCACGTCATCTGCTTCGGCATCGCCGACGACAGCTTCGACTGGACCGACGGCTGGACGGGCAAGGGCCAGTTCTGGCTCGCCATCCAGAGCAGCGACGACGCCGACAACGGCTTCGAGTCCGACAACAACGGCGACAACAACAACCTGGAGCCCCGCTCGAACCCGACCATCTACAACGTGACGCTGATCGGCGACCCGGACACGGACGAAGGCAACGAGAGCGACATCGGCATGCTGCTGCGCGAGGGCACCGCGGGCACGATCCGCAACTTCATCGTCACGGGCTTCAAGGAAGATGCGATCGACATCGACCACGACGCCACCTTCACGCAGGCGCTCGATGGCCATCTGACGCTGGCCAGCGGCATCCTATGGGACAACTGCTCCGTCGACGGCTGCACGGGCGAGTACCGGACGGACGAGGACGACATGGCCGCCACGTACCCCACGCGCGACATCGTGACCGACAGCCCCTTCGTCTTCGTGATCGACCCCGAGCTGGCCGATCCGTTCAACCTGGAGAGCCCCGACCCCACGCCGAGCGACGATTCGCCGGCGGTCACCGGTTACGTCCGCGCCGCGCTCCCCCCCCATGACGGGTTCTTCGAGACGACCGACTTCATCGGCGCCGTCGGTCCGCAGAGCGACGACAACACCCACGACGACTGGTGGACGGGATGGACCGACTTCTCGGCCAACTAGCGCCGCCAAACCCGACGCAAGGCGCCGTGTTCGGGCCCAACCTCCACCGCCCCGGGAGCTTGCGCTGCAGAACTCGCTTCGTTGCGTTTCTGCGGCGCAAGCTCCTGGCCGATTCGCTCTACCTGACTCGTATCGGAGGCCGTGCATCGCGCGGGGTCTCCGTCTCTGTTGCTTGCGCCGTCGCATTGCTCTGCCTCGCGGGCGGTGCGTGCACCGGCGGCGCCGAGGGCGATCCGCCTCTGTCGCCGCTCCACCACACGTTCCCGTCGCCGGAAGGCCTGAGCCGGGCGGTGCTGACCGCGCTGGCCGACAACGACGCCGATACGCTCCGCGCCCTGGCGCTCGACGAGGTCGAGTTCCGCAACGCCGTGTGGCCGGACCTGCCAGCCAGCCGACCCGAGCGCAACGTGCCGTTCGACTACGTCTGGGGCGACCTCCACCAGAAGAGCAACAACGCCTTTCGCCGCCTCGTCGCCCGCTACGGCGGACGCCGGTACGAGCTGGTCGGGGTGCGGTTCGCGGGAGAGACGTCGCAGTACCGGAGCTACAAGGTGCACCGGGAGACCTTCCTCGACCTGCTGGACGAGGAAGGCGAGGAAGTGCGACTCGCCCTGTTCGGCTCGATCCTCGAGCGCGACGGGGAGTTCAAGCTGTTCAGCTTCGTCGTCGACTGACCGCCTCGAGACGCCTCGCTGGCTCGGCGTCTCGGCTCATCCCCCGCTCCATGACCTTGCGTCGCGGAACCCCGCTGCACCGCGTTCTGCGGCGCAAGCTCCTGGCGGACACTTGGACGCATCGAGATTATTGACGCGTCATTTTCATAACCTCAAGCTATAGTTAGTGGCAGCCAGAAAACCCCCGTTTCGAGCGAGATTCTGAGACGAATTCGTGGATCGTGGACGTGATTTCGGGGGCGAATCCGGCCGCGAGGGAGGCAGTCCGGCCAGACTGCGGGTAGCGAAGAGCAGGAGATCAGCCCGGATGCCCTATTCCAAGGACAGTAACACCCTGCCGTCTTGCGGCGGCAGCAATCCGATGGTACTTGCAAGAACCGGCTGAGTCAGGCGACGCGTTGTCGTCGTTTGCGCTCACGCTTCTGCAGAAGCAACCCGATGCGATGCAGGTTGGCCGCCAGCACCGACAAGGAAACCGTGCGCGCAAACCCATCCGCGCCATGGCTTCGAACACGGTCGAGTCCGCGATGCTCCAATCCATTGATGGCAGACTCGACCGCCGGATGCGCACGCCGCGCCGCCACAAACGACTCCTCCGCTTCCCGCTCCTGGTTGGCCTTCGAAAGATATCCTTTGCCCGGCAAGGCGTTGACATCAAGCAGCCCATCGAGCCGGACCCGGTTGTCAGGACTGTGAAAGCCCCGGTCGAAACTGCACGCCCGCAACTCCGGATACCGCGCCTGCGCTTCCTGCACCATCGGCACCGCCACGTCCACATCCTCGCCCTTCCACAGAACCTCATGGTGAAGGATGAATCCAAACTGGTCTTCGATCAGGGCGACAGGAACTCCGAGTTCAACCGGCGTCCCCGCCTTGCCTTTCGAAATCCATCGCGTGTGCTCCTGGAAAATCGAAAAGACCTTCTCCGAGTGAGGAATCGTCTCGTCACGCAGAAGCCGCCGCTCCACCTGATCCATCTGCCGGCGCGCATGCGCGACAAAGCCGGCAATCGAGCAGCAGGTGATTTCCGCCGCGCCCTGATCCCGCAACGCGTCCAGCGTTGAATCCGCGCGCTCAACCAGCCCCCGGCAGCGCTCCACATACGCCTCCACCCGCTCCGGGTGCCGCTTCGCTCGCCGCGTCGAGCGCACCCTGTTGAACAGGTTCCTGACCTCTCGCGTCAGGTGGCTCCACTGACGCCAACCGCGCACCCCGTGCTGCGCAGCCGCCCGTCCGGTCTCCCGCACCAGACAACGCACCGCGTCCCACAACAGGCTGACATCCGTGGGATAGTGCACGTCGGTTTCGACCACGAACGAATCACACCGCCCGCGCAATGGCTCGCCAGGCTTTTTTTTAGCGACCTTGTGACCACTCTCCACCACCAGGCGCCCCACCGCCGACAACAACTCCGGCGTCAACAACGACACGTTGTCAACCACCGTCTGGTACTCGTAATGCGTCTCGTCACCGAAGTCGCTGTGGCCCAGGAATGCGCGTATCGTATCGTGATGGTTCGTCAATTCATGAAGACGGTCGAAGTCGCAGCCCAACCCCTGCTTCAGGACTCCCAACACAAGGATCTGCCACAGGTCCATTCCCGGACGCCCGACCGTGCGGTCGGCCTCCGGCAGAATATGCTCGTCCAGCAGCGCATACAACTGCTCGCGCAATGCCTCGTCAGACCAGATGTGTTGCAGCCCTTTCAGCACCGCGGGAATATCGTCCCGCGACTTCGGGTTGATCCGGATCTTGTCGATGGACACCTCACCGAGCTGGAGCTGTGACCTGTGAACTTCTCTCATGATGTCAATGTCGCGAAGATCTGCCCGAAATGGGCCGATTCTTGGGGAATCACCCCCAAAGAATACGGGATTCGGGCGATCTTCGCCACCTGAAATCCGCGAGATATCCCGTAGAATCAACAACTTGAGGGGTTTTCTGCCGGACACTAGTTAAGCGCGGGCGGCCGAGTCCGTGCGGGCGGGCCGTCCCACGAACCGACGCCGGGCCTCCCGTCCGACGTGAGCTTGAGCGCCATCAGGTCACGCCCGGTCGCGGTGCTGTCCGGCGCACGCCATGGATCTCGCCGAGCTGCAGGTCTTCCTCACCGTCGCCCACGAGCGCAGCTTCTCGCGCGCGGCCGAGCGGCTGCACCGGACGCAGCCGGCCGTCAGCCAGGCGATCCGGCGGCTGGAAGACGAGCTGGACGAACGGCTGTTCGACCGCTCGTCGAAGGGCGGCCAGTTGACCGAGGCGGGCAAGCTGCTGCTCGACTACGCACAGCGCCTCACGGCCCTCAAGGAAGAGGCGGAGAGCGCCGTCCGCGAATTGCAGGACCTGCGCCGGGGCCGCGTGCTGATCGGGGCCAACGAAGGGGCGGTGCACGTCCTGCTCCCGGTCGTCGAACGCTTCCGCGCGGACCATCCGCACGCGCAGGTGGAGGTGCGCCGTGTCTCCGCCCGGCAGGTGGCCAAGGAGGTGCTCAGCCGCTCATTGGACTTCGGGGTGCTGACCTTTCCCCCGCGCGAACGGGGCCTGCAGTCGCTCTCGCTCGGCGAGGACGAGCTGGTAATGCTGATCGAACCCGGGCATCCCCTGGCGGGGCGCTCGCGCATCACGATGGAGGAGTTCGGCCGCCAGACCGTCATCGCGCACAACGAGGCGTCGCCCGCCCGCGAGCGGGTGCTGCGGCTCTACGAGCAGCGGCACACGTCGATCAACATCCAGATCGGGCTGCCGAGCCTCGACGGCATCAAGCGCGCGGTGGAGATGGGCCTCGGCGTGGCACTGCTGCCGAAACGCTGCGCCCTGGCCGAGATCGCCCGCGGGCAGCTCGCCGCGGTCAAGGTCGCCCAGTTGCGACTGCCCCGCCAGGTGCGCCTGGTGTACCGTCGCGCCGGGGAGCGGTCCCATGCCGCCGCGGCCTTCCTGGACGCCGCGCGGGCCGTAGCCTCCGCGTAGGGTCCGGAGACGCTTGTCGGGCTGGCGGCCGGACTCAGAAACCGTCGACGTACGGCAGGCCGGCCGCGACGCGGCGGACGTCGTCGAAGTCGGCGAGCAGCAGGCCCGTCGCGTCCCACTGCCCCGTGAGCAGCGAATCGCGAACGGCGGCGGGCATGCCGAGCGGCACGGCCCGGCCCGCCGCCTCGATGGATTGGGCGTCGACGCTCAGGACCATCGGCGTAGCCGGCGACTGCTCGACGGTCGCCATCAGCGTCTCGATGTCCTCCGGTGCGGCCGTCGCGCACGGCAGGCCGATGGTCGTGGCGTTGCCGAGGAAGATCTCGGAGAACGACTGGCCGACGCACGCGTCGATGCCCCAGCGCTTGAGCGCCTGGGGCGCGTGCTCGCGCGACGAGCCGGAGCCGAAGTTCTCGTTGACCACCAGGATGGACGCGCCGGCGTACGCCGGATTGGCGAATGGATGGTTGGGCATGGACGCCCGGTCGTCCTCGAAAGCGTGCTCGCCGAGGCCGTCGAAGGTGACCGCCTTCAGGTAGCGGGCGGGGATGATGCGGTCTGTGTCGATGTTGTTGCCACGCAACGGAATGGCGGTCCCCTCTATCCGGTCGATGGGTCTCAGCTCGCTCACAGCAGGCTCCTCACGTCGGTCACCTCGCCGCTGACCGCCGCGGCGGCGACCATCGCCGGACTCATCAGCAGCGTGCGGCCGGTCGGGCTTCCCTGCCGTCCCTTGAAGTTGCGGTTCGACGACGAGGCGCACACCTCGCGCCCGTTCAGGCGGTCCGGGTTCATCGCCAGGCACATCGAGCAACCCGCGCCGCGCCACTCGAAGCCCGCCTCCCGGAAGATCTCGTGCAGCCCTTCCGCCTCCGCCGCACGGCGCACGTTCTTCGAGCCCGGAACGACGAGCGCCCTGACGTGAGACGCCACCTGGTGGCCCCTGGCGATGCGCGCCGCCTCGCGCAGGTCCGACAGCCGCGAGTTGGTGCACGAGCCGACGAACGCCACGTCGACCCGGGTCCCGGAGATGGGCGCGCCGGCCGTGAAGCCCATGAAATCGAGCGCCTCGCCGATGGCGCCCGCGTCCGACCCGGCGGCCGCGGGGTCCGGAATCCGTTCCGAGACGCCGACCGACTGGCCCGGGTTGATGCCCCAGGTCACCCGCGGCTCGATGGCCGCCCCGTCGAGCTCGACGACGTCGTCGTAGGCCGCGCCGGTGTCCGAGGCCATCGACCGCCACCACGCCTTCGCCCGCTCGAACGCATCGCCGGAGGGTGCGAACGGGCGCCCCTCCAGGTACGCGAAGGTGGTCTCGTCCGGATTGACGTAGCCGATCCGGGCGCCGCCCTCGATCGACATGTTGCACATCGTCATCCGCTCGTCCATCGCCATCCGCTCGACCGCCGCGCCGCCGTACTCGTAGGCGAAGCCGACGCCGCCGCGCACGCCGAGCCGGGCGATGATCTCGAGAATGACGTCCTTGGCGTAGACGCCCGGTCCCAGCGCCCCCGAAACCGAGATCCGGCGGACCTTCAGCGGATCGATGGCCAGGCACTGCGACGCCAGCACGTCGCGCACCTGCGAGGTCCCGATACCGAACGCCACCGCCCCGAACGCGCCGTGGGTCGACGTGTGGCTGTCGCCGCAGGCGATGGTCATGCCCGGCTGGGTCAGGCCGAGCTCGGGGCCGATGACGTGGACGATGCCCTGCCGGTCGGTGCTCAGATCCGAGAACCGGATGCCGAACTCGCGGCAGTTGCGCTCGAGCGCCGCCATCATCTGCTCGGCCAGCTCGTCGGCGAACGGCCGCGTCTGATCGAGGGTCGGCACGATGTGGTCGACGGTGGCGTAGGTGCGCTCCGGAAACGCCACCCCGATGCCCCGCTGGCGCAGCATGTCGAACGCCTGCGGCGTCGTCACCTCGTGGATCAGGTGCAGCCCGATGAAGAGCTGCGTCTGGCCCGACGGGAGCCGCCGGACGGTGTGCAGATCCCAGGCCTTCTGCAGAAGCGTCTGTCCCATGTGCGGTCGGCTCCCGTCTATTCCCGCAACCGGTGGGCGGCCGCCGCGCCCTCGCGCTCGCGCCGGTTCCGCCGGACGAAGATGGCGATGCCCAGCAGGACCACCGGCACCGGCGGCAGCAGGATCGCGAACGTCTTGATGGAGGTCTGGATCCGGCGGATCTGCGCCTCCATGTTCTCGCGGCTGGCCTGGATGCGGGTGTCCTTCTCGGTCTCGATGTTGGCCGACAGCACCTCGAGCCGCCGGTTTTCCACCTCTTCGAGGTTGCGCACCATGATCTGGCGGGTCTGCGCGTCGATGTCGGCGCGGCCCTGCAGCTCCGCCACGCGGTCGTTCAGGCGCTGTTGCGCCTCGGTCAGCGCCTGCTCGGCATCCGCCTCGGCCTGCTGCTCCTCGGCCGTGCGCTGCTCTATGAACTCGGCGGTCTGCGCCTCGACCCGCTCCAGGGTCCGGTGGCGGGCGCGCCGGCTGCGCAGGTCGATGAACGCGTCCTCGCCGAGCAGCGTGTCCATCGCGTTCAGGAAGAACGTGATGTTGTCGAAGTTCAGGCCGCCCGGCGCCTGCTCGCGGATCTGGAAGAACTGCTCGCTGATGAAGTCGAGGTCGGCGACGACGATGATGTCGATGTCGCCGGTCGTCTCCGGCTCGGGAGTCTCGGCGGCGGCGGACTCCGGCTCGGTCGCCTCCTCGGCGGCGGCTTCCGCGGCGGAAGGCTCCTGCGCCTCGGCGGGCGTTGCCTCAGATTCGACCGGTTCAGGCTGCGACTCCTGCGGCTCAGCCGACTCGGCCGGCTCGGCGGTCTGGCTCGCGGAGGACTCCGCGGTCTCGGAGGCCGAAGCCTCGCTGGTTGTCTCCGTGGACTCGGCGGCCTCCGGCTCCTCCTGTTCGGTCCCGGCCGCCTCGTCCGGTTGCGTGGCGGGCGGCTCGGAGGGTTCTGCCTCGTCCGTGGTTGTCTCGGCTATCTCCAGTGCCTCTTCCACGCCGGGCTCCGCCTCGGTTTCTTCGGCCGCCGGTTCCGCCGGCTCGGTTGACTCGGTCTCTTCCGCCTCGGAATCGGGCTCCGCGCCCGGCTCCCCCTCGGGAGACGGTTCGTCAGCCGGTGCTTCAGCCGCTTCCGGCGACTCGGCGACGTCGGTCCCGGGCTCCGGCTCGGCAACCGCTTCCTCCGCCGCGGTCGTCTCGCCGCCGGCGTCGTCCGCGTCGGCCGCACCGTCGGCAGGCGCCTCCCCGGCCTCCTCCTGCGCTCCATCCACCGCGCCCGCATCATCCGCATCCGCCGGGACGTCCTCCGCGGCATCGCCGCGCACCGACCGGA
Organism: Vicinamibacterales bacterium; assembly: GCA_965208535.1. Taxonomy (GTDB): domain Bacteria; phylum Acidobacteriota; class Vicinamibacteria; order Vicinamibacterales; family UBA8438; genus WTFV01. The sequence goes on along the minus strand of CBDBOU010000003.1, from coordinate 163,129 downwards.
TCCGGGCCGCGACGATGTAGTCCTCGTCGTCCTGCCGGCGCGGCGGGCTGGGATTCACCTGCGGGCCGAACGGCGTGCCGCGCACGAGCGAGAAGTAGCCGTTGGCGCCCGACACCATGCCCGACCGCAGCAGCGGCTCGAACTCGAAGCGCGGGTCGTCGACGGCCGCCAGGAACCCGGGAAAGAGGAGGACCAGCTCCTGGAGCTGCGCCGTCATGGGGTCGTCGGCGTTGAAGGTCGCCGGGTTCTCGTTGCCGGCCCCGAGGAAGACGACGTCCTCCGGCATGTGGGCCAGCTCGGGATGCGGGTTGTAGGCGTCCCAGACGATCCGGGTCGGCTCCCAGTCGACCCCCAGGTTCCGGATCCACTCGCGCACGTTGCCGCGCGGGCCGGGCCGCGGCTGCCCGGGCGGGTAGGTGAAGGGGTTCCCGTCGCCGACCCATTCCGAGGGCGACAGCGTCGGGTTCACCGCCGGCAGCGGATCGACCAGGACGAGCGCGGGCTTGCCGGACCGGATGTAGTCGGCCACGAAGCCCTGCTCGTCGGTCTGCAGCGAAGAGGGCAGCGGCACGAGCAGCGCGTCGACGTCCTGGCCGATCGCCATCTCCGGGCTGATCTCGACGACGTCGTACTGCTTGCGCAGCTCGGTGACGACGGACCACTGCGGCGTGAACTGGTTGCGCTGGAAGTTGGTTCCGCCGAAGAGGTTGGCCATCGTCGTCACGACACCGACCCGCTTCCGCTCGGTGCCGGCGACCACCCGGATGCTCCGCATGATCTCGTACTCGGCCGGCAGCCCCACGTCGAAGAAGCCGATCACCTGCTCCTCGGCGCCGGACGTGAACGCCACCCCGAGGAACACGTCCTCCACCTCGGACCGGGCGGTGCTGACGTTGCGGACCGGCCGCGGCTGGATGCCGAAGGTCTCGCGCGCCTCGCGCGCCGCGTCGCTGAACGGCTCCGTGTCCTGGATCAGCACTTCCACCCGCGGGCCCGCGAGGACGTCGATCTCCTCGAGGATGCTGATGAGATTGGAACGCGTCTGCACGAACGGCTCCGGCACGTCGGGACTGACGAACGCCTGGATGAAGACCGGCCGGTCGGCGGGCAGCTCGTCGAGCAGCCGGCGCGTCTCGCCGCTGAGCGAGTGCAACTGCTCGGCGGTGACGTCGATGCGCACGCTGCGGTTCGTCACCAGCACGCCCGCGCTGATCAGGGCGGCCGCCACCGCGATGCCGCGCACGGCGTGGTGCAGGCCCATCGGATAGCCGTCCGCGCGGCCGGGCCAGTGCCGGCGGCTCAGGACCAGCACGTTCAGGTAGAGGAAGAACGCGCCTATCGACACGAAGTAGACCAGCGCGCTCAGGCTGATGATGCCCTTGGCGAAGTCGTCGAAGTGCAGGAACACGCCGAGCGCCTCCACCGCCCGTCCGAGGCCCGGCGCAACGCCCGAGGCGGCCGGGCCGGCCACGACCAGCACCGCGCATAACAGACCGGCGGCGATGAACGCCACCGTGGCGTTGCGGGTCAGCAGCGACGCGAGCATGCCGACCGCGATGAGCGCGGCCCCGACGAACCAGTAGCCCACGTAGTTGCTCAGCATCAGGCCGAGATCCGGCGTGCCCAGGTAGAAGAGCACCGCGACGTAGCTGAGCGACAGCACCAGCGACGCGGTATAGATGCCGAGCACCGCCAGGTACTTGCCGAGCACCACCTCCAGGTCCGTGCCCGGCAGCGTGAGCAGCAGCTCGTCCGTTCCCAGCTTCTTCTCCTCCGACCAGACCCCCATGGTCAGGGCGGGAATGAAGAAGAGCAGCAGGTACGGGAACACCCCGTTCAACTGATCGAGGTTGGCCAGGTTCTGCAGGAAGAACCGGTCCTGCCAGAACGCCGCCGCCGCGCTCAGGAAGATGAACAGCGTGATGAAGACGTAGCCGCTGGGACTGCTGAAGTACATCCGCAGATCCCGGCGCGCCAGGGCGCTGACGACCGCCGTGTTGAGTGTGCCTCCCATCGCCACCTCACGTCTCCGACGAACTTTCCCCCTCGGCCTGAACACCGGTCCCGCCCGAGTCCGCGCTCGGGGCGGCGTCCGCGTCGCTTCCGTCCTGCTCCGTCGCGCCGTTGTCGCCCGGCAGCAGGGCGCCGTGGCCGGTCAGGCGGTAGAACGGCTGCTCCAGCGACCCGTTCTCCTTCAGCTCCTCGACCGGACCGTCGAACACCAGGCGACCGTTGTTGACCAGCAGCACGCGATCGGCAACCGCGTCGGCCTCGTGCAGGATGTGGGTCGATATCAAGAGCGTCTTGGTCCGCCCGAGGCGCTGGATGTTCTCGCGGAACTGCCGGATCTGATTGGGATCGAGACCGGCGGTCGGCTCGTCCATTATCAGCACGTCCGGATCGTGAAGCAGCGCCTGCGCCATGCCGACGCGCTGCCGGTAGCCCCGCGACAGCTTGCCGATCGGCTTCTCGGTCACCAGCTCGAGCGCGCACAGCTCGACGACCGCCTCCACCCGCTCCTGCAGCGTCGCCGGCGCCATTCGCCGCGCCTCCCCGAAGAAGCGCAGCAACTCCAGCGGCGTCATGTCGGGATACATGGGGCCGTTCTCCGGCAGGTAACCGAGACGCTGCGACGCGGCGATGCGATCCCGCCGGAGGTCGTGACCGGCGATGGCGGCCTCCCCCGCACTCGGCGCGAGGTATCCGGTCAGCATTCGCATCATCGTCGTCTTCCCGGCGCCGTTCGGACCGAGGAACGCGACGACCTGCCCCTGGGGTATGGAGAAAGAGATGTCCTCAACCGCGACGAAGGCCCCGTAGTACTTGGAAAGCCCGCTCGCCTCGATCATCACCGGCATTGGCTCGGCAGTCATGGCTCGTTCAGTCGAACAGGATAGCGAATCGCGCGCGCCGCCTTCAAGACTTGCGCCGGGCGGCGCAGGAACGGGCTTCCGGTCCCCCACCCGTAAACTCGTTCTTAACAAAAATTTTACATGGCGTTAACATTTAGATTCCAGACGCCTGCCAAGGGACAGGACACGAAGATGCGGGCTGCTACACTGAGCCAGATGCCAGCTCCGCACCGGCGGTCGCGCATCACCGTCTGCGTTGCGGGTGCGGCCTGCCTCGCAATCGCGCTGGCGATCGTGCCGCTGGCCCGGCAGAGCAACACACCGGAAGACCGCCTCGACCTGATCTTCGAGCCCTGGTCCGCGCGCGCGGCGCCCGGCTGCGCCGTGTCCGTCATGCAGGGCGGCGAGATCCTGCTCGCGAAGGGCTACGGCGACGCCAACCTCGAGTACGACGTTCCGATCACGCCGTCGTCAGTCTTCCACGTCGCCTCCGTGTCCAAGCAGTTCACGGCCCTGGCGGTGGCGCTGCTCGTCGACGACGGCCGGGTCTCGTGGGACGACGACATCCGGGACTACGTGCCCGAGCTGCCGGACTTCGGCGACACCATCATGCTCCGGCATCTCGCCCACCATACCAGCGGGATTCGCGACCAGTGGAGCCTGCTGCAGATGGCGGGGTGGCGCTGGCAGGGCGACGTCATCACCCAGGGCGACGTGCTCGACCTGCTCTCGCGGCAGACCGGCGTCCACTTCCGTCCCGGCAGCGACTACCTGTACAGCAACTCCGGCTATACCCTGCTGGCCGTCGTCGTCGAGCGTGTGTCGGGCCGGACGCTGCGGGAGTTCACCACCGAGCGCCTGTTCGAGCCGCTCGGCATGACGCAGACCACGTTCCGCGACGATCACACGATGCTCGTCAGGAACCGCGCCTACGCCTACGAGTCCGACCGCGCGGGCGGCTATCGCCTGAGCATCCCGGACTTCGCCGTGGTCGGGGCCTCGAGCCTCTTCACCACGGTGCAGGACCTCGCGCGCTGGAACCGGAACTTCCGCACCGGAGAGGTCGGCGGCCGCGACGTGCTCCGGCAGCTCCAGGAGCTGGGAACCCTGGCCGGCGGGGCGCGCATCTCCTACGGATTCGGGCTGGTGCACGGGGCGCACCGCGGCCGGTCGACCATCGGGCACGGCGGCACCGACGCCGGGTACCGCGGCGAGTTCCTGCGCTTTCCCGACGAGGACCTCGGCGTCGCGGTGCTGTGCAACGTCCGGACGGCCGACCCGGGCCGTCTGGCGCGCGACGTGGCCGACGTCTTCCTGCCGCCGGCGCCGAGCCCGGACGCGGGCCGACGAACGACGAGTCGGCCGAGCCCGCCGGCGGAGCGGTCCGCGGGCGATGATGCTTCGCGCGCCGTACCCGACCGCGCGGCGCTGGCCGCCCTGGCCGGGTTCTACCTGCGCGCGGAGCACGACGTTCCCCTGCAGATCGTGGCCCGCGGCGACGACCTGCTGCTGGTCGAGGGCGGCGCCGGCCGGCCGCTCCGGCCGCTCCCGGCCGCGGGTCCATCCGCCGACGGAAGATTCCGGATTGTCGGTACCAGCGGTCTGGCGACGTTCGAATCGGGCGGCACACGCGGCGGACCGACGCTGCGCCTCAGCGGACCCCTGCGCGGGGTCTACACGCACGCCGCGCCGATCGTTCGGCTCCCCGCCGAGCGGCTGGCCGAGTACGCGGGGTCGTACCACAGCGACGACCTCGACGTGCAGTACCGCTTCCGGGAAGAAGACCGGCGCCTGGTGCTCTCGCACCGCAAGCTGGGCCGCATCCGGCTCCTCCCCACGTTCGAGGACGGCTTCTACGGGGGCGGGTGGTACTTCACCTTCCTCCGCGAGAGCGAAGCGGTCACCGGGTTCACGATGAGCACGTCCCGGGCCTGGAAGGTCCCCTTTCGCAAGGTGGGCTGACCCGGCCACCGGGTTCACGATGAGCACGTCCCGGGCCTGGGGAAGGTCGCCTTCCGCAAGGTGGGCCGACCCGGCCACCGGGTGTTCCGCCAGAGTCCCGCGTCCGCTTCGCCGACGGCGGTGCGAGCGCCCGCTGGCCAGCGGCACGACACGCGCGAGCGGCATCGGTCAAAATGATCCGATGGGTCGATGGTGGCCGGGAGGGCGTCGGAGTCGATTGCGGCAGGGCCTTTGCCGGGGTCTCCTTGCATTGCTGCCGGTACTCGCCGGCGTCTGGCTCGGAGGGGGGAATCCGGCTGCGCAGCCGCCGGCCGGCGGGGACGATGCCGCCCGCGCGCTCATCTTCGAGGCGCTCGAACGCGCCGTCTGGTACGACGAGCAGAACGTCGCCGCACGCTTCCGGGCGCGGATGACGAAGGAGGTCCGGCGGTTCGACGGCAACGGCGACGTGCGCACCCGGGACGTCGGCGACTACGAGGTGGTGCCCATCGACGGCGTGCCCTTCGAGCGGCGGCTGACGATCGGCGGCCGGCCGCTCAGTCGGGAGGAGCGCGACTGGGAAGACGAACGCGAGGCGGAGTTCCGCGAGGAGCTGCGCCGGCTGCGCGAGGAGGAAGACGAGCCCGAGGAGGACGAGAACGCCATCATCTTCAACGAGGAGCTTGTGGCGCGGTACCTGTTCACCCTCGAGGGCGAGGAGCTGTTTCGTGGCCGCCCGAGCTACCGCATAGCGTTCGAGCCCCGTCCGGGCCGCCTCCCGGTGCGCCGCCGCATCGACTACGCGCTCAACAAGGCGCGCGGGCGGGTCTGGATCGACCGCGACACCCACGAGCCGGCGCGCGTCGAGTTCGAGCTGATCGACCGCGTGCGGCTCTGGTGGGGCGTGCTCGGCTCCATACAGCAGGCCCGCGGCTCACTCGACCGGAGCCCCGTGCTCGGCGACATCTGGGCGCGCATCCAGTTCGAGAGCTACAGCGACGTGCGCGTCATTTTCAGCCGTACGCGCCGCTCGGAGTTCCGGCAGTGGCGCGACTTCGAGTTCGTGGACGACGTGGAAGAGTAGCCCGCTCGGCGCACGAGCGAGACCACGCGGGGCGCGGGCCAACCCCGTCTACCATCTAGGAGCCCGTGGCAAAAGCCCCGCTGCATTCGAGCGGCGATGCATCCCGCGTGGACTGCGTTGCTCCTCGGTCGAATATGCCCAATATGGTCCCTCGTCGCGCCTTGCCACGCGGGCGCCTCGCCGCTCTCGGTGCTACGCGGGGTTTCACCCCGGACTCCTAGGGGGCGAAGATCTCGCGCACCGGAAGGGTGAAGCCCGGCAGCAACGGGGCGCCGTCCAGCGTATCCGATTCGCCAAGGCGGCGGACCGCCCGGCCGGGCTCGTGAATCGCCAACGAGGCATGCTTCGGATCCACGACCCAGACAACCAGGGTTCCGGCCGACAGCCAGGCCTCGACCTTCCTGGCGACCTCGGGGCGCGAATCCCCCGGCGAGGTCACCTCCACCGCCAGATCCGGCGCGCCCTCCCAGAAGAACGTCGGGCGGCCGGTCGCCGGCACGCGGTCGCGACGGACGAACGCGATGTCGGGCGCGAGCACCGTGTCGGGGTCCCTGGCCAGGACGAAGCCGGTCTCCGCGCCGCAAACCACGCCGAGCCGGTGCGCCTTCACATGCTGTCCCAGAGGAATGGTCAGGTTGACGATGACGGCGCCATGTTCGAATCCTGCCGGGTTCATCCGCTGCAACTCCCCTCCGACGAGGGCGTAACGACAGTTGTCGTCGGGCAGGCGAATCAACTCTTCCGCCGTCATGACCCGGCCTGGGACCGTCATTGTTTGGGCTCCGGATTCGTGAGTCATTATGCCTCGTCCTGCTGGGGTGTGAAGCAATTCCCGCGCCAGTAAGGCGACACGGGCGGCTGGGAGGCCGCGCCGCAGAAACATGTCCGACCGCTACACCGAAGGTGGGCAGCGTCAATGAAAGTCCCGGCTGCCGGCGGTCGGCGGACGGGCCGGGATTTCCGGCGCCCAGAGCGTGTCGGCCACGACGTGGACGACCCCCGACTCGGATTGCAGCTTCCCGCTCACCCCGAGGAACGACGCCGTCCGCGCGAGCACGGCGTGGTCGTCGAACACCTGCTTCCAGATCACGACGTTCACGAACCCGGTCTCGTCCTCGAGCGTCATGAAGGTCACGCCGGACGCGGTGCCGGGCCGTTGGCGGCAGATGACGAGGCCGGCGTAGCGCACCTGGCCGCCGTCGGGCATACCGGCGACGGTGCGGGCGTCCGGCAGGTCCTGCGCCGCCAGCGCCTCGCGAAGCGGGGCGAGCGGATGGCCGCGGGTGCTGTGGGCGCTGAACCGGTAGTCCCAGTCGATCGCCTGGAAGTCATCCAGAGGGTCGAAGTCCGGCAGCGGCTCGGCCGGCGCGACCGGCAGGGGCGCCTCCGATGCCGGTCCCAGACCCTGCGCCTGCCACAACGCGGCGCGGCGCCGCCCCTCGAACGGCGCGAACGCGCCCGCCTCGGCCAACCGCCGCAGCACGCGGTCGTCGAGCCGGGTGCGCCGGCTGAAGTCCGCCAGCGACGCGAACGGCCGCTCGGCGCGCGCCGTCTCTATCCGCCGCCAGTCGCGCTCCTCGGAGAGGCTCTTGACGTACCGCAGCCCCATGCGCACACTGCGCCGGGAGGGGCGAGGTATCCCGCGTAGCGGCGTTGCTCCCCGGTCACGGACTGCCTGTCCGCTCCCTCGTCGCGCCTTGCTGCGCGGGCGCCTCGCCCCTCCCGGCTCCATACGTCCTTCCTCCGAATCTTCCAGACGGAGTTCCAGCGTGCAGTCCCAGTCGCTGGCGGTCACGTCGACCGGGCGCACCTCGACGCCGTGGCGGACCGCATCGTCGACGATCGTCGCCGGCGTGTAGAAACCCATCGGCTGCGCGTTGAGCAGCGAGCAAGTGAACACCTCCGGGTAGTGGCAGCGCAGCCACGCCGTGGCGTAGGCGATCAGCGCGAAGCTCGCCGCGTGGCTTTCGGGAAAGCCGTACTCCCCGAACCCGCGGATCTGGTCGAAGACCCGCTCGGCGAACTCGCGGGCGATCCCTTTCGCCAGCATGCGGCTCACCAGCCGGTCGCGGTGCCGCTCGATGCGCCCGCTGCGGCGCCACGCCGCCATGTCGCGGCGCAACTGGTCCGCCTCGCCCGGCGTGTAGTCGGCCGCCACCATCGCCAGCTTCATCACCTGCTCCTGGAAGAGCGGCACGCCGAGCGTCTTGCGGAGCACCGGCTCCAGGCACGGGTGCGGGTAGACGACCGGCTCCTCGCCGCGGCGCCGCCGCAGGTAGGGATGGACCATGCCGCCGGTGATCGGGCCGGGCCGCACGATGCTCACCTCGACGACCAGGTCGTAGTACTGGCGCGGCCGGAGCCGCGGCAGCATCGCCATCTGCGCGCGGCTCTCGATCTGGAAGACGCCGACCGTGTCGGAGCGGCAGATCTGGTCGTAGGTCTGCGGATCGTCCTGTGGGATCCGGTCGAGCGTCAGCTCGCGGCCGTAATGCCGGTCGAGCAAGCGGAAGCCCAGGTCGAGCTGGGTCAGTGCGCCGAGCCCCAGCAGATCGACCTTGAAGAGGCCGAGGTCCTCCAGGTCGTCCTTGTCCCACTGGATCACCGTCCGGTCGGGCATCGTGGCGTTCTCGATGGGCACCAGGTCGTGGACCGGCTCGTGGCCGAGCAGGAAACCGCCCGGGTGGATCGAGAGATGGCGGGGACAGTCCTGGATCTGCTCGCACAGCCTGAAGAGGTGACCGTGGACCGGCGAGTCCGGGTCGAGCCCGGCGTGCGTCAGCCCCGCCGCATCGAGCGGGCCGTAGTGCGAGAGGAGCCGGGCGAGCCGGTCGATCGCCGTCTCGGACAGCCCGAGCGCCTTGCCCACCTCCCGCACCGCCGAGCGCCCGCGGTAGCGGACGACGTTGGCCACCATGGCGGCGCGGTCGCGACCGTACTTGCGATAGACGTGCTGGATCACCTCCTCGCGACGGGCGTGCATGATGTCGAGGTCGATATCCGGCGGCTCGTGCCGCTCCCGCGACAGGAACCGCTCGAACAGCAGCTCGACCCGCGTCGGATCGACCGCCGTGATCCCCAGGCAGTAGCAGACCACCGAGTTGGCGGCCGAGCCACGCCCCTGGCAGAGGATGCCCTCCTGCCGGCAGTACCGGACTATCTCCCACATCGTCAGGAAGTAGCCGCCGTAGTCGAGCTCGTCGATCAGCACCAGCTCCCGGTCGATCTGCTCGCGGATGGCCGGCGGCACGCCGTCGTTGCCGCCGAAGCGCTCGCGCGCGCCGCGGAGCGTGAGCTCGCGCAGCCAGTCGGACGACGTCTTGCCGTCGGGCAGCCGCTCGGCGGGATAGCGGTAGCGGATCTCGGACAGGCTGAAGGTGCAGCGCGACGCCACCTCGCGGGTCCGCTCGACGAGCGCCGGCTCGTCGGCGAACAACTGCGCCATCCGCTGCGGCGACTTCAGATCGTGCTCGGCGTTCGGCCTGATCAGCCGGCCGGCGGTGGCGAGCGTGACGCCGTGGCGGATGCAGGTCAGCACGTCCTGCAGGTCGCGGCGCGCCGGCGTGTGATACAGCACTTCGGTGGCGGCGACCAGGGGCAGGCCGGTGCGCTCGGCGTGCCGGCGCAGGCAGGCTTCCCGGCGCACCTCCTCGGCGCGCCGGTGCCGGGCCGCCAGCGCGTACAGCCGGTCGCCGAACGCCTCGCGCAGCGGCCCGGCGACCGCGTGCGGCTCCGCGCCCCGGACCAACAGGCTCCGCTCGCCGCCCCACAATGCGATGAGCCCCTCGGCCCGCTCGCACACCTCCGGCCAGGTGACGCGCGACTCCCCCTTCGGCCGCCGCAGCCGGCCGGCGGTGATCAGCCGGCAGAGGTTGGCGTAGCCGGTCCGGTTCGCCGCCAGCAGCACGCAGGTGGAAGGATGCGCCGCGGCGTCCGCCGCATCACCGCTCACCGCACCAGCCGCAGCATCTGCTGCATCACCGCTCCCCACAGCGGCGGTGTCCGCCGCATCGTCGACGGTGACCTCGGCGCCGACGATCAGGCGCACGCCCAGCTCCTTCGCCTTCACGTGGGCCCGCACCATGCCGTGCACGCCGTCGCGGTCGGTCAGGGCGAGCGCCTCGATGCCGAGCGCGTGCGCCTGCTCGACCAGCTCGTCGGGGTGGCTCGCCCCGTCGAGAAACGAGAAGTTGCTCCGGCACCAGAGCGGAACGTACGACATCACTTGCATCGTATCGACGGGCACGCCGCCCTTGAGGTGGAACTCCGCGCGCCGCGCCGTTCTCGAGAGGCGCCCCTGCTCCACCGGCCCTTGCCGGCGTCCTCAAGCGGCGCTCGCTATTCCACGTTGACCGCGTGCAGGTGGCGGCCGACCTGACGATGACTTGCCGGCGTCCTCGAGCGGCGCTCGCTATTCCACCCGCCCCTGCCAGCACCAGCGCCGGCGCGGCCGGTCGTAGTAGATCCAGAGCAGGTCGCCGTCGCGCATCCGCGCGAAGTAGTACTCGCGGTGCACCGCCGACCGCCACCAGCCGCCGGAGATCGGATAGGGGCCGGCGAGATGCTCGACATGCCCGGTCACGCCGCCGCGCAGCAGCCAGCCGTCCGGCTCGTGGCGCGGGCGCGGAGGAAGCGGGATCGGGCGCGCATGTATCCGCCTGACCTGCGTCCGGCGTGCGACGTCGCCCGCCGCGGACAGCGCCGGCGCGGAACACGGCGCCGGCACGACCCGCGGCGCCTGCGCAGGCCGCGGCGCCGACGCCAGTGGCTCCCAGGCGAACTGCGCTTCCGGCAGATGCGCCTCGGCGAGACGCGCCCGCACCACCGCGCCGTCGCCGAACTCGGCGCGAACGCGTGCGAGCGCGCGGTTAGCCGCCGCCCGATCGCGGGGCGGCCGCTCGACGAACAAGCCCTGCTGCGCGGCGGCGGTCCGGACGGCGCGGGCGGTCACTCGCAACCCGGTGACCCCGGCGTCGAGGACCAGTGACTCCAGCCGAAGCCGTACCAGGCCCAGCAGTTGGGCGGCGTCCAGCGTCGGAGCGGCGGGACGGACTTGCTCGCTCTTCGTGCCGGCCCGGTCGAGCCGCAGGTGTAGCGTCAGCGTCCCCAGCATCTCGCTGCGCGCGGCGATCATGGCCAGCAGCCGGTTCAGCAGCCGCTTGACCGCGAAGAGCAGGCGCGAGACGTCGGGTTCCGGGTCGTCGAAGTCGTGGCGCGCGACGAGCGGATCCCGGACCCGTAGCGGCTGCAGCGGCACCCACAGGTCGCCTGCCGCCAGCCGGTGCAGGCGTTCCGCGTCCGGACCGAAACGCCGGCGGATCCCCGCGGGCGGCAGCCGCAGAAAGGCCCGCAACGTCTCGATACCGAGCTTCTGCAGGCTGTCGCGCAACGCCGGATCGAGACCCAGTCGATCCAGCGGCGCCTCCCCCACCAGCACCCGCTCGGCGGCCGCATCCCGGAGCACCGCCACCGGCTGGCTGCTCGTGGTCGCGGTCCTGGCGATGGCGTACGTGCCGAACCGAGTGAAGCCGACGGCGATCGCTCCCCGCAACCCGCTCGTCCGGATTGCGTCGACGACCGCGTCCGCCCACCGGCGGGGCGACGCATACAGATGCGACAGCCCGGAGGCGTTCAGCCAGAAGATCCCCGGCTCGTCGCGGCTGGGCTCGACGTCGGGACTGAAGCGCCGCAACCGGTCGGCGAGCGCCGCGACGCCCCGTTCGATCTCGGCGGGCGGCACCTCCCCGGCGTGCAGCGAGCGCGCCAGCGACAGCCCGGCGCCGTAGCGCATCCCGCTGCGGATGCGGCACGCGCGGGCGTGCTCGTTGACCCAGAGGATCACGCCCTGCGGCTTGTCGCGGTCGACCACCGCCACCGGCCGGCCGGCCCAGTCGGGGTGCCGCTGCAGCAGGAGCTGGAGCGGAAACGCCGGCAGCTCAACGCACGCCATCCGGTCCACGACACCACTCCTGGTCGGTCCAGCCCGGACCGCGTCGCTTGTCCTTGAGCGCGTGCACCCGGCAGGCGAAGCGATCGGGGCCGTAACGAATGCACCGCGCCTGACCGCGGACCGCAACGAGCGACCCGAGCGACGGCTGGCGCTCGGTCTTCTCCGTCAGGCAGAGGATGAGCGTGCCGTGCGCGAGCGCCTGCTCGGCCAGGCGGGTCTGCACGGCGAGCGGCAGATCGAGGCGGTCGCCCAGGTCGACCACCAGCAGCCCGAAGGCGCCGGAACGGGCGAGCCGGTCGGCGGCCCGCAGGCGGTGGCGCACGTCGCCGAGCAGGATCACCGGCAGCGCCGCCAGGTCTATGCCCCCCTCGGCCGCATCCGGCGGGAAGAAGGTGCTCTCGATCCGGCTGATCCAGGCGACCGGCTCGCCCCGCCGCTGCGCCTCGCGCACCAGGCCGAACGCCAGGGTGAGCGCCGGCGCGGGACCGGCGCCCGACAGCTCCGCCAGGCAGCCGCCGAGCGCGGCCAGGTTCCAGGCGGCCGGCCCCGGCTGCGTCAGGCTGCGCCGCACCCATCTCCGGGACGCGGAGACGAGTGCGTTCATGTCCGGTGCCGCGTTCGCCATCGCCGCCGCCACTGTCTTTCCTCCCGCTTCCTCCCGGTTCCTCCAGCAGTCCGTTGTGAAACCCCGCGCCGGGCCTTGCTGCGGGCTGCCAGGCCCGCGGCCGCTCAGCCCGTGACGCCGCGTGCGTCCAGGATCCGCCGGACCTCGATCACCTTCCCGAGAATCGCGACCTCCCCGGCGTCGAGCACGAGCGGCTCGAACGCGGGGTTCTCGGGACGCAGCTCCACCCGCCGCCCGCGCGGCCTGAAGGTCTTGACCGTGGCCTCGTCCCCGACCCGCGCCACGACGACATCGCCGGTTGCCGCAGTCGGCTGCCGCCGCACGATCACCAGATCGCCCGGCAGGATGCCCGCCCCGGTCATGCTCTCGCCGCGCACCCGCAGCGCGAACAGGTCGCCGGCCTCCCCGCCCCGGGCATCGACCGGCAGGTAGCCGTCCGGATCCTCGATGGCCTCGTCGAGCGCCCCGGCCGGGACGCGGCCGAGCACCGGGGCGAGCACGGTGCGCGCCCCCGGGGTCGATCCGGGCAGCCGGTAGCCCCGCGCCCGGTGCCGGCCGGCGACCAGCCGGCCGTCCTCGACGAGCCGCTCCAGATGCTGCTGCGCCGTCCGCACCGCCCGGAAGCCGAGGGCCTCCTGCACCTCGCGCACCGTCGGCGGCTGCCCCGCCAGCAGCCGATCCCGAACGAACGCGAAGACCTTTTCGCGCGTCTCGCCCGCCGGTGTGCGTCCCATCGCGCCTCCTCGTCTCCCGATGCGTACGGGCCTGAGCCGCCCCGCCGCGGGGTCCAGACTATAACATATATTTGTATGTCATATTTTCGATTGGTGACCTTCTCTCACCTGAAAGGAGGACTCTTCCGGCCCCTCCTGGACCGGAGTGCCCTTTTCCGCGACCACGCGGCTCGACGTTTTGACGTTTTGACGTTTTAACGCTATCCTTCAGGCATGACAGCTCCTAAGCGGGCGACGGTCTATTTCGAACCGGGCCTCCACATGACTCTGCGGCTGAAGGCGGCGCAGGCCGAGCGCAGCATCTCCGACCTGGTGAACACCGCCGTCCGGCGCAGCCTGGAGCAGGATGACGGCGCCACGGCCACGGATGGCGCACGCTCGGACGAACCGCATCGCGACCTCCCGGCATCCCTGGAGGACCTGAAGCTGCCGGCGGATGTAGCGGCCCTGCTTCAGCAACGGCAGCGAAGCGACGGACGCAGCCTCCGGATGGTCGTCAGCGACGCCCTGCGGCTCGGCCTGCAGCAAATGAACGCTCCGCCCGCTCGATCGACTCGCTACCGAACACGCTCCGTCGATCTCGGTCGATGCCTCGTCGGCGACGTCGACAATGTCGCCGGCGCGCTGGCGGCGGCGGAAGGGGAACACTTCCGGTGATCCTGGTCGACGTGAATCTGCTGCTGTACGCCCACGTGGCATCGTTTCCACAGCATGGCGCCGCCCGCGAGTGGCTGGACACGCATATCGGCGGCGCCGAGCCGGTCGGGCTCCCCTGGCCCAGCCTGCTGGGCTTCGTGCGGCTCGTGAGCAATCCGCGGGTATTCGAGAACCCCTCGCCGGTCGCTGACGCCTGGCGACAGGTCGAGTCGTGGCTGGACGTGGACTCCACCTGGATCCCGCAACCGACCGAACGCCACCAGACCGTTCTCGCTCCGCTCATGATGCAAGTGGAGGGCCGGCCCAATCTGGTGCCCGACGCCCACCTCGCGGCGCTGGCCATCGAGCACGAGCTCGTCCTGTGCTCGACGGACGGCGACTTCGCCCGTTTCGACGGCCTGGAATGGCTGAACCCGCTCACATAGCCCGACAATCGTCGCCAAGGCTCCGATTACCATTACAGGGAATGCCGTTGACGCCCGGAACACGGATCGGCGCATACGACGTCACCGGCCCGCTCGGGGCCGGCGGCATGGGCGAGGTGTACCGCGCCCGCGACATGAAGCTCGACCGCGACATCGCGCTGAAGGTGCTGCCCGCCGCGTTCACCGCCGACCCGGACCGGCTGGCGCGCTTCGAGCGGGAGGCCCGCGTCCTCGCCTCGCTGAACCACCCGAACATCGCCCAGATCCACGGCATCGAGGAGACCGGCGGCACGCGCGCGCTGGTCCTGGAGCTGGTCGAAGGGCCGACCCTCGCCGACCGCCTCGAGCAGGGGCCGATTCCCCTCGACGAGGTGCTGTCCATCGCGCGGCAGATCGCCCTGGCGCTGCAGGCCGCGCACGACGCGGGCGTGATCCACCGGGATCTGAAGCCCGCCAACGTCAAGGTGCGCGAGGACGGGACCGTGAAGGTCCTCGACTTCGGCCTGGCCAAGGCGCTGGACACGGCGCCGGCGCCCCCCGACGCGGACCCGTTGCAGTCGCCGACGCTGACCGCTTCGGTGACCCGGATGGGCGACGGCCTGATCCTGGGGACGCCGGCCTACATGTCGCCCGAGCAGGCGGAAGGGCAGCCGACCGACACCCGCGGGGACCTCTGGTCGTTCGGCGTCGTGCTCTACGAGATGCTCGCCGGCGAGCGTCTCTTCTCCGGCGAGACGGTGGCGCAGGTGCTGGCCCGCGTCATCGACCGCGACCTCGACCTGTCGGCCCTGCCGTCACCGACCCCGCGACCCGTCCGGCGGCTGCTCGGCCGCTGCCTCCAACGCGACCGGCGGCGGCGGATGCGCGACGCGGGCGAGGCGCTCAGCGACCTGGAAGCCGCCGCTTCCCCTTCCGAGGCGCTGCCGGAAGCCTCGGCCGGCGATGCCGCATCGCCCTCCCCGCTCCGCGGATGGCGGGCACGGACCGCCTGGGCGGCCGGCGGCCTGTTGCTCGGCTGCCTCGCGGCCGCAGCCACGTTCTGGACCCTCGCGCCCGCGCCCGAGCCGCCAGCGGTCCGGCGCCTCACCCTCGACCTGCCGTCTCCGATGGCGCGCGGCTCCGGGTTCGCCCTCTCGCCCGACGGCTCGACGCTGGCCTACGTCGGTCGCACTGCCGGCGGCCGGACGCGACAGTTGATGGTCCGGCACCTGAACGAGGGCGATGCCTGGGAGCTGGACGGCACGGAAGGCGCGCTCGATCCGTTCTTCTCGCCGGACGGGACCTGGATTGGATTCTTCGCCGGCTCCGGCCCCGCTGGAGGATCGGACCGGATCCAGTACCGCTGGACGCTCAAGCGGGTGCCGATTCGCGGGGGCGCGGCCGTGACGCTGGCCGACAACGTCCCCGCGCTGCGCGGAAGCTGGGGCGACGACGACGGCATCGTGCTCGGCGCTCTCGGCGGCCTGCTGCGCGTGCCTGCCGCCGGCGGGACGCCCGAGGCGGTGCTGCCGGCCGGCGCGGTGCCGGAAGTGACCGTCTGCTCGGCGCCCCATGTGCTGCCCGGTTCGCGTGCGCTGCTGTACGCCGAGCTCTCGACCGACGGAGGCTCGCAACTGAAAGCCCTGTCGCTGGCCAACGCGAAATCGCGGATCGTGGCGTCCGACGTGGCGGGAGCGACCTACACGCCGACGGGCCACCTGCTGCTCCAGCGGTCGATCCGGCCGGCAGCCGGACGGCCCGGGTCCCGGACCACGACGCTGCTGGCGGCGCCGTTCGACCCCGAACGCCTGGAGCTTGCCCGCGCGCCGGTAGCCGTCGTCCCGAACGCCGGCTCCAGCGCCTGGTCAGCCGACGGCACGCTCGTCTACTCGGCGGACACGGACGACGGTGCGTCCGAAAGCCGCAGGAGGCTGGTGTGGATCGACCGCGACGGGCGCGAGGACCCGGTCCCGACCCCGCCGCGCGCGTACAGCACCCCGCGCATCTCGCCCACCGGCGATCGCATCGCGCTGGACGTCATCGACGACGGCGGCAGCGCCGACATCGTGGTCTACGATGTCGCCCGCGAGGTCTCGAACCGTCTGACCTTCGAGGGATGGAACATCAATCCGCTCTGGTCGCCGGACGGCCGCCGCGTCGTGTTCACCTCCGTCGAAGACGACGGCTTCGGGCTGTTCCGCAAGGCGGCGGACGGCACCGGACAGGCGGAACGACTGACCGGGAGCCAGCCCGTGGTGCGGATGGTCTCCGACTGGGCGGGCGGCCCGGACACGCTGGTCGTCACGCACGCGGCCGGCATGACGAACGCCGACATCCACCTGCTGCCGCTCGACGGCGACCGCGCCTCGCAACCACTGATTGCGACCCCGGTCGTGGAGACCCTGCCGGGAGTCTCGCCGGACGGCCGCTGGATCGCCTACCAGTCCAACGAGTCCGGCCGCTGGGCCATCTACGTGCGGCCGTTCCCGAACGTCGACGACGGGAAGTGGCAGGTGTCGCCGGGCACCGGCTTCTCGCCGGTGTGGTCGCGGGACGGCCGGGAGCTCTTCTACGTGGCGGCCGGCCCGAACGGGAGGGCGATGATGGCGGTCGGGTACGCCGGCGATCCGACCTTCACGCCGTCACGTCCGGAACGGCTGTTCGCGTTACCGGGCGGCATCCAGATCGGCACCCCCTACCGGGAGTGGGACGTCGCGCCGGACGGCGAGCGCTTCGTCATGCTCCGGGAGACGGACGAAGACCCGACGGGGAGCGATCCGCGCCTGGGAGCGGCAGAGCTCGTCTACGTCGGCAACTGGTTCACGGAGCTCGCCGAGCGGGTCCCGATCCCCTGAGGTTCCGAGGAGACACGCCACGGCGCCAGGGGCGCTCAGGCATCAGCACCGCGGGCAACCGCGCAGGCGACGCCGGCCCAGCGCCGGGAGACCCGCCCGCGCGACGCTGGAGCAGGTTTCTCTTGCGGCGCACCCGGTGCTGTGGTACAACCGTTTTTTCACGCATCCGTCTACATACGTGCACGCGTTCGGTTTCGGTGCCAAGGAGATATCGATGAACTTGCAGCGCACGCTCGTCGCCCTGTTCGTGCTCGGCATGGTCGCGGCCGCCGCCCCCGGCTACGCGCAGCACGACGCCGAGGTGACCTATTACAAGGACGTCCTGCCGATCATGAAGGAGAACTGCCAGACGTGCCATCGGCCGTCCGGGTACAACATCAGCGGCCTGATCGCGCCGATGTCCTTCATGGACTACCGGGAGACGCGTCCCTGGGCCCGCTCCATAGCCCGCAAGGTCGAGTCGCGCGAGATGCCGCCGTGGTTCGCCTCGGCGCCGAAGGGTGTGTTCGAGAACGAGCGCGGCCTGACCGACGCCGAGATCGACACCATCCTGCAGTGGGTCGATGCCGGCGCTCCGGCGGGCGACAGGGCCGATGCGCCGCCCGCGGCACAGTGGGCCGAGGACGCCAACGACGGCTGGTCGCTGGGCACCCCCGACTTCGTGGTGAACATGCCCGAGCCGTACCTGGTCGAGGACGATATCTACGACCTGAACATCACCTTCTACTCGAAGCTGACCGAGGACATCCTGCCGGAGGACACCTGGGTCAAGGGCTGGGAGTTCCGCGTCGGCGACAACCAGATCACCCACCACATGTGCTCCTCCGTCATCGAGCCGGGCGCCTTCATACCCGAGGGCCCCGCCGAGGAGGAGGGCGCCGACGTCGACGACAGCCAGTTGCTGAGCTGCGTCGCCGAGGGCGGCGAGGCGGACATGCTGCCGGAGGGCTTCGGCGTCCTGTTGAAGACGGGGTCGAGCATCTCCTTCAACCTGCACTACCACAAGGAGCCGGCCGAGGGCTCGGCCGTGTGGAGCAATCCGCAGATCGCATTCTTCGTCGCCGACGAGCCGGTGAAGTACAAGGTCATCAACGACTCGCTGTCCAACCGCGGGTTCGAGATTCCGCCGAACCACCCAAACTACCGGATCGGGTCGTCGCGGGTCCTCGAGAAGGACACCCTGGTGCTGACCTACTGGCCGCACGCGCACCTGCGGGCGACCGCGTCGCGCTACACCGCGATCTATCCTGACGGCACCGAGGAGCTGCTTCTCGACGTGCCGCACTACGACCAGGGCTGGCAGGTGACCTACAAGTACAAGGAGCCGAAGCTGCTGCCGAAGGGCACCCGCATCGACGTCGACTTCTGGTACGACAACTCGCCGGAGCGCGCTTCGCGGCAGGGTTTCAACCCGAACCGCTTCGTGGGCCACGGGCCGCGGACCGACGACGAGATGTCGCTCGGGTTCATCGGCTACGCCGAGATCGAAGAGACCGAGGCGATGCCGGCCACGACCAACAACAACTGACGAACCCGCAACGGCGGTTCGACATTCTTAGAGGGCGGGGCCGCTTTGGTCCCGCCTTTCTGTTTTCTCCATGGGATATCGCATGCTCGGAGCCGGTAACGGAGACCGCGCCGCCCACCCGCGAGGCGGCATCGGGAGCGTTGGGCGCGTATTGATTGCCGCGGGTGCGGCCTGGTGCCTGACAGCTACAGCCGCCGGCGCGCAGACGCCGGAGCCCAGCCACGAGGCGGACGGCCTCGTGCACGCGTCGCTCACCCTGGAGACCCAGGGAATCGCCGTGGCGTTTCCACCCGAGCTGCGGGCGGAACACCATGCCTATCAGTGGCTACTCTCCGGAACGGTCGGCTCCCGGGTGAGAGTCGGCACGCTGGACGCACATCGCGCCCTGCGTCTCGGTGCGCTGCAGCCGGACATCGAAGCGATCGAGGCGGAGATCGCGGCCATCGTCGCCGCGCGACAGGCGGAGACCGAGGCCGACAAGGCAGCGGAATCAGACGAGGACGCCAAGGAAACGGACGAGTCCGACGAGGAGATGGCGCCGGCCGACCCCGACCTCTGGCTCGTGCGCGACGCGTCGGGCTGGCAACTGGAGATCCACCCGACCGACGGTGGAGACGTCCGCAGCGTCCCGTTGAGCCATCGCGAAACCGCAACCGCGGCACCGACGTTCAACGCGTCGCTTCACGCAACGGGAGCCGAGACGGGCCGGCTCGCGCTGCGCTGGGGGCGCCACGACTGGAGCGCCGACTTCCGGTTCGAGGAGCTCCCCGAGACGCCGCGCCAGGCGCGCGTGTCGGGACGCGGCACCGCCCGCGAGGCCGAGGACTCCAACGAGGCCATCGCGCGCGGCAACCTGCTGTCCGAGCGGAACGAGACCGCTCTCGTGTTGCCGAACGGTGCGGGCATCACCGTCGTGTACTGGAAGAGCATCGACGTCGAGGACGAGGACTACCCGAACGTCGCGGCGGCGCGCGACGGCGACATCATCGAGATGATTCGCGCGCCCGTGCTGCGCCTCAAGAGCGACGTCTCGCTGCGTTTCGGCAAGACCGATATTCCGACCGGCAACCTCGCACCCGGCTTCGCCGGCTTCTACGGCATCTGGCTGCGGAAGGCGGACGACGGGTGGCGGTTCGTGTTCAACCACGAGGCGGATTCCTGGGGCACCCAGTACGATTCGGCGTTCGATGTGGCCGAGATCGCGGTCGATTACACGCGCACGGCGGGCTCGTTCCGTCCGCTCGGGGCCACGCTGGTTCCGACCGGTCGCGACCAGGGGCGAGTGGTCGTGCACTGGGGCCCGCACGAGTGGTCGGCGGACTTCGTCGTCAGCGAATGAGGCGGACTTCGCCGTCGGCGAATGAGATGGATTTCCGCGGTCGGCGAGTGAAGCGGACTCCGTCGGATAGTCGAGTGGTTCGTCGTTGGACCGAGGCCGGTGCGGCGGCGGACGTGGACCCCGGACAACCGCGGTCCTGAATCGGGAGTGGACATCATGATGCAGCGCAGAACCGTATTCCACCTCGTTCTGGCCGGACTGCTGCTGGCCCTGGCGACGTCGACGCTGCAGGCCCAGCGCCCGGCCGTGTCCGGACCGCGCGCGGGGTTGTCGACGGGACATCCGCTGACCACGGCCGCCGCGTTCGAGATCCTGATCCAGGGCGGCAACGCGTTCGACGCGGGCGTGACGGCGATGCTCGTGGGCGGCGTCATCGAGCAGGACCTGTACGGGCTGGGCGGCGAGTCGCTGGTTCTGGTCTACCCCGCGGCCGAGGGCAAGGTCACCTCCGTCGTCGCCCAGGGCTGGGCGCCCAAGGGGGCCAGCATCGAGTGGTACGAGTCGCGGGAACGCGACCTGTTCGGCGAAGGCCTCGACCCGGCCGTCGTCCCCGGCGCGCTGCATGGCGTGCTGACCGTGCTGGAGCGCTGGGGCACGATGGGCTTCGAGCAGGTGTCGGCCCGCGCCATCGAGTACGCGGAGCACGGCTTCCCGCTCCGCCCGCTCACGGCGCGCGCCATCGAGGCGAACCTCGAGTTCATGGAGGCGTGGCCGGACAACCAGCGCTTCTGGCTGAAGCCCGACGGCTCGCTCTACGCGGCGGGCGAGACCATCAAGTTCCCCACCCTGGCCGCCACGCTCACGAAGATGGTGGAGGCGGAGCGGGCCAACGCCCATCTCGGCCGCGAGCAGGGTATCGCCGCCGCCCGCGATCGATTCTACAAGGGCGACATCGCCGAGGAGATGGTCGCCTTCCTGCAGGAGCACGGTGCGCCGTTCGAGCTGAGCGACTTCGCCGAGTTTTACTCGCGGGTCGAGGAACCGACGACCACCGACTACCGCGGCTACACCATCTACAAGCACGGCTTCAACAGCCAGGGCCCGGTCCTGCTGCAGGCCCTGAACATCCTGGAGGAGTTCGACCTGCAGGCGATGGGCCACAACAGCCCCGACTACATCCACACCGTCGTCGAGGCGATGAAGCTGGCCTACGCGGACCGCGACACCTACTACGCGGACACGGATTTCGTCGACGTGCCGGCCGAGGGCCTGCTCTCCACCACCTATGCGCAGGAGCGCGCGGCACAGATCGACCCGGCCGTGGCGTCGCGCGCGTTCCGGGCCGGCGACCCGCTGCCGCACGACCCGAACGTGAACGACTGGCCGTTCTGGGTCGCCGACATCGCGGACGGCGTGGCGGCCAGCGACGCCGACGGATCGTTCGTGCCGTCGGCGGGCGGCCTGAAGGACACGACGCACATCGCGGTCATCGACGAGGACGGCAACGTGTTCGACGCCACGCCGAGCGGCGGCTGGACCGGCGGCGGGGTCATCCTCGGCAACACGGGCATCGGGCTCAGCACCCGCGGCGAGCAGTTCTGGCTCGATCCGGACCGCGCCAACCAGATCCGCCCGCGCGCCCGCCCGCGCTACACGCTGACGCCGAGCATCGTGTTCAAGGACGGCGAGCCGCTGATGGCCATCGGCACGCCGGGCGGCGACAACCAGGACCAGACCATCCTGCAGGCGTTCCTGAACATCGTCGAGTTCTGGGACGACTGGTACCCCAACCTGCACGACGCGATCGCGTGGCCGCGGGTGCGGACGCAGCACCTGCACGGGTCGTTCTGGCCGCATGCCGCCGGCTTCAACCGGATGGACCTCGAATCGCGCATCTCGTCCGAGGTGGCGAACGAGCTGCGCCGCCGGGGGCACCACGTCAACGAGGTGCGGCCCTTCGGGATGTCCGGCTGCGCGACCGCGGTGCTCATCGATCCGGCGACCGGCAACCGCCTGGCGGCGGGCGACCCGCGGCGCGACTGCTACGCGCTGGCGTACTGACGGACGGATGAGCCGCACGACAGCGATGCCCGTGTCGGGAGTCCAACGCGGCGCAGCCAATCTTCCGCCTCGGCGAGCGTCGCATCGGAAGCGCGGTCTGGATTGCCTTGCGGGGGCGCGATGATGCCGGCCGACCTGCGGGCGACGGTGCAATCGCTGGTTGCCGGTGCGGTGGCGTTGCCGGAGTACTGGCGCAGCGGAGTGGCCTACAACCCGTTGTCGGCCCGGGCGATCCAGGACCCGTATCCCACCTACGCACGGCTGCGTGCCCGCTCGCCGGTGCACCGCAGCCGGCTGCTGGAGGCCTGGGTGTTCACCCGCTACGCGGACGTGGAAGCCATTCTCCGGGACTACAAGCGATTCTCGAACATGCCTTCCAGCCGCCGGGCGCCGCGGCGGCAACAGAGCTTCGCGCCGCCGCGGGCGGACTGGACCATGCTGTTCTTCGACCCGCCGGAACATACGCGCCTGCGCGCGCTGGTCAACCAGGCGTTCACGCCACGGGTGGTCGACGCCCTCGAACCGCATATCCGGTCGCTCATGGGGGAGTTGCTCGACGACGTGGAAGACCCGGCGGGATTCGACCTCATGACGGCGGTGGCCAATCCCCTGCCGGTGATCGTCATCGCCGAGATGCTGGGCGTGCCGCCGGAAGACCGGGACCGTTTCAAGCACTGGTCGGATGCGCGCGCGCGACTGCTCGAACCGACGATCACCGCGCCGGAGAGAGTGCGGGCCGCTACGGCCGGCGAATCGCTCGACGCCTACTTCATGCCCATCATTCAGGCCCGGCGCCGCGAGCCCAGGGACGACATCGTCAGCGCCCTCGCCCAGGCCGAAGAGGAAGGAGACTCTCTCACCGAGCGCGAGATGTTGCTGATGCTGCGTCTGCTGCTGATTGCCGGCAACGAGACCACCACGAACCTGATCGGCAACGGCATGCTGGCGCTGCTGAAGCATCCGGAGCAACTTGCGCTCCTGCGGGAAGACCCGAGCCGGATACCGGCGGCGGTCGAGGAGCTGCTGCGTTTCGACACACCGGTGCAGCTCGATGTCCGCGGCGTGCTGGAGGACTGCGACGTACACGGCGCCACGCTGCGGCGCGGCGACGGCGCCGTCCTGGCCATAGGGGCCGCCAACCGCGACCCGGAGGTGTTCGACGACCCGGAACGTCTCGACGTCGCACGCGCCAGGGGCAGCAACATCTCGTTCGGCCGCGGCGTCCACCACTGCATCGGCGCGCCCCTGGCCCGCCTGGAAGGACGCATCGCCCTGGAGATGCTCCTGGAGCGCTACTCGTCGCTGCGGCTGCTCACGGACCGGCCCAGATTTCGCCGAGGCATCGTGCTGCGCGGCCTGGAATCGCTGCCCGTCGCCGCCGGCGCGGCGTGACTCGATTCACGATCGTGTTTGAGCCGCCAGGGACTCGCACCAGCAAGATGTCATCCGGATCCGAATCGCCATACCTACCGCTCCAGGCGCACGCGCAATCGCCGCGCACGTTCCTGGAACGCACGTTCGCCGCCCTCGAGAATGTCACAGACCGCTTTTCGAATCGCGGCATTGTCTAGACCGCCCGCGCGGTATGTGAGCCGTGGGAGACCACCATGAGGTTGCGGCTCCGCGTCCGCAATGATGACCTGATCTGCGTCTGTGTTAATGACCAGATTCCCGTTGTGCGTCACCATGACAACCTGCCGCCTTGCCTTAGCCTCCATGAACGTCGGGACCAGTTCGTCGAACACCGATTGGGGGTCCAGGTTCTCCTCAGGCTGGTCGATAATCAGCGGCCTGTCATCGTCATCGTCGAGCGCCAGATAGAGAAGCAAGAGAACTATGCCGCGGGTTCCAGGCGACAGCTTTTCGATGTCAACACCATCGTAGGTAATCCCATACCTAACCACTATGTGATCCGTATTGAACAGCCACTCCGCGAAGCGCCCGAGCCAAGTTCGAAAGGCCTCGTGCTGTTCACGAGTCACGGGAGCGTGAGCGAGAAGGGGACTATAACCCTGGGTGATCACGAGCGAGCGAAAAGATCAATCCAGTCGGGCGGTTTCGGCGTATTCATGCCCCTGCCAGGTAGTTGAAAATAACCTGATCCGGATCGCTTGACCGGCGTCGGCCCGAGCCGGTACTGTAGGTGCATCCTCGCGTGTTGTGGGGGTGAATTGGCGCGGGCGCCCTCGGCCGAAGTCTTGGCTAGGCTGAAAACCGAAGGCGACCCGCTGGAGATACGGCGTTGCCGCATTCGAATTCTGCCACACTGCCTCAGCCGGTGTCCACCGGCCAGTCACTCAACGAACAGATCGAAATCCTGGAGTCGACGCAGACAGCCTTCTGTACGTGGGCATCTGACCGCCTCGAGGAGTTCCGACACACGTCCGGTGCACTGCTGCACGCCGCCCGCGAGCACCAGTCCCGAGGCAACGCGCATGCCGCACAGACGGCGCTCGCCCAGGTCCGCGCAGACCTAGATCGCGTCATCGGCCCGTCCAGAGTCCGATCGATCCAGTAGCATGGATCGACCTTTCGCTCCGAAACCTGTTCAAGGAGGATAAGTCGTTATTTTTCTGTGAGTTACAGCTTGCCATACGAAGTGCCTCTCGTTCAGCATATCCCTATGTCCTCCAAGGGACCGGGCCGGGCGGACCGCAAAGGGATCTCGCTGAAGAAGCTGTTCAAGCGATGGCCTACTGACGCTGCGGCCGAAAAGACCCTCATCCGATGGCGGTGGCCGAACGGCATCGCCTGCCCGCGCGATGGCTGCGGATCGATGAACGTCCTGACCAAGACCAAGCACAAGAAGATGCCGTTCCAGTGTCGGGACTGCCGGAAGTTCTTCTCGGTCCGCACCGGCACACCGATGCAGAACAGCAAGATCACGCTTCAGGATTGGTTGATCGCGATGTACCTGCACTCGGTCGGCATCAAGGGCGTATCGAGCCTGAGAATCCACCGCGACCTTGGGATCTCGCAGAAGTCGGCGTGGTTCATGGGGCACCGGATCCGGGAGATGTGGCGCCGCGACCATGACAAGGACGAAGTCTTCGATGGACCTCTGGAAGCTGATGAAGCATGGATTGGCGGGAAGCTCAGCAAGATGAGCGCCAGCCGGCGCAAGCAGTTCAAGGGCCAGGGGCCGACCGTGAACAAGATCGCCATCGCCGGCGTCAAGGATCGGCACACAAAGCAGGTCCGAATCCACGTCGTCGGCACCGTGAACGGCGAAGCCCTGCGCGAGTTCGTTGAACGGTTCCGGAACGAACACACGCCGCTCTACACCGACGAATCCCCCGCCTACGAGAACCTGCCGAACCACGCCGCGGTGAAGCACCGCGCCCGAGAGTACGTCAACGGTCAGGCCCACACGAACGGCATCGAGTCGTTCTGGTCAATGGTGAAGCGTGGCTACGTCGGCGTGTATCACTGGATGTCGTGGGAGCATCTGCACCGGTACGTGACCGAGTTCGAAGCCAGGCACAACTGCCGTCCCTTCGACACGATCGAACAGATCGCCCTGATGGTCCGGGGTGCCGACGGTCGGGTGCTGCCCTATGCTGAACTCGTCAAGCACGGCCAGCGCGCCGCCAAGATCGCTCTTGGCTGGAAGCCGCCGGTACACTGGAGACACCGGCGACGGGAGAAGAAGGAGTCGTGACGATGACCGACGAAGAGAAGCGCGGCGGAAACGCTGGCACGTCGAGCCCCTTTGCGCGGCCGGCGCATTGCAGGCGATTGCGCCAGGCGCGCGACGTGTCCAGCGACGAGGCGTGCTACGCCCTCCGGGGGACTCGGGCTGCTGCTGAGACAGCGCGTCCGCGACGAACTTGGAGATGAAGGCCGGGATCGTCAGTCCCTCAGCCGCGGCGGCGACCCGAGCTCGCTCCAGCGTGCGGACATCGAGCGTGATGGGGAGTCGGGTTATGGCGCCTGCGCTCATCCTGCGGCCTGTCGCCTCGATCGCCTCGAGGCGGCCGAGTCCGAGGTCGAGCAGTTCCGGCCACGGATCGAGCGCGCCGGGTTAGCCTCCAGCAGGCTTGGCAGCACCGTGGAACAGTTCGGCGTTCCACGTGGAGCCGTGGAACACTCGGATCGCACGCTCTCGCAGGGCTCGCCCGCATGGGAATCGCGCGCCTGTTATGGGCGGCCTCGTGGGGCTCGGTGCCGGCCGCCGGCCTCAAGCTGTTGGCCGAAGCCCCTCGCGCTGATCTGCGTAACTCGTTGACTTACCGCCGGTTGTGGAGTATTGTCCCCGCGGTAATGGCAAGTTCACCGCTGTTGCGAGAGGTCAAGCCCGAGCCGGCCCAACTCTCGCGCGCTGATGCTGTCGAATGGCTCAGGGGACTTTCTGACGAATCGGTAGACCTCATCGTAACGGATCCGCCGTACGAGTCCCTGGAGAAACACCGCGCCATCGGCACAACGACGCGCCTAAAGGTCAGCAAGTCCTCAAGCAACGAGTGGTTCCGCGTTTTTCCCAACGCGCGGTTTCGGGAATTGCTCGAAGAGCTGTACAGGGTCTTGCGGCGCGACCGCCATCTCTACCTGTTCTGCGACCAGGAGACCATGTTCGTCGTGAAGCCGATAGCCGAGCAGGCCGGCTTTCGATTCTGGAAGCCCTTGGTTTGGGACAAGATGAAGATCGGCATGGGGTATCACTACCGAGCGCGATACGAGTTCGTCCTGTTCTTCGAGAAGGGCAAGCGCAGGCTCAACGATCTCGGAGTGCCGGATGTCATCCAGGTGCCGCGCCTGCACAACGGCTATCCGGCCGAAAAGCCCGTGGAGGTCGCCGAGGTCTTGATCTGTCAGAGTACGGAACGACAGGAAACCGTGATCGATCCGTTTATGGGATCCGCATCGACTGGCGTCGCGGCCTTGCGGCACGGCAGGAGATTCCTGGGGAACGATGTCTGCGGCAAGGCCATCGAGGTCGCACGCCAGAGGCTTCAACAAGAGGGGCAGTGAGATGGTGCTCACGAAGGGTTCGCAGCGCTTGTTTGAGTGGCTCCGGCAGCAGACTGCCGGAACGGTGGTCACGTACGAACACGTGAAGCAGGTCACGGGTTGGTCCGAGTCCTCGCTAGTGACGTACATTCACAAGAATAAGATCGCCCCGTTCCTCCTCAGGTTGAAGGACCGGCGACTACAGGTGAGATTAGATGGGTCGGACATTGAGGAGCAATTCTTCGACGAGACCTTCACGCAGCAAGCGCCACGAACCATCGTTATCGCGCCAGGCGACAGGTTCGTTGGTGAGCACGAAACCTACTACCTGGATCAGCAGATCGGCGCGGGCGCGATCGGCCAAGTGTGGGTCGCAAAGGCGAACAACAATGTTCGGTATGCAGCCAAGGTCATGCTGCCCAAGACCGATTTCTTGCAGGGCTCCAAGATGCCGGACATCCGTCAACGCTTTCGCAACGAGTCCAAGTACGGGCAGACTCTCCAGCACCCGAACATTGTGCGGTACCTGGACCGAGGTCAGACCGAGAAGCACCCGTTCCTGATCATGGAACTTGCGGATCGATCTGTGGCAGATCGCCTCAAGTCCGACAGCCCCGTTCCAGAGGAAGAAGCCGCGGAGATCATTGACTGCTGCATCGAGGGGCTCAGGTACATCCATGGCAGAGGCCACGTTCACCGCGACGTAAAGCCGGCCAACATCCTCGAGTTCGCGGATACGTACAAGCTGAGCGACCTTGGTGTGGTGAGGTGGAATGACTTCGATCCCCTCGTGACGCACGCGGGCGCGATCACTCGGCAGTCACTGCAGCTGGGCTCGTGGTACTATGTGGCCCCCGAGCAGCAGCAGCATGCTCACGGGGCCGAGCCGGAGTCTGACATCTACAGTCTTGGCGTGGCTTGGATCGAGATGCTGACCGGGGAGCCTCCAGCACCGCAGGCAGTTGGAGCGCGTGCGTACGAACTCCCGGCGCTGCGAGAAGGCGTTGCCGACACGATTCACGCGATGTGCTCGTTCGCGGCGGGAGACCGGCCGGCGCTCGACAAAGTACAGGCGCTAGTCCGGAGCGTTTACGATTTCGGCGAACTGACCGTGCAAAGCCCCGCCGGGTCGGCGGCGCTTGGGTAGTCCGCAAGCTGGTTCCGCGAGGCGCAAGCTCGATCAACGCTTTTGGCTGTTCACATCTGACGGTCACCCTCATCTCCACGAGCGGCCTTGTCACCTGCCTTGAGGTCCCGGCGCCACTGCCCCTCGCAGTGCGTGCCGGGCGTTCGACTCTTCAACAGAATGTTGTCCATTTCAACAGTCTGATCCGGGTTTCTCCCACAACATTGCGGGTCGAGTTTCCCGCGCCTCCAGTCATGACGGATCACCGCAGCGCCCGGTCGATCGCGGCGGACGATCCGCCCAGACTGACCCGGAACTCGACGCCGTCGGCATGCGTGATGACGGCTTCGTTGCCGGCGCGCAAGGCGGCAATCATCTGTTCGGCTTCGACACCGACCCAGGCGACGTTGCCCATATCCCGCTCGGCACGGGCCGTGAAGAACCCGATGGCGTCGATCGTCATCCTGACGATGTCGCCCGCCAGCAGATGCAGGTTCGACTCGATCAGTACCATCCGCGGATTGCCGACGACACCGATGCACGCTCGCACTCCGACATGCGTCGGACTGCACGCCGCCGCCATTCCCGGTTCCGGATTCTGCCACCGCGTTCGGGGATCCTGACTCGAGACGGCCGGCGACGGGGCTGGCGTCGACTCCCGGACTGCTTCTGACCGCCTGGTTGCCGTTCGCTCTATTGCAGCCTGACGCCGGTCAAGCTCGGCACGCCAGCGGTCCGCAGGATCGAGATCCATCTGGCGTCCGGATCTGCTGCTGTTGCTCGACGAGAACTCTCCGGACGAACATCCGGAGATCAGTCCGGCGGTGCAGACGAGACCGACGGTGAAGATCAGCGCGGTCCGCCTCGACAGTGATGGGATCTGTCGGTGCATCGTGTCAGGCTCCATCGGCCCTGACCTGAAGTGGTCACCGGGCCGGTTGCCAGACAAGACGCACGTGTACTGTGCGGACTCCCGCCTGTTCCCCGACGAGCGCCGGGTGTTGTAGTCAGCGGGCGGCCCGGTGTCGGGCCACGCGCATCTTGTCTGGCGAGTTCAGGCTACGCCGATCGAACTTCTGTCGTCAAACGGTTGAACGCAGAAAAGTGCTATGCTGGTCGCCATGAAGGAGCCAGCAACCAAGCCTCAGAGGCCTCCGAGCAAGAACTCGCAGATGTCGAAGATGGACCCCGAGTACCAGCCGACCCAGGCCGAACTCGAGGAGCCCCTGGGCATCGACGCCACGTTCGAGGAACTGCTCGACGCCCTACTCGACGTGCCCAAGGACCAGCGCACACCAGGGCGCGGCGAACGACTCCTGGCTACGATTCGGTAGGATCGTCCTCTCCGGCTTGGTCGATCACGGTGCTGACAGCCGTGATGAACTTCCTCAGATCCTTCGGCTCCAGGAAGACCTTGCGCTTCAGCCAGTCCCGATCCTGATCTGCGTTCAGGTGCTCCGTGATGGTGATCGTGATCAGTCCAGACATCGAGTCTCCTCCAGTATGCCGAGCGCCGGTCAGGACGCATGCTACACTGACCGGTTGATGACGGCTGCGGACCAAAACGCGGAGATCCTGCAAGTCATTCATGGGCACGCTCAGTGAGCGGAAGCACTTGGCCTGCCTCGAATCGAAGGCCGCACGGTTGGCCGAGGACCTGACCAAAGCCGTCGCGATCCTGAAGCAGGATATCGAAACCTTGGTACGACGGACCGAGACAGGCTTGGATGTCACACCGAAACAGGGCGACGAGTACCAACTTGAAGTGCCCGATGAAGTCGCTGACCTTGTCTACGATCTGCAACAGAGTCGATCCAAGATCAGTAGCTTCCTGAATCGACGGAAGCATCTTCTGATCGACGAGCCAACCGACTGACCACGCCGATGTCCGAGTTCGACAAGCGCCTGATGGATCTGGCCTGCGAAGCACGCAAGCTGATCCGCGAGGGAGCCGAGAAGCTGCCCAACGGTGGGCACTCATGGCGCCTGATCTACAAGACGCGTTGCGCCGCCGCCCTGGATGCCCTTGTCGACGAGATGCAGCGCAACCACGACACCCGCATGCTGGATCGGGGCATCCTGGGCGATTTACTGTAGACCGACGGAAGTTGACGATGAAGTTCAGGGAGTTCTTCGATTACTTGGGCGCACGGCTCCAGGCCCGGTGGTCCTGGGGAGCCGTCGCCCCATCCGGAGACATCTTCCTGGCGTCATGGGAAAAAACGGAACTGGATCGCACGAGGAACCGCGTGCTTGTATTCGATTCGGAACCGACCCGATCTCCCGGCCTGCCTGAACGTGCGTCTCACCTTCGATTGATCCGTTCGGAACGCCGACGCGTCTTCTGCGTCATCCGACCGGGCGACTACCGCGACCGCCGACCCGAGCACTACGGCGAGGACACGCTGCTGGCAATCGGCGGGAAGCTGATCGAGGACGAAGAGCGCAAAGGGTACATCTGGCTCGAGATCGTTGGCTGGATCGCTGCCCGCGATGCACGCTGCTAGAGCCGGCGCCGACTTGCCGACCCTCGATTAGATCAGTCCATCTCTCACCTGAGAATCGTCAGCGACCCCTCGGTATGGTCCTTATATACCCTAATGCCGGAGCGCTAAATGCTCATTCTACTCGGTTTACGTGGATCGGCGGCGCCGGCGGCGGCGCCGGTCTATGCGGGGTTCCGCGCTTCGTGAATACCCGCTATGTCGTTGCAGTTCTGTAGTTTGCGGCGGGTCGGTGGTTGACTCGGAGCCGATCGGGGCGGTACCGTCTCGGGTGTGATTACTGGCCGGGCGGCGCAAGCCGACGATCTAGTGGACCACGCGGGAGAGTGCCCGCTCGAGTACTTCAGCAGTCTCTCCTTGAACGCCGCTCTCGTCTTGATCCGAGCGGGCTCGAGAGCGCCGCCGGTCGGCTCGGTTGGGAGCCGGGTAGGAACAGCCGGCGTCGATCCTGCGGACGCCGTCAGCAGTTGGAGGACCGCGCCGCCGATCCGGCAGGCGATGACGGCCTGCGCCAGGCCGTGAACCTGGTCTTGACCGACGGGTACAGGACGGTTAGCATGGAGACGCGCTTCGTCGCCTTTCTCCCGGTCCGATGATCCGCCAAGAACAACGGGACCGGGTTGAACGAACGCTTTGCGAACGGCCCGCGTCATGCGGGTCGTTTTCGCGTACCGATTCTACCGCAGAAGACGACAGGCGATAGTGCCTGAATACGCGCACCGGAAAGGACAGGATGGGTGACGATCGAAGACACGTTCGACAAGATGTGGCATGGAAGCTCTATGCAGGAGATGGGATTCGCCAGAAAGGAATCCGAGATTGAACTCGACCGGGAAGTGCTAGACGGAACCGCGTTTGGGGTGATACGACAGGCTCGGGTCACGACTGGTTCCGCAACAATTTCCGTTGAACGTCTGCATTACGGCATGCTTGAAGGAGAAGCCGAAACCGTGGCCCGTTGGCTCGGTAGTCAGTTCCGCGAACGTCTTCGGTTAGCGGGTCCCGGTGGGAAATCCGCGTGTTGGGGTAAAGGTTTTGGTGCGCCGTGCCGATAGAAGAGGGGCGTGAGCCTGCTTCGCCGCATCCGCGCCGTTCTGGACAAAGGTTCGCCGGAGCAGGATCCGCGGGACGTTGTCATCGAGCAACAGGACCGAGAGATCGCGCGACTGCGTGACGAACTGGCGCGCCACAAGGACGTGCATCGCGAGAACGGCCGCGTGCAGCGTCAGAACGACGGCTTGCAGCGTCAGAACGACCGCCTGCGGCGCGAGAACGAGCACCTGAAACAGCAGTTGGCGACCGAGCGCCGCGCGGGACGCCGGCAAGCCGCACCCTTCGCCAAGAAGCGGCCGCAGGGTCGCGGCGGTCGTCCCGGCCGGCGGCCCGGTACGCGCTATGGCCGGCAGGGGCGCCGCCCTTGCCCGGCGCACGTCGACGAGGCGTTGGCGGCGCCGGTGCCGACGAGGTGTCCAGACTGCGGCGGCACGGTCGACGTGACCGGTGCGGCCGAGCAGTATCAGGAAGACCTACCCCCGGTGCGCCCGCTGGTGCGCCGCTTCGACATCGAGGTCGGCCACTGCTCGCAGTGTCGACGGCGTATCCAGGGCCGCCACCCGCTGCAGACCTCCGACGCGTTGGGGGCGGCCCGCGCACAGCTCGGCCCTGGTGTGGTCGCGCTGGTCGCCGAGTTGCACACGCGCGGCGGCCTGCCGCTGGCCAAGGTCGCCGACCTGCTGCAGACCCGCTTCGGCCTGCAGGTGACGCCGGGAGGCCTCGTGCATCTGCTGCATCGTGCAGCCCGCGACGCGCGGCCGGCCTATGAGGAGTTGCGCGAGCAGGTCCGCAACGCGCCCGTGGTCACGGTCGATGAGACCGGTTGGCGCGTCGACGGCATCGGCCACTGGTTGTGGGCCGCCGTCACCCCGACGACGACCGTCTATGCCATCTGCGCGGGCCGCGGATTCGACGACGCCCAAGCGGTCCTCGGAGCCGACTTCGACGGCGTGCTCGTGCGCGACGGCTGGGTGGTCTACCGCAGCTACACCCACGGCGAGCACCAATCTTGTCTGCAGCACCTGCTACGACGCTGTGAGGAGCTACTCGAGGATCATCCCCACTGCGGATGGGCCGCTCAGGTGCAGCACATCTTGCAGGCCGGCCTCGCGCTGCGCGACCGGCGTAACGCCGGTGGTATCAGCGACCACGGTCTGGCTACCGTCCGCGGTCGCCTGCTCGCCCAGCTCAGCCGGCTGATCGACAACCCGCCGCCGCACGACGACGCCGAGCGCTTCGCTGCGCACCTGGCCATCGAATTCGGCGCCCTCTTCACCTTCCTGTGGGACCCGGCGGTCGACGCCACCAACTGGCGCGCCGAACAAGCCATCCGGCCCGCTGTCGTCATCCGCAAGGTGTGCGGCGGCAACCGCACCCGAAAGGGCGCCGACACCCAGCAGGTCCTTGCCAGCGTCGTACGCACCGCACGCCAACGCGACGTCGACCTGCCCGCCCTGTTCGCCACGATGTTGCGCGCCCCCGAGCCCATCGTCCCCGACGTATTCGGACTGCCGCCGCCGTCCGCGCCCAGTGCCGCACCGCAACGAGCGCATTGACGCGCGACCGACCGGCGGCTGACTGCCGCGCCGGGCGAGAATGCCGAGACGCTGCCCCCCAACGCGGCTGCGACGTGGGTAACAGCGCAGCCACTACGGACTCCCCCGCAAGACCCGAGACCAGCCAATGGAAACCTCCGCGGCGCCCGACCTTCGACGCTCCAGGCCCATCCCATGCCCGTGTCTATTGGCGAATCACCCCGTAAACGAAGACCCGCGAACAAGCCTTCCGCGGTCTCTTCCAGTTCCCTGATCCCGACAATTCCCTGGTCGATCCCAGCGGTGCCCTCGCCGAGATCAGTACCGCTGCTGCCCTGCTGCTAGGCGGCCGTGCCAAGGTGTGCTTGCTCACGCCCCACCTGTATCGAGCACTTGCCGCCGCTGGTCTCCTGGATATAGACCGTGACATCCTTGGAAAGATCAGAGCAGACAAATCCCTGTCCCTAGACGCACCCGCAGAACGCTATCTCGTCTGGCCGCATGACACGAACCCGAGTCCTGGGTGGTGTGTTCTGGACAAGCAGAAATCCGAAGCAGACTGGGATCCGGAACGCGGCAATTACGCGATCCATTGGAGGGCAGGAATCGTGGCCCCGCACTGGTGCGGGTTCGGATCCGTCAGGCTGAAGACCGCAGCCTGACGGCCAGCGCGCAAGAAGGGGAATATCTGATCGTCGCTCCACCTGGAACCACTGATCGACAGCCCGAACTGACTCCCGTAGAACGAACCGCCTAGAGCATGCCGAGAACCGGCATCGAGGGCCTACGTCCCGGAACGCCCTGCACGGACCGGGGCGGGCATGCGAGGTTGCGGCACGTGACCGGTTAGTCGGCTGAACCGCTCGCCGAATCGGTAAGACGGCACCCAAAAGCCAGAACCGCTGCACGTTTCGACAAGTCGCGGAGAAACGAGGAAACGACGTTGAGCGCGAGTAGCGTGTATAAGCGAGACAGCGACACCAGATTTGCCTTGGACTGCACACTTCAGAATCTCTACCCCGTTCGCTCCAAGACGCGCCCGTTCAGGATCCCATCCTGAGTATTCCGCCGCACGATTCCACCGACCTGCATGATTGAACTCTTCGACAACCCATCTCGCTGTCTCTGGCGTTCGGTCCTGATTCACGTCGTCGTCCTCCACACGCAACCGCCCCGTCGGT
This sequence comes from Vicinamibacterales bacterium, assembly GCA_965208535.1. GTDB lineage: Bacteria > Acidobacteriota > Vicinamibacteria > Vicinamibacterales > UBA8438 > WTFV01. The sequence continues at coordinate 128,810 of CBDBOU010000003.1, read as the reverse complement.
GAAGTCGCCGGCCCGACGCCGCGCGACGAATGACAGTCCGATCGTACCGCACGGGTCAAGATGCATGGCCGGCGATTCAGGATTGACTCGTTATCGATCGGGGCGGTATCGTATGGGATCTGCTGCCTAAGTGATCCCGGCATCGGTACAGCGCGAGACCCTTAGAATGGTTGTCGTGAACAACAGTCGCGAATCGTTCGACTGGGTCGAGGCGCGGTCGAAGTGCAATGTCCGCGACGTGTTCAAGCACCTGCGGGAGGTCGTCGGATCCGACATCAAGTCCGCGGAGCGGAACGCCGTCGTCAGCGCGGAACTCGAGAGCCGTACCGAGGAGCAGTTCGTCGTCAGGACTCACCTGGATCCAGCGCGTCCGGACTGGCGGACGTTCTTCTTGATCGACGCGCGCATTGAGGTTCGCGGTCCCGACGACCGGAACGACAACATCGTCCTGACTGGGCGGGCCAGCCTCGACGGCGGGAACTGTTGCATTGAGACCGTCGTCGACGGCAAGCTGTGCCGGCTCCGGCTGTGGGAGTTCAGCCGCTTGGCGCTCGAGCCGCTGTTCTTCAAGGACCGGTAGGCCAGGCGCCGCGTCAGGTTGCGCTCGACCCGCACTGACCATCACAGTCGCACTACGGATGGAGCTAGGCGTTCCTCGTCCTTCGCGAAAAACGCATAGCGTCTGACTGTGCCGTCGCTGATGGTTCGTTCCAGCCACGTGATCCGTGACCCGTTCAGGTACGGATCCCCATCCTTGACATGCCTGCAATCATGCTCTGAGACGAGCTTCTTGCAGAACTCGGACGCGGTCGGGCACTGAATCATCGGATACGGCATCGAAGTCCCCTAGACGGCAATCCAGCTATCTGCAAGCGTCCGCTGCATGGCGTTGATCATGAACGCCGACGGAACGTCGCTCGACCGCCGGAATGGATGTACATCCGTCTGCCCGGATACGTACCCAGATATGCACGTGCGAACGCGATGCGATCCGGCCCCGTAGACCCCCGGATCGCGCTGTGGCGAATCCTCGCCAGTCCTGAGCGATTTCGGATCCGGCTCCGGAACCCGACTGAATATGCAGAAGTCGCCTGAAGCAGACCGGAAACGGCCTGTTTTCGTATCCGAGCGATTAAACACGTGCTCAGGCGTTCTCAGAAAACGTCAATGTTTACGGGCGTTTTGGTTCTGAGCGGCTTGATCACCCACGGTTATAGTCCCCAGCGAGAAAGGCATTTTGGTATGTCGAGATGAAACCACTCATTGCCTCCATCACCTCAGCGGCCGTTCCCGTCTCCCAACAGGGCCTCAGTTCCCTCTCGGCCTTTTCCACGAGTGCACCACGACCTCTAAACGGTCCCTCCAGCCGTCTATCGAGCAGATTCTCCTCCGCGTAGTCCGCCCACGTGTCGGCGTCCGCCGACCGAGAGATAGAAAATCGAAGCTTCCTAAGCGTACCGCCGGCGGCCTCCAGGCGCTGTTGGATTGGCGCGTAGAGTTCTCTAAGTGCTTGCTCTTCCGAAAGAATAGCACTAAACACCCGCTCATAAGCCTCGTTACGCTCCTGCTGTAGAAGTCGCCGACGCTCAATCGCACCCTTCGCGTCGGCCAGGCGGACCTGAAGGGTCTGAAGTGCGCCCGCCTCCCGCCTGATTCGGCGCGATAGGGCCGAGTACTGATCGCGAACCAGCTTGTCTGCGTTCAACAGTCCCTCGAGTCGGGCTAGCTCCGCGTTGAGTGTGGCGAGCCTAGTGTTTTCTAGATTGTCCTCCGCCGCGATATACGGAGATCCCTCCGGTATCGCCCTGGGGGCGGCACCCGCTAGCTCCGCCACCTTTTGGTCTGTCTCATTGATATAGCCGGCCAACCTTTGGTCCACTGGCCCCTTGTAGTCGAGTAAGAACTCCTCCCATTGTTCAGGCCTCATTCGGCTGCCCTTGTGGCGGGACTGGGACTGCCGGAGCATCTCAGGCGCAATCGTGGCGCGCACACTGAACACCTCATCCCGCAGACCTTCGAAGGCCCGACGTCGTTCCTTATACCCTTCAATCCGTTTGAGCAAGCTCTGAGCCGCTCCCTGCAACTCCTGATGGCGTTTCAGATGAGCATCGGACCCTTTTATCACCAGCTTGCCAAGGTCAGCTTTGTACCCGTCAATCTGTCGCTGCTTTTGCTCAGCTTGTCGTGCAAGGTGCTCAACGAGACGTTCCTTTTCGAATTCTTCGCTGATGCGGTGAGAAACCTGCAGAATTGCCGCGGCCTCTCGGACGCGTGCCTGACGGTAGCGCTGGGTCCTTCGGTCCCGCAATTCCAGGAAATTCAACGCACCATCTCGGGACTCGTGCGGATGCGCTTCAAAAACGACCCGTTCGATCTCGGCAATGAGGCCATCTGTCGGACCATGAGCCGAGCATAGCTCTTCCACAAACTGCTGAGATAGGTAGCGAACGCGCGCGAACGACGTGGACCCATCGGAGTCACGACCGTCAAGGTAACGAGAGATGGCACTACCACCGCCCCAATTAAGCGGAAGTTTCCAGGCCGATCGCGCATAAGTCACTGTTGGTGTTGGAGTTACAGGTTTATGAGGTGTTGGGTTCTGGCTACATTTGCGGGGTGACTCCCAGCAGCTCGAAGCTGCGTTGCTGCACGGGTGTGGGCTTGGTGAGCATGGTGAAGGTAGCGTCGCCGTCGGCCACCCGCATGGTGTTGGCGGTCAGGGTGCCGAGGTCGGCGAGCAGCGTTCGGAAGCTGTGCACGGGCAGGTCGTCTTCGGTGCGCTTTCCGGCGGCCTTGGCGCGAGCCGCGGGCGAGCGCTTGGCCTTCTGGACCACCGAGGCGCGCTGTCGTTCGGCGGCGGCCGGGTCGTGGTCGTCGAACAGGAGCGGCTTGAGGGCCTGGCGCATGTGCCACTCGACGTAGTAGGCGAGCATGCACAACAGGACGTGGGCGCGCACCCGGTCGGCGCGGCGGTGGTGGATCGGCCGTACCTTCAGGTCGACGGTCTTGAGGGACCGAAAGGCGCGCTCGACCTTCGCCAGGTCCTTGTAGGCGCGCACGGTCTGGGCGGCATCGAAGTGTTCGGGCTCGACGTTGGAACGGACGATGTAGAGCCCGTCGAGTTGCTGCTCGTCCGCGATCCCGGCTTCGTCACGCTGGAACGAGAAGGACTCGTCGGTGATGTTGGTGACGAAGTGCTTGGCGACCTTGTAGCGGTTGATGACCTTGCCGACGCGCATGCCGATGGCGGCGGCCCCGCGTAGGGGGGTCTTCGGTCGCCGGGTGGCGGCGACAATCGGTTCGAGTTCCTTCTCGGTGGCGGCGAGCAGTTCGTGTCGCTTGCGCTGCCGCTCGGCGGCGAGCAGCGGATTGCGGCAGACGATCAGCCGCTCACCGGGGAACTCCTCGCTGGTGACCTCGGCGAGGTCGCGTTGGTCGAACAGCGACGCGCTGACGGTTCCTGCCGCCAGCAGCTTGCGGATGGTCGGTGCGCGCAGTGTAGTGATCCAGCGCAGCCCGTCGACCTCGGCGAGGTCCTCTCGGATGCGGGCCGCGGTCAGCATCCCGCGGTCGCCGACGAGCACCACGCGGTGGAGGCCGAAGCGGGTGCGGATCTTGTCGACCTGTGCGGCAACGGTGTTGGGGTCGCTGGTCGAGCCTTCGAAGACCTCGACGGCGACCGGACACCCGGTGGCGGTGCAGAGCAGACCGAAGACGATCTGGAGCGTGCCCTTCTTGCGGTCGCGGCTGTGTCCGCGCTGGGCGAGTTCGCAGTGCGTCCCCTCGACGTAGCAGGAGGTCAGGTCGTAGAGCACGAGGGTGTGTTCCTGGAGGTGGCGCTTGGCGAGGCGCTGCTCGATGGCCGCCTGCCGCTCGACGAGCCAGTCCATCGCGGCGTACAGCTCCTTCGGGTCGACGGTGCCGAGGTTGAGCATCTGGCCGAGCGTGGAGACGGCGCTTTCGGGCGTCAGAGCGCGGGCGGTGGCGAGCTTCGACTGCGCGTCGATGACGCGGGCGACGAGCAGTGCGAGGACGAGGTCGCGGAGGCGGCCGGGGCTGCGGGCGAGGATGGCCGCCAGTCCGAGCTTGCGGACGGGGTGGCGAGCACGGCTGCGACGTGGCCGTGTGGGAGGCTTCGGAGGCAGGTGAAGGCGTCGTCGGGACGTACGAGTTGCTCGCCGCGGAGGACGTGGCGGAGAGCGTTGATGGCGGCATCGGGAAGCTTTGAGAGGTTGGCGAGGGTACGCTTTTTGACGCGGCCTCGGTCGCGGAAGGACTCTCGGAGGAGGATGGCGGGGGGCGAGGAGCGGTTGGGGACGCTCTCGATATACATGGATACTATTATCCGGCAATATTTCATTCATTACAAGGCAATACGACCATTAGCACCCGATTAATACATGGCTACATTTTGCCGGATACAGGCGGTCAGAAACCCCGTAAAGCCTTTAGAATCTATGGGTTCAGGGAAAATGACCGCTGAAACTTCCGATTAAGGAGAACCCTTGCATCACCGAGATGCCGGTTGGCGCGTGTCAGGAAGGAGGAGTTGTGAGAAGCATCATTGTTCCAAACGGATTCAGGGATACCGTCGCAACCCGTGGCGATCATTTCGGCCAGCGCGGTCTTGCCGGAACCCCTCGCGCCGATGATCGTGACAAGGCCGGAATTGAGGGGAATTTCCGCGGCGCCCATCCAAACAGCGCCGTCTACAGTCAATGAAGAGATAACCTGCGAGGGCGCCGTTGTCGGCGGTGGTTCGGGGCCCACATAGACCCTGCCCGCCGGATCTATACAGGCCTGCCGTAGTGAATCGAACTCTACGCCGCCCTTGACCCAAGAGAACCGGTCCTCTTGTGGTTCGCCTACGCCGGATACCGAATGGGCATCGGAGCCATGCAGGCAAGGCTTGAGCCCCCCGTAGCGCCTGCGAAGTTGAGGCTGGCTGACGCTGCGCTGGCCGAGCCAGAACTCGCGTTGCGCCGGGTTGCTGCTGAAGATAACATGAGCAAAGGACTCAATCTCTTGACGTAACGTGGCGTCCGCGCCGTCTCTCAGCCCCGAGGTCCCGTCCCCGCTTCCGCCGGCGACCGCGATAAGGATGTTCTGCTTTGCCCAAGCGCTTTGGCGAATCACGTCCCGCAACTCAGTGAAGTTAGCCTTGAATTGGGTGGCGCCCTCGCGAAGGGCAGTGCGTTCATCTCGAACGTCGGGATTCGCGCGTCTGCCCAGACGGATCAGGTCCTCCCTCGTACAGGAAAAGCTGTCTTCAAATGCGGAAAACATCAGCCGAGACAGAATGCGCCGGAGCTCGCGCACATGGTTGGAGTCTTCGGGACTGACCAGAAGGTGAATGTTGATGAAGCCAGACTGAGCTGCGGCGTCAAGGCGCATTTCGACATTGGGGAAGATGAGCTGGACGTCGGGAAGCCGCTCAGTCGCCTTGAGCCGTAGGACTTTTTCATAGTTCTCAGTCAAGTAATAGTCAGTGACCCCGATTGCCTGGATGCGCGGAGTTTTCGCCTCGAGGGCATCGAGGTAGCTGCTCCAGGGGTCGGTGCCGCGGAACTGGTCGTTTAGGACTGTATCGGGGCTGTGGATATGGGGGTCCCAGCGATTCCATTCAGAGCCTCTACTGAGCATGGTCGGTGGTCCTCAATGCCCGCTACTACTTGGCACTCGTGGTCAGGTGGCGGCCCCAAGGAATCACGGTTCGGGCGTCATTCGCCTTGCTGCGGTTGCGGTCAGGAGATCAGAAACGAGCGCAGTAAATGAGGCAGAAACCACGTCGGCGACGGCGTCAGGGCTGACCGCGCGGATGGCCATACTGATGCCGACGGCTTCCGGGCGGCCGAACAGGGCCCCGAGCCGGGACATAGCGTCGGCGGTAACAGCCGCGCCGAGCTCTTGGTCGGCGAGTCGCAACAAGCCTGCGGCGAGCGTCGCGGTGTCGATGGCCCGCAGGAGACGCAGGAGATCGAGTGCGTCCTTGTCACTGACTCGACTTCCGATTTCGGCGCGGTCCGCGATCTTGTGGACCTTGGCCACGAGCAGCGCGGCGGGTCCGGCGACCAGCATCTCAATCGATCGTTCGTCGCCGGGATCGAGCGATGCGATCTCCATGCGCTCCCGGTCAACGAGCGCTCCCTCCAAACCCTTGGCTCGCCTGGCTGCTTTCTTTCCGTGAGGGCCGAGGCGAGCCCCGCGGGAGCCGACACCGGCCAACACCTCGGGAACCATGAGGTCAACAGAGATCCCATTCGGACTGATCCACGCCCCGGGATGCTCCCCGAGAAAGAACCCGCGGGCTCCCAGCAATTCGGCCAGGAGCGGCTTGTCGCTCAGATCTGGCGGCGCAACGCAGAAATCGGCGTCGGTCGTGTACTCGGCAGTGGCGAAGTCGGCATCGCCGGTGTGGAGATAGACTGCCTGCGCACCGACGAGCACCACGGCGTCGAGCTGTTCGGCGAGCGCCTCGGCAGCATCGAGCAGCGCACTGCGGGCGCGAACGTATAGCGGGTCAGGACCGCCAGACACGCTGGTTCTTCTCCATCCACTTCAACATCTGTTCACCCTGCGACGGTTCCCGTCCCGGTCCGGTCAGCAGGTCCACGGCGAGCTGGGTCGGAGCGACGCAGCGAAGACCATCGCGCTCGACCGTCCTGTCGAAGACGACAAGGTCTAGTGGTTCGAGAAGCACGACGTTTGCGCCAGCGTCGGTCTCGCGGAGATCCAGGCGGTCGATGGCCTGGCTCGCATCCGTGACGTAGAGGCCCGCCAGCCTTGCCGGCGCGATGGGATCGAATCGCTGAGCTGCAAGAGCCCCGGTCGCGGCGTACGCGAACTTCGTCGCGCGGAGCTTTCTCTCGAGAGCCGGCAGACCCCGCGGCGCGAGAGCCGTCGTCGGTGTGTTGGACTCGGTCTGGTCGTAGTCCTCGGCCCACCGGCGAACGGCGCCCTGCCAGTCGACTGTCGAGACGGCTCCCCGCACACGGGTGACGATTGCCTCCCGCTCAAGCAAGTCCAGCACGCGGGACAGGGTCGGTGCCGACGCTCCAGTCGACTGCGCCAGCTCGCGAACACCGTATGGTGGAGACGTATCGACGATGGCCCTCATGGCCCGGGCAGCACCTCGACCCCGCAGTGACCGGAGCTTGTGATCCCTTGGCCAGGGGTCGCGATCGGCCCCGTCGGTAGCGATGAACAGCCCCGGTGTCGAAATCTCGATACGAACATTGCCCGTCGTATCGACGTAGCCGACTCCGTGATCACGAAGCAGAGCACGGGTGCGAGGAGAGAGATAGGCGGCCGCCACGACAGGCACGGCACGAGGCGACGTACTGGCCGCGACGGCCGAGAGCTGCTCGACTGCATGGAGGATGTCGCGTGGTTCGAGAGTTCTCTTGATCTCGACGGCGAGGACTGCGGTCTCACCCGTGGGAGACGCGATCTCCGCCAGCAGGTCTGCGCGGTGGCGGCGGGACAGCGCTTCAGCCCGCCGGGCTTGGAGTGACCAGCCGAACGGAATGCGCTCAGCCAGGAATCGCTCGACTTGGCGCTCGACCTGCATTCCGGTCGGCGGTTGTTTGTCGGCTACAGGCATGGGTTTTCCCGACACCAACGACTTGCGTTCCAGGCATCCTACTGTTTCAGCTTTCGGGAAACAAGCGGATCCCTGTAACGCGCGTCAAGTCGTGGCTCCCAACGCCGCGCCGAGCCGGCAGGACATCCTCGGGAGGACCGCCGAAGAACACTCCGGATACGGAGACGTCGGTGTCGACGACGACCCTCAAGTCGAGCGCACGGCCTCGATTGCCGCAACGACGTCCGACCGACGCATTCCGGCGCGGCGTGCCGCCTCACGCGCACGAGCGACGATCTCGTCGAAATCCTGCATGGTCGCGCTCTCCTTGAGGCAGGCGCTTGAGCCTCTGCCTTCACCCACCGGCTTCCGGGCGGGGCACCATGGGGCGGGCGGCTGGCGCCGCGCGCCGGGTACGCGGACCGTTCATCACCGTCCCGATCACGGTGTAGCGCACGCCCACCTGGTAGACGACCAGCAGGCCGGCGACGATCGTCGTGCTGATCAGCACGAACTTCAGATGGATGCTGATCGGCCAGGTCACGAGCAGCATCTGCGCCCCAATCACGAGCGGCAAGTGGGTCAGGTAGAGCCAGTAGGAGGCATCCGACAGGTAGCGCACCCAGAAGCGTTCCCGCGCGAAGATCCAGCGGAACAGCCCCATCGATCCGAAGCACATCAGCCACGCGAAGGCGACCTGCACCACCGCGGCGACGCCCCAGACCCACGGTGCTCCGGCGTACTGGAACTCTTCGTCGTACAGAAGCGCCACGCCGGCGGGCAACAGCAGCAACAGCGAGGGCGCGAGGGCGACAGCCCACCAGCGCCGCACCGCGATGTCACGCTGCCGGAAGAAAACTCCGAACGCGAAGAAGATGGCGTAGTAGGCGAACACCCGGCCGGCCGGAATCACGCCGTCCTCGGTGTCCGGGCCGAAAGCCAGCTCGTGCATCACGTACTGCGGCGCCACGGTCAGCGGCACGAGCAGCCACCAGGCCGGATGGCGGAACGTCAGCCCCAGCCTGACGGCCACGAGGAACGCCGCCGCGATCAGCAGCAGGTACCACAGGAACCAGAGGTGGTGCAGCCCGCCCACCCACGCCAGCAACCAGTCGAGCGGCGTGAAGTCGGCGCCGGCCTCCAGCCAGACGATGGCCGGGACGACGGTGAACATGCCCGCCAGCAACGGCAGCCCGAGGCGTTCGACGCGATGGCGCCACAGGCGGCGCAGCCCGCGCGACTGCCACAGCAGCGCGGTGAAGAAGCCGCTGAGCAGGAAGAACAGCGGCATCCGGAAGCCGTGGATCACGGACAGGATCCAGGCATAGACGTTGGCTTCCGGCGGGGTTTCCCAGGCCCACGCCTCGTGCACTGGCCAGTACTCGACCGGCACGAGAAAAACGCCGGCATGCAGCAGGATCCCCAGCAGCATGGCGAAGCCGCGCAGCGCGTCGAAGTCGTGGAACCTGGCCATGTTCGTGCCGGCCTGCGTCGCCATGTCTCGATTGTAGAAGATGCAATCGACCGGCTGACGGATTGTCTCTATAATGCCGACCCACAACAATCCAGTCCCAGCCGAGGTGCGAGCATGACCATCCGATCCCTGCCGGCGTCGTATCTCGCGGCGCTCCTGATCATCGGCATCGCGGCGCCGGGCGCCTGGACGCCGGCCCTCGCGCAGGACGACGTCCCCGCGCTGCTGCAGGACTACGTCCCGGTGACCGACGAGATGCTGCGCGATCCGCGTCCCGAGAACTGGCTCACCTTCCGCGGCGGCTACCGCCTCTGGGGCTACAGCTCCCTCGATCAGATCGACGCGGACACGGTCGGCGGCCTGCAACTGGCCTGGTCGCGCTCGATGACCGAGGGCTACCAGGAAGTGGAGCCGATCGTCTACAACGGCGTGATGTATTTCCCGCACGTGGAGGACCGCGTGGAGGCGGTCGACGCGACGACGGGCGACCTGCTCTGGGAATACCGGCGCTTCACGCCCGACGAGCCGTGGAACACCACCGGCACGCGCGCGCGCTACCGCAACGTCTCGATCTACGACGACAAGATCTACGTCGCCACCAACGACGCGTTTCTCGTGGCGCTCGACGCGCGGACCGGCGAGCTGGTCTGGGAATCGCAGCGGGCGGACTGGCGCGAGCAGGTCGCGCAGACGACCGGGCCGATCATCGTCGACGGCATGGTGGTGACCGGCTCTCGTTGCAATCCGTCGAGTCCGCGGCCGGGCGGCTGCTTCATCACCGGACATGACCCGCAGACCGGCGAGGAGCGCTGGCGGGTGAACACGGCGGCGACGCCCGATCAGGCGGGCGGCGACACCTGGGGCGGCCTCGCGCGCTCGGCCCGCCGCCACACCTCCGCCTGGATGCAGGGGAGCTACGACCCCGACCTCGGCCTCGTCTTCTGGGGGACCGGACCGCCGTCGCCGCTGCCGGAGCCTCTGCGCGGATCGGGCAAGGCCGACCTGCTGTACACGAACTCGACGCTCGCCCTCGATCCGCAGACCGGCGAGCTGGTCTGGTACTTCCAGCACCTGCCGCGCGACAACTGGGACCTCGACCATGTCTTCGAGCGGCTGATCGTCGAGACCGAGGTGTCGCCGGATCCCGCCGCGGTGCCGTGGATCAATCCGGACCTGGTGCCGGGCGAGACCCGCAAGGTGATCACCGGCATTCCGGGCAAGACCGGCCTGGTCTGGACGCTCGACGCGGCGACCGGCGAGTTCCTCTGGGCTCGGCCGACCGTCTACCAGAACATCATGACCGGGCTCGACCTGCGTACCGGCCGGCCGATGATCGACGAGAGCACCACCCCCTGGTCGGTCACCGACCCCGTGCTCGCCTGCCCGCACCTGCTCGGCGGCAAGAACCAGCCGTCGGGCGCCTACAGCCCCGACACCGACGCGATGTACATGCCGATGAACAACTCGTGCATGGATCTGTCGATGTCCGTGGAGGTGGCGGGCCCGAGCGACGGCTACGACGTCCGCGCCGTCGTGCGGCACCATCCGGCCGTCGACGCCGACACGACGCCGGTCGGCCGCCTGGAGGCGATCTCTGCCTCGACCGGCCGGACGCTCTGGCGCTATCAGCAGCGCGCGCCGATCTACGGATCGGTCCTCGCCACCGGCGGCAACCTGGTCTTCTCCGGCGACACCATCCGCCGGTTCCGCGCCTTCCACGCCGAAACGGGCGACATCCTCTGGCAGACCATCCTGAACGGCCCGGTGAGCGGCCGCCCGATGAGCTACAGCGTGAACGGCCGCCAGTACGTCGCCATCCCGGCCGGGGGGATCACACAGGGAGCCAGCTTCCTCCGCATCACGCCCGAGTTGACCACGTCGACCGGGAGCAACACGTTGTTCGTCTTCGCGCTACAGAACGGAAGTTGACGCAACCTATTGAGAAAAAAATCAGTTACGAAAATACAAGAACGACACTTACCACGCACGTTACCACGATGTCAGGATCGCGGAGTTGGAGTCCACGTCCGTTCCGACCGAGTAAGCGTTCGGCCAAGCCGGTATCTGGCTGCTTCTACCGGTTGAGGGTGCGCTTCCAGTCCTTGCGGAGGGGCCGCAGCCAGATGTCCTTCTTGGGCTTGTCGGAGCGGTTGTTCATGTCGTAGCGACCGCGCCCCTGGGTGGCGCCGACGCGGACCCAGCCGGAGGCCCGGTAGACGGCGCCGGTGTAGCGGGGAGTCTCCACGAAGGTCTCGATGAGCACGGGGGTCGTCTTGTAGCGCGCGATCCAGTCGGCCGGCAGTTGGCGGCGGACGAGGGCGAGGATGTGCGAGCCGAGGTTGGGGATGCGGATCCAGGGCAGGATCAGGAAGCGCGGGTTGTCGACGACGAGCGGCAGGTTCTTCTCGCGGTGTCGCCGCGACCAGCCGATGAAGCGGTCGCGGGGGGCGAGCGTCCAGGCGGCGGTCGAGAAGCCGAGCATGGCCAGCGGCGTGCCGTCGCTGGCGTGCACGGCGTAGCGCATCTGGGCGCCGACCAGGGTCTTGTAGCCGAGGTAGTGGTAGCGGGCGACGTACTCGTTCCACAGCTTCCCCCCGCGGTCGCCGCGCACGACGGTGCGCATCTCGAGCGGGCGGACGGCGTCGAGCGTGGTCGGCGGCGGCAAGAGGGGCGGTTCGGTGTCGGGCCCGAAGGTGATCGGCCCGGGCCGGTTCTGGCGCCACTTCGGCGGCGGCAGTTCGATGCGGCCGTCCCGGTGCATGGCCAGCATGACGACGCGGGCCATCATGTCCTTGCACCCGCCGTCGGCCTTGTACCAGCCGATGCGGCGGCAGAACTCCTTCGACAGGGCGTGGCGGTTGAGCGCCGGCGGCCCGGCGATCAGCGCGCGCAGCAGCGCCATCTCTGCGGTCGTGAAGTCGCGGCCGTAGTAGCGGCACTCGACCGGAGTGGTCATGCCGGCGCCGTCAGTTCGCGCCGGCGCGCCGCGTCCATCGACCAGGGCAGCCACGGCGAAGTGTCGTCCGGCGGCCGGCCGCCGTTGTCGGCGCAGGCCGCCAGCCACGCTTCGAGCCAGCGCAGGACATCGATCCGGTTCAGCACCAGGGTGCCGACCACCGAGTACATCAGCGCCGTGAACTGCGCGCCGGTTCCGCTGTCGGAGCCGAACGACAAGCGCCGTCCGATGGCCGGCCCCCGCAGCAGCCGCTCGGCGAGATTATCCCGGATCATGGGTTATTCCGGACTCGTTTCGGGACCCGCCGATTCGCCACGGCCATCGAGCACAAGATGCCGGAATAATCACAAGCTGTCTTCTCCCGCTGGCTCGCTCGCCAGCGTATGCAAAGGAGAAGACAGATGTCGACAACCAACTTCTTTCCTTCGGCGGGGGTGGGCTGGGACCGGCTGTATGCTGGCCCGCTCGCCGGTCATGTTGATGATTTTGCGGATTGGCTCGCGGATCAGGGCTACGCGAGGAAGACCGGACGCCGGAAGCTTCGATTGGTCGGTCAGTTCGGCCTCTGGCTGGAGGATCAGGGGCTCGATCTTCCGGCGCTGGACGACGCGCGACTCGAACAGTTTCGTAGCTTCCGATCACGCCTCGGCAAGTACACGGCCAACGTCATGTCCGACGGTCGGGAGCTGTTGACGTGGCTACGCGAGGCCGAACGTGTGGCGCCGATCGGGTCCGAACCGTCATACGATGACCCGGTCGGGGACACCGTAGATCGGTTTGAGTGCTTCCTCTTCGACGAACGCGGTGCAAGCCTGAACACCGTGCAGGCTTACCTGTCGACCGTTCGAGCCTTTCTTGGTGACCGTTTCGACTCCGAGCCTGCTGATCTTGGATCTCTGGGTCTCCAGGACATCAACGGGTTCATTCTCCACTCCTGTCAGACCCACAGCCCGGCGACCACACGGGTCCATGTTGCGGCTTTGCGCAGTTTCACGAGGTATCTGTATCAGTCCGGGATCATCGCCACGGATATCGCCGATGGAATAGCCGGGGTCAGAACCTGGCGCCTGTCGAGCTTGCCGAAGGGGCTGGAGCCGGATCAGGTCGAAGCGGTGCTCGCCAGTTGCAACCGCAGCACGGTCACTGGCCGGCGCGATTACGGAGTTCTGCTGTTGCTGGCGCTCCTCGGATTGCGGGCCTGCGAGGTCGTCCGTCTGACCCTGGACGACATCGACTGGGGCAACGCCGAGATTACCGTAGTCGGCAAGGGTAGCCGACACGATGTTCTGCCCCTGCCCCACGAGGTCGGCGAAGCTCTGGTCGCGTATCTGCAAGCTGGTCGGCCGACTTGTGCGACACGGCGTCTGTTCGTCGGGCGCTATGCCCCTGTTCACGGCTTTCAGTCGTCGGCCGCGGTTGGACATATCGTTCGTCGTGCGCTTGCACAGGCCGGAATCGAACGACCGGGCAGGGGCGCGGCCCACCTGCTTCGCCATTCGCTGGCGACCAGAATGCTACGCAACGGAGCCTCGCTCGAGGAGATCGGGCAGATCCTACGGCACCAGAGCCCCGATAGCACGCGGATCTACGCCAAGGTCGATCTTGACGCCCTTCGCCCTCTGGCGCCGGCGTGGCCGGGAGGTGTGGCATGACAAGCCTTCGGACCCTGTGTGAGGACTATCTCGCCTTCCGCCGCTCCCTGGGAGCCAAGTTCATAATGACGCGCGGACTCCTGTTCCAGTTCATCGCGTTTCTGGCGCAGCACGAGGCCCCGTTCATCACCGCCGCGCTGGCGCTCGAGTGGGCCAGCAAGCCAGAAAGCGTCCAGCAGGAATGGCGGGCGCGCCGCCTCTCGGAAGTCCGTCAGTTCGCCCGCTATGTCCACGCGGTCGACCCGCGCCACGAGGTCCCGCCTCAGCGGCTCCTGCCCTATCGGCGCCAGCGACCCCAGCCCTACATCTACAGTGACGGCGAGATCGAAGACCTCATCGGCGCCGCACGTGATCTGTCCGGGCGCCTTCGCCCTCGGACCTGCTCAACGATGCTGGGCCTACTGGCGATTACCGGCATGCGGAGCGGCGAAGTGGTCCGTCTCGACCGCGATGATGTCGATCTCCGGCAGGGCGTCCTGACCATCCGCGAGAGCAAGTTCGGCAAGTCGCGCCTCAACCTTTGCCATGACACGACCGTGCAGGCCTTGAGCGACTACGCTGCCTGGCGGGACGAACGCTGTCCTCGTCCGCAATCTCCCGCCTTTTTCTTGAACGAACGCGCGAAGCGGATCGACAAGGGAAACTTCCGCAGCACGTTCAAGACCCTGACGTGTCAGACCGGTCTTCGGGACCCTGCGGCTTCGCGTGGACCCCGCCTTCATGATCTGCGTCACACCTTCTCCGTAAGAACTCTGATTCGATGGTATCGCGACGACGTTGACATCGACCGCCACCTGCCACGGCTCTCCACCTGGCTCGGCCATGCCTCTGTTGTCGACACTTACTGGTATCTCACCGCAGTTCCCGAACTCATGGCGCTTGCCGCCCGGCGTCTTGACGAACGTCAGGGGAGGCACAGCTCATGAGTGCGATGGCCGACTTTGCCAAGCTGCTGACGCTGTTCTTCTCCACGTACCTCATGCAGCAACGCCAAGTCAGTCCGAACACCATCGCCAGCTACCGCGACACGTTCCGGCTGCTCGTCAACTATGCCAACAAGGTCCTCGGCAAGCCGCCTCAGGACCTGTCATTCGAGGATCTCGACGCCGACTTCATCAGCGACTTTCTCCACCATCTTGAGCATGAGCGTGGCAACGACGTCCGTACCCGCAATGCCCGCCTGGCTGCAATCCGGTCCCTGTTCGCTCATGTCGCCCTGCACGAGCCGCACCATGCAGCCCTGGCTCAACGGGTTCTGGCCATACCGACCAAACGCTATACCAGACGAGAAGTCGCCTTCCTCAATCGCGAGGAGAGCGAGGCTCTTCTGCGGGCACCGGATCGCACCAGCTGGGTCGGGCGACGCGACTACTGCTTGCTGTTGGTGGCGCTGCAGACCGGTATGCGGAGTTCGGAGATCATCGGCCTGCGCCGCGGCGATGTCCGCCTTGGTGACGGCGCTCATGTCCGCTGTCTCGGCAAGGGGCGGAAGGAGCGTTCGATCCCGCTGCGCCGGGACTCGGTCGCGGCCCTCCGCGCGTGGTTGACAGAGCGCGGCGGCGAGGCCTGTGACCCGATCTTCCCAAACCAGCGCAGCAGGCCGCTCACGCATGACAGCTTCGACTATCTCCTGGCTCGGAACCTGGCTGTCGCGCAGGCGGACTGCCCGTCGCTGGGGGACAAACGGGTTACCCCCCATACCTTGCGGCACAGCGCCGCCATGGAACTACTTCACAACGGCGTCGACCGTGCAACCATCGCGTTGTGGCTCGGGCATGAATCCGTCGAGACCACCTACATCTACTTGCATGCGGATCTCGAACTGAAGGAGCGGGCAATGGCGAGAACGACCTCTGTCGGGACCCCAATGAAAAGGTACGAACCCCAGGACATTGTCCTGGAGTTCCTGAACAGCTTGTGATTATTCCGGCATCTTGTGCTCGATGGCCGTGGCGAATCGGCGGGTCCCGAAACGAGTCCGGAATAACCCATGATCCGGGATAATCTCGCTTATTCCGGATCCGGAATAAGCGAGATTGTTGTCGAGCGGCACCCGGGGACGGTCGGCGAACACGCTGAGCCCCTCGCGGTGGTTGACGAGCGAGCGCAGCGGCTTGCCCTCGCGCGCGTGCTCCGGCAGGTCGGCCAGTTCCCGTTGCGCCGCCGCGAACAGGCCGTCGAGCGCCGCCGCGAGCGCGCCCTGCGCCGCGTCGAACTCCGCGCTCTGGCGCTCGATGCCGGGGTCGTAGCAGGCCAGCCGCGCCTCGTTCAGGCGGTAGAGCGCGGCGATCCGTGCAAGCCATGTTTCGCACCAGCCGGTCAGGCGAACCTGGGCGGCGGCGCACTGGAGGAAATCTCGTCGGAGGTGCGCCCAGCAGTACGCGAGCACGACCGTGCCGCCGAGCAGCCGCGCCAGCCGCTTGTAGGCGCTGTAGCGGTCGCAGACGATCACCGTCTCGGGCGCCAGGTCGCCGAACAGCTTCGCCGCCGCCTCGGCGCTGCGGCTCGCGTCGATGTGGAAGCGCACCGCGTCGTTGCCGACCGCGGTCCACAGCCAGGCCCGGCCCGAGTGGCCCTCCCCGCGCAGCGCCTGCACGCGCCACGTGGTCTCGTCGGCGTGGCGCAACGCCGCCGCGTCCTGGTGCGCGAGGATCGCCCCGGCAACCGGCTCGAACAGCGGCACGAAGCGGGGCACGCTGTCGGCCAGTGTCCCCGACGAGACCGGCAGCCCCTGGTCGCCCAGCCAGGCGCCGACCCGCTGCAGCGGGCGCAGGCACGCGTAGCGCTCATACAGCACTCGCGACCAGACGCTGGTGCCGTAGGGCGTCTTGTCGAACAGCCGCGGCGCCGGCGGCGCCAAAACCTCCGCCGGCGACGAGGCGCACGCGCAGGATCGGCGCCAGCGTCGACGGCGGATCACCCGCCGGTGGGCACGGACCTCGATCTCGACCAGGGCCGACTCCTTCACGCCGACCGCCGCGTAGGGCTTCCCGCAATCGGAACATCGGCGCGCAGCGTCCGGCAGACTGCGCTCCTCGATGCGTTCCTCCAGGCCGCAACGCGGCGTGCGGCCGTGGCCGGGAGCGCCACACTGCTGGCCGCGCGGGCGGCCGGTGCCCGGCCGCTCCCGCTTCTCGCTCTTGCGCCCGCGCAACGCCTTGGACTACCTCAGCAAATGCAAGTCAGGCGCCCGCCAAGACACGGTCGCACGCGGTCGTCACGCATCCCTTTCACCCGCTGCGAGGGACGCGGCTCGCCGTCGTTTCGCACGAAGGACAGCAGTTGCGTTGCGGCGACCCGGAGAGCGGCTACCGGTTTCTGCCGCGCGCGTGGACGGATCTGGCCACGCCGGACGCGTTCCTGAGCGCCGCGGGCGGGCGCTCGATGCTGCGTCCAGACAAGCTCCTGGAACTGGCTGACCTGTTGGATCGGTTGCGAGCTCGGAACAGCTGACGTGTCGAAGGAAATAGTTTGCATATGTCGCACAAAATATCTTGCATGGCTCGCCTCATTCAAGGTCACAGCCTGTTGTTATTCGGGCATTATTCTGGATTCATGCCGGCAGGCCCACTTTGCCCGCCGGTGGAATCCACTTGCAGGAGAAATTTAATTACTGCTACATTTGGTGCGGAGGTGCTCGATGGCCGACACCACGTCCAAGCGCCCGCGCCTGCGTCGCGCCGGCACACTCAACCCCCATCCCGAACGGGTCGTCGCTCCCCGCTTCCAAACCAGTCCCTTCTACGATCCCGACGACCTGCTGCAAGTGCGCTACGAAGTGATCAGGGCCGTGCGGCAGGAGGGGACCGGCCGCACAGCAGCGGCGCGTGCCCATGGCCTGTCGCGGCATACGTTGCACCGTCTCGAGCGCCTCTTCGACGCCGAGGGGCTGGCCGGCCTGGTGCCGCGCAAGCGCGGCCCGCGCGGCCCGCACAAGATCACCGACGAGATCCTGCGCTTCGTCGACCGCCGGCGGGCCGAGCAGGGCCCGGCCGGGTCTACGGTCCTGGTGCGCGAGATCGAAGCCCGCTTCGGCATCACCATCCATCGGGTCAGCCTGGATCACGCCTTGGCGCGGCGGGCAAAAAAAACCCCGTCGACCGGCCGGCGTTGACCGACACGGATCGCGACCGGTACGAGAGCTGGTGTTCGGCGTCAACTACTTTGGCCGGTCAGCGTCAACCATTTTGGCCGGTTGAGAGGATCAGAGGCCCTCATGTGTCAACGGTCACTGAGATCTGAAGGAAACTGAACGCGAGTGGTTCCGAGCCGGACGTCGGTGCTGGTCATGCCCGGTCGGGGTACCCTCGCGAGACGGAACGGCCGGCTGGGCCGGACGGTGTGGTCGACGACGACGAACCGAAGAGGGCGTTCCGTCGAGCGACCCATCGAGTGCCGCGGAAGGCTCGTCTGGCGCACGCGGCAACCGTGGGGACGAGCGGCGTCCGTAGTTGCGCCAGGCGAGCCTGGAGGCGGCGCTATCGCGCGCGCCGACCACAGTCTGGATGGGCGTTGACGCTCGGCCGCGCGCGAATCCTCCGCTCGGCCCGCAATACCGGGCAACTGGCGGAAGGCTTCACGAACTCGCAGGTCGGCGGCGCCGTGGCAACAGGGGGCCTGGCGGACGTCCGCGAGGCACAGGCGGCGGTGATGGCGCCGATGACGTGGGCCGTGACGGGTCGGTCCGAAAGCTCGGCACGTCGAACTCGAGCACGACCGAGTGGTGTACCAAGCGGTCGATCGCCGCGGCAGTGGCCATCTGGTCACGGAAGATCCGGTCCCACTGGCTGAACACCAGGTTGCTGGTCACCATTACCGAACGCCGCTCGTAGCGCTCGGCCAGCAACGTGAACAGCACCTCGGCCTCGTCGGGACTCTGCTGCACGTAGCCGAGATCGTCGAGCAGGATCGCCTCGAAGAGGTCGAGCTTGCGCAGCGCCCGGGGCAGGTCGAGGTCGCGTTTCGCGCCGAGCAGTTCCTGGACCAGGGCGTAGGCCGGGACGCACAACACGCTGTGGCCAGCCTCAACCAGCGCGTGCCCGACGGCGCACAGCGCGTGGCTCTTGCCGACGCCAGGCAGGCCGAAAGCCAGCACATTGGTCGCCGTCTCGAGGAACGCCCCGCTGGCCAGTGTCTTCAATTGCTGAACGACCGGGCCCGGCAACCGACCCGTGTCGAGGGTCTCGAATGTCTTGCCGGGCGGCAGACGCGAGGTCCGGCGCAACCGGGCAATCCGCCGCTGGCGTCGCGCCTCGGCTTCCGCCTCGAACACTTCCAGCAACACCGGCAGCGCGTCGTGGTGGCCTGCCTGCGTCAACCGCGGCACCAGCTCCTCGGACGCCGTCGTCAGGTTGAACTGCGTCAGCAGAGTCGTCACCTGCGTGCTCGGCGCCGTCATCCGTGCAGGCCTCCGGTCAACAACGCGTCGTACCGCGTCAGGTCGGGGCGAGGGATGTCTACGACCGGCACGGTCGGGACCGGCGGACGCACTTCGGCCTGCACGCTGGCGTACTCGCACGTGTCGCCGGCGTCGAGACGAGCCCGAAGCGTCGTCTCGACCTGACGCTCGCTGGTCGAGGCCGCCAGGTGCAGTAGCCGCACATACTCGACGTCGGCCCGCTCGCCGTGCGTCCGCCCCAGCGCGTCATACGCCGCGCGGAACGTCAGCGACGGGAACAGCTCTTCGCGGAAGCGGTACCGCGCAAAGGCGCCCGGCTTGCGGACCAGGCTCGCGATGATGTGGCGATAGTCGATCCGGTGGTCCGCCGCGCCTCGAAGACGCGGCATCGTGCACAGCACCCGGCCGCCGTACAGGATTTCAACCGTCGACGGGTGCTGACGCGCCTCGACCGTGTGACCGATCAGACGCGACGGTACCGAATAGATCCGGTTGCCGAGGCGAATCGTGCTCCACTTGCGCACCCTGCACCGGAACGTCGTGTACTCCGGGATCCGCGACGCCGGCAACGGCCGCAGAAACGCCCGCTCCTCGGCCAGCCGTGCCGCCGCCGGCCGGTTCCGCTCCTCGTCGACGACCGCTCGTGCGAAGCGCAGGTAGGAGGACTCGTCATCGAAGTCTCGGTCGCCCCGCAGCAGCAGCGCCTGCTCGATGGCTGTCTTCGTGCGGAAGTGCGATTGCTCGACCACCCCGTTCTCGTGCGCCTTCCCCGGCCGGATCCTCGACGAGTCCAGCCCGTAGTGGTCCAGCACCTGCTTGAACCGAGCCGTCAGCTGGCGGCCACCGCTGCGCTTCAGCTCGTGCGTCGCCGCCGACAGGTTGTCGTGACGAAGCAACGCTGGCACCGCGCCCAGCATCCAAAGCGCCCCCTGCAGGCCGGCCACCAGCGCCTCGAACGTCTCGCTCAGCGCCAGTCCCACATACGTCCACTTGCTGTAGCTGAGCACCCACTCGAACAGCAGGTGCGGCAAGGGCACGCCCCGGATCGTCACCCCCAGGTCGCTCGCGTCCGTGAAGTCGAACGCCGCTTCCCGACCCGGAACCGCCACCTGCTCGAAGTACACCTCGCGGTCCGGACCGTACTGCACCCGCCAGTCCCGAACCCGCCGCTGCAGCGTCCGTAGCTGCCCCCTTTGGAAACGGCCCGGATGCCGCACGCACAGCGCTTTGAACAACGTCAGCACTTGCAGCCGGCCGTCGGTGTCGGCCACCAACTGCGGAACCACCTCCGACTCCCACACCTCGGCGAACGGGTCCTCCCGCGTCCGCCACGTCCGTGGCGCGTTCGTCGTCGACGGCAACGCGCCGCGCTGTTGCCAACGACGCGCCGTCCGCTCGCTCATGCCCGCCGCTGCCGCGGCCGCCGCCAACGTTTTCCCAGACATCCGTTTCTCGCGAAATCGCCGAACCTGCGCATCCGTGACCAACCCGTCCTCCACCAGGAAAACGGGCAGTCTCACACGACTCTGCGTGCAACCTCGAAACGACCGATCGCGTGCTCGCCGACCGGTCAAAGTAATTGTCGTTGATCAGCTGGCGCGCACGCGACGCGCACGGCGGCTACTGCCACGGCATCGGCATGCTCCGCAGCCAGGGCCTGCTGGCAGCCTTGCTCCACGTCGCGCGCGACGAAGCGACGCCGTGCTCGTCCATCCCGAAGCCTGCCCTGTCTGCAGGCCGTCCCGGCGGCCTGTTCGCCGCCGGAATCGCCCGTGTCATCCGGCGCCACCTGCGAAGTGCGCCGTCAGGAGACATTTCCCATGCATGAGTCACAACCCAGCAAGGTGACGCGGCGGCATCTGGACCGCCAAGCCGTGCTGTACGTCCGCCAGTCGACGCTGCGCCAGGTACAGCGCAACACCGAGAGCACCCAGCGCCAGTACGCCTTGCGCGCACGCGCCGTCGCCCTCGGCTGGCCCGACGACCGGATCCGCGTCCTCGACGAAGACCTCGGCAAGTCCGGGACCTCGTCCGAGAACCGGGACGGGTTCCGGCAACTCGTCGCCTCGGTGGCGGTGGGCGAGGTGGGGATCGTGATGGGCCTGGAAGTGTCCCGCCTGGCCCGCAACAACGCCGACTGGCACCGGTTGCTCGAGCTCGCCTCCCAGGCCCGCACCCTGATCCTGGACGAAACCGGCGTCTACGACCCGCACGAATTCAACGACCGGATCCTGCTCGGCCTGAAAGGCCAGTTCAGTGAGATCGAGCTGTTCGGCCTCGTTTCCCGCCTGCACGGCGGGATCCGCAACAAGGCTCGGCGCGGCGCGTTGAAGACGCGCTTGCCGGTGGGGCTGGTCTATCGACAGGACGATACGGTCGTACTCGACCCCGACCGTGCGGTCGTCGCCGCCATCGGCTGTCTGTTCGATACGTTCCAGCGTCTGGAATCGGCGACGGCCACCTGGCACTGGTTGGAGGAGGAAGGCGTGCAGCTGCCGGGCGAGGTCCGCCACGGGGCGTGCCGGGGGCAGCGGATCTGGCTGCCGCCGAGCCTCGGCCGCGTGCTCGGCTTCATCAAGAACCCGCGCTACGCCGGCGCCTTCGCTTGGGGCCGCCGCGATGATGCCCCGGTGGCCGGAGCGCAGGGGCCACGCGCACTGGAGAACCGCTGGCAGGTCCTGCTCCCGAACTTCCACGCCGGCTACATCGACTGGGAGCGATTCGTCGCCAACCAGACCATTCTGGCGCGCAACGAGGGCGCTTTCAGCCACCGGCTTCCAACGCCCCGCCAAGGGTGCGCGCTGCTGCAATCGCGCGTGCTGTGCGGCCATTGCGGCGGTCGCATGCAGGTGCATTACGTCCGCTCCCGCAACAGGGGCGACTCGCCCGGGAAAACGTATCCCTACTACGTCTGTCGGACCAAGCGTTCCCCGAGCAGCTCCAGAACCTGCCAGTCGCTGAGTGCAAGGCCCGTTGACGCGGAGGTCGCACGTCAGATCGTCGCCGCCGTTCACGACGACAACATCGCCGTTGCGCTCGCCGTGCAGGAGGAGGTCCGGCTGCATGCCGCGCAGGCCGCGGCCGCCCGCGAGCAACGCATCGAGCAATTGCAGTTCGACGCCGACCTCGCGGCGCAGCGCTACTATGCCGTCAATCCGCTCAACCGTACGGTCGCCGACCAGCTCGAGTCCGACTGGAACACACACCTGCGCGCGTTGGAGGAAGCGCGTCATGAACACGAGCGTCTCGTCCGAGCGGACCGCTCTCTGCTGAGCGACGATGCCCGCCACCGCATCGAGCGTGTCGCCCGGGACTTTTCCCGGATCTGGGACGCCCCGCAGACGCAGCCGGTCGACCGCAAGCGCATCCTCGCCACGATCATCGAAGACGTCACCCTCGTACGCTCCCCTTACCGCTGCCGCGTGCAGATCCGTTTCCACGGCGGAGCCACCCGCGAGGTCACCCTCCCGCTGCCCTGCGGCGCGGCACGGCTGGGCGACGTCCAGCCCGACGTGGTCGAGCTGGTCGAACGCCTCGCCGTCGAACGCACGCCCGAGGCGATCGCCGCCGAACTCAACCGACAGGGCTACACCGCCTGGCAAGGCCTGCCCTACACGGCCGCCGGCGTTCGTCGTATCCGCCGCGTCAACCGATTGCAGCCCCGAACCAAGCAGCTACGCGCCCGCGGCTGGCGAACGGCCCGGGAAGTCGCTGATATGCTGGGTGTTTCGGAGGTGACGGTACGGACGTGGGCCAAGCGGGGACTGCTGCGGCGTGAGACCGTCATGGCCGGGTTGCACCAGACGCGTGCTCTTTACGCAGTGCCCGACAACACAACTGTCGCAAGAATGCTCAACGAACAACGGAAATCGAAGGCCCCTGATTCCGCGCCCGACCCGAACGAGCACGTCGGTTCTGCAGCGTAGGAGGTTTTGCACTGTGGATCGCACTCCTTCGACAACACCGCCCGGGTCGCACGCAGCTTCGCAAGCTCCGCCTCCTGCGTCCCGACCCGCCGCTGCAACGCCTCCTCCGTCCGACGCAGCCGCGCGTTCTCCTTTCGCAGCCGGACGAGCGCGGCCTTCCGGCGACGCGACTTCGCCAGAGCCTTGCGCAGAGCGACGTCCGACGCAGCCGGTGACATCGCCCGCGCCGACTCCGCCGTGCGTTGCAGTCGGACCTTCAGGCGCTCCTTGACCGCCTCGGACCGCTGCAACGCATACCGCAGCCGCCCGACCTCGTCCGACAGCGACACAACCCGGTCGTGCTGGTCGCGAAGCCGCCGCGTCCCATCGTAGAGCCGGACGGTCTCGTGCAGCAGCCGGCGCAGCGACGCCTTGTCGTCCCGCTCCTTGTACAGAACCTTGTGCAGCCGGCGAATCTCGGCCGCCTGGACCTCCGCCGCCGGCGCCGCCTTGCGCAACCGGGAAATCTCCCGGCGCAACGACGTCTCGTTGTACCGGCCCGACTCGACGCCGGCATTCGCAAGCAGCTTGCCGAGACGGGCTACCTCCGCCTGCAGCGCCAACGCGTCCTTCGCCGCGCGGCGGGCTTCCTTCGACTGCTCGACCGCCGCCAGCCGCTTGCGCCGCGACGACTCGAACTGCCACTTCCAATAGCCCGCTTCGCAACGGGCGGAAATCTCCGCCCGCCTCAGCGCTTCCGACCGCGCTTCCGCCGCCTCGGCACGATCGCGTGCCTGCTCATACAGCCGTCGCCAGCACGGCCGCCCGGGCAGCGATGCCCCTTCGGAAACCGGTCGGGCTTCCGTGTCCCGACTCGCCATGGCCGAGACCATAGCGAATATCGATTCGCGTTACCAGTACAAAATACCGCCTTGGCCGAACGGTTACCCGACCGACCGACCGGCCGACCGGCCGACCGGGCTGCCGGGCTGCTTCCGGGCTTCCGGGCGGCCGGGGTTTCCGGGCCGGCCGGGCCGCGGGGCCGGCCCGGGCCCCGGGGCCTCCGGGCCTCCGGGCCGCTGTGTATGCTCACGCAGCGCATGATACGCCGAGCCCCCGGACGTGATACGCCTGGGTCGGACTTGGCGCAGCTATCGTCGTCGACGGGTGCTTCCCCCTTGCGATCAGCCCGCCGCCGCGATCGGTGCCGTCGCTCTATCGGCGCGCCACGCTGCTTGCGTTCGGCGCGGACCTGGTTCCCGAGCACAAGAAACCGCTCGCCGGGGCCGCGCCGGAAGTCGAGGACCAAGCGCCTCCCAGGCGTCCCGATGGCTCATGTCGCCCAAGCAGATGATCATGTCCCTGGCGCGCACGCGGTACCGTTACTCGCGGTGGCGGCCGTAGTTCGTCCTGGCGACGCTGACGAACGGCCGCCCGAGGGCCTCCGGGGCGGTCGCGGTCAGCGAAGTGAAAGGGCTCCAGATCCACGTCTTTCTCCGGGGGCCGGTAATGATCGGATCAGCCCCGCTAGCCAACCCGCGATCTGGACGTCCGCCTCCCAGAGATCGCACACGGTGTTGAGGCATCCCACACGCCGCATCGCGCTGGCGACATTCCGGGGGGGCGCAGCCGCCGTTCGACGCGACCAACGCGCAGCGCAGAACCCGACCGTGTGTCCACCGGTCCAAGCGTCCCGTCAACACGAACGAATCGTGTAGTATAAGTACACTAAATGGCAGGTAGAGTTGGATTGTTCCACGTCCGTCAGCGGACTCTCTCGCACGATGCAGGCCGTTCCGACGCTGCAGAAGAGGTCGTGCTGACCGAGCGGAGGGGCCCCATCGCCGTTGCCGAGCTGGTCGCGGTGGTCCGCGAGCCGGGCTCCATGCCCGCGCCGCAGCGGTGCCCGGGCGCCGTGGCGGGGAACCCGTTGTGGATCGACGGCAGAGACTTTGGCGACGCCACATTCGAAGCCATAGAACTGGACTCACCGGTGAAGGTAGGATGGTCAGCAATCTCGTCGTGTAGACCGCTACCACATCGCGAAGGTTCGCCCCTGATGACTAACCTTTCGTTGGAGCCGATAATGCAGCCTCTCTTGTCAACCCCTAACATAGCTTCGGCCATCGTGCACAATAATGACCCGCGTGACGAGATCACCGAAGAGGACGCCATTTTCGACTCTACGTTGGTCGCTCCAACGGAAGACTGCCAGCGCGGCACCACGATAACGCGGGTTCGTATGGAGACGTCGGATGAGAACTGACCGGCCGCTGGCCGTACCGCTACTTGCAGGATTGAGCGTCAAGATCCCGTCTGAGAAGCCCCAAGACAGAGAGAAACCTCCCCACCGCGAAACGCGGTATACGCTCGTCGCGCACGAAACCACCGATGAAAACTGAGGATGTCGATGTCCTCCTGGTCACTACCAGGGTTGATTCAGCTTCAGACGCCGTTGCTGACGGCCTGAAGAGAGCCGGAATCCGGTTCTACCGCCTGAACACGGAGGACCTACCGCTCGGCGCGAGATCTTCATGCGAATTCCAAAACAGCGCGCATCGACTTCGCTGGCATTCGGAAGACTGCATCGCTTCGCTTGACGAGGTCAAGCGCGTCTGGTTCCGCCGGTACCGCTTGCCCGCTTTGCCGGCGGATACGGTCCGCGCCCACGCTGAGTACTGCCTCCGGGAGTCCCAGTGGTTTGTACGAGGCTTGCTTTGGAATGTGGCCGAGCAGGTTCCGGCGGCAAACTGGATGAGCCTTCCCGCCAACATCCAACGTGCGGAGTCCAAGATGCTCCAATTGCACGTCGCCCGAACGGTAGGGTTCGCCTGCCCGGAGACGCTGATTTCCAACAACCCTAAAGAGATCCGAGTATTTTGTGACCGACAAGGAGGCAGGGTTATTGCAAAGCCCCTCCGTCTCGGATTTTTTGACTACGGGCACGTTCAAACTGCTGCCTATACGACCGCTGTGAGTACGGCGGACCTCGCCACCGACGACGCGCTGGCAGTCGCGCCCGTGATCTACCAGCGCCACTTGGAGAAGCGGTGTGACATCCGCGTCACGATCGTCGGCGATTCAATCTACGCCGCAGCCATTCACTCTCAGGATGTCGACTCGGCCAGAGTGGACTGGCGCCGGTCGGATGTGGAACTTGAGCACGAGGTACACTTTCTGCCGGACGAGACAGCCGGCGCCTGCCGCCGGCTGATGAAGGCGCTAAAGCTGCACTATGGCGCCATCGATCTCGTGCTCGCGCCGAACAACCAGTATTATTTTCTGGAAATCAACCCAAATGGGCAATGGCTGTGGCTTGAGGATAAACTCACCTTCCCAATAACCAACAAGATCGTGGAATGGCTCTCCAACTTTTAGCCGCGGTATCGCGCGCGAAGCAGGTTTCACGCTGGTTGCGGGACCTAGTCTGGGCGACTCTTGATCCGCCGCCAAGGAACTTGCTCGATGGCACCGAGGAGCTAAGACCGGAAATCAACGCGGATGCGCACGAGGATGTGGTGCGGGAGGTGTACGGACGGCTATCCGCCGAACTAGAGATCGAAGCCGAAAGGAGGCGCGCGGTAGAAACTAAGCTTCTTGCGGTCGGTACCGTTGCCCCGATCGCTGTAACAATCATGGTCGCCGCAACCTCGTTCCTCTCCTCCGGCCGACTGCGGGACTTCGTGCCAGAAAGCGTGGTCGTAGTGTTGGTTATAGCGGTCTATGTGGCTTTGCAGTTTTTGCGCGCCATGCTGGCCGCCATCTACGGGCTGTCCAGAAAGGGCTATTCCGGGCCGCAAATATCGGAGATCGTGCGGGCTGGCACAGTGGAACCGAGCGGGTATCTCCGCAACGCATCCAATGACGTAGCGCGCAGGATCGAGCAGCACCGGGAGACGACGAATGAGAAAGTCAGCCAACTCGCACTGGCTCACTGCGCGATTCGAAACGCAGTGGTTGCGCTTGTCGTCGAGCTCGTTATCGTCGCTGGACTTGTCTGGTGGGAATCGCAGACGGTCTTCCATTAGCGCATTATGAGTCAATGAATACGGGCGGAAATGAGGCCTGGCCGCTCAGAGATCCCCCTCATTTATAATATGAGCCGAATAGGAGACAAGTCCTTTCAAGATAGAAACGTACTGCATTCTGAAGTTTGCACAGTAACGCACTTGAGTGTAGAATGCGGACTCTATGCATCCACAGGGAAATCGGCAGACGTCATCCGGGCAATGGCTCCGGAGAAGCGACCTCCTGAACTTCATCAACACCATGTACCAAGGCGACCTGCATGCCAAGCGGGTGCTGTCACTGGCCAACGCCACGCTGGGTGTGTTGACAAGCGCTTCGTTGGCAATCCATGCGGTGGGGCGCGGCTTGGCGCAGGGCATGGGCACGTTGACCAAACATGGCGTCAAGCAGGTGGACCGGCTGGCGTCAAGCAGGTGGACCGGCTGCTGAGCAATCGAGGCGTCAACGTCTGGACCTTCTTCGGCTACTGGACGCCGTACATCGTCGGCGCCCGCAGCGAAGTGGTCGTGGCGCTGGATTGGACGAGCTTTGCGGCCGACGAGCAGGAGACGATCGTGCTGTCGATGCTGACGGCGCACGGGCGCGCGACGCCCCTACTGTGGAAGACGGTGGCCTCGTCGACGCTGAAGGGCAACCAGCGGCGCGATGAGTACGAGGTGCTGTGCCGGCTGCGGGAAGTACTGCCGGACGGGGTGAAAGTCACCATCGTGGCGGACCGGGGCTTTGCCGACTGCAAGCTGTTCTACGCGTTGGCGACCGAACTGGGCTTCGAATACGTGATTCGGTTGCGCGGAGACGTCTATGTGACGAATGCGCGAGGCGAACGGCGCGCGGCCCCCGCGTGGGTCGGGTGCCGGCGGGCGTGCACGGCGACTGGTGGGTGCTCGGGTGACCGACGAGCACGAATGGCCGGTGGGCGCGGTCGTGTGCGTACAGGACCGGAAGATGGACGAGCCGTGGTGTTTGGTGGCCAGCGAAGCGACCGTTCCGACGCGGGTCCGGATTCGATACTTACGGCAAGCGCTGGGGGATCGAGGCGGGCTTTCGGGACATCAAGGACATGCGCTTCGGAATGGGCCTGTCGTCGATGCATGTCTCGCGGCCGGACCGGCGGAACCGCCTGCTGTCGATCAGCGCGTTGGCGATTGCCGTGTTGTCGTTGCTGGATGCGGCGGGCGAGCACATCGAGTATGACCGTTGGTTGAAGGCGAACACGGTGCGTGCAGCCAACCCTTGGATTTCTTCAGCCGTTTCAGCAGCGCCACGTCTGTTGTCGCTCTGCCAAAAGCGCGGAGTATGACCAGCTGATCATACCCCGCAGATCTCAAGGATCGTTGACACACGTCCGACAGGTCCGCCAGATGCGCCTGTCGGGCGCGAACCACCGTCTCGCGCAACGAATGCCCGCAGCCGAGGTGCAGCAGAAGGGGTCCGCAGCAGGTTGTCGACCGCCTTGTCTTTGCGCAACCCCTTCAAGCGCCCCGGTATCCTGCGCCAGCTCGCGCCAGCCCCGGGGGAGGAACGACAACAGTACCTCCCAGTCCTCGTCTACCGTGCCGGCTTCCGTGTCCTGCATCCGCAGCTCAGGATACGCCGGCCACGCCGCGAAAACAAGTTAGCGCCTATGACCTCGGAGCCCCGCAGTCCATCGCCGAGACGGCAACCTCTGCGCCCTCAAGACTTATCTCGGCTTGAAAATTGCCCGTCGTAATATCCATCTGTTCATGGCCGAAAGCCCTGGACAGAAACCGCATCACTTCCGCTGAGTCATATAATTCCAGGAAGTGGCCCCCCGGCTGATCCACCCGGAAGTTGTAGGAATCAACCTCCGCAGAGTCATCCCACCGCACATAGACCCATGCGGAGTCGGAATCGGACTGGAATCGAACCGCTCCGCTGTCTATCGAGTCCAGTACTATTCTGTAGCCAGTGGCACCAAAGCAGAAGACCCGAATTCCCAAGCGATGGTCGACTCCCGGGTCCAGACGGTTGTCATAGTCCCAAGAGCGAGCTATGCCGGGTAGGCCGCCGCTGCTAGGTCCAAGTATGCCCCATTGCGCAGAAGCTAGCCGAGGCCAAATGGCGACCGCGGCCAGCACTAGGACCATGGTGACCTTCTTGACCCTCTGCACCCATCGCGGTGACGGCCATGATCGTTTCCAATTCATGAGAGTACCTTTCGTTCTGGGCTTGCGCCCGTTGTTGTAGCCGGACTCTCGTCCATGCACCAACGAAACTATCCCGACGCTAGGACCCCGGAGGTCTCGCGAACGCCGACGCCAGCGAAACCGACGACGTACACGATCCAAGACAACAGAGCCAGGGGCAAGCTAACGGCCAGCATCTTGATGAACGTCAAGGAACGCAGCATTGGAACCTCCCCCTACGACTCTATTGTACACTAGACTAGCACGGCGTCAGGCACGATGCAACGGGGGTGTCCGCGGTGGGTGCACGACATCATTGTGAGATGACCGCCCTTGGCACTGTCAGGCTGGCGATTTCGGTGCCGTTCCCGGCGACATCTCACTTTCTTGTCGTGCACCCGTCCGCGGTGTCCCGCGGTGTCTGCGGGCTCCGCGGGCAACTCTGCGGCGACCTTGGTACGCGCCGTTCCTGGCCGGCCGGAAGCGGCCCGCGCCCAATGTCCCGAACGAGAACGGAAGCCGATCCGGCCGGCAATCCGGTGGTGTTCGCCCCGCCGTACTTCTGAGCTCGTTTCGCTCGGCGAAGGGCGACGACGCATGCCGCGGCGCGGATCTGGCAAGTGATGAACACGGACCGCCCGGCCGGGCGCGTGGCGGCGGCGAGCGCCCGATTGACGTCGCTGCGGGGCCACGGCCCGAAGGCGGAGTTCGGTGCGAAAACCACCCCGGCGAGCGGCTCGAGCAGGAGCACGAAGCGGAGCGCTGTCGGCCAGCGGCCCCCAAGGAGCCGCCAGAATACCGGCACGACCGAAACGGTTACCCGCGGATCCGCGGATCGGGCGGACCCGACTCCGTCCCACCAACACGCCCTCGCATCCCAAGTGGCGACCACCGGGGTCCGGCGCGAGACCGCCAGCGGCTACCTGAAGGAGGCCGGTGCCCTCGTCGTCCGGAGCCGGGCGAGCATCTCGCGGCGTTCGATGCGACGGCCGACGACCCGCAACACGACCACCAGAGTACCGGACACGGTCGCCGCCAAGCAGAACCGCTCCCTTACCCCCTGGTGTTGGTCCCTGTCGCCTCGTCATCGGACGACGAGTCCTTCCCGAACAAGTAGCCGGCGATCGCGCTGAGGAGGCCAATCGCCGCTTCGACCATGCTTTCATGGCGCAGTGCAAGGATCACGACCAAGACCGCGATGAGCGTGATCCCGATGGCCTTGAGGTTCTGCTGCCGGATTCCGCGGTTCATCTTCGCGAACGTTCCACCGATGACCACGAGGCCAACGATGGTAACCAGACCCGCCATGTACAACCACTTCAGGACATCCAGCTTGGCGCTGATAGTCGCGACAGCTGTTGGGGTGGTTGGCGTGGTAGATCCACCGATCTTCCATGCAACACCCGCCACCGCGACCGTGAGCACCGCGAGCAGGATGGCCGCGCCAAGGAGGATCTTGCGAACAGTCCACGACGACCGTCGGCTTGAAGCCTCGCGGTCTACCTCATTCCGGTACCGATGTCTCAGCGCCCTCTGGATGACCTTGAGAGCCTCCTGGTGCTTCTGAATAAACGCCTTCCCCGGCTTCGTGACGACCAACTGGTCAGCGTGCTCTTCTTCTTCGTCGTCGACGAGTTCCTCGACGAGGCGTTTTTCGACCAATCCCTTGACGGCCTCCTGAAACTTGCTGACGCGCAGGCCAGAGCGGTCAAGCGCCCATCTGCAAGATAGCGGTCCATCTGCGGCGTCCTGTGCCAGCACTGCCAGGACGGTCTTTTCCCGTTCGGTCAAGTCCTTCAATTCTGGTCCATTTCCATCCACAGTTTCGGTGCCTCTCTTCCAATTCGTCTCGCGCGTCATTCACGCAGCGGCGTTGTCTTGCCCGCTCGGCCCGCTCGCGGCCCACGGTTGAGCGCCAGCAACTTGCGCAGAACCTCGTCATCGGAGATGCCCGACGACCAACCGTACGCGGCGGCCATGGCGGCGTCAAGGGCCGCGTGCGCGTCGGTGAGCCACCGTGGCCAGGTGTTGTAGAGATTCGTCAGGGTGTGCTTCGTGAGCGCCTTGGCGGCGTCCTCGTCGCGGGAAACCGGCCACTTCGAGTACCCGGGCACCGGCTCATCGATCCACTCGACCCATTCCGGCGGGTTCAGCCAACCGTCGCGCAGGTCGACCAGCCGTTGGACTTCCAGGGCTTCCGACGCATGGATCATGTAACACATTTACAATCAGTAGTTTAGCTGTTCACGCCTGGGGCGTTTCCATCGTTGCATCCACCGTTTCGAGTCGGGCCTCACTGGACCACTTGGGTCGCTCCCGGACGAACCTATAGCGCGCATCAAGCGTTCGTCGAGCGACGACTCGGACGTCCCCGGGCACCGAGAGGGGAAGTGCCGCCCTCAGGGTTGTTCCAACTTCTTCGTCGTTTGCAGGTCGGCATCCAGCCACCCAGGCGGGGCACCAAACACGTCTGCGAACAGGGCACGATTGCTGTCTTCGAACGCGATTAGGCCTCCGATGATCTGATCCGCCAGCACGAAACAACGTCTCACAAACGTCGGCGTCATCAAGAAAATCACCGGAACACCGTTCGACGTGACCATCGAGAACCAGTCGGCCGGCCACTCCTTTCGTCGGCCATTGAATGCGTTCCGGTCGTCCGGCGGCCATTCCAGTCCACAATGAAGCACCTTGTTCCGGTAAAGGAAGAGAGCGTCCGCCACCTGCTCGAAGTCATCTGGCATGTGCGGCTTGAGGCCGACTTCAACGATGTCCTGTCTTGTGCCCTGCCATGTACTGCGACGTCGGCTTCCGACGATGCTGGTCTTCTTCAGGAGCTCAATACCGCGGACAGCACGATGGAGAACTCCCTCAATGAACGGGGCCAGCAAGCTTGCTGCGACCATGCTGTGAGCGGCATCCTGGTAGGTGGATACGTAGTACTGATTCACGAGGTCATCAACAGCCCATTCGCTTCGAGTGCTCTTGGCCAGTGCATCAAGTCTCTCCATCTCCGCGTCCAGCCCTATTTCGGCCGCACGGTTTCTCACCAACACGCCGCGAATCGCACGGAGTTGTGATTCGTCGTCGATGTCGTCGCGGGCACCCCCGCCTTCACGACGGGTCCACGTTCGACTCAGAATGAGTGGGGCGACATCGCGGTGGGAGATCGGCAGATCGCTAAAGTCGTCGGTACTCTTCAAGAGCCGTCCTTTCTTGGGTTGTGCCGGCTGAGATCAGCTCGGCTTGCTCCAGCACCGTCCGGGTCGCCGACTCCTGCTTGTCGGGCGGATAGCCGTGCTTCCGCAGGACACGCTTCACGAGACGGCGAAGGTTGGCGCGGACGTTCTCCCGCCGCGTCCAGTCGATGGTCAGGTTGTTCCGAACGGTCTCAACCAGCTCGCGGGCGATGTCCCGCAGCGTCTCGTCGCCGAGCACCCGGACAGCGCTGTCGTTGACGCCGAGGGCGTCGTAGAACGCCAGCTCGTCGTCGGATAGCCCGAGCGCCGCGCCGCGGGCGTTCGCCTCCCGCATCTCGCGGGCCAAGCCGATCAGCTCCTCGATCACCTGCGCCGCCTCTACGGCGCGGTTCTGGTAGCGCCGGATCGTCTGCTCCAGCAGCTCGGCGAACGAGCGCGCCTGCACCACGTTCTTCCGCCGCCGCGTCGCCAGCTCGCCCTTCAGCAGCTTCTCCAGCAGCTCGACGGCGAGGTTCCTCCGGCGCATGCCGCGCACTTCGCGCAGGAAGTCCTCCGAGAGGACCGACACGTCCGGCTTCTTCAGCCCCGCCGCGGCGAAGATGTCCACCACGCCGTCCGACGCCACGGCCCGCGAGACGATCTGCCGCACGGCGTGGTCCAGCTCCTCGTCGGACTTCGGGCTGGGGCCGGTCCGCTTCGACAGCGCCGCCCGGACGTGCTGGAACAGCGACACGTCGTCGCGGATGCGGACCGTCTCGGGATGCGGCACCGCCAGCGCGAACGCCTGCGACAACTCACGCACGGCCTTCAGGCACCGCGCCTTGCCGTCCTCCTGCGCCAGCACGTGCTCCAGCGCCGCCGGCAGCACGTTGAGGCGGTCGGCCGGCGAGCCCGTGGTCCATGCCGACCGGTCGAAGCCGTGGAACAGGCCGCAGCAGACCTCGTACTTCTCCAGCATCACCCGGACCGCCTGCTCCTTATCGACCGCCGTCTGGCCCTTGCCGCCGCTCTCGGTGTAGGTCGCCAGCGCCCGCTTCAGTTCGTGAGCGAGACCGAGGTAGTCGACGACCAGCCCGCCCGGCTTGTCCCGGAACACCCGGTTGACCCGCGCGATGGCCTGCATCAGCCCGTGGCCACGCATCGGCTTGTCCACGTACATCGTGTGCAGGCTCGGGGCGTCGAATCCGGTCAGCCACATGTCCCGCACGAGCACCATGCGGAGCGGGTCGGCCGGGTCTCGGTACCGCTTTGCCAGCGCCTCGCGGCGGGCCTTGTTGCCGATGTGCCGCTGCCACTCGGGCGGGTCGGATGCCTGGCCGGTCATCACGACCTTCAGCGCCCCGCCGGTGTCGTCGTCATCGCCCCACGCGGGGCGGAGGCGCACCAGCTCGCGGTAGAGGTCGATGCAGATCCGCCGGCTCATGCAGACCACCATCGCCTTACCGTCCATCGCGTCCGTACGGCTCTCGAAGTGCTCCACGATGTCGCGGGCGATGAGCGCGACGCGCTGCTCGGCGCCAACGACCGCTTCGAGTTGCGCCCACTTCGTCTTGAGCTTCTCGCGGCGGTCGGCCTCTTCCCCTTCGGTCACCTCCTCGAAGCCGGCGTCGATCTGCGGCCGCTCGGTCTCGTCGAGGGCCAGCTCCGCGAGGCGGCTCTCGTAGTAGATCGCGACAGTCGCCTCGTCGTCGACCGCCCGCTGGATGTCGTAGACGCTGATGTGGTCGCCGAACACGGCGCGGGTGCTGGCGTCGGCGAGCTCGATGGGCGTTCCTGTGAAGCCGATGAACGAGGCGTTGGGCAGCGCATCTCGCATGTGGCGGGCGTAGCCGTCGATGAAGTCGTACTGGCTGCGGTGCGCCTCGTCGGCGATCACGACGATGTTGCGCCGGCTGGAGAGCAGCGGGTGCCGGTCGCCCTTCTCTTCGGGGAAGAACTTCTGGATCGTCGTGAACACCACGCCCCCCGACTCTACGGCGAG
Source organism: Vicinamibacterales bacterium (assembly GCA_965208535.1). Taxonomy (GTDB): domain Bacteria; phylum Acidobacteriota; class Vicinamibacteria; order Vicinamibacterales; family UBA8438; genus WTFV01. The sequence continues at coordinate 94,486 of CBDBOU010000003.1, read as the reverse complement.
CTTCGCCCGCAGGTCGGCGCGGCTCTCGGCCTGGACGGGCGGCTGGCGCAGCAGGTCGGCGCAGCGTGAGAAGGTCGTGAACAGTTGGTCGTCGAGGTCGTTGCGGTCGGTCAGCACGACGACGGTGGGATTCGCCATCGCCGGCTCGCGGACGATGCGTCCCGCGTAGAACGCCATCGTCAGGCTCTTGCCCGAACCCTGGGTGTGCCAGACCACGCCGATCCGCCGGTCGCCGCGGGCGCCGCCGGGTTGGCGAGCCGACTCGGAGCGACCGCGCGCGTCGTCGTCCGCCAAGGCCTGCTGCAACGCCGCCGCCCGCAGCGTTTCGGCGACGGCGGTCTGCACGGCGTGGAACTGGTGGTACCCGGCCATCTTCTTGACCAGCAGGCTGCCGCCATCGTCCTCGAACACGATGAAGTCGCGGACGAGCGCCAGCAGCCGGTACGGATCGCAGACGCCCTCGAGCAGCACCCGGAGCTGCGGCCGACTCGGGTCGGCCAGCGCCTCGCCCGCGATCGTGCGCCAGCGCTTGAACCACTCCCAGCCCGCGGTCAGCGTGCCGATGCGAGCCTCCAGCCCGTCGGAGACGATGAGTGCGGCGTTGAAGGCGAACAGTGAAGGGATCTCCGCCTTGTAGGTTTGTAGCTGCTGGAAGGCCGTGTGGATCGTGGCGTTCTCGTCGGCGGGGTTCTTCAACTCGATGACGGCGAGTGGCAGCCCGTTGACGAACAGCACGATGTCAGGCCGGCGTTCATGGCGGTTCTCGACGACGGTGAACTGGTTCACCGCGAGCCAGTCATTGCGCTCCGGGTCGTCGAAGTCGAGCACGCGGACCTGACCGCCGCGGACCCGGCCGTCTGCGTCGGCGTACTCCACGGTTACGCCAGCGACGAGCATCCGCTGGAAGTCGCGGTTGCGGGCCTCCAGCGTCGCCCCGGTCGGGCGGGCTAGTCGGCGCAGCGCGTCGTCGACTGCGTCGTCGGGCACATCGGGGTTGAGCCGGGCGAGCGCGGACCGCAGGCGGCCGTGCAGGACAACTTCGTCGTAGTCGTCCCGCTCTGCGCCCGGCGTGTCAGGCGCGATGTCCGGGCCATGGAGAATGGTCCAGCCGAGCGACGCGAGCCAGTCGAGCGCGATGGCTTCGACGGTCGATTCGGACAGGGATGCATCGGCCACGGTTGCCGCTCCGTCAGGCTTCATGAGTTCCGACCGGTGCCGGGAGGTCATCGGGCACGCTTGGCGATGCCAGCCCGGTCACCCGCAGTTGGCCGGAGACCAGCTTCGGGAGGAGCGCGTCCCGGAGCGCCGCCACTGCGCTGCTTTCGCGCAGATTGCTCAGGATACGTTGCATGAGCGGCATCGCCGCAGATTCAAAAGCGTCCGCGAGGCTGACGGGCGGCAGAGGTAAGTCGACTAGGGTGAACGTCTGGCGTGTGATCGTGTCGAAAATCGTGCCGTGCGTCCGACTCCGCAACTCATCGACCGCCGTTCTGGAAAGCCAGTACGTGAAAAAGTCCCCGTACCCTCTAGCGCCTCGAATCCCGTAGCAGGTCTGATTCATGGCCATCGGCCGTCCCAGACACGCGAGCCGCCCCACGGTGCCACGAGCGGAAATGACCGTTGTTCCTGATGGAAGCACCCTCGTCGCGCTATTGTCGACACCAGCTTGAGTGATGGTTCTCTCCGTATTCACCACGAATACATCATGTGGAGCCGGCGCGTCCTTCGCGGTGTACCAGGGGATCTCTCCGTTCCAGAAGCGTGCCACCGATGTACGCGGCGTTCCGCCGTTGAGAAGCTCGACCGCATCGTCCAGAACGCCAACACTCCACCCCTCCGGCACTTCTCCCAGCTCCGAGTCCACCAGCCTGTCGGGGAACAGGTCGGCGATCTCCTTCGGCAGCCCGGTGTCGCGGCCCTCCATCTTGGCCCGCACGGGGTCGAAATCGACGAACCAGGACCGGAACAGCGCCCGCGCCATCGCCTCCAGGGTCGCGTTCATCCTACGGTTCAGCTCGATCTTGTCGTCCAGCGTGCCGAGAACGTGGGCGATGGCGCGCTGCTCGTCGAGCGGCGGGAGAGTGACGAACATGCGCCTCTGGTCCGTGAGACTCACGTAATCGGCCATGTCCGTTTGGCCGGCAACCCCCTTGAACTGCCCGAAGAACTCGGGTCCCCTCATCCAGCAGTACAGGAAGTACGGGTCGATGGCTTTCCTGTCCCGAGATCGCCAAAAGCACAACTGCGGCGAGTAGACGAAGCGCTCCGTGTCCTGACGAACGAACGCGAACCTGCCGACCGTTCCCTTCGAGGTGAAGACGACATCTCCCGGCCTGCTGGTCTTGTCGCCCACTTTGGTGAGCCCGTCTTCGGGGAATCGATCGGCGCCGAGAAACCGAAAACCGTCCGCGATGTTGCCCGCTCTGGCGAACGGCAGGCCGCTACCCGACAGCTCGCTGTTCTTCGCGCGATAGCCGTCACCGACAACCAGAACACCGTCCCGGATCAAGTCACGCACGTCACGTCGCTCCCAGCGAGGTGCGGTCTCGAAGCCGTTCTCGGTCTGCAACACATCGACGGCACCTACGAACGGCTTGGATTGGAGGCGGATCTGCTTTCGGAAGCTCTCGGATGCAGTCGCCCAGTCCACGATGTCCACTCGAAAGGGCAGGTCGGAGTCCGTGAAGGCCGCTCGCAGCTTTGCCGTACGGTCGATGCTCAGAGGCTCGTCCGTCATCAGCGCAAGGTCGAGATCGGAAGTCTCCCGCGCATTCCAGGCCACCCGTGATCCAAAGGCGCGAACCTCCACGTCAGGCACATGCCGCCCCAGAATGCGCCGAATCGTGTCCAGATCCGTAGGTCGGATGTCAATCGGTGTCACTGGTTCCGCTTCTGAAGCTCTTGGAGGAGGAAACGCACGTCGCGCAGAAACTCGTCAATCACCGAGACCGTCTCCTCGGCCCGATCCGCATCGTACGTGTGGGACGTCTTGTTCCGCAGCTCCCGGTAGCGGATGTAGGACAGGGCGTCACGAACGATCCCGGCGTCGGCCGCGTCGCGCATCCGGTCAGCGAAGTCCATCTCCCGCAAAGCGTCGGGATTGGCGGCGATCTGTGCCAGTTGCCTCTGGATCATCTTGACCGCCAGCTCGTAGGTGAATTCGAACGCCTGGATGGTGGCGGCTCGGAACTGCTCGCGCAGACCGGAGTCCGAGCGGGCGAGGTCGCCGTGCAGATAGTCGAAGCTCCTCTCCAATTGGGCGACCGCGTCTTCCAGGGAAGAGTAATCGAGCTTCACTTCGGCGACTCCTGACCCCGGAAGCCCAGCGCTCTTAGGTTGTCGGCGATGGCCGTATCGAGCTGCACCCCCTCGGCCTGCTGCGCTTGGAACTCGGCGACCAGCCGACCCATTTTGGCCTGGAACGGTTCGCCGTCGTCCGTTGGCGGCTCCGCGCCGACGTAGCGGCCGGGAGTAAGGACGTGGCCGTGCCGGCGAACCTCGTCGAGCGGGGCGCTCTTGCAGAAGCCGGCAACGTCTTCGTAGACGGTCGAGCCGTCACGCCATGCGTGGTAAGCCCCCGCGATGCGGGCGATGTCGTCGTCCATCAACTCGCGGTGCGTGCGATCCGCCATGCGGCCCAGCTTGCGGGCGTCGATGAACAGGATCTCGCCGCGCCGGGGCCGGCGTCGGGCCAGGAACCACAGGCAGGCCGGAATCTGCGTTGAGTAAAAGAGCTGTCCCGGAAGCGCCACCATGCAGTTCACCAGATCCGCCTCGATCAGGTTCTTCCGGATCTCGCCCTCGCCCGACTGGCTCGACGACATCGACCCGTTGGCGAGTACGAAGCCGGCGACGCCAGCGGGGGCTAGATGGTGGACCATGTGCTGTACCCACGCGAAGTTGGCGTTGCCCCTCGGCGGCACGCCGTAGCGCCACCGCTTGTCCTCGGTCAGTCGTTCGCCGCCCCAGTCCGAGACGTTGAACGGCGGGTTGGCGAGGATGTAGTCGGCCTTCATGTCCGGATGGCGGTCGTCGTGGAAGCTGTCGCCGTAGGCGATCTGTCCCTCGATGCCTCGGATCGCAAGGTTCATCTTCGCGAGCCGCCACGTCGTGTAGTTGGACTCCTGGCCGTAGATGCTGACGTCGGCCTTGGCCCGACCGCCGTTCCCGTTGCCGCTGGCGTGGGCGCGGACGAACCTGATCGACTGCACGAACATCCCCGACGAGCCACAGCACGGGTCGTAGACCCGGCCCCGGTACGGCGCCAGCATCTCGACCAGCACGCGGACGACGCAGCGCGGCGTGTAGAACTCTCCGCCCTTCTTGCCCTCCGCGCTCGCGAACTGCGACAGGAAGTACTCGTAGACCCGGCCGAGCACGTCTCGGGACCGCGCGTCCTCGTCGCCGACCCGGATGTTGCTGACGAGATCGATCAACTGGCCGAGCCGCCGCTTGTCGAGGGCCGGCCGGGCGTAGTCGCGCGGCAGCACGTCCTTCAGCGCGGGGTTGTCGCGCTCGATGGCCGCCATCGCCTGGTCGACGGCCAGGCCGACGGTCGGCTGCCGCGCCTGCGCCCGCAGATGAGCCCAGCGGGCCTCAGCCGGCACCCAGAAGACGTTCTCGGCCGTGTACTCGTCGCGGTCCTCGGCTGCGTCCTCGCCCCACTGCGCGAGTACCGCCGCGTGGCGCTCCTCGAAGGCGTCGGAGATGTACTTCAGGAAGATGAGACCGAGGACGACGTGCTTGTACTCGGCGGCGTCCATCGAGCCGCGCAGCGCATCGGCCATCGCCCACAGCTCGGCCTCGTGGCCGATGGTGGCCCCGTTGTTCGGAGCTGCCCCCTCGTCACTTGTTGGCTTCCCCGGCCATCGTCGCGCCATGCTTGTGATTCCCGTCTGTTGAATCGAGACTCGCGGGCCGAAACCCAAACCTCCATCAAGCAGATAGGGTACAACCAGCTACCGGCCTGCCTCAACGCGAAGGCCCTGCGCTCGGAAGATGTGACGAGGAACAACAGGAGACGCCGACGCCGAGAGGCGAGTGCGCCGACGGCGATGCCTGACTAAGGAGCTTGATCGATAGAACTTTGCCAAGTTCCGCGACGCGCGCGCCCATACCTGCGGCGTCATCGCGCGAGAAGGCGGCAACGTAATTCCCGTCAGTGTCCTCAGCTGGCTGCGTGGGGGTGCTCGACAGCGGGCTCTTCAGCGACCGTCAGCGGTGCCGGCGCGCCGAAGGCGCCGGGGCCGGTCGCGTGCGAGCCCATCGCCATCGGGGCCGCACCGCTCGACGGCACCGCGCGGGTCGACACCCCCGAGCGGTCGTTGCCGTCGCAGAGACCCCGGGGATGATCTGGTCGGTACCCCTGAATCGGGGAAAGACCATGCCGACGAATCTCACCGTGCAGGCCGGCGCGCGCTGAGACGGCACTCTCACCCGGGCGAGATCGAGCACGTGCTTCCCGAGGGACGGCGCATTCCCGACGACCTCGACTCCTCGTCTTGCGCCGGATTCGTCTGGTCGCCCGGATCAGGGCAGCGTCGTCCGGGCCGCCGGCGGGGTCTTCTACGCCCGCACGCCGACGCTGCTGTTCTCCACCGCCCGCAGCGACACGGGAATCCATCCCCGCTACGGAAACGCGATTGTGTCGCCGGGGGAGTCGGGTTTGTCCCTCTGGGAGGCGACCGGCGAGGACGGCTGCAACGTTGACCGACGTCGGCGTCCACGAAGCGCTTGCGGTGGCGGAGGTCGAGGTAGCGCGCGAGGCGAGCACGGAGGCCACCGGTCACCTGGCGCACTTCGACACGGCACTCGCGCGGGGTCAAGTCCCGCTTGGCCCGGGGGCACGGTCACGGTGACATCAAGATCGCGACCGTGATCGTCGCGGCGCTGCGATTCTTCCCTCGCCACCTGAATCGGAGTGCAGCGTCCTCGACGCCGAGCGTTGCGGTCGCGCTCCGATCACGCATCCGCCAGTGCCGGAAGCGCGGCTGGACGACGGTCCGCAAGGCTGGACGCTATGGGCGCTCGCCAGAGCCGGCAATTGACAACGGCATGCTGCCGACCTCTGACAGACGGAGAGAAATAGTGCGCGGGCGCCTCAAAGGCGGCAAGGTCTGATGGGCTGCCTGACGACGCTTCCAGCCGCTTGCGCCGCTCTTCGCCACGAGGTCGCCCGCGCAAACGCGATTCTCTCACACACGCTTCTGTTTCGACGCGCATGGGGATTCTCGCGGCGAGGTCTCTTCGTTGCTGCGCCGGACCGGCACTCCCCCGATGGGCTCATGCCCGGTCGGGAGGCTGGGTGGGCCCTCTCGGCAGAACTGCCTGGCCCAGGGTGATATCCGGCCCGTCGCCGGCGGTACAGACGCCGCGCGCAGTCCGCCCGGCGAGACAGGGTCCAGCCCTGGGATACCGACGGCCATCAGACGCCCGCTGGATCCTTCGAGTCGTGACCTTCGTTCCCTGGTAGATGTTCTACATGACCGGGCCTATGAATTCCTTCGGGCTCGCCGTCGGGCGCCGCTCCGAGATCGCGGTCGCGGCCGTACACAGGCCGTGTCGCCGGTGGGGGCGCTGGCGCCGCCGGCGGCGCTTGAACCGCTCCTTTTGCATTCCTACAGTGACCGTGCACTGCACCGTGACACGCGAAATGCGCAAGAAGCCTTCCCGCAGGGAAAAATGCTGGGGAAGCGACCCCGGAACCGGGGTCGCTCACCCTCTGGACGATCGATTTTGAGCGTTCAAAACGCTCCTTCAGGCCATCTACTGGACAACTCAGTGTTTCCGGGCTAAAATTACTGGCCCCGGCATAGAGTGTTACGCCTCTCGGTATCCCCAGTCCGAGCGCAGCGGTCAGCGCACCGTTACCGGGCCCACCAACGAACCATATTCCGACCCCAGTTCATTTTGGACGTATGCGCTGCATTATCTCTCTCCGGCGTTCGAGCCGTCGTCTGAGCGGCTTGGTCCGCTCACGCTCGAGTCCGGGCGCGGTCGTCAGGGGCGTTTGTCCGATCCGCGGGGTTCCATGCGGCGGTTGACGACGGGCGTCGACCTCCCGGCGTGCGCGTGCCTATGCTCTCCCTATGGGTAATGCTGGGCGCAAGACACCCGATCCGGCTGTGCTGCTGCGGCTTCCAACCGAAACGGCGGAACTGCTGGACCGGCTCATCGCGTCGATGGGCGCCATGGTAGCGGCCAGGCGCTTCGACCGTCGCCGGATCGACGGCCTCCGGGATCGCCGAGGTCGGTGATCTCGTCGAGGGTCGGGACGATGGCGGGAAGGTGATCGCGGGTGTCGTCGTGGCTCGCGCCCGCCGCGGTGTCGTCTTCGACCGGATCGCTGGTTCGGACGCTACCAGCGCAGACGGCCTGACCGAAGTCCTCGCGCGCGCCGTCGTCGTGCTCGGCGTCGTCGGCCTCGGCGCCGTCGATCAACGCGGACAGGGCGACCTCGACGGGGTTGAACGCGTGTGTGAGGAGCCAGTGGCGCCGCTTGCGGCAGGCGGCGCAGCGGGTGCTCTCGGGCCAGATCAGGCGGCCGCAGGTGCCGGCCTCGAGCGGCAGGTCGACGCCGGAACACAACTGCATGTAGTTGATGTCGTGGCGGTAGCGGCGCATGTTCTCGCGGTTGGCGATGCGCTTGCGCAGGCGCCGCAGCAATCGCCGGTGCTCGGGACGGAGCGTGTCGATCAAGGTCATGGTCTCCTCCGCGGATGGGCTCGACGGGGCGGCTGGCGTGGCGGCGTTGGGCGACGTCGTGCGCCGCCGGCGGTGGCGGCCGTCGAGCCGCTTCAGGCGTCGAGCGTGTGTGGGGTGATGGCCCGGCAGGGCCGGTGCGTGGCCGAGGCCGGCGCCAGGGGCGCGGCGTCGCGTGGCCGCGAGAAAGTACGCCAAGGCGTGGGTATGCCCGCCCGCGTCGTTCCCCTGGCCGCCGTTCGGATCTGACTCATTGTCGTCCGTTCCGCCGCCCCTCCCGGGGTTCGGTTCGTCCGCGCGCCGACTCCGGGAGGCGCGCCGGCCGAAGGCCGGATGTGGGTAGGTGTGTAAGTGGGCGCAACGCGCCGGCGGGGGCTTTTCGCCACCGGCCGGGCGACTCGCACGCATCGACGCGGATGCTGTCGATGTCGTCCGCGCGGACGGGTACCGGCCTTTGCGGGGCCTGCCCCATATAGAGGCGCCACACCGGGGCAGCGACCACGACGGCGAATCCTCGGCGCCGGGCCGCCTGATCGTGTGTCAGCGGCAGTTCGGCTTCGGTCGGCTGGGCACGGCGGCCCTCGGTCGGCGTGCGAAATCGAGAGGTTCGCGGGCTTGTCGGCCGCGGCCGGGTCGGTCGCCCAGACCCGGAACGACGAGCCGAAGCCGGTCGGAAAAAACCTGACGGTCCGCTGGCAGGTTTGGTCATCGGCACTGAGCCACGATCGCGGCACTCCCGAACACTGCGAACGAGGCGATCGCGTTCGGCGACAGGCGAACGCGGAGTCCGGGGGTGCCACGGAGCATGTGGAACACGAAATCTCGATTACTGTCCCGCGGGTCGGTAATTCGCAATCGGGAGTTTCGGCGAAAGCGCCGTGACCGGATCGTGTGCGGGAACGTCAGCCCGGCGATCACGCCGCCGGCTACTGCCGCCGCCCGTTCAGGTAGTGCGTCCAGTCGTTCATCAGCCGTCGCCGGCGCTCGAACAGGTCCGAGCGCGCGTAAGCCGCCTCTACCTTGTTCTGGACGACGTGGGCGAGCGCGGCCTCGACCACCTCGCGCGGGTGGTTCGTCTCCTCAGCCGCCCAGTCCCGGAAGGTGGAGCGGAAGCCGTGAGGCACGGCCGGGATCTCCAGCATCCTGAGCAATCCCGACAGGGTCATATCGTTCATCCGCTTGCCCCGCACGCTCGGGAACACGAGCGGGTTGCCGTCGTCGAGCGTTCGCGCCGCATCGAGGATCTCCAGCGCCCGCCCGCTCAACGGCACCCGGTGCTCGCGCTTCGCCTTCGTCCGCGTCGCCGGCACGGTCCACACTTGGTCCGCCGTGTCGATCTCGGCCCACCGTGCACCACGTACCTCGCCGGACCGCGCGGCCGTGAGCACGAGGAACTCGAATGCCAGCTTGACGGCAGGGGCCGCGCCCGACGCGCGTACCGTCTTGATCACCGCCGCCGCGTCCCGATGCGGCAGCGCCCGCATGTGCTGGACGAGATCCTGCTGCGGACCGAGCACCGGCCCGATGCGGCTGCAGGGGTTGTCGTCGCGGTAGTTCAGCGCCACGGCCCACTCCATGACGGTGCTGATGCGCTGGCGGACCCGACGCGCCGTGGCCGGCCGTTCGTGCCAGACAGCCCGCAGCGCCTCGACCACGTCGGCGCTCGTCACTTCGGAGACCGGCAGCTTGCCGAGCCGGGGGAAGGCGAAGCGTTCCATACTCGACAGCCAGTCCTTGCCGTGTTTGGGGTTGCGCCAGCCGCGCCGCATCTGCGCCAGGACCGCCTCGGCGGCGGCGGCGAAGGTGGGCATGCTCTTGAGGCGGCGCTTCTCGGCCAGTGGATCGCCGCCCGCACGGGCCAGCCTGCGGTTGGCGAGGGCTTGGGCGCGGGCGTCCTTGAGCGGGACGAGCGGGAAGCCGCCGAGCCCGAGTTCGCGGCGCCGGCCGCGGATGACGAGGCGCTGTACCCAGCTACGGGTGCCGGTCGGCTGCACGTCGAGGTAGAGGCCGTCGCCATCACAGTAGCGTCCGGCCTGTGCTACGTTTCGGACGAAGACGGTCGTCAGCGCGTGGTGGGGCTGCCGGCCGCTCGGCTTGACGGTCCGGGGTCGTGTCGGGAGTTTCATCTCTACCAGTATTCCCCTCAGAGAATGGCGGATGTTGGCGGATTGTACTGGACGGAAGCAGCTTGCGGCAGGGCTGAGAAGAGCTAGAGAGCACTTATTATTCAGACATTTACGGACCATACTGGACGATAAAGGACCGGAGCGGACTGTTCTACATGGTGGACAGGGCTACAGCCAATCTGGCAACCCTTCGGTCATGTCTCGCGTTCCTGGGCGCGTACTCGCACCGCGTTCTGGAACTCCTCGATAGATCCCAGTCCAAGCCGAAAGCGATCCGCCACGTCCTCGATACGAAACGGACGACCGTCATGACGAGCCATCCAGAGACGCGGCACCTTCTTCGTAGTACCGTGCCTGACCTCTTCACGATCATGAAGCCCAACGCCGAGGTCATCGTCCGCGCCGTCGCCTGGCAACTCGTCGGCGGGTGCCCGACCAGTACCTCGTGTATTCGGACCACGAGGGCAACGCCGCTCGGTGGAGCCGTGTGCAGCCCTGACGCCCCAGCAGGCTGGATGTGCTCTACCTCCGCGAAGCTCCGATCGCATGTCCGCCGGTGCCGGAGCACGCCGACGTCGGCCCGACCCGCGCGCCGCCGGACGGAGACGACATCATGAACCCTGAAGCGAAGCAAGCTCGGCTCGAGAGGGCATTCAAGCAACTCGCGATCCTCGGTGAGCGCCCAAATCCGGCCATTGATGGGCGGCTGAAAACCGGCCATTTCCGATAGCGGCCCGAGACGTTGACGCCGGCCTGGAACACGACGTTCCTGCACCGGCATGAGCAACGTTTTGAAGGAAGAGAAACGACAACAGGTTCTCGCGCTCGGACGCCTCGGCTGGTCGCTGCGGCGGATCGAAGAGGCCACCGGGGTCCGGCGTGAGACCGCCAGCAGATACCTGAAGGCGGCCGGCCTGACCGTGCACGGCCGTGGCCGGCCTCCGGCTCGCCCGGCAAAACCGGCCATTTCGCCGGAGGCGCCCACCGACTCTGTGCCGTTCACCGCAGCCGGCAAGGGCACCGACGCCGCCGCACTTTTCCCCGCGAAACGGCCCGGTCGAGCACCACAGGCGAGCGCGTGCGAGCCCTACCGCGAGTTGATCGTCGACGCGCTCGGTCGCGGGCGCAACGCCACGGCCATCTGGCAGGACCTGGTCGACGACCACGGCTTCCCGGCGAGCTATACGAGCGTGCGGCGCTTCGTCTCGACCGTCCGGAAGCAGCCTGCCGTCACGGCTCGGGCGGTGATCACCACCGATCTAGTGGTGTGTCCCAGGAAGGACTTTACACTTGCCTCTCGTGGCCGACGGCTCGCAGAAACGCCGTATTTCCGGGAGGATTGTGGGCGAGAGCGTCACCGCGCCACGGAAGTTGAACTGCAAACTTGTTCTAGTGACACACCACTAGGAGAAGAAGCTCAAGTCGACTACGGCGAAGGACCAATGGTCCGTGACCCTGACACCGGCAAGTACCGGCGGACACGGCTCTTCGTCCTGACCCTGGGCTACTCGCGCAAGGCCGTCCGGCTGCTGGTTTTCCGCTCCAGCGCCCAGGTCTGGGCCGAGCTGCACGAGAGGGCGTTCCGCCGGCTGGGGGGCACCGTGCGCGTCGTCGTCTTGGACAACCTCAAGGAGGGCGTCCTCACCCCGGACATCTACGACCCGACGCTCAATCCCCTCTACCGCGACGTGCTCGCCCACTACGGCGTGGTCGCCCTGCCGTGCCGCGTCCGGCATCCCGATCGGAAAGGCAAGGTCGAATCCAGCGTCGGCCACACCCAGATGGCGCTGCGCGGCCTCCGCTTCGAGCACCTCGACCACGGCCAGGCGCACCTGGACCGCTGGGACCGGCGCTGGGCCGACACCCGCATCCACGGAACGACCAAGCGCCAGGTCGCCGCCATGTTCGAGGAAGAACGCCCCGCCCTCGGCCCGTTGCCCCTCGAGCCGTTCCGCTACTACCAGTTCGGCCGCCGTACCGTGCATCTGGACGGTTGCGTCGAGGTCGCCTCGGCCTACTACTCGGCGCCGCCCGGTTGGATCGGACGCCGCGTCGATGTGCAGTGGGACGACGCCCACGTCCGCCTCCTCGACCCGAACACCGGTCAGCTGCTGCGCGAGCACCTGCGCACAAAGCGCGGCTGGCATCGCATCGCCGACGACGACCGGCCCGCCCGCACCCCGCCGAAGACCCTCGCCCTGCTCGCTGCCGCCAAGCGCGCCGGTCCCGCCATCGCCACCGTCTGCGACCACATCCACCGGCATGAGGGCGCCGCTGGCGTCCGACGCATCCTCGGCGTCCTCTCTCTGGTCAAGAAGCACGGTCCCGCCGTCGTCGAACACGCCGCCACTACCGCGCTCGAATTCGGCGTGCCCACCTACCGCTTCCTGAAGCGCTACCTCGACCGACACCCCGTCGCGCCGCCGCTGTCGTTGCGCCAAGTCGACCCGCTCATCCGCGAATTGACCGTCTACCGCGATCTGATCGACCGCAGAACAGGAGACCCCGCATGAATCTCGTCGAACTCGACAAGGCACTGCGCAAGCTGCGCCTCTCCGGCATGGCCAACGTCCTCGAAACCCGACTGCTCCAGGCCCAGACCGAGCAGATGGCCCCCATCGACCTGCTCGCCGCGCTCGTCTCCGACGAGCTCCAGCGCCGAGAGGACCGCCTGCTCGAACGCCGGCACAAGCAGGCCCGGTTCCGGGACCCCGACCGCGCGCTCGACGGCTTCGACTTCGACTTCAACAAGAAGATCAACCGCGCGCTCGTCTTCGAGCTCGCCACCGCACGCTTCATCGCAAAGCGCGAGGACGTTTTGCTCATCGGCCAGCCCGGTACGGGCAAGAGCCACCTTGCCCAGGCCATCGGACGCGCCGCGATCCAGCAGGGCTACCGCGTCCTCTACCGCGAAACCCACACCTTCCTCGAAGAACTCGCCGAGGCCACGCTCGCCGAGACCCGCAAGGACTACCTCGCCGAGCTGGCCCGCGCGCATCTGCTCATCATCGACGACCTCGGCATGCGCAAGCTGCCCCACACCGCCGCCGAGGACCTGCTCGAGCTGATCATGCGCCGTTACGAGCGGGCCTCCACGATGCTCACCTCCAACCGCCCCGTCGACGAGTGGGGGAAGCTGCTCGGCGACACCGCCGCGGTCACCGCCCTGCTCGACCGGCTCCTGCATCACGCACACGTGCTCAAGTGCGGGCCGCGCAGCTGGCGCACCCGGGTGCGGACCACCTTGGTAGAGTCGACGGGAGGCGCGTAACCGGTGCGGAGTCGGTGGCTCATCCGGCGCTTCGGCACCGGGCCGCAGTCCGGACCCCGTGGGCACGTTTCCTTCACCCGCGAACCGGGAGCCCGCGTTGGGCTGGCGTCCGAAGGCGTCCGCAGCCTTCCGCCAGTTGCCCCGGCGTTGCACAGCGGTACGGAGGATTCGCGCGCGGCCGAGCGTCGACGCCCATCCGGACGTGGTCCGCGCGCGCGAGAGCACCGCCTCCAGGCTCGCCTGGCGCAAGAACCGACACCGACTGTCCCCACCATCGCCCCGTGCGCCAGACGAGCCTTCCGCGGCACTCGGGTGGTCGCTCGACGCAACGCCCTTGCCGATTCGTCGTCGACGACCACACCGTCCGGCCCAGCCTGGCCGTTGCGTCTCGCGAGCGTACCCCGGCCGGGCATGACCAACACCGATGTCCGGCTCGGAACCCACCCGGGAGACCGGACCAGACAAGGTCCTCGCTGCCGCTCGGAACATTTGCCTCGCGCACGCTGTCGCGGATCAACGGCAAACTCCTTGCCAACAGAGGACGCCGTGAAGTAGATCTCAACTCCAGTCTCGGGCCGCCGGAAATGGCCGGTTTTGAGGCGCCCACAAATGGCCGGTTTTGACCCGCCCATTGAGGCTCGCGATTCCTGAAGCGGCGGCCCTTCTCCCGGTGCTCGACGAGCTCGCCGCGCGGCCGGGTCTGATGTGGCGTTACGACACCGAACTGGGCATTCGGGCGAGTTGCACCACCGCCACGCCAACGATCACTACCGGAAGGGCCGGTTCGGTCGGCGACGCATGGACCGACGACGGCGAGCCTGACCACCTGTGCCCGGTAGCACTGATTGCAATGGGCACCGAGGCCGGGACGGCAGAGCATCTGCAGGAGCTACGGACTATTCATGACAACGCCGCCGAGCGCGTACACGACGCGCTACGGCGAAGTGGTCACTACCACCCGGCAGCAGGACTCGACCCAGTCAGACTCAACGGCGCCGAGAAGCTGCTGGTCATGGCGTCCGACGGCGAGGCGGGCGCCGGCAGCTACGCTTGGCCTCCCGCACTCAGCGACGAAGAGGTCACGAATACTCGTCGTGCGATCGGGCAGTACCTGATCGCGGCGACGGCAGCGGAGCCCGCCGAGCGGCAGTGACGGACCCTCCAAGACCGCCTGACAAGGCCCGTTCCGTTAACGCCCCAGGCGCCATTGACCGCGCGCTCTTTGTTCGCGGCCGGGCAGTCCTCCGAACTCGTGCGCCGGCGCGCCTCAGTCTGGCCGGAAGACTTCGTTCAGACCGTGCCTCGCGGGGTCAGTGTGGACGAAGTCGATCATCAGCACGGTCACCCTGTGTCACGGGTCGTGCTTGAAGCCCTGTACGTATGCAGGAGCCAGGAGGCGGCGGCACACCGGTCGAGGTACCCGCGAATGCGTGGTTTCGGTGCGAAGCCCCGGTCTTGCATAACTTTCACATTGGCAATTGGTTATGGGGATGGTGCGATGGTCGTGGTACATTTCATATGCAATTGCGGCTCGGATTCAGACGGACATCGCGGGACGATTTCGGCCGCGACGGTCGGATCCGCGGGACGAAGGTCGAACCGCAGCTCCAACGGATCACAGACATCCGTGTCGAGCGCTGTCGCGGATCGTCAACCCTACACGGTTGGATTCGGCACCGAAACGCCACAGGGCGAGCGGCTGCTCAGGAAGTGAGAGATGTTCAGGTTTGGCCGTTTCTTTAGCTCCCAGCAGGGGGCACGGATCCCGCCCGACCTACATGCTCCTTGGTCACGTCACACGGCTTGTGTGGCAGACATGAGATCGCCGGAAGGATGATTGGCGCTCGCCGTTGACCTGCAGAGCGTCGGTCAGTCGGTCCGCCAGCACGTTGCGTCGCTTCGCCGTTCTTGGGCGATGATCGCCTCGGTCACGGAACGCGCAAGCGCCGTGTCGCCGCTCGACCCCGCCTTCACGAAACCAGGGATGTCGCTCCGTGGCATGTCCGTTCCCGATCGTTCGACACGTTTCCGCAGCACGGCATTGCCGTGCCGGCAAGACGAGTCAGTTTACCGCCTGTTGACATCCTCTCGCCGGTCTCAGTGAATGTGCCAAGTCCCACAGGTCATCTTGCACCCCTGTCGGCGGAGTTTCGTTGAGGGATCAGGTTGTGCTGTGTGTCGCGCTTCACGATACAATATTGGGCATGGCTGGATCAGGAAGTCCTTCCACGGACATCGGTCGCTTCATCCGGCAGGAGGTCATCCCGTCCGGGATGACGGTGACGGAAGCTGCCCGGCGCTTGGGCGTCGGCAGGCCCGCACTGTCGAATCTGCTGAACGGCAGGGCGGCGCTGTCCCAGGAGATGGCTCTCCGGTTGGAGAGTACGTTCGGCGCGGACCGGGCGAAACTGCTCGATCTCCAGGCCGAGGCGGACCGCGAGCGCCGCAGTGTCGAAGACCGCGCCGTGGCGGTGGGCACCTACGCGCCGAGCTTCCTCACGATCAAAGCAAGGCGGATCGCAGACTGGGCGGCGACAAACATCCAGGCTCGCGAGCATCTGCCCGTGCTCCTGCGGCGGCTGGTCCACGCGACCGGACGCGAACTGCGCCACGTGGACTTCCCTGGCTACGACAACGCCCAGCGGCACGGCTGGGACGGGTGGGTTGAGACGGGCGCGACGACGCCGTGGGTGCCGGAAGGCGAGTCGGGATGGGAGGTCGGCGTCGATCAGCGTCCGAGCGCCAAGGCCGAGCACGACTACCAAGCTCGCCTGAGCAAGACTCCGCCCGCGGAGCGGGCGGAGTGCACTTTCGTGTTCGTGACCCCGCGCAACTGGGAGGGCAAGGGCCGCTGGGCGCGCGGCAAGGAGGCGGCCGGCGACTGGAAGGCGGTGCGAGCGCTCGATGCGAGCGATCTCGAGCAGTGGCTGGAGACTACGATCGCGCCGCGCATTTGGCTCGCCGAAGAGTTGGAGATTCCCACGGAGGGTTTCGAGACGCTGGGCCGCTCCTGGTCGTCATGGGCCGAGGCCAGCAACCCGGGGCTGACGCCCGCCATCTTCGGACCGTCCGTCGCGGCCCACGTAAAGGACTTCAAGAAGTGGCTGGAGACGGCGCGGCCCGACCGCCCCTTCATCGTCGCCGCCGATTCCTGGGACGAGGCTGTCGCGTTCGTCGCGTGCCTGTTGCGGCACGAGGACGCGTCTGGCCGCGACTACGATCGAGCCGTCGTCTTCAAGGTGGCGAGCGCGCTGAGAACTCTGGCCCAGTCGTCCTCTCCGTTCATGCCGATCGTGGGCAGCGAGGAAACCGAGCGCGAAATTGTCACTCTGTACCGCCAGCGTCATTGCATCGTCGTACGGCCGCGCAATGCCGTCGATCGGAGACCGGACGCTACGGTTGAGCT
Organism: Vicinamibacterales bacterium; assembly: GCA_965208535.1. Lineage (GTDB taxonomy): Bacteria > Acidobacteriota > Vicinamibacteria > Vicinamibacterales > UBA8438 > WTFV01. The sequence continues at coordinate 77,982 of CBDBOU010000003.1, read as the reverse complement.
GCTCAGCCACGGGGAGTTCGACCAAGCGCTTGCGGACATGGGAGTCGAGCGGGAGCATTTCGATCGGCTGGCGAGCGAGTCGGGCCGATCTCCGACCGTGCTGCGGAGGAGGCTGTCGGAGGTCCCCGCGGTCCGAACGCCGCCGTGGGCCGGAGACCGGGAAGTCGCACAGCGGCTGATCCCGATGGCCCTTGTCGGCGCGTGGCACGCCGGATCGAGAACGGATTGCGAAGTCCTTGCGACACTGACGGGCTGCGACTACGAACAAGTCGAAAAGAGCGTCGCCGACCTGCTCCAGCGCAACGATTGCCCGGTCTGGCGCGTCGGCGAGCATCGAGGGGTCGTTTCCCGGATCGATGCCTTGTTCGCCGTCAGCCTGCGGATGACGAACGAAGACACTGCCCGTTTCTTGTGCGTCGCGGAGCATGTCTTGTCCGAGTCCAATACGGAACCCGGACTTCTGAGGGTTCAACGACCGGCTGCGATCGGGCCGGGTTTCCACGCACCCGGCGCCAAATACTTCGGCTTGGCCCGCCGCTACTCCGACGCGCTGCGGACCGGCGTCTGCGAAACCCTGATACTGCTGTCCGTGCACGAGAATGCCCTGTTCCAGGATGGTCTCGGTCGGGGCGTTGCGGCACGCGTGGCTGAACTCGTTCAGCGTCTGCTCAAGCCACTCACGGTCGACAAGTTGCAGCGGCACTACGAGAACTTTCCGGGACTCGCCGAAGCCGCACCGGACGAGTTTCTCGTGCTGCTCGAAGAGGATCTCGAGCGGCCGAAACCGATCTTGCACGAGCTTCTGAGGCCCGCCGGTCCTGGTTCGTTCATCAGTCCGGTGCGAACCGCGGTCTTGTGGGCACTGGAGCGTCTTGCCTGGCATCCGAAGACCTTCATGCGTGTCGTGGTTGTCCTCGCCAAGCTCTCGCAAAAGAAGATCGACGACAACTACACCAACAAGCCCATGAACAGCCTTTCGGCGCTCTTCCGGTCACGGAGGCCTCAGACCGCTGCACCGCTTGAGGATCGCATCGAGGCCCTCGATGGACTCCGCCGACGCTTCCCGGACGTCGGATGGCGAATCTGCATCCAACAGTTCGAACGCCGTCACGAGGTTGTCGTTCCCGGCGCCCGACCGCGTTGGAGGAACGATGCGGCAGGAGCTGGCTACGGCGTCAACCGCGAGGAACGGGACAAGTTTGTCCGCCAGGCCCTTGATCTCGCCATCTCATGGCCGCCGGACGATGGGACGAGGCTTGGCGACTTGGTCGAGCGTCTCGGCGGCATGACAGAAGCGGATCGGTTGTCCGTATGGAAGCGCATCGACGACTGGTCCCGGACGGAAAGGAGCGACAAGAAAAAAGCGGAACTGCGCGAGCGGATTCGGCGTGCCGTTCTCACACGATGGGGACGTCTCCGCGGTCTGGAAGCCGATGAGAAGAACAGGGCCCGGGAAGCCTGTGAGATGCTGGCCCCGCGCGACCCGGTCGTGCGCCACGCATGGCTGTTCGACGATGCATGGGTGGAGGAATCGGTCGACGACACTCAAGACGAGCAACTCGATTTCCAGAAACAGGCGGAGCGGATCGACCAACTTCGTACGAAGGCGATGCTGGAAATCTGGTCCGAACGCGGTCTTGAGGGCGCTCTCGCACTGTTGACGGGCTGCGAGCCCTGGATGGTCGGACACTACACTGCGCGCTGCGCGACAGCCCGGGATGGGGAGTCCGAGGTTCTGCGGACCTGTCTTTCGACCGCTGTGGGTTCTGACCTTCAACTCGACAAGTTCATGCGGGGGTTCATCGGGTACTTCGACGACGACGCGCGTTCCGCGCTCATTACGAGCGTCGTCGCAACCGCCACTGCCGACCAGAACGTTCGCCTCTTCTTGTGTGCGCCGTTTCGCGAACAGACATGGCGCTTACTCGATCGGCAGAACCAAGCGGTGCGAGACCGGTACTGGCGTACCGTCCATCCGTCGATGACGAAGTTCAGTGAGTCCGAGATACAGGAAGTCATCGATCGTCTCCTGGAAGTCGAACGTCCCGGCGACGCCTTTTCTGCCGTGGGATTCGATTGGAAGAAAGTCGAGACATCAAGACTGAAGCGTCTTCTGATGGCCATGCAGGCCGAATTTACCGGCCATTCCGATGTCGACTTCCACAGGCTTTCGGAAGCACTGGAGTCGCTTGACGGTCGGCCCGGCGTGAATGCGGACGAGATGACGCAACTCGAGTTCGCGTTCGTAGAGGCGCTTGATCCGCTCGACCACGCCAGGCACGGCATTCCCAATGTAGAACGGAAGCTCGGCGAGTCGCCGTTGTTCTTCGTTCAAGTTCTCGCTCTCCTCATCTACCAGCCCAGAGATGATCGCCGGGATCCGCCGGAGTGGCGCGTGGACGACATCGATGGTCGTTTCTTTCGTCGGCGCGCCGCGTATCGGGTGCTCGAACAGGTCACACGCATACCTGGCACCGACGCCGAGCAGAGAGTCGACACGCATCTGTTGATGCAATGGGTCGCCGATGCCCGTCGTTTGTGCAAGGAACACGGCCGGGCTGACATCGGTGATCAGAAGATTGGTGAGCTTTTGTCCAAGGCACCCTTCGAGGATGACGGCTCGTGGCCGTGTCAGTCGGTCTGTAAAGTCTTGGAGACCGTCGCTTCCGAGAAGGTCTTCGCCGGTTTCGAGAGCGGCGCCTACAACGCGCGGAGCCGCGAAATGCGTCCTCTGGACGAGATTGGGGCGGCGGAACGCGAGCTGTCAGCCAAGTATCGAACCTGGGCGCGAAGGTGGCGCTTCGAGTATCCCCGCGTCGCCCGAAATCTCGAACGCATGGCGGCAGGCCATGATGATAGCGCCGTATGGATGGACTCCACGTTGGCGGTCATGGACCGTTTAGAGGGTTGAGCACGGCGAAGTACCCTGCACCCCCTGGTCCCGGAAACCGGCAATCCGTTCCACTACGGCACGCTGACGGGCACGAGCAGGTCGATGCCGGTGTCCGATTCGACGAGATCGGTCAACGCGGGGGGAGTAGATCACCGTGCTCGATGCACGGCTCGACGATCTTCCGGGCGAGCGCTCGGCGAAGTCGCCGCCATCGGCCAGCTTTCGGACCGTCGGCCTTGGCGTCGTGGGCAGCGTTCGGCGAGTCGTCGTCGGGCGCCGCATCGCACTCCTCCACGTCGTCGCGCGGCATCCGACTGCGAGCGGCACGGAAGGTGAGAAGTTGCGCTCGGTGCGGACTCCCGGCGTCGGCCGTGAAGCCGTGTTCTTCTGGGCGGAAGCGGGGAGAAACGGCGTCGTCGTATTCAATTCCATGTGCAGTCGACGCGTGGATTGTGTCGGACCCGACCGGACGATCACCTTCGTAAGGCGTCGCCATCCCATGGAGTCAGAAGTACGGCATGTCCAGCATGTCCAGCACCGGGTAGTGTGGTAGTTTCACATTCTGCCGGCCAGTGCCGGCGGGGTTCAGTCTGGAACGGTGAGCATGGTCGGGCTGACGCCCAGGTTGGCAAGCTCGTTGATCAGCGCGCCAATCTCACCCTTCAAGCCCGTGACGCGCGCATGAGCGGCCCGGTATTCGTCCGGCGAAGGCCACGTGTGCGGGATGGACGCCGGGTGATCGTGGTCGGCGAGTTCACCCGCCCGTTGCAGCGCGACACAGTGTCTGTGGAGTTCTGCTCGCGCAACTCGCAGGTCGGCGTGCAATTCTGATAGCCGGCGCAGGCGTTCAGTCGCGTCCGCGGCGTGTTCCTGAGTCACGTCGCGCAGTCTATCATCTAGCCCTTCGGCCGCCGGGGCCTGTACTTCGCACCCTTGGCCGGCCCCGGCTTCTTCGGCGCGGGAGTCCGCGCGTCGATCAGGCCGACGATCCAGGTCGAATCCCGCAGCGTCTCGGTGACGCCGGCCGCCATCGCTGGCGACATCCGCAGGGTCTTGTGCACGCGGCAGAAGTTGTAGTGCGTGTAGTGCAGCGCGACGTGCGCCGCGTGGTTCGTCAGCTTCTTCGAAAAGGCGTTCGTCAACCGCGTGAACCGCCGGTTCGACATCCGCAGCGTGAGGTTCTGCCGCTCGATGTACGACGTGGCGACGTGCTTCGGGTCCGGGTCGCCGGTGACGCGCTGCACGCGCGTGCCGTGGCAGGTCGCCGGAGAGTAGCGCCGTTCGCCTTCGCCGCCAGTCGCCGGACCGTAGAGCTTGATGAGCTGCGCATAGTCCACGTCGGCACCGAACGCGTCTTCGATGGCCGGCACGTAGGACGCGAGCCCGTCCGTCGTCATCTGCACGCGGTTCGCCAACCGCTCGGCCACGTCCATCATGAAGCCGTAGGCCGTTCCGAGATCGTTCACGGCCCAGGCATGAAGTCCTACCTGATCATGATGGCCGTGCGGCTCCTGGAAATCCGCCGCGTGCTCAAGCCGACCGGCGCGTTGTTCCTGCACTGCGATCCGACCGCAGACGCCTACCTGCGGACGCTGTGCGATGCCGTATTCGGACCGCGCAACTTCAGGAATCAGATCGTCTGGAAGCGTATGTCGGCGTCGGCCCGCGGGGTGCGAAAGGTTGCTGCGATCCACGACGTAATCCTGTTCCACGCCGCATCGCCCGCAATGGAGACGCGACCCGTCTACACGGACCACGACCCCGAATACGTGCGCCGGTTCTATCGCCATGAAGATGAGCATGGCCGCTACAGGCTCGGGGATCTGACAGCGAGCGGCGAGCGGCACGGCGACAGCGGCGAGCCGTGGCGTGGCATCGATCCGACCACGAAGGGGAACCACTGGCGCGGCCCTGGCGCGTTCCCGCCACACATTCCGAAGCCCGCGGACTGGAACACCCTGACGACCCGCCAGAAGCTCGACCGGCTCGATAATCTCGGGTTGGTCAATTGGCCTAAAAAAGGGGGGGGTACCGTCTTTCAAGCGATACCTCAGCACGTCACCGGGGCAGCCAGTAACCGACATGATCCTTGACGTGCCGCCGTTGTCACACGCTGCCCGCGAGCGGGTCGGGTACCCAACCCAGAAACCGCTCGCCCTGCTGGACCGCATCATCAAGGCCAGCACAGACGAGGGCGACGTCGTGCTGGATCCGTTCTGCGGGTGCGCAACGGCGTGCGTGTCGGCGGAGTCCCTGCACCGGCAGTGGCTCGGGATCGACCTTTCGCCGTTGGCTGCGCGGCTGGTGGAGTCACGCCTTCGGGACGAGTTCGGCGTGTTCGCCGAGATTCACCACCGGACGGACGTACCGCGCCGGTCGGACCAAGGGACGCTGCCCAACTACCGGACGCATAAGCACACGCTGTACGGCCGTCAAGAAGGGCACTGCGCGGGGTGCCGGATCCTGTTCCCGTTCCGCAACCTTACGGTGGACCATCGCGTGCCACGTGCGGGCGGCGGCTCGGACCATATCGACAACCTGCAACTGCTGTGCGCGGCCTGCAACAGCACCAAGGGCACCGGCACGCACGCCGCACTTGTTGCGACGCTGCGACAACGCGGCATCCTCACGGATTAGCGGTTGCGTTGCTGTCGGCGCTTCGCTTCGAACGAGATCATGGATCGGCGCTTGATCTCGGTGCGTTCCTCATCCGTGAGCGGGATGATCTTCCCGGTCGCGTCGTCGTACGTGCCGACGACCGTGATGGACGACAGGGGTGCCGTCGCGTGCTCTGGCCAGTCTTCGGGATCCTGGCTTCGTCGGTCAGCCATGCTGCCTTCCCCGCGCGATCCGCGCTTCGGCTCCCATCGCGGCGATCTCGGACCGGGAATCCTCGCTCATGCCGGCGGCGCGTGCGTGTCCGCCCTTGCTGGCGCGCGCGCGGCGTGCGCGCCGTTCTTCCTCCGGCACTGGCGGTGCCTCGTAGGTCTCTTCGATCTCGCCGAGCAGGACACGGCAGACGTGCGCCGCGCACTCGTTGTCGCCGACTGGCCGCCACTCACCGTTCGGACCCTTGGGCATGGCCAATCACGGTACTGGCGATCTGAAAGTGGCGCAAGCGAAGAAACGGCGCAGAACGCGTCGAATGTGAAACTACCACACTACCCAGCACCGGATTCCCAGCTGGATCGTACTGGGGGATCGGCGTCCGCGGCCGGTCGTTGTTGCGCCTGCTCAGGTTGAAGAGGTTGCGCACGGTGCGGACGCTCTTCATCGTGTAGCGGGTGCGGGAGTTGGGAAACTCGGCCTGCCAGAGCAGCGCAAGCTGCTCGTCGGTCAACCGCCACCGGGCGTTGGAGGCGAGCGTCCAGTTCTGGAACTCCATCACGCGGCGGCCGAAGAACCGGCCGATGCGTGCGTTGTCCGGGACCGGAGGCATGCCGTCGGCCTCGAGGAACCCGGGCGGGAGCCCGGGGCCGAGCGCCGGCAGGATGACGAGCGGCAGGGCAGAAGCGACGGCCGCCGTCCTGCCGCTTCTGGGGAGTCGCTCGACGGTGTCCAAGAGATGGACGAGGCACTCGCGCTCGCCGGCGGTCAGACGCTTGCGCTGACCCGCGGGCCGGCGCCGGACCAGCGTGTCGAGCTCGACGAGCCATTCCAGGTCGCTGCGCTCCTGTCCGGCGGCCAGCCGCACAGCCTGCTGCCACTTGCCGGCAGCGCGCCAGTTGCGCAGCGCGTCGGCCGCCATGTCGGCCGCCTCGAACGTCTCGGCGGCGTCCTCGAGGCGGCCCTGCACTTCCCGCAGCCTTCCCAGGCGCGCCAGGTCCGGCGGCTTGACGGCCACCAGGACTTGGGCGGCCGCCAGCGTCTCTCCTCTCTCCGTCAGGCTATCGACGGCCCGGCAACGCAGCGCCCGGGCCGTCGCCGCGGCGTCGCCTGCATAGCCGGTCAGTTGCAGCCAGCCCTCGACGTCGCTGGCGTAGGCGGCGGCCGCGGTCATGTCGCTGGCGAACGTCTCGACGGCGTCGCGCAACCGCTGCGCCACCGGCGGCAGCGCCTGCCGCAGCCAGCTCTTGTCGGAGTCGAGCGCGAGCGTGGCGTCGAGCAGCGCGAACGGCGCCGTCTGCGGCGCCCGCGTCCATGCGTCCAGCGCGTGCAGCGCCTGCGCGTACCGGTCTGACGCGCCGAGCAGCACGATCGCTTCGCCGGCCATGTTGGCCACCTCGTGACGGCGGACCGCGGCGGGCACACCGTCGACGAGCAGACGGGCTGCCGTGGACAGCAGGGTCGATCGCGCCTCGATACGCACGTTCTCGTCCGAGACGCCGTTGGGCAACTGCGGGTCGCCGAGCAGGCGCACCGCCTGGCACGCCCGTTGCCATGCCCGCCCGGGGGCCGTGTCGACCAGACCTCGCGCGTCCTCCGTCCGAGCCTGCACGCGTTCGTCCGGCGGCGCGTCGTCGGCGAAGTGCTCGACCAGATCATCGGCATGGTAGGGCGCGGCGTCCTCGAGCAGGTCCGCGCTCAGCGCGTGCGCGTCGTCGTCGCTGGCCACGTCGATGAAGGCGAGCGTCTCGGTGGCGCGGCTCAGCGCCACCCGCAGCTGGTCGATGGCGGTTCGGTGCTCCTGCTCCCGCAGTGCCCGCGATGCGCCTGTCGTCATCGACCCGGTCGCATCCTCGAAGTGCGCCAGCACCCGTCCCGGGTCCAGGACGCATACCGACTGGTACTCGAGCCCCTTCGCGTCGGCCGGGGTCAGCACCATGTCGCGCAGCCGCTCGGGCACCCAGGCCGGTTTCTCGTCGGCGACCGTGATCAACACCAGTCGCTCGACCTCGTCGAGCCGCTCGAGCAGCCCGATGGCCGTCGGCACGTCGGCCACGACGTGAAGCAGGTGGGCGTCGACGTGCTGTCCTCCTTGCTGGTGACGTTGCTTGGTCGGGCGCCGCGACTTGTCGAGGTGCACGTACCATTCGGACGCGCGTTCGATGACTCCCGCGATGCGGCTCGGGCAGCGCAGGTTGTCTTCGAGGTGGAAGCGGCGCGGCGCGGCGAGGCGCGCGGCCAGCAGATCGTTCAACGCGCCCCAGTCGAAACCCGACGGACGCACGGTCTGTCCGTCGTCACCGGCCGCCAGCAGCCACGGTGCATGCCCCCGTCGGCGCGCGATCGTCAGGCACAGCTCGACGACCACGGCGGTCTCCAGCAGCGTCAGGTCCTGGACCTCGTCGACGACGACGCGGTCGAAATCGGCGAACCCCTCCGGCAGCTCGCCGTCCCGCAGCCGGCCGACAGCCGCCGTCGCGGCGGCCAACTCGGGAAAGATGCTGAGCATCGCGTCGGGTCCGACATGTTCGGCCACCTTGAGCAGCGCGCTTGCCGCCGCCCGGCCGACACCGGCGTCGCCCGCCCGCCGGTCGCGGTACGTGGCGTCGCTCAGCCGTACCAAGCCGCCGGCCGGGATGGCGTCCGTGTCCCCGGGCACGGCGAGACCGAGCAGCATCGCCCGCACCTCGGCATGCAGGGCCGCGTCGCGGTCCGTCCACGGTCCGGCCTGCCGGCGCCCGAGCCGCGAGGTGGCCGCCGCGAACAGGGCGCGGCTCTTCGACAACGGTAGCCGGTCGACGTCAGCGCCGCACATCTCGCCCAGAAACGTCGCGAAGTCGCGCGCATCCACTCGCACGTCGACCGGGGCGAAGGCGCGGAAGTGCTCCTCGGCGGCGGCTGTCAGCTCGCGCGACCACGTCAGGTACAGCACGCGCTGGCCGCTGCGCGCCTCGACCGCCTTCCACAGAACGGTCGTCTTTCCCGACCCGGGGCGCCCGTGGACGAGACGCACGGGCCCTTCGTGCCGTATGAACTGCAACTGGTCCGCTGTCCAGGGCCGGCCGACGAGGTCGGCGTCCTCGATCTCGTGCTGCGAGAACGGCAGGTAGTCGTCCAGGGCGCCGGCGTCGAGACGCCCGTGGTCGTCGTGGTGCCGGACCGCGCGCACGAGGACGCCGCTGCGGCCGGGGAACGCGATGTCGCGAGCGGGTGCGCTTCCCTGTACCGTCCACCACAGGTAGTACTGCATGCCGCCGCTACCGCCGAGCGGCGAGCGCCGCCAGCCGCGGTTCACCGTGTCCCGGCAGCCCTTCATGTCAAGGAGCCTCGAGAAGTGACGGAAATTGAAGCCGGATCGGTTCAAAGACCGCCTTCTGAAGAAGCAGATCCAGCGGAGCGAAGGTCGGTCTGCGGACGGTGGGTTCCGAGCCGGACGTTGGTGTCGGCCATGCCCGTCCGGGGTACCCTCGCGAGACGGAACGGCCGACCGAGCTGGGCCGGACGGTGTGACCGACGACGAATCGGAGAGGACGTTGCGTCGAGCGACAACCCGAGTGCCGCGGAAGGCTCGTTTGGCGCATGCGGCGACGGTGGGGCTGATCGGTGTCGGTTCTTGCGCCAGGCGAGCCTGGAGGCGGTGCTCTCGCGCGCGCGGACCACGTCCGGATGGGCGTTGACGTTGGCCGCGCGCGAATCCTCCGCTTGTCTGTTTAGCATTTGGCCGATGGGCCTTGGGGATGGCCCATTCCCCAGTAGCACCTTGTAGCGAGGCGCCCCTGGGTGGGGCGGTGGTCGGACCGTATCCTCCGCGGACCGTCGCGGGCCGTAGCGGAGTGTGGTCGCCACCGTCTTCCCCATGTTGTCTGAGTGAGTCCGCGAAGCGCGGCCTTGAGCCCCGGGAGGGGGTCCGGGGGAGGGGACGAGCGCCGCGTCGACTGGCGCACGAAGCACGTCACGCCCGAAGCCCCTGGGCAGCTCGACAGCCTATTGTGCACGGTTACGTAACGGAGCAGGGGAAAGCGGTCGACCGAGCGATCGAGGTAAGTGTTCCGAGCGCAGCGAGGGCCTTTTCCGTTCCGGTCTCCCGGCTGGGGTTGTCAGGCGGACGTTTTAGCATTTAGCCCGATGGGTCATGGGGGATGGCCCATTCCCCAGCGGCACCTTGTAGCGAGGCGCCGCTGGGTGGGCGGTGGTCGGACCGTGTCCTCCGCGGACCGTCGCGGGCCGTAGCGGAGTTTGGTCGCCACCGTCTTCCCCAAGTCCTGAATGGATACTCGAGCGTCGAGGCTCGCATGACAAGCACAGGAGCACAGGGAAGATGACCCATGATACTCGTAACTGCGTCGGCGTCGACATCTCGAAGGCGCATCTCGACGCCTACCAGTGTCCGTGCGGCAAGGCGGCGCGATTCTCCAACGACGCCGCTGGATTCAAGGCGCTGATCGCATGGATCGAGTCGCCAGTTCGGGCCGTCGTGTACGAGCCGACCGGGCAGTTTCACCGCGCGTTCGAGGAAGCGCTGCTGAGCGCCGAGATACCGCTGGTGCGGGTCAACCCGTTGCAGGCTCGGCGCTTCGCGGAGGCCATCGGGCAGCGGGCGAAGACGGATGCGGTGGACGCAAGGATGCTGGCGCAGATGGGAGCGGCCGTGGATTTGCGGCCGACCGAGGTGTCATCGCCGGCGCGGCGTGCCCTTGAGGAACTCCAGGTGGCCCGCGAAGCGCTGGTCCGGGACCGCACGGCCGCGTTGAACCGTGAGAAGCACCTTCAGAACCGGCTGCTCAAGCGCCAGAACAAGACTCGGCTGTCGCAAGTCGATCGCCATCTGGCGGCCATTGATGCCGAGATTGCCAAGCGGCTGGCCGAAGACGAGGTGCTTGCCCGCCGGGCAGAGATCCTGATGTCGATTCCTGGCGTGTCTCGCGTTACCGCGGCAGCCCTGTTGTCCCTGATGCCGGAACTCGGCTGCGTCGACGCCAAGGCGATCGCCAGCTTGGCGGGGCTCGCCCCCGTCACTCGTCAGTCCGGCATCTGGCAGGGCCAAAGCCACATTCAGGGCGGCCGGTCGCGGGTGCGGCGGCAGCTCTACATGCCGGCCTTGGCGTCGATCTGCTACAACCCCGACCTTCGTGCCAAGCACCGTCAGCTCGTCGCCCAGGGGAAGCCGGGGAAGGTCGCCGTGGTCGCCGTCATGCGCAAGCTTCTGGTGCTGGCCAACGCGCTGCTGGGACAGGACCGCACTTGGTCGCCCGACCCGCCTGGCCGCGGCAGGCCGGCCCCGGGCGGAAGCGCATCCGTCACGGCAGGACAGGCTGGAGACTTCTCACACGCGTAGCGTGCGTCTGTGGTCACGCCGTTGACGTTGCCTAACGCGAGGAGGTGATCGAGCCAGTGATCGAGCCCGTGCCGTCGTTTGAGCGCCAGCGGGTCGCCGACGGCCACCGTAGAGCCCCAGCATCAGCGTGTGGCTCGCCCCTGACCAGGCGCGTCGCTCCGCTCCGACCGCGCTGCGGGCGGCTGTCGGCCTTGACGCCGGCTCCGCGCACGCTCGTCAACAGCAGGCTCTTGGACGACGGGTGCCCAGATTTCGGTCCACTTGACACATGGATACTCGGCTCCGCAAGGCCGGGGCCACTGGGCGCGCGTGCCTGACCGCAGGGAGTCCGGGACGACCTTCGGGCTGGCGAGGTTCGACTGCAGTCGGGTAGCGTTGAAAGCGGGCTCAAGCGTGGGGGTGAGGGCCCGGGAATAGGCCGGACCCTCGTGACCGCCCCGAGCTCCGACAGGTCGAGCGGGTCGCCATTGTTGTGCCACGGCCGGCGCGGCGCTGTCCAGTCGGAGTTCACCCGCGCGCTCCGACGCCGTGGACCAGCCGTTACGCCAGAAGACCTGCCGACACTGCAACCGTTTGTTCGCCATCTGCGTGGCGTGCGACCGCGGCCACGCCTACTGCTCGCCGCGCTGCCGGGCGGCCGGCCGTCGCCGTTCGGCGCGGGCTGCCCGGGCGCGACACCAGCGCAGTCCCGAGGGCCGTCTCGACCATCGCGACCAGCAGCGCGCCTACCGCGACCGCCGCCGCGTGATGGATCAGTCTTCCCCCGCAGCGCTGCGATCTACCAGACTCCCCGTCCCTGACGCCGCCCCGGTTCAGCCCCCCGTCGCCACCCGATGCGTGGTTTGCGGGCGGGCGAGCCGGTGGCTGGTGCCGATGCGCGAGCCGCGCATCGCGGGGACAAGGAGGAAGGATGATCACGCCCGCGCAGCGCGCCGAGATCCGGCGCCTGTACTACGCCGAGCACTGGAAGGTCGGGACCATCGCGGCCCAGCTCGGCCTCCACCGTGAGACGGTCCGCGCCGCGGTCGAGCGCGAGTCGCCAGGTGTCCCTCCCAGCGTGTGGCGGCCCAGCATCATCGACCCGTATCTGCCGTTCATCCGCGACACCCTGACGCAGTACCCGAATCTGCGCGCCACGCGGATCTACGAGATGGTGCGCCAGCGTGGCTATGCGGGTTCCGTTTTCCCCGTACGCAAACTCGTGCGGCGCCTGCGGCCCGAGACCAGCCGCGCCGTCTACCGCCGGGTCGTCACCCTGGCCGGCGAGTCCGCACAGGTCGACTGGGGCTCGTTCGGCAAGGTCCGCATCGGCGCCGGCACGCGCACGGTCTCCGGATTTGTCATGGTCCTCGGCTACTCCCGGGCGCTGGCCGCGCTGTTCACCCTCGACCAGACGCTGGAGAGCTTCCTCCGCGGGCACGTCCACGCCTTCGACGCGCTGGGCGGTGTCGCGAGAAACCTCGTGTACGACAACCTGCGCAGCGCCGTGCTCGACCGCCGCGGCGCCGCCGTGCAGTTTCATCCCCGCCTGCTCGAGCTCGCCGGCCACTACCACTTCGCGCCCCACCCCTGCACGCCGGGACGGCCAAATGAGAAGGGGAAAATCGAGAGGAAAATTCAATATCTACGCCACGCCTACTTCGCCGCCCGTCCCTTCCGCGACCTCGATGACATCAACGCCCAGTTCCGGCGCTGGCGCGACGAGGTCGCCCACCGGCGGCCGCATCCCGATCAGCCCAATCGCAGTGTCGCCGAGGTCTGGGCCGAGGAGAAGCCCCGCCTGCTGCCGCTGCCCGCCAATCCCTTCGAGACCGACCTGGTGCGCGCCGTCCGCTCCGGAAAGACCCCCTACGTCCGCTTCGACCGCAATCTCTACTCGATCCCCCACACCCACGTCCGCAAGCCGCTGACCCTGGTCGCCTCAGCCACCCGCATCCGCATCCTCGACGGACAGACCGAGCTGGCCAACCATCACCGCACCTACGACACCGGACTGACCGTCGAGGACTCCGACCATCTGGAAGGCCTGCTGGCGGCTACCCGCCAGGCCAACGTCCACACCACCCGCGACCGGCTGCGCGCCGCCGTTCCCGCCACCACCACGCTCTTCGAACGACTCGCACAGCGTGGAGAGGCCCTGCGGCCGCACGCCACCCGGCTGCTCGCACTGCTCGACGACTACGGACCCGAGGAACTGGCCAACGCCGTCGACATCGCCCTCGAACGCGACGCCCTCGGCGCCGGCTCGATCACCCACATCCTCGAAACCCGACGCCGGCAGCGCGGACTCAAGCCCCCGCTCCGACTCACCCTGCCCGACCGGCCCGGACTGCGTGACCTCGATGTCCAGCCTCACGACCTGGAGACCTACGATGCCCTCGGACGACACGACCACGACGACGCTGCAGACTGACCTCCGGCGACTCGGGCTCAACTACACCGCCGACCAGCTCAATGACCTCATCGCCCTGGCCACCCGAAAGCGCTGGAGCCATACCGTGCTGCTCGAACACATCGTCGCTGCCGAACTCGAGGAAAAACAGCGCCGCAGCGTCGAGAGCCGACTCAAGCGCGCCCGACTCGGACGCTTCAAGCCGCTCGCCGACTGGGACTGGGACTGGCCCACCGCGCTGGACCGGACCGCCCTCGAACGCATCCTCTCGCTCGACTTCCTCAACCGCGGCGACAACGTCGTGATTCTCGGCGCGCAAGGCCTCGGAAAGACAATGCTGGCGAAGAACATTGCCCACCAGGCTGTCCTCGCCGGACACTCCGCACTCTTCACCACCGCCGCCGACTTGCTGCTCGACCTCAACGGACAGGAGACCGCACGCGCACTCGAACGCCGCCTGCGCCACTACACCCGCCCGGCGATCTTGTGCGTCGACGAACTGGGCTACCTCGCCTACGACGCCCGCGCCGCGGACCTGATCTTCCAGCTCGTCAGCCGACGCTACGAGCACCGCTCCCTGCTCATCACCACCAACCTGCCTTTCAAGAACTGGGACACCGTCTTTCCCAACGCCTCGTGCGCCGTCGCCCTGATCGACCGGCTGACCCACCACGTCGAGATCCTTCGCATCGAAGGACGCAGCTTTCGTCGCCGGGAGGCTGAACTCAGCCAGCAGGAGCGCAACCGCCAGCGTCCGCCTCGCGACGAAGAAACCGAATGACGCGATCAGCAGGGTCGTCCTCAACCAGTCGACGGCACTTCAGAAATGATCACTTCCTCGAGCTCGACAACACCCTTCACCACGGTCGTGCGCCCGTGCGCGGCCAAGTGTTGCAGCACGATGCCCAATCGCTGGCGCAGCGGCGTCATCCCGCCGAGGCCATCGGGAACCTCGGGGTGAACCCACACGGCGCGCGGCAGGCTGGAGAACGTCAGCTCGCCCCTCGCGCAGGGGTCGCGCTTCAACACCGGCCGTCGCGCCGCCGTTGGATTGGACAGCGTGAATGCTCGCGATGCAGACGCCCACGGGTCCGACTTGCCGAGCGCCTGCGCGACCTGCCGGCAGTGGTTGCGCGAGAGCGCCAGTGCCGGATGTCGAACCATCGCCGCGCTCAGGCCCAGTACCCGCCGCGCGGTCCTGGAGACCCTGCGCTCGTCAACGTCGAGAACACGTGACAATTGTGCGATCGTCTGCGTCTGTGCCGTCATCCGATGCGCCCGGCGCAGGTCGGACAGTGATGCAGGAGGACGAGAGATCGTACATTCGGGTGTCCGGGGGCTACGGCATGGCGGGAACAATCCGGGACCACATGGTCGAGGCGGCCAACGCGCGGTGTGCGGGAGGGGTGCGGTTCGGTTCGCCCGTCGGCGGTTTCAGCCGCCGGTCGCGCAGTTCGACCAGCCGCTGAGCCTCAGGGCTACGGCCACACAATTGGCTGTCGCCGTCCAGTCCGTCGTCTCGATGTCGATCCGTTCTACGGCATTGAGATCCGCAAGTTCCCGGCCCGCATCGCCGCCACGACGTCGTTCGCGAGGAAGCGCACGCCTTCAACGGGGTGTCGCGACCGGTCTAGTGGTGTGTCCCAGGAAGGACTTTACACTTGCCGCGCGCGGCCGACGGCTCGCAGAAACGCCCAATTTGCGGGGCGATTGTGGGCGGCAGTGCCGCAACGCCACGGGTGTTGAACTGCAAACTTGTTCTAGTGACACACCACTAGATCCCTCATCCAGGACTCGACCCACCCGTTGCAGCCTGCTCCCGGCGAAGGACCGACAAGAGGCCGCCGTCGGGGATGAAGCGTCCCGGCCTCCCAGTCTGGTGTCACGTCAATGACGCACGTCATAACCATCTTTTTGGGGTATCCATTTAACCGGAGTCAGGGGCGTGGCTGCGGCGACGGATCACCCTCGTGCACGGGCGAGGCTCTCTCGGGTGCTGGAAGTCGCCGTCGCCCGCAACCCTGGGGCGCGCGACCAGGACCTCAGCGCGGCCGGAGAACCCCGCCAGTAGCCTCCCGGGGCGTGTGCGCCCGCCGAGAGCGTCGCGTGTGCTTCACGGACCGCCCGGGCGAGCAACGGCGCGGGGCAGCTCCGGTTACATGGATACCCCAGTACCATCTTATATCCTAGCTATTTAGTGTCGGCCAGAAAACCCCCGTGTCAAGCGGAGATCCGCGCCATTTCGTGACCTGATGGCCGCGATTTCGGCACAGATCCGGGCGCGACGACGGCGCCTGACGAACTGCGGAGAGGCGAAGGTCAGCAAATCATCCCGATGTGCTGATTCCAAGGACAGTAGTGGTGTGTCACTAGAACAAGTTTGCAGTTCAACTTCCGTGGCGCGGTGACGCTCTCGCCCACAATCCTCCCGGAAATACGGCGTTTCTGCGAGCCGTCGGCCACGAGAGGCAAGTGTAAAGTCCTTCCTGGGACACACCAGTAGGACCGTGCTGCCGGCTCCGAATCCGGCCTTGACTACGAAGACAGGTGGTCAGGCGACGCGTTGCTGTCGTTTGCGCTCCCGCTTCTGCAGAAGCAACCCGATGCGATGCAGGTTGGCCGCCAGCACCGATAGAGCAACTGTCCGGGCGAATCCGTCCGCGCCATGGCTGCGGACACGGTCGAGTCCCCGATGCTCCAACCCGTTGATGGCAGACTCGATCGCCGGATGCGCACGCCGCGCCGCCGCAAACGATTCCTCTTCTTCCCGCTCCCGGTCGGCTTTCGAAAGGTACCCTTTCCGCGGCAACGCATTGACGTCGAGCAGTGTGTCGAGGCGCACCCGATTGGCGGGGCTGTGAAATCCTCGGTCGAAACTGCACGCCCGTAACTCCGGATACAATGCCTGCGCTTCCTGCACCATCGGGACCGCCACGTCCACGTCCTCGCCCTCCCACAGGATCTTGTGATGAAGGATGAATTGATACTGATCCTCGATAAGAGCGACAGGAACCCCGAGTTCAACTGGCGTGCCCGCCTTGCCTTTGGAAATCCAACGCGTGTGTTCCTCGAAAATCGAAAAGACCTTCTCCTCGTGAGGAATCGTCTCGCCACGCAGAAGACGCCGCTCCACCTGGTCAATCTGCCGCCGGGCGTGAGCGACGAGGCCTGCGATGGACCGACAGCCCAATTCCCCTACGTCCTGGTCCCGCAACGCGTCGAGCGTTGTCTCTGCGCGCTCCACCAGCGCCCGGCAGCGCGCAACATACGCCTCCACCCGCTCCGGATGCCGCTGCGCTCGCCGCGTCGAGCGCACCTTGTTGAACAGCTTCTTGACCTCCCGCGACAGATGGCGCCACTGACGCCAGCCGCGCACCCCGTAGTGCTCAGCCGTACGCCCCGTCTCGCGCAGCAGGCAACGCACCGCGTCCCACAACAGGCTGACGTCCGTCGGATAGTGCACGTCCGTCTCGACGACGAACGAGTCACACCGCCCGCGAAATGGCTCGCCAGGCTTTTTTTTTGCTACCTTGTGCCCGCTCTCCACCACCAGGCGCCCGACTGCCGATAGCAGCTCCGGCGTCAACAAGGACACGTTGTCGACCACCGTTTGGTACTCGTAACGCGTCTTGTCATCGAAATCCCCGTGTCCCAGGAACGCACGTATCGTTTCATGATGGTTCGTCAGGTCGTGAAGACGGTCGAAGTCGCAGCCCAGTCCCTGCTTCAGCGCTCCCAGCACCAGTATCTGCCACAGGTCCATTCCCGGACGCCCGACCGTGCGGTCGGCCTCCGGCAGAATATGCTCGTCCAGCAGCGCCAACAGCCGGGCCCGCAACGCCTCGTCGCACCAAATGTGCTGAAGCCCCTTCAACACCGCCGGGATGTCGTCACGCGACTTCGGGTTGATCCAGATTCTCTCGACCGGCACCTGACCGATCTGTAACTGCGACCGGTGAACTTCTCTCATGATGTCAATTCGCGAAGATATTGCCCGAGTGCGTCGATCCTCGGGGAATCACCTCCGAGAATACCGCAATCGGACGATCTTCGCCACCCTGAATCCGCGCTACACCCTGTAGAATCAATCACTTGCGGGGTTTTCGACCGAACACTATTTAGGTGCGCCAAGTGTCGTCCTGCCAGCCGACACTGCCAGCCAAACGTCATGAGCGACCGTGCGCCGCTCACCCCGAAGGATGAAAGTTCGTCAGAGACCGACCGCGGGTCGCACAATAATGGCGGAGGCGGGACGAGTGGTCGTCTGTTTCAATGGCGGGTGTTTATCCCCGAAGCCAAACTGACCCGGCCGGTTCGGCATCGAGCCCCGAATTGTACCCGGCCCCCGGGCTGTGGACGCGCGGCAAAACGCACCGTGCCCGTGCAGGGCGCGAGTTCCGAGTCCGACCGGCCTGTCCCGCCTCCGCCTACCCCCCGGAAACTGGAGGCATCCCGATGATGAACGATGAGTTGTGTGTTGTCCATCCCCGCGCGGCGGGACTCGACATCCACAAGGGGCACATCACGGCCACCGTGCGGCTGTCCGAGGCGACGGCCGGCCCGCCGCAGTGCGAGACGCGCATGTTCAGCGCGCTGGCGAGCGGCCTGGCCGCCCTGGTCGCGTGGTTGACGAGCCACCGCGTCGTGGCCGCCGCGATGGAGGCGACCGGCGTCTACTGGCACACGCCGTGGCAGGCGCTGACCGACGCCGGCATCAACGCCCAGTTACTCCACGCGCAGCATGTGAAGCAACTGCGCGGCAGGAAGACCGATGTCGAGGACAGCCGCTGGCTGGCGCGGGTGTGCCAGTTCGGGTTGGGGCGGCCCAGTTTCGTTCCCTCCCAGCAGTTCCGCGACCTGCGCACGTTGAGCCGCCACCGGCGGAAGCTGGTCGCGCGGCGCTCGCAGGTCCGCAACCAGACACAGAAGGTGATCGACCGCGGCGGCGTCCGCATCGGGGCGGTGCTGAGCGACATCTTCGGCAGGAACGGCCGGCGCATCCTCGACGGTCTGGTCGCCCGGCGGCCCAGTACCGACATCCTGGCCTCGCTCAGCGCGCACGTCCGCGGCAAGCTCGAGCAGCTCGGCGACGCATTGGGCCTGACGCTGCGCGAGACCGAGCGCCGCCTGCTCGCCGACCTGCTGAGCGAGCACGACACGCTCAGCCGGCGCGTCGACGACTTCGACCGGCACCTCGACGAGGCGCTGGCCCCCTGGGCCGAGCAACTCCGCCTGCTGGAGACGCTTCCCGGCATCGACCACACGGCGGCCTGCGCCATCCTGAGCGAGACCGGAGCCGACCCGCACCGCGTGTTCGGCAACGCGCACCGCCTGGCAGCCTGGGCCGGCCTGTGCCCCGGCAACAACGAGAGCGCCGGCAAACGCCGCACCGGTCGCACCCGGCGCGGAAATCAGACGCTGCGCACCGTGCTCATCGAGTGCGCCCACGCCGCCGCCCGAACCCACAACTGCCAGTTCCAGACGTATCACCAGACGCTGACCCGGAAGCGCGGCTTCAAGCGCGCCATCGTGGCCACCGCCCACAAGCTGCTGCGATGCGTCTTCGCGGTGCTGCGCGACGCCACGCCCTACCGCGACCCGGATACCGACTACGAGGCGCTGCTCGTGCAGCGCAGCGCTTCGCGCTGGCTCCGCAAACTGCATCAGTTCGACATTCTCGTTCGCAACGACGACGGCACCTGCTCGGTCCACTGGCCGCCTCCCGCAAACAGGAGCACCGTCCCGACGCGCTGAGACCGCCATCCCACCCGCGTTCACCCCCAGCACGGTTCGCGCAGAGGCCACTTGGGGCAGCCTCGTCCGTCGAGCCTCACCCGGGGGAGAACGTGCCCAACGGCGCCATCCCTTCGTGACGCCTTTCGTCGCGCCAGGAGACGTGCGTCCGAAGCGACAGAAACTTTCGCGGCAAAACGGGTCTGCCGGCCGGTTCCGGCCCGCCCGTAGCGTCGTCCCGGCGCAGCCGTTCAAGCGCCGCCAGATGCTTCGCCAACTCCGGCGGCGCATAGAGTCTGCTCCCCGCACGGTACGGAGTCGGTGAGCCGGGATCGCGATCGGACCGACAGCCGCCTGTCGACACGGGGCGTCAGCCGCGATAGCATCAAGCCCGTGAATCGGTTCAGGCGCTTGGCTTCGGAGCGCATCTTCGAGGGCCGGCCCGTTTACCCCGTTTACCGGCTCCCGGCCAATATCCCGCGCGTTCGCCTTCAGCGTGTGGTCGCCGCCACCGTGTTGTCGGACTTGCGCTGCCTCCTTCGCACCGCCTCAAAAGCGTTGGGCGGCGACCGGAAGGGGCAGCATTCGAGCGGCATCAACGACCAGTGGCGTATCTGCTTCCGCTGGACGGACCGCGCACCCAGGAGTGTCGAAGTTGCGGACTACCACTGAGGGCGCGCGTCATGAGCAGCAACTCCGTCCACCCTGGAGAACATCTCGCGGAGATCCTCGACGAGTTGGAGATCAGGGCATCGCATCCGGCCCGAGCGATTGACGTGCCGCCACGCCGGATCAACGGCATCGGGCGCGGTCGGCGGTCCGTTGCGGCGGACAGCGCGCTGCGCATCGGACGAGCGCTCGGCATAACGCTACGACCTCGATATCGCCCGTGCGGATGCGGACACCGACGCCATCAAGCCGCTCGTGACGGCCGGTTGAATGGAGTCTCCGGGGCCGCGCGCCTTGACAAAGCGGCATGGACGTGATTCGCTCGTCAGCGCAGAGCGCAGAGCGCAGAGCGCAGAGCGCAGAGCGCAGAGCGTTCTCGTATGTAACTACTAACCCCGCCTACCCTCCCCTCTCCCTCCGGCCTTCGCGGAGGGACCGATTGCCGCCGGGCCGCGTGTCGGACAAGGCACGGCCCGGTTCCCTGCTTCTTGTCTGCGTCCTCCTCGGACTCGTGATGTTGGCTTCCTCCCCCGCGCAGGCGCAGGACAATACCCTGGGGTTCGAGCAAGGCCTGTACACGGTCTATGAAGACGTTGGCACCGCTACGCTCACAGTTGCACGCGGCGCTGATGTGGCATTGGGTAGCGCTCTACAGCTGTCGTACAACACCTCGGGCGCCAGTGCGAACATCAACGACTACCGGGTCGTCTCCAATGGATCCGCGACCATCCCGGCCAACTCGCTAACGGGGAGCATCAGCATCACCATCCTCGACGACAATGTCGCCGAGGAGACCGAGGAATTCAGTGTCTTTTTGGGGGGGGTACTCCCGCCGGGGGCGACCTGGGGCATTACGCACGCGATAATCCGAATCGTCGACGACGACGGGCCGGCGATCAGGGTGTCGCCGACGGCGCTGAGTGTGGCCGAGGGGGACGCCGCGGACTACACGGTGGGGTTGGCGACGCCGCCGACGGCGACGGTGACGATCGCCATCAGTGGGCACTCAAGTACGGACCTGAGCCTGGATAGGACCTCTCTGACGTTCACGACGGCGACGTGGAACACGGTGCAGACGGTGACGGTCTCTGCGGGCCAGGACGCCGACGAGGACAACGACACGGCGACGCTGCTGCACACGGCCTCGTCGCACGACCCCGCCTACGCGGGCGAGACGGCGAGCGTCTCGGTGACGGTGACCGACGACGAGCCGCGGCTGACGCTGTCGACGACGGCGCTGGGGGTGGCCGAGGGGGACGACGGCGAGTACACGGTCCGTCTTGGGACGCAGCCGAGGGCTCAGGTGACGGTGGCCATCACGGGCCAGGCGGACACGGACCTGACGGTCGCCCCCGCGCTCCTGACGTTCACGAGGACGCGATGGAACACGGCGCAGACGGTGACGGTCTCTGCCGGTGAGGACGACGACGGAGCGAACGACGCGGCGACGCTGCTGCACACGGCCTCGTCGCCGGACCCCGCCTACGCGGGCGAGACGGCGAGCGTTGCGGTGACGGTGACCGACGACGACGAGGTGGGCCTGACGCTGTCGACGACAGCGCTGGGGGTGGCCGAGGGAGGCGACGGCGACTACACGGTGCGGCTTTCGACGCAGCCGACGGCGACGGTGACGGTGGCGATCACCGGACACTCGGGCACAGACCTGACGCTGGCCCCCGCCGCGGCGTCTCTGACGTTCACGACGGCGACGTGGAACACGGCGCAGACGGTGACGGTCTCGGCCGGTGAGGACGACGACGGGGCGAACGACGCGGCGACGCTGGTGCACACGGCCTCGGGTGGCGACTACGCGGGCGAGACGGCGAGCGTCGCGGTGACGGTGACCGACGACGACGAGGTGGGCCTGACGCTGTCGACGACGGCGCTGGGGGTGGATGAGGGGGACAACGGCGACTACACGGTCCGTCTGGCGACACAGCCGACGGCGACGGTGACGGTGGCGATCACCGGACACTCGGGCACAGACCTGACGCTGGCCCCCGCCGCGGCGTCTCTGACGTTCACGACGGCGAGTTGGAACACGGCGCAGACGGTGACGGTCTCGGCTGGGGAGGACGACGACGCGTCGAACGACGCGGCGACGCTGCTGCACACGGCCTCGGGTGGCGACTACGCGGGCGAGACGGCGAGCGTCGCGGTGACGGTGACCGACGACGACGAGGTGGGCCTGACGCTGTCGACGACGGCGCTGGGGGTGGATGAGGGGGACAACGGCGACTACACGGTGCGTCTGGCGACGCAGCCGACGGCGACGGTGACGGTCGCCATCACCGGGCACTCGGGCACGGACCTGACGCTGGGTGCGACCTCTCTGACGTTCACGACGGCGACGTGGAACACGGCGCAGACGGTGACGGTGACGGCCGCACAGGACGACGACGGGGCGAACGACTCGGCGACGCTGGTGCACACGGCGTCGGGGGGCGACTACGCGGGGGAGACGGCGAGCGTCGCGGTGACGGTGACCGACGACGACGAGGTGGGCCTGACACTGTCGACGACGGCGCTGGGGGTGGATGAGGGGGACAACGGCGAGTACACGGTGCGGCTTTCGACGCAGCCGACGGCTCAGGTGACGGTTGCGATCACGGGCCAGGCAGGCACCGACCTCACCTTGGATTCGACCAGTCTGACCTTCACGACGGCGACGTGGAACACCGCGCAGACGGTGACGGTGACGGCGGGCGAGGACGACGACGGGGCGAACGACGCGGCGACGCTGCTGCACACGGCGTCGGGTGGGGACTACGCGGGGGAGACGGCGAGCGTTTCGGTGACGGTGACCGACGACGACGAGGTGGAGCTGACGCTGTCGACGACGGCGCTGGGGGTGGATGAGGGGGACAACGGCGAGTACACGGTGCGGCTTTCGACGCAGCCGACGGCTCAGGTGACGGTGGCCATCACCGGGCACTCGGGTACGGACCTGACGCTGGGTGCGACCTCTCTGACGTTCACGACGGCGAGTTGGAACACGGCGCAGACGGTGACGGTCTCGGCCGCACAGGACGACGACGCGTCGAACGACGCGGCGACGCTGGTGCACACGGCGTCGGGCGGGGACTACGCGGGGGAGACGGCGAGCGTCGCGGTGACGGTGACCGACGACGACGAGGTGGGCCTGACGCTGTCGACGACGGCGCTGGGGGTTGCCGAGGGAGGCGCCGGTGACTACACGGTCCGTCTGGCGACGCAGCCGACGGCGACGGTGACGGTGGCGATCACCGGACACTCGGGCACGGACCTGACGCTGGCCCCCGCCGCGGCGTCTCTGACGTTCACGACGGCGAGTTGGAACACGGTCCAGACGGTGACGGTCTCGGCCGGTGAGGACGACGACGGGGCGAACGACTCGGCGACGCTGGTGCACACGGCGTCGGGCGGGGACTACGCGGGGGAGACGGCGAGCGTCGCGGTGACGGTGACCGACGACGACGAGGTGGGCCTGACACTGTCGACGACGGCGCTGGGGGTGGACGAGGGAAACGACGGCGAGTACACGGTCCGGCTGGCGACGCAGCCGACGGCGACGGTGACGGTCGCCATCACCGGGCACTCGGGCACGGACCTGACGCTGGCCCCCGCCGCGGCGTCTCTGACGTTCACGACGGCGAGTTGGAACACGGTCCAGACGGTGACGGTCTCGGCGGCGGAGGACGACAACGCGACGAACGACGCGGCGACGCTGCTGCACACGGCCTCGGGTGGGGACTACGCGGGGGAGACGGCGAGCGTTGCGGTGACGGTGACCGACGACGACGAGGTGGGTCTGACGCTGTCGACGACGGCGCTGGGGGTGGACGAGGGAAACGACGGCGAGTACACGGTGAAGCTGTTGTCGCAGCCGAGGGCTCAGGTGACGGTGGCCATCACGGGTCAGGCAGGCACGGACCTGACGGTCGCCCCCGCGCTCCTGACGTTCACGAGGACGCGATGGAACACGGCGCAGACGGTGACGGTCTCTGCCGGTGAGGACGACGACGGAGCGAACGACGCGGCGACGCTGCTGCACACGGCCTCGTCGCCCGACCCTGCCTACGCGGGGGAGACGGCGAGCGTTGCGGTGACGGTGACCGACGACGACGAGGTGGAGCTGACGCTGTCGGCGACGGCGCTGGGGGTGGACGAGGGGGACGACGGCGAGTACACGGTCCGTCTTTCGACGCAGCCGACGGCGACGGTCACCGTGGCGGTCACGGGCCAGGCGAGCACGGACCTGACGCTGGACACGGCGTCGCTGACGTTCACGACGGCGACGTGGAACACGGTGCAGACGGTGACGGTAATGGCTGGCGAGGACGACGACGGGGCGAACGACGCGGCGACGCTGCTGCACACGGCGTCCGGGGGCGATTACGCGGGGGAGACGGCGAGCGTCGCGGTGACGGTGACCGACGACGACGAGGTGGAGCTGACGCTGTCGACGACGGCGCTGGGGGTGGCCGAGGGGGACGACGGCGAGTACACGGTTCGGCTTTCGACGCAGCCGACGGCTCAGGTGACGGTTGCGATCACGGGCCAGGCAGGCACGGACCTGACGCTGGATGCGACCTCGCTGACGTTCACGACGGCGACGTGGAACACCGCGCAGACGGTGACGGTGACGGCGGGCGAGGACGACGACGGGGCGAACGACGCGGCGACGCTCTTGCACACGGCCTCTGGCGGCGACTACGCCGGGGAGACGGCGAGCGTTGCGGTGACGGTGACCGACGACGACGAGGTGGAGCTGACGCTGTCGGCGACGGCGCTGGGGGTTGCCGAGGGGGCCGACGGCGAGTACACGGTTCGGCTTTCGACGCAGCCGACGGCTCAGGTGACGGTTGCGATCACGGGCCAGGCCGGCACCGACCTCACCTTGGATTCGACCTCGCTGACGTTCACGACGGCGACGTGGAACACGGCGCAGACGGTGACGGTGACGGCGGGCGAGGATGACGACGGGGCGAACGACGCGGCGACGCTGGTTCACACGGCCACGGGGGGCGACTACGCGGGCGAGACGGCGAGCGTTTCGGTGACGGTGACCGACGACGACGATGTGGAGCTGACGCTGTCGGCGACGGCGCTGGGGGTGGCCGAAGGGGACGACGGCGAGTACACGGTTCGGCTTTCGACGCAGCCGACGGCTCAGGTGACGGTCGCCATCACCGGGCACTCGGGCACGGACCTGACGCTGGGTGCGGCCTCTCTGACGTTCACGACGGCGACGTGGAACACGGCGCAGACGGTGACGGTCTCGGCCGGGGAGGACGACGACGGGGCGAACGACGCGGCGACGCTGCTGCACACGGCGTCCGGGGGCGACTACGCGGGCGAGACGGCGAGCGTTTCGGTGACGGTGACCGACGACGACGAGGTGGAGCTGACGCTGTCGGCGACGTCGCTGGGGGTGGCCGAGGGGGACGACGGCGAGTACACGGTCCGTCTTTCGACGCAGCCGACGGCTCAGGTGACGGTTGCGGTCACGGGCCAGGCAGGCACCGACCTCACCTTGGATTCGACCTCTCTGACGTTCACGACGGCGACGTGGAACACGGCGCAGACGGTGACGGTCTCGGCCGGGGAGGACGACGACGGGGCGAACGACGCGGCGACGCTCTTGCACACGGCCTCGGGCGGCGACTACGCCGGGGAGACGGCGAGCGTTTCGGTGACGGTGACCGACGACGACGAGGTGGAGCTGACGCTGTCGACGACGGCGCTGGGGGTGACCGAGGGGGACGACGCCGAGTACACGGTTCGGCTTTCGACGCAGCCGACGGCGCAGGTGACGGTCGCGGTCACAGGCCATTCGGGAACGGACCTGAGCCTGGATTCGACCTCTCTGACGTTCACGACGGCGACGTGGAACACGGCGCAGACGGTGACGGTCTCGGCGGCGGAGGACGACGACGGGGCGAACGACGCGGCGACGCTGGTTCACACGGCCACGGGGGGCGACTACGCGGGCGAGACGGCGAGCGTTTCGGTGACGGTGACCGACGACGACGAGGTGGAGCTGACGCTGTCGACGACGGCGCTGGGAGTGGCCGAGGGGGACGACGCCGAGTACACGGTTCGGCTTTCGACGCAGCCGACGGCGACGGTCACCGTGGCGGTCACGGGCCAGGCGAGCACGGACCTGACGCTGGACACGGCGTCGCTGACGTTCACGACGGCGACGTGGAACACGGTGCAGACGGTGACGGTGACGGCGGGCGAGGACGACGACGGGGCGAACGACGCGGCGACGCTGTTGCACACGGCCTCGGGGGGCGACTACGCGGGCGAGACGGCGAGCGTCGCGGTGACGGTGACCGACGACGACGACGTGGAGCTGACGCTGTCGACGACGGCGCTGGGGGTGGCCGAAGGCGACGACGGCGAGTACACGGTTCGGCTTTCGACGCAGCCGACGGCGACCGTCACCGTGGCGGTCACCGGGCACTCGGGCACGGACCTGACGCTGGACACGGCGTCGTTGACGTTCACGACGGCGACGTGGAACACGGCGCAGACGGTGACGGTCTCGGCCGGCGAGGACGACGACGCGGCGAACGATGCGGCGACGCTCTTGCACACGGCCTCGGGTGGGGACTACGCGGGCGAGACGGCGAGCGTGTCGGTGACGGTGACCGACGACGATACGGCGGGGCTGACGGTGTCGACGACGGCGCTGGGGGTCACCGAGGGGGACGACGGCGAGTACACGGTTCGGCTGGCGACGCAGCCGACGGCCCAGGTGACGGTGGCGATCACGGGCCAGGCCGGTACGGACCTGACGCTGGACACGGCGTCGTTGACGTTCACGACGGCGACGTGGAACACGGCGCAGACGGTGACGGTCTCGGCCGGCGAGGACGACGACGGGGCGAACGACGCGGCGACGCTGCTGCACACGGCCTCTGGCGGGGACTACGCGGGCGAGACGGCGAGCGTTGCGGTGACGGTGACCGACGACGACGAGGTGGAGCTGACGCTGTCGACGACGGCGCTGGGGGTTGCCGAGGGGGCCGACGGCGAGTACACGGTGCGGCTTGCGACGCAGCCGACGGCGACCGTCACCGTGGCGGTCACGGGCCATTCGGGCACGGACCTGACGCTGGACACGGCGTCGTTGACGTTCACGACGGCGACGTGGAACACGGCGCAGACGGTGACGGTCTCGGCCGGCGAGGACGACGACGGGGCGAACGACGCGGCGACGCTGCTGCACACGGCCTCTGGCGGGGACTACGCGGGCGAGACGGCGAACGTGGCGGTGACGGTGACCGACGACGACGACGTGGAGCTGACGCTGTCGACGACGGCGCTGGGGGTGGCCGAAGGCGACGACGGCGAGTACACGGTTCGGCTTTCGACGCAGCCGACGGCGACCGTCACCGTGGCGGTCACCGGGCACTCGGGCACGGACCTGACGCTGGACACGGCGTCTCTGACGTTCACGACGGCGACGTGGAACACGGCGCAGACGGTGACGGTCTCGGCTGGTGAGGACGACGACGGAGCGAACGACGCGGCGACGCTGCTGCACACGGCGTCCGGGGGCGACTACGCGGGGGAGACGGCGAGCGTGGCGGTGACGGTGACCGACGACGACGAGGTGGGTCTGACGCTGTCGACGACGGCGCTGGGGGTTGCCGAGGGAGACGACGGCGAGTACACGGTTCGGCTGGCGACACAGCCGACGGCGCAGGTGACCGTCGCGATCACGGGGACCGCCAGCACGGACCTGACGCTGGACACGGCGAGCCTGACGTTCACGACGGCGACGTGGAACACGGCGCAGACGGTGACGGTCTCGGCTGGCGAGGACGACGACGCGGCGAACGATGCGGCGACGCTCTTGCACACGGCCTCGGGTGGGGACTACGCGGGCGAGACGGCGAGCGTGTCGGTGACGGTGACCGACGACGATACGGCGGGGCTGACGGTGTCGACGACGGCGCTGGGGGTCACCGAGGGGGACGACGGCGAGTACACGGTTCGGCTGGCGACGCAGCCGACGGCCCAGGTGACGGTGGCGATCACGGGCCAGGCCGGTACGGACCTGACGCTGGACACGGCGTCGTTGACGTTCACGATGGCGACGTGGAACACGGCGCAGACGGTGACGGTCTCGGCCGGGGAGGACGACGACGGGGCGAACGACGCGGCGACGCTGCTGCACACGGCCTCTGGCGGGGACTACGCGGGCGAGACGGCGAACGTGGCGGTGACGGTGACCGACGACGACGAGGTGGAGCTGACGCTGTCGGCGACGGCGCTGGGGGTGGCCGAGGGGGACGACGCCGAGTACACGGTTCGGCTTTCGACGCAGCCGACGGCTCAGGTGACGGTTGCGATCACGGGCCAGGCCGGCACCGACCTCACCTTGGATTCGATCTCTCTGACGTTCACGACGGCGACGTGGAACACGGCGCAGACGGTGACGGTTTCGGCCGGCGAGGACGACGACGGGGCGAACGACGCGGCGACGCTGCTGCACACGGCCTCGGGCGGCGACTACGCCGGGGAGACGGCGAGCGTTTCGGTGACGGTGACCGACGACGACGACGTGGAGCTGACGCTGTCGGCGACGGCGCTAGGGGTGGCCGAGGGGGACGACGGCGAGTACACGGTGCGGCTTGCGACGCAGCCGACGGCGACCGTCACCGTGGCGGTCACGGGCCATTCGGGCACGGACCTGACTCTGGACACGGCCTCTCTGACGTTCACGACGGCGACGTGGAACACGGCGCAGACGGTGACGGTGACGGCCGGGGAGGACGACGACGGCGCGAACGACGCGGCGACGCTCTTGCACACGGCCTCGGGCGGCGACTACGCCGGGGAGACGGCGAGCGTTTCGGTGACGGTGACCGACGACGACGAGGTGGAGCTGACGCTGTCGACGACGGCGCTGGGAGTGGCCGAGGGGGACGACGCCGAGTACACGGTTCGGCTTTCGACGCAGCCGACGGCGACCGTCACCGTGGCGGTCACGGGCCATTCGGGCACGGACCTGACTCTGGACACGGCCTCTCTGACGTTCACGACGGCGACGTGGAACACGGCGCAGACGGTGACGGTTTCGGCCGGCGAGGACGACGACGGGGCGAACGACGCGGCGACGCTGCTGCACACGGCCTCGGGCGGCGACTACGCCGGGGAGACGGCGAGCGTTTCGGTGACGGTGACCGACGACGACGAGGTGGAGCTGACGCTGTCGGCGACGGCGCTGGGAGTGGCCGAGGGGGACGACGCCGAGTACACGGTTCGGCTTTCGACGCAGCCGACGGCGACGGTAACCGTGGCGGTCACGGGCCAGGCGAGCACGGACCTGACGCTGGACACGGCGTCGCTGACGTTCACGACGGCGAGTTGGAACACGGTCCAGACGGTGACGGTGACGGCGGGCGAGGACGACGACGGGGCGAACGACGCGGCGACGCTCTTGCACACGGCCTCGGGCGGGGACTACGCGGGCGAGACGGCGAGCGTCGCGGTGACGGTGACCGACGACGACGAGGCGGATCTGACGCTGTCGACGACGGCGCTGGGGGTTGCCGAGGGGGGCGACGGCGAGTACACGGTGCGGTTGGCGACGCAGCCTTCGGCGCAGGTGACGGTCGCCATCACCGGGCATTCGGGCACGGACCTGACGCTGGACACGGCGTCGTTGACGTTCACGACGGCGACGTGGAACACGGCGCAGACGGTGACGGTGTCGGCCGGGGAGGACGACGACGGGGCGAACGACGCGGCGACGCTGCTGCACACGGCCTCGGGTGGGGACTACGCGGGCGAGACGGCGAGCGTCGCGGTGACGGTGACCGACGACGACGACGTGGGTCTGACGCTGTCGACGACGGCGCTGGGGATCACCGAGGGGGACGACGGCGAGTACACGGTTCGGCTGGCGACGCAGCCGACGGCCCAGGTGACGGTTGCGATCACGGGGCAGGCGGGCACGGACCTGAGCCTGGATGCGACCTCGCTGACCTTCACGACGGCGACGTGGAACACGGCGCAGACGGTGACGGTCTCGGCCGGCGAGGACGACGACGGGGCGAACGACGCGGCGACGCTGCTGCACACGGCTTCCGGGGGCGACTACGCGGGCGAGACGGCGAGCGTTGCGGTGACGGTGACCGACGACGAGACGGTGGGTCTGACGCTGTCGACGACGGCGCTGGGGGTTGCCGAGGGAGACGACGGCGAGTACACGGTTCGTCTCTCGACGCAGCCGACGGCGCAGGTGACCGTCGCCATTACCGGACACTCGGGCACGGACCTGACGCTGGACACGGCGTCGCTGACGTTCACGACGGCGAGTTGGAACACGGTCCAGACGGTGACGGTCTCGGCCGGCGAGGACGACGACGGGGCGAACGACGCGGCGACGCTCTTGCACACGGCCTCGGGCGGGGACTACGCGGGCGAGACGGCGAGCGTCGCGGTGACGGTGACCGACGACGAGACGGTGGGCCTGACGGTGTCGACGACGGCGCTGGGGGTTGCCGAAGGAGGCAGCAACACCTACACGGTGCGCCTTTCGACCGAGCCGACGGCCCAGGTGACGGTAGCGGTCACGGGCCAGGCGGGCACGGACCTGACGCTGGACACGGCTTCTCTGACGTTCACGACGGCGAGTTGGAACACGGCGCAGACGGTGACGGTGACGGCCGGCGAGGACGACGACGGGGCGAACGACGCGGCGACGCTGCTGCACACGGCCTCGGGGGGCGACTACGCCGGTGAGACGGCGAGCGTTGCGGTGACGGTGACCGACGACGAGTCGGTGGGTCTGACGCTGTCGACGACGGCGCTGAGGGTGGCCGAAGGAGGCAGCAACACCTACACGGTTCGGTTGGCGACGCAGCCAACGGCTCAGGTGACGGTAGCGGTCACGGGCCAGGCGGGCACGGACCTGACGCTGGACACGGCCTCTCTGACGTTCACGACGGCGAGTTGGAACACGGCGCAGACGGTGACGGTGACGGCCGGTGAGGACGACGACGCGGCGAACGACGCGGCGACGCTGCTGCACACGGCGTCTGGCGGGGACTACGCGGGCGAGACGGCGAGCGTTGCGGTGACGGTGACCGACGACGAGTCGGTGGGGTTGACGCTGTCGACGACGGCGCTGGGGGTTACCGAGGGGGGCAGCAACACCTACACGGTGCGTCTGGCGACGCAGCCGACGGCCCAGGTGACGATAGCGGTCACGGGCCAGGCCGGTACGGACCTGACGCTGGACACGGCGTCGTTGACGTTCACGACGGCGAGTTGGAACACGGCGCAGACGGTGACGGTGACGGCGGGCGAGGACGACGACGCGGCGAACGACGCGGCGGCGCTGCTGCACACGGCCTCGGGTGGGGACTACGCCGGGGAGACGGCGAGCGTTGCGGTGACGGTGACCGACGACGATACGGCGGGGCTGACGCTGTCGACGACGGCGCTGGGGGTGACCGAGGGGGACGACGGCGAGTATACAGTGCGGCTTGCGACGCAGCCTTCGGCGACGGTGACGGTTGCGGTCACGGGCCAGGCGGGCACGGACCTGACGCTGGACACGGCGAGCCTGACGTTCACGACGGCGACGTGGAATACGGCGCAGACGGTGACGGTGACGGCGGGCGAGGACGACGACGCGGCGGCTGACGCGGCGACGCTGCTGCACACGGCCTCGGGGGGCGACTACGCGGGGGAGACGGCGAGCGTTGCGGTGACGGTGACCGACGACGAGTCGGTGGGGTTGACGCTGTCGACGACGGCGCTGGGGGTGGCCGAAGGCGACGACGGCGAGTACACGGTTCGGCTTTCGACGCAGCCGACGGCGACGGTGACGGTTGCGGTCACGGGCCAGGCAGGCACCGACCTCACCTTGGATTCGACCAGTCTGACGTTCACGACGGCGACGTGGAACACGGCGCAGACGGTGACGGTCTCGGCCGGCGAGGACGACGACGCGGCGAACGACTCGGCGACGCTGCTGCACACGGCGTCCGGGGGCGATTACGCGGGCGAGACGGCAAGCGTTGCGGTGACGGTGACCGACGACGAGTCGGTGGGGTTGACGCTGTCGACGACGGCGCTGGGGGTGACCGAGGGGGACGACGGCGAGTACACGGTCCGTCTCTCGACGCAGCCGACGGCTCAGGTGACGGTCACCATCACCGGGCACTCGGGCACGGACCTGACGCTGGACACGGCGTCGTTGACGTTCACGACGGCGACGTGGAACACGGCGCAGACGGTGACGGTCTCGGCCGGTGAGGACGACGACGCGGCGAACGACGCGGCGACGCTGCTGCACACGGCGTCCGGGGGCGACTACGCGGGCGAGACGGCGAGTGTCACGGTGACGGTGACCGACGACGATACGGCGGGGCTGACGCTGTCGACGACGGCGCTGGGGGTTGCCGAGGGGGCCGACGGCGAGTACACGGTTCGGCTTGCGACGCAGCCGACGGCGACCGTCACCGTGGCGGTCACGGGGCACTCGGGCACGGACCTGACTCTGGACACGGCGAGCCTGACGTTCACGACGGCGACGTGGAACACGGCGCAGACGGTGACGGTCTCGGCCGGCGAGGACGACGACGCGGCGAACGATGCGGCGACGCTTCTGCACACGGCGTCTGGCGGGGACTACGCGGGCGAGACGGCGAGCGTTGCGGTGACGGTGACCGACGACGAGACGGTGGGTCTGACGCTGTCGACGACGGCGCTGGGGCTGACCGAGGGAGAGGATGCGAGCTACACGGTTCGGCTCTCGACGCAACCGACGGCTCAGGTGACGGTTGCGGTCACGGGCCAGACGGGCACCGACCTCACCTTGGACTCGACCTCGCTGATTTTCACGACGGCGACATGGAACACGGCGCAGACGGTGACGGTCTCGGCCGGTGAGGACGACGACGCGGCGAACGACGCGGCGACGCTGGTTCACACGGCGTCCGGGGGCGACTACGCGGGGGAGACGGCGAGCGTTTCGGTGACGGTGACCGACGACGAGACGGTGGGTCTGACGCTGTCGACGACGGCGCTGGGGCTGGCCGAGGGAGACGACGGCGAGTACACGGTTCGGCTCTCGACGCAGCCGACGGCTCAGGTGACGGTTGCGGTCACGGGACACTCGGGTACGGACCTGACGCTGGACACGGCGTCGTTGACGTTCACGGCGGCGACGTGGAACACGGCGCAGACGGTGACGGTCTCGGCCGGCGAGGACGACGACGCGGACAACGACACGGCGACGCTCTTGCACACGGCGTCGGGCGGGGACTACGCGTCGGAGACGGCGGAGCTTGCGGTGACGGTGACCGACGACGAGACGGTGGGTATCGTGCTGTCGACCTCGTCGCTGGGGCTGGCCGAGGGGGAGGATGGGACCTACACGGTTCGGCTCTCGACCGAGCCGACGGCTCAGGTGACGGTTGCGGTCACGGGACACTCGGGTACGGACCTGACGCTGGACACGGCGTCGTTGACGTTCACGACGGCGACGTGGAGCACGGCGCAGACGGTGACGGTGTCGGCGGCGGAGGACGACGACGCGGACAACGACACGGCGACGCTCTTGCACACGGCGTCGGGCGGGGACTACGCGTCGGAGACGGCGGAGCTTGCGGTGACGGTGACCGACGACGAGTCGGTGGGTATCGTGCTGTCGACCTCGTCGCTGGGACTGGCCGAGGGAGAAGATGGGACCTACACGGTGCGTCTTTCGACCGAGCCGACGGCTCAGGTGACGGTGGCGGTCACAGGCCATTCGGGAACGGACCTGAGCCTGGATACGACCTCTCTGACGTTCACGACGGCGACGTGGAACACGGCGCAGACGGTGACGGTCTCTGCGGGCGAGGACGACGACGCGGACGACGACACGGCGACGCTGACGCACACGGCGTCGGGCGGGGACTACGCGTCGGAGACGGCGGAGCTTTCGGTGACGGTGACCGACGACGAGTCGGTGGGTATCGTGCTGTCGACCTCGTCGCTGGGACTGGCCGAGGGGGAGGATGGGACCTACACGGTGCGTCTTTCGACCGAGCCGACGGCTCAGGTGACGGTTGCGGTCACGGGGCACTCGGGCACGGACCTGAGCCTGGATACGGCGTCGTTGACGTTCACGACGGCGACGTGGAACACGGCGCAGACGGTGACGGTCTCGGCGGGCGAGGACGACGACGCGGACAACGACACGGCGACGCTGACGCACACGGCGTCGGGCGGGGACTACGCGTCGGAGACGGCGGAGCTTGCGGTGACGGTGACCGACGACGAGTCGGTGGGCCTGGTGCTCTCGACGACGGCGCTGGGGGTGGCCGAGGGGGCCGACGGCGAGTACACGGTGCGGCTTTCGACGCAGCCGACGGCTCAGGTGACGGTTGCGGTCACGGGGCATTCGGGCACGGACCTGAGCCTGGATACGACTTCTCTGACGTTCACGACGGCGACGTGGAGCACGGCGCAGACGGTGACGGTCTCGGCCGGCGAGGACGACGACGCGGACGACGATACGGCGACGCTGGTGCACACGGCGTCCGGGGGCGACTACGCGGGCGAGACGGCGGAGCTTGCGGTGACGGTGACCGACGACGAGACGCCGGAGACGGCCGGGGTCGTGCTGTCGCCCTCGACGCTGACCGTGGCCGAAGGGGAGGGTGGGACCTACACGGTGCGTCTTTCGACCGAGCCGACGGGTCAGGTGACGGTGGCGGTCACGGGGCACTCGGGCACGGACCTGACGCTGGACACGGCGTCGTTGACGTTCACGACGGCGAGTTGGAACACGGCGCAGACGGTGACGGTGACGGCCGCACAGGACGACGATGCGGAAGACGACGAGGCGACGCTGGCGCACACGGCGTCGGGCGGCGGGTACGGGTCGGTCACGGCGGACCTCGCCGTGACGGTCGATGACGACGAGGACGACGGCGAGCCGGTGTCGGGCGACGTGGTCCTGAGCGTGAGCCCCTCGTCGGTCTCCGAAGGCGCGGGCACGACGGCGGTGACGGTGACGGCGACGCTCGTCGCGGGAGCGCGCGGCGAAGCGACGGTGGTGACGGTGAGTGTCGCCGAGGACGCGGACGAGTATGCGGCCACGCCGTCGGTGTTCGCGGTCGAGGTCCCGGCGGACGCGGCCAGCGCCGCCGCGTCGTTCGACCTGACGCCGGTGGACGACACGAAGGACGAGCCGGACCAGCGGGTGGCGATCACGGGCACGACCGAGGTGGGGCTGTCGGTCGAGGGCACGTCGCTGACGCTGCTCGACGACGACGAGCCGAACCGGCCGCCGGAGTTCGGGCAGTCGAGCTACACGTTCGACCTGCCGGAGAATGCCTCGGGACGCGACACGCCGGTGGCGTTGGGGACGGTGGGCGCGAGCGACGCCGACGGCGACCGGCTGCGCTACGCGCTGTCGGCGGGCGACGGCGACCGCTTCACGGTGTCGCGGCGCGGCGGCGAGGTGAGCTACACCGGCGGCGGCGAGGACTTCGAGTCGGGTCCGTCCGAGTTCGAGTTGCAGGTGACGGCGGGGGACGGGGAGTACGAGGCGAAGGCGCAGGTGACCGTACGGGTGGTCGACGCGCCGGAGTCGCCGGAGGCGAAGGACGACCGGGCGGAGACGCCCGAGGACACACCGTTGGTGATCGACGTGCTGTCGAACGACACGGACCCGGACGGCGAGCGATTGCGGGTGGCGTCGGTGACGGCGCCGGAGAACGGGACGGCGACGGTGGTCTCGGGCGGGGTGCGCTACGAGCCGGACCTGAACTGGTACG
Source organism: Vicinamibacterales bacterium (assembly GCA_965208535.1). Lineage (GTDB taxonomy): Bacteria > Acidobacteriota > Vicinamibacteria > Vicinamibacterales > UBA8438 > WTFV01. The sequence goes on along the minus strand of CBDBOU010000003.1, from coordinate 42,352 downwards.
GCGAGGACCGTTTCAGCTACACGGCGACGGACCCGGGCGGGCTGACGTCGGAGGCGACGGTGGTGGTGACGGTGACGCCGGTGAACGACCCGCCGGAGGCGGTCGACGACGAGGCGGAGACGCTGGAGGACGTGGCGGTGGTGGTCGACGTGCTGGCCAACGACACGGACGTCGACGGCGACCCGCTGACGGTGGTCTCGGCCGGCCCGGCCGCACACGGCGCGACTGCCATCGTCGACAACAGCGTGCGCTACTCGCCGGACTTGAACTGGTACGGCACGGACCGCTTCAGCTACACGATCGCGGACCCGGGCGGCCTGACGGCGTCGGCGACGGTGACGATGACGGTGCTGCCGGTGAACGACGCGCCGGAGGCGGTGGGGGTCATCCCGGACCAGACGCTCGAGGAGGGCGGCGGAACGGCGACGGTGGACCTGACGCCGTACTTCACCGACGTGGACGGCGACGCGCTGAGCTACACGGCGGTGTCCTCGGACGAGTCGGCGGTGACGGTGGCGGTGGTGGGCGCGACGCTGACGCTCTCGCCGGTGGTCACGGGAACGGCGACCGTGACGGTGACGGCGGCCGACCCCGACGGTCTGACGGCAGTGCAGACGTTCGGGGTGTCGGTGGGCGACGGGCTGGTGCGGGAGGTGCTGACCGGCGCGCTGGCGGCGCTGGGGCGGGCGCACCTGTCGAGCGCGCGGATCGCCATCGGCCGGCGGCTGGAGTACGACGACGGCGCGATGCGGCTGATGCTCGGCGGCCAGCAGCTGACGCCCGACGCGTGGGAGCAGATGGGGGCCGGGAGCCTGGAGCAGTCGCACTGGCTGTCGCTGCGGGCGGCGACGCTGCGGCAGCGGCGCTCGCCGCGGGACCTGTCGGGGACATCGGCCGACCCGCGGTTCCAGCGGATGGGCCTGATGGGCGGCGGCTTCGGGGGCGGGGCCGGGACCGACTGGGGCCAGATGCTGCTGGGCACCGACGTGCTGCTGTCGTTCGGCGGGCAGGGCGACCCGGAGACGCCCGGTACGGGCGTTGGCCGCTGGCGGGTCTGGGGCCAGGGCGACCGGCAGTCGTTCCGGTGGGCGGGGCCGGATGATGCGGCCGGCTACGAGGGCGACCTGGCGACGGGCTACCTCGGCGTGGACGTGCAGCTCACCGAGCACCTGCTGGCGGGGGCGGCGGTGAGCCGCAGCGGCAGCGGCAGCGAGTGGCGGCAGGGCTATTCGAGCGGCCGGCTGGGGACGGAGCTGACGGTGCTGCACCCGTATGTGCGCATCGGCGGCCGGGACACGGCGGTGTGGGCGCTGGCGGGCGTGGGCCGGGGGACGGCGGAGAACGTGCGGACGCTCAATGGCCGGCGCGGGACGAGCCCGCTGGACCTGCGGCTGGGGCTGCTGGAGGGCCGGCACCGGCTGGGCAGGGCGGCCGGGGGCGTGGAGCTGTCGCTGCGGGGCGAGGCGTCGTGGGCTGAGCTTCGGACCGGCAGTGGCGAGGAGACGGTCGACGGGCTGGCGGCGGCGGTGCGGCGGCTGCGGACCGGAGTCGAGGCGACGCTGCCGCTGGGCGGCCCCGGCGGCATGCAGGTGGCGCCGTTCGGGGCGGTGAGCACGCGGCACGACGGCGGGGCCGGGCAGACGGGCCTGGGACTGGAGACAGCCGCCGGGGTGCGGGTGAGTGCCGGGAGGATGCGCATCGAGGCGCAGGGGCGCAGGCTCTTGCTGCACACCGCGTCGGGTTACGAGGAGCACGGCTTCAGCGTGACGGCGATGGCGGGCGGCGGGCACTACGAGCCGGGGCTGACCGCGTCGGTGCGCCCGCACTGGGGGGCGCCGGGCTACGGGGCCGAGTCGCTGTGGCAGGACCACGTCCAGAGCTACGCGGCGGGACCGAACCGGCACGACGGCGGGGTCGACGCGCGGCTGGGCTACGGCTGGATGCTGCCGGGCAACCGGCTGCTGACGCCGCTGGTGGGCTACGGCCGGACAGGCGAGGCCCAACGCGTGCAACTGGGGGCGCGGCTCGGCGTGCTCGGGCGCTTCAGCGGCGACCTGGCAACGCCGGTCGAGGTCGAGCTGCTCGGCGAGCGCTACGGCCGCCCCGACGGCGGGGCCGACCACCGCGTCGGCCTCTACGGGATACTCAACCTCGGCGCACCCGAGTAGGTCGCGCCGGCCGGAGAAGATGGGCGAAGCCGTCTCCATCGTCGTGCCGACGCTGCGCGAGGCGGAGAACCTGCCCGCCCTGGCCGCCGGCGTGCATGCCGCGTTGTCGGACCGGGGCGTCGAGTGGGAGCTGCTCCTGGTCGACGACGACTCGCGGGACGGCTGCGAGGCCGTGGTCGCCGAGATCGCCCGGCGCCTGCCGGTGCGCATCGAGACCCGCCGCGCGGCCCGCCGGGACCTTGCGCTCTCGGTCCTGCTCGGGATGCGGCTGGCGCGGCACGACCGCCTCGTCGTCATGGACGCCGACCTGTCGCACCCGCCCGACCGGATCGCCGGCCTGCTGGCGGCGCTCGACGACGGCTGCGACATCGTGGTCGGCAGCCGCTACGTGCCCGGCGCGTCCGTGGACCCGGCCTGGGGCCGCCGCCGCGCGCTGGTGTCCCGGCTGGGCACGCTGCTGGCGCGCCCGCTGGCGGAGTGCCGGGACCCGCTGTCGGGCTTCTTCGCCGCCGACCGGCGGCGTTTGCCGGACCTGGACAGCCTGCGCCCCGTCGGCTACAAGGTCGCCCTGGAGCTGATGGCGCGGGGCCGGCTCCGGGTCCGTGAAGTGCCTATCCGGTTCGTCGACCGCCGGCAGGGCAGGAGCAACCTGAACTGGCGCACGCACGCCGACTTCCTGCGCCATCTGTGCCGGCTCTACCGCCACCGCCTCGGGGAGACCCTGTGCCGGCGCCGCCGGGCGAGAGCATGCAGAAGACAGCGAAGCGCCTGACGCGGCGCGAGCGGCTGGCCGCCGAGCGCGCCTCCTCGTCCGCGGGACGCTCGAAGGCCGGCACCCGGCCGCTGGCATCTGCCCAGGCTGAAGCCGGCCGCGTCGGCGGCCAGCGGTTGCGCGGCGCGCTGCTGCTCGCCGCCCTCACCGTCACAGCCTACCTGCCGGCACTGGGGGCCGGGTTCGTCTGGGACGACGTGATCTTCGTCGAGGAGCCCGTCGTGCACGACTGGTCCGGGCTGTGGAACATCTGGTTCTCGCCCGGCGACATCGCCGGGGAGGCGCACTACTGGCCCGTCGTCTACACCAGCTTCTGGATCGAGCACAAGCTGTGGGGGCTGGCGCCGCTCGGCTACCACGCGGTCAACGTGCTGCTGCACCTGGTCAACGTGCTGCTGATTTGGCGCCTGATGGGGCGTCTGGCCGTGCCCGGCGCCTGGATCGTCGCGGCGGTCTTCGCCGTCCATCCGCTGCACGTCGAGTCGGTCGCCTGGATCATCGAGCGCAAGGACGTGCTCTCGGCCCTGTTCTACCTGACCGCCGCGCTGACCTGGATCCGGTTCACCGAGGCGCCGCGGCCCGGGCGCTACCTGCTCGCGCTCGGACTCTTCACGGCCGGCCTGCTGTCGAAGTCCGTCGTGGTCACGCTGCCGGCGGCCCTGCTCATCCGGCACTGGTGGCAGGCGGGCCGCGTCACGCGGGCCGACGTGGTCCGGCTCGCGCCGATGTTCGCCGTGGCGCTGGCCGTCACCGCGGCGGACCTGGCGTTCTACGCCTCGCGCGAGCCGCTCGACCTCGGCTACTCGCTGGCCGAGCGCGTGCTGATCGCGGCCCGCGCGCTGTGGTTCTACGCTGGCAAGCTGCTCTGGCCGGCCGACCTGATCGTGATCTACCCGCTCTGGGAGATCGACGCCGCGGACCCCGTCGCCTGGACGTACGTCCTGGGGGCGATGGCGCTGGCCACCCTGCTGTGGCTGGGCAGGAGGCAACTCGGTCGGGGGCCGCTGGCGGGCGCGCTGCTGTTCGCCGTGACGCTCTCTCCGGTGCTCGGCTTCATCGACTACGGCTACATGCAGTTCTCGCTGGTGGCCGACCGCTTCCAGTACCTGGCCGGCCTCGGCGTGCTGGCGGCGGCTGTCGGCGCCGCCGCCCACGGGGCCGGCCGCCTGCGGGCCGGCCACCGGCGGCTCGCGGCCGGCGGGCTGGCCGTGGTGCTGGCGCTGCTCGGCACGCTGACGTGGATGCAGGCGGGCATCTACCGGGACGGGGTCACCCTCTTCAGCCACATCGTCGCGCACAATCCGAACGCGCGTGACGCCCATCTCAACCTGGTGGGTCCGCTGGCCGAAGCCGGCCGGCTCGACGAGGCTCTCGCCGCCGCCCGCATCGGCGTCGAGCGGCGTCCGCTCAGTGCGGACGCCTACGTGAACCTCGGCAGCGTGCTCGTGAGCCTGGAAGGGTTCGACGAGGCCGACTCGGTCCTGCGCACCGCCCTGCGGCTCGACCCCCGCGACGCCGCCGCGCACCAGAACCTGGGGGAGGCGCTGCGCAGGCGGGGCCGCCACGGCGAGGCCATCGAGAGGTACCGCGCCGCGCTGGAAGCGGAACCGGATCTGGCGCCGGCGCACGGCGGGCTCGGCCTCTCGCTCTTCGAGTCGGGACGCCACGGCGAGGCGCTCGCGGCGCTCGAACGGGCGCTCGCGCTGGACCCGGACGCGCCGTCGGCGGGCGAGATCGCGATGGCCGCGGGCCGCGCGGCCCGCGAGGCGGGTCGGCTCGCCGCCGCCGCCGCGCACTTCCGGCGCGCCGCGGCGCTGGAGCCCGAGAGCCCGGCGCCGCTGATGCAGCTCTCGAACCTGCTGGCCGACGGGGGCCGCCCGGCCGAGGCCGAGCAGTACCTGCGCCGCGCCCGCGACGCGCGCCCGGACGACCCGGCTGCGCTGCACGTCATCGGCGAAGGGCTGCGGACGGCGGGGCGCCGCGACGAGGCCGTCGCCTCGTACCGCGAAGCCTTGCGCATCGATCCCGACTTCGTCCCGGCCCACGTCGGCATCGGCGCCGCGCTGCTCGATCTGGAGCGCTACGGCGAGGCGCTCGAAGCGCTGCAGCGCGGCTTCGCGCCGGGCGCGGATGCGGCCACGGCGGCGACCGCGCACTACCTGGCCGGCCGCGCCCTGCTGGGGCTCGGACGCGACGGCGACGCCGCAACGCACTTCCAGAGCGCCGTCGAGCGCGACCCGGAACACGCCGAGGCGCTCGACCACCTGGCCCTGTGGCGGTTCGGGCGGCGGGAGTACGAGCAGGCCCTGGAGCTGTACCGCGCGCACGCGGACCTGGCGCCCGACGACCCGACCGTGCACGCCAACACGGGCGTCACGCTGTACTTCCTCGGCCGCCGCGACGAGGCGCTGGCGAGCCTGGAGCGCGCGCTCGAACTCGACCCCGCGCACGACACGGCCCGGAGACTGGCCGCCGACCTGCGCGAGGGTGCAGCGCAAGTCCCGCAGTAGCGCGGCGGTGCGGCGGCAGCCGCCTGGGCGTTCTGCGCTCCATCGGGCTGAACGACGAACGGGCTGTCCTGTCGGGATGGCAGCCGCCGGAGAAACGGCGGTTGACGCAGGGCGCCGAGAGCCTTCCGGCACGGAAAACTGCCGCTTCGGGAGCGACCCGAGGACTCGGCGGCGAGTGTGACGACACGAGCCGGCCGGGGCCGCAAATCGGGCAGATTTGCCGGGTCGCTCCCGTCTTTGCCCCGACCCTTTCCCCGGCTTGTTTGTAGGCTTCACCGCTGTGGACTCCGGCAGCTTCAGCCGGACGACAGGGGAAGATTGAGAGTGTCCGCGCAGCGCGTCGTAGACCCGGGAGGGGGCTCGGGGGAGGGGACGCCGACCGCGGAAGGTCCCACCCCCTGGCGCCCCGTGCAGAGCGCCGGGGGTGGCGGTGGTCGGACCGTGAGCCGCTTGGCCGATCAGGGGCCGCAACGGAGTTTGGTCGCCACCGTCTTTTCCCACGGCCTGAATGGATACCTGAGCGTGAGGGCTCGCAAACAAGCACAGGAGCAGGAAAAGATGCCAGATCCTACCGTAGGCGTTGACATCTCGAAGACCCCTCTCGACGCCTACAGGGCGCCCGACGGCACGGCCGCGCGATTCACCAACGACGACGCGGGATTCAAGGCGCTGATCGCCTGGATCGAACGCCCCGTGCGGGCCGTTACCTACGAGCCGACAGGACACTGGCACCGAGCCTTCGAGGAAGCGCTGCTCTCAGCCGGGTTGCCCCTGGCGCGGGTCAACCCGTTGCAGGCCCGACGGTTCGCGCAGGCCATCGGACAACGGGCGAAGACCGACCTCGTCGACGCCCGGGTCCTGGCGCAGATGGGAGCCGCGCTGGAACTGCGGCCAACCGAGATGTCATCGCCTGCACGCCGCGCCCTCGAGGAACTCCAGGTGGCGCGTGACGCACTGATCAGGGACCGCACCGCCGCACTCAACCGCCAGAAGCAGATTCGACACCGCCTGCTCAAGCGCCAGAACAAGGCGCAGGTGGCCCAGCTCGACCGGCATCTGGCCGCCATCGATGCCGAGATCGGAAAGCGGCTCGCCGAAGACGAAGCGCTCGCCCGCCGGGCCGAGATCCTGACATCGATTCCGGGCGTGTCCCGCATCACCGCCACAGGCCTGCTCATCCAGATGCCGGAACTCGGCCGACTCGACGCCAAGGCGGCCGCCAGCCTCGCGGGGCTCGCCCCCGTCACGCGACAGTCCGGCACTTGGCAAGGCCGAAGCTTCATACAGGCCGGCCGGGCGCAGGTGCGACGAATCCTCTACATGCCGGCCGTGACCGCGATGCGCTGCAATCCGGATCTGCGGACGAAGTACCGACAACTCGTCGCCCAGGGAAAGCCCGGCAAGGTCGCTCTGGTCGCCGTCATGCGCAAGCTGCTCGTCCTCGCCAACGCACTGCTCGAACAGGATCGAACCTGGTCGCCAGAGCGGCCAGGACAGGACAGAACGCCATCCGCCGGAGACGCGCCGCTCGTCGCGGCATGAGCTTCCAGGGGGCAAGACTCAACGTACAGCGTGCGCCTGTGGGCTCGCACTTGACAACATGGATACTCCGTTGATGGATAGTCCGTGTGGGGTCGGGTCAATGGATTCAGTGGTTTAGGGAAAAAATGTGTGACGGGGGTTGTGACACCGACTGTGACAGGGGCTGTGACTTGGTCACAGGGATGCTGTCACGGTCTGGCGCGGCACTATCGTCTTCGGCTCGGGTGTGATCGGGCTGGTGCTCCCGCTGTGACCAGGCGCCGGATCAGATCACATCTTCCGGCCGCTGTTCTTCCTCTCGACCCGCCCGTCCGGATCCTCCTTGCCCACACGTCCTCGATCTCCCAGTGGTCCGCCTCGATGCCCTTCCCGCCCCACCCGCCCGTTTCTCCATTGATCGCCGTGCCCCCCTCCGATTCTCTCATCCTGGCGCGTTGGCCCGATTGTTGCTGTCAAGTATCGGTGTCTGGTGCCGGTGACAGGTCGCGGCGTTGGCGGTGGTGGTCCGGTTGCGGTGACTCGTTCCGGCCCTCGTCAGGGGCCGGTAGCTTGGCTTCCGGCGACAACTGGCCATCCCATCCCGGCGGGTGGCGGGTCACCCTGGAGGGCCGGAACGCGAGTGGAGGAGCCGCAAGGCTTGACGCGCCACCCGCCGGGATGGTTCCGCCTGCGGCGAGGGGAATGTCCCGTTCGTTGTTGAACTTCGGGTGACGAGCTCCCAGTCCTGTCTATATTACGCCACGTAAGCAACCACGCTGTCAGGGGGGCTTATCGCGTCGAGGGCGCGGACCAAGTGCTGCAGGTCACGGTAGCCCCGGACGCGCCGGAAGCGCTTCTCCGCCTCGACCAGCGCGCTCGCCACCCAGCGTTGAATCATCTGACCACCGCGCCAGCGCTTGACGTTGCGCGAGTAGCGCTCGACGCTGCCGTTGAGGTTCTCGATGATGTTCGTCGTCCGCAGCGTACGCTGCAGCGCCCCCGTCAGTCCGAGGCGTTGCACGGTCAGCGTCTCGTCCAATCCCTCCCGGATGGACGCCGCCGCCCCGGGGTGCTCACGCTCCAGTGACTTGGCCAGCCGCTCGAGCACGCGCGCCGCACGGTCCGCCGAATCGAGGTCCCACGCATCCCGCAACGCCTTGCCGACAGAGGCGTGCAGCCGCTCGGGCAGATGGCCGATGACGTTCCTCCACTTATGGACTTGGCAACGCTGCACCACGCCGCGAGAACCGAAGACGTCGGTGATGGCCCGGCGCAGCCCCCGCAGCGCCATCGATGACGAACAGCAACGTCCGGTCCGTCGGCAGCCCGCGCGTCACCAGGTCGCTCAGCAGGCCGGTGGTGACGGCAGCCGTCTCGGTGGCGCCTTCGCGCAGGCCCAGCACGTGTTTCCGGCCCTGGGTGTCGATCCCCAGCGCGATCACCATGCAGTGGTCCCGGAAGACCTTGCCGTCGATGCAGACCACCCGCAGGTCCAATTCCCCCAACGGCCGGTCGAGAAACGCCTGGAGGCGCTTGCTCGACAGCGCCACGAACCGCCGCGACACGGCGCTGCTCGACGTCGCCCGCTCGGTCACCTCCGACGGTACCGGGTCCAACGTGCTCGCGTACCGGCGTGTCGACACCCCGGCGGCGACCGCGGCCAGCGTGTGCTCGTCCAGCGGGTCGGTGGCCGCCGCCCACTGGAAGCTCGCCAGGGGGACTTCGCCCTCGGCGCTCCGCACCCGCAGCCGTGGCAGCTCGACCTGCCGCCCGCCCAGCGTCACCTGGCTGTCGACACTCCCGCCGCGCCACGCGGGACGCTCAACCTGATGGCGCCCCTTCGGGCCACACAGCATTTCCCGGTCCGCCTCCATCATCGCCTCCAGGACCTGCAGACCGGTCGCGATGCACAATCCATGGAATGCTTCCCGGACACCGTTGACCACGCCGAGGACCGGCAGCGGCACCTGAATCGTGACGGGTCGCGAGCTGGGGGGTTGGCCGGACGTCTTCCGCCTGTCATGCTTCGCCATGGGTGGCAGTCTCCTTTCTGATTGCATCCCCTGTCCTACCACAGGACAGGGGCAGGAGCCGCCACCCGCTTCACATCAACTCAAGTTCAACAGCGTCTGGGACATCCCCCGGCGTGCTACGATCCGGCGTCGGCTGCGCGGTCCGGGTGTATGGGGAGGCGCACGGATAGATCTAGCCCGCATCATGCACGACGTCCCGGACTCGGCCTCCGGGAGGCGGTGACGAGACCGGATTCGGTCACCGACGGCGGGTAGTGACCGGCGGGTGGCCCCCGGAACGTCCTCAACCACGCGTGGCGGCGTGGTTGAGCGCCCCATGGACGTGATGACGGGTGCCGAAGACGATAGCTGCACACACGTCCCCGTTGCGGGCGCTTGGCAGCCGACCGGCCGGCAGCGATATGACGTGCGACAGAACGCTATCCGGTGCGCGCCCCGAGCGCGAACGCGATCTGTCGCCACGCCACCAAGTCCGGTGTCGCGCGCGGCAGGCGCAGGACGATGCGACGCACCGAGCGCACCACCTGGACGCCGAGCTTCAGCAGCCGGTCGCGCAGCCAAGGCACCTGTGCGCGGGCACACGCGGTGTCGGCGGCGCGCAACCGCAACTCCTGCATCAGCACGTAGGCGGCGGCCGTCAGCAGGACGCGCAACTGGTTCGGTGAGAACTTCTGGCAACTCGTGCGGTCGATCTGCAGGGCCTTCAGCTCCTTGATCCGGTTCTCGACGTCGCCGCGCGCGCAGTAGACCTTCTCGTAGATGAAGCGCGGCGTCTGCCGCAGGTTCGTCACCACGAAGCGCGGGTTGTCCCGCGGCTCGCGGTCCCCGAGGCGAACGACCTCGGCCTTGATCACGACGCGGCGCGCGTGACTCCATTTGCCGGCCCGATACTCGTCGGTCTCGGTGTAGACGTGCTCGGTCTGGTCGCTGCGCCAAGTGCGCGCCCGCGCCACCAGCATGGCCGGCTCGGCGTGTCGCAGCAGGACCGCGTTCTTCGCCATCGCGACCACGTAATCGAGCCGCGGCTGCGCCTCCAGGAAGTCGAAGACCGCCGGGCTGGCAAAGCCCCCGTCGAGCCGAACGAGAATGCGTGCCCGCGGAAACGCCCGGCGCACCAGCGGCAGCAAACGCGACAACAGCCCGACCGTTCCGTCGGAGGCGACCGCCTTGCCGTGCCGCAGCAGCGCCGCGCACAGATATTGCTCGGATTCGCGGTCGAAGCGCAGGAAGGCCAGCAGCGGCAGGTAGCACCAGTTGTCGTAGTACCCGTTGAACAGGGTGTACTGCTGCGCCCCGTGCGTCGGGTCGTCCGTCGGGTCCAGGTCGATGGTGATGCACCGCGCCTGCCCGTCCAGACGGCGGCGATGGCGCTCGATGACCCGCGTCGCCAACTCGTCCGCCATGCGGTAGAGCGCGCAGCGGTTGAACGCGTTCTCGAACCGCGACAGGGTCGGCTGCGATGCCAGGCGCTCACCCGAAACCGGGTCTCTGTCGAGCAACAGCTTGTGCACCGGGTCGTCGGCGAGGTGGTCGCCGTCGTTGCAGTCGGGATGGCCGCAGGCGATGCCGAAGATGCGCTGGCCGACCAGGTCCGCGAGCGTGTGACGGGTCTTGTCCGGCGCCCGCTTGTCGAACAGGCACCCGGCGAACGCCTTGACCAGACCGTAGACGCGCTCGGCGGCCTTCAGCAGAACCGCCCCGCCGTCGGAGCTGGCCTGCTCCTGGTTGAACTGGGCGAACAGCGGCTTGTCGAACAGATCCGGGAACAGAACAGTCTGTGATACAGTGTCGGTCGTCACGCAGGGGCCTCCGTGGTGGTGTAAGTGCTTGTTGCCACTACACTTGTACCACGCGGAGGCTCTTGTGTCTGTACCGAAAATCACACCCGCCGCGAATCTTCCGGGCTAGCGAGGCTGCGCCTCAGACCGACGAGACATGTAGGCCTCGGCGCTGTCTGCGGGTGAGTCGGACTCCGGCCGCTGCCCCCTCTGCGGCGTGAACCGCGTTCATTGGTCGCCCGAGGGCGACGGTGGCCGTAGACTGGCCGGTGGGGAGCCCATCGACCGGAGTCCGAGCCATGAACGTAGCACGATCCGTCGCGGAAGTGCTGTCGCGGCACACGGTGCTGACGCTGGAGTGCGTCGACCGGATGTACCTCAACGTCTACGTGCCGCTGCTCCAGACGGCGGCCGGGGCGGCGCATTTCTTTCGCGAGATGCGCGGCGCGGCGTGGCCTTCGACGGTGCTGATGGCTCCGATCACGGAGCGGTTCGTCAACGCGCTCAAGAGCTACGCCGCCCGCAACGGGATCGACCTCGTGCCGTTCCGCCGGGGCGAGCGCAAGGACGAGCGGACGCGGGAGTACCTGCGGAAGTGGTCGGGGGCGAGGGCGTGCTCTACATCGGGCGAGCGCAGGAGAAGGCTCGGGTGCTGCGCACGGAGCGCCGCCACGACCCGCGGACCGGCGCGACCTATCCGTGGCTGGTGGCGTCGACGGCGATGGTGAACCACTACTACGTCTACGCCGTGGACGACGACTTCGGACCGTTCCACAGTCACTTGACTACGGGCAAGATGCCGCAACGCCGCAACTCCGTGAATCCTCCTGCGTCAACTCTGGAAGATCGAGATCTTCACGCAGAACTTCATCCATCCTGCCTACGACAACATCGCGCAACCCGTTCCGACCAACCTTGTTGCTGTCAACCGCAGATTGACGAAGACAACGAGCATCCGCCGGGGGGGCGCACTCAAGAAACTCTCGGATGCCAGTCGCTCCAAGAATATGGGCGCCCGCCAGCAGCGCCGCCCGATCAAGACCAAGAGCGCAGGCCTGCGACCTGGCGCTGCATGTCAAGAGTCTCCAGTTCTCTATCGTGTACTCCAACATCGCCGCGTAGTTCGCGGCCGGATTCGCGCGAAACTCCTCGTCGGATGTGATGTTGTATTCGTTGGGTACCCAATTGCCGGCGGCATCCTTGAACCCCGCCTGCTGCAGAGCAGCTTCCGTCATCTGGTAGCAGCCCATCGCCGTGCTGCGGTCCGCCTGCGCACCACAGTCCCCGCTGCTCTCCCGATGCGCAATGAGCTTGAAAAACCGCTCGACATCCTGCTGGCTCGCACCGGAAAGGGCGGGGCTCCCCAGCGCTACCAGAACAACCACGACTCGACTCAACGTATTGACCATCGTTCCCAAGTGCCCCCGGGCTCTTCCCATGTCAAAACCAGCGGCTCCAACGACCCGACCACGAAAGCCGGCCCGTCCGGAACCACCACGCGCGGCGCCCGCCGGGCCGTCCCCGAAAGAACGACCTCTCCGCCAGAATCGACCACCGCGAACCTGCACCAGTCATACAGGCAGCTTTGGAGATCCTCGCCCACTATCACGCGAGAACCGCCAAGCTCCCAAACCCCTGCTCTGAGGCTGTCCTCAACCGCACCCTCGGCGATGATGCGACGTTCGTCAACGGTCGCTCCCCGCCTTTGAACCCGTTCCTCCAAAGGAACGCTCGGCCATGGCGGAGCATCTGCCGCCTCCCGCGCCGCGCGCCGCCGAATCCCCTCCGGACTCCGCGAACGGATGTTCAGCGGGTCGCTCTCGGCGAGTGCGCGCACCAAGTCGCGAGTTGCACGCCCAGCCAGTTCCGCATCCCTGAATCTGTCGACGCCCTCTCGATCCCACCATTGGGGAAGAAGGTCGACCCCGGCACGTCGAAGCATCCACAGGTTCAGATTCCGCGTCTGCGCCATGCACTCCACGCCAAGCCGATTCCCCTCATCGAGGAGAATCTCGCAGTCGAGCTTCTCGCCGGCAACCGCCGACTGCAGCAACTGGCGAGAGGCCTCGCCGCACGCCCAGATCCCCGCCGAGCCCTCGCACTCCCAGCGCACCCGCAATCCGGCCAGCTCGTACGACCGGCCATCCGAGGCGTGCAGCACGAGCCGCTCATCTTCAGACACCTCGACCTCGACGCCGTGCAGTACAACCCGCGCGTCGTCCTGGCCGAAAACCCCAACGCCCGTCAGCAGGAAGGCGACGCCGAAAGCGACGGTCCTGAGCACGTTTGTGCGCCCCATCACAACCTCCCCCGATACATCCTGACCTTCCTGAGCGACAATGTCGGAGCGCCCCAGTACGCCAAAGCAGGGCCCCGCCAGCGCCCGTCGGCCCCATTGACAAACATTACACCCGCTCCCGTACCAGTTAAATCGCCCGAATCCTTGCGGATGCGACGCATCGCCCGACCGCCAAGTGGACGAGCACCACCTCCGCTCGGTCCCGAAACGCCAGCACCGCAGTCAGCGAGCCCGTGCCTCCACCGAACACCGCACCCTGACAACTCTACTGCTTGACGGATGTCCCGGTCCACGACATCCGTCGCTTGAGGCGCTGTTGGGCTTCGTGTCACCGGGACCGCCGACCTGGTTGATCTGGCTGCCGACGGGGGTGGGCGGCCCTGCGGCGTCCTGTTCGTCTGGGCGTGCGGCATGGTCTTTTCGACTCGCCGGCCGGATCCTACTGAGCGCCGCAGGTTCGACGGATAACGCGGTTGTCCACGCCGGCCGGCGACGATCGCGGCCGAAGGTTCTCCATGCGCTCAACGCCGCCACCCTTGCCGTCAACATCGACAGTTTCACTTTGGCGGCTGCGAGCGGACTGCCAGCCGGACTGCCAGCCATTTCTGAGGGAGAGAGCCGTTTTCTGCCGTTTTCTGACGTGTTCTGATCGCCGGTTCACCCAATGAATCCGGGATCTATTGGGGTTTTCGCGGATCCGCATACGGACTCCCAGTCCTTGCCGCCGCTGGCGTGCGGACGGCCCAGCGCCTGCTGGCCGCTGGGCGCTGGCGGGTGAAGATGATCTCGGCGTTCTCGGTCACCAGGTCGATGGCGCCGTCGATGCCGCTGACCACGTTCTGGGTGATGGTCGGCGTCGCCCACAGGACTCGCCGGTCTCTCGGTCGAGGGTGTAGACGATGCCCGTCTTGCCGGGAATGCCGGTCACCACGCGCCTCTTCTCGCCCGGCTCGATGCGCGGGTTGATCCAGCTCACCGCCGCCGCGTTCGGGCGGACCGGCGTGTCCACCACGTGCCGACGTAGACCAGGTTCAGCTCGGGGTCGACGCCCGGCACCGATCCAGGAGCCGACGTGCCCGCGCTCCTCGAACGGGACGTCGCCCCAGGTCTCGTCGCCCGGCTCCCCCACCCCGGAATCAGCCGCGTCGGCCACAGCTCCTCGCCGGCCTTCGCGTCGCCACGTCGAGAGCGACGATGCGGTCGTCCATGCTGGTGTGGAAGATCAGCTCGCCGTGGATGGCGATGTTCCGGTTGGTGTCGATCAGGCTGCGGATCATGTAGTCGCCCAGGTCGCCCGGCCGGTCGCGGCGGTACTCCCAGATCAGGTCGCCGGTCACCGCGTCGATGGCCTGGGCGGAAGTCCTGCGGGTTCGCCATGAACATCACGCTGTCGCGGACCAGCGGCGTCCCCCTTGCTGGCGGCACTTCGGTCGCCAGGGCCTGGCTCCAGACCAGCCGGAGGCTTCTGCCGACGGTGTCGCGGTCGATCTGATCGAGCGGGCTGTAGCTTCAGCGGTCGAGTGCAATACCTGCCGCCGTCAGTGCGCCGCGCGATGACGGCGGTCCGTGAAATTTTGGTGCGAACCCCCGATCGTGCGGAAGTCGCCCATTGGCAATCGGTTATGGGGATGGTGCGATGGTCGTGGTACATTCCATATGCAATTGCCGCTCGGATTCAGACGGACTGCGCCGGACGCTTTCGGCCCTTTCGGCCGGACCCTTGGATTCGCGGGAAGAAGGGCGAACCGCTGATCCAGCAGACCACAAACGACCGTGTCGAGCCCGCTCCGCGATTCCGTGAACTCCGCTGCCGTGCTCGCTTCCGTGGGCAGGATTCGGCTCGATGCGTGCGGCCACCGCCGATTCGTGAAGTGCGCACTCGGTCTCGCGCAACAATCCGCGCAATCGGTCGTTCTCGCTCTTGGCGATAAGGGCTGGGCGCGGCCTCGAGCGGATGAGGCGAGGGCCTCTGGTGCGGTGAAGCGTGCACCTCGCGTGCCGCGATCCCTCGTTTTCGCCATCGCACTGTCTCTTGGCTTCGCGACCGCAACGGCTGCCCAGCCACCGCCGCCGTCGGACATCTATCGGTGGCTGACGCCGGATGCCGCCGCCCAGGCCGCCGCGGCCACGACCCCGATGCCGCCGGGTGCGGGCGCCATCCTGGTACCCTCGATGTCCGGCCCGGACAGCGAGCCGCAGGCGCTGGTGTTCCGCGGCGACGAGCAGGTCGCGAGCGGTCCGAACGGCGCCCGGATCGCCGTCGAGGCGGGAGCTTATCTCGTGCGGGTGGGCAGCGGGCCGGTGTCCCAGATGGTGTCGGTCCCGGTCGACGTCCAGGCGGGCGCGACGACCGTGGTCCCCGTGCGGTGGGGCGGGTTGCGCATCGAGGTTGTCGACGAGAGCAACCTGCCGCATCGCGGCGTGTACGAGCTGATCCGGGTGGCGGACCGCCAACCCTACACGGTCGGCTTCGGGGCCGACACGCTGCAGGGCGAGCGGCTGCTGACGCTGTTGATGGCGCCTGGCCTGTATCGCATCGTGCAGTCGGGCTCGACCTACCGCACCCGCACGGACTTTGCGACCGTACTGGTTCCGGAGGGCGGGCTCGTCCACTACAGGTTGGTCATCAATCCCACGAGTGGCCAGTTTCGCGGTGCCGGAGTGGTGACGCCTGATGAGCTCGGGGCGGTACCCGACATCTCTTCCTGGGAGGCGCCGGAGGTCTCGCCCTGGAATCGACGCTACGCGATCGGCCTGTCGGCGCCCTTCGCGTCGACCCGCAACGTAGTCGGCGCGAGCAACGAGACCACATTCGGCACGGACCTGTTCTTCGACAACTACGTCACCTACCAGCGCGACCGCGACCTGTTCAGCAGCGTCCTGGAACTGGAGTCGGGTTTCGTGCAGGTCAGGCCGGAGGCGTCGGCGGCCAGGCCGTGGCAGAAGACCCACGACCGCCTCCGGAGCGACGTGTTGTATTCGCGGTTCTTCAACGCGCGCGTCGGGCCCTACGCCCGCTTCGGCCTGCGAACGACTCTGTTCGAGTCGAACACGCTTGTCACCGAGGACACGCTGATCTCGCGGCAGTTCGTCGACGGGCGGCGCGAGCTGGCAGTGGTGCCGGCCAACAGCACGTTCCCGACCAGCGACGCGTTCAGCCCGCCCGAGTTTCGCGAGGGGGTCGGCCTGAACACCCGCCTGCTGCGGGGACGGGCGATACGACTGGATTGGCGGGTCGGGGCCGGCTTTCGGCAGAACCGGTTCGCGGGCGCCTTCTTCCTCGACGACGACGAAACGACTCCCGAACTGGAGTACGTGGAGGCCACCAACTTCCACGAGACAGGGCTGGAGACGACGGTGGTCGCGACCGTCCGCTATCGATTCCTGCTCTACAACACGAACCTCGACGTGTTCAGCGACTTCGCGGCGCCCGCGCCGACGATTGATTGGCGCAGTACGCTGAGCTGGCGGCTGACGCCCGAGCTGTCGCTGGACTACAAGGTCGACCTCCTTCGGCTGCCGCGGGTGAGCGCCATGAACCAGGTGGCCCAGCGGTTGCTGTTTCGCTACTCGATCGGCTCGTAGCCTCGGCGGGCCGGATCGCGGATGGGAAGCCCTGGGTCGGAGGTCGCTCCTGCGTTCCTGCAGGCGCCGCCGGGCCGCGATGCGTCCGAAGTCCGGATCCTGGCGGAGTAGCAGCGCCTTCGCGGCAGATGCAAATCCGGGCGGTCCAGTAGTGACAAGGGAAGGAACCGACCGATGCCCGTCCTCGTCAAGCGCCGCCCGGGAGGTGGACGATGATCGTCAACACGACCGGCGCCGTCGCTCTGACGCTCGCGTTGCACGGAGTTCCGCTTCCCAGCGAAGTCGATACCTACCGCCTTTTCGGCGCCGGTCGTTGAGCTGGACAGCCGGAACCGGCGATGTTTTCGCCTGCAGAGCGTGGCGCACTGGGTCGATTTCGCCTCTGGCTGTGCAGTCGGCACCGGGCTCGGCGTCTGGTTCGTCACCAAGGCGGGCGCGCTGCACGTGATGAGCCGGTGCACCACTGATTGTCGCACTACCGTGCGGAGGTTGCACGTTTCGAGGTGCAGGCGACGTACTTCCGCGACTCCGAGCGCCACGACTACGGCGAGCTGGAGTACGCATGGATGTGCGTAGCGGCTCGGTACGACGCGGTCAGCCGCGGCAAGTATCAGGCGCTGCGCGCCGGCTGGATTCTTCCCCTTCGGGAAAGCACGGCGCGACGCGCCGGACGGCCGGCCTACCGGCCGGGCAGCAGCGCATCGGCAAGCCCGATGCTGCCGCCGACGAGGAAGCCGCGGCCGTAGGGCGAGTGGCTGTAGCTGCCGAACCACGTCAGCATCCCGCCGTTCGGCAGCCGCATGCCGTAGTCCCCCCGCGCGTCGACCGCGAAGCTGTCCTGTTCCTGTTCGGGCAGGTAGTGGCGGTAGACCTCTTCCTGCCACAGCGCGCCGGTCCCCGAGGCGGCGTCGCCCCAGGCAGGCGACACCGACAGCGACAGCCCCTCGCGCTGCTGGCCGCCGACGGTCAGCGTCAACCCGGCGCCCCGCTCGCCGTAGCCGGCCGCCGAGTGCACGGCCAGCGTCCGCGCCTGCACGTCGAGCCGCACGAGGCCGCCCGTCAGCCCGAGCCCGAAGGCCACCTCGACGCCGGTCCCGTTCTGACCCGCGCCCGCGTCGCGCCGCAGGTGCGTCTCGCCGAACGGCCGCAGGGCCAGCGCGCCGAGCCGCAACGGCCGCGACACCTCCGCGCCGACCCGCTGCTGGTTGACCGGCGCCGTGAGCCCGTCGACCGATTCGCGGCCCTCGCCGGTCCGCAGCTCCGCCCACGCCGCATCGGTCCGCAACCCGAACTCGGCGCCGCCGCCGACCGCGCCCAGCTCGCGCCGCAGCTCGACGAGCCCCAGCCGCAGGCCGAGGCCGCTGGCGCCCAACAGGCCGGTCGCCGCCCGCACGTTCTCAGCCTCGCCCTCGCCCCAACCCGTGCCGGCCATCGTCCACACCGACGTGGTCCCGTCCGACCACTGCGCGTAGGGGTGCAGCGCCGTCAGCCTCGTCTTCAGATGCCCGCGCGATGCGCCCACCTGCCAGTGGCTCCGGCCCCCGCTGCGCGAGACCGCCACGCCCGCCAGCCAGCGCTCCGACAGCCGCGCGTCGACGCCCACGTAGCCGGTCCGCATGTCGCCGTCGTAGCGGGCGTCGTAGCGGAACACGGTCGGCGCGCCGTGGAACGTCTGGATGTCGCCCTGCCCCCACACGCTGAGGCGCCGGCGCAGCCACCCCCAGCCGCCGTCCTCGTCGCCCCCCAGCGCCAGCTCGAACTCCGTGCCTTGCAGCAGCGCGTCCGGGCCGCCGCCGAAGCCCCCGAAGCCGTACAGGCTCCCAGCCGAGCCGGGCGGCATCCCGACCGCCATGGGGCCACCGAGCCCAGGTCCGCCCATCGCCGGACCGCCCATCGCCGGACCGCCGAATCCGCCTGCCGGATACCCGCCCAGGCCCGGCGTTGCGCCCGCCGCCCCGAACGGAGAGCCGCCGAGGCCGTGCGCCGACGAGCCGGCGTAGGCGCCGCTCGACAGCCAGCCCATGACCAGCTGCTCGGCCGCCTGCCGCGCCGCCGCCTTGCCCAGCGGCACCGCGCGGCCCATCACCGTCAGCCGCGGCTCGTCGCTACGGCCCGCCTCCACCCGCCGCCCCAGCGTCATCCGCGCGCTCGCCAGGTGCGAGCGGGCCATCGCCGCCAGCGTGTGCCCCAGCACCGCCCGCACCAACCGGTCGTCCACCCCCACGGTGAACGTCTGCGTCGCCGTGAGGCCTTCAGGGTCCGCCGCCGTCACCGTCACCATCGCCGACCCGTACACCACCGGCGTCACCGTCAGCACCGCCCCAACGACCCGCACCGTCGCCACGTCCGTATTCGAGGACGCCGCGCGGTAGGCCAGCTCGTCCCCGTCGACGTCCTCGAAGTACGGCGCCAGCTCGATGTCCACCGAGCCGCCGCCCTCGTCGAGCGGCTGGTCCGGCATGGTCCCGACCGCCTCCGGCGCGTCGTTGACCGACAGCACCGTCACCTCGACGGCCGCGCTGGCCGTCTCGCCCTCGGGGTCGGTGACCACGTAGGTGAACCGGTCCGCGCCGTGGTAGTTCGCCTCCGGCGTGTAGAGCACGCCCCCCGCCGCGATGCGCGTCGTCCCGTGCTCGGGCGCCGACACCGACTCGACCCGCAGAGAGTCGCCGTCCGGGTCCGTGTCGTTCGCCAGCACGTCGACCGTCACCGCCACGTCCTCCGGCGTCTCGGCCGCGTCGTCCTCGGCCTCCGGCCGTTCGTTGACGTCGGTGACCGTGACCACCACCTGCGCCTCGGCCGCCGCGCCGTGCGGGTCCTGCGCCTGGACCGTCAGCTCGTACCGGTTCGGCTCCGACTCGTAGTCCTCGCCCGGGCCGACATACTTCACCACGCCGTCCCGCGACCCGATCCGGAAGTGCTTCCGGTCGCCGCCCGACACGTCATAGGTCAACGCGTCGCCGTCGGGGTCCTCCGCCGCCGCCTGGCCGAGATGGACCGACTGACGGCTGCCGTCGAGGTTCTCCGCCAGCTCGAAGCGGTAGACCGACTCCTTGAACGCCGGCGCCCGGTTGACGACCTCCACGGTGACGGTGGCCGACACCGAGTCCTCGCCGTCCGAGACCCGCACGGTGATCGTCACGCGCCCCGGCTCGGCCGGCGCCGTCCACCGCGCGGTCGACCGGTCGGTGGGGCCGTCGAAACGCCCCGCGGTCGCGCTCCAGCGGTAGGTCAGCGAGTCGCCGTCGGGGTCGGACGCCGTCGCCGTCAGACCCACCTCGCCGCCCGGCGGCGTCGCGCACGGGTCGCACGACGCCCGCACCGTGGGCGGAGTGTTCACCGGCTCCGGCGGCTCGGTCGTCCCATCGTCGTCGCGGATCGTCACCACGACCGACGACGGGCTGCCCGCCGTCACGTCCGACGGCAAGCTGCCCAGCGCCACGGTGAACGTCTCGGTGTCCTCGTCGGCGTCCTGCGCCGTCGTCACCATGCCCGTCCCCGTGGTCTGCCCGCCGTTGATGGTGATGCTCGCCAGCGAGCCGTAGTCCTCCGGCTCTGCCGTACCCGCCGTCAGCACGAGCGGGACCGTCACGCTGCCCGACAGCGCCTCGGACAACCGCGCCGTCACCGTCACCGAGCCGCCTTCGTCGACCGGGTTCGGCGCGGCCGACAGGCTCACCGTCGGCGTCGGCGGCGGCGGCGTCGTGCCGTCGTCGTCCGTGATCGTCAGGGTGTGGGTGTTCCGGCTCCCCAGCGTGTAGCCGCTGCCCGTCGCCAGCGTCAGGACGACCGTCTCGTTGCTCTCGTCCGCCGTGTCGTCGGTGATCGCCACCGGGATGGTCGCCATCGTGGCCCCCGACGCGACCGACAGCGTCCCCGAGCCGCTGATGCTGAAGTCGCTGCCCGCCGTCGCCGTGCCGCCCACCGTGTAGCTCACCGTGATCGCGGCAGCCGGCGCCGGCGACAAGTCCACCGTCACGTTGCGCGTGCCCGAACCCTCGCCCGCGCTCGACGACGACGAGGCGAACGAGACCACCGGCAGTTGGTCGTCGTCGGTCACCGTCACCACAAGGGGCGCCGTCACCGAGTAGCCGCCTCCCGAGGCCGTGTGCGTCAGCGTCGCCGTGTCGTTCGTCAGGTCGGCGTCGTCGCCCGCAGAAACCGTCACCGTCTGCACGGCGTTCCACGTCGAGGTCGAGAACGTAAGGCTCGTCGTGTCCAGCGTCAGGTCCGTGCCCGAATGGCCCGTGACCGCCACCGTCACCGTGCTCGACGGCTGGGTGGCGAGCCTGACCGTGTAGCTCGCGTCGTCGCCCTCGGCCACCCCCAGCGAGGTCGGCGAGAAGATCAGACCGGGCGTGTCGTCGTCGCTGACCGTCACCGCCAAGTCCGCCTCCACGTCGACGTAGCCGCCCCCCGAGGCTTCGTGCGCCAGCGTCGCCGTGTCGTCCGTCGTGTCGTCGTCCTCGCCCGCCGTCACCGTCACCGTCTGCGCGTCGTCCCACGTCGAGGTCGTGAACGTCAGGCTCGTCGTGTCCAGCGTCAGGTCCGTGCCCGAATGGCCCGTGACCGTCACCGTCACCGTGCTCGACGGCGCGGTCGCCAGCTTCACCGTGTAGCTCGCGTCGTCGCCTTCGTCCACCTCCAACGAGGTCGGCGAGAGCACCAGGCCCGCCGTGTCATCGTCGCTGACGGTCACCGCGAGGTCCGCCTCCACGGCGTCGTAGCCGCCCCCCGAGGCCTCGTGCGCCAGCGTCGCCGTGTCGTCCGTCGTGTCGTCGTCCTCGCCCGCCGTCACCGTCACCGTCTGCGCCGTGTTCCACGTCGAGGTCGAGAACGTCAGGCTCGTCGTGTCCAGCGTCAGGTCCGTGCCCGAATGGCCCGTGACCGTCACCGTCACCGTGCTCGACGGCGCCGCCGCCAGCTTCACCGTGTAGCTCGCGTCGTCGCCTTCGTCCACCTCCAATGAGGTCGGCGAGAGCACCAGGCCCGCCGCGTCGTTGTCGGTCACCGTGACCGCGAGTTCCCGCCCCAGGTTGTCGTAGCCGCCCCCCGAGGCGTCGTGCGTCAGCGTCGCCGTGTCGTCCGTCGTGTCGTCGTCCTCGCCCGCCGTCACCGTCACCGTCTGCGCGTCGTCCCACGTCGAGGTCGAGAACGTCAGGCTCGTCGTGTCCAGCGTCAGGTCCGTGCCCGCCGGCACCGTGATCGCCACCGTCACCGTCCCCGTCGGCAGCGTCGCCAGCTCGACCGTGTAGCTCGCGTCGTCGCCTTCGGCCACCCCCAGCGAGGTCGGCGAGATGACCAGACCTGCCGTGTCGTTGTCGGTAATCGAGATGCCGACGTCGTTCGCCTCGCCCGAGACGACGCCGTCCGGCAGGGTGCCTCCCAGCTCCATCAGGACCGTCTCGATGCTCTCGGCGACATCGTCGTCCGTCGCCGTGAACGAGGTCGTGCCGCTCTGCGCGTTGTTGGCGATGCTGATGCTCGACGCCACCGTGTAGTCCGCGGCCTGCGCGGTCGTGCCGTCCGCATCCGCCTGGATGGGGATGCTGATCGCGGCGCCGGTGGCGTTGGCGCGGTCCAGGGTCGCCGTGATGGTCAGCGCCTCGCCGCCCTCGGTCGCATCGCCGTCGTCGCTGACCGACAGGTTCACCGCGTTGGGCACCGAATCCTGGATGCTGAACGACTCCTCGCCGCTGGCGCTGGCGCCGCCGTCCAGGCCGGTGCCGGAGTTCTCGTTCAGCGTCCCCAGGCCGAGCTCCACGGTCTCGCCGTCCGGCTCCTCCACCTCGTCCGGCTCGGCGGTCAGGAACATTGAGAAAGTCGTACTGGTCTCGCCCGTTTCCGGGCCCGTGAAGGTGACGCTGGCGCTGCCGCTGTTCAGGTTCTGGACGCTCACACCGCGCCCGGGCGTCCCTTCCAGCGTGTAGTCCGTGCCCCGCGTCGCCGTGCCGCCGAAGGTCAGCGGCACCACCAGCGCCTCGCCCGACACCAGACCCCGGCCGAGCGACATGGTCACCCCCTTGACGTTACCCTCCACCAGGTCGTCGTCCGCGGCCGTCAACAGCACCCGCGTCGCGTCGTTGTCCACGACCTCCAGCGACACCGAGACCATTGACGAGAGCGTGTAGGCGGAATTGGCGTTCAACACATAGGTGGCCTCGCCCCGCGGCACGTCGGCGGTGTCCTCGGCCACCGAGTAGGTGATGTCCACCGACCGCTGGCCGGCCGGGATGCTCGTCACGCTGGAGAACGTGCCGCTGAAGCCGTCGGCGTCGGTCGCCGTCGCGCTGAAGCTCAGCGCCGCCGACTTGTCGCCCCCGTGCCGCCGCACCCGAATCCTCGCGGTTTCGCCCTCGCTCACGCTCACCCGCGCAAGGTCGGTGCCGACCAGCGCCACCGCGAGCTGCGGCGCCCCGTCGTCGTCGGCGATGGTCAGCGTCGCCGAGTTCGCCATCGTGGCGCTCACGCCGCCGTCCACGTTCGTGCTCGTCGGCGTGCCCATCGTCACCGTCACCGTCTCCGCCGTCGCGTCGGCGTCGCCGTTGGCCGTCGCCGTGAACGTGACCGTCGCCTCCTGCACCATGTTGGTGGCGTGCCCCGTGAACGTGATCGTCGGCGTGGCCGTGTTCTCCCCGCTGATCGACACGCCCGTGCCCGACGCCGTGACCGCGAACATCGGACTCGCCGAACCGGGCAGCGCCGCCCCCGTCGTGCTGGCCAGCATCAGCGGCACCATGACCGCCTCGGCGCCGAGAGGGTTCAGCGGGTCGTTGGACATCCGGCGCGCCGTACGGATCCTGATCGCCGCTGAGGTGGTCGTGTCCTGCTCGGTGAACGTCCCGCCGCCCGTCAGGTTCAGGCTCACCGGCGTGGAGTCGTTGTCCAGGATCGACACTACGCTGTTCGCGGTGTCGAAGGCTCCCCCATGGAACCGGTAGCCGGGCGGCAGCTCGGTGACGCGGAAGCGGATGTTCTCGCGCAGCTCGTCCACCGTGTCGTCCACGATGCTCAGCGTCGCCGTGCCTTGCAGCCCCCCGGCCGCGATGGAGATGCCCGCCGGAACCGTGCCGTAGTCGGCGCTCGAGGCGTCGTTCGCCTGCGCGGTTCCGGAGTTGATCGAGAAGGGGATGACCACGCCGCCCTCCGGCACGTTCCCGCTCGCGACGTAGGCGCTGAACCGCGCCACGCCGGTGTTGGGGTCCGAGTCTCCCTCGCGAACGGAAACGCCCTCCACGCTGAAGGACAGCGCGACCCCGATCGCGTCCACGAGGTTGAAGTCAGCCAGGTTGTCCACCCCGGTCACGCCGCCGTCCAGCCCGGTGCCGGAGGTCGCGCCCAGCGTCCCGAGACCGATCACCAACGACTCGGGATCGGCCTCCGCCGTGTCGTCCTGGACCGAGGTCACCGTCAGGGTCGCCAGGTTGGCCGACGGGCCGGTGAAGGTGACCGTCGCGCTGGTCGTCGCCAGACCGGCGCAACTGACGCCCGTCGGCAGCGGCGAGGGACACGTGACCGAGAAGTCGGCCAGGGACGCCTCCCCGCCGAAGGTCACCGGCACCGGCAGCGTCTCGCCGGAGACCAGCGCGCGGTTCAGACGGACCGAGAAGTCCAGGCTCGACCCCTCGGGCAGGTTCACCGCCACCCCCTCCAGCGTCACCGTCGTCACGTCGTTGTCGGTGACCCTCACGCCCGCCGACGACGGCGTCCCGACGCGGTAGCCCGTGCCGGTCTCCACCGTGACCGTGACCGGGCCGCTGGCCTCGTCCCCCGCCGCGCCGGTGTCGCTCACCGTGTCCACCGTGTAGGTGGCGGTGGTCGCGCCGGCGGCGAGGGTGACGGTCTTGCTGCCTTCGTCGTCGTCGGCCACGAAGTCGCTGCCCGCCGGGTCGGCCACCGACAGGTTCACCGTCAGATCCGCCGCTGGCGCCACGGTCGCCGTGATGGTGTACGAGGCGGTCCCGCCCTCGGCCACCCCGGCGCCGCCCGTGATGGTCAACTCGGGCGCGTCGTCGTCGTTGACCGTCACGCCCGCCGACGACGGCGTGCCGACGCTGTAGCCCGTGCCGTCCTTCACCGTGACCGTGACCGCGCCGCTGGCCTCGTTCACGCCGTCGTCCACCGTGTCCACGGTGTAGGTGGCGGTGGTTTGGCCGGCGGTGATGGTGACCGACTTGTTGCCTTCGTTGGTGGCCGCCACGAAGTCGCTGCCCGCCACGTCGGCCACCGACAGATTCACCGTCAGGTTCGCCTTCGGAGCCGCGGAGGCCGTGATGGTGAACGAGGCAGCGTCGCCTTCGGTCACCGCGGCGCCGCCCGTGATGGTCACCGCGGGTAGCACCACGAACACCGGGGACAGACCGTAGACGGGCAGACGCCGCCTGCTGCGCTCGGACCCAGACGAGATCGTGTTGCTGGTGGACGCCAGAGAACCGACCCGGACCAGATCCTCGCCTTCCCTGCCATCAATAGTGCCGGCGTTGCCGAGTTCCTGGCCGGAGAACGAGGTGCCGTCCGCGTTGCTGCCCGTCCAGACGAGGGTGACGGTCTTCCGGGCGCCCGATGCGATCCGCGCCTCGTTGCTGTCCCAGGTCCCATCGTAGAAATCCGTATAGTCGTCGGCGACCTTGGCGCCGTTCAGCCAGTAGATCGGCACGCCCGTACCGGTGGTCGAGGTGTGGTCGCGGGCCACCACCGGTGGGACGGGAATTGCGAACTCGAGAGTGCCGGCCGACGAAGCGAGCACACGGAAATGCGGACTGTAGGACCGGATGGCTTGGTGGCCGAGGCGAATTTCTCTCTGCACCACTTGGTCGTAAGGGCTTATATAAGGGTTCGTGGCCAAGTCTGAAGCGTTGGTGACGACAAGCAACCGGAACTGGTCGCCCGCGTCCAAACCCGCCGGCGTCAATGCCCAGTCATGCGGGACCGGTGTCTGCGCGGCGGCGCCGGGTGCGAGGGCGGCGTGCAGCGCCAGGCAGACGAAGGGCGCCAGCAAGCCGCGCAGCATGCCGCGAACGGCAGCACCCGCGCCCCGACCCGGCGGAGTCGAGTCCTGGCCGTCTGCGGGTATCCGGAGGAGCAGGGAGGAAAAGAATGCGGCGGCCGGGAATCCGGGCCGCCCCTTCCCGAGGGGCCGTGGCCTCAGCCCAGCGTCACAAGCCGCACCGAGGCGCTCTGCGCTCTGCGCTCTGCGCTCTGCGCTCTGCGCTCTGCGCTCTGCGCTCTGCGCTCTGCGCTCTGCGCTCTGCGCTCTGCGCTCACGAGAGAACCACGTCCAGCCCGCGTTGTCAAGTCCATCGCGCAAAGCAACACTCCACTCCTCGATTCGCAACCGATCCCCCGAGAGACGACCCGCCCGGTTGACCCGAATCCGGGCGCACAAGCCAGCTATTTTGGCCCGAATCCCCGGAGACACACAAGATCGACGCCAACCCGCCCAACCCGCCAGCGCCCCGACGACGGGCGTGAGGCGCTGGCGCGCGGCCGACGACCAGCAAACGGCACCGGATCCGGGTTCGTCCAATTGGTTAATCAACTCCGGCGTCAGAAGCCCCAGCCGTCGAGCGTCCGGCGCCACATCAGCCACTCGTCGGAACTCGGGCGTCCAGGCGCTCGCTGCCGCTCGCCCCGCCACAGGCGGGTTATATGGCGCGCCGAACCAGATTCCCATCGCTGGAGGAAAAACCCGGCAGCCTGGTCGACCACGTCCCCCCGACCTCCGGCATCGCGCCGCCGCCGTCGCGCACCGCGACGGCATAGCCGTTCCACACGTTTCGTGCCCGGCGCCGGCGCAAGCCAGCCGCCAGCCCGATAGACTAAAGCACCGAGGCGCAGGCTGGCCGCACCGCCGCCCGGTCTCGGGGGGCGGCACGGGTCGCCGCTCGCGGCACCGGCACCGGAGGCGAAGAGCATGAGGAAGTACGTCGAGTCCGCCAGCAGAACGCCGGCTCTCAGCGCCACGCTGGTCGCGACGCTGGTGCTGCTCGTCGTGGTGTTCCCCGCTCTGCCCATCGGCGGCGAAATGCTCGACGTGAAGGCAGGCTACACCTACGCCGAGGCCGTTGCCGCGATGGAGAGCTATGGTGAGCGCGGGCGGCAGGTGTATGCGTGGTCCAGCCTCACGCTGGACACGTTGCTGCCGTTCGTGTACGTCAGCTTCCTGGCCGGATTCGTCCACCGCTTCCGACCAACCGAACGGCTCTGGAATCTGGCCTGTCTGCCGCTGGCGGCGGGAATGCTCGACCTGTGCGAGAACGTCCAGGTGGTCCTCATGCTGACCCGATACCCGGACGTGTCCGCCGGGCAGGTGGCGGTCGCCTCGTGGTTCACCCTGTCGAAGGGGTACGCGGTCTCGATCTGCCTGTTGCTGGCTATTGCCCTTGCGGCGGTTGCGGCGGTGCGTCGTGTCCGCCACGGCCTGCGTGACCGTGCGGCTTAGCATCTCCGGCGTTCCCGGCCGAGACAGGTCGACCAGTCGTCCATCAACCGCCGCCGCTCGAACAGGTCCGACCGCGCATACGCCGCTTCGACCTTGTCGTGGACCACATGGGTCAGCGCCGCCTCGATGACCTCCCGACGGTGCTCCGTCGCTTCAGCCGCCCAGCCTCGAAACGAGGAGCGGAAGCCGTGAGGAACGGCGGCCACCCGCTGCCGCTCCAGCAGCCGGCGGAGCACCTTCTCGTCGAGCATCTCTGATTCTCGTTCTTCGAGGGGTGCTCGACCTGGGGGTCAAGGTCGTCTCTCCGCCACTGGGGCAGGGCTCGGTCGAGCGCAGGGCGGTTGGCGTCTGGCAGTGTCAGGGGCCGGCGTCGTCGGGCGATTGCCGGTTCGGAGCGCGCGCGGACCCGGTGTCAAGGCCGAAGCCCGCCTGCGGCGGGGCGAGCGGCAGCGAGCGCCTTGACGGCGGGGAACACGCGCGGATGATGTGCTGGCCCGACGATGCCATCTGTGGCCGTAGCGCCGTTATCGGAGGGAGGTATACCCGAATGTTGTGGATCGCGGCGTGAGACAGGTGGCGTATCGCGGCCGGTTGCGGCTAAGGCTTCTCGCCAAAATAACTTGATTATTTCTTGGTCTCTCGCGGCGTAAGACTGTAGTTCCAATCGCCGTGGAACTTGTCCCGCTTGAGCGAAAGACTCTCCATCTGTTCCGCCGTCACCGGCTGTCCCGTCGGGTAGCTGTTCTCGTCCAACTCGGAACGAATCGCCAAGCCGCTCCGCGTCGTCGTGTGGCCGATCAGGTTCACCACCACCTCCCGACTCACCAACGGCCGGCCCCGCCAGTTCTCCGTGATGTGACAGAACATCCGGTGCTCGATCTTGTTCCACTTGCTCGTCCCAGGCGGAAAGTGGCACACCGAGACCCGAAGCCCCATCTCGTCGGCGAACTGCTGCAACTCCCACTTCCACAGACGGTTGCGGCTGCCGTTCGAGCCGCCGCCGTCAGCCGTGATCAACAACCGGCGCGCCACCGGATACGAGACGCAGCCCATCCGCCGCCACCACCGCCGCAACGTCTCCACCGCGAACGACGCCGTGTCGTGGTCGACGCCGACGCTCACCCAGCCGGCATCGTGGGTCAGATCGTACACGCCGTACGGAATCGCCTTGCCGAGGGCCTTGTCCGGAAAGTCGTGGACCCGAACCGCCTCCGGGTGACCGCGAGGACGCCACTCCCGCCCCGCGTTTTCGAACGGGCCGACGAGCTCCTTTTTCTTCGTGTCTACCGACACCACCGGTTGGCGCCGCCGCTGAAAAGCCCGCACTCGGCGGTTGATGTGATTGAACTGCGCGTCCCGGTCCGGATGCTGCTTCCCCTCCAGCGTCTTACGGTTCGCTTGCAGACTGTAACCCAACGCGTGCAGCAGCCGGTTCACCGAGCGCTCGCTGACCCGATGGCCCCCTTCCTGGAGTGCCCGCGACAGCCGAGCCGCACTGCTACAAGTCCAGCGCAACGGCCCCGTCGGGTCGCCGCGCGTCGCCGGGTCGACCAGCCTTTCCAATGCCGCCACCAAGCCGGCGTCGTGCTCGGCCAGCGCCTTGCGGCCAGCGCCAGGACCGCGCAACCGCCCCGCGGCATCGTCTTCTTCCGGCCCTGCGGCCAATTCCTGCAGGCCCGCGCTGATCGTCGCTCTCGACAACCCCGTCGCCTCGGCGACCCGCGCGATTCCACCGCGTCCGAGTGCCCGTGCCTCCACCGCGGCCCAACGCCGCCGAGTCCTTTCGTTGAGCAATGGTCCAATCGCGGCAAACTTCTCCTGAATCACTTGTGTCAGTGCGTTCTCCACGGAGTCCGACGATAACACACCAACTCTTATAAATCACTACTTTATTTTGGCGAGAAGCCTAATGCCCGCAGCGGGAGGAGCCGATACCGCGCACGGGAGGTATGGGCGGCCCACAGCAGATGACCGCTGTCAGAACCGTCGTGTGCGGCCTGCTGGCCGGGTGCCTGGTCTCGGGGTGTTCGGTCGTGCCACCGCCCGAGGCGCCCAAGCCCGTAGTCGCCTCGCCCGCCGCGGTCGCCGGCACGTTGCCGGGCGGATTCGCCGCAGGCGCGGCGGCCGGCGCGTACCGGCCGCTGGAGTGGTGGCGCGCCTATCGTCATCCGGCGCTCGACGCCTTGGTCGATGCGGCGCTCGACGCCAACCACGATGTGGCTGAAGCCGTGGCGCGGGTGCAGCGGGCCCGCGAGATCGCGCGCGTCGCACGCGCCGCCTTCTACCCCACCGTGCGCGCGCGCGCCTCCGTCGAGTATTTCAGCGTGCCCACCAACGCCGGCATCGGCGCGCAGCTTCAGGAGCTGGGCCTCGACGAGGCGCTGGGGGACTTCGCGGACGACTTCACGCTGCCCGAGCGGCTGGGCCTCACCACGTTCACTGTGGGCGCCGACCTCGCCTACGAGCTCGACTTCTGGGGCCGCATCCGCAACCGCGAGCTGGCTGCGGGCGCGGAGTACCTGGCGTCGGAGTCCGACTATCAGACCGTCCGCATCGGCGTGCTGGCCGAGACCATCGCAACCTACTTCGAGGTCGCCGGTCTGCGGCGGCAGATCGAGCTTGTGGGCGAGACCGTGGATGTCCTCGAGGATCGGGAGGGTCTGGCGGAGACCCGCTACACGCGGGGGCTCGCCAGTTCGCTGGACATCTACCGCGTGCGCCAGGATCTGCTCGATACGCAGGCCGGACTGCCGCAGCTCGAGAGCCGGCTCGACGCTGCTTTGGGGCGGCTGGCGGTGTTGCTGGGCGGCTACCGCCGGGATGTCGAAGCGTTGCTGCCGGACGCGCCCGCGCGGCCCGGCGGAGGTGACGCCGTTCCGGTTGGCGTACCCGCCGATCTGCTGCACCAGCGGCCGGACGTGCGGGCGGCCGGACACCGGCTGGAAGCTGCCGGCTACCAGATCGAGATCCGGCGCGCGGACCTGCTGCCCTCTCTTTCGTTCGCCGGCACGATCGGCCTGCAGAACTCGCGGGTGGCGGGACTCTTCAACGTGCGCCAGTGGTTCTCCAACCTGGCCGCGAACCTGCTGCTGCCGGTGCTTGACGGCGATCGCCTCCAGAGCAACGTCACGCTCGCCGAGATTCGCTTCAACGAGGCCGCGGCCGCGTACGGCCGCACGGTGGTGACGGCTGTCAACGAGGTCGAAACGGCGTTGGCCGATGCACAGCACGAGGACCAGCGCAACGCCTTTCTCGCTTCGCGGCGCGCGGAGGCGCAAGCCACGGTGGACTTCCAGTCGGAGCGCTTCGCCTCCGGCGTCGGCGGGTACGTGGACTATCTGGACGCGCTGCGGACGCTACTCGACATCGAGACGGCGCTCGCTGCCTCCGAGCGCGACCTGGCCCTTTCGCGGCTGGCGGTCCATCGCGCGCTGGGCGGCGCCTGGACCGCGCCGGACGCCGCCGCCGAGCCCGGCGACGCGCCGGTTGCAGCAACAGACCGCTGGGCGAGGTGATATAGATGGGTCGATCGCGGAGCATTCTCCTCGTGGCGGCCATCCTGATCGGGTCGTTGGCCGCGGCCGGCTACATGATCTCGATGCGGCCGGAGCCGGAACGCGGCGAGCTGCCCTCCCAGGTTCCGTTCGCCATCACCGAGCCGGTGGTAGCCGGCGCCGGCGCCATTCCCGTGCGGGTGGCCGGCACCGTGCGGGCGCGCGCCGAAGTGGAGATCGCCGCCGAGGTCGGCGGGCGCGTGGTCTGGGTGGAGCCGGCCTTCCAGAGCGGCGGCCGCATCCGCGAAGGGCAGCCGATTCTGCGGATCGACAATGCCGACTACCACAACCGCGTGGAGCAGGTGCGCAGCGACATCGCGGTGCAGCAGGTGGAGATCCTTCGGGTCGAGGAAGAGGCGCGCCTCGCACGCGCCCAGTACGAGGAGTTCCGCCGCCGTCAGGCGGACGCAGCGCCGGCCGGGGAAGCCGGTCCGCTGACGTTCTGGCAGCCGCAACTGGACGCCGCGCGGGCCGTTCTCGACCGGCACAACGCGGTGCTGGCGGCGGCCGAACTGGCGCTGTCGCGAACCGAGGTGCGCGCGCCGTTCGACGGCGTGGTGCGCGTCGAGTCGCTGGAAGTCGGGCAGTACGTGGCGCCCGGGCAGGGCGTGGGGCGGCTGTACGCATCCGATGCGGTGGAGGTAGTGGCGCCGCTGCCGGACGCCAGCGCGGCGCTCGTGCCGGGTCTGTGGGACTTGCGCGCGGGACAGTCGGAGCGCCGGATCCGCGTGCGGGTCGTGGCCGAGTTCGGAAAACGGCAGTACGCGTGGGCAGGCCACGCCGACCGCGTGGAGACGGCCCTGGACGAACAGACGCGGACGCTCGACTTGATCGTCCGGGTGCCGGAGCCGTTTGCGGCCGGCGTTCCCGTGGATGCGCCTGACGACGGTGCGCACGGCGTCCCGGTCGGCGCGGATTCCCCGCGCGGCGGCGGTCCGCCGTTGCTCCTGGGGATGTTCGTCGACGTGGAGATCGAGGGCATCGCCCCGGAGAGCTACTTCAACGTGCGTCGCGCCGCACTCCGGCCGGGAGACGAGGTCTGGGTGGTGCGCGGCGGCCGGGTGACGCTGGTGCCGGTCGACGTGCTGCAGCACGCGGATGAGCAGGTGTTGCTGCGCGGCGCACTGCAGGACGGCGATGCGGCGGTAGTGGGCGGGTTGCCGGTGGCCACCGAAGGCATGCAGGTACAGACCGCGCCGGGAGAGGGGCAATGAGTCCGGACGGCGCCCCGGCGCCCGAAGTGCGCGGCCCCATCGCCTGGATGGCCAGCAACGGCGTCGCTGCCAATCTCCTGATGTTCTTCCTGGTGGCCGCGGGCCTGCTCTCGCTGCCCGGACTGGTGCAGGAGGCGTTTCCCACGGTTTCCCTCGACGCCATCGAGGTCACCGTGGTGTACCCGGGGGCCACGCCGGCCGAAGTGGAAGAGTCGATCGCCGTCAAGATCGAGGAGCAGGTTGCGACTCTGGAAGGCGTCAACGCGGTGTCCTCGGTCGCTGCCGAGGGGCTGGCGTCGGTCATCGTCGAGCTTCGGACGGGGCGGGATCTCCGTGCGGCGCTCGACGACGTCGAGTCTGCCGTCGGCCGCATTCAGACCTTCCCTGCGCGGGCGGAGCGTCCGGCCATCCGCGAGATGACGAATCGCCAGAGCGTGCTGCGCCTCGTGATCCACGGCGACGTTTCCGAGCGCGCGCTAAAGCAGATCGCGCAGGGCGTCGAGGACGAGCTCGCAACGTTGACGGGGGTGTCGCACGCGGAAACGAGCGGTGTGCGCAACTACGAGATCTCCATCGAGGCGCCGCTGCGCCGCCTGCGCGCCCTGGGGTTGACGCTCACCGACGTGGCGGATGCCGTACGCGCCGGTTCGCTGGACCTCTCCGCCGGCCGCCTGGAGACCCGGGACGCCCAGGTGCGGGTGCGGACCACGGGCCAGGCCTACGACCAGCAGGACTTCGAGGAAATCATCATCCTGAGCCGCGCCGACGGAACGGCGGTGCGGCTGGGCGACATCGCCACGGTGCGTGACGGCTTCCAGGACGCCGACCTGATCGCCCGCTACAACGGCCAGCGTGCGGCCTTCGTTGAGGTGTACCGCTCATCCGGCGAGCAGGTGATGGCGGTCGTCGCGGCGGTCGAAGAGCACCTGGAGCGGCAGGTCGTTCCGGCCCTGCCGGCCGGCGTGGCGGTGGACATCTGGAACAACGACGCGGAAGTGTACGAGAGCCGCGTGGCCCTGCTGCTCGAGAACGGCGCCCTGGGATTGCTGCTGGTGCTGGCCGCATTGGCGCTGTTCCTGGAGATCCGGCTCGCCGTGTGGGTGGCGGCCGGCATCGGCATCTCCTTTGTCGGCGCGCTGGCCGTGGCGCTGGCGTTCGATGTCTCGCTCAACACCATCTCCCTGTTCGCGTTCATTCTCGCGGTCGGCATCGTGGTGGACGACGCCATCGTGGTGGCCGAGAACATCCATTCGGAGCGGCGCAGCGGCGCGCCGGGCCTGGCTGCGGCGATACGGGGCGTGCAGCGGATCAAGCGTCCCCTGATCTTTGCGGTGCTGACCACCGTGGCCGCCTTCGCGCCGCTTCTGCTCATCCCCGGACCCATCGGCGCCATGATGCGTCCGCTCTCGATCATCCTGATCGGGGTGCTGCTGGTGTCGCTGGTCGAGTCGCTGCTGGTGCTGCCGAACCACCTGTCGCACCTGCCGGATCCGGCGCTGCCGCCGTCCAATGTCGTCGAGCGTTTCTTCGCGTGGATTCAGGGCCACGTGGACCGCGGACTGCGCTGGTTCATCGACGGGCCGCTCGATTGGGGGTTGCGGCTGGCTACCGGCCAGCCCGCCGTGGTGATTGCGGGCGGCCTGGGTATGGTCATCCTGAGCGTCGGCCTGGTGGGATCCGGCATCGTAGCCGTGATCTTCATCGAGGATGTCGAATCCGACATCGTCACGGCCAACCTGGTGATGCCCGAAGGCACGCCGGCGCAGCGCACCGCGGAGCTCGCCTACGAGCTGGAAGCCGCGGGACACCGCGCCGTCGAGCGCCTGGAGCGCAACCGTCCCGACGGCGCGCCGGACCTGCTGACCGGGGTGAACCTGTCGGTCGGGATGCGGGCGCGGACGCTGGGCGGCTCCATCGAGCAGGACCCCAGTCTGAATCCCGAGAGCAACATCGCGGCGGTGGAGTTCCGCCTGCTCGGCGCCGAGCAGCGGGATGTCAGCGCGGAGGCGTTCGCCCAGGCCTGGCGGGAAGAAGCGGGCGTGATACCGGCGGCCCGCAGCCTGACGTTCGGCGCGGAACTGCTGAATCTCGGTGTGCCGGTGCAGGTGGAGTTGTCGCATCCCGATCCGGATCGGCTCGGTCCCATCGCCGAGTCGGTAACGGCCGAGCTGCGCCGGTTGCAGGGCGTCTTCGATGTCCGTGCGGACCATTCGCCGGGCGTTCGTGAGCTGCAGATCGAGTTGCTGCCGTCGGCGCGCACCCTGGGGTTGACGCTCGACGGACTGGCGCGCCAGGTCCGTTCCGGATTCTTCGGCGAGGAGGCGCTGCGCGTGCAGCGGGGCCGCGAAGACGTCCGCGTCTACGTGCGCCTGCCGCGCGCGGAGCGGAACGCCATAGCCGACGTCGAGGACTACCTGATCCGCACGCCCGACGGGGCCGAAGTCCCCCTCCGGCGCGTGGCGACGATCGGCATGGGAGAGACCCTGTCGTCCATTCGGCGCAAGGACGGCCGGCGCGTCGTGACCGTCACCGCCGATGTCGACGACGGCGTGATCACGGGCGGGGAAGCCACTGCCGCCTTGACTGCCGCGACGCTGCCCGAACTGCGCCGCGCCAATCCCGGACTGACGTACGCGCTGGGCGGGCAGCAGCAGCAACAGGCGGAGTCGTTCGAAGGGTTGACGCGCGGTCTGGCGCTGGCGGTGCTGGCCATCTACGCGCTGCTGGCGATTCCGTTCGGCTCCTATACGATTCCGTTGCTGGTGATGGCCGCCATACCGTTCGGCATCGTGGGCGCGGTCCTGGGCCACCTGGTCATGGGCATCGGATTGAGCGCCACGTCGATGTGGGGCATCATCGGCCTTACCGGCGTCGTCGTGAACGATTCACTCGTGATGATCGACTTCATCCAGGAGAAGATCCGCTGCGG
Source organism: Vicinamibacterales bacterium (assembly GCA_965208535.1). Taxonomy (GTDB): domain Bacteria; phylum Acidobacteriota; class Vicinamibacteria; order Vicinamibacterales; family UBA8438; genus WTFV01. The sequence goes on along the minus strand of CBDBOU010000003.1, from coordinate 7,548 downwards.
TCTGCCCGTGGGCCGGGCGGTCATCGAGGGCGCCAAGGGACGCTTCCGCCCGATCATGCTGACGTCCATGACGACGTTCCTGGGTTTCGCCCCGCTGATTTTCGAACGCAGCATCCAGGCCCAGTTCCTCAGTCCGCTCGGGGTTTCGCTGGGTTTCGGGCTGGTGTTCGCAACGGCGATTCTGATGCTCGTGGTGCCGGCCCTGGCCACGGTGTACTTTCGGCTCACGGCTTTGCGTCCGGCGGTGGGCGGCGTCCTGGCGCCGGTTGCGCCGGCGAACGGTTGACGGCCGGGGCAAGGGAGGCGGTGAATGATACAGGTTGCCGACAACGGACGATCGGGGTTGCCGCCGGGGCCGCAAGGACGGCGGTTGCGCAACTTCGTGGAGCGGTCCCGCGACTTCCGCGGGATGATGAAGCGGCTGCGCGCGGAGTACGGCGACATCGTCCACTACCAGATTCCGGGCATGCGCGCTGTTCGACGCGGATCTCATCCGCGAGGTGCTGGTCGAGAAGGCGGATATCTTTCCCGCGTTCCGCGACGCGGCGGGCTACGGCGTCATCAGGACCGAGTGCATGCCGCGCGACCACGGCGAGCACCACCAGAGCGTGCGGGAGGTGTTCGGTGGCGCGTTCGTCCAGGATCGCATGCGCAAGTATGCCGATCTGATCGCCGACAATGTCCACGAGATGAAGGCGCGCTGGCATCCGGGACAGACGATCGACTACAAGTCCGAAACCGGTCGCCTCACCTGCAGCGCGCTGCTCGACGCGCTGCTGGGAACCGAACCGCGCATTCCGCCGGAAGTGGCCTGGGATGCCGGTGCGGCAATCAAGCGCGACTGGGCGCTGAGCTACCTGCCGCTGTCGGCGGCGCTCAAGCGCCTGCCGCTGCCTGGAAACCGCCGCGCAGAGCAGGCGATCCGGGCCATGGACGACGCCGTGTACGGAGCGATGCGGAAGGCCCGTAATGCGGGGCACGACGGCGCGGACATGGCCTCGCACGTCGTCCGGACGGCCGACGCGCAGGGCGGCTGCCCGTTCGCCGGCGGCGACGCCGAGTTGCGCGACGAGCTCTACATGATCGTGCTCGGCTCCATCGACTCGCCCATGATGGGGCTCGTGTGGAGCCTCGAGCTGCTCGACGCGCATCCCGACGTGCGCGAGCGCCTGGAGCGGGAGGTCGACGAGATGCTCGGCGACCGCCCCATTACGGGCGCGGACTTCGACCGGCTGCCCTACACGCAGGCGGTCGCCCGGGAGAGCTTCCGGCTGCGGCCGCCGTCCTACGCCGGGACTTCCCACTGGCGGCAGGCGGCGGAGGACTGCTCCATCGGCGGCTACCGGATCCCGCAGGGCACCATTGCGCAGCCCTGTCTGGGCGAGTCGCACCAGGATCCCGCGCACTGGGAGCATCCGACGGAGTTCCGGCCGGAGCGCTGGTTGGGCGACGCGCCGGATGCCCGTCCCGAACATGCCTATACGCCGTTCTTCATCGGACCGCACAGTTGTCTCGGCTGGGAATTCGCGACGATGCTGGTGGTGCTCACGCTCGCGAGTTGCGCGCAGGGCATACGGCTCACGCTGGTGTCGCCCACGCCGTTCAAGGCCGAACTGCTCGGGCTGGGCGTGAAGGGGCCGATCAGCGCGCGGGTCGACGAACGCAGGCCGGGTGCATGATGCAAGAGGCAGGAGCGGCGCACTACGAGGCCGGCAACTCTCCGGCGCTGCCGCCCGGTCCACGCGGCCGCCGTCTGCGCAACTACTTCGAGCGGCTCACCAGCTTTCCGGAGTTCATGGAACGCCTGCATCGGGACCATGGCGACATCGTGTACTTCGGACTGCCGGGGCTGCGGTGCTGTGCCGTATTCGACGCCGCGCTGATCCAGGAAGTGCTCGTCAGTCGCGTGGAGCTGTTCCCCCCGTGGGCGCCCGGGGGCAGGGAGCCGAACCCGCTGATGGAGTACGGCTGCCTGCCGGTGCATCACGGCGAGGACCATCGCTGGCGCAGCGAGCTCATGGCGGCCGCGTTCGCGGACGATTGCCTGGCGGCGTACGCCGAGGCGATTGCGGCCCATGCGCGGGAGCTTTGCGGGCGGCTCCAGCCGGGCCGGACCGTGGACCTGCGGCCGGAGATCGAGCGCTACGTCTGGGACGCGCTGGTGGACGCTGCGCTGGGGCATGCCGCGGGCCGCGCCGAGGGCCTGCGGATCGGCAGGCTGCTGAAGGCGGCCATACTGCTTGATCTGCTGCCGTTCGGCCAGCATGTCAAGAAGGCCGGCCGGGTGCCCGACACGGCCGCGCTGGATGCGGCGATCTACGGCGCCATCGAACGCGCCGGCGATCCGTCCCACGCGGGCCGCGACCTGGTTTCGCGCCTCGTGCGGGCGGCTGACCAGAGGCGCAGCGAGTGGTCGTATCCCAATGCCAGGGCGCTGCGCGACGAGATGATCGGCTTCCTGTGTGCGTTCACGGATGCGCCGACGGCCGCCCTGTGCTTCGCGCTCGATCACCTGGCGCGCAACCCGGCTATCCGGGAGCGGGTCGAGCAGGAAGTGGCGGACGTGCTGGGCGACCGCCCGGTTGCGGCCGGCGACCTGCCGCGGCTGGCCTACGTGCGCGCGGTGTTCCAGGAAACCCTGCGCCTGGAGCCGCCGCCCTACGTCATGCGGGCGCGACAGGTGGAGCAGGACTGCCAGCTCGGCGGCTACCGCATTCCGCGGGGTACGCTGGTGTACATCGGGATGCGCGTGCTGCACCACCGCGCCGAGTGCTGGGAGCGCGCCGGCGAGTTTTGGCCGGAGCGCTGGCTGGAAGCATCGGGCCGTGCCGGCCCGCCGTGTCCGGAGCATGCCTATATCCCGTTCGGCGCCGGTCCGCATGCCTGCTCCGGCGCGGATCTGGCGGCAATGCTGTTCGTGCTGGCGCTGGCCGCCATCACGCAGCGCTTGCGGGTAGAGCCGGTTTCGAGCCGCCCACCGAAACGCGAGAACGTCGGGGTCGGCGTGCTCGGCTTTCGGGTGACCGTCAGGGAGCGCACAAGATGACGGCGATGCCCGTGTGGCGGCGCTCACCCGACGCCGGGGGGCATTGATGAACGTCCCGGACGCCTACGTCGCCGGTTACGAAACCGCCCGCAAAGTCGATCCGCTGCTGGCCGAGAAATACGTCCGCCACACGATGCTGGGAGACCCGGTGGCCGATGTCGTGGTCGCCGACTTGGCGGCGAACGCGTCGCCGGCGGACGCGCACGGAATCATCGCGACAACGCTCGACAACTTCAGTGATCTGCCGGCCGACACGCCCGAGTCGCTGCGTGACCTGATTGCGGACGCGGGCGTCCTGCCCGACTGGTTCGACCGCGATCTGGCCCGCGATGCGACCCGGGCCCTTCTGCGCAACTCCGAGATGGTGATGGGCGCCCTGGTGGGCGGGGCCATCATCGAGGGCTTTTCCACACTCATCAGCAAGTCGTTCCGCATTCGGAGCCGCATCATGACGAACGGGGTTCGGCGGCTCAAGCAGAACCTGCTGCAACTCGTGGAACAGTATCTGCCCGGGGGCATCGAGCCGGGCGGCGACGGGTGGAAGCTCAGCCTCAGAATCCGACTCGTGCATGCGCAAGCGAGGCGGCTGATTGCGACTGCCGATGAATGGGACGAGTCGGTGTACGGGGTCCCCCTCAGCGCGGCCCACATGCTGCTCGGCGCCGCCGCCTTTTCGGGGAGGCTGCTGCAGCACGTCGCGAACCTCGGCAGCGACTTCAGCGACCGGGAACGCGAGGCGTACGTGCATGTCTGGCGGTACACCGGCCGGCTCATGGGGATACCCGACCAGATCCTGTTCCAGGACTACGCGTCGTCGGTCAGGTGGTTCGAGATTGCGGCGCAGTGCGAGCCGCGGCCCGACGAGGATGCGATCATCATGGCGAACAGCATCATCAACAGCGCGCCGATCGTGCTGGGGTTCACCGAGCCCAAGACGCGACGCGCCATGGCGAAGTACATGTACCAGGTGTCCCGGGAGATGATCGGGGACGGGCTGGCCGACGAGCTGAGGTTCCCCGGCGGAAGACTGAAGAAGGAGCTTGCGTTGCTGCGGCTGCGCAATCTTGCCGACAGGATGCTGCGGAAGCTCGCGCCGCCCCTGGCCGCGTACCGGTCGAGGTCGCGGTTCAGGAGTCTGCTCGAAGTCTCGAATCTGGGCGAGTACGAGCATTCCTACAGCCTGCCGACCTCGGTGTTCGAGGAAGATTCGCGAGAATGGTGACCCCAGCGGGCCGACGACTTCCCGGGGGCAAAACATCCGGTCGACGGTTCCGCCGATACCGCGGTTCCGAGGTGGACACCCATGCAGGATTCCGATACGCAATCCCTGATTGCGGTCGACGCCGACGACCGGCGAACGGGAGTCGTGGAGAAGATGGCGGCCCACGGTTACGGTCCGTGGATCCGTGATCCGTGGATGTCCACGGCCGGGTGTAGCCGGGGAGTCCATCACCGCGCTGATGCGCTGCCGCACGTTCCCGGCCGTCTGGACCTTCACGTGCGAGATCGGCGTGAGGACCTCCAGCACGTCGGCGCTCGCGACCTCGGAGACAAGCCGGTTGCCGAGGGCACGAGGTCGAGATCCCCGTCGCCGTCGAAGTCGGCGTAGGCGGCCCCCCGCCCCATGGCCGGCCGGCCGAACGCCTCGCCCGCTCCGCGGCTGGCGTCCTGAAACGTGTCGTCGCCCCGGTTTCTGAGCAGCAGCGGCGGCTGGCTGAGCCGCGCTCGCGAATCCAGCATCCCCTGCGACTCGTCGGTGCCGCCGTTCGCGGCGAAGATGTCGAGGCGGCCGTCGAGGTCGACATCCAGGAAGAAGACCGCCCAGGTGACCGACTGGTAGCTGGCGCGGCCCACCGCCGTGCGGGGCGCGGCGTCCACGTAGAAGCCGTCGCCCGCGTCGCGATAGAGGCCGAGCATCTCGTGGAGGAAATTGCCGACGAGGATGTCCGGGCGGCCCGACCGGTCGTAGTCGGCCGCGTCCACCCCCATGTTCGCGCGCGCCCGTCCCCGTTCGCTCAGGGACACGCCGGCGCGCAGGCCCACGTCGACGAATCGCCCCGCGCCGTCGTTGTGGTACAGCTTTGCGGGCACGCGGTCGCTGCCGACGAACACGTCGGGCCAGCCGTCGGCGTCGTAGTCGAGCACGGCGACCCCCATCGCCTTGTCGGTCGGGTCGTCGAGGCCGGCCTGTGCGGTGACGTCCTCGAAGCGACCCTGCCCGGCGTTGCGGTACAGGGTGGGCGCGACCGGACGGTACGCGTCGGGACCGCAGTACCCCGGTGGATTGCCGCACCCCGTGTCGGTCTCGGGCGACCAGTCCACGTAGTTCCCGACGAAGAGGTCGACCAGGCCGTCGCGGTCGTAGTCGAGCCACGCGGCGCTGACCGCGAACCCGCCGTCGCCGATGCCCGAGCCGGCGGTCACGTCGCGGAACGTGCCGTTCCCCGCGTTGCGGTACAGCCGCCCCCCGTCCACCGTCGTCAGGAAGAGGTCGTCGCGGCCGTCGTTGTCGTAGTCGGCGACCGCGGCTCCCAGGCCGTAGATTTCGGCGCCGTCCAGGCCGCTCCCCGCGAAGACGTCGCCGAAAGTGCCGTCCCCGTTGTTGCGGAACAGGCCATGACGGGTCTCGCCGGCCGATCCCCACCGCCTGCCGTTGACGAACAGCAGGTCGGACCGGCCGTCGCCGTCCAGGTCGAGCACGGCGACCCCGCCGCCGAACAGCTCCGGGTACCAGTGATCGCCCGCGGCCCCGTTGTCGTGCGTGAAGTCGATGCCGGCCTGCGCCGTCACGTCGGTGAACACGACCGCGGCAGGCACGGCGTTCTGCGCTGCCGAACCCGCCCGGCCCGCGGCGCCCGGCAGTCCCGAGGCGCCGGGTTGCCCGGTCGATCGGCCTCCGCTCAGCACCAGTACCGCGCAGGCGATTCCGATCGGGAACCGGTGGCGGTACAAAGACCGGCCAAACGCCCGAATCGCGCAGCGCGAGGAGGAGACCCGGCGGGGCGTCCGTGACCGGGAAGCGGCGTAGCGAGGGACGATGCCTCGTCGGCCGCACACGGCGGAGTCGCTCACGGCACTTCCCCGTCGGGCCACGGCGTGCGGCACGCCTCGCCCCGCTCGTAGCGCCGCAGGTTCTCCTGCAACCGACCGGAAACGCCGGCGAGTCCGGCGCGCATGGCTCCTGTGACGAGATCGCGCTGCAGCGCCGCCGCGCGGTCGAAGGCGCCGACCTCGGCCAGCGCCATCGCCATCGTCTCCCCCAGGTCGAGACTCCGCCCCCGCGAGGCGAGACCGTCCGCCATGGCCAGCGCGCGCGCGCCATCGCGGACGCGCTCGTCCGGGGCCGCGGCCAGCACGCGCGCGAGTGCGTGGGCCACCCCGGCATCGTCCGGGTACGCTTCCAGCGCCTGCTCGAGCCGCGCGCGGGCGGCAGACCAGCGGTGGAGCACGACAAGCGTCATGGCGTGTCCGAAGGCTGCCTCGACGAGGTCCGGGTTCATCCGCGACGCCTGCTGATACTGCGCCAGGGCGCCCTCCGTATCGCCCGACCGGCGCAGGCTGTAGGCCAGGCGCAGGCGGGCCTCGGCGTACGACGCCCGCCCCCGCAGCGCCGCGGCGAACCGTTCGGCCGCTTCCCGGTACCTGCCCTCCTCCTGCAGCAGCACCCCCAGGCTGTATTGTGCCTGCGGCAGCTCGGGCGCATCCGCCGCGGCCCGCTCCAGCTTCGTGCGCGCCGTCCCCGTATCGCCCCGCAGATAGAGCGCCGTTCCGAGCCGGTGCCGAAGCTCCGCGTCTGCAGGATCGAGCTCCAGGCCGCGGCGGAACGCGGCGACGGCCCCGTCCCAGTCCTCGCGGTTCAGCGCCTCTATACCGCGCGTCTCGTACGCCTGGGAGCTCTCCAGCAGTCCGTCCAGGGCGGCCATCAGCGGGTCGGCGGGCCGGACGTCGGCCGCCTCCCGCTGCCGCAGGTGCTCCTGCGCCCGCTCCGCTTCGCCGAGCCGCAGATAGGCCTGCCCGAGCGGATAGTGGGCCGCCGTCGCCGAGGGTTCGAGGGCGAGGATCTCCTCCAGGCCCCGGGCCGCCGGCTCGAACTCCTCCCGCATCAGCGCGACGCGGGCCAACCCGAACCGCGCGGAGAGCGAATCGGGATAGAGGCGCAGGGCGCGCGCGAACAGCGGCTCGGCGGCCTCCGCGTCTCCCTGCGCCAGGCGCACGTCGCCCAGCCAGACCAGAACGGCCATGTCGTCCGGCTGCAGTCGCCGCGCCGCCTCGAAGCGATCGGCCGCCTCGTCGAGCGCGCTGGCGTCCCGGTGCAGATGCGCCAGGTAGTAGGGCCAGCGGACGTCGGCCGGGGCCAGCGTCTGCGCGTTCCGAAGCGCCGGGGCGGCGGCGCCGGGCAACTCCGCCGCCATGAGCACCATGCCGAGTGCGCCGTAGGTCTCCGCCGCGCCCGCGGCAGGGGCCCGCCCCGCGGCCTGCAGGCTGTCGACCGGGCGCCAGCG